>CAVVBQ010000001.1:0-9432 GCA_963746645.1 uncultured Solirubrobacterales bacterium
CGCAAGGTGTGGAGATGCATTTGCCAGTCAAGCCCACATAGGCAACGCGCTCGAGCAGAGGTTCCTCTCTGAGTTCACGACCGCCGCCGCGCGCTGAGCGGACGCAGTCCAATCGAGGCAGCGATCGCGACGGCGGCTTCGCTGGAGGACTGCGGTGTCGAGATCGTCGACCCACATGCCGACGTAGAGCGACTCGCCCTGATGCACGAAGAACTGCGCCTTATCAGCGAGGCTTTGCATGAGCTCTCACTCGACCAGCAGCTCTTGTTGAGAAGCCAGCTTGCGTGTGACATGTCATGCAGAGACTTCTGCCACACGCACGGTTGGTCCGCCGAGAAGTACCGCAAGGTATCCCAGCGCGCTCGTGCACGACTCACACAAACGCTCGATGAGCCACCGAATGGCTCAGGTTCATCTGTCCCATTTTCGGCATTGGGTCGGATTAGAGAGCAGGGACCCACCTATGACCATCCCTCGCCCCCCACATAGGCGCGTCCCTTGGGACGCTGCAGGTCGGTTGCCGACACGATCACGCGGCGCTTCCCATCCGCGCGCTAGCGGCCGGGAGCGGGATATCTCCCCATCCTTGCTCCCGGTCGCATGCGTGGCGAAGTTCACTATTTCAGGAGCATGTTCATGATGCCCTGGCAGCGTGCGCCGCGCGAGGTCTACCGCGTCTATGGGGAGGATGAGTACCTCTCTGCTGAGGACAGGCGCAACGAGTGAGCGGCCTCACGTGAGCGGGGGCGACAGTATCGGGGAGGGCAGCTCCTCTGCGCTAGTCTCACCAATCTCCCGTGGCTCGCACTTGGGCCGGTTGATAGGACTAGGACTACTTGTAATAGTAACGATTGGGGCGATCAGTCTGGTCGTCGTGACATATGTCCCGTCGGTCCCCGTCGCCGGGCCTTGGCCTCTCGCGAAGCGCACCTGCCCGCATATCAGGTCTGCCACAGGGCGCTCGAATTGCATCCAGCAAGGCCACTTTTGATGGCCAATTGGCGGCTAAGCCATCCTCAGCCGGCAGGCGACCGTTAGGACACCCATTGATGCCGCGGACGATACATCGGTTTGACCTGGTCGGGGCGCGCAGAAGTCAACTCAATTGAGGGCATCGATCAGCGCCGGCGCCGCCTTTGAACGGACAAGTATCCGTGTCCCAGTCTGAAGCTTCGCCGCGCTCGATGGCGAGTTTGACTTCGAGCGTTGACCATGTCAAGCGCCAGCGATCGCTCAACCGTGACTGTTACGCCACGATCGACCTGGCGAATCCGCCTTGCTCGCGAACTGCCACGCTACCTGCTGCAGGCTTTGGCAACCATGGGTTTGCTCGCAAGCGCGCGCTTTGCGATAGCTCCCCCGAAGCCTGTGGTTGCGCAAACCAGGACACCTGGCTCGACGCTTGTCGATCGCGCCGCCGAAGGGTTCGCTTCGCTGTTCGCGCGGCGCTATCTCAGCTGGGATTCACGTAACCCGGAAGCTCACAGGCTTGCCCTTGCCCCTTACCTCAATTCCTCAACGGAAATCGAAGCTGGCCTTCAGCCTCCAGAAAACGGTGAGCAACAAGTGCAGTGGACCCAGGTCGTACAGGCCAGCAGATCATCCCTAGGCGATCATGTTTATACCGTCGCTGTCCAAACAGACAGCGACGGACTGCTCTATCTGGCGGTAAGCGTAGTACGGGAGCCAGGTGGGAGCTTGGCGTTGGGGGAGTATCCAGCGTTCGTGGGTGCGCCCGTCTCAAAGGCTGCCGCATTCCCGGTACGCATGCGCGAAATAGAAGACCCGGCGCTCACTACGGTAGTGACGCGAGCCATACGTAACTACCTCGCGGGGGCCGAATCGGAGCTTGACGCTGACCTCAGCGTGGGTGCGCGCGTGTCACTGCCGGGAGTGCCGCTCGAGCTGATGTCCATCGACGGCTTGAACTGGTCCTCGGGCGGTCACTGGGTACTGGTGGTCGTGCGCGCGCGTGATCGGCATGGTGCTCAATACACACTCTGCTACCAGCTCGGCGTCATCTTGAGAGCCGGGCGCTGGGAGATCTCCGCGATTCAAATAAATCCAGACAGCTAGCACACCAGTCGCACACACGTCGCTTGGGACCACATATTTCATCCCTGTTCTGATCGGCTTGCATGACACCCATCACAGCAAAGGAGACAACGATGCGCAACTACACACCACTCTGCTCACGAGCCCCGTTTAGGTGTGCCACAAGGCTGCTTGCCATTGCGGCCGTCTTTGTGACATTCACATTTGGCACGACCCCGACGCTGGCTGCGACGCCTGGCGTTATCGGTATGTCCCGGGTGGCCCCCTCACCGGTTGCCGGCGTGACGACAAATGAAGAGACTGGGTCACTTGAATCTGCGGCCGCCAAGGCAGGTGAAACGGGTCGGAAGATCGCCATGAGTCTGATCGCGCTTGGCTTTGCTATCGCCTCGATCGTGCTTGCTTTCAAGCGTGACTTCAAGGAGGCCGCCGGCATATTCGCGGTTGGCTTGATTGCGATACTGCTCGCCACACCGGCTGGGGTGAACGTATTGCACAGCACGGTCAACTCGCTCTTCGGAGCCTCCTGAGCGACCATGACCGAGATCCGCTCCTATAGGAACGTGTTCGACCTTGAGCGGCGCATTTATCGCGTTGATCGACTGAGACTTAACCCTGGGGGTGTGCCGCTGCGCGGCATCGTCTACTTCCTGGCGATCCTTGCCGTGACGCTACTTACAGGAAGTCTGCCGCTGATCGGTGTGTTCGTCCGCATGCTGCCGTGGTATGCACGTGACGTGGCCGTACCCAGCGCGGCGGCGGCGCTACTCACGCTGATCAAGATCGAGGGGCGCTCCTTTCACCTCGCTGCACTTGCTCTTTTGCGCTACGCCTTTGGGCCTCGCAAGCTCTTCGGCCTTCGTCCCTATACCGCTGCGGATCGGCGTTGGCGCCTGCAAGAATTGGTGGTACTGGTCGACGGCTCAGAGGCACGCTTGCGACGCCTGCGCTACACGGGACCGGGGGCGGTACTGGTCCGGACAGCACACGTGCGCGCCGTTTTGCGTCCCGGTCCGCTTATGCGGGTTGTACGAGCTCCAAACATGACCCTCACGGGTTTGCCCGGACACCCCAAGCCGGCGCATGGCCAAGTGATCGCGCTACCCGACGGCGTCCGTCTCGAGGTTCGCTAGTGAAATCGCCAATCTCCTTCGTCTACGGAAATTTGGTGTTCGGCGAGAGCCTTGCTGACGTGTGGGCTGCGTTCTTCGTTGCCAGCTCCTCATATGAGTGGCTCTCGGAGGAGACAAAGCGCTCTCGTCTACTCGCGCTCATGGGAGCTCTCGAAACGCTGGAAGCAGACGTGCAGATCCTACGTGTGGGGCATGGTTGGGATCTTGATGGCTACCTCAATGAGCTGCGCCTCGCGAGCACGGGATCACACACACGAGCCAACACGCGCTACGCAAACGAGCACGCGGAGCACCTACGGAATGTCGGTGCTTCGCAGCCGTCAGTCTTCGTTTTGGTCAGCCTGCGCGATCCAGAGCGCGACGTCTCAAGCTATGTCTCACAGGCAGCTGAGCAGCATCCACGCGAGTGGCTGCTCTCTCTCCGCCGGGCCCTCTCAATGCGCGACAGACGTTTGCTCACAGCGCCAGAGCTGGAGCGCGCGCGTATGCAGGCAGACCGGGTTCATGCGCGTCTGGGGGATTTCCTGAGCGCGCGTCCGGCGCGTGGAGTTGAGCTGCAATGGCTTGTGCGCCGTGCATTCTGCCGCGGGCTGGGGGAGCCACAGGTCGACGGGTTGCATGAGCCGCGCGCCCTTGCATTCGAACGCAATGGGCAAGCACTGCTCGCGCCCCTTGAAGGGGACGTGGTGCGCTGGATGGATGGTTATGTCGAGCATCGTGGTCGCGCGTTGCGCGTCGACTCTGAGCTGGGTGTTAGTTGGCAGGCCCAACTAGTACTTGGGGCGCTGCCCGAGCGGGCCACATTTCCGGGAGCCCGCGTCGAGCTGATGTTTTCCGCGCCGGAAAGCCTCCCGTTCCCAGTCGATTTGTCACTAAATGCACGTTTCCTGCCGAATGAGCTCGCGCTGCGGATCGCGCGTAGACGAGTCCAGGACGCAGACCAGATCCTGCGTGCCGAGTCTGACGGGGAGCAAGGTGTATCGGACCTTGGCTATCAACGTACCCAGGAGGCACGCGACCTGCTTGCCTATCTACAAGCATCGAGCCGTCCACCGTTGATGCGCGCGACGCTTGCACTTGCGATCGGCGCGGAGGACGAACAGCAGCTTTCAGAGCGCGTGGAGATGTGCCGGCGGGCCTATGGTGAGATACGGCTGCACCGTCCGTTGGGAGATCAGCTTGCGCTGTTCATCCAGCAGCTACCGGGGCAGCGGACACGTCTCTCCGGCTACGACGACACGCTCACGATTGAGCAGGTAGCGGCGATGATGCCGACCGCGACTCACGCGGTGGGCTCGGAGCGTGGTTTTTATCTCGGACACACACTCACTGGCTCTCACCAACCAGTGCGCTTCAACCTACGTGAGGGCTCAGAGCAGGATCGCAATACCGCCATCCTGAGTGTCGGCGCGCTCGGGTCGGGCAAGACAACGCTTGCACAGAAGCTCAAGTACGAGGCTTTCCTACAGGGCGCCCGTGTGATCGACTGCGATCCGAAGGGCGATCATCGCTTCCACTTGCTCGAGGAGGTTGCGCCTCATGCTGAGACGATCGCCTTGCGCCCAGACCCCAGGCTGCGCGGAATGCTCGACCCGCTAAGGGTCGCCCCGGAGCATCTGCGCCAGGACGCCGCCGTTTCTTTCCTACGCGACTTGCTTCCGAGCCGAGCAGAGGCAGCCTGGGAGACGGCAGTCGTGGCGGCGGTGGACGTGGTGGTACGGCGAGCACGTGAGCCGACCTGCACGGAGGTCGTGCGCGCTCTCTGCGAAGGTCAAGACACTGACGCGCAGGTGGGCGGCGCACTTGCCGTCTATGCACGCTCTGGGCTCACCCAGCTCGGCTTCGCTGATCCTGATGTGACGCTTCCACCGGTCGGGCGTGAGCAGGTCACCTATCTCCCGATTCGCGATCTTCCCGGACCTGAGCCCGGGACTCCGCGCGCGGAGTACACACAGGCCGAGCGCGTCGGCGTACAGATTGTGCGTCTGATCGCGATGTTCGCGATGCATCTGATGTCGCACGAGCGCGATCGCTTGAAGCTGTTCTCTTTTGACGAGGGCTGGCGACTACTGGGCGATCCAGTCGGTCGCACGCTACTTACCTCGCTGCAGCGCATGGGGCGCTCGGAGCTCGCGGTGCCGATCGTGAGCACCCAACTGGTCACAGACGCGCTCATAGGTGAGCGCGAATCGCTTGAGAACCTCCTTGGCGCAACCTTTGTATTCGGGATGCGCTCGGAGGCCGAGGCGGCACGCGCGCTCGCGTTGCTCGGGCTCGACCCCGAAAATCGCCGAGCGAAGGAGCGCTTGCTCAAGATGGAAGCTGGTCGCTGCCTGCTGCGCGACCACAGTGGACGAGTCGAGGCTATTCAAGTAGAGGTAGTGGCTCCCTCGCTGCTACGTGCATTCTCAACGACGCCGCGGGCGGAAGCCTTGTGACGGTCGCGCTCACGAAGAGAACGACAGCGATCGTGGCTGTTGCCGTGTTGTCACTTGGCTTGGCCGGACCTGCCCCGGCGGCTCCCGGGTTGCATGGAGCGCCTAAAGCTGTCGTCAAGCGTGCACCGAGCACTCCTCCAATCGACTCGACTACGTTCGGGCACGAAAACGAAAATGCCGGCGTGCCTTCGGCCGAAGGCGACCAGTTGGTGGAAAACGGCCTGGAGAGTCCGCTCTGCAAAAGATCCACGAACGGCCTCTCCAGTGCGGCGCAGAGCAATTGTCAAACCTCTGGGTTCATCGGTGGGTCTGCTCCCACAAACAATTACGCGTTTGACGTGCACATAGATGTCGGCGCGTTCGGGCTCAGCAAAGGGGGCCTGCTGTCGGTGATCCAGGATGTGTTCATCGAGCCCATGTGGAATGCGCTCGTGTGGGTTGTACATGCGCTTGTGGTGTTGCTCAAGTGGTGCTTCACACTCGAACTGCTCGACTCCGCGACGATGGGCGGCCTCGCCCACTCGTTGCGCCAGACACAGGCGAGCTTCACCGAGCCGTTGTTCACGCTCGTCCTAGCGGTGGCATCGATGCTCACGCTCTATAACGGGCTCCTGCGCCGTCGCGTGACGGAGGCGCTTGGCCAGGCGCTGGCGACGCTCGCGATGATGGCGCTCGGGCTATGGGTAATCGCGGACCCCCTCGGGACTGTGGGGGCGGTTGGGCGATGGGCCAACCAAGCAAGCCTTGGGACACTAGGTGCGGTCGCGCAGGGTACGCCCACAAACGCACCGAGAACGCTCGCCGACAGCATGCGTGCTCTGTTCTCAGGGGCAATCGAAATGCCGTGGTGCTACCTGGAGTTCGGCAACGTGCATTGGTGCAGCGATCCGTCTCTGCTCGATCCAAGCCTGCGAAAGGCTGCTCGGCGGATCGTCGCTCAACAGCAGGCGAGACTCAACTGCCCTTCAGTCTCTACCGACCCAACGTGTACATCTGAGAAGGGCACTTCGACGCCTGCCGTCGAGCGCAGCAGCGAGCTGGTAAAGGAGGCTGATACAAACGGCAAGCTGTTTCTCGCGTTCCCGGCCAACCGCGGTGAACGTAACTCGGTCAAAGAGAAGAGCTCGCTACTGCGGGTTCTGTGCGGGACCGAAGACGACACAAAATGTCGCGGTTCGACCGCTCCGCAGGCTGAATTCCGCTCGGAAGATGGAACCTTTCCGCGCATGATCGGCGTGGTCTTGATTGCCGTAGGTGTGCTTGGCATGACGATGCTGTTCGGGCTGGTCGCGTTGCGACTTATGTCGGCCGCGATCGTAAGTCTCTTCCTGCTCTTGCTGGCCCCCTTTGCGGTACTGGCACCGGCGCTTGGTGACAGCGGGCGCACGGCCTTCGGTGGATGGGCAACCAAGTTGTTGGGATCGGTCGTTTCGAAGCTGGTCTTCTCGTTTTTGCTCGGTGCACTATTGAGCATGCAACGCATGCTGGTCTCACTCGAATTGCTTGGTTGGTGGACGCAGTGGCTGTTGATCTCGGCGTTCTGGTGGGCGCTGTTCTTCAAGCGCCACCATGCGATGGCACTGCTTCAGAACAGAGGCCGTGGGTCGGTTGTGGCGTCCCGCTCGACTACAGGTCGAACCGGAGGGAACCGTGAGTCGACGGCCATTGCCCGCTCAGCTGGTTGGGCCAAGCGCAAGATCCTCTCGCCGGTTCCTAGCTCCGAGCGATTGCACAAGAAGGGCGACCACGTAGCGCGTTGGACGGTGAACGGAGGAGTCGACGAGCAGGCAATGCGCACGCTCGATCATGATCGCGATGCGGCACGCACGCGCATGCAGGCGAGTCCGCAAATCCAAGAGCGCTTGTCTTCGATGCGCGCACAGCTCGAAGCGTGTGCGGCGCGCACGACAGGCAGCGCTCGCAAAAGGCGATTCGCGGCGAGCGGCCCGTTTGGTAGTCCGTGAGCAGCGTGTCAGCGCGAAGCTTGCCCGTGAGCAAAGGTTGTTCGGAGAAGCGCGTCGTACTGTCGCCGACGACCAGGCCATGCGGCGCGTAAGCGGCTCTAGTCACACAACTGGGCATCGTGAACGTGGGCGGTTCCTCGACCAGCAGGCCGGCCTGCCCTCTAGTCGTGTGCCGCGAGATGGAACACCGCGACGCGACTATCCAGCTCTGGCGGGTCTCGCGGGTTATGGGCGCGAGGAGTACGAGCGTCTCGCGCCTCGGGCACGCCGTGAAGCCCGCCTGCGGATCGACCGCGAGCTCGCGGTGCGGTCACACCACGGGGTCGTCACCCAGGAGGCCGGCTTAGGGAGGTCTCAGCTTGGGAGTCGCGAGCCGGGGAGGGTGGACGCGGAGTTCGATCGTGCACTTGAGCAGCGTGTGCGCGTTGATAGAACCTCATTCCTGAGAGAGCCTAACGAGGGCTCACGCTCTAGTTTGCCTGAGGGCGACACCTTGGCTGGCAACGAGACTGGCTGGGACGTCGCGCATAAGGCCAATCGTCCGAGATCTACCGTTATGGACGACGCTCGTGCGGTCGCGGAAAGGGCAAGCGCGAGCTTGGATATGGTTGCCGCCTCGGTGAGTGCCGGTGTGCTCACCCATGTCCCAGGCTTGCACGGCCGGCCGACGGTCAAGCTCGTGGGTTGGTTGGCAGCGATCGGCGGGATGCTCGGTCTCTATTCACTGATGCTAATTGCTGTGCTCGTGGGCGCCAGTGGTGTATCCGTTGGGGGAGAGTCCGCCACCTTTGCTGTCTCCGAGCGTGCGGAGCTCGAAATCCCCGCGCGCTACCTGAGTTTCTACCGAAGGGCGGCCCAGCGCTATGGCCTGGACTGGGCAATCCTTGCTGGTATCGGCAAGGTGGAGTGTGACCACGGACGTGACCCCGATCCCTCATGCACAAAGGAGAACGCTGTCAACTCGGCCGGTGGGGCGGTCCGGCGCAGTTCCTTGCGTCAACCTGGAGCCGCTACGGAGTCGATGGCGATGGCGACGGCCGAATAGACCGCTGGGATCCCGCCGATGCCATCTTTGGAATGGCGAATTATCTTCACGCCTCGGGTGCGCCCAGCGACTATCGACAGGCCATTTTCACTTATAACCACGCCGGCTGGTACGTCTCCGAGGTGGAGCACTGGGCCTCGCTTTACCGTGGCTCAGAGCAGTCGCAGTTCCTCAAGCCCATCAGAGGCCTCGATCGCCGAATGGCCTGGGGTGGGGGAGGTTGAGTTCACTTCAGGTGCACAAGCCGTGCTGTCGCTCACCGACCCGCACCTCGCGCTTGTGCCTGTACGGGCGCCACCAGTGGTGCAGGCAATGGTTATTGCCGGCAACGAGCTTCAAGACCTACCCTATGGACCGGCAGGTCATCCAGACCCGCTGGGCGCCGAAAGCGAGGACTGCTCGAGTACCGTCAACTACGTGCTCTACCGCTCGGGGGTACGGCGGATCGGCGAAATTCTGCGTGAGAATCCGCTTGCCCAGGACTACGTGAACTGGGGCGAGCCCGGGCCAGGCCGGTGGGTGAGCATATATTCGGCTACCACCCCCACCAATCATGTGTTCATCGTGATCGCTGGACTGCGACTCGATACATCCCACAACGGCACCGATGTGGGTCCCAACCGCGACGAAGATGGCCCCCGCTGGCGGATTCTCAACCACACCCCGACCTGGGCGCACTGGTCAGTGAGGCATCCGCCAGGATTGTGATCCGCCGGCGAAGGCGGCAATCACGGTGGTTTCCGAAATCGAGCGAAGAAGATCCACTATCGTGGCGGCAATGAGCACGCGCGAGGTCG
>CAVVBQ010000002.1:0-13617 GCA_963746645.1 uncultured Solirubrobacterales bacterium
CGCCAGAAGTGGAAGTGGATTTGCCGGTCCTGGCGACATAGGCAAAGCACTAGAGCAGAGATTGCTATCCCGGATTCATGGCCGCCGGAGCGCGCTGAGTGGACGCAGTCCGGTGAAGCCGACTATTCCAGGCGTGTACCCATGATGCCCTGGCAGCGTGCACTGCGTGAGGTCTATCGCGTGTATGGAGAGGATGAGTACCTTGCTGCTCAGGACCAGCCAGAGGGTGATCAGCCTCGCGTAGACGCGAGCGAGGGAGTTGAGGGGGACAGTCGAGTCGTTCTGGCCTCATCAATCTCCCGTGGCTTGCGTCAGGGCCGGTTGATAGGGCTTGGGCTGCTCATAGGAGTAATGATTGGAACTGTGTGTCTAGTCGTCGTGAATATGTCCCATCGGTCTCCGTCGCGGGAGGTTGGCGCTTCGCGGCGCACGCCGGTCCGGACACTCAGTCCGACAGAGGCCGCGCGTCCCGAATCCTGCGATAGTTCTTTTGGTCGCGAATCGAAGGTTAAGCCGCCAGCGAGAAAGCAGACACGAGAACACCAGTTACTGTTTCAGGCGATACATCGACTCGACCGCGGTGCTGCGAAATTCACTCCATTGAGGACTTCGGTGGCGCCTGCGCCGCCTTTGACTCGATTGGCATCCATTTCCCAGTCTGAAGCCTCGTCGACCAATGACGAGTTCGACTTCGAGCATTGATGGTACCGCGCGCCAGTCATTGTCAAAGCGTGACGGTCAGCCCACGATAGATGTGGAGAATGCCTCTGAGGCGTATCTAATTTGGTCGTGAGCACACGAATAGTAGGCAGTCGGTCAGATACCGGCTGTGCGATCTGCCTAGCCAGCCTAATTTCGGTTGGCGTGAGGTCTCATCTCGATCGGGACTAGTGACATCGAATTCCACATCGACCACCACCTTTGCTAGACGATCATCAAGGCTGCTACGTGTGTCAGAACTACCGGTGATCGCGGTTGATGCTTACCATGGTCAGTGACAGCCTTTCTTGTGTTATCTCGCGGACAGGAGGGCGAAGCCGGCGACGAATGCGACACCGGTGAGTAGCGCAAAGCCGGCTGGGGTCAAGATGTCGCGTACAAACTCAACCCTGGATGTCCGTGAGCGTGGCCAGTGGTAGGCGCACAGCACCATGAGCCCTCCGAGCCACAAAGAAGCGTAGGCGAGTGGCCAGCGCCACCACGACAGCATCGCGATCATCACAGTGTCCGATCCGCTCGGGACATCGGGAATGATGTTGACTCAGGCGCGGCGTATCGGAAAGACCGCGCTGGCCCTAGTTTTCGTGCGGCCTATTCCGTTTGCGGCTATTCACAAACGAGGTGCGTCATGCCTGGGAGATGAGGTTGGCCGCCCGCATCACTTCCGGCCCGATCTCCTCGAAGAGCTGCGTGGCGGTGTAGGTATCGGATGGCACCGTCACGTCGATGGCCATTGGGTACTCACCATCGGGCCATAAGAGGAGCATGGCCAGTGAGCGCGCCCCCGCCAAAAACTCTTCGTCGCTGACGGTCGGTGCCAGTAGGTTCATGCGGTCGAGCTCGTCGAGGAGCTTGTCATGCACGACGATCGATCGTGGGCCTTCCGGGACGAGATGGATCGTTGCAATCCGCTCTCTACGCTCGGTCTCTGGCAGGCTCGCAAGCATCACCTTCCCGAGCGCTGTGCAGTACGCCGGAATGTATGCGCCCACTCGCAGTTCTCGGTCGACCACGCGCTGGCCACGTCGATGCCCGAAGAGGCGATGAATGTAGACGACGCGTGTTCCGTCAAGCGCGCCCATGCTGACGGTGTGGCCGGTCTTGTTGCGCAGCTCCTCGAGCACGGCACGCGCCGGTAGTGCGCGGCGAATCCCTTGGATCACCGCCGTGCCGGGATAGGCTGCGCGCGCCGCCAGCCGGTATCTGCGTTTCTGGTCTTGCTCTAGAAAGCCGAGACGAACGAAGGTGCTGGCGTAGCGATGGGTGGTGGGACGGCTGAGGCCGGTGAGGTCGGCCATCTCCGCAACGCCGAGCACTGGGCGCTCGCCAGAGAACACCAACAGGATTGCTATACCGTTTTGCAGCGAATCCGACAGCCGCCCCAATCCTCTGACGGGTACCGGCTCACCGTTGTCGCCCTGCGCCGGGCTCACGCCGCTGGGTCCAGCGTGCCATCTTCGCCGCGTGGAGCATTCCCAGGTTCGGACTCGCCCGCCAGCCGATAGCCCCCGCCGGGAGCCTCCGTCAGATAACCAACGCTCCAGAGCCTGGCGAGGCACCGTTGCGCTACCGAACCTGAACAGCCGACCCTCCGCTCAATGTCGGTTCGCCTGAGCACGGCCTGCCCGTCTCCGAACTGGGCAAGCACGGTGAGGCAGTACCGGAGCGAGGATGGTTTGAGCCCACTGCTGTCGGTCGCCATAGCCTCCAATGCTGAAGCTCATACGAACATTTGGAAAGACCGCAACAGACCTAGTCCCAACGCGGCTAGTACCAATGCGGCTATCCCTGTGGGGCTCCCTTCGGTGCTATCAGCGCACCAGGCGGCGAGCACGCAGCAGGAACATGGCCGGCCTTACGAGGGGGCCGGTGGCGGCAAGGATGCGTTCGGTAGCTGGGCGGGCAAAAGCTGTCCACGCTTGCTCGTCGGAGAGATAGAGGGCAACCATGCCCGCGAGTATCAGGCGGTGATGCGGTGCGACCTCGAGGGCGCGCTCAGCAGTCTCGCTGGCAAGCAGTCCGAGACGTTCGGTCATCTCGTCTTGAGAGGCGTAGTGGTCGAGCAGGTTTGGTTGTTGAGTTTCGCGGTCTTCCTCGCGGTCGATGAGGCTGTCGAGAAATATGTGTAGTGCCTCAGCCCAGGGCCAGTAGAGCGCGTCAATCGCATTCACTTCACCGGGCGTAAGGCTCGGGTCGGCTGCGGCTGCGACATGCGCGAAGATGGCGAGCGAGGAGCCGCACGCCGCCCCGATCTCCCACCACTTCAACTCAGCACCCGCTACTTGATCGCTCGCCCAGCAAGCAAGATCGGGATGATCGGCGGCGGTGGCCAGGTTGATGTCGCTCTGGTAGAAGACAACCCGCCAGGCGTGTTCCATGACGACCTTGGTGACGGCAGGGTAGGACGGCAGTTCGCGGATGGCAGCTCGACAGGTATCGATGAGCCTGGTGAGATAGCCACCGTCGTCACAGCAACTGTGATGCTGGTAGTAGTCGTGGTGCGGGAGATCCGGCTGGAGTGCCGCTACGAACGCGTGATGCAACTGGCGAGCGTTGGCGACCGGTGCATCGGTTGGCTGCTCCATCAGCGTGTCGGCATAGTCAAAAACACCTTGAAGGTCTACGAGCAGGCGCGTGACCTCCGCGCGTCGTTTTCGCGGCGTAAAGGCCGCAAAGGCAGCCGCGCCCTCAAGGCTCGCCCACTTACGTCGCTGGGCGTCGAGCGCCAAACCGCGCAGCACCGGGTCCGGAATATCCCCGGCGCAGCGGCGCAATCGGCGAATCTCGCTTTGTACGACCGGGAAAACGCCGATCCAGTAGCGACGAGCCGCTGAGGCGAAGGCAATCGCTGTGCGCGCGGCTGGCGGGCTCACAGCAGACAGCCTTACGCCCAAAGCACGCCAAATGCATGGCCCTAGTACTCATTCCTGAAAGCTCAGTTCTGGGGGAACACCCGCAGCTGAGTAGCCGGGAATCGCCACCACCGCCAGCGATACGCCAACGACGATCAGCAGGGTCAACACGATCTGGACGGCGCCGATGCTGAACGGCGCTGGAAAGCTGGTGCTGGCGCGCAGATAGTGGTCAGCGAGAGCGTGTCCATAGAGCCCCAGGACCGCCCCATCCAGACAGCCGATCCCGAGCACGACGCCGCTCTCGATAAGGACCCCGCGCCATAGTTGCGGACGGTCAAAGCCCTGCGCCTTGAGCGAGGCCAATCGGCCGCGCCGCTGGTAGATCGTCGTCGAGAGCGCCGCAGCCAACGCCAGCGCCGAGATCAGCAGCAGCAGGTTCGAGATGTCGTTGAGGATGCTCAGACCTTGGCGCGCTATACCCTCGACCTCGGCGATACGTTCCCCAGAGGTTTGGACCCGCAAGCCGGTCGTAGCCCCCAGCGCTTGGCGAATGGAACGGACCCCGCTCTGCGAGGTGACTCCACGCTTCAAATCGATGGCCAGCGTGGTCGGATTCGCGCTCTGCCAATCGCGGCTGTAGTCATTGGTGTTGAGCGTGATCGTCCCCGGTGGCCATCCGATGTTGGTCGTGATCGCCGCCACCTTGAAGCGGGCGGAGCCGGATGGTGCGGGCAAGGTAAACCGGCTACCTACGCGCAGATGGTGTTCTAAGGCAAACCCGCTTGAAACGGTCGCCCAACCGCCCTCGGCCATATGGGTGCGAGCATGAGCAAGATTGCCCTGGGCCAACTGGCTTGAGAGGATCACCGAGCCGCTATCCGGCGGTGCTGCGCGTATCCAGAGGCGTTGCTGGCCCACGTCAAGAAATGAACCCTGACGGTCACTGACCGAGGCAACGTTCGGAACATGCGCGATTGCCGCGGAGGTGCCTCCGACTCCAAAGCTGTCGGTGTCATGGATGTTTTCGTTTGGTGTGACCCACACAGCGGCCGTACTCCACTCTTGCGATATGCCTTGGTCGAGTCCCCGAATCAGGTCGGTTCGCGCACCGCCGACAGCCACCGAGCCGTAGATCGCCAGAGCCGTGATGCTCGCCAGAGCCACCGAGCGCGTGGCGGTTGCATCCAGTTCGATCGTCGCTATCGCCAACATTTTTCCGTGGTAATGACGGGCTATGTAACGTAGCCCCCGCGTCGTCGTGCGGAAAAGAATGGGCATAAAACAGGGTGCGGCCAGGCCGAGCGCTACTCCGCTCAGAATTGTCAGCCCCGAGTTGAGTAGGGCCATCAGCGTCGCCACGGCCACGATCGCCACGCCCAGGAGAGAGGCATTGCGCATGATGTCGTCACCGATGCTCTGTCCCGGCTCGCCGGGCTCGTGAAACACCGCGTCAACCTCGCGGCTCCCCCGCAAGTCGAGGATCGGGGACATGGAGGCAAACAGTGCCGCCAGCACACCACAGGCGAAGGCAATCAGGACAGCCGTAATGTGAATTTGCTGATGACCGGTGATCGGGAAGGTGGTCGCGAGGTAGCTCGGGACTTCGTCAAAAATGGTGCGCGCCAAAATGTCACCCAGAAGCACACCCACAAGTGAGGCGGTCACACCCAACGCCAACGCCTGGGAGGCCAGCACGACGACGACTTGGCGCGAGTCATAGCCCTGTTCACGCATGTCGGCTACTTGGCGACGACGCTCAGGGACGGTCAATAGCATCGCATTCAGCGCGAGCAGGAATCCGACAATCAGCGAGATCGCCGCGAAGAGGCTGGTTGACTGGTTCGTCGGCTTGAGCGCGGTCTGCGCTAGTTCCAGTTCGTGGTTTGCGGGCTCGACGTTCAGTCGCCCGGCAGCCAGCCGCCTCATCTCGGCTTCAACTTGTCTGCTCTTGCCGGGATAGGTTTTTACGAGTACTTGGGTGACGCGACCTTGCTCGCCGGTGAGGTTCTGCACGGTTCCAAGTAGCGCGACCACGACTCGGCTGGTGGCCAATGGGCCGATAGCGCCGGCATCGAGTACCGCTCGCACCTGCACAATGTGAGCGACACCGTTCACTAGCAGCGTGGCATGGCCTTCCGTATGGGCGCCTATGCTGTCCGCGACACCGGAAGGCAGACCGACGCCTCCCGAGAGAAGCTGAGCCCCGGCCCCGAGGTCTTTTGTGGCTGTACTATGCAGCCCGACAATGCGCGGACTGACACCGACCAACTGTCCGAGAATGCGTCCTCGTGATCCTCGAACTACGGCACTCTCCCGCAAGATTGGCGCAGCGGTTTGGACGCCGGGCAGCTCGGCAACACGCTGCGTGAGCCGTTGGTCAAAACCGTGGGGAGAGCGAGCGACCAGTTGTAGGGAGGCCGAACCGTTGACGGCGTTGATCGCTTCGCGGGTTGAGCTGAGGATGCTGCTATTGGCAACGAGCACACCAAAGACAAGCGACACCCCGATGGCGATTCCGACCCCGGCCATAAGCTCGGGGCCTCGGTAGTAGCGCCAGTGCTCACGGTAGATCGCGTACAGCCCCGAGAGCCGGATCCCGTAGAACGAAGGGTCAACCCAGAATTTCCGGCTGGGTCTCATTCGGAGATCGTGGCGTGAAGATCGAGATCCAGCCCGTCTTTGAGCGTGCCATCACTCAGCGTATGAACGCGAGTAACAAACGCGGTTGCCTGCGGATCGTGGGTGACAACGATTGCCGGGATGTCCTCCTCGGCGCATATCTCGCTGAGCAACCCAAGGATTTCGCGGCTGCGCTTAGAGTCGAGATTGCCAGTCGGCTCGTCTGCCAACAACAGGCGCGGTTTGTTCGCCAGCGCGCGAGCGATGCCAACCCGCTGGCGCTCGCCCATCGACATTTCACCCGGCTTGCTCTCCAAGCGATGACCGAGTCCAAGACGTTCAAGCCACGGACGAACCATATCGTGCGCATCGCCCAACCTCACATTGAGTGCAATCAGCTTCACGGCGGCGTTGTCGAGCGCACTTGCACCCTGCATCAAATGAAAGGACTGGAAGACGATCCCAACCGTCTCCCGACGAAAGCGCGCACTCTCGCGTTCCGTGAGATTCGCAAGCTCACGCCCATCGAAGATGATCGACCCAGAGTCGGGCCGCTTAATCGTGGCAGCCAACATCAACAGGGTGGTCTTGCCCGAGCCGCTCGGCCCGTACAAGGCGACAAACTCGCCAGGCGCGACGCTCAGCGATACACCGTCGACGGCGTTGACGGTCTCGCCGCCTCCGCCATAGCGCTTGACGACATCGCGTAGTTCAAGCGCGCTCACTACCCATCCTGGGCAGCGCCGGGAAAGTCGATCACCTTCCGCCTCGACGCCGTAGAGCTCAAACGGCCGTCAGACAGGCTCATCATCGGCTTGCAGCCACCCAGCGCCGAGACCTCTTCCGAGGCAATCAACAGGGCGCACCCGACCTTCTCCGGCAGCGAACGCAACAGCTCGTAGAACGCCCGCGCATCTTCCGGCTGGCGAAACACAGCGGGCTCATCGACCAGCAGCAAACGCGGCTTGCGGATGATCGCACGCGCCAGCTCCACCAACAAGCGTTCGCTCAAACCAAGTTCTGAGGTGCCACGACGCCCGAGATGCGACGCCCCGACTAACTCAAGCGCTTGCATGGCGCGATCCTCGGCCCCAACCATGTTCGAGTCGCCGCTGTAGAGAGGGATCGAGACGTACTCGAGAACCGACGCCGAGCGATTGGTCCGCCACTCGCCGCGAGCGAACGCGATCCCACCGTGACGACGAGCCTGCGCGGCCTCGTCATGGCCCATCTCAACCAGCTCGAGGTCGTCCCATAAGACGCTGCCCTCATCGGGAGCCATCAGGCCGGCGGCAATCTTCAACAAGGTGGTCTTGCCTCCCCGGCGCGACGCGAGCAGACCGACCGTCTCGCCGACCTCCACCTCAAACGACACACGATCCAAGACGGCTACCCGGCGTCCACCGTCAGGAAAGTGCTTACTCACCTGACGGAACGCCAGCAAGCTCATCGGGGCGACCGTTGATCGCGCAGTGCTTCAAGCTCTTTTCTTGCTTCCTCGATCCACTCCATCTCCGCCTTCAAGCGCTTGTCCACCGAGGAGCGTTGCAGGTTGATGATCGTCGCCAGGTAGGAGACACGAACCGTGTCGCTGGCCGCGTTCTCTTCGATTTCTTCAAGGATCTCTTCGCGGCGTTCGGCCAGCGCACGGAGCAAATCAGGAATGTCCTCCTCGGTTGAGAACCCCAACCGCACTTCCAGGTCGGTCCTCATAACCCCAGTCGTCAGCGGTGCCGCAAGCCACTCCTGCCGCGCCTCTTCGCCCTTCGCGGTCGGGTAGTAGACATCCCGGACATACGGCGAGCGCTCAGACTGCTCCTTCTGAGAGCGCACCAAACCTTCGCGCTCAAGCCGCTCAAGATAGGGGTAGATGTGTTTGGGATCAACCCGCCAGGAGGACCCCATACGGCGACTAGCACGACGCGCCACATCCCACCCGTAGCCCGGCTGCTCGATCAAGACGGCTAGCACGGCAGCCCGGATCGGCGACTTACCGTCGAGCGTGGCCTCCTTGCTTGTCTTTCGATCAACCATAAGGTCCCATCTGACCAAATCTTGAGATTCGGAACCTTACCGCAAGTCGTCCTGCTGGAGTCGAAAGCCAGGTTGCAATTTGGCCGCTATGCAGTCTGGAACACCTCGGCGGCGGTGCCGCGCACTTTCTGAAGAAGCTCAACCCTTATCCCCACCGGCTGAATCGAGGGAATGCTCCGGGGGGTCCTCTGCGCCCGCTCATTGCGGACGAGGACGCTGGTCCAACGCCGCTAGAGAGGCTTGGACAACCCTAATGCCTCTCGTCAATGCAGCCACGCTGAAGCCGGAGGTGGTCGCGGCAACTCTGGTGAAGATCAGCGAGATGAATGAGTCCGATCGGCAAAGAGTTCCGAGGGACGTCGCGTTCGCTTCGGCGAGCCTCGGACTCTGAGCTACCGACAGCGGGGGAGGTCGGGCACTGGCACTTGTGCGACATAGGCTCCCGCCATCGACCCCGGATGTATGCACCACCGGGGCCAGGTAACATATTGGTAACATTCGGGTAGTAGGGATTATCATAGATTCTGGTCTTCCGAAAAGATTCAACAGAGGAGGATCTATGTCGAATAGTAAGCTGCTGTCCTCGATAGTTGCAGTCTCGCGGATGCAGGGTATTTTGGGGGCGCTCTGTCTCGCTGTCGTGTGCCTCTGTTTGTTTTCAGCACAGCAGGCACAGGCCAACTCATCGGGCTTTTGCGAAGGCGTCGAACTGAATGTCGGACACGAGGACTGTCATTCGACATTTGTTAGCAACATCGAAGATGTTGTCGTACACTCCGGGGCTCACTCGGCGTGTGCTTCAGCGTTGTCCAATAACAACGGGAATCCAGGGGTGGAAGTCGGCGGCACGGTCTGCTCATCCGGACCACATACAACTGCCGTCAACTCTAACTACAACGGGAAAGTTCAGTTGTTTGCGTGGCTGAAGAACAACGTGACTGGATCTAATGTAGTCAGTGGCGAAGTAGTATTTCCGTAGCTTCACACATCGAGCGTCTGCCTGATATCGAGGCAGACGCTCAATTACCTTTTTGGGGTGCGCCAATATGCAAAAGGGTACCCGCTTTTATTGCAGTATATTCGTTCTATCGACCATAGGGGCTTGTCTGCTCACGATCGGGTGTGGAGCCCATTCGAACCCTTTGTCACAGCCAATAGAAGCTCAAGCGACGGTACACCAGACGAGCGAAGCTTCCACGCCGAGCCGAGTCGTTGAATCGCAGCAACTAAACAAGTTCTCTGTCCTTCGTGGAACCCCGCTGCCTCCCTCGCACCAGACCCAAGATGCTATCAAGAGGACTCTCGGCTCTCAGTTCACCCAATTTGGACTGAACTTTAACATCGCTCACCGTGTCGTAGCTTCCACTGGAATGGTTGGATGGATCATTCCGGGCCACGGAGTCATGTGCATCTTCGGTGATCAAACAGGAGATGCTGGATGCAATACGACCACCGAAACGATTGCTCGCGGCATGACCCTTGAGGTAGGAGACACTTCCCGCAAGCCTACTTCTTACTACATTCTAGGAATGGCACCTGACACCGCTAGGACCGTAAACGTACATATCGGCGCTCGAACAATAGTCGTGCCGATAACCCACAACGTATATTCGTATCGTGCTCACTCCGTGATGAAGGTCGAACTCCCAGTCAGCTACGGAACCAACAATACATGGTAGATAAAGGTGACAAGGAAGATTACCTATCAAAATAAGCAAACTCTGAGTCAGCCAGATCGCACATCGCCGATTGTGCGACGCGCCAACCGCCTAGCTGCGAGACGAGCTAGACATGGGTATAGACTCCTGGTATCGTCAGCTCGTGGCGAGTTCGTGGCTTGAGGCTCAATACCCACACAGCACACAGGCTGGGGTGACGCCTGGCCAGGTCTTGGGCTCAGCGATAGAGCAACTGACTCTCTCGTTGGTAGTCCTTGCGCAGCGCATCTGCACATTCGATGTGCGTGTCCGTCGTATGCGTAGGGAAGAGGAAGTCCGGATATTGCAGCTTGACCTTGAGTATTACCGACTGGAATGTGAGCGCTATCGATTGGAATGTGCCGCCCTCCATCTTCAACAGGTTGTCGATCGAGGGGTTGTTACCTATGATTTTCATAGTGACGTGGCACTCCCAAAAGCGCTACCACCAGTTCTTGACTACGCCAAAGATGTGAACGAGGGAAGCACTGACGTTGGACGCCATCTTCAAGCACACCCAGTAGGGAAGGCAAGCCTAAATGGCATCCTGGACTGTGCTCCATGTTGGTGTGGTTCTGGCAGGAAGCTCTATCGGTGCCATGGTGTAATGGTGTCCATCGATTGATCGATGATGCGCAGTCCTAATTACGAACTGAACAACAGATAGCTGGCACGTCCTGGGTGAGACCGTGTCGTCTGTTGCCGCTTGTGCGACACAAATATGACTCAAGCCCGCCGTCCAAGGCGAGATAGTGGTCGGAGTAGCACATGCTGAGTCGAATATGCCGCTACTTCCTCAAAGAGTGCCTGTTCTACCCTGATTGGTTTCAGCGTGTTATGAAGCTCCTGCATTCCCATTTGGTCGTCACTCTCGATTGGGGGAGTATTCCAGCCGCCCGCAGCTTCCCCACCGGCCAGGCTACGCAGGGCATTAACCAGCCGCTGGTATGCGTCTCTAACGGCGAGATCAGGGTCGGCTCGTATCAGGGCCTCGCAGCACGCTAGCTCCGTTTGGACCGACCTAAAATCATCGCTGAGACGTACTCGCTCGGCGCTAGCTTGCTCCACCTCGTTGCGGCGGCGGCGAATTGCGTACGGCATCTCAAGGTACGCCACAACTGCGCCTATCGCACGCGCGTGTACTTCACGCCGACGATCTCGCTCCGCTCGAGCGCCGTTTACCGCAAGCGTGAGCGCAACACCGCCAAGGCCCAAAATTGGGCTGTAGTCACGCACAATTTCTGAGATGCTCATGCCACTACCTAGGGTCCCTCTCCTCGACAAGTTGGACAACGTCGCTTCCGCGGGTGGTCGCCCGGCGCCTCGTCGCCAGGCCACGGCATCACAGCTCGACAGCAGGCCTCCTGGAAAAGGTGAATTTGAATGTAGTGGACGAGTGCCGGTAGCCCATCCGCCCCAACCCACCGTCGAGACTGAGGATGCTTACTCCACCACATACAGAGTGAGTCGTCACTAAAGCGATGCCTCAGGCAAACGGGAACTCCCTCCGCAAAGACACTAGGGCGCCAAGGTCGATAGCGTGTTTGGAAGTCGATACGCACCGCAGTTGCTAAGTCCACCCCAGGAGTCGGCACGTCCAGCCGGATCGCAATGTGCCCCGCACTCGGCTTGATCGATATTGGGAGTTGATCGCCTCCAAGCATAAGTGAGCGTCGCATATCAGTCTCCGTCAGATGCCGTGCGCTTAAGCGGTACAGTGGCACTGAGAGCCGAAGCGACTGCCGATGGCTCGACTGCGCCTAGCGCATGATGCAATGGATGGGATTTGAGCTTGTCGCGCATTTCCCGACGTTGTATGGACTCGATCTCTGCTCCAAACAGCGGCGCGAGTATTGCGCGAGCACCCGCTTCGGAGCGAGAGCTAGCTGCCTCCCATACGACTTGCGCCATTGCTTCGAGACGTTCGGCCGCCAGCTCACAAGAGCTTCCGTCTGGCAAACTGATCGGCCCTGCGACTTCCGCCGGATCTTCCGTTAGCCGCTGAGCAATCGAGCGAGACGACAAGCTCAGAAACTCTGCAAGCCCAGCAGCCAGTGGCTGCCTCTTCGTGATGTGCTCAAGTCCAAGTGCACTCAGGTTCCATGAGCAGACAACCTGTACTCGCCCTGGCACTGCACCGTCACGCTTCACCACCCGCTTACCGAGGCGGAGGACATGCGCTCTAAAGACTGACAACGACTTCTCATCGCGTTCCGTCATAAGCCAAGTGTGTCGCTCGGGATTCGCCGGATCCCACCATCCAGTCTCGCGATTAGGAATCCATAGTCCCCTGGCCTCCTCATCCCTGCGCAGGGCGACGATGAGATCAACGTAGGGGTCGACAGGACCAAGCTCATCGAACTCGATGGGCTCGTTGAACTCGAACTTGATTGCTCGCTTTCCCGTGAGATCGAGGGCTGCTCGTGGATAGCCAGAGGATTGGAGCCTGGGCTCAATGAACGCGGCAAAATCTTGATAGATAGCCTCCGGCCCCTGTCGTCCTACGTGAGCATCAGGCCCATGTAGACGGAACCCCTTACGTCGATCGACCACGACACCGCAATCGGCATCTCCCAACGGCGAGTTGTGCGTGCCGTGGGCTATCGACCCCGAGAAGTAGCTACGACTCGCCGTTTCATGGAGTCTGGCCAGTCGGCAGACAAGGTTGCGTCGCTGCTTAGCCTCTCGAAGCACGTCAGCCGGGACAGAGATCTCACGAAGAATCTGCTCCAGGACATGATCAGCCGGAGTGCGAAGGATCGGTGGATGCTTATAGCGCTGCGCTACTACGGTAGCCATAGTTACCTCCTGGCAATCGAATTACGAACTAGCGGTCATCACTCCGCTACCACGAGACAAGCAAATGCCTCGGACAGATCGACGGCCCGCTCACCGGCTGATGAGTCCGGGTCGATGCGGGCCGTCGAAGGTCGATTGGGAAGCAACCAGCACGAGCTTTCTATACGACGGTGCCGACAGAACGATCCTGCCCGTGGTACCCCCCAGAGACGGTGGAGGCGGTAGTACTCGAACGCGGCTTGTTAACAAGAGGCCGCGAGCCAGCGCATAGTCGATGCATGGCGACACATCTTCCGACCAACCAAGAAGGCCGCGAGGTCTACTTGCGCGAGCACAACGCAGCACGCTACGTCGAGATGATCGGCGATGCCGCGCTAAGTCGGTCGACTATGTCCTTATGACAATCGGCGCCTTCGCGGGCGAGTCAGATGTGCTCTACGTGGCGCTTGACTACGCCCACCACGCGGGCATGACGATCACGATGGCTCCGCCCGCCGGGCAGGATGAGCCCCGTGCCCAGCCTCAGCCTTGATCGCCTCGACCGCCCTTGCCTGGCTACCGACTCCATGAGATCCCAAGGAAGCTATCCGGGTTCCGACGTTGTTCCCGGCTCCGCACCCAGCGAGACTCAAACCGCGCAGCCAATAGTATTTTGCAGCGTGTCGTCGCGCTTGCCGACCAAAGGGCTCCATTAGAGCGCTGCCCAAATCTTCGAGCTGGACTTGAGGATCGCAACCTGTCCCCATCTCCTTGGAGCTTGCCCTCGCGCTTGCAGAGATCGTCGCCGACGGGCTCTGCCGTGAAAGGAGCCACCCAACCGGCCATCTCCGCTGATGGTCAATGAGGCAGCCACCAGGGTTGTAAGGTGCGCGGTATGAGCACGCGCGAGGTTG
>CAVVBQ010000003.1:0-7800 GCA_963746645.1 uncultured Solirubrobacterales bacterium
CGGTCGGTCCTGCTATTGCGGACAGTCAGCTGACTACGACTAGAACTTGACCAATGTCGCCACTGAGACGTGTGGCCAGTTGATGCCGGCGAAGTTCAGAATTACGGTCTGCGAATACTGAAGCTGTAGTCGCGTCGCTCCGCCTTCGAGCTGGATCGTCTCGATCCAGAAGATGGCGCTCATCTTGACCACGTTGGCGTTGCTGGTGAGGAAGGGGATGTTCTCGATGCCGCCGTCGGGTTCGCTGGCCACGAGCAAGACCGCGGTTTTGACGATCGATTGCCCTTTGATCGCTTCGCTCAGCACCAGGTTTGGGTTTGCGATCGCTCCTAAGGGGATGCCGGCCGGCGGTTGTGCGGTGAGGTAAGGGTCGAGGTAGCCGAGGCCTTTCACGGGCTTGCCGGTCTGGGCGTCGATGGGGGCAGTGCTGGCCGGGGATATGGTCGGTCCTCCTTGTACTTCAAAGCCTCGACCCTGTGCGAGCAAGGAATTGCCGTGCGGGATCGTGGCGAGGCGCACGATGCTTGCAGGTGCTTTGGGAGCTTCGGTTTCGGGCACGTTGATCCAGATCCCCGGCTCGATGTGAAGGCCACCGCTTTCGTTTGCTTCGCTAACTCGCTGGAGGTAGGTGAGGCCGAGGAAGAAGATGTCGTCCTGCTGAGAGCCGCGATTTGGGATGGGGCCGGAGATCGGAGTGAATTCCAATGTCTCCTTGGTCGCGTTCAGCTCGAGGGAGAAGGTCTTGTGGTCTTGCTTGTCCGGACGTGCGATCAGGTTGAAGCCTTTGCCGTTCCAGGAGCCGCGCAAGCCCGCGAGAACTCCGAGTTCAGCATTGGTGCTTTCTCCACCGCCGCGTGGTTCGCCTGGGGGTGGGCCCTTGACGGGGGCTGGAGTGGCAGGCTCGCCCAGGCTTTGATTAGCCGCCTCGGTCGAGACGAACTGAGAAGGGTTCGCGAAATGCGATGCCTCCTCAGCGGAGGCCAGGAGGTCCGCTTCGGTGAGGGCGGGTGTGCATGTTCCAGCTGCGTCGGCCATCGCGAGCCTCCGGTCTTGGGGAGTCCGCCTCGGAATGCACCGGGACGGTTCGGTAGGCGGGCGATAATACTGATCAATGCACTTCGCCGCACTATCAGAACTCTAATCTTTACAGTGTTTCAACAGGTCGATGGCGCTCGAGCGGAGATCTCGTTTGCGATAGTCAGTTTTTATGCGTCGACTCTCCACAGGGCAGTGCTGGGCGGCTAACCTTGGAGACATGTGTCGAAACATAAGAGCCCTTCACAACTTTGAGCCCGCGGCGACCGAGGATGAGGTTCACGACGCGGCCCTTCAGTACGTTCGCAAGATCAGTGGTTTCACGAAGCCTTCGCAGGCGAACGCTGAGGCGTTCGAACGTGCCGTCGAGGAGGTAGCGCAGGTGTCCGCGAAACTGCTGAGCGAACTGGTCACTAGCGCGCCGCCGAAGGACCGCGAGGTCGAGGCAGCAAAGCGCAGGGAACGCAGCGCCCAGCGGTTCGCGGCTTAGACGCCCGGCAAGGCGCAGGAATACGCGCTCGGCGGTTCACCGCGCGCGTTGTGGGTGAGTGCGCGCCTCATATGGCGTAGCGCGCCCTTAGGCGTTTGCGCTCTCGGTGCGTGGCTCCACCACGTTGGCTGACCACAACACAAACCCCAGCACGGCCAGTCCGGTGAGCGTGTCGGTGAAGAGGGTCGCGTAGAAGAAGGCCGGTATGTGGGGGTTGCCGTAGGCGAAGTGGCCCATCGTGGCGAGGCCGGTGAGCGAGTAGACGACCAGGCAGACGCGCGCCTCGCTATAGCGCTGTTCGCGGTAGCGGCGGTAGCCGAGCAGGCCGATTGCGGTTAGAAGCGGCCAGGCAATCACGATTGCAACGCGCACCACGGTGTAGAAGCTGCCTCCGGGGCCGGGATAGCGGTTGACGGCGATGAAGTTGTGGGTGTAGTGGATCGCGGTGGAGAGGATGCCGGCCGCCAGGATCACCTTGAGCAGAGTCAATGCCTGTCGCTCTTCTCGCACGGTTGCCTCCAACATTTAGTTGATAGATCGTTCTAGAGAGGATAATGTCAGAGGCGACCGCGTCACGCAACCCGAGGGATCTGAGCCGATGCCAAGCGCCACCAAGGACCGCATACTCGAGAGCACGGCTGAGCTGTTTCGCCGCCAGGGCTACACGGGCACCGGCATGAAGCAGATCGCGGCTGAGGCCTCGGCGCCGTTCGGCTCGGTCTACCACTTCTTTCCTGGCGGCAAGGAGGAGCTCGGCGCCGAGACGATCAGAACCTCGGGGCGCATGTATACGCAGCTGTTCGCGTCGATCGCCTTGCAGGCGCCGGACGTGGTGAGCGCGGTGCATGACTTCTTCGCGGGCGCAGGGGAGACTCTGCGCGAGACCGACTATGCCGATGCCTGCCCAATCGCGACGGTGGCGTTGGAGGTCGCAAGCACCAATGAGCCCTTGCGCATTGCCACCGCGGATGTATTTGAAAAGTGGATCGATGGGGCCACCGAGTACTTCGCTTTCGCCGGTATCGCCCGGCCACGCGCGCGTGAGCTGGGGCTTGCGATGCTGTCCTTGCTCGAGGGCGCTTTCATCTTCTGCCGTGCGATGCGCACGACCGAGCCGATGGCGGTTGCGGGGGACGCGGCCGTGACGGCGGTACGCCAGGCGCTCGAGGAGATGGAGTCCGGTGGTGGGCGTGAGGCGTAGGGCGCTCCTCTCGCTGGCTCTCGCATTCATCGCTCTGGGGGCGGCCGGAGACTTGGCCTTGCTCACGGCGCGAGGCTCGCAGGCACCGGGCTGGGCACACTGGTGGTGCTCCCCGGCAGCGCTTCGCCAGCATGGCGGCGGGGGTTCGAGCGGGCTCGTAGGGACATTGCTCAGCTCCCTGAAGGCAGTGGGTCCTCACTGGCTGCACATCTTGCCGATCGTGGCGGCTTTGGCCACGCTCGTGTACTTGAGGCGCGCCAACGCGCGTTACAGGGCGGGGGAGGCGCGAGATCGGCCAGGCGCGGCGGTGGATGCAGTTATGTGAGTAGCTGGAAGCGGACGCCAAGTGTGCGGTAGGTCCGCGCCGCGCGTCGGTCGCGTGAGAGGAGCTCTAGGTCGTGCTCGATCGCCGTAAGGGCGATGAGACCGTCATAAGTGGCGCCACCGCTGATCCCGGCCGCCGCAAGGCGCGCGGGAGCATCTGCATGGCTGCTCGCCTCGAGTGTCACGTGCACTGAGGGGAGGCGTTCGGCGAGCACTGCGGCGGCTGTGCTCGCTTCCGCTCTGTGTGGTGCTGGCAGCCGGGTGAGCACGCTGTAGGTCTCGGCCGCGACGTGAGCGATTGTCGTCTTGCACGTAGCGAGTGCGTCGCTTGCGACTTGGTGTGCCGGATGATCGGAGAGCAATGCGGCTATCGCAAGGCTGGTATCGGGCGCCTTGCTCACCGCCGCTCACGCACAGCTTCGAGCGTGTGGCGCACATCCACATCGTCAATCGGAATACCGGTGGGCCCGAACTCTGGTCCGTAGGGACCTCTCACAAGCTTGGCTGGCTCGTATTGGGCCGAGAGCTCCAGACGTCCGTCCACTACCTCGGCCTCCAAGGGCATGTCTGGCGAGAATCCCAGCTGGTCTCGTAGGGGCTTAGGTATCACGACGCGGCCCGCCCGATCTATTGACACATGCATGGCATCAGCCTACCACGACGATGGTATCGATCGTTCCTCAATTTTCTGCTTGCTTGAGCACCTGTGGATTGTGCCCCCGTTCGACCGCGACAGCGGCGTCTGACAGGCGGTCGTCTCCCCAGAAGAGCTCGTCCTCGATTGCGATCGTGGGCACGCCGAACACGCCGAGCGAGTGGGCGGCATCTGTGGCGTCTCGTAGGGCGAGCTTGATGTCGAGGTCGCCGGTCGCCTGATCCACTGCGTGTGGGTCGAGGCCAGCTTGCTCGGCTGCTTGTAGAACGTTTGTGGGGAGCGCCAGGTCGTGGCCGTGGACGAATGCCTGACGGAAGGCCTCCAATGTGAACTGGCGTCCGCGCCCGGCTCGGAAGGCGTATGTGGCCGCTCTCATGGCATACAAGTAGTTGCTAGGCCAAGGGTCGGGCCAACGCATAGATGGAAGGTCGTATATGCGTGTCCGTCGCTCGACCTCGGCCATTCCGGCCTGGCGTCTAGTGGGCTCGCCAAGTGCCCAGGACGATCGTCCGGTGAGCTTGAAGAGGGCTCCGAGCGACACCGGCTGCCAAGCGAGCGGCTCCGGTAGGACTTGGTGCAGGCGCTCGGCCGCCAGATAGGCGAAGGGCGATCCGAGGTCGAAGTAGAAGGTCGCTTGGGCCATGATGGTCGTCCGTCCTAATATCTAATATAACAAACGATCCGTTCGTTATGATGACACAGAACATCAGTGAGGACATCAAAGGGCGCTTGGCCGCGAATCTGCGGCGGCTGCGTGTAGCCCGTCACCTCTCCATGTCTGCTCTGGCTCGCATGACCTCGACGAGCAAGGCGACCCTCTCGGCGATCGAGAACGGTCATGGGAACCCAACGGTGGAGACACTTGCGCTCCTGGCTGGTGCATTGCACGTTTCGCTCTCCGAGTTGCTGGAGGAGGCGGAGATGGGAGAGGTGCGCATAGTCCGTGCCTCCCAGGCAGACCATCAGCAGACCGGAGACCCCAATCGCCGTCAGCTGGATGTGAGCGCTGAGCTGCATGGGAGCGTGGAGGTCTTCGAGCTCTCGCTTCCCGCTTCTCAAGTGCACGAAATGCCCGCGCGTACGGCCGGCGCACGGCAGGGGGTGCTCGTCCTACAGGGCAAGCTGATTGCCGGTCCGGTCGAGCGCATTAGCGAGCTTGCCACCGGCGACTATGTGTCCTTTCCTGCTGACGTCCCTTATCTGTACGAGGCCGCCGGTACGGCGACGCGCGCACTAGTCATCGAGTACCCCCTGTTCGCTAAGGGACTACTTGGGTGAATCATCCTCAGGTAGCAGCCAACGTCCGACCTGAGGTGGATCTCGAGGCTGATTAAGTTAGTCCCCCGGGGCGTTGTGGCTGCGCGCGATACTCCTTACCTTAATGAGATGACCGATATTCGGAGAGGCTTGTGAGTAGCTCCCAATCGACACATCGGATCTCCGGGACGGCTCTCACCAAGGTGCCCGAGATCGCGGCGATCTTTTGGGTGCTGAAGCTCTTGACCACGGGCATGGGTGAGTCCATGTCCGATTTCCTCGGCCAGAAGAGCGTGCCACTGGCCGCGGCGATCGGCATCTTCGGACTGTGCTTTGCGCTTTGGTTGCAGCTGCGCCAGCGTGAATATCGGGCACCGGTCTACTGGTTCGCGGTGATGATGGTGGCGATCTTCGGCACGATGGCCGCCGACGGAATCCACGATGGGGCGAGCCTCCCCTACGCGGTCACGACTCCGCTCTACGCGATCATCGTGGCGGGAGTCTTCTTCTTTTGGTACCGCAGCGAGGGCACACTCTCGATTCACAGCATCACGAACCGACGGCGCGAGAGCTTCTACTGGGCTGCCGTGTTGGCGACGTTTGCGCTTGGTACGGCGGCGGGCGACCTTACGGCCATCTCGCTGCACCTCGGCTTCTTTGACTCGGCTGTGTTGTTTGCCGCGATCATCTCGATCCCCGCGCTTGGCTGGTGGCGCTTCGGCCTGAACCCGATCGTCGCTTTCTGGTCTGCCTACATCGTGACGCGACCTCTTGGTGCCTCGTTTGCTGACTGGTTCAGCAAGCCTTCCAAGCAGTCGGGCCTGGGGCTGGGAGACGGTCCCGTCAGTGCGATCGCGCTGCTCGTGTTCATTGCGCTCGTCACCTACGTCACCGTGACCAAGTGTGACGTCCAGGACGAACGACGTCCATATTCGCGCCCCAACCTGCATCCGCATACAGTGCTCGAGCCCGAGCTCGAGCTCGACTAGCCACGGTGTTCTCGAGCACAGCAATTCGTGCATGGTGCGATTGCCGGCCGCGAACCGCCAATATGTAAGTTATGAGCGACTCGCCGGAAGAGCTCGTCTCCGCCTGGTTGGCCCAGCAGGCGCAGCGGCTGGAACGGCTGAGCCTCAGTCACCCGTTCGCCATCGATCTGGCGATCTGCCTTGCCGTGGCGGTGTTGAGCGTCGTAGGTTTGACGATCCAGCATCGTCTCGACGCGGTGACCGTGATCTTCTGCGGAGCTCTGTGCGCGCCCCTGCTGTTGCGTCGCATCAGCCCGTTTCTGTGCTTTGCGGTAGTCGCATTCGTGGCACTGGCACAGTGGCTGCTTTCTGGCCCACAGTTGGCCGACGCTGCGTTGCTGGTTGCCCTCTATTGGGTGGCTTTGGATGGGAGTTTGATCGAGGGCGCGCTGGCTGCCGGCACACTTGAGCTCGGCGCCATCATGGCGGCGCTACGTTGGGCGCCATCTGAGCCGCTCAAGATGTGGGTGGGACTCTCCGGTCTGGCGACCGCCTCCGCTGTGCTTGGTGTCTCGGTCCGTCAACGCAGGGCCTTGCTCGTCTCTCTGCACGAGAAGGCCGCGCGGCTTGAATTCGAGCGAGACCAAGAGGGTCGTCTTGGCGCCGCGGCCGAGCGAGCCCGAATCGCGCGTGAGATGCATGACATCGTGGCGCACAACCTCACCGTGATGATCGCTCTGGCCGATGGTGCAACCTATGCGATGGACTCCTCCCCGGCGCATGCAAAGCAGGCAACTGAGCGGGTCTCCGCAACCGGCCGGCAAGCCCTGCTTGAGATGCGCCGCCTGCTCGGTGTGCTGCGCGATGAGTCCTCGGAGTATCTGCTGGAGCCACAGCCCAGTCTTGAGCGGCTCGATGAGCTTCTGGCGCGGGTGAATGCCGCGGGGATCCCTGTGACGATGGATCTCAACGGTGACCCGCGTGAGCTTGCCGATGGTGTGCAGCTGACCGTCTTCCGGGTCGCTCAGGAGGCTCTGACCAATACGCTCAAGCATGCCGACCGTCCGGCCCGTGCGCATCTGGCGCTGAACTGCCGTCCGGGCCAGGTCGAGCTGGAAGTGACCGACACGGGTCAAGGTCAGGCGGCGGCTCAACCGGGCGGCCGTGGGCTGCATGGCATGCGGGAGCGCGCCGCGGCCTACGGTGGCAAGCTCGAGGCAGGCCCGAGGCCACATGGTGGCTGGCGCGTGCACTTGCGACTTGACCCCGATGCTGAGGGAGCGCTGTCGTGACGACGAGTGTGCTGCTCGCCGACGACCAGGAGCTAATGCGGATGGGGTTCCGCATGGTGATGGAGACTCAACCTGACATCTCTCTGATTGGCGAGGCCACCAACGGACGTGAGGCGGTCGCCGAGGCTGAGCGTCTACGGCCCGATGTGGTGTTGATGGACGTGCGCATGCCCGAGATGGACGGTGTGCAGGCCACACGACTGATCATCGAGTCGAACAGCAACGCTCGGATTATCATCCTCACCACCTTCGACCTGGATGAGTATGTCTACGCTGCGCTTCGCGCTGGAGCGAGCGGGTTCCTCTTGAAGGACACCCCACCGGCTGACCTACTGTCGGGTATACGCGCAGTTGCCAGCGGAGACGCGGTAGTGGCGCCGAAGGTGACCCGCCGGCTGTTGTCCAATTACGCGCACCGTCTACCAACGCCGGCTCGGCCAGATCGCCGCCAAGACGAGCGCTTGGCGCTCTTGACTGCGCGCGAGCGCGAAGTTCTCCTGCAGGTCGCGAGTAGTCTCTCCAATGCTGAGATTGCTGAGCGACTCGTGCTCTCCGAGGCCACTGTGAAGTCACACGTA
>CAVVBQ010000004.1:0-5895 GCA_963746645.1 uncultured Solirubrobacterales bacterium
CACTTGGCCCGGTTGTGGCGAGCAGTGCCGGGCGGCTAACCTTGGAGACATGTGCCGAAACATAAGAGCCCTTCACAACTTTCGAGCCCGCGGCGACCGAGGATGAGGTTCACGACGCGGCCCTTCAGTACGTGCGCAAGATCAGTGGTTTCACGAAGCCTTCGCAGGCGAACGCTGAGGCGTTCGAACGTGCCGTCGAGGAGGTAGCGCAGGGGGCGTCCGCGAAGCTGCTGAGCGAACTGGTCACTAGCGCGCCGCCGAAGGACCGCGAGGTCGAGGCAGCAAAGCGCAGAGAACGCAGCGCCCAGCGGTTCGCGGCTTAGACGCCTGGTAAGGCGCAGGAATACGCGCTCGGCGGTTCGCCGCGCGCGTTGTAGGTGAGTGTGCGCCTCATATGGCGTAGCGCGCCCTTAGGCGTTTGCGCTCTCGGTGCGTGGCTCCACCACGTTGGCTGCCCACAGCACAAACCCCAGCACGGCCAGTCCGGTGAGCGTGTCGGTGAAGAGCGTCGCGTAGAAGAAGGCCGGGTATGTGGGGTTGCCATAGCGAAGTGGCCGATCGTGACGAGGCCGGTGAGCAGTAGACGACCGGCATACGCGCGCCTCGCTGTAGCGCTGTTCGCGGTAGCGGCGGTAGCCGAGCAGGCCGATCGCGGTTAGCAGCGGCCAAGCGACGACGATCGCAATGCGCACCACGGTGTAGAAGCTGCCTCCGGGGCCGGGATAGCGGTTGACCGCGATGAAGTTGTGGGTGTAGTGGATCGCGGTGGAGAGGATGCCGGCCGCCAGGATCACCTTGAGCAGAGTCAATGCCTGTCGCTCTTCTCGCATGGTTGCCTCCAACATCTAGTTGATAGATCGTTCTAGACAGGATAATGTCAGAGGCGACCGCGTCACGCAACCCGAGGGAATGAGCGATGCCAAGCGCCACCAAGGACCGCATACTCAGAGCACGGCCGAGCTGTTTCGCCGCCAGGGCTATACGGGCACCGGCATGAAGCAGATCGCGGCTGAAGCCTCAGCCCCGTTCGGCTCGGTCTACCACTTCTTTCCAGGTGGCAAGGAGGAGCTCGGCGCCGAGACGATCAGAACCTCGGGGCGCATGTATACGCAACTGTTCGCGTGGATCGCCTTGCAGGCGCCGGACGTGGTCAGCGCGGTGCACGATTTCTTCGCGGGCGCCGGGAGACTCTGCGCGAGACCGACTATGCCGATGCCTGCCCAATCGCGACGGTGGCGTTGGAGGTGGCAAGCACCAACGAGCCCTTGCGCATTGCCACAGCGGATGTATTCGAAGAATGGATCGATGGCGCCACCGAGTACTTCGCTTTCGCCGGTATCGCCCGTCCACGCGCGCGCGAGCTGGGACTTGCGATGCTGTCCCTGCTCGAGGGCGCTTTTATCTTCTGCCGCGCGATGCGCACGACCGAGCCGATGGCGGTCGCGGGGGACGCGGCGGTGACGGCGGTACGCCAGGCGCTCGAGGAGATGGAGTCCGGTGGTGGGCGTGAGGCGTAGGGCGCTCCTCTCGCTTACTCTCGCATTCATCGCTCTGGGGGCGGCCGGAGACTTGGCCTTGCTCACGGCGCGAGGCGCTCAGGCCCCAGGCTGGGCACACTGGTGGTGCTCCCGGTCAGCGCTTCGCCAGCATGACGGCGGGGGTTCGAGCGGGCTCGCAGGGACATTGCTCGGCTCCCTGAAGGCAGTGGGTCCTCACTGGCTGCACATCCTGCCGATCGTGGCGGCTTTGGTCACGCTCGTGTACCTGAGGCGCGCCAATGCGCGCTACAGGGCAGAGGTGCGAGTGCGGCCAGGTGCGGCGGTGGATGCCTTCATGTGAGCGCTTTGGAGGCCTGTGGATCGCTCTGCCTCTTGAGCACGACAGCAGCGTCTGACAGGCGGTCATCTCCCCAGAAGAGATTGTCCTCGATTGCAATCGTGGGCACGCCAAATACGCCGAGCGAATGGGCGACGTCTGTGGCGTCTCGGAGGGCGAGCTTGATGTCGGGGTCGCTGGTCGCCTGATCCACTGCGTGTGGGTCGAGGCCGGCTTGCTCGGCTACTTGTAGGACGTTTGCTGGGAGGGCCAGGTCATGGCCGCCGGCGAATGCGTAACGGAAAGCCTCCAGCGTGAACTGGCGTCCGCGTCCGGCCCGGAAGGCGTATGTGGCCGCTCGCATGGCATACAAGTAGTTGCTAGGCCAAGGGTCGGGCCAACGCATAGATGGAAGGTCGTACATGCGTGTCCGTCGCTCGACCTCGGCCATTCCGGCCTGGCGTCTAGCGGGCTCGCCAAGTGCCCAGGACGATCGTCCGGTGAGCTTGAAGAGGGCTCCGAGCGACACCGGCTGCCAAGCGAGCGGCTCCGGTAGGACTTGGTGCAGACGCTCGGCCGCCAGATAGGCGAAGGGCGATCCGAGGTCGAAGTAGAAGGTCGCTTGAGCCATGGTGGTCGTCCGTCTCAATATCTAATATAACAAACGATCCGTTCGTTATGATGACACAGAAGATCAGCGAGGACGTCAAAGGACGCTTGGCCGCGAACCTGCGGCGGCTGCGCGTAGCCCGTCACCTCTCCATGTCTGCTCTGGCTCGTATGACCTCGACGAGCAAGGCGACCCTCTCGGCGATCGAGAACGGTCATGGGAACCCAACGGTGGAGACGCTCGCGCTCCTAGCCGGTGCTTTGCACGTTTCGCTCTCCGAGCTGTTGGAGGAGGCGGAGATGGAAGAGGTGCGCATAGTTCGTGCCTCCGAGGCGGATCATCAGCAGGTCGGGGACCCCAGCCGCCGCCAGCTGGATGTGACCGCCGAGCTGCGTGGGAGCGTGGAGGTCTTCGAGCTCTCACTTCCCGCTCGTCACGTTCACGAGATGCCCGCGCGTACGAGTGGAGCACGGCAGGGGGTGCTCGTCCTGCAGGGCAAGCTGATCGCTGGTCCGGTCGAGCGCATTAGCGAGCTTGCTACTGGCGACTATGTGTCCTTTCCTGCCGACGTCCCTTATCTGTACGAGGCCGCCGGTACATCGACGCGCGCACTCGTCATCGAGTACCCCCGGTTCGCTAGGGGACTACTTGAGTGAATCATCCTCAGGTAGCAGCCGACGTCCGACCTGGGATGGATCCCAAGGCTGATTAAGTTAGTCCCTCAGGGCGTTGTGGCTGCGGGCGATACTCCTTACCTTGATGAGATGACCGATATTCGGAGAGGTCTGTGAGTAGCTCCCAATCGACACATCGGATCTCCGGGGCGGCTCTCACCAAGGTGCCCGAGATCGCGGCGATCTTTTGGGTGCTAAAGCTCTTGACCACGGGCATGGGTGAGTCCATGTCCGATTTCCTTGGCCAGAAGAGCGTGCCACTGGCCGCGGCGATCGGCATCTTCGGACTGTGCTTTGCGCTTTGGTTGCAGCTACGCCAGCGCGAATATCGCGCTCCTGTTTACTGGTTCGCGGTGATGATGGTCGCAATCTTCGGCACGATGGCCGCCGATGGAGTCCACGACGGTGCGAGCCTCCCCTATACGGTCACGACCCCGCTCTACGCGATCATCGTGGCGGGAGTCTTCTTCTTTTGGTACCGCAGCGAGGGCACGCTCTCGATTCACAGCATCACGACCCGAAGGCGCGAGAGCTTCTACTGGGCGGCCGTGTTGGCGACGTTTGCACTTGGTACGGCGGCGGGCGACCTCACCGCCATCTCGCTGCACCTCGGCTTCTTTGACTCGGCTGTGCTGTTTGCCGCGATCATCTCGATCCCCGCGCTTGGCTGGTGGCGCTTCGATATGAATCCGATCGTCGCTTTCTGGTCTGCCTACATCGTGACGCGACCTCTCGGTGCCTCTTTTGCCGACTGGTTCAGCAAGCCTTCCAAGCAGTCGGGCCTGGGGCTGGGAGACGGTCCCGTCAGTGCGATCGCGCTACTCGTGTTCATCGCGCTTGTCACCTACGTCGCCGTGACTAAGTGTGACGTTCAGGATGAACGACGCCCATATTCGCGCCCCAACCTGCATCCGCATGCGGTGCTCGAGCCCGAGCTTCAGCTCGACTAGCCACGGTGTTCTTGGGCACAGCAATTCGTGCATGGTGCGATTGCTGTCCGCAAACCGCCAATATGTAAGTTATGAGCGACTCACCGGAAGAGCTCGTCTCCGCCTGGTTGGCCCAGCAGGCGCAGCGGCTGGAACGGCTGAGCCTCAGTCATCCGTTCGCCATCGATCTGGCGATCTGCCTGGCCGTGGCGGTGTTGAGCGTCGTGGGTTTGACGATCCAGCATCGTCTCGACGCGGTGACCATGATCTTCTGCGGAGCTCTATGCGCGCCCCTACTGTTGCGCCGCATCAGCCCGTTTCTGTGCTTTGCTGCAATCGCATTCGTGGCACTGGCACAGTGGCTGCTTTCCGGCCCACAGCTGGCCGACGCCGCGTTGCTGGTCGCTCTCTATTGGGTTGCTTTGGATGGCAGCTTGATCGAGGGCGCACTGGCTGCCGGCACGCTTGAGCTCGGCGCCATCATGGCAGCGCTACGCTGGGCGCCGTCTGAGCCGCTCAATATGTGGGTGGGGCTCTCCGGTCTGGCGACCGCATCCGCTGTGCTTGGTGTGTCAGTCCGTCAACGCAGGGCCTTGCTTGTATCTCTGCACGAGAAGGCCGCGCGGCTTGAATTCGAGCGCGACCAAGAGGGTCGTCTCGGCGCCGCGGCCGAGCGAGCCCGAATCGCGCGCGAGATGCACGACATCGTGGCGCACAACCTCACCGTGATGATCGCTCTGGCCGATGGTGCGACCTATGCGATGGACTCCTCCCCGGCGCGTGCGAAGCAGGCAACTGAGCGGGTCTCCGCGACCGGCCGGCAAGCGCTGCTTGAGATGCGCCGTCTGCTCGGTGTGCTGCGCGATGAGTCCTCGGAGTATCTGCTACAGCCACAGCCCAGCCTCGAGCGTCTCGATGAGCTTCTGGCACGGGTGAATGCCGCGGGGATCCCGGTGACGATGATCTCAACGGTGACCCGCGTGAGCTTGCCGATGGTGTACAGCTGACCGTCTTCCGGGTCGCTCAGGAGGCTCTGACTAACACGCTCAAGCATGCCGACCGTCCCGCCCGTGCGCATCGGCGCTGAACTGCCGTCCGGGCCAGGTCGAGCTGGAAGTGACTGACACGGGTCGAGGTCAGGCGGCGGCTCAACCGGGCGGCCGTGGGCTGCATGGCATGCGAGAGCGCGCCGCGGCCTACGGTGGCAAGCTCCAGGCAGGCCCGAGGCCATATGGTGGTTGGCGCGTGCACTTGCGACTTGACCCCGATGCTGAGGGAGCGCTGTCGTGACGACGAGTGTGCTGCTGGCCGACGACCAGGAGCTGATGCGGATGGGCTTCCGCATGGTGATGGAGACTCAACCCGACATCTCTCTGATTGGTGAGGCCACCAACGGACGTGAGGCAGTCGCCGAGGCTGAGCGTCTACGGCCCGACGTCGTGCTGATGGACGTGCGCATGCCCGAGATGGACGGTGTGCAGGCCACACGGCTGATCATCGAGTCGAACAGCAAGGCTCGGATCATCATCCTCACCACCTTCGACCTGGATGAGTATGTCTATGCTGCGCTTCGTGCTGGAGCGAGCGGGTTCCTGCTGAAGGACACCCCGCCGGCCGACCTGTTGTCAGGTATACGTGCGGTTGCCAGTGGAGACGCGGTGGTAGCGCCGAAGGTCACGCGCCGGTTGCTGTCCAACTATGCACACCGTCTGCCGGTACCCGCTCGGCCCGATCGCCGCCAAGACGAGCGCTTGGCGCTCCTGACCGCGCGCGAGCGTGAAGTCCTCCTGCAGGTCGCAAGCAGTCTCTCCAATTCCGAGATCGCTGAGAGGCTGGTGCTCTCAGAGGCCACGGTGAAGTCCCACGT
>CAVVBQ010000005.1:0-3155586 GCA_963746645.1 uncultured Solirubrobacterales bacterium
AGGCCGCTGCGTAGCCACTCCGCCACGTCGCCAAGACGGCCTACAAGCCTAGCGGGCACGGGCCTTGAGGGCTATCTGGTGCAGGTACTCGAGTCCTTACGCATTGCTTCGATTCCCGTTATGAAGCGTTTCGGGATTCGTTAGCGGCATTTTCAACCGGCGTTAGCGGGCGTACACGAGTCGGTACCACACTTCATGGCCCCGACCTAGGAGGTTCCCGTGAAGCGTCTCTTTCTACCTTTGCTGATCGCCGTACTCGCGGGGGCAACGGGGTTCTTGCTCGCCTCGGGAGGCTCCAGTGGGCATCGAGCGACTACCTCAGGTGCAGTGACTACCAGCACAAGCAACTCGGGCGTGGGGGCCAGGCGGGAGGTCTCAACAACCACGCCAACAGCCACCCAGATCTACCAGCGAGACGCCTCGGGCGTCGTCTCGATCAAGGCCATCACAGCGGATGGGGGGGACACAGGTACCGGCATCGTGCTCAACGACGAAGGCCTGATACTCACCAACAACCACGTGATCTCCGAAGGCACAAGCCTCACCGTGAGCCCCGGCAAGTCCTCGAATCTAACCCGCTCGGCAACGGTTGTCGGCGCGGACGCCAACAGCGATCTGGCCTTGATCAAGGTCGATCCCTCAGGGCTTGGACTCGAGCCGCTAAAACTGGTCAGCTCGAGCTCTGTCGAAGTTGGGGACCCGGTCTACGCGATCGGCAACCCCTATGGCCTCGACGAGACTCTCACCGAGGGCATAGTGTCGGCGCTGGGACGCGAAATCTCGGCACCCAACGGAGCCACCATCAAGGGGGCGATCCAAACCGATGCAGCGCTCAACCCGGGCAACTCCGGTGGTCCCTTGCTCAATGCCGAAGGCGACGTGATCGGGGTCAACTCGCAGATCGCGAGCGACGCGGCGAGCAGCGAAGGATCGCAGCCGGGCAGCACAGGTGTAGGGTTCGCGATCTCCTCCAGCACCGTCTCTGAAGTGATCAAGACGATCGAGTCCGGCGGTGGGACCTCTGCGCCCTGAACAGGCCGAAGGCGGGTCGGGTGCACAAGAAGGTCGGCTGGTGGCGGAATCTTCGCCCTATGGTGCGCAGTCGCCTTATGAAACCGAAGGTTCCTATGGGAGTGGTGAAGGTGGCCAGGTCGAAGGGGGCGAAGCTGATCCTTATGGCTTTGAATCGAACCCTGGCACGGAATCGGAAGGGCCAAGCGTCGGGGGTGGAGAAGCCGAAGGCTCCGGGTCCGGAGTGGGTGGTACGGAATCGGCTGGTCCCGGCGGGAAGGCCAGGTTGTGATCGTGCCTTGAGGCTCAAGCCCGCGAGTCTTGACGGGCTTGCGGGCTTGGAGGAAGGGCCTTCGCCGTGTCGTCTGAGACCGCTGGTGAACGAGACATATCTCCTCATCGCCAAGATCGTTGTCGGGCGATCTCGAAGCGGTCGCCGTTGATAGGCTACGTCGGTTCCCAGGGCGATTAGCTCAGCTGGGAGAGCGCCGCCTCGACAAGGCGGAGGTCACTGGTTCGAGCCCAGTATCGCCCACTAAAAAAGCCTGACGGCGTCGAGGAGCGAGGACGTCAATTCTGTGGCCAGAAGGTGCCGTACGTCACCCCTTTTGACTAGCGAGGCTCTCCAGAGCGTCCGTTTCATGTGCTTCAAGCGCGCCCTCGGCTAGCGAGCCTAGCCTTGCGACGGGAACCCGGGCTCGACGAAGATTCGCTTCAACAGCGGTGATCGCCGCAGCAGACTGTGCACTGGAGAGAACACCGCTCACATTCGCGCCGCGGAGGATCTCGGCGACTCGGACGCCGTTGGATCCCCTGCTCTTGAGCGCCCTCCGCAACTCGCTGTGGAGGCTCCGGAAATGGACGTACTGGCGCTGTGCGGCCGAATAGTCGTGTGCCCTTATGGCGGTGCTGTCACGGTTCATCGTGACGAGCAGCGCGTCGGTTATGGCATCGGCTCTTGCGCTGTTGGTGAGCATCGCCAGCTCGGCTGTGCGAAGACTCGTACATAGAGACCGTTCAGCGCTTGGTATCGCGCCACAGGATGGTAGAGCCGGCCGCTTGGGCGCGCGGGGCGTCGCGAGCTTGTGGAACCGGCGGTCGGGTGGATCACTGATGATGCGGTAGTCATTGATCACTCTTGCCGTCGCGTCGTTGCTCTGCAGCAGCGCGCTGTCCTGACCGAGTTCGTCCAGCACGGTGGAGAACGCGAGCCCCGAGTTCAGCCCGAGCGCGACCGACAGGCCGTGTGCCTTCCACGCCTCTTCGAGCGCCGGTCCGAGGTCTTCCCGCGCCTGTTCCTTGAGCTGTTTGAGGCGCGCTTCGCTCGTTTTCTGTCGCGAGGGTGTTGCGCTTTTTGAGCTCGGTCCCGCGCCGCCTGGGGCGGGGTTGGTCTTGATGTCGTTGCCCGCCGCTGGGCTGGTCGCGCTGACAGTGAGGGTCATGCTCTCCTTGACGTGGGTTTCTTCGGGCAGGCATGTGCAATGGCTGATGCCATCGAAGGAGAACGTCCGCGTCCTGGTCGCAGGCGTACCGGGCGAGAATTCCAGCGGGTCGAGGATTGCTTCGTATTCCGTCATCTGGGCCGGCGAGAAGGTTTCCTGCCTGAGCAGCATCTCGTTGGGTTGCAGTAGTTCTTCGGACTGAGCCGAGCTGCAGTTCCCTTTTTGGTCTTCGAGGACGGGGACCTCTGCAGGGACACCAAGGGCGACGTACTTCCATCCCGGGCTCGGGAAGTCGCTGGTCTCGTTCAGGAACCAGCCTCCCGCGACTGGGTTCTTCGCCGCCGCAAGCGAGAGCGTTGCCGTGCCGTCGTAGCAGTTGCCGTTCCCTTCGGTCGAGGCCGACCCGCTCACGGAGGAGAAATCGAGGGCCTGAGCGCCGTCGGAACCCGCCGAGTTGGAGGTCGCGTTCCAGGTGAGCGTGCGTAGCTGATGGGCCGGCTTGCCCTTTGTTGGGAACACCTCGAGGGACATGCTTCCCGAGTAGGTGATCTGCACCGGGGGCAGGGACGTAGCCGAGGCCGTCGCGGTTTCGGACAGGGTGGTGCCTGCGAGGACGAGGAGGGTCAGTGCGAGTGCTCCGCAAGGCCCCGCCACCCCGCGAAGCCTACGAGCAGCAGCCCAAGTGGCCAGGTCGTGTCCCCCCATCACCATTCAGGCAAGCTATCAGCCACCGGGACCGCGGGTGAACAACAGGTACTTTCGCTATAGGCAAGCCCAGGGTCGCGAGCCGGAGATTTCAAGACGACTGTTCTGTCCTCCTGAACGGCTAACTGCCATGATCCCGGGTACACGCTCCAGGACAGCTTCCCGCCAGGAAAAATCCCACCCGCCGAGGAGGAACCAATGGGCTTCGACCAATACCACGAGCCGCCCCAAGAGCTGCCGGAGGAGACGCGCACGTTCGCGCGCCTCTGCGCGTCGCTCACCGAGGAGGCCGAGGCGATCGGGTGGTACGAGCAGCGCCTGGCCGTCGAGCGCGACCCCGAAGCGCGGGCGGTCATGGCCGATGCGGTCGGTGAGGAGTACAAGCACTTCTGCATGGACCTCGAGTTCCTCGTCCGGCGCAAGCCGAAGTGGCGGCAAATCGCCCAAGGAGTGCTTTTCCAGCAGGGAGACATCGTCGAGCACGGCGAGGCCGCTGAGGCCGCCGCTGGAGATTCAGTCTCGCCGGACGACGACCCTTCCACAGGGTCCCGCATTGTTGCTGGCAGTCTGGGCATCGGAAGCCTTAAGGAGGGACAATGAGCCATCTACTGCGTGAGCACGCGCCGATCACCGAGACAGGTTGGCGAACGATCGATGATGAGGCCCGCGAGCGTCTACTTCCCGGGTTGGCCGGTAGACGACTTGTCGACTTCTCCGGGCCCCATGGCTGGGAGCACTCGGCGACCAACCTCGGTCGCGTCGAGAACGCCGATGTGAGCACGATTAAAGGCCTAGAAGCAACCCGCCGCGTTGTCCTTCCATTGGTCGAGTTGCGTGCCCGGTTCGACGTCTCCCGCGAGGAGCTTCGCGCTGGTGACCGTGGTGCGCAGGACGTTGACTTCGAGGATCTAGACGCCGCGGCCCAGCGAATCGTCGAAGCCGAGAACCTGGCTGTGTTTCACTCCTGGTCGAAGGCAGGAATCGAGGGGATCACCGAGCGCTCACCCCACAATGCGATCGAAGGTGAGGGGAGCGTTGAGAAGTATCCGGCGCACGTCGCCCGAGCCGTGGAGTTGCTGTTGCGGGGCGGGATAGCTGGACCGTATGGGCTGGCGCTAGGTCGCGAGGAATACACACGTGTTGTCGAGAGTGCCGAGCATGGCGGCTATCCGCTGCTCGATCATTTGCGCAAGATCCTCGAGGGTCCGATCGTGTGGGCGCCGGGGGTGACCGGAGCAGTTGTGTTGAGCATGCGCGGTGGCGACTTCGCATTGGAATCCGGCCAGGATCTCTCGGTTGGCTATGAGTCTCACGACAGCGACACGGTCACCCTCTATTTGGAGGAGTCCTTCAGCTTCCGTGTCTTGACGCCTGAGGCCGCCGTTGCCATCTCCCCACTGGAGGGCTAGCGGACCTCGCCGGTGGGACACGCGCCGATTGCGTTTGCATCGACCCTCCTGACTACCCGTGACTTGTCTGTATGGGAATGCTGGTCGGAATGCTCACAAACTGATTCGCCCGTAGGCGGAGCTGAGCGGAAGCTCGAGCTCGGCCAGAACATCAAGGTGCCGCTGGGCCCAAGCGATTGCCAGCCCCGGCTGCATCCTGTCCCCACTGGCCACGTGCTCAAGTACGACCGACCCAGTGTGGGCGTTCACCTTTTTGGCATTGCTTAGCTCTGGATCAGGTGAAGACGTTGTTTGTGCGACTGCCGCCCCGAACGACTTGTACCAGTCACAGCGCGCACGTCGTTCGGCCTCGAGGGCGTCGCACGCCTGAGCCAGTCGCGGCAGCTTGCCGTCAATCGGCGCCAAACGCATGAATGAGTGGGCGTCCTGAAGCAGGCGCGCAACTCGTCGCACGCGACTGGCGCCGGTGGCGAGCAGGGTGAGATCGTTGATGCGGCTGCGCCCGGAGCCGCGGTTGGTTAGGTAGTCGCGCATCGCCGTGTCGAGCAGCTGCGCGGTATCGAACGCTTCGCGCGCGGCAAGACTCAAATGAGCCTGCTCGCTGTCGCCGAGCAGCGCTGTAATAGTCGCGTCGAGATAGTGGGCCGCGCTCGCGTACGCGGCGCCGATCGTGCTGCGCAGGATGGCAGTTGCACCGCGCGGCCAGAGTAGGAGGCCAACGAGCAGACTCACACCGGCCCCGGCCGTGACGTCCTCGACACGCACCAAGCCAACCCTCCAGCCGGCCGGGTGGATCAGGTTGAACAGCACGAGCACTACGATCGTGAAGGCTGCTTGGCCAGCAGCGAATGAAATCGCCTGCGGTGCATATGCGGCCAGCAGCACCGCAAATGGCAGCACCGCCCAGAGTACGCCGTGATCGCCTCCCACCGCGACAACGATCAGCCCGCCGACGACGATTCCGGCCAGCGTCCCGAGCAGCGCCGAGGCAATCGTTGCGCTTGTCGAGAGCGCGCTCGATCGCAGCACCGACATGGTTCCGAGCACAATCCAGAACGAGTTCTGCAGGTCGGCAATCTGCCCGACCAGAACCGCGAGCGCAAGTCCTGTGGCTCCGCGCAGACTGTTGCGCAGCCACACCGACTTCATGCTCGCGTGCGTCCGCAGCAGTCGGCGAGCTGTCCTTAGGTGCGCGCCCAGCGTCTGCGTGGGCACAGCTTTGGTGTGATCCTCGCAGGCCTCCTGTGTATCTCGACCCGCCTGCAAGATCCCGAAAGACAGCGCTCGCAACCGGTAAGCCTCATCAAGCTCGATCGCGGCCTCGGCCTCGTCGCGGTCCGGTTGCATGCGCTGGAAGTGCTCCAGCTGGGCGCTTCCAAAGACATCGTGCGCCTGTCTCAGGCGGGCCAGATCGAGTGTTATCTCCGATGGGGCATCGTCGAGGCGCGCCGCCATGCCGCGCAAGGCAGCTGCCGCCGCTGTCTCGATCTCGGCACGCTCATCGGGACAGGGAGCGGCTGTGCTCGCGAGGGCCGGCACGAGATCTGCGACCCGCAGCAGCCAGCCAAGATCTTCGATCAGACGCGCCAGCGCCGCGGTTGGACCGGCTGTCCCACTTGGGCGTTGGGTCATCGAGACGAAGCGGCCACGCACGGCGACCGTCGCTGCGCGTGCATCCTGGGCGGCGGTGTCGGCGCCAGAATGATCGCCTCGCGACCTAGCCTCCACCAACTCAGCCAGCAAGAGTGCCGCCTGGGCAACATCTCGACGGAGCGCGCTGCGGGGGCGTGTGGGCCACAGCAGCAAAGCCGCTGGAATACAAAGTGCTCCCGCGAGTCCCCAGCCGGCCAACCGCGTGGGGATCTCCGCTACGTGCGCAGGCACCATTACCGGCAGCACGAACGTGAGCGTTACTGCCGCACGAGCGGCCACCACATAGTCGTCGAGCACGCCTGCGAACAAGATCGCGAAGGCGACCAGGCCCATCGCGACCGTCGCGAGCCAAGCTGAGCGCGAGCAAAGTGTTCCCAGCACGATCAACCCGGCGCCAACCGCCAACAGCAGCAGATAAGCGCGCAAACGGGCACGCCGAGGGCCGCCAAAATCCGCGAACACAAGCAACGCCATCGAGCCGAATGCCGCAAACAAAGCCATCTGCTTGCTGCTTATGATCACCAGCGAAAGCGCAAACGCAATCGGCATCACAATCGCGGCTCGCAGAGCGCCCTTGAGCACGAACATGCCCGGGTCAGCTGCTCGCAAGCGAGCGATCATCAAGGCCTGCGGCAATCGGTCATGCTGACCACAGGCTTGATCCCAGGGCCTTAGATCTCGGCTGCCAGGCGCTCATGGACGGAGCGCACGGCACTTGAGCCCTCGCCCACCGCCGCAGCAACCCGCTTCATCGAACCGTGGCGCACGTCGCCGGCAGCGAACACACCAGGCACGGATGTCTCGAACGGCAGTGGGCCGGATGCGCCTGCGATCAATGGCTCCGGTAGCTGGCGATCGGTGAGAACGAACCCATCCTGGTCGAGCAGCACCTCGTCCCCCAACCAGGCAGTGGCGGGACGAGCGCCGATGAAGCAGAACAGGCCCGAGCACAGAATCGTTTGCTCCTGGCCTGTCGCGATGTTGCCGAGCGTCACCTGCTCGAGGTGGTCTTGACCGGCGAGCGCGTGTACTTCGACCCCGGTGAGGAGATCGATTTTCGGGTCGGCATCGATTCGCTCGATCAGATACCGCGACATGCTCTGACGCAGGTCCTCACGCCTGATCGCGATCGTGACCATGCAGTTGTGCTGGCCCAGGTAGATCGCGGCTTGGCCGGCAGAGTTCCCACCGCCAATGATCACGACCGGCGTTCCACTGCACACACGGGCCTCGAGGTCGGTTGCCGCGTAGTAGACACCTGCACCCTCGAAGCGGTCCAGGTTCTCCACTGGCAATCGCTGATAGCTGGCTCCTGAGGCCACGATGACCGCACGTGTTGGAATCTCACTGCCGTCGCGCAGAATGACCACATGAAAGCCCGCGTCGACTCGCAAACCCGCCACTTCACAGGGGGAGTTCAGCCGTGCCCCGAGTCGCATTGCTTGAACAGCGGCTCTCGCCGTGAGATCGCCACCGGAGATGCCATTGGGGAACCCCGTGTAGTTCTCGATCCGAGAGCTAGAGCCGGCTTGGCCACCGATGGCCACCCCATCCAGGGAAACGGTGCTGAGACCCTCCGACGCGCCATACACAGCGGCTGCCAGGCCGGCTGGCCCACTACCGACCACGACCAGATCGAAGATGAAGCCGGGCGTGGGGTGGAAGGTCAGCCCGAGGTGCTCCGCGAATACCCCCGTCGAGGGGCGTCGCAAGACCTCCGTGGGCGTGATCACCACCGGCGTGTCCTGTGGGCCTAGATCGATGCTTTTCAAGAGCGCATCGATGTCCTCGGCCTCCTCGATGTCGATCCAAGTGTGGGGGATACGCGAGTGCTCGGCAAACGCCCGCAAGCTCATCGCCTCAGAGGAATATCTGGAGCCGATGATTCGGATCACCTGAGCTCCGGCTCCGGATCGCAAGATCTCCCGCCGCGCGACCAGCGCACCAAAGATGGTGTCGGCGAGCGTCGGACGCTGGCTCATGAGTCGGCGGAACTCGGGTTCGGGGATCACCAGGACTCGCCCCGCTTCGGTGACACGACAGTTCAGGAAGCGGCGTTGGCCGGTCAACAAGGTCAACTCACCCACGAAGTTGCCGGGGCCGAACACGAGGATGGGGGTCTCATCCGTGTCGTCGGATCGCAGGACCTCGACCTCACCCTCGAGTACGACGAACAGGTCGTGGGTGTCTTCTCCGACCTGGAAGAGCAACTCTCCGTTGGCGACTCCTCGCTCTGTGCCGAACTGAGCTATTTCTGAGAGCTCGGACGCGCTCAGCAGGGGAGAGGCGGCGGCGTCTCGATTGCCAGGTGCGTTCATCGCAGATTGCCAGAGGCGTTCATCGTAGGAAGTCGCTCATGAGAAGATCACGAGAGCAGTCAGGCTAGCCGAGGAGTGCGCACGACGGAATGGCTGACCCGCGCGTTTTGGCGGTGGAGAGGCATCGGGCCAGATGGCTGCCCACGGCTCAAGTGCTCCGCGACATAGCCCGAACGCGGAATACTGCTCATGATGTCGCGTACGCCTGATCTGTGCGGCCGTGCCCTGGACGGGCGCTACGAGCTACACAGCCTGATCGGCGAAGGGGCCTTCGGCCGGGTCTACCGGGGGATGGACCTGCGCCTGGCACGTCCGGTTGCGGTAAAGGTGATCAAGCCCTGGTGGGCCGAGGACAGTGCCTGGGTCGAGCGCTTCCAGCGTGAGGCCCAAATGTTGGCGCGTGTCAGCGATCCCGGGATCGTGCAGATCTACGACATCGGCCACGCTGAGGAGGGTCCTTACTACGTAGCCGAGCTTGTCGATGGGGAGAGCCTCGCCGAGCGGCTGCGACGTGGGGCGCTCCCACCTGCCGAGGCGCAAGCGGTGACAGAGCAGCTCTGTCAGGCGCTTTCAAGCGCCCATGCACAGAGGATTGTGCACTGTGATGTCAAGCCTGCCAACGTCCTGCTCACCGCTGAGGGGAAGGTCAAGGTGGGTGACTTCGGCGTAGCTCGTCTTGCCGAGGCAACCTCACAGGCACACTCGGCCACTGTTGCTGGCACTCCCCGCTACATGTCTCCCGAGCAGGCCAGGGGACGGCCGACAAGCCCAGCCACAGACGTCTACAGCGCAGGCGTTGTCCTCTACGAGATGCTCGCAGGTAGGCCACCGTTCGAGCACGGGTCGGCAGTAGAGCTGGGGCTACGCCATGTTCAGGATGAGCCTCCCAGTCTTCCTGCCACGGTGCCGGTACAGCTACGCCAGGTAGTAGATCGAGCCCTAGCCAAGGACTCCTCCGAGCGTTATCGCGATGGCGCCGAGATGGCCGCCGCCCTACAGGACGTGAGTTTCTCGCAGGAGCCCGTGCCCGCGATCGAGGCTCGCGCGGCCGGTAATGGCAAGGAAGCGAGCGCGGCATTCGACAGCGGACTGACAGGAGTCACGGTCCTACTGGAGGACCCACCGATGGTCGATCGCGCCACCGCACCCACTGTGATTGCGCCGGAGAAGACCAGAGTTATGAGTGGTGGTCCGGGAGGTCCCGCATCAGCATCTCCTCCCGGACGACGAACGGACGTACCTCCACGCCGTCCACGCCGAATCGCCCTGATTGTGGCGTTGCTCGGGCTCGGAGGAGGGGTTCTTGCCGTGGCTCTTCTTTCCGGGGCGACTGCCCGCACGTCGGTTCCCGATCTGCATGGGCTGCCTCGAGGAGGCGTCAACGCAAGAGCGCGCCGCCTGCATGTGAAACCGGCTTTCTCTACGAGCCATTCCTCGGCTGCGCTTGGCACTGCGATCAAGCAGGATCCAGCTCCCGGCACGCGCGTGGCAAAGGATTCGGTCGTCTACGTTGTTCTCAGCTCGGGTCCGCCGCCTGTGAGCGTCCCAGCTGTGGTGGGGGAGACTTCCACTCTCGCCGAGAGCCGCCTCTCTCACGCGGGGTTGCGCTACGCGGTGACCCTTGTCGCGGCGCCCGGGTCAAAGCCCGATCTCGTTACACACCAGTCGCCGGCGTCGGCCGCACGGGCGTCACGAGGCTCGACCGTTGCTCTTAGTGTGGCCGAGGTTCCACGCTGGCGAGCACTCACTAGCTTCTCCGGTGTTGATGACGGAGAATCCGTTCCCTTCCGCATCCTAGGCAGCAAGTGGAAGGTCACCTATCGCATGTCCTACGAAGGCTCCTGCTCCCTGCTATTCGTGTGCTTCGGTCCGAGTGCCGAGGTCGAAGACCTTCACACCGGCTCGAGCTCCGACGGCTTCGAACTCGGTGAAGGCGAAAGCGAAACGCACACTTTCGAAAATGGTCCGGGCCTCTACCGCATGAAGATCTCCGGCGGCCACGACTCGGCGCGCTGGTCAATGACGGTTGACGATTACTACTAAGTCCGTCGCGAACGAGCCCGCTGTATTGCTACCGACTGAATAGCCGCAGGAACAGCAAGAACACGTTCACCACGTCGAGGAAGATCCCCGCGGCCAGGGGAATCGCTTCGTCGGTACCGGCCCGTCGCAGGCGGTTGAAGTCGACGACTGTGTACAGCCCGAAGATCAAGAGTCCGAACAGCGCGTAGACCGTGTAGAGCGCGGGGATGCGCACGAAGATCAAGACGATCCCGGCCACGATCAGACCGAGCAACAGGAAGAACAGCGTCCGGTAGAGGAAGGACAGGTCGCGGCGGATTGCATAACCGCCGGCTCCCAGGCCGCCGACGAACAGGGCCGTGGCCCCGAGCGCCTGGCGCACCGCGGTCGGATCGGTGGTGGAGTAGTAGTTGACGGTTGTAGAGATGCTCATGCCGAGCAGCAGGCCGAAGGCAAACAGGAGCGTCAGCGCAAGACCGTGCTGGCCGCGCGCGTTGGCCACATTGAGCCCGACCAGGCAGCCGAGCGCCACCAGCCAGGCGATGAACCAGCCGGCGCCGCCCATTTCGCGGGCAATGTAGACGCCGAGCGTGGCGAACCCGACCGTGACGGCGACGAGTCCCATCACCCTGCCAAACAAGGACTGCGTTCGTGCTGGAGTTGCCTCCGCAGCAAAGCCTGGTGTGCTCATGGACGAGATCGTAGGGCTTTGCGGCTGCCAATGCCGAAAGCTGGTGAGTGGATCATGTGCTTGCCCGGACTATGGGTGGGGATCGCTGGGACGACGGGTGAGTGGGATATCCGAATGATTGGAAGTGTGTCTATGATTCCGACGTCGTGAAGGGCACACGAACCCAGAGCCAAGGCGGTGCGCTCGGCGATCGGTCAGTCCTTGGACGCCGAGTCCCGCGACTCTTGTTTGCGGCGATCGTCGTCGGCGCGATCGCGCTCGGCGGATGCGGCGAATCGGCCGACGCCGGCCTTCAAGGCGGGACTTCGGTAGGAGGGACTGCGTCGGTCTCACGTGTATCCCTGCACCTAGACGTCGGCAGCTTCTCCTCAGATAGTGCAAGTGCGACGATCAGCGGGACGGTCACACCGGGCTCGAAGGTCACGGTCAACCATCATCGCGCTTCTGTGTACGGACATCATTGGAGCGAGGTCCTTGGCCTGCATCTCGGAGAGAACCGAGTGACGGTGTCAGCAACCCACGATGGCCGCCACTCGGTACGGAAGACGATCACGATTACCCGCGAAAAGAGCGCGGCTGAAGTCGAAGCAGAAGCGGACGCCAAGGAAATAGAAGCCGAACCGAGTGAAGGAAGCACGTCGAATTCGACGGCTGGGCCATCAGCTGAAGAATGCACCAACGGCACATATGTCAACTCTGCCGGCAACACCGTCTGCCGCCCCGAGAACAGTCCTACGGTCCCGGCCGGTGCCACGGCGGAATGCAAAGATGGCACGTACAGCTTCAGCCAATCCAGAAGCGGCACATGCTCTTACCACGGCGGAGTTGCGCGCTGGCTTGAATAGCCTTTGCGCGCCGTTAGCCGCGCGTCAGTCGATCAAGCGCTTGCCAAGGCGCCAGATCGCGATTCGCCACATCGCGAACGCGAACACGAGCAACACGCCCGCATGTATCAGGTCATCTGGCCCGAGATGGTCGAGCGAGGCGTCGCGCACGAGCTGCACGCAGTGATACAGCGGATTCACCTTCGCGATCGTGCGCAGTGCCGCAGGCAGCTGGGACACTGGAAAGAAAGTTCCGGCGACCAGAAACATCGGTGTGAGCACCGCGCTGGTTATGTAATTGAAGTTGTCGATCGTCTTAGCCACCGCGGCCACCGTCACACCGAACCCGGCGAAGCCGAAACCGGTCACGAAACCTATGAAAGGCACCAGCAGCATCCCCACGGTGGGTTCCAAGCCGAAGGCGATCCCCACAAGCAAAGGCGCCATTCCGTACACGCCCGCCCTGATCGATATCCAAAGGATCTCAGCTGTGATCAGCTCCTCCACGTCCACGGGTGCGGCGAGGACCGCGTCATAGGTGCGCTGGAACTGCCAGCGGATGAACGTGTTGAACATTCCGGGGAACGCTGAGGAGAACAGCACCGCGGTGGCCACCACTCCGGTCGCCACGTACTGGACGTACTTAACGCCCGCGATGTGTGGAAGCAGCGAGCCGAAGCCCAAGCCGAACGCGAGCAGGTAGATCGTCGGCTGCACGATCGAGGAGAACGTCGTCGCCTTCCAGTAGCGCCCGAAGATCGCAATGTCGCGGCTCATCACCCCGGCCAAGGCCGCCGGTTCCAGGCGACGTATACGTCGTGGCTCGGCGCTCACTCGATCTCCTCACCAGTCAACGCCACGAAGGCATCCTCAAGGTTGGCAGGGCGCCTCACGCCCTCTGGTGCTTCGCCGTTGAGCGACTCGGCGCGCATGATCGCCACTGCCGGCCCGCTGCGCCTACTTGCCCATCCTTCGCTTGCGGCCAGCTCGCTCACCTGCGAGAGGCGCTCAGGCGGCCCGTAGACCTCGACGACTTCCTCGCCCGCATGCTGCTTAACGAGCTCGGCGGGCGTGCCTTGCGCGATGATCCTGCCCTTGCTCATCACGGCGACCGTGTCGGCGAGCCGCTCGGCCTCCTCGATGTAGTGAGTGCTCATCAAAGCGGTCACGCCTTCGGCGCGTAGGCCGTCGATCAAGGACCACAACTCTTGGCGAACCTGAGGGTCGAGCCCGACAGTGGGCTCGTCCAAGAGTACGAGCCGGGGACGGTGGATCAGCCCGCGCGCCACGAGCAAGCGCCTACGCATACCCCCTGAGAGCTCGCGTACGATTGTGTCCGCCCGGGAGGTCAAGTTGGCGATCTCAAGCGCTCGTCCCACCGCGTCTGCGCGCTCGGCGCGCGCAACGCGGTACAGCCGTGCGTATACGGTCAGAATCTGCCTGCAGGTCAGCTCCACGTCGAGGTTGTCCAGCTGTGGCACGACGCCCATCTCGAGACGCGACTGCTTGGATTCGCGAGGCAGCTCATAGCCGAGCACCGACAGCTGGCCCTCGTCGGCGATCGTCTGTGCCGTGAGCATTCGCATCGTCGTCGACTTGCCCGCGCCATTGGGCCCGAGCAGCCCGAAGCACACGCCGGGAGGAACCTCCAGGTCGAGGCCGTTGACGGCCACGATCGAGCCGTAGCGCTTGACCACGCCTTTGAGTGCGATCGCGGGCTCAGCCCCGTTCGTCTCGGCGAGGCGCCCGTCGTTTCCCGAAATGCTCACGGCTCGACACTCTACGAGGGCCTTCCCCGGGGCGCCGCTGCCCTCGGCGTACGAGGGGACTCTCCGGTCCCGCGGCTTTAGAGCTCACAAGGCAGATCATCCGATCGAGGTGATGCGTGAGCGCCACGCGGGTCCTACCTTTACGGCAACGCCCACGTGTCGGTGGCGCTGGTCCCGGCGTGTGTGGCAGCTTGCCCAAATCTCAAAGGAGCCCCCATGGCCGATCAACCTGTGTTCGTATTCCTCGCGGCGTACGACAACGCCAGCGATGCCGAGCTCGACTACGTATCGGTCTTCGACCTGCACGCCGCGGGCTTGATCGGCACGTTCGACGCGGCGGTCGTCGAGAAGGACGAGAACGGCAAGGTTCACGTGCACAAGACCGAGAAGCCCACTCAGCATGGTGCGTGGACGGGGATCGCCGTCGGCGCCCTCGCCGGCATTCTCTTCCCGCCGTCCATTATCGGCAGCGCGATCGTCGCCGGAACCGCGGGTGGAGTGGTGGGGCACCTGTGGCGCGGCATGTCCCGCGGCGACCTCAAGGACCTCGGTGAGCTGCTCGACGAGGGCCAGGCCACCTTGGTCGTAATTGGGCGCTCACGCCTCGGCGAGCAGATCGAAAAGGCGGCTTCTCGCGCACGCAAGACTGCCGAAAAGGAACTCAAGGCCGATGCCAAGGAGCTCGACGCCGAACTCGACAGCGCCGCGAAGGGTCTTGCGCAGAGTTGATCCAGGGCTTGCCTGACTAGCTTGCCCGCAACAGTCTCGGGGTGGGTCATACACTCAGCTGATGGACGCCCCGAGCATCGACATGGCAACCCAGCCGGGCGGCCCCGATGGGGCCGTTACCGGCGAGGTAATCCGCACCGTTGGGCTCACAAAGGTGTACGCGGGGGCCGACTTCGCCGCGGTTGACGGTCTCGACCTGACGGTCAAGGCGGGTGAGATCTTCGGTTTGCTGGGACCGAACGGCGCTGGCAAGACCACCACCGCTGGGATGCTCACGACCCGTGTGATCCCGACCTCAGGGGAAGCCTGGATCGGGAGCGTGGACGTGGTGGCGCATCCCGCGCTCGCCAAGCAACTGATCGGGATGGTCTCCCAGCAGAACACGCTCGACCGCCAGTTGACCGTGTGGGAGAACCTCTACTTCCACGGCCGCCTGTTCGGTATCAGCGCGAGCGAGTCCTCGCGTTTGGCGGATGAGCTACTCGAGCAATTCCAACTCGCCAAGTGGGCGAAGGCCTCCGTGTTCGCGCTCTCAGGCGGCATGGCCCAGAGGTTGATGGTGGCGCGCGCGATCCTCCACCGCCCAGCTGTCCTGTTCCTCGACGAGCCGACCGCGGGCCTTGACCCACAGAGCCGCCTTGCGCTATGGGAGATCCTTGGCCAGCTCAATAACGAGGGACAGACAATCCTGCTCACTACCCATTACATGGAGGAGGCCGACCAGCTGTGCGAGCGGGTGGCGATCATGGATCACGGCAAGATCCTCGCGCTCGACACCCCCGCGAGCCTGAAGCGTTCGGTTGGTGCCGACACGATCGTCACGGTGAAGGCAAGCGGCGAGATGGAGGCCCTTGCGAGCGCGCTGGCCGCGGAGATAGATGGAGTGACAGGCACACGGACGGTGGATGGCGGCGTTGAGCTGCACGTGAAGGGCGCCACGCGCCTGGTGCCACGCGTGGTGGACGCCGCGGAGCGGGCGGGCTTTGAGGTGGCGGACCTGTCGGTGGCCGAACCGAGCCTTGAGACCGTGTTCATCAGCTTGACCGGCAAGGAGCTGCGCGACTGATGGCCACGTCCGCACGCACCGTCACTGGGTCGGATGCCCCACAGCCGAGCGTCTCACGCAAGGCTCACACACCCATCGTGCTGCAACCGCAGCGCTCGACGATGGTGGCAAGCCGTACGGCGCTACGCGCACTGATTCTGCGCGACTTGGTGGTCTTGCGCAAGAACTTCGGCGAATTCGTGGTGCGCACGATCATCCAGCCGTTCCTGCTCGTGTTCGTATTCCTGTACGTGTTCCCCTCAATCGGCCAAGGCGTCGGCGGTGGCGGTGGGAAGGTGGCCGAGTCGGCGTTCGCCACCGTGCTCGTGCCTGGTGTGGTGGCGATTTCGATCATGTTCCAGGGGATCCAGGCAGTGGCGCTTCAACTCTCCGCCGAGTTTGGCTATACGCGTGAGATCGAGGATCGCGTTCAAGCGCCCTGTCCGATCTGGCTGGTGGCTGTCTCCAAGGTTCTCTCCGGCGCAGTGCAGGGCGCGCTGGCAGCTGTGATCGTGTTCCCGATCGCGGCGGTGATTCATGCACCTGGAGTGCACGCTCACTTGACCGTCGATTGGCCGATCCTGTTGACCTTGATACCGCTCGCCTGTGTGGCGATGACATCGCTTGGATTGTTGCTCGGGACCGTGTTCGAGCCGCGCAACATCGGACTGATGTTCGGCTTCGTGGTGCTCCCACTCACGTTTCTCGGCGGCACCTATTACCAGTGGACGAAGCTCGCGCCGGTACAAGTGGATGGCTTTCACTGGCTGCAGATCATCGTGCTTGTAAACCCGTTGATCTATGTGGCCGAGGGGATGCGTGCGGCACTCACTCCGATTCCCCACATGTCCCTCTGGGCGGTGTACCCGGTGCTGGTGGCCTTCTGTGCGGGTTTCCTTACGCTTGGGCTGCGCAGCTTCCGCAAACGCGTGCTCGTCTAGGAGTTCCCGTGGGCTTCGTAGAGGTCACCCACTTCACAGACCCTGGTTGTCCCTGGGCCTACTCAGCGAGCCCGCCGTTGGCGGTACTGCGCTGGCGCTATGGCACGCAACTGCGCTGGCGGCTGGTGACGATCGGTCTCACCGAGACTGCCGATCAATACGTGAGTCGTGGCTACACACCCACACGGGCCGCCCTCGGCTACACGCGCTATCGCCGTTTCGGAATGCCGTTCGCCACCGCGCCAAGAGCCAGGATTGCCGGCACCTCACGAGCCTGTCGAGCGATCGTTGCAACCCGTCTGCTGGACCCACGGCATGAATATGCAGTGTTCAGAGCCCTGCAGTTCGGATGGTTTACTAGCACGCTTGTGCTCGATGATGTGACCGACATCGCCACGGCACTCGAGCACGTCCCCGGGCTTGACGCGCGGGCGATCGTGGCGGCGCTCGACGACGATCGCGTTACCGCTGCATACGAGGCCGATCGCGCCCTGGCTCGCACTGCAACGGGGAGTCCTACCGAGTTTCAGGGGAAGTCCGCGCAGAGTGATGGGCCGGTGCGCTACACAGCGCCCTCGCTGATCTTCAACTCAGGTGAGCAGACGCTTGAGGCCGGCGGCTTCCAGCCGGTTGAGGCCTATGACGTCGTCATGGCCAACCTCGATCCGACGCTCGAGCGCACCCCACCACCGGATAGCCCACTCGATGCGCTGCGATGCTTCCCCGAAGGTCTGGTCACGCAGGAGATCGCGGCGATCATGACGCACGGTAACGAGGCGCCCGACCGACCAGCCGCCGAGCGCGCATTGATCGAGTTGGCGGGGGACGGCAGCGTACGTCGAGTCGCGCTCGGCGACGATGCTCTCTGGCTGGCCACCTGACGCCGCGGCGGCTAGGTAGCCTGCTGGGAGACATGTCTCCCACGGTGACACTCCCAGATGGCAAGGAGCTTGAGCTTGCAGATGGCGCCTCTGGCGCCGATGCGGCGGCGGCGATCGGGCCCGGTCTTGCCAAAGCTGCCCTCGCGATCGAGCTGACACATCCTGAGATCGGCCCGAACCCTGAAGTTCGCGACCTTGCAAGGCCGCTGCTCGACGGTGCGAAGGTCGCGATCCTCACCGCCAAAGACGAGCAAGGCTCACTCGCCCTGATCCGCCACGACGCAGCACACGTGCTGGCAAGCGCGGTGATGGAGCTTTGGCCCGAGGTGAAGATCTCGATAGGCCCGGCAATCGAGAACGGGTTCTACTACGACTTCGAGTTCCCGGAAGGCGTCTCTATCTCTGAGGCCGACTTTCCCGCGATCGAACAGAAGATGGCCGAGCACGTGAAGGCGGGGGAGGCATTCGTGCGCGAGGACGTAGCGGTGCAAGCGGCACGAGAGCGCTTCGTGGCCGATCGTCAGGACTACAAGATCGAGCTGATCGACGATCTGATCAAGGCTGCCCCGGCCGGAGAACCGCTCGAGACGGTCTCGCTCTACACAAACGGTCCGTTCACCGACCTGTGCCGCGGGCCGCACGCCCCTACGACGAAGACGGTGGGCGCCTTCAAGTTGCAGTCTGTGGCTGGCGCCTATTGGCGCGGAGACTCCACACGCACGATGCTCACTCGCATCTATGGCACCTCCTTTCATACAAAGGCGCAGCTGGCCGAGTATCTGGAGCGTCTGGAACAGGCCGCCCTGCGCGACCATCGCAAGCTTGGGCGCGAGCTGGGGCTATTTCACTTCTCAGACGTCTCTCCCGGTGCCGCGTTCTGGTTGCCGGCGGGCACGAGTATCTACAACGCGCTGGTGGCACTCTCACGCGAGATGGGCTCAGAGCGTGGTTACAGCGAGGTGAAGACTCCGCTCATCTACGACGCTGAGCTATGGAAGATCTCGGGGCACTGGGGGAAGTACAAGGAGAACATGTTCACCGTGCAGGTGGAGGAGCGCGAGATGGGCGTGAAGCCCATGAACTGTCCCGGCCATGCCCACCTGTTCTCAAGCTCGAGGCATTCCTACAGAGACCTCCCGTTGCGCTACTCCGAGCCCGGCCTGTTGCACCGCAACGAGGCCTCGGGAGTACTGCATGGGTTGCTGCGCGCCAGGCACTTCGCCCAGGACGATGCGCACATCTTCTGCACCGAGGAGCAGGTCCAAGAAGAGGTGGCGGGCTGCCTGGAGTTCGCATTTGCCACCTATCGCCTGTTCGACTTCGACGTGAGCCTGGAGCTATCCACACGCCCGGAGCAGCGGGTTGGAGACGATGAGTTGTGGGATCGGGCTGAGCAGGCGCTCACAAGCGCACTGGACTCCCAAGGACTCGACTACGAGCTCAATCCGGGCGATGGCGCCTTCTATGGCCCGAAGATCGACATGCACATGACAGATTCGCTTGGGCGCTCCTGGCAAATCGGGACGGTGCAGCTCGACTACAACATGCCTGAGCGCTTCGAGCTGGCTTATACGGGCGCCGACAACGCGGAGCATCGTCCCGTGATGATCCATAGAGCCCTGTTTGGCTCCTATGAGCGCTTCATCGGCATCATGATCGAGCACTATGCGGGCGAGTTCCCGCTGTGGCTGGCCCCGGTGCAGGCGATTGTGCTACCGATCTCCGATCGCTTGGGCGAGTATGCCGAGAGCGTGCGTGAGCGCTTGCGTGTCGCCGGGCTACGCGTCGAGCTGGACGATCGCGGCGAGTCGGTGGGACGCAAGATTAGGGAGGCCGAGCTGCGCAAGATCCCAAACATGCTTATTGTGGGCGACCGCGAGGCTGAGAGCGATAGCGTCTCGCTACGCACCCGGGGCGGCGTTCGCGATGAGGAAGGGCAGACAAGCGATCATCCTGGCGGCGACCGTGGAAGCGTTCCGGTGGCGGAGCTGATCGAGACCCTCCTCGGCGAGACCCTGGCGCGCCGCGAACGTGAGCAGGTGGGGTAAGGGTGCGCGGCCCAGTTAGGAACAGTCGAATGCGCTACCCGCAAAAAGTCCTTGCGGACGGTCCCGCGCCCGCTATACTCGGCCGCCTTGAGGCTCGGAATCCATTCACGGCGCAGCGCGTAGCAACAACTTGACGCGCAACCCAACAAGCTAGTGGCCGTTCCACGCAGGTTCGACCGCCGGCCCCCCGAGCGGGACCTTACGAGGATCAACGATCGTATCCGTGTACCCGAGGTGCGCGTGATCGACGATGAGGGCAACCAGGTCGGCATGATGAAGACGCCCGACGCGGTCAAGTTCGCCCAAGAACGCGATCTCGACCTGGTCGAGGTGGCCCCTGAGGCAAAACCGCCCGTGTGCAGGGTCCTCGACTACTCCAAGTACAAGTACGAGCAGGCCCAGAAGGTCAAGCAGGCGCGCAAGCACCAGCAGCAGATCACGATTCGCGAGATCAAGTTCCGCCCGAAGATCGCCCAGCACGACTACGACACCAAGAAGCACCACGTGGAACGCTTCCTGCGCCACAAGGACAAGGTCAAGATCACGATCATGTTCCGTGGGCGCGAGGTCACCCATCCCGAGCGGGGAGTGATGATCCTCGACCGCCTCGCGGAGGAGCTCGCGGCGCTTGGTGTGGTCGAGCAGCGCCCCACCCAGGACGGGCGCAACATGACGATGATGCTCGGACCGTCCAAGGCCGTGCTCGCCGGCAAGGCCGATGAGGCGCACGAGGCCGATGAGGCTCATGAGATCAACGAGGCTCATGGGGTCAGCGAGGCCAACGAGTCAAACGGAGCCGTCGAGGTCGCCCCGATCGAGACTTCAGCCGACGGCGCAAGCGCTGCCCCCAAGACGAAGGTCTCGCCAGACGGTGCGGCGGAGACGGTCATAGATGGCTCGCCCGATGGCAAGGCCGAGCCGGCCGTAGAGGCTGCTGTCGAGGGCTCCCCAGATGGTGTTGTGGCCGACGGGGAGAGCCAGAACGGCGCTTCCGACGGCGCCGTGTCATAATCGTCAGCTCGCTATGCCCAAGATGAAGACCCACAGCGGCGCAAAGAAGCGCTTTAAGGTGACCGGCTCCGGAAAGGTGAGGGCAAGGCACGCCTTCTCAAGTCACATCCTCGAGAAGAAGTCGCCCAAGCGCAAGCGCACGCTGGCCCATCCGGTGATGCTCTCTGATCACGATGTGCCGCGCGTGAAGAAGCTTTTGGGGGTCGGCAAATGACGCGGGTAAAGCGCTCAGTTCACGCACGCAAGAAGCGCAGGGCGACGCTCGAGTTGACGAAGGGCTTCAGAGGCGAAGCGCACTCCAACTACAAGCGCGCCAAGGAGGCGCTGATGAAGGCGGATGCGTATGCCTACAGGGACAGGCGCAACCGCAAGCGCGATTTTCGCAAGCTGTGGATCACACGCATCAACGCTGCTGCCCGCCAGAACGGGATGAGCTATTCGCAGTTCATGCACGGCATGAAGCTCGCGGGTGTGGAGCTGGACCGCAAGGTCCTTGCTGACATCGCTGTGCGCGACGCCGACACCTTCCGACGTTTTGCCGAGACCGCCCGCGAGGCGTCGGCTGCCTGACCGGCAACCGGCATGCAACCTCTCGGGCGCTGCTCCTTCGGGACCGGCGCCCTTTTTTTTGCGTTGTACCGAAAACCGTCCCAAGCAGACGCCAAGATTCAAAGCCACAACGACCGAGATCAAAACCAGCTCGAAGATTAGAGCCACCACAAGAGCCCAAACGAAGAAACCATGATCACCTCCACCCACAATTCACGGCTGAAGGAGCTGCGTAAGCTGCATCGCAGGCGCGAGCGCGAGCGCAGCGGTCTGTTTCTCGCGGAGGGCGAGGACCTGGTTGCGGCCGCGATCACGGCGGGTAGGCCGGCGGTGCAGGGTTACCGGCTGGCCGGTACGGTGATCGGGGGCGCAGGCTTCGACGACGTCGACCAAAACGCCCTTGCGAGCGTCTCCGCGCTCGGCTCGGGCACGCGTGCGATTGGGGTCTATGAGCAGCGCTATACGGAGGCGGTGGGTCCACTGTGCGTGTACTTGCACGGGGTCGCCGACCCGGGCAACGTGGGTACGGTGCTGCGCAGCGCGCTCGCCTTCGGCGCGTCCTCGGTGGCGCTTGGTCCGGGCTGTGCGGATCCACATTCGCCGAAGGCTGTGAGGGCGAGCATGGGAGCGCTCTTCGCCGTGTCCCTGGCACGCGTGAGCGACGTGGAGCAGCTGCCAGGTGAGCGCTGCGCGCTTGTGGTGGGTACGGGCGAGCCGATCTGGCAGGTGGGGGAGGACGTTGCAAATGGGCTGTCCCACGCGCGCACGCGGGGTGGCGTTTCTGAAGATGATCAGGCCCACCCGGATCAGGCTTCCCATGCGCGCGCGCAAGAGGCACCCCAAAACGAAGATGATCGCCCTGCGCTCACGCTGCTCGTGGGCGCCGAGCGCGAGGGTCTTCCAAGCGAGCTGGTGGAGGCCTGTGAGCGGGTTGCCCACATCCCGATCGCCTCGGAGTCGCTCAACGCGGCGATGGCGGCGACGGTGGCTCTATACGAGATGACACGCCCCTCGAATAGGGTCCCGAAGTCATGATCGAGCGGATCGAGGAGCTGCGCACACAGGCGCAACAGGAGATAGCGGGCGCCGCCAATAGTGAGGCGGTCGAGGAGTTGCGGGTGCGTTATCTCGGGCGTAAGGCGGAGCTACCTCAGATGCTGCGCTCGGTGGCGACACTCGAGCCAGAGGAACGCGGGGTAGTTGGCAAAGCCGCCAACGAAGCCAGACGTGCACTGGAGCAGGCGATTGAGGCGCGCGCGGCGACACTTGACGCGAGTGAGCTGGACGAGCGACTGAGGACCGACACGGTGGACGTGACACTGCCGGGTACTCCGGCGCAGTCTGTGGGCAGGTTGCATGTTTTGAGCGCGACGATGCGCGAACTGGAGGACATTTTCCTGGGCCTGGGATTCACGGTGCTCGAAGGCCAGGAGGTGGAGACGGTGCACTACAACTTCGACGCGCTCAACCACTCGCCGACGCATCCGGCACGCGCCAAGACCGACACGTTTTATGTCTCCGATGGGGTGGTGTTGCGCACGCACACCTCGCCGATGCAGATCAGGGCGATGGAGGCTCATCCGCCGCCGCTATATGTGGTGATCCCCGGCCGGGTGTATAGGCCAGACAGCGACGCTACGCACACTCCTCAGTTTCACCAGGTAGAGGGCTTGGCCGTGGATGAGGACATAACGCTTGCCGACCTGAAGGGCACGCTGTTGGCGTTCGCAAAGACGGTCTTTGGTGACGAGCGGGACGTACGCTTGCGTCCCCACTTCTTCCCGTTCACCGAGCCGAGCGTGGAGGTCGATGTGTCTTGCTTTCACTGCTCGGGCAAGGGCTTCATGGGCGATGGGTCGCGTTGTCCACTGTGTAAGGGCGAGGGCTGGCTTGAGGTGCTTGGTGCAGGCGAGGTTGACCCGAACGTGTACTCATATGTGCCTACTAACGAGCAGAACTCCCCGGGCTATGACCCCGAGAAGGTGCAGGGGTATGCGTGGGGGATGGGCGTAGAGCGGATCGCGATGCTCAAGCACGGCATCCCGGACCTGCGCCTGTATTACGAGAATGACATCAGGTTCCTGGAGCAGTTCGGATGAGGGTTCCACTGGACTGGCTGCGCGAATACTGCTCGCCCGAGCTCGATACCAAGGCGATCGAGGAGCGGTTGACGATGACCGGTACGAAGGTGGAGACGATCCTCCATCATGGGGTGCCTTCGCCTGAGCACTTTGTCGTGGGTCGCGTGCTGTCGGTCGAAGCTCACCCAAATGCCGACCGCTTGCGGGTGTGTGAAGTGGACGTGGGGGATGCCTCGCCGGCCGGGATCGTTTGTGGAGCGCCGAACGTCGCGGCGGGTCAGACGGTGGCGGTTGCGTTGCCGGGCGCCAGGATGCCGGATGGGAGCGCGATCAAGGCCGCCAAGCTGAGAGGGGTTCCTTCCAGCGGCATGATCCTTGCTGCGGACGAGTTGGAGATCGATGACGAGCACAGCGGGATCATGGTGCTCGACGAGCTGATCGCGGGTACCGAGCTGACACCGGGAACGCCCCTGGGTGAGGTACTGCCGATCTGCACGGATGTGCTGGAGCTCAAGATCACCCCCAACCGGCCGGATTGCCTGGGCGTGTATGGGGTGGCGCGCGAGCTGCATGCGGCAACCGGCGCCTTGCTGGCGCCCGAGCCGTGGGCTGAGGGTTCTGGGTTGGATGTCTCCGAGGAGGAGGAGGGTGCCCTACGCGCGCGCGTAAGGCAGGCTCCAGTGCAGATAACAGTGGAGTGTCCGGACCTGTGCAAGCGCTTCACCGCGAAGGCGTTTGAAGGTGTGACGATCGCGCCCTCGCCACCGTGGCTGAAGGCGCGGTTGAGTGCGGCCGGCCAGCGCCCGATCAACAACGTGGTTGACATAACCAACTATGTGATGTTGCTAACGGGTCAGCCGCTGCACGCGTTCGACCTCGATCGGGTGGCCGGTGGACGCCTGACGGTGCGCAGGGCGCTCGAAGGGGAGCAGGTGAAGACCCTCGACGGTCAGGTAAGGACGCTCGATGGTGAGATGGTCGTGATCGAGGACGAAGAGGGGCCCACCTCGATTGCGGGAATTATGGGCGGTGAGCGCTCGGAGGTGCAAGCGGACACTACGAGGGTGTTGATGGAGGTGGCCAATTGGGAGGGCCCCAACATCCATAGAACCTCATGGGCGCTTGGGCTGCGCAGCGAGGCATCGGGACGCTTTGAGAAGGGGTTGGCCCCCGAGCAGTGCATGCATGCGCAAGCCGTGGCGACGCGACTGATGATTGAGCTATGCGGGGCGACGCTGATACCGGGGACAATCGACCTTGCGTGGGAGGAGACGCCAGCGCCTGAGATCCTCCTGCGCGAGCGCAAGGTGGAGGCGGTGCTAGGAATGCCCGTCCCGCGTGCGCGCCAGGCAGAGATCCTGAGGGCACTCGACTTCGAAGTTGCCGAGGTCGGAGGGTCGATGGGTCAAGAGGATGGCCCCGACACAGGTGCGCAAGACCCCTCCGATGCGAGGCTGGTACCCGCAGACGCGGGACTCGAGGTGAGGGTGCCGGCGGTGCGTCGCAATGACGTCACGCGTGAGGCCGACCTGATCGAGGAGGTGGCGCGTATACATGGACTCGGCGAGCTGCCAGCGACGCTGCCTGCGCGCAGGGGCGCCTATGGTCGCCTGACGCCAACTCAGCATCTGCGCCGCCGCGCCGCTGATGCGCTTGTGGGCCGTGGCCTGTATGAGACTGTGGGTTGGACTTTCACGGCACCCACCCTGCACGATCGACTGCGGTTGCCAGCGGAGGATCCACGCCGCCGAGCGCCGGTGCTTGAGAACCCACTATCTGAGGACCAGTCGCTGCTGCGCACAACCTTGCTCGGCTCGCTGCTTGATGTGGCCGCCTACAACTCAGCGCGCGGAACGGCCGACCTGCGCCTGTTTGAGATGGGATCGCTGTTCGTGCTGGATGGTGCGCCGGGGGCCAATGGCGACGGCGCGAGCGCCGTTGAGCAGGCCGGTGGAGTGGTCGCGGCTAGCGGATCGGTCGCGGGGAACGGGGCGGACGTACAGAGCGCAGAGCGCGGATGGACGGGTGTGGGCGAGCACTCCGCGCTCGCCGTGCTGCTCAGCGGACGAATCGCACCTGCGACTTGGGGCGCACCCGAGCAGCCGAAGGCAGACCTATTTGCCGTGAAGGGGATCCTTGAAGCGCTGGGCGAGGCGTTGCGGGTGGAGCTTGAGTACCGTCAGCAGCCTCAGCCATTCCTGCACCCTGGCCGCTCGGCTGCGGTGATAGGTGATGGCAGGCAACTCGGCTGGCTTGGCGAGCTGCACCCGCTGGTGGCGCGCGAGTGGGGCATCGAGGGAGCGGCCGTGATGGAGCTAAAGCTCGATTCTCTGCTTGAGATGGCAAGCGGCGAGCAGCTCTATGGCGACGTGATCTCCTATCCGGCGGTACACCAGGATCTGGCCGTGGTGCTGCCCGAGGAGGTTCCTGCGGCACAGGTGATTGAAGTGGTGCGCAAGGCCGCGGGCAAGCTGCTCGATGGGGTGGGTGTGTTCGATGTATACAGCGGCCCGCAGGTTGGTGAGGGCAAGCGTTCGCTGGCTCTGTCGCTCGCCTTCAGGGCGCTAGATCGGACGCTGACCGACGAGGACGTGGCTCCGGTGCGCGAGCGGATCGTGGCTGCGCTCGGCGAGTTGGGGGGTGAGCTGCGTGCCTAAGGTGCTTGTTGCGGGAGCAACTGGCTTTGCGGGGGCGCTCGCCGCTCACCTGGTTTGGCGCCATCCGCGGTTTGACCTGGTCGCCGTGACGGGTCGCTCGGACGTGGGGACTCCGCTCGGGGAGCTGTATCCGCGCTACCGCGTGCCGCTGGTGCTCGAGGAGCTTGACCTGAATCGCTATAGCGAGGTGGACGGCGCGATCGTCGCCTACCCCCATGCAGCCTCGGCGCCGGTCGTGGCTTCCTTGCGTGCCAAGGGCGTGCGCGTGTGTGACCTGAGTGCGGACTTCCGCCTAAGTGAGCTATCCACCTATGAGCAGTGGTATGGACCTCACTCACATCCAGAGCTACTTGGCGGGGCTGTCTATGGGCTACCTGAGCTACACCGCGAGGAGCTTCGCGGGGCTGGGCTAGTCGCCACGCCCGGCTGCTACCCGACCGCCTCACTACTGGCGCTCGCCCCGCTTGCTCGGGCTGGCTTGATCGACGATCTCGTGATCGACGCCAAGCAAGGTTTGTCGGGCGCGGGCCGCTCGGCAACCTGGCAGACCCACTTCTCCAACAGCGGCGAGAACATTCTGCCCTACAACGTCGTCCATCACCGCCACACGCCCGAGATCGAGGAGCAGCTGAGCATGCTTGGAGCCGATTTGAGGGTGCAGTTCACCCCGCACCTGGTTCCGCTCGATCAGGGCGAGCTTGTCAACTGCTATGTGACGCCCACTAGGGCGGTGGAGCAAGACGAGCTCGACGTGATGTACGAGGACGCCTATGCGGGTGAGCCGTTCGTGGAGCTGACGTCGAAGCCGGCGGAGGTGCGCGACGTGCGCGAGACGAACATCTGCAGGCTGCATGTCGTCGTGAGCGCTCACACAGGCAAGATTGTGGTCCTCTCTGCGATTGACAACCTGTGGAAGGGCACCTCCTCGCAGGCGATCCAGAACATGAACCTGATGTTCGGCTTCCCAGAGACAGAAGGCCTGTTGTGAGACGGTGCCCCCAAGAGCGCATGCCCGCGAGTCGATCTCGTGGCGTGAGCCAGGGCGGGGTGGTGTCGTGAGCGCCGGCAGAGACGTATGGGGCGACCGGGCCGCATCCGGCCCGCCACAGCCGTTCTTTCATTCGCGTTGGGTCGATGCGCCCGCGCACGTGCGCGAGCTGGGACCTGACGCCGGTCTGCCCAACGGCTTCAGGGCCGCTGGGGTCGCCTGTGGGATTAAGCCCTCTGGCAACCCCGACCTGGGCCTGCTCGTGTGCGACGCCGAGCATCCGGTCAGCGCAGCACGCTTCGCCGACACGGGCGCTCCGGCCGCGCCGGTGATGCTCAGTCGAGAGCGCTGCGCGCTCTCATCGCTGCGCGCGATTCTTGCCAACTCGGGTTGCGCTAATGCGGCCACTGGGAAACGGGGCCTTGAAGACGCCGCCAAGACCCAGGGGGCGGCGGCGATGGCTTTGGGCGTAAAGGAGCACGAGGTCTTGCTCGGCTCGACCGGCGGGATCAGCGACTACCTGCCCGTGGAAAAGGTCCTGCGCGGCATCCTCGACGCCTCCGGGTGCCTCGCGCGCGAGGGAGACACTCACTTCCAGCAGGCGATTCAGACGACCGACGCGTTTGAGAAGCGCGCCAACCTCGAGGTCGAGCTGCCCTCGGGCACGGTGCGCGTGAGCGCGCAATGCAAGGGCGCGGGAATGATCTCGCCGCGCTTTGCCACGATGTTCTGCTTCGTGGAGACCGACGCCGAGCTTGAGCCCGAGACGGTCGAGTTGCTGCTGTCTGTTTGCTTGAAGCGCTCCTTTGACCGTTGCAGCGTGGACGGTCAGCTCTCCACCAACGACACGGCCGTCTTGATCTGCTCGGGTGCGAGCGGTGTGCGGGTCGCACCCGAGAGCGAGGACGAGTTGCGTCTAGGCGAGGCCTTGGACGCGCTCATGCGCCAGCTCGCGATCCTGATGGTGGCCGACGGTGAGGGAGCCAAGCGGATCGCGCGCGTGGTCGTACGCGGCGGCGATTCCGGCCGAGTGGAGACGGCCGCCAGGGCGGTCGCCAACTCGCCCTTGGTCAAGGCAGCCCTACATGGCGGCGATCCCAACTGGGGAAGGATCGTGCAGGCCGTCGGCGGAGCGCTCGGCGGCGAGGGCCTCGGTGGGGGACACTTGCCGCTTGACATCTCGATCGAGGGCGTTCAAGTCTGCTCGGCCGGCGCGGCCATACTCGGCGAGGACGAGCTGGAGGCAAAGCTCAGGCCCGCACTACAGCGCGCCGAGGTCGACTACGAGATCGTCCTGCCGGGCGACGGTGCGGAGACCGAGGTGTTCTTCTCAGACCTCTCCTACGACTACGTTCGCATCAACGCGGAGTACACGACATGAGGACGCATGCTGGCGCTGGGCAGCGTCCTCAGTCGCGTATGTGCGTTTTACACACTACGCGGGGCGGGTGGGTCCGTCATTCTCTGCCCAGCTTGACCTGCGTCCTCATGTCGGGGCGCTATTCATCGACCGACCGGAGGGGTGACCGATGCGCGATGTAGCCACGCTGCTGGAGGCGCTCCCCTACATCAGGGAGTTCCATGGCAGAACCGTCGTCATCAAGTATGGCGGCGCCGCCATGGAGGACGCCGCCTTGCGTGAGGAGTTCGCGCGCGATGTGGTCCTACTCAAGTACGTTGGGCTCAACCCGATCGTGGTGCACGGCGGCGGCCCCGACATCACTTCCTACATGGAGCGTCTCGGCCTGCCCGTCGAGTTTGTTGGTGGCCTGCGCGTATCCGATCCCGCCACCGTCGAGATCGCCAAGATGGTGCTCGTCGGCAAGGTCAACAAGGAAATTGTCCTGCGGCTCGGGCGCCACGGCCAACCTGCCGTTGGGCTCTGTGGAGACGACGGCTCGCTCTTCAGGGTTGCCCGCCGCGAGGGTCCCGGCGGTGAGGACATCGGCTTCGTAGGGTCGATCGAACGGGTCAACGTCGACGTGCTTCACCACATCGCGCTCGACTACATCCCCGTAATCGCCTCAGTGGGAGCCGACCGTGAGGGTAACTCCTACAACGTCAACGCCGACGAGGCCGCCGGAGCCGTCGCCGGAGCGCTCGGCGCTTACAAGATCGTGTTCCTCACCGACGTTCCCGGCTGGCTTGCAGACGCCGGGGATCCCGCCTCTCTGATCGGCCAGGCGAGTTCCTCAGAAGTCCAGGAGCGCCTGCCAGCGCTCCAAGGCGGCATGCGTCCCAAGCTTGCGGCCTGCGTGGAGGCGATCAACGGCGGCGTCAACTCCGCTCACATCATCGACGGGCGCATTCCCCATTCACTGCTACTCGAGCTGTTCACCGACGCAGGGATCGGCACGAAGATCCAGGCTGCGTCATGAGATCCCCGGCACGTGCCTTGCCTATGCAGGCTGACGTCAAGGGCACGCCAACCATGCGGAGCGGAGCGGAGCCCCTCCCACCGACGACGGGCTGCCGATGCTGAGCGAGCTGCAGGACATCGAGCGGGCCTCGGTCATCCCCTCCTATGCACGCCTGCCTGTCGAGTTCGTGCGCGGGGAGGGCTCCCGCCTGTGGGATAGCGAGGGCATCGAGTATCTCGACTTCCTGTGCGGCATCTCTGTCACGAGCCTCGGCCACTGTAACCCGCGTGTTGTGGCAGCTGTACGTGAGCAGGTCGGGGTCCTGATACACACGAGCAACCTTTTCTACACCGAGCCCGCGATGCGCTTGGCCGAGCGCTTGGCATCCTCTAGCCTCGGCGGCAAGGTCTATTTCTGCAATTCCGGCGCCGAGGCCAACGAGGCCGCGATCAAGCTTGCGCGCAAGGCCAAGCCCGGGGGAGACATCGTCGTTGTCCACAATGCCTTCCATGGCCGCACCTATGGGGCTCTGTCGGCGACTCCCCAAGAGTCCAAGCAAGCGCCGTTTGCGCCGCTCGTCCCCGGCTTTAGGGCCGTCGCCGCCGAGCCCGAGGCGATCGCTGCTGCGGTTGACGAGCGCACAGCGGCAGTCATGCTCGAGCCGATCCAGGGAGAGACAGGGGTGAATGTTCTCTCCGAGCAAGTGCTCGTTCGCGCGCGTGAGGCTTGCGAGGAGCACGGGGCCGCGCTTCTCTTCGACGAAATTCAGTGCGGGATGGGGCGCACCGGCACACTGTGGGCCTACGAGCAGACCGGAGTCATCCCCGATGCCATCACGAGCGCCAAGGCGCTCGGCGGGGGCTTGCCGATCGGCGCGCTCGTCACAAGCCCACGACTGGCGGACGTGTTGCAGCCAGGCGATCACGGCTCCACGTTCGCTGGCGGTCCCGTCGTCTGTGCAGCTGCGCTCGCCGCGCTTGAACTCACCGATGCCCCCGGCTTGCTCGCCCGTGTGCGCGAGCTCGGCTCACGCTTGGCTGATGGTCTTGCTCGAGTGCCACATGTGTTGAGTGTGCGCGGACGGGGCCTCATGCTTGCGTGCGAGGTTGACCTCTCTGCCCCTGACGTAGTGCGGCGTGCATTGCTGGAGCAGCGTCTGATTCTCAACGCGACCGGTCCCGCCACCATTCGGCTATTGCCGCCGCTCACGATCACCCACGAGGAGGTCGACGATGCGCTTGGACGGTTGACCGCGGTGCTGGGCGCTCCATGAGCGTCGGCTGAGATGGCTTGTCGCGAGCTGCCCGGTGGTTTCGTGCTGGATGATGATCCCCAACGGATCGACATCGACGCGGTCCATGCGTTCATCAGCGAAGAGTCCTACTGGGGGCTTGGACGCGCACGAGAGCGCATCGAGCGCGCGATTCGCGGCTCCACGCGCGTTGTGGGCCTTTACCTTGGAAGCGAGCTGATCGGCTTCGCCCGCTCGGTCTCCGACGGAGCGGTCATCGCCTACCTGGCCGATGTCTATGTGCTCGAGCAGTACCGGGGCAGAGGGCTCGGATTGGAGCTAGTGCGGGAGATCGTCGACGGCTGCCCCAGCAATGACATCCGCTGGCTTCTACACACAGCAGACGCGCAAGGTCTCTACGAGAAGCTTGGCTTTGGCCCGGACAGGGCGCCCTATCCACTCATGGAACGCCCTCCAATGCAATCAGTCGCTAGCCTTCCCGGCCCATGAGCCAGCCCGACTTCACCCTACCCAGACCTACTGCCTCCTACGAGGCCGATCCAGAGAACGTACATCGCGTGCTCCTGCTCTATTCAGGCGGTCTCGATACGAGCGTGATGCTTAAGTGGATACAGGACTCCTACGAAGCCGAGGTCGTCTGCCTCACGGTCAACCTCGGCCAGCCCGGCGAGGACTACGAGGTGATCGCCGAGAAGGCTAAGCGTCTCGGCGCGCTCGAATGCCATGTGGTGGACGCGCGCGAGGAGTTCGCTCGCGAATACGTCCTTCCCGCGATCAAGGCCAACGCACTCTACGGCGGCGGCTATCCCTTGTTCACCGCGCTTGGCCGGCCATTGATCGCGAAGCTCGCGGTCGACTATGCGCGCAGCTCTGGCTGCGACACGATTGCCCACGGTTGTACGGGCAAGGGCAATGACCAGGTACGCATCGAGGCCACTGTCGCCACGCTTGCCCCAGAGCTGAAGACGATCGCGCCGGTGCGCTCTTGGCAGATGGGGCGCGAGGAGGAGATTGCCTACGCGCGCGAGCACGGCATCCCGGTCAAGGGGGGCACGGAGATCACTCCCTATTCGATCGACGACAACCTCTGGGGGCGCTCCTCGGAGGGACGTTGGATCGAGGAGCTCGACCACGCACCCGAAGACGATGTTTTCCAGCTCGTCACCCGCCCCGAGCTAGCGCCCGATGAGGGAGAGATCGTCGAGGTTGAGTTCGAGCGCGGTGAGCCTGTTGGATTGAACGGAGAGCAGCTCGGCTTGGTGGAGCTCATTGAACGAGTCGCCACCATCGCCGCTCGCCACGGCGTAGGCATCGTCGACCACATCGAGGACCGCATCGTTGGCTTGAAGGTGCGCGATATCTACGAGGCACCGGCCGCCGCTGTTCTCCTGCCCGCCCACCAGGAGCTCGAGAAGCTCGTGTGCACGATCCACCAGAACCAGTTCAAGGCCCAGCTCGACCATCAATGGGCCTACCTCGTGTACGCAGGCTTGTGGTGGGAGCCCTTGCGCGCCGACCTCGACGCCTATATGGACTCTGTCAACGCTCAGGTGACGGGCACGATCGGACTCAAGCTCTACAAGGGACACGCACGTGTCGTCACGCGTTCATCGCCGAACGCCGTCTACGACCAGGCGCTGGCCTCCTTCGGGGAGTCCGGCGGACTCTTCTCACAAACCGCCTCGCCCGGCTTCATCGAGCTTTGGTCCTTGCAGTCGCGCATGGCCTGGCGCCTGCGCAACGAGTAGCCGCTCCAGCGAACGCTCCCAGTGCGGCGGTCCGCCCCAGCGTGTGGGTCCGTCCCGCGCACGGCTTGCCCGCGTATGGCCCCACCTCCTTGCCGGGCATGTGCACCTGTAGGCAGGAGGATTTGTGTGTTCCGATTTTGGGGTGCCCTACGCGCGCGCGTAGGGCACCCCCATTTCTCAACAATGGAGCCGTCCGGGGCCCTCTCTAGGGTGATGACCGATGATCGAGGAGAGCGAGACCCCGGACGTGGGTTCCCAGTCCGACGCGGGTGCGGATGTTCTTGCTGAGCGTCGTGCGCGCCATGCCGATCCAGCGGTCATCCGCCGAGCCGAGGCCGCCGAGGCGGTGGCGCGAAACCTGGAGACTCACCTAGCCGCGCTCGAGCAGCGCATCGAAGAGGTCGGGCGCGAGCGCGAGCGTGTGGCACAGCAGCTCTCTGAGCGCGAAAGCGACGTGCGCAGCGTCAAGCAGCGCGAGTATGCAGAGCAGCAGCTGCGTGTCGAGGCTGAGGAGCGCAGCGATCGCTTGCAGCGCGAGATGCGCGCCCAGATCCAGGAGCTCTCCACTCGCTTGCAGGAGACCGAGCGTCAAGTGCGTGAGCTCAGCGCCGAGCTCACGGAGTTGCGCGAGCGCGACGCGCGCCTGACCCCGATCGTACGCGAGCTGATGGATGTCGCAGCCGGCCTGCGCGCCGGTTTCGAGCGCGAGCTCACCACGTTGCGCGAGGAGCTTCAGCAGCAAGTCGTATGGGAGCGTGAGACCTATGTGCGCGAGCTCACCGCCATGGGCGCTCGCATGGAGGACTTGCGTTTCGAGCTGACCCGCACCGCCGCGGATCTGCGCGCACAGCTCGCCGCCGAGCCACCGGATGCCTCATTGCTTCAGCACACGACTGAGCCCGAGTCCGAGCGGGAGGCCGCCCATCGTAGGGAGATGGCCGACGCGCTCGTGGCCGCCGTCGAACGTCTCCGGGCGCGCGTGGCCGAGGTCAAGGAGGCCGAGGTCTTGGAGTCCACGACAGTGGAGGCCCCCGAGCCAGTCGCGGTCGAGACGCCTGAGTCTGTCGCCGTTGAGGAGCCTGCCGTCGCTATTGAGGTGTCAGAGCCGGTCCTGGTCGAGGAGCCTCCCATTGCCATTGAGGTGTCGGAGCCGGTCCTAGCCGAGGAGCCTCCCGTCGCCATTGAGGTGCCCGAACCGGTCCTAGTCGAGGAGCCTGTCGTTGCGGTTGAGGTCCCCGAGCCCGTCGCCGTTGAGGAGCCTGCGGCGGTCGAGGAGTTTGAGCCGGTTCTGGCTGAGGAGCCTGCCGTGGTAACCGAGGAGCCGGAGCTTGCTCCTGTGGAGGAGCCGGTCGCGATCCAAGAGCCTGAGCCAGTTCTGATCGAGGAGGAGCCGCTCGGCGAGCTCGAGCCCGAGCTCGCCGTGTTTGATGAGCCGGTTGCCGAAGCGGAGCCTGAGCTCGAGCCCGACCTGGTCGAGGAGCCGGAGCAGGCCACGATCGAGGAGCCCGCAGACGAGGAGCTGGCTCCAGTCGAGGATTCGCCCGCTGAAGGATTGGCCGCCCCCGTTGCGGCTGTAGAGCGACTTGCTCCAGCTGAGCCAGCGGTCGCGGGTCTCGGTCCTGGTGCGACAGCGAATGCGAAAACGGTGACTACCGAGCCGATCGCGCTGCAGTCGCGCTTGCTGTCTGTGCCGGAGAAGCGTGTCTCTTGGCTCGCGCCCGCCATCCGCCGGCTTGCCGCCCAGCGAGACGCGAAGCTTGCGGCGGAACTCGTGATCGAGCTGATTCCCGCCCAACGCGAGATCGTCGATGGGCCGGTCAATTACGAGATCAAGATCGGTGAGCTCGGAACTTTCTACGTCACGCTCGAACCCGGCCAAGCGACCATCTCCAGGGAACCGCGCGGCTCGGTCGACTTCTCGCTGGAGGGACCGGTCGCGGCATTCAGTGAGCTCGCTGCCGGTGGCGCTGGACGCAGGTATCCCGGGCTTCGCTTGCGCAAAGGCAAGCGTGGCGCGCGTCGCTTCCTGAAGACACGTCGTCGTCCGATTGCACTAGCCGACCTTGCTTCAGCCGGCGTTGACGTATGGCCAGGGTTGCTGCTCTTGGCGATGGCCGAGGCAATCGATGCGAATTGGACGACCGGGCGACGCTTCGAGCTCGCCTTCGACATTGAGGACGCGCCCGGAGTCATCATCTATGTGCGCGTTTGTGACGGCGAGGCGATTAAGGTAAGTCGCACTGCCGTTGGACAGCCTGTGGCGACGATCTCGCTCAGTGGACACGCTCTTATCTGCCTGCTAGCAGGCACCCAGCCCCCGGTCGAGGACAGGACACTAGTGACCGGCGACGTGACCTCCGTGGACATGTTCCTGCAGTGGACGGCTCGCGCTCAGGGCCTGTCCGTCACAGGCGCCTAAGCGCTCCGCATTACAGGTTGAGACGCTCATTCGGCATGGTTGAGCGCACTGCTCGCTCCGCCGGTCCACCGCATACCATCAAGCACCGGTGACCCCCCAGTCCTGCGCCCATCTGCACGTCCACTCCGAGTACTCCTTGCTCGACGGTGCATGCAGGATCGAGTCGCTCGCAAAGCGCGCTGCCGAGTTCGGGCAGCCCGCGCTCGGACTCACCGACCATGGCGTCATGAACGGCATGGTGGAGCTCTACAGCGCCTGCAAAAAGCATGACGTCAAGCCGATCTTCGGCTGTGAGATATATCTCGTAGACGATCACTCAGCAAGGGGTCCAGGCCGCGTCGAGCGCAACCACCTCACCCTGCTCGCCGCCGACGACACCGGCTACCGCAACCTCGTGGCGCTCTCCTCAGCCGGCTTCCTCGAGGGGCTTCACCGCGGCAAGCCCACGCTCGACCTCGAGCAGATCGAGCAGCGCTCCGAGGGCATTATTGCGCTCACAGGCTGCCTCGCCTCGCGCTTCTGCCAGCGCCTGCTCGACGACCGTCCCGAGGATGCCCGCGCCCACGCAGATGACTTGATGCGCATCTTCGGCCCCGAGAGCGTCTACTTCGAGGTCCAAAAGAACGGGCTCACCGCACAAGACAAGTGCAACGAAGGGATCGTGCGGATCGCACGTGAGATGGGAGGGAGCCTCGTCGGCACAGGCGACGTTCACTACCTGCGCCGCGAGGACTATGACCATCACACGGCACTCTTGTGCGTGCAGACCAAGAGCACGCTCGCGGCTCCGAAGATGACTTTCGAGACCAACGAGTTCTACCTGCGCGACAGCGCTGAAATGGCGAGCGCGTTCGCCGAGTGGCCCGAGGCGATCGCGAGTACTTTGGAGATAGCCGAGCGCTGCACGGTTGAGCTCGAGCTCGACAAGCAGCTGATCCCCAAATACCCGACTCCCGACGGCAGCTCCGAGCATGACTACCTGCGTGCACGTGTAATAGAGGGCTTGCGCGTTCGCTACGGCGAGCCGCCGCCCGCCGAGGCCCTCACGCGCATGGACATGGAGCTCGGCGTGATCGACCGTATGGGTTTCAACGCCTACTTCCTGATCGTCTGGGACTTCGTCAAGTTCGCCAAGGAGAACGGCGTCGCCGTCGGACCGGGACGCGGGTCGGCGGCCGGGTCGATCGTGTCCTACTGCCTGGCCATCACCGACGTGGATCCTCTGCAATATGACCTGCTGTTCGAGCGCTTCCTCAACCCCGAGCGCGTATCGATGCCAGATATCGACATCGATTTCTCAGTGCGCGGCCGCGAGCGCGTGATGCGCTACGTCACAGAGAAGTACGGACGCGAGTCAGTCGCCCAGATCGTCACTTTCGGCAAGATGTTCCCGCGCGCGGCCACGCGTGACGCAGCTCGCGTGCTCGGCTACGACTACGGCTCCGGGGACCGTCTCGCGAAGCTGATCCCCGATCCGATCATGGGACGCTCGCCCTCGTTCGAGGACTGCATGAAAACTGGTGAACCATTGCGCAAGGCCTACGACGAGGAGCCCGACGCGCGGCGCATCGTCGACGTGGCAAAGGGACTCGAGGGCATCGTGCGCAACTCCTCGATCCACGCCGCCGCGGTAGTGATCGCCGATCGTCCGCTCACGGACATCGTGCCCCTACAGCTCGCCGACGCCGGCACGAGCGAGGATGGCGAGCGCTCCTACCGCACCGTCACGCAGTTCTCGATGAAGCCAATCGAGGAAATCGGGCTCCTGAAGATGGACTTCCTAGGCTTGCGTAACCTCGATGTGATCGAGGATGCACTAGACATCATTGAGCGCTCCTCAGGCACTCGCCCGGACATGTCCACGCTCCTGCTGGATGATCTCCGTACTTACGAAATGCTCACTAAGGGCGACTCGATCGGCGTGTTCCAGTTCGAGTCAGAGGGCATGCGCGAGGCCCTGAAGAGGGTGCGCCCTGACGAATTCAACGACTTGATTGCGCTGAATGCGCTCTACCGTCCCGGCGCGATGGACCAGATTCCGGTGTACGCCAAGGGCAAGCACAACCCGCAAGCCATCTCCTACCCCGACGAGCGCCTGCGCCCGATCCTCGAGTCCTCCAACGGCGTGATCCTCTACCAAGAGCAGGCGATGCAGATCTCCAAGGAGATCGCTGGCTTCTCCGGCGCCAAGGCCGACGATCTGCGCAAGGCGATTGGCAAGAAGAACCGGCAGGCGATGGCCGCGCTGAAGCCCGAGTTCGTGGAGGGCTGCCGCGCGTCGGGCACCAGTAACGACGTGATCGATCTCCTTTGGCAGACCAACGAAAAATCGGCCGACTATTCGTTCAACAAGTCCCACGCGGCTTGCTACGCATTGATCGCCTACCGGACCGCTTGGCTGAAGGCGAACCACACGGCCGAGTACATGGCGGCCTTGATCTCCTCGGTCATGTCCACCAAGGACAAGGTTCCGTTCTTCGTCGCCCGCTGCGAGGAGATGGGCATCGAGATATTGCCCCCCGATGTCAACCTCTCAGACCATGAGTTCATCGTCGAGGTCCCCGCCGGCTCCTCAACGGGAGCAGCCGCCACCAGCGACGCCGGCAACATTCGCTTCGGCCTGGACGCCGTCAAGGGAGTGGGCTACCAGGCGGTGGAGGCGATCAAGGCTGCCCGCGACGAGGGCGGCTCGTTCACCTCGCTGTGGGACTTCTGCGAGCGTGTGGACAGTCGCGCTGTCAACAAGAAGGCGATCGAGGCCTTGATCAAGTGTGGCGCGCTCGGCTCCACCGGCGCCACACGCATGGGGATGCTCGCCGTGCTCGAAGCGGCCCAGTCATCCGGGCAGAAGGCCCAGCAGGACGCACAGGTCGGCCAAGGCTCGATCTTCGACCTCGCGCCGCCGCCGCCGGCATCCGGCGAGCCCGCTCCAGGGGCGGGACTGCTCAAGCTCAGCCATCCCCCGATCCCGAGCGAGGAGTTCGACCAGCCACAGTTGCTCGCGGTCGAGAAGGAAGCGATCGGCCTATTCATCTCTGCGCACCCGCTCAAGCCGATGCGCGAGGCCTTGCGCGCGCGGGCTGACTGCTCGCTCGCCGCCCTGTGCAACAGACGGGACAAGGACTGGGTGACCGTCGGCGGCATCATCACCGAGTCCAAGAAGATCCGCACTCGCAACGGCGATCACATGATGTTTGCCACACTCGACGATCTCGAGGGGGCCGTCGAGATACTTGTGTTCGGCAAGGCCCTCGCCGAGCACGAGGCGGCGCTCGCCGTCGACCAAGTGGTGCTCATCAGGGGCCGCGTGGATCACAAGGAGGCAGGCAAGACTTGCGTAGTAGTCCAGTCGGTCGAGCAGTTCGCGCCCACCGACCAGGAGATCGAGCAAGCCAACAGCGCAGCCAAGGCGAGTTCCGTCGCACAAGCCGCCGCCTCCCAACCCGTGCGTTTGCAGGTTGACGCGGCGCGCCTGCCAGCGAGCGCGATCGAGGACGTGAAGGACATCATCGAGACTCACCGCGGTCCCGCCGAGGTAGTGCTCGAGATGATCACGAGCGCCGGCACGCGCGTATTGCGTCTCGGCGAGGCCTATCGTGTTCAACACACCCCCGGCGTTCGCGCCGAGCTGGAACAGGCACTAGCGCCAACCGCCGCGCTTGCCGCGACCGGCTGAAATCAGCCTTCAGAGCTAAGGACGCACGCGTCCGCAGCCGCGATCTTGCTCAGCGCTTCTTCTTACGCTCGCGTACGCCCCGCTCACGCAGCTTCACCGCGAACTGGATCTCCTCACGCGTAGGACCGGAGCGGTTCTCTCCGGGTGTCTCAAGCACACACGGTAGATCCTGAAATTGGGGTGCCGAGAGGAACGCCATGCAACCGTTCTCACCGAGCTCGCCCGCACCAATATTCGCGTGCCGATCACGATTGGTTCCGAGCGGGGTCTGAGAATCATTGAGGTGTAGTGAGCCCACCCGCTCGAGACCGAGCTTCGCTGAGATCTCCTCCGTCAAAGCGTTCATTCCGGCATAGCTGCGGATGTCATATCCCGAGGCGAACAGGTGACAGGAATCAAGGCACACACCCAGTCGCTCACCGCCGCCAGACGCATCCAAGAGCGAGGCCAGCTCGTCGATCGAGCGTCCCAAGGTGCCACCCGTACCAGCCGTGTTCTCCAGATGAAGTGGGCACTCCTCGCTCTCTGCCAGTGCCTCGCGGATCGTCTCCCCGGCTCGGCTCACTGCCTTGGCGGGGTCGCCGGTCTTGGCAGAACCAGGATGCAACACCACTCCTGCGGACCCAATGGCCTGTCCGACCCGCAGTGAGTGTGTGAGAGACACGAGCGACTTCTCACGAATGTCTGAATCCTCGCTGGCACAGTTGAGCAGGTACACGGCGTGGATCAAGACAGCATCGATCTGACTGTCAGCCATGGCCTCGCGAAAAGCCTCCACGTCCTGCTCCGGGTAGACGGTTGGACGCCACATGCGCGGTGACTGGTTGAAGATTTGGATCGCGCGGCAGTCGCGCTCCAAGCCTCGTTCGATCGCCTTGGGCAAGCCGCCCGCCGGGGATACGTGCGCTCCGATTAGCATGGGCGGATCCTAATGCGTGTTCGCTTCGCTCCATCGCCCACAGGCGCCCTGCATATCGGCGGGGCCCGTACCGCCCTTTTCAACTGGCTCCTGGCCAAGCACAACGGCGGCACTTTCATCCTGCGCATCGAGGACACCGACCGCGAGCGCTCCACGCCCGAGAACGTAGAGCAAATCCTCGATGCTTTGCGCTGGCTGGAGCTCGACTGGGACGAAGGTCCCATCTTCCAGAGCGAGCGAGCCGCACGCCATCAGGAAGCGCTCGCAGCGCTGCTCGAGAGTGGGCACGCCTACCGCAGCAATGCGACGGCCGATGACGTGGCTGCCTACAAGCGCCTTCACGGCGCCGAGCGTGGGTTTCGTGGCGAGGAGTCGGGAGGCCAACAAGAAGGCGCCGTGCGCTTGCACATCCCGGCCGGTGGCGCCACGGTCGTGCACGACGCGATAAGGGGGGACACCACCTTCGAGCATGTGCATCTCGATGACCCAGTGATCGCGCGTGCCGATGGCTCGGTGCTCTACAACTTCGCGGTTGCCATCGACGATCTCGATGCCGGCATCACGCACGTGGTGCGTGGCGAGGATCATCTCTCCAACACGCCCAAGCAACTGCTCGTGCTCGCGGCCGCCAGAGCCGCCGGCTTCGGCGACGGCGCGCCCGAGCCCATCTATGCGCACCTGCCCTTGCTACACGGTGCGGATGGCAAGAAGCTCTCAAAGCGCCATGGCGCCGCATCCGTGCAAGAGCTGCGCGCGGCGGGGTACTTGCCGGCTGCGGTCCGCAACTATCTCGCCCTGCTCGGCTGGGGCTCTGGCGACGATGCCACGGTGATGTCCACCGAGGAGCTCATCGCGCGCTTCGAGCTCGACCGTGTCTCTCGCAACCCTGCCCGCTTCGACGAGACCAAGTTGAGATGGCTCGATGGGATCTACATACGCGAGCTCCCCGTCCCCGATCTCGCCGAGCGCCTGCTCGAGTTCCTGCGCATGTCCGATCCCCTCGCGGCGAGCGCCGCCGAAGCCGACCGTGAACTGTTCGAGGGCGCCGTGGCGATCAGCCAAGAGAAGATCCAAACACTCGCCGACTTCTGGCCGCTCGCATGCTTCTTCTTCACGGGAGCTTCGGACAGTCAGCCCGCCCGCGAGCGCTGGCTGGGCGAGCCAGGAGTCTCGGCTCTGAGCGACGCGCGCACCGAGCTCTCCGCTGCCGGGAGCTTCGATGTTCAAGCCGTGCAAGATGCGCTCGCGAGCGTGATCGAGCGTCGCGCGGTAAAGCCGCGCGAGGTCTACCAGCCGCTGCGCGTCGCGATCGCGGGCACCACGATCTCCCCTGGGATCTTCGAGAGTGTGGCGTTGCTCGGTCGCGAGGAGACCTTGCGCCGCATCGACACCGTTCTCGGCGGCTGAGAGTGGGTGCGCTCTTTCAGGGCGCCCGCTCCATTCAATAATCGTCGCACTGCTGCCGATAGGACCCTGACGAGTAAATGGGGCGGCTCGGATGCCCCCCACGTCAAGACAGGTGTCATGCGCACGCAAGCAACAGTGACAAAGCCCCCCCAAGAAAGTGCCCCCCGCTCGCTCACAACTGAGCGGCGCCCGAACGGCACCGTGGAGCGCCACGGATCCGGAGAGCGCCATCAGAACGAGGGTCACGGCCGCCGTCTGATGCTCGCCTTTGAGGCGCTCGACGGTTTCCCGGCTCTCTCAGAGTCAAGGGCTCGCCTACTGTCGGTCGTCTCCAAGGACAACGTCGCCACTGCCGACATCGTCACAGCAGTCGAGTCAGACGTTGCCTTGATCATCGCCGTCATGCGCCTCGCCAACGAGGCACAGCCACCTGCCGATCGCGTCGAGACGGTCGTGGCGGCGGTTGAGCGGCTCACGCCCCAAGCCGTTGAGTCGATCGCGAGCAGGGTGCGCACATTCGACTTTTTCGAGCGCTCCAACGGCTGGGACACGGCGCCCGAGCGCTTCCGCTTGCACGCGCTCGCCACCCAGCACACTGCCGACCGCCTCGCGGCCGAGGTGGGCTACGAGCATCGTGATCGCCTCACAGTGACAAGCCTCCTGCATGACGTGGGCAAGCTCGTGCTGATGCACGCCTATCCCGGCTACATCGCGCAGGTCAAGAAGGAGGGCCAGACGCCAGAGAAGCGTATCCACCAGGAAAGGCGCGAGCTCGGCGTTGACCATGCACTCGTGGGAGGTGTGCTCGCACGCCGTTGGGGTTTGCCGCCGGCGATCGCCACCGTAATCGAGCGCCACCACAATCCTGACGCCAGTGGCGAGGCAGCTTTCGTTCGCTTGGCGGACATGCTCGCTCACTACGCTCACGGTGCACCGGTGGCGCCCGGAGAGATGCTCTCCTGCGCCCGCGCTCTCGGCTTGGGCCCAGAAGAACTGAGGCGCGTGATGTACGAGTTGCCCACCTCTCGCGGCCAGCGTCAGCGCATGGTCGATCCTTGCCCGCTCTCAGGCCGTGAGCTCGGGGTTCTACAGCGCCTCGCCGAAGGCAAGGTCTACAAGCAGATCGCCCATGAGCTAACACTCTCCACGAGCACGGTCCGCACGCACCTGCACAACATCTACGGCAAGCTCGGCGCGGTCGATCGAGCCCAGGCCGTTCTCATCGCCACAGAGCGCGGCTGGCTCTAACAGCGTCGTCTGGACTTGGTCCGCCGGGGTCTAATGCGGCCAATCGGCCCGCGTGCCAGTCGCTTTCTGCGTAGCATCGCGCCTGAAGCGCGATGATTTCGATAACTAGCAAGTCTCCTTATGCGGTGGCCGCGCTCGCGGAGCTCGGGCGCTCCAGTGGTGCTGACCCCGTGCCGATCGGAGAGCTCGCGCGCCGTCGCGACATGCCGGTTCAATTCCTGGAGCAACTGTTTGCGGTGTTGCGTCGCGCGGGCGTCGTCAGCTCCCAGCGCGGGGTGAAGGGTGGTTACCGCTTTGCGCGCGAGCCCGCGCAAGTGACGGTGCTCGAGGTGGTTGAGCTGCTCGACGGTCCGTTTGGGCGCGACGCCGAAGGCGTGTTCGGCGATGCCTCCAAGGCCGCCCGGGATGTCCTGGAGCAGATCACGATCGCCGACGTGATCGAGCGCGAAGCCCGTGACTCGGGCGCGAGCATGTACCACATCTAAAGCGAAAGTACCCTGACCCTTCTCGCGCCAGTTCTCGCGCCAGTAGTGGGCGCGCAGAGTTCTCTCCCGGCACTGACGATCGCGAATGATGTTTCTCAGGCGTCCGTTGTTGGGACGTGGGTGCGCCTCGAACTTGTGGGGACATGATCCCTTCGCGTCTTTAGTTCATCTTCCAGGGTGCGCTCGGACCTGCTTGACCGTATCCAGGAATCCCATCCGGACGCAGTCATGATCGATTTCTGCTCGCCAAGTAGTACCTTCGTCGTGGCGGAGGCCAAGCAGCTCACTCCAGAGACCACTTAGCGGGTTCTCAGCGCTCGGCTTGGGGTCGCTTTGCGTTAAGGGTCAAACCAGAAGGGGCCGCCGCACCAATCATGGGAATGAGTGGACGGCGGCCCCTTCAGGACCGAATGGGCGTCGGCCACGGACTGGGCGGCAGCATACAGGACTCTGGTCCCAGGCGTATGGCCCCTGGACTCAGGTCCCCGGACCGGGCATGTTTCTCACTCGATGCCGCCCCTCGATAAGCCCGATCCGAAGCTCGCGAAGGCCATCCGTACCTTACGGTCGGCCCGCGGTACGAGCCAGGAGGATGTCGCACACGCGGCCGGGTTGACGAGCAGCTCTTATTCGCGGATCGAGCGTGGTCTCACAAACCCGGCTTGGACGACGGTGCGACGGATCGCCAAGGCATTCGATATCACGATGGCGGAGTTGGCTGCGGCGGTCGAACGCGAGGAATAGTCACACTCGCTGCGTGCTTTGAGATGAACTCTTAGCTGGCGAGTACACGCGCCTTCGTCACACCGAACTCTTCGGCCGATAGACGCCCGAGTCGCGGAGCTTGCTGAGCCGGATGAGTTCGTCTGCGAGTGCCGTCCCCTGTGAATCTCGTGGTGGCTGCTCGGCGCTTGCGATCGAGCCGTTGCTTTCAAACTTGCGCACGAGCTCCTCTGCATGCTCTAACTCAAAGCTGCCGACGACCGTGCAAGACATCTAAAAAACTTGGCCCTACGCGCGCGCGTAGGCATGCAATTAAGCGGCCCACACCCCACAGCGACTGCCAGGTCATTATTGTCGTGGAGGATATGGGGTCAATCCCGATCAACATTGCAGAGCTTGTAGGCAATACTCCGCTCATCCGGCTGAAGCGGATGCTCGAAGACAGCGCGGCCGAGGATGCCGGGGTCGAGCTGTACGCGAAGCTCGAGGCCTTCAATCCCGGCGGCAGTGTGAAGGATCGGATCGGTGTCGCGATGATCGAGGCGGCCGAGGCTGAAGGTCAGATCGAGCCTGGGCGAACGACGATCGTTGAGGCAACGAGCGGAAACACGGGTATCGCGCTTGCGTTCGTGTGCGCCGCCAAGGGCTATGACCTCGTCTTGACACTCCCCCAAGGAATGAGCCGTGAGCGGGAGATCCTCTTGAAGCTGTATGGCGCAAAGGTCCAGATCACAGAGTCCTTGGGTGGCATGGGGGAGGCGGTGCAAGCGGCCCAAGCGATGGCCCGCGACTCCGACGTGTTCCTGCCCGATCAGTTCTCAAACCCAGCCAACCCGCGCGCCCATCGTCTCACGACCGGCCCGGAGATCGAGCGCGCGCTCGGGGGCCCGGTCGACGTGCTCGTGGCTGGTGTGGGCACCGGTGGCACGATCACGGGCGTGGGGGAATACCTGCGCGAGCGCAATCCCGGTGTGCGAATCGTGGCAGTGGAGCCCGAGAGCTCGGCGGTTCTATCGGGTGAGCGGGCCGGGCCACATCGGATCCAAGGCATCGGTGCGGGGTTCGTCCCCCCGGTCCTGCGTCGAGAGTTGATCGACGAGGTGATATCCGTGTCCGACGACGACGCGATCCAAACAGCTTGGACGTGCGCCAAGCGTGAGGGTTTGCTCGCCGGGATCTCTTGCGGGGCGGCCCTGTGGGCAAGTCTTCAAGTGGCAGCCCGGCCTGAATCGAAGGGCAAGCGAATCGTGACGATCATGCCTGACTCGGGCGAGCGCTACGTCTCCCAGGCGTTCTTCGCGCCTTCCTGACCTGAAGCGCATCCTCGCGGCGCCTCCAGTAGCTCGGTACCCCGAGGGTCTTTCACGGTCTCTATGTCTGCGATTTTGGCGTCTGCTCCACGCTCGCTACGCTTTGCTCATGCTCGGCAATGGGACCGTCACGCGAGTCGTCAAGGAGCTTCGCCGGGATGTGGCCGTGGCTCGCGACCGCGATCCCGCGGCCTGCGGTGTGCAGACGTTCGAGATCGTCGCTACTTGGCCTGGCATTCAAGCGTTGCTCTCACACCGGGTCGCTCACGCTCTGCTTGCCTCTGAAGTTCCCTTGCTTCCGCGCGCGATCGCACTCCTATCTAGGGCACTCACCGGAATTGAGATCCATCCGGCTGCAAGCATTGGCAAGGGCCTGTTCATCGACCACGGCTCTGGCGTAGTGATCGGCGAGACCGCCGAGATCGGCGATGACGTGACGCTCTACCAAGGCGTCACGCTTGGTGGCACGGGCTTCGCGACCGGCAAGCGTCATCCCACGGTGCAGGACAACGTGACGATTGGCTCCGGAGCCAAGCTGCTCGGCCCGATCACAATCGGCCATGGCGCGAAGATCGGCGCCAACAGCGTGGTCATCACCGATGTGCCTCCCAACTCCACCGTTGTCGGCAACCCGGGTCATCCCGTGCGCGTCGACGGTCGCCGTCCCGAGGGGCCCGACGCCGATTGGATCCACCTGCCCGATCCGATCGCGGAGGCGATCCAAGGGCTAGCGAGCCGCATTGGTGCACTCGAGCGCGCCGTGGCCGAGCTGTCTGGTGAGGAGGCGGCGCCTGTCGCCGAGGTGCGACCGTTGCGGACAGTGAAGGGCCCGAGCCCGGCGGGAGGCTGAGCCGGGTCATACCTTGGCTCACGGGTCTGGGCGCTCAATAGAAAACGGTGCGGCAGCGGTGACGCGGGCGCGACTTGTACTCGGGTGCTTGCCCCCGCGTCCATAGCCAGGTATCGAGCGTACGTGCAGGCACACCTGTGCGCTTGGAGATCAGCTCGCAAGCGTGCACCGCGCACGCGCGGATCTCGCGCTCGGCTGCATCCATGCTGAGCTGCTCACCGGCGTCGATGCGCGCGGCGAGCGCCTCGTCGTATACGAGTACTCCGTCGCAGCGCAATACGTGCGGGACGAGGTTGTCGGCAAAGATCGTGAGGCGATCGAGGTCGTGAAATTCGGCCACCCCCGCAAGTGCCAGATCATTGGCCACGATCTGAGCACGCTTGTAGAAGCCGCAATCGTCGAACATGGCCATGCCACGCGCGAGCATCTTGGCCAGGCGCTCAGCTGAGCTACCTGCTTCGGCCACCAAGTCAAGCGCACGACGGGCGGGCTGGTCACATTGGGTGGGCAGGTCGGACTGTGCCGTCTGGTTCGATTTGGTCGGTCGGTGAGGCGCGCTTGCCAAGAAATGCCCGAGCGAGCGCAAAGCCTGGGCGTACAAGCTCATCAGCTCATTGGATGGGTCTTGGCCGAGGATCGTCGCGATCTGGCTTGTGCTCACCTGTGCCATCCACGCCGCGGTCGGGGGACCGTGGGCGCGCACGTGGTCGGTCAGAGCCCATGACACGGTGAAGTAGCCGCTTACGGGCTTGCCTTCGGAGGTGCGCTTGCGCAGGGTCGGAAACCAGCCCGAGCCGAAGTTGATCGCGTCGAGCGCGAGCATGTAGTCGGCGACGTCCGCTGGATCCCCCTCCAAGTAGTGGCGCTCGGGGTCGAGCGCGGGTGGCTCTACCGGTTGCACCTCCGCCGCGGCGTCCAGATCGATGCGCACGGAGCGGGCGTCTGCCGCGATTCGTGCGCACGAGGCGCGGACTTCGTCTGTCAGGAGCATGGGGTTTCCAGGATGTGGTTTGGGGCCGAGGCCTGACTGAGGCCCTTTCGACGCGGCTGAGGCTTTCCTGCGCGGATGAGTCTTTCCTACCGTGGTAGGATAACGCCGTGGCAAGCCAGAAGCGATCGATCTCATTTGACGAGGCAGTGCTGAGTGAAGCTGAGGAGCGACTGGGCGAATCAGGTGGCAGCTTGTCAGCGTTTGTGAATGCGGCGGTGTTGCACGAGCTCCAAGTCACGCGTGGGCGCGAGCTCTTGGCCGAAGACAACGCGCAGCTCGGCCCGGTCTCATCCGAGGTGCGAACTCGGGTTGCCGCGGAATGGCCGGCCTAACGCTGGATGCCGGTGCGCTGATCGCCTACGAGCGGTGTGGCGAGCACATCCGAGAGATCCTCGGAGTCGCATATGCCCGAGGCCTGGTACCCACGATTCCGGCGATTGCGCTCGCCGAGGTCTGGCGAGGGGATGCCAAGGACGCACGCATAGCCCGCCTCATCAAGGCCTGTTATGTCGAGGCGATTGACGAGCAGCTGGCGCGCTCGGCGGGCAGCCTGCGGCGCAAGACACCTGGGGCCGGAGCGATCGATGCCTGCATAGCCGTAGGCGTCCTCAGGCGAGGCGATGCGATTGCGACGTCAGACCCCGGCGATATGCGCTCGCTACTAGGGCCAGACTTGACGATCATGACGGTGTGAGCAGCCTGTAGCGCACGACGCACGACTCGACGAGGGCCGGGAACGCGACCGCCGCTGCCGACCCCGCTTCTATGCTCCAACGGATGGCCGAAAACGACCGCTCAGTAGCTGCGCAGGCGCCACCAAACGACGATCGCGAGTCCTCGCAAGCCTCGCTTCGCGACCCATCGCAGTCACCGTCGCCGGGCCACTCCGACCCTTCCCAAGCTCCGTCCGGCCACTCCGACCCTTCGCAAGCACCGCCAGAGGAGCATCCCGAGCGTGTACGGGCCTTGCTGGAGGGCCTCAATAAGCCCCAACGTGAGGCCGTCACCCATGGCGAGGGCCCGCTCCTGATCCTGGCGGGCGCCGGCTCGGGCAAGACGCGCGTGCTTACCCATCGCATTGCCTTCCTGATCTTCACGGCCCAGGCCCACCCCAGCGAGATCCTTGCGATCACGTTCACCAACAAGGCTGCCCAGGAGATGCGCGGGCGTGTAGAGCGTCTGCTCGGAGCCCACACGCGCGGCATGTGGCTGATGACCTTCCATGCCGCCTGCGCGCGCATCCTGCGGGCTCAAGCCGAGCGCCTTGGGTACACCTCACGCTTCACGATCTACGATCAGGCCGACACGCGCCGCATGGTCAAGCGCTGCATCGAAGAGGTAGGAGTCGATCCGAAGCGCTTCGCGCCGGCAGCGGTCCACAGCCAGATCTCCGCGGCTAAGAACAAATTGCTTGCGGCCTCCGACTACTCACAAGCCGTTGGCTCGCAGTTCGAGGAGGTCGTGGCCGAGGTGTATGGCGTGTATGAGGGCGAGCTCATGCGCATGAACGCAATGGATTTCGATGACCTCCTGTTTCGCACGGTGAACCTCTTGGAGCTGTTCGAGGAGGTGCGTACGCGTTACGCCCAGTCCTTTAAGCACGTCTTGGTGGACGAGTACCAGGACACTAACCACGCTCAGTACAGGCTCTTGCAGTTGCTGGTCGGAGGGGGTCGGGCCAAGCCCACGCGGGGCGAGCGCGTGAACATCCCTGGCCATCGCAACCTCGCGGTCGTGGGCGATGACAGTCAGTCGATCTACGGCTTCAGGGGAGCCGACGTGTCGAACATCCTTGATTTCACCGATGACTTCCCCGATGCGCGGGTGGTGAAGCTGGAGCAGAACTACCGCTCCACGCAAACGATCCTCTCGGCCGCCAATGCGGTGATCGCCAACAACCGTGGGGGCATCGCCAAGCGCTTGTGGAGCGACAAGGGCCAAGGCAGCCCGATCAGGGTGCATGGTCTCGAGGACGAGCACGCGGAGGCGCGCTTTGTCGTGGGCGAGATCGAGCGGCTGGTGGACGAGGGTGCATCCCGTGCCGAGATCGCGGTCTTCTATCGCACCAATGCCATGTCTCGCGTGATCGAGGACACGCTCGTGCGACGCGAGCTCGCCTACCAAGTGATCGGCGGCACCAAGTTCTACGAGCGCGCGGAGATCAAGGACGCGATCGCCTACCTCGGTTGGATCGCTAACCCCTTCGACGTGGTCAGCTTCCAGCGCGTGGCCAACTCGCCTAGGCGCGGACTCGGCCAGACATCTCTGTCGAGGATCGTGGCTCATTCAGCCACGATCGGCCAGTCAGTGTGGGAGGTGGCAGCCGCGGCCGATCGCATCCCGGGCTTGGGCGCTGCCGCGATTAAGGCGCTCTCGCGCTTCATGGCCACGATGGAGGACTTGGCCGCGCTCGCCCAGGATGGCGTCCCCGTGGGGGATCTCATGGACGCGGTCCTGGCGCGCACCGGCTATGTGGAGGCACTCGAAGCCGAGGCGGTGGGGAGGGGTGAGAAGGCGTTCGAGTCGCAAGGCCGCATCGAAAACCTGGCCCAGCTGGTCGAGGTGGCGCACGAGTTCGACGCCAACACCTCCGCCGAGGGCGACACGCTCGAGCTGTTCCTGCAGGAGCTAGCGCTCAAGTCAGACGGCGACTCGCGCCGCGACGACGAAGGCCTGATCACCCTGATGACGCTCCACAACGCCAAGGGCTTGGAGTACCCAACCGTGTTCGTCGCTGGCTGTGAGGACGGTGTGTTCCCCCATCAGCGTGCGCTCGACGAAGGCGGAGTGGAGGAGGAGCGCCGGCTCTTCTATGTCGCAGTCACCAGGGCCATGCGCGAGCTCTATCTCACTTACGCACGCCGGCGCTCCGTCTTCGGAGCCCCTGCCTATGGCATCTCAAGCCGCTTTCTCGATGAGATCCCCGCTGAATTGTGCGAACGCGAGGACCTGCCAGCCCCGCGTCCCGGCGGCGCGCGTGTGGGTATCGGCGGCAACGGTTTTGCGGGTGCGGGCGCAGGTGGTGGTATCGGCGCTGGCGGGGGCGGGGGCGGGGGTAGAGGCGGTAGCTGGTCCTCCGGCTCGCACGCCTCTAGCTCCTCAACGTCCTACCGACTCGGCGAGGATGTCGTCCACGCCGCTTTCGGTGACGGCGTCGTCACTGGTGTCGAGCCAGGCGGGATCATCGTTGTGCGTTTCGCCGGCGATGGGTCTGAGCGAAAGTTGATGGCCGACTACGCACCCGTCAGTCGTCGGGGTTAGATCTCTCGGGTCTAGCATCTATTTATGGACGACAGTGCCGCATGCGGCACTGTCCCGGCCCGTACATGTACGGGCCGGCCGACCGGCGCATGCGCCGGTCGGTACAGAGGCTAAGTAAGGACATGCATCGGCCCGTGGGAACACATACGATCCGCGCGATGGCGGCCACAATCATCGACGGCAAGGCAATCGCCGCGCGTGTGCGTGCCCAAGTGGCCGACGACGTAGCCGCTTTGGTCGACAGCGGCGGCCGTGCGCCCGGTCTTGCCACGGTGCTCGTCGGCGAAGATCCAGCCTCCGCGGTCTACGTGGGTGGCAAGCAACGTGCCTGTGCCGAGGTTGGCATGACTCCCTACGACGAACGCCTGCCTGCCGACGCCACCCACGAGCAGGTCGCAGGGCGCTTGCGGGCCTTGAACGACGATCCCCAGGTCAGCGGCATTTTGCTCCAGCTGCCCTTGCCCGACCATCTCCACGGCACAAGCCTCAGCGGGCTGATCGATCCTCGCAAGGATGTTGATGGGCTCACGCCTGTGAACGCCGGTTTGCTCTCTCAAGGACAGCCCGGCCTGCGTCCCTGCACGCCCATCGGTGTGCTCGAGTTGCTCACAAGCGTCGGTGCCCAGCTCGAAGGCGCCGAGGCGGTCGTCGTCGGTCGCTCCAACCTGTTCGGCAAGCCCATGGCCCAGCTTTTGCTGGAGGCTAATGCCACAGTCACCGTGTGCCACTCGCGCACCCATGACTTGCGCGAGGTGTGTGCCCGCGCGGACGTCCTCATCGCCGCGGTCGGTCGTCCCCGCTTGATCGAGCGCGACTTCGTCAAGCCCGGCGCGATCGTGATCGACGTGGGCATGAATCGCCTCTCTCCGGAGGAGGCAGGCACCAAGAGTGGCCTCGTCGGCGACGTCGATTTCGCCGCCGTCAGCGAGCTGGCCTCGGCGATCACGCCCGTGCCCGGCGGCGTCGGGCCGATGACGATCGCCATGCTCTTGCGCAACACACTTCAAGCGGCACGCATCCAGAACGGACTCGTGAACGGGGAGGGGACATGAGACGACTGCCAGGCGGGGAGGGGACATGAGACGACTGCTAAATGGGGAGGTCACATGAGACGACTGCCAAGCGGGGAGGTCACATGAGACTTGGTCGTCTGCGACTGGGGGAGGTACTGGCGTTGATCGGCGCCTTGGGTGTGATCTTCTCGTTCACGCTCGATTGGTATGGAAATGCTGAACGCTCGTTCGACGCCTTCGATACGTTCGGTCCTGTCGTCGTGCTGCTCCTGCTGTCCGCCATCGTGGCCCTTGTCTTGGTCGTGGCGACCGTCACCGAGCGCTCCACGGCCCTACCGGTCGCCGCCGCCATATGGAGCACTTTCTTCGGGTTCGTGGCCGTCATCGCCGCCATTGTGAGACTGCTGGAGCGACCCCAGGACTCGACCTCTTTGTGCGCGGGAGCTTGGGTCGCGCTGGCCGGTGCCCTCTTGATCGCCGTCGGCTCGTGGGAGTCGATGCGCGATGAACGCACCCGTCTCTATCCGCCGGCCAATCCCGAGCCGCGTCTGCCGCCGCCTGCGTAGATCCGCTGGCCAATCCCCAGCCGCGCGTGCCGCCCGCATAGAATGCCGCCCCGATGATCGATCGTGATGAGGTTCTCCACGTCGCGCGCTTGGCGCGCCTCCAATTGAGTGACGCGGAGATAGAGCCGATGGCACGCGAGCTCTCCGCCGTGCTCGACCACGTCGCCCGCATCGCCGAGCTCGACCTCGAGGATGTTCCCGTGACCACCCACGTTGCTGAGCTCACAGGGCAATTGCGCCCCGACGAGCCACGCGCCTCGCTCCCGCGCGAGGTCGTGCTCGCCCAAGCTCCTGCCGTTAGTGGCGAGGGCTTTCTCGTACCCAGCCCACAGGCATGAGCATCACCGACCCGATCGAGCTCACCGCGGCCACCGCCGCGCAGGCGATCGCCGCTGGGGAGCTGGGGGCTGATGAGCTCTTTGCGGCCTACCTCGCGCGCGCGCGCGAGGACACCCTCAACTGCTTCACTTGGGTCCCCGACGCGTCGTACTCGCCGCCCTCCGTGGGTGCTTCCCCTGATGCGGCTTCCTCAGCGCAGTCCGCCGGCTCTGGCTCCAATGCCGCTGCAGCCGGTGCCCCGCTCGGTGGCGTGCCTTTGGCGGTCAAGGACCTGTTCTGTACCGAGGGCGTGCCTTCCCAGTCCGGCTCGCGCATCCTCGAGGGCTACCTGCCGCCCTACACGGCCACCGTCGTCAAGCGCCTCCAGGCGGCAGGTGCGCCTCTGCTCGCCAAGACCAACCAAGACGAGTTCGCGATGGGCTCCTCCAACGAGAACTCCGCCTACGGTCCAGTCCTCAATCCTTGGGACCGTGGGCGCGTGCCCGGCGGCTCCTCTGGGGGTAGCGCTGCCGCGGTTGCCGCCGGCCTCGCGCCCTGGGCTTTGGGTACCGATACGGGCGGTTCGATTCGTCAGCCCGCGGCCTTGTGCGGGATCGTCGGTCTCAAGCCCACCTACGGCGCCGCTTCGCGCTACGGCATGATCGCCTTCGCCTCCTCTTTGGATCAGGCTGGCCCGCTTACCCGTGATGTCACCGACGCCGCGCTCATGCTGCGCCACATGGTGGGCCGCGACGAGTGCGACGCCACGTCTTTGAGTTTCCCCTCCGAGATCGCCTTGCCCACTTCCGAGCGGCTTGACGGCATCCGACTCGGCGTGCCCAGCGAGCTATCGGGCGAGGGCATCGAAGCGGGCGTGCTCGAGGCGTTCACCGCGACACTCGCGCGGGCTGAAGAGCTTGGTGCACAAATCGAGCAGGTGAGTCTCCCTCATGCTCCCCACGCTCTCTCCGCCTACTACGTCATCGCTCCCGCCGAGGCATCCTCGAATCTCGCCCGCTTCGACGGAGTTCGCTATGGCCTGCGAGCTGAGGCCTCTGACTTGGTCGGCATGTACACCCGCACCCGTCACGACGGCTTCGGCCCAGAGGTCAAGCGGCGCATCATGCTCGGCACTTACGCCTTGTCCTCCGGTTACTACGACGCCTTCTACGGTCGCGCCCAGCGGGTGCGCACAAAGATCGTCGAGGACTTCCGCGCCGTTTTCTCGCGCGTTGATTTCGTCGTGACACCCACGAGCCCCACCGTCGCTTTCGAGCTGGGCTCCAAGACTGGCGATCCGCTTGCCATGTACCTCAACGACTTCTGCACCGTGCCCATGTCCTTGGCCGGCATTCCCGCGATCTCGATCCCCTGCGGCCTCAGCGGAGCGGGGGAGAACCTCGGGCCAGGCGGACGTGGGCTTCCTGTCGGCTTTCAGCTTGCGGGTCCCGCCTTCAGCGAGAACGGCCTGCTTGACGCCGCCCACGCTCTGGAGCAGGCGATCGGCTTCGATTCGAGCCCCGCGCGCACATGAGTGACGGAGTGCTCACCGGGGAACATGTGCCGGCTCGGCTCGGGTCATGTCTGCGTGGGGTTTGTCTTTCAAAATGGGGTGCCCCGCGCGCGCGCGCGAGGTATGGCGTATGAGTACAACCTACGAGCCCGTCATCGGCCTGGAGATCCATATCCAGCTGGCAACGCGCACGAAGATGTTCTGCGGTTGTGAGCTCTCCTTCGGGGAGCCGCCCAACACGCGCACCTGTGCAGTCTGCTTGGGGCTCCCTGGTGCCCTGCCGGTGGCCAATGCCCGAGCGATCCATTTTGGGCTGATGATCGGCATGGCGGTCGGCTCGCAGCTCGCTCCCCGCTCGATCTTCCATCGTAAGAACTACTTCTATCCCGACCTGCCCAAGGGCTACCAGATCTCCCAGTACGACGAGCCCCTTTGTCTCGGCGGACAGCTGGGTGAGGTGCGCATCCACCGTGTCCATCTCGAGGACGATGCCGCCAAGCTCGTCCATGTAGGCGCCTCCGGGCGAATCGACGCCTCCGATGCCTCAATCGTGGACTTCAATCGCGGCGGCACGCCCCTGGCCGAGATCGTCACCGAGCCCGACCTGCGCTCGGCCGAGCAAGCGGGCGAGTGGCTGCGCTTGCTACGCACCACCATGCGCCAGCTCGGGGTCTCCGACGTCAACATGGAGGAGGGCTCCTTGCGCTGTGACGCCAATATCTCCTTGAGGCCCGCCGGCGCGAGCGAGTTGGGTACCAAGACAGAGCTGAAGAACATGAACTCCTTCCGCTTCATCGAACGCGGCATTCGTGCCGAGATCGCCCGCCAGGAAGAGATCCTCGACGGTGGTGGCAGGGTGGCCCAGGAGACGCTCCACTTCGACCCAGCCTCAGGACGCATCACCTCCCTGCGCTCCAAGGAGGAGGCCCACGACTACCGCTACTTCCCTGAGCCTGACCTCGTCCCTGTGGCGGTCGACCAAAGCATGCTCGACGCGGCCGCCGCTGCCATGCCCGAGTTGCCAATGGCTCGCGCCGAGCGCTTGCAGGCACTCGGGTTGAGCGACGACAGCGCCCGCCTGCTCGCGTTTCGCGCTGAGCTGGGCGACTACTTCGAGCAGGCTTTGGCCGCCGAGGTCGATCCCGCGCCGGAGCCTCAGACGCTCGCAAACTGGATCGCCGGCGACTTGACCGCACGCTTGGGGGACGGTGAGGGGGGGATCCCAAGCTTTCACTTGTCACGCCTGCCGCTCTTGCGGCCCTATGCGGGTTGGTCGCCACCAAGCAAGTCAGCGTCGGCGCGGCGCGGCAAGTACTCGATCGCCTGGTGGCTGAGGGGGGAGACCCGGTTGCCATCGTCGAGGCCGAGGGGCTCGCCGCGCTTGACGGCGGGGATGACCTAGCCGCTGTCGTGGCCGCTGCTCTCGCCGCCAATACTGACGCCGCCGAGCGTGTGAAGGGCGGCAACGCCAAGGCGATCGGGCCGATCGTGGGCTACGTCATGCGCGAGACCAAGGGGCGCGCTGACGGCGGCGAGGTCACGCGCCTCGTCAACGAGCAGCTGAACATCTGAGTTAGGCGAATCGTCTCGCCCGTCCGCAGATTCGGCACTCAGAACAAGGCGAATCGTCCGGCCTGTCCGCGGATTCGGCACTCAGAACACCTGCGGTGCCGACATTTTGGACTAAAGGCCAAACACAAGCGGACTTCGGCGCGCCAATATGCTGTTCATGAACAGGCCGATCTCAAATTCGATGGTGGCTCCACCCCGGCGGTTTCTCCTACTGCCCGAGGACGCCGCGGACGTCACAGGCCAGGGGGTGCGCATCCGACGCTATCGCCTCACAAGCGTTGGACGCTCCCACGGCTTGGATCGTCCGCCGGCGCCGTGCTCGGGGAACGTGCCGCGGGTGCCATAGCCAGCGATGGCGTGTAGGGCCAAGCCTCGTCGCGAGTCCCCTCCTCGCGGTGATTGGGGCGCGGCCGGGCAGGGTTTCCGAGCCTGCTCGGCCGCGCGCCCCATACTGCTAGGACGCGCCTCCATATCAGATAGGCTGTGAGTTATGAATCAGCCTTCGCAGAGCACCCCCGCAGGACGTTCGCTTGGACGTACGGTCGTAGCTGTTCTCGTCCTGGTCGTAGTTGGCTACATCCTGTTGAAGGTGATCATCGGCATAGCTCTGGCGATTGCTGGCCCGCTCGTCCTGATCCTCGGTGTGCTCGCGCTCATCTGGGCGTGGCGCGTCCTCTTCTAGCGGACGACTTCCCATGGTCCGGTCGCGAGTGCGCTCATGGCCTACGTAGCGATAGCCGTCTGCTTTGGCATTGCCGGCGGCATAGTGGGTCGCATCAAGGGCTCCTCATTCGTGCTGTGGTTCTTGGTCTCGGCGATCGTGCCCATCTTCGGCTTGCTGGCGGCGCTCGCCTACCGCTTCGATCGCGATGAGCCACGCCGACAGTGCCCCAAATGCGGGCGCATCACCATGGCCCACGACGCTCTCTGCACGCGCTGTGGCGAGGAGCTCGAGTATCCCGAGCAGTTGCTCGCACCTGAATCTCTTTCAAAGGTTTAGGCCTGCCTAAGCGGGTCCTTTGCATAGGCTGTCCTCGTGTCCCGGTTTGATACGGGGACACGGCAGTCCTATGAGCGTAAACACAAAGACCGCACCCCACCTTCTCACCTCGCGAATCGCGCGGTTGATCCACCGCGCCGGCTTCGAGGACGAGCGCTCGTTCGTGCTGCGCGTGGTGCAGCCAGCGCTTGTGGGCATGATCGATGGCACCGTCTCCTCGATCGCGCCGATCTTTGCCGCGGCCGTCTCCTCCAACTCACACACCGCTTTCGTCGTCGGCCTCTCTACAGCGCTCGGTGCGGGTATCAGCATGGGCATCTCCGAGGCGCTCTCGGACACGGGGGAGACGACGGGACGTGGCACGCCGTTCGTGCGCGGCACAATTACCGGGGGCATGACTGCTTTGGGCGGCATCTTCCACACGCTTCCGTTCCTAATCAAGGACACCCACAACGCCTTGATCGTCGCGGGCATCGTCGTGGCCGTCGAGCTGTTCGTGATCGCCTGGGTGCGTGAGCGCTTCCTTGACGTCTCCTTGCGCTCCTCCTTGATCGCGGTCACGCTCGCCGGCGCGATCGTGCTGGCGATCGGTGTCGCAATCGGGAGCTCGTGAGGTCATTCGCCTGGAGGGTGCCCTACGCGCGCGCGTAGGGCAGTCGTTTTGGAACGTGTCTGTGCGAGCCTTGCCTCAAGCGAGTGGGTGCGACTAGGCATTCGTGGCCGACGGATTCGGCAGGAGAGCGCCTAGGTCGGGCGAAAAACCCGCTGGTACACTCGGCTTTACCGAACGTGGGAGCCTGCCAACGCTTCCACCACTTCGTAAACCCCTGCAAACCCCCTAAGAAGAAGGAAAGGAGGTCGGTGAAATGCGTGCAGTAGACGCGGTCATGGAATGCCTGAAGGCGGAGGGTGTGGATGTCGTCTTCGGCTTGCCCGGTGGCGCCAACCTCCCGACCTACGATGCCTTCGTGGATGGCGGTCTGCGCCATATCCTCGTGCGCCACGAGGCCGGCGGGGGACACGCGGCAGAGGGCTATGCCAAGGCCACCGGCAAGGTGGGGGTGGCGTTCGCCACGAGCGGTCCTGGCGCAACGAACTTGATTACCCCGATCTGCGACGCCATGATGGACTCCGTGCCGGTCGTGTTCATCACCGGCCAGGTGCGCACCGAGCTGCTCGGCACCGATGGTTTCCAGGAGGCGGACACGATCGGCATCACGATGCCGATCGTCAAGCACTCCTTCATGATCCAGGATCCTCTGGAAATCCCGCGGGCGATCCACGAGGCTTTCTACGTTGCGCGCTCGGGCCGACCTGGCCCTGTTTTGGTGGACATTCCCCAAGACCTCTCGCGCGCCGAGATTCCCTATGAGCCGGTCGCCGATGTGCGCCTGCCCGGTTATCAGCCGACTTTGGAGGGCAACCAGAAGCAGATCCGCCAAGCCGCCAAGGCGCTCGTGGCCGCACAGCGCCCGGTGATCTATGCCGGAGGGGGCGTGGTCAACGCCAATGCCTCCGAGGAGCTCATCGAGTTCGCCACCGCGGACCGCTTCCCCGTCACTTGCACCCTGATGGGCCTTGGTGCATTTCCGGCACGGGTGGATGGGGTTCCCCATCCCCAGTGGCTAGGGATGCTCGGCATGCACGGCACGCGCGCCGCCAACTACGCGATGGATGAGGCCGACCTGATCTGCGCCGTGGGCGCGCGTTTTGACGACCGCGTCACCGGCAAGCTGTCCGAGTTCGCTCCGCGCGCCAAGTTCATTCATATCGACGTCGACCCGGCCGAGATTTCCAAGAATATCCCCGCCCACATTCCAATCGTCGGCGATGCCAAGCACGTGCTCGCCAAGCTACTAGTCGAGTACCGCGCCCTGAGCGCCGACAGCGCACGCCTGGGGCCTTGGTGGGAGCGGATCGCAGCTTGGCGCGAGCAGTACCCGCTCGGCTATGAGGACTCGAGCGACAACGAGATCAAGCCCCAGTACATGATCCAGGCTCTGCACGAGGCCACTGGTGGCGATGCGATCATCACCAGCGACGTCGGCCAGCACCAAATGTGGGCCGCTCAGTACTACGACTTCCCCAAGCCCCGCCGCTGGATCAACTCGGGCGGACTCGGCACGATGGGCTTCGGCTTGCCGGCCGCCATGGGGGCCGCCGTGGGCTGTCCCGATCGGACCGTATGTTGCATAGCCGGTGACGGCTCGGTGCAGATGAACGCTCAGGAGCTTGCGACTTGCGCGCAAGAGAAAATCCCGATCAAGGTGTTCATCATGAACAACGGCTATCTCGGCATGGTGCGCCAGTGGCAGGAGCTGTTCTGGGACGGGCGCTACAGTCACGTCGAGACCGGCGACTATCCCGACTTCGTCAAGCTAGCCGAGGCCTATGGCGCCACGGGCATGCGCTTCGAGGACAAGAGCACGCTCGTGGAGGATATGAAGCGGGCGATCGCCACCGACGGCCCCGTAGTCGTCGACGTGAAGGTCACGCGCGAGGAGAACACCTACCCGATGATTCCCGCCGGGCAAGCCGCCCGCGAGATGGTGGGGTGATCGCCGTGGGAGAGCCAGCCACCAAGGACCCTTTGAGCCTGGAGGAGCTGCAAGCCTCCGGCAACCTGCGCTCAGGACGCAAGCATGTGCTCTCGATCCTCGTCGAGAACAAGTCGGGCGTACTCACCCGCATCGCGGGCCTATTCGCCAGGCGTGGCTTCAACATCGACACGCTCACGGTCGGTCCCACCGACGACGATCACATCTCGCGTGTCACGCTCACCGTCGACGGCGCGATCCATCCGATCGACCAGGTCACAAAGCAGCTGCACAAGCTCATCAATGTCTTGAAGATCAGGGATCTCGAGCCGAACGACACTGTCGCGCGCGAGCTTGCCTTGTTCAAGATCTCCGCCGATGGAACTCAGCGCGGGGAGCTAATGCAGATCACAGAGATCTTCCGCGGCAAGGTCGTCGATGTGACCAAGCGCTCGGTAATCGTCGAGGTCACCGGCACCACCGAGAAGGTCGAGGCTTTCGAGAGCATGGTGCGCCCGTTCGGGCTGATCGAGATGATGCGCACCGGTGAGATAGCCATCGCACGCGGGCGGGGTGAGACATAAGGGTTCTCGCCGGCGAGCGCTCGCCTTTTACGCTTGGCGAGTCCGATCGCGAACGCTTGTGTGCGCGGCTTGACTTGGCGCTTCAGCGCGCACGCCGCTCGGGGCGTCCCACGCTCGCGACAATCACATGCGTCTTGGCGCCCGAGCTCGATCCCTCGGCCATCGTGTGCGCTTCGCGGCGCCCGGGCGAGCCGTGGTTTACCTTCGAGCAACCCGATCGTGGTGGTGCCGCATTGGCTGGGCTCGGCCAGGTGGTGTGTCTCGAGGACTCGGGAGCGGATCGCTTTGCGACCGTCGCCGACCGTTGGCGCGCCTTGTCGGCGAGCGCGGTGGCGGACTCTCCAGGGGAGCCTGGTGGCGGTGGGCCAGTGGCGGTCGGCGGCTTTGCGATGGCGCCCGACGGAGGCACAACGCCCGCCTGGAGCGGTTTCGAGTCGGCTTCGCTGCTGGTCCCGGAAGTTGCATTCGCGCGCAAGCAACACGAAGGCGAGCAACGAGTCACGCTCACCTTGGCGGCGCTCGTCCAGCCTGACGACACGACCGAGGACCGGCTCCTCAGCTTGAGTACCCGGCTTGGAGAGCTCAGTGCACCGCCCTTGCCTTTGCTTGACCCGGCGCCCACAGGTCGCTTTCAGGTCTCCAGTGGCATGCCTCCCGAGCACTACGAGGCAGCCGTGAGCCGCGCCGTCGAGTTGATTCGCGCGGGCCGGCTGCAAAAGATCGTGCTTGCGCGCGAGGTACAAGTGCATGCACCGAGTGACTACGACCCCGCGGCCGTGTTCGCGGTCTTGCGCGACGCGTTCCCTTCGTGCTTTGTCTTCTGCATTGGTCGCGGCGACGCCACGTTCGTGGCAGCGAGCCCAGAGCTGCTCGTGCGCCGCGAGGGTCAGCGCGTCAGCACGATCGCGCTCGCCGGCTCCACCCGGCGCAGCGCAGACCCCGCCGTGGACGCGCACCTGGGTGAGCAGCTAATGCGCGACTCGAGCTACCGCGAGGAGCATGCGATTGTCGCGCGGCGGATCGAGCGCACGCTCAACCGCTATGCGATCTGGGTCACGACTGCGCCTGAGCCGACGCTTGTGCGCATTGCCAACATCCAGCATCTCGCCACCCCGATTCGCGCACAGCTCGCCGCACCCGTAGAGGCGATCGAGCTTGCCGGCCTGATGCACCCCACGCCCGCGGTCGGAGGCGAGCCCTCGCAAGACGCGCTCGACTTGATACCCGCCTTGGAGGGCCTCGACCGCGGCTGGTACACCGGCCCGGTCGGCTGGGCGGACGCTGCCGGCGACGGTGAGTTCTGCGTGGCTTTGCGCTGCGCCCTCTTGCGCGGCAACGTCGCTCGTTGCTATGCCGGCAACGGCATCGTGCGCGGTTCTGACCCAGCCGCCGAGCTTGCGGAGACCGAGGTCAAGTTGCAGGCATTGCTGCCTTTGCTCACGAGTTGAGCGCGCCTGCCACGGCGCTCCACACGCGCCTGTGCAGCTTCACGTTTGCCTCGCGTTCAGTGCGCACTTCCACGATCGCCGAGCGCGACGCGGCCATTGCGCGCTCAAGCGCCGCACGGAAGCCCACAACATCAGTAACCGTCTCATGGCTCAGTCCGTACAACTTGGCGGCCTGCGCGAAGTCAAGTCCCGTCGGCGTAAGCACGTGTCGCGTGTAGGTGTCTTGCTTTGGCTTATCGCCGTCGGTGGCGTCTGCCGGTGTCGATCGCGCCATCTCGGCGCTTGCGAGTGGTAGGAAATCGAAGATCCCGCCGCCTTCGTTGTTGAGCAGCACGATCGTGAGCTTGAGCTCCAAGCGCTTAGCGGCGAGCAATCCGCCGAGGTCATATGCGAGTGCCACGTCACCGATCAGCAGTACTACCGGACCACGCCCGCCCGCTGCAGCGCCAAAAGCACTTGAGACCGTTCCGTCGATCCCGTTGGCTCCGCGATTGCAAAGAACGCGGGGCGGATCGGGTCGCACAGGCCAAAAAGTCTCGATGTCACGTACCGGCATCGAAGACGCCACAAACAGTGTTGCCTGCTCTGGAAGTAGCACGCCGAGCTCGGTGGCAACTGAGGGCTCACCGCAGCCGCCTGCCGCAAGCACACCGAGGATCGACTCGGCGGCACGCTCGTCGGCGCTACGCCAGCTCTCAAGCCAATCGGTCTCTGTAGTACGGGTGTCCTCCAGCGTCGCTACCAGCGCGCGCAATGTCGCAGCTGGCTCTGCTGCGATCGAATCAGAGACCACGTTTGCCGGGTCTTGCCACGCGCACTCTGGATCGATAGTGATTTGGCGTGACCCTGAAAGGCCAGCGAGCCAGGTACGCAGCGGCTTTGACACCGGCAGGTCGCCGACCCGCAAGACAAGCTCGGGTGTGTGCTCTCCAGCGAACTTCGACTCGCGTAGCAGCGCGTCGTAGTGAGCTATTGCACAGTCGCCCCGCCGTGCGCCCGACATAGGGTCGGCTAGCAACGGCCAACCGAGCGCGGCGCACAGCTCGGCGGCTGCCTCACCGAGCGGTGTGGGCCGCTCGTGACGTCCAGCCACAACCACCCCTCGTCGCGCTGGCCCTATGAGCTCTCGCAAAGAGTGGGCAGCCGCTGTGGGATCTGGCGCATGCCACGGACGGCTTACAAATGGGACACCGTCCGGGCGTCCTTGACGGTCCGGCTTAGGCATCTGCTCGCACACGAGCGGTTCGCGCAGGGGAAAGTTCAGGTGCACGACCCCTGCTCGTCCTTCCAGGGCTGTCCAGTATGCGCGACAGGCAAGCGCTCGGATCCAACGCACGCGCTCGGCCGTAGCTTCGTGCGTGCCGACCTCGAAGAACCACTTGGCGAAGTCTCCGAAGATCTTCAGCTGATCGATCGTCTGCCCAGCGCCTACCTCACGCAACTCAGGCGGGCGATCGGCGCTGAGCACGATCAAGGGCACGCGTGCCTCGTGCGCCTCGACGACTGCCGGCAGCAGCTCGGCCACGGCCGTACCCGAGGTGCATGTGACCGCTACGGGCAGGGCCGATGCCTTGGCGAGGCCGACCGCGAAGAAGCCAGCACAGCGCTCGTCCACGTGGGAATGGCAGCGCAGTCGTTGCTCGTGGGCAAGCGTCAGCACGAGTGGCGTGCACCGCGACCCAGGGGAGGTGCACGCATCGCGCATCCCACAACGTGCCAGCTCGTCCACGAACGCGCCCAGCAGTGTGTAGGTGTCGATAGCCGAGCTCTCCATATTTGACTGAGTCATTGCAAACAAAACCTAAGTCACGGAAAGTAGGTAATAGACCGTAGGATGATGCGGTGGCCGAGAGAGCGCGCGTAGCTGGGAGTGAGCCTGAGAACGTTGTGTTGCTGCACGGATTCGGTGGCACTCGTCATATGTGGGATGGAGTCCTCAAGCATCTGCCCAGCGAACGCTACCGATCACTCGCGCTGGACTTGCCCGGGCATGGCGACCAGCAGGCCCCGGAGGTCGGGTCCATTACTTTCGAGGGGTGTGTCGCGAGCGTGCTCGATTGCAGCCCGGAGCGATTCGCGCTCGCCGGTTATTCGATGGGTGGACGCGTCGCGTTGCACGTAGCATTGGCTGCGCCAGAGCGGATCGAGCGCCTTATATTGATCTCCGCAACGGCAGGCATCGACGATACGGCGAAGCGGTCTGAGAGGCGCAAGCAGGATCGTCGCTTGGCGGATGAGATCGAGAAAGGCTCGATCGAGGCTTTCGTCGAGCGCTGGCGCACTCAAGCAATGTTCGCCGAAGACCCGCCAGAGGTCGACCAGCTTGCCCGGGCGGACCAGTCGCGTAATCGACCGGGCGGTGTCGCGGCGGCGCTAAGAGGCATCGGTACTGGGGAGATGCAGTCGCTCTGGGATCGTCTTCCCGAGCTTCAGATGCCCGTCACGGTGCTTGCCGGCCGTCGCGATCGTAAGTTTGTGAGGATCAGCGAACGAATGGTCACGCTATTTCCCGACGCCTTGCTTCAAGTGATCGGCGGCGGTCATTGCCTGCCGCTCGAGAACCCTGGGACTGTCGCAAGAGCGATCGCCTAGTCTCAACACGCGACGGCAGCACCACACAGTGGCTCTACTTTCACAAGGGCTCCACTCCGAGGCCGGCTCCCAGCGGAACGGGGATCTCCCCGCCGGCGGGTGCAAGCGGGTTTTCCAGTCCTTCGAACATGGCAAGCGTTGCTAGGCCACAGGCGGGAAGCGGTCCGCGAGAGGCGAGGGCGGCGGCTGCATGCACACCCGCGGCGATGCCAAGTGGGCCGTCAATAGTCGAGGCCACATATGCCTCCGCGCCTGAGGCTCTGACCAGCGAGGCGGCCGCCAGCAGACCCGAGATGCCTCCACAGCGTGAGATCTTCAAACACACCGCATCCGCCACGCCTGCCGTGAGCGCGCCATGCTCGGCCGCGGTCTCATCGATCGCCACGCGCACTGCCACTCGCTCGCGTACCTCACGCACCTCGCTCAGACCGTGCACAGGCTCCTCGACGAGCTCAAGTCCCGACGGCGCGAGCGCTTCGATGTTGCGCACCGCCTGCTCCACGCTCCACGCTCCGTTTGCGTCCACCCGCAGAGCCACGTGTGCTCCGGCGCTTGCCCTCACGGCCGCCACGCGTCCAGCGTCGTCGCCTACGCCGACCTTCAGCTTCAGGCAAGCAAAGCCTTGCTCGATCGCGTGAGCTGCCTGCTCGGCTGCTCCCGCACGATCGAGTGCTGAGAGGGTTGCGTTCACAGGCACCCCGCTCGCCGGCGTATCCGTAATGAGCGACGCCACCGGGCGTCCCACGCGCTTACCCGCGCGATCCCACAGCGCGAGATCAATCGCCGCGAATGCCTCAGGCAGATCATCGGCACGACGGCACGCATCTACGATCTCGGCGCCATTCATGTCTGCTGCGCTCTCCACAATCGGGCGATAGCGCTCGAGTGCCTCCTCTACGCGGGCAATGCTTGTGCCGTCGTAGGCCTCAAGCGGTGCCGCCTCGCCATAGCCAGTGATTCCGTCGTCGTCGGTGAGCGAGATCGCGAGCAACTCTCGCTCGTTCAGCGCCCCATAGGAGGTTTGGAAAGGTTGGCGCAGACGCAGCACATGCCGTCGCACGACCAGTCTCATCTGTCCACCACGCCCGGGGTTCCTGCTCGATGCATACCCCTCGGCGAGCAACGAGTGTGGCTATCGCTCAGGACCCAACCCCTCCGCTCAGCAGGATTCCGGCCGAGAACAGCAAGCAGAACACGAGCTGCAGCGCACCTGTCTTGGCGAGCGCTCCGTTCAGTGACGGCCCGTCCACGCGTGTGCGTACGACCTTCACGACAGGCAAAGCGAGCGGGATTGCACACCAAGGCAACAGCAGCCAGGCCGTCATCGAGCCGAGCAGCCATGACAGCGGCACGAGCACGAACGCCCCGGCCACCATCGCCGTATAGAGCGCTCTCGTTCGCTCTCGCCCAAGGCGTACGGCGAGCGTACGCTTGCCCGCGCGCCGGTCGGTCTCCAAGTCGCGCACGTTATTGACCACGAGGATCGCGCTTGCCAGCAGTCCCACCGGCACGGCGCAGGCAAAAGCCTCCCATGGCAACTCCTGCACTTGCACGAAGTAGGAGCCACTCACGGCCACGATCCCGAAGAACAGGAACACGAACAGCTCGCCCAGGCCCTCATACCCGTATGGCCGTGGCCCCCCCGTGTAGAGCACTCCCGCGAGGATCGACGCGCCACCGACCGCGATCAGCTCCCAACCCGCGACCGCCACGAGGTACACGCCGCACAACACAGCCAGCCCAAAGGTCACATACGTCGCCAGCAACACCCTTCCGGGTGGCACGAGCCCACCGGCGGTCACCCTGACCGGGCCGAGGCGATCCTCGGTGTCCGCGCCTCTGCGTGCGTCCGAATAGTCGTTTGAGAGATTGGTTCCCACCTGGATAAACACGGCGCCGAGCAGAGCGGCAACGAATGCGAGTGGGTGAAAGTGCCCGGCACCGAGCGCAAGCGAGGTGCCAACGAGTACCGGCGCCACTGCCGCGGGTAGCGTCCGCGGGCGCGCAGCCATCAACCAGATGTGCACCGCACTCGATGCTTTCGGGGTGGGCGCCGCGGCGGATGCCGTCGGGCCGGTGGTTCCCAATGCCGTCATGCGCGCCTTGGGAAGCGCGCGAAGTCGGGCTCGCGCTTTTGCTTGTAGGCCTCGCGTCCCTCTTTGGCCTCCTCGCTGCCATAGAACAGCAGGTTGGCGTCGTGTGCAAGCTGCTGTATGCCGGCCAGGCCGTCCTCAGCCGCATTGAAGCTGGCCTTCAGCAGTCGCAGCGAGAATGGTGAAAGGGCGAGCATCTCGCGGCACCATTGCACGGTCTCCTCCTCGAGGCGATCGAGCGGCACGACGGTGTTCACTAGCCCCATATTGAGCGCCTGTTGTGCGTCGTACTGACGGCACAGAAACCAGATCTCCTTCGCCTTCTTGGCGCCCACGATGTTGGCGAGCAGGCCAGCGCCGAAGCCGCCATCGAAAGAGCCCACGCGTGGGCCGGTCTGGCCGAACCGTGCATTGTCGGCCGCGATCGTGAGGTCGCATACGAGGTGCAGCACCTGGCCACCGCCTACCGCATAGCCCGCCACCATCGCCACCACCGGCTTCGGCAGTCGGCGAATCTGGATATGCAAGTCGGTCACGTGGAAGCGTCCCGGGCGGGTGGGATCTGGGTCACCGGACTCGTTCTCGGCAAGATAGCCAGAGTCGCCGCGTACACGCTGATCCCCGCCCGAGCAGAACGCGAGTGGCCCCTCACCGCACAGCACTATTGCGCCGACCTCCGTGTCCTCGCGAGCCTGGTCGAGTGCTTGAGAGATCTCAACGATGGTCAGCGGCCGAAATGCGTTTCTGACCTCTGGACGGTTGATCGTGATCTTTGCGATACGCGGGGCGGGATGGGATGAGTCCCCTCCGAGCTCGGCGGACTTCTCATAGCGAATGTCGGTGTACTTGCCTGCTGCGATCCAAGTCGTGCTCAAGGTTGCTCAACGCTCCTGTCTTGGTCCATCGGCTGGACGGGCTCTGATGGTCTCCCGAGCGCTCCCTCTCAGAGCGCACGCCGTTGCTTGCATGGGAAGGCTAGCTGTAGGGCGAGGAGTTCAGATCTGCCAGGCGGCTGTAGGGCGAGGAGTCCAAGGTTCGCCAGGCAGCTGTAGGTCGAGGAGTTCAGGTCCGCCAGGTAGCCTTTGCCCGATGCAGGTCGAGGCATGGCTGCAGCGAGCTGCGAGCTCGGCGCCGGCGCTCACCGCGCTTGAGACCCCACAGGCGCGCGTGACCTACGCCGAGCTGGCCCAAGCTGCGCGCGTAGGAGCAAGTGAACTCGTTGTGCGCGGGGCGCGCAGAGGAGGGCGTGTTGCGATTGCTTTGGCGCCAGGGATCGAGTTCGCCCAGGCTTTGCATGCGTGCATGTTGCTCGGGGCTGTCGCGGTACCCGTGGACCTGCGCCTCACCGCTCAGGAGCGCGAGCCGCTGATCGCCGACTGCGTGCTCGTCGATCAGCCGCTCCCTGTGCGCTCTTCGGTGGAGGGTGAGTTGGAGACGGACGCCCTCCCGATAACGCACGATCTAGACGCTGTCTGTGCGGTGATTCACACCTCTGGCACTACCGCTACGCCACGTCCGATTGAGCTGACCTATGGAAATTTTCTGTGGAGTGCGCTCGGCTCATCTGTCGCGCTCGGCGTGGACCCGCGTGAGCGCTGGCTGTGCGCGTTGCCGCTCTCCCACGTTGGAGGCCTCTCGATCTTGGTGCGCAGCGCGATCTATGCCACCACCGCGGTCGTTCACGAGCGCTTTGACACCGACAGGGTGATGGCCGCTCTAATGGAGCAGGACATAACGCTTGTCTCGCTCGTCTCCACAACGCTTGCGCGCCTGCTCGACGCGGGCTTGCGTGATCCGCCGGCGCTGCGCTGTGCGCTCACTGGTGGGGGGCCGGTTCCCTCGGCGCTCGTAGTCCGGGCACGCGCGGCCGGCGTTCCCGTGGTTGAGACTTATGGCCTCACAGAGTGCTGCTCCCAGGCGGCCACCGCTCCGCTCGCGGTGGTCATACAAGACCTTGGCGCGCCAGTCGCACAGGGTCTTAGTGCGGCAGTCACGCGGGATATTGGCGCAGGAGTCCCGCTGTTCTGCACTCGTACTGAGATCGGACTCGACGGGGAGATCTTGCTTTCTGGGCCAACGGTTGCCCGCTCGGCCGTCGCCGCCGATGGTCGCCTGCACACAGGTGACCTTGGGTTCGTAGACGAGGATGGCTTCCTGCACGTAAGCGGACGCAAGGCCGACACGATTATCACCGGAGGAGAGAACGTCTCGCCGAGCGAGGTTGAGGCGGTGCTCGAAGAGCATCCCGGCGTGCTCGAAGCAGCGGTCCTGGGGCGCCCCGATCAACGTTGGGGTGAGGCCGTAATGGCGATCGTCGTGGTGGTTCCGGGAGCACATGTGGAGAAGGGGGGAGCACATGCGGAGGAAGGGGGAGCACATGTGGAAGGGGGAGTAAATGTGGAGGGGGGAGCGGAGCAGGGAGGTAGGGCGACGGGAGGCGTAGAGGAGGGCGCCCTACGCGAATATTGCGCAGCTCGACTGGCTCCTTACAAGGTTCCAAAGCAAGTGCGGATCGTCTCGGAGCCGCTCCCGCGGACCGCGTCTGGCAAGCTTCTGCGCAGGGAGTTGCAAGGGATCTCAATATGAGCACCGTTCAACCTGAGGAAGGACGTGGAGGAGACGCGGCGCGCGAGCACCGCGCTGCGAGCCTGACCCATTGGGAAGAGGCTGCTTCCGGCTGGGTTGCGCGCCAGGCGACTTTGCGCGAACTCTCCGCTCCTGTCTCGCACTGGATGATCGACGCGGTCGACCCTCAGCCGGGCCAGCGCGTGCTTGAGCTGGCGGCCGGGCTGGGTGAGACGGGCTTCCTTGCCGCTGAGATGGTGGCTCCCGTTGGCGGTGTCATCACAAGCGATCAGGCCGACGCGATGCTTGACGGCGCGCGCAAGCGTGCGGGCCAGCTCAACCTCACCAACGTCGAGTTCCAAGTGCTCAATGCGGAATGGATCGACCTGCCGGTGGCAAGCGTCGACGCAGTCCTGTGCCGCTGGGGCTACATGTTGATGGCCGACCCACTCGCCGCCCTGCGGGAGACGCGACGCGTGCTGCGCCCCGAAGGCCACGTCGCGCTCGCGGTGTGGGATGCGATCGAGCACAACCCATGGGCACTTCACCCGGGAGCCGAGCTGCTCGAGCGAGGTCTGTTGGAGCCGCCGACACCCGGTGCGCCTGGGCCATTTGCGCTCGGTGAGAAGCAGCGGGTAAGAGATTTGCTCGAGGATGCCGGCTTTGACGAGGTGTGGGTGGAGCCATTGGAGTTGACCCAGCGCAGCTCGAGCTTCGACGAGTTCTGGGAGACCACGCTCGACATAGCGCGTACCTTCCACGACGCAGTCCTCGCGCGTCCCGATCGCGAGATCGCCGAGATTCGCACAAGCCTCGCCGCGCGCTTCGCGCCCTACACGGCCGAGGACGGCTCGCTCGAGATACCGATGCGCACTCTTGTAGGCGTCGGCACCGCCTGAGCACGGCCGGTCGGATACGCTGGCGTGCATGCTCTACGACGACGACGCAGACCTCACGCTTCTCGACGGCAAGACCGTCGCCATCATCGGCTATGGCTCCCAAGGCCATGCTCACGCGCTCAACCTGAAGGACTCCGGCGTTAGCGTCGTGGTCGGCTTGCGCGAGGATTCCTCCTCAGTCGCCAAGGCCCGCGAGGAAGGACTCGAAGTGCTCTCGCCCGTCGAGGCTGCCTCGCGCGGCGACCTCGTGATGATGCTCGTTCCTGATGAGCTCCACCACCAAGTGTGGGATGAAATCTCAGACGGCATCGCCGAGGGCAATGTGCTCCTGTTCGGTCACGGCTTCTCGATCCACTACGGCGAGGTCGTGCCTCCACCCGGTGTGGATGTCGCGATGGTCGCGCCCAAGGGACCTGGCCACCTCGTGCGTCGCCAGTTCACCGAGGGCTCAGGTGTGCCCGGCCTAATCGCTGTTGCCCAAGACGCCACCGGCAACGCTCGCGCGCTCGCGCTCGCCTACGCCAAGGGCATCGGCTGCACACGCGGCGGAGTTATCGAGACGACCTTCAAGGACGAGACCGAGACCGATCTGTTCGGCGAGCAGGCTGTGCTGTGCGGTGGCGCATCCGAGCTAGTCCAGGCTGGCTTCCAGACACTGGTTGACGCCGGCTATGACCCAGAGATGGCCTACTTCGAGTGCCTGCACGAGCTCAAGCTGATCGCCGATCTGATGTACGAAAAGGGCCTTGCCGGGATGCGCTACTCGATCTCCAACACCGCCGAGTACGGCGACTACACGCGCGGTAAGCGCGTCATCACCGAGGAGACGCGCGCGGCGATGCGCCAAATCCTCAAGGAGATCCAGGACGGCGATTTCGCACGTGAGTGGATCGCGGAGAACCGCGCTGGCCAGGAGAACTTCAAGCGCATGCGCGCCGAACAAGCCGACTCGCAAGTCGAGCATGTCGGTGGCGAGCTGCGCTCGCACATGGACTGGATCAAGACCTCCTTCTAGCGCGAGTAGCCCGGGCGAGAGGAGCGACCGAGGCAGGGTATGACGAATGCTCAATGTAGGTAGGAACTGGAGGCCGAGCGCGTCTAGAGCGATGCGCGGTGCAGGCAGGCCCGGATGAGCGCCCAGGACCGGCAAGGACCTTCGGGGCCGGTCGATCGCGTCATGGCGCGCGAGCTCTCAGGCGGCGAGTTCAAGCGCCAAAACAGTTACTTTCGCGAGTGGGTCGGCGTTGACCCGAGCACCGGTGAGAAGGGGGCCTACCCAGTCGCGGCTGGGCGTTATTACCTATATGTCTCGCTTGCCTGCCCTTGGTGTCATCGCACGGCCATCGTGCGTGCCTTGGCAGGACTCGAGCAGGTCGTGCCGATTTCCTACGTGGCCCCGTTTCGCGACGAGCGGGGCTGGGCGTTCACGGGTGAGCGCTTCACAGACGGTCCCGGCGGGCGCTACATAGATCCGCTGCACGGCTGGAAGCTCATGAGCGAGGCCTACGTTCAGAGCTATCCAAGCTACGACGCGCGCATCACAGTTCCCGTGCTGTGGGACAGCGAGAGCGGGCGGATCGTCAACAACGAGTCCAGCGACATCATCCGTATGCTCGCCGGCGCCGACTCGCTCGGTGGCCTCGGCGACGCCGCCGAGCTCGACCTTTATCCGCCGGCTCTGCGGGGAGAGATCGACGAGGTCAACATGCGCGTATACGACACCATCAACAACGGTGTCTACAACGCCGGCTTCGCACGCCGCCAGGCTTCCTACGAGCGGGCTTTCACGAAGCTGTTCGAGAGCTTTCAGTGGCTTGAGGGTGTGCTCGGCGAACGTCGCTACCTACTGGGTGAGCGAATCACCGAGGCTGACTGGCGACTGTTTCCGACACTCGCACGCTTTGATGAGGTCTATCACCTGCACTTCCGCTGCAACTACCGGCGGATCATCGAGTACCCCAACCTGTGGGCCTACACGCGCGAGCTCTACCAATGGCCGGGAGTGGCCCAAACATTGGCGATGGAGCAGATCAAGCGTCACTACTACACAACCCACGACGAGCTAAATCCGAAGCACATCATTCCCCTCGGACCCGCACCTGACTGGGACGAGCCACATGGCAGGGGATAGGCGGCGGTTCGCTACACTCGCCTCTGTCGTCGCGACTGGCGCACTAGGTGGAGCTAACCACCGGGGAGCGACGAGCATCATCGCCGCGCGCCTGGGCATCCTTCGATCATCGATATCCCGCGAGGAAGCCCTATGACGAACCTGCAAGCGCCGGACACGCCACTTACGATCCCCGCCGAGCTGAAGCCCGCCGATGGGCGCTTCGGCTGCGGCCCCTCCAAGGTTCGTCCCGAGGCACTCGCGCACCTTGCCAGCGAGGGCGCCGCCTTGATGGGCACCTCCCATCGTCAAAAGCCCGTCAAGGGGCTCGTCGCGGAGATCCGCGCGAGCTTGGGCGAGCTCTTCTCCCTGCCCGACGGCTACGAGGTCACACTCGGCAACGGCGGTGCAACCGCATTCTGGGACGCGGCCTCTTTTGGGCTGATCGAAAAGCGCGCCTTGCACCTGAGCTTCGGTGAGTTCTCGCAAAAGTTCGCCACCGTCACAAGCGACGCCCCATTCCTCACCGATCCGCTCGTCGTGAAGGCAGAGCCGGGCAGCGCGCCGAGCGAGCAAGAGCTCGAAGCGGCCCTTGCGGGAGCAGGAAACGACGATCCGCTCGACGCGATTGCCTGGGCGCACAACGAGACCTCAACCGGCGTAATGACGCCCGTGCTGCGCCCCGCGGGCGCAGGCTCCGCGCTGGTCTTGATCGACGCCACCTCTGGCGCCGGCGGCCTGCCGGTCGATGCCTCCCAAGCCGACGCCTACTACTTCGCTCCGCAAAAGAGCTTCGCCGGGGATGGCGGCCTGTGGATCGCTCTGCTCAGCCCCGCCGCGCAGGAGCGGATCGCCAAGATCGCAGCCTCCTCTCGCTTCACTCCCGCGTCGCTCTCGCTGCCGATCGCCCTCGAAAACTCCGTCAAGGACCAGACCTACAACACGCCTGCTTTGGCGACCTTGTTCCTCCTAGCCGACCAGCTTCGCTGGATGCTTGACGGTGGCGGGCTCGAGTGGTGCGTATCGCGCACGAGCGCCTCCTCCTCGCACCTCTACGAATGGGCCGAGCACAGCCAGCACGCCGAGCCATTCGTAACCGCGCCCGTCAACCGTTCGCTGGTCGTGGGCACGATCGACTTCAAGGAGGCGATCGACGCGAAGTTGCTGGCCGCAACCTTGCGCGCAAACGGGATCGTCGATGTCGAGCCCTACCGCAAGCTTGGGCGCAACCAGCTGCGCATCGGCATGTTCCCAGCTGTCGAGCCCGCGGACGTGCAATCCCTCACGGCGTGTATTGACTGGGTCATAGAAAGGATTGCATCATGAGCGCCACAGCCAACGACACGCAGAGTGGGGAGCGCTTGAAGGTGCTCGTCAAGGAGAAGGTCGGTGATTCCGGCGTCAAATTGCTCGAAGAGCACTTCGATGTCGACCTCGGCATCGACTGGTCACAGGAGGACTTCGAACAGCGAATCGGTGACTACCACGGCATCCTGATCCGCTCGGCCACGAAGATGACGGCTGAGTTGATCGCTAAGGCGACCAACATGCGCGTGATCGGCAGGGCGGGCGTGGGAGTCGACAACGTCGACGTTGACGCGGCCACCCAGCGCGGGATCGTGGTCGCCAACGCGCCCCAATCCAACGTCGTCACGGCGGCTGAGCACACGATGGCAATGCTGCTTGCCTTGGCGCGCAACATCCCCCAAGCGCATGCTTCGCTCACGAGCGGCAAGTGGGAGCGCTCCAAGTTCTCAGGCATCGAGCTGTATGAGAAGACGCTCGGCATCGTCGGCTTCGGGCGCATCGGCCAGCTGGTCGCGCAGAGGGCCAAGGGCTTCGGCATGCGCGTCCTGGCCTTCGACCCGTTCGTCTCGGCCGAGCGCTATCGCGAGCTGGGTGTCGAGAAGGCGGAGAGCTCCGACGAGGTCTGCGAGCAGGCCGACTTCATCACGATCCACCTGCCAAAGACGCCCGAGACCGAAGGTTGGCTGAATGCCACCCAGTTCGCCAAGATGCGCGACGGGGTGCGCATTCTCAACGTGGCGCGCGGTGGCTTGATCGACGACGCCGCGCTCAAGGACGCCTTGGACTCCGGCAAGGTCGGAGGTGTCGCGCTCGACGTATTCCCCTCCGAGCCGATAACCGAGTACCCCTTGTTCCAGGGCTATCCCAACGTCGTCGTCACGCCCCATCTCGGTGCCTCCACCGCCGAGGCCACCGATCGTGCCGGCTTCCAGAGCGCCGAGCAGGTTGTGGCTGCGCTCACCGGCGGCGTCGTCTCCACAGCCGTCAACATCCCCTCCGTCGGTGCCGAGGACATGGAGGTGCTCGGCCCGTTCCTGCCGCTCGCGCGCCGTCTCGGGCGCTTGGCGATGGCCTTGGCTGAGGGCTCGTCGGTCGAGCGCATCGAGGCTGCCTTCATGGGTCGCATCGCCGACTTCGACACGCGCCTGCTCACGCTCGCGGTGATCGGCGGGGCGCTTGAGGGACGCACAGAGGAGCAGGTCAACCTCGTCAATGCACCAGCCATGGCGCAGCAGCGTGGGATCGTCGTCGAGGAGAAGTCCGTCTCTGAGGCCCAAGACTTCAACGAGCTGATCCGCGTCACAGTCGTCGCTGGCGGTGAGAAGGTCGCTGTTGCCGGCACAGGCATCGGGCCCAACCGCGTCCCTCACCTCGTCGAGGTCCAGGGCCGACGTCTGACGATCGAGCTGACCCCGTTCGTCACAGTCTTCCGCTACGCGGACTTGCCGGGCATGATCGGACGCGTGGGCACGATCTTCGGCTCGCACGGGATCAACATCTCCTCGGCAGCGATCGGTCACACGCCCGATGGAGACGAGCAGCGGGTCGCGGCGATGGTCGTCACAACCGACGTGCCCGTTGCGAGCGAGGTCGTCGATGAGATCGTCGCCTCCGAGGGCTTCGTGGCCGGCTGGGCCGTAGTCCTGAGCTGAGCCTCCCAGCCCCACGGTCCAGTCCCGCAGGGCCAATGCTTCGCTGGTCGCGACAGGCACGAACGACGATCCCAATTAATCGAGTAGTCTGACCCCGATGCGAACGGTCGAAATCACGAAGCACGGTGGACCGGAGGTCTTCAAGGTCTCAGAGCGAGCAGATCCCGCTCTGCGTCCCGGCTGGGTTCGCATCGAGGTAGCAGCCTGCGGCATCAACTTCGCCGATGTCATGGCCCGGATCGGCGTCTATCCCGACGCGCCTAAGCCGCCATGCGTCGTTGGTTATGAGGTGGCGGGCACGGTCGTCGGGCTCGGCGAAGGTGTCGAGGACTTGGAGCACGGCCAGCGCGTGCTCGCCGGCACCATGTTCGGCGGCTACGCCTCGCAAGTGACCGTCCCCGAGCGCGACTGCGTGCCTTTGCCTGACCGGCTCAGCTTCGAGCAAGGCGCTGCCATTCCGGTCAACTACGCCACTGCGTGGGCCGCTTTGGTCGGCTATGGCTCGCTGCAACCCGGCGAGCGCGTCCTGATCCACTCCGCCGGCGGTGGCGTCGGCATTGCCGCCACCCAGCTTGCCCGGCGCTTCGGCGCGAGTGAGATCTACGGCACCGCTTCGCCATCCAAGCACGAGCGCATCCTCGAGCTGGGCGTTGATCGCGTGTATGACTACAAGGACGCCACCGCCAAGAACGGCCTACCCCAGTTCGACGTGATCCTCGATGCGGTCGGTGGTCACAGCCTGCGAACCAGCTACAACCTGCTGCGTCCGGGCGGGCGACTCGTCGGCTTCGGCGCCTCAGCGGTCGTCTCTGGCGCCAAACGCAACCTGCCTTCCGCTTTGCGCACATTGGCGCGCATGCCGCGTTTCTCCTTGGTCAAGCAGATGTCCGAATCGAAGGCCGTCATCGGCCTAAACATGCTCACCTTGTGGAAGGACCGTGAGACGCTCGAACCATGGATCGAGCCGCTGCGCGACTTGATCGAGGACGGCACGATTCAGCCCGTCATCGCGGGTGCCTACAGCTTCGAGGAAGCTGGCGCCGCGCAGGAGATGCTCACTCAGCGGCGCAATATCGGCAAGGTCGTATTGGTTCCCTGAGAGGGGACCACGGCCGGCGCGATACGGCGTCCTCAGTCGTATTGGCGCTGCAGACCAAGTCGCAGCGTGCCGGTTATCGGTGAGGTCGTATCCGCTCGAGTGGTGCCCTACGCGCGCGCGTAGGCGCGCTGGCGAGCCGCCCACGCTGGTGCTACTCTGCGTGCACATGTCGTTTCAGTTCTCCCTTTCGCTCCTTCTCCTGCTCCCCCCTCGGGGGGAATAGTGCGTGGCGGCCGCCTAGCCGCAAACCAAAGGAGAAACGAAAAAGCGAGAGAACTGGAGAAGTGAGGACGACATGAGTGATACGACGGCAGCACAACGAGACGAGCGCGACCGCGTCAGGGTATTCGACACGACCCTGCGCGACGGCGAGCAATCGCCTGGAATCGCCTTGAACCAGCAAGAGAAGCTGGAGATCGCCCACCAACTGGCCCGCCTTGGCGTCGACATCATCGAGGCGGGCTTCCCGATTACCTCACCGGGCGACTTCGAGTCGGTCCAGGCGATCTCCCGGGAGGTCGAAGGCCCCGTTATCTGTGGCTTGGCGCGTACCGCAAAGCAGGACATCGACGCGGCCTGGGAGGCGGTCCGCGACGCCCAGCGCCCGCGGATTCACACTTTCATCGCCACCTCCGACATTCACATTGAGCGCAAGCTCCAGACCACGCGCGAGGATGTCAAGGGACAGGTACGAGCCGCCGTCGCCCACGCCAAGAGCTATACCGACGACGTCGAGTTCTCACCCGAGGATGGCTCGCGCTCGGACATTCCCTACATGGCTGAGGTGATCCAGATCGCCTTGGATGAGGGCGCCACCACGATCAACGTACCCGACACCGTCGGCTACACGATGCCCTCCGAGTACGCCGCCATGTTCACCGAGCTGTACCGCTTGGTGCCCGACCTGCGCGAGGTTGTTGTCTCGGTGCATTGCCATGACGACCTGGGCTTGGCGGTCGCCAACTCCTTGGCCGGCATTCAGGCCGGCTGCCGTCAAGTTGAGTGTGCTGTCAATGGGATCGGCGAGCGCGCCGGCAACGCCTCCTTGGAGGAGATCGTGATGCTGCTGCACACGCGCGAGCCAGCCCTGGGACTGTGGAGTGGGATCGACACGACCGAGATCGCGCGCACATCGCGCCTGGTCTCGCGCCTGACCGGCTACCCGGTCCAGCCCAACAAGGCGATCGTCGGGCGCAATGCTTTCGCCCATGAGGCCGGCATCCATCAGGACGGCGTTCTGAAGGAGCGCGCCACCTACGAGATCATGGATGCCACGACCGTCGGACTGAAGAGCAACGCGATCGTCCTGGGCAAGCACTCCGGCCGCCATGCCTTGCGCCAGGCCTTGGAGGAGATGGGATTCAAGGTCGATGGCCAGGCCTTGAACACCGCCTTCAAGCGCTTCAAGGAGATTGCCGACCGCAAGAAGCAGGTCACTGCCATGGACCTGGAGGCCTTGGTCACAGAGGAGTTGCGCGGTGACGACGTCGCGGCTTACACTTTCGTCGATTTCGAGGTCGCCGCCTCCTCGTCAAGTCCTCCGATGGCTCGCGTGAATGTGAGCGTCGAGGATGGCGCACCCGATGACGAGGCGCGAGTCGTCAAGACGGGCGAGTCCTCGGGTGACGGTCCAGTTGACGCGATCTTCCGTGCCATCAACGCCGCCACAGGAGTCGAGGCCGCCTTGCGCGAGTTCCGCGTCGATGCCGTCACCGAGGGCCAGGACGCGCTTGGTGAGGTGTCGGTCGTCGTGGAGGTCGAAGGGCAGACCGGCGCTGGTCAAGGTGTTTCGACAGACATCATCGAGGCGGCCGCACGGGCGTATGTGCGGGCGCTCTCCATCGGTGTGGTGCGGGCGCGCGAGGGCGAGCGTGGGGTGGGGCGGCCGGAGGCGGTCAAGTAGCTTCTTGACAATAGCTCAGTGGGTTTGGGCGATCACTTGGGCCCGAGAGGACAACGTGTGCGCTCTCGCATACAATGGCGCCGGACGTATGGGTCCACTAATTCGGATAGGTCCATCTGCACTTGACGCAGTGACGATCAATGAATGAAATTGTCACAACGCATGACGAGGATGCGCCCTTCAAGGGCGACATCGTCGTCTCGACGCAAATAGTTGATGCGCTCAGCTCGGGTCTGTACGAGTCGCCGGCGGCTTGCCTAAAGGAGCTCGTCAACAATGCATATGACGCGGACGCCGGAAAGGTCGACATCTATGTGAAGCCAGACGCTGATGCGATCGTCATCGAGGACGACGGATCCGGAATGAATCAGGTTGAGTTCGAGAAGCACTTCAAGCGGATAAGCGAGTCACACAAGCGCGATGATGGTGAGAGGACGCGCCAACGGAAGCGCTACAAGGTAGGCAAGATCGGGATCGGGTTCATCGCGGCCAACGAGCTGTGTGATGTGATGGAAATCGAATCAACCAAGCGCGGGAGCACAGCATTGCTGAAGGTCGCAATCGATTTCGCCGTGCTACGCAGCAAGACCTTGGAAGAGCGGCGGGATGGCGATGATATCCGCAAGGCCCACTATGAAGGACGCGTGGTGCGCACCGCCTCTTCTGGCGAACACTACACACGCATCTTTCTGCGAAAGGTGCGTGGTGATGCAAGGCCGTCCTTGGTGTCGGTCGACCGGGAGTTCCTGAAGGGTGCTTCGGACTCCATTTATGGCCGTACTCCCCAAGCGGTGGTGCGAATACTTCGTGCGCCCGGGTTGAGATCGTGGAGCGATCTCGACCGCTACTCGCAAACCTACTGCGGGGTTGCCTTGAACGTTCCGGTGCGTTATCCACCCGGATGGATTCCTTCCGGTCTCCTCGGTCAAGTAAAAGATCTGGTCGGGGAAGTGGAAAAGCTGGACTTCACCGTGAACTACGACGGTACGGAAATGTTCAAGCCTACCGTTCTACCTGATTCTGACAACACGCTGCTCCGCAGATTTTCCTTTGATGGTACACATGTTTCCGCGAAGGGCTACTTTTTTGCGGCTCATGGTGCGTTGCGTCCCCGCGAGCTGCAGGGCGTGTTGCTCAGGATTCGTCATGCGGCGGTCGGAACCTACGACGGCTCATTCCTAAGCTATCCACTCGCCGAGAGCCAGTTGCTCAAGAACTGGATCTCAGGTGAGCTGTGGGCCGATGATCGGCTCGAGGACGCAATGAACATTGATCGCCGGACGCTGCGCATCACCCACCCCGCATATGTTGAGCTTCAACACGCTTTTCACGAGTGGTTTGTTGGATTCTTGCGCGAAGTTCGCAAGGAACTCTATGCACGCAGTAGCAAGGAGCGTCGTCTGATTGCGGCAACTGAGGAGGCTCAAAACATCACCGCTGCGCTACAAAAGGCCAATGTCGCAAAGCCCATTGTCGAGGCGGTATCACAGGCGTGGTGCGAGCCGACGTCGGTCGAAGACAAGAGATCCATACGGAGCCTGACGCGCAAGTACTCCGTCGGAGAACTTTATGACACGGTTCTGACAGTAGCCGCGGAACACATGAGCAAAGACGCGTTCGATAGCTTCGTGCGCGAGCTGACCCGTCGCCTCAGCGACTAAACGATGACGCGACCCATTGACAGAGCCATGGGCGAGCATCGTCCTGACAAGGAGAGGATGCGCCAGCTATGGGTGGATGCCGTCGAGGCAGCCGACGGGAATGTTGACGGACCACCGCTTTACCTCACGCTCGCCGGTGCGCAGGGGCTCGACGTTCAACGGCTGATCGACTTAGGGATTATCGGTCTTGCCGAAAATGGCCGTGCGATAGCTCCTACAGAGGTCTGGAAGGTAGTGGCTCTGGAGAGAAATAATGAGGCGTACGCGTCCTTGAAGGATCGGCTTCCCGGGGTACGTGTGCTCAACCAAGACCTCGCCGAGATACTCGCCTCTCGGCAGCGGGTCACGTTGCCAAATGGAAGCCACCAACTCTGGTGCCGTGCTCACGTGGTGAATATGGACTTGAATGAGACGCTCAGGTGCGAAGATGATGTCGATGTCAGCCAACCGGTGTTTCCTACCGTGGAGCTCATCTGGAAGCTGGCGGTACTGCATCTAAAGCGTCCCTCGCTTGACTGGGTGCTTTGCCTGACACTTGCGGCGCAGATCGATTGGCGCCTCGAGCACTGTGAATCGGTACAGCTGTTCCTACGCGAGAACTTTCAGCGCGAGGAACGATTCGCCGAGGAGAGCCGTGCGCTGATGGGTAATTGGCTGTTTGATGCCCTGATGGGCGATGAGATAGTTGATCTGACCGTGCTCAGTGTCCAAGAAATGCAGGCTCTACTGATGGTATTCGTCCCGAAGAAGATCGTTGCGGAGACATACCGGCTCGGATGGAGCATATCTACCACCTATAATCTACGTTACGGAGGACACAATGGCTCGCAACGAATGGTCAGTTTGATGATGCGTTTCGTACGCGAGCCGCGGGTGTCAAAGCAGCCTCAGGCGGTCTACAGTGAGAGCCTAATAGCGGCACTTGAGCGAGCCGGTGTGATCGACTCCGCAGGCACGCTGCACATGAGCTGAGACGGCACTCAAGCCGGGACGGGAGCTCGTACAAATCGTTGCGCTGAGCTCTGGAGTGCACGTCGCAGCGGACGTTCGTCGAGCAACTTGCCAAGGATCACGCTCTTCAACTGCAGTTGATCAGCCTCCCGGGAGATACGAGCGGCGGCCGCTTCGGCGATGTTGTGACAGGCCCACCCGGAGCGGTCAGTCACCTGCGTGGCCGCCGTATGCGCGAGGTTGGTACGCACCACGAGCAGGTTGACCTCACCCTCACGTGCCACGTCCTCGACTTCCATGTACGGGTCGTCTGGCCCGAGCAGCGTAAAGGCGTGCTCTAGGTGCAGCGGTCCGACGGCGACAGCGACAGGGTCGCTGGCCGAACTGTCACGGCTGCGCGTGCCGTCCGGTAGGTGCAGATCTGTCGCGTCACCCTTGTGGTTATCGCGTCGAGCGGTGATCTCGGCGCGAATCTTCACGTCCAACATCCCAGCATGGGCGAGTCGGCGGGAGGCTGCCAGGATCGGCTCGATCGCGCTGCTCACCCATTGCTCGAGCTCGCGCCAACTCTCAGTCTCGCGAATGAAGTCCGTCTTGAGGTTGTTGGTGTCAAACCCGTCTAGGTGCAACTCCCCCACAACGCGAGCGGTCTGCGGGTGCGCTTGAAAGCCGAGCTTCTCGTGGCGACGCACCACACGGCGGCTGCGTACAAGTGCAAAGCCATACCAGCCGCGCTGGGAGGACTGGCGCAGCAGGCCTACCCAGCCACGAACCATTCGTCCGGCGACCTCTCCTTCCAGCGTAATCACGCTCTCTTCGTCCACCTCGTACTCCGCAGCACGCACCGGCTCTCCGTTGAGATAGAGGCGCAGCAGATTGTCCAAGAGGAAATGACGGAACGTCCAGCCCAAGTTTCGCGGAAGGCTCGACATGAGGGCGGGATACAGGCGATCGCTCTGCACCTCGATCAAGGTTCCCTGTGGCCAAGGCTTGCGTGTGCGGCGGATCGGTAGCCGCCATTCGCCGTCAGCCAGAAACGACTCCGCGTCATAGCTGGCCACGTGCGCGGAGCGCCCCTCCTTGACAGCCGAGGTGATCTCAAAGCGCGATCCGAGGCTTGTGCAAGCAGTCTTCAGGCCCAGCCCGAAGCGGCCGATGGATGCACCTTGCTTGTTCGATTCTGCCAGCACCAGAGCACGGGCCAACTCTGCGCTCGTCATGCCTTGACCGTCATCCTGGACGCGCAGGACGCCCTCTCGCATGTCCAGCTCGATCTCGACCTTCACGTAGCGGCGCGGGCGTCGTGCGTCCAGCGCATTGTCCACGAGCTCGGCCAGCGCGTCGGAGACGGAGTGTCCGGACTGGCCGACCTTGGCAAGAAGTGAGACGTGCGGCGTGATGTCTACGAACTCGGGCACCGGGCGGCTGGAGTCTAGATGAGTGGCGGCCCGGCCGTCCGGTTGCCAGGCGGCTTGCAACGAGATCTGGAGTTCTGGCGGGGGAGTTCTGGCGGGACGGGATGCTAACTTCGCCTACATGAGTCTTCAGCAGGGTGACGCCCGGGATCTCAGCGTGCTTGGACTGGAGGAGGGATCGGTGCGGTGCACGATCACCTCTCCGCCCTACTGGGACCTCAAGCGCTACGCCGATGTGGAGGACAAGCTCGAGATAGGCAGCGACCAGGAGAAGTCTGCATATCTCCAAGATGTCCGCAACGTGCTCTCGCAGGTGATCAAGCTGACGCGCAAGGACGGCGTGCTGTGGCTCGTGGCTGACACGATGCGAGACCGCAGCAACACCCCCACCGGTCTGGCCGAGATCATGCCATTGCCCTTCGAACTGGCCGAGGTGGCACGCGATGTCGGCTGGCGCTTTCAGGACATCGTGATCTGGGAGAAGGACAAGACGCTCCCATATTCGGGGCAGGGCAAGCTGCGCAATCTAACCGAGTACGTCCTCTTCTTCACGCGCAGCGCGGAGTTTATACACCGTCCCTACAGGTGCGCCGAGTCGCATATGTATCCGGAGCCACGCATGCCGGGCGCGAAGTGGCTTGCAGGCTGGCCCGAGCGTTATCACCCACTGGGAAAGCGACCTGCAAACATATGGAAGTTCAAGCTCGACACGCAGGGCATGTGGAAACAGGCCGCCGCTCGTCACGCGTGCCCGTTTCCTCAAGATCTGGTTGCGCAGTGCATAGCCCTAACCACGGATAAGGACGACATCGTGCTCGACCCGTTTGCGGGAATCGGTACGGTTGTCGCACAGGCCATCGCGATGGGTCGTCGCGGGGTGGGGCTCGAGCTCAATCCGACGAACGTCCTTACATTTCATGAGCAAGTGCTTCCCAGCTTCCAGGCGCGGTGGGAGGGTGGCGCGGAGGAACGAAGATTGAAGCGCGAGGATCAGCAGGCGGAAGCACGGTTGATCATGAGCCTACGGCTCCTCAAGGCCGGCAAGGAGATGCAGCGCGCAGTGCGACGCATCCCCGATGCCAGCTCCGCGGAGGAGCACCCGGTGGCAAACGTAAGCACAGTGGTAGCGCTGCAGACGCCTGAGCTGGGTGAGATAGTCGACCTCGACCAGAGCCTCGTCGGGCGCGCGGGTCGCCTACTACTGATAATCGAACAGGACGATTCAGGCACGTTGCTGAAGGAGGTGGAGGCCCTGCTACCCACCCCTGCGTTCAAGAGTCTTGGTATCGACTTGGAGGTGGAATGTCTTACAAGCGCCGAACTTTCCGAGCGCCTCGATGTCAGTCAGTTGCAGGAATTCAGCCTGTCGCGCCATGGAGCATTCACGGCGCCGGTCGATCCGCGCCTGTTCGACTCGTTGCCGCCGCTGCTGACCGACGTGCGCCTCGAGCCGTCGGTCAATGGTGAGTCGGAGACCGAGTTGGTTCGTGTCTATCTGCGTGGCGAGCACGAGCTGCTCTCAGCTGAGCTGGCGGCCGGACGACCGCTTGCGACGGTAGCCCGACGCATCGGCGTAACACAGGTACAGTTGCACGAGATGCTTGTCAAACACGGGCTTCTCGATAAGCCTAAGTCCTTCTCCATCTCACTGCCTGATCAGCTCACGATCGACTCTTAATCGAAGCCTTCTCCACTTCGCCGACTAGGTGGCCGGCAAAGCGGTCGGCGACGTGTAGGAGATCGCTCAGCTCACGCATGAGCGTTGCCACCAACGGAGGCACATTCTCTCCCTTATAGAAGTCACTGTGGGTGTAGAGGCCCCATGCGTACTGCAATGTTGTCATGATCTGTAGCTCGCACGGTGTGGCAAGTAGATTCGGTCCCATCTGGGCGTCGACCTCGAGGTTGAGGTGGATCGCTCGATAGCCGGTATTAGGAGCGGGCGAATGCGCCTCCATCTCCTTGACGGGAGAGAGGACGTGTTCCTGTTCATCGAGCAGCCACGCTATGCGCTGGGCGTCATCTACGGTCTGGCAGATGATGCGCGCTCGTGCAATATCACGGATCTCTTTGAAGCAGTCCTCTACGGAAGAGACACGGCCCTCGTGCTCGAATCGGCATGCCTTTTCGTAGAATGACTCGAACTCCTTCACCGAGCTTTCGAGGATGGGCACGGGACGGATGCCGTGAGTGGGTGCCATGTCCTGTAGTACGGATCTGACGGTGGCCTCGAGGTTGGTGCGGGTGCGCTCGTAGCGCTGGTAATCACGTTTGTACCGCCGGCGCAGTGCATCGCGTGAAAGTGCCATCAGACTTTCTTCTGTGCCAAGAGGTCAAAGGCTGCGAACGGGTCCTCGCCGACGGTTTCGCGATAATCCTCCTGTGTCTCCAGCCAGTCGCGAATCACACTCCAATTGCCCTTCAGATAGTTGGTAGGCACAAACACTTGCTTGCGATCTCGTGCCTCCTGCATGCGAATGTTGAAGAAAGTGCTGAGATCACGCAGCGCGAGTGCGTAGGATCGGAGAAGTAGGGCCTCAAGTAGCCGCTCGTCGAGTAGCACGGCCAAATCCTTTTGCGTCAGTTGGATTCGCTGACGCCAATAGAAGCCGATCGCGCCTGCCAGCACTTGGTCGCCAAAGCTAATCCAACCGCGCTGCAGCGCCAGCTTGTCCGCTACTGAGCGTCGATTGGTCGGCTTCTTCTCCGCCTCACGGATGCGTTGCAGATGGTCACGTTTTCGCTCAGTTACGAACTCATTGACACGGTAGGGAAGCAGCAGCCACTGCGGTGTCGTCGTCCGATTGAAGAGGAGCTCATAGAAACCGTTAGGATCCTCGCGGCGAGTGACGAACAGAAAGCGCTTGCGTGCGCGTGCTTCACCGGGATCGTAATGAAAAGCGTAGGCGGCCTGGGCAGCCTTCTCGTTGCTGATCACCCGTTTTGCGAAACGTTTGCGCTGACTTGGCGATACCTCGGCCTTCCAGGCACCACGCTTGCGCTCGTAGTACCACGGGGGATCGAGCTCTGCAAAGGTCTTCTGCAGCTTTTCCTGGATGGGATCGTTGGAGAGCAGGTCACGATCCCTTACGGCATTCTGGCGGTTGTTATAGACGGTAATAGCCCGCTGAAGATCCTCGTCCTTGGAGGCAATGATCCGCACGAGTACCATCGGTGCGGGATCCTCAAGCTGGTCGAGATTTGCCCCGAGTGTGGTCGTGGTCTGGCACCCGTTGACTATCTGCAGATTCTCTACATGCACAACGCTGCGCTTTGCGTCGAGATCGTACTCGTCGCAGAGAATCGATATGCCATTATTGTAGTACCAGAACTTGCGGCGCCCGTCGGGATCCTTCAGAGTGCGGTCGATGTTCTTGTTGATCTTCCCAGGGAGTTGATAGCGGACGTTGCGCTGAAAGATACGGAAACGGTGCTCCTGCTCGATCTCGGCGAGTTGCAGCCCTTCAATGCTGGCAACGAGTGTGGGAGGGTCTCCATCTTCAGAGTTCTCCTCGAAAAAGTGCCGCAGCCTCAAGGTGATTGGCTCATCGAGTGGCCCCGCTTCTCGCGAACGACGCTCGAAGTCGGCGTCATTTAGCTCCTCTAGGCCCACGAGCCTCAGTTGAATTCTCTTTGCCGCGTGTTCCTCGTTGAAAGTCCTGGCGTACTTGACCGCGGCGCTTGCAAAGCTCCCCGCGCCCGCATACAGAAGCTCCACTGAAAGCTCTGGATCACTCTCACGTGCCTGTGCGAAGATTGCCGCGGTCTCCCTGAGGGCCGGCGGCGCTGTTCCCTCGCCGTCTGGGTCCAGGGATGACCACGCATGTGTTAGCTCGGTGATGGAACGGCGATCGATCCTGGTCTTTGCGACACGGTGATGAGCTTCGGCGAGCACCACGCGGCCGCCCTCCTCGTCGTGCCAGAACGCGCCAGGTTGCCCCGACGTCACCCTGAAGGTGCACGCCTCGGCTGCGTCCTCGTCGTCCAGTCCATAGAGGGTCTGCAGAGCAAAATGGCAGAAGGTCTCGCCATCGTCCTCACCCGTCTGCTCGCCTATACGCGCCAGCTCCTCGCGTATGTGGCGTGGCAGGCTCATGTCGGCGCAACAATAACCTCCTCGTCGGATCGAATAGCTGGACGAGTGTCACCAAGCACGCAAATTGCATGGAGTAACTGGAACTCAACTCTCCGCCACCACTCTGTCTGTGATAACGTACGTTTGTATGGTGACTGTGAAGGCCAAGCGACGTGTCCACGAGGTGCCGGACGATCCCCGCTGGGAAGCATTCGACTCTGCGGTGATCGGCGCGCGCGTCAAGGCCTTGCGCGAGGCCTCGGCCTTGTCCTTGCGAGATCTGGCTGAGCGCAGCGGGGTCAGCGCGCCGATGCTCTCTCAGGTCGAGCGTGGGGAGACGAGCCCCACGTTGACCGTCGCAGCGCGGATCGCCTCTGGCTTGGACTTGCGCCTCTCCCAGCTGTTGCGCCTCGATGAGGCCGGTGCGGTCACGATTGTCAGGGCCTCCGAGCGCGGGGGTGGGGGCAATGTCAAGCGTGGGCATCGCTTCGAGGTGATGACAGCCGCACAGCCCGGCCAGCGCTCAGAGCTCTCGCGGCATACGCTCGCTCCGGGTGGCGCCACCGGCGCGCTTGACGATCCGCCGATGCACGAGCCAGGCAGTCGCGAGACCGCGCTTGTCGAGCAAGGCTCGCCAGTGCTTGTCTGCGATGGGCAGCGCTACGAGCTCTTCGAGGGCGATTGCGTCACCTTCGACGCCGACCTTCCCCACCATTTTGAGAACCCCAACGACGGCGAGGCAGCTTTCCTGGCTGTTGTCTCCGCTGGCCTTAGACGTAGTTGACCCATCCACCAAGCACGACAGGTCGAGGATTATGACAACACCGAAGACGATGTTCGAGAAGATCTGGGAGGCCCACGAGGTCGCCAATGGGCTGCTGTACATAGACCTGCACCTAGTACATGAGGTCACGAGCCCGCAGGCATTTGACGGCTTGCGCCTAGCCAACAGGCAGGTGCGCCGGCCGGACCGGACCTTGGCCACAGCCGACCACAACACGCCCACCGACGGCACGCCCGTAGCGGCGCGTATCAAGGATGAGCTCTCGCGCGTGCAAGTGGAAACCTTGGAGCGCAATTGCGCCGAGTTTGGCGTGCCCGTCTACTCGCTTGGCTCCGATCGCCAGGGAATTGTGCATGTGATCGGCCCGGAGCTAGGCGTCACCCAGCCGGGCATGACGGTCGTTTGTGGTGACTCTCACACCGCGACCCATGGCGCCTTCGGCGCGCTCGCGTTCGGGATCGGCACCAGCGAGGTCGAGCATGTGTTGGCAACCCAGTGCATGGTCCAGCAGCGCCCCCGCTCGATGCGCATTCGCTACGAGGGCGCGCTTGGCTTCGGCGTTACCGCCAAGGATCTGATCCTCGGCACGATCGGCCAGATCGGCGTCGGCGGCGCCACTGGGCACGTCGTCGAGTACGTGGGGCCCGCGATCGAGGCGCTTTCGATGGAGGGGCGCATGACTGTCTGCAACATGACGATCGAGGCCGGTGGGCGCGCCGGCATGATCGCGCCCGATGACACCACCTTCGCCTGGTTCGAGCAGGCCCGCCCCGGCGCTCACCAGGGGGCGGAGCTCGAGGGAGCGATCGTACGCTGGCGTGAGTTGGCAAGCGACGAGGGCAGCTTCTATGACACCGACATCGTCGTTGACGCTGCTGCTCTCTCGCCGCAGGTGACGTGGGGAACGAACCCAGGCATGGTCCGCGCGGTCACCGAGACCGTCCCCTCGCCGGAGGAGTTCGACTCGCCCGCTGACCGGGAGGCGACTGAGCGGGCGCTCGAGTACATGGCGCTCGAGGCAGGTACGCCGATCGAGCAGATCGCCGTCGACCGCGTCTTCATCGGTTCGTGCACCAACTCGCGCATCGGTGACCTGCGCGCGGCCGCCGAGGTGATCCAGGGGCGCAAGGTCGCCTCCTCAGTCAACGCCATGGTCGTACCCGGCTCCCAGCAGGTCAAGGCCCAAGCCGAGGCCGAGGGGCTGGACGAGGTATTCCGTGCCGCCGGCTTCGATTGGCGTGTGGCCGGCTGCTCGATGTGCCTGGGCATGAACCCCGACATCCTCGCCCCCGGCGAGCGCTGTGCCTCGACCTCGAACCGTAACTTCGAGGGACGCCAAGGACGGGGGGGACGCACGCACCTGGTCTCACCGCAAATGGCGGCCGCCGCCGCGATAGAGGGTCACTTCACCGACATCAGGAACTGGAGCTGAGCATGGAGCCGATCAACACGATCTCAGGCAAGGTCACGTATCTAGACCGGGCCGACGTCGATACCGACCAGATCATGCCCAAGCAGTTCCTCAAGCGAGTGGAGCGCACGGGCTTCGGTGAGTTTCTCTTCTACGACTGGGCCAAGGAGCCCGGTTGGGACTTGCCTGTCAACCCAATCCTCGTCGCCGGTCGCAACTTTGGCTGCGGTTCCTCGCGCGAGCACGCTCCTTGGGGTCTTCAGGACTATGGCTTTCAGGCAATCGTCGCACCCTCCTTCGCGGATATCTTCTACTCCAACTGCACCAAGATCGGGCTTCTGCCCGTGGTGCTCTCCGAGGAGGACTGCGCCGCACTCGCGCACGCGGGCGAGGGCACGATCGACCTGGAGGCACAGGAGGTCCATTTCGCTGGGCGTCAGGTCGCCTTCGAGATCGACCATGAGATTCGCCGCCGGCTGCTCGCCGGTCTCGATGACATCGGAGCCACGCTCGTCCAGGAGGAGTCGATCGCCCAATACGAGCGCTCGCGCGAGCGCTCTGGGCCTGTCACCACCGCTCTGTAGCGCCACGCGTTACGGTCTCAACCTCGTCTGCCGCGGCTCGCGTCGCCCTACCAAGGAGATACATGACACACCGCATCGTCACGCTTCCCGGCGACGGGATCGGCCCGGAGATCCTCGCGCCCGCGCTCGAGGTTCTGCGCACGGTCGGCGACTTTGAGTTCGAGTCGCACCCGTTTGGCGGGGCTTCGATCGACTTGCACGGCACCGCGCTCACCGATGAGACGCTCGCGGCATGTCGCGACGCCGACGCCGTGCTCTTGGCCGCGGTCGGCGGTCCCAAGTGGGACACCACGGATCCCAAGGCCCCGCGTCCCGAGCAGGGGCTACTCGGTCTGCGCAAGGGCCTTGGCTTGTACGCCAACCTGCGCCCTGTCAAGCCCTTGCCTGCTCTGTACGAAGCGTCGCCCTTGCGGCGCGAGCGCATCGAAGGCACCGACCTCTTGGTCGTGCGCGAGCTCACGGGTGGGATCTACTTTGGCGAGAAGACCCGCACTGAGGATTTCGCCTCTGACGTTTGCGCCTATTCGCGCGAGGAGATCGAGCGGATCGCGCGCACCGCCTTCGGTGCCGCTCGGGCGAAGGTAAGCAGTGTCGATAAGGCCAATGTGCTCGAGACCTCACGGCTTTGGCGCGAGGTCGTCGTGGAATTGCATGCGCGCGAGTTTCCGCACATACAGCTCGAGCACGTGCTAGTCGACAACGCGGCGATGCAGCTCGTCTCAGCCCCGCGTCACTTCGACACGATCCTCACCGAGAACATGTTCGGGGACATCCTCTCCGATGAGGCCGCCATGATCACTGGCTCGATCGGGATGCTTCCCAGCGCGTCGCTGGGTGCCGATGGACCTGGCCTGTTTGAGCCCGTCCATGGCTCCGCGCCAGACATAGCCGGACGCGGTATCGCCAACCCCCTGGCGATGTTTCTCTCCGCCGCGCTCATGCTTCGTCATGGATTGGGCTTGGAAAGCGAGGCCACGGCTGTAGAATCGGCAGTCGAACGTGCGCTTCAGGACGGGCTGCGCACCCCCGATCTCGGGGGTGAGGCTGGTACCGAACAGGCAACGCGCGCGGTGCTCGAGCAGCTCTAACCGGGAGACGACTAAGTGGACACAAGCGACCTCATATGGATGAACGGAGAGTTCCTCGCCTGGGAGGACGCCAAGGTCCACGTCCTCACGCACGGACTTCACTACGGCACGGGCGTATTCGAGGGGATTCGCTGCTACGACACTGAGCTCGGCCCGGCCATCTTCCGCAACGCCGAGCACATGGAGCGTTTGCTGCAGTCCTCAGAGCTCTACTACATGCCGGTGCCCTACACGGCGCCTGAACTACAAGCAGCCGCTCGTGAGCTGGTGGCCAACAACAACCTGTCCTCCTGCTACATCCGTCCGATCGTCTATCGCGGCTACGGCTCAATGGGCCTGAACCCAATGGAGGCGCCCGTCGACGTGACGATCGCCTGCTGGGAGTGGGGCACGTATTTGGGCGAGGAGGGCATGACCAACGGCATCCGCGCCAAGGTCTCCTCATGGCGGCGTATCTCGCCCGACTCCTTGATCCCGCACGCCAAGGCCTCCGGTCAATACCTCAACAACGTTTTGGCCAAGGTCGAGTCGATGAAGGCCGGCTACCAAGAGGCGATCTTGCTCGACGACCACGGTCACGTGTGCGAGGGCACCGGCGAGAACATCTACATCGTTTGTGGCGGGGAGATAGTCACGCCTGGTCATCACAACTCGATCCTCGACGGCATCACGCGCCGCTCGATCATGCAACTGGCCTCGGACCTTGGCTACACGGTCGTGGAGCGCAACATCGCCCGCGCCGAGCTCTACCTTGCCGACGAGGTATTCATGTCGGGCACCGCCGCGGAGCTCGTGCCCGTTGTTGAGGTGGACGACCACAAGATCGCCTCGGGCAAGCCCGGCGAGGTCACGCGCCTGCTCCAAGGAGCCTTCGACGACGCGATCCATGGTCGCTCGGAGCCCTACCGCGAATGGCTCGACCCGGTCAGCGCTCCCGCGCCGGGCGCACCGGCCGCCAACGGCTCGGTCGCCGCGGGGGTCCCCCTTGGGGGATCTACGAGTTCCTGATGAGCCAGATAGAGCTCTACGACGCCACCCTGCGCGACGGCATGGGGGGAGGCGGCATGAGCCTCACCGTGGAGGAGAAGCTACGCGTCGTGCACGCGCTCGATTCCTTGGGCGTACACATGATCGAGGCTGGCTTCCCGGCGTCAAACCCCAAGGAGCACGAGCTGTTCGAACTGCTTGCCCAAGAGACCTTCGAGGTCTCAGAGATCGTCGCCTTCGGCATGACGCGCCGTGTGGACACCCCCGTGGAAAAGGACGAGGGCCTGCGCGTGCTGGCGGATTCATTCGCGCCGATCTGCACGATCGTCGGCAAGAGTTCGCGCATGCAGGTCGAGACAGTGCTGCGTGCCTCCTACGAGGACAACATCGCGATGATCGGCGAGTCGATCAAATTCTTGGTCGGAGAGGGCAAGCGCGTGCTGTTCGACGCCGAGCACTTCTTCGACGGCTATGCAGCACATCGCGGCTACGCGCTCGACACCTTGCGTGCGGCCGCTTTCGCAGGCGCTGAGCGCATCGTCCTATGTGACACCAACGGCGGTGCACTCCCCGGACAGGTGCGCTCGGTGCTCGACGCGGTGCGCTTCGATATGCCCGACGTTCCCTTCGGCATTCACACGCATGACGATTCCGGTTGCGCGGTGGCCAACACCTTGGTTGCCGTGGAAGCTGGTGTCACCCAGGTACAAGGCACGATCAACGGCATCGGCGAGCGCACCGGCAACGCCAACCTGCTCACGATCATCGCCGACCTGCAATTGAAGATGGGCCTTGATGTGCTTGCGCCAGAGTGCCTCGCGCGCCTAACAGAGACCGCCCATCTGATTGACGATTTGCTCAACCGGACGCCCGACCCTGCACAGCCCTATGTCGGTAAGCACGCCTTCGCCCACAAGGCCGGCCTGCACAGCGCGGCCGTGCGCGCTGACTCCGCCACCTTCGAGCACGTCGACCCCGAGCTGGTCGGCAACGCGCGCGACGTGCTCGTCTCAGAGCTCTCCGGGCGCGGCACGATCATCGAGAAGGCCGCAGAGCTCGGCATCGAGCTCGACGCCGAGGCGGCCTCGCGCACGCTCGAGCGTGTCAAGGTACTCGAGCATCAAGGCTTTCAGTTCGAGGCCGCCGATGGCTCCTTTGAGCTGCTGATGCGCCAGGAGGGAGGCGTCTATGAGCCATTGTTCGAACTCGACTCCTGGCGGGTGATCGTCGAAAAGAATCTCGGCGGAGAGGTCGAAACCGAGGCCACGATCAAGATCATCGCGCCGCCCGGCCCAGACGAGCGGCGCATCGTCTGCACCGCCGAGGGCAATGGGCCGGTGAACGCGCTCGATTCTGCCTTGCGTGAGGCGATCGGCGAGATCTATCCCCATTTGCGCGACATCGACCTCGTCAACTACAAGGTGCGGATTCTTGATGAGGCCAAAGGTACTGGTGCGGTGACGCGTGTTCTGATCGATGCTTCCGATGGGGAGCGGCTTTGGGGGGCGATCGGGGTATCCGAGAACTTGATTGCCGCTTCTTGGGATGCTCTTGTGGACTCTTTGGAGGTTGGGATTCAGTCGGGGTCAGGACGGGCCTCGTCTACGACGTCCGTTCGCCCGGCGGGGGACTGACTGCTTTGGTTTTAGGGTGCAGGGTTTGCTGAGGCCTCCCTCCGGACGGACGGACGTCGTTGCCGAGGCCCTGCTTTGAGCGATCCGGAGATCATTCCGCTTGCCAAGCCCGTTGTTGGCGAGCATGAGGAGCGGTTGGTGGCCGAGGTGTTGCGGTCCGGGTACCTTTCGCTTGGTCCTCGCGTTGCCCAGTTTGAGGGGCTTTTTGCTGAGTTTGTTGGGGCTCGGTTTGCCTCTGCTGTCTCTAGTGGCACCGCTGGGTTGCATCTTGCTTTGCGAGCTGTGGGGGTTGGTGATGGCGATGAGGTGATCACTAGCCCTTTCTCGTTTGTTGCTTCCGCGAACGTTGCGCTCTATGAGCGTGCTCGGCCTGTTTTCGCGGATATTGATCCGGTTACGCTCAACCTGGATCCTGTCGCTGCCGAGGCGGCCGTTACTGAGCGCACTCGGGCGCTCTTGCCTGTGCATATTTTCGGCTACCCGGCGGATATGCCGGCGTTTGAGGGGCTTGCCGAGAGGCATTCACTTGGGATCGTGGAGGATGCTTGTGAGGCTTTGGGTGCCGTGCATGCCGACGGCACGGCGGTTGGGGCGCGGGGGAACCCGGCCGTGTTTGGTTTCTATGCCAACAAGCAGATCACCACGGGGGAGGGGGGGATGGTCACGCTTGGCGATCCCGACATGAAGGCTCGGATCGACTCCGAGCGCAACCAAGGCCGGGCGCCAGATATGGGCTGGTTGGATCATGATCGGCTTGGGTTCAACTACCGCCTCTCGGACATCGCTTGCGCGATCGGGATCGCACAGATGGCTCGCTTGGAGGGAATGCTCGAGGAGCGGGCGCTCGTGGCCGGTTACTACCGTGAGGCGCTCTCGGATATTGAGGGGCTCCAGTTGCCTTGTGAGGATCTAGAGGGCAACCGGCGTGGATGGTTCGTGTTCGTTGTCCAACTTCCAGCTGGCATCGATCGCGATGGGGTCGTGCGCAAGCTCGGGGAGCTGGGGATCCAGAGTAAGCCTTACTTGCCGGCGATCCACTTGATGAGCTTTTATCGCGAGGGCTTCGGGCATCGAGAGGGAGAGTTCCCGGTGTGTGAGGACGTGGCGGCTCGCTCGTTGGCGCTGCCGTTCTATCCGGGGCTTGGTGAGGGTGAGGTGGCGCGTATCGCCGAGGCGCTTCGCGTGGCTCTCGCCTGTTGACAGAGTGTCTCCGACTTTCCCCTCCTCCGCCCACGTCTGAAAAGGGTGAGGTATGCAGGGAACATCGCGTCTCCATCCTCCAACAAGTTCGGTTAGGTTGGCATATGAAAAGTTCGGACTGGCGGGCTCCGTGTAGCTGTGATAAGACTCCCGTGGCGTCTGCCAACCAACCATCCGGCGTCTGCCAACCAACACAGGAAGCGCATGGGCAGGCCAGGGCCGGGATGCTTACCAGGTGAGGGAGCATCCCGGCTCAGGCCAAACGGGAGTGTCTGTGGGAAGGCTAAAAGGGATCGACTGACTCTTGCCGCGCGCGGGAGTGTGCGATGATTGGAAGCGGATTGCAGGCGATCTGCTTGGATTGTGAGACCAGATGGGCGCGACACCAACCTTCCTCACCCTCGGCCCGACAGGCACTTGCCACGAGAGTGCCTTGCTGCGTTATTTGGAGTTTCAGGGTCTCGAGGACGCTCGTGTAGAGCTGGTCCCGGACTTCGAGGTGGGCCTCGAGCGGGTCCACGAGGACCCGAACGGGTTTCTGGTTCAGTGCAGCTCCCATCCGGATGTGCACATCGTGACCGAGCGCTACCGGCAGGAGGTGTTCGTGGTCGACACCTTCATGTTTCCCGCCAAGGAAATGGGCTTGATCGCGCGGGCTGACGTGGAGCGGCCACGTAGCCTCGGAGTCGTCCCGGCCGCGATGGGATATCCAGATCTGACACAGTGGGAGACAGTCGTGCAGGAGCCGGCCAACCCGATCGTGGCGGAGAACCTGCTCGCCGGCAAGTACGACGCCGGCGTGACCTTCGTAGCCTTCGGCGAGGCGCATCCGGAGGCTTTGCGCGTGCTCGAGCGCTATGGCGAGGTCGATACTACCTGGCTCGTCTACGGGCATCGGCGACGCTATAAAGGTGAGCTGATCGGACATCGCATCCCGTGGCTGTTCAAGGGCGAGCTACCTGAGCAAGCGGGGCTCGCAGCGTGAGTCAGGCCCACGGTGAGGTGGTAGTGGGGGAGGGCTATGCCGTGGGCCACATCGACGCGATCGGCGAGGGCTATGGCTTTCGCAAAGTCCGCAAAGTCCTCGAGGTGAGCGCCTTCGGCGTCAATGCGCTCGTGCGTCCGCCGGGGTATGAGACGAAATGGCATTACCACGACCTGCAGGAGGAGCTCTACTTCGTTCACCGCGGCTCGATTGAGATGGAGTTCGGTGACGGGAGCACACATTTGCTTGGCGCGGGCTGCTTCGCACGCGTCGACGCTTCGACGATCCGCAAAATCAAGGTGCTCGGGCCCGGCGACACCGTCTATGTGTGTGCCGGCGGCAAGGATGGCTATATCGGGCACGACGGTCGCACACCCGAGGGCATGTAGAGCGAGCCGTGGATCTCGAGCTCTCCGGCAAGGTCTTCCTGATCACGGGCGGCTCGAGCGGGCTCGGCCTGGCGCTCGCGCGGCGCCTGGTCGAGGAGGGCGCGCTCGGCGTGGCTTTGATGGCGCGCGACGCCGCCCGCCTCGCGTATGCGGCGAGCGAATTGCGCGAGATCGGCGGCGATGTCTCTGACTTCGTCGGGGACGTCAGGCAAGCCGCCGACCTACAGGGCTTCGTTGAAGAGGCAACCGCTCGCTGGGGGCGCATCGACGGGATTGCCAATAACGCGGGCGAGCTCTCCGCCGGGCCTTTCGCTGAGCTTGACGACACTATCTGGGAGCAGGACCTGGCCCTGAAGCTGATGGGAGCCGTGCGCCTCACGCGTCTCGCACTACCTGCCCTGCGGGAGAGCGGCGGAGTCGTGCTCAATACCCTGGCCATCTCCGGCAAGACACCCGATGCCCTTACCACCCCCACCTCAGTCTCGAGGGCCGCTGGTCTCGCGCTCACGAAGGCCCTCTCAAGGGAGCTGGCGGCCGACGGGATCCGGGTCAACGCGGTGTTGATAGGGGTGATCGAAAGCGGTCAGCTGGAGCGCAGAGCCGCCGCTGCGGGGATCACTCAAGAGGCGTACTACGAGCGGATGGTTGCCGATTGCGGCATACCTCTGGGTCGCGTGGGCCGCGCTCGGGAGTTCGCTGACATCGGCTCGTTCCTGCTGTCTGCCCGAGCCTCCTACATCACCGGCGCGGCCATCAATCTCGACGGCGGCCTCTGTCCGGTGGTGTAGCCACCGACACAGATCGCTGCCGGCCGAGTCCTACTCTGCCGGTGTCGTGACCAGCTTGCCCGACCGCGAGATCAGATACCAGTGGCCTCCGAAAGAATGGACGCCTTGGCCGGCCGCCCTTCTTGGCGCGGTATCGCGAGTGTAAGTGTGGACCACGCGGCCCGCGAACTTCACCACGCGGTCGCCGACTCGATGGTTTTCCGGGTCCGGTTCGGTACTGACGAGCGTCTCGTCGAGCACGGGCGAGGAGTCGATCACCTTTTCGATTGTCAGGCGTATCGGAGGCCACACGCGCGCGCATGCGCGCGCGCACGCGGTGGGACCGTGCTTGTCGGGCACGAAGGCGTAGATGGCGTAGCCTTTACCGTCCACCAGCACGATGCCGACATGCGGTAGCTCGCCGGTGACGATATGCCTGGTATTGGCGCTGCTCACGGCGTGCCCGGGATGCTCGTACAGCGTTTCGGTGACGCCGTGGACGGTCCTCGTGGTTGTGTAAATGGTGTGAGTGCCTACGCGGATCGTGCCGGTATAGCGCGGTCCACTCGGAGGATGTGACCTCCAGGAGGATGAGGTTGTTGAGGAGGCCCCGCATCCATTCAACAGCAGTGCGAGGCCCAAGAGCGCGAGACAGATTTGGCGAGACGTGTGCATCAAGCTTCCCCGTCGAGCGGGCGCGGGCCGTCGATCAAGGCCGCGACCTTCCACACGCCGTGTTCGCGGCGTAGCGCGATCTGTCCTTCGCGCGAGCTCTGCGTCCACGACACTATGGCGATACCAGACTCGCCCTTCAGTCTTACGGTGTCGAGGATGAGTGTGCGGTGATCGGCAGCGAATTCGCCGTGGGCTCGCTTGAAGAGCTTCGACAGCACCGCTGGACAGCTCGCGCCTTGCAAATAGTTGGTATGGCCATATTCGGGGGCGACGGTCCGCGCAAAGCTCCGAGCGAGCAGCGCACACGCTGCATTGCCGTCTTCGACGGCGGCAGCAGCGTAGTAGCGCCTGATGGCATTCGCTATGAAGCGCTGCTCGGTCGCGCTCGCACTGACACCGAAGCCGACTATCGCCTGATGGTTGTCATGGTCGCCGTCGCGGTCCGAACGTGCGGACTGCCTGGACTCGGCCTCGAGCGACCCGGAGGACTCACCGGCCGCGACAGCCATCGCGACGCGCCTGTCCAGGGCGGCGGCAGCAGCGGCGTAGTCGCCGGAGAGCGAATCGAAGTCGTAGTCTCCGTCGGTGTCTTCATGGCCGTGCGGACCGTCGGGGTGCGCGGTTGGCACGGAGGGGCGCGTGGTGGAGGACGGGCCTGCCGAGCTTCCGTTGCCGCAGGCGCACGCGCCGACGCTGAGAAGAGCAAAGACCAGCGCTGTATAAAAAGTCTTCATTCCATTCTCAAGCATAGATCGAATCTCGACGCTTTTTGATCGGCGCACTTTAGGGTCACATGTTACGCGCTTATCCAGAGTGATAAACATAAGTCCTTGTACTAATCATAAGGATATGCAATACTTCCGATCGGCCCAACATCCAGAACTTGGATCGAGGGTCATAGTGCGGCCATCGGCCTGGACGCTGGAATGTGCAGCGTCCCAGGCAGAAGGCTATGTCGCTTGAAAGCTGGGCAAAGAGACCGGGAAGGGAGGTCGGGATGAGGATGTGTGAGTTACCAAAGGCGTCGTTTAGCCGTGGAGCAAGTGCGCCAAGCGTCGACCTGCCGCGGCGGAGAAGCTTCCGGAGTGGGAAACACCACTTGCTCTGGGCCGGTCGATGAGCGATGATCGTCGTCCAGATGCACGGAGGAAGTAGATCTGATCTGTATCTCGACGGCGGAACGTACAATCGTGGTTGGGCTTGGGGCTCTCTGACCTTGACGAGTTTCCCGGCCCGGCTGACTCTAAAGCCTCGGAAGGGGCCAACCATGCCTCGGATGAGGGAAAGGTAGATCGAGATCCATGAAAAAGATCCACGCATTGGGCCTCACGCTGCTCGCGGTGTTCGCGTTCAGCGTTGTGGCAGCCGCTACAGCGTCGGCGGAAACGACGCTGCAGTTCTTAGCCGCCGGCGCAGCGATAGCTACAGCATTAGCGTCTAAGACGACGGGTGAACTCACGCTGGGCTCCACAAATGGTGGTGGCCTCGGCATAAAAGTAAAGGTATTATGCAGCGGCATCCTCACTGGCACTGTCGGACCCGGTGCTGCAGACACCGTTACTGGACTCTTAAGCTTAACGGAAGTGGCTGTCACGTTAGAAGCCCCGCTGTTAAACTTGTACCAACATTGAAGGTTGCACAACACCGGAAGTTAATGCTGTGAACTTCCCGTGGACGACTAAACTGGAATTAATGGGGACCGAAACGGCTCCGTTATTCTTAGATCTCCTGACGGCTGGCACAGGGGGCGACCCCGGCTGGGAGGTCACCTGCACCTTCCCGCTGGTCGGCAAAATCACAGAAACATGCACCTCGCATACATCAGGTGCAAACCTCGAAAATGATGCAGCCGAAAACGACGCATTATCCGTGTTCGAACACGAATTGGCGAACTGCACCGCTGGTGGTGCGAACTCTGGTTTCGTGGAAAGCGCGGCTGGCGACGAAAGCGGTTTAATTGTGCTGACTGGCGGCGAAGCTCTGTCGGTCTCCTATCTGTAAGTGAGAGCAACAGGAAGAGTTGAATAAGTAGTTTGTAATATAGGAAGAGTAGGGGCATGCCGGGCCGAGCGCGAGGCGCTTGGTCCGGCACGCTCAACATAGGGTCATGTGAAAATATCGTCATTGACACCCGAGGTTGGGTTGGCTGGTTGGGGGGTAGTTCCGATGGTGGGGAATGGGACGGGAACAAGATTGGGCATAGCATTTGTGGCAGCGTTCTGCTTGTGCCTCGCCCTTGGACCGATGTCGGCTTGGAGCTTGCCGACTGGGCGCCTCTATGAACAGGTGACGCCCGCGTTCAAGGGAGGATATGGGGCGAAGGCCATCAACGCGATCAACCCCGATGGCGAAGGTGTGATCTATAGTTCTCAGGGCACCTTCGTTGGCACTTCCTCGGCTTCTCTGGAACACTATTATCAAGCTGTTCGCGGTGGCTCCGGCTGGGCCTCCATCTCATTGAACCCGCAGGCGCAGCTGTCGCCCAGGCCCGGGCCCGACGGCTTCTCTTCTTCGCTCGGGGCGTCGTTGTGGGATCTGCCCCTGCACTCGACGAATATCGCTTTAGCAAACGATATCTCACCCGAAGAGCAGTTCTTTCTGGAGGTCGCTGGCGAACTGCACAAGGTTGGTCCCGTGCTGAAGTCGCTGAGTGGTGAAGAGTTCACATTCGCGTCGGAAGGTATCAGTGACGATTTCTGTCATGTGGTGATCAAAGCGCCGGCGCTGCTAGCCGAAGCGGTGGGAGAGGAAGGCCCAAAGGAGCAGCTATACGACGTTGATACGTGCGCTACCGACGAGCCGGCCATTAGCTTGGTCGGGATGACGAACAGCGGTGGCTTGCTAGCGCCCGAATGCGGGCCAATCGTAGGCAACGGGGACAACCGGACCAATGCGGTGTCCGCCGACGGCAACACTGTGTTCTTCCTGGCGAATATGCCCAATGACTCCAAATGCAAATTCGTGGGTTCTCAGCTGTTCGCCCGTGTCGGCGGTACCAAAACACTCGAAGTGTCGAAGCCCCTTGCAGAAGCCTGTGCCGATGTGCCCTGCCCTGGGGCTGGCACGCGCGCGACAGTGAGCTTTCGCGGTGCGTCCGAAGACGGATCGAGGGTTTTCTTCACTACGGCGGCGCCACTCGAACCGGCAACCGACAAGGACAACACGAACGATCTCTACCTCGCCGTGATCGGGTGTCCAGTTGCGGGCGAGGAGTGTGAATCTTGGCAACGGGTGGTGACCTCGCTCGTGCAGGTTTCTCACGATCCGAACCCGGCCGAAGCCGCGGAAGTACAGGATGTGGTTGCTCTCTCGCACGACGGCTCGCGCGTGTATTTCGTCGCGCGGGGGGTACTGAGCGGGGAAGGCCCAACGGCCGAGGGCGAGCAATCGTCTCCGGTGCTGGGCGCCGACAATCTCTATTCGTACGTTCGTGACGCGCAGTATCCGGAAGGTCACACAGTGTTCGTCGCCGACCTCTGCTCCGCGCCCGGGCTGTCGGGCAAAGCGGTGGATCTTCGCTGCCCCGGTGATTTGGAAGGCGAAAATTCCAGCGCGAGACCGAGGAGAAACGATATCGGGCTCTTCGGCTACGCCCCCCTCGCGCAGGTAGCGGGCGCGGAGGGAGGGATCCTCATCTTCTCCACCTACGCCAGATTGATCGACGGCGGTCCGGAAGCCGATACGGACGACGCCCAGGACGTATATCGATTGAACATGACAACCGATGCTCTGCAGCGCGTGTCCATTGGCGAAGAGGGCTCCGATGCAAATGGAAATCGCGAAGACACCGAACGGGTGTCCTCCAAGTCCGGCGAATTCGCGAACATGTACAACGGCGACGCGAGAATCCAGCCACCGCTTACGGGTCGTCCCAGCGACGAACGCAAACTGGTCACGCAGGCGGCTGACGGAGAAGGCTCGCGCATCGTCTTCACGGCATCCGATCCACTCTCTCCGAGCGCGTCGAACGGTCAGCCCGACATATACGAATGGCACGATGGCAGCGTATCGTTGCTCTCGACCGGGAGCTCGGCTGAACCGGACGAATCTCCGGTGATAACCCCGTCGGGTCGCGACGTGTTCTTTGTGAGTTCTCAGGGGCTCGTGGCACAGGACACGGACGGCGTCCCAGACATCTACGACGCGGCCATTGGAAGCGTTCCACCGCAGGTGCCGACTCAACCGGCGCCTTGCGCAGGTGACGCCTGTCAGGGGCCGTTGACAAACCCGGCGCCTCTGCTGGTGCCCGGAAGCGTGTCGCAGGTGCCCGAAGCCAACCTCTCGCCGCCCTCGAAAAAGGCTGTGAAGAAGAAGTCGGCAAAGAAGAAGCCCGCAAAGAAGAAGTCGGCAAGGAAGAAGGCCAAGGCGAAGAAGAAGCTCAGGGCAAAGCGGAGCGAGCGTAAAGGAGGGGGGACACGATGATCGAAGCACGAGTGTCGAAGGTGAGCGGCCCTCCGTTCACTGTTGCTGCCCTTTTGTGTATCTGCCTGTCTCTGTTGGCGATGAGATCTGTCGCTGCCCAGGCCCGGCCGTTCGCGATCGAACAGTTCTCGATCCAGACCACCACGACGCGGGAAGTGCCTGAGCAAAATGGGTATACCGTGGTGAACGAACCGTACTCCTTCACACAGGCAGGAGGCCATCCAGATGGCCTGACCACGAGGATTGTTTTTGCCAGCGAAGAATTCAACTATAAGAGCGCGGGTGAAGAATTCCACTCTGTCGTGCCAACGCAGGATCCGAAGGACGTTGTGGTGGATGTGCCGCCGGGATTGATCGGCGATCCGATGGCGGTGCCGCGCTGCTCGCTGACGAATGTGACGGACAAGAAAATTCCCTGTCCCGCCAGTACGCAGGTGGGCGTTGTACGGAGTCGGATCTCGGGTGGTGAAAAAGAAGTGCTCGGTCCCGTCTACAACGTGGCGCCGGAAGCCGGTCAATCCGCCGAGTTCGCGCTGGTGGCACAAGGACTGACCGTGCTCGCTACCGCGCACCTCATTCGCACGGGGAAGGGTTCGTCGGGCGAACAGCCGTATGGCATAACGGTGGTCAGCAATGGGATCCCAGCGGTTCAGGTGCTCGAACTCGAAGTGACTTTCTGGGGTGTGCCTGCCGAAGCGAAGTACGACTGGCTCAGGGGGCTATCATGCTCCACACCACAAGCCAGCCTGCCGCTGTGCAACCAGTTCGGCGGTGGCGGCGGTGAGAAGGCCGGGATCGAAGAGGTGCCGTTCATCACGATGCCCACCGACTGTGCCGGTGGCGCCAGCGTGGCCACGGCGCGGGCTGATTCGTGGGAGCATCCAGGGAGCGTCGAAGAAGGCCGGTATGAAAAATATGTCGAAAAGGCATTCACGATGCCGGCGGTTACCGGATGCGATTTGTTGAAATTCGGACCAGAAATCAGCGTGCAGCCCGATACGCTGTTGGCCGATACACCGGTCGGCCTTAGCGTGAACTTGGCCGTACCCCAGAGCGAGCAGCCCGGGACGTTGGCGACGCCACATCTGCGCAAGGCAACCGTTACGCTACCGCTCGGCATGTCGGTGTCTCCCGGGATCGTGGATGGTATCGAAGCGTGCGAACGGTCGGGTCCACATGGGATCGACTTCACCGGCCCGGAATCGGAAGAACCCGGCTTGGACGGGGAACTCCAGCTTGCGCCGGGTCACTGCCCCGACGCGTCCACGGTGGGCGAAGCCGAAGCGGAAACACCGTTGCTGCCGAGTCCTGTCAAGGGTCACGTGTATCTGGCGAGACCAGGTTGCGGCGGAGCCGGACAGGCTCCGTGCACCGAACAGGACGCGCTCGATGGAAACCTTTTCAAACTGTACCTGGAACTGGGTGGCGTCGGGGCCCTCGGCAACGCCGGCGTCAACATCAAGGTGGAAGGCCGAGTGGAGGCGAATCCGACGACGGGACAGTTGACTGCGGTATTCGACGAAAATCCGCAGGTACCGTTCAGCGAACTCAGGCTACGCATGAACTCCGGTCCACGCTCGCCGCTCGCCAATCCGGCAGCCTGCGGCATCGCAAGCACGGAGGCGGACCTCATGCCGTGGAGCGCTCCCGGGCAGACGCCTGAAGGCCTGTTCGTGAACGGGACACCGAACGGGACGCCCTCTTCCTCTTTTGAAGTGCGAGGATGTGTCTCTCCGCCGGGATTGACCCCGACTTTTGCTGCGGGAACCGTCACGCCGCGGGCGGCTAAGTTCAGCGCGTTTACGCTGAATCTGTCTCGTGAAGATCGCGAACAGTATGTGAAGGGGTTGCAGGTACACACGCCGCCGGGACTGTTGGGGATACTCGCGAGCGTACCGCTGTGTGGCGAACCGGCAGCCGACCAAGGCGAATGCCCTGAAAGCTCAAAGATTGGTACCACTCGCGTGGCAACCGGCGCCGGATCCCATCCGTTTGAAATTGAAGGCCAGATCTATTTGACGGGTCCTTATGGAGGCAGCCCGTTCGGGCTGAGTATCGCCGTGCCTGTTGTCGCAGGCCCGTTCAACCTCGGTCTAAAGGTCGTGCGAGCGCGGATCGCGGTCGATCCGGAAAACTCGACACTGACGGTCACAACCGACGAAACGGGTCCGTACGCGGTACCGCAGATCGTGTTCGGCGTGCCCGTGCGGTTGAAGCGCATAACGGTCAACATCGACAGGCCCAACTTCATGTTCAACCCAACGAGCTGCGCGGCACGCCAGATCACTGCCAAGGTCTCGGGTAGCCAACAGGCTGTCGCGAGCGTGTCGAGCTCGTTCGCCGTTGCGGGCTGCGCCAGCCTAGTGTTCAAACCGACGTTCAAGGTAAGCACGTCGGGGCAGACGAGCCGGGCGAAGGGCGCGAATCTCGACGTGAAGCTCTCCTACCCCAAAGGAGCACTAGGCGCGGACTCGAACATAGCGCGGGTAAAAGTAAGCCTTCCTAGACAGCTGCCTTCGAGACTGTCGACGTTGCAGAAGGCTTGCCTGGCGGCGACGTTCCAGTCGAACCCGGCGAGATGTCCGAGCGCTTCGATCGTAGGCACCGTGCGCGCATCGACGCCACTGCTCCCGGTCGGTCTCAGGGGTCCCGTTTATTTCGTCTCGCACGGTGGGGAAGATTTTCCCTCGCTGGTCGTGGTTCTCCAGGGCGATGGCGTCCGCGTCGACTTGACTGGCGCGACCTTCATAAGCAAAGCCGGGATTACGAGCAGTACGTTCAAGACGGTCCCGGACGTGCCCGTCAACACATTCGAGCTGTATCTGCCGCAAGGCAGATACTCGGCGCTCGCAGCGAACGGAAAACTATGCAACCTGCAAGGCAAACTGAAGATGCCAACTGAATTCACCGCACAGAACGGGGCAGTGATGAAACAGAGCACGAACATCACGGTTACCGGCTGTTCTACCGTTAAGAAGGCAAAGGCGGCGCGGCTCGGCAAGAGCGGTAGGAGGGGACGATGAGGCTTTTAGGGATGAACGCCGTGCCTCTGCTCAGGGCCACAGCGCTGTTCTTGATGATTGCCGCAAGCGCTCTGTGCCCGTCGCAGGCGTTTGCGTCCGTGGCTCCGACGAAATGGCTGTTTGCTTTCGATGTTGGTCGCAATGTGAACAAGACGAAGATCGAAGTAAACGCTCCGCAGGAAGAACGAAACGAGTGCACCGTTGTTTCCAAAGATGCATGTCAAGTTCCGGTGGAAGAAGGGACAGGACCGCGTGAATTCTTCTTCAACGAGAGCATAGCTGTCAGCAAGCTCACCGGGGACGTTTATGTAGGTGAGAAAAGCCACCGAGTGCAGGTTCTCGGTCCCGAAGGCGAATTCCTGTTCACGTTCGGCTGGAATGTGAACAAGACTAAGGTTGCACTAGGCGTTGGAGTCACCCAGCAGGAAAAGAACATTTGCGCCGCAGGCTCGGGGGACCAGTGCGGCGAAGGCGAAAGCGGCACGGGTCTCGCCGGGCAGATCTTCGACGGGGAGAGCTTGACGGTGGATCCCGAAACCGGCGATCTCTACGTTCTCGACCCTGAGTACCATCGTGTGGAGCAGTACACGTCAATGGGTGAATTTGTGTCGATGTTCGGTGGGCAGGTAAACAAAAAAGGCGGAGGCATCTGTACAAAAGCCGAAGAATCCGAATGCAAGGCGGGGATCGAAGGTAGTAGCCATGGGTCGTTTGAGAATCTTCAACTTGGTGGTTATGGGAATCTCTTGACGTTCGGCGGTCCAGAAAATTTGCTTTACGTGGCAGACGAAGGGCGAGTGCAGAAGTTTGACGCGAGCGGTTCCTGGGTTGATCAGATCGCGATTTCTGGTACGCCAGAGGCTGTGGCGGTCGATAACGCTGGGGATCTGTTCATGTTCGGTAGCGGTGCCGCGGGCGTGCATGAATACAATGCCGAAGACGAATTGCAGCCATGTACGATCGACCCTTCGAGCGAACATGTCAGAGGTTTGGCCTTTGATGCCGCGGAAAGGCTAGGCTTGACGGAACAGACGGAATCGAAGAATCTCGTTGCTGTGTACGAAACGCAGGGCGTGAATTGCGGCAAGATCGTTAGCGAAATAGGAGTGACCGGGCAACCGACGGGGATTTCGTTCGGCTTGCACGAAGATGGCAAAGGCGAAGCCGAAGATCAACTCTACGTAGCGAATCCGAATAATAGGGATGTTGAAGGTTACTTAGCTTCGGTTTTCCCGGAAGTGGAAACCTGTAGCGCGAAAGCAATAGCTGCCACCACTGCCGAACTTTGCGGTAACGTCAATCCTGCCGGATTGCTTACGAGAGGGTTCTTTGAGTACGGCACGGAAGAAGGAAAACTTGACTTCAGGAGCCGCACGGTACTCGTTGGCGAAGGTACTGCCTTCGAACCGCTGAATATTGAAATTCTTGGCCTCACACCAAACCAGCAGTACTTCGATCAGGCGGGGGTCGAAGCGGAAGTCGGGGGAGTGGCTCGGCAGGCAAGTGCGTCAACGATCGACGCATTCCGTACCAAGGGGCCGCCTCCGGAGGTTCCGGGTACGCCCAGTGCGTCACTTGTCACAGACAAGTCTGGTGTCTTGGGCGCGCAAGTCAATCCCGAGCATTCGATGACGCGGTATAGCTTCGAATACGCAAGATGCGAAAGCGAAAGCGAAGCCTTGGCCGCATGCCACGAAGCTCGGACGACCGCCCTCCTCACGTCAGAAGCCTATGGCGTGGTCAATGTTGCTCAGGAAATATCGGGGTTGGCACCGCGAGCTACTTACGTGTACCGACTTGTCGCCGAAAATCAATTTGAATTCGAAGGTAAACCAGAAGGGGGCCGCACGGTGGGCGCCGAAGCTCACTTCACGACAGGCAGTCTGCCAGTGCCAAGTGCCAGCACCGGGGCCGCGACCGCAGTGACAGCCACAGGCGCGATCGTTAGCGGCGCTATCAACCCCGATGGACCTGCGGAGACCTATGCGTTTGAACTCGGCGTGTACGCGGGCGCAGCGACACAGTATGGAATCGTGTTTTCTGGGCCCGTCGATGCCGGTTTGGAACCTGTGGAAAAGCAGCTTGCTCTCTCGGGACTGCAGCCGGCGACGACATATGCGTACCGGATCTGGATTCAGGACAGCTCCGACCCAAGCGGGATGGTCATCGGGGAAACCCGTGTCTTCACGACGAGTGGACTGCCGTCGGTGCTTGAATCGCCGGTTTCGCTCCCGATGCTGCTGGTTCCCGCTACGAAGTTCCCGACCGCGACCGGGGCCAAACCGCGTCTGAAGTCGACGGTGAAGTGCAAGCGTGGATATCAACGCAACAAGCGCAATAAATGCGTGAAGAAGCTAAAGCGGGCGAAGGGGAAGGCTCACTCAGGACGGCGCGTGAGGCCCAAGGGGAAGAGCGAGAAGTAGCCCGCCAGGGAGAGACCAAACTGTTATGGGAGGAGCATAGATGTTCTCGATGATACGCAGGCGCATCACCTATGCGAACGTTGCGCTGACACTTACGCTGGTGTTCGCGATGACAGGCGGAGCTTTTGCCGCCAAGCGCTATCTGATCACCTCGACCAAGCAGGTCAGCCCGGGTGTGCTGAAGGCGCTAGCGGGAAAGACCGGGCCCGCGGGCAAAGAAGGCCCTGCTGGCAAGAATGGCGCTAACGGCAGCGCCGGAGCTCAGGGACCGCAAGGTACGCAAGGTCAGGACGGCAAACAGGGCAAGGAAGGCAAAGAAGGCGAAGAAGGGGCGGAAGGCAGGGAAGGTAAAGAAGGTAAAGCGGGTGTCAAGGGGGAACCCTGGACGCCGAATAGCGCCCTGCCGTCGGGCGCGACGGAGACAGGCACCTGGGTCGCTCAGGCCGCGGAAGGCGAAGAAAAGTTTGTGAACATATCGTTTCCTGTCGCGCTACCGGCGGAATTGGACAAAGAACACGTACAGATTGCGCCCACTGCTGCCTGCACGGGTAGCTCTGAACATCCGACTGCCGAAGCAGGAAACCTTTGTGTATACATCGGAGAGAATTTGCTAGAACACGCCAAACTCGAAGCGATCTATACCCCCACGGGGTTCTTGAACGAAGGGGCTGGATCGGCTGGAGCCGTATTGCGCGTAGCCGCATCTGCCTCACCGGCGATTATCTACGGCACTTGGGCTATAACCGCAGGATAATTAGAGAAAAGCAGTGATGGGGCACCCTCGTTAGTGGTGCCCTATCACTAGTTGATTGTAGGCAAGTGAGAGACATAGCGCCGCGATTTCTTGACTTGTAAGTAAGCGTGTGAGACGGTGAACGGTGCAAATGCGCATTCTGGCCTGGAGTAGACGTGGGGCATGGCAGCTGGTCGCTACATCGCTTTTCGGCGTGGTGGCCATCTTTATGACCGCATGCGGTGGTAGCGATCACCCAGGATCGGCATCAGGCAAGAGCGAGATCCACAACTCGGTGGCTACATCGGTCGTCGCGACTACCACCGGGAAACTTGAGGGTGATGAAGACGATGACGATACGGTTGGTGCTAGCGCGAGCGCTGGCGCCGCAAGCGCACGACACGATAACGACGCTGATGCGGACAACGATTCGAAGGCGGCGCAGAACAAGGGCTATCGGGACAGCGACGATCGTCAGTCTGTTACATGGGGCCGTGCGGCCGATGCCAACGTCGAGCATGCCGTGACGGCGCTCGTCAAGCGTTATTACGAACTCGCAGCGGCCGACGAGGGTGCTGCGGCCTGTGAACTGATCTATGTGATCTTCGCGGAAGCAATCCCGGAAGACTACGGCCAGCCACCTGGACCACCCGCACTTCGTGGTAAGACTTGCGCGGTCGTACTGACCAAGCTGTTCAAGCAAGAACACAGAACGATCGCCGCCGACAGCGCATCGTTGAAGGTGACAAGTGTGCGTGTCCAGCTAGCTCGGGGGCGAGCGCTGGTGGGGTTCGCGACCGCGCCGGCTGCCGACATAGAGCTGCATAGAGAAGGTCATACATGGAAGATAGTGGGACCACTCGCGACGGCACTGCCATGAAAATAGGTTTGCTCGCTGTGCCTTTGGTGATGTCGTGCTTGGGCATCGTTGCGTGTGGAGAAGTCGGCAGCAAGACCGAGGATGCACAGAGGGACAAGCAGACATCGACTGCGCTGGCTCCGGGTTATCAGGTGCGTGATAACGACGATGACTACGACAATGCCCATGGGACAGCGACACGTTATGACTTGGACGACAATCCCACGCTTGACTTCGGGCATCTCGCCGACGTCGCGGATGCGGCGGCGATCACCGAGCTTGTAAAACGCTACTACGCCGCCGCGGCCGCTGAGAACGGTGCGGCGGGCTGCCATATGCTTCTCCCGGCGATGGCCGAATCGCTCCCAGAAGAGTACGCGACGCCATCCGGGGGTGAGTCTGCGAACGGCTCGACCTGTGCTGTCGTCTTGACGAAGGCGTTCAAGCGCCAGCACGCCCGCTACGTGTCGCGAAACGCCAGCTTGTTGGTGACGAGCGTTCGAGTCGAAGGGGTGCAGGGGCTGGCACTCATGCAATTCAAGGGCATACTCGATGCTCACCTGCGAGTTCGCCACTATGGGGGCGAGTGGACTGTGCGTCAGTTGATCGACGAAGGCCTTCCCTAGGTGACCGCGATCGATTCCCGCCGTTGGGCAAAGCGTCTGGTGCCACTCACACTTATTTGGCTGTGCAGCGCCGCGGGCTGCGGTACGCAGGCAAGCTCCCGGTCGGCCGCGAAGAGCAGCGTCGAACCAGGTACTCCCGCTTCCTACACCCGGGCTCCGGGAGGCTACGTTGAAGGTGACGGAGATTCGGACGACATCTACCACAGCCACAAGGACTCAGACGACGGCAGTGCTCGAGGGTATGGTCGCGAGGCAAGCGCGCAGGACAGGCAATCGGTGGGGCGGCTAGTGAAGCTGTATTACGAGGCAGGAGCTGCCGGCAGTGGCGCCCGCGCATGCGCGCTGATCTACCGGCCCATCGCCAGACGCAGGGACTTCGCTGACATAGTCCCGGAGGCTTATGCGTTGGTTGCCGAATCTTCGCTTTTCAGTCACAGGAGCTGTGCCGAGGTCGAGTCGGTGCTGTTCGAACTCAATCGCAAGACATTGACGGCCGGCACCCCGAGCGTAACGGTCGTGGATCTGCGTGCGAAGGGGGATCACGGGATCGCGCTGCTTGGGTTCACGACGATGCCCGAACGTCAGATAGCGGTGGAGCGCGAACACGGTCGCTGGATGATCGACGCTCTGCTCGACGGCGAAATCATCTGACATCCTCAGGCTTGCGTTGAGCTGTGGCAGTACCGCTAGGGGCCAAGCTATATAAGCCTACTCGGGCAGGTATGAACCACTTACTGTCGGGCGGAGGGGAATCCCACCCGACAGCGAGCTTTCCCAGTAACCGCTTTCTACTGTAGGGCCTTACCGCAGTCCTTGAAGCCGGCGCTCCTAGCGATCGCGGCCATCTGCTGCTGTGTTCGGGTGCCGGCCGAGAGCAGAGAAGGGATTTCGCGATTGCGGTCTTCGGCGAGGGCCTGTCTGACCTTGATGATGTTCATCGCGATTTCCCGGTAGCCGTTGAGCATCGTGCTCCAGCTTTTCTGCAGCGAAGTGGGCGGTGTGAACTTGTACATTTCTCCGAGGGCGCGCTGTTCTTCGGCTGAGAGTTCCCCTACAGAGTCAAGCGCCTGCTGCTTGGTCTTGATGACGTTGGCGGCACGTGCCGCGTCCATACGCGCGCAGATCAGGTCGGCCTTGGCGATCAAGGTGGCGGATGACAGCGGGGCCGTCGTCGGCGCGGGTTGCTCCGACAACGTGGATGGGGCTGGTGTTTGTGTTGTTGTCGGAGCCTGACCGGTCGATGCTGCCTGGCTCGTCGTTTTTGAGGATCCGCCGCAGCCCGAAGCTGTGAGCGCGACGGCTGCGAGCGCAAGCGCCGCGAGCCGTGTCGATAACATTTGTGTTCCTCCCTGCGGTTGGTTTTGGGGACTACAGTTTCTCAATAATCTTATAGGACGGAATCTGATTTCGCAGTGTTCCGCTTGTGCTGATTTGCCGAGGATATGATGACTTTGATCGATGGTTGCAGGTCAAACTTCGCCTACCCATGGTGCTAGTCACCCCCGCTTCATCAAGAGCTCCGCGTAGCTGCCGCCAGGCAGCGCCACGTCGTCGCCGAGGGTTGCCTGCGGACTGCTCGAGGGAAGCGCAGGGGCTCTGGATAGATGTCCTCGCGTCGGTGGGGCACGGGGCCACAGGTGCCACTCTCGATTGTCTCTGACTTTATGCGCGGGCACGTCAGGAGCGCAAAAGCCTTTGCTTGAGGGTCGCGTGGAAATCCTCTACGCGAGGGGCTGGGTCAGGGTGCTTCGCGAGGTAAGGGAACGCTCCGACTTGGTCCTATATGTAGTCGCCGAACTGGCACTACCTCGCTCTTGTTGCTTGGACACGCCGCCTGTCCCACGCGGCGGCCTCGGCAGCCTCGGTGACCCCTACATACGGCGCGAGCGCGAGGTAGGTGGCCTCGCGCGTTAGGGAGGCGAGCTCCGCCGTTTTATGTTGTCCGGCTTGATGGAAGACGAGCTCGAACAGGCCGTGCATCGTTGCTTCGGGCGTTATCGCCGGCGGTCGCTTGCGCTGGGGCGCACCGTCGAGCAGTAGGCGAGCGTAGGCACCAGCATGTTCATGGAGGCGGAGGATCATTGCAGGTCCCGCCAGCGGCGCATCTACGAACGCCAACCGCGTGAAATAGTGCTCCGAGGCGAGGAACTCAAGCAAGGCGCCCACGCCGTTTCGTACACCCGTGCGCCAGTCCGCTGCATTCGCGCGCGCTCGCTCGACGATCGCCTGGCCCTTCATGTGCCCGACCTCGACGGCGGCTGAGAAGGCGTCGTCCTTGTTCTTGAAGTGCGCGAGGAACGCTCGTTCAGATATGTCGGCCCGCTTAGCGATCGACAGCGCGCTTAGCTCGGTATAGCCGTCGGCCGCTGTGAGCTGTGCGACCGCGTCCAGGATCCGTTCGCGGTTGGAGTGGTGTACGAAGCCTTTCGAGCGTACTTCTCGCGGAGGCTGATAGCCCTCGGGCGAGAGCGCTAGCGTTCCCGGTGCGCGTCCGCCAAGGAGCCCATCGCTCCCGATCCACGGCCACGGCCTGTGTGGAACCTCATTGCTTGTCAACCCCGGCGGCGCGGGATGGTAGCTGCGCATCCAGCGCGCCAGCTGGATCGAGATGGCCGCCAGCTTGTCGCGGTTGCCCATCCGCAGTTGCGCGTCGATCGTGCGGTGGATGCCGCCGGCCAAGATCCGTGCGAGCGTAGCCGGCAGCGCGGGTAGCTGGTCGCCTGCGCTCAAACATCTATCGATGAGGGCTCCGTATTCGCTAATCAGTCGCTCGCGACGCTCCAAGCCGTCGGGATCTACAGCGGCGATCTCGATCGTGCAGAGAGCGATCGCGCCGGGGCTTTTGCGCGCGACGCTGCATAGACGGCGCGCGAGCGCCTCCAACTGGCGCTTGGGTTCTCCCGTGTGCTGCGTGGCCTTGCGTACCTCATCGAAAGTGGTGGAGGACACCTCGTCGAATGCGGCCAACAGGAGATCCGGCCGGTCTTCGAAGTGCTCGTAGAACGTCTTGCGTGAGACTTCGGCACGCTTGATGATGTCGGCGACGGTCGTGGCGGCGTAACCGCGCTTCCCGGCTAGCGCAACCATCGCCTCGATCAGCCGCCGGTGCTGGTCTTCGGCCACCTGCTCGTCCGTGAGCCGGTGCGGGCCGCGCGGAAGCTTTCCCCTCACCCGCTTTCCTTGGGAACTTACAGCCATTGCGCCTCCGCAACCTTAAACGGCTCGCAACATCCAGCGTACTTGTTGGATTCGTGGAAGTCGAGGATAATATATCGAAAATCCAGACTCGGCCCGAGTTTGGATCTTTGGATTTAGGTTAGAGGACGGTCGAGGCCTTGGATGGGTGGATCGCGAGAGCACGGATGAAGACAATAGCTAACTTTTTGAATCGCTATCTCTTTGCTTCAATAGAGGAGGGCTCGCATGGACGGCGGCCTGATGTGCCCTCAGTGCGCCTGTTTTCCATGAGTAGGAAACATTGACCTGTTTGGATCATCTCCCAAGACAAGCTTTTGCCGGCGCTCCGTGATCGGAAACGGGAGACCCGCCGGGAAGAAGCCGTTGCCGGCGCTTTTCGCCGGGGCGCTGCTCTGCATTGGCATGGGCGCGTGCGGTGGAGCAAGCAGTACCGGTGTATCGACGGCCGGTGTCTCTCGGCATGCCGTCAGGTCCCATGAAGCAGCGACCGTGATCACTTCCAGCACCATCCCACCTGGGCAGTCGCTGAGGGGGGACGGGGACGCCGACAATCCGAGCGACATCGACGGCAATGGCGACATCGACAGGGGTGGCTATGACGACGACAACGACAACCCAACACTTCAGAGCTATCACTTCCCCGATGGCGACGATCGGGCGACCTTCGCCTACGGCCATCCACCGGGCAATGCCGCAAGGAAGGCGATCTCGAGCGTTGTAAGACGGTATTACGCGGCGGCCGCGGCCGACAACGGGGCGAGCGCGTGCGCGCTGTTGCTTCCCTCCCTGGCCCGCTCGGTTCCCGAAAGCTACGGCAGCGCACTTGGACTCTCACACCCACGGCGCGCCAAGACCTGCCCGGTCGTCCTGTCGACGCTCTTCCGGGGCTATAGCGAACAGCTGGCGAAGCCGATCGAGCTAGTGGACGTGCGCGTCAAGGGCGGCAGCGCGCAGGCGATACTCAGCTCGAGGACGATGCGGGCAAGCAACACATTCCTGATGCGCCAGGGTGGCTCATGGCGGCTCTTGCAGGTGCTTGCCGAGCCGTTGCCGTAGGCGGCGCGCGGTGCAAAAGCACTTGCTGCCACCGCTCCTACCCTGGCTAACGAGAATGTCAGGGCATATAGGTGCCTTCTACTGAGTCGATCCTCCACAAGCCGCTTTCGCGTGCGAGGACGATCTGGCTCTCGGGCTCCGTTTTGAAGCTGAACACCGCCAAGCCGAGGTCGCCCTTGACGTGGACGGCGGTGACGAGCATCGTTGAGACATCGTCGGCAACGAAGCGCTCATGCTGGGCCGCCAGTAGCGCCGACATCGCAGTCGCGCAGCTTTCGTGGCCGGTCCGTCCATACTCGCCTGCGACCCCGCTGGCGATGCTTGGAGACAGCAGCGAGCACGCTCGCTCCCCATTGCCTGCCACGGATGCAGCGTAGTAGCCCTTGACGAGCGCGGTTATGGCGCGTCTGTCGGCCGGAGCCGCCCTGCCGCCGAAGCGTGCCAACAGCGGTCCGTCGTCGTTGCCGAAGTGCAGTGGCGGGTGCTCGTCGTCGGAGTCCGAGTCCCCGTCGCGCTTGGAATAGCCGGTGGTCACGGCGGTATGCGAGGCCGCGGACGTCGTGGCGGGATCTGTGGAGGCCGGCCCGTTCGAGGCCGCGCTACCGCATCCGGATGTCGTGACGGCCAGCGTAAACGCGAAGAGTGTGAGCGCCACGGCCCACCAGGCAGTGCTTTGGAGCCGCACGGCAGGCATTGGCCTACGGCAGTTCGTTGTCGACGAAGGCGCCGATCTTCCAGGCGTGCCCTTCGCGGTCGACTGAGATCTCCCGTTCGGGGAAGGGCGCGAAGCTGAGTATGGCGTAGCCCTGGCGGCCCTTGAGTCGGACACGCGTTACCGAGAGCTTGGGGACCTCCGCAGCAAGCCGGGCGTGGTAGAAGCGGAAGACACCGGAAAGAACCTGCTGGCAGTTCTTGGCACCGCGCGCGTATTCCGGACCGCCCGGCACGCCGTAGTCTTCGGCGGCGGCTTCGGCGAGTGTCGAGAACAACATCGAGCAGCCCTTAATCGCATTGCCGGCAAGCGCAATCGCGTAGTAGCGCTTCACGAGTGCGGTGATCGCACTTCGATCGGTCGTACTGGCAGCTTGCCCGAAGTTCAGAGCGAGGTTGTTGTTCGTGTCGTCCTCTGCCGCGCCGATGTCGTTGTCTTTGTCGCCGTCCATCTTGGCGTATTCGGTGGCCGCGATCTTTTCCGGGTTGGGCGAAGTCGTGGTGGTTTCGTCGTCGGAGTCTTCGTGATGCAGCTTGGCGTAGTCGGGGGGTGGGGCCGCTTTCGTATTGGCGGCAGTCGTCACCTCGTCGTCGGGGTCGGTCGAGGAGGAGACGTGAGATGACGGATCTGTGCCCGCGGATCCCCCGCATGCACCTACGATGAGACAGAGTCCGGTGAGGACGAGCAGCACGAGCGCCAGCCTGACCGTGGCTCCCCTCCCGTGCGCTTGCTCACCGCTCCCCATGGACCCGGATGGTAACAAGGTTCGTCCCATCGGACTACCGGATTGAGCTATTCGATGATCCCGTCTTGCAGGTCGAGTAGCTTCCATGCGCCAGCGACACGACGCTCGGCGATCTGCCTCACTTCCGGGATGCTCGGGAAGTCGAGGATCGCTAATGCCCGGTCGCCTTCGACGCGCACGCCAATGATACGCAGCGTGGCGTGCTTCTGGACCTGCAGGGAGTGGTGCTGTTTGTATAGCTTTGACAGCACGACCGCGCAGGTCTTTCCGTACAGCCCTGGCGACCGGCCATCCTGTTCGGCGACGGCTTCGGCGATGAACGGAACGAGCATGTGGCAGACGGCAGCGCCGCGTTCGCCTGCCGCGGCGGCGAAGTAGCGCGTGACCAAGGCGACCAGGTAATGCTGGTCGGCAGCGTCGGCGGCGTGGCCGAAGTAGAGGACTTTTTCGTCGTCGTTGTTGTGGTCGCCGTCGTTGTCGCGATCATTGTTGTGGGTCGAGAAGTTGGGCGCGGCGCTCGTCGACGCGGCGTCGGTCGAGGCCACCGAGCTCCCTCCGGAGTCGCCGCATGCCGCGAGGCCAAGCCCCAGGGCAAGTGCTGCGAGCATGCCGAGCAGCGTTGCGGAAATACGGTGAGCCATGCTCAATAGCATGTCAGAGACAGTAGCTTACCTTTTGCTTGACAACCACAGCCGCGTTTGCAAGAGTGGGTACCGGCCCAATATTCAGAACTTTGAAGCGGGTCGCAGTACTGCCGATTGTCTCCGGTGGCCTGCATTACGGGCGGCCGGGGCCAAGGGTCATCTTGCCGAAGGGAGCGTAGGTTGAAGGCGGGAGATGCATCGACCGGGAAGCAGCATGTCGCGGGAGGCGAGCCCAGCTCGTCCACCGTGTCGCGGTCGGGCCCCCCGTACAGGAGTGAGAGACACTACTGGATTTCGACCTGTTCCCCGTGGGAGGATGGCTGTATCGTGAGACGAAGCACTTGCCCCGTTTCGCGGCCTGTACGGCAGTCGATGGCAATACATGGGGCTGGACCCGGCGCTCTCTGACCTTGGACGAGTGCTCAGGACCGGCCGATCTCAAGCCTCTGAAGAGGCTGCAACCAGGCCTCGACGAGGGAAAGGCAAGAACAGATGAAACGGATTCAGATACTGGCAGTGGCGCTTGTCGCGATTTTCGTGGCGAGCGTGGCGGTCGTCGCAACTGCGTCGGCTGTTGAATTCTTATTAGCGCTCTGGTTAGACGGCGGCGTTGCCGTCTCGGCTCAGTTAAATGTGGAAAGTGAAGGCGAACTGGCGCTGGTATCCACCAACGGTGGAAAACTCGGCGTGCACGCTAAGGTGTTATGTAGCGGGATCCTGGATGGATGGGTTGCGCCTGAAAGCTTAGATTTCCTTTCAGAACTATTAACATTAACGGGAGTTCTTGTGCCGTTAGCAGAATTAACGGGAACGGCTCTCTTATGCACAAACGAGGAAAATTGTACAGAACCTGAAGTCTGGGCTGCTAAATTGGGCTGGGAAACCGAAGTCGAGTTAATGGTTGATGGCACGGAAACGTTCTTTGTTGACTTAATATTAAATGGTGGTTGGTACGTGCAGTGCTTAGTACTGGGAGTTACGATCAGTGAAACATGTACCTCACCTGAAACAGCCGTTAAGTTGACAAATGAAGCCAACGGCACTGTGGACGCGCTATTCGAAGATGCGTTCCAAGTGTTAGCCGGCTTGAAATTAGCAACATGCACCCTCGGCGGTGCAGAAACAGGTGAAGTAAGCGAATTAGCGATTATCTTAGAGACAGGGGTAACCCTCTCGGTGTCATCTGAATAAAGGTGCTAATCTAGACTGATTCCAAATAGTTGATGTTCGTCCGGGTGGGCTTGGAGACAGGTCTGCCCGGACGTAAGTGTCGGCGCCAATCGCATGCCTCGGAGAAAAGGTACTGTGTTTAGGGCGGAGTGGGTGAGGAGCTTGGGGGTTAGCATGAGAGGCTGGTTGAAGCTTGCATGGGTCATTGCGAGTATGACGTCCGCATTCTGCGCGATGGTGCTTTCGGCGTCCGCTCTTCCTACTGAGCGTCACTACGAGATGGTGAGCCCCGTTTTCAAGGGCGGCTTTGGTACTTTGGGAGAAGCTGTACAGGCAGTATCCCCCGATGGAGAAACGGTTGGTTTCTACTCTCCGGGTAGTTTTGCCGGTGCGCCTTCGGGGTTCTTTCTCGGGCCCGACTATCTCGCGCGCCGCACCGCGACCGGGTGGTCGACGGTCCCGCTGACGCCACCGGCGACAGATATCGCGTCGAAGGATGCATTTGATCTGACCCCTTCGCTTAACCTAGCCTTGACGATGGGTAGTCCAGGCGCAAACAGCGATAGTACGCTCAACGAGGCCGACTTTCTAATACATGGAACCGATACGCCGGATATCGCAGGCAACTGGGAACCTGTTGGTTCTGTTACGGCTATCGGTGGTAGCGCGACTACCCCGTTGTACGAATCCGCCAGTCGCGATCTATGCCACCTTTTGCTTCTAAGTTCAAGCGCGGAACCGCTGTTGGAACAGGCAATAGAAGCAGGGGCTGGCGGGGAGCTCTATGAACTTAATCGGGGTTGCGCGGGTGCACCGCAAACTTTCACTCTCGTAGGCCTGAACAACAAAGGCGGAGTACTGGAGAGAGGGTGCGATGTGCGGCCTGGGGGTGAGGGATACTCAATTGGGTTGGGAAGCCGGTTTGGGGACGTTAATGCCGATGGCAGCGAGGTGTTCTTTACGGTCTGTGTAAAGAATACAGGCCAATCTGGTGAGGAAGCGCCTCACCAGGTGTTTGTACGACTGGCAGGATCGAGAACGTTGGAAGTCTCCAAATCCCTTGCGCCGGCCTGCGAAGCAGGCGGTGAAGTAGGTGAAGTGCCGTGCGGTGGTGCCGCCTCACGGGGCAGTTCTGACTTCCAGGGAGCGTCCGAAGATGGCTCGCACGTTTATTTTACCGCGCCCTTGGCAACGGGTCAGTCGCCATTGGTTCCCGGCGACATAGACCCATCAAACAACCTATATATGGCCACAATCGGTTGCCCGCTCGGCGATCCAGCGTGCACACCGTCGGAACGGGAAGTGACTGCGCTGACCGAGGTGTCTCATGATCCGACTGCCGGTCAGGAAGCAACTGTTCTTGGTGTCAGCAGAGTGTCGTTTGACGGTTCTCACGCTTACTTTGTAGCTAAGGGGAATCTGCTGACCGAAAGACAGATGGAAGTGCTTGAAAATAAAGGTCTGCCTCGACCGCAGGTGGGTGCCGCAAACCTCTTCGCATACGACAGCGCAAGTGGAATGACGACATTCGTGGGGGACCTTTGCACGGGCATCGAGCTATCGGGTTCTGTAGCGGATATCCACTGTCCGAGCTCGGGCTCGGACGAACGCTTGTGGCTGCACGAAGCAGGGGTGGAGGCGCAAACTGGCGGGACGGACGACAGGTTCCTTGTATTTGCCACATATGCGCAGCTGACCGGCAGCGATACCAATATGGCAAGGGATGTGTATCGCTACGACGCTTCGACAGGGGCACTAGATCGCGTATCGCTGGGCGAAAACGGTTTCGACGACAACGGCAATCGTACGTTTCTCAACGAACAAGGTGAAGCACTCGGAGCTCGGATTGTGCCCGGCAATTCGCGCGGTGATCTGCTGCACCATTATGAACTGGGGACACGGGCCGTCAGCGAAGACGGCTCTAGAATTGTGTTCACCTCGGCAGAGCCATTGTCCCCAGCTGCGAGCAATGGCCTTGAAAATGCTTATGAATGGCGTGAGGGGACTGGCGAGAGCGAAGGTAGCGTCTCCTTGATATCGAGCGGCGGCAGTAGCGAACCAGTTGAAGACGTCACGATCTCGCCGAACGGCGCCGGTGTATTTTTCTCTACGGTGGATGGCTTGGCGCCGCAGGACACGGATGGCCTCCCTGACGTCTACGATGCACGTCTGGGAGAAGGGTTTCCGCAGCCGCCCGCCGAACAGCGTCCGTGCGAAGGCGACGCGTGCCAGGGACCGTTGACGAATCCGGCGCCATTGCTGGTGCCAGGTAGTTTCTCACAAAGTGCCGGCGGTAACTTTGCCGCTCCGCAACAGACGGTCAAGCCAAAGAGGTCCAAGCCAAAGGTCGGAGTCAAAAAGAAGCCAAAGCAAAAGAAGCGAAAGCAAAAAGTGCACGCGAAGAGGTCGGCCAGAGCGAGGAGTCGTGTGGGTCGCGGCAAGACGACGGCTGTAAGGAGCCGAGGATGAGGGGGATGATAATGATCGGCCGGCGGTGCATGCGTGGGTTCGTGGCTTTGTCGGCGTTGATGGTGTCTCTGTTGGTGCTTGCCGGTGGGGCAAACGCCGCCTCCGCGGGTAGGCCTCTCAAAATCACAAAGTTCAGTGTTCAGGCGATTGCTCGTACGACAATGAAGGAAGTAGAAGCGGAGGGAGCTCGAGGCGTCGAATTCGTGAATGAACCGTATTCACCCGCATTTACCCAAGCCGGTGGGCGTCCGTGGGCTCTGACAACGACCGGGGAATTCGAAACCGAACAAGCGCCAGGGGGGGTTCCCGTTCCGACGCGCGATCCAAAGGATATCGTGGTGAACATTCCGCCAGGACTGGTGGGTGACCCGATGGCCGTTCCGCGCTGTCCTTTGAGGCAGATCGCCAGTAGCTCCGAACAGTGCCCGAATGACACGCAGATTGGTTACTACTTGGTCCACTTGCAGGGTGGCAAACAGTTGCTGGCACCGGTCGTCAACGTGACACCGGAAGCAGGTCAGACCGCAGAGTTTGCGCTTGAGAACACTACCAAACTTGAGACTTCACTATTGACCGGGCATCTTGTGCGTACGGAGAATCCTGTCACAAAACGGAATGAATATACGCTTACCGTTGTAAGTAAAAATATTCCAATGATCGATATACAGAGCTTCGAAGTGACGCTATGGGGTGTGCCGGCCGATTCAAGTCACAATCTCTTGCGTGGCATGTTTTGTAAAGCATCGTTTCCGGGTGAACCGTTGAGTATCTGTGAAGGGGGGCGACAACCGGCAGGTGATGCTTTGGTGCCGTTCTTGGCGTTGCCAACTTCGTGCTCATCCGGCCCGGAGACGGCGACCGTACGCGCTGACTCATGGGAGGAGCCGGGCAGCGTCGAAAATGGACAGTACACGGGCTATGTAAATGCGACTACGGAAGTGCCCGCAGTGACTGGTTGCAATCTACTCCAGTTCAACGCGGGGACGGGTATCACCGTGGAACCAGATACACAATTGTCCGACGAGCCAGTTGGCTTGGGCATAAAACTGAATGTTCCACTGAATGAAGAGCCTGGCTCGAAGGCGACGCCCAATGTGCGCGAGACGCAGGTAACCCTTCCGGAGGGCATGTCTGTCTCGCCCGGGGTGGTAGATGGGATTCAGGCATGCAACGCGACGGGCCCAGAAGGGATCAACATCGAAGGTCCGGAATCTGAAGAAAAGGGAGAAGACGGTGAATTGCATCTTGCCCCGGGCCACTGTCCCGACGCGTCGATCGTTGGCACGGCGGAAGCGATCACGCCCTTCCTACCCGTGCCGGTAAAGGGTCATGTCTACCTTGCACGTCCAGGCTGTGGTGGGGCCGGGCAGGCAGCTTGTACAGAACAGGATGCGCTAGACGGTAATCTTTACAGGTTGTATCTAGAACTGGGTGGTACTGGCAAATTCGCCGATACTGGCATCGAGTTCAAGGTCCCGCTCGAAACGGAGGCTAATCCCGCGACCGGACAGTTGACGGCTGTGGCACGGGAACTGCCACAGTTGCCTTACAACGAAGTGATCATCCACTTGAACGGTGGTCCGCGCGCTCCGCTGGACAACCCTGCTGTGTGTGGGCTTGCCACCACCACAGCAGACTTCACGCCTTGGAGTGCGCCCGGACTGACGCCAGAAGGATCGTTGGTGGCCGGGACACCAGATTTGTTGTCCTCGTCGTACTTCAAAGTGGAAGGCTGCGCCACTCCGACACTCTTCGAGCCAAAATTCACGGCGGGCACAGTCACCCCGCAGGCAGGGCAGTTCAGTGCCTTCACAATGGATCTTTCACGAGCTGATCGCGAACAGTACGTGAAGGGCATTCAGATCCACACTCCCCCAGGTCTGCTGGCGATGCTCTCGAGCGTGCCGCTGTGCTCCGAAGCACAGGCAAACAATCCAGGCGTCTATGGAGAATGCACGGCGTCTAAGATCGGCACGACGAGAGTTGCCTCGGGCGCCGGCTCGCATCCTTTCGAAATCGAAGGCAACGTCTACCTAACGGGCCCGCACGACGGAGCTCCGTTTGGACTGTCGATCGTGACACACGCAGTGGCAGGCCCGTTCAACCTCGGTCTGATCGTTGTGCGTGCCCGCATCGAAATCGATCCGACGAACTCGACAGCGACGATCACAACCGACGAAACGGGACCGTACGCGGTGCCACAGATAGTCTTCGGCGTGCCGCTGCGCTTGCAGCGAATCACGGTCAACATCGACCGGCCGGGCTTCATGTTCAACCCGACGAATTGCGGGGCACCAGGGCAGCCTGGCACGCAGCAGGTCGACGCGAATATCTCTGGCAATCAGAATGCCGTCAAGAGCGTATCCAGCCAGTTCGCGGTAGGCGGCTGCAAGAGTTTGGCGTTCAAGCCTTCGTTCAAGGTCTCCACCTTGGCTAAGACAAGCCGTGCAAAGGGGGCAAGTCTCGACGCGAAGCTCTCCTACCCAAAGGGTGCGTTCGGCAATGACACTAATATCGCGCTGGTCAAAGTCTCGCTGCCCAAGCGGCTGCCCTCGCGCCTGACGACGCTACAGAAGGCGTGTATCGCCGCAACGTTCCAATCCAACCCCGCGCAGTGTCCGTCGGCCTCAATTGTAGGGATAGCGAGGGCCTCCACACCGCTACTGTCGGTCGGTCTCTCCGGACCCGTGTATTTCGTCTCCCACGGTGGAGAAGCCTTCCCATCGCTCGTTGTCGTGCTTCAAGGAGAGGGCGTCAGGGTGGACCTGACAGGGACCACGTTCATCAACAAAGCTGGGATCACCAGCTCTACTTTCAAGACGGTTCCTGACGTGCCGGTCAACACGTTCGAGCTCTACTTGCCCCAAGGGAAGTACTCGGCACTGGCGGCCAACGGAAATCTCTGCAAGTCGCAGAGCCAGCTGAAGATGCCGACCGAATTCGTCGCACAGAACGGCGCGGTGGTGAAACAGAGTACCCAGATAAGCGTTAGCGGCTGTCCGCGGGTGGCGAAGGAGAGCAAGACGGCGCGCCGGGCCAGAAGGGCTCGAGCCACCAATGACAGGAGGGGCAACCGATGAGCGCTTACAAGACAACTCGCCGGATAGTACATATTGGGTTGGCCGTGCTGAGCATCGTCGGCGCGCAGCTGGCTATCGCCACTGGACCGGCAGCAGCGTTCCTGGGCTATAACATTCCTACGTTCTTTGGCACATCAGGTTCCGGTAATGGGCAGTTTGCCGAACCCACCGGAGTGGCTGTCGATGATTCCAGCGGAGATGCGTATGTCATCGACCAAGGGCACAGTCGCGTGCAGAAGTTCGATGCAGAAGGTAACTACCTGAGCCAGTTCAACGTCAGCTCACCAGATGCGATTGCGGTGGACAACTCCAGCGACGCCTCAAAAGGGAGTGTATATGTGGTCGATTCGGCAAGTAAAACAATAGAGAAGTTTACGTCTGGAGGGACGTCAACTGGTGTAATCGCAGGATTCGCGAGCACAGTGACGTTGTTTGGTATTGCGGTCGATGATGCGGGTCATGTGTGGGTTTCTGAAAGCGACAAAGACGTGCAGGAGTTCGATGGTGAACTGGTAAACAAAAAGATAACCTCGATCGAACCGGCATTCGAACGGAGCCCAGGGATCGCAGTCGACTCGCAAGAAAACCTCTATCTACTTAGGGGGGAACCCAACATCGCGAAGTTCAACAGCAAAGGCGAAGAACTGCTGGGTCAGCTGACTATATGTGGCTGCGTTACGAGTCTAGCGATCGACCCAGGCAACAACGATGTATTTGCCAATCAAGGTAACTTGATTGCACGATACGGCCCATTTGGTGAACCGTATTTTCATCGTCCCGGCGTGAATCCCTATGGTCTGCCGATCGAAGTACTTGAAGGTATCTCTTCCTCTAAAGGTGTTGCTGTAAACGGTGTGACGCATACCCTGTATGCAACCCAACAGACAGCGCACAACATCGCAATCTTCAAGACGATATTGCTTCCTGACGTGACGACAGGTAACGCCAGTGAAATCCACAGGATTAGTGCGAAGCTCGAAGGCGAAGTGGACCCCGAGGGACAAGAAGTAACAACGTGCGAATTCGAATACGGGACTAGCGAAGCGTATGGTCAGACAGCGCCCTGTACGATAGCCCCCGGATCCGGTACGAGCCCAGTTACGGTTACGGCGGAAGTGAGCGGTCTCACACAGGAAACTAGCTACCATTATCGTCTCGTCGCTGGCAACAACAACCGTATACGCCCCAACCCGGGTGCCGACCGGACGTTTACGACAGAGCCTGCGGTGGAAAACTTGCGGACCGGCATAGCTTCCGCTATCCAGGGAGCGTGCGCTACGCTGAATGGGTCTTTTGAACCGAATGGGGACGATACGCACTATTGGTTCGAATATGGGATTGCCCAATCCTATGGCTCGAGTAGCTCTATCGCCGACGGTGGGTCAGCCGCTGGGGACGAGAAAGTGGATACTGTGGTGTGTGGCCTTACGCCCGACCAAGTTTACGATTATAGGCTCGTCGCCGAAAATACTTTCGGTAAGACAAATGGCCAGAACGAAACCTTTAGGTCGGCTGTCCTACCGCCGCAGATCCCAGGAGGTCCTAGCGCGGGATTTGTCGCGGCACAATCTGCGGTGCTCAGTGCGGGTCTCAATCCTGAGCACACCAGCACTCGCTACCATTTTGAATATGGGGCATGCTCCACCCTTAGTGGTTGCGCGAATGTGCAGCGCACACCTGACGAAACTTCAGCAATCTACGGGCTGATCGGCACGAGCGCCGAAGTGGTCGGACTGGCGCCATCTACGACTTACAGGTACAGACTTGTCGCTGACAATGAATTCGAAGAAGCGGGTCAAACGTTTGGAGGCGGTGAAATCGGCGCAGAAGATACGTTTACGACGATCTCTGCCGCGGTGCCAAGCGTAGAAACGGGAGGGTACGGTGGTCTCACTCCCACGAGCGCCATGATCTTGGGGTCCGTCGAGCCGAACGGAGTACCGACGAGCTACGCCTTCGAACTCGGCGTATACAATGGCCCGACAACCCAGTATGGAGTGGTGTCCTCCGGGTCAGCCGGAGCGAGCAATGCACATGTCCCAGTAAGTCTCATGTTGACGGGTCTACAGCCCGGCACGACCTACGCCTACCGTGTCACTGCCTCGAGCGGCTATATCATAAATGCGTCGCACACATTGCAGGGAGCAACGATCACGTTTACTACCCAGGGGACCCCCTCGGTCCTTAGCACATCCCCTCTCCTGGCGATCCTTCCAGTGCCGGCTATCCCGTTCCCGAAGGAACAAGCAGCCACGTGCAAGAAGGGTTTTGCAAAGAACAAGCATGGTCAATGCTTCAAGCAAAAGGCGAAGAAGAAGAAGCGCAAGAGTGTGCATAAAGGCAAGAGGCAGAAGAAGAAATAGACGTTCTGGCGTTCCGAGTAGATCCGGGGGCCTGGCTTTTTAATAGCGACTTACCAGGAGAGGAACTCAAGACATGTTCGAAGGAGTAGGGAAGCACATAAACGCCGCGATGGTGGTGGCCGTCGTAGCATTGGTTTTCGCGATGACCGGTGGTGCCTTTGCGATTACGATTACGAGCGGAGGTTCGCATGAGGCGACCTCGGCGGCCGCCAAGAAGAGCAAAGGCAAGAGCACCAAAGGGACGGTTGGTCCCAAGGGGCCGGCAGGCCCTCGCGGTGCGACCGGTTCGCAGGGCCCTATCGGGCCGGCGGGTCCCGCGGGCCCGATAGGGCCCCTAGGTCCACAAGGCTCTGCTGGTCAGGCCGGTACTGACGGTAAAGACGGTAAAGACGGTGTAAGCGTCACCAGCGCAGCGGCAAGCACGAGCGAATGCAAAGCAGGTGGTACGACATTTACGTCCGCAAGTGGCCTGGGCAAGGTATGCAATGGTGAACAAGGGAAAGAAGGTACTTTTGGAGGTCAGGTACTCCCAGTGGGTAAGACCTTGAAGGGCACGTACGCTGCGGAGGCTTTCAGTGAAGTAGCAACGCCAACGACGGGATTTGGTAAGGCCGCGACTGGAGTGAGCTTCGCGCTTCCGGTTGGTAGTGAACCTGCGGTTCATTACGTAAAAATAAGTGAAACTCCTCCGACCGGTTGTACCGGTACGGTTCAGGAACCGGGTGCTGAAAAAGGCAATCTCTGTGTCTTTGGCGAAAATGAAGAAAACATATTCCTCGGTAATGTAGGCATCAACCTTAGGGGGTCGCCTACGGCTACTATCGGCTTTGAAGTAGTCGCTCTCGCTGGAGCAAAAGGGAATATATATATCTCGGGGACCTGGGCTGTGACTGCAGGTTAAGCGTTCGAACAAAGAGTATGGCGACCGGGCGGTCTTTCTTGAGACCGTCCGGCGTTTGCTCAAGCCGATGTACATGGGGTTGGACCTGGCGCTCTCTGACCTTGGACGAGTGCTCAGGACCGGCCGATCTCAAGCCTCTGGAGAGGCTGCACCCAGGCCTCGACGAGGGAAAGGCAAGAACAAATGAAACGGATTCATATATTGGCAGTGGCGCTTGTCGCGATTTTCGTGGCGAGCGTGGCGGTCGTCGCGACTGCGTCGGCTGTCGAATTCTTATTAGCGCTTTGGTTAGACGGCGGTGCGAACGTCGTTGCTCAGTTAAATGTGGAAACTGAAGGCGAACTGGAACTAATATCTACTAATGGTGGAAAATTGGGTGTACACGCCAAGTTTTTATGTAGCGGGATCCTGGATGGATGGGTTGCGCCTGAAAGCTTAGGTTTCCTTTCGGAACTCTTAACATTAACTGGTGTTGCTCTACCTTTAGCTGAATTAACTGGGACTGCTCTTTTATGTACAAATGAGGAAAATTGTACTGAACCTGAAGTCTGGGCTGCTAAATTGGGCTGGGAAACGGAAGCGGAGTTAATGGTTGATGGTACGGAAACGTTCTTCGTTGACTTAATATTAAATGCGGGTTACTATGTCCAGTGTTTAGTACTTGGAGTTACGATCAGTGAAACTTGCTCGGCAGCTGAAACTGCTGTTAAGTTGACAAATGAAGCCAATGGCACGGTGGACGCGCTATTTGAAGATGCGTTCCAAGTGTTAGCCGGCTTGAAATTAGCAACATGCACCCTCGGCGGTGCAGAAACGGCCGAAATAAATGGATTAGCGTTTATCTTAGAGACAGGGACAACACTGTCTGTTTCCTCAGAATAAGTAAGTCTGCGGTGATGTAACTCAAGACGTCCGGGTGGGCTTAGGTGCCCCTCCGGACGTTGAGTTGTGTTCGTTATTGTGCTCGCTCGGAGAGTTGGAGGCAGGGTACGCTTAGGCGGCAGGAGTCACTGTCAGCGCAATGACTGACCGTATTTGGGCTGGATCTGGCGCTCTCTGACCTTGGGCGAGTGCTCAGGACCGGCTGATCTCAAGCCTCTGGAGAGGCTGCACCCAGGCCTCGACGAGGGAAAGGTAAGAACAAATGAGACGGATTCATATATTGGCAGTGGCGCTTGTCGCGATTTTCGCGGTAAGCGTAGCGGTCGTCGCGTCGGCGTCGGCTGTTGAATTCTTATTAGCGCTCTGGTTAGACGGCGGTTCGTCCGTGTCGGCACAATTAAATGTGGAAAATGAAGGCGAACTCGAACTGATATTCCTCAACGGAGGAAACCTCGGCGTACATGTAAAGGTGTTATGCAGCGGTATTCTTGATGGGTGGGTGGAGCCCGAAAGCTTAGGCTTCATGTCAGAATTGTTAACTTTAGCAGGCGTAGGCGTGCCTTTAACGGTGTTAACCGGGACAGCTCTTTTATGCACAAATGAGGAAAACTGTACAGAACCTGAAGTCTGGATGGCCGGGACGGGCTGGGAAACTGAATCAGAGTTAATGGTTGACGGCCCAGAAACCTTTTTTGTCGACTTAATATTAAATGGCGCCTGGTACATACAATGCTTAGTTCTTGGGGTGACGATCAACGAAACATGCACGGCGCCTGAAACGGCCGTAAAGTTGACAAATGAAGCAAACGGTACTGTCGACGGGGAATTCAGCGATGCGTTCCAAGTATTAGCTGGTCTCAAATTAGCCACATGTACTGTGGGCGGTGCGGAATCAGGTGAAGTAAACGGGTTAGCGGTTGTCTTAGAGACAGGAAACTCGCTGTCCGTGTCTTCAGAATAGGTAAGTCTGCACTAATAATGTAGTTCAAGACGTCCGGGTGGGTTTTAGGTGCCCATCCGGACGTTTGCGTTGTGCTGGTTATTTGCTCTCTGACAAGCACGGACAGGAGGTATGCTTGGTGCGAGGGGCATACCGTCGGCGCAGTTGATGGCAATACATGGGGCTGGGCCCGGCGCTCTCTGACCTTGGACGAGTGCTGAGGACCGGCCGATCTCAAGCCTCTGGAGAGGCTGCAATCAGGCCTCGACGAGGGAAGGCAAGAACAAATGAGACGGATTCATATATTGGCAGTGGCGCTTGTCGCGATTTTTGCGGTGAGTGTAGCGGTCGTGGCGTCGGCATCAGCTGTTGAATTCTTATTAGCGCTTTGGTTAGACGCCGGCTCGCCTGTGTCGGCTCAATTAAATGTTGAAGCCGAAGGCGAACTGGAACTTATTGATCTCAACGGGGGAAAATTTGGCGTACATTCTAGATCCTTATGTAGCTGGATCTTCGATGGTTGGGTCGCGCCTGAAAGCTTAGGATATATTTCAGAATTGTTAACTTTAGGAGGCGAACTTATACCGTTAACTACATTAACTGGAACGCCTCTCTTATGTGTAGATGATGAAAATTGCACAGAACCTCAGATCTGGGCTTCTGGGCTGGGTTGGGAAACTGAAGCTGAGTTAATGGTTGAGGGCTCGGAAACGTTCCTAGTTGATTTAATTTTTAACGTTAGTTGGTACGCGGAATGCTTAATACTAGGAGTGACAATCACTGAAATATGTTCTGCGCCCGAAACGGTGGCCAGATTGACAAATGAATTTGGCGGTACTGTCGATGCGATATTCGAAGTTGCGTTTCAGCTTTTAGCCGGTGTGAAATTAGGAGGATGCAGTACTGGTGGTGAAGAATCCGGCGAAATGGTCGGATTAGAGTTCACCTTAGAGTCGGGGGTTACGCTCTCTGTGTCTCAAGAATAGAGTGCAATGCCGAGTCTGATATGTGATAATACTCGCCCGGGCGATCGAGGTGAGATCGCCCGGGTAGTATCTTCGAGTGCTACTGCTCGACTACTCAGTGGTCGAGCAGTATTTGAAACCATCGCGCTTGGCGATTGCATTCAGGCGTTCGTGAATCGCTTCGGCCGGCTTGAACAGCGGAATCGCCGCTTTGAGGTTTTTCGCATCGGCGTAGCGAGCGGCCGCGTTGGCATAGTCGACATAGCGGTGAAAGTCACCGACGATCACAGCCCAATCGTGCGCCATTTCCGCGGGCGGCACCAGCTTGGCAAGTTCTTCTGTCTCCGCCGACTCATAGATGGCGGCCTGTGGAAACCCATGTTCGATCTGGCTCTGGGTAACCTCGTTGACCGTATCGACCTTCTTGTTCGCGCTGGCGCAGATCGCATCCGCTGTCGCGATCAGCTGAGCGCGTGTCAATGGCTTACCTGGGGCGATTGCCGCCGGGGTGGCCGGAGGCAGCGCCTGGGCGGTCGTACCTGTCGCCGCCGCCGTTGTGGCGGTGGATGTCGTTGTTTCCGTTTTGGACGATCCACCGCAGCCGGAAGCCGCCAGCGATGTCGCCGCAAGCACCAGCGCGGCGAGTTGTGTGTGTAACATCAGATTCCCTCCGAGAGTTTGGTTAAGTACTACTTTGTCTGGTTCATTCTACAGACCGATACGCGTCACTGGAAGCGATCGAGTACTGCGGATATGGCCCCGCAACGTCCCGAGTAGGCGCACCGACACCGCCCTGGCCGGTCGAATCCTCTAGGCCGCTTGAGCGGTCGCCGAGCGGGACGGTTCTCGCTCCGCGTCAGCACGGGGAATGGCGATGACCATCGCATGCCTGTGCGGCACGAAGGCAATCGCGCTCTTCTGTGCCCGCTCCGATCGCGCCTCGATTGTGCGTAGATCCACTTGGCCTACCACAGTGCTTATCACCTGCTTCATCAACAGCTGCGCGTAGCTCGCTGCCAAGCAGCGCCGTACGCCGCCGCCAAAGGGGATCCACGTGTACGTGCCCGCTGGCTGCTCGAGGAATCGCTCCGGGCGGAACGCGAGCGGATCCGGGTAGATGGCGGCCCGCCGGTGCACCAGGTGCACGCACGGGGCCACCGTCGTTCCTGCTGGGATCGCATACCCCCCGAGCTCCATCGGCTCGAGCAGCTTTCGCACGACGATCGGAGCGGCCGGACACAGGCGCATCGTCTCCTTCACGACGGCGTCGAGGTACGTGTCCTGCTCCTCCTGTTCGATCTCGGCGCGCAGGCGCGCATACTTGTCGGGATGGCGCAGGATGCGCTCGAACGCCCACGACAGCAGGCTCGAGGTGGGCCCGTCGGTGAGCAGTGTCACCAATTCGTCGCGTAGGTCCTGCTCGGTCATCGGAGCCCCGTCCTCGTAGCGTGCTTCGCCCAGCATCGCGGCGATGTCCGTGCCGTCGGTGCAACTAGGATCGATCTGCCTCCGGCGCACCTCCTCGAGCACAGCATCCTCGACAGGCCCCATCATCCTGCGATAGTCCCTGTTACCGGCGAACCGGCTGGGCCCGGCGGCGGCCAGCAGGTTCAACCTTCGTGGATCGTTCATCCAGTTTGTGAGTTGTCGCAAAAGGTGGCGCAGGCGCCGCAGGCGATCGGTCTCCACCGGCCCGAAGACGACCCGCATGATCGCCTCGAGCGTGATCTCCTGCATCCGCGGCCACAGCTCGAAAGGCTCACCGACAGGCCAGTTGGCAACCTCGCGTCGGGTGACGTCAGCCATCATCTCTCGATAGCCCATCATCCGCTCGCCATGGAACGGTGGCAGCATCAGCTTGCGTCGCTTGACGTGCTCGGGCTCCTCAAGCAGCATCACCGAGCGGGGGCCGAGCAAGGGACCAAGGATCGAGTTTGCAAGGCCAACGCCCAGCACCGCGTGATCGGCAGTGAACACCTTCTTTACATCTTTGGGATCCGCCAGTATCACCCACGTGCCGGCGTGCTTGATCTGAATGGTGAAGGTGTCACCAAAATGTTTCTGACACCGCTCCAGAAATGGCAGCGGGCGTCTTGCCCAAGCCACGGCTTGCAACGTGCTGGGCATTCTCGGACCCGGTGGAAGGCCAGTCTCGTATGTGCCCGGTGTCAGCGGCGTTGACAGTGCGCTCATGCTGCTTCCCCAGCGCCGATTTCGCAAAATCTAAAGATGGGGCAAGTCGTGAAGTCTGATATTCTGCCCCGATTCTGCACCAGTACCTTAAGCGGTGAAAGGGGCGGACTTAAAATCCGCAGATCCGGGTTCGAGCCCCGGCTGGTGCATCGGGTTAGGACACATGCGGGAGGCGGGAGGAGCCTCATTCGATGCTCCCGTCTCCCGCCGGGCTAGGCTCTGCGATCAATTCGTCCTCCAGCTTGCACGTCGCGCCGATCAACAGCTCGAACAGCGCGGCTGTGAACTCGGATGGCAGATTCACCTCGCCACCGCGCTCCAGGTAGCGTTCGCGTACCTCGATCACCCGCTGCGGCTGCATCATCGGGACGTCGTGCTTACGCTTGTAGGCGGCTACGTCGCGGACGACGGCGAAGCGCTCCCCCAGCAGGCGCGCGATCTCGCCGTCGAGGAAGTCAAGGCGCTGGCGGAAAGGCCGCAGGCCCTCCTCCGCCGAGATGCTCTCACTGTTCGTGCCCTCTGGGGCGTTCATGCCTGGCTCCCATCTAGTAGCCCGTTGGCAAACGCCTGGCTGCACTCCGCCAAGGCCTCTAGCGAGTAGCCGCCCTCTTGGATCACGCAGATCGGCAGTCCCGAAGCCGCCAGCACGGCACCGATCCGCTCGAAGATCGACGGCGGGAAGTTCCACGAGCCGTGCGGGTCGCTTGCCACCGTGTCATAGCCGAGCGAGAGCACCAGGGCTTTCGCTCGGCTTGCGAGATCGTCCACGATTTCGCCGAGCGCCTGCAGGTAGATATCGGCGCCGGGGCAAGTAGCGAACTCGACGAAGCGCTCCCTCTCGCCGGCCTCCACCATTCGCCACGGGACCTCCGCGATCGTAGAGGCGTGCAGTGAGCCGAGGCTTATGTCCTCGAAGGGCGCCACGATCGCCGAGGTACCGGTGGGGAAGTGGAAGTCGATGTCCAGGATCGCCACCGGCCCCAAGTCGCCCTCGCACAACGCGTACGCGGCGGTCGCTGCGGTGTTCAGGTAGCAGTAGCCGCCCAGCCACGCAGGCCCCGCGTGATGGCCGGGAGGGCGGCACAGGGCGTAGGTGAAGCGCTCGCCCGCTACCACACGTTCAGCTGCCGTGATCGCCGTGCGCACGCCCTCGAAAGCGGTTGCCACGACGCCCGCCCACACCGGGCTGTCGGCCGGCAGTCCCGGTGGCGCCCACTCGGGCATTATCGTTGGCTCTTCGCTCTCCACTTCGCGCAGCGCGCGCAGGTATTGCTCGTCGTGTAGTGCGCTCAGCACATGCTCCACCTGCTCGCCCGGGCAGTCAGAGACAGTTGGCCTGACTTTCGCGTTGCCGGAGAGTCCGTCACGCAACTCGGAGGTACGTCGCTCATCGTCGCGGCCCTCCATCACGTTGCCGTGGCGGTCGAGAATGAAGGGCGCACCGTTGCCCTGCGCGCCATTGGCCTCGCGCCTCTGTTCGACCAGCAAGAGCTGGCTCACAGAAGCCTCCTCATGCGTGTTCCAATCGGGGTGAAGTCATTGCTCACATAGAACGCCTCTGTCGCCGCGAGATGGGGGAAGCGCTCATTTGGCAGACCCACCTCGATGCGCATGACCTGCCGGTGGCGTGCGAGCTCCAAGAGTGCCACCAGCAGGTCTCCTCCGATTGTCCTCCCCCTCCACGAAGGGTGTACCCAAAGCTCCTGGATCAAGCCATAGCGGCCGGGAATGCGGATCGCGACCTGCCAGCTCACACCGAGCACGCCCACGATCTGACCGGCCTCCTCCGCCACGAGCAACACGCCCAGGCTGCCGTCGTCGATCAGCGCCCGCGCCGGTGCTTCCAAGGTCTCGGGCAAGGTCGGTGACGCGCCCAGTTCAATCAACAGGTCGCGCACCGCGATCGCGACCGCCGGCACGTCCTCGTGGGTGGCCTCGCGGATGTTCCAGCTCGCGGCCTCCCACTGCTCCTCTGCGTCACCCGGCTCGATCGGCGTGGTCTCGCTCACGAGCCACCTTCTCTCCTCGGCTCGATCGGCTCCGCAAGGCTCATGAGGCTGTCCCGGCGAAGGCGCCCTGACTCTCTACCTGGACCGTCCACGCCTCTGGCGAGCTCGAGCCGGTGACGGCCTTCGCGATCGCCGCCATCGGCGCCCTTGCCTTGAGCAGGATCTCCTCGAACTCGTCCTCGGGATCGGACTGCATCACGATCGCCCCACCCGCGCCGATCGTGGTCTTGCCGGGTCGCAACACGATCGTGCGAATCACGATGCTCTGGTCGACGACCCCGTCGACACCGAAGTAGCCGATCGAGCCCGAATACACGCCGCGTGCCTCACGCTCGATGTCGTCGATGATCTCCATCGTCCTCAGCTTCGGCGCGCCCGTCATCGAGCCGCCCGGAAAGCAGGCACGCACGCAATCGATCGGTGAGCGTCCAGGCTCCAAGGTGCCAAGGATGTTGGAGATCATCTGGTGCACCGTCGCGTACTGCTCGATCACCATTAGCTCCGGCACCCTGACCGAGTCGACTTCGCAGACCCTTCCCAGATCGTTGCGCAGAAGATCCACGATCATTAGGTGCTCGGCAAACGTCTTTTCATCCTCTTGTAGCTCAGTGCGCGTCGCCTCGTCCTCGATCGGATCGGCCGAGCGCGGCGCGGTGCCCTTGATCGGACGCGCCATCACGCGCCGGTCGCGATCGACGGACAGGAAGCGCTCGGGCGAGCTGCTCACGATCGCCAGCTCGCCCAGCTTCAGATAAGCCGCGAACGGCGCCGGGTTGGAGCGCCGCAGGCCGCGGTACAGCTGCCACGGGTCCGGCGAGGCATCGGTGTGGATCTGATCGGTCAAGCACACCTCGTAGGACTCACCCGCGCCGAGTGCGCTGTGGCAACGCGCGATGTCAGCCAGGTATTGCTCGCGCCCGCGGCCAGGGCGGAAGATCACCGGTTGGGAGGGGGGATCCCCGTTCGTGCCGGTCTCGGTCAGGTCGGCTTGTGGGGCAGTGAGGGCGTCTCGGGCCGCCCGCTCCGCCTGGTCCAGCCACTCATGCGCAGCGGGCTCCTCGTCCATGCACAGGGCCATGACGTAGGTCACGCCCTTTGTGTGGTCGACCGCGATCACACGGTTGGCGAATATTTGTACGGCATCAGGCACGTCGGACTTGTGTGTGTTCGAGGCGCCGCAGTCGGCCTTGCACTCATAGCCGAGGTAGCCCACGAAACCGCCGACCAGTCCGCGCGCCGGATCGGCCGGGGGATCGATCGCATAGGAGTCCAGTTCGCGCTCGAGCACCTGAAAGATGGAACCGTTCTCCTGACCCGTCCCACTGGCATCGTGGCGCGTGAGGATGCCGCTGTCCACGTCATATTCGAGCACCAAACGGTGCTCCCCGATCGAGGCGCCCATGTAGGAGCACTGGCCGAGCTTCGTGGCGGTGCTGGCGCTGTCCAGCCAGAAGGCCTGCTGCTCGTGTCCGAACAGCGCTTCGAACAGTGGCTCGGTTTGGGCTTCACCCTCGATCGTGCGTACCTCCAAGTGCACCCGTGACTCCTCCGCGCTGCGCTTGCGACAGCGCCGTGGCGGCACGCTTGGGCGGTTCAAACGCCGTCCGCCACGTGGGCGCGCGCTCTCGCGGGCAAGCGCGTAGAAGTTCTCAAACAGCTTGTGCCCGTGCTCGGTGCAGATCGACTCAGGGTGAAACTGCACCCCCCACATTGGACGCGTGGCGTGTTCGATGCCCATCACCACGCCGTCCTCGGTCCAAGCGATCTCGCGGCCCTCCTCGCCGAGCGAGCCGCTCACAGCGAGTGAGTGGTAGCGGACCACGTTGAAATCCTGGGGGATACCGTCGAACAGGCCCGTACCGGAGTGCTTGACGGGGGAGAGGCGCCCGTGCATCACCGTTGGCGCGTACGTGACGGTCGCTTTGAGCACGTGCCCGAGGCCTTGGTGGCCGAGGCACACGCCCAGGACCGGTACTTCGCTTGAGCGCAAGATGTCTGAGCACACGCCGAAGTCGTGCCAGCGGTCGGGGCGACCGGGACCGGGAGAGAGCACGATCGCATCGAAGTCCCAGCGCGAGAGGGCCTTCCAGGAGACCATGTCGTTGTGCACCACGATTGGCTCCTCGCCGCACGCGGCGGCGAGGAGGTGGAACACGTTGTAGGTGTAGGAGTCGTAGTTGTCGATCAAGAGGGTGCTCATCGTCCTGCTTCCAATCCCAATCCGCGGGCGCTGCGGTCCAAGAGTGTGTGGATCACACGTTCGACGTGGGAGGAGCGCTCTCGTTCCAAGTACCAGCGCGCCAGATGGCGCAGGTAGAGGGCCAGAGGCGTCACGTCATAGCGCTCTACCGCCAGGCGCAGGTGGCGACGGTAGATCTCCGACTGCACTACCGCAGAGCGGTAGTCGGGGTCATCCGCCGGGCGCTGGCCGGGGGCATTCGTGAGCGTTCCACGAGTAGCGCGTGCCCGCACCAGGTCCCAGCCGAGACTCTCGCGCTCGGTCAAGAGCTTTGACGTCTCGAAGTCCACACGTGGGGTCATGGGATAGGGCAGGAAGTAACCGAGTGCGATCTGCGCCGGTATGCGTTCGGGGGCGGGGTGGGCGCGGCGCACCTCCCGCATCGCCGGATCGGCATCGATCTGCTTCTCGATCCACTCGATCAAGTCGTCGATCAACAGGCCGCCCTCGTCGCTCGAGCTGACCGCTCGCTTCTGCTGGGCGACCATCCCGTGGAAGACGTCGTGGGTTGGGTGGATGCCGCGCGCGGGGAGACCGTTCTCGTTGATCGAACCGCCATTGCCACCGTTTGCCGCCCCGTTCTCGCGACTCGCCTCCTCGACCGGTGCGCTCGTGGCCCCGTTCTTGACGAGGCTGAGCTCGGTCATGAGCTGGCGAATACACGTCGAGTGGGCGACCCACTCGGTGCCGGTGATCTGGATAGTCGTCACGCCCTCCAGATCCGGGGCGCCCATCCAGTAGGACACGGCTCGCATGTGCTGGGTCGTCTGCCCATCGGCGCGCAACAGGGGCATCTCCTCCATCTCCTCGACGCCAGTGGTATAGAGGACGACGCCGTCCTCTCGTCGCTCCAGCGTGCCCTCGCGTAGACCTCTCTCGGTCAATTCGTTGCCCTCTTCCAGGAAATCGGACTCGAAAAACACGCGGTCGAAGGCCACGCCGAGTCGTGCCAGCGTCTTGCGCTGTCCTGAGATGACCCAGGCTCGTGTCTTGAACCACAGCTCCAAAGCCTCGCCCTCGCCTGCCATGACGCGTTTGAGCAGCTCATCGGCGGCGTCGTTTTGCATCCGCAGCTCGCGCGTCAAGGAGTCTTCGCGCTCGTCGATTCCCTCCTCGTTGAAGCCGCCCGCAGCTACGTAATCCGCGTAGCAGAGGCCAACGAAATGATCGCTCTTCTGGTCGCCCTCCGGCCACGCCGAGGTGTGATGGCCGCTGCGGATGATGCCCGCCATCGCCTCGCCCATCGAGCGTCCGGCGTCTGAAATGACTGAGCGACGCTCGACCTCGCCACCACCTTGTCCCAGGGACGCGGCCAAAGCGTTGCCGAGCGCTAGGTTGCGCAGGTGCCCGACGTGCAATGCCTTGGTTGCATTCGCATCCCAGAACTGGATCGCATAGCGCCCGCCGCGAGCTAGGTCGACGAGCGCGGCTTCCGCGCCCCCGCCGGCCTCGAGTGCCGCGCCGGTCGTCTCGATCCAATTGTCGTCGAGGCGCAGCTCCACGCCGTCCTCGGTCCGCGTGAGCTCCTCCGCCCACGGCTCGCCTTCGATTCGCTCGAGTGCCTTCAGCGACTCGGGGTCTTTCTGCCAGTCGGGCGAGCGCGGCACGAGCTTGACGTCAAAGTTCGCGTTCGGGCGCCTCGGCGCGCGTGCAGCCCACGGGGCATGAGCCCCATCCTCTCCCGATGCTTCCTCGAAATAGTCAAAAAGGTTGGTTGTCATGAGCTAGCGAAGAAGTCCAGCCGAGCATATCGAATGCATAGCTAAGCGAAGCACAAAAAATGAGAAACATCAGGCACGCGCCCTGGCACGCTTTCACTGTCCGTAAAGGGAGCCGAGAAGTGGGAAACAGTCGTGTGATTTTGCTTGCCTTGGGCACCCAGGGCGTGATAGGAAAGCACGCGGCCCCTCCAGGCTAACCGGCGCCGGGGTGTTCTCTGACCTGAACTAGACGCGCATCCCGGCGCCGGTGTTTAACCAACCACTCTCGGAAGGACGAGATCGTGCGAAGGCATAGCCAATATGGGTGGCAATGGACGCGTTCCTATCCGCTTGACGGAAGCGAGCGCTACACGGTGGCGCGCCGTCCCGCATGGGACTTGCGCTGCGAGGAACCAGTGTGCGGTGTGCACGGCGGTGGGCGCATGAGCGCCCGTTGGACGCGCCGCCGCCGGCGCTGGCGGGCAGGTGGTCACCACGCTTGAGCTCTGGTTCCTACGGCTGGTGATACACGGAGGTCAGTGATACTGGATGTCCTATGGCAATCCTCGACATTGTCCGAATAGGCTAGTTACTTTCATGGGTTTTCATTTCGGTCTATTCGACCGATCCGAGCAGTTCACTCAGTGGACAGATTTCTCCCGACAACGAGCCAATCGAGGTGTAGTCTTACGCCGTGCGTGAGATACGCCTGTACGATTCCTTGAGCGGACAACTCGTCCCGGTCGGCGCAGGTGACGCCATTCGAGTCGAGGTGCGAGCGTCTCCGAATGGGGGCGACGGCATCGTGGATGTCGAGTCGACCCGGCCGCTCGTCCTGTTCAGCTTCCTGGAGCGATTCCTCCAGCGCGAAGGATTCGGCACCAAGTTCCTATTTGACTCACCTTCGGGTGAAGACATGCTCTACGAGCTCTCCGAAGGTCGTCGGCCATCCTCGCCGATCTCGCCTGAGGACGATGCCGAGCACGAGGCCGAGTCCGACACGGAGATGAGCTTGCTTGAGGTTCCCCGTGCTGACGTCGAGCGCTGGGTAAATGTGTGCTTCGGCTGCGGACGCGACGGCGAGCCGTGGGACCCGGTCGAACCGGGAGCCCGCATCCTGCTGCGAGACGCACTTAACCACTTTGGCCATCCGGCGGTCGCCATGTACCTCTTGGGCACGCACTACTCGATGCCGCTGGGTGACGCCTTCGAGGGCCTGATCGCCGGCTCCAAGCACGCCGGGCGCATCCGCGAGGTCTTGAAGACACTCTCGCCGGAGGAGCCCAGTCCGCCAGACATGCGCCACTACGTCGACTCCTTCCGCGAAGCACTCGCCAACGATCTGGACACTCCGCTCGCCCTGGTCGTCCTGTTCGAGTGGGTGCTCGAGGCCGAGCGCCGCGGCGGCGAGGTCGGTGACAACGATCTGCGCGTGATGCTCGAGGTGCTCGAGATGGAGGATCTCGCCGCGCCGGTCGGAGCCTAGTGAGGAGCGGTGGGTGCGAGGCCTGCCTACTCATACGCCCACCGGGCCTCCTGACGGGCTGGACGACTATTTCCAGGGGCTGGGCGAACACTCCACTCACGGCGTTCCAGGTGGGTTGATTTGCCGCGCGTGAGCGTGATCGTGCCGTCGCACAACGCAGCTCACTTCATCGAGCGATCGATCGAGTCGATCCACGAGCAGACATACCGCGACTGGGAGGTGGTCGTGGTGGACGACGGCTCGAGCGATGGCACATGGGAGCTGTTGCAGGAGGCCGGCCCATGTGTACGCAGCTTTCGCAGAGAGCGGGCCGGTGGGCCCGCGGTGGCACGAAACCTGGCGCTCGAGCACGCCGATGGCGAGCTCGTGGTGTTCCTGGACGCCGATGACCTGTTGCTGCCCCGTTACCTGGAGAGTCAGCTCGCCTGTTATGAGGCGGCGATCCAAGGTGGCGTAGGCCGCGTGGGAGTCGTGGCTTGCGACGCCAGGATAATGATCGACGATGAGTACGCCGCTCACACGCACCTGCAGCGCATCCCAGATCGGCATGCACCGGTGACCCTGGAGCGCCTGCTGCGCCGCAACTCGATCTACATAGGATCCCTCGTGCCAACCGCGGTGGGAGAGTCCGTCGGCTGGTTCGATCCCGAGCTGTTCGGCACCGAGGACTTCGGCCTCTGGATCAAGATCGTCGAGGCAGGCTACCGCGTCGTGATTAACGATGAGGTGCTCGCCGTCTACCGCCGTACGGCGGGCAGCATCTCCTCGAACATCGCGAGTCAAGGTGCTAACAACCGCCGTGCCTATGAGCTTGCCCTAGGGCGAGGGCGCCTTGACTCCAAGCAGCGCCGCATCGCGCGGCGGGCGATCCGCTACAACCGCGCCATGGAGGAGGTAGCGCTGCTGCGCTTCGCAAAGGCTCGGGAGCGGAGATCGAGGCTGAGCCGGCTGCGTAGCCTGCCGTTGCTTCTGTGGGTGGCATTCGGCAACCCGCGCATGTGGCCGGGGTGGCTCGAGTTGTTGCGCACGGGACGAGCCAAGGACACGGCGCGGCTGCGCGCGGAGTCGTGAACGACGACATCACGGTCGTCATCACCTGTTTCGACTATGGCGCCTATCTCGCCGAGAGCGTGCATAGCGCGCTAGCGCAAGAGGGGGGCGAGCCGCGGGTGATCGTCGTCGACGATGGCTCCACCGATGCCCTGACGCTCACAGAGCTCGAAAGCCTGCCGGCGAGCGTCGAGCTAATCAGGCAGGCCAACGCGGGGCTCGCCGAAGCTCGCAACGCCGGGCTGCGGCGAGTCAGGACGCCATATGCGCTGACGCTCGACGCCGACGACCGTCTCGTCCGTGATGCGCTCCGACGCTTGCGCGGCGTGCTCGACGCCGATCCGCGGCTTGGATTCAGTTACGGGACCCTGCGCTTCTTTGGAGGCTGGGAGGGTGTTGTGAAGCTGCCGCCCTACGATCCCTACCGCCTGCTCTACCGCCATAACATCGGCGCCACGGCTCTCATCCGGCTGGAGTTGTTCGAGCACGTTGGCGGCTATGACCCTGCGTTCCGGGGCTATGAGGACTGGGAGTTTTGGCTTCACGCGCTCGCGCTCGGCTGGCGCGGGCAGCGTTCGGAGAGCGTTGCTCTCCTTTACAGACGGCATGGCCCGACGATGCTCCAGGATGCCCGGATTCACTATCGCGCGACCTTCCGTCAGCTGCGCCGCAAGCATGCCGCGCTCTACGCACGTTCTGGGCGGAGCCGATTGCGGGAGGAGTCTGATCTCGGGTTGGGGGGGCGTCTGCTCTATCGCTGGTGGTGGGGCCCGCGGCCGCTGCCCGCCCGCGTCGAACTGGCTTTGCAGTCTGTGCTGTGGCGCCCGCGCGCGCGGTCAGCGGCGTCGCAGGAGCCGCGCTAGGCGTGTGTCTGGCCGCGCGCGCGCACGACCGAGCGCTACGGCAAGACGACGCTTGCCCTCGGAGATGGCTCCCGCCTGCGCCGAGCGCGCTCTGGCGGTCAGGCTGGGTGCGGAGGAGAACGATGTGATGCGCACGAGCGCTCCCCCGAACTGGGACTTGTATGCCGTGACGCTGCGTTCCTTGCTTGAGGGCTCGTCGGGGCGGAAGCGTCCCAGCTCGAACGTGTGCACGCCCTGGTGGCGAGCCGCCACGATCGCGCCGTGCAGGCACAGTGGATGCGCTCGGGATCTGAGGCCGAGTGCCGAGCTGCAACCGCTCCAATAGATCGCACGTGACCGGTAGGCATGGCAAACGACGCCCGCCAGTGGCTCTCCGCCACCGTCCAGTACGAGCACGATCAGATCCTGGCCACCGCTCGCGGTGATCGCGTCGCTTAGCCTCATCCAATGATCTGGCGTCTTGGGCAGCAGGCCGGTGCGCGTCCAGGACTCCTCGTGTACCGGCTGGAAGCGGGCATAGGCACTCGCCCGTGTCGCCCGGTCACGGGCGCACACGTACTCGACGGTGAGGCCGTCACGAATCGCTTGGCGGATCTTGTTGCGCGTGCTGCGGTCGTATGCGCTCAGAGCCTCGCCGGTCAGCCAGTCGCCGTCGATCGCGAGCGCGCCGGGATGGCGCCCGGGGGCGATGGTGATCTCCTGCGCTGCCGGTAGGTAGTCGAGCTCGCACAGCCGCCCATAGATCGGGTCGAGCCTCAGGCCTTCGCTCTCCAGCAGTTGTTGCAAGAGCGTCACTCGCGGCAGGTCATCGTAGGCGGGCGCCTGCGCGGACTGGATCAGGTGAAAGGGGATGTGACGATTCCGTGCCAACAGCTCTGCCAGCGCAGCAACTGATCGGCGCAGCGGCGCCTCGCTCCGTGTGGCTGGGAAGACGACGCCGCTATAGCCGCCGTCGATGCCCGTTGCGTCCCATGAGTGAATAGGCAACGCGAACAGAGCGTTTCCCTCGCGCGAGACGAGCAGTACGTCTGCCTTATCGGCATGTTCACGGAGAAAATCGACGTATGGCCCAAGGTGATAGAGCGTGTGCTCCGGTGAGCTTTGCAGCCATCGGGTGACTGTCTCACGACTATCAGGATCGCTGAGAGAGCGCACGGTGAGCCCCGGCGGAAGGCACAGCTCCGGGTTTGCGCGAATCGCGATTGGACGCAGTGCTCGCGAGTGTCGACGTGAGCGTGCGAGCATTGAGATCATATCTGTCTGGATTCTAGATTTCGCGATGGTCTCAGACAAGCGAACACGAGTATCGTGATCGGATGAGCGCGCCCGCCGCTGCCGTCAAGCTCGTGCGTAACACTCTGGCCAACGGCGTCGGCAGCGTGACGGGGATATTGGTGGGGCTGTTGCTCACGCCGTTTCTGATTCATCGTCTCGGGCTCGAGGCCTACGGTGTATGGACGCTCGCGCTGACGATAACGTTCGCCGGGGGATACGCATCACTGTCGGAGCTGGGCATCGAGGGGGCAACGGTTCGCTACGTCGCCGAGGCGAGCGACGATCGCGACCTGCCGGCCTTGAACCGGGCCGTCTGCACCAGCTTGGCCGTGTTCTGTGCGATCGCGTTGTTGCTCGCCCCCATTGCGGTGGCACTCGCTCATCCGCTCGTTTCCCTATTTGACGTACCACCCCACCTGCGCATGGCGGCGACCACCTGCTTTGCGCTGGTGGGCGCACAGCTGGCCTTCGAGCTTCCCGCTCGCGCGTTCGTCGCCGTGCTCGAGGGCACGCAGCATTTCATCGTCTATCAGAGCGTAGAACTGGGCAGGGCTCTGTTGCAGGCCGCCCTGTATGTGATCGTCGTCCTGCGGGGATGGGGCATCGCTGGGCTTGGAGGTGCGCTTGCCGTGAGCTCGCTTGCCGCCCTGCTCGCCTACTGGATCCTGGCCCATCGAGCCGTCACCGGCCTGCGCGCCAGCCCGTTCGGCGCGTCCCGGGCCGAGCTCGCTCGCATCGTGCGCTTCGGTGGAGGAGTGTTCTCCTTGAGGTTGGTGAGCACGGTTTACAACCAAATGGACAAAGCGATCGTGGGCATCGCGCTCGGGCCTCGGCCGGTTGGGCTCTATGAAATAGCCAACAAGATCAACCTGGGTGCCGCGACCATTAGCTCGGTGTCGGTCTCCGCGGTTGTTCCCGCCGCGGCGTCGATGCGACGGGAGGCGGCCCTGCTGCGCGATATGTTCGTGCGTGGATCGTGCTACGCGACGGCTGCCTCGCTGCCCTTTGCCGTTGCCGCGTTCATCTTTGCCAAGCCGCTGTTGCTCTCCTGGATCGGGCCGAGCGCGAGGCCGGCGGTTGGTGCCGTGCGCCTGTTCGCTTGCTACGAGACCATGCAGATGGTGAACAATGTCGGGTCGACGATGATCTTCGGGGTGGGACGGATCCGCCTTCCGCTGATCGTCAACACGGTGGCGACGTTGCTCAACCTCGTGCTCTCGATAGCTCTGGTGCACCCCCTTGGCTTCTCGGGTGTGATCGTCGGAACGCTGCTTGCGAATGGGCTGGCGTGGCCGGTCCTGCTCTGGTATTACCTCCGTATATTCGACTGTTCGCCGCGGATGTGGTTGCGCCGACTGGTGGCGCCGAATCTGCCCGGGCTGGCGTTGCAAGTGGCCGTTTCGCTTGCGCTGTATGTCCTCGTGGCGAAGGACACACGGTCGTTCATCGTGGTGATGGTGCTTCTGGCCGTCTCGGTTGGGAGCTCCTTTGCGGCCTTCCTGCTGCTCGGTGTGCGCGGCGCGGACCGCCGTGCTTTGCTCGACACGCTGCTCAAGGCGGTGGGTCGCGAGCCTGTCGAGGCCTAGGCTGCGTTCTCACCGGGTCGCCCTAGAGTGCGTTGGCTGTCAGAACTCTCAGGGCCTAGGCGATCTTAAAGACGGTTACGGCGGGATTTGAGTAGACAAGCCGGGCGACACGGGCAAGGCCGGGGGAGGAGGGACCGTGAAGACGGTCAATCAGTATGTAACGCACGCCGTAGCGGTCTCTTAGCAAGGAGATTGCCGTGGGTGATGCCTGTAGCACCGCGGCGTCGTTGATTGCCAGCAGGCGGGGAAACGGAGAGGAGGTCTTTTTCAGCGCCACATATTGCGCACCCTGAGGTGTGTACTGCCAGGACTCGAGGAACACTGAGCGTTCGGCGAAGGCAGAGTAGTAGACATAGCGAGAGCCGCCGTCGCCACCGAGGTCGTGATTGTTCACAGCTATAACGGTCGACGGCGGCGTATTGTGGCGCAGCCATTGGAGTCCGCGCAGTAGGTCGGTGGTGATGCCGCGGTGAGAGTTGATGCCCGATGGCTTAAATGCGCTCTTTCCATGTAGCCAGTCATCTACTGTTGGCGCCGTCTGCTCAGTGAGCTCGGAGGCCAAGGCCAGGCATGCCAGGACAAGCATCCCGAGCACTAGGAACTGGTGTCGCTTGCTGGACTGGACTCCAGTCACGCGCCGACGCAACAGCCAGAGGGTGAGCACGACGATGCATGCAAGAAAAGCGTAGGCCGGCAACAGGCTAACGGTCGAGCTGGCCGCCCAGAGTCCGGTTGCGACCACGAGCACACCTGCCGCGCAAAGCAGCGCTGGCCGGATGAAATCGACGGTTTCCAGATGTAGCGCTCCGAGGGCTAATGTGATCCCAGCTGCCGAGACGACGCTAGCGGCAAGAAAGCCGTAGACCACGAAATAGACTTGGCTATCGCCTGGCACGGCGAGCAGCAGGAATGGCGGTAGCGACACCGCGAACATGCACAGCAACAGACGCTCTGGAGAGGCTGCGGCTCGACTTGGTAGCCAGCGCTCCCTGACGAAAAAGATGCCTAGGAGCGAGGACAGCAACAGGCACAGAACGACTGCGCCGGCGACGGTCGAGAGCAGGGCGTAGGGAAGAGAATGGCCTGCTCGGTCATAGATAGAGGCAAGGCCCGTGTAACTAAGGAAGTTCAGCGGCCTGAGCATGATTCCCTCACCGCCGCCGCTATAGATGAGCGCGTAACCGGCAAGCCCGACGGCGGAGACGAGGGCCAGGCTGGATATGTGAGTGGCTCCGAGCATTTTGCGTCCGGTGCTAGGCGAGGATGACCGTCCCAGTAGGTGTGTCTGTCCCAGTATGAACAACGCTAGCCCGGCGGCGAGTATCGGTATGACGGAGGACTTGGCGCCAACCGCACCAAATGACAAAAGACCGAGCGCAAGCGCTTGGCGAACGCGCAATCCGCTTGTCTGGGCCAAACAATCGATGAGCAAGATCGAGACGGCAAGGAAGAACACGGCGCCGAGCTGGTAGGAGGGGCTGAAGAGAAAGCCGAGTACGGGAATGCCTCCGCCGGCCAGGTTAACCGGTGAAAAGTTCACCTCGCCAGCGAACAGGCCGATGGCGACTGCGGTAAGACCTGTAGCCGGGCTACTCCCGAGCTTGCGTCCGAGTGCGAAGAGCTGAACGGCAATCACACCAACTAGGAACGTTGGCTCCAGGCGCATGACTATCGTTGACAGGTCAAGCTGTACCACCTGGGCAGCAGCCGCGACGGAGATGTTCACAAAGATGTGGTAGTGAAGAGCCACACCGCTTACACTCGGGCTCAGGAAGGGCCAGTGATGCAGCAGCTCGGCGGCCAAGGAGACATTGAAGATCAGGTCGGGGTAATAGTTCGCGCTGTGGATGTTGCGCGGTAGAGGACTCGTGGCGAACAAGGCCAGGTAGAGGATGAGGACGGCGCCAACTGTGATGAGCAGAACGGCAAGCGCCGTCTTGTGTGTCATCGCGCGCGGTAGTCCGATCGACCATGTGAGTGCCAGTGTCCTGCGACGCAGGTAGAGGGGGGGAGTGGCCAGGAGGAGGAAAACCGCGGGATAGATGGAGAACAGCCAGCGCTCACCGATCGCTGCGCTCAGTACAAAACAGCCGATTTGGATCCCTAGGCCGAAGGGAATGATAATCGCGAGCGAATCGACCAATAGCCGCGGACGGCCAATGAGCAGCAGGTAGGTGAGCAGTCCTGGCACGATGGCAAACACGATCTGAAATCCGGCGAAGAGAAGCAGCTCGGTCAGTCTCACCCCAGAGATGAGTAGCGCGCCGCAGACGATTGCCGCGCACAGAGTCCAGATGGCGAGCACTGAGGCTGGCGCTCCCGCGCGCGCCGCCGGAGACGCCGCCAGAACAGGTCGGGCAGCGGATGCGCTCATGCCAGATTGGATGGCTCGATCGCCCTGGCGGGTTGGGTTGGGGAGCGCTCGAGTCGCACGAGCCCGTCAGCCGCAAACCCCGCTACCTGAAAGCCTGCCTGTGTGAACATGTGCATAGAGGCTTGGTTGCCTGGCTTGACGTGGGCGCACAACAAAGCAGTGCCTGGATCGGCCAATGCGCGTGCGCTGGCCTGCATGAGCGCGGCCGCTCCCAACCCACGACCGCGCGCCTGCGGAGCCACGATGATGTGAATCTCAGCCACGCCGCCGCCCTGGGCCTCGACGCGCACTGTGGCGAGCTCCCGTCCGTCACACTCAGCCATCCAGATCTGTGTAGAGGTACCGGCCAGCGTGCGCTGCAACCAGTTCGCATGCTCGGAGGGCGTGATCTCGTGTGAAGTTCGCGACCAGCGCCGTGTCTCGGGATCGTTGCGCAAGGCCAGCAGGCACGCGGCGTCCCCGGTGCTGGCGGTGCGCAGCGTCAGCGCAGGGGCCAGCGTGAGGCGCCGCCCATCGCGCGAGGAGACGCGCGCCGCGTCGATCACAGCAAGCACCTGCTGGGCGGATGCCGCGGACACTGGCGCGGGCGTAGCGTCGCGGACCGCTTGAAGGAACCGCTCGAGCTGGTTGCGGTAGGTCGGTGTGACATCACTTGCTAGCGCCTGTCGGCGCGCGGCGCCGGACGGGCCGTGCTGTGTCAGGGACTGGTCCTCCCAGCTCCAGTGGAGGGTCCCTGTGGATCCCACGATCCGACAGCCGCGAGTGTAGGCGCAGTCAAGATAGTCGACTGACAGCTCAGCAATGCCTCCACGGGCGAGCTCCATGGAGATCGACGCGACATCCTCGACATCGGTCTCGAGCTCCGAAACACGGCGCGCGAGCCCACTCACCGAACGTGCCGGGCCGCAGAGCCACAACAGGTAATCGAGCTCATGCACGGCCACATCGAGCAGCACGCCGCCGCCCAGCTCTCTACTCGCACTGTAGCTGTTGCGGTAGTCGCCATTGGCTCGCCAGCCGGGCAGCCACGAGCCACACCAAGCCGAAACTCGCAGGATGCTCCCGACGGCGTCCTCAGCCAGGAGCGCGGCCAGCGCTCGCACGCCGGGATGCTCGCGTAGATTCATCGCGACCGAGAGCATCGTGCCGCGCTCGCGGGCAAGCCAGTCGAGCTCGGCCGCGTCCACCGCGTCAAGCGCAAGCGGCTTCTCCACGAGCACGGGCACACCGAGCTCGATCGCCGTTCGCGCATGCTCTACATGCAAGCTTGAGGGACTTGCCACGATGGCCGCGTCGGCTCCGTCGAGGCACTCCTCAACGCTAATGGCTGCGTGAACGCCCGGCCGCTGCTGCACCACGACAGGATCTGGGTCATAGACAGCTAGCAGGTGCCCCAGCTCGAGTGCGATCTCCGCGTGGCGGCGGCCAATCGAGCCCTGCCCGATGACCGCCACCCTCATGGCCTCAGACCTCCTCCCAGGTGATGACATCGTCGAACTCGATGTCCACACGGGCGATACGACCGACTACGCGGTCGATGTCCTTTGGCGCGATGCCGTAGCCCGGGCGCTTGACGGTCAGGTGATCGCGCGTGATACGTGTGCCTGCGGGAATGTCCCGCGCGGCGATCAGGCTGCGGCGGGCAAGCCGATACATCTCCTTGGCCTCCGCTGCGCTTGGGCCCTCCAGGCGGCCGTTGCCGAAGGCCTGCTCGATGGCGCGTATTCCCGCGACCAGCTCGCGCAGCTCGTGAGGCTCGATCGCGAAGGGGTGGTCCGGGCCGGACATCGTGCGATCTAGCGTGAAGTGCTTCTCGAGCAGTTCCATTCCTAGACCGCGCGCCCCCAGTGCGATCGCAATGCCGGTGGTGTGATCGGATAGGCCGACCGGGACGCCGAAGGCGGCGCGCATGGTGCTCATGGCGCGCAGGTTCATGATCTCCGGCGGAGATGGATACAACGAGGCGCAGCGCAAGAGCGCGAGCTGCGTGCAGCCGCCTCGTTGGGCGGCGTCGAGTGCATCCTCGATCTCTCCGTAGCTGGCCATGCCGCACGAAAGGATCAGCGGCAACCCACTGCTGGCAGCGGCCGCAACCAGCTCGAGGTCGACAAGCTCGAATGAGGCGATCTTCATCGCCGGTACGCCCACTTCGCGCAGTTCCTCTACGGCGTTGGTGTCGAACGGCGTGGCGAAGAACTCGATGCCTCTTGCACGGGCGTGGGCGGCAAGCTCGCCGATCCACTCGCGCGGGAGTGCCACGCCTTCGAGCAGCTCGGAAGTTGGCTTCTCGGAGAGTCCCTCCAAGTAGGCGAAGCGTGGCGTCTTGCTCGAGTAGAGAGCCTTCCCCGAGTACACCTGGAACTTGACGGCATCGGCGCCGGCCTCGCTGGCGGCATCGATCAGCTCCCGGGCGAGGCCGAGGTCGCGATTGTGGTTGGCTCCAGCCTCGGCGATCACATAGGTTGGGGCGCTCGCGCTGACCGTGCGACCGGCGATCTCGAAGCTGGTGGTGAACGAGCGCGTGCTCATCGCGCTCAGCTCGGAGTGCGGAATGCCGGCGTCAGAGGTGGCCCTTCGAGGTGGTCCCCGATGTCGTCGGGCAGAGCGCTTGAGAGCACATCGAAGGCGGCCTCGTATGCCTCGATCGCGAGGTCGATGTCGGCGTCGGTGTGGGCGTAGGAGATGAAGTTGGAGCCATTGAACAGGATACCGCGCTTGATCATCTCCTGTTGGACCAGCGACTTGGCCGGCAACGTCGCGCCGGGATAGGGCTCGCGCACGCTCACGATCGTCCACGGGGCGGCCCCCGAGCAGTCCACCCAGTCGCTGAGGCCATGACACGCGATGGCGCCGGAAATCCCCTCTTGCAGGCGTCGTCCGAGTCGCCATAGGTGCTCGTGCACAGGCTCTTCGACGAGTACGTCGAGCGTCGCTCGCGCCGCTGCAAGCGAGAGCGTCTCACCGCCGTGGGTGCCCGAGAAGAAGACGTCTCCTAGCGCGTCCATTGTTACTGCTGGGCCGACGAGCGCGGAGATTGGCATGCCGTTGCCGAGTGCCTTGCCGAAGCAGACGAGGTCGGCCCGCACACCGAAGTGCTCCTGCGCTCCGCCTGGTGCCAGGCGAAAGCCGGTGATCACCTCGTCGAATATGACGAGGGTGCCGTGGCGATGAGTCAACTCGATCATCTCCCTCAGCAGCTCGGGGGCGGGCTCGAGGATGCCGACTGGCTCACACACGACGCAGGCCACTTCTCCAGATCGGCGCTCGAGTGCCGCCGACAATGCCGGTAGGTCGCCGAAGACGACGGTATCGATGAGCGAGCGGACGGACTCGGGCACCCCCAGGCCGCGTGTGGTCGAGCCGATGTACCAGTCGTGCCAGCCGTGATAGCCCGTCACGATCACGCGTTCGCGCCCTGTGTTGGCTCGTGCGAGGCGCACGGCGGCACTGGTCACGTCGGACCCGGACTTGGCAAAGCGCACACGCTCCGCACCCGGCACTAGGTCGACGATCCGCTCGGCCACCTCGATCTCGATCGGGTGGGGCAGGGAGAAGGTGATCCCGCTGCGCAACTGCTCGCCAATGGCTCGCTCGACCGCGGGGTGACTATGCCCCAGCATGACCGGCCCGAGTGCCATCGGGAAGTCCAGGTAGCGGTTGCCGTCGACGTCCCAGACATGGGCGCCTTCGGCTCGCTCCAGGTAGTTGGGAGCGACGCCTTGGACCCATTGCGTGGGTCCCTTGCTGAGCGTTTGGCTGGCGCCCGGGATCAGTTCGTTTGCTCGGTTCAGCAACTCCGTCGACCGCCGCAACGAGCGAGCCTCCACGGAGCCGGGTGGCTTCATCGCGCCCTCCTGCCCCAGGAGCGGGCATCCGCACCGGCACCGGCGAGCGCCCGCTGGTCGGGAACTTCTAGAGCATGACGCACCTCGGTCACTACTCGAGCGACATCCTCGTCGCTCATCGCCGGGAAGATCGGCAGGGAGAGCGCCTGCTCGTAGTAGGCCTGAGTGGCGTCCAGCCCCTCCATTGTGTAGCCGAGCGATCGGTATAGCCCGTGAGTTGGGATCGGTATGTAATGAAGCTGGACGCCGATTCCGCATGCACGGAGGTGGTCGTAGGCCACCCGGCGACGAGCTGCGCCCTCTCGAAATCGCACGACGAACAGGTGGTAGGCATGGCGAGCGCTCGCCGCGTCTGGGACGGCGGGAAGCTGCAGTTCTTCAAGGTCTTCGAGCGACTCGCGATATAAAGCGGCGATGTTGTTGCGCGCCGCGATGAATTCGTCCAGGTGTGTGAGTTGGTGCTCGCCCAGGGCACATTGGAAATCGGTGATGCGGTAGTTGAATCCCAGCGAATCGACGTCGTAGTGCCAGCCACCGCGCATGACGTCGTCGTGGTAGTCACGCCGGCGTATACCGTGGGTACGGAAGCTCCGCAGAGCTTCGGCCAGCTTGTCATCGTCTGTGCTTACCATGCCACCCTCGCCGCTTGTGATCGCCTTGACCGGGTGAAAGCTGAACGTCGTCATGTCGGCGGCTCCGTCCCCGCCAAGCGGGCGCCCATTGCGCAGCGCGCCGAGTGCGTGACAGGCGTCCTCGATGATCACGAGACCGTCACCGCGAGCCGCCTGCAGTGGTTCGAGGTTGGCCGGCAGTCCGGCAATCGAAACGGCCACGCATGCTCTGGCACGTGCGACGAGCCCGCTATCGAGGGCCAGTTGTGCATCGAGGTTGGCTGTGACGGGATCGATATCGCCGAATAGCGGGCGGGCTCCGACGAACAGGGCGCAATTGGCGGATGCCACAAAACTCAGTGGAGTCGTCAGCAACTCATCGCCGGGGCCCAGGCCAGCGGCGTGGGCTGCAGCATGTAGTGCCGCCGTGCCGTTTGCGAAGGCGATCGCATGACTGGTTCCGAGGTACTCGGCGAAAGCGCGCTCAAAGGACTCTACGCGTGGCCCTTGGGTCAGAAACGGGTCCGCTAGGGCGTCACTTACTGCCTTGATGTCCGCCTCGTCGATTGCTTGGCGGCCGTAGGGGAGAAAATCGGTCAAGGCACCATCTGAAGCGACGGCAGCATAGCCCGCAGCTCCTCGGCGCTGAGCTGCACTGGGTTGGTGTCGCTGCTGTAGCGAAAGCCGTCGGGCACCGGAGTTCCTTGCAGGTACGGATCTTCCCGCCAGAGGGGGAACTCCGGATGGATCACGTAGCAGTCCTCCAGCTCGTGCGCGTGACGCGACTCGTCCTCGGTAAGCAGGACCTCGCTTAGCTTCTCCCCGGGACGAATGCCGATGGTCACCCGTTCGGCCTCAGGGGCAACCGCTTCGGCGATCTCGCTAACCCGCATGCTTGGGATCTTTGGGACGAATACCTCGCCACCCTCCATTAGCTCCAAACGCGAGAGCACGAACTGGACAGCCTGGTCAAGAGTTATCCAAAACCGTGTCATCCGCTCGTCGGTGATGGTGATGCGCCCACGCTCTGCTTGCGCGAGGAATATGGGGATGACACTGCCACGACTCCCGACGACGTTGCCGTAGCGCACGCTCGCGAAGCGGGCCAGCGAGTCGGAGGCCAGCGCGTTGGCCTGTGTGACGATCTTCTCCGCGCACAGCTTGGTCGCGCCGTAGAGGTTGACCGGATTGACAGCCTTGTCGGTGCTGAGCAGGAGCGTGCGCGGCACCTCGTTGGCGATCGCCGCCGCGACGACGTTCTCAGCGCCGATGATGTTGGTCTGGGCGGCCTCGAATGGGTTGTACTCGCAGGCGGGTACCTGCTTGAGCGCGGCGGCGTGAATGATCAAATCGACGCCGCGTGTCGCGCCGAGGAGCCGGTTGCGGTCGCGTACATCGCCCAGGAAGAAGCGCAGTCGTCCCTCGCCGCCATAGCGGCTCTGCATCTCGGACTGCTTCAGCTCATCTCGACTGAAGATCCTGATGACCCTGGGGTCGTGCTCGGCGAGCAGTGTCTCGATACATGCCTTGCCGAACGAGCCAGTGCCGCCCGTGATGAAGATGGTCTTGCCGCTTAGGTCCATTTCACAGAGAAAGCATCGTACGGATTAATTCCAAAGGCTGGGAGTCGCGACAAAGTCTAGCTGTACTCGTTCGTCAGGGGAAACAGTCGCTGATCTTGCCGGTGCGGTAGCGCGTGGTCAGCTCGTGTGCCGCCCGTTGCGCGCCCTGACCGTCGAACGTCTGTCTGCCCCGCGCAGCTAGACGTCGGCGCAGATCAGGGTCGGCCAGCCACGTGAGAATGGGGGGGAGATCGGTCAGGGAGTCGCCGTTCGTAAGGTCCAGGCAATGGGCAAGACGACCAATGTTCAAGCCTTTTACGACGCGACGCTGGTTGGCGACGACGGCGATTGCGACTTGCGGAATGCCGGCGCACGCGAGCTCGTAGGCTGTCCATCCCGCCGCCGTGACGGCCATGTCGATGTGCGGGAGAACGTCGAGCAGTGCGCTCGGCGAAGGCAGCTGGATCACGCGAGATTCACTTGTCTCGATTGTTTCTGACCGCTCGCCGCGGGCGGGGACGATGTCGCTGTCGGCAAGGTCAAGGCTGGCGCGAGAGACTTCGCTAACCGCTAGGTCTATGCGGGCGAGGTCGATGTGCATGCCCGCGAGGACTATGTGGGCGTCTGAGAAGACCGAGCGGACCATTTGAGCGACTTGGGCCAGCAACTCCCCTGCCGGTAGCGACCCGCCCATCGTGACCAATACCGAGCGGATCTGATCGGCGGCACGGCCGGCGCCCGCAAGGGCGGGGTCGAGTGGCGCGAAGGATGGACCTGCAAGCAAGCGCGCACTTGACGCCTCATTCCTGTCGAGGTGATAGTCAAGCAGGACGCCGTGGGTCGCACAGCGGTTTGCCTCGGCGATCGTGACGACCGGCAGGGTGTGCGCCAGTTCGCAGATCGACGAGGGCGCGATGGCATATGAGTCGAGAAGTGCGACCTCGCAGTCCTCGGCGAGGAGGCCGCATGGAGCGTCGAGGTTAGGCACGCGCGTAGGTATGTCCGCACGCCCCAACAGCCATCGAGCAAGCCCGTGGAACTCTCCCACAAAGCTGACCTTCCAGCCGAGTTGCGCAAATGCCTTGGCCAACGGGATGCAGCGCGCGACATGTCCCGCCCCGATCCGCTCGTCGCCGTCGCAGCGAAATGCGATGCGGTCGCCGCCGACAGGGGGGATCACGTGAAGCGCGCAATCGCAGACGCGAGACTCTTGCCCCTTGACGTCCGTCTCATAGACATAAGGTGGATAGCTTATGGCCATGGGTTCCATCGTTGGAGCACTGGCCATCGTTCAAGCGCGCATGTCCTCGACTCGTCTGCCCGGCAAGACGCTTGCGGATGTGGATGGCGAGCCGATGCTGGCGCTGGTGCTACGGCGGTTGGGCAACGCGCGTCGCGTCAGCGAGACCCTCGTCGCCACGAGTACGGACGCTTTGGACGATCCGATTGCCCGACTGGCGCGTGTTCTCGGTGTTTCTGTGAGTCGTGGTTCACGTGAGGATGTGCTGGAGCGCTTTCTCCTCGCAATCGCCAATCATGATGGTCCGGTTGTGCGTATTACCGGCGACTGCCCACTGATCGATCCCGCCATCGTGGATGACACGATCGAGCGTTTCCAATCGCTGCCGGGCTGTGCCTACGCGAGCAATATAGAGCCGCGTACCTTCCCTGATGGATTGGATGTGGAGGTTTTCGATGCCAAGGCCCTGCGAGCAATCGCCGGCGAGCGGCTAAGTGTCTATGACCGTGAGCATGTCACCAGCGCCATTCGTCACCAGCCCGAGCGCTTCCCTCAAGTTGCCTTGATCTCCGAGAGCGACTTCGGTGAGTTGCGTTGGACGGTCGACGAGCCTGAGGATCTCGAATTTGTGCGGCTGTTGGTAGGGCGCCTTGCCGATCGCCGTTACGAGGCGGGTCTCGCGGAGATCCTGAGTGCGGTACGGCGCGAGCCTTCGCTGGCTGCCTTTTACGGAAATCGCGGATAGAGATAAGGCTGCGGCAGTTCGCGGATGGAGCTCAAGCTGCGGCCGCTGGCGGATAGAGGTCGGACTGCTCCGGCTTCGCGGACAGCGGTCAGGCTGTGCCAGCTATGAGAGGGGGAATCCCGGCAAGCTCATCGGGCAGGCCAAACTCCCTGCCGTCCAGGATCCGCTCGCAGATCCAGTCGAGATAGGGGTCCTCTCTGCGCGCAAGCGACGCTGCTTCCTGGGGGAAGCGTCGCACCTTGCCGTCCTGGATGTCGACGAGCGGGAACGGGATCATCGCGCGGAAGAAGAACATGTGTGCGTATCTGATGGCGCGTTCGACGTCCACGCTGGGAAGCTGTGACGGCGCGAGTCTCATTGTGCGCGTGAGCTCATCTGGGCTCGAGATGTCGATCGTAAAGCCCTTATCGCGATAGTGGGTCTCACCCGCAACGGCGACTCGCTTGCCACGCACCGCCGCCTCCAAACCGACGGTCGTGGTGTACGTGAGCAGTAGGTCTGAGATGTCGAGCAGCGCGTAGGAGGAAAGTGCGTCCTCTGAGGAGAGGAAGCGAACGTTGTCGGGAATCTGACCTACCCGGGAGGCGATCACGCCCTGCACCTCCTCTCTAGTGCCCCAGCGGGCCTCTGCGGGGTGAATACGCACGACGAGCACGAGGTCCTGGCTAGCGGCCATACGCACCGCGTGCTCCACCCAGTCGAACATAGAAGCGAACCCAACATCGTGGCCCAGTGTGGCGCTGTCCCATGTGACGTTGGTGAAAAGTGTCACCAGGCGCTCGCGTCCACTGAGTCCTAGGTGTCGCTGCAGTTCATCGGGATCGTCCTCAGGATGATCGTAGTAGGACTCGTGCGCCCCGATTCCACGGGCGCGATCCTCCAGTAGGTCGATCACCTCTGAGCGCTGTTGTGCAGTCAGGGGCCGATCCTTCACGGTTGCCCAGAGGCGGCCGACGTCGTAGTTGGGTGCTGGGCTGTCTTGCGAAAAGACAAGGGCACCCCCGCGTGGCGCGATCTCATATGTGGGCGCGCGCATACCACGGCTGAGAGCAAGTTGGCGAATCGTTCTCTCCGCTCCGAACAGGCCGTTGAGCATGAACACGATGTCCGGCTTGAATTTCTCCAAGACCGTGTCGGCCGCTGACCTGACTCCATCAATGGCTACGGCGAAGTCGTTTATGACCTCATGCCCACCCGGAACCCGGCCGGCCTCGGTGGCCTTCAGTAGCCAGGCTACGCTTACGGCAGATGCCTCGCGGAGCTCGGCTGTCCGCTCGCTTGCGGGCTTTGCGGGCGCCTTACGGGGATCCTCGCCCCATGGCAGGAGATCGCCAAGCCGGTAGTGCTTCAAACCGGCCACCTCGACTATTCGGTCAGTCAGCCAGGCACAACGATCGCAGGGCCGCGGGTATACATGGCTTGCCCAGCCAAGCTCGCACGCCGGCATTCCACCCCCGCAGGTGAGAAGTGCCACCTCTGCACCTCGCACGCGCAGCGCTTGTGCGATGAGGAGCTCGTAGGCGTTGTGCGCGGACCAGCCGCGCAGGGACGCGACCAGTACGCGTGGACCTGTCTTCTGGTCAGCCTGTGAGTGTGCGGCTGAGCTTGAGCCCGCATCAGCGCTCAGGGCGGCGATGCTGTCGAGTGCCAATGCCTGGCGCTCGAACGCTCGGTCGAAGGGACGGCGTGCGCGAGCGAACATGTGGCCGGCCAGGCTTGATTGCAAGTTGCCCTTGGCGCCTGTTCCACGGAGGAGCTTGGCAGAGAGCATGCCGGGCATTATCCAGGAAAGCCCGACATTTTAGTAGTCCATGCGATTTCGCTCAATGGTCTATTCGATCTGCCAAGGCCCCCGCACTTGCCTTCGCGGGCGCATATCCTTGGACCGTGCGATTCCTCGTACTCGAACATCACTTTGCCCAGGATATGGATGCCCTGCGGCAGGTGGCGGGCGAGGATCTCGAGTTGGACGTACTTCCCTACGATCTGCTTCGCTCGGAGGCGCTCCGCATCTTGCCGCGGGAGGTTGGGACGGGGCTTGAGGCGTTTGCCAGGCCGGAGCTCGAGGATGCAAGGCGTCGCTATGCGGCGACTCTGCGGGAGATCTTGGAGGACTGTTTCACTAGATCACCATTCGACGCATTGGTGGTGCCATCGGACACCTTCTTCTATGTCCGCGCGGCGTCCGCAGCAGCTCACGCTCTGGGCGTACCATTTCTTGTTGCCCAAAAGGAGACCACGATCTCCGAGCACACGATGCGAGAGCACGCCGAGGATGTGCGTCGTTTCGCGCCTCCCCTGGCGGATCGCATGACCGTCTGCAGCGAGCGGCACAAGCGCTTCTGGGTACGCGCGGGGGGTGTCCCGGACCGGATCGTGGTCACGGGGCAACCGCGATTTGACTTCTACATGCATCCCTCCGCCTGGCCCGCCGCGGTGCCATTGGGAAGTTGCGGGCCCAGCGTGCTGTTTCTCTCTTATGCGGTTGACGCCTATCACCCGGGGGGAAAGCCTGGCTCGGATGGATGGGGCGCTCTGCACCGACAGACAGAGCAGGGGCTCTACGAGCTTGCACGCCGCGGTTGGCGGGTGCTCATCAAGCCCCACCCTCAGCAGCCGCTTGAGGCAATTCGCGAGTGGCGCCAAAGGGCGGGAGACCTGTGGGGAAGGCAAGTGTTTCTGGTGGATCCCCAGGCCGACGTGCGCCCGCTCATCGTCGCAGCCGACGTTACCGTCGGCTTTCAGAGCACTGCCTTGCTGGAGGCGATGCTGGCTGGCCGTCCCGTTCTATACACGGGCTGGGACCAGACGGCCATAGCCCTTGGTGGCGACCTCATCCCCTTTCACCAGTGGGAGCGAGAGATCGGCATCGTAGATCAGGCTAGCGGTCTCCCTGATGCTGTTGTCGCGGCACGAGGTGAGATGTGTGCCGCGAGCGCACTGTGCGACAGGCGGCAAATCGCCGAACGCTACCTTGGTCCGCTGGATGGCTTGGCTGCCAAGCGCACCATTGCCACGCTGCGAGGTGCGGCTGCTCTCTGGGCTGAGCGGCGCGGTGCGCCTGAACGGGAGTTGCGCGAGCGGCTCGCTCGCAGCAGAACTCCGCTGCGCGTCGGGCGTCAGGGTCGAGCATGGTCGCGCGCCGCTCGGCGCAGGGTGGGGACAATGCTTGGCCGCTGATAGTCGCGGGGTCAGTCGAAACGGGAGCGTGTCAGATCGCGTGGTTCGTTTGCGATCGGGGATTCTGAGTCGTTTGCCGGCTGTTCCTGGCGCCGCAGTTGCTCCTCGAGCAGCGCTTGACGCTGTGCAAGCGTCTCACTCTGATTGCTGAGACGCGAGACGGCGGAGGAGAAGTGCAGTAGAAGCAGCAAGATGAACCCGATTGCTATGAAGAACAGAGCATTGGGCGGGTATATGACGCCCATGGAGTGACTGATGCTCGCAAGCGCGCCGCTCCAAATGGCGAGTGCGAGCAACACCATGGCCGATAGAAGCCAAAGCAGGGCGTAGCGCTCCATCAGCCGACGCCGCCGCACCATCTCGAGCACCGTCAACAGGAGTATCCCCGAGCCGAGGATTGACACTAGTTGGATTCGTGCTTGCATGCAGAACTAGGGTATCTACTCGACGCTTACTGTCTCGTGATCTTTGAGATCAACTGCTGCCCCGCGACGCCCGAGCCCTACGAACAGCGCAAGGAGCACCTTGACCATGTAATAAGCGGACTTGCCGGTGCTGATCGAGGAGATGCCACCGCCGCGGGTGTACATCCTCACGGGGATCTCGAGCATGCGCAAGTGGTGATGATGAAGGATTAGTACGGCCTCCACCTCGGGATAGTCGTGCGGATAGTCGCGTGCGAAGAGTTCGATCGCCCGACGGTTGTAGAGCCGAAACCCCGACGTCGGGTCGCTCACGCGCATTCCTACGATCCGCGATAGCAGGAACGCAAAAATATGAATGCCGGTCCGGCGGCTGATCGGCGCCGGATAGGAATGATCGTCTGTCAAGAAGCGAGAGCCGCACACCATGTCGACGGCCTCCTCGTTCATGCTCTCGATCAGTCGCTGGAGTTCCATGCAGTCGTGTTGTCCGTCTCCATCGACTTGCGCCAGGAAATCGTAGCCATGCTCGAGTGCATACACGAAGCCCGTCTGCACGGCTCCGCCGATGCCCACGTTGAAAGGCAGCCTGAGCACTCTGGCGCCAGCTCTATGGGCGAGCACAGCCGTGTCGTCGGTCGATCCGTCATCGACCACCAGCGTGTCGAACTCGGGGGCACTTCGATGCAGGTCCTCGACTACCGTGGAGATTGTCGCAGACTCGTTATAGGCAGGAATGACAGCGAGATATAAAGATCCTGTGCTCATTCTGCGTGAGCTCCCGTGACTGCGCCGGATGAAAGCCAGATGCCGCCCACATGTCCGGAGAGAGCATCTCGGCATACTTGTCGATCGGTATGAGCGCGATCGGCATAAGAGAGATCACAGCGGTGGTCGTGTCCTTCGCGGACCCGGTGGCCTGCTCGAGGGGGATTGAGAGTCTGCTCGGACAGTCCTTGCCCCCGGTCGAGGTGTTGGTGATCGACAACGACCCCGGCGGGGCGACTGCGCGTGCGCTGGCCATGAGCCGAATCTCGCCAAATGTTCGAATCGTGCAACCTGGTGTCAACCTTGGCTACACGCGTGCTGCCAATCTGGCGGCACGAGAAGCAAGTGGCGAGTGGTTGTTCTTTCTCAATCCCGATGCAATCGCGTCGAAGGATTGCCTGTTGCGGCTGTCTGAGGCGGTGAACGGTGCCGACGTGGCCGTCGTAGGTGCCCAGGTGCTTCTTCCGGATGGGAGGGTCAATGCGGGTGAGAATCCGGTCAACATTGCCGGCGTCTCGTGGTCTGGCGGGTATGGCTGTCCTCGCGAGCGCGGGCTCGCACGCGATACGGCCGCTGTTTCGGGAGCGGCACTCATGGCTCGACGTGACGCGTTCATGGAGATCGGTGGCTTGTGCCCTTACTTCTTCATGTATGTAGATGACACCGATCTCGCCTGGCGGATGCGACTGAGCGGCAGACGAGTGCGCTATTGCCCAGAAGCGGTTGTGGTGCATGCTTACGAGTTTGAGAAGGGGTCTCATAAGTGGTTCTATCTTGAGCGAAATCGTGGCTGGGCTCTACTCAGCAATCTGCAACCGTTGACGCTCGCGCTCCTGGCGCCGGTGCTGCTGATCACCGAGGTGGTCGTCGTTTTGCGGGCGATTTCCGGTGGTTGGCTCATGCAGAAGGTACGCGCTTGGGCCTCGTTGCTGGTGCAAGCGCCCGAGTTGATCCGCTGGCGTAGGACCGTTCAGACGACACGAAGTGTTTCCGACTATAGGGTTTTGGCCAGATTCTTAGGAGGGATACAGACCCAATTGATCGACACGAGACTACCCAGTTGGGTCAATCCGTGTTTGGAGGGCTACCGCCGGCTGGTACTCGCCCTGCTCGAGCGCTCGGACAAGTGAGCGCAATGTCACCTTCGTTCACCAACCCTGCCGCCTGACAGGCGGCCGCTGCTCGCACCAGTTCCGCGAAAGCGATCCCGCTCCTGTCTGCCACCTCGAGCAGGTCGTGCGTGCCATCAGCGTAATTGAGCACCCACAAGAGAGCGTCCGTGAAGACAGCGCTGTCGCGTGTACCGAGTGTGCCATATAGGCCTCGGCGGCCGAGCTGAGGCTCGCAAAGGGGCACACGACTGACATAGCGCACATTAGCGTCGAGGATGCGCAGGATACGCTCGTAGACGTCGATCGACTCGCGCAGCATCGTGCTGGAAATCAGGTCACAATTGTCCAGTGAGGTGTGGTACTCAGGGTAGCTCCCATACATGGACCGCATGACCGAGGCCACGGGCAGGTTGAAACCAGGCGAGCAATATTGGCGCTCGTCGCTGCCTGTAGGGAAGAAGTCGAGCACTTGCGGCTGTTGGGACAACTGGTTCAACACGTGCAAGGCCGCACGATCCGCGAGGGTGTCGCCTTGCCGGGAGCGCTTGAGTGTGAAACGATCGCCAGCGCCGACACAGGTAACGACATAGCCTGCCAGCAGGGCTTCGCGTAGGTGCTCGCCGCGCAGCGATAGATAGGCGATCGCGCCGATGGTCTCGGGAGCGAACACGAACCGGTAGGTGAGTCGGCGCGAAGGCCAGCGCGATAGGCGTCGATACAAGAACGCCGCCACCAAAGGCCCGGACAGCTCGTTGTTGGCAAGCGAGGGGTGGCAAGTGTATGTGGAGATCAAGACCTCCCCGTCTCCCGAACCTGGCAGCACGGCCTCCCCGATCGACAGGCTCCCTTGGATGTGATCGGTGTCGATCACGACCTCATAGTCGCCCTCCGGCAGGGCATCGCGCTGATGTTGGGATATGCAGAAGCCCCAGCGAGGCTCGTAGTAGCTCGTGACATAAGGAATCGCATGTGGCAGATCGGGGAGACTGTGCAAGTGCTCGTCCAGTTGCGCGCGCGTCAGCTTGCCCCGAAACGGCGCGGAGTAGTTGAGAAGATGGAGGTTGTTCTCCCGCACATTCAGGATCCGTTCGCCTGTGGGGGTGAGGACATATGCCTCGCGCACCACCCACTCGGGTGGCACGGTCCAGTCGAACACCTTGGTGGCGCTGGCTATCTCGATCCGCTGCAGCGGCACGATCTCGGAGAGGATCGCCAGTGTCTCGCGGACGCCCTCACCGGTGATGCTGCGCAGGATCGGCCATAGCCGGTCGAGCAGCAACTCGATCTCACGGGTGCTCTCTTGCCCACTGGCCTCCGTGCTGGCGGAAAGATCGCCGGCCACAGCGGCGTTGCGGCTTTTCCAATCGTCCAGATCGGCAGGCTCAGACGCTATTGGTCGCCTCCACCACTCCCGCGGAGCACAAGAAGTAGCCGCGCCAGTCTGAGGGATCGTGCTCGAGTGCAAAGGCGGCACGGCGAAACGCATCACCTAGAGCGGGCTCGAGCATAGGCGGCGCGGGATGGTAGTGGTACCAATGGATGCGAGCGTTAACGAAGCCGTTGCGGTGAAATTCGTCGACAAGCTCGAAGGGATTGTGGAACTTTGAGAGGATCGCATCGTAGCCGGGTGCGTTGCTACCCGTGGTGGCACGGACCTCTGGCTGGTCCATTGCAAGCCGGGTTTCCAGCTCCTCCGCGACCATCTGCGCCACAGCCGGGTCGATATCTCTTAGGAGGTCCTCGACGATGAACTCCTTGGTCTTGCTGTTGAACGTAAAGAGTGAGAAGAGCTTGTTGCGGAACTCGACCAGGGCAGTACCGCCTTGCCTGAGTAGCATTTTCATATTCTTAAGAAATAGCGAGTCGTTGACGACGTGGGGCAACACTCCGGCAGCGATGACGGCATCGAATGGACCGTCGCGCAATTGATGAGCGAAGGTTACGCAATCCTGAATATCCCCCCAGGAGACCGTCGATGGTGGCAGGCCCGCTTGTGCGATGCGCTCCCTGGCCTGCTCCACCATAGCCTCGGAGATGTCACAGCCCGCAACCTCGATTCCCATCCCTGCAAGCGTCAACAGTGGTGTTCCCTCACCTACGCCAACCTCGTATACCCGCTGCGCTCCCAGCGAAGCGAGTCGGTTGACAAGCATCTGAAGTCTAAAATAATTGGCTGGATACTCCGCGCTAGTATCGAGCTGCTCACGTCGATATTGAAGATGGTAGCCGGCAGCTACCGTGTTGTAGTGGGCCGCCACGCTGTCCGTCTGGGCATTCAATGCCTCCGATGGGGTGGCCATTGAACAAGCCTACCAAGCGAGGTTTCGCTGCGCAACCATCATTTAGTCATATTCGCTTGATCAAAATCTTGTGCTCGTCTCTCTTCCGGCCTCCGTACGGTCTCTGAGTCTAGTTTGCCCGTGGTAAGGCTCTAGCGGTAGTAGCGGCCGGCTACGAGCAGTTGACTGAAGATGTTGTGGGCCAAGAAGAGGAGGATGATCAAGGTGCCGACCGCTGGGCCCCAGCGCCGGCCGGCTCCACGGGCTGCGAGCACAAGCCCCGCGCCGAGGAGGGGGAGCAGAGGAAGCAGATACCGGGGGTCTGCGAAAAGACCTTCGTATGAATCGATGTAGGAACTGACTCCAATCAGCGTAAGTAGCCCGAGGCCCATTAGGGTGTAGACGGATATCTCAGCAAGGCGTTGGCGCAGTGCGACCCGGCCGACAGCAAGCGCGCGCACGCATAGCAGGGCAAGTATTCCGGCTGGCACGAGCGCGAGATTGTTGACCCAGGCGGGGAATGTGGTATCGAGCCAGCCGTAAAAGCCGACTCCTCGGTTGAACCAAAGCTCACGCGTAGTCGAAAGTCCAGGGAAATAGTTGGTCATTCCCGGCAAGCGGGGGAGATACAACTGCCAGGCATAGCTGATCTTGCTGAATATGGACCCATGTGCACCTTTGAGTTTCAAGACACTCGAGACGACCCCCAGTCCAGCATGGCCGGAGAGCAGGTTGATGAGGACGTAGATCCAAACCGGCGCCAGCGCGATCGCCAGCGCGATTCCAAGCGAGCCATAAGCAGTACGTCCATAGTTTCGCGAAGCTCGGACCGTAAGTACGATCATCCCGAGAAGGATTCCAGGAACCAGTCCAAGGAAATTTGTCTTCGTAAGAAAGCCGACGGCGATCATTGCGCCGATCACGATCGCAAGCGAGCGCGTGAGCCCACGGTGGAACGCGCGAGCGAGACCGTAGAAGATGGCCGCAGACACGGCAGTGAGCATCGAGTCGGGGTTCACCGCGCCCGATATGAATCCCAGCAGCGGCGTCAGCGCCACGCTGAGCGCACCGACTGTCCACGCCCATCGCTCTGCAGGCAGAGTCTCGCGAAGGAACAGGAAGACGAACAGCGCCGTGATGCCTGCCATCAAAGCGCTCAACAAGCGCATACTCTCGAGTTGATCGAGGAGCGTGCCCGACGACGCCAGTCCATAGGGAATCGTCTCCAGCAGGTAATAGAGCGGCGGATCGGCGTATGCTCCACCGACACCTCCTTCTCCGTGGCGGGAGAGGTGCTGATTGAGATCGTTTTGCAAGTGTTCCTGTTCTCTTGCCGTGGAGATCGTATGAGTTTCAGGACTTTGGCGGACTTCGTATTGACGGGTGTCGCGCAATACGGCTTCCTCTTCGGGTGAAAAGCTTGATTCGGAAGAGGTCGGCAGTTTGACATTCTCGGCTAGTTGCTGGGCATAGGCGAAATGGGTTGGCTCATCCGTGACCTGAAAGGGCGGGGTGAGGATGGACCAGCACACAGCATTGATGCAGGCGACTGCTGCACAGAGCCAGGCGGCCTTCGGGACCCTGCGCAGTGCCTCTCTCATGCGTAGGAGTCGACCCGGTTGCTCTGGCTTGCTAGCCCGCTTGCGTTTGGCTCGTCCTCCGAGCGCTTGCGCCTGTCTGGCGAATGCTCGCGTTCCCGTCTTAGATGACGGTTCGGTCAGTCTTGGGGGCCCCGTGCTTGCCCGCTCGCGCCTGCTCACCGAAGCTCCTCGAGCGTGAGCCTTGAGGCGATGACGATGATCGCTAGCATGAGAATGAGCACCAGAAAAGCGACCCACGTGCCGCTTGGCGCGTGACCCAGTCCCAGGTGTTTGACGATTGAGGGCACGAAAGAGGACCAAGACTTCGTGCCGGTCCGAAGATAGGCGATGTGCAGAGTGGCTTGCTGTAGTGGGTTGGTGGCGGCAGAAAAATTCCTGGGGGTACCGTAAAACCGGATCGGCTCCACCGCCGGCCCGACCGTCATGCAGATACGCGCATTGCTTACAGCATGGGCCAAGCGTCCGACGGGTACAGTGACGGTGGGAATCGATGCTCCCCCTCCTGGCTGTTTCCCTTCCCTGAGGACTCGCGAGCCTGCCAGGATCTTGACGGTCGCCGCGGGGCTGAAATGGAGCCCTTCGATTGCAATCTGAACAGCCGAAGTACCATGAGGGATGATGCCCGCCGGCTGGCAGCTGCTCAGCTTGGACTTTTCTTCGAGTTCAATATAGTTTCTCGCCGAAATTGAATTCGTTCCCGCTACCGTGAGCGGCGAGTGGGCCAGTACTGCGACAGCTGCCAGGGCTATCACGGTTAGTCCACCGACAAGTGCGACTAGTACGCTTCGCCGCATTATCGGCGTCCGATTCTGTGTGTAAGCGGAATCATTGTCAACGGAAAGTGTAAGTTTGAGCATGCGCCTATGACGGCGACTGGATGATTCGATTCCTCCGGTCGGCATGCGATGCGTATGCGAGTTTGAGGTGGCTCTTTACCGCGATCATGCTTATTTGTCAAGTCCGCTTTGTCGGCGTACCTTCGCTGACTCGACTTGCCTCTTTCTCCGTGGTAGATCCCTGTGGTAGAGAAATCCAGTCTACAGGCGTATTCGGATCAACGGTGGAGCGGCCCGCGCCTGGGCGTTCGATCGGCGAGAAATGGTTCGAGGCGATGTCTCTGACTTGTCCGGGTATTGAGGCTCGGCTCGGCGATGTCCACCCTCGAAGCCCCGGTGAAGGTCACTGCGTATCGCGATTTAGCGACTTGGCCGGTGCTTGTGGGGCACGCTGGCAAGGATGCTTGGGGGGGAGAGAGACAATAGACTGCGGGCTAACATGTCCCGCTTCCACGAGCCACAGCACCCCGACTTCGTGCGCATGAACACCTCGGTCGGCTTTGATCGGCGGTTGTGGCCGCAGGACATCGAAGGATCGTGCGCGCACGCGAGGATGCTGGCGGCACGCGGGATCATCTCCGATGCTGACCGCGACGCGCTGTTGCATGGGCTTGAGCAGGTGCGGATCGAGTTGGAGGAAGGGCGCTTTCAATTCGTGACGAACATAGGCTCGGCACAGGCGCATGAGCTGGGGGTCGCGGGTGAGCTAGTCCCCGACGAAGACATACACATGGCGATCGAGCGGCGCCTGACTGAGATCGTAGGGCCGGTCGGCGGCACGCTGCACACAGCCCGCTCACGCAACGATCAGGTAGCGACGGATCTCTCTTTGTATACACGGGAGCGCGCCGGTGTCGCTCAGGGTGCGGTCAAGCGACTGATGGAGGCTCTACTGGAGCGCGCTGAGCAGCACCTGGACTGGGCGCTGCCAGGCTACACCCATCTGCAGCGCGCTCAGCCTGTCTATCTGAGCCATCATCTGCTCGCCTACTTTTGGATGCTAGCCCGCGATCGAGAGCGCTTCGCCTTCGCCGAGCGCCAATGTGGGCGCCTACCTCTAGGGGCAGGTGCTCTCGCTGGCGTCAACTTCGATACCGACCGCGAGATGGTTGCGCATGAGCTTGGCTTCGAGGCGCCCGCTCCGAACTCGATTGATGCCGTCTCCAACCGCGACTTTGTACTGGATTATCTGAACGCCGCTTCGACATGTGCCACTCATCTCTCACGCCTAGGGGCTGAGCTAGTGTTGTGGTCGAGCGCGGAGTTCGGCTTTTGCGAGCTGCCCGACGCATGGAGCGCCGGCTCCTCGATCATGCCCCAGAAGAAGAATCCCGATGCGGCCGAGCTACTGCGCGCGAAGGCACCGCGGGTTGTCTCCCATCTGTCGGGGCTGCACGGAGTGATGCACGCGCTGCCGCTCACCTACAACAAGGATCTGCAGGAGGACAAGGAGCACTTGTTCGACGCGGTGGACACGCTCGAATTGGCGCTCGCGGCCGCGCACGGAATGGTCTCGGGTGTGAGCTTCAACCGGGAGCGGCTCGTCAAGGCCGCGTCGGACGAGCTGATCGCCGCCACCGATGTGGCTGACCTACTTGTTCGACGAGGACTGCCCTTCCGCGAGGCGCACGGAGTCGTTGCGGGCCTTGTCCGCGTGGCGGTGGACAGCGGCAGGCAACTGTCAGAGCTGACTCGCGAGGAGTTGCGTGCTCAGAGTGAGTTGCTCGACTCCCCCGAAGGCGAGAGCGACTACTACGAGGTACTGAAGCGCGACTCGTGGCTTGAATCGAAGATCTCCCGAGGTGGCACCGCCCTCCCGCGTGTGCGGGAGCAGTTGGAGCTGGCGCACACAACACTGGAGCGTCCTCCCGCGGGCTGATGGCTGGCGATGGGCTGTCAAAGGAGTTCTATGCCCGCCCGGTGCTCGAGGTCGCCCACGACCTGATCGGGTGCGTCGTCGAGCACGACGGCTGTGCCGGGATGATCGTCGAGACGGAGGCCTACCACGAGAGTGAGCCGGCCTGTCACGCATTCGTTGGCGTCACCGCGCGTACGCGCACACTGTTTGAGGAGCCGGGCCTTGCCTATGTGTACTGCTCCTACGGTATCCACGCTCTCCTGAATGCGGTGTGCGAGCCGGCGGGCGTGGGGGCGGCCGTGCTGATCCGGGCGCTAGAACCACTCGTCGGAATCGAGGAGATGCGCGCTCGCCGTGAGCAGGGAAGTAGGGGCAAGCGCATGCGCGATCTGGATCTTTGCTCGGGTCCCGGCAAGCTCACTCAGGCATTGGGGATCCGGCTCGGTGAGAATGGCACGAGTCTGCTCGACGGGGCGATCGCGATTCGAGGAACCACGGACGATGGTGAGCGTCGACTGGCGGTGCAATCGCGGGCACCAATCGTGAAAAGCACCCGCATTGGCATCACCAAGGCGGTGGAGCTGCGCTGGCGCTTCTGCGCAATTGGCAATACGCACGTCTCGCGGCCGTGGCCGGCGGCTAATAGGGTGCTTGCCTAACCTGGCCTGGTCTCTAGCTGATCGACGGGCGCATAGTCGTCGCGCAGCGGTTCAGCTCCGTTTACCAGTCGAACGAGAGCTGCTCGTTCATAGACGCTCCCGTCTTCTGTGGGTCGCCCCCGTTGGTGAGGCAAGGGTCCGTTGGAAGCGAACAACACATCGTTTCCGCCTAAGGGACGTCCGTTTGGGCTGGGGACGGTGATCATACGCACGTTGGTGAAGGCGGCGAGCAGTGTCGCCGTCTCGGCACGCAGCAGGCTGAGCGGCGGGTAGTCGATCATGTTGAGTGTGTAGAGGCCGCTGGGCCGTAGCACTCGAGTCACTTCGTGCAGCCATTCGGTTGTCATCAGCTGCCACGGCACGGTCCGGCTGCTGAATGCGTCACCAACGATCACGTCGGCACTCTTGGCCGGTTCGCGCCGGATAGTTAGGCGCGCGTCGCCGACGGTGGTGCGCAGGTTCGGCGAGGTGCGCAATCCGAATTCCTTGCGGTCGAATTCGATGAGTTGGCCGTCAACCTCGAGCACGTTTGAGTGTGAGCCGGGGCGGGTCGTCGCAAGCCAGCGCGGCAGTGTGACCGCTCCGCCGCCGACGAATACGGCATCAAGCGGGCGTCTCGAAGGGCCGATCTCATTGATCGCGCTTCCCATCCATTTCTCATAGCTGAAACCGAGATAGGCGGGGTTATCCAGATCCACCTCTGAGTTGTAACCACGATCAAGCAGGAGGAACTCTGCACTCGGCCGTTCGGCATCTATTTGGATCTGCACGCAGTGATAGGTGGTTTCCGCCTCACACGGTGAGTGCTGCGCGAGCGTCAGTCCGGCCAAGGCAATCGTGACGAGCCCCGCTCCCGCGAGCGCGATGGGCTTCAGCTGCTTGATGTAGACGCCGAGCAGTACACCGGCGAGCGCAAGCAGGATGCCGATCGCGAGCACGGACGTGCTGACCGGCAGCAGCGGCACGAGCACGAAGCCGGTTCCGAACGTTCCGACCAGTGCGCCCGCCGTTGCCCATGCCGAGAGTCGCCCGACGATCGTCCCGCTTGACCGCAGATCGCGCAACTGCAGTCGCGCGATGGTTGGAGTCACGGCGCTCAATACGGCCGCCACGGGGACCAGGGCGGCAAAGGTGACGCCGATTGCCGCAGCATTGCCGCCTTCGCTTGCCGAGGGTCCCAGCGCCCTTATGATCGGCACGGTCAGCAGGACCAGCAGACCGCCTCCGATCAAAAGCCCTACAACCAAGTGGTATGGGTTGACGCGATCTGCGGTCCATCCACCTAGCGCCGCGCCGACGGCGATCCCGGCCAGCACTGCGCCGATGATGGACGTCGTCGTTTCCAAGGTCAGTCCGACATAGGGAGCCAGCAGGCGGACGGAAAGTATCTCCAGCACCAACACAGCGCCGGAGGCCACGAAGACGATTCCTGCGGCAAGCACCCGCGGCAGAGAGCCTGCGACCGGATCGTGCCGGCCGTCGGCGGGTACCTCGGCGGGCTTTGGCGACGCCTTGGTGTGAGACTTCGATGACGTTCGCGCCCCCATGGACCATTCTGCAATATGGGGGATAAACGGCAAGAGTGTCGGTCGCGGCCGCGCTCGACGCCCCGGCGGGCAGGAAATGGCTCTTGAAATTTGGCTTAAACGCTGGGCCCGGGCTCCAAAACGAGTCGGAAACAAGTACGGACTAGTGGATCGATCGAAAGATTGATCTGGGTTTGGCCGCCGAGTCGGACTTGGACCCAGCCGGGCCGATTCGCTGTTGGCGTCGCCGTGGTTACGTGTTTTTCACCGTTTCGCCCGGGTTCACGGGCAGGCTTCACGGCCGGCGTTGGGCTGCCGGCTAGTTCGTCCGAGGCGGCCTTGGCGAGGCGCTCGCGGTTGAAGCTCACGCCCGAGACCATCCCGTACGCGGCCACGACCGGCGGCGGCCGAGGTGCTCTCCTAGTTTGGCCTGGTCTCCAACTGGTCGACCGGGGCATAGTCGTCGCGCAGTGGTTTGGCCCCGGCGACTAGCTGAGCGATAGCTGTCCGGTTGAGCGTGCTCGCACCATCGGCTGCCGGTCCGTGCTCGGTTGGTAGTGGTCCGTTGGAGGCAATCAAGACGGCGTTGCCCCCGTCGGGACGTCCATCGCTTTCGACGGAGGTGATCAGGCGCAGGTTGGTGAACGAGCCGAGTAGCGTCGCGGCCTCGGCCCGCAATAGCTTCAGCGGCGGCAGGTCGATCATGTTAAGTGCATAGACCCCATTGGGTCTCAAGACGCGCTGTACTTCGTGCAGCCATTCGGTTGTCATCATCTGCCATGGAACGGTGACCCCGCTGAAAGCGTCTCCAACTACGACGTCGGCGCTCGCCGTTGGTTCGTGTCGCATGGTCACGCGTGCATCGCCCACGGTTGCGCGCAGATCAGGGGAGGTATGCAAACCGAAATGTTGACGATCGAATTCGACAAGCTTGCCGTCGACCTCGAGCACGTTGGAGTGAGAGCCTGGACGGGCCGCCTCGAGCCAGCGAGGAAGAGTGAAGCCTCCTCCACCGACGAATATGGCATCGAGCGGCGTCCCAGGGCGACCTATTGCGGCGATTGCTTCGCTGATCCAGTTGGTGTAGCGGAAGCCTAGATAGCGCGGATTGGTCTGTTCCTCCTCTGAGTTGTCCTCCCGGTCGAGTACTAGCAGTTCGGCCGTTGATCGTTCGGGGTCGAATTCGATTCGTACACAGTGATATGTGGTTTCGGCCTGGCATGGAGACGATTGTGAAAGCGTGAACAAAGCCAAGGCGACTGCGACGAGCGTAATTCCCGCATACATGCTGCGCCTGAGAATCCGGACATAGCCACCCAGTAGGACGCCGAAGATGATGAGCACTGTGCCCACCGCAAGAATGGAGCTACTGACTGGAAGCAGAGGGACGAGCACGAAGCCTGTGCCGAAAGTGCCGACGAGCGCGCCGGTGGTCGCCCATGCTGAGAGTCGCCCGACGATTGTTCCGCTCGCTCTTAGATCTCGCAACTGCAAGCGTGCCACGGTGGGCGTGACGGCACTCAGTACGGCTGCGACAGGAACTAGGGCGGCGAACGTCACTCCAACCGCAGACGTACTCCCACCTTCGCTAGCCGATGGTCCGAGCGCGCGTATGATCGGTACGGTCAGGAATACGAGCAAACCGCCACAGATCAGCAGTCCGACGATCAGCCAGTATGGATTGACACGATCCGCGGTCCAGCCGCCTAGGGCGGCCCCCACTGCAATCCCGAAGAGCACCGCGCCGATGATCGCCGTCGTCGTTTCGAGTGTCAGCCCCACGTATGGCGCAAGCAGACGAACGGAAAGGATCTCAAGCACGAGCACGGCCGCGGAGGCCACGAAGACGATCCCGGCCGCAAGCACACGCGGCAGGGAGCCAGCCGAAGCATCGAGGTCGGCCTCAGGGGAATCGACGTGGGTTGGCGATGCCTTCGTTCGGGACTTGGATGATGTTCGCGTCCCCATGGCTATTCGGTCAGAGGGCTAGTGCGGGCAATCGACCCAGGCAGTACCCGTAGCGAACTCAACGCGCTGGCATGGTCATGCCTAACCAAATGGGGGAGTGCAATCGAAATGCTCAACGGGCTGGTCTCATCTTGAGGTAAACAGGAGAGGCATAACGACCAAAGTCGCGATTCGTTCCGCAATATGGACGATTCACAAGCAGGCCGTCGATGTCGCGAGGGTTGGAGGACCTCTCCCGGCTTGTCAAGATGCTCGACATCGGCTTAGGGCCGCGGCCTAGGCCATCTAGGCGAGTTGGAGACAAATGCGAACTAATTGGTGAGCAAATGTGGGACTTGTCGCGTCAACCGCCTGGGCTGACGCCCCCCGTTGCACCGGTTCCCCCCGATTTTGAACTGGGGGCCGCTTCCGTGGAAGGCGTCGCGGGAGTGGGAGAAGCAGGCGTAGCTGGAGTCGGTGTGGGTTCCGGCGCGGGTTTGGACTTGGGTCCAGCCGAGCCCGATTCGCCACCGCCACCGCCACCTCCGGTGGTGGGAGCGCTTTTCGATTCGCCCGCTCCACCGGTCGGTTTTCGAGTCGGCGCGGCGGCGCCAGCCGTTTCGGTGGAGCTCGCGGGAGCTTCTTCCTGTCCGCCAGAGCTCGTCGTACCCGAAATGCCAGTCTTCGTGCTCGAGCCGGCCTTCTTGGCCTTGGCCAGCGCGGTCAGGCTCGCGCGGCTCTTTTCCACCTGGAGCGCGGAGAGCATGAAGTTGTGCCAGATGAGTGCTGGGAAGGTTCCGCCGAGCACGGGCGAGCCATTGAAGTCGGTGGTCATCGGTACGAGGCTGTCGGGATAGCCGACCCATACGGCGACCGTGTACTTGCTGTCCCAACCCACGAACCAGGCATCGCCGTAATTCGACGTGGTGCCGGTCTTGCCGGCGGCGAACTGGCCGATCGCTGCCGCTCTGGCCGTGCCGTACTGCAGGACGGTCTCCAACACGGAGGTCTCGGTGGAGGCGACTTCGGGAGGCAGGATGCGCTTGGTGACGACGGTATTACGATCGCTGTGGTGTCCGCTTGAGAGCGTACGTCTGCCGGCGCTCACTTCCTGGATGCCCACCGGCTGGAAGTCGGATACGAGCGATCCGCTCACGCGATCGCCCCCATGGGCGATCGTCTCATAAGAATGGGCCATGTCCAGCGGCGTAACCCCCACCTTGAGGCCGCCGATCGTCATCGCCGGGTTGGTAGAGAGCGGGGTTGTAATGCCCATGCGATGTGCCAGGCGGGCAATGTGAGTGGTGCCAACCTTCAGGCCCACTTCGGCGTAGATCGAGTTGTCCGAGTACGCCGTGGCGGCGGTGAGCGTGTTCGAGCCGGTGTAGGCACCTTCGTCGTTGTGAACAACGAACTTTTCCGTGCCGTGGTGGCTGTGAACGTAGAAGGTCTTCTGCTTTGAGGTCCAGACGGAGTCGGGGGAGATGCCGTCCTCCAAGGCCGCCGCGAGGTCGAATGCCTTGAAAGACGATCCCGGCTGGCGCTCCCCCTCGGTGGCAAGGTTAAAGGGGGTCTTGTCGTAGTTTCGTCCTCCCACCATCGCGCGCACCTGGCCCGTGGAGTTTTCGATCGCCACGAGCGCCGCCGCTGGGCCCCCGGGACCGGGCAGATAGCCGTTGATGGCTTGTTCGGCGGCACGCTGCAGGTCGAGGTCCAAAGTGGTCTTGATGCGCAGGCCCCCATTGAACACCCGCGGGGCGCCGTAGCGTTCGATCACCTGCTGCTGTACCCAGCTGGTGAAATAGCCCACATCGACGCCTTCCACAAGTGGTTGATGGGGGGTCTGGATGTCCATAGGTGCGGGTAGTGCTTGGTTGACGCTTTCTTGGTACTCAGAGCTGCTGATGTATCCCTGCTGGAGCATCTGGGCCAGGACGACATCGCGGCGTTCCTTGGCGGCAACCGGATGATTGGCGGGGTCATAGGCTGTCGGGGATTGGATGATCCCTGCGAGCAAGGCCGCTTCGGCAGGCTCCATTTCCTGCACGCAGAGCTTGTGCCCGGGCTCGCCGCAACCGAGATGGTTGACGTCCGAGCCGAAGTAGGTCTGTGCGGCCGACTCGATCCCGTAGGCACCGTTGCCGAAGTAGATCGTGTTGAGGTAGGCGGTGATGATCTTTTCCTTAGACCACTTGTGGGAGAGCTGGTAGGCGAGCGCGGACTCGCGCAGCTTCTCGAGGATCGTCCTGTGAGATTGGGCCTGCAAGGCGTTCTTGATGAACTGCTGCTCGATCGTGGAGGCGCCCTGGACGGTGCCTTTGTGCATCACGTCTTGGACGAACGCGCGGGCGATTCCGCGGATGTCGACTCCGCTGTTGGTCTGAAAACGCTTGTCCTCGATCGAGACCACCGCCTGCTTGACGATCGGAGGGATCTCCGAGGGGGTGACGATCACGCGATTCTGTTCGCTGATCACGCCGATCGGACGACCTACGTCGTCGAGTAGGACTGAGCTCTGAGCTTCCTTGAGCTGTGAGAACTTCGTCAAGGACGGCAGGTCGGACGCGACGGCCATGAATATGCCGAACACGAACGAGATGAGGCCGAGCAGCAGGACGGCGAAGAGGATCAGCAGAAAGCGAAGCCTCTTCAAGCGCGGCCGACTGCCGGCAGGCGACGCGACCAGCTCCACCGGGAGGCGAGAGTCTAGCATTGGCTTTTCATGGCGAACCCCACCGACACGGCCGCGCTCCTAAGCGCGAATGCCGTCGACAGCCTCCCTTCCGGCGCACTGGCCGAGAAGCTGCGGATCGCCGAGGATCAAGGCCGCCAGTTGCGCGTGAAGCTCGGGATCGATCCAACCGCGCCGGACATTCACCTTGGACATGCGGTCGTGTTGCGCAAGCTACGCGAGTTCCAGGACGCCGGGCACTTGGTGGTGCTGATCATCGGTGACTACACCGCGCGCGTGGGGGATCCCTCGGGACGCTCCACCTTGCGACCGATGCTCTCAGGGGCCGATATCGAGGCCAACGCAGCTACGTTCCAGGCGCAGGCCCTGAAGATCCTGGATGGGAGCCCTGAGCGCTTGGAGGTGCGTCGCAATGGCGAGTGGCTTGACATGCCGATGGTCGACCTCTTGGCGTTGGTGCGCACCACCACGGTCGCTCAGATCTTGGAGCGCGAGGACTTCGCCAAACGCTGGTCGGCATCTGAGCCGATCTCGATGTTGGAGCTGCTGTACCCGCTACTTCAAGGCTATGACTCTGTGGCCGTTCGCTCGGATGTGGAGCTCGGGGGGACCGACCAGAAGTTCAACCTGCTGTTGGGGCGGGATGTGCAGCGCGCCTATAGCCAGCCCGAGCAGGCGATCTTGACGATGCCGATCCTCGTGGGCACAGATGGCGTGAAAAAGATGTCGAAGTCCTTGGGCAATCACATCGGGGTGGCCGACGAGCCAGGGGAGATGTATGGCAAGACGCTGAGCATTCCCGATGAGGCGATGGCCGAGTACTACAGGCTCTTGCTTGGCCGTGAGCTCGACGGCAAGCAATCGCCGCGGGAGGCCAAGCGCTCGCTCGCCCGCGCGCTCGTAGGCTGGCTGCACTCTCCGGAGGAGGCCCTCGAGGCCGAGCATCAGTTCGACCGCGTGTTCGTGCAGGGCGCGGCACCGCTTGAGATTGAGGAGTACGGGTTTGAAGGCTCCAATGGAGGCATCCACATGCCCGAGCTGATCGCCGATGCGTTCGGTCTCTCGCGCTCGGAGGCTCGCCGGCTGATCGATCAAGGCGGGGTGTCGCTCGACGAGACGGCGCTCCAAGCCGGGGAGTACGACCTGGCCCCAGATCGCCTCGAAGGAGTCGTGTTGCGAGTAGGCAAGCGCCGTTTCCGCAGGCTGCGGGCATCCTGAAGACGCCCGTCCGCAAGATGCCCTATAGTCCTCAGGCGTAGCGGCTCGGCTCTACGACCGAGACGGTGAGCGGTGCTCACGTCACGAAGTAGGGCAGGGCGCTATACTGTACGGTCGGCCCGAAAGCGCCCCAGGGCGTGGGCTGAACGGTCTCCTCTAGCGAGAAGTCCTCTCAAAGAGGCTACGACGGTCTTTGAAAACTCAACAGCATGCGCACCTATGATCGAGAATCGATCTTGGTGTGCGTCCAGGTTCGACCCGTCACGGGAATGCTTCGGCGTGCCCGGTGACGGCAAAGAGTCAAGTAGAGAAGTACCCCGTCATAGAGGGGGCCACGGTGTATGGGTCCCTATCACCTATGACAGCTTTTCGTGAAGTTCTTCACGGAGAGTTTGATCCTGGCTCAGGACGAACGCTGGCGGCGTGCTTAACACATGCAAGTGGAGCGACGAACCAGGGCTTGCCCTGGGGCAGAGCCGCGAACGGGTGAGTAACACGTGGGTTACCTGCCTCGATGACCGGGACAACCCGAGGAAACTCGGGCTAATACCGGATGTGCCCGCAAGGGGAAAGGAAGCTTCGGCCTCCGCATCGAGATGGGCCCGCGGCCCATTAGCTTGTTGGTGAGGTAACGGCTCACCAAGGCTTTGATGGGTAGCTGGTCTGAGAGGACGATCAGCCACACTGGGACTGAGACACGGCCCAGACTCCTACGGGAGGCAGCAGTGGGGAATCTTGCGCAATGCGCGAAAGCGTGACGCAGCAACGCCGCGTGGGGGAAGAAGGCTTTCGGGTTGTAAACCCCTTTCAGTTGGGACGAAGCCTCATCGGTTAATAGCCGCGTGGGGTGACGGTACCTTCACAAGAAGCACCGGCTAACTACGTGCCAGCAGCCGCGGTAATACGTAGGGTGCAAGCGTTGTCCGGAATTATTGGGCGTAAAGAGCGTGTAGGCGGCTTGATAAGTCTGCTGTGAAAGTCCAGGGCTCAACCCTGGAATGCCGGTGGATACTGTCAAGCTAGAGTCCGGAAGGGGCGAGTGGAATTCCTGGTGTAGCGGTGAAATGCGCAGATATCAGGAGGAACACCAATGGCGAAGGCAGCTCGCTGGGACGTGACTGACGCTGAGACGCGAAAGCGTGGGGAGCAAACAGGATTAGATACCCTGGTAGTCCACGCTGTAAACGATGGCAACTAGATGTGGGGGGTGTCGACTCCCCCCGTGTCGAAGCTAACGCATTAAGTTGCCCGCCTGGGGAGTACGGCCGCAAGGCTAAAACTCAAAGGAATTGACGGGGGCCCGCACAAGCAGCGGAGCATGTGGTTTAATTCGACGCGACGCGAAGAACCTTACCTGGGCTTGACATGTGCCTGACCGCCATGGAAACATGGCTTCCCTTCGGGGCAGGTTCACAGGTGGTGCATGGCTGTCGTCAGCTCGTGTCGTGAGATGTTGGGTTAAGTCCCGCAACGAGCGCAACCCCCGTCGCATGTTGCCAGCATTTAGTTGGGGACTCATGCGAGACTGCCGGTGACAAACCGGAGGAAGGTGGGGATGACGTCAAGTCATCATGCCCCTTATGTCCAGGGCTACACACGTGCTACATTGGCGCATACAGAGGGCTGCGATACCGCGAGGTGGAGCGAATCCCTTAAAGTGCGTCTCGGTTCGGATTGCAGGCTGAAACTCGCCTGCATGAAGGCGGAGTTGCTAGTAATCGCGGATCAGCATTGCCGCGGTGAATACGTTCCCGGGCCTTGTACACACCGCCCGTCACACCACGGGAGTGAGCAACACCCGAAGCCGGTGGTCTAACCCGCAAGGGAGGAAGCCGTCGAAGGTGGGGCTCGTGACTGGGGTGAAGTCGTAACAAGGTAGCCGTAGCGGAAGCTGCGGCTGGATCACCTCCTTTCTAGGGAGCACTAATTGTGCCCCGAGTGAAACTACCGTTAGGTCCTTGGCTCCTTGAGAGCCATGAGATCCTGTCGGTGACTGTGCACTCGGGCCTAGCATGTCGACCGAACCTGGCTGGATGGATGCGCAAAGCGAGGACTCCTGACTACTTGGAGATCGAGCGAGGCAAGTCCGCAACGATGCCAGCATGCTGTTGAGTTTTGAGAGACCGGCGTCCGCCGGTGGTGGGGCAGACGCGCATTGAGCGCGCCCGCACATACCCAGCGCCGGCCAGCGTTATACGCCTCTCGACGGTCCTTGAAAACTGCACAGAAGCCACATCAGCCGCCATCGATAAGCGGCGGCTGAATAACGGGTATCACCGGACCGGTGGAGCCCGCTTCTCCGCAAGGGGAAGTGATCGAAACCGGTCAGATCACCGTCAAGATAGTAAGGGCGCATGGTGGATGCCTTGGCACCAAGAGTCGATGAAGGACGTGAACGGCTGCGATAAGCCACGGTTAGGCGCTGAATAGCCTATGACCCGTGGATTTCCGAATGGGGAAACCCAGCGCTGGTAATGCGGCGTTATCCCCGGTTGAACACATAGACCGGGCGAAGACAAGCGGGGGAAGTGAAACATCTCAGTACCCCGAGGAAAGAAAATCAAAAGAGACTCCCTGAGTAGTGGCGAGCGAAAAGGGATCAGCCCAAACCCGGCAGGTGTAAGCGGACACGCGTTGTCTGTTGGGGGTTGTAGGGCGTTTGTTCCGAGCCGTGTCCGGCTCGGCGGAAGTTACAAAATCATGTGGTAGTCGAAGCGTGTGGAACCACGCACCATAGAGGGCAACCGTCCCGTAGACGAAACTGCATGGTCTTCCGTCAGACGTTCCTGAGTAAGTCCGCACCCGTGAAACGCGGACTGAACCTGGGGGGACCACCCTCCAAGGCTAAGTACTCCTTGGTGACCGATAGCGGACTAGTACCGTGAGGGAAAGGTGAAAAGTACCCCGGAAGGGGAGTGAAATAGTACCTGAAACCGCGCGCCTACAAGCGGTGGGAGCAGACTTGTTCTGTGACCGCGTGCTTTTTGCATAACGAGCCGGCGAGTTACTCGTCTGCGGCAAGGTTAAGCGATGAGCGGAGCCGTAGCGAAAGCGAGTCCTAATAGGGCGACATAGTCGTAGGCGGTATACCCGAAACTGAGCGAGCTATCCATGGGCAGGCTGAAGCGGGGGTAAGACCTCGTGGAGGGCCGAACCGACCTAGGTTGAAAACTGGGCGGATGACCTGTGGATCGGAGTGAAAGGCTAATCAAGCTCAGTGATATCTGGTTCTCTCCGAAATATATTTAGGTATAGCCTCGGATAAATTACGTAGTGGCCGTAGAGCACTGTTTGGATAAGGGGCCCTACCAGGTTACCGATTTCAGGCAAACTCCGAAGACCACTACGTCTACTCCGGGAGTCAGTTGCTGGGGGATAAACTTCAGCGTCGAAAGGGAAACAGCCCAGACCGCCAGCTAAGGTCCCTAAGTACTAGCTAAGTGGGAAACGATGTTCGAGTGCATAGACAACCAGGAGGTTGGCTTAGAGGCAGCCATCCTTGAAAGAGTGCGTAACAGCTCACTGGTCAAGTGTTCGAGCGCGGACAATGTAACGGGGCTCAAGCTAGTCACCGAAGCTGCGGGTGTGTGAAGTCTTCGGACTGATCACGCGGTAGGAGAGCGTTCCCATGCCAGTAAAGCGGCGGCGTAAGCCAGCCGTGGAGGCATGGGAAGTGAGAATGCCGGCATAAGTAACGAAAGAAAGGTGAGAATCCTTTCCACCGATTGCCCAAGGATTCCTGAGTAAAGTTCGTCTGCTCAGGGTTAGTCGGGACCTAAGGCGAGGCCGAAAGGCGTAGTCGATGGCCAACAGGTTGATATTCCTGTACCACGTAACTTCCGTTTGACCGATGGGGGGACGAGGAAGGCTAAGGGAACCCAGGCGATGGTTGTCCTGGGGTAAGCATGTAGGGGTGGCCCATGTTAAATGCGGGGCCGCATAACCTGAGGTGCGATGCCAGCTGGCACTAAGCCGGCGAGTCCCCAACGCCATACCTCCGAGAAAAGCCTCTAGGGAGGAAGCGCGTGCCCGTACCAAAACCGACACAGGTGGGCAAGTAGAGAATACTAAGGTGATCGAGATAACCATCGTTAAGGAACTCGGCAAAATTGCCCCGTAACTTCGGGATAAGGGGCGCCCCAGTAGGGTAAAACTCTTCGCGAGTCGAGCCCGAGGGGGCCGCAGTGAATAGGCTGAAGCGACTGTTTACCAAAAACACAGGTCTCTGCTAAGTCGTAAGACGACGTATAGGGGCTGACGCCTGCCCGGTGCCGGAAGGTTACGTGGAGTTGTTAGGGCTTGACCCGAAGCAGCGAAGCTAAGCCCCGGTAAACGGCGGCCGTAACTATAACGGTCCTAAGGTAGCGAAATTCCTTGTCGGGTAAGTTCCGACCTGCACGAATGGCGTAACGACTTCAGCGCTGTCTCAACGATGGGCTCGGTGAAATTGCAGTCTCGGTGAAGATGCCGAGTACCCGCGGCTAGACGGAAAGACCCCGTGAACCTTTACTACAACCTGGTATTGGAGTTCGGTGCATTTCGCTCAGGATAGGTGGGAGGCTTTGAAGCGCTGGCTGCGGCTAGCGTGGAGCCAACCTTGAGATACCACCCTTGGTGTATTGTGCTTCTAACAGCATTCCGTGAATCCGGGTGCTGGACAGTTCCAGGCGGGTAGTTTGACTGGGGCGGTCGCCTCCCAAAATGTAACGGAGGCGCGCAAAGGTTCCCTCAGCACGGTCGGAAATCGTGCGTAGAGCGCAAAGGTAGCAAGGGAGCTTGACTGCGAGACCGACAGGTCGAGCAGGTACGAAAGTAGGTCTTAGTGATCCGGCGGTAGCAAGTGGAAGTGCCGTCGCTCAACGGATAAAAGGTACTCCGGGGATAACAGGCTTATCGGGCCCAAGAGTCCACATCGACGGCCCGGTTTGGCACCTCGATGTCGGCTCGTCGCATCCTGGGGGTGAAGTCGCTCCCAAGGGTTGGGCTGTTCGCCCATTAAAGCGGTACGCGAGCTGGGTTCAGAACGTCGTGAGACAGTAAATTCCGTTGCTGTCTATAAATTCGGCTATATGCTGGAAACTCCGAGTATCCCGCACTACTCGTGCGCACGATTCCATCCGGATTGGGCGTTACAGTGAAAATGTGTCGGGTGCGGACAATCAGCAGGAAAGGCTGGATGGCTACATCTCGGGCTATGTAGATGGCGAGGGCTGCTTTGCAGTCTCCGTCAATCGCAACCCATCGAGTCGTAGCGGGTATCAGTTGGTCCCTGAGTTTCATGTCAGCCAGAACGGTGACAGGGCTCAGGTGCTTTGGCTGATACGCGGTCGGTTTGATGAATGCGGTTACATCAAGTCCAACGGAAGAAAGGATCGTGCTTTGGTTTATGTTGTCAGACGGCGACGTGACCTACTGGAGCACGTGATCCCTTTCTTTGAACGGTCGCCTCTCTTGTCCTCAAAGCATGAGGACTTCGAGAAGTTCGCGGCGATCGTGAGATCGATGGCTCTCGGTGAACATCGCACTCCTGACGGTTTCGTCAGGCTTTTGGAAGTCGCGCTTTCGATGAATGGAGGCGGCCGATTCCGGAGCGTGCGGTGGGTAGAGCTCATCAAAGATGGCCAATCAGAATCCTCAGAGACTATATGCCGAACACGAGGAGTGATGCCTTCGTGAAGATATAGTCCGAGCTGCATGGCGACATGCAGAGTCAGGCAGAAATGTCCTGGCCCTCACGTTCGATTCGACGTGGGAGTAACAAAACTGTCGGTCCCTATCTGCCGTGGGCGTTGGAGAATTGAGAGGATTTGTCCCTAGTACGAGAGGACCGGGATGAACGCACCTCTGGTGTATCTGTTGTCCTGCCAAGGGCATAGCAGACTAGCTACGTGTGGATCGGATAACCGCTGAAAGCATCTAAGCGGGAAGCCGGCCTCAAGATGAGTTCTCCCATCCCCTAGAGGGAGTAAGACCCCTGGTAGACCACCAGGTTGATAGGCCGGATCTGGAAGGGCGGTAACGCCTGCAGGAGACCGGTACTAATGGGTCGAGGGCTTGACGGATTTTTTTGATTCCAAACATATGCATGCTTGGAGTGATACCCGCTGTGGCGCTGTGCAGTTTTGAAGGACCGCGAGAAGCGTGGTCTCTCACCGTTTTCCGGTGGCTTTAGCGAGGGGGAAACACCTCTTCCCATTCCGAACAGAGAAGTTAAGCCCCTCAGCGCCGATGGTACTTGGCTCGCAAGGGCCTGGGAGAGTAGGACGCCGCCGGTTTCTTCAGAAGCACACGCGAGCCGCCCCACCAGGGCGGCTCGCGATCGTTCGCTTACAGCCGACTCCGTCACAGTGCCCGCTCACACCACATCGAACGTCCACTCCGCTTGCCCGGTCACATCACGACGCACTGCAAGCCGGCCGAAGCAGCCCGCGACTACGATAAGCCCATGTCCCGCCTCGTCGACCTCTACGCCCGCATCAGCCCCAAGCTCGCACACAAGCCCGGAAGCACCGCCGCGACGCGTATCCACGCACGAATCCACAGGCTCACAGGCGGGCGCATCGGCTCCCGTGTCCTCGGCGCCGACGTGCTCACGCTACGCACCACCGGTCGTCGTAGCGGACAACACCGCGACTCGCCCGTCTTCTACCTCCAAGACGCAGCGAACTACGCGATCGTCGCATCCAATGCTGGCTCCTCGCGGCCGCCCGCATGGTGGCTCAACCTCCAAGCCCAGCCTGACGGTGAAGCCTGCGTACACGGCAAAACTCACCCCATTCGCGCACGGCTCGCAAGCGAAGCAGAGACGACGACCCTATGGCCTCACTTCGTCGCGATGTACGCCGGCTACGACCACTACCGGTCGATCACTACGCGCACACTGCCAGTAGTGATCCTCGAGCCCCGCTGAGGCTCGATCTCGCCACGGCGCCCGCGCTGGGGCAGCGGGCACAAACACACCTGCTCGCGCGGCGCTAGAGATCCAGCGCGCCGTACACGCCTGCGGCTTCGCAGTACCACCCGATGAGGATGGTTGCCCTGATCGGTCTCGTTTCCGCCGGACGAGCGCGAGTCGCACCTGGGCGATTCGATGGGCTCATCCTGATCGACCTCCCAGTCGACGTCATAATCGTCCTCGAGCAACAGGAACGAGCGGATCAGGTGCAGCGCCGAAAAAAGGCGCCGCGCGAACGGTGGTGTGTCGGTTGAAGAGAACACGTGTTCGTACTGTAGGCTCAGCTCCGGACGGAAGCTGCACGAACATGCGTTCGATCGGGTGGCTAGCGTGAGAATAGGCGTCTAATCCCCTTGCCTATGCGGATTGCGACGACTGACCCGTGCAATGGAAATTGCAGCCGAGCATCGCCCTACGCGCGTGTGCGCACGCATAGGGCAGCCTTCAGGGAGGGTCTTTGAGTCCGCGCTCGAACTAGTCCTACGAGATGGCTGTTACGCTTGCCGAGCGCCTTGAACGGGACTCCCCTCCGGAGCCTCGCAGGCGCATTCAGCTCATGGAGAAGTTCGTCATCGAAGGCGGCGCCCCGCTCTCCGGCACCATGGTGGCAGCCGGCAACAAGAACGGTGCCTTGCCCATTCTTGCCGCCTGCCTGCTCACCGAAGAGGAGGTGCTCGTCGACAACGTTCCGCGTATCCGCGACGTCGACGCGATGCTCGCGATCCTCAAGTCCTTGGGCGCCTCCGTTGAGTGGCGAGGCCCAAACGAGGTTGCGCTTTGCGCCGCCGACGTCCAAGACACGGAGATCGACCCAGAATTGGCCGAGCAGATCAGGGCCTCGTTCCTGCTCGCCGGTCCTTTGCTCGCACGCTTCCACCGCGCCGTGATGCCGCCACCCGGTGGCGATGTGATCGGTCGTCGCCGCCTGGACCCCCACTTGGACGCCTTTCGCGCGATGGGGGCCTCCGTGGAGTGCAACCGCGAGATCGTGCTCGACGCCCCCGCTGGCCTGCGCCCCACCGACGTCTTCATGGATGAGCCCTCGGTCATGGCCACCGAGAACGCCTTGCTCGCCGCTGCGCTCACGCCAGGCACCACGGTGATCGGCAATGCTGCCTGTGAGCCCCACGTGCAGGACCTCGCGCGCATGCTCGTCAAGATGGGCGCCGACATCCAGGGGATCGGTTCCAACCTGCTCGCCGTGGGTGGCGCTAAGCGCCTCCACGGTTGCCAGCACCGTGTCGCGCCCGATCACATCGAGATCGGCAGCTTCATGGCATTGGCAGGTGTCACCGGTGGGGAGCTGCGCATCAAGGACGTGGTCCCCGGCGACCTGCGCATGATCCGCCTCGTGTTTGAGCGCCTCGGGTTGTGCACCGTGCTCGATGGCAACGACGTGTACGTACCGGGATCTCAAAAATTGGTAGTCCAGTCCGATGTGGGTGACTACAAGGGAAAGATCCAAGACGGGCCTTGGCCCGCATTTCCGGCTGATCTGACCTCGATCGCCGTAGCCTTGGCCACCCAGGCTGAGGGCTCGATCCTCGTACACGAGTGGATGTTCGAGAATCGCCTGATCTTCACCGACAAGCTGATCCTGATGGGAGCCGACATCGTCATGTGCGACCCGCATCGCGCGATCGTCACGGGCCCCCGGCGTCTACGCGGAGAGCGCGTCGAGTCACCCGACATTAGGGCAGGCATGGCCATGCTTCTAGCGGCTCTGTGCGCCGACGGTCGCTCGGAGATCGGCAACATCCGCCAGATCGATCGCGGCTACGAGCGCATCGACGAGCGCTTGCGCGAGCTCGGTGCCCGCATCGAGCGCGTGGCGACCGAGCCAGTCCACGCATAGAGTCCCCGCGGTGATACACCCGATTCCCAGCGGCACGCGCGACGTGCTACCCGACGAGACGCGCGAGGTGCGCGCCATTACCGATGCCTTGCGCAAAGTGTTCGAGGGGCACGGCTACGGCGAGGTGTACACGCCGGCGCTCGAGTATGAGTCGGTCTTGGCCCGTGCTGAGATGGCCGACGCGCAGCCCGCCTACCGCGTATTCGACGAGACCGGCGCCGTGCTCGTCCTGCGCTCGGACATGACCGTGCCGATTGCGCGAGTCGTGGCTACCCGCTATCCCACCGTCCCGCCGCCCTTGCGCTTCTGTTATTTGGCGCACTGCTATCGCGGCGTGCGCCCCCAGCGAGGCCAGCCGCGTGAGCTCCTGCAGGCTGGGATCGAGCTGATCGGCGCCCCGGCACCCCAGGGGACCGCAGAGGCTCTGGGGGTTCTCTGCGCAGCGCTTGACGCGGTTGGGCTTGAGGGTTACCGAATCGGCCTTGGCGACGCTTCCCTGTTTCCCTCCTTGATGGCGAGTCTCGGCGTACCTGAGGACGTCCGCCCAGCGCTGCTCGACGCTTTGGCTCAGCGCGACTTTGTGGCGCTCGAGCAGGCCCTCTTCGAGCTGGATCTCTCTGCGCACGCCCGAGAGCTCCTGCTGGAGGTGCCCCAGCGTCGCGGCGGACCGGAGGTGCTCGACGCCTCTGCGACGGCTGTGGCGGACGCGGCGGCCAACATGCGCCAGGTGCACGACTTGCTCGAGCCGGATGTCGCAGCACGAGTTATCTTCGACCTGGGACTGGTGCGCAGCATCGGGTACTACACCGGTGCCGTGTTCGAGGTATACGACCCGGCGCTGGGCGCTCCGATCGGGGGTGGTGGGCGCTATGACGACTTGCTCGGGCGCTACGGACGTTCGCTGCCCGCGGTCGGCTTCGCATTGGGCGTCGAACGCCTGCACATCGCCCTAGCCGGTGAGGAGCGCGGCGAGCCGGGCCAGGCACATGCGGGGGCGCCATGAGCACGATCAATGGACTCACGATCGCGGTGCCGCGCGGAGCCCTGTTCGGCGACACGGTGGATCTCCTGGAGGGCCTTGGGCTCGACACCGCTGAGTTGCGCTCCAACGACCGCAAGCTTCTATTCGAAGGCATCGGGGTGATCACGATGCGCCCCTCGGACGTGCCCACCTATGTGGAGTCCGGCGCTGCCGACATCGGCATCACCGGCAAGGATGTGTTGCTCGAGCAGGCCGCTCACGGCTCCGCGGACCCAGCGCGGCGCGAGGTCTACGAGCTACTGGATCTCGGCTATGGGCGCTGCACGATGGTGTTGGCCAGCAAGGCCGGCCCTGATCCGGCGGCGGAGGCATTGCGACGCCTTGGAGTGATGCGCGTGGCGACAAAGTACCCTCGCATCGCAGCTCGCTACTTGGAGGAGACGGGCAGGCAGGCGGAGATCGTCGAGGTCAAGGGCTCGGTCGAGCTTGCTCCGCTCACTGGCATGGTGGAGGCGATCGTCGATCTCACAGCAACCGGTACCACCTTGCGCGAACATGATTTGATTGTGCGCGAGGAGATCGTGGAGTGCACCGCGCGCCTGATCGCCAACCCGGTGGCACATAAGCTGCGCGCCGGGCCCATCGATGACTTGCTAGGGCGCTTGCGTGCCGCCTGAGGCCGCATTCGACTGTGAGCGCGAGGAAGCAATGCCGGTTGAGTTCGGCTGGAGCGGGGAGTGGTACGCATGCTCGTTGAGCGCGTAACGCTCGCCGAGGGAGAATCCGGCGCTCCGGCACTCGTGGCCGCCAACCTGCGCGGGTTGATCGGCGGGGTTGAAGGTGTCGAAGAGGCGGTCGCCACGATCGTCTCACACGTACGCGCTAAGGGGGATGATGCCGTCACCGAGTACACGCGCAGCTTCGACACGGATGGTCTTGAGCCGCGCGAGATCTGTGTGACTGCGGGTGAGCTCGACGAAGCTCTCGAAGCGATGCCGCTGGACGTTGTGGCTGGGTTGCAGGTCGCGATCGCCAATGTCGCGCGCGTGGCTGACGCCTCGATCGGCTCGGATCAGGTGCTGGTCGAGCTCCCTCAGGGCCACACCGTGGCGATCCGTGAGCTGCCGGTGGGGGCCGCCGCGATATATGCACCTGGGGGGAGGGCCGCCTACCCGAGCACGGTCGTGATGGGGGTCGTGACCGCGCGAGCGGCCGGTGTGTTGGACGTGGCGGTGTGCACCCCGCCAGGGCCTGACGGTCAAGCTCACTCGGCGATCCTTGCTGCGTGCAGGCTGTGCGGGGTGGAGCGCGTGTACAGGATGGGCGGCGCCCAGGCAATCGCGGCACTCGCGTTTGGCACCGAGTCGGTGGGGCGCGCGGATGTGATCGTGGGTCCGGGCAACCTGTATGTGCAGGAGGCCAAGCGTCGCCTCTCCCATGTGGTTGGGATCGACGGGTTTGCCGGACCGAGCGACCTGATGGTGGTGTTCGGCCCCGATGCGGATCCCCGTCTGGTCGCACTCGATCTCTTGGCTCAGGCCGAGCACGGCGCTGGCAGTCTCGTCGCGGGGGTATCCAGCTCGCGTGCAGCGTTGGATGCGGTCGCCGCGGCGATCGAGCACGAGGCGGCGGGATGGCCAGAGCTCGAGCCGGACGCATGCGTTTTGATAGAGACCGCCACGCCTTTGGCGGCATTGGAGCTGGCGAACGAGTTCGCGCCTGAGCACCTGGAGCTCGTGGGCGCGGCCGAGGAGGCGCTCGCCGTCAAGGTCAGGACTGCCGGTTGCCTGTTGCTGGGTCGCAATGGAGCGACCGCATTCGGGGACTACACGGCCGGCTCCAACCACGTATTGCCGACTGGGGGAGCGGCGCGCTTTGCCTCAGCGCTCTCGCCAAGGCACTTCCGCAGGCGCATGTCTGTCGTGGAGGTTGGTGATGCGGCGGCGGCCAAGCTGGCTAAGGCTGGTGCTCCGATTGCTGAGGCCGAGGGCTTTCCACTGCACGCCCGCTCAATGAGGGCGCGTGCCCCCGAGGCGCCCTTGCAAGCGCCGGTGAGCGAGAATGGCTGACATGAGCTCCGCGTCCACAGGCCCAACACGTTCGGCCACGATCGAGCGCGCTACTGGCGAGACCGATGTGCGCCTGTCGCTCACGCTCGAGGGAACCGGCAAGGGAGCGCGTGAGACGGGGGTGGGCTTTCTCGACCACATGCTCGACCTGCTCGCTCGTCACGCGCGTATGGATCTCGATGTGAAGGTCACTGGTGACCTGCAAACCGGCGCCCATCACACTGCGGAGGACACAGCGATTGTGCTCGGGCAGGCGCTCGACCGTGCGCTCGGGGATCGCGTGGGCATCTTTCGCTACGGGTACGCGGTCGTGCCGATGGACGAGGCACGGGCTAGCTGTGCGATCGACATATCGGGACGTCCCTTCACGGCTTTTGAGGCAGAGCTGCCTTCCGGGGCTACCGGAGGCTTTGATCACGAGTTGACCGAGGAGTTCTTCAGGGCCTTGGCCAACACGGCCAAGCTGACCCTCCACCTCGAGGTGCAGGCGGGCACCAACGCTCACCACATGATCGAGGCGGCCTTTAAGGCCTTCGCCCGCGCATTGCGCCAAGCGGTCGCGATCGACCCGACCGAGACGGGAGTGCCAAGCACGAAGGGTACGCTGACTTCATGAAGCCGATGGAGTACAGGCCGTGATCTCCGGTGATAACAACGACGCGCCGCGGCGGCTGCTGGATGAGCCCGTGGAAATCGGCGTGGTCGACTACGGCATGGGCAACCGCCGCTCCGTGGAGAAGGCCTTTGAGCACATCGGGGCAAGCGTCACGATCTCAAGTGATCCGGAGCGGTTGCGCGAGGCCGCTGGCCTTGTTGTGCCAGGCGTGGGGGCGTTTCCCCGCGGGATGGCGAATTTGCGTGGACTCGGCCTTGATGAGCTGGTGCGCGAGCGGGTGGCCAATGGCACCCCCGTGCTCGGCATCTGCCTTGGCATGCAGCTGGCTTTCGAGCGCTCTACCGAGCAAGGCGGCACACAAGGGCTAGGCCTGATCGCGGGGGAGGTACGCGAGCTTGAGCACGGTGCCCTGAAGCTTCCCCACATAGGCTGGAACGAGGTTAGTTTCGGGGCCGCTTCGCCCCTGATTGAAGGACTGCCCTCGCGCTGCGCCTTCTACCACGTGCACTCGTTCGCGCCGGTGCCCAGTGTGCCTGAGGATGTCCTTGGGACCTCCGTGTATGGCGCCCCGTTCGCGAGTGTCGTGGCGCACGAGAGTTTCTACGGCGTGCAGTTCCACCCAGAGAAGTCCTCGGCTGCCGGCTTGCGTCTGCTGGCGAACTTTGCCCGTATCTGCACTCGCTCTGCGGTGGCCGTCGGCTAGCGAGGCCGCGGCGCGCCCATTACCTCCAATGCTCGTCTCATGATTCTCCAACTCGTCTCGTGAAGCTCTATCCCGCGATCGACATGCTCGGCGGAAAGGCCGTGCGCTTGGTGAAGGGCGACTTCGAGGCCAAGAAGGTCTACGACGAGGATCCCCTGTCAGCGGCCAAGGGTTGGGTGGTGCAAGGAGCCCGTTACCTGCATGTCGTCGACCTCGATGGTGCGCGCGAGGGTGCTCCAGCCAATATCGAGCATCTACGTCGCATCGCGAACGAGCTTGACGTGCCGGTTCAGTTCGGCGGCGGCCTGCGCTCGCTGGCATCTATCGAGGCGGTTCTAGGGGCGGGCGCCGAACGTGTGATTCTCGGCACGGCCGCGTTCACGGACCCGAACCTGCTTGAGCAGGCGCTCGAGCGGTGGCCTGGTCAGGTACTTGTCTCAGTCGACCTGCGCGGCGGACGGGTGGCGACGGATGGGTGGACCGAGACCATCGAGGGGGGCTCGGAGGAGGTAATCGCGCGCCTTGCACTGCGTGGAGCAAGAGAGCTCGTGTACACCAACGTTGATCGCGATGGCATGCTCGAAGGCCCAGACCTTGAGGAAGTGGAGCGCGTCGCAGCGGCTGTGCCGGGTCAGTTCGTGTACTCAGGCGGCATCGGAGCGCTCGCTGACCTGGAAGGGCTCGCCGCTCTGCAGGCGCCGAGCCTTGCTGGGGTGATCGTGGGCAAGGCCCTGTATGAGAAGCGCTTCACGGTGGCCGAAGCGCTCGCTGTATTTGACGGCGCAGGCAATTAGTTGATTCATGGGCGTGCAGGTGAGCGTACGCCCGCTACCGTGATCACGTGCATTACAAGCGCGTAATCCCATGCTTGGACGTGGATGCGGGACGCGTCGTGAAGGGCGTGGAATTCCTAGACATCCGTGATGCGGGAGATCCTGTCGAGCTGGCCGCCCACTACGACCGTGAGGGAGCCGACGAGCTCGTGTTCCTGGACATCACGGCCACGCACGAACGCCGTGACACGATCGTCAAGCTTGCTCGCTCAACTGCGGACGACGTGTTCGTGCCTTTCACGATCGGTGGGGGCATTCGCTCGGTGGAGGATGCTCAGGCGGTGCTCGACGCGGGCGCCGACAAGGTGTCGGTGAACTCTGCTGCGCTGAAGCGCCCGGAGCTGATTGACGAGCTTGCCGCGGTGTTCGGAGCGCAGTGTGTGGTGCTCGCGATCGACGCCAAGGCTGTTCTCGCGGGCCTTGGCGATGGGGATTCCGCTGACGAGGGCGACTCCGAAGGCTCCCGCTGGGAGGCTTATCTGGCGGGCGGGCGCACGCCGACGGGTCGCGATGCCGTGGCGTGGGCGCGTGAGGGAGCGCAGCGCGGAGCAGGGGAGATCCTGCTCACGAGCATGGACCGCGATGGCACTAGCGACGGATACGACCTGCCGCTCACAGCGGCTGTAAGCGCGGCCGTGGACGTGCCAGTGATCGCATCAGGTGGGGCGGGTGAGCCGCAGCATCTGGTAGATGCCTTGCGCGCTGGCGCCGACGCAGTGTTGTGTGCTTCGATCTTCCACTACAACCGTCATACCGTGGCGGAGGCCAAGAGCCACATCGCGGCGGCCGGCATCCCAGTGCGCATCGACTAAGTCCTTGAAAGGAAAAGGTCCGGCGGGAGTCAACACAAAGAGCGGGGACACGACGATGACCGACGACCACATCGGGGAGCAACTGAGCGGCACGGCCGGCTCACCGACGCGCGATGGCGCGGCGGTGCTGGAGTGCATACGCGGGCTGCCTGGCGGTCCTGAGTTGTTGGCCGCCGCCGAGAAGCACGGGGGTTGCGTGGAGCTCGTGGGGGAGCTGTGCGCGACATCATGCTCGGTTGCGCTCCGCGCGAGCTCGATGTGATTGTGGAGTCGGATGTGGAGCGGCTGGCGGGCGCGCTCGCGGAGACGCTGCAGGCAACGTGGACACTTCACGAGCGCTTTGGCACTGCGGCCGTGCGCGGAGACGGTGCGAGCATCGATCTCGCGACGATCCGCGCGGAGAGCTATGCGGCCCCGGGGGCGCTGCCCGATGTTCACCCGGGCACACTCGAGCAGGATCTGGAGCGCCGCGACTTCACCGTCAACTCAATCGCGGTGGGACTGGCCGGCGAGCACGCGGGCAGAGTGCGAGCGGTGCCGGGTGCGCTTGAGGATCTCGACACGCGCCGGCTGAGGGTGTTGCACGATGCGAGCTTCCTCGAGGACCCCACACGGGTTCTGCGCCTCGCGCGCTACACGGCTCGCCTTGGCTTTGAGATCGAGCCGCATACTGCGACGCTTGCAGCTCAAGCCCTCGCGGGTGGCGCTTTGCGAACGCTCTCAGGCCAGCGTCTTGGTGCGGAGCTGCGTCTCGCGCTCGGCGAATCCGACCCTGTGGCGCCATTGGCCGAGTTTGATCGGATGGGCGTATTCACGGCGTGGGAGCCGGGCGTGAGCTTTGATGAGCATGTGGCGCGCACGGCGCTTGAGATCATGCCCGACGATGGGTCCGTCCAAGTGATGCTTGCTGCTTCGCTGTTGCTTGAGTTGTGTGAGCGCCTCGACGACGAGGAGACCGAGCCGGCGATGCGCGGCTTCCTACATGAGCTTGAGCTACCTTCAGGCGATGGCGACAGGACGTTTGGTGTTGCTGTGACCGCGTCCTTCGCGATCGACCACATCGACAGTACCGATACGACTGTGGACCTGCTCGAGCTCACGATCGGCTCCTCCGTGGAGTCGCTTGCGCTGGCTGGCGCGGTGCGCGAGATCGAGGATGGTCCGGAATCCTATGGACGGCGGTTCGTCGAAGAGTGGTTGGGCGATCGGCGGCATGTCACTTTGGAGGTGACGGGAGACGACTTGATCGCGGCAGGGGTTCCCGAGGGGCCCGAGGTGGGGGTGCGCTTGGAAGAGTCCTACAAGCTGCTGCTCGAAGAACGTATCGAGCCGGGGCGCGAGAGTGAGCTCCGCGCAGCGCTCGAAGCGAGGATATGAGCGTCGAGGCCGAAGTGATCCAGCTGCCGGGAGCTGGCAAAGCCATATTCACCGGCCGCGCTCAAGGCAACCTCTCGAGCGTGGGTGGCGAGAGCGCTGGGCACGGCCTGCGCGCGCGCGAGCGTTTGCGCGAGGAACTTGGCATGAGGCGTCTCGTGCGCGGCTACCAAGTGCATGGGACGGTTGTCGGCCGAGTGCTCCCGGCCGAGCAGCAATCGAGCTCGACAGGCGGGCTTGGCGCGCGGGACGGCGCCGGCAGGTCCGCGCGAGGCCTGCCTGAGCCCGACAGCGAGCACCAGCCCAACTTCGAGGCGGACGGTCACGCGGTGGCGATGCCCGGTGTAGCGGCGATGGTGCTGACCGCCGATTGCATCCCAGTGGTGCTCGGCGCCGATGGTGCCGTGGCCGCGCTGCACGCCGGCTGGCGTGGTCTCGCCGCTGGGGTCCTCGAGGAGGGTGTGCGCGCGCTGGGCGAGGTTGGCGGCAGGGGAGAGATAGTGGCGATCGTGGGCCCGTGTGCGGGTGCCTGTTGCTACGAGGTCGGCGAGGAGGTGCACGCGGCGTTCGGAGGCGTCCACCGTGAGGGTCGCCTGATCGATTTGCGCGCGATCGCCCACAAGCGCCTGCTCGCCGCCGGAGTGGCCGAAGTGGGCGATGTAGCTGCCTGCACGATCTGCGACGAGCGTTACTTTTCCTATCGACGCGAAGGCGCCCAGGCTGGGCGACAGGCGGGCTTGGCGTGGTTGAGCTGATCAGTGGCCTTGAGGTCGAGCGGGTGCGTGCTGAGCTTGAAGCCGTGCGCGGGGAGGTGGCCCGTGCCGCTGAGATCTCTGGGCGCGATGGCCGGGAGGTGGAGATCCTGGCGGCGGGCAAGTATGTGCCCTGCTCGGCGCTCCCAATGCTCGCGAGCGCCGGGATCAGGCTGGTAGGGGAGAACCGCGTGCAAGATCTGACGGAGAAGGTGGCAGCGCACGGAGACCTGTTTACGTGGGACTTCATTGGCACGCTTCAGAGCAAACACGTACGCTCGATCGTTCCGCACGTGCGGCTCATCCATTCACTGGCAAGCGAGTCTGCGCTTGAGGCGCTCGAGCGCCACGCTGACCGCGCTCGCCCCGACCTGAAGGTGCTTGTCGAGGTGAACCTGGCCAGAGACCCCTCAAAGGCGGGCATCCTGGCCGAGCAGCTCGATGGCTTTATCGCGCGCTCGCCGATGCCGGTCGTGGGACTGATGACGATGCCGCCGCTTGCTTCAGACCCCGAGCTGAGCCGCCCTTGGTTTCGTCAGCTGCGCGAGCTCGCCCAGGCGCATGGACTGAAGCAGCTCTCAATGGGCACGACCCAAGATTTCGTTGTGGCCGTCCAAGAGGGCGCCACGATCGTGCGAATCGGCACACGGTTGTACGCTTAGAGCGGCTTGCAACTCTCGTCGGGCTGCGAGAGGATTGACAGCCTGAGCAGGGAAACGCTCGCTTTCAACGAAAAACGCCCTTTAGAAATGGCATTTCGCGACTCTTGGCACCGCGCTCTCGTGTACTTCGGCCTAGCCGAGGACTATCACGACGACTTCGAGGAGCCTCCCCACGAGGAGGAGATAGCCGACCGCTATCGCGAGCGTCCCAACGTGCGTCGGCTCTCTCCACGCCGTCGCCGCGACGAGTTCGACGAGATATACCCCGAGGATGAGCCTCGCGGGCGCCCGACTACGACGCTGCGTCCAGTGGGTCGCGGCAACGGCGACGTGCGCGTGCACCTGGTCATCCCAAAGTCATTCAACGACGCTCAGCAGATCGCCGACAAGTTCAAGGATTCGATCCCGGTGATCCTCAACCTACAAGGCGCCGACACTGATCTGTCAAAGCGCTTGATCGACTTCGCTAGTGGCCTCACCTACGCGCTCGACGGGGGGATGCAGCGAATTGCCGACAAGGTGTTCATGCTCACACCGCGCAACGTCGAGATCTCAGCCGAGGAGCGGGCTCGGTTGATCGAAAAGGGCTTTTTCAACCAGAGCTGACGGCCCCGTGCGGCCGCTGCGACGAGTAGCCTGAGCGCTCTATGAACGTAGGCTTGATCGGTTGCGGCAACATGGCGCGTGCGATGGCACGTGGCTGGGGCAAGCCCGTGCTCTGCTTCGACCCGGTCTCCGAGCGCGCAGAGGCGCTGGCGCGCGAGAGCGGGGGGGAGGCGCTCACCTCAGGTTCGGCGGTAGCTAAGGAGGCCGACCTCGTGGTGCTTTGTCACAAGCCTGCCCAGCTACTGGAAGTCGCAGGCGAGCTGAAGCCTCATGCCAAGGCGGTTGCCTCGATCCTTGCTGCGACTCCGCTGCAGGCGCTCAAGGATGCTTATGAGGGGCTGCCCGTATATCGCTTTCTCCCTTCTCTTCCGGTGGAAGTGCGTCGTGGCGCGGTCGTCCAGGCGGCGGACGCGGAGCGTGAGGCGACGCTCAGCAGGAGCGACACCCTGGACGGCAAGGTCCGCGAGCTATTCGGGGAGCTCGGCACGCTTGTCACGCTCGATGATTCACTCGTGGACGTCGCAATGGGCCTGATGTCGTGTGCTCCTGCCTACATCGCGCTCATAGTCGAGGCCCAGGTCGATGCGGGCGTGCGTCGCGGCATCCCGCCCGCACAGGCATCGGCGCTCGTTACTGAGACGCTCGCCGGCACCGCAGAGCTGTTGCGCCTGCGCGATTACGACACGCTCGGGGTACGTCGCGAGGTCACCTCCCCGGGAGGCACGACGGCGCGTGGCTTGGATGCATTGGAGAGGGGGGGCGTGCGAGCCGCGTTCAGCGACGCCCTCGACGCGGTACTCGACGGGCGTACGCGATGACTCTCCTGCTGGCTAGCGCCCGCACCGAAATCGCGGGTTATCTCTCGACCCTCATCTACGTGTACACGCTGCTGATCGTCGTCTACATAGTTGTGCAACTGCTGTTCAGCTTCGGTGTGCGCCCGCCATATTCGCGTGCCAGCGACGCTGTTCTGTCGTTCCTGCGCGACATATGTGAGCCTTACTTGCGCATATTCCGGCGCTTCATCCCGATGGTTGGCTCGTTCGACTTCAGCCCGATCGTGGCAATCATCTTGCTCTCGCTGGTGGGCAATCTGATCGTCAGCCTGATCCACGGTTGAGTCGCTTGCCCAGTCAAGGCTCCGAGCGGCCTATTGCCCGCCGTGTGCCCTCTGGGCGTGCCTGGCGGAGTGCGCTGACATGCCTGTGGGCCGCGCTTGTGACGGCTACGGTCGTGGCGGTCGATCAACTCTCAAAGGCTGCCGTGCGCAAATCGATCGTGCCCGGCGAAACGCGCTCGGTGTTGCCGGGCATACAACTCGTGAACACGCGCAACCATGGCGTGGCCTTCGGCTTCCTGCCAGGACGTCATCTCGCGGTGAGCTTGCTGGTGGGCGCGGCGCTGCTGGTCCTGCTTGTGTACTTCGCGCGGCATCTCGATAAGCCCTTGATCTGGCTGCCCACTGGGCTGTTGCTTGGGGGAGCCTTTGGCAACATCGTGGACCGCTTGCGCGCAGGATCAGTGACCGATTTCGTGAAGTTCCCGCTCGGATGGCCCCCTTTCAATCTCGCCGACGCCTGCATCACGATCGGCGTGCTCCTGCTCTTCTTCGTGATTGAGGGCCCCCGAAGTCAGGCAGAGTCCGGTGGTAACGCTCGCGGAGGAAAAAGCAAGCCTGAAGACGATGGCGGACCTAACGAGGGCAAAGGCTGACTCTTTTGCGGGCGAATGGCTGACTCGTTTGAGATCGTGTGGCAGGACGAGTACTTGCTTGTCGTCGACAAGCCTGCTGGCCTGGTTGTGCACCCAGCGCGTGGCCACCAGGAGGGCACGCTCTCACAGCTCTTGGCGGGAACCGCTGCCGGTGGTGAGCCAGAGCGTGCCGGCATCGTGCACAGGCTCGACCGGGACACGTCGGGCTTGCTCGTGGTGGCATCCACCGAGGAGGCCCACCGGTTGCTGCAGGCTGCCCTGCGCGAGCGGTTGATCGAGCGCGAATACCTGGCGCTCGTTGAGGGCCGCCCGCCAGCACGCACAGGTACGATCGAAGCTCCGATCGGGCGCCACCCGCGGATCCGCACCCGCATGGCTGTGGGCGGCTCGGGCGCTCGCGAGGCGCGCACCCACTTCACGCTGGAGCGCTCCCTTGGCCGTGTGTCGCTGTTGCGCTTGCGCCTTGACACCGGACGCACCCATCAGATTCGCGTGCACTTGCAGGCGATAGACCATCCCGTGTGTGGGGATCCCGAGTATGGGACCCCGGGCTTGCTTGGCCTGAAGCGGCAGTTTCTGCACGCCACCCGCCTTGCCTTTCCGCACCCGATTACGGGCGCACCGGTTGAGGTTGAGTCCCCTTTGCCGGCCGATCTGCGCGATGCGCTGCTGCGCGCTGAAGCGGCGGCTGGAGGATAAGCCGCAGCGCACGGAGGCCGCGGCTGGAGGATAGGCCATATAAGTGGCTTGCTGGAGGAGGTTTGCTCGGGGAGTCGAGTATCCTGAGCGTTCGTACTAAATCTAAGACGCCGTGCGATTGCGCAACGCGGCCCTGCCCGAGAGACCATGCTCGGGTCCGCGACGTTCCGCCCGGATCCACAAGACCACATTAAGGGAGTACCCGTGAGCCAAGTAGGAATCGCGGACTTGCTGGAGGCCGGAGTCCATTTCGGCCATCAGACGCGCCGCTGGAACCCCAAGATGCGCCGCTTCATTCACGGCGAGCGCAACGGCATTTACATCATCGATCTCCTGAAGACCGCTGCCCTGTTGCAGCAGGCCCAGGAATTCGCTGCCCAGGTCGCCCATCGCGGCGGAACCGTGCTGTTCGTGGGCACCAAGAAGCAGGCCCGCGACGCCGTTAAGGAGGTGGCTGAGGCGGCTGACATGCCTTATGTCAACCACCGTTGGCTGGGCGGTCTGCTTACCAACTTCCAGACCATCAATCAGCGCATTAGGCGCCTGCACGATCTCGAACGCTATGAGACCGAGGGTCAGCTCGCGCTGCTGCCCACGCGCGAGCGCATGGCCGCTCAGGCGGACCTGGCGAAGCTGCGAGCCAACCTGGGCGGGGTGAAGAACATGCAGCGCACCCCCAATGCCTTGTTCGTGATCGACCTCAAGACCGAGGCGATCGCCGTGCGTGAAGCACAGCGCTTGCGCATCCCGATAATCGGGCTCGTCGACACCAACTGCGATCCGGATGGGATCGACTACGTCGTTCCCGGTAACGACGACGCGATGCGCTCTTGTGCGCTAATCACCAAAGCGATTGGCGACGTCGTAGCTCAAGGCCACGCTGTCTTCCGCGCCGAGGAGGAGAAGGCCCGCCAGGAAAGGGTCGAGCAGGCCCGGCGCGAGGCCGAGCAGCGCGCGAAGCGCGAAGCCGAGGAACAGGCAAAGCGCGAGGCTGAGGAGCAGGCCGCCAAGGAGGCAGCGGAGAAGCAAGCAGCCGCGGCCGCCGCACAGGCAGCTGCCGCGGCTCCTGCCCCAGCAGCACCGGCGCCGGCCACACCCGCAGCGGCTTCCCCGTCAGCGACCCCACCCGCTCCGGCATCGACGTCTCCGGCTTCGCCAGCAGCGTCTCCTGCTCCGGCATCAACCCCCCCGACCCAGGTGGCAACTCCGTCGGCCCCAGCGGCAACCCCGCCGGCTCCGGCAGCTGCGCCCGAGGCTCCAGCGGAGCCAGCGGCTATCGCTGCCGCCAGTCCGGCGCCGGAGACACCCGCGGAGCCCGCCGCTGCTGCGGCGAGTCCTGGGCCGGAGGCACCCGCAGAGCAGTCCCAGGAGGCAAAGTCAGAGGAGGCCGCGTCGTGAGCGCTGTCGAGATATCAGCTAAGGACGTCAAGGCCTTGCGCGATCGTACGGGCGCGGGCATGATGGATTGCAAGAAGGCGCTGGCCGAGAGCGAGGGCGACATCGAGAAGGCGATCGAGGTGTTGCGCCTCAAGCAAGGCAAGAAGATCCAGGATCTCGGCGAGCGCACCGCCAGCGAGGGCACCGTCCAGGCATACATTCACGCGGGCGCCAAGGTGGGGGTCTTGATCGAGGTCGATTGCAACACCGACTTCGTGGCCACTAATGAGGACTTCGTGGGCTTTGCGCGCGACGTGGCGATGCAAGTTGCCGCTACGCCGACGGTCAAGTACGTCTCGCGCGAGGATGTCCCTGAGGATGCACGCGACGCGGAGGCTCGCATCTACGAGCAGGAGGCCGCCGAGAAGCCGGAGAACGTGCGCGGGAAGATCGTCGAAGGCAAGCTAGACGCTTGGTATCGCACGATCGTGTTGCTCGAGCAGGAGATGCACCATCCCAAGTTCGAGGGCAAGACGGTGCAGCAGTTGCGTGACGAGCTCACCGTGAAGACCGGCGAGAATGTGGTTGTACGCCGCTTCGTACGCTTCGCCGTAGGCCAATAGTCCTGTATCCCGATTCGCCCGCACTCCGGCGCCAGCCGGATGCGGGATCGAGCGGATAGGCTCTGGCCTCGATGGGCACCCCGGCCTTCAAACGCATCCTGCTCAAGCTTTCAGGTGAGGCCCTGATGGGCACGCTTGACTACGGCACCGACCCCGATCGCGTGGCGGCTGTCGCGCGCCAAGTATCGGCGGTGCGCGACCAAGGCGTTGAGGTCGCGATTGTGGTGGGGGCGGGCAACATCTTCAGAGGCATGAAGGGCGCGGCAGAGGGCATGGACCGCTCGACCGCCGACTACATGGGCATGCTCGCGACCGTACTTAACGCGCTCCCCTTGCAGGATGCGCTTGAGAAGTCGGGCACGAACACACGCGTGCAATCTGCCCTGGGTATCTCTGAGGTCGCCGAGCCGTATATCCGCCGCCGCGCTATGCGCCACCTGGAGAAGGGGCGCGTAGTGATCTTCGCGGCTGGCACGGGTAACCCGTTCTTCACCACTGATACCGCGGCTGCGCTGCGTGCCGCGGAGATCCATGCCGAGATCATCCTGATGGCCAAGAACGGCGTGGAAGGTGTCTACAGCGCTGATCCCGCGATCGACCCGACGGCGGAGTTCCTTCCGGAGATCACCCACATGCAGGCGATCGAGCGGCGCTTGCGTGTGATGGATTCCACGGCGCTGGCTCTGTGTATGGAGAATGGCATGCCCATCAATGTGTTCAACATGGACGATCCCACCAACATCGCCCGCATAATCTCGGGCGCCCGCGTGGGTACCTTGGTACATCGCGAGGAGAGGAGCCACGATGGCAGCTGAGATGATCGATGCCCTGCTCGAGGATGCCGGCGGGCGGATGAACAAGTCCTTGGAGTCCACCCAGCACGAGTTCTCCACTGTGAGGACGGGCCGTGCGAGCCCCGCTTTGCTGGAGCGCGTGGTGGTCGACTACTACGGCGCCCAGACTCCCTTGAACCAGCTCGCCACGATCTCTGCTCCCGAGGCGCGCTTGATCACCGTGCAGCCCTATGACAAGTCCTCGATCAAGAACATCGAGAAGGCCATCAACGAGTCAGACGTGGGCTTGAATCCCTCTAACGACGGCAACCTGATTCGCCTGGCTGTGCCCGAGCTCACCGAGGAGCGTCGCAAGGAGCTCGTCAAGGTGGTGCGTAATCTGGCTGAGGATGGGCGCGTGGCAATCCGCAACGTGCGTCGCGACACGATGCAGCACCTACGCGACTTGAAGGCAGAAGGAGAGACAGGCTCCGATGACGAGCACCGCGCGGAGGTCGAGCTGCAAAAGCTCACGGACGGGCGCATCGGCGATCTAGACGCGATCCTGAAGGCCAAGGAGGAAGAGATCCTCGAGGTCTGATGGACTCCTCGAGGGCTCGCTACGTGGCGATCATCACCGACGGCAACGGCCGCTGGGCACAGGCACGTGGCGTGTCGGTAAACGAGGGTCACAGCGCCGGTGCTGACACCGTCAAGGCTCGTTTGCGCGATGCTGCCGAGCTCGGAGTGCGCGAGCTGACCGTCTACTCGTTCTCGACTGAGAACTGGTCGCGCCCGGCAGAGGAGGTGAGGGGCTTGATGGAGATGCTCGCCAAGCGCATCGCCGGTGAGACGCCTGAGCTACACCAGGAGGGGGTGCGCATGCGCTTCATCGGTCGTCGCGAGGGCGTGGCCCCAGACCTTGTGGAGCGCATGAGCTGGGCTGAAGAGCTCACCGGCGCCAACGATCGGATCACGTTGTTCGTGGCGTTCAACTATGGCGGTCGGGCGGAGATCCTCGATGCGGCCCGCGCGTTTAAAGGGGGCAGCGAGGAGGACTTCCGCAAGCTGCTCTATGCGCCGGAGATGCACGATCCAGACCTCATCATTCGCACGAGCGGAGAGCGTCGCCTCTCCAACTATCTGCTCTGGCAGTCGGCCTACTCGGAGCTGGTGTTCCGCGAGGAGCTTTGGCCGGACTTCTCTCGTGCGGCGCTTGAGGAGTCATTGGCGGAGTTCTCAGATCGTCGTAGGCGGTTCGGTGGCCGGTAGCGGTTCGATGACAGGTAGCGATTCGGTGGCAGGCAGCAGCTCCGGGGGCTCGGATATCGGCGCGCGCGCTCTCGTTGCCGTGCCTTTGATCGCCCTTGCCCTGTTCTTGGTGATTTCGGGCGGCCCGATCTTTGCAGTTGGCGTGTTCGTGCTGGGGTGCATTTGCATGCATGAGCTCTACGGGATGTACGAGCGTGTGCATCCCGTGCGTCTCGCCGGCTTTCTCGCGCTGGCCGGGATGATCGTGGCGGCCTCATATGCGAGCCAGGACGAGGTTCTGTTGGCGGCGAGCGCCGCACTGCCGGTGCTGTTCGGGCTGACGCTCCTTCAGCGCCATCCGAGCGTGGGAGGGATGGCTCTCACTCTGCTTGGCATCTACTGGATCGGGTTTGGTCTTGCCCATGCCGTTCTGCTGCGCGAATTGCCTCACGGCGAGGGCATCGTGATCGACGTGCTCGTGGGCACCTTCCTCGGTGATACTGGCGCCTACCTTGGCGGCAGATTGTTTGGCAAGCGGCTGCTCGCACCAAGTATCTCGCCGAATAAGACGATCGAGGGACTGGCGATTGGCATGGCCTGCACCGTGCTTGCGGTGTGGTTCGCAGGGCGCTACCAAGACTGGCTGCCTGGCTCGCACGCGCTCGTGCTCGGACTTGGGGTGGCGGTGTTCGCACCGATCGGCGACTTGTTCGAGTCTTTCATCAAGCGACAAGCGGGCACCAAGGACACGAGCACCCTGCTGGGCGCCCACGGGGGAGCGCTCGATCGGCTCGATGCGGTCTTGTTTACGGCGGTGGTCGGTTACTACATATGGTTGGCCTATGTCTGACCTTTGTAAGACGCTCTTAGTTTGCTTTTGGGGCGATACCGTTGCCTAAGCGCCTGCTGATTCTCGGCTCGACCGGCTCGATCGGCACGCAAGCACTCGACGTGCTGGCGCGCAGTGAGGAGCTCGAGCTGGTGGGACTCTCCGCGGAGAGCTCATGGGAGGCCCTCGTGGAGCAGGCTCGCACCCACGGGGTGAAGCGAGTCGCGCTGGCAGACGAGCATGCGGCGAGCGAGGCTAAAAGGGCCTGGCCTGAGGGGGAGGTCTTGAGCGGTGCGGAGGGGCTCGTGCGGATCGTGGTGGAGTCGGGCGCGGACCTTGTGCTCAACGCACTCGTGGGCTCGGCGGGTCTTGGGCCCACGGTGGCGACGCTCGGCGAGGGCATCGACCTGGCGCTCGCCAACAAGGAGTCGCTTGTAGTGGGCGGTGAGCTAGTGGTGGCACTTGCCGAAGCTACGGGTGCGCAGATAGTGCCCGTGGATTCCGAGCACACGGCGCTTCACCAGTTGCTCTCCGGACAGCCCCCCGGTACCGTGGACCGCCTCACAATCACCGCGAGCGGCGGTCCGTTTCGCGGTCGCTCGCGCGAGGAGCTGGTTGGTGTGAGCGTGGAGCAGGCGCTTGCCCATCCGACGTGGGCGATGGGGGGCAAGATCACGATCGACTCGGCCACCCTGATGAACAAGGGCCTTGAGCTGATGGAGGCCCATCACCTGTTCGGCACCCCGTATGAGCGCATCGACGTAGTGGTGCACCCACAGTCCTTGATCCACGGCCTGATCCAGCTTGCGGATGGGGCGATGCTCGCTCATATTGGGCCGAAGGACATGCGCATCGCGATCTCCTACGCCCTGCACGGCGCGGCAAGCGTGGGCTTGCCGATAGCACCGCTGGATCTGGTTCAGGTGGGAGAGCTCACCTTCGAAGCGGTCGACATCGAGGCGTTTCCGTGTCTGCGCTTGGCGCGGGAGGCGGTGGGCGCGGGCGGCACGGCGCCGTGTGTGCTCAATGCGGCCAATGAGATCGCGGTGCATGCTTTCCTCGCCGGGCGTCTGCCTTTCCTTGGGATTGCCGAAGTGATCGAAAGTACGCTCGATGAGCTGGGAGCTTCGCCGGTGAGGGCATTCGAGTCGCTGTATGAGGCGGATCGCAAGGCTCGTGTGGCGGCAGAAGCGGCTGTGGCTGCCAAACTGGAGTCATGAACTGGCTGATCACGATCCTGGGGATCATGGCCTTGATCGTGTTGCACGAGCTTGGGCACTTCGCGGTAGCCAAGGCCGTGGGCATGAGGGTGGAGCGCTTTTCTCTGTTCTTCCCGCCGAAGCTCGTGGGGATCAAGCGGGGGGAGACCGAATACATGATCGGTGCGATCCCGGCTGGGGGGTACGTAAAGATCACGGGCATGAACCCCGAGGAGATCGAGGGCTTGTCGCCCGAGGTCGCGCGTCGTGCTTACTACACGCAGGCGCCGTGGAAGCGGATCGTGGTGATCTTGGCGGGTCCCGGCGTGAATCTGGTGATCGCGTTCGTGCTTTTCTGGCTGGTGCTGTTTGCCGGCAGCATGAACGGAGCGCTCACGCTCGAAGGAGTGAACCCGGGGATCCAGACTTTGAAACCGCTCACTACGGCGGTCGGTGCCGTCGAGAGTGGAATGCCTGCAACGGGAGTCCTGCATCCCGGCGATCGGATTGTGGCCGTGGACGGGCATCCGGTAAGTGTGGGCAGCGCAATCCAGGCGATCTCCGCGCATCGTTGCGCTGGTGTCGCCGTGGAAGGCTGTCTTGGACGCTCGCCCGTGGTTCTCACGGTGCGCCGCTCTGGAGAGCTTGTGAAGCTCGCGATCCTTCCGCGTTACAACGGCAAGGAAAAGCGAATGCTGCTCGGCTTCCAGTTCGCTCAGCCCACCGCGAAGTCCTTCGGCGTGCTCTCCGCCGCGGGGGCGTCGGCGAAAGAGATGTGGGCGATGACGACCCAGACTTTCAGCGGCTTGGCCAAGGCGCTCACTAGCTCCAAGCAACGTCATCAAATCTCGAGCATTGTCGGCATCAGCCAGGTGACCGAGCAGGCGGTCGCCTCCGGCGCAGGAAGGGCGCTCGTGGTGATCGGTTATGTGTCGCTGGTCCTGGCGGTGCTCAACCTGCTGCCGTTCCTGCCGCTCGACGGTGGGCACGTGTTGTGGGCCGTGGCAGAGAAGGTGCGTGGGCGCCGCGTGTCACTGACGGCCATGTGGCGCTTCAGCTCGGTGGGGATCGCGTTGCTGCTGTTCCTGGTGATAAACGGCTTCAGCAACGACATCGGGCGACTCGGGGGCTAGGGCGCCCGAACGCACACCCAGCTCTTGACGAACGGCCCAAAACGCTCCGGGGAGGCGGGCCCGAACAAGGCCTGAAACTCGCGGCGGGAGAGCAAAGATATGTCCTCCCAGGCACCGGCCGCCCCGAAGCGCCAGTAGGGCTTACGCAGACCGGAGGGCAGCCAGTGGGCGAAGGGGAGCAAGGAGTGCGGCTCGATGGGGAAGGAGCGGGCTGGTGTTTGTATGAACCAGCCGCGCCCAACGCGACGTGCTTCTGCGGCAAAGGAGGCACGCCGAAGGGGTGGGACGTGCTCGATGACGCTGGAGCAATAGACGAGGTCGAACTCGTCATCGGCGAAAGGCAACCCGGCAGCGGCATCGGCGCACACGAACGGGCCGGGGTAGGCGGGCCGCTCGGTGAGGTCGACACCGGTGATGTCCAGGTGGGGCTCGAGCTCACGTAGGCCGAGCGCACCGCAGCCGAGGTCGAGCACGCGCGCTCGGGGGGGAGGCCTGTGAGTGCGAAGAACTGCTCGTGGCGGCGTGCCCGGGCACGAGTGGCCAGGGGCGAGGCGAGCCGTGCCAAGGGACCGCGCGCGGTTGCGTATACCCCGCTTGGAGGCGTTGAAGAGGACGTTGAAGAAGGTGTTGAGGGGGGCGTCGCGGGCCTCGAAGGGCGCGTTGAGGGGGGTGGCATGTGCCCGAGAGGTTACGCATGTCACGGGCAAGCGAACGAGTGCTTCACGAGTCGAAGGTTGCGCGCCCATACAATGTGGGCATGTCCTCAGAGCGTCAGATCCATGTGGGCCCGGTACCGGTTGGCGGTGGTGCGCCCGTGGCGGTGCAGACGATGACCAAGACGGAGACCGCGAACCTGGCGGCCACGATGGAGCAGATCCGCAAAGTGGCTGAGGCGGGCGCTGACATCGTGCGCGTGGCGGTGCCAAGGGAGCAAGACGTGGAGGCGCTGAAGCAGATCGTGAAGGACTCGCCAATCCCGGTGATCGCGGACATCCACTTCAACCACACGCTCGCGCTGAAGGCGATCGAAGCGGGTGCGCACTGTGTGAGGCTCAACCCGGGCAACATTGGCGGCCCGGAGAAGGTGGCTGAGGTGATCGAGCTCGCCAAGCGCCAAGGGACGCCGCTGCGCGTGGGCGTGAACAGCGGATCGTTGCCGAAGCACCTGAGGGACCTCGAGTATGAGAACCCCGTCGAGGCGCTTGTGACGGCGGCGCTCGAGACGGTGGAGTTGATGGAGCGCCTGGAATTTGAGAACTTCAAGGTGTCGATGAAGTCCACGTCGGTGCCGAACACGATTGCTTCTAACAGGATGTTGGCTGCACGGATTCCCTATCCGCTGCATCTTGGGGTGACTGAGGCCGGGACGAAGTGGTCTGGCTCGCTGAAGTCGGCAGTCGGCCTTGGCACGCTTCTGGCTGACGGCATCGGCGACACGATCAGGATCTCGCTGTCCACTTTCCACGCGGAGGAAGAGGTGAAGGTGGCTTGGGAGATCCTGAAGGCCTTGAAGCTGCGTGAGAAGGGACCGGTATTGATTGCGTGCCCGACCTGTGGACGATTGCAGTTCGATATGGACACGGTCGTCGCGGAGGTGGAGCAGCGCTTGGAAGCCTATGAGGACCCGATCGAGGTGTCGGTGCTGGGCTGTGCGGTCAACGGCATCGGTGAGGCTAGGCACGCCGACTTTGGCATCACCGGAGCCAAGGACATGGGCATGATCTACTCCAAGGGGGAGCCTCTGAAGAAGGTACCCACCGACCAGCTCGTGGATGAGCTCTTCAAGGAGATCGACCGCTATTACGCAGCCGGCAAGACAGTAGAGCGCGACGAGCGCGCGGCCGCCGAGGCGCGTGAGTGGCTGGCCGCCAATGAGGACGCGAGCGCGATGACGCCCGAGAAACTGGCGGCGCTAGAGGCAGCCACAGCCGAACAGGAAACCGAGGCCGACGAAGTGCTCGCGTCGATGCTGACCGGCGCCCCAGAGGGTGAGCCGGCCAGCTCACGCGCGCGCGTGGGGCAGGCAATCGACGAGGTAGCATCTCCAGTGGCCGGCCGGCGCTTCAGCCGCAACTGAGTTGTGGTTTCGACTGACCTGGTCGTCATCGACGATCTAGAAGCAATGCTGCTGCTCGGGACCGAATCGCGCATGCAAAGTTCGCAAAGCTAAGATCCTCGGCGGGCTCATGTATCGGTGAGGTATTGTCGTTTGAAGTGGTCACTAGACACGTCGCGTCATAGAGACCCTCGCTCACGAGACGCCTGCAGAGAATCTCGTATCGTCCCTTGTAGGACGCCTCGTGGAACTCCGGGTCAACCGCGAAGAGTGGTTGTTTGACGGGGAGGGGCTTAGTGGACTTGGCGGCCTCCTCGAGCAAGAAAAGGTAACCCAGCCACGGTCGGGTAGTTCCAAAGAGGCCCTCTCGATAGGCTGTCCAAATGTCCACCGCGCTGCCGATGGCCTCCTCAGTGCGGTTGTTGTAATTGTTGCCAAAAGATGGTCCGACTTGACTCTTAAACTCAATTGCGGCTGCTAGCGCGTCGCCGTGGACCACGACTAGATCCCACTTCTTCTGAGGACGGAAGTAGCCTGGGAGCTCGACGGCTGAACGGCGGCTGATGCTGGAAGGCGTGAATCCGGCATCGATAAAGATCGATTCCATTAGCTCAGCCATCGCGTCCATGTGGGCACCACCTGTTACGGCGCCTCAAAGGCCAGCGTCAAGCATCCCAGAGTCCTGCTGTTTTTGAGCCTGACCATCACGCACTACCCAGTAGCGGCGCACAGCAGCCTCGAACGCATTCTGATCCATACTGCAGTACTTCGCGGCCCTTACGTAAGCTCCTACCTCGGAAGTTCTTCCAGGCCGTAGGCGTCGAGTGCTGCTGTCGTCGCGCGCTCAACGTCTCGTGCCTCAAATGCGCGTACGAGCTCGCGCGCGGTGCGTCGCGGGACTGAGTCGTGCCTTGGAACGCGAATCCGGCGTAGGTACTGCGCCTGGAAGCGTAGATAGCCACCGCGCATCTTCACTGCGTAACACTCAACAAACATCTGGGCCACGCTCGACAACAGCAACCCGCCGAGTACCTGCGCGTCCCATAGATCGCTCGTGACCCAATACAGGTTGTGGTGCGGATAGAGGCCGCCCGGGTCGAGCACTGGATGAATCGATGCCTTGATATCTGGGATCAACAACTTTGGCTTGTCGGTGAGCGAATGCGTCACCCGGTCGATCGTTCGATACCACTGTTGTGGTCGTCGTCCGGCAACATTGCGCTTTCGCAGGGCAATCGCATTCTCGTCGAGGTAGGCCTTCAGCTTCGGATAGTGCTCAAGCGACACGAGCGCTCCGGTATCTCCGTCCCACGGATCGACAAGATGATGGCCAGACCAACGCATCTCGTTGCCCGCCGTGTCGCGTGCCATCGCCAGGGGCAACGCGCGATCGCCCTCAACTAGGGTCGGATCCTTGGTCACGAAAACACGATCCGCACCAGTTGCAACGCCGATGCCGACCCGAGTTCCCGTCTTACCATCCTCAAGCGCTGGCAAGTCACGCTCAAGACGAGCCACCACGGCGAGTCGCTCGGGCGAGCCACTGGGCCACGACGCCACGTCACCGAACCATGAAGGCAGACGCGCTGCCTCACACGTTGGATCGCTCAATCTAAGGTCCTTCTTGCGGCTTGCCCAGATGCGGATGCGGCGGGCACTCTTCTCGTCGAACCCCTGATTGGCGGTTGCGACTATCGCGGCTCCTTGGGAGCCGCGGCGAAGCACTGTAACGGATGGGTACGCGCTGACATCTTGCTCGAAGGCATCGACGTCGTGCATCTCTATGACGGTGTCGACAGAGAACCTTGCGGTGACCATGCTGCGCAGTCGTTGCCCGTATTGATTGCGCATCCAACGGTCGGCACAGATGAAACCGAGTGTTCCGCCTTGGCGCAGTGCATTCAGTCCGGCCTCGAAAAACCCGACATATACGTCTGCTCGTCCGCCCATCGTTAGGCAGGCACGTCGGTATGCCGCGCTTCGTGAATCAGAGACGGCCTCAAGTCTTATGTAGGGCGGATTACCGATCACGAAGTCCGCGCTGTCACGCTCATGCTGTCCAAGCAAAAAATCGTTGTGTTCCACCCAGCCCAGGGCAAGTTTCCTCGCGTCTGTGCTTGCCCAGCCATCTGCTAGCAAGCGTTCTTTAGCCGCCGAGCGGCTCCTGGCTACATGAGCCGGCTGAAGGTCGCACGCGCGGATCGCCTTCGTAGCGTCGGAGATGGGTCTGTCATGGAGACGGCAGGAGCGAGACAGGCGCTCGACCATCGGACCGAGGAAAGCTCCGGTACCGCACGCCGGCTCGATCGCTCGAAATGCGGCAAGATCGCGGTCACTGGTGTATCCGACCAGGTCCAGAATTAGCTCAACTACCCAACGCCGTGTGAACACGGCGCCGTAGTCATGCCCTTCATCGAGCACCGACGCAGCAAGCGATGCGGCGTGGTCATCGCCAGCGAGCGGTGGTTGTCGAGCGTAAGCCATACCGCGAGCCTACAGGCGACGTGCGACGGTTCTTGTGCAACGAGGCGCTCGACTCGCCGGCCGCAGAACAGGAAGCCGGAGCGGACGAATTGCCCTACGCGCGCGCATAGGGCACCCTCTTTTGGAATACCACCCCAAGGCCGGCGCTTCAGCCGCAACTGAGCGCCGGCCCACCCGAGATGCTTAGCCGGCGGCGCTGAAGCGCTCGCCCACCTTGGCCCAATCGACCGTGTTCCACCAAGCGTCGAGGTAGTCGGGACGCTTGTTCTGGTACTTCAAGTAGTAAGCGTGCTCCCACACGTCGACGCCCAAGAGGGGCGTCTTGCCGTCTGAGATCGGGTTGTCCTGGTTGGGGGAGCCCACCACTGCGAGGCCCGAGCCGTCATGCACGAGCCAGGACCAGCCCGAGCCGAACTGGTTGATGCCGGTTTCCTTGAGCTTGGCCTGGAAGTCGGCGAAGGAGCCAAACGTGGAAGCAATCGCCTCAGCCAAGGCGCCGTCTGGCTCGCCGCCGCCGTCGGCCGACATGGACTCCCAGAAGAGTGAGTGGTTGTAGTGGCCGCCACCGTTGTTGCGCACGGCGGTGCGCTTAGCCTCCGGTACCTGGGAGAGGTCCTTGAGCACGTCCTCGATCGGTGCGTCCGCCAAGGGCGTGCCCTCGAGCGCGGCGTTGACCTTGTCCACGTAGGCCTGATGGTGCTTGTCGTGATGGATTTCCATCGTCAGCTTGTCGATGTGGGGCTCTAGCGCGTCATAGGCATAGGGAAGCGGCGGTACGGAGTAGGCCATCGGGGCTCCTTTGGAGGGTGGACGTTGTTGGGAGTAATTCATAGCGTGCGAAGACGCCGGGGGCGTGAACGAGACGAATCGCGGATTGATTGGGATCTTTATGGCTACCCGGCTCGCGGCCGGCTCAATACCCACGGGAGCGGAACGACGCATAGGATGTCCAGCACGCCATGACCCGCTTGACCGAGTACTTGCTCCCCACCGAGAAGCAAGCCCCCACCGACGCGGAGGCGATCTCGCACAAGCTGATGGTGAGGGCCGGCTTGGTTAGGCAGATGGGCACGGGCATCTGGACCTGGCTGCCCGCGGGCTGGAAGGTGCACCAGCGTGTCGTGCAGATCATCCGCGAGGAAATCGACGCGATCGGCGGACGGGAGATGCTGATGCCGGTGTTGCAGCCGGCCGAGCTGTGGCGTAAGACCGGACGGCTTGAGATCGAAGAGCTATTCAAGCTGCAGGATCGCAAGGGCTCAGAGCTGGTGCTCGCTCTGACCCATGAGGAGGCCGTGACCTTCCATGCTGCACAGACGATCGACTCATACAGGGACCTGCCGCTGATCCTGTACCACTTCCAGGTGAAGGAGCGCGACGAGGCACGCCCGCGCGCGGGTGTGCTGAGGACGAGGGAGTTCGTGATGAAGGACTCCTACAGTTTCGATCGCGACCAAGCAGGATTGGAGGAGCGTTATGCCCTACACGTGGGTGCGTATGACCGCATCATGGAGCGCACCGGCTTGCGCTTCTATCGCGTGGAGTCAGACGTGGGCATGATGGGCGGTCACGGTGCGCATGAGTACATGGCGCCCTGCCCCGCCGGCGAGGATGAAGTGGTCCTCGGCGAGGGTTATGCAGCTAACGTCGAGGTTGCCAAGGTCAGCTCCGAGGTGGAGCAGACGGCAGACGGCGGGTATATGCGCGGCGGCGAAGCCTTGATTGTGGAGCCGGCGATCGAGATCGGCAACATCTTCAAGCTCGGCACTCGCTACTCCGAGCCGCTCGGCGCCACCTACTTGGACGAGAAAGGCGAGGAGCTACCGATCTGGATGGGCTCCTATGGGATCGGGCCGGCGCGGATCGTGGCCGCGGCCGTTGAGCAGTTCGCCGACGAGCATGGGATTTCCTGGCCCAAAGAGCTTGCTCCGTTTGCCGTGCACTTGGTGGCGGTGGGGCGGCCCGGTACACCCGAGCGCGACGCTGCCGACAGTCTTTACGAGACACTCCTGGGGGCCGGCGTGGATGTTCTGTACGACGATCGCGAGGCTGGCCCGGGCGAGAAGTTCGCCGACGCCGAGCTGCTCGGCTGTCCGGTGCGCCTGACGGTTGGACGGCGCAGCCTTGAGTCGGGCGAGGTCGAGGTGCAGGTGCGTCGTGGGCGCCAGGAGGCTCCTGGGCTACCGCTGGGCGGCGAGCCTGGGGCGCTGCTACGCGCGCTGGACGAGCTGTGTCAGAGCGCCCCTTAGAGCCTCGCGGAGAGCTCTCCGAGGAGTCATCCGGCGCCATGCCCCGGGGCTCGGACTCCTCTGCGCAGCGCACCTCGCGCGCGCCCGAGGTGCGCTCTGGAGAGCGTCTGACCATCCGTCGCCTGGTCGGCCTCGACCGCTCCGGCCCCCCGGCGCCACAGACGCTCGCCGGAGAACCGCTGAAACCGTGGACGATCCCCAACGTGATCGGCTTCATTCGACTCGCACTGATTCCGGTTTTCCTGGTGGTGGCCTTGTCAAGCGGTGACGGGGTGGATGCGCTCGCGGCGACCTTGTTCGCGGTGATCGGCTGGGGCGACTATGCCGACGGGATCGCGGCCAGGGTGACACGTCAGTACAGCCGCCTGGGGGCGCTGATGGACCCCGTGACCGATCGTCTGTTGGTTGTGAGCGGGGTAGTGGTGTGCTGGCGCTTTGACTTGCTGCCACGCTGGGCACTTGCCGTCCTCGTGGCACGCGAGCTGTTGATGGTCGCGCTCGGCCGCTATGGCCTCAAGCGGGGCGTTGAGCTACGCATCAACTGGCCTGGGCGCATCTCCGTGGCACCGCTGATGGGAGCCTTGTTCTTTGCGATGGTTGGCTTGGGTGGGTTGGCCGAAGTGCTGCTGTACATAGGTCTGGTGCTCGCCCTGGTCGCTAGCGCGCTGTATATGCGCTCCGGGCGCGAGCAGCTGCGCTTGGACGCAGGACGCTGAACGACAGGATCCCGCTCGACTCAGGGGGGGAGTCGCTCCTTGCCTAACGTACGGCCGGGCTGGGCGCGCTAGACGCGGGAGTCTCAGCTCGCGCTCGCCACATTGCGAGCAGTCGTTCCCCTCCCAACCACGCCCCGATCGTGCCTGAGCACAGTAGAAGTGCCATCAGGCTCACGTTGTAGCGCGGCTGGTCATTGAACAAGGTGGCCAGGACCGCTACCGAGAGCAGGACTCCAGTGCTCACGACGAGCACGAAGCGGCGCGTGAGGATCAAGCCTCCGAGCAAGCCGATCCAGGCCAGCCACAGGTAGATCGTGTGCTGGGTTTGATTCGTGCTGGGGTGGTAGGTGCCGTTGCCCCCGCTCCACACGTTGTCCCACATCTTCCAGAACTTGCCCCACAACATCGCCGTGAAGGCCGCAGGTTTTCCGAGCACGTACTTTTTGACGTTGGCAAGGTTTTCCTTGCTAACCGCGTCGTACTCGGACATTCCAGGATGGCGCGCTTCAATCAAGCGGAATACGGGCGCCGAGCTCTTTTGCCAATAGCGCCCACAATCCTTCGGGAAGTGACGGCAAACTTCGGGGGCGAGTTGCTCCTCAGTAGGTACAAGCAACCCTTTGCCTGGTAGATAGCTGCCGATGAAAAATGCATCGGGCCCGGAATTCGTGATGGGCACGAACCGTCCCTCCTTATCTGAGGCATAGGCAAGCCAAGGTGAAAGGGTCAGCAGGAGGGCGCCCAAGTACACGGTCATGCGCAACAGGCCTGTGCGCCATCCTGGGCGCCCGACCAAGGCCAAGGCAAGTGCGATGAAGCCCATGCCGATAGCCAGGTCGCTGCGTGTGAGACAGGCCAGGCCGCCGATGAAGCCGGCTGCAAGCAGCCAGAGCAGCTCGTTGCGGGTACCCAAGCGTCGGCGGGCGAGCACTGCCGCGGCTACTGCTGCGAGTAGCACAAGCGCTCCCAGCGGCTCGCTCAGGTAGGTGCGCGTGGCCGCGATCAAAGGTTCGTAGGCGGCGACCAAGGCGGTCGCGATCACGGCAGCCCACGGCCCTGCCAGCAGCCAGGTCAGCGCTGCCACCAGGATCAGCGTGAGGACGCCGATCGCAAGCTGCGTGTATTGCGCGGGCCCCTTCGCATGGGTGGTGAGCCGTAGCGAATGGTGCCCGGATAGGCGCGTGGCGATCGCGAATGCCACCGAGGTTCCGGGCGGCCACTTGAAGGTCGCGTAGCGTTCGTCGGCGAGGATCCGGTTGGCGTTGCCCACGTATCCGTTCTCGTCGGCCGACGCGTGGGTGTTCGATCCGATCACCCGCGCTCGTGCGATCCCGCCGGCGATCACGATCAGCACGATCAGCCCCGCGGCGATGGCCTGCGTGCGCGTCAAACTAAGTTTTGAGAGTCTCAAGCTCAACTTCACCTTTTGGTATACTCCGGCTCGCAGCATGGCAGCACCAGCAGTCAAACTGACCTGCATCCTTGCGCAAGAGGAGATCCTTCGCGATGGACACGTTCCCCGACCTTGGCTCGATGACCGACAGTGAGCTCAAGGATGTGATCCGCCAGCTCACCGATGAGGAGATGGAGATCTCCTACAAAAGGCGCATCTTGCACGGCAAGATAGACATTCTTCGGGCCGAGCTAGTGAGCCGCCTGCGCGAGCAACACCGTGACGGCTCCCCGGCGATATCCGGCGATGACGTCAAGCGCCTCTCAGACATTCTCGCCAACCGCGCCGGCGGAGTCTCGACCGACGAGCTATAGGGGCTTCGATGGCCGTGCACTGCCCCGAGTGCGGTTTCGTCAACGACGAGGGCGCCAACTATTGCCAACGCTGCGGCGCCTTGCTGGCGCGCGGGGAGGGCAGCTCGAGCGAGCCCGTGACCGCCACCTATCGCATCGACGAGGAGGGCGACTTGGTGCCGGTGGAGCTCGGCGATGTCACAGCTCACGGACCAGCTTTGGTGATCCGCACAGGCGGCGGCCGCGCCGGTGAGAGCTTTCCCGTGGACCGCGAGCGCATGTCGATCGGCAGGCGCCCCGACTCCGATGTGTTCCTCGACGACGTCACCGTCTCGCGCGACCATGCTCTGCTCGTCAGTCGTGGCGATCACTGGTATCTCGACGACTGTGGGTCCTTGAACGGCACCTACGTAAATCGCTCGCGGATCGACTCTCATCGCCTCGAGGAGGGCGATGAGCTGCAGATCGGCAAGTACAAGCTCACCTACCACGCACGCTGATGGCCACCACGCAAATCGAGGTCCCCGAGGCCGATACACCCAACGGAGTGAGTGCCGGGGGAGCGCCCCAGAAGGCGCTCACGATCGGGGCGGTCTGTAAGGCACTCGTTCAAGAGTTCCCTGACATCTCGATCTCCAAGATCCGCTACTTGGAGGACCAGAAGCTGCTCACGCCCCGGCGCACTCCAGGCGGCTACCGGCTCTACTCCCAGAGCGACGTCCAGCGCTTGCGCACGATCTTGCGCATGCAGCGCGACGAGTTTCTGCCTTTGCGCGTGATCCGTCAAGAGCTCGCCGCGGGACGCGCGGGAGATATGCAAGTGCCGCGTCCGGGACGCGAGGGCGGCACGCGCGCCTGGCATTCGAGCGTGAGTGTGCGCGAGCAGGAGGGCGCGCTCTACTCCTTGGAGGACGTCTTGGAGGAGACCAATGCCGACGCCAAGCTAGTACGCGAGCTCGAAGAGTACGGCGTCGTCAAGGGCGAGATGCGCGGCGGTGCGCGCTATTTCGACGAGACCGAGCGCGAGATCATCAGCGCCGTGGCAGAGCTTGCACGCTACGGCGTCGGCGGCCGCAACTTGAGGGTGTTCCGCTCCTCGGCCGACCGTGAGGCCAACCTCTTGCAACAGATCCTCGCGCCTGCGTTGCGCTCGCGCAACCCCCAGCGACGCAAGGACGCGGTGGACGCACTAGAGAACTTGGCGGCGGTGACTACCCACCTGAAGCACTTGCTGCTAGTGCGCGATTTGCGCAAGATCGTCAGGTGAGTCCCAGTGGGGATCTGCGCGCGCTGATTCGCGACATCCCCGACTTTCCCAAGCCGGGCATCCTCTTCAAGGACATCACTCCTCTGTTGGCCGATGCCAAGGCACTTGAGCAGGCGGTGCAAGGGCTAGCCGACTATGCGCGGCCGCTGGCGGCGGAGTGCGTGCTTGCCGCCGAGGCACGCGGATTTCTGCTTGGACCCGCGCTTGCGCTCGTGCTCGGCACTGGGTTCGCGCTCGCACGCAAGCCTGGCAAGCTGCCCTATGAAACGGTCAGTGCCGAGTACGAGCTCGAGTATGGCCTTGATCACCTGGAGCTTCACAGCGACGCCATTCGGCCTGGCACACGCGTGCTCGTCCACGACGACTTGCTCGCCACGGGCGGCACCGCGCGTGCGTTGTGCGAGCTGGTCGAGCAGCTCGGTGGAGTGGTCGTGGGCTGCGGTTTTCTGGTCGAGCTGGCGTTCCTGGGCGGTCGCGAGCGCTTGGCTCCCCATGAAGTTCATGCGCTCCTCACATACGCTGCATAGTTGTGCCGACCGCCCAGCGCACCCGCATGATCCATGCTTCCCCCAGCGAGCTATGGGAAGTTCTCGGCGATCCCCACCATCTGCCGCGCTGGTGGCCACGCGTGAATCGCGTGGAGGCAGTCGAGTTGGACGCCTTCACCGAGGTGCTCATGAGCGAGAAAGGAAAAATCGTGCGCGCCGACTTTCGTCTCGTGGACGCCGTCAGCCAGCAGCGCATCGTGTGGTCCCAGCAGATCGAGAACACGCCGTTTGCGAAGGTGCTCAAGAGCGCCGAGACGGAGGTCAGCTTGGCCGAAGTCGGCAACGGACCCCTCAAAGTCGGCGACGGGCCCCTAACCGAGGTCACGATCGAGTTGCGCCAGAGCTTGCAGGGCTTCCTTGCCCGTCTCGGGGGACATCTAGTGCGCCGCGCCGCCGACTCCACGATCGACGAAGCGTTGGATGGCTTGGAGCGGATCGTAGGTAGGGCCGCATGATGGCCACCCCAGGACAGATGCGCTGGTGGGGGTGGGGGGATCCGCTTCATCCGCAAGGCCTGCCCCCGCACGCCCTTGAGTTCTTGCGCGAGAGGATCGGCGTGGCGCCCAAGCCTCTTCCACCGGTGGCGCTCGAACACGTGAAGATCGACCCCCAAAGGATTCCCACCGCGACGCTTGAGAAGTTGCGCGGGACGCTCGGGTCTGAGCATGTTCGCGACGATCACGCAGATCGCGTCCTGCACGCCGCAGGCAAGGGCTACCCCGATCTCGTGCGTCTGCGGGCAGGTATGCCCGAGGGCGCCCCAGATGCGGTGCTCTATCCCGCTTCACGCGAGCAGTTGCGCGCCCTGCTCGACCTGTGTGGGCGTGACTCGCTTGCAGTAGTGGCTTTCGGTGGCGGCACGAGCGTCGTTGGTGGGGTCGAGCCTTTGCGTGGTCCCCACCGCGGCGTGGTTGCGCTCGACACACGCCGCCTAGCAAGCGTGGTTGACTTCGACAAGCGTTCCTTGATCCTCACCGTGCAGGCCGGCGCGCGCGCCCGCGACGTTGAGCGCTGGTTGGCGAGCAAGGGATTCACGCTCGGCCACTTCCCACAGTCCTACGAGTACGTGTCGCTCGGCGGCTGTGCTGCCACTCGCTCGGCGGGTCAAGCATCCACGGGCTATGGCCGCTTCGAGCGTATGGTCCAAGGTCTGCGCATGGTGGCGCCGGCGGGAACTGTCGACTTGCCGGCGCTCCCCGCGAGCGCTGCCGGTCCCGGTATGCGCGAAGTGGTCGTAGGCTCGGAGGGCACGCTTGGCGTGATCGACGAGCTCTCCCTGCGAGTTCGCCATGCGCCTGCCGAACGAGTCTATGAAGGGGTTTTCTTCGAGGGCTTCGAGGCGGGTGTGAGTGCGTTGCGGGAGCTCTCTCAAAGGCACTGCGCCCCCGACGTGGCACGGCTCTCCGATGAGCAGGAGACGCGCATGTCGCTTGCGCTCGCCGGCACCGGTGGAGCGAAGGGACGTCTCGGACGCGCCTACCTAGGCGTACGTGGCTATCGCAGTGGTTGTCTTGCGATCCTTGGCTTCGAGGGTGAGCGCGAGGAGGTCGCTGCGCGCCGTGCGCGTGCTTCGGTGATTGTGCGCGCCGGCGGGGGCCTGCGCGTGGGACGCTCTCCGGGCGAGGCTTGGCTTGCATCTCGCTTCTCCGCGCCTTATCTGCGCGACGAGCTACTCACCCACGGCGTGATGGTCGAGACGCTCGAGACGGCCACGCGCTGGTCGAATGTGCCCGCGCTTCACGCTCGGGTGCGGGGAGCGATCGACGGGACTCTACGCGCAACGGGCGCGCCTGGGCTCGTCATGTGTCACGTCTCACATCTCTATGAGACAGGTGCTTCGCTCTACTTCACGTTCTTGGCACTTCAAGCGGAGGGCGAGGAGCTCGCTCAGTGGCGAGCCGCAAAGGATGCCGCGAGTGGCGCGATCCTCGATGGGGGCGGCACGATCACTCACCATCACGCCGTCGGGCGCGACCACGCGCCTTGGATGCAGCGGGAGATCGGCGACGAGGCGGTGCGTGCGCTAAGAGCCCTCAAGGCCGAGCTCGACCCATCGGGGATCATGAACCCGGGAAAGCTCCTGCCTGAGATCTAGTGCAGCGCGAACGTGCCCTTGAGCACTATCGGCCCAGGATGGGAGGGATGCGTGCTCGTCTCGCGCGTCACGATCAGCTGGTGAAAGAGGCTCGCGTTTGAAGGCAACGGGTTCCCGCCCTGCATGCGTCCATCTGAACCCACGTCTGAGGCCCGTCCCAACGGAGCCGAGTTCGAGGGCGAGTTGTACAGCCATACCGCGTAGAAGAACCCCGAGGAGGGTGGCAATCCCTGCGCTGTGATGTAGAACGCGCTGCGACCACCCTCAGAGAGCACGTATGCCGTACCCGACGCTTTGAGTTCGGGGTCGAGCGCGCTGAGCGTGATCGTCTTGTTGAGACTCGGCTTGGTGGCGCTCGTGCTCGTCGACGCTGTACTCGACGATTTGGTCGTGCTCGGATTGGAGCTTTTCCCGCCGCTGGTGGAGATCAGCACGACCGCAACCACGATCACCACGACAATTGCCCCAAGCAGCAGAGCGCCCGCTCGTCTCGATCCGCCTGCTGCTCGTGGCGGGCGTGGGTTGCGAGAGCGCGGGGGAGGGCTGGAGGCACTCGTGGCACCCAGGCTCGCCGCACTCACGCCCCTAGCCGCACTTGGGCTTGTTGTGCGAGCCGGCTGGGGTCGGTCAGAGGTGCCTTTCAGGGAGGGATCATTGGCGAGTGCGTCCAGTGCCGCGTGCGCACGGTCACGTACCGCGCTCTCGGGGATCGCCAGCATCTCGGCCACCTCGCCGTAGCTGCGGCCGCGCTCGAGTACGAGCGACAGCACAGCGCGCTGGTCGGGTGGCAGTCGATCGAGGTCGGTCATGTCAAGGTCCGCCGTCGCGTCGCCTCACGCTGGCGGGGTCCTTAGGCTATCGTGGCCGCCCGATGGCCATCCCACCTGTCGCGCAGATCAATGAGTTCTTGTTGGGCTTCGACCGCTTGTATGGTCTCGAGCTTGTGGAGTGCTCGGAGAGCGAGGTGCGCGCGCAGGTGCTCGTTCGCGACGAGCACAAGCAGCCGGCAGGGCTTGTACATGGGGGCTTGTACGCTTCGATCGCTGAGGCGATCGCCTCGATCGCCACAGGCTTGACCGTGCTCGACGAAGGCAACGTCGCGATGGGCATGTCCAACAACACGAGCTTTCTGCGGCCCATAACCGAAGGCACGGTGCACGCCCATGCCCAGCGTCTTCATCGCGGCCGCACCACCTGGCTGTGGGACGTCAGCTTCAGCGACGACAACGGCCGCACGTGCGCGCTCACGCGCATGACGATCGCGGTCCGTCCACTTCCCAGCTGATCTCAGGTCCCGCGCGGCTTGGGGATCCTCACACCGGCTGGCACCTGGCCAGGCAGCGGTATGCGATCGAAGCCCGTGTCGGGCAGCGCCGCCGGCAATGGCGCCTGGGGCATGCCGACTTCGTTGAGCGGAGTCATCATCGTGGCGGCCCGTTGGGCAAGCAGGGGGTTACGCGCGTACACGCTCACCATTACTCCACCGGTGGGAATCGCGAGCGTGCGGCCGCCCTGGGCCAGGCTGACCGTGGTTCCTCGCAGCGAAAGTGTCCGCGTGTCGGCGGTTGCTCCGGGTCTGAAGCTGTTATCGGGTGAGCTGACGACGGAGACCGGCGTCACGCACGTGTACTGCCCACCGAGCACACAGTCGCCGTAGCGGATCGTTACCGCTTCGCTCGGGTCGATCGACACGCTCGTGATCTGCATTCCGCGGAAGCTCAACCCAAGCCAGTACACGGGAAAATTGCTCTTGACCATCACGCTCTCAAGCGCTGCCGAGCCAATCGGCTGGTCTTGGAGCGTGTTGGCGCCGCAGGCCTGCAGCATCAGTGCGCAGAGAGCCAGCGCTCCGCCGAGCATGGCTGTGCGAACGCGGACCCAGCAGAGGAGGGCTTTGCGCGGCAGGTTCGATGGGGCGCGCAGGTCGATCACGCGACGCAGAGTAGCGGCGCGGGCCGCAGCTCAGCCGCGGTAGGCATTCGTGATTGGCATACGTCGGTCGCGCCCGAACGCGCGCTCGGTGATCTTGATGCCTGGAGGAGCCTGGCGGCGCTTGTACTCAGCCAGGTCCACGAGCCTTGTGGCGCGCTCCACATCTTGCTCTGGCAGTCCTTCGGCGATCAGCTGCTCGCGACTACGATCGAGCTCCACGTATCCGTGCAAGATCCGGTCGAGCACCTCATACGGTGGCAGCGAGTCTTGATCGGTCTGGTTAGCGCGCAGCTCAGCCGATGGAGCGCGCTCGACAATTGAGCTGGGAATTGGTGTCTTCACGCGCTCGCCTGTCGTTTGCCTCGCGCTTTGCTCCATGGTCACCTGCTCTTCTGCCACCGCTTCTGGAGCGTTTCGCCAGCGTGCCAGCCGATATACGAGCGTCTTGGGCACGTCCTTGATGACCGCAAAGCCGCCGGCCAGGTCGCCGTACAAGGTCGTATAGCCCACCGACATCTCCGACTTGTTGCCGGTCGTGAGCACTAGCCAGCCAAACTTGTTCGAGAGCGCCATCAAGAGGTTCCCGCGGATGCGTGCCTGCAGGTTCTGCTCTGTCAGGTCTGGTTCTCTGTCGGCGAAGTCTGCTTCCAGGGTTCGCGTATAGGCCTCCATCGCCGGCTGGATCGATAGCTCGTGTACGCGCACCCCCAGCGCCTTTGCCATCGCGCGCGCGTCGTCCTGCGTGGCGGCCGAGGAGTAGGGCGAGGGCATGATCGCCACATTCACGCGCTCCGATCCGAGGGCATCGACTGCCAGACATGCCACGAGCGCTGAGTCGATGCCTCCGGAGAGCCCCAGTACCACAGCGCCGAAGCCGTTCTTTACGACGTAGTCGCGCAGCCCGAGCACCAGCGCCTCGTAAACCTCCTGCTCGAGCGTCGCGATCGGCTCGCGCACGGAGGCGAGTTGTGTGGTGTCCTCAATCGGATGCCCTACGCGCGCGCGCCGGGTACCCACATTGGAGAGGTCAACATCGCAGAGGACCAAGTCCTCCTCGAATTGGGCTCCCCGGGCGATGGTCTCACCGTCGGGGTTGAGCACAAACGAGTGGCCGTCGAACACCAACTCGTCTTGACCCCCGACCATCGCGCAAAACGCGATATAGGCGTCCGTTTCACGGGCACGCTGGGCGAATAGGCGCTCCCGCTCGAGCCCCTTGCCCGCGTGATAGGGCGAGGCCGATATGTTCACGATCAGCTTCGCGCCGGCGCCGGCCTCTGAGGATGCGGGCGCGCCGGCAACCCATAGGTCCTCGCACACCGTCACGCCTATCCCGTGCCCGGAGAGCTCGATCACCGTGCCATTCGGCTCACCCGGCTTGAAGTAGCGCTGCTCATCGAACACGCCGTAGTTGGGCAGGTGGACCTTGCGGTAGACCTGCTCGATCTTGCCGGCCGCGAGCACGGCGGCCGAGTTATGCACCACCGTCGGCATGGGCCTCGGCGATCTGGGCGAAGGTCCGCGAACGGCGCCTGGAATGCGCTCGGGGAAGCCCACGATCGCCACTATTCCCTCGGTGGCACTCGCCAGCTGCTCCAGCTGGGCGCCGGTGTCCGTGAGGAAATGCTCGCGCAGGAGCAGATCCTCGGGGGGATAGCCGGTGAGCGCGAGCTCCGGGAACAGCACGAGCTCGGCGCCCGCCTGCTTGGCGGTCTCGATGCCCGCGCGGATACGCTGAGCGTTGCCCGCGAGGTCGCCGACGGTGGCGTTGATCTGACAGAGGGCCAGGCGCAAGCTGGTCCTCACAGCAGCTCGGCTTGCGCCACTAGTGGGTTGCCACCGCTCGCGGACGGCGTGCGCGGCGCGGCTTTGTGATCCCAGCGGCTGTGGCAAGCGCCGCGATCGAGCGCTCCAGCTCGCGTGCGAGTGTCTCAAGCTCAGGCAGCGCGTCATAGTCGGCAAGCAGCCCGAACCCGAGGTGGCCGTCATAGCTCATGACGGCGATTCCGAGCGCTTGGCGTCGCGCGAGCGGCACGACCGGGTAGAGGGCCTGTAGGCGACGCCCGAGCAGGTAGAGGGGGAACTGGGGGCCTGGCACGTTCGTCACCACCAGGTTGAAGAAGCGTTGGCGTGCCTGTAGGCGCGCGGCCTGACTGAGGATCGTCGGCGGAGCAAAGCCGGCGATATTCGTCAACACCTCGGCGCCCACGGCTTGGCTCGACTGCTTCAAGTCGTCCATCTCCAGGCGTACCTGGGCCAGGCACTCGGCGGGGTCGACCACGCCGACCGGCAAGGGCGCCCACATCGCCGCCACGCGGTTGCCCAAGGCACCCCGCTCGATGTCAGCACGCACCGATACCGGCACCATCGCCTTCAGCACAAGGCCCTCAGTGTCATACCCCTGGGTGCGCATGTGGCGCCCAAGGGTGAGGCTCACCGCCGCCAGTACGACGTCGTTGAGAGTGCCTCCGAGCGAGTTCTTGATCGCCTTGAACTGCGCCAGATCGGCGTCTACCCAGGTGTAGCGTCGGTGAGAGGTGATCTCCACGTTGAGCGGGCTTGGGGGCGCCGGTGCGTTGATGCCGGCGAACGTCGTTTGGCTCACTCCCACGACAGCGTCCTTGAGGTGCTCGAGCGCACGGCGGGGTCGGCGCATGACGGCCCGCACACCGCGCATCATCTCGGCAGGCGCCGTGGAGCGCTCGACGAGCGCGTCGGCCAACAGCTTTGCCGAGCCAGGCAATGGACGTGCTACCCAAGGCACCGGCGGGCGGGGTGTACCGGTTGGCTCGGGGGCGGCGTCGAATAGAACCGTGGTTATGTCAACACCTGAGATCCCGTCGACGAGCGCGTGGTGGGTCTTGGCGATCACCGCGAACCGTTCGCCCGCCATGTGCGCAACGAGCCATAGCTCCCAGAGTGGCTTGGAGCGGTCGAGGCGCTGGGAGAAGATGCGTCCGGCGAGTTGCTTGAGCTCGGTCTCGTCTTCAGGGCGAGGCAGGCCGGTGTGGCGGATGTGGTACTCGGGATTGAAGTGCGGGTCGTCGGTCCACACGGGCCTGCCTTGGTCGAGTGGCACGAATGCGAGTCGCTGGCGGTAGCGCGGCACCAGATGCAGGCGCGAGAGGATGTGCTCGACCAGCTCTTCGTAGGTGGGAGCTTTGCCTTCGAAGACCATCACCGAGGCAACATGCATGTGTGCGGTGCCGTGGTCCTCGAGATGTAGGAAGGCCGAGTCCAGGCCAGTTAGACGGTCAGGGTTTGCCATTGGCTTCGATTGTCGCGGGTCTCGGGTCTGTCGTCAACGCCGGCTAGTGATCACGGACATCACAGTCATCGCGAGCTCATTCAGCGTTGCCCGATAGGCGGGTGAGCTACGAGCGTCTGCATGCCGACCTCGTCGATGCTTGCATGGCCAGAAAGCGCCATGTTGAGGTCGAGCTCGGCGAGAAACGCGCGCAGCACATCGATCACGCCCTGTTCGCCTCCGAGCGCCAAGCCCCATACGTATGGGCGACCGAGGCAGACAGCACGCGCTCCCAGGGCGAGCGCCTTGAGCGCGTCGGCACCGGAGCGAATGCCGCTGTCGAACAGGACCTCGCAACCATCGCCAACGGCCTTTACGACTCCGGGGAGCGCCTGGAGCGATCCGATCGCACCGTCTACCTGGCGCCCGCCGTGGTTAGAGACGATGATGCCCTCGATTCCGTGATCGACCGCGATGACGGCGTCTTCGGCGCTCTGGATGCCCTTCAGGACGATCGGCAGTTTCGTGCACTCGCGTAGGAACTCAAGGTCTTTCCAGGTGACCGATGGATTTGAGAACTGCCACGCCCAGTAGGCCACGGCCGTGGCCAGGTCCTCCTCTGGTGGCTTGGGCAGGGCCGCGCGAAACACGGGGTCCTGCATGTAGTTGACGTTGCCCTCGCCGCGCAGGAATGGCAGGAAGCCATCGGTGAGGTCGGCAGGGCGCCAGCCGAGCAGCCAAGTGTCGAGCGTGACGACGATCGCCTCATAGCCCGACTTCTCGGCTCGTTCGATGAAGCTGCGCGCCAGCTCGCGATCGCGCGGCCAGTAGAGCTGGTACCAGCACGATTGCTCGCCCGCTGCCTGGGCGATCTGCTCGATCGTGTGCGAGGCGGCGGTGCTCGCGATCAAGGGGACACCCACGCGTGCGCACGCGCGTGCGCTGGCGAGCTCGCCTTCGGGATGGGCAACCGTTTGCACTCCAATCGGCGCGAGCAGGACGGGCGCCGCCAGTTTCCTGCCGAGCATCGTGCGCTCAAGCGTTCGCTCAGAGACATCGCGCAGCATGCGCGGCACGATTCGCCATTCGTCGAACGCCTCGCGGTTGGCTCTGATCGTGTGCCCACGCCCGGCTCCGCCCTGTATGTATCCACGCGGGCCGCGCGAGAGCATCGCGTAGGCGTCGCGCTCCAGCTCGCGCCAGTCCACTGTTCGCGCGGGCTTGCGTCCGGCGAGCATTCCCGCGGCATAGATCTCATGCTCGTAGTTGGAGTAGGGCGGCTCGAGGGGCATCGCGACGTGGATGCTATTCGGCGATGAGATTCGCCGTCTCCGTGATTTGCTGTATTCGTAAAGGTGGGACGCCGTCAAGAAGGCGGGACGACCCAAAACCACCCCTTTAGGAGGCTAGGAAATGGCATTCGACCAATCGAAGATCGGGCAGGTTGTGGCTGCGCAGATGGAGGCGCTCGAAGGGCGCTATGGAGACGAGTGCGAAATCGGCAACGTGTGCACAATCGTCGAGGTCTTGGGTCCGCATGGCTCGGATGTGTCGGTGCGCTCAAGCGAAGCGCGACCACACACAACGATCGGATTGCTGCGTATGGCTGAGGTGATGATGCTCAACCGCTTGGGCGGTGTGAGCCGCGGCGAAGGTGAGTCCGAGGAGGAGTAGAGAGCGCCGCGTGGCCTGGAATTTATGCGCCGCGTGGGCTCGGGATTGGCGCCGCTTGGCTCGGGATCTAAGCCCGATTGGAATGGTGTTCATACGTATGAACACCATTGACGAGGATTTGGCAAGTGTGTCCACCCTCACACTTTGCGCACAGAGGCCTCCTCTAGCGTTTCCTTGATTGCTTGATTTCTGCCGAGTCCTCTCCACAACTGGAGACGAGCGGGGGACCCACTGCCGGGCCTGACGAAAGGGCTCGGATGGGGCGAATCGGCCGCCTGATGCGGCTGTAACGCCCGACTGGCGCACGTATGGACGCGTGCCGCCGGCGGGACGTGAGCCCGACAGCTAACCCCGTAGGCACTAACAAGGAGGACTCTCTTTGCTACCCCTGCTTGCGGGAATTCCCGCAACTCCGGTCGGTGGGCCCGTTGCCCAACTGATCGATCCGGCTCCGCTGTCTACTCCGCTCTTGAAGGTCAGCGTGCGGATACGAAGGGTCGAGTTGAATGTACTCGACGGCAGTAGGGCGAGTGTGGCCGGAGCGCTACGTCCCTCTCTCGCCGGACGGACCGTTGAGCTGCAGCGCCTTGGACGCCACGGCTGGAGGGCACTCGCGCACTCCGTCACGGGGGCTCGCGGACGGTTCGTGTTGCGCTACACACCGCACCGTCTGCTCAGCGAGCGCGTGCGAGTCTTGTTTGCCGGCGATTCAGGCGATCGGGGTGCCCGGCACTACGTCGGGCACTTGCGCTCCTACCGACTAGCTGGGGCTTCTTGGTACGGCGGCGGTGGCAGTCTCGCGTGTGGTGGCCAGCTCACGGGTGCCACGATGGGGGTCGCCAACAAGACGCTTCCGTGTGGCACGGTTGTGACCTTGCGCTACGGCGGACGTGAGGTGAGCGTCCCTGTCGTGGACCGAGGCCCATACGTGGCGGGTCGCGAATTCGATCTCACGGAAGCGACAAAGCGTGCGCTTGGATTCGAAGGCGTTGGCGATGTGTGGAGCACACGCTAGCCTTGGGGCTGCAGAGCATGAGCACTTCGAAGAAACATAAAGGGCGCAAGCGTCCCAGCCGGGAGGCGCGTCGCAAAGCGGCGACTGCGGCGATGCTCGCGTGGCGCATCATGCTCGTCGCTCGCAAGTTCAAGCGTGCCAAGCAGGCCAAGAGCGCAAAGCGGGGCAAAAGCGCAAAGCAGGCAAAGTGCGCCAAAGGAGGCTCTCGGCGCGGCTCGAAGTGCAAAGGCGCCAGTGGGCAGGCTTTCTCAGTGGGCTCGGTTGCCGTTGGTTCTTTCGCGCTCGGGGCCAGCGCTTTCGGTGCGCTTGCCGTGGGCGCGGTTGCAATACGCAGGCTTGCGATCAAGCGTGCCGCGGTCGGTCGGCTCGAGGTGAGCAAGGTGAAGGTTGGCCGACTCGAGGTCGACGAGCTAGTAGTGCACAGCAAGAACGTGCATGGATCTGACGTTTAGCAAGCGCGAGAGCTCATTCCGCGAGGAATTGCGCTCCTGGCTCGCGGATAACAAGCCCGCGCAGGAGCCGACGGCGGGCGGCGAAGACGCCCACTATGCGTGGCGTCGTGATTGGCAGAGGCGGCTGTATGACGCGGGCTGGGCTGCCCCGGCTTGGCCTGCAGAGTACGGGGGACGCGGTGCATCGTTGACGGAGTCGGCGATCTATTTTGAGGAGCTCGGCCGTGCACGCGTGCCATTGCCGGCGAACGTGCTTGGCCTGCTGCTGGGTGGGCCAACCTTGATGGTGTGGGGAACTGATGCTCAGAAGGAGCGTTACCTCGCGCCGATCCTCTCGGCCGAGGAGATCTGGTGTCAGGGCTTCTCCGAGCCTGAAGCGGGCTCGGATCTCGCATCTTTGAAGACGCGCGCGGTCAAGGATGGGGACGAATGGGTCGTGAGCGGGCAGAAGGTTTGGACGAGCGGCGCGCAGTACTCCAAGTGGTGCATGCTCGTCGCGCGTAGCGATGGCGAGGCGGCCAAGCACAAGGGTCTTACTTACTTCCTCATGGACATGGACCAGGCAGCCATCCAGGTGCGGCCTTTGCGCCAGATCACCGGCGAGGCAGAGTTCAACGAGCTGTTCATCGAGGAGGCTCGCATTCCCGATGAGAACGTCGTTGGCGGCGTGGGCAACGGTTGGAAGGTGGCGCTTACGACGCTGATGAATGAGCGGGCTGGGCTTGGCTTTCTGCTTCAGGTGCGCTTGCGCCAGCTCTTGGACGACACGATCGCGGCTGCCCGCGAGCGGGGATTGCTGGAGGATCCGCTTTACGCCGATGCGCTCGCCGAGTTGCACATTCGCTGTGAGTCGATCCGTCTGCTTGCCTGGAAGGGCCTCACCGACATCGAGCGCTATGGCCAGCCTGGCCCGGAGGGCTCGCTGGTGAAGTGGCTCTGGTCGGACACCAACCAGCGTCTGACGACCCTCGCGGCGGAGATCGTCGGTCCGGCCGCGCTCATCGACGGCACGAGCTGGAGCTATGAGCTCCTGCGTGCGCGCGGCAACACGATCGAGGGCGGCACCACCGAGGTGCTCAAGAACATCGTGGCCGAGCGCGTCTTGGGGCTGCCGCGGCTGAAGGCGGTCAGCTGAGTGTTGGCTAGGTGTTGAGCGATGGATTTCGGACTTAGCGATGATCAGCGCGAGATTCAGCGGACCGCTCGTGAGCTGTTGGCGGAGCGGGCGCGTCCTGAGCGTGTGCGCGAGCACGCCGAGGACGGTCGCTTCGATGAGGACTTGTGGCGGGAGCTGCGTGAGCTTGGATGGCCCGGCATTGCTGTCGCTGAGGGCTATGGAGGCCAAGGTCTTGGGCTCGTAGAGCTCTCGATCCTGTGCGAGGAGCTTGGTCGCGTGCTCGCCCCGGTCCCGTTGTTGCCGACGGTCTTGGCTGCCGCGATGATCGAGCGGGCGGGATCTGAGGATCAGCGCGAGCGCTGGCTGCCGGGTCTTGCCAGTGGCGAGACGCTTGGCGCGCTCGGGGTGGTGAGTAAGGGCGTCGCCGAGCTCATGCTCGGAGCGCCCGGGGCCCAGGTGTTGGTACTCGTGCAAGAGGGTGACTTGCGCGCGCGCGTATGCGCGCGCGAGGAGGTCGCTGTGGAGCCGGTCAACTCGATTGACCCAACGCGCCCCGCCGCCCGTGTGAGCATGGTGCCGCAGGCGGGGGAGCCACTCGATGGCGATGTGCGAGGCGGCCTGGACCGTGCGCTCGTGGCGATTGCTTCGGAGCTCGTCGGGGTGTGCGAGCGCTCGCTGACGATGACCGTGGCTTATGTCAAGGAGCGCAAGCAGTTCGGCGTGCCGGTCGGCTCTTATCAAGCGGTCTCTCATCGTTGCGCGCAGATGCTGCTCGACACCGAGAAGGCGCGTTCGCTGACGGCTTTCGCGGCATGGGCGGCCGATGCCGATCCGCAGAGGCTGGGCGAGACCGCCGCGATGGCCAAGGCCGCGGCCTCTGAGGCCGGCGTCGAAGTCACATCGTCGGCGATCCAAGCCCACGGCGGTATTGGCTTCACTTGGGAGGCGGACGTGCATTGGCTCTACAAGCGAGCCCTGGTGGACGCCTCGCTGCTAGGCGCAGCCAAGCGTCAGCGCGCTCACTTGGCCGGGATTCTCGCCAGCGCCTGAGCCGATCCCTCCCTCGAGGCTCCGCTCAGCGGTATTTCTGAACCCGGCGCGTTCTGCCCCGCGCACCCGCTGAGCCGGACGTCATTCTGGTCATACGTGATAACGTACACATGTATGCCAGCTGTGCGCCAATGGGACGGCAACATCTATGACCGCATCTCCGGGCCGATGGAGTCGCTTGGACTGGAGGTACTCGGGCGCCTGGACCTGAAAGGCGAGGAGACCGTGCTTGACGCCGGCTGCGGCTCAGGGCGAATCACACAAGCCTTGATCGAGCGGTTGCCACGTGGCCAGGTGATTGCGGTGGACCAGTCGTCCTCGATGGTGGACGCGGCTAGGAAGCGGCTTGGCCCCGAAGCCGACATTCGCGTTCTTGATCTGCTGGAGCTAGAGCTGGAGAGACCTGTCGATGCGATTTTCTCCACAGCCACGTTTCACTGGATCGCGGACCACGATCGTCTCTTCCGGCGTCTGCGCGCGGCGCTGGTTCCCGGTGGGCGGCTGGTGGCGCAATGTGGGGGAGAGGGCAATATTGAAGTCTTGCGCGGGCACGTGGCGCCGCTGCTCTCCCAAGAGCCCTACGCCGAGCACTTCCACGATTGGGAGCCACCGTGGAACTACGCATCGGCGTTGAAGACCGAAGAGCGCTTGCGCTCGGCTGGCTTCGCCTCGGCTGAGTGCTGGCTCACACCGGCACCGCGCGAGCCTGAGTACCCACGCGAGTTCCTTGCCACGATCGTGCTCGGTCCGCACGTGCAACGGCTACCCGAGGAGCTGCGCGATCGCTTCATGGATGACGCGCTGCAGCGGATCGGGGAGCCGGTCGTGGTCGATTATGTGCGCTTGAACATCGACGCCACTGCGTAATACGCTCCTGATCGCTCAACGCCGCGACTACTGGTTCGGATAAGCAACACGACGCAAGCGCGGGTTCGGGATAGGCGATAGAACCTCCGAAAGCCCGCCGGATGAGGCGCTAGCTTGAGACGGAGTGCCGATCGAGTCTCATGAGCGAAGCATTGCCCATCTCGACGCCGACGCCTTCTACGTCTCCGTCGAGCTGAATCGCCATCCCGAGCTGCGGGGCTTGCCGGTGGTTGTCGCCGGCACAGGGCCACGTGCTGTGGTGACAACGGCAAGCTATGAGGCACGACGCTTTGGCGTGGGCTCGGCGATGCCCGCGGCGCGCGCGCGTAGGTTGTGCCCGCAAGCCGTGTTCTTGCCACCTGACGGCGCGCACTATCGCGAAGTGTCCAAACGCTTGATGGGGATCGTGCGCTCCCACGTCGAATGTGTCGAGGTGGTGGGGCTCGACGAGGCCTACTTGGACCTGAGTGGGTTGTACTCGCCACGCACCGCCATGCGCCGCGTCTTGGCCGACATCAAGGCTGAGACGGATCTCGTGTGCTCGGTGGGCATCGGGCCAAACAAGCTCGTCGCAAAGGTGGCCTCCGACGCTGAGAAGCCCGCTGGCTTTGTGGTGCTCACGCGCGAGCAGGCATGCGAGCGTTTCGCCGAGGCACCTCCTGGCCTGATCCCCGGAATCGGGCCGAAGACCGCCGCGCGACTCGAGACGATGGGCTTGCGCACGCTGGGTGCTTTGGCGCAGGCTCCCGAGCAGGTGTTGACGGAACGCTTCGGCCCTAATCAAGGTCGCGAATTGAGGCGTCGCGCACGCTTCGAGCACGACGGCATGGTCAGTGAGGAGCGCAAGGTGGTGTCTGAGTCGCGTGAGCGCACCTTTGACTATGACATCCACGATTCGGCTCGCTTGCGCGAAGCGCTTGCACAGATGGCGAGCGAATTGTGCAAGAGCCTTATTGCGCACGACAATCATGGGCGCACGATCGGCATCAAGGTGCGCCTCAACGATTTCTCCACCGTCACACGGGCGCGCACATTGGCGGCACCCACTTGTGACGCTGAGCAAGTCACGCGCGTGGCGCTCACACTGCTCGATGAGTACTCGCCTCCACGACCTGTCCGCCTGTTGGGGGTGCGTGTGGCGGGCTTGGCATCCCGTGGCGCACCCGTGCCCGAGCGAAGGGACTTGGAAGGGCAGATGGCTTTTCCGATGTAGTCTTCACGGAAGATGCCACTCGCGAAAGCAGGACAGATTGAGCTGAGCTATGACCGCGCAGGCGATGGACCACCGCTGCTGCTGATTATGGGGATGAGCGGCACCAAGCATCACTGGGGCGAGCGTGTACTTGAGGAGTTGCGTCGAGACTTCGACACGATCGTCTATGACCATCGCGACGCCGGCGAATCGACCAAGACCGGTCAGCCGTTCACGATCGCCGACATGGCGGAGGATGCCGCGGGCTTGCTGCAGGCACTGGAGCTCGAATCCGCCCATGTGATGGGCATCTCGATGGGTGGCATGATCGCGCAGGAGCTCGCGCTCGCGAACCCCGAGCGAATCAACTCGCTGACGCTCGGTTGCACCTACTGCGGCGGCGAGGGCAGCGCACTGACCAGCGAGGACGTCATGCGCCGGCTTGCGGAAGCGATGACTTCGGGCGATCGCGAACGGGCGATCCGTACGGCTTGGGAGGTCAACGTGTCTCCTAGCTTTGCGGCCAACGAGGATGCCTACGCGAGGTTCTTGAAGACGGGCATGAGCTACGGCCTACCGGTACAAGTGATCATGGAGCAGATGCGCGCCATAGTCGGTCACGACACAAGTGCGCGACTTCCCGGACTAGGGCTGCCGACATTGGTTGTGCATGGAACGCTCGACCAAATGTTGCCCGTCGAGAACGGCCACATGATCGCGGGGCTGATCCCTGAGTCGCGCCTGGAGATCCTCGAGGGGATCGGCCACATGTACTTCTTGGAGCAGCCTGAGCGTACGGCGGAGCTAGTGCGCGAGCACGCCGCCGTCGATGCCTAGAGGGCCGCTGGGCTGCGCGATACTGCGTCCTCGCTCGTTTGTGTGCGGAGCACACTTCACTCGCTGCGTCCTTGTCTCACTTGCCCATCGACCCTCTAGGAGCTGGTGAGGGTCCTTGCGGTTCCAGGCCGGGCGTGGCGTGCGCTTGTTTGGCGAGCAGAGCGGAGAGGGACCGCCGGTCGTGTTGCTGCACGGTCTCACCGCGACCCGTCGCTATGTGGTGATGGGCTCGCGCGTCTTGGAGCGCTCTGGTTATCGCGTGATCGGGTATGACGCGCGCGGGCACGGATCCTCGAGCCCAGCGCTTTCGCCCGATGGCTACACCTATGAGTTGCTGGCGGACGATCTGCGCGCGGTCCTCGACGAACTGGAGATCGAGGAGGTTGTTCTCGCGGGAGCATCGATGGGTGCACAGACAGCGGTTCGCTTCACGCTCGATCATCCTGGGCGGGTACGAGCACTAGGGCTGATCACGCCCGCGTTCGACCCGGACGCGCACGGCGACTATGCCGGTTGGGATCGACTCGCGAAAGGCTTGCGGGAGGGAGGGGTGGAGGGCTTCGTGTCCGCCTATGACCTCGATCCGATACCGACGCGCTTTAGGGAGACTGTTGTGAAGGTGCTGCATCAGAGGCTCTCGGCCCACGAGCACCTACTCGCGGTGGCGGATGCCCTGGAAGCGGTGCCGCGTTCGAAGCCCTTCCAGAGTTGGCAAGAGCTCGAGAAGATCGGGGCTCCGACGGTGGTGGTGGCAAGTCGCGACGAGGCTGACCCCACTCACCCGCTTGCAACTGGAGAGCGCTACGCCGCCATGATCCCCGCCGCGAAGCTTGTGGTCGAGGATCCTGGCAGCTCGCCGATCGCCTGGCAGGGGGGACAGCTCTCCAAGGTGCTTGGCGAGTTGACAGAGTCAGCTGGCGGATAACCGGAACGGTTCGTGCCCGCCGCGGTCCGGACCGGAGGCGGCTCAGGCAAGCGCAGCGGGTGCGTCGGCCGCAGGATTGTCCTCGGCGACGGCTGCGCCGCTGAGCAAAGCCGAATAGCGCCCACCCAGCTCCAACAACTCCTCGTGGGTGCCACGCTCAACGATGCGCCCGGAGTCGAGCACGAGGATCTGGTCGGCGTCGCGGATGGTGGAGAGCCGGTGGGCGATTGCGATCGTGGTGCGTCCTCGCGAAAGGTCGTCAAGGGCACGCTGGACGGCACGCTCGGTTTCGGTATCGAGCGCGGAGGTCGCCTCGTCGAGGATCAAGACTGGGGGGTTGCGCAATACGGTGCGAGCGATAGCCATGCGCTGCTTCTCACCACCGGAGAAGCGATAACCACGCTCTCCCACGGGCGTGTCATACCCGTCGGGCAGGCCGGAGATTAGATCGTGAATCTGAGCGGCGCGCGCAGCGTCTTCGATCTGCTCGTCACTGGCATCAGGACAGGCGAAGCGCAGGTTTTCGCGAATCGAGGCGTGAAACAAGTAGGTCTCTTGAGAGACCAGTCCGACCGTCGCGGCAAGCGAGGCAAGGGTCATGTCGCGGATGTCCACCCCGTCGATCTCCACCCGTCCGCCCTGGGGCTCGTATAGGCGTGCCACGAGGTAGGCGAGCGTGGTCTTGCCCGAGCCCGTCTCGCCGACGAGCGCCGTGCGGGTGCCCGCTGGGATATCGGCGGAGATCTCGCGCAAGGTCCACTTCCCGCCGGGGTCGTTTGAGGGCTCCGTCGGATGGGAGGAGCCATTCGCAGAGGGCTGGGGTCCGTTCTCTGTGCGCCCAGACGCGTCCTCCACACGATCAAGCTCGCTTTCTGCAAGCACGGAGGTCTCATCAGATGCGTATGTGAACCAGACATCACGCAGGCGCACGTCTCCTTGGACCCCGCTCAAAGTGCGTGCGTCGGCGCGCTCTTCGATGTCCACCGGGAGATCGAGATACTCGAAGATGCGACCGAACAAGGCGAGCGAGGTCTGAACTTCAAGGCCAACCGAGAGTAGGGACTGAATTGGGAAGAGGACACGCGTTTGCAAGGTGGTGAAGGCGATCACCGTGCCGATTGAGATCGCTGCACTGCCGTGGGCGATCGAATAGCCCGCGAACCAGTAGACGGCGGCTGGCATGATCGCGAAGCTCATCTGAACCGAGGCCATTCGCCAGCGCCCAGCCATACGGGCTCGCACCTCGAGGTCAGCGAGTTCACCGGACTCGTCGCTGAAGCGCCGTACGAGCTCGGGTGAGCGTCCCATGGTCTTGCCAAGCAGGATCCCCGATACCGACAAGGACTCCTCCACAAGCGTGGACATGTCAGCTAGGCGCCCCTGGCGCACCGATTGGATGCGCCTGCGCTCCTCGCCCACACGACGTGTGAGCCACACGAAGAACGGGAGCAGGAACAGGGAGAAGGCGGCCAGGCGCCAGTCGAGCAAGATCATTGCTACTACGACTGCCACGACTGTGGTCACGTTCTGCACGATCGAGGTCGCGGTTGAGGTCACCACGCTGTCGATCCCACCAATGTCGTTGGCGATCCGCGACTGGACCTCCCCGGTGCGCGTGTGGGTGAAGAAGGCCAGGGACATGCGCTGGAGGTGGGCGTATACGGATGCGCGCAAGTCGTGCATGACGCGCTGGCCGACCTGATTTGAGATCCAGGTTTGCGCCACTCCGATCACTCCGCCGATGATCGAAAGCGCGATCATGCCGCCCACCAAGAAGCTCAAGAGCTCTGTGTTGTGCTCGGGGATCGCCTTGTCGATCACTTCTCGCAAGAGGAAAGGGCTGACCACGCCAAGACCCGCAGAGATGAAGATCAAGGCAAGCAGGCCACTGAGACGGGCCCGGTATGGGCGGAACAAGGCACTGATGCGTCGCAGGGAGACGTGCGCGGCGGCCTGGTCCTCAGGGGCTGCGTCGGGCTTTGTCTGGCCCGGGCGCCCTCCGGGGCGCCCGCCATGAGGCCCTTCTCCGCGGCGCCCGTCACCGAAGGGTTGGCTGCTCATCGTGAAAAGCCTCCCTTGCGGACGATCGATCGAATCACCTGTCGATCTTAGGGGCTATGGAGCTCCCCCTAAGGAGCCCGGGGATCGTAGGATGAGGGCATGGACCTATCCGACTCCGAGATCAGGGTGCTCGGGTGCTTGCTTGAGAAGCAGCGCACGACGCCCGATCACTATCCGCTCTCGTTGAATTCGCTGCGCTTGGCTTGCAACCAGGCGACTAATCGAGACCCCGTCGTCGATTACGACGAGGCGGTGATCCGCGACGCGCTGCATCGCTTGGGCCGCCGTAGCTATGTGCGTCTCGCTGGGGCGAGCCGAGCGGCGAAGTATCGCCACCTGCTCGCGGAGGCATTGCCGATGTCAAGCGGCGAGCAGGCGGTCATGTGTGTGCTGATGCTGCGCGGGCCCCAGACGCCTGGCGAGCTAAAGCAGCGCGGCGAGCGCATGCACGCTTTTGAAGGGCTCGACGAGGTGCACGTGACGCTCTCCGTTCTGATCGAGCGTGAACTGGTGGCGCGGCTGGATCGCCGCCCAGGCCAGAAGGAGGAGCGCTACAAGCAACTGCTTGGGGAGGACGCCGAGGTGGAGGCGGCCAGTCCCACGCAGGCGACGGCCGGCTCGGTCGATCGTGGCTCGATCGGTCGTGCCGTCGAATCCGACCCGAGCCGGCCGGTGAGTCCGGGTCTGGCTGAGCGCGTGGCGCGCTTGGAGCAAGAGGTCGCCGAGCTGCGCGACGCCTTGGCGGTCCTGCGAGGCGAGGAGCCGGCGGTGGATGCTCCTTCCGCGGCTGAGCCGGCGGTGGATACTTCGGCGGTAGGCGCAAGCGAGGGGCTGGCGGTAGACGCTCCCGGCGCCGAGCGGGACTGGGGCGAGCAGGTCGCGCAATCGGCTCCATGATCTACACGCACATGATCCTGGCGAGCGCAGGAGCGTCGGATACCGCGAGCGGTGTGGGTATTCCGGTTGCGATCGCGGCGGGACTGGTGTCTTTTCTCTCGCCGTGCGTGTTGCCGCTTGTGCCCGGCTACCTCTCGACGGTAATTGGGGTCGCCCCAGCGGACATCCAGCATGCCGGGACTCGTCGCGTACTGGGGCCGAGCCTGTTGTTCATAGGGAGCTTCTCCTTGATCTTCATCCTGCTCGGGCTGACCGCTACACAGGTCGGCTCGTTGCTCACCACCAACATTGAAACGCTGCGCACTGCCGGCGGGGTGCTGATCGTGCTCATGGGCGTGGCGTTCCTGGCCACCCCGTTCGTGGACGCGCTCAACTTCCAGTGGCACTCGGAGTCGCTGATGCGCTTGGCGGGCCGTGGCGGTCCTCTGTTGGCGGGCGCTGCGTTTGCGATCGCCTGGACTCCTTGTACGAGTATCACGCTGGGGGCGATCATTACCCAGGCCGCGGTCTCAGATTCAGCCCTCCATGGAGCCGTTTTGCTCGCCTTCTACTCAGCAGGCCTTGCGATCCCGTTCCTACTGATCGCACTGGCCTTTGAGCGCATGACGGGGGCGCTTGAAGTCGTGAAACGTCATTACGCGGTGATCGTGGGTGTCGGTGGTGCGGTCATGATCGCGCTCGGGCTGCTCATCCTCACTGGGGAGTTCACGGTGCTTAACGCTCAAGCCAATAGCTGGCTGCACGGCACCGGACTCGACGTGTCCAAGATCTGATCTAGCCCGACTCTGATGGACCGTTACGGCGTTGAGGCCGCGTGGCGGGATACCCTCGCGTGTGGATGCCAGCCGCCAAGACGTCCTCTCCACAGCGCATTGCGCTCGCCTCCGTTGTCGCCGCCGCGGTGCTTGTGGCCATCAAGCTGGTTGTGGGTCTGCTCTCCAACAGCCTGGGAGTGCTCGCGGAGGCGATCCACTCGGCGACCGATCTTGCCGCTGCGCTGCTCACGTTCTTCGCGGTACGGGTTGCCGTGCGTCCGGCCGACCGCGACCATCCATATGGTCACGGCAAGGCGGAACACTTGTCGGCGCTTGGAGAGAGTGCGATCTTGATCGTGGCGAGCCTGGGGATCGCGACGGAGTCGATCATTCGTCTGACAGGCCATGGCGGCAAGGTGGATCTGCATTGGTACACCTTCGCGGTACTGCTCGTGGTGATCGCGATCGACAGTACCCGCTCGATCGCCTCTCACCGTGGCGCGCACATCCACGAGAGCGCTGCGCTAGGAGCCAATGCTTTGCACTTCACGCTTGACTTGATTGGGTCGGTGGCTGTGCTGATCGGGCTGATACTCGTGAAGGCGGGCTATCCTGATGCCGATTCGATCGCGGCGTTGCTTGTGGCGGGCCTCGCTTTGTTTTCGGCGGGTCGGCTCATGCGCCGCAGCGTGCATGTCCTGATGGATACGGCGCCTGCCGGTCCGGTCGAGAGCAAGGCACGCGCTGCGATCGAAGCCCTCCCCGAGAACATCGACCTGCGGCGACTGCGCATGCGCGAAGTGGGAGGACGACACTTCGCCGACATCGTGGTTGGGGTTGCGGGGGACGTGGATCTTGTTGAGGGCCACGCTGTGGCTAGCGCGATCGAGGCGGCGATCGAGCGGGAGCTACCGGGCAGCGATGTGGTGGTTCATGTGGAGCCCGATCGAAGCCTGCCCTCGCGCGCGGTGGGTCGATCTGCTGGTGCGCTCTTGGAGGTGCGTCTCGCCGCGGATGCCACGCTCGCCGATGCCGATGCGCTTGCAGGACAGCTACGCGCCGAGGACCACGTAATCGATGTGGCGGTGAGGGCCGGGAGCAAATCAGTTGACGAGGGCATTGGCACGGGGTAACCGGCTCAGGAAGCGCTTTTCCCAAGCTTCTTGGTTGCGCTTAGCGTCGAGCACGAAGGGCGAGTAGCCGATCGCCTTGACGATCAGCCGGTTGATCTGCGACCAAGGAGAGGGGAGCGGGCGCAGGACGTCCACAAACAGAACCACTCTGGTCTCATCTGTGTCGTTCCAGACCTCGTGGTTGAAGGTATCGTCGAACATCAGGCTCTTGCCCTCCTGCCAGTGTTTGATGTCTTGGCCTACCCTGATGCGGCACTGCTCGGCGTCCTGGGGCACGATCAAGCCGAGGTGGTAGCGCAAGACTCCCTTGTAAGGCCCGCGGTGGTCGAGGATGTGCTTGTGGGGCGAGAGGATCGAGAACATGGCGGTCGTCATTCCGGGAATCTCGCGCATGAGGGCAGCCGTCTTAGGGCACGTCTCGACGCCGAGCTTGGCCGTGAATCCATAGCCATAGAGGAAGTAGGTCTTCCAGTCATCGTCGTCGGTGATCTCGATTTGATCCTTAGAGATGTCCTGAAAATTGGGCAAGGCCTCGCGGTCGGCGAGCACGTCTTGGAGCTCCTCGCGGATGGTCTGCCAATTGGCCTCGATCTGCTCGATCCAAGGAAAGCGGTCGTTGGGAAAGAAAGTGGCATCGCCAACGAGAGAGCGCCGTCCAACCAGGCGCTCGATCGGCGCCAAGACTCGTTCGCCTACCGTGATGGTGAGATCGACGGTGCGCTCCCAAAGCGACTTCTGGCCTTGGTTGATAGCCATAAGCTCCACCTTTCGTGATCGCCGTGTATCGCGAAGTTCCAAGAGTAGAACGAGGATGCGACGGATTTGGCGCGAGCAGGGTTTGCCTGCCCTGTTCGCTTAGATCAGGCTCTTGTCAGGAGGCCAAGAGCCTGATCCAGTGGTTGGACGCATGCGGAGCGGCCGACTGGGGAAGGATGAACGCCGAAGAACGTCTTAAGGTGAAGCTCACCCTCGCACCACTAACGACGGAGGACCAGCCGTGAAGCTCCATACAGCAGACCATGCAAAGCCCTGGCGTATCTCGATGTTCCCACTGCTGGCGTTGCTCGCGGGAGCGCTCGTGCTAGGCGGCTGTGGGGGCTCGAAAAGCACGAGCTCGACCCCCGCAGCGCCGGCCGAATCGACCGCAACGACCGAATCGACCACGACCGCGTCACCCGCGCCGAGCAGTGCTGCGCTGAGCTTGGAAGCCAACCCGGAAGGCCAGCTCAAATACAACACCAGCTCGCTCACGGCCAAAGCGGGCCAGGTGGCGATCGACTTCAAGAACATGTCGCCGATCGGACACAACGTGACGGTTGAATCGGCTGGAGGCGGGACGGTTGGTGCGACGGAAACCTTCCAAGGCGGAAGCAAGACACTCACGCTCAACCTGAAACCGGGCACTTACAAGTTCTACTGCTCGGTCCCGGGCCACCGCCAGGGCGGCATGGAAGGCACGCTTGTCGTGAAGTGAAGTCGAGTGGACCCTTGCGTGCGCGTACGCATGCGCGCGCAAGGCATCGACTATGCGAGCACAGGAAGCCCCACCGGTCGATGGAAACGACCGGTGGGGCACCTGAAATTTCCTCTAGGCTGCCTCGCGAAGGGCAGCTAGCTCAGGCGACTCGGCCAGCTTCTTGAGGGCTCGCTGCTCGAGCTGGGAGGCTCGCTCGGCGGAGAAGCCAAGGCGCTTGCCGATCGCGGTCAATGTTTGCGGCTCCTCGCGCCCGGTGCCGAAGCGCAAGGTCAGAACCGTGCGCTCGGTGTCCGGGAGCTTGGCTATCGCGGAGTGGACGATGCGCTCGCGCTCGTTGTCCCAGGCGGTGTCCTCGGGGGCCTCGGCGTCGGAGGGCAGGAGGTCACCCAAGGCGGTGTCGCCGTCGTCGCCGACCTGTTGGTCGAGTGAGACGAGGGCGGCGCGTTGGTGGCGCACCTCTTCGACCTGCTCGATTGGCAAGCCGGTCTCCTCGGCAAGCTCCTCCAGAGTGGGCTCGCGGCCGAGCCTGACCGATAGCTCACGCTCGACGCGTCCGACCTTGCGCGAGCGCTGAGCTACATGCACGGGCAGGCGGATCGTGCGCCCAGAGTTCTCGAGGCCACGTTGGATGGCTTGGCGAATCCATAGGGTGGCGTAGGTGGAGAAGCGGAATCCCTTGCGCCAATCGAACTTCTCCGAGGCCCTGATCAGGCCGAGCATGCCCTCTTGGACGAGATCGGCCAAAGGCAGGCCCTGGTTTTGGTAGCGCCTGGCGTTGGAGGCGACCAGCCTGAGGTTGGAGTTGATTAGCTTTTCCTTGGCGGTGAGGTCGCCGCGCTCGATTTCCTGGGCGAGCTCGATCTCCTGTTCGGGGGTGAGCAGGGGGTAGCGTCGCGAGTGCGCGAGCAGCTGGTCGACCGACTCGGGGATGAAGGACTCGGCGGTCATGTCTATGGTGGTGGGGGGCTTCGTGATGGGATCTGGCATGGGCGTCTCTCTAATTGGAAATGTCGAGGGATGCGGCTCGTCTGCCTGCGGCTGACTGTGCCACCCTCAGCCGGAAATCTTGAGGGGAACGGCTCTGCGACCCTGCGGCCGCTTGCGCCACCCTCATAATCCGATGCTTGGAGTCGGAATTATACGCCTCGATAGTTGCGTTGTCAATCATTCTTGTTGACTCTTACGTTGGACGTGGTTCGACACCCCCGTGTAGCCACCTTCCCCGCAGGACATAACCCACGAGATGGGCAGAAGGTCCGCTAAAAGCGGGGAAAAGGCTGGGAATGGGCGCACAGGAGCCTTTACCCGCTGGCAGGCGTCGTGTATCAAGCGTCGGTCGATTGAGCGCTTTTCATAGAGGATCCCTGTTCGTGCCCGCTGAGGTGAGGGGGCTCACCGGTTGGCCCACCTCGTAAGCTCACGAGCATGGACGACGAGGGCTCAGGGGGCGAGACGGGACGGAAAGAGCCTGGATACACCGACGGTTTGGGCGAGCTAGAGGACCATTCACAGCTTTTTTCGCCGTCCTTGCTCGATGGCCAGGTGGCGATCGTGACGGGCGGGGGCAGCGGTTTGGGTCGGGAGACCGCACTTGAATTGGCCCGCTGTGGCGCGCGCGTGGCGATCTGTGGGCGGCGCGAGGAGCCTCTGCTTGAGACAGTGGCGACCGATCCGCGGGGATTGATCGAGGCGCGTGTGTGCGATATCCGCGAGGAGGATCAGGTTGACAGGATGGTTGAGGGTGTACTTGCCGCCCACGGAGGAGTCGACCTGCTCGTGAACAACGCCGGCGGCCAGTTCTTGGCGCCCGCCGAGTCGATCACCCCGAAGGGCTTTAGGACTGTCATAAGGCTCAACGTGGAGGGGACGTGGCTGGTGACGCATGCGGTAGCCACGAAGGCGATGATCCCCTCTGGGCGTGGGGGGAAGGTGTTCAGCGTGACGCTGTCGCCGCACAACGGTATGCCCGGTATGGCCCATAGTGGCGCGGCTAGAGCCGCCGTGGAGAACCTGATGCGGACCCTGTCGGTGGAGTGGGCGCGCTTTGGGATCCGTTTGCTGGCGTTGGCCGCTGGGCAGTTCGAGACGCAGACGCTGCTCACGAAGTACCCGCAGGCGATCGTGGAGCGCATCGCACACACGATTCCGCTCGGACGGATGGGCACTGAGCGGGAGTTCGCCTGGCTCGTCGCCTTCCTGGCCTCGCCTGCCGGTGACTTCTTCTCCGGTGCAGTCATTACGATGGATGGTGCACGCGACGATTGGTTGGGGCCTTGGCCTCCCGCGCAGGCTGCCGACGAGCAAGGCACCCCGCTCAGCGAGCAGCGGCGCGACTGATTGAAGGGCCCTACCTAAACGCGACACAACAAACCGCTCATCGCAGACAACATTCGGAGAGCTAGCGTTGGCGGGCGCAAGAAAGCGCAGTTGAATCGGGACGCTGGGACACGTTGAGGGGCGCCGGAAAGCTCGCGAGAATGGGAGTAGTCGAAGACATTGATGTCAGAGGAAAATCGACAACAGCCGGGTAGCGAGCCCGAGCGCGAGCGTGAGCAGGAGGGCCAGTCCTCTGGTCCCGTGATCGATCGGCGCACGCTGCTTAAGAGTGGCCTGCTTGCCGGTGGCGCCCTGGCTGGAGGGGGCGCGGCGCTTGCTGACCTGATCTCAAAGCCCGAGCCGGTATCTGGGGCAAGTCAGGCGGCCATTCGCGCGAAAGTCGCGCGTCACGGTGCATCTGGTGCGCACGGAAAGGACAAGGCAAGCTCTAAGCAGCCAGGCGCCGCCAAGCACCGCCAGGCGCCGAACATTCTCGTGATCATGGTCGACCAGTTGCGGACCCCGCAGTGGTTCTCAGCCACTCCGGCCGCGATGGCGGCGATGCCGAACTTGGCTCGCCTGCGCAAGGGAGGCGTGTCCTTTGCCAGCCATTACACGGCCGCGAACGATTGCACCCCCGCACGCGCGACCATGCTCACGGGTCTGCACACCCACCAGACGGGGTGCATGATCACGGGGGGAAGCTCGCTTGATCCTGGCTTTCCGACCTGGGGGACGATGTTGCGCGAGCAGGGATACCGCACGTATTGGTATGGGAAGTGGCATCTCACCCATGGCGACAACCTGTGGGACTCCTATGAAAACGCGGGTGCGCTTGAGCCCTATGGGTTCGCTGGCGGGACCTTCCCCTCGCCTGACGGTGCGCCGGGGCAGGGATGGCGGGTGGATCCCCACATCGTGGCCCAGTTCGAAGAGTGGTTTGCACGTGCTCCGAAGCGCGACCCGTGGTGCACGACTGTGTCGCTTGTCAACCCGCACGACATCGCCTGGTGGTACCACTGGAGCGAGCGCTTCGCGGCTGAGGCTCAGCCGCCGAGCATGGTGGGGGAACTGCCGCCGAACTTCGAGACCCCGGAAGAGATGATCGCGCGCGGTAAGCCCCAATTGCAGCGCTCGCTGCAGGAAACGGCTCAGGCATCCTTTGGCAAGGTGCCCTATGAAGGCCCGGATATAGAGCAGACGTGGCTGCCGTTTCTCGACCTCTATATGAAGCTATTGGGGGAGGTAGACACCCATATAGGCTCGATCCTCAACACGCTCGCCAGTAGGCCAGACGTGGCGGGGAACACAGTGATCGTGTTTACCTCCGATCACGGCGAGTATGGCGCCTCGCACGGGATGAGAGGCAAGGGCGGCGGGGCCTATGAGGAGGCGATCAGAGTGCCTTTGATCGTGAGGGACCTACGCGATCAGATCACAGCGGCGCCGGCGCAGTCCCGGACAGGACTAACTTCGAGCGTCGACGTGGCGCCGATGCTGCTCGATGTCGCCACAGGCTCGGGGGACTGGCGCAAGGACAGCCATTACTCCCATGTCGCCAGCCGCCACAACGTGGCCTCGATGCTAAGTGATCCGCTCGCGCCTGGGCGCGATTATGTGCTGCACGCTACCGACGAGACCGTGACCGAGTTCGCGATCGAACCGTACGCGGCAGAAGCGCCGCTGCATGTGGTGGCACTACGCACACCTGAAGCCAAGTACGCAACCTATTCGGACTTCGCGCCTGGCACCATGGATGCGGTGGCGGAAGGGCGTGAAACCGAGCTGTATGACTACAGCACCTCTGAAGGCCGCATGGAGTTGCGAAACGAAGCGGGTCGCAGTCCGCTCGAGAGTCATCTGAACGCGCAGATGCAGCGAGCGGTTCGCGACGAGCTACACGAGTCGCTGCCCAAGCGCTTGCATGCTGCCCGCAGGCGAGGTCTGGCCGACTACTTCAAGACCGCTGGGCGCGCCGCTGAACGGGCTGTGGAACGACGCCGTGAACGTGCCGAACGGGAAGCTGAGCAGGAAGGACCGTTTGCCGAAGAACCGGGGTTTGCTACCGGCGAAGACGCAACGGCGAGCGCTCGGCGCCACAAGCGTCGGCGGGGGGCCGGGCGGAGAGCTGCCCGGCAGGGACGCTAAGGGCGAGCGCTCGTCGTCGCGGGGACCGAAGGTCCGGGTGGCGGGCTGCTCCGCAGGGTAGGGAGGCGAGCGCTCACGCGCCACGGGATCGCGCGAGAGGTGTCGACGGGCCAGCCGCCCGAAGCGATCTAGGGCGAGCGCTCGGCGGCGCGTAGGCCGAAGAGCGTCCAGACGGTGAACAGCAGCATGAGCACCAGGGCGCAGGCGAACGCAAGTGCTGTGTGTTCCTGGGCTCCAGAGATTAGTCCGCGGCCGGCGCCAAGGAAGGCGGTTGCTGGGTTGACGCTTGCAACGGCATGGATCCAGCCCTTGAGCAGCGCGAGTGGCACATATACGGGGGCGAGGAACAGGATCAGGAATACCGGTGTCTGCATCAGCGGGCCTGCTTGGATCGAGCGGAAGCGGAAGGCTACGCCCGCGGCCCAGCCATAGCCGACCAGGACAAGCAGCAATGCCAGGCCATATAGCCCCACGAGATCGACACCATCTCCGGTCATTTGCATGCCTGATATCAACGCCACGGTGGTGACCACGGCGAGTGTGATCGCCGCTCTAGAGAGGGCAACCAGGGCATAGCCGAGCACTATCCCACGACGATCCTCGGCTGCCAGCATTAGTCGCCGAGCGAAGCCACTTTCGAAGTCGAAGGCCACCGTAAAGCCCGTAAACAGGCCGGAGAACATCGCAGCTTGGAGCATCACAAAGACGAACTGAAAGGCGGTGTAGCCCGCGGGGAAGCTGAAGCCGGGGACCGACCCGAGCGCTGAGAGGCCGCCGGCAAAGCTCGCGAAGAACACGAGCGGAAACACGAGTGAGGGGATGAACAGGTCGGGGCGACGCGTATAGGTGTGGATGCCCCTCCAAGCTATTGCCAAGGCCACGCCCCACACGCTGCCGTGCGGTGGGCCCTGAGGGTCCTGCGGTGCCTGCAGGGCAGTGTGCGCTGGTCGCTGCGTGCTCGTGGTGCTTTGCTCAGTCATCTTCTTCGCCCCGCTCATGTTCTCTGCAGTCTTGCTCGTAGTGCCGCAGCTACGAGCGCCAAGCCGATGACCAAGAGAGCGAAGGCCACCGCGAATCCGCGGGCCAAGGCGGTTGTGTCCCAGCCCAGGATGTAGAGGCTGCGGAAGCCCTCAATTAGGTAGGAAATTGGGTTCCAGGTCGCGACCGTGTGAAACCAGCCTGTCTTGAGCAGGTTGCGGGGCAGGTTGCTTGAGGAGAGGAAGATGAACACGAAGAACAGGGGGAATAGGCCTTGCACGGCCTCGCCGGAGCCGGTGCGCAGGGCCGCCACGCAACCGAGTGCACCGAACCCGGTTGCAGCGAGTGCGCCAAGCGCGATCAGAACAGGCACGCCCCATCCTCCGGCTGCGATGTGCGCACCTGCGATCACGCCGAGCAGGACATAGACGGCCGACTGCAAGGCCCCCAAGGCCGCGACCCCCACGAGCAACCCTCCGATCAAGGAGACACGTCGCATTGGGGTGAGCGCCAGGCGGTTGAAGAAACCACTCTCGATGTCCTCGGCCAGGTTGGTGCCGGTGTTGATCAGCGAGAACATGCCGCCTTGGATGAAAGCGACCGCGATCGCGAACGAGATGTAGGAGCCGGTGGGGAAGCCTGGAAGGTGCGTGGCCGCTTGCAGTCCGCTTGCGTTTACCGCGAGCAGCATCGCGGGGAAGAAGATCACCGGGAACATTTGGAATGGCTGGCGCAGGGTCTTGAGCATGGAGCGCCGCGCCAGCGCCCAGACTTGCGTGGCGGTCGTGGCGTTCACGCCGCGACAGGCTCGGCGGGTGTGTCGTCTGAGTCTGGGTCCCCATGATCGGATGCTCCCTCCAAGGAGCGCCCGGTCTTGGCGAGGAATACGTCGTCGAGCGTGGGGGAGTGCACACGTAGGTCTGCCACCTTGATGCCCTCGGAGTCGAGCACCCGCACGATCTCCGCGAGGTCGCCGACCCCTTCTGTCAGTTGTGCCGCGACGCCGCCAGCCGAGGCTGCCGTCTCCTCGCCAAAGCGGTGCAGGACGCCGGCGAGGCGCTCACGATCTGCTTGGTCTTGTGGGATCGCCTCGACGGTTTGGCGCCCGATCTGTGCCTTCAGGGCGGTTGGCGTGCCCTCCGCGACGATCTTGCCGTGGTCGATGATTCCGACTCTGTCGGCCAATACGTCGGCCTCCTCAAGATATTGGGTCGTGAGGAACACCGTCACGCCCTCTTGCGCTAGTCGCCTTACCTCGTCCCATAGGGCGGCCCTGCTCTGCGGGTCAAGACCGGTCGTGGGCTCGTCGAGGAATAGCAGTCTTGGGCGGTGTAGTAGCGCCAAGGCGAGATCCAGGCGACGCTTCATTCCGCCTGAGTAGCCACCAACCTTTCGATCGGCGGCTCCGGTCAAGCCGACTCGTGCGAGCAGTTCCGTGCCACGGGCCTCGCGCTCGCCCTTGGGCAAGCCGTGCAAGGCGCTCTGCAAGCGCATGTGCTCACGGCCGGTCAGGAATGGGTCGAGCGCTGACTCTTGCAGGGAGGCGCCGATCGCTCGACGCACCGCGGAGCCTTGGTGGACTACATCCAGGCCCGCCACGCGCGCGCTGCCGGAGGTAGGCGGCAGCAGGGTCGTGAGGACGAGCACGGTCGTCGACTTGCCCGCTCCGTTGGGGCCGAGAAACCCATAGATCTCCCCGGGGGCCACGCGCAAGTCGATTCCGTCGACGGCGCGCACGTCGCCCTTGAAGACGCGCACGAGCGACTCGACTTCGATTCCGTTGTGGAGATCCTCCATCGACACGACGTTATAGCCATTCGATGACGGAACCCTGCCTGGAGGGGGAACCTCACTGGAGCGCTAGTGCTTCAGGTGGGCAGACCCGCGCCAGACCTTCGCGCCAGCGTCGGCGGTCGGAAGCTGGGGGTGGTTGCTTCGCCGGTTGGCGCTAGACGAGCAATTCGTCAGGCGAGCCGATGATGCGCAGGTGCTGACTCACGCCGGCGATTGTGAACAGGCGCTGTACCTGTTCTGAGCCGGGCGTGAGCGCCAACTCCTTGCCCTGTTGGCGTGAACGCTCGTGCGCGGCGAGAATCACGCGCAGGCCCGCGGAATCGACGAACTGCAGGTCTTGGAGGTCGAGCACCACGATTGCCGGCGCATCCGCTTCGACCCTCTCGATCTCCTCTTCGAGCAAGGGCGCACCAAGGAGGTCTAGTTCCCCGTGAAGCCCCAGTACCACCCGATCGGGACCAAGGCGGACATCCACGCTTAGGTGCTCGCCTGCGATTGCCACGACTAAAATATTACCGCCGGGAGGCCTAGATGTGGAGAGACGAGGCCGGGAGGGCTAGGAGAGACGAAGCCCGAGCAACGTAAGGTCGTCGCGCAGACTTCCCTCGGCGCGCTCCAGGGCAACATGCTCTATGTGCTCGAGGAGTCCTCCAAGAGTGAGAGAGGGCGCTCTGCGACACAGCTCGATCAGTCCGTCCTCTCCGAGCAGGGTGTTTGCGCGACCTGCCTCCGCTACGCCGTCGGTGTAGAGCAGCAGAGTCTCGCCTGGCTTGAGCTCGGCTCCGGTCTCGCTGAACTCGGGCGAGTCGAGCACGCCCAGGAGTGTGCCTGGCTGGCCGACTGGGTGAGCCTTGCCGTCTGAGTCGATGAGTAGAGGCGGAGGATGTCCCGCGAGCGCGACCTTCAGGCGCGTCCTCTGTGAGGTCCGTTCCATCGTCACGAGGCACACGGTGCAGAGATCGGCCCCGGGGGGCTGGCGACGCAACGCTCGGTGCAGCGTGCCGAGCATCTCCGATGATGTCTGACCGCTGATTGCGGCCGCTCGCAAGGTGTGGCGCGCGAGCGCGGTCACGCCTGCCGCCCGGGGGCCCTTACCGCACACGTCGCCGATCATCAGCACCCAGCGCTCTGCTCCGTAGTCGAGTACGTCGTAGAAGTCTCCTCCCACCTCGTTTAGCTCGCCGGCAGCGCAGTAGCGCGCTTGAATCTCGGCGCCTGGGACTTCGGGTAGGGACTCCGGCAAGAGCGCTTGCTGGAGTGTGTGCGCGATACGTGAGCGCTCGGTATACAAGCGCGCGTGTTCCACGGCCGTGCCGGCTCGGCGGGCAAGTCGCTCGGCGAGGGCAAGATCTGCTTGGGAGAGCTTGTGGCTGGACTCGGAGGACACCAATGTGATGGCTCCGATCGGACCGGCCGCGCCGATCATCGGCACGATGATCACGGCGGTTGCGCCGATTAAGCTCAGTAGCTCCAGGTGACGGTTATCTCGTGCGTAGCGCGAGAGCGCCTCGGGGGGTATGTCCGTGTAGATGCGTGAGATTCCCGTGCGGATCACCTCGGGGACCCCCAAGGGCTCATTCGGCTGGGGGCGGTAGTCGCGATCCAAGCTTGCCGCGAGCTTGCGTTGGGCCGGATCGGAATGGTGGACCGCTACGCGCTCGATCTCCTGCTGCTCTCCGATCACGTCGATCGCACACCAGTCAGCTATTCGCGGGACCACAAGGCGAGTGACGCGCTTGAGCGTGTCTGAGTAGTCCATCGAGGAGGCAAGCACCCGGCTTGCCTCGGACATGAAGCTCTCGGCCAACTGGGTTCGCTGCAGCTCGGCGAACAGACGAGCGTTGTCGATCGCAAGGGCGGCGCGGCGCGCGAGCTCGACCACGAGATCCACGTCGTCCTCCCCATAAGGCGCGCCGGCTCCTAGACGCAGTGTTGAGAGGGTGCCCAGAGTGCGCTCCCGCGCGCGCAGGGGTGCCACTATGGCGGAGCGGTAGCCATGCTCGATCATGAACTCGGCATGCTTGGAGCCCTGCGCGAAGGAGCTCAGCAAGGTGCTTGACATCTCTGCCAGCAGTACGGGCTCTCCACTACGTATTACTGCGGCGACGGGATGCCCGCCGTCGGGGTTCAAAGGGTAGTTGGCGCGCAACTGCTCAAGCTCATGGGCGAGTCCTTGCTCGGAGGAAGCGACCCCTACGTCCTTGATCGATCCATCTGCGTCGACGAGATCGATCACGCATAGGTCTGCGATCTGAGGCACTGTCAGTTGAGCCACCTGACCCATCGTGGTGCTCAGGTCCAAGGAGCTGGTGAGTACGGAGCCTGCCTCAATAAGCAGACCGACGGCGACCTCACTCACGGGATGAGCGTTGACGCTGTTTGACTCCTCCCGCTGTTGCTGGTGCATAGACAGGCGTCCAGCATGCCGAGAGTTGCATAAAACCCGCCGCTCAGATGCCAGACCTCGCCAGTATGGCAGCACCGTGAGTGGGGCAGTGAGGGTGTGCTGGTTGATTGTTGTGTTGCTGGGTAGGTCCTAGGCAAAGGACTCTCGAGCGAATTTGGAGGTATTGAGATGCCACCCCGTGGCGTGAGCAAGAACAGCAAGCGTGGACGCCAGTACGAGCACGTCAAGGACAGTGAGCGCCGGCAAGGTGTCTCCGAGCGTCGCGCCGAGGAGATCGCCGCACGCACTGTCAACAAGGAGCGCGCGCGTAGCGGCGAATCGAATACCAGTTCGCGTTCCTCCACCCAGGACATTTCATCTGGGCGGCGCGGTGGTCTGCGCTCCGGTAAACCCGGACCGCGCGGGCGCACCCGCGAACAGCTTTACCAGGAGGCACGCAAGCTTGGCATAGATGGGCGTTCGCGCATGAACAAGTCTCAGCTGCAGCACGCGGTAAGCGCCAAGAAGAGCTGACCGCCACCTGCATGGATTTGCACTGCGGCTCGGCGAGCGCCGGGTCAAAAGGAGGGGCCGGTGAGCAATTGCTCACCGGCCCCTTTGATGCGATGCGTCGCTGTCAACCGATGCGTCGCTGGCTGTCAACCGATGTGGTGCTGTCAACCGATGTGGTGCTGTCAACTAGCGTCCGTACCAGCGGCGTCCTCCGCCGCCTGCGGGAACGCCTCCAATGAAGAAGCCGATCGCCCACAGCAGCAAGGCCAGGATCAGTACGTACCAGAGAACATGCACGGCGAAGCCCAACCCGCCAAGTAGGGCCAGGATGAGCACTAGAGCAACAAGGGCAACCATGTCAATCCTCCATTTGTCAACACCGACGCATCACGCGTCTGTGACGTGTGATTACCCGGCTGCTATGCCTCTAACCTCAGAGTGGTTTTCCCCGGTCGCGGAAACGGCCAGGGTCAGCGGCTGTCGGTCAGGTCAAGAGTGAGTGACTCATAGGCGCCGATCGTTGCGATGTGGCGACGGTCGGTGAGCTTCTCTATGACTCGACCCAGCCCGTCAAGCTCTGAGTCTCCGATGAGCTGCTGAGCGCGACCGACGGCCAGCGGCGCGATGCGCAACTGGATCTCGCGCGGCTCCACGTCGACCCCCACGTTGAGATGGTCCCCGCTGAGCGCGCCTTGGGCATGGGCGACGAGCGCGTCCACCAGCAACTGGGTATCTGAAATTCGGTCGGTCGAGAAATGTGCGCGCGCCGCGAGCGTGCTCACGAGTCGTGGGAGCACTGTGCGGGCCAAGGCGACTGGGGCGATGCTCAACGTGGTTGTGGCGGGCGTTCTCGCAAGCGCAAAACTGGACAGATCGCCCCCATCAGAGCAAGCCTCCAGAGCGCCGATTCCCGGCAGGGTAAATGTCATGCTCACTTCTGTCCCGCCGCCGGCGGTTTCACTGAACTCGACGCTATGGGCGAGCGTTCGGATCACGTGCAGACCGATTCCTGATGAGTGGGCATCTGAGTCCTCGGGCAGTGTGGTGATCCCCGAGCCATGATCACGCACCAGGAGCTTCATACCCTCAGAAGTAAGGTGGGCCTCGACTTCCATGTGCCCAGGATCGCCTTCGTAGGCATGTAGTACGACGTTGTTGCATGCCTCGGTGACGGCGGTGCGTATGTCGTTGAGATCGCTCTCGCCAATGCCGAGAGCCTCGGCCATGCCCGAGAGCATCTCCCGGACGAGCACGACGTTCTCGGGAGTGTTGGTTAGTTGCAGGCGAACGTTCGGAGGTGGCTCAAGCATTAGGGAGCGGCGATCCATCGGAGACCGCCGAGTTCTTATTGTTCGCCTCTCAGGCGTTGAAACGAGACGATACTGGCCGCGCGGCGGCGTCAGGACACCTCGTTCACAGTGTCTCGTGTTAGCGCGCGAAGCTGATCGAGCGAGCGGCGCAGCAAACGCGAGACTTGCATCTGGGAAATGCCGATGCGGGTCGCTATCTCGGTCTGTGTGAGTTCCTCGACGAAACGCATGTGCAATATCGAGCGCTCCCGCGCTGGGACGTGCTCGAGCGCTGCGACTATCGTCGCGTCCAACTCGACGAGCTCGTAGCGCTCGTCCTTGCGGCCCATCGAGTCGCCATATGTGGTGGTCTCCCCATCGCCACCTGGGCGGGGTGCGTCAAGTGATGTCGTTTCGTAAGCGGCGGTCGCCTGCAAGGCATCGATCACTTGCTCGATGTCCAGCTCCAAGTACACGGCGAGCTGATTGACCGTTGGAGCGTGGCCGTGTTCGTTGGTTAGCGTCTCCTGCGCGTTGCGAACCTTCAGGGCCCGCTCCTGATCGCCGCGGGGCACATGCACAGACCAGCCGCAATCGCGGAAATAGCGGCGCATCTCTCCGAGGATGGTGGGTACCGCGAATGACGGAAACGAGTGTCCCCGCGCAGGATCGAAACGGTCCAAAGCCTTCAGAAGCCCAACGGAGGCGACCTGCAGCAGGTCCTCGAACGGCTCGGACGAGCGGTCATAGCGGCGTGCCAAGCTACGCGTAAGTGGCATGAAGCGCCGAACGAGCGCCTCGCGGGCCGCTGGATCCCGTTGCTGCTGCCAGCGGGCAAACAGCTGCGATACGTCCTCTGTGGTGCCGCAGTCAAAGCGCAGACCGGGCGTGGCTGTCACGGCTGACACCATCTCAATCTCCTCCATCGACTTGTTCCGGGTATAGCGTCTATCCGGCTCGGCATCAAGCTTGCTGATGAGGGCTCTACCCTCATGGCCCTCAATCTAACCCATGATTTGGTCGGTGTCTTGCAGTTTGGTCGGATGGCGCTTGCCCTGGCATACTGCGGGTAGGTCGATATCGATGCCCCGTTCTTTGTGGAATGGCACGGTTGCCTTCGGGCTCGTACGCGTGCCGGTAAAGCTGTATTCGGCTACCGAGTCCAAGCGGATTCCCCTGCGCGAGCGTCACGTGACCGACGGCGCGGCGATTGAGCACCGACGTCTGTGCGTGAAGGAGGGCAAGGAGGTGCCCTACGCCGAGATCGTCAAGGGCTATGAAGTGCGGACCGGAACCTATGTTGTGCTCTCCAAGGAGGAGATCGCGATGGCCGAGGGACCAGAGGCCCACGTGGTTGAGATCGAACATTTCGTGAATCGCGAGGAGATCGATCCGACCTACTTCGAGCGTGCCTACTATCTGGGTCCCGGCAAGTTGGGAGAGGAGCCTTATTGCCTGCTGCAGGCGGCTCTGAGCCACTCCGATCGTGTGGGGATCGGACGGTTTGTCTTTCATAACAAGGCTCATCTCGTCGCGATTAGGGCGCTTGAGGACTTGATTGCCCTGCACACGATGCGCTTCGCCGATGAGCTTGTGCCCGATAGCGAACTTGAGATCGTGAAGCCCGATAAGGAGCCGAGCAAGCTGGAGGTGGATACGGCCCAGTTGCTTATTGCGCAGCTTGACTCGAGCTTTGAGCCCGAAGGCTATGTCAACGGCTATCGCGATGCCGTACTTGAAATGATCAAGCGCAAGGCGCGCGGAGAGGCGATCGAGGCGCCTGAAAGCCGGCAAATCACGCCGGAGGGGGATCTACTGAGCGCACTTCAGGCGAGCCTTGAGAAGCAAGGTGCTCGTCGCCGTCCCGCGAAGAAGTCGCCACGGCCAACCACTCCTGCCAAGGGCTCGCGGCCGGGGACTCCTGCAAAGGGGTCGCCGCGGCCAGGGACTCCGATGAATGGCTCCTCGCAAGCCGCAAGCGGTGCTCGCAAGCGCACTCGTACACGAGGGGACGACTGATGGCGCGCGCCTTGTGGTCGGGCTCCTTGAGCTTTGGGCTGGTCAACGTGCCGGTCGCGCTCTTTAGTGCCGTCCGTGATCGCGACGTACACTTCAACCAGCTGCACGAACCGGACGGTTCGCCGATCGAGACTCGTCGGATCTGTGCGCACGAGCAACGGGAGGTGCCTTGGGAGGAGATCGCCAAGGGCTATGAGCTGGAGGATGGGCGCTGGGTCTTGCTCAGCGACTCGGACCTCGAGTCCGCGGCGCCGCGCAAGAGCCACACGATCGATATCGAGTCATTCGTGGAGGAGCGGGAGATTGATCCCCTGTACCTCGACCGTCCCTACTTGCTCGTACCCGAGAATGAGAGTGCCGCACGCGCGTACGCCTTGTTGGGCGAGGCGATGGCTAGCTCGGGCAAGGTGGCTCTGGGGCGTTTTGTGATGCGAGCGAAGGAGCATCTGGTCAGCATTAGGCCTCGTGCGCAGCTACTCACGTTGACGACCATGCGCTTTCACGACGAAGTGCGCTCAAGCACGGAGATCGCCGAGGGGCTTGCAACCGCGGCGGCCCCAAGCGCCGAGGAGATCGAGAATGCGATGGCAATCATCGCTGAGCTAGAGGTGTCGTTCGACCCGACGAGCTATCGCGACGAGCATCGCGCACACTTGGAAGCCATGATCAAGCGCAAGCAGAAGGGCCAGAAGATCTCTGTGCCCAAGGCCAAGCCAGCCAAGCCAACTCCGACGGCGCCCGATCTCATGGGCGCGCTGCAAGAGAGTCTTGCCCGGATAAAGGGGGAGGCGGCCACCAAGAAGAAGGGAAAGCGCTCACGTGCTGCATCCTCAACCCCGCGTCGCAGCGGCTCGGGCACCCGAGGAACTTGAGGCTTCGGCCAGCTCAGGTCCCGAGCAGCTTGGGTCCCGGCCAGCTCAGGTCCCGAACGGCACAGGTTCCGGCCAGCTCAGGTCCCGAACAGTTCAAGTCCCGAACAGCTTCTCCTCGTCTGGAGGCAGGATCGCGCCAGTTGCCGCTGGCTGTTCGAGCAAGGTGGCAATCAGCGCGACGAAATCACCGTAGAGCTGTGTGTTGATCTCTCCCGGCTGATTGAGGGCCTCCACGGCGAGGCCAATGCCGAGTGCGCGCACGATCAATGCGATGTCGGCGGCCGGGAGGGGGAGGGAAGTGTTTGTCTCTGCTTCACGGTCAGTGAGGCGGCGCTCGATCTCCAGGCGCAGTGCTGCCATGCGCTGTCCCAGCTGGGGGCTGAGGTCAGGATTACGCGCTGCATGGATCATGAACTCGAGATGCAATAGGAACGTGGCCCGGTCTTGGCTGAAGCGCTGCATCCATTGGTCAGCGGCGGTGCGTGCGCGCTCTGCGAATGAGCCCTTGCCCTCGCTGGCGTGGGCTATCTCCTCGATGCGCTGAGCCATGTACTGCTCGAAGACCGCAAGAAATAGCTCCTCCTTGCCGGCGAAGTTGGAGTAGACCGCTCCGTGGGAGTAGCCAGCCTCCTCGGCGATCTCCTCAACCGTCGCGGTCTGAAAGCCGCGTCTGGCGAATACGTCGGCGGCGGCGCTAACGAGCTGGGCTCTTGTCTGGGCTTGTCTTTCGGCTCGAGTGAGTCGTTGTGTAGCGGACATTTATGGATGATGACAGCAATTCAGATTGGGATGATAATCTGAGTCCATCCTCGGAGATGTCGTGCTGTTTGAGCTAAGGGCTTCGACCGCACCGCGTTTTCAAACCCCCATCTGACGTGCTGGAGGTATCGGTCTTATGAACGAGCTTGAGCGTCTGCTCACCGAGCAGGCCCACTACTACCGCAAGCGCGCCGGTGAGTACGACGACTGGTGGCTGCGCAGAGGCCGCTATGACCACGGTCCGGAGGTGAACGCCGACTGGTTTGCCGATGCGGCCCTTGTGCGGGCAGCGCTGGACCGGTTCGAGCCAACCGGTGAGGTACTTGAGCTTGCATGTGGGACCGGTTTGTGGACCGAGCGGCTCGCCGCTCACGCTGATCGAATGACCGCGGTGGATGGCTCTCCGGAGATGCTCGAGCTATGTCGTAGACGAGTAGGTAACTCAGTCGATGTCAGGTATGTGCAGACGGACCTGTTCGCATGGGAGCCTGAGGAGGAGGCCTACGACTTGTGCTTCTTCGGCTTCTGGCTCTCCCACGTGCCCGAGGAGCGCTTCGAGCTGTTCTGGGAGAAGCTGAAGCGAGCTCTGCGTCCAGGCGGTCGTGTGTTCTTTGTGGACAGCTCGCGCAACGATCGCGCTTCCGCTGTAGACCACAAGCTCTCAGAGCCACACGATCCGACGATGCTGCGTCGCCTGGCCGACGGTAGCGAGCATCGCATCGTCAAGCGTTTCTATGAACCCGAATCCCTACAGCGGCGACTTGGGGATCTCGGCTGGAATGTGGAGGTCCATGCGACCCCAGCCTTCTTCATCTATGGGCAGGGGCATGCCGCTCGGCTTTGAACATTGCCAGGGCATGCGCGCCGGCGGGGTGAGCACGCATTTCGCGCACAACCTCAGCCGCGTGCGGCGGCAGCTCCTCGGGTTGTGGCAACGGAACTCCATAGTCGTGGGGCACGAGCATGGGCGCTGCCAGCGCCGAGAACGTCAGATCTGCGGCGGTGAACTCATCCCCGCAAATGTACTTTCGACCGTCTTCCAGCCGTTTGCCCACCTCGTCGAACACGGTTCGCACTTCGGCCTCAGACTGGACGGAATTGGCGGGCGTGACGTCAAGGACACGTGCCACGATCGCAATCAGTATGGGGTAGCCAAGTCGCAAGGTGGCTTGCTCCCATCGCGGGATGCCGGCGCAGCCGTAGTCGAGCGCAAGGTCGCGCCGATGGCGCAGTTCTTGGTAGAGCCAACGTCTGGAGTGCGGACCCAAACGAATGTTGAAGTCATGCTCCAATCGTCTCACTTCAGTGACCTGCTCAGGGTCACTGGGGTATAGGCCGCGACCGGATGATGATCGGGAATCGGCCCACGAGAGAATGTCGTCCGAATCGGCCAACACGCCGTCGGCGCAAACGAGCACTGGGGCAGTCAAGCCACCACCGGCGCGGCGGGTGGCGATCCGATGGATCGCCTGTACGTGGGCCTGCTCTTTGTAAGCGATTTCGGCGCGATCAAGTGCCCAGCGTGCCTTCTCGCAGTAATGACTGATGGGGATCGTTACGAGCACGTTTTCTGTCCCCTGGCTAGGCATAACCGCCGCTCAGCCTACCTCTTGGTGAGTGGCTCACACCTAGAGCGTGTGAGCCTGGGCTACTTGGGCAAACGGATTCCGTCACCCGCACGGCTCCCATGACATGATCATCCGCTCATCATGAAGAGCTTCAAGAGTTGGGATAAGACGGAGATCGCCTACCAGGAATGGGGCGAGGAGACTGTCCTGCCGCCGGTGGTGCTCCACCACGGATTTGTTGTCGACGCCAACTCCAACTGGGTTGCTTCTGGTGTGGTAGATGCGCTGGTGGCTGCCGGACGCAGAGTGATCGCTCCCGACGCTAGAGGCCATGGTCAGTCCGAGAAGCCTCACGATCCTGCCTGCTATGGAGAGGATCGGATGGCTCGCGATCTCGCGGTCCTGATCGACGTGTGCGAAGAGCCGCGAATCGACCTCGTCGGCTACTCGATGGGGGCGATCGTCTCGTTGATCTTCGCGAGTGGTGACCACAGGGTGCGACGGCTTGTCGTGGGGGGTGTCGGGTCGGGCGTAATCGAGTGCGGTGGGGTCGATAGGCGCGCGGTCTCAAACGACGCGATCATCGACGCGTTGGGCGCGGAGGATCCTGCAGCGATCGCAAAGCCCGAGGCCGCGGCGTTTCGCATGCTGGCTGATGCTCTGGGGGCGGACCGCAAGGCCTTGATTGCACAGGCTTCATCGATCTATCGCGGCGACATTCCACTGGATCGCATCTCGGCACAAACGCTGGTCCTGGCGGGCGATACCGACCCGCTTGCGATCAGACCGGAGGTTCTCAGCGATGCAATACCGGGTGCCACGCTCCGGATCCTGTCGGGAAATCACATTGGGGCGATCGCCGACCCACGCTTCACGCAGTCCATTGTCGATTTCCTTGCGCTAACGGCTGAATGAGCATCTGGGAGGTCTTCGCGATAGCCCTGGCAGGGCTCGCGGCGGGCACGATCAACACTGTGGTGGGCAGCGGGACCCTGATCACCTTTCCTGTGCTCTTGGCCTTCGGTTATGCGCCCGTGACCGCGAATGTCTCGAACACGATCGGCTTGGTCCCAGGCTCGGTCTCTGGGGCATTTGGCTATCGCCGCGAGCTCGTCGGCCAGCGCGAGCGCGCGATACGACTCGGCAGCGCGTCGGTGCTGGGTGGCATTACTGGCGCTGCACTGCTGCTGGTGCTGCCGGCATCCGCATTCGAGGCGATCGTTCCCGTCTTCATTGCGATCGCGCTTGCTTTGATCGTGCTACAGCCACGTTCTGAATCGGATACTTGCCAAGCATGTCGGCGATTTGGGCCGCAGGGGTCAGGCGCTCACGCTGCTCGCCATCTATGCAACAGGCGTCTACGGTGGCTACTTCGGCGCCGCACAGGGGATCCTCCTGTTGGGGATACTTGGCCTGGCGCTGGCGCAGGACCTGCACCGCACCAATGCGCTGAAGAACGTTCTCGCCGGTCTTGTCAATGGTGTGGCCGGTGTCTTTTTCATCGTGGCTGCGCATGTCGAGTGGGGGCCGGCCGCGATCATCGCGGTCAGCTCGATGGTTGGCGCTCAGATCGGTGCACGCTATGGGCGGCGGCTGCCTCCCGCAGCGTTGCGGGGCTTGATTATCGTGGTTGGTGTTACCGCGATCGTGCGCCTGCTTGCGGGGTAGGTCTCCGGGTAAGCATTCCCCGTTGTGCTCTTGCAAGCACAGGGGAAGCACGGCTGCAATGCTGGGCTTACCGATTGGGCAAGGTGCCTTCGGCGAGCTGCTTGGCGTTTGCGCCCGGACCCGGCCTCACCTTCAACTCGTTGCTTTGGATCGTCTCGCCGCAGTGGCTGCAGTGAAGCTGCGGGTGAGCGTCGTGGCCGCAAGTTGTGTGAACTGGCACGCGTGGCGGTCCGCCGGCTGGGGCGGCGTGTTCGTCGCCCCACTTCAGTAGGGCGAGAATCACCGGGTTCAGATCAATGCCCTTGCGTGTCGGAACGTACTCGTAGGACTCGGGATGCTGGCTGTAGAGCTTGCGGCGCAGCAGTCCTTGTTCGACCAACATCTCCAAGCGATCGGTGAGGATGTTCGATGCAACCCCAGTGTTGCGCTTGATTTCCGCGAACCGGCGACGCCCGAGCATGACCTCGCGCATGATCAAGAGCGTCCAGCGCTCCCCGACAACCGACAGGGCGCCGGCAATCGAGCAGTTCTGATCGGTGAAGGGCCGGTAGGGCATGGACTTATCGTAGCCTACCTGGTTGCATTTTGAAAGTACCCTGTGCTACCGTGATCCGCCTGCTTGCAAAACGCAACCATCTGGAGGTAGCAGATGCAACGACGGTGGAAGGTCCTGACACTGGTATCGGTGGGGGTGTTCATGGTCAGTTTGGACCTGTTCATCGTCAACGTTGCGTTTCCTAAGATCGAGGCCAACTTCCACGGATCGAGCATCTCCTCGGTGTCGTGGGTGCTGAACGCATATGCGATCGTGCTTGCCGCCCTGATGGTGTCCGCAGGGCGCTTGGCCGATCGTCATGGGCGCCGGCGGGCATTCCTGGCGGGTCTGTTGATCTTCGTGGTGGGTTCCGCTCTGTGTGGTGCGGCTACCTCCGTTGGCACGCTGGTCGGAGCTCGTGTGCTTCAGGCTGTGGGCGCGGCACTGCTCTTGCCGACATCGCTGGCGCTATTGCTGCCGGAGTTCGAGCCGGCTGAGCGTCCGGCTGCGATCGGCGTGTGGGCAGCCATCGGTGGTCTCGCGGCGGCTGCTGGACCACCGATCGGTGGTCTCCTGGTTCAGGCAAGCTGGCGGCTCGTATTCCTCGTGAACGTCCCTGTTGGGCTCGCCGCACTTGCATATGGCTTGCGTCTCTTGCGCGAGAGTCGCGATGAGACGCAGGAGCGTCCCGACATGCTCGGCTCTGCGCTCATCGTGTTGGGCATTGGGGTGCTGGCGCTTGGGTTGGTCAAGGCGCCCGCTTGGGGCTGGGGGAGTGCGCGAACGATCACCGCATTCGCCGTCGCAGCTCTAGGTCTCTCGGCTTTTTGGGCGCGCTGCCTTACCCATCGCTCGCCTGTTATCGATCCCGCCATGTTGAGAGTGCGGTCATTTACGGCGGCGAACGTGGCCTCGGTGTTCTTCTCTGCTGGCTTCGCGGCTTTCCTGTTGGGGAATGTGCTGTTCATGACCACCGTGTGGCATCGATCGGTACTGGTCGCTGGCCTATCGCTTGCTCCGGGACCGGCGACCGCCGCGACCTTTGCAGCGACTTCGGGGCGATACATCAACCGTTTTGGTCAACGCACGCTCAGCGCTCTCGGAATCGCGCTGTTCGGCCTGGGCTGTTTGTGGTGGCGCCTGCGCACCGGCGAAGCACCCGACTATCTAGATGAGATGCTGCCCGGACTCGTGATTACCGGCATAGGCGTCGGCTTGGTGCTACCGAGTCTCGCCAGTGCCGCATCGTCCTCGCTACCGCCGGCACGCTTTGCCACGGGCTCTGCCGTGTTCACCATGACGCGCCAGGTTGGCTTCGTGCTCGGTGTGTCGATCCTTGTCGCGGTATTGGGTACACCTGGTCGAGCCGATCCTGTCCTGGCGTTTGACCGTGGCTGGGTCTTCATGATCGTTTCGAGCGCACTCGGCTTCCTGGCTGCCCTGTCGATTGGGGCAATTCATCGCGTCGTCACCTCGGCTGAGAGGGCTCACATGAAGCCCCAGGTCGCGTAGGGAGTTGTGAACGAGGCCCTCTTTGGCAGTTGCCCGACGGCCGATTGATAGATCGCTTGACGACATATCGATCATCGCTATATAGTGGAGAGATGGAGCTGCGCACGCCAAGTTACTTCGCACTGGCAAGCCTGATTGATGGGCCACTGCATGGGTATGGGATCCTCCTGCGGGCATCCGAGCTTTCAGACGGAGCGGTGCGTCTATCCACTGGCACGCTGTATGCCTTGCTCGAACGGGCGATCGCGGAGGGCTTGGTTGTGGAAGGTGAGCCCTACACGCAAGGTGGACGCAAACGTCGTGACTACACGCTCACGCCCTCTGGGCGGATTGCACTGGACGAAGAGGCACGGCGCCTCGGGCATGCCAGTCGGGTTGTGAGGCGTCGGCTGGGAGCGACAGCAGACGTGGTGGCGATGTGAGCCGCGAGCGTTTGACAGCCTTCGCGATGCGCGCCCTGCCCGCGCAGGTTCGGGTCTCACGAGATGAGGAGATGCTCGGCACGCTGTTGGACTCGAGTGCTGACTCTCGAGTGCGATTCACGCGGGAGCTCGCGGATCTCGTGCGTACCGGTTTGCACATGCGCGCCATGCAGACCGCGAATGTCGGCGCGCAACGTCTGATCGCCGACGGGTTTTGCCGCGGAGCGATCCTCGTGATGACGCTCGACCTCAGCACACTGCTGTCTCAGCGGCTCGGTGGGATGCAAGATCCCCTGCTGTCGTGGCCATCGATCTGCGTTCTCGCCGTGATTCTCGCAACTGCGCTGATTGGGGGAGAGAGGCTCGCCGGAGTGGCTGCGCTCGGATGGACTGCGGTCAGGTTCCCTGATCTCGTCGCGCACAATCCGACGTTCAGCGGGATGGCTCCGACGATCGTTCCGCTTATCTGCTTCGGTGTGCTGATCATGAGGCCCCGCCGCCGGCGAGTTGACTTGCGGCGTGTCACGTGGCTAGCGGCGACCGTCGTACTCGTGGCCGCCTATGGCCCAGGCGGAGGCGAGTGGGCGATCGCAGTATTCGTTGGCGTCACAGCGATCCTGCTCATGCTTGCAGCCGTACTCACCATCACGACTGATCCAAGGCTTGCGATCGCATGTGCGCTCCCAGCAACTTACGTTGGTCTCATGGTCGCTGGCACACCCGCCCTGCCGGCATGGCTGCTGCTACTCGGTGCACCGTTGGTCATGTCTTTGGCAATCGTCCATGTCCTTCGGTTGCAAGGGCAGGCGGCTCGTTAGCCGGAGTGCTCGGCCGATCCGACCATATGCCTCCCCCGCTTGTCCGTAGGATGTTCTGGCCTTAGGTTTTCGCGGCAACGATTACAAGCACGAGCAGACCGAGCAGAACCCCTATGGCGGCTATCGCCGTGATGAAGCCCTCCTCGGGTGGGGCGAACTCGCCGCGCGAGATTGCCCGCTCGACGCGCTTGTGGCGCACGAAGGCATAGCCGATGAAGAGCACACCGAGACCCGCGAAGCCAACACCAGCGATCGTGTAGGGCCACTGAGCACCAGTAGTCAGGGCCGGGACTAGCTTGCCAGCCCCGAGACTCACTGCCAGCGCTGCTAGACCCGTTCGCCACCACGCCAAGTAGGTGCGCTCGTTGGCTAGACGGGTTCGTCGTGTTGCATCGCCCGTCTCTTTGGATGCCACGCTCAGCGGGATATCCGGCTGCTGGGACTCCAAGCTCATTGGCTGCATAGAAGCAGACTCCTAGACCAAACAGCCTGAAGTCTTCGGTCTCAACGAGGGGGCGCGTCATGCCATGATGTGCACGTGAATCGACTTTGGTTGAGAGCTTGCTTGCTGGCCTTGGCGTGTTCGCTGAGCTTGTGTGTGCCGGCACTTGCTTCGACGTCGGGCGCGCAGCTGTGGACAGCGCTGGGCGGGGATGTGATCTGCGGCGTCGCGATCCATCCGCCCAACACGCCTCCGGTTGAACTGCTCTGCAGCGCCAGGTCGATCCCGCCTCCCAAGGCCAAGGGCATCGGTGACCCAGGGTTTGTCTTCCTCAGCTCCATCGGGCGTCCTTCGCCGGCGCTACTTAGCCAAGACTCTTTCGTCGGCAAGCATGATGTGGCGCTAAAAAGCGGGAGTAAGTGGGGCGGGGGCCCGATCAAAGTGAAATGCAGGATCGGCCCGACGGCGGTCCGCTGCGTGAATCGGGCTCATCATGGCTTCAGGATCACGAAGAACTCCTACCGTTCGTTCTGAGGGTTCGCAGTTGATGTCTGAACCTCTCAACTCCGCTCGTCAAGCGACATCCGCCCGTTCAGGCGACCGCGCTAAAGCGGTTCGCGCTGGCTTCGGTTGCTCGCTCGCCCCAGTCGTCTCCTAAAGACCTTGTCTCGCTTGTCTTCGGCTCGGGCGCGGTAGATCCTGCTGCTCGGAGCCGGCGTTCTCCGGTCCTTGCGTTTGGATCTCGAGATAAATCTCTGTTCGGTGAACTGAAACGTCCGATGGCGCCTGAATACCGAGGCGCACCTTTGTACCATCGTTCGACAGAACCATGACCTCGATGTCGTCGCCGATCATGATGCTCTGTTTGGCCTTCCGTGTCAGAACGAGCATGAGCCTCTGTTCCCCGACCCGATCCAGCGCGGTCGGACTCCAAGTCTAAGGCGAACGCATCGGTCAGATCCACTTATGGACCCCCTTTGCGATGCCATCTCCCATACAAGTTTAGCGCTGGAATGACGATCGGGAGCCGAAAGCTCGTTATGGTTATCAGAAGCGACATGATCGAGCTAGTCAAGAGTCCTTCGATACGGGTCATTTCCAAAGGCCGCTTTGCTCTTTGGCTGGTTGTCTCGCTTGTGTTCGCGGCGCTCCTCTTCGCCGTTAGTGCCCAAGCGGACGGGACGAACGCCCCTGACCCCGCTGCGGAGACGCCGATAGGCGAAGCGGCAACGAAAAACGGTGCCCCTCCTGAAGAAGCTCCGGCTGTGGTTGAACCGGCGCCTCCTGTGGTTGAAGAAGCTCCGGCTGTGGTTGAACCGGCGCCTCCTGTGGTTGAAGAAGCTCCGGCTGTGGTTGAACCGGCGCCTCCTGTGGTTGAAGAAGCTCCGGCTGTGGTTGAACCGGCGCCTCCTGTGGTTGAAGAAGCTCCGGCTGTGGTTGAACCGGCGCCTCCTGTGGTTGAAGAAGCTCCGGCTGTGGTTGAACCGGCGCCTCCTGTGGTTGAAGAAGCTCCGGCTGTGGTTGAACCGGCGCCTCCTGTGGTTGAAGAAGCTCCGGCTGTGGTTGAACCGGCGCCTCCTGTGGTTGAAGAAGCTCCGGCTGTGGTTGAACCGGCGCCTCCCGTGGCCGAAGAAGCTCCGGCTGTGGTTGAAAAAAAGACCGTCGAACAGGCCGCCGACGAAGTGTCCGCTGAAGCTGGCTCCGAAGCCACCCAAGGATCGGGGGAAAACTCGCAGGTGTCCGCCGGCGCTTCAGGGCTGACTCACAAAGACACTACGAGCGAAGTCGCGCCGGAAATCTCGATTGCCTTGACGACTTCTGTCGCCGCCGCGTCTGAAATCTCGACGTCGTCCCCACAGGACCAGTCGCCTCTCGCCTTGCGGCCGCAAGCGATCTCGGCACGCGACGCTGGGCAGATGAGCTGCGTCAGGGCATCGATCACAGCAGGCTACGCCGATGGCTGGTTGGACATCTCGGTCGCTTCGTCGGTATCGAACATCCCATTCACCACTGCTGACGCCTCGCAGACAGGGATCTCGGCAGGTGCACCTACCGGCAGCCTAGGCGATGGCTCTACGATTGAGAACCATCCCTCGGCCCCCGGATCTGGGTCCGGCGGAGCAGGCGGCGGATCGGCTGCGGGCGGTTCAGGCTCCCCCTCTTCGGCATCCTCCACACTCGTGGATGCTCTCCTACAAGCAGCGCCGCGTGCGATGCGACGGTTGCGCCTAGCGCAGCCGTCATGGCGCACGTCGTTCTTCGTTCTGATCCCAGAGCGACCGGACTAGCTCCTCCCGGTCTCTCTACCTAGGTCCTGGATCATCTGATCCAGGCCAATTGGCTATCAGATCGAAGTTCTGTTGAAAGGAGCTGTATTGATATGAAGCATCATTTGACACTGTCAACGGCAAGTCAGCCTGCACATAGTCAGAGCTACGAGGTGGAAGCAGCCTTGAATCGAACTCGCGCAAGCGACGGCGAGGCTAGCTTGTCAGTGGTTGCGCACGCCCGGCCGCACTTGACGCTCGCGAGTAGGCTCGCCTGGAGACACAGGCTGATCCTGACAGGCAAGTTGGACCACCGCACGGCTCCTGAGCTCGAGGAGGAGATTGAGTGCTTGTGTGAAGAAGGCGTCACGATGCTCACGCTCGACCTTCGTCAGCTCGACGAGATCGATTCAGCAGGGGCCACAGTAGTCGCATTCCGCGGCGCCGCTTGCAAGAGTCAAGGACACGACTTTGCGGTGATCTCTGGGTCGAGTGCCGTCCATCGCGCGTTGGCTGAGGCGGGCGCCACGGACTTGCTGACACTCGAACCAAGCGAGAGCGTTGTTCGCCGGTTTTCGAGCCGTTCTTCGGACGGTTTTTTCTCAGATAGGTCAACCACAATGGTCACGAACTTGTGACCGGAGCGGTATCTGCAAGGGGTCGGTTCAAGTCCGGCCAGCTTCACCATAGATGTCTTGTGTAGACCCTGGCCCCGAAGAATGGGGTTGGGGTTTGTGCGAGAAGAACCAAGATCATCTTCATGGTTAGTTCTCTTTGCTGGCCTCTGATCGTGCTTGCTCGGCCCAAAAGTTGACCGTCTCGCGCTCGTGACGTGTGCCGAGATCGAGTGCTAGGCGTGGGCCCACCGGACCGAGTGCGGCAGTCTGCTCGAGCAATGTTTCGTATTCGGAGAGCTTCTGGCGATGGGTCTCGAGTTGGGCTTCGGCCAGTTCGCGAGGATCGGCGCCAAAGAAGAGCTTGAGTAGGGCCAGGTCGCGCAGCATGTAGGGCTCGGGCGTGAGGACTCGCAGCCACTGTTCGTGGGCTTCCCGGCCGAGGTCGGTAAGTGAGTAAAGCTTGCGGCGCCGGCCGTCGTGCTCGCGTTGCTCAGTCACATATCCAGCGCGCGCGAGACGGGCAGGCTCGGCGTAGAGCTGGGAATGGGGGAGTGTCCAGAAATGACCAACGGTGGCGGAGACCATCTGCTTGAGGTCATACGGAGTGGCCTGCTGGCAGTTGGAGAGTAGGCCCAACACTATGTGGGAGGTGTGTGTGAGCTCTATGTCCTTGCTCATTTAGAGACCTTGACTATGTCTGTTTCGGATGGTATGTTTCGGACTATGATTTTGGGATGTGCTGAAGCGGAGGCGAGCATAGATGACCGGAGCGCGAAGGCATAGAGCGTGGGCATGTCAGGGGCTGGCCTTGTTGGCGGGCTTCGCTTTTGCTACAAGCGCCTCCGCTATACCAGCAGTCACCCTCGAGGTGACTCCCGTCCCGATTCCGGGTTTCCGGGGGACGGGTGACATCTTGGGCGCGGGCACCGACGTAGAAGTCCATGTCACGATCAGTGGCGATGAATACGGAGGCTTCCCCTCTCCTCTGGTTAGGATGGCTTTCTACGCGCCGGAAGGGGTGAAGGTGGCACCCGTGGGGTTTCTCGACTGTGCGCCTGCAGTGCTCGAAGCCGACGGGGCGGCAGGATGTCCGAAGAAATCGCGCGCTGGCCCTACCGGCGAAGGATTGGGCGTTGTGGCTTTCGGCGGCGATCGCGTTAACGAGAAAGTGTCGATCCAGGATTTCTTTGCGCCGGGTGGCGGTCTGACCTTCTATGTCGAAGGTAGTACCCCGGCCTACTTTCAAGTCCTCGAAAAAGCTCAATGGACTACGGCCAGTGCCCCCTATGGTCCTGAGCTAGTTGTCGAAGTGCCCCTGGTCGAAACGGTGCCGGGGGCCGACGATGCCTCCATTCTCTCTTTCAAAGTCAAGGTCGGTGCGGCTTATAGGAAGGCCGGGAGGACGGTCTCCTATCTCACCCTGCCGAGAACATGCCCCAAAGGTGGGGCTCCTCTGAAGGCCGAACTGAAGTTCATGAGCGGCGAAACGGTCACGGTCGCTTATAAGCAGCCTTGTCCCAGACACATGTGAGCGTCCTCGGATAGATCTCTGAGCTGGAATTGCCTTAAACCGTTCGAGACATCGCAGGTTGGGGCTCCATAGGATGGGTGTGTGGCGTCAATGCTCCACCCATCCTCCAGCACCCACATCGGAGTCTGCTGATGGTGCCCGCGACGCGTTATGCGCGCAGTGGCGATGCGACCATTGCCTATCAGGTCGCTGGAGAGGGAGCACTTGACCTGCTGTTCCTCCCGGGTTGGATCTCCCAGATCGAGCAGCTGTGGGAAGCATCGGCCGTGCGCCGCTTCCTCGAGCGCCTGGCTGTGTTCAACCGCCTGATTCTGTTCGACCGCCGCGGAAGCGGTCTGTCAGACAGTGCCGGTCAGACTCACACCCTCGAGCAGGAGGCGCGCGATGCGCTTGCCGTGCTCGACGCTGTCGGAAGTGAGCGGGCCGCGCTGCTTACCTACGGGTTGGGTGGCCCCGTTGGCGCTGTGCTCGCCGCGGACTACCCGCGGCGTGTTGGTGCGCTGATCATGTATGCGTCGATCGCACGCACCTCATGGGCTCCGGACTATGACTGGGCGATGACGCGCGAGAATCGCGCACAATGGACCGAGCAGACGCTCGCTGCCTGGGGGGAGGCCGATAGCCCTGGGCTCGGGGTAATGGCGCCCTCGATGGCAGAGGATCAGACGCTGGCAACATGGTTTGCGCGCCTGCAGCGTCTAGCGGCGAGCCCTAACGAGGCTCGTGTCCTGCTCAACGCGACGGCCGATCTCGACGTACGTGAGACGCTACCGCGTATCAAAGTGCCGACGCTGGTCATGCACCGATCTGGTGACACGGCCTGGGATCCGCGTCACTCGCGCTACCTGGCCGAGCACATCGCGGGGGCGCGACATGTCGAGCTCGAAGGCGTGGACTCACTTCCGTTTGTGGGCGACAGCGACGCGATCGTCGAGGAGATAGAGGAGTTCCTGACCGGTGCGCGCAGCCGGGGTGAGCTCGCGCGTGGATTGCTCACTGTGATGTTCACGGACATCGTCGATGCGACCGCGCGGGCAGCCAGCCTGGGGGACGGGCGCTGGCGCGATCTGCTGGCAGAACACGATGCTCGGGTGCGTGAGCAGCTTGTCCGCTTCGGTGGTCGTGAGGTGAAGACGGTAGGGGATGGCTTCCTTGTCACATTTGAGGGACCACCGTCGCGGGCCCTGCGCTGCGCCTTGGCCATCACCGCTGCGGGGCGAGACCTAGGGATCGATATCCGCGTTGGTGCTCATACAGGCGAGTGTGAGCTGATTGGCGACGATGTGGCGGGCATGGCCGTTCACATCGCATCGCGCGTCAATGCGATCGCGGGGGCAGGCGAGGTGCTCGTCTCGGGGACCGTGTTTGGCACGGTCGTGGGCGGCCCGTTCGCATTCGAGGATCGCGGTTTTCATGAGCTGAAGGGCGTACCAGGTCGCTGGCCGCTGTTCGCGCTACGAGCTTGAGCCGCTAGGCTCGCGGCGATGAGCCTTCACCTATGTGTTCTACTGTGGCCCAACGCGGGCACAGAGCAGGCACTTGTTGCCTATGAGGACAGAGTGCTCGAACTTATGGGGGATCACGGAGCACGAGTTCTGCAGCGGGCGCGCACGGATGGAGCCGATGGGGCGCCCTTGGAGATCCAGATTCTTGAGTTTCCCTCACAGGAAGCCCTTGAGGGCTATATGGGTGACGAGCGACGTATCGCACTAGCAGCCGAGCGCGATGCTGCTATCGCACGAACCGACGTGCTTGAAGTCGACCTCGCCTAACCGTCGTCGCGGCGATGCAGTGTGCAGCCGGTGTCGGTGCAGGTGCGCTCAAGCCGTCCCGCTGAGACGGTCTGGAGGAGCCCGACCACCCAGCATGTCGGGCAGCCGCGAAGCGCGACCATGCCGGCGGGGGTGAGCAGGAGCGCGGCTGGACCTATGCTCCCAATCAGCACAAGTGCCGCTCCAATCAACCCGAAACCGATCGCCCCACGCGTAAGGTGGCGAGCGATGGAGTTGCTGGCGAGATTGCCGCGGTCACACTCAGACATGCTTTGCACCGCCGGGGTTGACGGCGTTGGTGCTCTCCCCAGATGCTCTCAGTTGCGAGCGAAGTGCTTCGCGTCCGCGATGTAGACGTGACTTCATCGCGGCACGGCTCAGTCCCAGCGCCTGCGCCGTGGCCTTTCCCGAGAGGCCTTGGATGTCGCGTAGGACCAGCACGGAGCGTTGCTCAATGGGGAGTCCGGCGATGGAGTTGATGATCCGCTCGATCTCCAGGCGGGCGAGAGCGACATCTTCGACGGAGGACTCGGTAGTGACCGCGGAGATCGGCGGGCGGAGGGCGAGCCTGGACCTACGAATGCACTCATGGCGCACGATTTGAAACATCCACGATGCGAGGGCTGCGGCGGCACGCAACGTTCCGATCTTTTGGTAAAGGACGATCAGTGCCTCCTGAGCCGCGTCTTCGGCATCCTCGGGAGTCGAGCAGAGAGAGCGCGCGAAGCGGCGCACGTGCGCATGCGAGCCGTCGAGGAGCGTCGCGATCGCGCGGGGATCGCCCTGTTGGGCTGCACTGACGACCTGCTCGGTGGGCCATGACTCGAGCACGTCAGTCCCGAGAGCGGATTCTGGCGATGAGCAAAAGGCAGCCACAGATCACCACTAGGGCTGCTAGTAGATAGATGGCGAGGGTCATGGCGTTATCCCTTGGGGCATGGCATCTTCACATTGACCGTGATCGGTTCGCCGGTCAGGAACTTCAAGACCGAGCGGACCGGGAATCCGTCCTTTGGGCACTTTCTCGGCAGGGTGGCGTAGGAGACCAATTTTCCACCCCGCTTGAAGGCGGCACCGACCTTGACCTTGATCGTTTCCACGACCCCATAGGGGGCTCCGGGAACGGTTTCCACGAGTGGCACGGCGGCACTGATCGTCGGACCGAAGGCCCCTTCGTTGTTTGTGAAGCTGCCCTTGGCCAGGATTTCGATCTCGGCCGGGGACCTGCCTTCGGTGAAGAACGCGAGCTGCCCGGCTGGTGCGAAGAACGCTTGCACTGTCAAGCGCTCATGGACACGGGTTTCGCCGAAGCTCACGACTCCAGATACCGAGCCAACCGGACTGGCTACGGACTTCTTTGGGCAGTGCTCGACTTCGTGGCTTTCGAGTATCGCGTTTGGGCAGGTCGCAAACCCCTGCGGATGCAGCTTTGCGCCGGCCGGCGCAAAAAACGTGACGCCGGTGAGCGGCGGTGGGAAGCCGCCATATTCGGTGCCGCTGATCTTGTATTCGGCTTCGACGGCGGTCCCCGCACCGAGAGTGTTGCCGGTACCCGGATAGGTCGGGCTGCGCGCCGCGCTTGGGTTGATGGGGATCGGCACGCCCGTGACTTTCAGCGTGACCGCCGTCGGCGTGGCGCTCGCGGCGAAGGGCAGCCAAAGTAGGGTGGAGCCAACTATGGCCAGCGAGATGAGCGCTCGGTGCATCATGGCTTGCTCTTCCGCGGCCGGGTGAGTATGAAATTGATGGCGAAGATCATATGGGCCTCTCGTTCCTGTCGATCGAATGTCGACACGGTGATTAGAGGTAGGTCGTCGCGAAAAGGATTCTTCGAAGTCGGCTCGAGGTCCTGAGACCTCATCCGCACGAGACGGCAGGAACGATCTGGAAGCCGGTGGTTGCCGCTACCCAGCGTTCAGCGCAAGGAATTTGTGGGCCAAACCAGCACGGGCCCACGGACGTCGAGCTTGACTGCCGAGCCGGCGGACAGCTGAGTATCTCCGAGAGTTCGCACCAGCAAAGACTGCTCGGTTTCCTGCCGGCCAATTTGTACATGCAGGACGACATCGTGTCCGTGGTATCCCACTCGTACGATCTGTCCCTCAAGGCCCTTCTCACCGTCGGCGTGATGCAGGTCGATTTGCTCGGGGCGGATGAGGACGCTCACAGCGCAAGGTGTGGGCGAGGGCTCACCCTGCCACAGCGCCGGGAGCTTCCCCAGCGGTGTGTCTACGAGCACACCGTCGAACACGCCCGTGATCAAGTTGGCCTCGCCCACGAAGCGCGCGAGCTCGTTGTCGAGCGGACGAGCGTAGAGCTCTTGCGGCGTTGCGCACTGGGCAATCCTGCCGTCGCGAAGAACCGCTACGAGATCTGCCAGTGAAAGCGCCTCATCTTGGTCGTGGGTGACAAGAAGCGTCGTTGTTCCCGATGCCTTCAGGATCCGCTGAACCTCCTCGCGCACACTGGCTCGCATGTGCGCGTCAAGTGAAGCAAAAGGCTCGTCCAGAAGCACGACCTCGGGTTCGACCGCGAGCGCTCGCGCCAAGGCCACCCGCTGCTGCTGGCCACCTGAGAGCTGGTGGGGATAGCGGCGCCTCAGGTCGGCCAGCCCTACAAGCTCGAGCAGCTCGTTCACCCGTTGCCGTCTGGCGGCCCTGGAGAGCCCGAACCCGACGTTTGCCGCAACGTTGAGGTGCGGGAAGAGGCCTCCCTCCTGTGGCACATAGCCGATCCGGCGGTGCTCAGGATGAACGTGAGCGCCATCTCCGTCAACGATGTGCTTGCCGATCTCCACGGTCCCCCGGTCGGGCCGGTCAAAGCCGGCCAATAGTCGCAAGAGCGTCGTCTTGCCGCTACCAGAGGAGCCGAGAATGGCCGTCAGAGACCCTGCCGGCACAGTCAGACTCAGGCCGGCAAGCACCGGCTGTGTCCTGAAGCTCTTATGCAGGTCGATGATCGCGAGGCCACTCGCCTTCTCTGTGTTGCCCGCAAGCCCATTTTCTCTGTCGCTCCCGCCAGTAGGGCTGCCGGGCTTCTGACGAGGACCGGCATGAGTGCTCATCTTGCTGGCCTCCCTCGTGAGGGCAGACGGTCGAAGAAGCGGCCGAGCACGACGCTTGGCAAGGCCGCGATGGCGATCATCGCCAGTGCGAATGGGGCGGCCTGCCCATAGGAGAGATTCTGCTGGTATGCCCAGAATTGGGTGGCAAGCGTTTGAACGCCTGTGGGGATCAGGATGAGGGTTGCGGTCAGCTCAGTCACGGTAGAGAGGAATACCAGGCAGAAGGCAGCGGCTAGGCCGGGGGAGACGAGGGGAAGTGTGACTCGCAGCAATACCAACAAGCGCCGTCGGCCAAGCGAGCGGCCAACCTCCTCGAGGCCTACCGGTGCTTGGGCAAGCGAAGCTCGGACCCCGACGAGCGCCAGGGGAAAGAACAGGATGGCATAGGCGATCACCATGAGCGGGGCACTCTGATAGAGAAATCCATTGGCATAGCGCTCCGTGAAGTAGGAGAGCGCTAGCGCGATCACCAAGCCAGGCATTGCCAGTACGAGGTATGTGCTGCGCTCGAGCAGGTAGTAAGTACGTCCAGTGTGGCGAATCGCAAGCAGAGCCACAGGTAGCGCCATTGCGGTGGACAGGGCAGCAGCGATCGCGCCGTAAAGGGCTGTGTGCCAGATCGCGTCAAACAGTGATACCCCGGTCAAGAAGGCACGGCCACCGCGGAGAATCCAGTAGACACTGGAGCCGATCGGTACGCCGAGTGCCAAGCCGACGAGAACAATGAAGAAGGCGAGCACAGGCAAGCGCAAGCGTCCAAGCCGGTGAGGCGGTGCGGTTCTTTGGGCGAGCGGTCCCGACCGGCTGAGCCGGCCGCGACCTCGTGCCAAGCCCTCGCCTGAGAGGACCAAGAGGCTGAGGAGCACCAAGACCAGTGACAAGGCAGAGGCTGTTGGCACGTTGAACGAGACGCTGAACTCGGTGAAGATCTCCGTTGTGAATGTCTGGTAGCCGAGGATCTCAAAGGCGCCATACTCAGCCAGCAGTACGAGCGCCACGAGGAGGCAGCCGCCGAGGATCGCTACCCGGGCCTGCCCGAGCGTGACTCGCCAGAATGTACGCAGCCGTCCCACTCCGAGGCTACGTGACACCTCCTCCTGGCCCGGATCTGCATTGCGGAAGCTGGCCGCCACAGGTAGGTACACGAGCGGGTAGACGGCCAGGGTCATTACCAAGACTGCTCCACGAAACCCCGCGACCCACGTGCTGAGCGACGCCCAGCCAAAGCTCACAACGAAGTCGGGAATCGCGAGTGGGATGACCACGAGCACAGCCCAAATTCGGCGTCCTGGTAGGTCGGTTCGCTCGACAAACCAAGCGGCTGTGGTGCCTATGACGGCGCATAGCAAGGTGACAACGACGGTGAGCCTGACTGTATTCCAGAGCAGGGTCGCGGTGAGCTCACGGAAGATGAGGTTCGTGATCGTCGATACCCCAGCGCCGTGCGCCTCGTACAGCAGGAACGCGAGGGGCGCGAGAAGCACGAGCGCCACTGCCGTGCTGAGTCCCAGCAGGACCCAAGGCCGTGCTGGTCTACGAGCCTTTACAAGTTGGGAGCCGGCCATTTGCGCCTGGTCGGCTCCTGCGGCCGGCACGAGCCCCACGCCGGTGGTTGCCGGCGTGGGCTCAATCGGCATGCGTGCCGGCCGTCTCATTTCAGCGACTTGGTTGGACGCTATGCCTCACAACAGTCCCGCTTCGCGAAGGAGGGAGATCGCTGTCGATCCGTCGCCGAGCTGGGAGATCGTGATCGAGTTTGGCTGGAGCTCTCCAAATGGAGTCTCGGGCGCACCGGTCTTGATTCCGGGGACGATCGGATACTCGAAGCTAAGCGAATGGGCGATGATTTCCTGTCCTTCATGGCTCACGAGAAATGCAAGGAACTTCTGCGAAGCGGCCTGGTTTTTGGATGACTTGAGGATCGCAGCCCCCGAGACATCGATCACATAGCCGGGGTCCCGTGGGGCAAAGTAAGCGATCTTCGAATGGATACTGCCTGAGCCTAGCTCGGCGCGCATGCGGTACCAGTAGTACTGGTTGATCACACCGAAGGCTGCTGCGCCGCGATTGACGTCACTCGCGATCGTCTCGTTATCGGGGTAGGTGTGACTGGAGGCGTTGCCCTTAACCGCTTCTAGCCACTTGAGCGCAGCCGCGTGACCGTAGGTGCGCTCGACGGAGGTTACGATCGGCTGAAAGTCTGTCTCTCCCGCGGCGAGCGCAAGCTTGCCTTTGTACTTGGAATCGGCGAGTTGGAGGACGGATGTTGGGAGTTCGCTTGCAGCGATGACGCTTGGGTTGTAGATGAGCACACTGACTCGCGTAGAGACCCCAAGCCAGTCACCCTCAGACGAGTTGAACTTGCTCGGCGTGCTGGCGAGCGTGGTTGAGTCGACCGGGGCGAGCAGATCCTTATCCTGAAGATATTCAAGCGCGGGCGAATTCTCCGTGTAGAGCACATCAGCCGGGGAATGGGAGCCCTCGGTGACGATCTGGTCGGCGAAGGTGTCCTCGTCGTTGCTGCGCACGTTCACCTTGATGCCGGTCTTACGTTCAAAGGCGGCGACAAGCGTGTCGGTGGTCTGGACGTGCTGGCCGTTGTAGAGAGTGATCGACTGTTTGGACCCCGACGAGGAAGAGCCAGACGAGGAGGAGCTTCCGCAGCTGGACAGCAGGCCGCCCGTGCAGAGGAGCATTGCGGCGATACACGCCAAGCGAGACGTTCTCACGCGGCGCTTCGCAATTGCAGTACCGCTCGGGTGCGAGGGGCGAAGATCAGGTTGCCGGCGATGGATGTCGCCTCCCCGGCTGGAGGTCTGCTGTCCGCTGAAAAGGCTTCGCAGCAAAATCCGACTTGATGACTCGGGTTTCATGGCGGGGACCCTACCACACAATATTAGGGTGCCCTAACTAGGTTGGTTTGTGCGTCAATTCAGGCGCCGTTGGTGCGCCAGCGGACTGCGGACCAGGCGTGACTCATCTCATCCGACCTCCGCGTACGCGGGGGCGCGAACCCGAAGGATACGTTCACGCCGATGCTCCTCACGCACGTCGAGCAGACGAGCGTGCAGGAGGTTCTCGGTCGCAATGAGCCCAAGCAGACGATCGGGCTCATTGGGCTCAACGACCGGGGCACAGCCCAACGTGGACTCGGCGAAGCGCTGGGCGACTTGACGCAGCGTGTCTTGCGGATGGACCGTCAACGGTCCACGGCAGGTCATCTCAGCGACAAGGGAGTCTGGGTCTGTGAGGCTCTGGCGTAGCAGCTGACCACGGGTCAGAACGCCGATCATGCGTTCGTCCTCATCCAGCACCGGATAGAGCGGTTGACGCGAATTGATCGCGGTGTCGCGCAGCGAATCAAGCCGCTCGCGGCTATCGATCGTGGCAAAATCGCGGCTCATGACCTCCTCGACGAGCAATGCTTCAAGCGGATCGACCGAATACTCACGGGTGAGGTGCAGACCACGCCGAGCAATCTTCTCCGTGAGCACCGAGCGCCGCAGCGTCAGGGCCGAGAGCGCATAGGCCCCGGTTGCCGAGAGCAGGAGGGGCAAAAGAAGTGGCCAGGCGTGCGTGAGCTCCAAGGGGAAGACCACGCCCGTCAGTGGCGAGCGCATAACCCCGCCGAGCACCCCCGCGAGCCCAACAATTGCCCAGAATCCAGGGGTCACGCCTGGCAACACCGTGCCCTCCAAGGCTCCGAGTGCCGCGCCGATCATGAACATAGGCGCAAGCACTCCGCCCGAGGTGCCCGAGCCCAGCGATAGTCCCCAGATCGCGGTCTTTACAAGCAGGATGCCGAGGATCAGCGACATCGTCGCGCGACCTTGGAGCAATTCACGGATGACGTCGTAGCCGACGCCCAACGCACGCGGCTCGATCAACCCGCCCACGCCCACGATCAGTCCGCCGATCGCCGGCCACCACATCCAGTGGATGGGGAGCCGCGCGAAAGCGTCCTCGGAGAAATAGACAAGCCCGGTGGCGACGATCGCCAGCAATCCCGCACTGAGCCCCACGAGAACGCACAACAGCTCCACGCCCCCGCCTATTCGCACGGCACCGACGCTAACGCCGAACACGGGTCCCGCACCAAGCATCGACCAGCGCAGCACTGTGGCGGTCCCGACGGCGGTGACGACCGGGATGAAGCTTCGTGGACGCCACTCAAACAAGAGCAGCTCGACCGCAAGTAGGACTGAGGCGAGCGGTGCGTTGAAGGTGGCAGTCATCCCTGCCGCGGCGCCCGCGACGAGCAGCGTCTTGCGCTCGTCAGCGCTCGTATGCAGAAGCTGTGCGAGCACCGACCCAACGGCTCCGCCGGTCATGATGATCGGCCCCTCCGCGCCGAAAGGTCCACCGCTGCCGATGCTCACGGCGGCCGAGATCGGCTTCAGTAGGGCGACTCGTGGCTGCACGCGGCTGCCGCGAGTGAGAATCGCCTCGATCGCCTCGGGCATCCCGTGCCCGCGTATTCGCTCCGAGCCGAAGCGAGCCATGAGCCCGACCGCGAGACCGCCGATTACCGGTGCGAGCAGGATCAAGAGAGGGGAGTGGTGGCCGGCTCCCGGCGCCACCAAGGAAGTATCGAATCGCTGGTAGAAGATGAGATTCGTGACTAGGCCGATGAGGCGCAGCAGCGCGAGTGCGCACACCGCACTCATCGCTCCTAGAGGCACGGCAAGGGCACAGAGCCGCAGTACCTCCGGCCCTAGTGTGAAATCGCCAAGATGGGAAACACGTTGGCGTGAGCTCATCTTGCGCTCTGCGCCCGTGGAGCCGGAGATGGGCTTGCGTTGGACGGATCTTCCGTAGCTGCGATCGCCCGCCAGAGAGCCTGCATCGCGGGGGCGAGCTCTGCGATCTCCTGTAGGTGGGTCTGTGACAGCTCGCGCAGCGCGTTTTGACCACGATCGGTGAGCCTGACGTGCACGAGCGAATGGCGAGTTGGGTCGCGCTGGCGCGTCACTAGGCCAGCACTCTGCGCACGGTCGATAAGGCCCACGACACTGTGGTGGCGCAGCACAAGCGCCTCGGAGAGCTCCCCGACCGTTGGCCCGTGCTGTGTGTTGTTGCCACGTATAGCAAGCAGAAGCTGGTGTTGGGCAGGGGTGAGGTTGTGTGCTTCGGCCTGCTCTTCGCTCCAGTGCAGAAAGCGGCGCAGGCCGATGCGCAGATCCAGGAGTTGCCCGTACTGCTCGTCTGTCAGATCATCGAGGATCAATACAACATATCGTATTGCGATATCGGAATACGATAGCTGGGTTCGGACCGATGGATGTCAGGGCTGGGCGACACCCACTGCACTGTCCAGGCCGGCCTCGGTCGATACGAGGATTGCGCCCTCGCCGGTGGCATAGGCCTCCTCGCCATGCTGCACGATGTCCATGCCAAGGGCCTCCTCGTATTGGCTAGTGCGTAGCGGCATGACCAAGCCGATCAGCTTCAGAAGCACGAAGGTGGCCGTGAATGCGTATACGGGAGCAGCGAGTGCGGCGATGGCCTGCCACCCGAGCTGGCGCGCATCACCGTAGAAGAGGCCGTTCGACTTGCCGTTCCACGAGATCTGAGCGACGAAGCCGATGAAGAGGATGCCAGTGAGTCCGGCCGTTCCGTGGGCGGCCAGCACGTCCAGTGTCTCGTCCACGCGGGTACGCGGTCGCCAGACGATCATGGCGTAGCTCGGTAGGGCCGCAACAGCACCCAGCACCATCGCCCAGGCTGGGCTGATATAGCCAGCCGCCGGCGTGATCCCGACACACCCGACGATGATCGCGGTCGCGGCTCCGATCGCCGTCACCTTGCGTCCTCGCAGCAGGTCTAGGCCGAACCAAACGACGAGCGTGCACGCCGGCGTCAGCAATGTGTTCGTAAAGGCCAGCACACTGGAATGCCCTGTGGAGAAGCCGCTGCCGCCGTTGAAGCCAAACCAGCCGAACCAGAGCAAGCCGGCGCCCAGCAGCACATAGACCGCGTTGTGAGGCAGCAGGGCTTGGCGACCGTAGTCCTTGCGTGCACCAACCACAAGTGCCGCAGCCAGGGCAGAGAAGCCCGATCCCATCTCCACAGGCACGCCGCCAGCGAAGTCGAGCGTGCCATGTGCCTGTAGCCAACCGCCGCCGAACGCCCAGTGAGCAAGCACCGCGTATACGAAGACAGACCAGAGGGCCGCAAATAGGAGAAAAGGAGCGAACCGCATGCGCTCTACGACAGCTCCCGATACGAGTGCAACTGTGACGATGCAGAAGGTTGCCTGAAAGGCAAAGAAGACGAGTTGTGGGATCGTCATGCCGGCACGCGGGGCGAACGCGACGCCGTGCAGGAACGCGTTGCCGAGTCCGCCGATGAATCCGTTGCCCTTGTCAAAGGCCAGCGAATAGCCCACGAGCGCCCACATAACCGTTGCGACCGCAAGCGCGCCGATCGACATCATGAAGGTGTTGAGCGTGTTCTTGGAGCGCACCAAGCCCGCATAGAAAAGGCCGAGCGCAGGAGTCATCATCAGGACCATGGCGGTCGCGACAAGCATCCATGCTGTGTCGCCTGCACTCACCTTGGTGGATATCGCCACGAAGGCCGTTGCGATCACTTGTCCACCGGAGTCACGGCGCCTTCGTCGGTCTCGCCCGTGCGAATACGGACGGCCTGCTCCAAGGCTGTGACGAAGATCTTGCCATCGCCGACCTCGCCGGTTCGCGCACCCTCGCAGAGAGCATCGATCGTGGTTTGAACGAAATCGTCGGAGACCGCCACCTCGAAGCGAACCTTCTCCGAGAGACCCATCTTCACGGTCGTGCCACGATAGGTCTCGACTCGGTCGAGCTCGCCGCCGTGGCCCTGGACGCGGCTCATGGAGAAGCCGCGCACCTCAGCGCGGTAGAGAGCCTCGAGTACGTCATTGACCTTCTCCGGACGCACGATGGCGACCACGAGCTTCACAATGTCGCTCCTCCCTGAAGCGTCTGGGATCGATGGAGAACCCAGACACCCATTCTCACGGGTCTCCTACCACCGAAGGCGGGCGAGACTATCACGGTCCGCTTAGTAAGAAGGACCGCGCTGGAGACGCAAAGCAGATGTGGGAACCTTTGACATGAGGATTCTGAGCCCGACTCTGTCCTTGGCGGCGGCTTGTGTAGCGTCTGAGTTGCCATGTCTCCAATGCACGACTCCGCAATCGATGTCAGGAAGCTGGACGCTGAGTCGGCGACCTGGATCGCGCGCCTGCACAGCGATGGCCCTAGCTATCACTCAGCCGTCAAGGATCTGCACATGCTGCTGCTGAAGGCCGCTAGGTTCGAGGTGCACAGGCGCCGAGCGACGTTCGGACAGATGCGCGACAGCGACCACGAGGACCTTGCCCAGCAGAGTGCGGACGATGCTCTGATGGCTGTGCTTCGCAAGCTGGGAGACTTCCGTGGCGAGAGTCGCTTCACGACCTGGGCCTACAAGTTCGCGCTACTTGAGGCGGCCGTCAAGGTTCGTGGTCGCGTGTGGCAAGGACGAGAGGTACAGCTAGACCCAGAAGGCTGGTCGGTGATCGCAGACCGTGCGCAAGTCCCCCATGACGATGTTGAGACGCAGGAGTTCATCACAGTGCTCCAGCAGGCGATCGAGGAGGAGCTCAGCACCCATCAGCGAGAGGTTCTGGTGGCCATCACCCTTAACGACATTCCCATCGATGTGCTCGCCGAACGATTGAGTACCACTCGTGGTGCGCTCTACAAGACGCTCCATGACGCTCGACGCAAGCTCCGTGCGACACTTGCCAGGCAAGGCTTGGACATCGATCTACATATGCAAGCTAGGACTCGATGAGCGCTCCGTCAGACCCCGATCGGCTTCTCGCCCGACTGGTAGGACCTGCGGGGCCCGAGCTGACTTGCGATGAGTGCTTCGATCAGCTCGACCGCTACGTGGAGCTGGAGCTCGCCCAGGCCGAGCCCGACAAGCAGATCCCGGGCATGCGAGCTCACCTACACGGATGTCCCGCCTGCAATGAGGATTACGAGAGCCTGCTAGCCCTCCTCATCAGTGAGCACTGAACGCATAGCTGGCAGAAACCCGATGCTCACATAGGTAAGAACCGGTGCTCAGGCGACGCAAAGCCACTAAGTGAACTAAGTCGCGTCCGGTTGGCTACGGACGCCTCAACACAAGGAGGCATTTGATGAGCGCCATAGAGACCCCACTGGGTCGCGAAACTGCCGGATCTAATAATAGGCTTATAACCGCGCACGGGCTAGAGGATGTTAATGCGGCCGCCTATCAGGCTTTTTGGCTGCTGCGAATCGGCTTTACCCTCGCGCCGATCTTGTTTGGCATAGATAAGTTCTTCAACTGGAGCGTCTACTGGCCCAACTATCTAGCCCCTTGGATCAACAACATTGTTCCCGGCAGTGGCCAAGACTTCATGTACGTCGTTGGAGGTATAGAGATCGTTGCTGGGCTGCTCGTGGCGTTTGCCCCGCGAATTGGGGCGTTTGTAGTAGCCGGCTGGTTGGCCGGCATCGTCGTGAACTTGCTCACCAACGATGCACCCCGCTACTACGACATCGCTCTGCGCGACTTTGGTCTCCTGCTGGCGGCACTCACCCTGGGCAGGCTCGCTTTGGCAGTTGTTCCTGCGCACAAGCGCTTGCGGGGTTAATAGGGCTCATCGCTCGATGAACGTTCCTGGTTGCTCGACAAGGTCGAGGTGAATACGCACATTGCACCAGACCGGGGGGTGTAGGTGCTTGATAACGCTTGCGCGTAGGCCGAGAACGTGGCGAGCGCAGCGCGGAGCACGGTACGGTTGTCAATCTCGACGATTCTGTACCGGCTCTCGCGCTGTCGCGGTTCGCGTGCGCGCTCGAACTGGATTAGATGGGGCAACCGGGGGCGCTCTCGGAGCTTCAACCTTGGGCACCGATCGCCGCCGACTATTGAGACTGTGTGCGGTGTTGTGTGGCCTAGACTTAACGGGGCGCGCGTATGGTGGCAAGGGCAGTAACAACACCGGCCGCTGAGAACACCAGGCCGCCAGTGGCGTCGCCGTCCCATTTTTTCCGCTCGCTCGCCTCGACTACGGCGGAGATCATGTCGGCGGCATCGATCGTCACGGCCGCGATCGCGGCTGGCTGTTCGAGCTTCCGCCAGCGTCGGCTTGCGAGGCCGAGCGTTCCTACGGCAACCTGATGTGCGCTGAAGCCGCGCACGAACAGTCGAGCCTCGGGATGCTCGGCCGTACGTGCCGCCAGCCCGAGCTTGGCCATCTTCGTAGGGGCGAGAAGGCCTCCTATGCCATAGCTCAAGCGGAATAGGAGGTTGACGAGCATCAAAGCACGCGAGGACACCCATAAAGCCTAACTGAGCAATGTCTCGTCCTGCATTCTCATGCTCGGCAACTAACCGAGCAAGGCTCAAATCACGCAGACACAGACTACCCGCGAGCGCCCTGGGTAACGCAAGGGCCCAATGGACGCCGCATTCGGTCTCCTATGAGCGAGGTATCAATACTGGTGCACTTTACCGTGCGACTATCCGGGCGTGAGGTCTGTGAGGAAGTTGCTGGGGCTCAGTGAGCTCACGTCGTAGACGCTACATGCTGGATGGCATACGATTGAAGAAACAGGGAAGAGGGAACAACATGGCCACTGTAGGTGTTCGCTACATAGTCGATGATGTAGATGCCGCGATCGATTTCTATTGTCGTCATCTCGGCTTTCATGAGGACATGCATCCCGCTCCGACCTTCGCGATGCTCTCACGCGACGATCTTCGTCTGGTGCTGAGCGCGCCCAGCGGAGTGGGCGGGGGCGGCCAGGCAATGCCGGACGGCACGATGCCAGAGCCCGGCGGTTGGAACCGGTTCCAGCTAGAGGTCGTGGACATTGAGGCGAAGGTCACCGAGCTGAGTAGTGATGGTGTTGCGTTTCGCAATGAGCTTGTGACAGGGGTTGGCGGTAAGCAAATTCTGGTGGAAGACCCCTCTGGCAACCTGGTCGAGCTGTTCGAGCCGACTCGGCGTGAGGCGGCACTGTCGGGGTGAGGAGTTGGTCCTCTAGGCTGAGCTCGATGGCCCAGCTGAGCGGTACCCGCGTTCTGGTGACTGGCGGCACGACCGGCCTGGGGCGCGCGATGGCGCAAGCGCTCGCGCAGGCTGGCGCTCGGGTGGCAGTGACTAGCCGCCACCTGGAGCGGGCGCAGGCCACCGCTTCGGAGCTAGGTGCAGGAGCGCTGGGAGTCGAGCTTGACGTCCGCGAGGACAGCTCGGTATCGGCGGCGGTTGACAGCGTCTACGGGATGCTCGACGGCCTGGACGTATTGGTCAACAACGCCGGGATCGGGATGCGGACTGTCAACCCGCGCTTTATGACCGAGCCGCACCGATTTTGGGAGGTGCCGCCCGCCGGCTTTCGCGACGTGCTGGAGAGACCAAGGCGACCGGAACGTTCCTAGTCGCCCGGGCGGTAGTACCGCGAATGCTGAGTGCTGGCGGCGGACAGGTAGTAACGATCTCAATGAGCGAGCAGACAATGACCCGGCGCGGCTTCATTCCCTATGGGCCCTCCGGTGCCGCTGTGGAGGCCATTGCCCGGGTGATGGCCGCCGACCTGGCTGACACGCCGGTTACCGCCAACATCTTGCTCCCCGGGGGCGCGACCGCCACCGGGATGATTCCCGACGAGATGAGGGACGAGTTGCGCACCAACCTGCTCGATCCCGCGATTATGGGATCGCCGATTGTCTGGTTGGCCTCTTCTGATGCAGCCGGAGTCCACGACGAGCGGATCGTCGCCCGCGATTTCGACGACTGGCTGGAGGCGCGCAAGAAAGAGAACCTGTGAAGGCTGTCCACGCCTAAGCGATGCGCTCAAGAACGGGTGGCACTGTTTCTGCGGTTAGCATCACGTCTTCTTTCACTCGATTTGGAGGTTTGAAAATGGCAAGTATCGGAGGCGGAAATGGGGGAGATGAAGGCGAGCAGCCTGACCCCCGGGCAAGGCTCATGCAGGAAGTGGCGAGCGAGATGGACGCCATCGAAGCGGACTTTGGTGACAACTACCAAATAGGTCGTGTCATCACGGTTGTGGAGGTCATCAAGCCCAATGAAGAGGTTAATCTTCGGGTTAGGGCGGGGCAGCTTCCATGGGTCACCCTCGGGATGCTTCGCTTTGCTCAGAAGGTTCTGGAGAGCCAGATACAGGGTGGCCCGCACTAACGTGCGGCGTCTCATTGATGCAAGAAGCCTCGAGCGAAGACCGAGAAGAGTCTGATCAGGCCGCTTGCTTGGTGGGCTCGCCGATCCACTCGGCGACCCACTCGCCAGAGACTTGCCCTGTCGCAGCGTTGATCCGGTTCCAGGCATTGATCGTCGCAATCGAAACGACGAGTGCGGCAAGCTCACGTTCGTCGTAGTGGCGCGAGGCCTCCTCCCACACATCGTCAGGGACGGGGTCCGGGCGGTCGGCGAGCCGCGTCGCTGCCTCGGTCAGCGCGAGCGCAGCACGCTCGGCGTCGGTGAAGTAGGGCACATCTCTCCATGTGGCAACCGTGAAGATGCGCTCGTCCGGCTCACCCGCGGCGCGCAACTCGCGAGAGTGCATGTCGACACAGACGGCACAGCCGTTTATCTGACTCGCCCGCAGCTCGACCAGGTAGCGCGTGGTCTCTGGAACATTCGTATCGGCAACGGCCTTCGCGAGTCTTTGCAGCGCCGGCATCACGCCGGGGACGGAGAGGGCTGGATTCTCGATTCGTGACTGCATGTTGTTGCTCCCGATCTCGTGGTTGTCTGTGCGTTTATTGGGATGACACGAGCTGGAGCATGGATGTGACATCGCCTCGATCTCCTCGAATTCGACACCGAACAGGTCGTGTAGGACAAAGGAGAGCCGCTCGTCGATAGGCAGGAGCTCGATTGCCGCGAACGCCGCCAGGCTCACGCCATCGATCGACGTTGAGCGATCTGTCGGCTCAGCCATCGAAGGAGCCGGGGTTGAGCTCACTCAGGCGATCGACGTCGGCGAGGACGTCGATCGCGACGACCTTCCGCTCCACGACGGTAAAGCCCATCACGGAGAAGGGCCGGCCATGTGGCGCTACAAGGACGCCGGCTGCGCCGTTGACGAGCACGGGGCGGACATGGGGGGAGAGGCGCGCGAACGTGAGCGCCCTTCCGGCGACGGTCTCCGCGCCGCGCACGACGACCGTGCGCTGCTGTGTGCGTCCGCCGTCGGAGCGAAGCACGACATCAGGGTGAAGGACGGCCACGAGCGCCTCGAAGTTCCCGTCATGGGCGGCCGCAAAGAAGGCGTCGACGACCTCCCGCTGGGCACTCAGGTCGGAGTCCGGTGTAGGTGCCTCGGCGCGCACGCGTCGGCGCGCGCGGCTGGCGAGCTGGCGCGCCGCAGTCGGCGAGCGCTCTAGCAGCTCGGCGATCTCCTCGAACGGGACGGCAAACATGTCGTAAAGGACGAAGGCGAGACGTTCGGCGGGGGAGAGTCTCTCCAGGACCACGAGCAGGGCGAGTCCAACAGCGTCCGCTAGCAAGGCCTCGTGCTCGGGATCGAACTTATCCTCGCGGCTGATAAGAGGGTCGGGCACGTGCACATCGAAAGGCTCCTCGGGGTGGGTCCGCCGTGAACGGAGCATGTTCAGGCACACCCGCGCGACGATCGTCGTCAGCCAGCCGGCGAGGTTCTCCACGTCGGTTGTGTCCGCGCGGCTGGCTCGCAACCACGCCTCCTGGAGCGTGTCGTCGGCGTCCGCGACCGAGCCGAGCATTCGATATGCGACCGCACGTAGGCGCGGCCGCTGCTCCTCGAACTGCTCCGAGAGCCATTCGCGTTCGTCCACGGCATCACTTCCTCTCTCGCGGAGTGTCATACCAGCGTGACACTTCCCGCGTGGGAGATGTGACATCAGGCAGAATGACCTCCAGCGCCTCGTGATGGCGCGGTGTCGATAGCGAGAGGATGGGGCAAATGAAGGCAGCAGTTATCCGGGAGAACGGCGGGCCCGAGGTGCTTCGCTACGAGGAGGTGTCCGACCCCGAATGCCCGGACGGCTGCGTGGTCGTCGACGCCGAGGCAATCAGCATCGAGGGAGGCGATCTACTCGCGCGCTCGGGCGGGGATCTGGCCGCGGTCCCGCATATCGTCGGTTATCTGAGCGCAGGCACCGTAAGCGAGGTCGCCGCTGGGGTAGAGGGGCGGTCGGTTGGCGACCGGGTGGTCGCCTTGAACGCTGCGGGGTCGCACGCCGCCAAGAGAGTGGTTCCAGCAGCGATGACTTGGCAGATTCCGGCTGGCTTGGACGCGGCCCGTGCGGCGTGCGTGCCGGTCGCGTTCGGTACAGCGTATGAGTGTCTGTTCACCGCAGGCAACCTCACCGAGGGCCAGACCGTACTGATCCATGCTGGCGCTGGCGGCGTCGGCATGGCCGCGGTCCAGCTTGCCAAGCGCGCTGGCGCGACCGTAATAGCGACTGCCTCAAGCGACGAGAAGCTCGATCGGCTGAAGGCGCTCGGACTAGATCACCCAGTCAACTACGCGACAGAGAGCTTCGTCGAGCGCGTCAACGAACTAACAGACTCACGCGGCGTCGAGGTCGTCCTCGACTCCATCGGCGGTCAGAACCTCATCGACAGCATCGGCGTGCTCTCCTACCGAGGGCGCCTCGTGAGCGTCGGGGTTGCCGCCCGTGCGGGCTCGCAGGTCGAGGCGAGGTCGCTCTGGACACGTAACAACTCGCTGCACGGCGTCTTTCTCGGCGGTGCGCTTCTGTCTGAGTACGCCCGCGTCCATCCCATGATCGGTGAGATGTTGGAGGGTGTCGCAAGCGGCGAGCCCCGGGTAGAGATCGATCGTTCGTTCCCGCTCACAGATGCCGCCGCGGCACATGAATACGCAGAGAGTCGTAAGGCGTTCGGGAGAGTCATCATCACGCCCTAGTGGCTGGCCTTGAGTGCGCACCGGGCGGGAAGTAAGCCTATGACTTACGTGCAGACCGGTACGACCGGTGTGAGTTAAGCATCACTTCAGGGTCTCATCGGCGAGTAGCGAGTCGATGTGGCGGGCTATGTCGTCGCGGATCGCTCTGACTTCGTCAAGTGGAAGGCCCTTGGGGTCGGGTAGGTCCCACTCGATGTAGCGCTTGCAGGGGATGTAGGGACACTGATCGCCGCAGCCCATCGTGACGACGATGTCCGCTTGTTCTGCGAGCTCGCGCGTGAGGAGCTGGGGCTGCCGACCGGATAGGTCGATGCCGAGCTCTTGCATGACCTCTACGACATTGGGATGCACGTGTCCGGCGGGTGTGGTGCCGGCCGATAGGGCGGTGTGTCGTCCGGCGCTGGCGCGCTCGAATAGAGCTTGGCTCATCTGTGAGCGCCCGGCGTTATGCAGACAGACGAACAGAACGCTCGCCATCGACGATGGCTCCCTCAGTCGATTGAGTGGAAGGGGAAACAAGCGACTTGGGGCCGCGCACGAGCTCGTAGGCAAATACGCCGATGGCAGCCCCGACTACGGGGCCGATGACGTAGACCCAAAAACTGCTCCATGTACCGGATGCCAATGCGGGGCCGAAGGAGCGCGCTGGGTTCATCGAAGCGCCGGTGATCGGGCCACCGAACAACGCGTCGAGTCCCACAGTGCCACCGATCGCTATAGCGGCGGCGGCACCTACAGCGCGCGTGTCGGTTGCGACGGCGGTGATGACGAACATCAGGAACGCGGTCAGGACGATCTCATAAGCCATGGCGGTCCCGTTGTTCACGCTCGGGAGCGTTGCTCCAAGGTGCGCGGGCTTGCTGGTCCAAGCGGCGAGAAGCAGGAAAGCCGCCGTGGTTGCTCCGATGAGCTGTGCTGCGATGTAGGCCAGGGCGTCGCGGATCGGGAAGTGCCGGGCGAGGGTGAACGCAATCGTGACGCTCGGGTTGTAGTGCGCGCCCGAGAGATGCCCGCCCGCGTAGATCATCACCATGATTACAAGGCCGAAGGTAAGGCTCACACCGACACCGCCAATCGAGCCGGCGTGCGTGGTGTTGGTGATGATCGCTCCGCACCCAGCAGTCACCAACGCGAAGGTACCGATTGCCTCCATGAGCGCGCGGCGGGCGAGGTTGGGACGCTTCATCAGATGATCCCCAAGAGCTTCATAACGTGGATCGTATTACATCGACAGATATCGGTCTTATTGATATAAGTAGATCGATGTCCGTCGATTTGGAGCTGGCGCCTAAGCAGAAGCGGGCCGCTGGCGAGCGCTGTTGCGAGCCCGTCGTCTACCCCGATGTTCAGCGCGATCATGCTCTGCGCATGGCCGAGGTCGCCAAGGCCCTCGGCGACCCGATCCGCCTTCAGCTCGTGGATGTGCTGCGCAAGCACGCCGGCAAGGTCTGCGTCTGCGAGCTCGTGCCGCTGTTCGACATCTCTCAGTCCACTCTCTCCCACCACCTGAAGAAGCTCCGCGACGCCGGGATCGTGGACTCCGAGCGACAGGGCTTGTGGGCCTACTACTACGTGATCCCCGATGCTCTCAAAGAGCTATCCACATGGCTGAGCTGAGCATGACGGACACGACCACTGACCCGTGTTGCGCCTCCGATTAGTGCACGAAATGCTGTGACCTCCGTGCCCAGGCTGAGCGGCTACGCGTTGATGTCGAGAACCCGCCGATGGCTCCGACCATAGGGTGAACACCCCGACCACGAGGAGCATTCTGATGCACTACACCCTGCTGATCTACCAGAACACCGAAGCCCGGAACGGACTCTCCCCGGAGGGCGCGCTAATGCACCGCGGCGGGGAGGAGGACTAGCCGATGCTTACCCTCTACGAGCACCCCTTCGCGCTCTACTGCCAGAAGGTTCTGATCGCACTAGGCGAGCTGGGCGTGCCCTACGACATCCTTGAGGAGCAGCGTGATTTCGACCGCGCAGAGCTGGCCAAGCTGTGGCCGCCAGCTTCGATCCCGGTGCTACGCGACGGCCAGGAGATCATCGGCGAGACCTCGATCATCATCGAGCACATCGCCGGGGCGCAACTGGTGCCTTCGCTCGAAGCCCGCAAGTGGGACCGCATCTGCGATCAGTACATCTCCGACTCTGTCCAGGCGATCGTCCTCGACACGGTCGAAGAGCGCTTCGACGAGCGCGCGGTCGTTCGCGCGCGAGGTCGGCTCGACATGGCCTACGGCATGCTCGAGACGCAGCTCATTCAGTACGAGTTCCTAGCCGACGATGCGTTCACGATTGCCGACTGCGCCGCCGCGCCGGGCCTGTTCTATGCCTTGGCGATTCACCCGTGGAGTGAGGGCAAGCACCCGCAGCTGACTCGCTATTACCGGGCGCTGGCGCATCGGCCGTCCTTTGCCAAGGTAATCATGGACGCGCGGCCCTACCGGAACTTGTTCCCGCTGCCCTGGCCGGCCGACTTCGACCGCTACCACTAGCGTGTGTCTGATGGGTTGGTCACGCGCTATGGGCGGCCCGCGCGACCAAGCCTGAGTAGATCACGGCGAGCGTCTCGCCAAGCAACTCGGGCCGGACTGATCCGGGCTCTACGAGCTCGTCGACTGTGAGTCCGGCGATGATGTTCAGCACGACGCGGGCTACGTCCTGCGCCGGCATTGGCAGGCCGGGCGTCCCGAGGTGTCGACTGCGCGCCTCGAGCGCGCGGCTGAGCGCGTCGCGGAGCTCGGTCTGGCGCTCGGTGTAGCGGGCGCGGAGCTCGGGATCACGGATCGCGATGCTCCAGTACTCGCGGTCGAGCATGAGTACGTCGCGTTGGCTGTCGAGCTGGCGAGCGAAGGCCTTGGTCGCCTCGAACGACATATCGCGCTCGGGCGGAGCGGACTCGAGCAGGGCGACCATCTCGCGCATCGGTGCGTCGATCCGCTCGTCGATCAGGGCCAGGAGCAACTCCTCCTTGCTCGAGAAATGCCAGTAGACGACGCCCTTCGAGTAGCCCGCGTCGGCGGCGATCTCATCCACTCCTGCCTGGCGGTAGCCGCGGCGGGCGAACACCCGTAGCGCGGCCACCAGCAATTCGTCCCGACTCTCGCGTCCCTGCGCTCGCGCCCCGCGAGTGCGCTGATCGACCCGACGGCCCGCACTGCGGCTTCCGCTCGGTCGCCGCTTCACGTTGTCAGTCACGGTGGTATTGTAGCTACTGACCCCTCAGTATGTATACGTTGTACATGATTCCAACACATCCCGGCCACTCCGCGATGCTGATGCTTGAGCACAAGCAGGTGCAATACCGGCGCGTCGAGCTCCTAAGCTTGCTGCACCCGCTGTCGATCCGGCTGCGTGGATTCGACGCGGGAGGGGAGACCCGGACCGCCGGAGGACGGCGCACACTCGGGATCCTGCTCGGCGATCTGCTCGGAACCTCGCCCGCCCTCGATGCTGACGGCCGGCGGATCTCGACAAATCGCCAGATCGCCCGCTTCTTGGAGGACAGATACCCAGAGCCTGCACTGTTCCCAGCCGACCCCGACCGGCGAAGGACGGTGGAGGAGGCCGAGCAGTGGGGCAACGATATACTTCAGATGGCCGCCCGCCGACTCCTCACCGCCGCCGCCATCTACGACCCAGCCGCGTTCAGTCGCATCGGCGCAGACGGGCGGATCGGATATCTCCTCTATCGCAATCAACTCCTGCGACGGCTCACGATCCCTGCGATCGCATCGGCATTCGCTGTCAACAAGGAAAGCAACCGCAAACTGCTTGTTGAGCTTCCACCGATACTCGATCGGATCGATGCTTGGATCGGCGACGGGGTCCTCGGTCAGCAGCAGTTGAACGTCGCCGACTTCATGATCGCGCCCAGCCTGGCACTGATTCTCTACCGTCCTGACGTTCTACCAATGTTCGAGGGCCGGCCATTGCTTGCGCTTGTCGACCGGCTGCTACCCGAGCCAGACTCGGCGACTGTCAAGGCTCGCTCAAGCTAGCTCGGCTCAGCCCGCCTCCGACGGTGGGATGTTCTGGTTCAGATGGAACAGGTTGGTTGGGTCGTAACGGTCCTTCAGTGCCCGCAGCCGGTCGAACTTCTCCGCCCCATAGGCTGCCCTTACCCGCTCCTCCCCCTCGGCGGAGAGGAAGTTGATGTAGGCGGCGCCGGTCAATGACGGCTCGATCTCGGCGTAGAAGCGCTGGGCCCAGTCGATGTGGATGTCGAGGCCTGTCGGCTCGTGGGTCGAGGCGATCGCGTTAAGCACAAACGGCGCCTGGCGCTCACCGCAGGCGGTCTCGTCCTCACCGACACGTGTGATCGCGCCGCCGAAGTGCTGAATGTGAATCTCCGAGGACGGGGAGGTCGCGTTCTGGTGAAAGCGGGCCATCGTCTCGATCGCGTGGTCGTCGAGCTCGCGGAAGTAGCCCGCCTTCATGTAAGCCTGGGTGCCCTTCGGCCAGAGCGCATCGAGCAGACTCTGCATCTGCACGTAGGGCATCGGGCCGACCAGGTCGGCGACGGGGTCGCCCAGCTCGCGGATCGGCTGAATCACCTTCATCCCCTCCTCGGGGTCGCCGGAGTAGCAGCCGACTAGGCCGACCAGCTTCTTGCCATGCCAATCCTCGGGTAGGAACGGGGCAGGTGGCGCGGTGATCAGGTTGACCAGGGTGCTCAGCTCGTCGGGGAGGTCACGTGTGAACTCCCGGTAGAAGCGCATGATCTCCTTGGCGCGATCGCCCGGATAGAAGACCGGCCCGGCGGCCACAGTCGGGCCGACTGGGTGCAGGTCGAACTCGAAGGAAGTGACGATGCCGAAGTTGCCTCCTCCACCATGCAGGCCCCAGAAGAGGTCGGGGTTCTCCGTGGCGCTCGTGGTGAGGATCTGGCCGTCGGCGGTAACCACTTGGGCCGAGCGCAGGTTGTCGCAGGCAAGGCCGTGCTTGCGCATCAGCCAGCCGATCCCGCCGCCCAGCGTGAAGCCGGCGACGCCGGTGGTCGAGACTAGCCCCCCGGTGGTGGCGAGGCCGTGCTCCTGGGTGGCGGCGTCGAACTCCCCCCAAGTGACGCCACCCTCGGCAGCGGCGGTAGGGCCGCTCACATCCACCTTGATGCTCTTCATCGGCGAGAGGTCGATGACGATGCCGTCGTCGCAGGTTGAGAAGCCGGGAATGCTGTGGCTGCCGCCGCGCACGGCGACGTCCAGCCCCTCACTGCGCGCGAAGCCGATTGCGTGGCGCACGTCGGAGGCGTTGGCGCAACGGGCGATCATCGCCGGGCGGGCGTTGTGGGCGCCGTTCCAGATCGAGCGAGCCTCGTCGTAGGTCTCGTCGCCGGGCCGCACAACCGAACCCGTCAGACCGTCTTCGAACTCCTTCAGCGTTGCCGCTCCAAGCACTCCTTGTGCCATGACCGCTCCTACTCAGTTGGGGATTGCCGCGTGTCTCATGACGACTTACAGCGAGGCTACGGGTCGCCTCTTAGCGCCCGCTTTGCAGCGCCTTGGCGGCCAATTCCCGGCAGTAGGCGATGCCGGCGCCGGCGCCGAGCAGCTCGAAGTGCCGGCTTGCTCGGTCCAGCCAGCGGCGCCCCGTCGCCGCGTCGCCATCGTCCGCGCAGATCGCTGCCAGCACCGCAAGCGCCCACCCCTCCTGGTGGGTCGTCTCGATCCCTCCAAAGATCGAGGCAGCGGTCTCCAGATGATTCCGGGCATTGGTCCGATCACTGCCGCAGAGCGCCACGCACGCCAGGCTCAGCTCGGCGGCGCCGAGGCCGATCAGATCGTCATTTTCGGCAAACCAAGTCCGGCTCTGCCCGGCCGAGACGCGGGCGCCGTCCGCGTCGCCGGAGCGGGCCAGGAGCACCGCCAGGCAGCCGAGGGTGATCCCGGCGCCACGACGATCGCCGATCTCCTGCCGTAGGGCGAGGCTGCGCTCGAGCAGCGCCCGGCCCTGTTCGAAGTCGCCGCCTGAACGTGCCAGGTTGCCGAAGGCGTTCAGCGCGAAGGCCTCACCCTGTTGGTCACCGAGCTGCTCGAAGCGGGCAAGACTCTCTTCGATTAGCTCTTCCGCGTGGGCGAAATCGGCCTCCGCGCGATCCACTGCGGCGAGGTTGACGAGGATGTAAGCGGTGGCCGTGGCGCCGCCAACGCGGCGTGCGACGAGCCCGGTCTCCTCATGCAGGCAAAGCGGATAGCCGGTCTCGGGCGCGACCGAGATCATCCCGTAGCTGAGCGGCCAGAGGGCCGGACGCGGCTCAGCGCTGAGAGTGCTCGCATGCTCCAGCGCGGCGTCCAAATACTCCCGTGCGGGGCCGTATTCGCGCCGGAACCAGGCGGCGATGCCGCGTGTGTGCGCCGCCCACATTGGCGGCCTGGCGGCTGGCAGGTCATCGGCGAGGAGCGCCTCATGTTCGCGCACGAGCAGCTCGATGTCCTGCGCGGGACTGACGATCGCCCGGTAGGCCGCCGAGATCTCAACCGCATCGAACATTCCCGCTCGGTCTTCGAGCTCACGAAAGATCGCCACGCTCTCTGCCGCGAACTCGTGGACCCGCACTGGAACGCCGCGGCGCAGCCCGATCACGCAAGCGGCGAGCAACGCGCGGGCGCGCACCCCCGACGACTCGGGTGCCGCGGCCAAGGCGGCTGTGAGCCAGCGGTACCCCTCGGCGAGGTAGCCGCGCATCAGCCAGAAGCGCCATAGGGCGACGACAAGACGCAGCGCCACCTGGGGATCAGCGACCAGCGCCGAGGCCAAGGCGGCCCGGAGGTTGTCGCGCTCTCGATCGAGGCCCCGCAGCGTTATCTGAGCCGGCAGGTCGCCGGCTGGTGTCGGGTCGCTCTCGGCGAGCGCGACGTACCAGTCGCGATGGCGCCGCTCGAAAGCGGAGCGCTCTCCCACATCCTCGAGACGCTCGACCGCGTACTGGCGCACGGTCTCCAGCAGCCGGTAACGGCGGTCGGCCGATCCATCCTCGACGTGAACCAGCGACTTGTCGATCAGTCGGCCGAGCACGGCGACGGTCTCGCTGTGTCGCAGCGGATCCACGCCGCCGACGTCCTCAGCCGCCTGCAGCCCGAAGTCGCCGGCAAACACGGCGAGCCGACGCAGCAGTACGCGCTCGTCAGCCTCGAGCAGCTCGAAACTCCAGGCGAGCGTCGCTCGTAGGGTTTGCTGACGGGTCATCGCCGTGCGGGGCCCTGCCGAGAGCAGGTCGAGTGAGTCGTCGAGGCGCTCGACGATCTGAGTCGGAGTGAGGACGCTCACCCGCGCCGCCGCCAGCTCGATCGCCAGCGGCATCCCGTCAAGGCGATGGCATAGGGAGGCGACAGCATCCGCGTTGTCGTCGCCGAGCTTGAATCCCGGCGCCGCCTGCGCGGCCCTGGTCGCGAACAGTCTCACCGACTCCGCCTCCAGCGACTCCTCTGCGGGCGCTCCGGGTACGAGCCTGGGGAGGGAGAGCGAGGGGACGCGCCAGGTCACCTCACCGGGGATGCGCAGTGGCTCGCGGCTGGTCGCCAGCACGGTCAGGTTCGGGCAGTGGCTGAGCAAAGCCTCGGCGAGGCGTGCGACAGGCTCGATCAGGTGCTCGCAGTTGTCGAGCAGGAGTAGCAGTCGACGATCGTCGATGTGCCCAGCGAGTGCGATCTCCGGCGCCCGGTCGGAGGCCAGCCGTGTGTCCAGCGCCTGAGCGATAGCCGGCCCGACCAGCTCGGGCTCTCCGAGCGCAGCCAGCTCGATCGGCCAGACCCCATCCTCAAAGTCCTCGGCCCGCTGCCCGGCCAGCTGTAGCGCCAGCCGGGTCTTGCCGCAGCCGCCGGCTCCGGTGAGGGTGAGGAGCCTCGCGTCGCGCAACAGCGTCGCGGCCTCCGCCAGCTCGCGCTCGCGACCGACAAAGCTCGTCAACTGTGACGGCAGCTTAGGCCGGCTGGCACTCACCCGATGCGGCTTGGAATCCTGCTCCAGTCCAGCTAGCTCGGTTTCCAGGCTAAGGCGAAGCTGGCTGAGGGACTCGCGCCGCTCCAGGCTCCAATCCTCGTAGCGGTCCGCCGGCAACAGCTCGGCGTCGAAGCCCTCGAGGGCTGAGCGATAGGCGCCGGGCTCGCCCAGCTCGCGCGCCGCGGCGGCGAGCTCTTCGAAGGCAACCGCGTCGATCCAGACAGGGTCCTTGGGGCTGAGCAGGATCAGTTCTTCGCGCAGCTCGAGGTAGCGGCTGCCGTCCAGCTCGATCGAGTCGAGTGCTCTCCGGGCCGCGAATATCGCTTGATGGAGGTTGTTGCGGGCGGAGTCCGGGTCACGCCCTGCCCACAGCAGCTCGGCGGCCTCCTCGACGTGGAGGCGGCGCTCGGGCGCGAGAGCGAGCAGCTTGATGAGAGTCTTTGCCTTGCGCAACCGCCAGGCATCGTCGGCGATGAGGCTGTTGCCAGCGCCAATGGAGAACACCCCGAAGAGACCGATGCGCAACCCCTCATCGCTCGTCGATGTGTCTTCCGTGCTGGGACTCGCCACCAGACAAGAAAACCACTCCGAAGCGATCGACCGTTTGCGGACGCTACCCTAGCTGGTCGCGGCGGCGTGTCAGGTAGGCGGTCTCGGCGGTGTTGCCTGCCAGCTCGATGGCTTTGTCATAAGCCGCGCGTGACTTCTGACTGCACCCCAGCCGGCGCAGCAGGTCGGCGCGGGACGCGTGGTAGGCGTGATAACCGCCCAACTTGTCCTCAAGACCATCGACGGTCTCAAGCGCCACCTGTGGGCCGTCGAGCTCGGCGACCGCGACGGCCCGGTTGAGGAGGATGATCGGCGAGGGGTCGAGGCGCACGAGCTGGTCGTAGAGGGCGAGGACCTGCGACCAGTCAGTGTCGCGGACATCGCGGGCGGAGGTGTGCACAGCATTGATCGCTGCGAGGATCTGGTAGCGACCCGGAGCTGCCCCGGCGGCAGCAGCAGCTAGGCGCTCGCGCACCAGCCGATGACCCTCGGCGACCAACTCCGCATCCCAGGACCCACGGTCCTGCTCGTCGAGGGCGACCAGTTCACCAAGTGCAGAAACTCGGGCCGTGCGACGGGCCTCGGTGAGCAGCATCAGCGCGAGCAGCCCGGCTACCTCGCCGTCTTGTGGCAGGAGGGCGCGGATCAGGCGCGTGAGTCGGATCGCCTCTGCGGTCAGATCGTGACGTACGGGATCGGTGTCGGGGCCGCTCGCCAGATAGCCCTCGTTGAAGGCAAGGAAGAGGACGGCGAGAACGCCTGAGACGCGTGCCGGGAGATCCTCTGAGGAGGGCACCCGATAAGGGATGCGAGCTGCCCTGATCTTGTCCTTTGCCCGGGTAATCCGCCGCCCCATGGTGCTCTCCGACACGAGGAAGGCACGGGCGATCTCCGGCACGGTCAAACCGCCGACCATGCGCAGCGTCAACGCCACACGGGTCTCTATGGCGAGAGCAGGGTGACAGCATGTGAAGATCAGGCGGAGCCGCTCGTCATCGACGGCGCCGAGAGGCTCGGGCGGGTCGTCGTCGTACTGCATCTGAGCCTCCTTCTGCTTGTCCTCGCGCTTGTTCTCGCGTCGGAGCCGATCGATGGCATTGCGCTTGGCGGTAGTGGTCAGCCAGCCGCCGGGGTTGGGCGGTACGCCTTCGATCGGCCACCGCTCGACAGCGGTCGCGAACGCTTCGGCTGCCGCCTCCTCGGCGATGTCGAGGTCACCGAACCGCCTGGTCAGGGTGGCGACCACCCGCGCCCACTCGTCGTGCTGGGCTTGGGTGATCGCCTCCCGGACGTCGACCAGGTTCACAGGAACGGCCGCACCTCGATCTTCCGGTTGCAGGCCTTCGACCCCTCGGTGGCGAGCTCGAGCACCACGTCGAGGTCGGGAGCCTCGATGATCCAAAAGCCGGCGAGGTACTCCTTGGACTCAACGAAGGGGCCGTCGGTGACCACCACCTCGTTACCTCGGTTGTCGATGACGGTGGCCGGCTCAGGGGAGCCGAGGCCGCCGGCAAATACCCAGTACCCCTCGGCCTGAAGCCGCTCGTTGAACACGTCGATGGCAGCGTCCTCCGTCGGGGTGTCAGGGCCGGTGCCGTCGTCGATCACAGAAACCAAATACTGCATCTCAAATCATCTCCTGTCAGTCGGGGTGGCCCCTTGTGGACCGCCGCTTACCCCTTCTACGATCATCTTTGCCCCGATCGGACACTCCTCGCGGAAATTCTTTCGGAGGATGAGGCAAGGCGCCGACGCGAACCTGCCGTTGAGGGATGGCTGCTGATGCTGGCAAAGGGCCTCGAGTGGCCGATCGCGAACCTCTCCTCTCCACTTCCAATTTATACCGGATCGAAGGCCCTCATGAGGCCGCGATTCGTACCGCATAATCGCCCACCGAATGGCAAAAGAGAGATCTCGAGCGGGTTGCGCGGGCAACTCCGACGGAGGTGAACCAGATGGGCGATGACGTATTGGATATCCAGGAGATCGGCCGGACTCAGGTTGCGGTGGCAGGTGGCAAGGGGGCGTTTCTGGGAGAGCTCCTGCGGATTGAGGGGGTGCGGGTGCCGCCCGGGTTCTGCATCACGGCAGACGCATTCCGGCGGACGGTGGCCCAGGCACCGTCGATACACGTACAACTCGATCGCCTCTCTCGCCTGAAGCTCTCGGACCGAGACGGCGTCGCAATACTCAGCGCCGAGCTTCGCGGGAGGATCGAGGAGATCGTCCTTCCTGGTGACCTGGTGGAAGCGGTCGCCGGCGCGTTGGTCCGGTGTGGGGAGGACCTCGCCTATGCGGTTCGCTCCAGTGCCACCGCGGAGGACTCACCGACGGCATCCTTTGCGGGTCAGCACGACACCTATCTGAACGTCTGTGGTCTGGAGGCGATCCTGCGAGACGTCCGCCGGTGCTGGGCCTCACTGTTCAGCGAGCGGGCCGTGACCTATCGCTTGCGGGGTGGCATCGAAAATCGACACGCCCAGATGGCCGTGGTCGTGCAGCAGATGGTCCTGCCAGTCGCCTCAGGGACCCTTTTCACCGCCGACCCGCTGAGCTCCAGCCGGAAGCTCGCTGTTGTGGAGGCGATCCCTGGCTTGGGCGAGGAATTGGTCTCAGGACGGGTGAACCCGGACGTCTACACGGTGCGCGATGGTGCAATCGTTCTACGGACACTCGTCAACGAGCAGCCGGTGTTGGAGGATGGGGATGTCCTGGCGCTCGCGCAGTTGGGACGGCGGATCGAGGAGTTCTTCGAGCGCCCTCAGGACATCGAGTGGTGCCGGGCTGAGGACGGGTTTCAGATCGTGCAGAGCCGCCCGATCACAACGCTTTTTCCCGTCCCTGACGCGGGAGATCGCAAGAACCACGTGTACGTCTCCGTGGGACACCAGCAGATGATGACGGACCCCATCAAGCCGCTGGGGCTCTCGCTGTGGCAGCTCACCACTCCGCGGCCGATGTCCGTGGCGGGCGGAAGGCTCTTCGTTGACGTCACCGAGATGCTCGGTAAGCCCACACCTCGGGCGGGGCTGCTCCGCGCCATGGGGGAGTCCGACCCGCTGATGGGTGACGCGCTGCGCACGATCATGGAGCGCGGCGACTTCGTTGCGGCCCGCCTTGACGAGCAGCTCACCGGGGTGTTCGCCCTCGCCGAGCAGGAACCGCTCGATGCCGACCCGGCGCTCGTGGGCGAGCTGATCGAGCGAGGCCAGGCGTCGACCGCCGCGCTGAAGCAGACGATCGAAGTGAAGTCCGGACCGGAGCTAATCGAGTTCATCCTGGCGGACCTCCCGGAGCTGAGGCGGGTCCTCTTCGATCCATGCGGCCTGGAGGTGATCACCTCCGCGGCGGAGGCCGGTCGGTGGCTGAACGAGCACATGGGGGAGTGGCTGGGTGAGAAGAATGTAGCCGACACGCTCACGCAGTCCGTGACCGGCAATGTCACCTCGGAGATGGGGCTTGCGCTGCTGGACGTGGCAGATGTGATCCGCATGTTCCCGGAGGTCGTCGCGTTCCTGCGGAATGTCGATGACGAGCACTTTCTGGACCACATGTCCGCGCTTCCGGGTGGCAAGGAGGCGCGCGAGGCCATCCAGGCTTATCTGGACAGGTACGGCATGCGGTGCACCGGTGAGATCGACATCACCCGGACTCGGTGGAGCGAGCAGCCGTCTGCCCTCGTGCCGATGATCCTGGCTCATGTCAGGAACTTCGAGCCGGGCGAGGGTTCGCGGCGGTTCGAGCAGGGATGGCGAGAAGCCGAGACGAAGGAGCAGGAGCTGCTTGCGGCGCTCCGCGACCTGCCCGACGGCGAGTTCAAGGCAGGGGAGACGAAGCAGATGATCGACAGGGTCAGGACCTTCACCGGCTACCGCGAGTATCCGAAGTACGGAATGGTCAGCCGCTACTTCGTCTACAAGCAGGCTCTGCTGCGCGAGGCGGAGCGTTTGAAGCTCGCCGGAGTGCTGGGGGAGACGGAGGACATCTTCTATCTGACACTCCACGAGTTGCACGACGTGGTGCGCGACCAGAAGGTTGATGAGGAGCTCATCCAACAGCGCAAGGACGCGTTCAACTCATATCTGTCGCTGACGCCGCCGCGAGTGCTGACCTCGGAGGGCGAGGTACTGTCCGGGAGCTACCGGCGTGAGGATCTCCCCGCCGGCGCACTCGTGGGTCTCCCGGTGTCTGCCGGAGTCGTCGAGGGGAGGGCGCGCGTCATCCTGGACATGGCGCAAGCGGACCTCGAGCCGGGCGACATCTTGGTCACGACATACACCGATCCCAGCTGGACCCCTCTGTTCGTGACGATCGGCGGCTTGATCACCGAGGTCGGCGGCCTCATGACCCATGGTGCGGTGATCGCGCGCGAGTACGGGCTGCCGGCCGTCGTGGGGGTGGAGCGCGCGACCCGGCTCATCCGCGACGGGCAGCAGATCCGAGTACACGGGACCGACGGGTACGTCGAGGTTTTGAAACGAGAAAGTGCGCGCTGATCATTGACTGTTGTATGGACACCCGCAGAGCAAGCTGAGATGCTGCAGGCGATGAACGAGTCACCTCGACGTCCGCTGCGTTATTGGAGTGTGCGGGTGGACAAGGGTAGGCGCCCGTCCATAACGGGTGGGGTTGTGCTCGCGGTAGGCGCCCTTTTCTTGACCTACATGGCGGTATGGATGGTGATTCATCCTGAGCCAGACAACATTGCTGGCGACATCATCCTTGATGTGGTCCTTGTATCCGTCGCAATATGGGTCGGCCGGCACACGATTCGGCGCTGGCAAGAGATTCGTGCTGTCGCCCGTGCTTGCGTCTTAGACTCAAACTGACCTACTAATACCTCTAAGTGCTCGACTCGGCAGTCGAGTAGGCTGCGGCCATCGTGAGGAAGCTGGCGGTTCTCATTGTGGTGGCGCTGCTTGGTGGTGTGGCGCTGCTTGTCCAGCATGGACGGGCGACTGCCTACGCTCCGCCGAACCACCAGTGCCCGGCAGTTTCATCTCTCAACGGTTTCAAGCGCGGCTACCCAATTCTGATTCAGACGCGCAACGTGTCCTGCACGCAAGCGTTGAGCATTGCGCAGGCGAAGGAGTCTGGGATAGGGGTGACTTTCGTGGGCAACCCCGACGGCCCCGCCTCCCAGTTTCGCTGGAAGCTCTACGGCTTGCCCGGCTGGACTTGCTATGGCGATGGCAGCGGCTTCCCTGGTCACGGCGCTGGTGGGAACTGCACAAAGGGCAGCGCCACTGTCGAGTGGTATCACGCCTAGCAGGGCCCGGTGGGGCTGACGCCGCATCTCAGCTCCTGCGGCGAGGGGCCCAGCCGCGATAAACGACCAGGAGGAAGCGACATGGCCAGGCTGATCTATTCGGCGATCGCGTCGTTCGACGGGTACGTCGAGGACGAGCAGGGCAAATTCGACTGGGCGGCGCCAAATGAGGAAGTGCACGCGTTCGTCAACGATCTTGAGCGGCCCGTCGGCACCCATCTATACGGGCGGCGCATGTACGAGACGATGGTTTACTGGGAGACCGACGGCGATCAGGTGGCGGTGACCCGAGACTTCGCGAAGATCTGGCGGGCGGCCGAGAAGGTTGTCTATTCCCGGACGCTTCAGACGGTGTCCAGCGAGAGAACCAGAATCGAGCGCGCGTTCGACGCCGCGGCGATCAGGCGGCTGAAGGAGAGCTCGCAATCCGACATCACGATCGGCGGGGCGGAGCTCGCCGGCCAAGCGATCGCTGCGGGCCTTGTGGACGAGTACCACTTGTTCCTCAACCCGATCCTCGTCGGCGGCGGCAAGCGCGCATTGCCAGACCATGTGCACGCTCAGCTTCGGCTTCTGGAGGAGCGTCAATTCAGGAACGGCGTCGTCCATCTCCACTACCAAGTCACTGTCTGACCCCACACCACCACTCTGTCTTCTGGATCTGGTGATTCCTGGAAAAGTGCTTATTTGCTGGTGTCGCCGCTTTCATATTGATGGGTGTCGCGCCGGGGAGCGATTTGTCAAAATGCGACTCCACGCTTTCGCAAACGAAGGGGCTTCGATGTCATCAGCGCCTAGTTCCGTGACGCAGGACGTTCGAGCGCAGGGTCTGTTCGTGCGTTACGAGCAGGAGTTCATCGACCGGGTCGAAGATTTCAAGGACCCTCGCCAGGAGTGGCGGCGTTTGATTTCTGAGGCGCTGGGCACTTTCTTTCTTGTGCTCGCGGCGGCCGGGGGCGGCATGATGGGCCATGTTTTTCCGGGCGTAGTCACTCACACTGATGCTGTCGTCGCGCCGGCCCTGACGGTGATGGCGATCATCTTGTTCATGGGTAAGGTCTCGGGCGCGCATCTGAACCCGGCGGTCAGCATCGCGTTCGCGTTGCGCCGTGACTTCCCGTGGAAGCGCGTACCCGGCTACATCGTCGTGCAGTTGGCCGGCGCGACGCTAGCCGCGCTGTTCCTGCATGCGGTCGTCAACGTGTCGGCTACTTACGGATCGAACTATCCGGCGGCCTCCTATTCGGCGGGCTCCGCGTTCTGGATGGAGTTCATCCTGACCGTTGGCCTCGTCAGCGTGATCCTGGGCACAGCGTCGGGCGCGCAGAATGTCGGACTGTTCGGCGCGTTCGGCGTTGGCGGCTATATCGCTCTCGCCGGCTTGTGGGGCAGTCCGATCTCTGGTGCCTCGATGAACCCGGCTCGTACGTTCGGCCCCGACCTGATCGGGGGCCAGTTCTCGCACTACCTCGTCTACGTCGCGGGCCCGATCGCGGGGGCGGTGGTCGCGGTCTTTATCGCGTTCGTTCTCCGTGGCCGTGGTGGCGGCGCTTCGGGCTCGGGAGCAGGCCAGGGCGCGTTGTTCACCGAGAGTCAAGATCCAGGGGCAAACCGACCACCCGTGCAAGGGGATGCCCGATGAGTACTGATCGTTCTCACGCGATGGATCATGTCGTTCTCGTGTTGTTCGAGAACCGGTCTCTCGACAACATGCTGGGGCGTCTCTACGGGCCGGATGACGGCAAGACGTTTGACGGGGTCATTGGCAAGGACCTCAGCAATCCGATCCCTGCGTGGGCCGAGCACGGCTCCGAGCGGAAGGTCGTGCCCTACAACATTACGACCGACTTGAACTCTCCCAACCCGGATTCCGGCGAGGAGTACTACCACACGAACACCGAGATCTACAACACGTTGGACGAGCACAACCGTTTCAAGATCGGAGGCGCAGTGGGTCGGCGTCGAGGACGGGCAGCTGTGCGGGAACCGCAAGATGATTCTCACGGTTATCAGGCGCAACTTGCACAGCGGTCTCGTCGGGCGGATCGAAGAGACGGTCGAGGTTGGCGGTCGGATCGTCGTGGCGTTCCGTCCCGATCAGCCCCGAAACGATGACCGCCCGCTGGACCAGGGCATCGCGTATGTCGTTGTCACGATGCGCGACGGGCTCGTAGTCGAGCTGAAGGCTGCTCCGATCGGACTGCCGCCACGGCCTACGCGCAGACCGGAGCTACGAAGGACTAAGGCTTCTATGGCTGGTAGGGCGGTGCTAGTTGGGGCATGGGGCCTCCGCTGGCGTTTCTCGGTCCCTTGGAAGGCATTGTCGCAAGGCGTGGGGTGAAGGGAGGGGAGAGGCATCGACTCGCCGAGGTCCTCGATTGGCTTCCTGGCTTGTTTGCCCGTCAGACGAGCCCAGGGTTTGGGACAGCAGACTTGCGTCGCCTAAGCGAGTGCCTGGCGTGTTGGCGGCGGCCAGCCCGAGGAGTAGGCTGCGTCTGTAGATCAAGTCAAGACGGGAGGACACTTGAGCGCTACAAGCCAGGATCAGATGCCGCTTGACGAGCTGGGCGTCGCCGACCGCGCCAACTTCCAGCAGGGGCCGCCGCTTGAGCTCTTTCGGCGATTGCGCTCTGAGTGCCCGGTCCACTGGTCCAGCGGCATCGCCGAGTTTCCCGACGAAGACGGCTTCTGGTCGGTGACGACCGCCGAGGACGTGTTCGAGGTCAGCCGTGACTGGCAGACCTACTCCTCGGAAGTCGGCGGCTTCACCGCGTCTAACGCAGGCCTGTCATTGGAGATGCAGCAGGCGATGTTCATCGGTATGGACCCGCCCAAGCACGATCGGCTGAAGGCCCTGTTCCAGCGTGGCTTCACGCCGAAGCGGATCGCCGAGCACGAGGACGCAATCCGCGCGATCACGATCGAGGTGCTCGAGCGTCTGGAGGGCCCGCCCGCCCGGGAGACCTGCGATCTCGTCAACGACGTCGCCCAGCCGGTGGTGGCGCGGGTGATCGGCAGCTTCATGGGCCTCTCGCCCGAGGACGATGAGGCATGGGCGAACCTGATGAACGCGATCGTCGGCGCCGGCGACCCGGACGCGACGCCGGAGGGCGCGCAGAGCGTGATGGAGCGCGAGGTGCCCGAGGTGTTCGCGCGCTGCGGCAAGCTGATCGCCGAACGACGCGCGGCGCCGACCGACGACCTGACAAGCGTGCTCGTGCACGCCGAGCTCGACGGCGAGCGGCTCGAGGACCACGAGATCGTGATGGGGTTCCTGCTGCTTATGGCCGCCGGCAACGACAGCACGAAGGCGACCTACTGCAGCGGCATGCGCGCGCTGATGGAGAACCCCGAGCAGCGACGGATGGTGCTCGAGGACCCCTCGCTGGTGCCAGCAGCGGTCGAGGAGTCGCTGCGCATGTTCCCGGCGTTCGCGCACTTCGCTCGCACGGCCACGTGCGACACCGAGCTGCACGGGCAGCGCATCCGTGAGGGTGAGAAGGTGGTCATGTGGTATCCGTCGTCCAATCGCGATGAGACGCGTTTCCAGGACCCCGACCGCTTCGACCTGACGCGCGAAGCCGAGCACCAGGCGTTCGGCGCTGGCGGGCGGCACTTCTGCCTGGGCACGGCGCTCGCGCGATTGGAGCTGCGGATCCTGATTGAGGAGACGCTCAAGCGCTATCCCGAGATCCAGATCGCCGGCGAGTGCACCTACGTCGAGTCCGCGTTCGCCAACCAGCACAAGACGCTGCCCGTGCGACTGGAGCCCTGACGATGGAGCTCGAGCTTTCCCACGAACACGACAACGTAAGAGGCGGCCGGGAACCCTGATCCAACGGGTAGTGCATCAGTTTGACCCAACGCTCGATAATGTATGTTATGTAAACCTGGGAAAAAGACCCGCAAATGAGCACATTCCCCTGGCGTTACAAAAGCGGCCGGACGAACACCTGATAGTCGACGACGGCCGACACCAAAATCAAACACATCCAGACGACTCGGCCAGAAAACCCAGGCGGCGACACTTCTCGCCGAGATCCCACCGGTCGCTTGGCGCGTCGCGTTGCTGCAGCTGCAGCTGCAGCAACGACCTCATCACTAGGTCCAACTAAACCTAAGCGCTGATACCGACGATCTTCAAGGGCGCGACGATCCCGTTCCCAAGGCTCTTCTCGAAACGTCGGCACTTCCACATATTCGACGACTGAGAACCTAAGCTTTAGTGATCCCCAATGCGCACAGACGCCAGCAGCTCATCGCGCGGAGCCATTCTTCAGTTGGTACGGGCGACCGAGGGCGATAGTGCATCGCCGGTCGCCTGAGTGACGATCTCGACCCAGCTCTCCGGCTGGTCGATGTGGAGCATGTGTGCGGCGCCGGGCAAGGAGACCAACCGCGCGTGAGGCAGCAAGCGCATAACGAACCCAACGGCCCTCGCAAACGCCGGGTCGCTGAGGTCGCCCTCGATGACGGTTACGGGGCAGGCAATCGAGCGGATCGCCGCTCGCGTGGGATAGGGGCGGATCATTTGATCCATCTCGTGCAACGTGGCGGGGGCGTGGGCGAGCATCTGCTCGCGCCACTCCCCAGGGAGCGGATCGTAGGCGTTGCCGCCAGTCTTGTAGCCACCTGCCCAGCGATACATGCTTAGCGCGGCCGACGCCGGGTCGCGCCGCACGTATCTGTGAAAACCAGAGCGCGCCGACATCGCAACCGCGGCGCGCGACGGGTGGATCGTTAGATGCACCGCCGGCTCGGCCAAGACGAGCGCCGCGACACGATCGGGGAATGAGGCTGCCAGGTCAAGCGCGATCACGCCGCCGCCGCTCCAGCCAACCACGGTCGCTGGCGAAGCATCAAGGGCGTTCAGCAGCGCGGCGGCGTCGCGGGCGTGTTGTGCGAGCCCTCCGTCGGGTGCGGGCGAGGAGCGTGCGAAGCCGCGTCTGTCATAGGCGATCACGCGGTAAGAGCGCGCGAGCCCGTCGAGTACCGGGGACCAGATGTCAGCATAGGTGCCGGTCCCGTGCACAAGCAAGAGCGGCGGCCCGCTCCCGCGCTCCTCATAGTGCAGGAGGGCCCCATTTACTATCTCACTCGCCACCACACCACCGTACAGCACCGTCGTCTCGGCCAAGTCTGTAGGAGGTTTATCTTGTTCACACCGAACCGTTGGTGTCAAACAAGTCGAGAGTTACATGAGACTTTCCAATAGCGAGCACGAATCTCACGCTTGGCGTATCCAAGAAGTCATACCTGACTTTAGGCTGGAGGATGTGTGGGCACTGCCCGCACAAGGTGGCGCTGGGGACTTTGAGAGGTTGCTCGAAGTAATGGCCTCCCTCGATCCGACTGAGGCGCAGTCGCGGGCGGCTCGCACACTGTTCAGCATTCGTTATCGGATCGGCGGATGGTTTGGGTGGGATGAGGCACCGCACCTACCGAACAACAGCGAATCCAGTTTGAGCGCGCGACTCCCTGAGGACTTGCGCAACACCGCCACGGGCTTTGATCTTCACGTGACGGACTTCACCCCTCTGTACCGCACAGATATGGAGTTGGCGGCAGAGCTTTCGAATAAAACTGTTCATGCGGTAATGCACTTGGCATGGGTCGAGAAGGACGAGGACCTTTATCAAGGCCAGATGGGTGTGTATGTCAAGCCGCGGGGAAAGCTCGGGAAGGCATATATGGCTGCGATTGCTCCGTTTAGGCACCTAGTCGTATATCCAGCCCTGATGCGCGAGATCGAACATGCGTGGAACGCCCGCATAGGGCAAGCTTGAGGCTCCATCCTCCCCACCCTCCCTCTGGGCTTCCAGTTGGAGCAGACGGTCGACGGTAGTAGCATCGGAGAGGATGACGTTGTGGCTCCTACTCGCGCTTGTGGGGCTCATCAAGCTCGTGGTGGCCTCACTGATGCTGTGGCTTCCGTTTCGCTCAGATTCGGCGATGATGGTCATCGAGGACGAAAGTCGCTCAGGTCCAGATGATGAGGGTGGTTCGAAGACGCTGGCAGGCACTCCGGGCGAGCCCCATCCGAGACTTCCACTCCCCCACCGCCCTCGTCGCGGCCCGCACGGTTCACCCTCGCCAACCGCTCCCGCGCGCGTGCGCAGTCGCCCGCGACGCGTGTATGCGCGCGCGCGAGTGCAGCGTTAGGAGACACGAGAACACAACCTCGACCAGGGCACCTCCCCAGGAAACGGGCGGGAGAGCGGCTCAGCGGTTGCGCTTGCGCTGACGGCGAGCGGCCTTGGCCTTTGCGCGGCGCTTGCGCATACGGACGGCTCGCTCCTGGGCGGAGCCGCCGCCCAAGGTGTCGGCGACGGGAGCGACGCTGCGAGCATCGCGGACGATGAAGAAGGCAATCCCTCCGAGCAGGATTGCGCCCACTATGAAGATGGGCAAGAGCACGCCGGTCGACACCCCACTGGAGGCGGTGTTGGTGTTAGCGGTGGAGACGGTGGGGGTTTCTTCTTCTCCGCCGGTACCTTCGGTGAGGTTGGAGAGCGACCCGGAGGTGCCGAGGCCTTCGCTTGCTCCAGCTGCCCCTGCCGCTGCCCCCGCCCCTGCTGATCCCGCTGCTCCTCCTGCTTCAACGGCCTGACCGCCGGCAGCCCCGCCTGACTGCTTGGCGAGGGCTTCCTGGACCGCCTTGTTGAGTTCCGCCTTGTTGATGGAGGGGGTGGCGGCGGCAAAGGCCGAGGTGAGAGCCGCCGAAGTTTGCCCTGCCAGGCAGATAACGAGAAGCGTTGCGAGGAGCTGTATGTAGGGGATTCGACGCATCGGCACGAAAGGTATGAGACAAGCGAGAATAGCGCCTGGACGGCACCGCACAACCGCCCGAGCGGGGACCTCCATAGAATGGCCGAAGGATGGCTCCCAAGCAACGACAGATTCGCGTCGAGCAGCGCGGCGCACAGCAAGCGATCGAAGCGCTCGAGCAGCGCTCGGACGAGGAATTGGAGACGGAGACGAAGTACAAGTCGGCGGCGCTGGCAATCCTTGGCGCGCGCGCCTCCGAGCGCTTCGATGCGGAGCAGGCCCGCGCTTACTTCCAGCGCGCGATCGCGGCCGCGAGGCCTCAGGAACGGATGCAACTGAGGCGCATGGCCGACGCGTCGCTAGCGCTCGCCGAGCGTAGGGCTGGCGATCTGAAGGAGGCCGTGGAGAGGCTCGGCCACACTCCGCCGAGTGGACGGCAAATGTTCGCTTTGAGGGCGATGGGCCTATTGATTCCGCCGGCGAGCGCCGGGGTGATGGCGCGCATTCGAGGCATTCTGTTGATCATCGCGTTGATCTTGTTGCTGCTCGCGCTTGGCTTGGGGATCGTCGAGCTGATCGCACTTCCGTTCGGTGGGCTTGGCCTCGCGCCGGGGATACTGCTCGGCCTGTTTGTGGCCATAGCGGGAGTGACGATCGCTGCGATGATCGGGCGCAGACGGCGCGAGCGCGCAAGCGCGGCCGCACGCTCAAAGTAGCGACCGGCCTCGCCTGTACTGACTCGGGGAGCGCTCTCGGGGCGCCTTTGAGAGGGCTGGCTAGCTCGAGGAGAGCGTGGCGCGGCTGATTACGACAGGCGTCTTGGGAGCGCCATCCTGAGATGGGTCGGTTGGCAGCTTTGAGATCCTCTCGACGCCGGCGAAGCTACCCACCACGTTTCCGACTAGCGCGTATTGCGCAGGCAAGGGTGCGTTGGGAGCGGTGACGATGAAGAACTGGCTGCCGGACGCGCCGGCGGGATCGCTGCTGGTCTTGGCCATGGCGACGGTCCCGAGCGTGTAGCGCATGCCACTCGGGGGTGGCTCGACGACTGTATAGCCGGGGCCGCCCGACCCGTCCCCGTTGGGGTCTCCTCCTTGGATCACGAAACCGGCCGCCACACGATGGAAAGTGAGATCGTCATAGAAGCCGCGCTTCACCAAGTATGCGAAGGAGGCGGTCGTGCGTGGAGCTGTGCGGACGTTGAGCTGTATTTCGATCGTGCCACAGTTGGTGGCGAGGCTCACCACATAGCGCTTGGCGGGATTGAGCGTGAGCGTAGGCTTACGAATGCTCTGTGCCCCTCGAGGCACGGGAGCCGGGACTGAGCTGCACTTACCAGCAGTTGATCCTGAACTTGCCTTCGCGGACACTACGGTCTGTTCTTTGGATTGATGGGTCGTGCGTGTCGTCGTGCCGTCGCCCGAGGTGGAGCTGCCGCAGGCCGTAAGTACAAGCCCGAAGGTCGTTGCCCCGGCGCAACAGAGCAGACGGGAAGCAACGGAGCGGGCGAGCATCCGCGCAGCATAGTCGTGCGCTCAGGCTCAGAGGACGATGTTCGCAAGTTCTTAAGCGTCCCTTCGCGATTCCCAATATAAGTGCTCCTTCGCCACTGCCATACTCGCAATCTCGCGCTCGCGGGCCGCGGAGGCGCCGGGGCAATACGCTTGCGAGGTGTCCGCGCCCGTGTGCCTGATCGTGAACCCCTCCGCCGGGGGCGGTAAAGCGGGCAAGGTGCTGCCGCAAGTACTCACGACACTCGAAGGTCACGGTCTTAGGGTTCGCAGTGAGCTCACTCGCGATCTCGATCATGCACGCGAGCTTGCGCGCTCGGCGGCGCTCGCCAGCGAGACGGTCGTGTGTCTCAGTGGCGACGGAATGGTGGGTGCGGTGGCGGACACGCTGCGCGAGATCCCGGACGCTTTGTTGGGGGTACTGCCAGGAGGCCGCGGTAACGACTTGGCGCGTGTGTTGGGGATTCCTGCGGACGCGGTCGAGGCTTGCGCGGTCATTGCCGAGGGCTTCTCGCGTGCGTTGGATCTCGGAGAGGTTGCCTCCCATGCAGGGACACCCATTGGGACACCCGTTGGCGCGCACCCTGAAGGCCGCACCCTGACGGGCACACCCTCTGGGGCGCAAGCAGGCAAGCAGGTGGGCGGGCCGGCGTTCGTGGGGATCGCCAGCGTGGGCTTTGATAGCGAAGCGAACCGGATCGCAAACGAGGCGCCTGCATGGTTGGGCGGACTTGTGTATGCCTATGGTGCGCTACGGGCTTTGCTGTCGTGGCGGCCCGCTCGCTTTGAGGTCGAGCTCACCGGTTCTGTTGCTTTCGGCAGCAGCAGGCAAACATCCCCTGAAGCGCCTCTGGGCAATGGACTGGTCGAGCGTCACAAACTTATGGCCTATACCGTTGGGGCTTGCAACTCGAGGACCTATGGCGGCGGAATGCGCGCGGCACCAGATGCGATCCTCGACGATGGGCTGCTAGATGTGGTGGTCCTTGAAAGCGTCGGCAAGCTCGCGTTCGTGACAAAGATCCTGCCGAAAGTGTTCAAGGGGACGCACGTGGATGAGCCGGGCGTGAAGGTCTTTCGCGCCCGCGAAGTGTCGATCGAAGCCGATCGTCCTTTCACTATGTACGCCGACGGCGATCCGATTGGTGAGCTGCCCGTGACGGTGAGGTCTGTGCCTGGCGCGGTGCGCGTGATCGTGCCGCGAGGAGGGGCCGGGGCCGAAGCATTTCTCGAGGGCCAGGACGGCGCGGACGTGGCGGCGGCCAAGCTGTGAGCGGCCTGTTCGGGCCGAAGTTGGTGCTTGCGCGCGCGGTTGGGGCGGTCTCTCGGCTGCGCGGTGGCGGCGGCACGAGCCTGCCAGGCAAGCTGCTCATGCGCATGGAGCCCGCGGCGATCGGGTCGCTCGGGGCACGCCTGTCGCGAGGGAGCGTGCTGGTGAGCGCTACCAATGGCAAGACCACCACGGCGGCGCTCGCGTCGAGCATCCTTGAAGGCGCGGGCGTGTCGCTCGTGCACAATCAAGCTGGTGCCAACATGGCTGGAGGGATCGCTTCGACCTTGCTGGAGGCAGCCGGTCGGCACGGCACGATCGGAGGCGAGCTGGGCTTGTTCGAGGTCGACGAGTTGTGGCTTGACCGGCTTGCCGGTCAGCTGCATCCGAAGGTGGTTGTGTTCGGCAATCTGTTCAGGGACCAGCTCGACCGCTATGGCGAGCTCGACACGATCGCCGAGCGCTGGGGCGCGGCGGTAGACTCGGGCGGTCCTGCCGGGGACGCACGATTGGTGTGCAATGCGGACGATCCGCTGCTGGCCGATCTGGGTCGCGACCGGCCAGAGGTCCTCTACTTCGGAGTCGATGATGACCTGCTGGCGCTTGAGGGCATGGCTCATGCGGCGGATGCGAAGCACTGCCGTCGTTGCGGCGCTCCGTATGTATTCGATGCCGTGTACTTGGGTCACCTCGGTCACTACCACTGCCCCTCGTGCGGACAAAACCGGCCCTCCCCTACTGTGATCGCGCGCGCGGTGACGCTTGAAGGTGTCCGCTCGGCCCGCTTCCAATTGAGTACCCCTTACGGAGAGGCCGAGGTGAAGCTCGCGCTACCGGGTCTCTACAACGTGTACAACGCGCTCGCGGCGGCGGCGCTCTGTGTGGCACTGGAGGTCCCACTTGCCGACATCGTGAAAGGCCTTGAGAGCACTGAGGCCGCGTTCGGGCGTGCCGAGACTGTGACGGTGGAAGGTCGCGAGACGAGGATCCTGTTGGTCAAGAATCCCGCCGGCGCTAACGAGGTCTTGCGGACGCTTGCACTTGAGCCTGGCAGCCACGACCTGTTGGGGGTGCTCAACGATAAGACCGCTGACGGTCACGACGTATCGTGGATCTGGGACGCCGATTTCGAGCTGCTTGCCGGACGCGTGCGCGTGGCGACCTGCTCCGGCACGAGGGCACCTGAGCTCGCACTACGCCTGAAGTATGCGGGGATCGAGCCGTCGCGGATCAGGGTCAACAAGGACTTGCAGGATGCACTGACTAGCGCGAGGGCAGACCACCCTGAGGCAGGCACGGACGCCGGTGAGGGTGCGCCTCTCTACGTCCTCCCCACCTACACGGCGATGCTTGCCCTGCGTGAGCTGCTCGTCCGCCGCGGGGAGGCGAGCAGCTCATGGCAGTGAGTCAAGCAGAGGGGCACGCATTGAAGGTATGTGCGCTGTATCCAGACCTGATGAACATATATGCCGACCGGGGCAACCTGTTTGTGTTGCAGCGCCGCTGCGAATGGCGTGGGATCGACTTTCAATTGAGTGGGAGCGGATTGGCCGAGCCACTCGATGGCGATGCTCACCACATTTACTACATAGGCGGTGGTCAGGATCGCGACCAGCTGCTCTGCGCCAAGGACCTTCTCAGCGGTAAGCGCGCGGCGCTTCACCAGGCCGCCACGCGCGGGGCGATCGTGTTGGGTGTGTGCGGCGGTTATCAGTTGTTGGGCGAGTCCTACACGCTCGCTGAGCGAGAGCTCCAAGGGGTCGGCCTGCTCGACGTGCGCACGGTGCGCGAGCCAGGAGAACGGCTGATCGGGAATGTGGCGATCGATGTCACTCTTTCGAGCACGGGCGATCTAGACGAGTCCTCCGAGCCGCGCGTGCTCGCTGGCTTTGAGAATCACGGCGGACGCACTTATCTCGGCCCGTCCGCAAGACCGCTTGGACGTGTGCTCAAAGGTCACGGCAATGATGGTCATAGCGGCCTTGAGGGAGCCAAGATGGGCAACACGATTGGCACCTACTTGCATGGGCCGTTGCTGCCAAAGAACACATGGTTCGCCGACTGGCTGATCGCAAAAGCACTCGGTATGAGTCTGGGTGAGCTGATGCCGCTCGATGATGAGCTTGAGCGGGAGGCTCATCGCAGCGCTCGTCGCGCTGCCGGGCTTGCGGCGGCGGCGTAGGATCACGTTCATGGACCTGTCCGAGTATCAACGCGAATCGCGTCGCACCGCCGAGTATCCACGCGAGGCATGGTTGGCCTACCCGGCTTTGGGACTTGCCGGGGAGGCGGGCGAGGTGGCCGAGCACGCCAAGAAGGCAATCCGCGACGATGGCGGCAAGGTCAGTGAGGAGCGTCGCGCGGCGATGTCCAAGGAGCTCGGCGACGTGCTCTGGTATGTGGCACAGCTGGCGAGCGAGCTGGACCTCAGCATGGATGAGATCGCTAAGCAGAACCTGGAGAAGCTCTTCTCGCGCCAGGCGCGTGGTGTGCTCTCCGGAAGCGGCGACGACCGCTAGCGCTTTCTAACGGTTAACCGGGCGAATCTGGACGACCAGGACCGCTAGCCGCTATTCCTAGCCAGTCGCTCCCGAGAAGCTGGGCGAAACCGCGAACTTCGCATAACGCTCTGCGAGGCGGGCGGGCACCAAAGCCTTTACGAGCACGCCCTCGGGCGTATCTTGGCGGTGCAGGTCGCCCACGGTGTCGTGCAGCTCGGCCAATGAGCCTCCTTGGGAATAGGGCACGAGCAGCTCCATGGGGCGCAGGGTGTGGCGCAGCTCGCGTTCGATCCTTTCTTCGAGCTCGGGCAGGCCATCTTCGGTGGTGCCGCTCACGAGCACCGCCTCGGGGTGGGTCAAGCGTAGTTCCTCGCGAGCATCCTGCTCGAGTAGATCCGCCTTGTTGAGAACGAGCACGCGAGGGCGCTCGCCGGCGCCGATCTCCTCGAGCACCCCCTCTACGGCCTTGCGCATCGCGTCTTGGTCGTGCTCGCCCACGGAGGCATCGACGACATGCAGGAGTAGGTCCGCCAAGCGGGTCTCCTCCAGGGTTGCCCCGAAGGCGTCGACGACTTGGTGGGGAAGCTTGCGGATGAATCCCACCGTGTCGGTCAAGAGATGAGGGCGTCCGGAGATACGCAGCATTCGCGTGCTCGGGTCGAGCGTGTGGAAGAGTCGATCACGTACGCCAACCTCGGCTCCGGTGAGAGCATTCAGCAAGGTGCTCTTGCCGGCGTTGGTGTAGCCGACGAGCGCGATGCTCGGCAAGGCAGCCCGCTCGCGCTCGGCGCGCATCACCGAGCGCGTGCCCTTGACGTGCTCGAGGCGACGGCGCAGGGCCGCGATCCGGTTGCGTGCCAGGCGACGGTCGGTCTCGATCTGGGTCTCCCCCGGTCCACGTGTGCCGATCCCACCACCGAGGCGCTCCAGGTGGGTCCACAGGCCGCGCATGCGCGCCAGGTTGTACTCCAGCTGGGCAAGCTCCACTTGCAGCTTGCCCTCAGCACTCGAGGCATGGGTGGCGAAAATGTCGAGGATCACCGTGGTGCGGTCGACCACGGGCATCCCTAGGGCCTCCTCCAGGTTGCGCTCCTGGCGCGCGCTCAACTCGTCGTCGCAGACGATCACGTTCGCGTCGCACTCAAGCGCGGCTCGCTTGGCTTCGGCCACCTTGCCAGGGCCGAGATAGGAGTTGGGGTGTGGCAGGTCTCGGCGTTGGATCATTTCCCCAACCACAGACACGCCGGCAGTGAGCAGAAGCTCACGCAGCTCGTCGAGGTTCTCGTCGTCGGGGAGTGCAGCGATGCAGAACGCACGCTGGCGAGCGCGCTGTGGGGGTTGGTTCATCCACTTCGAGTGTAGGTCAACCTCCGAGCGAGGCCAAACGCTCGACTGCCTCGGTCAAGAGCTCGTCAGGAGTGGTCAGGGCGATCCTGAACCACCCCTCCCCGCTCGGCCCGTAGGCGCTGCCCGGCGAAACCACCACGGCTGCCTGCTCCAAGACGTGCTCACAATAGGCAACCGAGCTGTCGAATGCGTCGGGGATCGGAGCCCACACGTAGATGGTGCCCTTGGGTGGGTGCACGTGTACGCCGGACTTCGCAAGCGCGTCGCATACGAGGTCGCGGCGAATTCGGTAGAGCTCGTTCATCGAGGCCACCTCGACGTCGGTGTCGGGTGAGAGCGCCGCAATCCCCGCCAGCTGGATCGCCTCGAACAGGCCTGAGTCGATGTTGGTCTTCAAGCGCCAATAGTGCTCGATGACCTCGGCGTTGCCGAGGATCGCAGCACAGCGCCAACCGGTCATGTTGTAGCCCTTGGAGAGCGAGAAGACCTCGATGCCGACATCCTTGGCGCCGGGTGTTTGTAGGAAGGACGGTGCGCGATAGCCGTCGTAGGTGGTCTCGCTGTAGGCGTTGTCGTGGACCACGAGGATGTCATAGGTCTTGGCGAAATCAATGACTAGCTCGAAGAAGCCTGGCGGCACGATCGCGCCAGTGGGGTTGTTGGGGTAGTTGAGGAACATCAGCTTGGTCCGGCTAGCGGTCTGTTCGTCGATCGCGTCGAGATCGGGCACGAAGCCGAGTGCCGGTACGAGCGGCATCACGACGGGCTCGCCACCGGCAAGCAAAGGCCCGCCGGTGTAGACGGGGTAGCCAGGGTCGGAGGCGAGCGCCACATCGCCCGGATCGAGGAAAGCGAGATTGAGGTTGAAGATCGCCTCCTTGGCGCCGATCGCGGGAATGATCTCGCTGTCCGGGTCGAGTGTGACGTCGAAGCGACGCGCATAGAAGTCGCTGAGCGCCTGGCGGAAATCAGGGCGTCCGCGGTTGGAGGGATAGCGATGGGTCTCAGGCTCGGTGACCGCCTCCTGCATCGCCTCCACAATCAAAGGTGGTGTGGGCCGGTCGGGGTCACCGATACCTAGGCTGATGACGTCCACCCCGGCTGCCTTCTTCGCAGCGATCTTGCACTCTAGTTCGGCGAACAGGTACGGAGGGATACGGTCCAGGCGCGAACTCGGTCTCATGCGGCTCCTTGATTTGTGTCAGTCAACTCTTGTATGAACTCGTTGCTCAGGCTTCCTGTGAATACGGGTCGTGCCCAGCCTGTGAGGTTTACATGCAGATCCTTACCCACCTCGACGTCCAGCTCACCCCCATCGAGCACAACCGTGATTGAGTCGGAGGTGTGACTTTGCAATTGGTGTGCCACGGCAGCTCCTGTGGCTCCGGTGCCTGAGGAGAGGGTCTCCCCCACACCTCGCTCGAAGATCCGTGCACGGATCGTGCCGGGCTCGAGCTGTGTGAACCAGGAGACGTTGGTTCGATTGGGGAACAGCTCGTGCGCTTCGATAGCTCCTCCGATCGCGGGCAGGTCGAGTGCGTTCAAGGTGGCCATATCGGGGACATGGATCGCACACTGGGGATTGCCGATCGACACGTGTTGGAAGCTCCATGCGCGTCCTTCGGCGATGAGCTCTCCGTGGCCGCTTGAGGGACCATCCGGGAAATCCTTGGAAGTGAGAGAAGCGTGGCCCATGTCTACACGACACGTATCGGGGCCTGTGATCCTGGGACGTATCTCCCCGGCGGCGGTTTGGATCGAGAAGACGTCCTCGTTGGTCCAGCCACGCCGACGTAGGTAGAGGATCGCCTCGCGCGCGCCGTTGCCCGATAGCTCTGCCTCGGAACCGTCGGGATTGTAGATGCGCAGATTTGCCACGAAGCGTGGATCCTCAGAGGGCGCTAGCAGGAGTATCCCGTCGGCGAACACTCCGAAGTGGCCAGCGCAGAGCTTGCGGATGCGCACTGGCGTCAGCTTGAACGGGAGCTCTGAGCGCTCGAGGATCAGATAGTCGTTGCCGAGTGCTTGCCACTTCTCAAATCTCATGCGGAGGGCGACTCTAGCTGGCTGAGCATGAGGTCTATCTCTTCAGCTACTTGATCGGGCGAGTCGCTTGTCAGCTCGATCACGTGGACCCCTCCTAGCTTGCGCATCCAGGTGAGCTGGCGGCGAGCGTAGTTGCGTGTATGGCGCTTCATCGACTCCGTGTCACCTGCGAGTAGCTGCTCGAAGCCAAGTGCCTTGCGTGCTGTTTCGCTTGCACCTTTGGCGTGCGCGAGTGTGACCTGCTCGCGCACGCCTGCTGCGAGCATGGCCTCTACGCGTGCGTCGATGCGTGCGTAGAGCGCTTCGCGCTCCATCGTCAAGCCGACCAGCAGGGTGGGTAGGCGCATGTCCTCTGTCCACAGTTGTGAGGGTCCGCTGGGCGGCTCAAGCTCACCTGCCTCAAAGAGCTCCAAGGAGCGCACGAGGCGATGGCTGTCGTTTGGGTCGATTTCAGCGGCCGCCCAAGGAGCTCGCTTGGCAAGCTGTGCGTGTAGCGCCGGGGCGCCATAGCGTTCGAGCTCCGTTGTCCAGCGCTCGCGCAAACCCTCCGCTGGTGGGGGGCGTAGGTGAAGTTGGGTGAGTGCGGCGCGTAGGTATAGGCCGGTTCCGCCGACCACGATCGGCCGACGGTTTTCGGTGAGGGCGTTGTCGATCTCGGCATGCGCGAGCTCGGCGTACTGGCCGACGCTGAAGCTCGCGTCGATCGGCAGGAACGACACAAGCCGATGCTCCAAATTGGCCTGCTCGGAAGCTGTGGCTACGCTTGTGAGCGTCTCGATCCCTTGGTAGACCTGCAAAGCATCTGCTGAGACCGCCACGGGCTGCTCGCCACGGGCGCGCAAGCGTCGTGCGAGCGCTACCGCTACGGCGGTCTTGCCGATGCCGGTGGGGCCGAATAGGGCGATCACATGCGCTCTGGTGGACATTCGCGTAGGCTTGCACCTCATGCAGATCTCCGGCTCCACGGTGCTTCTCACCGGCGCGACAGGTGGCCTTGGCCATGCAATCGCGCGTGCCCTCTCGGCAAAGGGCGCGCAACTGATTCTCAGCGGGCGGCGTGTCGATGTGCTGGAGCCGCTGGCCTCCGAGCTTGGTGCACGCGCTCTCGCGGTCGATTTGAGCGAGCCCGCGGAGGTTGACCGTCTCCTTTCAGAGGCGGGTGAGCTCGACATCCTTGTGGCAAACGCAGCCTTGCCGGGCAGCGGCAAGCTTGACTCGCTCACGATGGATCAGATCGATAGTGCGCTTGAGGTAAACCTTCGCGCGCCGATTGCGATGGCGCACGCGCTTGCGCCAGAGATGGTGGCGCGGGGTCGGGGTCAGCTCGTATTCATGTCTTCTTTGTCTGGCAAGGCCGCCACGGCTGGAAGCTCGATCTACAACGCCACCAAGTTTGGCCTGCGTGGCTTTGCTGGGGCCATGCGTGCCGAGTTGCATGGCACCGGAGTGGGTGTCTCAGCAGTTTTCCCCGGCTTCATTCGTGAAGCGGGCATGTTCGCCGACGCCGAAGTCGAGCTCCCAAGGGGCGTTGGCACGCGTAGTCCCCAAGATGTCGCGAAGGCAGTCGTGGAGGCAATCGAGCGCAACCGTGGTGAGATTGACGTCGCACCGTTCTCGTTGCGCATGGGCTCTGCCTTCGCTGGTCTAGCACCAGAGCTCTCAGCCGCGGTCACGCGCAAGTCAGGCAGCGACAAGATCGCATATGACTTGGCCGACGGCCACCGCGCCAAGCGCTAGCGCGAGTTTCAAGATTCCCTAGTACGGGGAGCATAAGAAAGCCTCCTACAGAGTCCTTCGCTTTGTCTTAGGCCTACGTTCTGCTCGCCTTAGGGATGGGGCTCAGGATGGTTGGCGTAACCCGCTCCCACCATTGGAGGTTCGCCTATGAAACGCACAAGCATGATCCGAGTAGGTCTCGTCGTTGGTGCTCTGGCCACTGGCGGAGCTGTGGCCGGCATCGCCGGCGCCGCCGCGGCACCAAGCTCCACGACGAGTACGAGCCAGTCCACCACCAATGCGGCAACGACGCCGTCAACGACGACACCGTCGACCACGACGCCGAAGACCCAGTCCCCGCCGCAGGGCTCCACCGGTCACCCCTGTCCGAACATGGGCAAGTCCGGTTCGAGCTCAGAATCCGGCTCGAACTCGGGCTCAGCCTATGAAGGCGGCCCTCCGGCAGGCGCCACGACGCAGTAGCCAGAGGCAGCGAGAGCCCTGTTGTGGGCTATGCGGATAGAGCCTCCCGGGCGACGATAATCGATCGTCCGGGAGGCGTTCCGTTTTAGGCGGCGCGGGTGTCTGCCTCTGTCTCGGTGGTTGGCTCGGGCGCTACCGACAGTGGCGTCTCGGTGCCTTGGATCGGTCTCACCTTGTCTGCGCCGATCCCGAGTGCCGCGTATACCTTGCGCTCGATCTCGCTGGCGATCGCTGGATTCTGATCGAGGTAGGCCTTTGCGTTGCCTCGGCCTTGGCCGAGCCGCTCGTTGCCATAAGAGAAGAACGAGCCTGACTTCGTGACGATGCCGTGCTCGATTCCGAGATCCACCAGGCAGCCAGAGGTGGAGATTCCCTTACCGAACTCGATATCGAACTCGGCCTGGCGGAAGGGAGCGGCAAGCTTGTTCTTGACGACCTTCACTCTCACTCTGTTGCCGACTGCCTCAGTGCCGTCCTTGAGCGTCTCAATCCGCCTGATGTCAAGGCGCTGGGAGGCGTAGAACTTCAACGCCCGTCCGCCAGGCTGGGTCTCTGGCGAGCCGAACATGACCCCCACCTTTTCACGGATCTGGTTGGTCAGAATGCAGAGCGTGCCGGTCCTGTTCAGGTTGCCCGCGATCTTGCGCATCGCCTGGGACATCATGCGCGCTTGCGCGCCCACGGTCTGGTCGCCCATCTGCCCCTCGAGCTCCACGCGCGGGGTCAGCGCGGCGACGGAGTCGATCGCCACGACGTCAACCGCGCCTGAACGCACCAGCATGTCGGCGATCTCCAAGGCTTGCTCGCCGTAGTCGGGCTGGGAGACGAGCAGCTCGTCGATGTCCACGCCGATCTCCTTGGCATACAGCGGGTCCATCGCGTGCTCGGCATCGATGAACGCACACACTCCTCCCAGTCGCTGGGCTTCGGCGAGCACGTGGTAAATGAGCGTTGTCTTGCCGGAGGACTCCGGGCCGAACACCTCAACGATGCGGCCCTTGGGCACGCCGCCGATGCCGAGCGCGAGATCGAGCGACAGCGCACCCGTGGGGATTGCGTCGACGCGCACCTGTGCGCCCTCATCGCCCATGCGCATGACCGAGCCCTTGCCGAACTCGCGCTCGATCTGGCCGAGCGCGCCCTGCAGGGCTGCGTCGCGCGCCTTTGCGGCCTTCTCCTCATCGGTCACGGGCATCGTCTTGCTCCTCCTGTCGAAGTTGGAGCATCAAAGTTAGACGGGGCACCGGACGGAACGATACGAACACGCGTTCGTGTCTTCGCCGGGGCGCTCGCTCGACCACGTTGGATGCCGGTCTAGGTACCCCGCCACGTGTGAGCAGATGGTGCACGGCACATGGACCGCCCTACGCGCGCGCGTAGGGCACCCCCTTTCGTGAGCATCTACACGGACGCTGATGGCTCCGATGCCGCTACCACCGATCAGCCGCTCTGACGCTGTAAGTCATCCCCCTGCACGTGCGACCAGGCTCTCCTCGCCGGAGAGCGTTTGGCTGGTGGCCGCAACGATCTCGACTTGCGTCAGCTCGCCGGGAGCGGCGAGACCCGCGAAGTTGACGACCTTGTTGTGGCGCGTACGCCCACGCTGGCGCTCGGGGTCGGTGCGTGAGGGGCCTTCCACGAGCACCTCCACCGTGCGGCCCACAAAGCGTTGAGCGCGCTCCAGAGCACGTCGCTGGACCACCTCCAAGAGCCTTTCCATGCGCTCCACCTTGACCGGATGAGGCACAATCCCCTCGGTCATCTCGGCTGCCTCGGTACTCCGGCGAGGCGAGAAGATGAACGTGAACGCGCTGTCATAGCCAACCTGCTCGGCCACCTGCAGCGTCTGCTCGAAGTCCTGCTCGCTCTCGCCCGGGAAGCCGACGATGATGTCGGTGCTCAGCGCCACGTCGGGTACGTGCTCGCGGATCAAAGCCACTCGATCCAGGTAACGCTCGCGGTCATAGGTACGACGCATCGCCTTGAGGATGCGACTGGAGCCCGATTGCAACGGCAGATGGATGTGCTCGCATACGCTCGCAAGCTCAGCGTGGGCGCGGATCACGTCCTCGCGCATGTCCTTCGGGTGCGGGCTCGTATAGCGAATGCGCTCGATCCCGTCGATGCGGTCGAGCTCTGTGAGCAAATGGGCGAACGTCTCGGATTTCCCATCCACACGTAGATCTCGCCCGTAGGAGTTGACGTTCTGGCCGAGCAAGGTCACCTCGCGCACGCCGTCGGCGGCCATCGTCTCTACCTCGGCCACGAGCTCCTCGAGCGGGCGCGAGACCTCTCGTCCGCGTGTGCTCGGCACGATGCAGTAGGAGCAGCGGCAGTTGCAGCCCACGCTTATCTGAAGCCAGCCCTGGAATGCTCGTGCGCGCTTGGCGGGGAGATGGCCAGTAAAGCCCTCGAACTCGAAGTAGCCCTGGGCGGTAAGCGAGTCGCTGGTGAGGAACTCGGCGAGCTTGTGCGTCTGGCCGGGACCGAAGGCAACATCGACGAAAGGAAAGCGCTCGAACACCTCATCCTTGACGGACTGCGCCCAGCAACCCCCCACGCCCACGACGCGCTCGGGCTGTTCGCGCTTCAGGCGCTTGGCCTCACCCAGGTGCGCAACGAAGCGGCTGTCCGCGGTCTCGCGGATCGAGCACGTGTTGAAGAGGATCAGGTCGGCCTCGGAGCGTTGCGGCGCCTCGCTGTAGCCGAGCGACTCGAGCATCCCCTTCATGCGCTCGGAGTCATGCTCGTTCATCTGACAGCCGAAAGTGGTGAGGTGATAGCGCTTCATGGCTCCACGAAGAGTAGCCAGGTCGGAGAGGAAGCTCACACGATTGGATGAGAGGCGATTGTTTCGTAGCTTGCTCCCTGCGGTGAAAGCCATGAGCGATAGAGCAGTAGCTCGGTAGGTATGAACGACAGCGAAGGCGTAGGTGGAAGCGCACGCTCGAAGACGCCAGCAGCGCGACCCATACGCGCAACCGTGACGTGTGGGCGAAAGCGTTGCCGCGCCCTAGTAGGGTCCGCGCTGCCTGGCTCTCCCCCACCGGCTGCCAGCCGCTCACTTCTCGCAGCGCAGCCAATACCTGTGTCTGCATGCGCCCGAGCCTGCCGTCATTGTCGTGCAGCTCCACCGCAAGCGCTCTAGGGTTGCGCTCAGGCAGCCACAAGGGCGCACCGAGCGACAGCTCGCAAGCCTGTCCTTCGCATGCGACAAGTGCTCGCGCCAAAACATCCATCTCTGCAGCCGGACGATGGCCGAGAAAGCAAAGCGTCACGTGCAGCAACTCGGGATCAAGCACTCGCAGGCCCACGTTTGGGCGCACGCGGCGATCCCCGCTGAGGGTCGCGCTTCGTGCCCATGCGGCCAGTGTGTCGCACACCTCTTCAGGTGGATCTACGGCTACGAATAGGCGTGCCGTGGGATTACGGCTCATCTGCTCAGCGTACGCACCGCTCAGGTCATGCAGCGCATGCGGCCGAGAGATCTCTCGCGAACGCAGGCGGCCTAAGACTCTCTCGCGAACGCAGTCCTTAAGACCCCGGCTTGAAGCCGCGCTCACCGTCGCGCTCACCCATGAGCAGACGGCGAATCAGGTGCATCGCAACAAGTGCCGCCCGTTCGCGTACGTCGGTGCGCCCACCCGGTAGGCGCAGCGAGCGTGTAAGCCGCGCTCCGTCAGGGCCAACGACACAGGTCCATACGAGCCCAACAGGCTTGTCCTCGCTACCGCCGCCAGGGCCGGCGATACCGGTCACTCCTACTCCCAGGTCGGCATCGAAGCGAGCACGCGCTCCGTCGGCAAGCGCTCGCGCGACCTCCTCGGATACGGCCCCGTGCGCTTCGATGACCTCTCCTGGCACGCCAACTTGGGCGACCTTAGCCTCGTTGGAGTAAGCGACGACCCCGCCCAGCACATAGTCTGAAGCGCCCGGTGGGTCGGTTAGGCGTGCCAGCAAGAGCCCTCCCGTGCATGACTCGGCAACCGCGATCGTCCGAACTGATCCTGCCCGTGCCAGGCTATCCGGCACGGCCTCCGTAGTGGCTTGGATGCTTGACTGTCCACGCAGTAGCGCGGCTACTTGGGCGTCGATCGTCGTCCCGTCGGTGGAATAGAGCGTGTCGGCATGGCGCGTGGCCACGATGTGCGCAAAAGCGTCATATACGTCTTGAGCGTCGGACTCGTAGCGTGTGACGATCTCGATCTCGCCGCTGCGCAGGCAGGTCGTGATCTCGAGCGGACTGAGATCCACTCCTTCGCGCTCCGCGTGACGCAAGGTCTCGGCGATCTCAGACTCCGGGATCCCGAACAGGCGCAACATCTCCTGGCGGTACACCCGGGCGGCGGTGACCGCGGAGCGCCAAGTGTCGGTGAGCACAGCTTGCTTCCACATCGGCTGCAGCTCGCGCGGCGGGCCGGGGAGCACGACGATTGTCGGACCCGAGCGACCGTTGGCCGGCGCTACGACGAGGCCGGGAGCAGTGCCAACCGGCTCGAGCACCGTGGCGCCCTCGGGGACGATTGCCTGCTTGCGCGTGCCGGCAGCCATCGCGTCGCGATCTAGATTCGGATAGCGCTCGGCGAGCGGACGAACGATCTCGGCGATGCGTGCCTCGAGCGCCTCGTCGAGCACCATCGGACGACCCTGGAAACGAGCTACGACTTCGGCTGTGAGGTCATCGGCCGTTGGGCCGAGACCGCCACTTGTCAACACGACATCGAAGCCTTCGCTAGCCATGAATCGCAGTGCACCTTCGAGGTCTCCTGGCCTGTCCCCGACGATCGCGATGTGGGCAAGATCGACACCCGCCTCGAGCAGCCGGTCGGCAAGCCAAGGGCCATTGCGATCGCGCACGCGCCCACTGAGCACCTCAGTGCCGGTGACGAGGATGCCCGCGCGCGGTGCGTCGCTCATTTGCAGGAGGGCTGCTGGTTGGCGGCGAGCGTGTGGCGTCCGCTACTGGTGATCGAGTAGCCGATCGGCTTACTCGATGCGGGCACGCTCAACGCTTTGCCGCCCACGTACATGGTCACCGCGTTGTTGCCCAATAGGAGTTCGAAGTGGCTGGAGTGATAAGTGCGGGAGGTATATGAGGCAGGTTCGATCGTGAGCCCGGGGATGCGCTTGCGCCCGCTGGCGTCGATCAGGCATACGTATACCGCGGCTGAGGGCTTCAGCGATAGAGCGATCAGCCTAGTTGTGCCGGTATGCGTGGAGCGTCCGCTGCCGTGCGTCCTGTGCCGGGGGCTGTGGGTTTGCTGAGTATTGGTCGAGCTGGCCTGGGTTGACGGGGAGCTACCGCCTTTGCGCGAGATCAGCCCTATCACTAGCAACACGATCAGTACGCCTACGACGCCCAGTGCGATCGTATAGCCGCGTGAGGAGCCAGATCTGCCGCCACTTGTCGGTCTGCGATCTCGCCGGTCGCCGCGTCCGCGTGTGTGTCGTGGAGCGCCCATCACGGGTTGGTGCTCGAGCTCGCTCGGCTGCTCGTATTGGCGGCGATATTCTTCGACCAGGGCCTTGTCATCCAAACCCAGAGCCTGGGCATAAGTGCGCAGAAAGCTGCGCACGAACGTAGGCCCGGGCAGCAAGTCCCACTCCTCGTTCTCCAAGGCGCGCAAATACTTGGCGCGGATCTTCGTCTGTGCCTCGATCTCGGACACGTCGATGCGGGCACGCATGCGCGCTTCCCGCAGTGTCGCTCCGATTTCTGTCATATCAGCGCAACAGGCTAGTGACTGTCGTGCACAAAGGTGTTATGCGCAAACGGGATTGCGTTCTAGCTCAGCTCAGCATTTGCGCAGACTCGGGCGGGGTTGCCGTGCTGTCAGGCCCAGCGAGCATTGCGAGCACCCTAGGTACATCCCCCTCTCCAATCAAAACCTGACGCGGCTTAGATCCCTCGTACCCGCTTATGACACCACGCCGCTCGAGCATGTCGATCAAGCGACCCGCGCGCGTGTAGCCGAGGCGCAGACGCCGTTGCAGCATCGAGGTGGAGGCGGTCTGCATTTCGGCGACCAGCATGATCGCGTCCTTCAAGAGTGGATCCTCGTCGGGATCGAACTCGTCGTCGCCGCTCTTCTCGGGCTCTGTCGGCTCGACCTCCTGCAGGAGCTCCTCGCGCAGCTCGGGCTCACCCTGCTTGCGCCACATGTCCGTGAGCTTCGCGATCTGAGCCTCGTCGATGTAGGCGCCCTGGATGCGCTGCAGGCGCGAGGAGCCGACCGGGCTGAACAGCATGTCGCCCTGGCCGAGCAGGGACTCGGCGCCGTTCTGGTCGAGGATTACGCGCGAATCTGTCTGTGAGGAGACAGAGAAGGCGATCCGCGAGGGCACGTTGGCCTTGATCATGCCCGTGATCACGTCAACTCGCGGGCTCTGTGTGGCGAGCACGAGATGGATGCCCACCGCGCGCGCCTTCTGGGCGAGGCGAATGATCGAATCCTCCACGTCGGCCGGCGCGACCATCATCAAGTCCGCGAGCTCGTCGATCACGCACAGGATGTAAGGCAGGGGCGCTTCGTTTCGAAGCTCGCGCGCCTTGTTGAGCTCCACCAGGCTGCGTGTGCGCGCCAAGGACATGATCCCGTAGCGCTGCTCCATCTCCCTGACAAGGTTCTGCAAGGCGTTGGCGGCCATGCGCGGGCTCGTGATCACCGGCGTGAGCAGGTGTGGGATCGACTCGTAGTGGTTGAGCTCTACCTGCTTTGGGTCCACCAGGACGAGGCGCAGCTCGTGAGGCGTGGCCCGCAAGAGCACGCTACACAGCATCGCGTTGATCGCGCCCGACTTTCCCGCACCGGTCGTGCCGGCCACGAGCAGGTGGGGCATCTTCGCGAGATCCGCGCCGATCGCCTTGCCGGCCACGTCCTTGCCAAGCCACACTGTCAGCGGCGACCAGTCCTTCGGCGGCTCCTGGAACACGTCGCCGAGCCTGACCATACGCCGCTTCGCGTTGGGCACCTCCACCCCAACCGCCTGCTTGCCGGGGATCGGCGCGAGGATGCGGATGTCGGTTGCCGCCAAGGCATAGGCCAAGTCGTCCTTCAGCTGCGCCACCTTGCCAACCTTCGTGCCGGGCGCGAGGCGTAGCTCATAGCGGGTGATGTGTGGTCCGGCCACGGTCCCGATCACCTTGGCTTGAACGCCGAAGTGCCCCAAGGCCTCGATCAGGCTCGTGGCGGTGCGCTCTTGACCAGCGGTGTCTGGGCGGGCTTGCTCGGCGGTCGAGCGCGTCAGGATGCGCTCCGCTCCGGGCAGCTCCCATACGAAGTCGGGGTCGTCTGTGACTATGTCGCGCAAACGGCCCTGTGGGGTCAACATCGACTCGTCGATCGGCTCCGCCGTCGTCTCGTCTGCGCTGGCGGTGTCGGGCTCATCCTGTGCGCGCAGGTCCACGGCGGCGAATGCGCCCTCCTCCCCATCCGGCTCCTCATCAGCTTCGGCTTCGGCCTCGACCGCCTCCTCTTGCTCGTCGGCGGCCCACGGATCGAGCGTGGGAGGCGCACCGTCGACCGACGGGGCCTCCACGTGGGTGGCGCGCACGATCAGCTCGTCGGGTGCGGGCTCGGGTGGCTGTACACCCTCTGGGGTATCGCTTGCCTTTGCCTGTGAGCGCTGGGAGCGTTCCTCCTGAATACCTCTGGAGGCTTGCTCGAGCGCGCTCGCTCGAGCGCGGAGCACGCGACTGGTGTCCACAAGCCCATTGCCGGTCGCGCGCAATACGGCGGCGAGCGAGGCTCCCGTCAAGAGAATGACACCCACCACAAGCAGGAAGAGGATCAGAATGTCCACGCCCACACTCTGTACGAGCCGGTGCGCCGTCCAATAGAGGCCTTGGCCCATGATGCCGCCGTGGGCTTGCAGGAAAGCCAAATGCCACTGCGCCGAGGGGGAGCCGTCAGTTGGTGTACCGCTACTGAGCCCGAAGGTGCCTGCCGCGAGCGCGAGGGTTACGGCGGCAAAGACACACAGGCCCCCTGTGCGCAAAGGCCTGCGAGTGGGAATTAGCTGATCGAGTAGTAGAGCGCCGCCGCCCACCACAAGTGCGACTGGAGCCAGTACTCGCGCTTCACCCACGCACCAGCCAAGCGCCACTGCCAAGCCGTGGCCCACACGACCGCCGTCCCAATGGCCGTACAGGATGAAAGCCATGAACACGCCGATCGCCACAAGGCCAAGGCCGAGCACGTCGCGCTGGCTCTGGCTCAACACCGGCCACTGCAAGGACAGGCCGTCGAGGAGCCCAGCTGAGCCGCGTCCCCGCCCGCGCCGGGAGCGCGAACGAGCCGTTGAGCGGGAGCCGCGGCGAGCAGTCTGCTTGCGGGCGGGCTGTCGCTTTGGGCTCTTGCGGGCGGCTGGCATCAAGCCAGGCTTCGACGTCCGCGGCCCCGCCCCTGCTTATGGGTACGTGAGAAGCAGGCTTTTCTGTGCGCGGACCCTTACTATCGCTTTAGTGCACAGCGATAGACAATGGGTGATATGAGCGAATTCAACCGTGCTCCTCGCGTGCTCGTGGTCGAGGACGACGAGGACATCGCGCAAGCGCTCCAGCGTTCCTTGCGCATGGAGGGCTATGAGGTGCGCGCCGCCGCCGATGGCAATGCGGCGTTGGAGCATGGGCGCACGTTTGCCCCCGACCTGGTGATCCTCGACCTTGGCTTGCCCGAGCTCGATGGGATCGAGGTCGCCAAGCGCTTTCGCGACGACGACGATGTACCGATACTGATCCTGACCGCACGGGACGCACTTGAGTCGCGCGTGGAGGGACTGGACGCTGGTGCGGATGACTATTTGGTCAAGCCCTTCGAGCGTCAAGAGCTGCTTGCACGCATGCGCGCGCTCCTGCGCCGCCGTCCCCCGCGTGGCTCGGCTCCACTGCGCGTGGGCGACCTCTCCTTGAACGTGGATACCCACGAGATCAGCCGTGGTGAGCGACCCATCGAGCTCACCCAACGCGAGTTCGAGCTGCTCGAGTACCTGATGCGCAACGAGCGCATTGTCATCTCACGTCAGCGTCTGCTTGACGAGGTTTGGGGCTATGACCCCTTCTCGACCACCAACACGATCGAGGTGTTTGTCTCCAACTTGCGCCGCAAGCTGGAGGCCGAGGGCGAGCCGCGCTTGCTACACACCATTCGCGGAGCCGGATACGTTCTCAGGGCCTGACACACCGCTTGGACGAATGGTCGCACGGGTCTCAGCTGCGTTTGACCGCCTGCCGATACGCACGCGCTTGGCCGGTGTTTCGGCGCTGCTGACTTTCACGATTCTGTGTGCCTTTGCGCTTGTAGTTGGATCGCTCACAGTCCATCGCATTCGCACCAATTTTGACCGCGAAGTAGCCGTCGCGGGGGACAACTTGGCCGGTCTATTGCAGGTGGAAGTAACCGGCAGCTACATCGAAGGTTTCAAGCTGAAGATCGTTAACCCGCCGAATCTCAACAAGTTCGCGGGCTCGGAGGACGCGGTCGTGCGGATTCTCAGCGACGCAGGCAACGTGCTCGGCAGAACGAACGGAGCGCCCAATCTGGGGCTTTCAACCGAAGCGAACGTCGGTGGCTATCGCGTGCACACGAGGCCAGTGGCGCTCGGAGGTCCGGTTGGCGGCAGCGTCATCGTCCAGTACGGACGGCGCCTGTCGGATCTCGATGCCACGATCGCGCGCGTCGAGTTGCTGCTGTTGCTTGGAGTGCTCGCGGGCACGGCGCTTGCGCTGCTCGCGGGCATTACGATCGCGCGCCGCGCAATGGCACCGATCGCAGAGCTGACCACTACTGCCGAGGAGATCGCGCGCACACGCGATCCAAGTCGCAGCGTGCCCGAGCCATTGGCCAACGACGAGGTAGCAAAGCTCGCGCGCACGCTTGGCGGGATGTTGCGCGAGCTCGACGCTGCCCATGCTGAGACCGAGGCCACGCTCGCACGTCAGCGCCAGTTCGTCGCCGACGCTTCGCATGAGTTGCGTACCCCGCTGACGAGCGTGCTCGCCAATCTCGAGCTGTTGGCCGAGTCACTCGACGGCGAGGAGGCCGACGCGGCACGCTCGGCGTTGCGCTCCTCTCAGCGCATGCGCCGTCTGGTAGCCGATCTTCTGTTGTTGGCTCGCACAGACGTGGGACGCGTGGTTCGGCGCGAGCCTTGCGACCTCGGCCAGATCGTGGTCGAGGCGGCCGCAGAGTTGGGGCCGGTCAGCGCCAAGCACGACATCTCGCTCGATATCGGGCGGGCGGGTCCGGTTCTCGTAGAGGCTTCTCGTGACGAGCTTCACCGTCTCGTGCTCAATCTGATCGAGAATGCCTTGCGCCACACGCCCCCCGGCACCGAGATACGGGTGAGCACGAACATCGCCGGCGGCGATGCATGCCTGATCGTCGAGGACGATGGCCCGGGCGTACCCGAGCGACTGTCCTCCACTCTGTTCGAGCGCTTCGTGCGCGGAGCCGGAGACCGCGGCGGCTCCTTCGGCCTCGGCCTGGCGATCGTGCGCGCGGTCGCCGAGTCCCACGGCGGCAGCGTCAGGCTCGAGCAGACCCATCCGGGCGCCGAGCCCCCGGGCGCCCGCTTCGTGGTGAGCCTGCCGGCGCTAGACCTCGACGACGACAGGCAAGACCATGGGACGGCGGCGCAGGCGGTCATAAACTAGTTTCGCCAAGTCGTCGTGGAGCATCTGCTGGAGCAGGTCGACCTCATGAATCTGCTCCTTGGCGGCGCGCGACAAAGTCGTGTCGACTGTCTCGCGAATCTCCTCGATCAGCTTGCCTGCCTCGTCCATGAAGGGCACGCCTCTGAAGATCACCTCGGGGTCGGCCACTGAGCGTCCGTCCTGCTCGGCAATTGTGACCACCACGATGAAGATGCCATCGGCGGAGAGCATGCGGCGGTCGCGTAGAGCGACATCGGCCATGTCACCGATCTCCACACCGTCGACGAACACCATGCCGGACTGCTCGTGCTCTTTGAAGCGTGCAGAGCTGTCTGTTATGTCAAGTGGAAGCCCGTTCTCGCCTTGGAAGATGTCGTCGGGGGCGATGCCCACGGCTTCTGCCAATTGGGTATGTAGGCGCAGGCGCTTGAAGTCTCCGTGGAAGGGCATCACGTAACGCGGTTTGACGAGGTTGAGCATCAGCTTGATCTCCTCGGCATAACCGTGCCCGGATGCGTGCACGGGAGCGTCCTGAGCTGTCACTACATCGCAACCGATGTGGTAGAGCCGGTCAATCGTCTCGTTCACCGCTCGCTCATTGCCCGGCACGGGAGTCGCCGAGAACACAACCGTGTCGCCATGGCGGAGCTTCACCTGGGGGTGGTCGCGGTAAGCCATGCGTCTGAGCGCCGAGAGTGGCTCGCCTTGGGAGCCGGTCGAGATGATCACGATGCGCTCGTCGGAGAAGTCTTCGACCTCGCGCGTTCCCACGAGAATTCCCTCGGGCACATCAACGTGACCGAGCGTGCGTCCGATGCCCACGTTCTTGCGCATCGAGCGCCCCACCAAGGACACCTTGCGTCCCAGGGCCGCGGCCGCGTCGATTACTTGTTGCACACGGTGGATGTTCGAGGCGAAGCTTGTTACCACGATGCGCCCCTCGCAGCGCGCGAAAGCCTCCTCCAAGTGGGGTCCTACGAGCGACTCGGAGGGCGAGAAGCCCGGGCGGTCGACGTTGGTGGAGTCTCCACAAAGCAGCAGTACGCCTTCGCGACCAAGCTCCGCGAGCCGTGAGACGTCCGCGGGCGGTCCGTCGACCGGTGTTTGGTCGAACTTGTAGTCACCGGTGATCAAGACCGTGCCGAGCTCGGTGCCAAGCGCGACAGCAGAGGAGTCGGGGATCGAGTGGGTCATGTGGATCATCTCAAGCGAGAACGGACCCAGGTCAAGCATCTCCCCCGGTGCAACGTCATTGAGCTCCACATCGCGCAGCTTGTGCTCTTCGAGCTTGGAGCGCGCCATGGCGATCGTGAGCGGGCCGCCGTACACCGGTGGAGCATTCTCCTGGCCAAGCTCGCGAATGACCCAGGGCAAAGCACCAAGATGGTCCTCGTGGCCATGGGTCACGACGATCGCCTCGATGTCGCGAGCGCGTTCGCGCAGGTAGGTGAAGTCGGGCAGGACGAGGTCGATGCCCACCATCTCTGGCGTGGGAAAGCGCAGCCCGACGTCCACGACGATGATCCGACCGTCGTGCTCCACGACGGTCATGTTCTTGCCAATCTCCCCCAGCCCGCCCAGGGGCAGGACGCGCAAAGCGCTCACGTGTGGGTCGCCTGAATGTTGGATCGGGGCAGGTTGGCTGTCGCGGTAGTCGACTCTCCCCCGGCGTTTAGCAAGCCATGGCGCACGAGCATCGCCCGCACGGCCTCAAGCTCATCCTCGCTCGCCTCGATCATGGGCAAGCGCAGGCCACCGGCTCGGTGCCCGAGCATGTTGAGGGCCGCCTTGGTGCACGTCGGGCTAGCGGTCATGAACAGCGTCTCGTACACGTCTTGCAACGAGGCGTTGATCTCGGCGCGGTGCTCGGGCTCGTCGACCATGCGGCGCATCTGATCGCCCACGATGTGGCTTGCCACGAGGATGCCGCCGGCCCCGCCCATGTCAAGCGTGCGTGCGAAGGTAGCGTCGTCGCCGGCATAAAGATCCAGACCGTCGATCAAGCACAACTCATCTTCATTTGCTTGCTTGACGCCGCTGACGTGCTCTATCTGGGCAAGCTCGGCAAGCAATTCGGGGCCCATGTTGACGGCCGTGCGGCTGGGGATGTTGTAGAGCAGGATCGGCTTGTCGGTGGCCTTGGCGACCTCTTCATAGTGACGCACGATCCCACGTGGACTGGGCTTGTTGTAGTAGGGGGTCACGCTCAAGGTCGCGTCGACGCCCGCCTCCGTTGCACCCTCGGTCAAGTGAATCGCGTGGTGGGTGTCGTTTGAGCCGGTGCCCCCCACGATCGTGGTGCCCGGTGGGCGCTCACGTGCGGCAAGCTCGATCAGACCGAGGTGTTCCTCATCGGTGAGCGTGGCCGCCTCACCGGTCGTCCCGCACACCACGAAGCCGTCCGAGCCGTGTTCGGCGAGATGGTGCATCAAGGCAACGAAAGCCTCCTCCTCCACGCGACCTTGATCGTCGAAAGGAGTGACGATCGCTGTGAGGATCGTGCCGAGTCCGTTTGCTTTCCTCCCGTCACGGGGGGTGTCCTCCAGGGTGCTCATCGAGTGCAGTATTCCACGCCGCTCGGCAACAACCTGGTCCTACTCGCCCTTGAAGAGCAGTTGCTCAAGGCCCACCATTGGGGAGCTGTCGAGTGTGCGGACACCCCGAACAGCAAGCAATACCCCGGGCATGAACGACTCGCGTCCGGTGGTGTCGTGACGGATCGTGAGCGTCTGGCCAATGTCGCCGAGGATGACTTCCTGGTTGGCGACGATGCCCGGCAGGCGTACCGAATGGATCGGCGGTGGCTCACCTCCGGAGGCATGCGCCATAAGTCGGGCGGTGCGCGCGGCAGTGCCGCTCGGCGCGTCGAGCTTTCCGTCGTGATGGAGCTCAACGATCTCGGCCTTGGCCATGTGCTTGGCGGCCTCGGCGGCGAAGCGCGTCATCAGGACCGCGCCGATCGCGAAGTTTGGTGCTATCAGGACGTTTGCGGGGTTGGCGCCGGGCGTAGCGGGGATAGCGTGAGCCTGCGCGGTGAGGGCATCGATGTCAAAGCCTGTCGTGCCAATCACGACATGCACGCCGGCCTGCAGACACTCGAGTGCGTTCTCCAAGGCCGTGTCGGGGCGGGTGAAGTCCACCACCACCTCCGGGGAGGATTGCTCGAGCATCCGGGCGAGTGTGAGATCGAGCAGTGGATCGGCGCGCCCCACGAGCTCCATATCCGGTGCTTGGGTGACCGCGGTACACACGGTTTGGCCCATCCGCCCGGCCGCGCCCGCGACCCCGACACGAATCATGAGGCCGCCCCGAGCGGTGTGAGTGCCTCTTGGAAGACCTCCTCGCTGGTCCCCACTCCAGCGATGGATAGTTGCCCGGGGGCAAACAGCTCGGCCGCAAGCTCATGCAACTCGGTGGCCTCGACAGCGTCGATCTTCTCGATGATCTCGTCCACGGAGAGGATCGGCAGCTCGCTGAGCACAGATGACCCGAGCCGGTTCATACGTGCGGCAGTCGACTCCAGCGAGAGCACCACCCGGCCCTTCACGTTCTCACGCGAGCGCGTTAGCTCCTGCTCGCTGATGGGCTCATCAACGAAGCGTTCGAGCTCGGTCGCGATCGTAGCGATCGCCTCGCCGAGATTGTCCGGCCGGGTCCCCACATATAGCCCAATCTCGCCGGTGCGGGCGTGCAAGTTGGAGAAGGAGAACACCGAGTAGGCAAGGCCCCGCTTCTCCCGTACCTCCTGGAAGAGGCGCGAGGAGGAGGTGCCGCCGAGCACACCTTCGAGCACGCGCAGGGCGAAGCGGCGCTCGTCGTGGCGGGATATTCCCTGGCCGCCTAGGCATACGTGGTACTGCTCAGTGTCCTTGCGTAGGAAGCGCACACGCCGCTCGAAGGAGGGTTCTTCGGTGTGAGATCTGGATTCTGGCATTCGCTTGCCGGCTACTTCTGGGTCTCCGGAGGCAACAAGTCCCTCATGGAGGCCGGTTGTAGGCACGCTTGTGGTCGGTAGGGAAGGTGCGCCGGCTTCGATCATTCGCACCAGCTCGTCGTGATCGATAGAGCCCGCTGCTGCGACCACAATGTCACCCGGTAGGTAGTGCTCGGAGTGAAAAGCGTGCAAGCCGTCGAGCTCAACAGAACGCACTACCTCTGCGCGCCCGATCACTGCGCGACCGAGTGGGTGGTCTCCGAAGACAGCTTCGCCGAGCATGTCGAAGACCCGATCTTGGGGGTCGTCTTCATACATGGCGATCTCCTCGAGCACGACCTCGCGCTCAGCGGCGAGCTCTTCAAAGCGCGGCTGCCAGATCATCTCCCCCATTACGCTCAAAGCCCGCTCGAGGTGACCGTCGAGCACGCGTGTGAACAGAGAGGTGCTTTCGCGGTCGGTGCCCGCGTTGATCTCGGCACCCATCGCGTCGAAGATCTGGTCGATCTCCTCTGAGCGATAGCTGTTGGTGCCGCGGAAGAGCATGTGCTCGAGCAGGTGCGAGAGACCCGCCTGCTCGTGGGACTCCATCGCCGAGCCCGTGGCGATCCAGAACCCGAGTGCCACCGAGCGCACGTTCTGCATACGCTCGGTGATCACTCGCACGCCGTTATCCAGCGTGGTTATCCGATGTTGAGACAACCTGAGGCCGCGAAGGCCTTAGTCGCGGTCGCGGCCGCCGTGGCGGGGACGACCGGAGCCGCGGTCACCGCCGGATCGGGTCCCACCCGCCCGACCCTCACGGCCATTGCGGTCACCACCACCGCTACGAGGCGGACGACCGCCGCCGCCACCACCACCACTGCCAACGGTGGCGAGTTCCTCGACACTCTTGCCCGCGATCTCCGGGTCGTCGGCGAGGCGCAGACCGATGCGTCCGCGCTCACGGTCGACCTCGACCACACGCACGTTGATCTCATCGCCCTTGTTGAGCACGTCCTCGACCGTATCCACGCGCTGGCCGGGTGAGACGTTTGAGATGTGAAGCAGACCGTCGGTGCCCTTGGAGAGCTCCACGAAGGCGCCGAAGGTCGTGGTCTTGACGACCTTGCCTGCGAACTCGTCGCCGACCTCGACCTCCTTCATCATCGTGCGGATGCGCTCCACCAGGGCATCGCCGAGCGTGCCGTTGGCCGAGTACACGAGCACCTGGCCCTCGTCGTTGACGTCGATCTGTGATTCGAACTCCTCTGAGAGGCCCCTGATCGTTTCGCCGCCCTTGCCGATCAGCATGCCGATCTGCGACGGGTCGATCTGGATCGTTTGGATACGCGGTGCATGCTCGGAGAGCTGCTCGCGCGGGCCCTCGATGACTTCGGCCATCTTGCCCAGGATGAACGTGCGTGCCTTGTGCGCCTGAGTCAAGGCGTCCTTGAGGATCTCAAACGTTACGCCGGAGATCTTGATGTCCATCTGCAAGGCGGTGATGCCTTGGTCGGTGCCGGCCACCTTGAAGTCCATGTCTCCGAGGTGATCCTCCACGCCCGCGATGTCGGTGAGCACGATGTAATCGTCGCCCTCCTTGATCAAGCCCATCGCGATACCGGCGACCGGGCGCTTGATCGGCACGCCCGCGTCCATCAAGGACAGCGAGGAGCCGCACACCGAGGCCATCGAGGAGGAGCCGTTTGACTCGAAGATGTCCGAGACCACGCGGATCGTGTAGGGGAAGTCCTCGATCGAAGGGATCACTGGCACGAGTGCGCGCTCAGCCAAAGCGCCGTGACCGATGTCGCGGCGCTTGGGGCCGAGACGGCCTGCCTCACCGACCGAGAAGGGCGGGAAGTTGTAGTGGTGGAAGTAGTACTTCTTGGTTTGCAGGCCGAGCGTGTCAAGGCGCATCTCCTCCTTGAGCGTGCCCAAGGCGGCGGCGCTGAGGGCCTGGGTCTGTCCACGTGTGAACAGAGCCGAGCCGTGCGTGCGTGGCGTGACGCTCACTTCGATCGTGATGTCGCGGATCTCATCCTCCGCACGACCGTCGGGGCGCTTCTTGTGGATCGCGATGCGCTCACGGATGATCGCCTTCTCGAGCTTGTCGAAAGCGAGCTGTGCTTCTGCCCTCCTAGCCTTAGCTTCCTTGGCCGCCTCCTCGCCGGCACCTTCAGGCGCAGCGGGGCCGTACTCCGCGAGGATTGCCTCCTCGACTGCCTTGCAAGCGTCCTGGCGCTCGAGCTTGTCCTCGACCTGGGTCGCCTCATCCAGTGCAGCACCATGTGATGCCTTCACTTTTGCGAGCAACTCTGGATCGACGCTGGGCGCCGTGATCGGGGTCTTCTCCTTGCCGACCTTCTCGGCAAGCTCATGCTGAAGCGCACAGATCTTCTTGATCGCCGAATGTGCGATGTCGAGCGCATCGAGGATCTCGGCCTCTGAGATCTCGTTCGCGCCGGCCTCGACCATCAGGATCGCGTCCTCGGAGCCCGCGACGACAAGGTCGAGGTCGGAGTTCTCGAGCAAGTCCTCCTCGTTGGGGTTGACGACGAAGTTGCCGTCAATCTTGCCGATCCTTACCGCACCCACGGGTCCTGCGAAGGGAACGTTGGAGATCATCAAGGCCGCGGAGGCCCCGTTCATCGCGAGGATGTCATAAGGATTGACGTGGTCCACCGAGATCGGGATCGCTACGAGATGCGTCTCGTAGTTCCAGCCCTTGGTGAACAAGGGGCGCAGGGGGCGGTCGATCATGCGCGCGGTGAGCGTCGCCTTCTCTCCCGAGCGACCCTCACGCTTAAAGAACGAACCGGGGATCTTCCCGGCGGAGTACATCCTCTCCTCCACATCCACTGTCAGCGGCAGGAAATCCACATCGCGCTGGCCACCTGCTGTGGCGGTTGAGAGGACCATCGTGTCGCCTTGGCGGACAACCACTGCGCCGGAGGCCTGCTTGGCCATCCTGCCGGTCTCAAACGAGATCTCACTACCTGCAATCTCCACGGAGACCCGTGTAACGGCGTTGCTACTCATATTGAACTACCTTCCCTCTCCGCCCGTCGGTCGGCGGAGCCGTTTTCTTTTATCCTTGTATCCGAACGTGGGGAGCTTAGCGGACATGCGTTCCCTTCCTCCCCCATTCGGGAAGACCGGGCCGCATGCGGCCCGGTCCGGGACCGCACATGTGCGGTCCCGCCTGGCGGTGCATGCACCGCCAGGAACAGCTAAATGTTCTTGAGTCCCCCGAGGATCATGTGCACAGGGGGCAGGTCCGCCGGCGAAGGCGCCTGATAACTCCAGCGCACCATCCCATCGGGACCGACGATCACGAGCGCTCGCTGCGGGAAGCCACCAAGATGAAGCACCCCGAAGGCTGCGCACGAAGCGCCCTTGGGCTCGAAGTCAGACAGCTGCGGGATGCTCACGCCGAGCTTCTCGCGAAACGCTTTCTGGGCCCAACTCGAATCGCAGGAGACGCCATAGATCTCAGCACCTTGGGCAGTGATCTCGGAGAGCGATTTCTCATACACCTGCAACTGGTCGGTGCACACGGGACTGAAGGCGAACGGGTAGAAGACGAACACTGTCGTCTTGCCCTGCAGATCCGCCTGCGTAAAGCTGTCTCCGCTTTCGGTGCCCAGCCTGAAGTCGGGGACCTTCGTCCCCGGAGTCAAGACTGTGGAGCCTGTGTCGGTGGCACTCATCTCAGTACCGCCTGGGTCTACTTACGGAGACCCAGCTCCTTGATGAGAGCGCGGTAGCCCTCGAGGTCCTTGCGCCGCAGGTAGTCCAGAAAGCGGCGGCGGCGACCGACGAGCATCAAGAGGCCACGACGTGAGTGGTGATCCTTGCTCTGCTCGCGCAGGTGCTCTGTCAGATGGTTGATGCGCTCGGTTAGCAAGGCCACCTGAACCTCGGTGCTGCCGGTGTCCTCTACTCCGGACCCAAACTTGGCGGCGATCTCTCGCTTGCGCTCTGTGGTGATCGTCATAGCGGTCGCACAGGCTAGCAGCCTGAGGCAACGCGAGCCGCGTCCGTCGCACGAAGTGCTCTCTTGAGCATGACTCGCGGCTCGCCGTTCACGAGCTGTGTGCCGCGACGATCTCGCGTGCTTGCGCTACGTCGCCACGCATCTGCTCGATCAATGCCTCCGCCGACTGGAAGCGCCGCTCGCCGCGTAGGCGTGAGAGAAAGTCCAAGCGCAGCTGCTTGCCATACAGATCGCCCTCGAAGTCCAATATGTATGCCTCGACTAGCTCTCCCCTGCCTGTGACGAAGGTGGGGCGCACTCCCACGTTGACCGCAGCCGGTCGGCCATCGGCGAGGCAGGCATACACACCATGCCCCGGGCACACGAGCGCATCGTTGGGAACTAGGTTGGCGGTGGGGAAGCCCAGCTCGCGACCACGCTCGTCGCCATGGACGACCTCGCCGCGCATCTGAAAGGGGGCGCCAAGGAAACGCCCGGCATGCTCGACCTCTCCGGCGAGCACCAAGCCCCGGATGTGACTCGATGAGACGATCTCACCGTCGACCTCGAGCAGCGGCGTCACGCGCGTAGAGAAGCGCTCGTCCTCGGCGAGCATCCGTGGATCGCCCTTGGCGCGATTGCCGAAACGGAAGTTCTCCCCAACAGATACGTAGGTGGCCCCAAGCGTGCCTACGAGCACATCATCGATGAACTCTTGGGCGCTGCGCTTGGCGAAGTCAGCGTCGAAGGGGATCACGATCAGCTCCTCCACGCCCAGTGCCTCCACTAGCTCCGCCTTCACCTCAAGGTCGGTGAGCAGCTTTGGCGTGTGTTGAGGTGCCACGACCGCTGAGGGGTGCGGGTCGAACGTCAACACGCTGTCAGAGCCGCGGATCACCTCGCGATGGCCGAGGTGGACGCCATCGAATGAGCCCACCGCCACGCGCCGCTCCTTTGGCTTCACGTCAGGCAGCCGAGTGATCTTCACGGCGGGAGCCTATGTCAAGCGGGGCTTGGACGCCGGATTGGACCGTCCACGCTGTGGGCGAGACTCAGCCTCGAAGCGCTCTGCGGCAGCGAGTGCCTGCTCAATGCTCAACAGTGGAGGCTCCCTCCAGCTCTGCCCACGCTGCGGCAGCGCCACCGCTTCGGAGACGTCGAACGGACCGATCGCGGTACGTCTGAGCTCTTCGCAGTAGGCATCACCCAGGTCGGCTATCAGCGAGCGCACGTAGGTCCCTGAGGAACACTCGATCAGGTAGCCCGCACGGCTCTGCTCACGCCAGGTCTGCTCGAAGCGGCTGACGGTCACGATCCGCTCGGGCATCTGAAAGCTCTCTCCACGACGAGCCTTGCGATAGGCACGCTCTCCTTTGATCTTGATTGCCGAGTAGATCGGAGGACGCTGGCGCAGCTCGCCCGTGGGAAGCGTCGGCGGGTCGGGCGGCACTCGCCCTGTCTCGGTGATCTCGCCCTCGGGGTCTCCCGTGGTCGAGATGGACCCGAGACGGGCAACCGTCTCATAGCGCTTGGGCAGCTCCATGACCCGCTGTTGGATACGCGTGGCCCGGCCCACCAAAACAATCAAGAGGCCACTCGCGAACGGGTCGAGTGTTCCGGCATGACCGGTCTTAGCGCCCGTGAGTGAACGTCGCACCCGCGCAACGACGTCATGCGATGTCACTCCCACCGGCTTGTCGATCAACAGGACGCCCTCGATCTCAGGCGGAATGCCGTCAACCTTTGCTTGGGTGCTCACGCGAAGATATTGACGCCCGGAAGTGCCCGCCGAGATATCTGGTCGCGAAGGAGTGCTCAGGCGAGCGTAGGAATTGCCGGCCCATTGGGCGCCGGATGTAGTTGCGCGGCCAGCTCATGACGCAGCAGCTCGATCAGCTCGCTCACTTCGAGGGTCGTCGAGAAGCCCGCGGCACGACGGTGTCCACCGCCGCCCTGGGTGCGTGCGATTGCGGACACATCAACGTCATTGCCGGTCGCGCGCAGCGATACCTTGCGCTTGCCCAGGTTCTCTGGTGCGGTGAGCTCGCGGATCAGCACCGCAACCTTGGTGGCCGCGATCGACCGCAGGTGGTCGATGATCCCCTCCGAGAAGCTTTCCTCCGCTTCCGCTCTCGCGAAGTCCTCCGCGTCCAAGGCCACGAGCGTGAGCTCGCCGGAATCGAAGCGCTGGATGCGCTCGAGCGCGACTGCCAGGAGCGCGAGCTTGGCCTGTGGGATCTCCTCGTAAAGCCGTGTGTTGACGGCGGATACGTTGACGCCGGCGGCGATCAGCTCCGCCGCCATGCGGTGGGCGCGTGGGCCCGTGTTCTCGTACATGAAGCGGCCCGTGTCGGTTACGAGCCCGATGTACAGCGCCTCGGCAATGGCGGCTGTTGGCGCGACGTCGAGGCCGTGCATCAAGTCCCACACAATCTCCGCTGTACAAGAAGCGGAAGGGTCGACGAGATTGAGCGTCCCGAACAAGGTGTTGTCGTGGTGATGGTCAATGTTCAGTAGGTGCGCTCCGTGTTGCAGGACCGCGGCTGGATTGCGGTCGATGTTGCCGCAGTCGAGCATCACCACCGTACGCTCGCCGATGTCCGCGGGTGCGGCCTGAATCGCGTGCTCAAGCGCAGGGCAGCGGTACTCGCGCGGGAGTGGAAGATCACTCGGGGAGAGAAACATCTCAGAGCTCTTACCGAGGGCGGTGAGCAGGCCGTGCATGCCGAGCAGCGAGCCGAGCGCGTCGCCGTCTGGGTTCTCATGGGTGGCCACCACGAAACTCGTGTCGGCGCGTACGCGCTCGAGCACCAGCTGCCGGGTGGGATCGATCGAATCGACTTCGCTCATGCGTGCTCGCCGTCGATCTCGGCCTCTATGAGCGCATCCAGGCGCATCGCCCGGTCTGTGGTGTCGTCATAGGAGAACTCGAGCGTGGGAGTGCGCTTGAGCTGCAGCTCGCGCCCGATCCGTGCCTGGAGATAGCCGTGTGCGCTACGCAAGCCCGACAGCGTGTCCTCTCGCACCTCTGGCTCGCCGAGCACGCTCACATAAACGCGAGCATGACTCAGGTCGGCGCTTGTCTTGACATCGGTCACAGTCACGAATCCCACCCTCGGGTCCTTCAGGTCTGAAGCCACCGCGTCGCCGATCACCTGTCTGATCGCCTCGTCCACGCGGCGCATGCGTTCTGAGCTCATCCTACTGGTCCAAGTCCCTCAAGAGATTCCACTTGCACGACCACTTGCACGAGCAACCACTCACTTTGGAGGAGTCCGCTACTGGGCGAGTTGACGCTCTTGCAGGCGTGTCTCGTAGGTCTCCAGGATGTCGCCCTCGCGTAGGTCCTGGAAATTGGCGAGCACGATTCCACACTCAAATCCTGCGCTCACCTCGCGCGCGTCCTCGTTGAAGCGGCGCAGGCTGCCAATTGTGGTGTCGTAGATGACGGTGCCCTCGCGCACCACGCGCACGCGCGCACCGCGCGTGACCTTGCCCTCGCTGACATGGGAGCCCGCGATCACGCCGATGCGTGAAGCCCGGAAGAGTTGTCGCACCTCGGCCTGGCCGAGCGGCGTCTCCACCTCGGTAGGCTCGAGCATTCCCTGCATCGCTGCGCGTAGCTCTTCGATCGCACGGTAGATGACTGCGTAGGAGCGGATCTCCACGCCCTCGCGATCGGCCAATAGGCGGGCGTCGCCGACGGGACGCACGTTGAAGGCGAGGATCAGCCCGGAGGAGGCTGAGGCGAGCATCACATCCGACTCGTTGATGCCACCAACGCCGCGGTGGATTATGTTGACCGAGACCTCGTCCTGAGGCAGCTTTGCGATCTCGTCCTCGATCGCCTCCAAGGAGCCGGCGACGTCGGCCTTGATGACGAGGCTGAGTTCCTTGACGGTGCCTTCCTGGGCGAGCTTGAAGACGTCCTCCAAGGACACCTTACGTCCTGAACGACGCGCGAGCGCCTCGGTCTTCAGACGGTTAGCGCGCTCCCCAGCCAGCTGACGGGCGCGGCGCTCGTTCTCCACGGCGCGCACGAATTCTCCAGCCTCCGGTACTCCATCGAAGCCGAGTACCTCAACCGGCTCTCCTGGTTCGGCGGTCTTCACCCGAGCACCATTGAAGTCGTGCATGGCGCGTACCCGACCAAAGCTCGCGCCCGCGACGAGCGCATCTCCCACTTCGAGCGTGCCGCGCTGGATCAGGATGCTCACGACCGGGCCGCGACCGGGATCGAGCTTGGACTCGATCACGGTGCCCGAGGCCATCGCGTCACGATTTGCCTTCAGCTCCTCCAGGTCGGTGACGAGCTGGATCGTGTCAAGCAATCCGTCGAGGTTCTCGCGCGTCTTGGCGCTCACATCGACGAACTCGATCTCTCCGCCCCACTCCGCAGGCTGCAACCCGTGCTGGGTGAGTTCAGTGCGCACCCGCTCTGGCTGGGCGCCCTCCTTGTCGATCTTGTTGACAGCGACCACGATCGGTACTTGGGCGGCCTTGGCGTGGTCGATCGCCTCCTCGGTTTGCGGCTTGACGCCGTCGTCGGCGGCCACCACGATCACGGCGAGATCGGTGACCCGTGCCCCGCGTGCGCGCATCGCAGTGAACGCCTCGTGGCCAGGTGTGTCAAGGAAGGTGATCGGCTTACCGCCGTGGCGGACCTGATAGGCGCCGATGTGCTGGGTAATGCCTCCAGCCTCGCCCGCGGCTACCTCCGTCTGGCGGATCGCGTCGAGCAAGGAGGTCTTACCGTGGTCGACGTGGCCCATGATCGTGACCACTGGCGGACGATCGACGAGATCCTCCTCAACGTCCTCGAACACCGGCTCGACCTCAACGTCATCTGCGGCGTGGGCGATCTCGATCTGCTTTTCGAATTCGTCGGCCAGCACTTGGATCGCATCGTCTGAGAGGGTCTGCGTGAGCGTGGCCATCTCGCCGAGCATCATCAGCTTCTTGATGATCTCCGGCACGGGCACGCCGAGGTACTCGGCAACGTCCTTGACCGTTGAGCCAGAGTTGACTCGGATCAGGTCCGTGGCCTCCATCGCGGTGGTATCGATCGGGGCGATCGTCTCGTCATAGGTGCCGCGCCGACGGCGCCCGCGACGAGGTCGGCGCACAGGCTGGTTGGCCGGGCCTCCCTGCTGGCGGCGTGAAGCTTGGGAGTCGATGACGACGCGGCGACGCCCACCCGCCCCCGTGCTCGCTGGCGTGCGCTCGCCGGTGCGTGAGTCGCGCGTCGGTCGCACACGATCCCCAGCCGCCTGCTGTGCGCCGGCCGCCTGCTCATCTGATGCGGGCTCGGTGGAAGGACTCGGCGCTTGCGTCGTGGAAGCGCTAGCCGAGGGACCTTGACCGTCGGTAGCGACTGTACTTGCCGATGGTGCCGGCCCACCGGTCGTGGCGGCGAGCGGCGTTGCGGGCGCAGCGGGTGTGGTGGTGGTCGCTGCGGATGCCGTCGTTGTGGGTGGCGCGGACGCGACCGGCTTGCTCGCGGTTGCATTGGTTGTGGGCGAGGCGCCGTTGCCGCTGAGTACCTTCAGGGCATCGGCCTCCTCAACTGAGGAGGCGGCAGCCTTGGCGGCCACGCCGGCAGCATTGAGCTTCTCCAGCAGGTCCTTGCTTGAGATGCCTTGCTCCTTGGCTATTTCATGAACTCGCTTCTTGCTCATCAGTCAATCCGATCCCGAGGGGCCCGGCTCGCCGGACTGGTGTCCGGCTGCGCCACCCTCGTCTGCGATTCTAGGAGCTCGGACGGGACGTCCACGGCGCGACGAAAGGCACGTTGCAGGACCCCTCGCTTTGTCGCAAGGCTCAAGCAGACGCGGCTCGGACCTCCTCTGTCCTCGGCGCGGCACACATATGCACCGCGCCCAGGCATCGTGCCGGCGTGATCGAGTGTCGCCGTGGGGCGTCGCTCAGGGCCGCTTGGAATGTTTGCGAGACGCAGGAGATCGGGCTTGACGGCGACGCGCCCGCACCCCACGCAGCGACGTTGGGGGATGTGGGCCGTCGGGGCGCAGGCCCCTATGACGCTTGCTCCTCGATCGCCTGGACGCTCTCGTCTTGATCAGTCGTGCTGTCTTGCACGATCGCGCCGTCTGACTCTGGGGCTCCAACCTGCTCATCAGCCGCGGGCGCCTGCTCGGCCTGCAGCTCCGCGCCGGGCGCCTGCTGAGCCTCCTCCCCGGCCACTTGCTCGTCTGTTCCCTCTGCCGATCCGCCGGCCTGTGGCGAGAGATCGGCGACATTGTCGCTGTCGATCGAGGCGAGCGCCTGGTGAGTATCCAGGCCGCAATAGCGCGAGCCGGGAAGGGAAGCGTTTGGGCAGCGTCGCCCGTTTGAGAGAATCGCCGCGCAACGGCCCTGCAGCTCCTCCTCCTCATAACCGTGCTCAGCCTCCTCGGCTGCGAACTCGGTCTCTGAGCGGATGTCCACCCGCCAGCCGGTGAGGCGTGCGGCGAGTCGTGCGTTCTGGCCCTCGCGACCGATCGCCAAAGAGAGTTGATCGTCGGGGACGATCACGGTTGCCTGCTTGGCCTCGTCGTCGACGAGCACCTCGCGCACACGGGCCGGAGAAAGCGCCTTGGCGACGAAGCGGGCGGGCTCTTCGTTGAAGGGAATGATGTCGATCTTCTCGCCGCGCAACTCAGAGACGACCATGCGCACGCGCGAGCCTCGCGGTCCGACACACGCGCCGACCGGATCGACTCCGTCGGCGTGAGAGACGACCGCGATCTTCGAACGGTAGCCAGGCTCACGGGCGACGTTGGCGATTTCCACGAGACCGTCGGCGATCTCAGGTACCTCGAGCTCGAACAGCTTCTTGATCAGCTCAGGATCCCGGCGCGAGACGATGATCGACGGACCCTTAGTAGAGGGTGAGACCTCCTTGATGACTGCCTTAATGCGCTGAGAGTGGTCGTAGCGCTCGCCATCTACCTGCTCTGACTTAGGCAGAAGCGCCTCGACGCGCTCACGCAACTGCACGAGCGTGTAGCGCGAGTCGGACTGTTGCACGATGCCAGTGATCAGCTCGCCAACCCTGTCGCGGTACTCCTCGAACATCATGTCGCGCTCGGCCTCGCGGATGCGCTGCAGGATCACCTGCTTGGCGGTCTGTGCGGCGATCCGCCCAAAGTCCTCGGGCGTGACGTCCTGTTCGCCGATCTGATCGCGGTACTGCTCGAACTTGGCCGGATCGATTTCCGGCTCCTCCGGTTCGCGCAGCTCACCCGTCTCGGGGTCAACGACAGTGCCCTCGTCGATCGTCTCGACGATCAGGTGGGCCTCCAAGCGCTCAGGCACGATCAGTTCGATGACGCGGAAGTCGGCTGTCTCGCGGTCCATTTCAACGCGCGCGTACTTAGCTGAGCCCGGCTGCTTCTTGTAAGCGGAGAGCAAGGCGTCCTCGAGCGCGATCATCAGCTTCTCGGGCTCGATGCCCTTCTCGCGGGCAAGCGCATTCATTGCTTCCAGGATCTCGCGTGACATAGGTTTTCTCTCCTACTCCTCGACGAGGTTCGAACGACGGATCTCCGAGTAAGGGATGGCTACGACTCCCCCATCGGCGGCCAAGGTAATCTCGCTGTCGGTGGCGCCAACGAGCTCTCCGGTGAAGCTCTTGGCGCGCCGCTCTGCTGCCGAGCCGGCAGCCGGGACGGGGCGCGGCTCGCGTGTGCGCACACGGGCGCGCCGGCCGACAAAGCGACGGAAGTGGTTAGGCTTGGTCAGAGGACGCTCGGTGCCAGGCGAGGAGACCTCCAAGGCGTAGCGCTCGCGCAGCTCTGGGAGTAGCGCCGTGACGCGCTCGCACAAGGCAAGGGTGACACCGTCGGGATGGTCGATGAAGATCCGCAACGTGCCGTCGGAGACGACCTCGGCGAGCAGAACCTCGACATCAGGCTCACTGGCGGTCAGGTGCTCTTCTATCTCGGACTGCAACGGTGACATCTCCTGAAAAAACTCTCTTCCCGGGACGAGGCGTAAAAAAAAGCGGGCGGGCGCCCACTTTCGGTACTGCTAGCCGTCGTACTGGCGACGGCTCGAAAGTTGTCTTGCGAGGATAGCATTGGCATTCTTAGCGCGGCCGGGTGGAGCTGTGTGGCGAGGGGTCCCGGCAAGGGCACTTACGACCTCGCGGCGTCTCGTCTCGCGCGTTCGCGGTAAAGACGGTAGTCCGTGCGGGTGGGTCGCATGGAGCAGGCGATGGCAAGCGGTCGGGAGGCCTCGCGGTGGCGCCCAAGCAGCTGCATTGTGCGACCCAGGCAGAACAGCGCGTAGTCGTTTGTGGGAGACGCCGCCGCGACCGCCTGGAACTCCTCGGCGGCGCGCTCGTAGCGCTGAGCGTGAAACAGGGCCCTCCCGAGTGCCTCGCGAATTGAGGTCTTCGTGGGCTCAAGCTCACGTGCGCGCGAGAGCGGCACGATCGCCGCCTGGTGGTCGCCGTGGTCGAGCAGATCGCATCCGCGCCGATAAAGCTCATAGACGCTGTCCATGCGCTCTACTTTAACCGCGAGTGCTCGCTCGGTTCAAGCGTTGATCACGAGCGCTCGCCAATAGGCTCAAGCTTTGGCGCGATCCCGGGCGATCACGTCGAGGATCGCCTCGGCGATCGTCTCCTTCGGTGCGCGCGGGATGAGCTCGTTCTTTTCCTGGGTAAGGATCGTGACCTCGTTTACGGGGGACTCAAAGCCAATGTCGGAGCGAGAGATGTCGTTGAGGACGACCGTATCCAAATGCTTGGCGGCGAGCTTGGCGCGCGCCTGCTCGAGACCCTCCGGCCCGTGCTCGGCCGCAAACCCGACGAGTGTTTGACCTGGCTTTCGCTTGCTAGAAAGCTCACGGAGAACATCCGTGGTGGGCTCAAGCTCGAGCGTGAGGTGCTCACGTCCCCCCTTCTTGATCTTGCCCTCCACGCGGTCCGCGGGCCGAAAGTCCGCCACGGCTGCGGCCATCAAGAGGATGTCGCAGTCCGGGAACTCGCGCTCACATGCCTCCTGTAGCTCAGCGGCGGTGCTAACGCGTCGAACGACGATGCCTGGAGATGGATCGAGCGCGACGTTGGCAGCTACTAGCGTCACTTCAGCGCCGCGCCTGAGAGCCGCGTCGGCAAGCGCGAGGCCCATGCGCCCAGAGGAGCTGTTGCCGAGGAAGCGCACGCTGTCAATCGGCTCGCGTGTGCCTCCTGCGGTCACCAGCACGTGCAGCCCCGCCCACTCTCGCGACCCCGTGGGGCGGGCGAGTGGAATATCGGCTCCGGCGAGGCCGTCGGGGTAGCCCTTGGCGAGAATGTCCTCACACGTCGCCAGCAGACGCTCAGGTGTGGCTAGGCGACCGATGCCGTGCTCGCCGCGCGATGCCAGCCGACCACTGTCCGGCTCGATCACGTGCACGCCTCGCGTACGTAGAAGCTCGATGTTCGAGTTGGTGGCCTGGTGCTCGTACATGTGGTTGTTCATCGCTGGAGCGACGACCACGGGACAAGTGGCGGCCAAGGCGCAACTGGTGAGCAGGTTGTCCGCGAGCCCGGTGGCGAGCTTGGCCACCGTGTTGGCCGAGGCGGGTGCGATCAGATAGATGTCAGCGTTTGAAACGAGCTGCAAGTGGCTGAGCGGCTGATGAGATGGCGATTCCTGGTCGGGAAACGCTCCGCGTAGGGGGTCACGCTCGAACTCGTCGAACAGCACGGGTGCACCAGTGAGCGCAGCGAAGGATGCCGCCCCAACGAAGCGCGTACTGGTGGGCGTTTGTACAACGCGAAGCGAATGACCGGCGGCGCTTGCCAGCCGTATGAGCTCAAGCGCCTTGTAGGCGGCGATGCCGCCGCTAACGCCGAGCAGGATGCGTGCCATGTGTTCGTTCTACAGCCGTTGACAGACAATCACAAGCACTGTTGGAAAGCTTGCGACGAATGCAATGAGGCCGTCAGGAGGGGCTAGGAGCAAGTCAGGCAAGGACGCAGCGAGCGCAGCGTGCTCGGCACGTAAGCGAGTGAGGACGCAGCATGGCGCCGCTCATAGCTCCTCCTGACCTACCGGTAGTGGTACTTGATCTTGCCTGCCGCGACTTCCTCGAGAGCGATCGTGAGGTAGTTCTTGGAGACTGTCTCGATCATTGGAGGCGGGAATTCCTCGAAGGCTCCCTCGCCAAGGTTGTGGTAGTAGCTGTTGATCTGTCGGGCGCGCTTGGCGGCCACGAGGACGCTCGCGTAGTTGGAGTCGACGTTGTCGAGCAGGCGATCGATACGGGGTGAGGTCATCATGGTCGGGGCAGTACCTTTCCTTGTGGACTGTGCAGTGTAGTCGCTGAGAGCGTCTCACTCGGCGCTCTGGAGCGGTCTTGGTCGTGGGTTCGGTCCCGGCTCGTGCTCAAACGTTGTCGTCGAGCTCGGCGCTGACGATGCCGATGAGCTCGGCGAGCGCATCTTCGAGTCGGTCGTTGACGACGACATGAGCAAACTCATCGCGTGCGAGGAGCTCCTGCTCGGCAACGGCGAGACGACGCTCCACCTCCTCGCTGCCATCGGTGCCACGGCCGATCAGGCGAGTGCTCAAGGCATCGAGGGATGGTGGAGCAATGAAGACCTGCACAGCCTCGGGCATGGCCGCGCGCACCTGACGGGCGCCCTGAACCTCGATCTCAAGCACGACTGGGGCGCCCGCGGCGACACTCTGTTCGAGCTCGCTGCGCAAGGTGCCGTAGCGGCGGCCGGCATAGTCGGCGTGCTCGACGAAGTCCTCGGCCTGTACGCGCCGCTCAAACTCCGCGGTCGAGAGGAAGTGGTAATCCACTCCGTCGCTCTCCCCCGGCCTGGGCGAGCGCGTGGTAGCCGACACCGACAGCTCGAGCTGTGGGAGGCGCTCCATTAGGCCTCGAATGAGAGTTCCCTTCCCCACACCGGAGGGTCCAGTGATTACAAAGACACGTGCCAAGTGCGAGACCCTAATGTCGGCTGCGGCGCGAGCGCACAAACGGCATGCCTGTCACGCTTTCGCTACTTAGCGACGTAGCAGGGATACGAGCTCTGAGCGTTGGCGCTCTGACAGTCCGCCGATCGTCTTGCTCGGAGAGATGCGACAGAGCGCGAGGATCTTATTGACCTTAACGCGCCCATACTTGGGAACGGCGAGCAACATGTCGAAGACCTTGGCAGTCTCGACGTACTCGGGCGGGTTGGCAAGCAGCGTGTGGATCGACAGGCGCCCGGCCTTGAGGTCGCGCTTGAGTTGTGCTCGCTCGGTACGAATCCGATTGGCGCGCGCGAGCGCATCCATGCGCTGATTCAAGGAGCGCTCAGGGGCAGCAGATGGCTTGGCGGTCATGGTCGAAGACATCGGGCCCGTCGCGGTCGGCATGGGCGGCGAGTCTACACACCCACGCGCGCTGTTCAAGGCAAACGCGACTAATTCGCATGAAGCTCAGGTTGAGCTTTAGGTATGTCGAGGATGGTGGATGGTGGTGTGGCCGGTTTGCAGGCATTTTCCTGCAGCCAATTACGACCGATATCGAAAATCAGAACGGCGGTTGGGTGACCATTTGTCGGGGATGTCAGACAACGCGGTTTGATAGGGCGTGCTCATGCGGCCTTGAGTCCTTGAGCGATTCGCGACCCCACCGCAGGGTCACGAAAGCTCTCAGTTCCAACTGCCACGAGACGTGCGCCGACATCCAGGAACTGGCGTGCGTGAGCTGCTGTTTGGACGCCGCCCATACCGATCACGGGAATCGACACGCACGAGGCGACCGCGGCAACCTGTGCGAGTGCGACCGGCCGCACGGCGGCCCCAGAGAGCCCGCCCGTTCCACCCCCCAGCCAGCGACGCGGCGGCGAAACCAGACCGGTAGCTCGGCCCCGCGGAGCGAGGGCGGTCGCGCGCAACGTGTTAATCAAGGAAACGGCGTCCGCACCGCCCGCCTCGGCGGCCTGGGCGCACTCCCCTACATCAGCGCAGTTTGGGGTGAGCTTCACGACCAAAGGCTTGGAAGTAGCTGGACGCACCGCCGCCACGACACGCTCCAGTTGGACGGGATCGGCGCCTATGTCAAGGCCAGTGCGAACGTTGGGACAAGAGACGTTGAGCTCTAGCGCCGAGATCTCCTCCCGTGCGTCACAAGCCCGCAGCAACTCGATGATCTCCTCGGCGTTGGAGCCCATGACGTTCGTTATCAAAGGCACCGGTAGCTGCGCCAATTGGGGTAGATCGTGCTCGAGGTAAGCGTGGAGGCCCTTGTTGGGTAGCCCAATCGAGTTGATCAGCCCGGCCTGAGCCTCCCACAGACGGGGTGGTGGATTGCCCACGCGCGGAGTAAGCGTGATCGTCTTCGATACGAACGCAGCGAATGGGAAGGCGTCATCTAGCGCGTCTCCAAACACGCGTCGGGCCGCGATCGCGTCGAACGTGCCCGAGCCGTTGAGGATCGGATGGGCAAGCTGTAGACCGCAGAACTCGACGCTCATGCCTGAGCTCCCAAGTGCTCTCCCACCTCAGCCAATAGACCGGCGTCGACCACGGGGCCATCAACGCACACTCGCAGATAGCCGGTTCGTGCAGGCACGACACAGCCGAAGCAAGCGCCGAAACCGCATGCCATTCCCGCCTCAAGGGCGAGTTGGGCAGGGATCTCGTGTGCGGCGCACAAGCTGCGTACCGCCTCGAGCATTGCGGGCGGGCCGCATGCATAGACAACCGCGTGGGCGTCGCGATCAAGTTCGGCGCGCAGCAGGTCGGTGACAAGACCATGGTGGCCCACCGACCCGTCATCGCTCGCCAAGCGCGTGCGTGCAAGCAAAGCGGCACCCTCGGCGTGAGCTTCGTCGCGGAAGCCGAGCAGCACAGCGTGCTCTGCCGCAGTACCGACCCCGTTGAGCTCGTCCTGCCAGATAGCAAGCGGAGCTATCCCCACGCCGCCACCGACGAGCAACGCGCGACGCTCTTCCGATGGAGCACTGAAACCCTGGCCCAAAGGCCCAAGCAGCCATAGAGGATCGCCTTCGCGCAGCTCGCAAAGACGATGCGTACCGGGGCCGACGTCCTCAAGTAGAAAATGCGCCTCATCCTCACGCCAACGTGCATAGGAGAAGGCCCGCGGAAGGTAGGGGCGCTCCTCAGCACCCGCTCCCCAGCGCTCTGCGGCTGCGAGCATCGCAAACTGACCCGCCGATGGTCGGGGCCCGGAGGGGTCAGCTGCTCTGAGTACGCGGTAAGCGCCGAGCGACTCGTTCGCGGTGACGGTAAGCAAGCGCCGATCCAGCGGAGCTAGCGTGCGGGACGGGCTGAGCGTCACCCGCTCGGTGCCCTCCTGCTCGACGCGCGAGCCCTCCGCGCTCACGCCACTCGCGCCTCGTTCGGGTTATCCGAAGCAGGTGCAAGGCCGTGGAGCTCCTGCAGGGAGAGCACATCGGGCTCGCCAAGCTTGATTGCTTGGGCGATCGCGCGAGCAGCGGAGACGCCGGCGGAGAGGGTTGTGAGGCAGGGGATGCCGTGGGCGATCGCCGAGCGGCGAATCTCCCAGCCGTCTGAGCGCGCGCCTGAGCCCGTAGGGGTATTGACGATCAAGTGGACGTCGCCACGCTCGATCCAGTCAACGACGTGCGGGGAGCCCTCGCCGATCTTGTTGATCGTCTTGACGGGTACTCCCATGCGCGCGATCGCCTCAGCGGTACCGCGTGTGGCGACGATAAGGAAGCCGTTGTCGTGCAGGATTTGGGCGACGGCGAAGACGCCTGGCTTGTCGGAGTCGGTAACTGTGATGAAGGCGGTGCCACCACTGGGCAAGGGCGAGCCGGCTGCCGCCTGGGCCTTGGCGAAGGCGGTGGGGAAGTCGCGTGCGATGCCCATGACCTCGCCGGTGGAGCGCATCTCAGGACCGAGCAAGGAGTCGGCGCCGTCGAAGCGGTCGAAGGGCAGGACGGCCTCCTTGACTGAGACGTGCTCGCCGCAGGCAACGCCCTCGTGATCGCTTGGTAGGCCGAGCTCTGCGATGCGCTCGCCGAGCATGATGCGACATGCGAGCTTGGCCAAGGGCAGGCCGATGGCCTTTGAGACGAACGGGACGGTGCGCGAGGCACGCGGGTTAGCCTCGATCACGTAGAGGCGTCCCTCGTGGACGGCGTATTGGACGTTCATAAGCCCAACGACGCCGATGCCCAGTGCGATCTCACGCGTGGCGGAGCGGATCTGCTCGAGCATCTCCTCGCCGAGCGAGTGTGGCGGCAAAACGCAGGCGCTGTCGCCCGAATGAACGCCGGCCTCCTCGACGTGTTGCATGATCCCGCCGACCCACACCTCGTGACCGTCGCAGAGTGCGTCGACGTCGACCTCGACCGCGTTCTCGAGAAAACGGTCCAAGAAGATGGTTGATCCGCTAGGAACCTCCCTGCGCAGGTAGTCGGCGAGCCCGTCGCTGGAATAGACGATCTCCATCGCGCGACCGCCGAGCACGTAGGAGGGACGCACGAGCAACGGATAGCCGACGTCCTCGGCTTTGGCGAGCGCTTCTGAGACTGAGCCGGCGGTGGCGTAAGGGGGCGCTTGGTAGCCGAGCTGTGAGAGCAGGCTGCCGAAGCGGCCGCGGTCCTCTGCCAGGTCGATCGCATCCACTGAGGTGCCGAGCAGGGGCACGCCGGCCTCGACCAGGCCCGCGGCTAGCTTCAAGGGTGTTTGTCCGCCGAACTGGACGATCACCCCCTCTGGTCGCTCCACCTCGATCACACCGAGCACGTCCTCCAAGGTGAGCGGCTCGAAATAAAGGCGGTCGGAAGTGTCGTAGTCGGTGGAGACGGTCTCGGGGTTGCAGTTGATGATCACCGCGTCGCGCCCGGACTCGCGCACGGTCATGGCTGCGTGGACGCAGCAGTAGTCGAACTCGATTCCTTGTCCGATACGGTTGGGACCCGCGCCCAGAATCACGACTGAGGGCCGCTCGCCGCGAGTCACCTCGTGCGACGCTTTGCGCTCCCAGCCGGAGTAGTAATAAGGGGTGCACGCTGGGAACTCGGCAGCGCAAGTGTCAACCGACTTGAACGAGCGCTCTCCAGCAAAGCTGGCCTGGGGATCCTTGGCGATCTGCTCCAGCTCGCGCAGGAACCAAGGGTCGATTGAGGTGCGCTCATGGATCTGCTCGATGCCGACATCACGTGCGAGCAGCTCGAGAATCGCCTCGTAGCGGTCGGCAGTGGGTGTGAGTAGGGAATCCAACAGTTCCTGCTCGGATTGCTCGCCGAGAAGCGGCGGCTTGTCGAGCTCGCGCGAACGCAGAGCCTTAGCGAATGCCTGGGAGAAGGTGCGCCCAATCGCCATCGCCTCCCCCACGGACTTCATGTGTGTGGAGAGCGTGGGCACGGCACCCGGGAACTTCTCGAAGGCAAAGCGAGGCCACTTGACGACTACGTAGTCGATTGTTGGCTCGAAGGACGCAGGGGTGACGCCAGTGATGTCGTTGGTGATCTCCTCGAGCAGATAGCCAACGGCTAGGCGGGCGGCGATCTTGGCGATGGGAAAGCCGGTGGCCTTGGAGGCCAAGGCCGAGGAGCGCGAGACACGCGGGTTCATCTCGATCACGAGAATCTCCTCGGTACTCGGGTTAACCGCGAACTGGACGTTGGAGCCACCGGTCTCCACGCCCACGGCGCGGATCACGGCGATCGCTTGGTCGCGCAACTGTTGATAGAGCGCATCGGTGAGCGTCTGCTGGGGAGCGACGGTGACCGAGTCGCCCGTGTGAACGCCCATCGGGTCGATGTTCTCGATCGAGCAGACGATCACGACGTTGTCGGCTTTGTCGCGCATGACCTCCAGCTCGAACTCGCCCCAGCCGAGCACCGACTGGTCCAGCAGGATCTGGCCGATCGGGGAGGCCTCGATGCCACGTGCGACGATCAGTTCGAACTCCTCCTGGGTTCGTGCGATGCCTCCTCCCCGCCCGCCAAGCGTGAACGCGGGACGCACGATGCAAGGCAAGCCAAGTCGCGGCAGTGCGACACGAGCCTCATCGAGTGTTGTGGCGATTGCGCTTTCGGGCATGCTCAAGCCCGCGCGAGCCATGGCGCCAGCGAATAGGTCGCGATCCTCGGCACAAGTGATCGCGTCGTAGTTGGCGCCGATCAGCTCGACGCCGAAGCGCTCCAGAGTGCCGTTGTCGTGGAGAGCCTTGGCAAGGTTGAGCGCTGTTTGGCCGCCAAGCGTCGGCAAGAGCGCGTCAGGACGCTCCCGCTCGATGATCTTTGCGAGCGGACCCGGCAGGAGGGGCTCGACATAGGTGGCGTCGGCGAACTCGGGGTCGGTCATGATGGTTGCCGGATTCGAGTTGACGAGCACGACCCGGTAGCCCTCCTCGCGGAGCACCTTGCAGGCTTGCACGCCTGAGTAGTCGAACTCGGCAGCTTGACCGATGACTATCGGACCGGAGCCCAGGATCAGGATCGTGTGGAGATCATCGCGCCTCGGCATTCAGCTGACTCCAGACATCAGGCGGCCGCGATCCGCTCGAGGAATCGATCGAACAGGTGCAGGGAGTCGTGCGGACCGGGCCCTGCCTCGGGGTGATACTGGACGGCGCCGCCGGGAACGTCGAGCAGCTCGAAGCCCTCGACCGTGCGGTCGTAGAGGTTCACATGCGTTAGTTGGGCCGTGCCGAAGTCGGTCTCCCAACGCACGGGCTCATTGCTGTCGAGCGTGCGTGCGCCGCCGGGGCCGAGCACCGCGAAGCCATGGTTCTGCGAAGTGATCTCGACGTGGCCGGTTTGCAGGTCCTTGACCGGGTGGTTGGCGCCGCGATGGCCGAACGGGAGCTTGTAGGTCTGGAGGCCGAGCGCTCGGCAGAGCAGTTGGTGGCCGAGGCAGATGCCCCACACAGGCTTCTTGCCGACTAGCTCGCGGACGGTGTCCACAACGTAATCGAGGGCGGCGGGATCACCGGGACCGTTGGCGACGAAGACCGCGTCGGGATCGTCGGCGAGCAATTCCTCCGCGGAGGTCGAGCACGGGTAGAGCGCCACGCGCGCGCCTCGCTCCACCAGGTTGCGCACGATTGAGAGCTTGATGCCGGTGTCGATCACGGCGATCGTCGGCCCGCTCCCACCTTTGCTGGCCTCGGCTTCTTTGGCCGTGGCGCTCGCGCCAGCTTGGCCGTGAACGGTGACCCGATCGGGGGTGACGACGGATGCGAGGTCGAGACCGCTCATCGATGGCTCGGCTGCGATTAGCGCGTGCGCCTTATCTTCAGTGATGCGCTCTGGGAAGATCCCACCGCGCATGGCTCCCGCCTCGCGGATGTGGCGCACAAGCGCTCGCGTGTCGACGCCACTGATCGCGGGCACCTCGCAGTCAGTGAGCCAGTCGAGCCAACCCCGCTCGGCCTCGGGTGCGTCCTCGCGATTGCATGCCTCGCGCATGATCACCGCGCGCGCCCAGATGCGCTCGGACTCCATCGAACGCTCGCTCACCCCGTAGTTGCCGATGTGAGGGTAGGTGAAGGTGATCAGCTGACCGGCAAACGATGGGTCAGTAACAGACTCCTGATAGCCCGACATGCCGGTCGTAAAGACGACCTCGCCGACGGCATGGGCGTCGGCGGCGCAGGCATCCCCATCGAAGCGGGTGCCGTCCTCAAGCAGCACGTAGGCCTCGCGCGAGGCCATCAGATGACCAATTCCTGAAGAGTGTGATCATTGAGGATGAGCATCAAACGATCAGCCTTTGCACGGCCTTGAACTCAGGCGTGCCTGCTCGCTCCAAGAGCTCGAACAGGACTGACTCGACCGTCGTTACGACCGCGCCAGCGCGCTCCAGGCGCTCGAGACCACGCTCATAGTCGATCTTATGACGCGAGCCGACGGCATCGGCGGGCACGTGCACCTCAAAGCCTCGGTCGAGCAGGTCGTGGACGGTTTGAGAGACGCACACGTGCGCCTCGATCCCGCAAACGATCGCCTGCTTGCGCTCACCGAGATCGAAGCCATCGGCGCGGGCGGCGGAGAAGACGCTCTTCTCGATGATTCGCTCGTCCTCGAGCGAGACCTCAGGCGCGGTATGACCGAGACCCTTGGGGTATTGCTCGCTCACGATGCGTGGCAACTCGAGGATGCGCGCACCTTGGACCAGCTTGGAGCAGGCACCTGCAACTGCCTCGAAGGTGGCGTAGGAGCGAAAGCCCTCCTGGACATCCACGACGACGAGCGCGGCCCTGTCTCTCTCGAGCAGGCTCACGAGACTCCGCTCCTATCGGTCATAGGCGCCGCCACCACCGAGAAGGCTCGCTCTCTGTAAGCGATACCGCCTGCGGCGACTGTCATGAGGACGCGTCCGGTGAGACGATGGCCGGCAAAACAACAGTTCTCCGAGCGACTCTCCCAGCCGTTCTCCCCCGCCACCCACTGTGCTGTGAGGTCCACGAGCGTGAGGTTCGCGGGCTCACCAACGGCGACGCGAGGGGTCGGCAAGTCGAACAGGGCAGCGCCCGCGGTCATACGCTCAACAAGCAAGCCGAGTCCGAGCGTGCCGGGCAGGACGAGCTCGGTGTGAAGTGAGGCGAAAGCGGTCTCAAGGCCGGTGGTGCCCATCGGAGCTTGCTCGAAGGGGACCTCCTTCTCGTGACGTGCGTGCGGGGCATGGTCGGTGGCAATGCAGTCGATTGTGCCTGAGCGCAAGCCTTCGATCAGGTGAAGTCTGTCGGCCTCGGAGGCCAAAGGTGGGTTCATCTTCATGCGCGTGTCCATGCCGCGCACGTCCTCGTCGGTGAGTAGCAGGTGGTGGGGTGTGACCTCAGCACTCACCCTGAAGCCGCGCTCCTTGGCGGCGGCGACAGCATGCACGGAGGCAGCGCAGGAGAGGTGTTGGAAGTGCACGCGCCCGTCCTCGTAGCCCGCCAGCTCCGCGTCGCGCGCGACCATGGTGGACTCGCTCACGCTCGGGATCCCGCCGATGCCGAGTGCTGCGCTTACGGCGCCCTCGTGCATGGAGCCCCCGTGTGAGAGCGAAGGGTCCTCCTCGTGCAAAGTGAGCACCCCACCGCACAGGCGCTGGTATTGGAGCGCCTTGCGCAACACCCCCGCGCTCGCCACCGGGCGTCCGTCGTCGGTGAAACCGAGCGCCCCCTCCCCCATCAGCTCGGCCATCTCTGTTAGCTCGGCACCGGCGAGACCGCGCGTGATCGCTGCCATGAAGCCGACCGGCACGCGTGCCTCACGCGAGGCGGCCTCACGCAAAGAGCGCAGCAAGGGCGCCGAGTCGAGCACCGGATCGGTGTTGGGCATCGCGATCACCGCACAGAAGCCACCCGCCGCGGCTGCCCTGGTGCCAGTTTCGATGTCCTCCTTGTGCTCTTGGCCGGGGCTGCGCAAATGCACGTGGGGATCGAAGAACGCAGGAAATAGGTGCTTGCCTTGACCTTGGACCACTTCGATGCCCTCGCCGCCCAGCTCGCCAGCGACAGCTAGCTCGGCGATGAGACCGTCGCGCAGAAGCACGTCCATGGGTCCATCGATACCGGCGCGTGGGTCGAGCACATGCGCACCTGAGATCAGGAGGTCGGCGCCAGGGAGCGGACCGTAGAGGAGCGAAGGGAGCGCCATCACGCTAGCTGGGGCTCAGGGACGGGACGGAAAGTACGCGAGCCGGACAGGAGCTCAAACAAGACGGCCATGCGAACGACCACGCCTGCCTCAACTTGAGAAGTGATCAAGGCCTGGGGCGAGTCGACCACCTCACCGGAGAGCTCCACGCCACGATTGACGGGCCCCGGGTGCATGAGCAACTGGCGCGGAGAAAGCCGTCGCGCGCCGATCTGAAAGCAGGCGGCGTACTCGCGCAAAGAGGGAACCAAAGCATCATTCATACGCTCGCGTTGCATCCTCAAGGCGTAGACCACGTCGGCGGAGGGAAGCTCATCAAGTGTGAAGCGCACCTCACAACCGAGCGCCTCGATCCCACGTGGGATCAAAGTGGGCGGTCCGGCCACAGTGACCTTAGCCCCCATGCGCTGGAAAGCGAGGATGTTCGACCGGGCAACCCGCGAGTGGGCGACGTCACCGACTATCCAGATCGAGACGCCGTCAAGCGAGCCAAGGCGGCGGTGCAAGGTGTAGACGTCGAGCAAGGCCTGGGTGGGATGCTCGTGCTTGCCGTCACCGGCGTTCACGATCGCCGCGCTCGTCCAGCCCGAGACCAGCTCGGCCGCGCCCGCCCAAGGAGTGCGGATCACGATCGCGTCGGGCTTGTGGGCGGAGAGCGTGAGCACGGTGTCCTTCAAGGACTCGCCCTTCTCGACGGAGGATCCGCTTGAGACGAAGTTGACCACGTCAGCCGACAGACGCTTGGCGGCCAGCTCGAAGGAGGAGCGCGTGCGCGTGGATGCCTCATAGAAGAGGTTCAAGACCATCCTGCCGCGCAGTGCCGGCACCTTCTTGATCTCACGATCGGACACCTCGGCAAAACGCGCGGCCTGCTCGACGATCCGTTCGATCGCGGCCCGGTCGAGATCTTCGATGGAGAGGAGATGGTTCATGTGCCTGCTCCTACCTGTGAGCGCTCGATCGCGACCTCGTCTACTCCATCGAGCTCCCTCACCCGCACGCTCACATGCTCCTCGCGCGAGGTCGGCAGGTTCTTGCCGACGTAGTCGGGTCGGATCGGCAACTCGCGATGGCCGCGGTCAGCGAGCACAGCCAGCTGAACTCGCTCAGGGCGACCGTAGTCAAAGAGAGCCTCGATCGCCGCGCGCACGGTGCGGCCGGTGTAGAGCACATCATCGACGATCACGATCGTGCGCTCGGATAGGTCGAAGTCGATATGCGATGCGTGCACTATGGGCGCCTGTGGACGCGAAGCGACATCGTCGCGATAGAAGCCGATGTCGAGGTCGCCCAAGGGAACATCGTTGTGAAGCAAGTCACAGAGCAGAACCTGCAAGCGCTGGGCGAGGATCGCGCCGCGACGGTGGATACCAACCAAAGCCACCGTTGAGGAGGTCGTGTTGCGCTCGGCTATCTCGTGGGCAATGCGTACCAAAGCCCGCGCCACTTCGTCCTCTCCGAGGACGATCTTCCCGTCGTTCACTGATTTCCTTCCTGGTCTCTCGGGACCGGGTTAAAGGAGCAAGGGCGACTGTATCAATGCGCGGTGACGTGCTCGGTCGCGGCTTCAGCCGCGGGAGTCTCCATCGCCGCACGCTGGCGATCCGCCCAGCGGATCAATTGAGCTGGTCCCTTCTCGGGGAAGGGCACGTCGATCGTGTCGAAGTCGCGCGGGGCCTCTGTGGCCGCGAACACTGAGCGTGCCTCCTCGCGCAAGTCCCCACCCGGGTAGCGCGCGGAGATGTGGGTGAGCACCAGCAAGCGGGCCTTGGCATCCAACGCAACCTGAGCCGCTTGGCGAGCCGTGGAGTGGCCGGTTTGGTGCGCTCGCTCGAGCTCCTCCTCGGCGAACGTGGACTCGTGTACGAGCACGTCGGCTTCATGGGCGGCGATCGCGAGCAGCTCACACGGCGAAGTGTCGCCCGAGATCACGATCTTGCGACCCTCACGTGTGGGACCCATGACTTGCTCTGGGGTCACTCCCGCCACTGTCTCTCCGCGCGTGAGCTTGCCGAAGTCAGGTCCCGGCGTCACGCCAAGCTTTTGGGCGAGCTGTGGATCGAGGTGTCCGGGACGGGCGTCCTCGACCAAGGCATAGCCATAAGCGGAGTTGGAGCGATGGCTGACTGGGATGGGAGCCACATCGAAGCCGTCGAAGTACACGGTCTCCCCCGCGTCAAGCTCCTCTACGTTCAAGTCATAGGGCAAGCGTCCATAGATGAAGCGCGTCTCGTCCATCATCTGGCGCAAGCCTCTCGGTCCGTACACGGTCAAGGGCTGGTCACGTTCGCGCAAGCCAAACGACTTGAGCATTCCCGGCAGGCCGAGCCAGTGGTCGGCATGGAAGTGGGTAATGAACACGCAGTCGAGATCCGTGAGCCCAACCGAGCGCATCAACTGGCGCTGGGTGCCTTCGCCACAGTCGAACAGGAGCCTGGCCCCGCCCCTGCGCACAAGGATCGCGGGCAGTCCTCGCCTGGGGCTTGGCACCGAGCCGCCGGTGCCTGCGAAGAAGAGCGAGAGGTCCATGGGCGCAACGGTAGCGGTGGCGAGCAGACGGAGACGGCCGGCAGACGGCAGCGGGACCAGAGCGAGTTGTCACATCGGACTACTGAGCGGATAGAGATGCAAGGCCCACAACGGCAGGACTACGCTCTAAGCTCAGGAGCGCAACGATGCCCCGAAGGGCATCTCAAGCGCCCGTAGCTCAGTGGATAGAGCGTCCGCCTCCGGAGCGGAAGGTCGCAAGTTCGAATCTTGCCGGGCGCGTTGCTCAGCCCATCAGAACTACTCGTTAGTGTCGGATCGAAGCCACAGAGTGCCGCTACGCCACACGGTAACTACGCCCTCACCTGCGAGAAGAGCACGTAGATCAGCACGGGGCTCCTGGGGAACGAGCAGAGCCTTTTGTGGACTAGGTTTAACGAGGCGAACATAGTCGGCGAGTTGGCCGATTGCCATGCGGATCGCCTCACGTGCGACGGTGCCCTTGGCCTCATATAGCGTGTTGGAGGTCTTGTCGTAGAGGTCGCAGAAGATTGGTGCAGGCTCCCCTCCAGGACGAAGCTGGAGGCGGCAAATGTCATGTCCTTGGCTTTCAAGCCAAGTCGCGAACTCTTTGACTAGCTTGTGCTCTCGCCGTTCTGCCATGTACGGCTCCCGGTCACCCGCAATGAGCGTCGACTCGGTGATGGTCTGCTCTACGGGGATCTCGGTTACGGGATCCTCCGGCAGTCGATCGAGCTTTGAGCGGTTAGGGCCCGGTGAAATGCCTTGAAGTTGCCGAAGGCGAAAGACGATGACGCTGCGCAAGGGACCGTTGTTTGTCTCTGGGGCGTCGGCCGTATAGTCGTCTACATAGCCGTACTGGCCGATGTAGGTCAACTCTGGCCCGATTGCGCTGAAGAGCTGTAGCTCGCGGCGTTCGGAGGCATGATCACGGATCGCTCGATTGCCTTGAACCATCAGTTGATCGCCGTACTGGCCCTCGCCGGTGTAGTGGTAGTAGCCATCCTCGCGGGGCCCGTCGTATACGTACCCGTGCCGCTCGCCGATGCTCGGGGCGGTGATTAGGAACACATTGTCACTGACCTTCGAGGGGCTGATCCCGCCTTGGCGGCGGCCACCGTACTCGGCATGCAGTTCAGTACGACGGATTTTGTCGCCTGGTGTGAGGCTTAGCACGATGCCCCGCATCTCCTTGTTCCTAAATTAGATGGCTCATTTAGCTTAAAATTCTAGCAAAAAATGGGCCTAGGATGGCCAGACTAGCGTACGTCGGGTTGGAACGGACTACGCTTGTGGACATGTGCGTCGGATGCGCGATGGCGGCGGCCTCAGCGGCCAGCGGACTGCGAACCTGGCTTCAGACCCACAATCTCGGTTGGCTAACACCCAAGCGCTTGCGCGCGCTGACGATAGGCGTGATGTGCGCGGCCGGACTTGTCTCCACCATCGGTGTGAGCGGCTCAACGCCGCCAAGCCCGCGGACACCCGCGCCCGCCCGACACGCGACTCACAACGTCACTCCTTAGACAGCCACGACTCGTAGCGCGCAGGCGCTGAGGATTGTATGACCTCAGCATCGAGCGCTCACTAGACGTCCGTTCCGAGGCGGCTCTCGGAACGGAAGGTTGACTGGCTACCCGCCCGCGACCGCTGGCAAGATCGTCAACTCAGCCCCGTCATTAACCGGCGTATCGAGACCATCGAGAAACCGTATGTCCTCGCCGCTGAGGTAAACATTCACGAACCGTCGCAGCGAACCGCTCTCATCCGCAAGCCGCTCACTGAGTCCGTCGAAGCGCTCGTACAAGCTGTCCAAGACCTCGCCCACCGTGGCGCCTTCGAGTTCTGCTTCGCTCTCTCCACCAGCGGCGGCCCTGAGCTGTGTGGGAATCTTGACCGTGACAGCCATCCCGATCAGCCTCTGGTGGCGAGACCCGCGAACTCTGCGGGGGCGCCAGTCGAGTCGGCCGGAGCTTGCTCGACAAGCGTCTCGAACTGCTCCACGGACGGGTCGATCTGGTAGGTCTCGAATGAGCCACGTACCGCGTCTAGCGTCTTCAAGCCCTCGCCCGTGATCACCAATACCACGCGCTCGTCGGGATCGATCTCCCCACGTGCCGCCAGCTTCGCAAGCACGGCCGTGGTGACACCACCGGCGGTCTCGGTGAAGATGCCCGTGGTTTGCGCCAAGAGGGCAATCCCGTCGCGGATTTCCTGGTCTGAGACAGAGTCCACGCCGCCACCGCTGCGGCGCGCCTCCTCGATCGCATACGGACCGTCGGCCGGATTGCCGATCGCCAATGACTTGGCGATCGTGTTGGGCTTGACCGGCTTGCACACATCGTGCCCCGCGGCAAATGCGGAGGCGACCGGCGAGCAACCGTCGGCCTGAGCGCCACTCATCTTCGGTAGGTCACCCTCGACAAGTCCCAGCTCACGCCACTCCGAGAAGCCCTTGGCGACCTTTGTGAACAAGGAGCCCGAGGCGATCGGAACAACGCAGCGGTCGGGCAGCTCGAAGCCAAGCTGCTCGGCGATCTCATAGGCGAGCGTCTTCGATCCCTCAGCGTAATAAGGCCTCAGGTTGACGTTCACGAACGCCCAGTCGCGCTCAGCTGAGAGCTCCGTGCAGAGCCGGTTGACGTCGTCGTAGTTGCCTTTCACCGCGACCAGTTTCGTTCCATAGATACCGGTCGCGAGGATCTTCTGCTCCTCGAGGTCGGCCGGAATGAACACGTAGGACTCAAGTCCCAGGGCGGCGCCATGTGCGGCGACAGAGTTGGCGAGGTTGCCCGTGGAGGCGCAAGCGATCGTCTCGAAGCCCAGCTCGCGCGCACGCGCAGTGGCAACCGAGACGACGCGGTCCTTGAACGAGTGGGTTGGGTTGGCAGCGTCGTTCTTGACCCACACCTCGCGCAACCCCAGACGCTGCGCGAGCCGGTCAGCCTTGATCAGGGGCGTACACCCGGCTGGCAGGCCTGTCCGTGAAGCCAGGCGACCTGAAGGCCCGGGAGGACCGTCCACGACCGGCAAGAAATCGGCGTAGCGCCAGATGTTCTGTGGACCCCCTTGGATGCGTCGGCGCAAGCCGTCGACGTCGCCCCCCAAGCGGCTGTGGTCGTATGCGACCTCGAGTGGCCCAAAGCAGCGATCGCATACGTACAACGCCTCAAGGGGGTACTCGGTACGGCACTCTCTGCATCTAAGGTGTGTGACAGCCACGAGGGGCTCCTTCCATATCGTCTTCGCCGGTGAACCGTGTGGCAAAGACTGGAAGCCCGCCACACATCTCTCTGGAATTGGCACCTGCCGCTTTTACACGGTGGTTGTCGGGGGTTCACTGGGCCAGGTCCCTCCACCCCTCTTGATGTGTTCAGCTATGCGCGGCCATTATAGGAGGCTCGGCGACGGAACACAAGACCCACCGCAACCAGGCTTGCATGGAGCTCAGCGAGAGCTCGAAAGGATGTGCCGGTAACACTTCCGACCTTATGGTGTACGGGCCTTCAGTGAGCACAGACGTGAGCCTTGAAGGCACCACCGAGGAGACGTCCGCCAACGTGGCTGAGAGCGTATCGGTTGAGCGCCCAGAGCCAGCCGTTCCAGCTGAGCAGCCCGACGTGTTCGAGCCGCTTAGCCCGGCGACGAAGAAGCGGATGCTGATCATCGTCAATCCGTACGCCACCACGGTCTCCGATCGGCTGCGTCACCTGGTCGTATATGCGCTTCAAGGTCGCTACGAGGTCGATGCTGTCGACACCGAGGCACGGGGCCACGCGATCGAGCTGTGCCGGGAGGCGGCCCACGAGGGCTATGACGTGGTGGTGGCTTTCGGCGGTGACGGTACAGTCAACGAAGTCGCCAACGGTCTGCAGGGCTCCCCCACGCCGCTCACTTGCCTGCCTGGCGGTTCGGCCAACGTTTACGGCAAGATCCTGGGCATCCCCGGCGAGCTGGTCGACGCAACCGAGCACCTGCTGGGGATGGCCGACGATTGGCGGCCCCGCAAGGTCGATCTCGGCGTCGTCAACGGACGCTGCTTCACCTTCGCCTCCGGACTCGGACTCGACGCGAGCGTCGTCAAGCGAGTGGACTCCAACCCGCAGCTGAAGGCCCGCTTCGGCGCCTACTACTTCACGTGGGCGGCCGTGAGCACGTTTACGCGCCGCTACATCCTCAAACCGCCTCACCTCACAGTCGAGCTGGGCGGGGAGCAGCACACGGGGGTTACCGCGATCGTGCAGAACGGCTCGCCGTTCACCTACTTCAAGGACCGTCCGATCGAAGTGGCAGACGCGTCCGAGCTCGACTCGGGAACGCTGCAGACAAGCGTGTTGCGTCGCGCGCGCCCCTTCGACATGCCTTCGATCGCCTTCCGCGCATTCTCTAGGCGCGCGCGAGTCACCCGACATCGGCAAGTCGTCTCGCTAGCCGAGACGCTCGAGTTGAGCGTCACCTCAAGCGATGGGGAGCCTTTGCCCCTGCAGGTGGACGGGGACTACTTGGGCGACGTTATGCAGGCGCACTATTCCGTGCTCCCGCGCGCCCTCAGCGTCATTTCCTGACAGACGCCGCGATCGGCTCAGTACGTGTGCGAGGGCCTGACGTGCCCTCGGGGCACCGGTCCAGCCGGGTGAGACGCTAGCCGGCGCCTCCAGGTGTCACGCGGTAAGCATCGAACACGGCCTCGGTGTTGCGTAGGCGTGAGATCGCGCCCTTCAGGCTCTGCGTGTCGGCGAGCTCAACCACGAAACGGTTCTTGACCATCGGCGGGCTTGACAGGCAACGCGCTTCGAGAATGTTCGCGCCCGACTCCGAGAAGGCGCGCGAGAGATCCTCAAGTAGACGGTGGCGATCCCAAGCGTCGATATGGATTTCTACGACGAACGATGTCGCCTGGTCTCCCTCCCAGCTCACGTCGGTGAAGCGTTCGGGGTTGCGCTGCAACAGCTTCGCGTTGGGGCAGTCCTTGCGGTGGATCGTGATTCCGCGACCGAGTGAGATGTAGCCGATGATCGGGTCGCCGGGCACCGGGCGACAGCACTTGGCCAGGCGCAACATCACGTCTTCCACACCATCGACCCTGATCCCATACTGGCCTGAGGAGCTTGTCGGACGCTGGCGTGGGCGTCCCACCTTGAGCAGATCGGTGGCGCTTGCCTCACCGTCGGCGGCCTCGCCCTGCTTGAGGCGTTGCAGCACTTTGTTGACGACCACCTTCGGTGAGATCTTGGCGCCGCCGAGCGCGATGTAGAAGTCATCGGCCTTGCGATAGCCCATCTCCCTGATCACATCCGCCAGTAGCGCTGAGCCTGTGATCTTCTGGGCCGGCAAGCCCTGCTTCTTGAGGTGCTCTTGCAAGAGCTCCCTGCCAGTGTGCTCGGTGCCCTCGCGTGACTCGGCCTTGAACCATTGCTTGATCTTGTTGCGCGCCCTGGTGGTCTTGACCATCGCCAGCCAGTCGCGCGAAGGCCCGCGCTCGCGCTTGGCCGTCAGGATCTCCACGATGTCGCCTGAGCGCAGCTCGGAGTGCAGCGGCACGATCTTGCCGTTCACCCGTGCGCCCACACAGCGGTGGCCGATCTCGGTGTGTACCTCATAGGCGAAGTCAAGTGGCGTGGCCCCAGCAGCGAGCGACTTGACCTCGCCCTTGGGGGTGAACACGTACACCTCGTCCTCGAACAGGTCGATCTTCAGGCTCTCCATGAACTCCTGCGGGTCTGACATCTCCTTTTGCCAGTCGAGCATCGAGCGCAACCACTTCATCTTCGCGTCGTCCCCGTTGCTCGTTGCCGAGTCCTCCTTGGACTGCGGGCGCTGCTTGTACATCCAGTGCGCGGCAACACCGAACTCGGCCATCTCGTGCATGTCCCCGGTTCGGATCTGGATCTCCAAGGGACGGCCCTCAGGCCCGATCACTGTCGTGTGCAGGGACTGGTACATGTTGAACTTGGGCATCGCCACGAAATCCTTGAAGCGTCCCGGCAAGGGCTTCCACAGGGAGTGGATCACGCCGATCGCCCCGTAACAGTCCTTGACCGACTCCACGATCACTCGCATCGCGGTCAAGTCATAGATCTCGTTGAACTCGCGACCCTTCTTCGTCATCTTCGAGTAGATCGAGTAGAAGTGCTTGGCTCTGCCGGCGATCTGAGCGGTGATACCTACGGTCTCGAGCTCGGCAGCGAGATAGTCGCCGGCCTCAGACACGTAGCGCTCGCGATCCTCGCGCTGCTGGGAAACGAGCTCCTTGATCTCCTTGTACTTGCGAGGGTGAAGCGTGGCGAAAGCGAGATCCTCGAGCTCCCACTTGATCGCATGGATACCGAGTCGGTGAGCGATCGGTGCGTATATCTCAAGCGTCTCACGGGACTTCTCGAGCTGCTTCTGCTTGGGCATCGCATCGATCGTGCGCATGTTGTGCAAGCGGTCGGCGAGCTTAATCAGGATGACCCGCACGTCGCTTGCCATCGCCACCATCATCTTGCGGTAGTTCTCGGCCTGCGCCTCGTCGCGCGACTGGAAGGTGATACCTGTCAGCTTTGTAACGCCGTCGACGATCTGAGCGATTTCCTCACCGAAGCGCTCGCGCACCTCCTCGATCGATGCGGAGGTGTCCTCAACCGTGTCGTGCAACAGCGCCGCGCACAACGTCTCTGTATCAAGGCGCATGCCCGCGCAGATACGCGCAACGCCGACCGGGTGCACGATGAAGTCCTCACCCGACTTGCGGCGTTGGGCCGCATGGTGCTCGCAGGCGAACACGAACGCATCTTCCACGCGCTCGCGATTTATCTCGACAACGGCGTCGGCGGCGTGCTCAGAGACGATCGCGAACAGATCGTCGAGCAGGCGCCGCTCGAGCTCGCTTAGCTCTGCGCGGCGGCTGCGACGAGGGGCGTCGGCAGGGGAAACAGCGTGGACTGAGCTGGGCCGGCTTTGGGACATGGCTTAAGGGTAGCCTCCTTGCCAACTGGTTGGGCATGACGAAGCACCAATCGGGGTTCGCAGACTCCCCTCCACTCGTTTACCTCAAGCGCAAATGTCGCATCAACAGGCTCGCCCTCGGTGAGGCCAAGCCTGCCATCGTTGCCGAAGGCGACGGCGCGCGCGTGTACTCCGCCAGATTCGACTGTAAAGCGGGCGTGTTTACCCTCGCCCATAGGGCGCACGTCGCGCAGCACAGCATCCTCGACCATGAGTGAAATGGCTGGGTTGCCGCGCCCAAACGGAGCAAGCGTGGCGAGCTCCTCAGCAAGCTCCATGCCGAGTTGAGGGCCAGCCACGATTGCATCTACGCGCTCGTGCGCGACCAGGTCGTCGGCAGAAAGCACTTTCGCGGCGTGCACGTCAAGTGCCTCGGCAAACGCTGCTACAGAGCCGCGCTCCAACTCGACTCCAGCGGCAGCACTGTGGCCGCCATAGCGCATGAGATGTCCCGCACAGGCGGTCAAACCAGCGAGTAGGTCATACCCATCGATGCTGCGACCCGAACCGCGGCCACTCTCGCCATCGAGTGCGATCAGTACCACCGGTCTGCGATGGCGCTCGGCCAAACGCGAGGCGACGATCCCGATTACCCCTGGATGCCAAGCCTCACCCGCGAGCACGTAGGCGGAGCGTCCACCGGGCTCCCCCATCTGCGCTATCTGCGCTTCGGCCTGAATGCGGATCGCCTGCTCGGTATGTCTGCGCTCGCTGTTTGCGCGGTCAAGCTCGTCCGCGATTTGAGCAGCACGCACAGGATCTTCTGTGAGAATCAACTCGAGCGCTGCGTCGGCTCGGTAAAGACGTCCCGCGGCATTGATGCGAGGAGCAAGCCCAAAGCCCACGGCACGCTCATTGACCTTGCTCGGCTCCACCCGGGCTACCGACATCAGCGCGCGCAAGCCAGGCTTTGAGCTAGTGGCGAGCGCGTGCAGGCCACTCCGTACCAGACTGCGGTTCTCGCCGACCAGCGCAACGACATCGGCGATCGTCGCAAGCGCCACCAGGTCAAGGTCCTGATCGGCTTCGCTTCGATCGTGTCCTGCGGCCTCGAGCGTGGCTTGAGCAAGCTTGTGGGCCACAGCCGTCGCACACAGCTCTGCGCAGGGATAACCGCACAGGCCTGGGTGCACAATCGGGGCGTCGGGCAAGGCACCGTCGGCACGCGGCAGATGATGGTCACTGACGATCACCTCGATCCCCAAGGAGCGCGCCAAGGCGACCTCATCGACCGCGGTTATCCCACAATCCACGGTCACCAGCAACCCTGTTCCCCGCTGGGCGAGCCGCTTTACAGTGGCGCTGCTCAGCCCATAGCCATCGGCTCGGTCTGGGAGATACCAGTCCACCCGCGCGCCGAGCTTTCGCAATGCGCGCACGAGCACCGCAGTCGAGCACACGCCGTCGACGTCATAGTCACCGTGAATCGTGATCAGGCGTCCAGCCTTCGCAGTCTCCACGATCAGGGTCGCCGCGTCGCGCAAGCCAGCGAAAGCATCCAGCTCATGACTCTCGTCGGCTGCTAGGAAGGCACGCGCAAGCTCTGGGTCGCTGTAGCCACGCCGCACAAGCGTTTGCGCGACCGCATCGCTCACACCAAGCCGCTCGCACAAAAGTGCGGTGGCTCCAGTGCTGCAGTGGGCTAGATCGAAGCGAACCATGCCCGGACACTACGGCGTGGACTAGACGGAACCGCCGCGCAGTCCAAAGGCAGGCGGACCCCCGCTCCTCGCGTCGGGCTTGCTCGGCGGCTTTTAGGCGCGGAGTTCTTCGACCGGAGTCGCTTCGCGGCGCGCGCCCTCGAAGTAGATGGCCGCTATCCCAATCAGCGCACCCGGTATCGAATAGAGAACAACGGCTATGTCGGTTGCCTTGAGGCCGGGTACACCGAAGGAACCACTCTTGATCCCGTAGATCAAGAGCCCTGAGAGGATTGCTCCCACGAGCGATCCGACAAACGCTCCCACGATCCCTCCCCAGAAGCGGTCGGGCAGAAAGATCGTGAAATGCCAAATCGATAGGCCCATCATCACCCAGCCGAGCATTCCCATCAGCGGATCCCTCCCTGAAGAGTGTGGATGCCAAGGCGTGCAGCCATCAACGTGCCCTCCCGTGCCTGCGGTTCCGCGACCTGCGCGGCTTGCCACCTTGGGGGGTGTCCTTCTTGAGCACCAAGTCCTCAGGGTTCAGGTCGGCGGTCGGATCGCGCTCAGGCACTGCGTCCTCCGTTGTGTCCTTACCGTTCACCGTGTCCGGCTGCCCGACCTCTGTCTTAGCGGTGCCGGCCCGTCGTCGTGAGCCGGTGGTGGCGCGTCCACGTCGTGAGGCCACGCCAGTAGGCGTGCGTCCCGTTTGTTGCTCTGCAAGCTCGGGCCCGATCTCTCGTACCAGCTCGTCGAACTCCTCCTTTGAGAGTTGCTCCCCGGGCTCGTCCGTGGCGTCTGCTCCACCGCGGCGTCCGCGCTTGCCCTTGGGTGCGGGCTCGACGTCAACGGGGCTGTCGCCGAGCGCAGTGGCATAAGCGGGCACGTAGCCCAGATCGCGCACGATGCGCGCGCGGCGGTTGCGGTAAACACCCTCGCGCTCCTTCCAATGTGTGAGCACAGGAGAAGCGATGAAGATCGAAGAGTAAGCCCCTGAGGCAATCCCAACAATCATCGCGAAGGCGAAGTCCTTCAACGTGGTCCCTCCGAACAGGAGGATCGCGGTTACAGGCAACAGCGTGCAGAAGCTGGTGGCAAGCGAACGAGTCAGAACCTCCGACATCGAACGATTGACAATCTGCGAGAACGCTGCCCGTGGCATGCGCGGCACATTCTCGCGCACACGATCGAACACGATAATGGTGTCGTACATCGAATAGCCCAGGATGGTGAGCAGTGCGGCCACCGTAGAGGTCGTCACTTCGCGACCAGTGAGCGCATACACGCCACTGGTGATCAAGAGGTCGTGCATCAAGGCGATCAAGACGGGAACCGCGTACTTCCATTCGAACCGCAACGCGATATAGGCGGAGATCACCAGCAGCGAGGCGATAATCGCGATAATCGCGCTTTTAGCCACTGTCTGGCCGAACGTCGGCCCGATCGACGTGTTCGAGAAGTTCCTCGTCCCGGGCGCCTGCGGCCCCGATCCGAACTTTTTGTCTAGCGCTTCCTTGACTTTCACCACTTCTTCGGGCTTGAGCTTCTTCAGGGAGATCTGGAAGCCCTGTCCACCGATGCTCTTGTTAGAGAACCCTTGGATCTCAGCATTGGGGTATCCGGCTTCAGTCATCGCGGACTGCACTTGGCTCTCGCTGACATGCTTGACGAAGGCAGTCTCTATGCGTGTGCCCGATGTGAAGTCGATGCCCAGGTTCAGGCCCTTGCCGCCGATTGCGAGTGCCCCGATCATCAGGATGCAACCCGAGAGCGAGAAGAACCAGCGCGAAGCGCCCATGAAGTCGAATGTCCATTTGCGGGTTCGCTTGCTCGCCCCCAGGAGGGCCGGGTGGGAGACCGCGCGTGAGCGTCCCATCGCACCAAGTGCTGCCTGCGTGGCGAGCACCGCAGTGAACAGGGTCAAAAGCGTGCCGATCCCCAGCGTGAAAGCGAAGCCCTGCACTTCAGAGGTCGCTAGGGCAAACAGGATGAACGCCGTCATAAACGTCACCACATTGGCGTCGACGATCGCCGCGAAACCGCGCTTGTAGCCCGTCGCGATGCCCGCGGCGATCGAGCGCCCACCGCGGATCTCCTCCTTGACGCGCTCGAAGATCACGATGTTCGCGTCCGCCGCGATGCCGATCGTGAGGATCAGGCCCGCGATGCCCGGCAAGGTCAGCGTGATCGGTATCAGCTTGATTAGCGCAAAGAAGTAGATCCCATAGATCACCAGGCCGCCCACCGCGATCATGCCGAGCACTCGGTAGAAGATCAGCAGGAACAAGCACACAATCAAGAGGCCGACGAGACCAGCGACTAGACCCTGTTTGAGCGCGGTCTTGCCAAGCGTCGCGGACACCTGCGACTGGGAAATCAGTTCAAGCTTGATCGGCAGTGCGCCAGACTGGAGCTCGTCGGCGAGGTTCTGCGCGGAGGTGAGCGTGAAGCCGCCCGATATCTGCGAGCCCGTGGTCGGGTCGATTCCTTCCGGGTTTTCGGTGTAGTTAATGAAAGGGGCGGTGATGATCTGGTTGTCAAGCACAACCGCGAAGTGCTGCTGGGCCTCTTCTTTGGAGATGCCCGGCAGCTGTTCGCGCTGGCCGCGTTCGGCGACTTCGCGCGTTACGCGCTTGAACGTCGCGATCCCTTTTTTGTCGAATTCGAACGTTACGTTGGGTGCGCCCGAGCCACCGTTGTCAAAACTCTGGCGCGGATTCTTGATTTCCTGGCCGTTGAGCACCGGGTTGTCATTGAGCACGTACCAGCTTTCGGGGGACGGCTGCGTTACTTTGCCTTCCTTGCCGGTGATCGGTTGCGCTTGGGCGAGCACCGTGCCGGGGTTGACCCGCACCGCCTTTACCTTCACGCCCTTGGGAGCCTTATAGCCATCGGCATAAAGGTCTTGTTCGGTGTCCTCGGGCCCTTTCAAGACCTTTTTGTGGGTGGTGTCGAGCAAGTACCACTGGCCATAGATGCATCCGTTGACCTGCTTAGGAGTACATCCCTGCTCGTAGGTCGTGTCATTTTTGCGAATGATCACGGGACGCTTGATCGCTCGCTGCACCGCTTCGTACTCCGGCAAGCCGGTTTCCGCTTGTGCTGGCTGGGGACCCCCCGTCACCTTCGGTTCGATCGTCTGCACCGGCTTGCCGTCCGGGCCGATCACGTTCGTCTCCCAGTCATAGAAGAACAGCTGGGCTGTCTTACCCACCTGTTGCTGGGCGCGCGCCGCGTTGCTCACATCGGGCAAGGCAACGTCGATTTCGCTGCTCCCGGTGCGCTGGATTTCAGGCTGAGCGACGCCAAGTTGATCGACGCGCTTGCGCATAATGTCGATCGCGCGGTTCAGCGATTCGGTGTCCACCTTGGCTTCGGCAGTGGCACGACCCTGATAGATCAGCTGAACGCCGCCCTTCAGGTCGAGGCCAAGGCGTGTCGGCTTGGTGGCGATGACCACCAGCGAGACGGCCACGAGTCCCGCGACGATTAGCAGGACGAGAGTGTTTCGGCGACGACTGCCCATACCCTGGAGCCTACTTGTCGGGGGTGAGCACGAGCAGCAGCCCACCGTCGTCGTCGTATGCCGGGAACATGTCGGCCTTTGCACCGGCGTCCACGTCGCGCTCTCCACTGACTTGGACCGGCACATCGAGCGCGCGCACACCCCACTCGAGCACGGTTTCGACCGGATCGTCGCCGTTCTTGAAGGTGAGGCCGAGTACCTGCTCGACGCGCTGGCCGATCACTTCCTCCTCCTCAAGGCCTGTAAACGCGAATGAGTTGCGCCCACAGCCGATCACCCGTCCCTCCCCATCGCACACAAAGAACGCGGCGTCGGGAGCAGGAAAATAATCGTCAAGCAGCTCGAACAGGAAGGCGAAGCCACACTTGGCGCAACCCTTGGGTTGGCGCGTAAAGCCGATATTGCGGTCGACCTCTCGCGTGCGATGTCCGCAGTTGGGGCAGATGAACGGATGAGCCATGTGACTTCACAGAGTAGGGGAGCCGGCGAGTCGGCGTGCGACTGGCATGAGCTGCGAGTGGTGCAGCGTCTGCAACACGCTCGAACCCTCCTCGCCGATCTCCTCGAAGGCTAGCTTCCTAGAACAGGGAGCTCCCCTTTATCTCCGGCGCCGGCAGGTCCAGGCCCAGATGGGCGAACGCGGCAACGGTAGCTGTCCTACCGCGCGCGGTGCGCTTGATCAGACCCTGTTGGAGCAGGTAAGGCTCATAGACGTCCTCGATCGTGTCCTGCTCCTCGCCTACCGCCACCGCCAACGTTGAGAGCCCCACCGGCCCGCCGTCGAACTTGATGCAAATGGCTCGTAGGATCTCGCGGTCGAGACGGTCAAGGCCCTGCTCGTCCACCTCCATCAACTCAAGCGCTCCTTGCGCGGCATCCCGGCCCACGACACCGTCCATGCGCACCTCGGCGTAGTCGCGTACGCGCTTGAGCAAGCGGTTGGCTACACGCGGGGTTCCGCGGCTGCGAGATGCGATCGCGTACGCGCCCTGCTCGTCGACATCGATCTGCAAGATCTCCGCGGAGCGACGGACGATCTGGGCGAGCTCATCGACGTCATAGTGCTCCAGGCGTGCCTGGATGCCGAAGCGGTCGCGCAGCGGCGTGGTCAGCAGACCGGCCCTAGTTGTCGCTCCGACCAGCGTGAACTGAGGTAGCTCGAGCGTCACGACACGCGCCCCTGCGCCCTGCCCGACGGTTATAGGCAGGCGACGGTCCTCCATCGCCGGGTAGAAAGTCTCCTCCAAAGTCCGTGGCAACCTGTGGATCTCGTCCACAAAGAAAACGCTGCGCGGCTCCAAGGCAGTCAGAAACGCTGCGATGTCACCCTTGCGCTCCAGGGCCGGCCCCGCGGTCTGAACGAACGGCACGTCAAGCTCCGCCGCAACGATTTGCGCAAGCGAGGTCTTGCCCAGCCCCGGTGGGCCCGCGAGCAGCAGATGGTCAAGTGCCTCGCCCCTCGCGCGCGCGGCCTCGATCGCGACGGATAGCTGCTCACGCAACGTCGGCTGGCCAATGAAGTCCTCGAGCGCCCGCGGGCGCAGCGAGCGATCGAGCTCATCCTCAGACGTGAGGTACGGGGTTTGGATGCGCTCTTCTGATGGAGCTTGTATACGTTCAGCTTGAGTCATCGGACTAAAAGCCTCATGCGGCACGTCGGGCGGTGCGCAGAGCGTCACCGATCAGCTCCTCGGGACTGTCGCCCTCCAGGTCGCGCAACAGCTCGTCCGCCTCTAGCGCGTTGTAGCCGAGCGCCACAAGCCCCTCGTGGGCCAGCGCCCTAGGACCTGAGGCATGAGCCACTGCTCCCCCACTCTCAAGCTCCACGTCAACCCCGACCTTCTCGCGCAACTCGACGATGATGCGCTCGGCGGTGCGCTTGCCGATACCCGGCACAGCTTGAAAGCGCGCGGCGTCGGCACCCGCAATCGAGGCAAGCAACTCGCGCGGCGGGCCGCTTGAGAGAACGGCCACGGCGACCTTCGGGCCGATCGCCTGCACGGAGATGAGCATCAGGAATAGGTCCCGCTCCTGCTCGGAATGAAAGCCGTGCAAGAGAAGCGCGTCATCGCGAACCACGAGGTGGGTGTGAAGCGTTGTCTCCCCTCCGACCGGCGGGACATGACGCAGCGTCTCGGTCGAGACGGCCATGCGATAGCCGACTCCGCCACACAAGACCACCACGTGGTCGGAGCGACGGATCGCCACCTCACCGCGAACGAGCGCAATCATGCTCGTGCGTCCGCGGCCTGGAGGGCCCGACCGACGGCGTCGGCAAGTGGCGTGCCGTTGACATGACAGACGGCAACCGCAAGCGCGTCGGAGGCATGATCGCTAGCGGGTGGGCTCGCCAGTCCGAGCAGGCTCTGCACCATGCGCGCCACCTGGTCCTTCGCTGCGCGGCCGCTGCCGCACACAGCCGACTTGACCTGCTGAGGGGTATAGGAGAAGCACGGGATACCCCGCTCTCCGGCGATGAGCATCGTCACCCCACGGGCTTGGCCCACGGCGAAGGCGCTATGGGCGTTCTGACCGAAGTACAACTGCTCGAGCGCCATCGCATCGCAATCGTGCTCGTCGAGCAGTTCGCGCACACGAGCGGCGACTTGGGCGAGGCGCTGCTCGATGGCGATTCCAGCGCGCGTTTGGATCACGCCGCCGTCGAGCGCCGCGAGCCGGCTGCCCTCACGTGCAACTACGCCGTAGCCGGTGTTGGCCAGCCCTGGGTCTATGCCGAGCACGATCATTCTTGAAGGATTCTGCGCGCCGCCCCGGACGCCTGCCTGCCGTAGGCTGCCGGGCGATGCCCGAGCAGCCCAGTGAGACCCCGCTTGCCGAGTGGTTCGAGCGCGAGGGCCTACTCGACGGCCTCGAGGGCGCCGGGCGCGAGGAGCGCTTGCGGCTGCTCGAGTGGCTGCACGAGGATGGCGTGGGGATCGAGGATCTGAGACGTCATACGGCAGAGGGCACGATCATGTTCGTACCTGCGGAGCGCGTAATAGCCGGACGCAAGCGATACACCGCCGAGGAGATCGCGAGTCAGGCTGGTACCGAGATCGAGTTCTTGCTGGCCGCCCGGCGCGCGGTCGGGCTGCCGGTGACCGGGCCCGACGAGCGCGTCTACCTCGAGGCTGACCTCGAGTCGGCGCGAATCGCGAGCTTGGCGAAGGCGGCCGGCATCTCCGAAGGGGAGATTATCGAGCTGATGCGAACGCTTGGGCGTGGGCTCGCGCAATCGGCAGAGGCGATGCGAGCATTGACGTTGCGCCTGGTGCTCGAGCCGGGCGTGAGCGAGCACGACCTCGCACAGCGTTATGCGCTGGCAGCCTCTCAGCTCTCCCCCATGCTGGGGCCGTTGATCACGAACCTGCTCACGCTGCATCTGCTCCAAATGGCTGAGAACGAGGCGATCAGCGCGGCCGAGCGGATCGGGGGCCGGCTGCCGGGCTCGCGTGAGGTGATCGTGTGCTTCGCCGACCTGGTTGGCTTCACGCGTCTCGGTGAGGAGGTTCCACCCGATGAGCTTTCGCGACTCGCTGTACGTCTGGAGGCGCTGGCAAGCGAAGTGGCGGCGCAGCCCGTGAGGCTCGTCAAGACGATCGGCGACGCGGTGATGCTGACCTGCGCGGAGCCGCAACCATTGATCGATGCCACCATGGATCTAATCGACGCGGCCGCGCAGGAGGGCGAGGAGTTTCCCGGATTGCGCGCAGGCATGGCCAGCGGAGCGGCGCTGAGTCGTGCCGGCGATTGGTTCGGGCAGCCGGTGAACCGCGCGAGCCGCATCACCGCGATAGCCCGGCCGGGTAGCGTGCTGGCCGAGCGGGCGGTACGCGAGCTTGCCAAGGAGGCCTACAACTGGTCCTATGCGGGCGAGCGGCGCGTGCGCGGGATTCGTGAGCCGATCGCGCTCTACAGAGCGCGCAGGCTCGCATCGAGCGCGGCCTGAGCGCGCGGGCGCCAAGGAACCTCACCCGACTCCCACAGGTCGTTGAGCGCGACCGCGTCCTTGTAGGTGTCCATGCACTCCCAGAAGCCCTCGTGACGGTGAGCGCGCAGCTGATCCACAGCAACCAGACGCTCCAAGGGATCGCGCTCGAGCACGCTGTCGTGCTCCAAATAGTCGAGCACACCGGGCTCGAAACAGAAGAAGCCACCGTTGATCCAGTGCTCTGAGCGTGGCTTCTCGCGAAAGCCGAGCACGCGGCCTTCGTGGTCGTCCAGTTCGGTGACCCCGAACTGCAGCTCGGGGCGCACTACGGTCATCGTTGCCAGCTTGCCATGGTTGCGGTGGAACTCGAGCAGTGTCGTCAAGTCGATGCTGGCCAGCCCGTCGGCATAGGTCGCGCAGAAGGGATCACCCGCAACGTGCTCTTGCAGGAGCTTGATGCGCCCTCCGGTGGGCGTATCAAGGCCGGTATCCACGCAGCGCACTTCCACTCCTTCAGGCCACGAGGTCTCCTGGGCGAAGCGCCCGATCAGCTCGCCCTTGTAGCCGGTGGCGAGCAGAAACCGTGTGAACCCCTGCACGGCATAGAGCTGGATCACGTGCCACAGGATTGGAAGCCCACCGATCTCCACCAAAGGCTTGGGGATCTCTTGTGTGTGCTCGCGCAGGCGCGTGCCGCGCCCGCCGCAGAGGATCACGACCGGTGGTTGCCCCTGCTCGCCTGTCATGAGCCTCCGCCTCCCGAGCGGTCGTGGCTCATCCCGCTACGCGCTCGAGCACCTCGGCGGGGGCGTCGAAGTTCGCGTACACCTCATCCACGTCGTCGAGATCGTCGAGCGCGTCGATCAGCTTCATCAAACCGACCGTCTGGGATTCGTCGATCGGGACGAGTGTCTTGGGCCGGTAGGCAAGCTCGGCGCTCTGGATCTCGATGCCGGCCGCTTCCAGCGCTCCACGCACCGCCGCGAAGTCGGCCAAAGCAGTGATCACCTCGAAGACGTCCTCGTCGATGGAGATGTCCTGGGCGCCCGCCTCGACCGCCACCATGAGATCGTCCTCCGAGTAAGCAGTGGCGTCAACAGCGATCGAGCCTTGCTTCTCGAATAGGTAGGCAACCGAGCCGGGCTCGCCGAGATTGCCGCCGTGCTTGGAGAAAGCGTGTCGCACATCAGCGCCTGTGCGGTTGCGATTGTCGGTCAGCGCCTCCACGAGCACCGCTACGCCGCCGGGCCCGTAGCCCTCATAGAGAACGGTCTCGATCGCGTCGGCCTCGCCGCCCTCCCCCGTGCCTTTGGCGATCGCGCGCTCAATGTTGTCCTTTGGCATCGAAGCTGCCTTGGCCTTGGCGATTGCCAAGGCAAGAGGGGCGTTGCCGGTCGGGTCGCCGCCGCCATCGCGTGCGGCCACCGTGACGGCGCGCGCGAGCTTGGTGAACTGTTGGCCACGACGGGAATCAACGATCGCCTTCTTGTGCTTGATGGAAGCCCACTTGGAATGTCCAGACATGGCCATGAGGATACTTCGAGGCGCCCACGTCTAGGATTGGCGACCGCATGAGCATTGACCCGAGCATCTTCAAGGCGTATGACATCCGCGGCCTCTACGGTGAGCAGATCGACGGCGAGACCGCCCTCGCGATCGGTCGCGGCTTTGCCCGAGTGCTGTCCGCATTGTCGGGCAAGCCCACCACCGACCTGCATGTGGGTTTGGGCCGCGACATGCGCCTCACCGCTCCAGAGCTTGCCGCGCGCTATCGCGAGGGCATCCTGATGGAGGGAGCCTCCGTACTGGACGCTGGCCAGGTGGGCACGGAGATGCTCTATTACTTGGTCGGCTCACGCGAGCTCGACGGTGGCCTGATGTGCACCGCCTCGCACAACCCGAAGGCCTACACCGGCGCCAAGCTGGTGCGCGAGGGAGCCGTCGCACTCTCTGGAGACGAGGGCATCCAGGACATCCGCCTCGCGATCGAAGCAGGCTTTGACACCCCGGGGGGCGCCGCTCATGACGGGGGACAAGCAGGCGGCGGGGGCACGTCGGTGCTTGGCACGCTGCAGGAAGTCGACGTCTATGAGGAGTTCCAGGCCGCCGCACTCGCGATGATCGACGCTCAGGCGATCAAGCCTCTGAAGGTGGTCGTGGACGGCGGCAACGGCATGGCCGGGCCGATGGTCGGACCGCTGCTGGAGGACCTCGGTCTTGACTTGATCGAGACCTATTGGACGCCCGACGGCAACTTTCCCGACCACGAGCCCAACCCGTTGCTACCGGAGAACAGGTCGTTCATCATCGAGAAGGTGCGCGAGACCGGCGCCGATCTGGGGATCGCGTGGGACGGGGACGCCGACCGCTGCTTCTTCATCGACGACGCCGGGGAGTTCGTGGACGGTGATTTCCTGACGGCGCTGCTCGCGGAGTCGCTGCTTGGCAAGGATTCAGACGACCCCACCCACCCCTCGGCCATCCTCTATGACGTGCGGGCCAGCTGGGCGGTGCCCGATACCGTCAAGCGCGCGGGTGGCACTCCGCACATCAATCGCGTGGGCCACGCCTTTTTCAAGACGAGGATGCGCAAGGAGGGCTCGCTGTTCGGCGGCGAGGTCTCAGGGCACTATTACTTCAGGGACTTCTACTGCGCCGACTCGGGCACGATCCCGGCGCTTTTGATTCTGGAGCAGCTCTCCAAGCAGGGCAAGCGCCTCTCAGAACTGTTGAAGCCATATCGCGAGCGGTACTTCATATCCGGTGAGATCAATACCGAGGTCTCAGACCAAGAGGCGAAGATGAAGGAGATCTCAGAGCGCTACTCCGACGCCAAACAAAACTGGCTGGACGGCGTGTCGATCGACTATGAGGACTGGCACTTCAATGTGCGGCCCTCAAACACCGAGCCTCTGCTGCGTTTGTGCCTGGAGTCGCTGCGCTCACGTGAGCACATGGAAGAGGCTCGCGACGAGGTGCTCGAGCTGATCCGCTCGTGAAACAAATCGCGGTGCCCTACGTGCGCGCGTGGGGCACCCGTTTTTCGAACACCGCACACCAGGCCGTCTGGGTCTACTCATGAACCCCACCCCACCCGCTCGTCACGCGACTCCACCAGCCTACGCGCGCGCGCAAGGGGTGCACTGTTTGGCAATACCAACGCCCTTCGCGGTAGGACGAGTCAACTGTTATCTGATCGAGGACGAGCCGCTGACGCTGCTGGACGCGGGGCCGAACTCAGCCACGTCACTGACGGTGCTCGAGGCGGCCCTTGCGGAGCACGGTCATCGCCCTGAGGACTTGGAGCGGATCGTGGTCACGCACCAGCACATCGACCACATCGGCCTGGTGGACATCCTCGCCAAGCGCTCGGGAGCGGAGGTGTGTGCGCTCGATCTGCTGTCGCCGTGGCTTGCGAACTACAAGCAGGAGATGGAGGAGAACGACAGCTTCTCGGCGGAGATCATGCTGCGCAACGGCATCCCGCAGGATGTCGTGTACGCGCTGAGGGCCGTGTCGGCGAGCTTTCGTGCATGGGGTGCCTCCGCCCAGGTCACCCGTCCACTCGCCGAGGGCGAGCTGCTCGAGTTTGCTTCGCGGAGCTGGCGCGTGCTGCAGCGCCCCGGGCACTCTCCGTCTGACACCGTCTTCTGGGACGAAGCGTCGGGAGAGCTGTTCGGCGGCGACCACCTGATCAAGCACATCTCCTCCAACCCGCTTATCTCCAGGCCGCTTGGGCCCGTGTCCCCGCGCGGGGACACAGAAACTGAGATGAAGGAGGTAAGGCCCGTCGACGCCGACGAGCGCCCGCGCGCGCTGATGATCTACATGGACTCGCTGAGAGCAACACAGGAGATGGAGATTGGGGTCGTCTACGCCGGGCATGGCGAGCCGGTCGAGGATCACCGGACCCTGATCGACGAGCGCATGAAGATGCACGAGCGACGCGCGAACAAGCTGTATGGGCTGATCGCCGAGCGCCCCAGCAACGCCTATGAGCTGGCGCAGGAAATGTGGGGCAACGTGGCCGTGACACAGGCCTTCCTGACACTGTCGGAGGTGCTGGGGCATGTGGATCTACTGATCGAGGAAGGGCGCGTGAGCGAGCGCGAAGAAGCGGGCGTGACACGCTTCGAAGCCACTTGAAACAGTAGAGTACAATAAACTCCATGACAGTTGGTTAGGAGGAGGGGTCGTGGAGAGCGCTACATCAAATCCGCACCTGAACGTGTTCGAGCCCTATCGCGAGCTCTCACGCGGACACGAGGACCAGCTCACGCGGGCGGCAATGATCGTGCTGCGCCTGGTGCCGCTGGCGCGCGAGACGTTGTTGCGGGCGATTGGCGAGCCCTCACAAGCGCAACTGCCGGATTGCGTGGTCGACATGCAGGCAACCAACCTGGTCGATCCCTCCGAGGAAAACTTGGCGAACGGCGCGGTGCAGAGGGGACGCTTGGTGAGTGTCTTTTTGACCCCCGACACAGAGCCGTTCGAGCTCGCCGAAGACGTGACCGACACCGAGGACAATCAGCGCTTTGACGGTGTGCTTCGCTTCGACCCGGATCTTGTGGTGGTACTCGAGAGCAAGGTTTGTAGGCGCTGGGCGCGGCGCAATGGTCATCGCGTAGCCGAGCTGAACTTGAACGGGACGAGCTTTGGCCAGCGGCGCACCAGCGTGTTGCGCTGGCACGACCTACTCGAGTCGTGGTGGCGTCTAGTCGAGCTGGGCATATTGGGTCCGGCCGAGCAGGCGATCGTCAAGGACGTACTCTCCTACGCTCACCAGGACTTCGGTCAACTACTCCCGTTCGGGACGCTACGACGTGTCGGCACTGACCCGGTCAGGCGCAAGTGGCGATTGCGCTCGTTGCTGCGCGAAGCAACCGGGATCGCACCCGAGCGCGCCGGTCTGGTGCACGTGCGACTGGACACGGCGCTTGGGGTCGCCTCGCTGCAACGCGCGGCACTGGACATTGAGGAGGAGCGTCTCACCTTGCACCTGTGGCCAGGTGAGCTGAAGGCGCAGGCGGAGCAACTTTATGCGGGCGGGCGCGCGGAGAACCTGTGCGAGCTCCTGGGCACGGACGGCCCAGGAGCTTGGCAGGTAAAGCCGCAGCCATTGCTCGGCTTTCGCAACGCGCCGGTACGCACCAGGGTGTACCTCACCTGCGAGCTCGATCCGGGCGAGTATGCGCGGCGCTGGCAAGGCGAGGACTGGAAGAAGGTAGGTGCACACCATCGCAACCACATCGTTCCCGAGCTGTGGCCTTGGCTGCTCGATCGTGGCTATGCCTCAGAGTCAGACCAAGCGCGCCTTGACCCGTTCCTGCACGCGCTCGGACGCCGCTTCGCGCACCTGAGGCCCACGATCCACGTGTCGCGCTCGTGGGACTGGAACGAAGCCGAGCGCCTCGACGATGAGGGGCTGCTGCCTGGGGAGATCCACGATGCGCTCAATCAGGTGCTCGGCCTGCTAGGCGAGCCGCAATTGCCGCTGATGCTTCAGCCGGAGGAGGGAGTCTCTCCGTCCGGACCGGAGGCATCCGAGGCGGTCACGGCCTCTGAGCTTCCTGCGCCGATCGCAGCTGCGCGAACACCGTTGGCGGAGCCGGCGCTGGCGAGGACGTCGGCCAAGAACAGCCGGTGAAGGCGGTCGTCGGGCCCCAGCTCGGTGTGGAAAGCGACGGCAGTGATGCGGCCTTGGCGCGCAGCCACGGGATGACCGTCAACCTCGGCCAGGATCTCCACGCCGGGGCCGTGGTCGGCGATCCAAGGGGCACGGATGAAGATGCCGCGCAGAGGTCCTCCCTGAAGTCCCTTCATCTCCAAGTCGGCCTCGAAGCTACGCAACTGGCGCCCGAAAGCGTTGCGCTCGGCGTGAATGTCCATGATCGCGAGGTGCTCACGATCGAGCATGATCAAGCCGGCGCACGAGCCGAGAATGGGCACGCCGCGCACGGACAGTGCCCGCAGAGGCTCGGCCAAGCCCTCACGCTCGATGCCCAAAGTCATCGTGGTGGACTCCCCGCCGGGAATCACCAAGCCGTCGAGGCCATCAAGGTCCGACGGCACGCGCACCTCGCGCACGCGCGCGCGTAGGCCCTCCAAAACGCGCCTGTGCGCCTCGAAGTCACCCTGGATGGCAAGCACCCCCACTAGAGGCGTCGTTGGGCCTGCCGGTGGCGCTCCCGCAGAAGCTCCTTCCACGGCTGGTGCTACCAACCGCGCTGAGCCAGCAACTGCTCGTCGGCGAGCTTGGAACTCTCCAAGCTAACCATCGCCGGGCCGAGGCCGCGCGAAGCGGCGGCGACGCGTTCGGGGTCCTGCCAGTGGGTTGTCGCCTCGACGATTGCGCGCGCGCGAGCTGGCGGGTCCTCTGACTTGAAGATGCCCGAGCCGACGAACACGCCTTCGGCTCCCAAGGCCATCATCAAAGCCGCATCAGCCGGAGTGGCGATGCCACCGGCGCAGAACAAGACGACGGGCAGACGCCTATCAGTTGCAACCCGGCGCACCAGGTCAAGTGGCGCGGAATGTTCCTTGGCGGCGCTTGCCAGCTCGCTCTCATCCAACGAGCCCAGGCGCCGGATCTCGCCGGTGATGCCGCGCATGTGGCGCACCGCCTCGACGATGTCGCCAGTGCCGGCCTCGCCCTTGGAGCGGATCATCGCGGCGCCCTCCCCGATGCGGCGCAAAGCCTCGCCCAAGTTGGTGGCACCGCACACGAAAGGCACCTTGAAGGCCCACTTGTCGATGTGGTTGGACTCGTCCGCGGGCGTGAGGACCTCTGACTCGTCGATGTAGTCGACCTCCAAAGCCTGAAGAACCTGGGCCTCGACGAAATGGCCGATGCGAGCCTTGGCCATCACCGGGATTGTGACGGCCTCTTGGATGCCAGAGATCATCTCGGGGTCTGACATGCGCGCCACTCCCCCATCGCGACGGATGTCAGCGGGCACGCGCTCCAAAGCCATGACGGCCGAGGCGCCCGCGTCCTCGGCAACCTTGGCCTGATCCGGGGTGACCACGTCCATGATGACGCCGCCCTTGAGCATCTCTGCCAGGCCGCTCTTGACGGTGAATGTCGCCTCGTCGCGCATGTTCATGATCTTATCCTGACCGGTACATGTACCGGTCAGCCCGACCGTGCATGCACGGTCGGGAACAACGCCACATGTGGCGTTGTTTTCCTGAAATTAGAGAGGAAGATCAGTCCGCTACTTGAGCCGGAAAGCCTTGATGCGGTCGTCGTACTGCGCCGTGTCCTTTGCGTACACGCCATATGCCAAAGCCTGGATCAGGCTGAGCAAAGCTGTGTGCGAGCGCACGTAAGCAGGGCTGTTCGACGAGTAGTAGAGCTTGATCTGCGCAAGCTTGGCCACCTCTGAGAGAGTGGCGTCGGTGATCGCGGCGGTCCTGGCCTTGCGATGGCGGGCCAGCTTCATCGCTCGTACCACCAACGGGTGAGGACGGCCGGCGGAGAGGCCGATCACGAGCGTGGTCGAGTCGATCCTGCCGAGACGGCTGAGCGCCTCCTGGGAAGGACTGGCAACAACATCCACGCGCAGGTCAAGCAGCATCAATAGATGGCGCAGGTAGCTGGCGAAGAAAGCCATTTGGTCTGTGCCCGCGACAAGCACCTTCTCGGCGCTGACGATTGCCTCGGTGAGCGCGTCTACCGCGGGGCGGGAGACCTTGCGGGCGGTCTCCTCCACGTTCAGGTGATCAGCGGCCAAAGCAGTCTCGAACTCGTTCTGGTCAAGTGAGAACAAGGGCGCGGAGGAGACGTCGCCGCCCGCACCGCCGTTGGACTGCGGGGTGGCGTGTATGCGCCGGTACTCTTCGCGTGCCGCTGCCTGCAACTCGGGGAAGCCCTCGAAGCCGAGCGCTTGTGAGAAGCGCACTACGGTTGAGCTCGACGTGTTGGCTCGGCGCGCGAGCTCCTCCGCGGTCTGGAATGCGGCCTCGTCGAGGTGGTCCACTATGTATTGCGCCACGTCCTTCTGTGAGCGCGAGCACTCGTCGAAGCGGGCCTGGATGTAAAGGGAAAGGCTTTGATGCTCACCGACACCACTCACGGGCGTCTTCTCTGGGGGAGTCGCTAGTCGTCTCATCGGCGCATTTGTTCGACGGCTGCGCCCCTTACTCCTCCACGACTGCTTCCTATTCGGCAATCGGACGGTTCTCTCGGCGGTATCCCCAACCAGCGAAAGCCCCGGCGACCAGCTCGTAGTGATCTATCGAGCCAGGTCCTCGGCGAGCTCCACGAAATAGTCCAGTGAGTGCGGGTTGGCCAAGGACTCGACGCTTGCCGCCTCGCTTGGCACGGCCCCCATCAGGATGCGCTTGACGGGTACCTCCAACACCTTGCCCGAGAGCGTGCGGGGAACCTCGTTGATCTGCAAGATCTGGTTGGGGACGTGGCGCGGCGAACAGTCCTCCCTGATGCGCTGCTTGATCCGGATCTCAAGCTCCGGCTGCAAGCTCAAGCCCTCGCGCAACACCACAAACAGGATCATCCATAGCTCCTCGGCGCCCGGGGTGCCCTCTAGAGCTTCGCTTCCCGAACGGTGCTGGGCGTTGCTCGGAACGTCGACCACCAAGGCATCGGTTACCTCGTCGATTGCGGCAGTGGCCCGGTAGATCTCACTCGTGCCCATGCGCACGCCTTGCCTGTTGATGGTGGAGTCCGAGCGACCGTAGATGACAGCTCCCCCACGCGGAGTGATGCGAATCCAATCGCCATGGCGCCAGACCCCGGGATACACGTCGAAGTAGCTCTCGAGCATGCGCTCCCCGCTGCGATCACCCCATAGGAACAGAGGCATCGACGGCAATGGCTCGGTCAGCACGAGCTCGCCCATCTCATCCACGAGCGAGCGCCCTTGCTCGTCCCACGACTCCACCGCGCAGCCCAGGGCACGGCATTGGATCTCACCCTCATAAACGGGCAACAGGGGACAGCCACCGACGAACGCTGTACACACGTCGGTGCCGCCGCTAGTGGAGAACAACCAAATGTCGTGCCTCACGTGCTCATATACCCAGCGAAAGCCCTCCGGCGGCAAGGGCGATCCGGTCGAGCCGATGCTGCGCAACGCGCTCAAGTCGAAGTCGCGAGCAGGCTCCACTCCGGCCTTCTCACAGCTCATCAGGAAGCCCGCGCTCACCCCCATGCAAGTGATCTGAGTTTGCTCGGCCAGCCGCCATAGAGCTCCCAGATCCGGGTAGCCCGGGCTACCGTCGAATAGGACAATGGCCGCGTCGGCGAACAGGCAACCCACGAGGAAGTTCCACATCATCCAGCCGGTCGTGGTGAACCAGAACATGCGGTCGCCCTTGTGCAAGTCAAGGTGCAACTGGCTCTTCTTCAGTTGCTCGAGGAGGATCCCGCCGTGACTGTGCACGATCGCCTTCGGCAAGCCGGTCGTGCCGGAGGAGTAGAGCACCCACAAAGGATGGTCAAACGGGACCTGCTCATAGCGGGGAGTGGCACCGGCGCCACGCTCGAGCAGATCCTCCCAGGTAAGTCCTCCTGGCAAGCCATCCGCACTAGCCTCAGGATCCAGGTAGGGGAGCATGATCGTGTGCTCCACGCTTGATAGGCCCGCGAGGATCGTCTGAAGCGCGCCAGCGCGGTCGAAGTCCTTGCCGCCGTGACGGTAGCCATCGATCACGAACATAACCTTCGGCTCGATCTGGGCGAAGCGATCAACAACGCTGCGCGCCCCGAACTCGGGTGCCGCGCACGACCAGATAGCTCCGATGCTGACGGTCGCGAGGAACGCGACGAGCGTCTCGGGAATATTGGGCATGTAGGCGGCCACGCGGTCCCCTCGCTTCACGCCGAGCGAACGCAAACCATCCGCTACGACGGCGACCTGCTCGGAGAGCTCGCCCCAAGAAAGCTCTCCTGAGGGACGCAGCTCCGAGGAGTGAAGCACTGCCACTTCCCCCGGGTTTCGCTCACGTGTGAGGAGATTCTCGGCGTAGTTGAGCTCGGCACCCTCGAACCAACGCGCGCCCGGCATCTCGCGTGAGACCAGCACCTGTTCGTAAGGAACGGAGGCGCGCACGCCGCAATACGCCCAGATATCCCCCCAGAACTGCTCGATCTCAGCGACGGACCATTGCCATAGCCCCGTGTAGTCGGTGAACTCACGTCCGTGCCGCGCGCCTGCCCACTCCATAAAAGCCGTCAACCGTGCGCCTTTCATCGTCTCGGCGGTTGGCGTCCACAACGGAGTTTGATCGTGTGTGTCCGACATCGCGCACCCCCTTTCTAGCGACTCTCCGCACAGAGGCGCCCGTGCCCCCCACGCCATCGGCTTCCACGTTGGTGCCCTGATCCGAGCGACGCCCGACAGCTGACACTATTGATACTCGGTCCTACATAGTCTGCGCAAGAGTCGCATGATCCTGCCCGGGCGCAATGGTCGTGGTGACTCCCTATGCTCATCGCCCGTGGGTATCGAGGCGTTGCGCAAGGAATTCCCTGTCCTGGAGGACGTTGCCTACTTGAACGCAGGCACTGATGGCCCCCTGCCCGCCGCAGCCGCTCAAGCGGGTGCACAGGAGCTTCACGGTGAGGCTGCTCACGGACGCGCCGCCGCTCACTTTGAACGCCGCCATGAGCTCGCCGACCTGTTGCGTGAGGCTTACGCTCGCGCCTTGGGATGTAACTCGAGTGAGGTGGCGCTCACAACGTGCACGAGCGAGGGCCTCGCAAGCGTGATCGACGGCCTGGGCTTGGGCGCGGGCGATGAGATCCTCACAAGCGATGAGGAGCATCCTGGTCTACTCGGCGCGCTTGGGGCCGCGCGCGACCTATACGGAGCATCCGTCCGCATGGCGCCCTTCCTCGAGATCGATAAAGCGGTGGGAGACAAAACACGTCTAGTTGCCTGCTCACATGTGAGCTGGATGACCGGAGGATTCGCTCCTGGAGGACTCGCGCGGTTGGATGTGCCGGTCGTGCTCGACGGCGCCCAAGGAGTCGGGGCGGTGCCAGTGGACGTGCTCACGCTGGGTTGTGACGCCTATGCTGGCGCCGGGCAGAAGTGGATGTGCGGGCCCGACGGACTGGGGATGCTCTATGTGTCACCGGCTTTGCGCGAGCGCCTAGGAGTAAGTCGGCGTGGCTATGGCACCCTGCTTGATCCGGGAGCGGGACTCGAGGCGAAACTACACGAGGACGGCCGGCGCTTCGAAACGTTCGCGCTAAGCGCGGAGACGCTGGCTACGGGGCTTGCGGCTGCACAAACGCTGGAACGGGCAGGCTGGGATGCGGTGCACGAGCGTGCCGCCACGCTCGCCGCGCGCTTGGCTGAGCTGCTCGAGGACTCCGGACGTGAGGTGGCACCGCGCGGGCGCAGCACGCTCGTATCTTTCACTAGCCCTAACCCTGAAGCTGAGCGTGCCCGACTGGCAGAGCTCGGCGTCGTATTGCGTGACATCCCCGGCCGGCCGTGGCTGAGGGCCTCCGTTGGGGCTTGGAATGACGAGCGCGACCTCGAGCGCCTGCTTGCCGGCCTCCGCGGGTAGCTTTGAAAGGATCTGAGACGCCGGTACCCGTCGGAGCGCCCGCCGAGCAGGCATCTCACTCGTTGGGCTCGATCTTGGAGCGCGCACATCTGCGCTATGTGGCCCTGGCCGGGATCCTTGTGCTGTCGACGGTCTTGAACACGCACCGGCTTGCTCAGAACGGCTATGCCAACACGTTCTACTCGGCCGGTGTGCGGTCGATGCTGCGCTCCTGGCACAACTTCTTCTTTGTCTCCTTCGATCCCGCCGGCCTCGTCACGATCGACAAGCCCCCGCTCGGAGTGTGGGTGCAAGCCGCAAGCGCCCAGGTGTTCGGGTTCTCACCGCTCAGCCTGCTCTTGCCGGAGGCAATCCTCTCGACCCTCGCGGTGGCGGTGCTCTATCGAGTGATCGCCCGTCGCCTGGGGGTCGCGGCGGGCCTGGCGGCGGCGCTCGCACTCGCTGTATTTCCCTCATTCGTGGCCGTCTCGCGCGACAACGGCGTGGACCCGCTGCTGATCCTGCTGATGATCCTTGCTTGTGGAGCCGCCTTGAACTCGATCGAAGACGGCCGCTGGCGCTGGTTGCTCACATGCGCCGTGCTCGTGGGGCTGGCGTTCAATACGAAGACGCTCGCCGCTTACTTGATCGTGCCGGGGATCGCCTTGGCTTATCTACTCTGCGCTCCCGGCTCGTGGCTTAGACGCGGCACGATGCTCTTGGTGGCCGGCATGGTGATGGCTATCTGCTCGTTCTCATGGATTGCCGCCGTCGAACTGACTCCGGCTTCGAGTCGTCCATATGTGGGCAGCTCCACCAACAACACAGAGCTCGGCTTGACCTTCAGTTACAACGGCTTCGGGCGAGTAGAAGGCGAGCAAGGCGGCCCCGGAAATGTGCACGCGCTCCCCGGAGCGATGGTGCCGGCGGCGCCCCACCACGCTTCGCCGCTTCATCCCACTAGTCGAAGCATCCTGCACGCAGCCAGCCTCTCGCCGATGCTCCCCAACGGCCGGCTGCGCGATCCGATCTCCTTCGGCGGCGCCCCCGGACCCCTGCGACTGTTCGAATCGCGTTTGGCCGACCAAGGAGCTTGGATGCTGCCATTTGCGCTCATTGGCTTGGTCGCCTTCGCGTTGTTGCTCATCCGTGCTCCTAAGGACGGTGAGAAGCGCACGAGCGACAACGAGCACACACAGAACAGTGGCAATGCGGAGAACCGTGGGCACAGGGAGGACCGCAGCCGTTCTGAAGACGGCCGCCGCGCAGGGGACAGCAGTCGCTGGCGTCGCGACCCGCGCCTAGCCACTTTGATCGTGATGGGCGGATGGCTCTTGGCCGAGGTCGCGATTCTCAGCTTCTCCAAAGGGATCGTCCACCCCTATTACATCTCCGCCCTGGCACCAGGTGTCGCGGCGATGCTCGGTGCGGGCGCTGTCGCTTTCGCCGCGTTCGCTCGTGCGCGCGATTGGCGCGTGATCCTGTTGCCGTGCGCGGTGGCACTCACCGTGGTGGCCCAGATCGCGATCATTGACTACCAGCACTACCTGCGCTGGTTCACTCCCTTCCTAATCGTGGCAGCGGCGCTCGCCGCGTGTGCAATGGCCGTGCGCAGGCTTGCCGCTCCAGCGATGGCGCTCTTGGTATGCGTGCTGCTCATGGCCCCCGCCGCTTACGCCCGCACGACCTGGCTCGCGCGCGGGCAGGGAACCTTTCCGGCCGCAGGTCCTCATCAGGCAATCGGCAGTGGCGAATACGGAATCAACGAAAAAGCGATGCGCGTCGATCGCAACTTGATCAGCTACCTCACCACCCATCGTCCCGGCACGCGCTGGGCCGTCCTCACGGTCGCCGCGCCGACTGCCGCTCCGATGCTGCTGCTCGGGTTGCCCGCGGGTGCTTTGGCTGGCTACAGCGGCGTCGACCCAGTGCTCGACGGGCACGGCTTGGCGCGGCTTGTGGCTCGTGGGCAGGCCCGCTACGTGGTACTCGGCGGAGCGTATGCCTCGCGTGGAGGCAACATGGCGACGAAGGCGGTTCTACGAGCATGCCCACAAGTTCCGGCTGCCGCGTGGCACGGACCCAAGCCCTCGCCTTACGAGCTCGTCCTGTTCGATTGCGCCGGGCGCGAGCGGGCACTTGCTCAATCAAGCGGCAGTGAACCGGGCGTCTGATCGATCAGGCGGCGCGTGCATCGGGTGAGGCAAGCACGGCATCCAGCTGCTGGCGGGTGAGCTGACGCTCGAAGAAGATCCCCTCACGCAACCCGGCACCAGTGACCTCGAGCGTCTCGAATCCGCCAGCCACCATTACCGCTTGTATGACAAGTGCCCCGGCGAGCACAATGTCGGCGCGTGCGGGTTTGATGCCTGGCACACTGCCGCGCTCGGCGGGCGCAAGCGAGGCGAGTCGTCCCGTCAACTCGTCAAGCGCGGCACGCTCGATCACGAAGCCCTGCACCTCGTCGTCGGGAAGCCCAGCGGCCCGCTCTGCCGCGGCGGCCAGGTTGCGCACAGTGCCCCCCAAGCCCACCAAGCGAGAGCCGGTCAACGTGAGCCATGGCGCTCGCTCGAGCTTGCGCGCGACGTGCGCTTGCAAAGCCTTGCACTGGCTACGTTTGGCCGGCCCGTCACCGGCGAGGAAGCGCTCGGTCATACGTACGGCGCCCAATCGCCAAGAGCCGGACTCGCGCGCGAGTCGTCCCGCAACACGCACGAGCTGCAATGAGCCTCCGCCGAGGTCGAGCACACAGCCGTCTGTGAGCGTCGTCGAGTTGACTGCCGCCAAGTAGCCATAACGGGCCTCCTGCTCACGGCTGAGTATGCGCACGTCGAGTCCCGTGCGCATACGGACCTGCTCGAGGAAGGCGTGGCCGTTCTCGGCGTCGCGGATCGCGCTCGTGGCGACCGCGTCGATCGCGTGCTCGCCAAGGCCATGGCGCTCACAAAGGACAGCGAACTGTTCAAGCGTGCGCAAGGCACGCGCCATCGCGGCTTCGCTCAACTGACCGCTAGCCGCCAAACCTTGGCCGATCCGCACTGCCGCTGAGAGCTCGTCGGTGCGCTCCCACGAATCATGGGTCTCCTCGAAGACGACCATCCGAAACGAGTTGGACCCAAGGTCGATGACCGCCACACGATGCTCGGGCTCAGAGGCCATGCGTGAAGCGTAGTGGGCCGCCCGGTTGGTCACTAATTACGCCGGGGCGGTCAGGCTCGCATCCAGTCAAGAGCCAGACCAAGGCAATCGACGAATGCTTGCAGGTCAGGCGGAATGGGATCGGGGGCGTTCGGGTAGACGTCGTGATGGCACCGTGCCCACGGCAGCCTGTCCTTTGAGGTGACGCAGCCACCGACAAGCCACGTCGTGAGCGGGTGAGCTGGCCGACGGTAAACACCTCAGAAAGGGCTAAACAAAATGGGTGCGCAAGAGAACAAGCAGACCGCACAGGCCGCTTATGCGGCGTTCAGCAGCGGTGACGCGGAGGGCGCGATGCGCAACATCGACGACTCGATCGAGTGGACCGTGCGCGGCGAGAACGCGCTTACCGGCACCTACAAGGGTAAGCAGGCGGTGGGCGAGTTGTGGGGGAAGTTCCTTACAAAGAGCTTTCGCACCGAGCCGCACGATTTCGTGGCGGACGGCGACAAGGTGGTGGTGTTGACAACCGCCTACCTGGGCGGTGAGGCGGTAGAGAGTGCCGACGTGCTGATCTACAACGACAGTGGCATGCTCGTCTCGTTTGACACGCTCGGCGAAGAGGCGCTTGCCAATCGGGTGTTCGCGACCTAGCTACGCAGCGACCCAACATAGTTCGAGATTTCGCTCTTTTGTGAAAAGGCGACGCCCGAACATAGCTTCGCGGCAGGCAATCGTCTGCGCCATACGGCGACGGACCCGCCGCCGCTTGCGGGAACGTCGCCGCTTGCCGGGGTCGCCGGGTATCGCTGGCTGGCTCGCAAGACCCGGCGCTATGCTCATCTTTCTAGGGCGTCCACTGAAAGGGGTTTCCCTTGCCCCATGCACCAACGTCCGAACTGCTCGACGCCACCGCGTCACGTAGCAGCAGCTTTCCAGTCCTCGCGGAGCGCGAGACCAGCACTATCAGGACTCCTGAAGAGGAGGGCGTCGAGCTGCTCCTTACGGCCGACGGTAAGGGTGAGGGCGTTCTCGCCACCCGCCCATTTGCTGCCGGCGAAACCGTCATGGTTGGCTTCCTTATCGGTCCGCTGACCGGCAACAACTCACATGCCACGCAAGTTGGTCCCAGTCGCTGGGCCCTCCACGGCGGCCTCGGTCCAAAGGTCAACCACTCCTGTGATCCCAACTGCGGTGTGAGGCTCAACGACGGGCAGGCATTCGACTTCGTCGCGCGCCGCCCGATCGGCTCTGGGCAAGAGCTGACATTCGACTACGCCATGCGTAACTTTACGATCGACCATTTTCCGAGCACCTGCCTGTGCGGGGCCAAGCAGTGTCGTGGCTCGGTCACTGGCTGGAAGGATCTGCCCGCGGCGCGCAAGGCTGACTATGGGGAGCTTGTTGCGCCCTATTTGCGCACGATGGATGAGGACATCGAGCGAGGTGGCCGGGAAGACAATTCTCTCCTTACCTGAGCAGTCTTCGGGAATCTAGAGCGCTCTCTGGCGCCTTTGCGGCGCTCGATGCAGTGGATATATGCCAGGTGGCAGTAGTACTGCCACACGTACGTCCGTAGCTTCAATGCCAGTGCCGACTACTGGGGTTGGCCAGTCCCACGGAGGTGGCTTGTGTCCACGAATGATGCTCATACAGCGCGGCTAACAGCGCTAGCCGCGCTCGGCGTCGCGCTGCTGTACGCGGTTAGCGTGCCAGTTGGCTCATTGGCAAGCATGCCCGCATCAAACGCGCCGGCGTCGGAGGTCGCGCAGTTCTTTACCGAGCACCGCACCGGTCTGCTTGTGGCTCTAGTACTCAACGGCATCGCCTGGTGTGCTCTGATGCCGATGGCATTTGTCGGGCTGCGTGCACTACTTGGCAAGCGCGGTAGGACCGCTGCGACTGTTGCACTCCTCTGCGCTGGAGTCGAGGCTGCACTGATCGGCGTGGCTCTCGTGTTCGGCGCGGTCGCCGCCTACTCGGAGCCGCACCTCGGCTCCGAGCTCTCGAAGGTGTTCGTCGATGGCCTCAGCATTGCTACGAACGCGTTCTGCGTGGCCCACAATCCCGTGCGTGCTTGGCCTCGTCGTTGCAGCCCGGCGCTGTGAAGCATTTTCACAGCCGGTACTCCTAATCGGACTGCTGGTGGCAGGGCTGCACGCGATTACCGCTGTCTCGTTCGCGCGCTCTGGGTTGCTGTCTCCGAGCGGGATCGCACTGGCCGCCCCGCCTGCGTTTGCTATCTGGATGGCATTCATCGGTGTGGCTCTGCTGCGACGACCGATTGCTGTCGCGATCACGGCTCCTGCAACGGCGTGAAATCGCATGACGATGCCGATTGATGTATCTGTTGGCGGGGAGACATGCCGTGGACGAGCCCGCTTGGTACCACGGTGAGGCCATGACAGACTTTGCACGAGGGCTGGCTCTTGGTCGGCCGATCGTGTGGAGGAACGGATTGCAGGGAATCGTCGATGCCACAGAAGCGCCGTTCGTGTTGCCGGACGGCACGGTGACGTTCCTGCTTACCGACATCGAGGGCTCGACGCGACTGTGGGAGGAGTGCACTGAGGCGATGACGCAGGCCGTGCCTACGCACTATGCGTTGCTGTCAGACGCAGTGGGCCGTCACGGCGGCGTGCGGCCTGTGGAGCAGGGCGAGGGCGACAGCATCGTGGCCGCGTTCTCACGTGCGTCAGACGCAGTGGCGGCAGCGCTTGAGGCGCAACGGGCTATATCGGCGCAAGCATGGCCGAACGGGCTGCAACTGCAGGTTCGTATAGCGCTGCACACCGCCGAGGCGCAATTGCGTGACGAGGGCAATTACTTCGGCGTTGCGTTGAGTCGCTGCGCGCGTCTGCGAGCGATCGCCCATGGTGGTCAGACGCTACTCTCGCGCGCCGTTTATGACCTGGTTCTCGAGCGGCTGCCCGATGATGTGGCACTAGTGGACCTCGGGACGCACAGGCTGCGCGACCTTGGGCGCCCTGAGCACGTCTTTGCGCTGAGTCATCCCGACCTGCCGGCGAGCGCCGAGCCGCTGCACTCGCTTGATGCCCTACCGAACAATCTCCCAGAGCAACTGACGAGTTTTGTGGGACGCGAGCGCGAGCTGGACGACGTAGCGGAGGCGCTGAGCGCGACACGATTGCTGACGCTGACCGGTGCCGGCGGTTGCGGCAAGACACGGCTCGCTGCCCAGTGCGCCGCCGACACGCTTGATCGCTTCCCCGATGGTGCCTGGTGGGTAGAGCTGGCGCCGCTGGCAGATCCCGACGCTGTCGGCCCGACCCTCGGCGAAGCCGTCGGCGTCAAGCCACTCCCCGGCCAATCCTCGCTGGAGGCGGTGATCGGCCACCTCGCCGACGCCCAAGCATTGATCATCCTTGACAACTGCGAGCACCTGCTTGAGATCTGCGCCGATGCGGCCGAGACACTCCTACACGGCTGCCGAGATGTAACGGTGCTGGCGACGAGCCGTGCGCCGCTTGGAGTCGCCGGCGAGGCGGACTGGCGTGTACCGTCGCTCTCGCTACCATCTGAGCGCCAGACCGAGCCGGTGGATGCGATAGCGCAGTCCGATGCCGTGCGCCTGTTCATCGAGCGTGCGATGAAGGTGCGACCGAACTTCGCCGTCGACGCTTCCAACGCACCGGCAATCGCTCAAATCTGCCACGACTTGGACGGGATTCCGCTCGCCATCGAGCTAGCGGCGGCACGCGTGCGTGTGCTCGGCGTCGAGCGTATTGCCGCCGGCCTGGGCGATCGGTTCCGTCTGCTCACAGGTGGGGTGAGATCGGCGATGCCACGCCAACAAACGCTGCGCGCCTCAGTTGATTGGAGCCATGATCTGCTCAGCGACGACGAGCGCGTGCTGTTCAGACGCCTGGCGGTATTCGCTGGCGGGTGGGCGCTCGATGCGGTAGAGGAAGTCTGTTGCGGTAATGGGCTTGACCGCCTGGCGATCCTCGACCTGCTGACGTCGCTGGTGGAGAAGTCGCTTGTCGTCGTCGAGGAGCACGGCGCCGGGGTTCGCTACCGGCTTCTTGAGACGGTTCGCCAATACGCGCTGGATCGTCTTGTGCAAGCCGGTGAGATTGTCAACGTCCGTGACAGTCACCGCGACGTCTACCTCGCGCAAGCTGAGCGGATCGCTCCTCACCTGGAGAGCGCTGGTCAAAGCGCCTGGCTCGACGTGCTCGACGTGGAGGCGGCCAACTTCGCGGCAGCCCTCGATCACGCGGCCGACACTAACGGGGAGGGTGCACTGCGTCTGTGCACCGCACTGACAGTCTGGTGGAAGCTACGCGGGCGCTTCGCTCTCGCGGATGACGCGTACCTGCGTGCGCTGCGCGCCGGACCGGTCGAGCCCTCCGCCGTGCGCGCTCGGGTCCTGTGGGCACGCGGCTACCTTCTGACCTACAGTGGCAGATTCGAGGAAGCGGCCGCAAGCGAGCTTGAAGCGCTCGATATGGCACAGTCACTTAAGGAGATCTCGACCGCCGCCCGCGCTCTCGACGTGCTGGGAACGATGCAGATGTACCCCGATCCGCTCGGCGCTCGCGAGGGGCTCGAGCGGGCGCGGGAGCTGGCGCGCTCGAGTGGTGACGAGTGGTGTTTTGTCGACGCAACTCAAATCCTTGGCTTTGCCTTGGCTATGCAAGGCGACCCGCGAGCAGTGGACGTATTCGAGGAGGCGCTCGAGATCATCGAGCGCACCCACTACGCGGAGTTCGCCGCCTGGCACTGGGCCGGCGTGGGCGCGGTGCGGCATCTCATTGAGGGTCGCGACGAGGAAGCGCTCGCGCTCTACGATCGAGCGATCGTCGTGGCCGACGCGGTTGGCGAGCCTGTTAGTGCCGGCGTGGCTCATGCTTATCGGGGCATCCTGCGTGCCGAGCGGGGCGACGGCGAGGCCGCACTGGCCGACCTCGATCCCGCGATGGAACGCTCGGTGGCCTCAGCTGCCGGTCTTGCAATCTCCCCGCTGCAGGTGGCTATCGCCTACGCCCAGGCTGGTGCTGGTGGACTCGAGCAGGCACGTACCTCCATGGAGGACTATCTGGAGCAGGGCTCCACCGGAGGGCCCTATGAAATGGCTCTCGCTCTTTCACTGCTCGCCCGCATTGAGCTTGGGCTCGGCCTGTTTGACAGCGCGGCGGAGCACGCACAAACGGTCGCCAAGATCGCCGACAGTCCGCTCGACAATCCTGTGTTCAAGGCCACAGCACACCATGCGCTAGCGGTGGTGGCGTCCGCGCGCGGCGAGGCGACAGAGGCCGAGAGATATGCACATGAATCACTCGCAACCGCAACCGAACATGAGCTCCCATCATGTGTCTTTCCCGTGCTTGACGTCCTGGCTGCCATTGCAGCTGCACTCGACAGCTTTGAGGAGGCTGGGCGCATCCTTGGCGCCGCCGATCACGCGCGCGAAGAGCTCGGACGTGTGCGCTGGGCTCCCGAGCAGGAAGCCGTGGAAGCACTCTTGGAGCGGCTGGGCGGCGAGCTCGGCGATGAGGCACTCGCCGAGGCGGTCTTACAAGGGCGAGACATGACCACCGAGGAGGCGATCAGCTGGCTGCGGCGTACCCGCGGCTCACGCAAACGCCCATCTGGCGGTTGGGAGTCGCTGACCCCTACCGAGCTACAGGTTGTCCAGTTCGCTGCTGACGGCCTCACCAACCCTGAGATAGGCGAGCAAATGTTCATCGCCCGAGGCACCGTCAAGATGCACCTTTCCCACGTCTACGCAAAGCTCGACGTTCGCAATCGGTCCGAGCTGGCATCGCTGGTCGTGCGGCGGGGTCGAGCATAGGTTGCCGTTGCTCGGCGCGCCGCGCGTCCCCGCCGGAGCTCGTTGACCGCGGCTGTCCTCACGTCACGCATGATCGCCCGACGGGACCGCTGCATGATGCAGCTCTTGCGCCATCGTCGTCAGGGAGACTTCGAGCACTTCGGCTCACGCGCGGAATGGGCCCGATTTGTTACGCGGTGCCTGTCGGACCTTATTCGGCGGGCCGTCGAGGTTGGGTCTGCCTCCGAATTGCCTCCGAGATATCTGATCGAGGTTGAAGCGCCGGGCCATTCTCCGTCCGCAGCGGCGCTCATGATGGCGCCGTGCCCCGTATCAGCTTCTTCTATGGGATCGTCGTGACGATGTACTTCTACGACCACGATCCGCCCCACTTTCATGCCGAGTACGCCGAGCATCACGCGGCGATTGGGATCGGCAGCAATGAGGTGTTGGTTGGCAGTCTCCCGAGTCGCGCGCTCAAGCTTGTGACCGAGTGGGCGAGTCTGCACCGCGATGAGTTGGAAGCCGACTGGCAGCGGGCCAAGGACGGGGGTTCTCCCGAGCCCATCGACCCGTTGCCGTAAGATGGGCGCATGGAGTTCGTACGCGTCACCTCTGTAGATGTGCTTGGTCACTACAAGCTCAGGCTTGGCTTCAGCGACGGCAGCACACGCGACGTCGATCTCACCGGGGAGTTGCACGGCCCCGTGTTCGAGCCTCTGGCCGATCCTGGCTACTTCGCTCAGGTGCGAGTAGACGACCAGTTGGGCACCGTGGTGTGGCCCAACGGAGCCGACCTCGATCCCCTCGTGTTGCACGGGGACTTCGAGCCGGCCTCGCGTCTCGTCCATCACTGAGCGACGGCCGAACACGTCATGTCCTGGCATCGGTGATGCCTTCATGGCTTCCCCGGCTCTGCGTCTGGGAACGAGACGACTGAGGGCTTGCCGGTGGTGGCCCGCTTGATGCGTTCGCGCGCCAAACGCTCGGACGGGTGGCCGTAGAGCCGTTGCAGCGGGCTCCGACCATCTGCCGCGCGGTCCCATACGCGAGCACCGGGTGAACATGCAAGACGCCGCGTGCCTGCATCTCCCACACACGCGCCACCAAGAACACGGATCGCTTCCCTACACGTTTGACGGCATCCTGATAGGCCCGTCTGTGTAGCCGCCGCCAGCGATCCGCCGCCGACTCGTTCCACTCTCGCGCTGCGACTTTGCACACACGGCACCCGAGCTTGCCCGAGTGCCGATGCTCGCCCAGAGCGGCGCATTGCTGGGTATCCCAAGGCAGCAGACCCGCACCAGGGGCCGTGACCGCGCTCAACAAGATGTTGCCTGGCAACGTCTCCAGATTGCGAAACAGCTTTTGGCGCTGATCCCCTGCCCACACCGGGCCGTACTCAGGACACCGCCGTGAACGACAAACGCTCCCACGGCCAAACAGTTGTCTTCCGCAACTGCGGCACCTACGGATAGCACTCTCAGCGCGGCGTTCCTCGACGCGTCGAACAGCGGCATCCAGGGTGACACCGCGAGCGCTCATTGCAGGATTCCCCGCCTAGCGACGCTCTGACTCGGAGCAAGAATGTTGGCTCCCGCCTGCCTCCCACTTCTGCCTCCGAATTGACCGGCGTCTGCCTCCGAGTTGCCTCCGCCATCGAGAAGGAGAGCCGGAAACCCCAGTATCTGTCGGACTGCTCCTGTCGCCCAAAGTCTCTGGCTTTTTGGGCGAATGTCCCGTACTGGCGGGACGTGTCGACGATCCTCGCCGACCTGAGAAAAATGGGCCCGCCAGGACTCGAACCTGGGACCAACCGATTATGAGTCGGTGGCTCTAACCAACTGAGCTACGGGCCCGTGTCGCGCATGCGCGACCCCAAGAAGCTACCAGCGGAGCCCGTATCGGCGCCAGAGAGCCTGGGATGGTTTGATTCATGGATCAATCAGTGAGGATTGATCAACCAACGAGGGGAGCGGCAATGGCGCAGCGTGCGGCAATCGTCACGGGGGCATCGAGCGGGATCGGTTTGGCGATCGCACGGATGCTCGGCGAAGAAGGCTATGGGATAACAATGGCCGCGCGGCGAGCGGAGAAGCTGCAGACAGCCGTCGATGGGCTCTCTGCCGAGGGTTTCGACGTGCATGGTGTCCCGGCCGCCCTGTCTGAGGAGAGCGAGATCCAGAAGGTCGTCGAGGCTCACCGCGAGCGCTACTCGCGCCTTGACGTGCTCGTCAACAACGCGGGCGTGGGGATCGGCGCACCCGTCGGAGACATCCAAACCAAGCATCTGGATATGCAGATGTCGGTCAATCTGCGTTCGATCGTGCTCTTTTACCGCGAATGCCTGGAGATGCTCAAGCAGGCCGGCGCGGAGCATTCAAACGCACTCGTCGTCAACACCTCCTCAATCTCTGGCAAGCGCGCCGAGGCGTGGTTGTCGGTCTACTCGGCCACCAAGCATGGCGTGGTCGGCTGGACCGAAGCGATGAACAAGGAGCTCGGCGCCGCGGGCATCAAGTCCTCCGCGCTGTGCCCCGCATTCGTCGATACCCCGATGACCGACTTCGCCAAGGGGCAAGTCGCAGCTGAGGACATGATCCGGCCGGAGGACATTGCGGAGTCGGTGCGTTTCCTGTTGCGCGTCTCCCCTGCCTGTGTCGTTCCTGAGATGATGTTCGTGCGTCCCGGCGACGCCCTCTAACACGGAAAGGACGCACATGAAGCTAGGCGTGCACATCGGCTATTGGGGTCTCGGCCTCAGCTCACAAGACCAGCTTGAAATCGTTCAGGAAGCGGAGAAGCTGGGTTATGACTCCGTGTGGACCGCTGAGGCCTACGGCTCGGATTCCGCGACAGTGCTGGCCTGGCTTGCTGGGCAGACCTCCAAGATCCGGCTCGGCTCGGGAATCTTCCAGATGCCTGGCCGCTCACCCGCGATGACCGCGATGACGGCCGCCACGATCGATCAACTCTCGGGTGGGCGCATGATCCTTGGCATCGGCTCCTCCGGCCCCCAGGTGGCCGAGGGCTGGCATGGGCAGCGTTTCGCTAAGCAGTTGCAGCGCACTCGTGAGTATGTCGCCGTCGTGCGCAAGGCACTCGCGCGTGAACGGCTTGAGTTCCACGGCGAGACGCTCGAGCTGCCCTTGCCTGACGGGCCAGGCAAGGCGCTCAAGCTCACTATCGCTCCTGTCCAGGAGAAGATTCCGGTCTACCTGGCCGCGATCGGTCCGAAGAACACGGCGCTCGCCGGCGAGATCGCCGACGGCTGGATCCCCACGTTGTTCTCGCCCGAGCACGTCTCCGAGCTACGTCCGCTCTTGCAGGAAGGCGCCGACAGTGTCGGTCGCTCACTCGATGGGTTCGACATCGCCCCCACTGTCAATGTCTTCGTCACCGACGACCTTCAAGGTGCCCGTAACGCAATGCGGCCGTTCATCGCGCTCTACGTGGGTGGGATGGGCTCGCGCAAGCAGAACTTCTACAACAATCTCGTTTGCCGCTACGGCTTCGAGTCCGATGCGAAAGTCATCCAGGACCTCTACCTCGAAGGTAAGCGCGAGGAGGCCATGGCGGCCATACCCGACGCACTGATCGACATGGTCTCGTTGTGCGGACCCAAGGATGTCGTACGGGAGCGCTTGGCCGTCTACCGCGATGCGGGAGTGGGAACGCTCGGTATCACTCCGATTGCCTTCAACAAGGACGATCGGCTGGAGCAGTTGCGGCTCGTCGCCGAGCTGGCCGGCTGAGGAGCCCTTGCGAGCATCGCGGCGCCTGCGGCTCCTGCTCGGGGCGTTCGGCGACCCTGGTCACGCTTTCCCGATGATCGCGCTTGGCCGCGCGCTCGCGGCGCGTGGGCATGACGTCACCGTGCAGACTTGGGAGCGTTGGCGTGCCCCCATCGAGGCCGAGGGACTCACGTTCACCCCTGCGCCCGAGTACAGCGCCTTCCCTATCGGCGATACTCCGCTCGACTTCTACGAGGCAGTCGTCTACGCCACGCGCGACACGCTCCCGCTTGTGCGGGAGATGAAGCCCGATGTCGTCGTCCACGACATCCTCACGCTCGGCCCCTCTCTCGCCGCCGAGATCGTTGGCGTCCCGCGCGCCACGCTCATCCCCCACGTCTTCCCCGAGGCCGGACCCGGCTTTCCGATTTATTCCTTTGGCGCGCGTCTCCCTCGCACCAGACTGGGCCGTGCCTTCTGGGAGCGTGCGCACCTTCCTGTTCATCGTGGTCTTGACAGTGGGCGCCTCGCCCTCAACCGAACCCGCGCGCAAGTTGACCTACCTCCCCTTGAGTATCCCCACGGTGGCACCAGCCGCGAGCTTGCTCTGGTCGCCACTTTCCCCCAGCTCGAGTATCCGCGTCCCTGGCCTTCCCATGTCCATGTCGTGGGGCCGCTCATGTGGGAGCCGCCGGCCGATGAGGTGCCCCTACCCCAGGGCGATGTTCCACTTGTGCTCGTCGCGCCCTCCACCTCTCAGGACCCCGATCATCGTTTGCTGCATGCGGCTTTGCGAGGGCTCGCCGATGCTCCTGTTCGCGTGCTCGCGACCTACAACCGGCGGCTCCCGTCCCGCTCTGTGTCTGTGCCTGACAATGCCACCGTTGTCGACTGGGTCTCCTACGCGCGCACGCTTCCTCACTGCGATGCGATTGTCTGCCACGCTGGCCACGGCACGCTGGTGCGCGCCCTCTCCTTCGGTGTGCCCGTAGTTGCCTGCCCCGTGGCCGGCGACATGAACGAGAACGCCGCCCGGCTCGCGTCGGCCGGCGCCGGGGTGCGACTGCCGCGACGCTTCATCTCACCGCGGCCGTTGCGCCAGGCAGTGGAACAGGTGCTCGGCGAGCCTTCGATCCGGGCTCGGGCTCGGGAGCTTGCCGACTGGGTCTCCAGTCACGACGCTGGGACCCAGGCCTCGCAGTTCGTCGAAGAGTTGGTTGGGTCACCGGTTGGCGATGGAACTCGTCCGGTCGATTCTCGGCTCCTTCGCCGAGCTTGATGAAGCTCCGGGGGTGGGACTCGAACCCACAACCTAGCGATTAACAGTCGCTCGCGCTGCCATTGCGCCACCCCGGACCGAGCTACTTTGGAAGACGACTGTAGCCGCCACATACTTTACGACAGCTCGACCAAACCCGCCTCAACCTCAGCATGGCAGTTCGAGCACAGCAGGATGCACTTCTGAGCCTCGGTTCCCCAACCAGCCCACTCAAAACACCTCGGCACCCGTCTCCGCCAAAGCCCGCTCCTGGGCGCGGTCGAACTCCAGCTTGACCTCTCCCCGCAGTCGCGCCAAGTCGCTCACCTCCCCCACTCCTTGCGCACGCGCGGCATGAATGCGGCGATCAACCCAAGCGAGCTGTAGCTGCAGCTGTTGAACCTCGAGCATCGGCGGCTTGGTGGAGCCTTCGTGCGCGGGCCAGCGCCCTGCTTCGACGGTCATCTCGGCAAGTAGCCCTACGAGCTCGCGATCCTCGGCGTCGACCCCCTTCAGAGGCTCAGCCAACCCGCCTGCCTTCAAGTGCTCGGCGGCGCGGCGCAACAACTCACTCGTGAACACGCCCCCAACGTCCACTTCCTCGAGTGCCTGCTGCCCATACGCGGGCGTGGCAATGCAGAGAGCGAGAAACGCGCGCTCGGTGTCCTCACGCGCGGAAAGCACTCTGCTCGCCCGCGATCCACGCTCACTCGCGCCGCTACCCCTGTTGCCTGTGTCCGCCGGCGGCTGTCCGGCATGAGCTCCGTTGCGATTGCGCGCGTCCCCGCTCGTGCGTGCAGGCACTTCGCCCTGTCCCCCACGCGCAGCCAAGAGCGTCTCGGCAAGCCCCTCACTCAACCCCAGCCTGCCTGACACCATGCGCGTCAGCTCCATCCGCATCGCACTTGGTGGCAAGGTCTCGAACACGGGCCGTAGCTCAGCGATCATGCGATCGCGCCCCTCAGGGCTAGCGTCGTCTCCGCTGGCCAGAACGCGCTCCACGCGGAAGCGCACGAACGGCACCGCGCGTCCGACCGCCGTCTCGATCGCCTTCGCTCCCTCGCGCTGCACGAGCTCCGCCGGATCGGCGCCCGTGGGTAGCTCCACCACGCGCAGCTCGAGCTTTCGACGGGCCGCTAGCCGCGAGGCCTTCAGCATCGCCTCCTGTCCCGCACTGTCGGCGTCGAGCGCGAGCAACACGGTTTGCGCCATTCGGCCCAGCTCGCCGACTTGCTCATCGGTCAATGCGGTCCCCATCAAGCCAACAGCATTCTTGAAGCCCGCCTGGTGCAAGGCAATGACGTCGGTGTATCCCTCGCACAGGATCACCTCGCCGGCCTTTGCCGCCGGGGCTCGCGCCAAGTCGGCTCCATAAAGGTGACGTCCCTTGTGGTAGACGTCATTGTCAGAGGTGTTCAGGTACTTCGGCTTCTGCCCCTCGCGCATCGCACGAGCGCCGAACCCGAGGACCCGTCCACGCTGGTCGGCGAGTGGAAACATGATGCGGGAGCGAAAGCGGTCGTATACGCCCCGCGTCTCCTGCGAGCGTTGCACCAAGCCAGTCTCATACAGCTCCCGCTCGGAGAACCCTCCGCGCCGCGAGGCGAGTAGCACGCGATCCCATGCGCTCGGCGCATAGCCAACGCGAAACTCCTTGAGGATCTCCTCCCCCAAGCCGCGCCCCTCGAGGTAGCTTCTCGCACCGGCCGCCTCCTCAGACTCCCACAGATAACGCTCGTAATAGGACGTTGTTCGTGACAGCAACTCCAATAGCCGCTCGCGCTTGACACGCCGCTCGGCTTCGCGCGGATCCTCCTGTTCCAACTGCAGTTCGATCCCAGCCCGGTCGGCGAGCAGCTCCAAGGCAGCCTTGAAATCAACTCCCTCGGTCTCCTGCACGAACGTGAACACGTCTCCCGAGGCCTGACAGCCGAAGCAGTAGTACACCTTTTCAATGGGCTCAACGCTGAAGGACGGGCTGCGCTCGTCGTGGAATGGACATAGTCCCTCGTAGCTGCGAGCTCCCGCCTTACGCAGCTCAGTGCGCGTGGACACAAGCTCCACGAAGTCGATCGCATCGCGCACGCGGTCACGCGATTCAGGGGTATAGCGGGCCATCGAGAACTACGCTAGCCGCTTCGCCTTCGATCGGCTCGCCCGATCAGCGAGCGAACACGCGCGGAACTTCAAGATCGGTGTACTCACGGATGCAATAGCGGTCTGTCATCCCCGCCACGTAGTCGGTAACACGCGCGGCCAAGTCACTCTCTCGATCATCCCCGGGCTCCTCCCCGGAAGGAGCGACCGGCAACAACTCTGGATGCTCGACGTAGTGCTCGAACAGCTTCCGCACCACATTGGCGATACGCGCATGCTCGGCCCGAACCGCGGGACCCAAGTACACGTGCTCGAACATGAACTTGCGCAGTTCTGCCATCGCTGGTCCCGCCTCTTGCCCTTGCACGATGTCATCAGCACGTGCCGAGTGCTCGACCATGTCGTGCACGAGTGTGTCGATTCTCTGCGACCCAGTCGTTCCCAGCACCGCGATTGCTTGCTCCGGTAGCTCCTCTTCGCGCAGCAAGCCAGCCCTCATCGCGTCGTCGATGTCGTGGTTGATGTACGCAACCCGGTCGATCAAGCGGACGATCCGGCCCTCCAAGGTCTGTGGAAGAGGAGCGCGGCTGGAGTGACGGGCGATCCCATCACGTACCTGCTCTGTGAGGTTCAATCCGGCACCTTCGCGCTCGATGTGATCGACCACGCGAAGCGAATGTTCGTAGTGGCGGAATTCGCTGCCGAATCGCTCTTTTAGGCAACTGTCGAGCGCTTCCTCGCCAATGTGCCCGAATGGCGGGTGGCCTAGATCGTGCCCGAGCCCGATCGCCTCGACCAAGTCCTCATTGAGCGCGAGCGCGCGCGCCACGGTACGCGAGATCGTGGTCACCTCAAGCGTGTGCGTCAGACGTGTTCGGTAGTGATCCCCCAAGGGAGCCACAAACACTTGTGTCTTATGAGTAAGGCGGCGAAACGCCTTACAGTGCACGATCCGATCGCGGTCACGCTGAAATGGCGTGCGCAGCTCACAGTCTTCCTCGGCGTACGCCCTATGTGCCGGATAGGAGCGTGCCGCCTTCGGGGAGAGCTCCCGCTCCTCCAGGGCGCGACGACGCTCAGCAAAAGCCGACGCCACGGGCTTCGTGTCGTTTGTGATGCTCACGCAACCGATTGTGGCAGCGGCTCCGGTGGGCGCTGGCCTAGCGATCCCCTGGATCGCCGATCGGTCGCCGGCATCAAGCGCACGTGGGCATGGTGCTCAAGCGTCTCGCTCACGGCACGCTCAACTTGCCCGAGCACCCGCTCCTCCCCTGCGGGCGCCTCATTCAAGGGCCGTCCGAGTGCCTCTGTCATGAACACGTGAGCCTGCTCGTCAAGCGGGAAGGCCGCTGCCTCACACGAGCTACACACCACGCCACCGGCAGCGCCCGAGAAGCCCACCAAATGCTCGCGCTCCCCGCAGCACGCACACGCCCCTAGCTGTGGTGCCAGGCCCGCCGCAACAAGCAGCTTCAGACGGAATGCCAGGGCACTCGCACGAGTGGCCTCAGCCGGTCTCTCGTCGAGCAGGGACAACTTGCGACAAAGCAAGTTGAATACACCCGGGTGCGGCTCCGCGGTCTCAAACAACCGTCCCACCGCGTCACAAGCGCGTGCCGCGGCATCGAGCGCGTGCGCATCCCCGCGCAGGGTTGAATGGCCGCTGATGGTCTGCGCCCCAGTTACCGTCAAGAGCTCGCCGCGACCTTCGTGCAACTCGATCTGCAAGCGAAAGAAGGGCTCCAGGCGTCCACCGAAGCGGCTGCGCGCACGACGCACCCCCTTGGCAATCGCGCTTACTCGGCCGCGGTGGGGCGTATAAAGGTGCAGGATGCGGTCGGCCTCGCCGTAGCGCATCGAGCGCAGCACTACGGCCTCGGTCTTCACAAGTCCTGACATAGGCTGATCGAGTCTAGGATCGTCCCCGGCGGAGGGCATTCCAAGGTCGCTTGCGCTCGCCTGCTGACCCTGGGCGCTCAGCAGTAGACAATGAGCGGTTGCGAGCGGGTGCTCACATCGGAGAGTATGCGGCCTAGGACGAGCATCAATTGCCTCTGAAGGCTGGGATTTAGGGAGAGGTACATCCCTCACGGAGGAGAAAGCGCCGCCAAGGTCCAAGCGGCGTGTCTGGCTGTCCCTTCCGCGTTGGCCAAACCAGAGAGGAAGGTGGACGCTATCCACTATCTATGTAGGACTTCGACAGCCGCTGCCATTCCGGCTACGGTCGGGATGGACCAATATGGTGGCCGTGCCAAGCCCTTGGAGCGCAAGCCGAGCACACAGTTCCTGCTGGGTCGCCGGCACGATCCGGTAGCTCGCGAGGCGCTCCTATCTCGTGTGATGCCCTTGACGAGAAGGATCGCGTCACGGTACCGGCCACCGCGTGCGGCAGACTTCGACGATCTGGTCCAGGTGGGCCTTATAGCCGCAACGGATGCGATCACCGCCTGGGATCCCTCGGGTGCCGAATTCACGAAGCACGTCGCCGTGACGATCCACTACAGGATCACCGACTATGTTCGGATGCGTGGCCATCGCACCGAACGTGGCTTAGACAATGCGCTGAGCGATCACGCGCCAAGGGGGGAGGAACTGCTGACCCTGCTGCCGGACCACCAGCCGGGACCAGAGGAGATTGTGCTCGCGCGCGAGAGGGTCAGCTTGATAGCCGCCTCGATCCGGCGACTGCCGCCAAGGATGCGTACGGCACTCTTGGGCATGATGAGCAACAAGACCCCTCAAGAAATCGACCCCGAGGCATCCGAGAACGCGATCTACTCGTCGGCGAGCCGCGGTCGCAGCAGACTCAAGCTGGCGATCGCGAAACTGTGAGGGTCGATTCGACAACCCGCGTCACGTCATTGCTATACTTTATGAAGTAATGAGTGATACCAGTCGAATAATCGTCTACACGACCGAGCCGTGTTCATTCTGCTCCAAGGTGAAGGGTCTCTTGAAGGCACGTGGCCTCGAGTTCTCAGAGGTCAATCTCTCCAAGGACATCCCTGGGCGCGTCGAGCTCGCGGGGCGCACCGGGATGATGACCTTCCCGCAGGTGCTCGTGGGCGACGAGCTGCTCGGTGGCTTCGCGGAGACCCTCAGCGCCGTGGAGAGCGGTCGCCTCGACGAGCTGCTCACCGCCTAGCAATTTGCTTGCCCTGCGCGCGCGCGTAGGGCAAGCGTTTGTGAGCACAAGAACCGCCGCTCCCGCGCACGCAAAGCACGCGTTTTTGCGAGCTGCAAAGGGCAAATCACAAGGTCATCCTGTTGTGCGAGCCAACCCGCGAGGCATGTCCCTGAGGAAAATCAAGCCCGACTGGCTCTGCGCACACGTGGCGGACGCTGGCAGGTCTCGCACACGTATGTGCCTCGCCCCCCCACGACCATCTTCACGATCGTCGTGCCGCAAGTCGCACATGGCTCACCCTCGCGCCGGTGCACCTGAAAGCGATCTTGGAAGGAACCCCAAACGCCGTCCACGTGGCGAAAGTCGTCGATCGTGGCGCCGCGTGCCTCGATGCCGGCCTCAAGCGCCCAGATCAGAGCCTCCCGCAAACGCGCGTACTGCTGGGCGTTGAGCCCCCCAGCTGGGCGCAGCGGATGTATTCGAGCCCGGTGCAAGGCCTCATCCGCATAGATGTTGCCTACGCCCGCCATGCGTCGCTGGTCGAGCAGGAACGCCTTAATCGGCGCCTTGCGCCCACGCGCGAGTGCACGCAGGTGCTCGACAGTGAAGCGCTCATCCAAAGGCTCCAAGCCAAGACGCGCGTCGAAGAACGCGTCGAGCGCTTCCTCGCCAAGCAGCAGCTCACCAGTGCCGAAGCGACGCGGATCCACAATCACCAAGTGCCGCGAACGCGCGTCCGTCTGCGGCGAGCGGCGCGCGCTCGCACCGCTAGCCCTAGGGGAGCGCCGAGTGCGACGCCCCAAATCGATCCGGACACGAACGTGCGTCTGCTCAGGGCCAGGATCACACAGAACCGTTCCGGTCATACGCAAATGCTGAGCCAGATAGACCTCCTCACTCAAGCTCCACACGAGATACTTTCCACGCCGTCCCAGCTGCTCCACCTCTCGTCCCGTCAGAGCGTCCTCCATTTCGCTCGGAGCGAGCGGCCTGCACCAGCGCTCGTCGAGGATGCTGACGCGCTCGAGCGTGCTTCCCTCCACCAGGGGAGCCAGCTGGCGTCTGATCGTCTCGACCTCGGGAAGCTCGGGCATGCGGCGCCCAGGATAGGGCGTCGGTCGGGGGGCGCCTAAAGAAGTCAGACAGGCGTGTGCATCGTGCGTGCCTGGGCGCGCGGATGAGCCCCAAAATAAGCGTCCTTGAGGCGGTCAGCCGACAGATGCGTATAAATCTGGGTGGTGGCCAGGTCAGCGTGGCCGAGCATCTCTTGAAGTGAGCGCAGATCACATCCTCCGGCAAGCAAATGTGTGGCAAAAGTGTGGCGCAGAGTGTGGGGAGTCATCCGCTCGGCGAGCCCGGCGGTGCGCGCATAGCTCTGGATGATCTTGTAGACACCCTGTCGCGTGAGACCCGCGCCGCGATGATTGACGAACAGGCTGCTCTCTACTCGCGCTCCCACCAGATGAGGGCGCCCGCGTGCGCAATAGCGCTCGAGCGCTAGCACGGCGCTACGCCCAACCGGCACGATCCTCTCCTTGGAGCCCTTGCCCCGCGCGCGCAGCATTCCCTCCTCCAGGTCGACATCGCCAAGCTCGAGGCCGATCGCCTCAGAGACACGTAGCCCACACGCGTACATCAACTCAAGCAAGGCTTTGTCGCGTAGCGCGAGCGGCTCTGACCCCTTCGGCTGCTCCAGCAGCTTCGCGACCTGCTCGCGAGAGAGCACCTTAGGTAGCCGCATGAGCTTTGGCGGTCCCCGCAGGTCTGCTGTCGGGTCGTGCTCGATTAGCCCTTCTCGTCGCAAGTGCCGATAGAAAGAGCGCAGGCAAGCCGCCTTGCGCTGTACTGTCGCGGGTGAGGCGGGCGCACGATCCTCTGCTCCCACCGCGAGCTCTGAGAGGAACCCGGCAAGATCGCTGTGCTGTGCCTGTAGCGGCGAGACACCGCGACGTATCAAGTATTCGCCAAGCTGCACGAGATCCGACTGGTAAGCGTGCAGCGTATTGCGCGACAGGCCACGCTCGAGCTCCAGGTGAGAGAGAAAGTCGAGCGTCAACTGCTCCAGGCGTTCGCTGCCTGGATTCAGAACTGCCACAGAGTCGCTCACGACAGGGGATTCGTCCCAAGTGCCGGGCTTCCTGGGACTGCAAGGCGACTCTCAGTGGGCCTCGGTGCTCTCCCCGATGTTTGCAAGCACGGTCCCGCCGGCCAAGGCCGCGCCGAAGAACAAAGGGTCTTCGATCAGTAGGCGCCCCATCGTCTCCGCTGGAAGCCCGCTCGCAAGATAGGCCGGCAACTCGACCGGAGCGCGTCGCCAGTCATGGCGCGCCATGCGCGCGGGACGGTCCACGTCGAGCTCCAACTGTGGCTTGACACGCTCCCTAGCGGCCCCGAACACTGAGCCCAGGCTGGCACGCAACTCAGCGCCCGAGGGCGAGCGGATACCGGCGGGAAGCGCCACGATGACTGGCTCGAGCAGCATGTCGAGCACCGTCAATGTGTGATGGGAGAGACCCCGATGACGGGGTCGGCCGTCGGCTGAGGACATGCGCGCCACCAGTAGCGTTGGGGCCCCCAATGCCAGTGCAGTGTGGGCCGAGTCGAGCGCATTCATTCCACCGTGACCGAACGGCGAGCTCGATCCCACGATCCCTGGACCCGGTCCACAAACCACCGCGTCCCAGCCAAGCACGTGCAACCCGTGGTGGAGTGCGCCGGCGGTAGTAATCGCCTCGAGCTCCCCCCCATAGGCCGCGCCGGCGGTTATGTGCCCTTCAAGCAGCCCGCGCTCGAGCAACATCCGCACGACGCGGGAATGGCTACCCGGCAACGCTCCACCCGGCGTTTGAACGTATCCGAGCCGGCGTTCGGGATTTGCTTGCGCGAATGCCCATGCCACGGGGGCTAGTTGGCCATGCAAGGCGAGCACCGCAACTGGGTTTTGCAAGGGCAGCTCGAGTTGCTCTTGCTCGACTGGCGCCACGGCATGCTGGAGGCTCGTGTAGTTGAGCTTCATCACGTGTGCGCCAGGCACCCCCTCACCGGCAAGGCCGCGCGTGAGATTGGCGTGAACGATGTCAAAGCCACCTGAGCCGAGGCCGAGGTCACGCGCCTGCACGTTCACGATCACCTCGTCGCCCTGTTGGCTTATCCCCATCAGACCGACCTCGGCGATCGCGGTACGGCGCTCGCCGTCGAGTGAGATCGTAAGTTCCTGCTCGGGGCCGTCAGTGGGTCCCGCCTGAAGGACGGTGGCTCTGCGGAGCTTCAGCATGTTCTGCGCTTAGAGCTTCGCGGGATGCCCGTGGGCAAGTGCAGGGCCAGTATCGACCAAGCTCGTCATGTCTGTCCGTGCGCGCTCAACGCTGACGTCCACGTCGCATTCACACTCGGGCAGATTGGCAATCTCATGCGCCCTGTCCACCATTCTGGAAGCCACCGCCTGGGCTTGCTCGTCGCTCGAGACGTGAAAGACGACCTGCACACTCACAGGACGGGGCGCGTCACTCCCGGCGGAGTGCTCCGCGGCGCTCACGAGCGACCCGCGAGCGTGCGGTCGCCTCCGGCGTGCGCGTCCAACTGTTGCAGGGCAGCCGCGATGAAACCCTTGAACAGCGGCGCCGGTCGCTCTGGACGCGACTTGAACTCCGGATGGAATTGCGAAGCTACAAAGAACGGGTGATCCTCGAGCTCGACCACCTCAACCAAGCGCTCGTCCGGAGATGTTCCGGAGATGCTCAAGCCGGCGCTCTGCAAGCGCTTGCGCAGCAGGTTGTTGACCTCATAGCGGTGACGGTGGCGCTCGTATACGACTGCCTCGCCGTACACATCTCTCACGCGGGAATCGTCGTGCAGCTTGATCGGGTCGGCACCCAGGCGCATAGTGCCGCCAAGATCGGCGACCTCCTTCTGCTCGGGCAATAGATCGATCACCGGATAGGGCGTCTCGATATCGAACTCAGTCGAGTTGGCGCCCTCCATCCCGGCGACATTCCTAGCGAACTCGGCGACAGCGATCTGCATGCCCAGACAGATGCCCAGGTAAGGAATACGTCGCTCTCGCGCTACACGCGCTGCTGCGATCTTGCCCTCGATTCCCCTGCCACCAAATCCTCCAGGAATCAGGATTCCGTCAGCATTCTCGAGCAACTCATATGCACTCTGCGGCTCCTCCCCATCGGGGGCAGTGGGCGGCTGAGGGTCTCCGTCGAGGTGCTCCGAGTCGATCCAGTCGATGCGCACCTTGGCCCCCTGAAGCGCCGCCGCGTGGCGCAGCGCTTCGCAGACGGACAGGTAGGCATCCTCGAGTTGCACGTACTTGCCCACGAGCGCGATGCGTACGGTGCGCGGCGCCTTCTCGACGCGCTCGATCGGCTCCTGCCACTTAGAGAGATCGGGCGCGGGTGCCTCCAGCGCGAAATGCTCGAGGATGAAATCGTCCACGCCTTGGTCTCGAAATACGAGCGGTACCTTGTAGATGTTGTCGACGTCGCGCGCGGAGACGATCGCATCGGCGGGCAGGCTTGCGAACAGGGCGATCTTCTTGCGTATCTCCCCTGAGAGTGGACCCTCGGAGCGACACATGAGCATGTCCGGCGCGATTCCGATCCTGCGCAGCTCGTTGACGGAGTGCTGGGTGGGCTTGGTCTTCAGCTCGCCCGCGTGGCCAATGTAGGGGACGAGTGTCAAGTGGATGAACATGCAGCGCCGGCGGCCCACATCTACAGGGAACTGGCGGATCGCCTCAAGGAACGGCAAGGACTCGATGTCACCGACGGTGCCGCCGATCTCGGTGATCACGAAGTCCACGTCGGTGGACTCGGCGATCAAAGAGACCCGTTGCTTGATCTCGTCGGTGATATGAGGCACTACTTGCACAGTCCCACCGAGATAGTCGCCACGACGCTCGCGGCGGATCACCGTGTCGTAGATGCCCCCGGCCGTCACATTGGAGGCACGGCTCGTATTGGAGTCGGTGAAGCGCTCGTAGTGGCCCAGATCCAGATCGGTCTCAGCACCGTCCTCGGTGACGAACACCTCGCCGTGCTGGTAGGGCGACATGGTGCCAGGATCGACGTTGATGTAGGGGTCAAACTTCTGCAGCCCCACGGTCAGCCCTCGCGCAACGAGCAGCCTTCCGATCGAGGCCGCCGCGATTCCCTTTCCAAGCGAGGACACCACGCCACCGGTGACGAAAATGAACCGGGTCTTGGCCGGGGCCTGTGCGTGGCGGTCAGAGTGAGGCGAAGTCATCGAGGTACGCCCCAGGAGTCTAGCCCCCGCAGCAGCGGCAACCGTTCCACAAGCGTGGTGATCGATCGAAGCTCGCCATACACGGTGATCGCGAGGAGCAGGACGAGTGCAACGGCCTGTCCCGACTCGGAGAGCGTCAGCACCAGCCAGAGACCGGCAAGAGCGCCAAGCAGGTTGGCACCGGTATCTCCGAGCATCGCTCGCTCGCGCAGGTCATACAGCCCGGCGACCAAGGCCGGCCCGACGAACAGTCCGAGCGTCCACAAAGGTCGCACGCTCGCTGCCCCGATCGTGAGGCCCGCACCGAGCAATACGAAGACCTTGGTCGCCCGTCCCGGGCGGAGGTCGAGCAGATTGAAGACGTTCGTGGAGAGCACCAATACCGCACTTGCGAGTAGCCAACGTGCGGTGGAGGGCTCCACGAAACTCATCGCGTATAGGGCAAGCCCCAGCGAGCCAACCGCCTTCAGGGCGCCCGTTGAGAGTCTCATTTGCAGCACCGCCCTGCCGTGCCCGCGCCAGCCACGCGGTTCACCCCCGAGCGTGTCATCCACGAGCCCGAGGAAGGCCACGCCGATCGCGTAGAGCGCCACAACCAGTGTCTCGGGATGGAACACTTGGGCGACTTCGAGCCTTTGTACGAGGGCCAAGGGGATGAGGGCGACCAAAGCACCTGCCACGCTCAGCACGCCGAACGGGAAGGCGACGCTCCGCTCGCGGAAATTGGGCTTGACATGGCCGCCTTCGGTCAGCGCGCGCAGCAACGGATTGGCAAGCAGGGCAGCCGCAATCGAGGCGAGCACAAACGGGAGGGCGTGCACGAGCCGAAGTTAGCGACGCTCGCGGACGAGCACTCAGCGCTGGTTGAAGAACCTCAATGCTGGTTGAAGAGGCTTGTTGCCGACGGCAGCAAAGCTTCTGCTGTGGGCTTGGTCCCATATGCACCTCGGTCGCCAGCCAGCGCGAACGCGAGCGCTGCCCGACCCGCAACGGTTTCGAGGTCATCGACACTGGCAAGCTGTTCGGCCTTGTACCAAGGGACTTGCGACGGTTCGGTGCCGGTCAGCTCGACCCCGACCACAGGTATTCCCGTGGACAATGCGCCGGCGATCAACCCTGACTCGAATTCAGCCGTGATCTTCGCTACTTGAGGATTCATGCCAACAGGATCGCTGCGCACCACCACAAGCCCTTCCAATTTGCCTAGTTCGCCGTCGTTTGAACTGAGCAGCTTGGTCTGGACCCGTTCGAGCAACTGTCCCCCGCTCACGAGTTGCTTGCCGACGCGAACACCGAACTGCCGAACCAACGAGGGGTCTGAGGCAAGCGCGCTATAGCGATAGCCGGTGGCCTGCGCGGCCACCCCTTGGGTGTCGAGTGGCTCGCGAATGGCGGCCACACCCTTGACGCTGCCACCTGCCTCTCCCACGCCGTCGCGAACGTACGTATCGATCGTGTCCGAGGAGCCGCCCAGGAACACGAGACCGATGCTCTTTTCACTTAGCAGGCCATGAACCGCGAACGGCCATAGATCGGTACCGAGCTGTTCGGCTTCGGAGAGCTTGGTATCGACCTGTTCGAGGCTGTGCTGTGATGTGCCCACTTCTGAGCGCAGGTCGTGCACGATCCCGTTTTGAGCCGAGGACACCAGGTTTGAGTCGCCGATCGCCACCCCGATAACCACGCCCACGGCAAGCGCGAACAGGACGGCGGCGAGCGAAAGCGCGTGATAGCGGTAGTCGAACATCGTTTGTGAGCCATTGCAGGGCTCGCGCCAGGATAGTTGGTGGGGAGCCTCAGATATCCAGGTGGGAGGTGCCTTAGCCGCAGACTGGTCACACGAAGGCGCCTCGGGCCGGACTCGAATAGGAGCTCAGCCGCTAGAGCCGAACAGCAGCTGAAGCCTGAGCCACAGCAGGTCGACCACATCGCGCAGGGCCGGAGTCATCCAGACGACCGCTATTAGGGCAATCAATCCCGCGAGGATCACAACAACCAGCGGAGCGAGACCTGGCATGGGCCGGTATAGGCGGCTTACACCCTTGGCGTCCACCAGGATCTCGCCGATCCGCAAACGGGTGAGGAAGGTCGAGGACATCCCTTCGCGATTGCGATCCAGGAACTCGACCAGGTTGAACTGCGAGCCGACCGTCACGATCAGGCGAGCTCCCTTCTCGGCAGCGATCAGCATGGCGACATCCTGGCTGGTGCCGGGCGCTGGGACGAGCTTGAACGGAACGCCGAGCTCCTCGAGGCGCCGGCGACCGGGTGCGCGACCGTCTGGGTATGAGTGAACCACCAGCTCTGTCTTGCCCTCGTGCGCTCCGATCAGGGCGGCCTCGCTGGCCGAGTCCATGTCGCCGACGATCATGTGGGGAGTCAAGCCGGCCTCGAGGAGCGCATCGGCACCGCCATCGACAGCCACAAGCACGGGCCGGGTATCTCTGATGAACGACCTGAGGGCGTGCAGGTCGCGCTGGTGTTCGACGCCGCGCACGACCACTAGCGCGGAGCGGTCGCGGAAGTCGGTGCGAAAGCGCGGCAGGTCGATGCGCCCGGCCAGCAGTTCGCGCTCCTCGCGCATGTGCTCGATCGTGTTGTGAGCGAAGCGCTCGAGTGCGTCGCCCACCTCGCGCCGGCGGGCCTCCGTGTCGGCACGCACACGAGCAAGGTCGAGCACCACTCCAGATACGAGTGGACGACCCTTGTAGAGCACCTCTCCGCGTGTGTCCGCGGGCACCACCCGGACCGTCACCGGATCGCCGTCGGAGAGCGAGTGAAACAAGGAGTCCTCGGGCAAATCTACGAGCAGGATGCCTGCTTCGACCAGTAGCTGGGGCCCTAGGTTCGGGTATGTCCCGCTCGTGGAAGCGCGGCAGTTGAGCACTGCGGCGGCACCTGCCGCGATCAGCTCCTCCGCGGATACCCGATCGATGTCAAGGTGGTCGATCACGGCAATGTCACCGGCGAGCAGGTGTCTCACGAGCAACTTCGTCTTGCGCCCGAGCCGCACCGGTCCACCCACCTCATAGGGCGGCGCGGGCAACGTCCCGAAGGCGGGCGCAATGGTGCCAGGCGGCTGCCGGGTCGCGGCCATGTCAAATCGAGAGTAACGCCTGAAACTGTCAGGCGGCGCGGCGGAGATCCTGGGCATGCTGGCGAGCAGCACTGTCTTGGTCCTCCGCCCCGAGCATGCGCACGAGCTCGGTCACGACCTCGGGCTCGGCGAGCTGGGACACCGTGGCAACCGCGGGTTCGACCGAAGTGTCCTTCGCGACAGAGAAGTGACGTTGGGCGAGCGAGGCGATTTGAGGAAGGTGGGTGATGCAGAGCACCTGTCTCCCAGTAGCAAGGTTCTGCAAACGCTCGCCCACCGCGCGTGCGGTGTGCCCCCCGATGCCGGCGTCGATCTCGTCGAACACGAGCGTCGACTTCGAGGAGCCGCCCTCGATGCCCGAGCCATCGTTGCAAGCACTTGAAAGCGCGAGCATCACCCGTGAGAGCTCGCCGCCAGATGCGATCTCTCGCAAAGGGCCCGCGGCGACACCTGGGTTTGGCGCAATCATGAACTCAGCCGAGTCGGCTCCGTTGGCTTTGGGCTCGGTTGGACTCAGCAAGATCTCAAACGTGGCATCCCCCATCGCGAGCGCACCAAGCTGGCCGCGCACCGCTACGGCCAGTCGCTTGGCCGCCTTCTTGCGGTTGGCCCTTAGCGTGCGAACGTGTCCTTCGAGCTTCTCCCGCTCGCTCGCGAGTGATTGGGTCGCGTGCTCTTGGGCTACTCCCGCACCAAGCAACTGCTCACGCCGGATCCTCGCTTGGGCGGCGTATTCGAGTACCGAGGAGATTGAGCCGCCGTGCTTGCGCTGCAGACGCTCCAAGGAGGCGAGCCTGTCTTCGATGCTCTCGAGCGTGCCGTCCTGCTCTTGAGCCGTTTCGCAGTAGCCCTGCAGAGAACCCGCGACGTCCTGTGCCTCGATCGCGAGTGTCGCGCAGCGCGCAGCGAAAGCGTCGAGCTCGGGATCAATCCCAGCGACGGTCTCTAGCTTGGTGGCGGCTCCAGCAAGGAGGTGTGCGCCACCGGATTGCTCAGATGACTCCGGGGCGAGCGCATCGAGTGCACCGGCAGCGGCCGCCTGCAAGGCCTCCAGGCTGCGCAGGCGCTCTCGGCGCGCCAGGAGTGTCTGGTGCTCGTGCTCCTCAGGTGCCACCGACTCGATCTCCGCCAGCTCATGCTCGAGCAAGTCCAGGTCGCGCTCACGGGCCTCCTCAAGCTCTGCCAGGCGCTCAAGCTCGGCTTCGAGGTCGCGAATCTGACGGTATGAGGTCGCGCATGCGTCGAGCTGTTGGGCGTGTGAAGGTGGGCACACCTCGTCGAGCATCTCGAGCTGGGCGCTTGCCAGGACAAGCTTGCGGTGCTCGTGTTGGCCGTAGAAGGAGATCAGGCGCGCCCCGAGATCGCGCAGATCCCCGATGGCTACCGTGCGGCCGTTCAGATATGCGCGAGTGCGTCCATCCGCATAGACGCGACGGGCCATGATGAGCTCCTCAAGTTCGCCCTCGACGTGCACGCTGTCGGGCAGCCGCCGCGAGATTTCTTCGCGGATGCTCTCGGGCACAGAGAACACGCCCTCAACGTAGGCTTGGTCGGCGCCGGGCCTGACGATGCCGCTGCGCGAGCGTCCGCCCATCAATAGATCCAAAGCGTGCGCAAGCACAGTCTTGCCGGCACCCGTCTCGCCGGTAAGGACGTTCAAGCCGGGGACGAAGGCAAGCTCGGTGCGCTCGATCAAGAGCAGGTTTTCGACGCACAAATCATTGAGCACACGGACAGGTGTACCAGCGCCTACCGACGGACTGTGTGCCACACATCGTTGGGACGGGGCCCGCTTCGTGGCCAGTGAGTCCATAATCTGGGTCAAGCTCAAAAGATCCGCCGCGGACGACGGGTTCACTCAACAGGATCATCGGCATGGCTGCCAGCAACTCCCAAAACTCAAGACGGGCCGAAGCGGCTCCACGTGAATGCCTGTCCTCGGTGGACTTGGCGACGCGCCTGGACGAGGAGGTCCAGAGGGCGGCGCGCCATCGCACCCAGCTGAGTTGCCTGCTCGTGAGTCTCGACGAAGTCGAGCACCTCGCAAATACTTACGGTGAGGATCTCCCGGAGCAGGCGCTCGCTTATTTGGGCACGGCCCTGATTCGACAGTTGCGCCGCTTCGACCGCGTGGGGCACGCTGGGGAAGGTGAGCTGCTCGTAGTGTTGCCCGGGGCTGACGAGCGGCGGGCGGAGATCGTCGCGCGGCGCGCGCTCGGCAGGCTGCACTCGGTCAAGCTCGAGCTGAACGGCAAGCGCGAGCCACTGCGCATATCGGTCGGTATAGCCGCTTGGCGAGATGGCCTTCAGACTGAGCATCTCCTTTCACAGACACGCATTGCGGCCCAACGGCGCCGTCGGATGGACCCACGGGAACACGAACCTGTGGAGGGCTCCGCGGCGGGTAGCGAGGAGATGCCGTCGCTCAGACCTTCATAATCTCAGCCCGTGCTCTCCGGGTCTGAGCTGTGGCTGCTGCGCTTGATGGCCGATCGTGGCCTCGCGTTGCTCGACGCCTCGACACTTTTGATGGTGGTCGAGGAGCGCAACGAGCTGCGTGTGGCCGCCGCCAGCGGACGCGTGTCGGTGAGGGTGCGCGTGTTGCCCTTGGAAGGCAGCGCGCTGGGCGCCCTCTACGAAGCGGGCAAGCCCCTTTCGCTTGACAAACCTAGAGGCCAAGAAGCGACTTGGCTGCACGAACTTGGCCTGGAGGTCAGGGCCGTGCTCGTGGAGCCCTTCAGCTTGGATGGCCAGAGCGGCGGCCTGGTGATAGCCGGACGCGAGGACGGCGGCTTTCGCGACCCCGACCGACGCGCGCTGAGCGCGTTTGCCGCAAGCGTCGCGCAAAGGCTGGCTGCTGAGCGCTCTGTTGAGATCGAGCGCTTGCGCTTCGGTATGGAGGCGCGCGAGCGCGAGCGCACACGCTGGGCCAGGGAGATCCACGACGAAACGGTTCAAGGTCTGGGGGCTTTGCGCCTGCAGCTCGCCAACGCCCGCGACCTCGGCGATCAGGCGGCCTTGAGCACGGCTGTGGATACGGTGCTCGAGGGACTCGGACAGGAGATCGATGGGTTGCGCCATCTGATTACCGAGCTTCGCCCCGCGGCGCTTGACGACTTTGGACTGGTACCGGCCTTGGAAGCGCTCGCGCGTCGGGCTCAAGCTATGGATGGTCTTGAGATCGGGACCGAGATCGAGCTCTCCGACGACGAGCGACGCCTGGACCCGGAGCTTGAGAGCACCATCTACAGAGTCGTGCAGGAGGCGCTCACCAATGTGAGCCGTCATGCGAAAGCCACGCGTGCTGTGATCAGCGTGAGCGAGCGGGACGGACGGATCATGGCGGCCGTGACAGACGACGGCGAAGGCCTTCCCGAGGGCGGCCCCTCACGGCCACGTACGCCCGGCGAAGAACTGAAGGGCGGGTTCGGGGTATCCGGGATGCGCGAGCGTGCTGAGCTCGTGGGGGGCGAGCTGGAGCTCGTGCCCGCTGCGGGCGGTGGCGCCACGATGCGGTTGACGGTGCCTCTGGCCGGGCGTCCGGCGCTGGTCTGAGTTGCGTATCGCAATTCGGGGCGCCTTACGTGCGCGTGCGCGTGCGCGCAAGTCATGCCCCAACGGAATACTTCCCCCTCCCCCTTTAGGACGACAGCGCCGCATGCGGCGCTGTCCCGGACGGTGCATGCACCGTCCGGCGGACCGGCGCATGCGCCGGTCCGAACAGCACGAGGATTACTCGACGAGACCGAGCTTACGCGCGTAGGCGGTGATCTCCGCCCGCGAGGAGAACCCCAACTTCTCGATCGCGCGCGCCCGGTAGGTCTTGACGGTGCGCTCGGCTACATGCAACTGCTCAGCGATCTCGGGGTTGGTGTAACCGTGGGCGATCAAGCGCACTACCTCACGCTCGCGCTCTGAGAGCGCAACCCCGTCCTGCTGAGCATCATCGCCGGTGACCATCAACGCCCCGAGCCGCGGGTGCAAGTAGTTGCGTCCCGCCACAGCCAAGCGGAATGCCTGCAAGAGCTCAGCAGGCTCGGCCTCCTTGAGCACGTAGCTGCGCGCACCTGCGCGCAGTGCTTGGCGTGCATACTCGGGGTCCTCGCGCATCGTGAGAATCGCAACCGCGAGCGTGGGATGAGCCACGAAGCAAGTCGGCAGAGCCGCCAAACTGGACCCGCCTGGCATCGTGAGGTCGAGCGTGAGCAGGTCCGGCTTGAACTCCCTCACGGCACGAATCGTCGCGGGAACGTCGGCCGCCTCGGCCACGACCCTGAACTCGCCTGCCTCGCGCTCGAGCACAGCACGAATTCCATCGCGCACAACCGTGTGATCGTCGGCGATGATCACATCGATGGGCCGGTCAACGCCTGGAGCTTCGCTTGCCATAAGCGCTAAACCGTACTGACTTGGCGGACGGCTTTGCCGAGCGAGAAGGGCCGGCGCTCGCTTGGACGTGCGGTAACAAACACGGCTTCGCCTGCCACCTGCCCTTGGGGGACTACACGAATCGGCACCTTTGGGACGACACGATCGGCACCCTTCGCTCTACAGACAAAAGCCCTTATGGACACCATCATTGTGTGCGTGATCTCGATCCGTCTTCACCAGCTTCCTGAAACCCCTACGCGCAAGCGCTCAGGGTCTGTGCGCCCGGGGACGGTGCGATGATCGATCTCGGCGTAGCCGTCACATGGATTGCCATCTCCGCGGTCAGCGTGAAGGGGCTCACCGTATTTGCTCGAGCTGCTGCGGCGGCCGACCCCGATACAGAGCTCGCCATATTCCCCGCGGAAGGCAGCTCATCCTATGACGGCTATCCGATTGAGGCTCTGGCGCACCCGCAGAGCCTGCGTCCATGAGCAGCCACATGATCGCGCTCGTTGACGACTCAGGCGAACTGTCGAGATGCTCGCTCGTTCGCCTACTTGTGTTTAGGCGACAGGGTCTGCCGGTCCTTGCCGTCGGCGCCGCCACGAAGGTGCACGCCGACGCCGCGAGCATGTAACCAAGACAAGCGCGATCTCCTCGAGATGTCGCAGCCTTGTGGTGTAACGTCGGCGGTCCACCCTAGAATGGCGCGCACCCGGCGAGAAACAGTCGAGCCACCGCCAGCGTCGAGAGGCCTCCTTGCTTCCCAAGTCTTCCGGACTGCGGAGAATACTGCTTGCCTATACGGTCAACGAACTGGGCACCTGGTTCGGGTACGTCGCGTTGGCATTGGGCGTATACGACCACACGCACAGTGCGATCGCCACAGCCGGCTTGTTTATCGCCAGAGGTCTCTTGCCCGCGTTGCTGGCGCCTGTCTTGGTGGCCCGCGTAGAGCGCATCGGCAGGCGTGGGCTGCTCGCCGGCTTGTATGTGATCGAGGCGCTACTGACGCTTGCTCTCGCACTACTGCTGTGGCGCTTCTCCTTCGCTGGAGTGTTGATCTTCGTGGCCATCGATGGCACAGTCGCGGTTGCGGCTACCGCACTTGTGCGCGCCGCCACCGCGCGCGCCGCGGCGGCCTCGGTGGATGCCACCTCAGTGGAGAGATCAACCGGGAAGGGTGGCGACCCGACGCTGGAAGCCCAGCGCCAAGCCAACGCAGCCCTAAATGTTGCCTTCATGGTCTCCTTGTGGCTTGGACCGGCGATCGGCGGTGTGCTCGTACATTGGGTCGGAGGTCCTGTCGCGCTGGTGCTGGATGCCTTGACGTTCCTTGCTTGTGCTCTGCTCATGCTTGGGGTGCGTACGCAAGCCGAGGATGCAGCCGATGGCTCGACCGTGGCCCGCTTGCGAGCGGCTTGGCAGCATCTTCAGGCGGTCCCCGCGCTGCGTGTGCTTTTGGTGACCGAGGCCATCGCGGTAATCGTGTTCGCATCGGTCGAGCCCGTAGAGGTGGTGTATGTCAAGGCCACGCTCCATGCGGGCGATCTCGGCTTCGGTCTGCTCGTTGCCGCCTGGGGCTTCGGCGCCGCACTAGGCGCGATCGCCTTCTCGCGCTCTGTGCACCGTCCGCTTGGACCGATGCTGGCGGGTGGAGCGCTACTCGTCGGTCTCGCCTATCTCGGCTTCGCGGCGGCCCCCGTGCTCGCGCTTGCTTGCGCTGCCGCGGTGATCGGTGGAGCTGGCAATGGCATCCAGTGGCCATCGTTCATCAGCGCGGTTCAACAGCTCACGCCTGCGGCCTTGCACGGACGCTTGATGAGCGTGATTGGCTCGCTCAACGCGCTCTGTCCGGCAATCGGCTTCGCCTTGGGCGGCACAATCGCAGCTGTGGCTTCTCCACGTGTGGCCATGGTCATAGCCGGTGTGGTCGCAACTTGCGCGACGGTGGCTTTCCTGCGCCTGAGACTCGGCAACCTACAGTCGGTCGCTCCAGAGCAACCGGTACTTGCCGGCGATCCCGGGCTCATTTCGAGCAGCCCTTAAGTGCCAGGTCGTGTCGGCCGTTAAGTACGACAGACCTTAGGACGACATGATCGCCATTCCTCAACGACATCTCAGCCGGCTCTACCTGGCCAGCCAAGGCGTGCTCCTGGTCGGGGCGCTGTGGATAGCCGTGCTCAGCTCCTCGGCCCACGACTGGCAACCACCGGAACTGCTTGTACTGCTGCTCGTATTGAGCGTGGTCGGCGAGTGGATGACGATCACGATCGGCAACCAGACGTTGTCCGCCTCGTTCATCGCGCTCGTACTCGCGATGATCCTGCTCGGGCCGGCCCCGGCTGCCGCCATCGGAATCGTCGCGGTGATCGCCGATTGCGCACACCGGCGCCCGCCCCTGGCCGTGTGCTTGGCCAACCTGGCCGCCTACACGGTCTACCTGGTCGCGGGTGGAGAGCTAGCCCGCGCGATGATTGGGGATGCCCACGATCCCGGCAATCAAGAGCTGATCAAGAGCCCGACGTTCGCCTTGGTCGTGCTCGCCGTGTTCATCGCCGCAAACCTTTTGAACTTCGCGCAGATCGCCATCCAGAAGCGTGTGCTCGACGGGCGTGGCGTGATGAACCAAGTGCGAACCCTGCTCATCCCGATGCTGCCTGGGCAGCTCGCCGCGGCCGTACTCGCTGCCTTGTTGGCTGCGTCTTATACGAACCTCGGGTATCCGGTGCTGCTGGGAGTTGTGATCGTGATCGTGATCTTCCAATATCTCGCGATGGCGCTCTTGCGCTCAGAGGACCGGGCCGAGCAGCTCGAGGCCCGCTCGGTCAGGCTCGCGTCGATGCAGCTAGGCATGCTTGCCACGCTCGTGGAGACACTCGCCCTGCGAGATCGCACGACGGCGCGTCACGCCGCGGCTGTAGCCCGCTATGCGCGAGCTTTGGCGCGCGAGCTCGGCTGCACAGACGCAGACCAAGAGCTCGTGCACACTGCCGGACTGCTTCATGACATCGGCAAGTTCGCCCTTCCCGACCGCATCCTGCATGCCAAGATCCTGTCTGACGAGGATTGGGCTCTGGTGCGTCGTCACCCTCAAGACGGAGCCACCTTGGTGGGTCGTCTAGATGGGTATGGGCCAGTGGCGGATGCGATTCTCTATCACCACGAGCACGTTGACGGAAGCGGTTATCCGGCCGGGCTGATCGGAAGCGAGATCCCGCTCGCCTCACGGATCGTGGCGGTGTGCAGTGTGTATGACACGCTCACCGCTCGTGACTCTTACCGCTCGCCGATGATCCCCCAAGACGCAATCGCCGAGCTGCGACGTGTGGCGGGCCGCCAACTCGACGCCGAGATCGTGGACGCCTTCATAGCAATGCTCGAGCGCGACGGGCCTGTGACGATCGCTCACGGCGACGATGCCAACTTCGAGGCCGAGCTGGGCTTCGAGCGCCGTGCACGCGCGCTAGCCGCGCCCTGACGCATCTGACGGGTCATCATTTGCACATGCCCACGGGTGCGGGCAGATCGTGCCTGGACATTGTTAACGAACGAAGGCGCCACCCAAAAACTGGGGACGCCTTCTAGTTCGGCGGTCGCAGAGGACCGCTCAAGCAATCAGCCTTTCCAGGACATCGGCTTTGCTCCTTCCGTCACGCAGGCGGATCAACTACTCCCGCGCAACGGCCTTCCATCCTCAGCCAAGCACGAAGAGTGTTGAGTAGGTTTGCGTAGCATAATATAGAGATTGGACGAATTGTCCAATTCGACAAGTGTTTGCAGGATCGCTTGCACAAAGAGGGCTTTCCCAGGGCTTCGACGACGGGTTTCCCTGCGTTTTGCGGGGCTTTCTTCTCTTGTGCCTATCCTCACGAGCGGGGACCGCTTTTGAAAACAAGGGTGTCGCCTGGGTAAGCGCCAGCTGCGTCAAAGGTCCACAAAGCTTGAGGACCCTCAACCTTTGACCCCAAACGGCCGAAGCTCTGTGCATAAGGGCTTAGCGCTTGTTCGTGTGCGGCCCGTGGACAGCGCCCACGAGGCGAACCAGCGAGAGCGAAAAGAGGTCACGATGCCGAGCACCCCGGACCAAGGTCACGAGCACCAGCTCGTATTCACAAGCTCACAGGCCGCGCGCTACCTGGGCGTGTCGCTTGCCACGATTCGCCGCTGGACCGATGCGGGCTATCTCAGCGGCTACCGCACACCTGGCGGGCAGCGGCGCTTCTCACGCGAACAGCTCGACGGTTTCGTCAATTCCCTGCACCGCACCGATGAGACGCCCAAGCGCCACACGCAGGTCGCCTGACAGGGCGAGGACTGCCCAAGGCTTACCCTGCGCGCGCGCGTAGGGCACCGTCAAGAAGACAGACAACAACACCGGCTCTTAGCGCGCCAGACGACCAAACTTCTCGCGCAGGCGGAGGTAGAAAGAGGACCCTGGGAGCTGTGCGATGGTCCCAGCATCGTCCATAAAGCGAGCGGCAATGGTGGCTCCCGCCGCGAGCTCGCACACGGGACGCCCATCGACGGATACATCGAGCGCCTCACGCGAGCGATTGTGGATCTCCAAGCGGTCTTGGGGGGCGGCCACAAGCGTGCGAGCCGTCAAGGAATGGGGTGCTATGAACGAGACAACGAACCCCTCCACCCCCCAGGCCATTACGGGACCGCCGTTGGCCAAGTTGTAGCCTGTGGAGCCCGCCGGGGTCGCCACGACGAGTCCGTCACAGCGCACGCTGCCGAGCTCATGACCGTCAAGCACATAAGCGATCTCAGCGACTCTCTCACCCACCTTGCGGTGGATTGCCACATCGTTGAACGCTCGCTCGAGGCCCGCAGGCGCGTCGAGCACGATCGCGGGCAAGCTCAACAGCTCGAAGTCACCTTGCAAGGCACGCTGCAAGCCGTCGGCGAGCTCGTCGGGCTCGATCGTGGCGAGAAACCCAATGTCACCAAAATTGATGGCAAATACGGGCACACCAGTGCCTGAATAACGCCGCAGGGCACGCAGGATCGTGCCGTCCCCGCCAAGCACCATGCACAGATCGACGGGATCTCCCACGGGCACCCCCACCGTGGTCCCCTCGCGTTCGCGAAGCCCGTGCTTGGCAGTCTCCTCATCGTCGAAGCGCAAGCTCACACCAGCCTCGAGGGCACCCTCAAGGAGCGTCTCCAAAGCCGCAGAAGTCTGGGCAGGACGACTGTGAGTGAGCACGGAGACAGCACGCACGTGGCTCATGGCTCCACCTGGCGAGCCATGAGCTCGATCTGATCGGGTCCGCTTGCAGCGCCATGACGTCCCGCCTCGGAGCACCAAATGAACGTCTCGAGATTGCCCTTCGGCCCAGGCAGGCCCGAGGAGGCATAACCAAGCACGCTCACCCCGAGCTCGAGTGCAGCCATACCCACGCCGATGAGCGCGGAGCGCCGATCTTCCGCGGAGCGCACCACTCCACCCTTGCCGACCCGCTCGCGCCCAACCTCGAACTGTGGCTTGACCAAGGCGAGCATGTCGTGGCGCGCGGAGAGACAGCCGAGCACGGCCGGGAGGACCTTTCCCAACGAGATGAACGAGACGTCGATGACCACCAGCTCAGGTGCATAGGGCAGCATTTCAGGCTTAAGCGAACGAGCGTTCGTGCGCTCGAGCAAAGTCACGCGCGGATCACTCCGAAGCTTGTAGTCGAAATCGCCGTAGCCGACATCTACCGCGATCATTTCGGTAGCCCCACGCGAGAGCAAGCAGTCGGTGAAGCCACCCGTGGAGGCACCCACGTCCATGGCGCGACGCCCATCTACGGCGATCTCGAAGTGATCCAAGGCATTCGCGAGCTTGATGCCGCCACGCGAAACATAAGGCGCGCGCTCACGCACGCTCAACTCCGCGTCCAAGGCCACCAGTTCACCTGGCTTGGCGGCTCGGCGTCCGTCGCGGCCGATCCTCACCTCGCCCGCCATCACAGAGGCAGCTGCCCGCGTGCGCGAGGGAAACAGGCCGCGCTCTGCCAAGAGCGTGTCCAAGCGTTGCTTAGCCATGAGGGAACGGTATCCGCTGGAGAGCGCGTGGGCTTCGTTTTGCCACAAGTTCGAGAGATTTAAAGAATTCGGGGCGTCTGTGATCGACGTCACACAAACGTGTGTTCCCCTGGTGCATGATTCTTCTCGACCCGAAGTACAGCAGCATCCCTCCTCCCCGAAACGGCCCGCCTCCCCAGCGGGTCGTTTCATTTAACGCGCCCCCCTCCCCGTTCCACTTCTTACGGACGACCGTGCCGCATGCGCCGACCGGTACAGCAAGTCACTGCGTCTCGATAACCGACGAGCTTCGATCGCCGATCGCCGCGCGAATGCGCTCTGCGATGCGCTCGCCGGTGAAGCCGATCTCCTCATGCAATAGGGCGGGCTTGCCGTGAGTCACATAGCGATCGGGCAGTCCCACGCGCAGGATGCGGGGCGGAGCTACGCCCGCCTCGTTCAAGGTCTCCCACACCGCTGAGCCGAAGCCACCGGCCAAGACGCCCTCCTCGACGGTCACGAGTAGGTCGTGCTCGGCGGCGAGCTGAGCCATCAGACCTGCGTCGATCGGCTTGGCAAAGCGCGCGTCGGCCACAGTCACCGCGATGTCCTCGTCCGCGAGCAAATTTGCCGCCTCGAGCGCCTTGCTCACCCCGGACCCGTAACCGATCAAAGCCACGCGCTTGCCCACAGGTCCAGCTGCGCCGGGTGGGTCGGGAGCAACCAAGATCTCCCCCGTGCCGATCCCGATCGACGTGTGGCTCTCGGGGTAGCGGTGTACCGAGACCCTCACCGCGTGGATAGCGCAGCGCGACCGGCCCATCGTCGTAGCAGAGAGCGGTGTGGAGCATGTGCACGAGCATCGCCTCATCGCGCGGAGCCATCAAGACAATGTTGGGCAGGCAGCGCAGGTAGGCGATGTCAAAAGCGCCGTGATGAGTGGGCCCATCATCGCCGACCAGCCCAGCGCGGTCCATGGCGAACACCACGTTTAGCTTCTGCAGGCACACGTCATGCACGATCTGATCGAAAGCTCGTTGCAGGAAGGTCGAGTAGATCGCCGCCACCGGCTTGACCCCTTGCAGAGCGAGGCCTGCCGCGAACAGGATCGCTTGCTGCTCGGCGATACCCACGTCGAAGTAGCGGTCAGGCATGGCTTGTTGCAGGATGTTCAAGCCGGTGCCTGAGTTCATCGCCGCGGTGATCCCCACAACGCGCTTATCGCGCCGGCACTCACGCACGAGCGCATCGCCAAAGACTTGGGTGTACTGAAGTGCTGGAGCGCCCTGCGTCGGCCCGTTTGTCGGCCCGCCCTTTTGCCCGTCCGCAATGGCACCTGCCGGCACAGCGGCGTCAACGGATGGGGTTGCTTGGGCAACGGGCGGAGTGGTCGGCACGCCGTTGAGGATCGACTTGGGCTTGGCCGCATGCCACTTCTCCATGCCCTCGAGGCCGCCGTCCTCGGCGGGCGCGAAGCCCTTGCCCTTGACTGTGGCCACATGGACGACCACCGGACGTTCGGCCGCCAAGGCCTCGCGCAGGGCCTCGCGCAAGGCACGCACGTCATGCCCGTCGATGACCCCCATGTAGGCCCAGTCCAGCTCCTCCCAGAACAGTCCGGGCGCCCAGAACGCCTTGATCGACTCCTTCAGTTGCGGACCGAGCTTTTCAAAGGCCGAGCCGATGCCTCCGGGTAGGCGTGTGAGGCCACCCTCGACGCCCGACCGTGCATGCCACAGCTTGGGATTGAGACGGACCCGGTTGAAGTAGCGTGAGAGCGCGCCCACGTTCGGAGCGATCGACATGCCGTTGTCGTTGAGCACGACCACCATCGGCGTGCCGAGACCGCCTGCCTGGCCGATCGCCTCGAAGGCCACCCCCCCAGTCATGGCGCCGTCGCCGATCACAGCCACAACCTTGCCTTTGGAGCGCTCGTCGTCGAGATGGCGCATGCCCTCCTTGATGCCGACCGCATAACCAATCGAGGTCGAGGCGTGGCCGGCACCCATGATGTCGTGCTCGGACTCCTCGATCGAGCAGAACGGGGCGAGGCCGCCGTACTGACGAATCGTTTGCAGCTGTGCCCTGCGACCGGTGAGGATCTTGTGGGGGTAAGCCTGGTGACCAACGTCCCACAGGATCTTGTCGCGCGGAGAGTCCATCAGCGAGTGCAGTGCCACCGCCAACTCACACGTGCCGAGGTTCGCGCCGAAGTGCCCGCCGATCTCTCCGACCGTGTCGATGATGTGCTCGCGGACCTCTTGTGCCAGCTGGGCGAGCTCCTCCTCGGAGAGCGCCTTCAGATCCTCAGGGCCGTCTATGCGGTCGATGATGGTCATGATGTGCGTGTGTAGATGAAGTCGGTGATCTGCTCGAGCTCAGCTGTCTTGGATGGGCCGAGGAGATTTAGGTGGGTTGGATCCATACGGGTTTGACTCTCATCTCCGCCACTCGCCGCCTGCGCGAGAGCCTCGCGTGCGGTCCGGTGGGACTCGGCCGCCAAGTCCTTGGCCCGGTCGATCCCGAACTCGCTCACATATGTTCGCTTGCCGTGTCTCTCATCGCTGCCTTGCGGCTTGCCGAGCGCTGCATCGGTGCCGGTCACGTCCAAGATGTCATCGACGATCTGAAATAGCACACCCAACTCCGCAGCAAAACGGTGGAAGGCAATTGTCGCAGGTCCGTGCACCCCAGCCAAGGAAAGTACGCACACGACCGACGCGCCGATCAACCGTCCGGTCTTCAGCTCGTGCAGGCGACGCAGTCCCTCGGGTCCTTCGGGAGCACTCCCGCGTGACGTCCACGTATTGGCCGCCCACCATGCCGTTGACCCCGGTCGCGCTCGCAAGCTCCGCCGCAGCCTCGAGCACCCGCTCGGGCGCCACTGTCTGGCTGGCGAGCAGATGGTGAAATGCCTCGGCGTACAAGCCATCGCCCGCCAGGATCGCCACATCCTCACCAAACGCCACGTGACAGGTCGGTCGCCCGCGCCTGAGCGCGTCGTCGTCCATCGCCGGCAGGTCGTCGTGGATCAAGGAGTAGGTATGGATCAGCTCCAAGGACGCCGCCAAGGGCATCGCTTGCTCGTGGGAGAGGCCAACCGCATGTGCCGTGGCCAGCGCCAGGACCGGTCGGATGCGCTTGCCCGAAGCCAGCAGCGAGTAGCGCATCGCCTCCTCCAAGCCGGCCGTGAGCGCCGCATCGGAGAAGCGCATGTCCTGCAGGTAGCGCTCCACCTCCTCGCGCAAGTGCTCCGGATAGGCGGCCTGTACCAGCGGAGCGTCCGCCTCAGAGAAGCGAGTCTTGGCCCGGGGCGACCTGGGAGACCTCGGCGCGGGCTTGACGCTCGAGCTCCGCGCTCGCCTGGGTGGCGAGCGCCGCACAGTCCTCCACCATCGTGGCGGCCGCGTCGGGTGAGAGCTCACCCGAGCGCAGCTGCTCCGCGGCGCGCTCCAACTGCTCGATCAACTCGTCGATTCGCTCCAGGCTCATGAGTGGGTCGCATTCTGGCGCAACTCGCGCAGCACTGCGGCGAGCACTCCATTGACGAACCCTGGCGCGTCGCTCCCACAGAACGTCTTGGCGCTCTCCAAAGCCTCCTCGATTGCCCCCTCCGGCGGGATCGGCGTGTCCCCGGGCGCCACATCCGGGTGCAACATCTCAATCAAGGCGACCCGCATGATCGAGCGCTCCAAGGGCTGGATCCGCTGCACCGACCAGCCATGGGCATGGCGATCGATCACCTCGTCGAGCTCCTCCGCCCGATCGGCTGCCGCGTGGGCGAGCGCAAGCGTGAGCAAGGACGCATTGGGCCCAAGCGCGTCCGCCAACGGCTTTCCCGTCAAGTCGTGCTGGTAGAGCGCGAACACTGCCGCCTTGCGCTGCTCAGAGCGGCGCATCGTTCTAGCGCCTGACCATCAGGCTCGCGACATGTATTCGCCAGAGCGCGTGTCCACTCTGATCTTCTCGCCCACGTCGATGAACAAGGGCACCTGGATCACCGCACCCGTCTCCAAGGTCGCCGGCTTGTTGCCGCCCCCCGAGGCTGTGTCCCCGCGCAAGCCCGGCTCGGTCTCGCTCACCGTCAGGTCCACAGCGCTCGGCAGCTGGATATCCGAGGGCTGATCGTCGATGAAGAGCACATCCACCTCGCTGCTCGGCGTGGTCCAGCGCAAGGCCTCCGCGAAAGTAGTCTCGGGCACCGCGATCTGCTCGAAAGACTCCGTGTCCATGAAGTGGGCATCTGTCCCGTCGGCATACAGATATTGCATCTTGCGCGCCTCTGTCCTGACTGCACGAAACTTCTCCCCGGCCCTGAACGTGCGGTCGATCACAGCGCCGTCGGATGCCCGGCGCAGCTTCGTGCGCACAAACGCTCCGCCCTTGCCGGGCTTCACGTGCTGGAACTCCACGATCTTGAAGATCGTGCCATCCACGTCTATGTGGTTGCCGTTCTTGAATTGGTTGGTGTTGATCACCGCTGCTCCTACCTTGATCTGAACTAGGAGGTCATACTTCAAGTCTCGTAAAGGACCACAAAGGTCGACATTGTCCGACCGGTCGCCTAGCAGGCTATCGTCGGCCAAGCAGACTACCGCGACACGAAGATCGAGGCCGAGGCTGACGTGTCTCGGTGTTGTTGATCCGGCACGTTGGCCTTGCCGCCAGGATACCTTCGATCCATACTTCCTCTCTCTCAACTGGCGAGCATGGCCCCAGGATCATTCAGCAGCCGTGCGTCGAGCGACTCGATCCCAAGGCCACACAAGTGACTTGAAAATGCGGCGTACGGTTTGCGCGCATGGTGAAGAGGTAGGACTTGCCGACCCAGTCATGTCTAAGGATGTACACAGCGACTTGCACTCCAAGCCCTAGATGCCGGTGCCGGAACAAATGGGTCAAGTCAACTTCTGTCTTCGAAGGATTGGGGTGCTTAGCCTTGCATCCCTGGCCGCGACAGCCTCGACGACTCACCGTCGGCAGTGTTCGATCGCGCGCGAACGGGCAGCCTTTTCCGTGACAAGTAACTTCGACGATGCCGCCTGCTGGTATTTCGTGGACCAGGAGCGATTCCACGATCGTGTAGCGGCGTGACCAGCCAAAGTTCCATGTCATTGCCGATTCCACCTGCGATCCGACGGTCTGCGAGGCAGTCGACGTCGCAGTGTCGAAGCCACCGGTGTTAGCACCCGTCACAATCACCCTCAACGTATGGCCCACGTCTGCTTGGGTCAAGATGTGGGTAGCCCCAGTCGCCGCGCTCAGGTTGGCGCAGTCCTCGCCGATCGCGTTGCAACTCTGCCATTGGTAACCAAAGGACGCGGGATCATTTGTCCATGATCCTTGTGACGCCGACAACGCTTGACCCCGAATCGGAGTGCCCGAGATCGCCGGAAGCAGTGTGTTCACGGGCGCCAGCGTTACGGCTGCTTCCGGTATGAGGGACACGGTTGTGAAAGCCTGATCGGCGCCGTAGGCGACCCCGCCCAAGCTTTCGGCAACAACCCGGAAGTGGTAGGTCGTGGCTGGTGAAAGGCCAACAACATCGACCGTAATCGGACTGGTGCCCTCGGAGCCTGCACTCTGGGCCAGTGTTGATTGACCATACGCCGCTGTCGTCCCGTATTGAAAGTATGCGTTGCTCGTTAGCCCCCTGGGATCAACCTCGGCATTGAGCGTCGTCCGATTTGCGCCTAGGTTCGACACTCCACGGGTAGTAGCATCGGGCGGCGCGCTTACATACATCCATATGGCACCCCTAGCTCCGGCCGCGCCAAGTACTTCGTCGTCATTTGGAGCGCCGATCAGAGCGGTGGTGGCGTTCGACGACAGCGCGACGCTGCTTCCGAACATGCCGAGACCGTTCTCTTCTTCACCACCCGCAAGTACCGGCACTTGCCTGGTCCAGGTCGAGCCGGATCGTGTAAATAGCCACGTGGCACCACGTCCACCACTGTCTTGGCCGCTACCGATCAGTGCCGAATTACCATCCGCCGATAGAGCGACGTTGAAGCCGAAAGCGGTTTCACCGCTCTCCGCGCTGGTGAGCTCAGTTCCTTGCGGCACCCAGGTCGAGCCGGTGCGGGTAAACACCCAGGCTCCCCCTACAAGGCGACTGAAAGGAAAGTCGGGATCCCCAATCAGAGCTGTAAGACCATCAGCCGAAAGCGCAACGCTCTCACCAAAGACGCCTGGTATACCCATTCCTGGTTCAAGCAGTTCAGCCTGCGTCCAGGTGGAACCCGAGCGGGTGAACACCCAGGCACCACCGGGATAACCACCTGGATAGATCCCGATTAGCGCAGTATTCCCATCTGAGGACAGTGCGAGGGTACCGCCGAAGCAGGAGCCTTCGACGGTACCGCTGCCCGTGAGCTTCGAACCCTCCTGAACCCAAGTTGCACCTGCACGCACAAACGCCCAGGCGGCGCCGACGGATTTGTTGTCTTCATAGCCACCGATCAGTGCCGTGTCGCCGTCCGACGACAACGCTACGCCGAGACCGAAAGAGGCCGGACCGCTCTCTTCTATGCCACCCGTGAGCTCTGGACCTTGTGTCCATCTCGAGTCCGAACGCGTGAATATCCAGGCTGCTCCAAGCTCATCTTCTTGGCCTGGACTGCCGATCAAGGCAATATCACCATTTGATGAGAGTGCAACGCTTAGCCCGAATCTGACTGGGAACGAGCCATTCTCAACGCCGGTCGGAAGAAGCTTCGGCCCTTGTTGAGCCCAGGTCGAGCCGGTGCGTGTGAGCACCCACGCCGCCCCCAACGAGTAATCGTCGCCGCTGGCCCCTATCAAAGCAGTATTACCGTCCGAGGACAGCGCCACGCTGGTGCCGAAGTCTCCACCGTCGATCTCTTCCTCTTTCTCGGTGAGCTTTTCGCCCTGCTGAATCAACGGGTCGATTCGCAATGGATAACGCGCATTGTGTGTGTCGACACGCAAGAGTACCCGTCCACGGCGCAGCTCGATCCAACTATGTAGACGGTGCCCAAACGCGTCGGTGGCCAAGAGATGGCCGTATTGAAGCGTTTTGCCACGCGCGCCATTGAATGTCAGCCGTTGTCCATCGGGGGAAATCGTCGCAGTCACATCGCCAGAACGTTCCATTGCGAGTGTCAGTGGTCCCAATGGGTGCCTGTAGAGCTCGTTCGAGAGTGTGAAGCCCTGCTCCAGCCCAACGGGACCGTTTGTATACCATTGACTCAACTCTGAACCTGGGAACGTCACGTGGTTGGCATTCGCTTTTGGTCTGACATCGCCAACCCGTCTCAGCGAGGCCCCATAGCCGACCTCACGGAGGCGCAGGCCCAACTGAAGGCCGCCTGCATAGATGTGGATCCCGTTACCACCGAAGCGTGTCCTCAGGCGCTGAGCCGGATTGGTCGCTTGATAGTTCGAGCCCGACTCCATCATGCGGTAGGCGGAGTTGTCTGTGCCGAGAGCAGCCGAAGCAACCTCTTGGGCCGCCACGGGAAGTATAGAAAGACCTCTCTGATGCGCAAACTGGTTTTGCGTGACCAAACGCGACGGCGCATGCCCGACGAGCAGACACTCGACCAGGACCACTGCCACGGAGAGCGCCAGAAGCCAGCTTCCCAGCAACATGAACCAGGGCCGGACGACGACGGTCACAGACTCAACGCTATTTCCGAGCGAAGGCGCAGTTATTGTCTTTGAGACTTCCATGCTCGCTCCTTCTCGTTGTTTCCGGTGTGAGTGGCATAAGCACGGCCGGGAACAGCATTTGCCTGGCAGCCTACACTCCTTCGCCTCCTCGGACTGCCTTCAGATGATCGATCTCTCTCATACTTCAGAACTAATCGATATCACCGCAAGGGGCTGGGATAGACCTCGACTGGAAAGGAGTGGCATCCCCAAGAAGCTAATGTCCCTCACGCGACCTGATATGGACAAGCACAAGAGGACCAAAATCGATGCCACCCCGCCCACAACAGGCGGACCAATCCGTGCGCGCACTATTGGGCGTTACGAGATCATCGATGAGATCGGCCGCGGTGGCATGGGAGTTGTGTATAAGTCCCGTCAGCCCGAACTGGACCGTCTGATCGCGCTCAAGGAGCTGCACGACATTCATGCCAGCAACCCCGAGATCGTCCAGCGCTTCGAGCGCGAGTCGCGTCTGGCTGGCTCGCTGAACCACCCAAACATAGTCACCGTCCACGACTACGTGGAGGACGGCTCAGCGTCGGCCATAGCTATGGAGTACATGCCACGTGGATCGTTGAGATCGTGGGTTGGCGACCTTTCCTTGGCGCAGCTGGCGGGCGTGTTGGAAGGTCTCCTCGCGGGGTTGGCGGTAGTTGAGCCCTTAGGCATTGTGCATCGGGACCTCAAGCCAGAGAACGTCATGGTCACCGATGACGGGCGCGTGAAGATCACCGACTTCGGCGTGGCCAAGACAACCAGTGAGGTCGGTGTCACGACATTCGTGACGAGCCTCGGCATCACGGTGGGCACACCGGCCTACATGGCTCCCGAGCAGTCCCTCTCACGGGAGGTGGGCCCCTGGACTGATCTGTACTCAGTTGGCGTTATGACCTATGAGCAGCTTGTGGGACATGTGCCCTTTCACGACAGCCCAACACCGACGGCCATTCTGTTGCGCCATGCACATGACCCAATCCCCCCGGTGATAGAGATTAAGCCGAACACCCCTCGACAGCTTTCTGATTGGGTCGGGCGCCTCTTGGTAAAGGAGCCTGGTGCGCGGACGTCCAGTGCGATGCAGGCATGGGAGGAGCTCGAGGAGATCGTTCTCGGGCAGCTTGGGGCACGCTGGCGCCGCGGCGCGCGTTTGGTCGAGGCAAGATCATCAGAGAGCAATCTCGAGCCCCTTACACCTGCTCCATTTAACAGTCGTCAAGCCAGTCTACGATCTGTCTTCCGCTCAGATTCGGCATCGGCACCTCAGCCAGAACCCGAAGCCGAGTCTGGGTTCCTCTCGTATGGGCGCGCACCAACTGGGGCCGAGCCGCCACAAGCATCACTTTCAACCGACAGATCTATCTCCTTAACCCCGGAGAGGTCGGTAAGTATGCCTCAGCAAGCCGATGAGCCACCGAGGGACACTCGCGAACCGGCGATTGCTCGTAGCGGAGGTGCCGTATGGTCCCGCCCTCGTCGTTTGAGCGCCGTCGCGCTCCTAATTGCTGCGATGGGCACCGCCGGCTTCTTGCTTGCTCCCGCGAGTGAAGGGGGACGTCCAGCCTCTCGCGCCGACACGCCCACCGCAGTTGTTAGCCATGCACCTAAAATGGCGTACGCGGTGAGTTTGAGCAAGGCCCTGATACCGCTCAACGATGTACGCGCCCATGCTGGAGTATTGCTCTCGCGTGCAACCACACCCCAGGCACAAGCCGAGGCGGCGCAGATGCTGGCCGATGCTCACGAGCAGGCCGCCGAAGCGGTGAGGCGTGCTGCCCCAGCGCAGGCCGAAAGGAGCGCCAACGCCGCTATCGCAGCAGCGCTCGTCGAGATCGGGCGTGGCTATTCGAAGATGGCCAGTGGCGCTCGCCACGAAAACCTTCGAGGTTTCGAGAGCGGACGCAAACTGGCGAGTACCGCCACCGCATCGTTGGCTGCCGCGCTTGCGCGCCTACATTCACTTGGCTATACGGTCCATGGCTAGAAACCGCTCGCGCCCTACGCTCCGCCGCCACTTTCGTGGTGTATTTCACCTGAGGACCCCGAAGACCCTTTCGGAGTCGTCGAAGTTGAAGTCGAAGTTCTGGTATTGCCTTCCGTACTTGGAGCCTGGGCTTCGCTCGACGCCGCCTGCGAACTCGACGCGGCGCCAGAGGAAACGGCACTCGAGGAGCCTGCCGCAATCTTACCTGCACCACGCGAGGAAGGAATAGCGCGGTGCTCGCTCTTGCGTAGCGAAGGCATCGTCGCAATCCTCTTGGGCGCAGGCAAAGCTGGAATCGAGTTATCCCGACTTGACACCCCGAAAGTCGGCTTAGGGGAGGACCAACGTCCGCTCGTATCACTCTTGACCAACAACCCGGCGAGGTAACCAGCTCCTCCAGAAGCCACGACAACCACGACCAATACGGCGAACCCCGTGCGGGGAAGTGATCGCTCGCTACGCCAACGCCAGAACGAGCCGATGAGTCGATTGGAATGCTCGGTCACCTAGCCTCCTCAGCATGTATGGCGAGAGAAACTCAGGTTGACTCCACATTCCCTCCGTGCGCGAGGAGCCTTGTTCGAAAGCACCGTGAAGAGGAACGCCCTGCCCAGCCATCCCGTCTTCGTGACATTCACCACGATCCGTGCGCCAACTCTCAAACGCCGATTCCTGAACAGACTCGTCAAGTCCACATCGCCCTTCATTCGTACGAGCTTCTTCATGGTGCATTTGCGACTCTCGCAGAGTCGAGGGTTGGTCGTTGTCGGGAGCCGTCGATGGGAGAACGGGCATCCTCTACCCTTGCACACGACTTCGATCGAACCGTCCGCGGGGAGATCACTCAATACAAGCGACTTAACAATCGAGTATAAACGGAGCCACCTGAAGCTCCATGTCATCGTTGCTCCCACCGTCGGCGTAGGAATCGTCGTCGCGAGCATCGCAGGAGGCGCCGCACGAACCACCGGCGATGTGGAGGACACCACTGAAGCGGACCCACCGAGGTTGCTCGCGGTGACCACAGCACGCAATGTATGGCCCACATCGGCTGCCGTCAAAGCATGTGTAGTCCCGACATCGCCACTGGAATCGATACACCCCCTACCGGAACCATCGCAGACCTGCCACTGATATGCAAATGAATCCGGATCATTTAACCACGAGCCGTCCGACACAGAAACCACTTGTCCCGCTGCGATTTCACCAGAGATCGACGGCGCACCAGAGTTCACAGGCATCTTTGGAATGATGAGCCGGTCCACGCGAAAAAAGTCATATGAGGAAAACCACAGGTCGCCATCGGCGCCTGCCGTAATCGCCCTAGGACCACCTGCCACCGCGGATATCGGCGAGAAGGTGGTTACCGCCCCCGCGGGCGTAATACGGCCAACTATGTCTGGCCCAAAGCCCTCCGTGAACCATATATTGCCGTCCGAGCCCGAAGCGATCTCACTACCCATACTCGGAACGATGAACTCGGAGATAGCGCCGTCTGGAGAGATGCGCCCGATCTTGCTCGCATATGGCTGGCTGAACCACATATTACCGTCTGCGCCCAGGGTGATCCAAGATGGTGTGCCGTACTGCGTGGCGATCGGGAACTCTGAAATCGCGCCCGATGGAGTTATCCGTCCGATAAAGCTCTGTCCCTGGGAATTATCTCCCTGGTCTGTAAACCACATATTGCCATCCGCGCCGAGAGCGATCATCGTCGGCTTGCTGACTTCGGGCAAATCATCATGCGTTCCTGTCGGGATCTCATATTCTTTAATGGCACCATCCTTGCCTATCTGCTCGATCTTCCCTGGAGCCCCGGCGGCAAACCACATATCACCATCTGGGCCGGCTGCTATTCCTTCAGGGTAAGTAGAAGCAGGGAGTCCAAACTCAGATGTCTTGCCCGAGGAGGTGACCCGTCCGACGAACGCCCCACCAAAAGCTTGGTCGGTGAACCACATATCGCCGCCATCCCCCATGGCAAGCCCTCTCACCTGCAATCCGTTTTCTGGTACTGGTTCTGCTCCATTGAGCCCAGGAACAACAAATTCGCCGGTTATCACACCTGTTCGGGAGATGCGCTCGAACATCGTCGTCATGGTTGCCGTCGCAGCCGGAAACCAAACGCTGTCTTCTGGGCCTCCAGCCATGACATAGGCAAGAGACAAGGGGGAACCAGGCATAAATTCTTCGACCATACCCGGGGGCGGTTCCACTATCGAGGCGGGATCCGCCCGAGATGCGCTCCCGTTCAGTGAGAACAGGAGGATCAGCATGATCGGCAGCAATTGTCTCGTTGTGTCCTGCCCTCTCAGCATTTGGTCACCTGCGTGGCAGAACCTGGAGCTAGACAGGCAAGATGCACGTGAGGTGTCCGGTTATCACGGACCGTAAACATGAAGGACTTGCCGATCCATCCTGGCCTCACCACACTGACTGATATATGTGTGCCGACTCTCAAGCGTCGTGCTTTGAAGAGCTTGATCAAATCTACATTGCCCCTCGACGCTATTGGTAATGCGGCCGTACATCTATGTCCATGGCAGATACGACTCCCCGGATCCAGGTGCTTATGTTTAAATGGGCAACCCCGGCCCCGACATGTAACCGTTATCGATAGATCATCCGTAGAGGGCAACCCATGTACGGCAAATGATTCGACAATCGTATACGTACGTGACCAGCCAAAGCTCCACGTCATCGTTGCGCCGATATCGGGGCTTGAACGCTCCAGCACAGACGGCGAAGGCGGCGTGACCGCATCGATAACCGGCGACGGGCCGGACATGACCGTTGCCGACCCTCCGGCGTTGGCAGCGCTCACGACCGCTCGCAATGTATGTCCGACATCGTCGACTGTCAAAGCCTCAGTACTCCCGACCTCCCCATTCAAGCCTTCGCAGTGCGCGCCGGAAACATTGCAAATCTGCCACAGATATCCAAACGAACTAGGGAAGTTAGACCACGACCCGGTCGAGACCGTAAGGACATGGCCAACGGATGCTTCTCCCGAGATCAAAGGCGCCGCAGTGCTCACGGGAGCCAAGGGAATGACGTACCGTCCGATATGAACTACTTCGATGCCTCTTTCTATCCCAGAAGCCCCAACCTCAGTGAACCAAATAGCACCGTCAACGCCGGCCGTGATCATATCCGCCGTACCACCATCAGTTGAGATCGGAGCGAATGTGGTCACTTCGCCCTGCGGCTCCATCCGACCAAACGCGTTTGAGCCATAGCCCTCAGCAAACCATATATTCCCGTCAGAGCCGGACATTATCTGTCCGTAGACGCTTGGGACCTTGAATTCAGATAGTACTCCCGCCGGCGTGATCCTTCCTATCGCGTTTGCAGCATACTCTGTGAACCACATGTCTCCATCTGACCCGAGCACGATCCCTCGCGGAATTATGCTCCCGGGAGGAAAACTGAGCACACTCGGCAGTGGATACTCCATGATTGTCCCCGCAGAGGATATTCGCCCGATTGCCTGTACCTCGCCTCTCGTTGTCGTCTCTTCGTCGGTGAACCACATATTGCCGTCCGATCCCAGCGCGATTACCTCCGGCGAGTGATAGGGAGGTGTCAACGGAAACTCAGTGATCGCCCCCGCAGGGGTTATGCGCCCGATGGAGCCCGGCAACGAGACTGGCTGCTCTCCTGTGGATTCTCCGTCGGTGAACCACATGTTCTCGTCAGCGCCGAGAGCGATGCTGTTTGGGTGATGTACGACTTCCTGGGTCGAGGGGAGCGGGAACTCTGCAATGACTCCCGAAGGTGTCACCTTGCCGACGAATCCCTGCGTATAGCCCCAATCTTCGATCCCGTGATCGGTGAACCACATTTCGCCTTTGAGTCCCGCGGCAATTCCCGGTACTGCGCGGTCATATTCCGCGCGAAAGTAAAGTTCTGGCGAGGGTGGTTGGACGGCGTTGGGGATTGGGAATTCTCCTGTAATCAGTCCCGACGGGGCGATCCGTCCGATAACCCCCGCCCCTTCCTCAGTGAACCACATGCTCCCATCGGAGGAACGGGTGATCGCCGCGGGCCAGGAGGTTCCGTCAAGGGGAACCGGGAGCTCTTCCGTCATCCCTGGAGGAACGATCGCTACCGCAGGCCCGACCAGGGCAAGGCTGACTCCCAACGCCAGCGAGAAGAGACCGAGCATGTGCCGCAAGGGGCGTCGGATGGCCCCTTCTGCTCCAGTCATAACCCAGTCGTGAGGATGACGACATCGCAAGCGCGGCACTCTAGACACTGGCACCCTGCTCACTGGAAGGCTTTGAAACAGGCAAGCGGTTGTCCTGTCTTGGATGTCGATCAAAGAGGCTCCTGAGATTCTCAGCACCCTTCCGGCTGCCGCGCGCGTCTGCCCTTCCGTAAGCAGCAGCGGCACCCGCGAGGTCACCGCGGTTCTCCAGCAAGATTCCAAGGTTCACGGCACCCTCAGGGCTACCTCGTTCATCCGCCCTTCGAAAGGCAGTCTCGGCACCCTTCAAGTCGCCACTCATCTTGAGCGTCTGCCCCAGGTTGAAGGCAGCCCTGAGACTACCCCGTTGATCGGCGCGCCGGTAAGCGGCCTCGGCCCCCGACAGGTCACCATCCTCGGCGAGAATGATCGCCGTATTGAATGCACTGGTGGCCGCTAGCCGCCGGTCTTCACTGTTTTCCGCGCGCTCGAGCAACCGCAAGGCGAGTGCTTTATCGCCGCCATCGTAGGCGGCCGTCGCCATCTGGAAGCAGTCGGGTGGATCAGCCAGCCGCGCGATATGCGCCGAAGCTCGCTCGTCGATGCTGGGCCACTCCTCGGATGCTATCCGCACGGCGAGGTCATAAGGCTCATAGCCCTCACGTCCATTCGCAACCCTACGCAGTAGCGATATTTCGGAATTGGGAAGCGGCTCGCGAGCCCATAACAGCCCTGCGGCGAAGAGTTCCGGATTAGGGTCAAGATCGTCGGGAAGGTAATTGCGGTAGAGCATATCCAGATCCTCAATGGTCAGCCATCTGGACACCCCCGCCCTACGCCAGTCAATTGCGGCTCTGAGGACCGCCATTCCCTCTCGCCAGTGCTCGTGCTGGCTCATGAGCTTACCCTTGAGCTCACTCATTGCGACCATACGGCGACCGATACCGATTTGCTCTATATCCTGGACCAGGCGCCGACCGTAGGCTTGCTCTGCACGTGAAAGCTCATCGTCGCTCAGCTTGGTCTTTACGTCGATCGTTGCCGCCATGCTTATCAATTGCTCGACAGGTTGTTCGAGCATTTTGGTCTTGCTCCTAGCGCGTCGCCCCTCCGCGGTGGCAAGCACGACGACAGGACGATCACACTTGAGATTGCGAAGGGTCCCATCGTGAAAGCCACTTGCATCAGCCGATGCATAGCGCTCAATATCGTCCAGCCAAATGACGAGCGGGGCCCAGCTAGAGGGCAAGGCACCGGCTCTCAGAAGGCGCTCGACGCACGAACCGTCGCGAGGAACCACGAGATATGCGTCCTTCAACTCCTGCCAAGCAAGAGCCTGAAAGGCAGCGCGGGTCTTTCCCGACTTGGACTCACCTATGAGCATCACCAATGGCGATCCCTCTTTCGACAACGCGGCTCTGACAGCTTGCCGCAAGGAATGGTCGAAGTCACGGGTTATGTATTGCCATCGCTCTCCCGCCGGAAGCACCGCGACATCTATGCCGTACTCGCTTGCGTTTGCCCTATCCGCCCTGCAGGCTTTCCCGTCCAACAGGATCTGCAATTCACTTTTCTGCGCGGCCCTGGACCCCTTCAAGGCAAGCTGGACATCCACGATCGCAAATATGGCTACGATGGCGGCCGGAATAAACGCCCACACATGCCCGGCGATGCCTGCCGCGGCAAAACCGACGGTTGCGATCACCGCGACCAGCGCATATCGCGAAGCATTCAGTAGATCCCGCAAGCGAGTGTAATACTCCGGACTATCCCGATCATTGAACAACATGTCCGGATAATATCGTCATAGTGGCGCCGCGTATCCGGCGACAAGGTCGACGTGAGACGAAATAGAGCGTTGCTAAGCATATGATGGCTAGGAAATAACGAGGGGGGCGTCTCATGAAGAACTTGCAAGGCGGCACAGCCCTGGTGACAGGCGCATCCGGAGGGCTCGGCACCCACATCGCTCGCCGCCTCGCGCGCGAGGGTATGAGCGTGGCGGTCTCTGGCCGGCGCGAGGGCGCCCTTGCAGAGGTCGCAACCGAGCTCAACACACTCGGGATCAAGGCTGTGGCCGTGCCCGCCGACCTGAGCGACCTGACAACGCTCGATTCCCTGGTCGAGGGCGTCGAAAGTGCCCTGGGTCCGATTGACCTGCTCGTCAACAACGCGGGCGTGGAGTCGGTCGGAGCCTTCACCAACTACACACGCGAGGAGCTCGCCGTGACCGTGGATGTGAACCTGACGGCGCCGCTACTACTCACGCATCGTCTCGTGCCGGGCATGCTCCAGCGCGGGTGTGGGCATGTCGTCTTCATCTCCTCGATAGCGGGCAAGATCGGCCCTGCCTTCAATGAGCCTTACGCCGCCACGAAGGCCGGACTGGTCGGCTTGACTCAATCCTTGCGCGCCGAGTACTTGGATGCGCCCGTGGGCTTCTCGGTGGTGTGTCCCGGGTTTATCGCGGGCGACGGTATGTACGAGCGCATGATCCAAGAAGGCCATCGCTCGAACCGCATGATGGGAGAGACAACGACCGAGAAGATCTCCGATTCTGTTGTACGGGCGATCCGCGAGGACAAGCCAGAGATTCTCGAGAGCGGCGCACCTGTGCGTCCGATGCTCGCCCTGGCCCAGCTCGCGCCGGGACTGGTGGAGCGTGTCGCTCCACGGTTCGGCATCACCGAGTTGTTTCGCAAGGTCGCGGTCGCCCGCGGGCGCGCTTAGGCCAACCGCTTTCACAGCAACTTCAAGCTTCTGGGGTCGCCCCCTTCATAGATCCTTTCCGACCTCAAGCGAGAGCTTGTTTCGGTCGATGCAAGTTCGATGAAGCGACTGGTGCGCGAGAACGCCTTCAGTGCGTTCGTTGCGGGGGCAGCTACCGCCACGATGGCTTGGCTGGGCCTATATGGGTTCGCCTGGAACGATTATGAAACCGAGGCGCGCCCTGCCTTCGCGGCGCTCATGCACGGCCATGCGATCGAGTTCCTGAGACTCGCGCCAGCCTACGGAGGATCGCTACTGGAGCGGGCGCCATTTGCACTGCTTCCTGGCTTGTGGGGAGGCGGTGAGCTGGCCGTTTACCGCATGGTCGCGCTCCCTTGCCTACTGGCTGCCGCGGCACTCGGTATCTGGCTGGTTGCCCGCATGCGCACGGAAGGCCGCCCTACCCTCTCACGAGCAGTCGTGCTCGGCCTGTGTGTAGCTAATCCGCTGACTCTGCAGGCGCTTGAAATCGGCCACCCAGAGGAGTTGCTGGGAGCTTGCATGTGCGTGGCAGCAGTGCTATTTGCAAGCCGGAATCGTCCGTTGCTCGCGGCTGTGCTGCTCGGGCTTGCGATCGCCAACAAGGAGTGGGCTGTGCTTGCCATCGGCCCTGTCCTTTTGGCGCTTCCAGCCCGGCGGATTCTCTGCCTTGCGGTCGCTGGGGCAGTTGCGATTGCTGTGTTGGCTCCCTTGGCGCTCGTTTCCTCAGGCGGCTTTCTGGCCGGCACGCGAGGTCTCGCGGCGCCGCCCGCCGCAATCTTCCAGCCATGGCAGGTCTGGTGGTTTTTCGGCCATCATGGGGCGCTGGTCCACGGATTGTTCGGCACTGCCAAGGTCGGCTATCGCATCGCCCCTACTTGGATTGCCCCAATCAGCCATCCGCTCATCCTGTTGGTCGGCGCGGCCGTCGCAGGGACGCTGTGGCTGAAGGAGCGTCGAGGTAACCGTGGGGACGCTCTCCTAACCGAGCGAAATGCTTTGCTCGCGCTCGCCTTGTTGTTGTTGCTGCGGTGCATGCTCGATACATGGGACACCGACTATTACCCGCTGCCGTTCATCTTCGCGCTGCTCGCGTGGGAGGTCGGCGCCGAGACGAAGCGGCCGCCGTTGCTGGCGCTGTCAAGCACCGTGCTCGTGTGGTTGACCTTCCAATGGTCGCCCGGCCATATCTCGGCGGACGCTCAGTCGGCGCTCTTTCTAATCTGGTCGCTGCCGCTCGCGGTGACACTGGCGCTCGCGTTGTATAAGCCGCGCTTGCTAGTCAAGCGTTACGAGCTGCTTCGGCAGGCTCGTGAGCCGCTCGCACCCGTGCTCGCTCACCAACGCTAGATCCTCAATGCGCACACCTAGGAGCCCTGGCACATACACCCCCGGCTCCACCGTGACTATGTTGCCCGCGCGCAAAGGCTCATCGCTTGCGGTGCGCGAAAGCCGTGGCGCCTCATGGATCTCCATGCCCACCCCGTGCCCAACGCCATGGCCGAAGTGCTCGGCGTGGCCCGCGGCCTCGATGATCGAACGTGCAACACCATCTACTTCACGTCCGCTGATTCCCGCGCGCACCGAAGCCAAGGCCGCTTCTTGGGCGCCCAGCACCAGCTCATAGACGGTGTTGGCCTCCTCGTCGAGCGTTCCCGTGGCGTAGGTGCGCGTGCAATCGGAGCAGTAACCATCGAGATAGGCACCCCAGTCGATCGTGACAAGCATTCCTCGTCCGATCTCTACCGAGCGCGGTTCGGCGTGCGGGAGCGCACCATGCTCGCCTGAAGCGACGATCGAAGGAAAGCTGGGCGCCTGGGCACCCAAGCGCCGCATGCGCAACTCCAAGTCGAGCGCCACCTCGCGCTCGCTGCGTCCGACCAGTCCTCCTTCGAGCACGCCTGTGAGCGCCTCGTCGGCAAGCTCGGCTGCAGCACGTATGCGGGCGACCTCCTGCTCGTCCTTTACCTCGCGCAGACGCTCCACGATCCCGCCACATGCGACGAGCTCCCAGCCCGGCGCAAGCAAGTCACGCAGGCGTGCATGCTGCTTGACCGTGAGCGAAGCATCGTCAAAGCCAAGCTTGCGCTGACCCTCAACGCCTCCCTGCCCGAGCGCCCGCACCGCGGTCTCGACGAGCTCGCCTGGAGCGATCTCCCTCACAAACTCGGCGGGCACCTGTTGCTCTGACTGGCTGGCGTAACGGAAGTCGGTGAAGAAACGCTGAGCTAGCTGCTCATCTGCCGAGACGAGCAGGAGTCCGTTCGTGCCCGTGTAGCCGCTCAGGTAGCGCACGTTCACGGGCGTGCCCACTAGCAGTCTGTCGACCCCCACAACGCCCAGCTCTGTGGCGAGCCGTGCCACACGAGCGAGCTCGTTCATGTGTCCGCACCGTCGAGTTCGTCGTGCAGGCACTCGAGCGCCAGCCGATAGCCCTCGACGCCCTTACCCGTAATCGAGCTCACGCACAGGTCTTCGATCACTGAGATCGACCTCCACGGCTCGCGCGCCTTCACATCCGAGAGGTGCACCTCGACGGCGGGTAGCGCCGCGGTCGCGAGCGCGTCGTGGATCGCCCATGAGTAGTGGGTCCAAGCTCCAGGATTGAGTACGACCGCATCGACCAGCTCACCGAGATTGTGCAGGTGCTCGACGTACTCCCCCTCGAAGTTCGTGTGGAAGAAGCGTGTCTCCACGCCTACCTCATCGGCGAACCCTTCGACTTGGCGCTCTAGCTCGTCCAAGGTGAGGGTGCCGTAGTGCTCGGGCTCGCGCTTGCCGAGCATGTTGAGGTTGACGCCGTGCATTACCTCTATGCGAAATGGGCCTGGCATTCAGCGAAAGCCTACCCGCGCGCCTGCAACTCGGCCACGGCGTTGCGCAGCTCATCCGCGGGCACGCGGCAGCCTGTGCGAGCGTCTCCTGGCGCTCCGAGCAGTACGAATGGAACATGTGTACCGGTGCGCTTCTTGTCGCGCATCGTCGCTTCGAGGATTTGCTCGACGTCCTCCCCGTCAAGCGTTACTGGCAATCCCCGCGCCTGCAACAGGTCGAGCACCTGCGCGCGGAGCTGCGGTAGGTTCGACAGCCGCAAAGCTGCCAGCAACCCGAGCCCGACGGCCTCGCCGTGGCGATAGCGCTCGTAACCGGTGACCGTCTCCAAAGCGTGGCCAACCGTGTGTCCGAGGTTCAGGACCTGGCGCCGAGCAGCGTCACGCTCGTCTTCAGCGACGACCGCAAGCTTTGTGCGTGCACAGGCAAGGATCGTGCGCTCGTCGAGCGGCTCGTCCGCAGCGACTCGCCGCCACAGCTCGCCTCCGGCGATCAAGGCGGTCTTGAGCACCTCTACGTAGCCGGCCGCCAGCTCCTGCGCCGGCAGCGTGGTGAGCGTATCTGGGTCGACCAGCACGCCAGCCGGCTGGTGGTAGGCGCCCACGTAGTTCTTTGCCTGGGAGAGGTCCACCCCGGTCTTGCCGCCGTAAGCGGAGTCCACCTGCGCGACGAGTGTGGTCGGCACGTGCACCACCGGTACCCCGCGTTGGTAGGTAGCGGCGCAGAAGCCGGCAAGATCGCCGACCACGCCGCCACCGAGCGCCACAAGGTGGTCGGCGCGAGTCATCCCGCCCGTCACGAGCGCGCGCCATACGAGCTCTGCGCTCGAGAGCGTCTTGTTGGGCTCGCCGGCAGTGATCTCCACCAGCTCCTGGACTCCACCGAGCCGCTCCGCGTACAGCGCGGCGACATTCTGATCGGATACGCAGAATGGTCGTGAGGCGCTCCGGTCAAGTGGCCAGAGGCCTTCGCGCAAGCACACGTCGGGCCGTAGCAACCCACGTCCGACAAATACCGGGTACTCGCCCGAAGCCGAGCTCGCCCATAGGAGTCGGGTGCCGGGCGGCGCCTCGCAGAGCCCACACAGGGCCGGTAGTGCGCGCGTCCCGACTCGCGGCGTGAGCGCGGGTAGGATCGCGTCGGCCAGCTGCTCGTAGATCGCCGCCCGAGCGCGGTGCAACTGGAGGAAGGAATCGCGATCGCTCGCAAGCGGTCGCCGCTCATGTCCACCTCCTGAGCCTGCCCGTCTCCATGCCGCCTCGGCGTCGATGTCCAGCAGCACAGTCAGATGCGGCTCGAGCGCCGCCCGCACACGCTCTGAGAGCACGCTGCCGCCTCCGAGCGCCAACACCGAGCCTGGCTCCGCCTGATCTAGCAGCCGACACACCAGGCTCTCCTCAGCCGCCCTGAACGACGCTTCACCCGCCTGAGCGAACTCCTCAGCGATCGAATGGCCGAGCTCTTGCTCGAGCAGACGATCGCTGTCGAGCGCCTGCACGCCGAGCGCCGCGGCGAGTTCGCCTGCGACTGTTGTCTTGCCGGCGCCCATGAAGCCGATCAAGACAAGCGCCCTCCTCGGCGCTAGCGGCGCCACTTCGCGCGCTCCCAGGATCGTGCCTCACGCGAGGCAAGCGTCAAGGAGACGGCCATCCGATCCGCTCGCAATAGGCGTCGAGCGCCTGGCGCACGTCGTCGATGTGATCGCCGCCGAACTTTTGCCGGTATGCGTCGGCAAGCACAAGCGCGACCATCGCCTCGCCGACCACGCCCGCGGCCGGCACAGTGCACGAGTCGGTACGCTCGCGCAGCGCCTCGGCCGGCTGGTGCGTCGCGATGTCGACGGAGCGCAGCGGCTTGGTGAGGGTCGGCAGCGGCTTCATCGCACCGCGCACGACCAGCGGCTGGCCGGTGCTCATACCGCCCTCCAGGCCACCGGAGCGGTTGGTTTCGCGGTAGTAGCCACGTTGCTCTGTGTAGAAGATCTCGTCGTGGGCTTGGGAGCCGGGAACACCGGCGATCTGAAAGCCGTCGCCGACAGAGACGCCCTTCATCGCTTGGATCGAGAGGATCCCCATGGCGAGTCGTCCGTCCAGGCGCTCCTCCCAGGAGACGTGCGAGCCGAGCCCCGGCACAAGTCCGAAGGCCTGTACCTCGAAGACTCCGCCGAGCGACTCATTGGCCTTGCGCAGCGTGTTGATCTCGGCGACCATCCCCCGTCCGGCCTCCGCGTCCAGGCAGCGCACCGGCGAGCTATCGACCTCGTCGAAGTCGGCGAGCGTCAAGGCCTGCTCGCGCGCTGGCGCGTGCACGGAGGCGATCTGGATCACGTGCGAGCGAACCTGTACGCCGAGCGCCGCGAGGAACGCCTTGCACAGCGCGCCACCGGCGACCCGTGCGGCTGTCTCGCGCGCTGAGGCTCGCTCGAGGATGTTGCGTACGTCGCTCTGCTTGTACTTCTGTGTGCCCACCAGGTCTGCGTGACCGGGGCGCGGCAGGTGAACCTCGGCAGTCTCGGCCTCGACCGGCCAGGGCGACATGCGCTCTTCCCAGTTGGCGTAGTCGCGGTTCTCGACCTGCAGCGCGATCGGTCCTCCGAGCGTCATCCCGTGACGCACACCGGCGGTTACACGAGCACTGTCCTTCTCGATCTTCATGCGCCCGCCGCGACCATGGCCGAGTTGGCGGCGTGCCATGTCCACGTCTAGGTCCTCCGGGCGTAGCGACAATCCCGCGGGCATACCCTCGACTACACAGGTCAGGCCGGGGCCGTGGGACTCACCGGCGGTGATCAGACGTAGCGTCATATCCGCCGTAGCTTATTTGCTCAGGGGCCGCAGCCCTTGAGACCCGCCCGCAGACAGCGCCTTAGCCGCGTTTGGCGGGTGCCGCGCTTGAGCCGCTCAGTACTTGCAGTGAGCTCGCCTGACCGATCGCCTGGACTGCCTTGGCGCGACGAGCGGCATCGGCCAATTTGGCGTTGCGACTTACGCGCGCGGTACTGGCGCCCTTTTTGACGATGCTCACGACCTTCAGTTCGTAGATTGCGAGCTGACCGTTAGCTTCTACGTATTCGAGTTCCTCGGAGTGACCTGTTTCGAGATCGATCGTCTGACATTCGGAGTTGCTTGGCAGGCAGATGCCTGTTCCGTGCAGGATCGGCGGAACGTCGAGCTTGAAAACAGCGCCGTTTCCGGCGGCGGTGACGCGTTCAAAGGAGATGCGCGTGTCCTGCTTGGACGGAAAGGGTTGTCCGAGCTTCAAGTTCTCATATGGCGCCAGCGTTGCCGGTTGCCCGAGCATGGTCGAAGCGGCCCCGAACAAGACGGAGACGTCATACGCAAGTTGGGGCTTCACGGGCTTCTTGGGGGTCGGTGCCGGGGCTGGGGCCGGTGCTTTCTGTCCGCCCGAGCTCGAGCCTCCGCCGGAGGAACCGGTTCCGCCGGAGGACGATCCGCCTGAGCTCGGCGTGCTCGAGGAGGGCGAGCTCGAACTGCCGCCCGTGCTCGCGCTCTTGGCGGCGGGCGGGGAGGGCAGCGGAATGAACGGGTCGCGCGTGGGCCCATGGCTCTGGTAGCGCACGCCGCCCGGCGTCTCTGAGACGGCCTGGTTGGGGTTCGCCGGCGCCACCGCGACAGGCAAGGCGCTCGCGCCACTTGTCGGTGCGCTCGGAGCACTTGCCAGCGGCGCCGGCGCAGGGCTACTCGAGCCGCTTGTCACCGCGTAGCCGACGGCCGCGATTAGCGCGACGGCTGCAAGCGCCACGAACGGCAGCAAGCGCCTGGAGAGCAGGTCCGACTTGATCGATTGCAGGAACTCGGTCATGGGTTTGCCTTCACGACGGCCGGCGCGGCGGCGGTAGCCGATCCGGTAGGTGTTGTGCTCGATGCGGGCGTAGCCGTTGGGCCGGAGGGGCTCGCCCCGGCGAGCGCGGACTCGCCGGCGGGCAGTACGTAGGCGGTCGCGTTGATCGTTCCGGTGAGCGGAGCCGCTTTGGGTTTACTCGACCCCGATGAGGCTTGCGCTGCAGTCGAGTCGGGCGCCAGGCTGACGCTGTTGATCGTGAGCAGACGGCCGTTCACGTGCAATGCACCGCTCGGTGTCTGTACGGTGAAGCCTTCGAGCTGATCGAACAGCTTGTAGAGGTCGACGAAGCTTCCGTTGAACACGAACGTGAACGGCTCCTGCGTGAATGTCGTGCTCGCCGCGGCGGGCGTCGGACTCGGGCCTGTGCTGCTTGCTCCATTCGCACTGGTAGAGATCGAGGTGAACTGGACGTCACGGCTGTGCGTGGCACGGTCGAGCGTGTAGATCAAGGCCGGCGTTTCAGATGTCGCGGGCACAGCCTGGCCAAGAGCTCACGAGCGAGGCGTATGCGCTCGAGTACTGAGCTCGCGCGCTGGCCGCACTCTCAGCCTGCGATTCGGCACTGGCGACCTGCTGACGTGCCGTTTCGACTTCAGCGTTCAGCTTCGTGGCCTTTTCGCGCTCGGGCGCAACGGTCATAAACCAGGCGCCGAGCAACACTGCGAGCGCGACGATTCCCATCAGCATTAGTCGGTCACGAGTGGTCATCACGGCACCGATTTCCCTGGCGAGGAGACCTGCTCGCTCGAGCCGGCGCTATTGGCAGCCGCGGTCGTGGCTGATCCCGCCGTGGGGCTAGGCGTGGGTCCGGCGGGCAGTCCCGTGAACACGATCTGCACGGTGAAGCTGGGATCATTGCCGGGGCAGCTTCCGCCGCCCGAGCCCCCACCGGAGCTTGCGCTGCCCGCGCCCGGCTTGGTGGAGCTCTGCAATTGCACTTCGCTGGCGCCGTTCATCAAGCGCAAGCGCTGAAGGCTCTGGGCGACCACGGACTGGCTGACGGCGCAGCCCGTGAGCGTGAACGCCGGAGTGCTCCCTGGGGGAGTGCTTGAAGCGGGAGTCGCCAGTTGCGGGCGCACTCGAAGAAGCGGAGGTCTGCCCGGCCGCTCCGACCTGGCCGTGGAGCGTGGCGAGCGAAGTGCCCGCAGGCAGGACACGGCCGAGCTCGTGCAGCGCATGCGACCAGTCGAAGCGAGCCTGGACGAGCTGCGCGACCGTCTGCGTGCGCTGGTCGGCCATCGAGACGAAGTTGGTGTAGGGCGTCAGACGTCCGGCGCGGGCTTGAATCGCACTGGCCTCAGCGGTGAGCGTGGCAACCTCGCCTTTTTGGCTTGATATACGGTGACTGGCGCTGCCGTACATGAGTATCAGCACGGCAAGCCCGGCTACCACTCCGAGCAGGATCAGGGCGGCCCCACCGGAGCGCCCGGTGAGCGAACCGGAGCCTTGACGCTGTTCGCCCGGGATCAGGTTTACGGCCTTCATCGGGGCGCCTCCTCGACCGCTAGTCCGGTGGCGACGGCGAGACGCTCAGGTGCGACCGAGCCGGTCGCGGCCTCGTCGAGCAGGCCGACTGTCTGTGGGATCAGGGGTACGCGCAACTCGCTCTGCAGCGCGCCGGCGAACCCGGATATCTGTAGTGCGGGACCGCTCACGACTACGCTCGACACCTCTCCCCCGCCCTCTTGCGAGCGGTGGAAGTCAAGTGAGTTACGCACCTCACCGGCGATTTCGCGCACGCCAGCGGCAAGCACCGGACGCACATCGATCGCCGGCTGCTCGACCGGTGCCGTGGGCAGATCACCATCAAACGAGTCGGTGGCATTGGGCTGCTCCAGATCGACGGATGCCAGCATCTCCCGCGCCTCCGCCAGCTTGACGCCGTGGCGCTCAGCGACCTCGGTTGCCATCGACTCGAGGCCCCCGCTGACGACGCGCGTGAAGCGACAAACCGTGCCCTCGGCGATCGCCATGTTCGTGAGCCCACCCACGTTCAGATAGAGCACGCGCCCGGCATGCTCCTCATCGGCGCGATGCAGGGAGCGAATCAAAGCGAAGGCGGACAGGTCAATACCTTCGGGGCGAAGCCCGGCGTCACGAACAGCATTGAGCAGACGTTCGACCATGTCGCGTTGAGCCGCAACGACGATCACGCGCTGGCGTGGCCCGGCCGGCGTGTCGATCACGCCCAATGGATGAAAGTCGAGCACCGCGTTCTCGAGCGGCATCGGAATCTGATCCTCAGCCTGGAAACGCACGGCCGTCTCAAGCTCCTTGCGGTCTGTCAGCGGTGGCAGCTCGAGTGTGCGCAAGACCGTGCGCTGGTTGGCCACGCCCACGCGCACGCGCTTATCAAGGCGTGACTCGTCGAACAGCTCGCGCAGTGTGTCGGCAAGAGCACTGCCGTCGAGCACCTCGCCCTCGCGAACCGTGTCGGGCGGCAACGGCATTCCCGCTGCACGCTGCACCATGGATCGAGCCGTTGACGCGCGCCTGCACAGCGCTCACATAGCCGGGCTGGATGTCAAGGCCGACAAGCGTCGCGCCACGCGAGCGCGCCGCGACTCAGTTTCAAGCGTCGGGTTCGGCTACGGCGAGCAGCTTACGCTTGTTTGGCAGCGACACCAGATCGTCCGCCGGCGGCTCCGGTGGAGCGTCGACCACGATCGAGGTGGGCCTGAGCAGGCTGAGATTCTCGTTGGGCATTGATCAGGTTCCTGAAGAGCATCAGTTGAGGAAGTTGGTTGTGTAGAGATTGATGAGCGGCTCGCCGGCGAAAATCGCCACAAGCGAGCCCAAGGCCAGGAACGGGCCGAACGGGAACGGCGGTCTTGCGTGCGAGCGAGCGCGCCCTTGCGAGCCATCAGAAACGCTCCGAACAGCACCCCGGCGAACAGTGCGATCAGCATCGCCGGGGCAACCGCGCTACCGAGGAACAGGCCCATCACGCCGGCCAGCTTCACGTCGCCCATGCCCATGCCACCTGGATAGGCCATCGCAGCGATCAAAAGCGCCCCGCCTGCCACGGCGCCGGCGATCAGCCGCTCCGGCTCGCCGCTAGGGTCGAGTGCGGTTCCGAGCGCAATCGCGAGGATCGCGCCGAGCGCCGTCAGCTTGTTGGGGATGATGCGGTGCTCGACGTCGATCAGTGCGATCGGGACGAGCAGCAAGATGAAGGCTACGTTCAAAGCGATCGTTGCGGGGCTGCCGCCGGCAAGCACCGCACCCACGCACAGCAGAGCAGCAAGCGCCTCCACCAGCGGATAGCGCTTTGAGATCGGAGCCGAGCAGTTGCGGCAGTGTCCGCGCAATAGCAGCCAGGAGATCAGTGGAATGTTGTCGTATGGCTTGACTGCCACCCCACAGCAGGGGCAGTGCGATGCCGGGCGCACGAGCGACTCGCGGCGCGGCAGCCGGTATACGACGACGTTGAGGAACGATCCGATCATCGCTCCGAACACCCCCGCGAAGGTTGCTGTCTCCATGGCCCGATGATCGGCTTGCGCGGCGTGACACTTGAGCGCTTCTGCAATCGCTCGCCCAATATCAGCCACGCGTCCAGTCGGGGTTGGGCGAGTAGGTCCTGCGAGTAGGTCCTATTAGCTCGGCCTGCAGACATAGAGAGGGCGGCCGAACGGCCGCCCTCTGGAGATCATCGATGACGCCTCCGAGCGAAACGCTCAGGGCCGGCTGCTACCAGTCGCCGGTGGGACAACCACCCTTGTTGCTCGCGCTAGCCGCTGTGCAAGTGCGTTTCACTTCGCCCGCATTGTCTGTGATCTTGAACGTATCTTTCGTGCCGGCCGCCACCGATTCGACTTCATAGCCGGTAGAGGACAGGCTTTTCGTTTCCTGGGGAGCCGCGGTCGTTTTGTCCTTCAGAGTGGGCTCAATTTTTTCCAATTCCGCCAATGTCGCCCCGACGTAGGTACCACTGTGTTCGGTCGAGTAGGCCTCCATCGTGCTCTGCATGGTCCTGACCTGTTCCTTGGCCGCCGCATCGTTGGCCTTGCTCTTCTGGTTTAGGAACGAGGGAATCGCGATCGCAGCCAAGATGCCGATGATCAGGATCACGACAAGGAGCTCGATAAGCGTGAAGCCCGACTCCCCTCCTCCTTGCAAATGTTGTTTGTGTCTCACCGGCAACTCCTAGCTCTTGATGTCCGTGGATGCCAGTGCCCGCATGCCGCCCAGTTGCGACCCGGCTACTTGAGCCGTCGGCTTTGTCTTTGCAGTCCATGCTTGCCGTACTGCGTGCCTGGCTATTAGCTAATCGGCATCTCTATCGCTCAAGCTTGAGCTTTGACGCTCAAGATGCAACATATCTTCCTAACAAAACGCAAACAAATAACCACAAGAAAAGGGGGCGGCCGAATGGCCGCCCCCTTGTACTATCTGTTTTATCCAAGCGATGAAGCTTGGACGCCGGTGACTACCAGTCGCCGGTCGGGACAACCACCCTTGTTGCTCGCGCTCGCGGCAACGCAAGTGCGAGTGATCGTGCCTGCAACGTTTGTGATGATGAATTCGTCACCCGTGCCCTTGGCTGTCGACTTGATGACGTAACCAGTTGGGCCCGCTGAAGTAACCGTGAACGTAGCCGTGGTTGTATCTTTGAGCGTAGGCTCGACTTTTTCCAACTTCAGGATTTCGGCACCTTCATAGCTGCCGTTGTTTTCGGTCGAGTACGTCTCTATCGTGGTCTGACCGGTCTTCACTTGTTCCTTGGCGGCCGCGTCATTGGCCTTGCTCTTCTGGTTCAGGAACGAGGGAATGGCGATCGCGGCCAAGATGCCGATGATCAGGATTACCACCAGGAGCTCGATGAGTGTGAAGCCACCCTCATCTTTCGAGCGCTGGCGCAGTCGATATAGCATTTGAATCTCCTAGGATTCCGTTTCTTGGGCGCCAGCCCTCAGTTCAACCGTCTCCTATGACGGTGCGTTCCTCTTCGTGGATCTGACGATCCATACAGGACCCGCCGGCTTTGCCTTACACCCTCATGGGCGCTTGCCTTGTCCCGCGGTCTGGCTTGTCAGCGCGTTCATCGACCACTGGCAGGTGAGCGCTTTAGCGTTGCATCCAACTTGGACGCATTGTCCTTAAGCGCGCCTTTACCTATTAGTGACGCTTAGGACGCTGGGCTTGTTCCTGCTGGAACTCCTGCGCATCCATCCCGACCAACCGCTCGCCGCCACCGCGACACCACGGGCAAGTGACCTTGGTCGTGCGTTCGCCCAGGTTGGAGATGACCTTGCCGCTGCCGTGACATGGCATGCAGACGCGTGGCTCACTTGACTCCTGAGTGCTCGTGGCTCTCCTGCTCCTCGTCTTCCTCGGAGGCCTGCGAACCCTTGCGGGGGCGTCTGGCCGCGGCGGGCTTGCGATCGTCTGCGTCACTCATCTGGCCCTCACCCTACCTACCCGCGCGCGCCTCTGGTGCGTGCGGGTACGCGCAAGGTCGTCCTGGATTAGCGTTCCCGGCGTGCGAACGCCGACCATACCCCTGCGCTGGGTCGCGCTCGCGCTGATCACCGCGCGGCGCGGCGGCGCTCAGATTGGTCGATCTCGGGGCAGTGCGCCTCGACCCGTTCTACGACGCGGCCGTGCGCAGCATGGGGGTCTCCTGGCACAACTTCTTCTTCGGCGCCTATGAGCCCGGCGGGAGCGTCTCGATCGACAAGCCTCCGATGGACCTGTGGCTGCAGGTGGCGAGCGTGAAGCTGCTCGGCTGGGGCTCGGCGTCGCTGAAGCTGCCCGAGGCGTTGGCGGGCACAGCCTCGGTCCCGCTGCTCTACGCGGCCGTACGACGCCCCTTCGGCGTGCTTGCCGGCCTCGTGGCGGCCACTGCGCTTGCGGTACTGCCGATCGAGGTGATCACCGCGCGTTCGCGACACGATGGACGCCGTGATGATGATGCTGCTCGTGCTGGCGCTCCTGGCGGCGGTGCGCGCTTGTGAGACAGGACGAACCGGCGTGGCTGCTGGCCGCAGCTGCCGCGCTCGGGGTGGCTTTCAACGTGAAGCTGCTGGAGTCGATCGTGGCGCTGCCAGGCTTGCTGGTGCTCGTCTGTGTGGGATTGCCGCGGAGAGCGCCTAGCGAGAAGGAGCACTCACGGCGCGAATCGCACACACGCTTGGCAGGACAGCTTCTCGCTGCCGCGGCGGTGTACGTCGTTGTTGCGCTCGCCTGGCTGGGCGCGACCCTGCTGGTCCCCGCCCACGAGCGGCCATATGCGATCGGTTCGACCAACGGGAGCGCCTGGAACGCGGCATTTGTGTTCAACGGCAGCGAACGCTTGAGCGGCAAAACCGTCGAAGTTGGCCAGGCCACCCCAGTCGCTCAACATGGTGGTGGAGGGGGCCCCTCGACGTCCTCTGGTTCCACTCCGATCACGCCTCCCTCCCCCACACGTCTGCTTGCCCGAGGCGGACAATTGCCGGCCAAGTGGCTCGGATGGGAGACCCTGGTCGCGCTGCTCTTGGGTATTGCCGTCGTCGTCTCCGTAGTGCGTCGCCCGGCGCAACGCTTGCGGCGCGCGACAGCGCTTGGCGTATTCGTGTGGCTGATCACCGGCCTCGTGCTGTTCAGCGAGATGGCACGATTGCACCCGCGCTACGTGGAGAGCTTCACGCCAGCCGTGGCCGCGATGTTCGGGATCGGCGTCGCTTTGGTGGCGAGCGCACCCGGTCGCACCCGCCTGTTGGCGATACCGTTGACGGCGCTTCTTGCCCTACCGCTCGTGGCAAGCATCGAAGCGGTCGTCCGCACACACATCTGACGCGGGCAACGTGGGTGCGCTCAACGGTGCGGAGCAGAATGCGCTGAGTACATACCTGCGAGCCCACCAGGCGGGTGCGCGCTACGAGTTGGCCGCAGGCGCATCCACCAGCGTCGCTTCGCTGATCGTGCAGGACCAGCGTCCAGTACTGATGCTCACCACCTACAACGGCCTTCCTTTTACGAGCGTGGCTCAGCTGAGGGCCTTGATCGCACACGGTGAGGTGCGCTACGCCTTCCTCAACTCCACCTGCGGCCCACAGGCGCTCAAGACCAGCGCCGGCTGCGCGCCGGCCGCGCTGTGGATACGCGCCCATGGCACAGACGTATCACGACAAGCGGGGCTGCGCACAAGAGGCGTCTTGTGGCGACTACCCGGGGTTGTACCGTGAGCGACGTGGATGCCCTGCCTCGATGCACATCCTCGTCGTGGACGACGAGGCGCCCTTGCGCGATACCTTGACGCGCTCCTTCTCCAAGGAGGGACATACCGTCGAGGCTGTGGCCGACGGGACCGAGGCCATCGAGCGTGCAGGCGCAGAGCCAGTTCGACGTGATCCTGCTCGACGTGGCACTAGGCGCCGGCCCCAATGGCTATGACGTATGTCGCACGCTGCGCGAGCAGCGCAACATCGTGCCGATCATCATGCTCACCGCGCTCGACACCGAGGCGGATGCTGTCCAAGGCCTTGAGGCCGGCGCTGACGATTACGTCACAAAGCCGTTCGGCCTGGCCGAGCTTCGCAGCCGCATCCGCGCGGTGCTACGCCGCTCTGGACCGCGCGCGCTGGGCCGGGAGGTGCTCAGCATCGGCCCGATTACACTCGACCGCTCTCACCGCGAGGCGAGCGCCGCATGGTGAGCAGGTAAAGCTCACCTTCTCAGAGTTCGAGCTGCTGGCACAGCTGATGAACGAACCGGGCAGGCTATTCAACCGTCAAGAGTTGCTGCGCGCGATCTGGGGAGACTCCGCCTACCGCGACCCGCGCGCGATCGACGTGCATATCCGGCACTTGCGCGAGAAGATCGAGGAGAAACCCGAGGAGCCCAAGCTGATCCTGACCGTGCGCGGCGCCGGGTACCGCTTCCAGGAGCCGTGAGCCTCCCCTCAGCAGCGGACCCGCCCGTATGAGTTTCGCCGGCCGACGCAGGCGTGTACTGGGCCTGCGCCCGAAGGTCTTTGCCGCGCTGCTGCTCTCAAGCGCCGTCACGCTCGCTGTAGCAGCGCTCGCATTGCTCTCACCGCTTGAGCACCGCTTGCGCGCGGATGGTGAAAGGGCTGTGTACACCGCTATCTCGGCCTCGCGCTCGGAGTTCACAGAGATCGGAGTTGACCCCACGACACACCGTCCCGACGCGCAGGAACTCGCCGCTTCGGTCGCGCTCCTGCGCCGGCGCTCAGGCGCCCAAGTAACGGTCTTGAACCGCAGGCTTGGCACGGTCTACTCGCCGATCAACCAAGATCTCGACGTACCCGACTATTACTCTCAGGTCAATCGTGCGCTACGCACTGGCCGCGGCGTGCATACGCTGATCGGCGATGAGCTCGTGGCTGCCGAGCCGATGCAAATCGGCAAGGGCGGCCCGATCGATGCGGTCGTGCTGGTGCGTCGCCTGCAATATGTCAGCTCAGCCGTACACGTAGTGCAGAACGCCTTTATCGATGCGGCAGCCGTAGGTTTCGGGATCGCGCTACTGCTCGGGCTCGCGCTCACCACGACGCTATTGCGCCGCCTGGAGCGTCTGCGTGAAGCCGCCGGCGAGCTCGAGCGCCATGGGCTTGAGGCTCCGATCCACGTGGATGAGCGACGTGATGAGATCGGCGACCTGACGCGTGCTTTTGCGAGCATGCAGACACGATTGCGCCGCCAGGAAGAGGCACGACAGGCTTTCGTGGCGACCGCTTCGCACGAGCTGCGCACCCCACTCGCCTCGCTCGACGGCACCTTGGAGTTGCTTGAAGACGACCTGAATGCCGACACGGCTCGACCTCGCTGACGCACGCGAGCGCACCCTGCGCGCGCGCGAGCAGTCACGCCGGCTTTCAAGTCTCGCCACCGACCTGCTCGACCTCAGCCGCTTGGACGCCGAGGTCTCTTTGCGTAGCGAGCCGGTTGAGCTTGGCGAGGTGTGCCGCGCCGTCGCCGCCGAGTTTGAGCGCAGTGCCTCCGATCGGGGCGTTGAAATCGAAGTGCGCCAGCCATCAGAGGCGAGCTGGGCGCTATGCGACCCAGGCGCGGTCGCACGGATCGTGCGGATCCTGCTCGACAACGCGATCGGCGTCGCACCGCAAGGATCGACCGTGTGCGGCCGACATGACAGCCGCTGCGACTTGGGCTCAAGTGAGCGTGAGCGATAGTCGGGCCCGGCGTGCCGGCGCCGGAGCGCGAGCGCATCTTCGAGCGCTTCCAACGCGGCAGTACGACCTCTGCGGACACAGCGGGTTCGGGCTCGGCCTGGCGATTGGTCGGGAGCTTGCAACGCGCATGGATGGCTCGCTGAGCTTGCGCACCGATGCGTCCCCGGGCGAGAACGCGCGAGGCGCCAGCTTTACACTGCGCCTGCCTGCGGCCCATGTCGATCGGGAAGACCCTTCGTGACAAACGCAACCCTCACACTCGAGCAGGTCGCCACGCACGCACACGCGGCGGGACGGATCTGCGCTCGACACCGAGTTCATGGGCGAGGGTCGCTATCGCACACTGCTGTGCCTGATCCAGCTTGCCGTGGCCGATGATGAGGGAGATGAGCACATCGAGATCGTCGACCCGCTCGCGGGAGTCATGGCAGGCGAGCCGCTTGCGCGCGTGCTCGAAGATCCGCAGACCGAGGTCGTCGTGCACGCTGGTCGTCAGGACATCGCCCTCCTGCGCCGTGCGCTTGATTGCGATGTGCGCAACGTATTCGACACCCAGGTCGCGGCCGGCTTCCTCGGTATGCCCGCACAGTGCTCCTACGACACGCTGCTGGCCGAGATCCTTGGCGTGAGGCTCGCCAAGAGCGCAAGCTTCACCCGTTGGGACGCGCGTCCGCTCTCAGCCGAGCAGCTCTCCTATGCGCGCGAGGACGTGGTGCACCTGAGCGCGCTCGCCACCGAGCTGCAGCGTCGCCTGGAGCAGGCCGGACGCCTGCAGTGGGCGCGCGAGGAGTGCCAGTTTCTGGAGACGAGTCAGTGACGAGCGCGACCTCGACACGATCTTTGCTCGACTGCCGCGTATCAGGGGCATGAACGCCGCCTCACAAGGTGTCGCGCGCGAGCTGGTGGCCTGGCGCGAGCGAACCGCCGCCGAGCGCGACAGGCCTGTGCAGAGCGTGCTCGGAGACACGCCGCTGGTCGAGATAGCCAAGCGCAAGCCGTCTTCGCTGCGCAAGCTCGAAGAGATCCGGGGCGTCGGCCAAGGCAGTCTGCGCAAACGCGGCGAGGAGCTGCTCGGCAGCTGTGCAGCGGGGCCTGCAGAAAGCCGCACGAGCCACTTGTCGGCGGCCCGCGCCCGGCACATCCACGCCCGGACGATGCGCCGCTGATCGCGCTCTCGGAGGCGCTAGTGAGGCCCGCGCGCGCGAGAGCGGATCTCGCCTACGAGCTTCTGGCCTCGCGCGCCGACCTGCAGGCGATTGTCGTCGGCGAGCGGACCGGCGAGCGCGCCGACGTGCGCACCCTGCGCGGCTGGCGTCAGGAACTGGTCGGCGAAGAGCTGCTGGCGCTGCTCGACGGACGCGTCTCTCTATCGATCAAAGACGGTCAGATCCGTCTAGCGAGCGCCTAAAACAGGCCGCCTTATTCAATATGGTTGTAGACAGTGAACATCGGCATGTACATCGAGATGACGATGAAGCCGACGATCGAGCCGATGACGATGATCATGATCGGCTCGAGGATCGAGGTGAGCGCTTTGACCGACGCTTCGACCTGGTCCTCGTAGAAGTCCGCGACCTTGGCGAGCATCGCGTCAAGCGCACCCGTCTCCTCGCCGACGCCAACCATGTGGGTGACCATTGTCGGGAAGATCGCCGTTTTCGAGAGTGGCTCTGAGAGCGTGCCACCGCGCTTGACCGAGGCGATCACTCCGTCCATCGCCTCCTCCACGACGATGTTGCCGCCGGTCTTGCCGACGATCTCCAGCGCCAATAGCAAGCGGCACGCCGGCGCTCATCAGGGAGGACAAGCGTGCGCGACCAGCGCGCGACCGCGACCTGCTGGACGATCGTGCCGATCTTCATCGGCACGCGCAGGCGGAAACGGTCCCATTGCGGGCGCCCCCACTTGGATTTCTTCCACTTGACGAACGCGAATGCGGCGAGGCCGGCGCCGCCGAACATCGCCCACCAGTAGCCGACGACCGCGTGGGACATCGTCGACCGAGACCTGTGTGATCGCCGGAAGTTTCGCCGCCGAACTGCTTGAAGACGCCGACGAATACCGGCACAAGGAAGGCCACCAGAGCCATCATCACGCCCACCGCGAAGGTGATGACGAGCACCGGGTAGATCATCGCCGAGCGGATCTGGCGACGCAGCGAGGCTTCCTTCTCAAGCTGGTCGGCGACGCGCATCAGCGACTCCTCGAGCAGACCGCCGGCCTCGCCGGCTCGGGTCATCGCGACGAACAAGGGGTTGAAGACCTTCGGGTGAGCTTCCATCGCGCCACTGAGCGAGAGACCCGCCTCGACGTCCTTGCGCACCTGGACGACCGTTTCCTTGAGGAACTTGTTCTCGGTCTGTTCCTCGAGCACGTACAGCGCACGCAGGATCGATAGGCCGGAGGAGATCATCGTCGCCAGCTGGCGCGAGAAGACGGCAAGCTCTGCTGCCTTGACCGTCTTCATGAAGCTCAGCTCGATCTCGCGCGAAGCGTGCTTGTCGGCGATGTCGAGCACGATCATGCCGCGCGACTTCAGCTGGTTTGAGACAGCCTCCTTGGAGTCGGCGTCGATCTCACCGCGCGCCTTGACGCCCGCGAGATCCATCGCCTTGAAGACGTAGGTGCTCATGCCGCCATGGCTCCGGCGCCGAGCAGGCGGCGCAGCTCCTCGGGAGCGGAGGAGCGTTTTTCGGCCTGCTTTTGTGAGATCTTGCCGGTGCGAATGAGCGAGACTAGCGCGGCGTCCATCGTCTGCATACCCTGCGCTGAGCCGGTCTGCAGGACCGAGTAGATCTGGTGGGTCTTGCCCTCGCGGATCAGGTTGCGCACAGCCGGGTTGGGCACGAGCACCTCGCAAGCGGCCACGCGTCCCGAGCCGTCGGCGGTCGGCAGCAGCTGCTGGGTGATGATGCCCTGCAGGGCAACCGACAGCTGCACGCGCACCTGACCTTGCTGCTCGGGCGGGAACACGTCGATGATGCGGTCGACCGTCTGAGCGGTGTCCTGGGTGTGCAGGGTGGCGAACACCAGGTGGCCGGTCTCGGCCGCGGTCAGCGCCGTGGAGATCGTCTCCAGGTCGCGCATCTCGCCGACGAGGATCACGTCGGGGTCCTGGCGCAAGCGCGGCCTTCAGGGCGTCGGCAAAGGACTGCGCGTCGGAGCCGAGCTCGCGCTGGTTGACGAGGCACTTCTTGTGCCCGTGCAGGAACTCGATCGGGTCCTCGATCGTCATGATGTGCTCCTCGCGGGTCATGTTGATCTCGTCCAGCATCGCCGCGAGCGAGGTGGACTTGCCCGAGCCGGTGGGACCCGTGACGAGCACGAAGCCGCGTGGCTTGCGCGTGAGGTCGTGGACGATCGCAGGCAGCCCGAGCTGGTCGATCGAGGTGAGCTCGAAGGGGATCAAGCGGAAGGCGGCGCCGATCGCGCCCCGCTGGTAATAAGCGTTAACGCGGAAGCGGGCGTGGCCTGGAATCGAGTAGGCGAAGTCGAGCTGCCAGTTGGTCTCAAGACGCTGGCGCTGGTCGCCGGAGAGGATCGAGTAGACGATCTCGCGTGTGTCGGTGGAGTCAAGCTCCGGGTAGCCATCCAGGCGCGTCAGGCGACCGCGAACACGGACCGTGGGCGGTGCACCGGCGGCCAGGTGCAGATCCGAGGCGCGACGCGCGACGACCTCCATCAAGAGGTCGGCGAAATCGATCTTCATGATCGCATCGCTCGATCGACACCGGGGTGGGCGTGGAATGGGTGGGCGCTGGCGTAGGCGCGAGCGTGCGAGTGGGCTCTCATGGGCCCCTTATCGGCAGATGCGAAGCACATCTCAACTACTGCCGATCACACGCGCAATCTCGGCCACCGAAGTGAGCCCTTGGCGAACCTTCTGCAAGCCGTCGTCGCGCAGGAGACGCATCCCCTCGCGGACGGCGACGTCGCGGATCTCCTCGGAGGGACGGCGCTCCAAGGCCATGCGACGTATCTCTGAGGAGACTGTCATTACCTCGTAGATGCCTAGGCGCCCGCGATAGCCGGTGCCATTGCAGCGCCGGCAACCGGTGGGCTCGTAGGCCTCCAGGTCAACCAAGGCCTTGTAGCCGTTCTCGCGCAGAACATCGGCAGAGACGATCGTGCGCTGCTTGCAGTTGGAGCACAGCATGCGCGCAAGTCGTTGGGCAAGCACGCAATCCAAGGCGGAGGCGACAAGGAACGGCTCGATGCCCATCTCGACTAGTCGCGTGATCGCCGAAGGAGCGTCGTTGGTGTGAAGCGTGGAGAGCACCAGGTGGCCTGTCAAGGCGGACTCGACCGCGATCTGGGCGGTCTCACGGTCGCGGATCTCACCGACCATGATCACGTCGGGGTCGGCGCGCACCATCGCGCGCAAGCCCGCCGAGAAGGTAAGTCCCACCTTGGCCGAGACCTGCACCTGAGTGATGCCTTCGAGCTGGTACTCGACTGGATCCTCGACTGTGATGATGTTCTTCTCGGGCGTATTGAGTGCGAGCAGGGCCGCATAGAGAGTCGTGGACTTGCCCGAGCCGGTGGGACCGGTGACGAGCACCGCCCCGTGGGTTTCGTGGAAGGCATGCTCGAAGCGCTCGCGCTCGGTGTCCGCCATGCCGAGCTTCTCGAGCTTCATGACGACCGAGTCCTTGTCGAGGATGCGCATCACGATCGACTCGCCGTGGACGCTGGGAAGCGTGACTACGCGCAGGTCGATATGGCGAGAGTCGACGGTGAGGCTGACGCGACCGTCCTGGGGCAAGCGTCGCTCGGAGATATCGAGTTCCGCCATGATCTTCACGCGCGAGACCACACCAGCGGCCATGCGCCGTGGGACGGTGGTGATGTCCTGCATGATGCCGTCGACTCGCACCCTGACACGAACCTCATGACCGTCTGGAGCAAGGTGCACGTCTGAGGCGCCGAGCTCGACCGCCTGGGCGACGATTTGGTTGACGAGCTTGACCACCGGCGCGTCATCAGCGGTCTCGCGCAGGTTGACGATCTCGGCTTGACTCTCCTCGCTCTCCTCCAGAGCGCTCTCACCCGAGACGACGTCATCCAGGCGCGCCATGCGCGAGATCAAGTCACTGATCGCCTCGGGCGAGGCCACGGCAACCCGCACTTCATAGCCGGTCATGATCGCTACGTCGTCGACGGCAAGCACATTGGAGGGGTCTGCCATGGCCAGCAGCAGAGTGCGCTTGTCAACGAACGCGACCGGTACCGCCTGGTAGCGCTTGGCGGCTGTGTTGACGACGAGGTTGGCGGCTCCCATGTCGACCGGGAACGCTTCGAGGTCGAGGTGGTCCAAGCCGTAGCGCTCCGCGAGCGCACGGGCGAGCCCATCAGGCGTGATCGCACTGGCAGCCAGCAGGACCCGCTCGGGCGTGGTGCCTTCGTTGCGCGAGGCCTCGATCGCATGATCCACGCGCTCGCGCGGGGCGAGCCCCATTTCGACGATCACGTCGGTGAGAAAACGCGAGGAGGAGCCGCGGCGACTCGGATGGGTCACTCCGGGCGGAGATTCGGATGCCTCGGGTTCGTGGGCCTCCACCTCAGGCGACCCATAAGGGTTCGCCGGGGACTCATTGCGAGCCTGGCCGCCATCGGTGGCGCCGAGAAGATCTGAGTCGGACGGCTCGCGCTGCTCGATGCTCACCTGTGGGTTGGCGCCAGAGAAGAGGCCGTCCTCGTCGCGTAGACCGCTCGGGGGGGTGCTCATCGGCCCAATCCTCGGCCAGCGACCCTATGTTCCTTGGCTCTCCAGCCCAGCCCCGCGGCGCATTGCGGCCAGCGGTGCAGGCATTCCCGTCCAGCGTTCGAAGCTGAGCGCGCCCTGCGCGACGAGTACCTCAAGGCCTCCGATCGCGGCAACACCGGAGCGGCGCGCACTCGCGAGCAGTGGCGTGGGACCGTCGCGGTAGACCAGATCGATGACATACGCATACCCTCCGACCTGATCGGCGGTCAGGTCGAGTTGGTTGAGCGCCTCAGCCTCAGTGGCCGAGCGTTGCAGTCCAACCGAAGTGCAGTTGACCAGCAGGTCCGCCTGGACCGGCTTAGTCACAGCCTCAGCGCCGAGCTCTAAAGCCAAAGCGAAAGCACGCTCAGGAGTGCGATTCCAAACCGATACGCTGGCCGCGCCAGCCCCCAAAAGGCCCCATACCGCCGCACGCGCGCTACCTCCAGCCCCGAGCACTAGAGCACTCGGGTGGGCGGGCATCCTAGGCAAGCGTCCCAATGCCGCGATCAAGCCTGGAGCGTCGGTGTTCTCCGCCTCGATCGCCCCGTCCGCGCCAAACGTGAGCGTGTTGGCCGCTCCGATCGCTCGCGCAGCCTCGCTTGATCGATCGGCGAGCGCCAACGCGGCATGCTTGTGCGGAATCGTCACGTTCACACCCAGAAAGCCACTCGCCCCCAAGGCACGCACCGTCTGCTCGAACAACTCAGGAGCGAGCGGCAGGCGTTGGTAGGCCCAATCCTCCATGGCAAGCTCAGCGAACGCCGCCTCGAACATCGCCGGTGAGCGACTGTGAGCGACAGGCCAGCCGATCACGCCAAGCCGTGGCATCAGCAATGCTCATTTTCTCGGGGGGATGGGTTCGTTCCCTCGGTCAAAGGATGGCTCCGGGAAATCCACTTCAGATGGCGTACCCGCGGGCGTGCGTACGGGGACAATTAGGCCCCCTTCTTGCACGTGGGGACGCGACCACCGTTTTTGCTCACCGCTTCGCGGTAGGCAGCAGCGTTCTTTTCGAACTGGGCATAGCTTGTGGAGAACACCTGCTCACCGCATCCGTCGGCGCCTGACACGTAGTAGAGGTAGGAGACTTTGGCCGGGCGCGCAGCAGCCTTGATCGCAGCGGCGCCCGGATTCGATATCGGCGTGGGTGGCAAGCCTTGGTGGGTGCGCGTGTTGTACGGCGAGTGGCTAGCCAGCTGAGATTCGGTGAGCGGATGTGTGAAGTCGTGCAAGGCATAGCGCAGCGTGGAGTCCACGCCGAGCGTCATGTGCAGGTGCAAGCGGTTGTAGATGACCGCCGCTACCAGGGGACGGTCGTGCGGGATGGCCACCTCGCGTTCGATGATCGATGCGACGATCAGCAGTTCATAGGGAGTCACACCAAGTACCTTCGCGCGGTGGACCTCCGCCCCACCGAAGTTCTCCTTGAAAGCGGCCAGCTGCTCAGAGACGAGCTTCGAGGCCGGCGTGCCCGCATACAGTTCGTAGGTGGCCGGGAACAAGAAACCTTCTAGATTCGGCGTGCTGGTCGGCGCACCATAGTGCGCTAGGTCGAGCTGGGGCGATCGCTTGGAAGCCACTAAGTAGCTGCCGCGCAAATCGTCGGCATGCGCGAGCGCGGCGATCTGCGCGCGCGTATAGCCCTCGGGGATCGTCAGCTTCACGATCGCCGGCGGAGGCGGAGCCGTTGAATGCGGCGCCGAGCGGTGCAGGAGGAGCACCAGGCCCGCGGCAAGTCCGCCAAGCACCACGATGAGGGCGAGCAGCGCGCCCCCGCGAGCTATTCGACTGCGTGCCGGGGAAACGTGAGGTCTGTGCAGGTGGGGTCTGTGTAGGTGGGGACGACGAAGGTGAGGCCGCCCGGGCGGTGGCAAAGCGATCCTCGGCATGCTCTTGGGCTCAACCGATCGAGATGGCGTGGGCTCAACCGATCGAGATGGCGTGGGCTCAAAGCCGATCGACTCGGGTTGCGGATGCTCGATCTCAGATTGTGGGTGCTCCAGTTCCGTCCGCGGATAGGCAGACTCCGCTTGAAAGCTCTCACGCTGAATCGACTTCGCCGGGCCCCGATCCATCGGTGCAATCTCCTTGACCGGCTCAGCGACAGTTGGATCGGATGGTGACTGTGGAGGGGGAACTGGATCGGGTGATGACTGCGGAGAGGGATCCGGATCGGGGGATGACCGCGGAAGGAGATCCGGATCGGGCGATGGGTGTGGAAGCGGAGGTTCGAGTGGCGCCGATGGGGATACTCCAGCCTTCCCGAGACGGCGACGTTCGCGCTCCTGGCGGGCGCGTTCGCGCTCCTCCTCGGTGCGCTCCCCCGACACATTTGCTCTGCGGTCCCTGGCCAAGTGCGTGACCCTACTGGGATCGCGTGAGCCACCCCTCCAGCAGGACCGCCGCGGCGCGGGAGTCCTCGCTGGAGGTTGCGTGATCCATGGCTGCGGCGATGCGAGTAGTGAAGCGCTCATCGTCCAGCTCGACGGGCACTTCCTCACCCAGCCGCCTCGCGAGCGTGGTGGCAAACTCACGTGTCTCGCGCGTCTGATCGGTGTCCTCGCCGCGCAAGGACAAAGGCAGGCCGACTACCACGCGCTCTACCTCGCGCTCAGCTACGAGCCGGACGATCGCGGCAAGACCTCGCCGGCTGGCCGGCTTGGCAACGGTCTCAATCGGCGTGACGATCGTGCCGGTGGGGTCGCTCAGCGCGCAGCCACAGCGCGCGCTGCCATAGTCAAGCGCCAGGACGCGCATCGACCCCGAGGGCGATCGTGCCGTGCCCCACGATCACGTCGCCCGCGTACAGGCAAGCAATTTGTCCGGGCGCAGTGCGCTCGATCTGATCAAGCATCCGTAGCTCGATGCGCTCGTGAGCGCCAATACGCGGGCTCCCCTCGATGCGGCACGGCAACCGCGCTCCGCGATAGCGCACCTTCACCTGGTCGACGCATGCGCCATCGCGGTGCAGTGTGACCTCGCGCACACTCACGCTGTCGGTACGCAGCTGCTCGCGCGGGCCGACCGTCACCGTATTGGCGCGAGCGTCGGTAGCGATCACATACAGCGGCTCTCTCCCGCCGATACCCAGACCGTGACGCTGGCCGACTGTGACCGTGTGCACGCCGCTGTGCTCGCCTAGCTGCATGCCCGTCGCGATCGACGATCGCACCCATGCGGCGCTGCAGGCCGCCGTGGCGTGCAAGAAAGTCGGCGCTGTTGGTGCCAGCCAGAAAGCACAGATCCTGCGAGTCAGGCCGGCGCGCCACCTCCAGTCCGGCTTGGCTTGCTCGCTCGCGTACCTCGGGCTTTGTGAGCCCGCCAAGCGGGAAGCGCAGCCGCCCCAATGAGCGCGGCGAGAGCCCAGCCAAGCGCATAGCTCTGGTCCTTGCTCTCGTCCAGTGCCATGCGCAAGAGCGGCTCCCCCTCTGGGGTCGACTCCGTGCGCGCATAGTGCCCTGTGGCCAAGACCTCGGCACCGAGGCGATCTGCCAGCTCGATCATCGCATCGAGACGCACTTTGCCGTTGCAGCGCACGCATGGATTGGGCGTGAGGCCCGCGGCATAGCCTTCAAGCCAGCCATCCACGACACCGGCCTTGAACTCCTCACGCAGATCGATCGAGAAGTGGGCCATGCCCATCCCATGCGCTATCTCCCGAGCTGAGCGCACCGCCTGTGCGGAGCAGCAGCTGCGCTCGCCATCGTTCTCGGGGTCAGACCACAGTTCGAGCGTCACAGCAACGGTGTCGCGGTCTTCCTCGGCGACGAGTAGCGCCGCCACGGCACTGTCTACTCCCCCGCTCATTGCGACGAGCGTTCGCGCGGGCGAAGGCGCAAGGGTCGCCTTGGTTCGAGCAGTCCAGCCGAGTGCCCGGTGCAGCGCATCGGCCGCAAGCTCGGCCGCGTGATGCTTAGTGGGACTCAGCCCGCCAAGCTCCGCCGCGATCTGGGAAGCGCCGATGCGTGCCACCTCTAGCAGGCGGGCGCCACGCACGAGCTCGACTGTGGCGCTGCCTGCTGCAACCACTGCACCGCAACCGCTCGCCTGGAAACCCGCGTCCTTGATGCGCCCCTCCGGGCTTTCCCGATCGACTGCAAGTGATACACGGATCAAATCTCCGCATGCAGCGCCCCCTGCCGCGCCGGTACATGAATCCTCAGGCGTGTGACCACGCCGGAGGGGCCGTTCCAGGTGCTGGGCAAAGGTCTCGCCGCTCATCGTCCGTCGAGTGTAAGGGCCCTGCCCACCCCATCACGCGCGTGTGCTGGGGCACATCAATGAACCCCGTGAAGTCGATCGCGAAGTTCAGCGAGTGGCGAGGCGCGCTTCGCGTACTGCCTGTTGCAGCGCGAACGTGTCTGTGAGCCCGGTCAGCGTGCTCACAACCCCACGCCGATTGACGATCAGGATCGTTGGGGTCTGATAGACGTGCACGACTTCGGTGATCGTCCCAAACTCGGCCACTTGGTTGGCGAGAGCCGCGTGCACTGTGACCGTGCCTTTCGAGCTTACGGCTAGTGCGTCTGCCTGCGCCAGAACCTCGCGGCTGACACTTGCCCTCGGATCCCAAAACAGAAGCATCACCGTCTTACCGTGCGCAAGCTCCGTTTCGACTGCCACTTGTTGTGGTCTGCGTCCGGTATGTGGCTTGACTGCCGCGTGCGTGCGCGCCGTCACAGTGGTCGTGCGCACAGTGGTCGTGTGCACAGAAGTCTTATGCACGGTGGTTGCGTGCACAGTGGTCTTATGCACAGTGGCGGCGGGCACAGACGTCTTGTGCGAAATCGTGGCCGCCGTGACCGACTTCTGTGTCACCGTCGATCCGCTCGTTGAGGTCACTTTCGCCGGTGCGCTGTTTGCGCTGGCGGATTCCCCTGACGCTTCGCTTGACTTGCGTTCGAGCTCGCTTGCTTTCTGCTGGGAGGTTGCAACTGCCCCATGTGCTCTGGCCACTGCCCGTGTGAGCCCTTCGACTCCTGGCGCCGCGCCGTGGTAGATCGGGGTTGAACCGGCCGTGCCTTTTGTGCCGGCCGCTGTGCCTGGCGTGGCAGTGGCATTCACTGGGGCACTCGCCGTCGGACTAGCGGCCGCCGGTTCGCTCGGCTTGGAGCCGTGTGCACGTAGAGCGACCGCCCATATAAGGCCGAGCACCACAACCGCGCCGAGGGCGATCTGATAGGGGCGAGAAAGTTGAGCCATCGCCCTCACTTCGGCAGATTCGGCCCCCGAGTTGAACGGTGGTATCCGCTATGGACGCCGCGCAAGCACTATTGCGGTCTATGCCAGCTCGCGCAGACCGCGCAGAGCCGCATGGACCACCTTCTCGGTTTCAAGCGTCTCTTGACCCCCACCCTGCATGTCCTTCAACACTGTCTGCTCGTCTCCCACGAGCGCCATGTAGCGGGCGCCCAAGCGGTTTGCCTGCCCCAGCTGGCCCTTTAGGGAGCGGCCGGCCATCTCCATCACAGCCCTCAAGCCGGCTGAGCGTGCCTCGCTCAGTACCGCGAAGGCAGCTGTCTTCGCCTCTGAGCACGAACTGCCCTCCTCCAAATCAGCAAGTCCCACGTACAGGTCCAGCGCATGTCCACCTGCCGGAGGCGGGCTACCAGCAAGCAGAATCCGCTCGATCCCCGCGGCCCAGCCCATCCCCGGAGTCGCCGGCCCGCCGAGCTGCTGCACGAGCCCGTCATAGCGCCCGCCACCGCCGACACCGCTCTGCGCGCCGAGCGCGTCGCTCGTGAACTCGAACACTGTGCGGGTGTAGTAGTCCAGCCCACGCACTAGCGTCGCATCGACCTCATAGGCCAACCCAGCGCGATCGAGCAGCTCGACGTACGCTGGCAAAGTGCTCGGCATCCTCGGCGTCGAGCTCGTCGAGTAGCCGCGGCGCGTCGCGCATCACCGCGATCGTGCCTTCGTGGGCAGAGTCGAAGGCACGCAACGGATTCAGCTCGATGCGCCCCCTCACCTCCGCTGAGAGGTTGTCTGCGTTGGCCTTCAGGTGAGACTGCAAACGCTCGCGATAGCGCTCCCTGCTGTCGCTGCTGCCGAGGCTCGACAGGCGCAAGCGCACCTCCCTGACCCCCATCGCCTCGAGCAACGTGCCGAGCAGCAGGATCGACTCGGCATCGACCGCGGGATCCTCCGACCCGAGTGCCTCTGCCCCGACCTGCCAGAACTGGCGGTAGCGCCCAGACTGAGCGCGCTCGTAGCGAAAGAAGCTCGATAGGTACCACAGCTTCACTGGCTGAGGTCGCTTGTGCATGCCGTGCTCCACGTAGGCCCGACACACCGGCGCGGTGCCCTCCGGGCGCAGTGTCAGCGAGCGTCCGCCTCCGTCGGTGAGCGTGTACATCTCCTTCTGCACGATGTCGGTTGAGCCGCCCACCCCACGCGCGAACAGCTCGGTTGCCTCGAGCGTCGGCGTCTCGATCCGTTCATAGCCCGCTCCCTCGAGAATCGAGCGAGCACGGTCCTCGAGCGCAGTTCGTATCGCCGCCTGCTCGCCGAGCACGTCGAACGTGCCGCGCGGCGCCTTGATCTGCTCTCCACTCAACTTTCGTGCGCCCGCCGGGTGCCTTCCGCGAGCTGCGCGCCCTCAGCGTGCTGCACGCCCTCTGCTTGCTGCGCGCCCTCCGCTTGCCGCACGCCCTCCACGCGCTGCTCGTCCTCCCGCTGGGCCACAACCGGCACCATCGCGGCTGCACGCAGCTCGCTTAGGAACGGGTTGGCGTCCCACTCGCGGCCGAGGGTCGTGACGCCCATGTGGCCGGGATACACGACGGTCTCTCGCGCGTAGCGCCCCATCAGCGATCCGATTGAGCGCTCCAGCGTCGGCCAGTCACCGCCTGGGAGATCCACGCGCCCAACCGAGCCTTGAAAGAGCACATCGCCGGAGAGCAGTGCTGGCGCCACACTCGGACTTCCCTCTCCCTTGGCCGCTCCCTCGGTGGTCGGACTCGCGCCGGCGGCCGACTCACCCCAGCTTGCGATCGCATACGTCACATGCCCGGGGCTGTGTCCCGGCGTGAAGATGACCTCGATGTCCATGTCTGCCAGTCGCAGGCGCTCGCCGCCTTTGACGGTGTGCTCGGCCTGCCAGCTCTCGAATGGGCCGAATCCCGGCATCGTCCATTTCGTTATGTCGGCGAGCACCCCCACCTCGATCTCAGGGCAATACACGGGCGCGCCAGTGGCCTTCGCGATCGGCGCCACGGCGCCGATGTGGTCGAAGTGGCAATGAGTGATCAAGATCGCCTCGATCTGGGCACCGAGCGCACCTGCAGCGTCCAGCAGCCGCTGGGCCTCGTCGCCCGGATCGATCATCAGTGCCCGCGTGGCTTGCGGCGAGGAGCGCACGATGTAGGCGTTCTCCTGGATCGGCCCCACGCTGAACGCTCTTACGTCGATCATTTCGTACTTGCCCCGCCCGCCTTCGCCTTGCTGGCCATCCGTCGTTTGTAAAGCCAGGTATCGGTGTAGTAGCTGATCGGTACATATGCGATCAGCACAATCGGGAACAAGGCGATCGCCTCGTTGGGCTTTTTCAGGAGCAGGATGCTGATCAACAACATCACCACAGCCGCCGCCATCGCCCTGTAGAACGCCCCGAGCCATGTTGGCTCGCGTTCCAAGCGATCGACGCGCTTGTCTTTCTGAGCACCCGCGCTGCTTTTGCCGGTCTTCTCGTCCTTCGTCGGCTTGCGCCCCGTGCGCCCGCGCGACTCCACGACGCCGGCCGCGTTGCCACGGTGCTTGGTCTGCCGCTTGCGCTTCGTTTGGGCCATCTCGCGCCTTGTCTTAGTGGTCTACACCGGATAACCGCGTTCCGCTCGGCACGGAATACCTAGAACCCTAGTGCGTTCTCGATCACGTGCACCCCGGGATCGAAGTCCTCCAGCGGAACATCCTTCGGGAAGCCCTCCAAAGCAGCTCGTGGAGTCAAGCCGACGAGCTCTGCGCAAGTCACCTCCGCATGCTTGCGAACTGCCTCCACAATCCTCTCCAAGGAGACCTCGAGCGGGCGCTCGACGTTCATTGAGACCTGTGCGACGGCACTTCCATCCTTGCCAGATCCCTTCTCCCCGACGACTCTCTCAATAGTGCGCCCACCAGTACGCAAAGAAACGCCGATCGCCCTCACTCCTGGCAGCCCATCTGGACCTCCTTCGCGAATCCGGCTCGCGATGCGCTTGGCGTCCTCGATGGTGGCGGGCGCTGCCAGCTCCAGGTTGAAGGCCACCAGCGGCTCCCTGGCCGCAACAAGGGTCGCGCCGGCCGTTGGGTGCAGACTGGGCGGGCCGAAGTCGGGGCGCAGCTCGCCCGTCGCCATTCGCGCGGCCAGTGCCGCCACACCGCCCCTGCGCAACTCGGCGCGCGCGCGCCCTTGGGCGAGCTCCCCGTAGAGGAACACGGGCACCCCCAGGCCTTCGCCGATCTCGTGCGCCACCACCAAAGCCTCGGCGCACGCCGCGCCACGCTGCGACTCCTCGAGGTATACGAGCGGGATCACGTCAACCGCGCCAACGTGCGGATGCTCGCCAATGTCCGCGGGATCGCGATCCTCACCGACATCGATCCGCTCGACAGCTGCCCTAGCGCCAGCGAGAAGCGCTTGCGAGAGCTCGCCTTGGGCGCCCGCGAGCGTGAACACCGAACGGTGATGGTCAGCGTCAGAGTGCACGTCGAGCAAGCGCGCCATTCCATGGTCTGTGAATGCCAGCCCGATCGTCTGCACGGTCGCCTGTACGCGGCCCTCGGACACGTTCGGTACAGCTAGTAGGGACTTATGTAGTGGCATCTATAGGTTCCACGGCAACCAACAAGGCACGACCGGACAATCCGTCGCGACTGGCTAAACTTCCCGCTCCCGCCGGAGTAGCTCAGCTGGTTAGAGCAGCGGAATCATAATCCGCGTGTCGGGGGTTCGAGTCCCTCCTCCGGCATCCCGAATGTCCTGCAAACACGACGTTTTCAGTGTAGCGAGGACTGCGGACAAAGTCCAAAGTTTCCCCAGGAGTTTCCCCAGCGGTCGCCCGCTGACAGGGTCGCTAGCTGTGGACGGGCTCGGGGAGTCGTAAAGCGAACATGCATCCTGCCATCAGAGACATCGTCCAGCTCGACGAAGTGCTCGGTGTTCATGACTGATCTACCTCCACAGACTTGAATCCGACGGACAAGTCGTGGCTGGGACAGCCCTATGGTGTGCGGATGCCCGTCACACACGTATTCGCCAGCATCCCAGTCGTCGATCGCGACGCGGCCACAGATTGGTACAAACGCTTTACCGGCCGTGCCCCCGACCTGATCCCGAACGACAACGAGGCTGCGTGGCAGATGAGCGAGACCGGCTGGATCTACGTCATCGCCGACGCCGACCGGGCCGGCTCGGCACTGCACACTCTGCTTGTCGATGATCTCGACGACTTTCTAGCCGCGCTAGCGAAGCGTCGAATTTCCGCCAGTCCCATCGAAACAATTGGCGATCGGGTGCGCGTCGCGACCATCACTGACCCGGACGGCAACCGCATCAAGCTGGGGCAACCTCCCACCTGATCCGCCGGGCACAAGTCACTGGTTCAGGTCGCCTTGATCCTCTCCAATGCCACGGAACCCACCTACACAAGCTTGTCTTCGGTGTCGCGGAACTGTTACGACTCCGACCTAGACCATGCATGCGCCGACCCGGTGGCCTTCACCCAAACGTTCTGTCCGGGCTCGAGCACAAGGTCTCCGGGCACCCGCACCAGCACCCGCTCTTTGTCGGGATGATTCAAGCTGAGCTGGGCGAGCCCATCGTGACCGTGGAAGTGAACTTCAACGACGCTGGCGCCAACCGTCTCTGCCGCTGCCTGAAGGTGAAGCGTGAGCTGCTCGGGACGCAGCAACAGACGGGCGGGACCCTCAACGCTCGGCCGTCCGTTTACGTGTAGTTGAACAGACCCAAGTGCGCAGCAGGCATGATCGCCCTTGACCCGCGCGGAGAGAATGTTGGCCTCACCGACGGAGCCGGCGGCAAACAGATTCGGAGGATCGCGATAGAGCGAACGTGGATCGGCACGCGCCAGCACTCGTCCACTGCGTAGCACCGCGACATGGTTGGCGAGCGCAAGCGCCTCGTCCTGGTCGTGCGTGACCAACACCGTTGTTGTGGCCGCCTCGGCCAGAATACGAGCCACGTCGCGTCCCAGCTCAGCCCGCAACGACGCATCCAGTGAACTGAAGGGCTCGTCCAGGAGCACAACGCTTGGACGGATAGCGAGCGCCCGGGCAAGCGCCACGCGCTGCTGCTGTCCACCTGATAGCTGATGCGGGTAGCGGCGCTCGAGGCCGGTTAGCCCTACGAGCTCGAGCAGATCATGGGCGCTAGAGCGCTGGTCCCTGGCAAGTCCGAAGCCGACGTTCCCGATCACGGTGAGATGAGGAAAAAGGGCACCGTCCTGGGGGACATAACCAATCCCGCGATGTTGAGGTCGCACACTCCTGTGTCCGTCATCGACGATCCCGCCGCCGATTGAGATCGTGCCATTGTCCAGTTGCTCAAATCCGGCGATCAACCGCAGCAAAGTGGTCTTCCCGCTCCCCGATGCCCCCAGTACCGCAGTGATTAACCCCTCGGGTATGTCCAAATCGATGTCGGTGAGGACGGCCGTGGTGCCAAAGCTCTTGGCTACCGCACGCAACTCGATGGCGCTCACAGCGTGGGTCGATCGGTCGGAGACGTGCTCACAGTGGCGCGAGCTGAGGTTGAACACCGCGATCGCGATCGAACCAAAGTGCGAGTACCGCAGCCGGGATCGCCGCGAGCGCGATGATCATGAGCGCGTAGGGTGCCGCGGCGCCGTAGGAGACCTCGCTCTGGTAGGCCCAGAATTGGGTCGCAAGCGTCTGCACCCCAATCGGAGCAAGTAGCAAAGTGGCCGTAAGCTCAGTAACAGCGAAAAGGAACACCAGGCAGAAACCTGCCATTAGCCCAGGCACCAACAAGGGGAGCGTCACGCGCAAGAAGACCGCGACTTGGCCGCGCCCCAGTGATTGGCCGACATCGGCGAGTCGCGCAGGCGCTTGGGCGACCGATGCTCTTATACACACGAGCGCCAAGGGAAAGTGCATGATCGCGTAGGCAACGATCACCAAGGCACTAGTCTGGTAAAGGCCAAAGGCATGGTGCGTGGCGAAGTACACGAGGCTCAGCGCCACAACTACACCGGGGAGCGCAAGCGGGATATAGGTACTGCGCTGGAGCATTACCCTAAATACATTCGAGTGGCGAAAGGTGATCAGCGCGACTGGCAAAGCCAGTACGACGGCCGAGGTTGCCCCCAGAGTGCTGTAGATGAGTGAGTTCCAAGTGGCTTGGCCCAAGGTGGCCGCGGCCGGCAGAGTCGTGTGCTCGCTCTGGGCCATCCAGTAGAAGACAGTGCCGACGGGAAAACCGACCGCGAGCGCCACCAGTGCCGTCAGACCGAGCATGGTTGGGATAGTCATCCCTCCGAGTCGAGCTCGAGCGGCTGACCGTGCGGGCGCACTACGAGTTGAGGCGCGTGAGGGCACTATCCCGTCGATCGCGAGCACTATCAAGGCAAGGCACACGAGAGGAACAGATAGCGCGGCGGCCGCTCGGCTGTTGAACTGAAACTCGGTGAAGATCTCTGTGGTGAAAGTCTGGTAGCGCACGATCTCAAATGTTCCGTACTCGGCGATCGTCGTAAGTGCCACGAGTACGCATCCGCCCACCACAGCGGTCCGGATGAGCGGGAGGGTCACGCGCATGAACGTGCTGAATCTCCCTGCACCCAAGCTGTACGCCGTGTCCTGCATCGCGGGGTCTGAACGACGAAGCGACGCCGCGACTGGTAGGTACACGAGCGGATACGTCCCGAGCGTCATCACCAGCGTGGCCGCCAGCAATCCGCTCATGCCGGGGTCATACGTGTGCCACGCATAGCCCACGACATCGTCAGGGATCGCGATCGGGAGTACCAGTAGCACGACCCACAACTTCCTGGCTGGCAAACGAGCGCGCTCGGTGCACAATGCAGTTGCGACCCCCAGCGTCGCCGTCAGAACGACAACCAAGAATGTCAGCAACACCGTGTGGCGCAACAACAAGCCTGAGCGGGCGCGGAACAACACGTGGTGGATTTCACTCCACCCAGCACTGTGCGCATCAAGGGCAAGCAGCGCAAGCGGAGAGAGCAGCAGCGCCGCGATGCACATGCTGAGCATGACAACCGCACGGCCGCGGCCGACTCGGTGGCGACCTAGGCGCATGACCGGCGCGGCAAGCGTCAAGCTTGAAGTGGGGGCGTCCTCAACGACTCTCGTAGGCGCGCTCACAACTCACATGGATGTTTAGATGAGTCCTGCTTCTTCGAGCAGGTTCTTGGCGTCGAGCCCGCTGCCGAGCTCGGCAGGACTGAACGAGGAAGGCTGCAAACGGCTGAGCGGGGTGAGCTCTGGATCGGCAGCCACGCCAGGACGAATCGGGTACTCGAAGCTGTCGCTATGTGCAAGGACCTTTTGCCCGGCTTCGCTCGTCATGAAACGTAGGAACTCTTGAGCCGCCGCCTGGCGTTTGGAGGACTTCAAGACGCCCGCTCCGGAGATGTCCTCTACGTAGCCTGGATCGTGGGGTGTGAAGTAGGCGATCTTCGCTTTCACCGCACCCTTTCCGACCTCGGCCAGGAGCCGGTAGTAGTAATAGTGGTTGATAAGGCCCAAGTCGCTGAGTCCCTGGCTGATGTCCCTGGTGACGGTCTCATTGTCCGGAACGTTGTCGTTGCCGGCAGCGTTGGTCTCCAGGCCGATCAACCAGCGCAGCGCAGCCTTATGGCCCTTGGACCTGTTGATCGAGCTCACGATTGGCCAGAGATCGGTCTCTGCGGGCGCGATCTCGATCTTTCCAAGCCACTTTGGGTCGGCCAGTTCCATCACCGACTTGGGCAATTGTGAAGGCTTGAGCTTGCTCGGGTTGTAGATCAACACACTCACGCGGGCTGAGACTCCAACCCAGTCGCCGTTTGCGGCGCTGTCCCGCTTTGGCACGCTCGCGAGCGTCGCAGGATCCACCTTGGTGAGAAGGCCCTGAGCGCTCAGCTGTTCAAGCCAGTTGGAATTCTCGGTGTAGAACACGTCTGCCGGGGAGAGATCACCCTCCTGGGTGATCTGGGCAGTGAGCACGTCCTCGTCGTTGTTAGCCACCCTTACCTTGATACCGGTCTGCTTTGTGAATGCGGCGATCAAAGCGTCCGTTGTCTGCTGGTGCTGGGCGCTGTAGAGCGTGAGCGTCGTGCTCGACCCTCCGGATACCGCGGAGATACCGCATCCCACCGCCAGCAGGACAGCCACAAGAATCAGAGACATTCCCAACAGAAGCGGGAACCACAGGCGCCGTTTTTTGGCACCAGCGCCGAAGCTCACGGCGGGAACTGCCTCGCTAGAAGCACGTTGAGCTGCTTTGTGCTGCAACGTCCGACCCTCCAAAGAATGTGACCGTTCGACCCATCCGATCCAGCTGGCCAGAAACCGTACCATGAATTAGGGTCACCTAACTTCAGTTGGCGGCGCCCTCACGCTCGACGGCTACCGTCTCGCCACTCATCACTGTGCGGGGCTCCTCCCTATCTTCCTCCCTATCTTCCCAACCAACCGAGCAAGGAACCAACCAGTGCCACCCTTCAGTAGCTTTCGCTGAACGACCCGCACTGGCCGCAAACCGGGTCGTCGGCAAGAAACCTTGCAACCCTTCCTATGTGATGCATCTTGCAAGGGAACGTGATACTTTGACCCGCGTTCGTGCCGAATCCTTGTCCCCACGGGGCTGAGGAGCGGGGGACCCAGTGCAGTCGACCAGACTGCGGGGGCGAATCGCCACAGTTGTGGCGTAGCGTAAGTACGCGAGCCCGACAGCTAACCCCGTAGGCGCCCCGAGATAACCGAAAGGACGCTTTTCACATGCCGGGATCCCCGCGTGATCTTGCTGCCGTTGACCCCTGGGAGGCTTCGCTCGTCCGCTCCCGCGCACGCCGTGAGCGAGCCGAGAAACGGACGGCACGCTCCCCCATGCGACTAGCCAACTTGGTGGACGCTCGATACCGCCTGCTGGCCGACCGGGAATCCCCCAGCTCCCCGCGCAACCTGGCTGACGAGGAGCCTTGGGAGCTCTCAACCCTGCGCTCACGCACACGCCGTAAGGCAGCCGAGCTGCAGTTCGTGCCCACGGCGACACGAGCCCGCCGCATCTCCCTGGGCACGTTGATCGCCATTGCGGCCGGGCCAGCTGCCGGCTTGGCCGATGCGAACGGCATCACCCAGCCCACAGGAACGCCAACGCCAGAACCACCGACCACTACCGAACACCACATCCAACTCGAAAACGGCAGTGAAGGCCGCCAGGTGCGAATCCTGCAACAGACGCTTGGGATCGCCGTTGACGGCATCTTCGGAAATCAGACTGAAGCCGCGGTGCGTGCATTTCAGAGCGCCCACGGACTCGAAGTCGATGGGATCGTGGGACCGAGCACGAGCGCGGTGCTCGCCGGCGAAACGCCTTCCGTGGCAGCAATCGCGTCCACCGCGGAGACAGCCTTCGCCTCGAGCGTAAAGGCCGTCGCCACCACCCCGGAGCACACGACGTCGAGTGCAAGTAACGAAAGCACGAGCGCCAACCCGGTTGTTCGTCTTCAGGAAGCGCTCGGGGTGCAGGTGGATGGCACCTTCGGACCCGAAACGGAGCGTGCCGTACGCCACCTACAGGCCATCCATCACTTGCATGTCGATGGCGTGGTGGGAGGCGAAATTTGGGGAGCTCTCAAAATCCGCGAGCATGCCACCATCCACCCCGCCAAGGCTCATGTGCCCCGCCACGCAAGCAGAACCACGGCGGCAAAACAGTCGAGTCATACCGAGAATGCTTCAGCGCCGACGAGCCGCACCAACGCCGTGCAACGTCTGCAGGAAGCACTCCACGTGCAGGCCGATGGCACCTTCGGACCCGAAACAGAGGCCGCTGTAAAGCACATGCAGGCTCAGCGCGGGATTTCAGTGGATGGTGTCGTGGGACCGGAAACCTGGAGCGCACTCGGCATTGACGAGCACGCAACGCTACATCCCCCGCACGCCTCTAATAGCTCAAGCAGTTCCAACAGTGAAAGCGCAGCCGGCGGAGAATCCTCGAGCGTGGTCGAGCGGGTGATCGCAGCGGCCGACGAAATCGCGACGCGACCGTATGTGTACGGAGGCGGACACGGCTCCTTCCAGTCAACGGGCTATGACTGCTCGGGCTCTGTCTCCTACGCGTTGCACGGAGGTGGCTTGCTCAGTTCACCAGAGGACTCCAGCGCGCTCGAGTCCTACGGCGAGCCCGGGCCTGGCAGCCACATAACGATTTATGCGAACGCCGAACATGCATGGATGGTGATCGACGGACGACGCTATGACACGATCGCCCAACAAGAGACCGGAACGCGCTGGTCAGATTCGATGACCTCCACCGCCGGCTATGTAGTACGTCACCCAGCTGGGCTCTAAGTCCAGCTTTGAAACGGGTGTCCTGCGCGCGCGTAGGACACCCACTTCTAGGCACCTTCGATACAGGTAGGAAAGTGCCGGGGGACGCTTCGCGCCGGATACCGTCCCAAGCGCGACGTAGCTTGATGTGCCTCGCCCGATAACCGCGAAGGGAGGCACGCATGCTCGCACGGGCACGCACATTCACAATCGAAGGACTCCATGCCCGCGCCGTAACCGTTGAGATAGACATCAGGACTGGTCTGCCCGCGTTCGCAATCGTGGGTCTCGCCGACGCGGCCGTGCGGGAGGCACGTGACCGCGTGCATGCTGCTGTGCTCAACTCTGGCTACGAGTTCCCAGCACGCCGCATCACGGCGAACCTGGCACCGGCCGACGTACCAAAGATCGGTCCTGGCTTTGACCTCGCGCTCGCCTGCGGGGTGCTCGCGGCGAGCGGTCAGATCCCGAGCGAGTTGCTGGAGACCTATGCCCTCTTCGGTGAACTCTCGCTTGATGGCGAGGTGCGTGCATGTCATGGAACGCTTGCGGTCGCCGAGGCGAGTAGGAAGGCTGGTATGGACATGCTCGTGCTGGGCCCCACGCGCGCACGTGAGGCCTTGCTGGTAGATGGTCTCAAGGTCGGCGTGGTTGAGCGACTTTCAGGGGCCGCGCGTGTACTTGGCGGCGGCACTCCCGATCCGCTGCCAAAACTTGATCGCACGCCCAACTCCGATGCGCGGCGAGTAGGCCCAGACCTCAGCGACGTGCGTGGCCGACCGGAGGCCATCGAAGCGCTGACAATCGCCGCTGCGGGTGGGCATAACAGCTTGTTGAGTGGCTCACCCGGGACCGGCAAGACAATGCTCGCGCAGCGTTTGCCGTCGATCTTGCCGCCCTTGGAGCGCTCAGAGGCGATCGAAGTGATGCGCATCCATAGCATCACGGGCAGGCTTGCCGGCGCTGAGCTGCTGTCTGAGCGACCGTTCCGAGCACCCCATCACACGATCACAACCGCCGGGCTAGTCGGTGGCGCGCGGCGCGGCTGGGTTGGGGAGGTCGTGCTGGCCCATAACGGCGTCCTGTTTTTGGATGAGCTATCTGAGTTCGCACGTCCCACACTGGAGGCTTTGCGCCAACCACTCGAGGACGGGCGCGTCGCAATCGTGAGAGCACGTCACTCGGCCGTGTATCCAGCACGCTTCATGCTGATGGCGGCCACCAACCCTTGTCCATGTGGATATGCGGGCGAGCAAGAGCGCTGTAAGTGCAGCGAATCTGACCTGGCACGTCACCGACGCCGATTGAGCGGGCCCCTACTCGACCGCGTCGACCTGCTCGTGGCAATGGAGCGCACAAGGACCGACCATCTCACGCTGGACCCTTCGATCAGCTCTGAGCGCGCCCGAGAGAGGGTGATCGACGCGCGAGAACGCCAAGCGGCTCGCCTAAGCGAGGCGGGGCTACTCGTGAACGCGCAGATGGACGCGCAGATGCTGCGAAAGCAAATCAGACTGGACGAGCGCGGCCAAGGGATCCTGGCTGGCTTTCACGAGCGCGGATTGCTGAGCGCGCGAGGCCAGCACCGTGCCCTGCGTGTGGCACGCACAATCGCCGACCTGGAGGGCCGCCAGAGAGTGCAAGCAGATGATCTAGCGCGTGCATTGTCGTGGCGACCGGAGGCCGGCCTCAGTGGCCGTAGGGCCGCGTGAAGAGCGTCTGCCCACAGTGTGCGCGCCGCACTTGGCTGCTGGCTAAGCTCGGCGTGCGCCTCGACTTCAGAGCACGTGACCTCGATCGCTTCTGGAGTCTGTTGGAACTGTCCGATCGCGACCTGATTGAGGCTATCGGCGGGCGACGGCGAGCGGATCTGCATGAGGCATACGAGGCGTGGGAGCCCGTGCCGATGCCAACCGATAAGAGCGTGGAGAGCCTCTGTAAGCACCATCCCGTGTATCCCTCGATCCTGCGCGGTGACCCGCTTGCCCCACACACGCTGTACCTGCAAGGTGGGATGGAGCGGCTGACGGACATGCTCAATGTGAAGGTAGTGGCGATCGTGGGCACTCGCCGACCCACCGACTACGGGATGGAGGTTGCCCGAGGACTCGCCTGTGGGCTTGCTGCATCTGGGGTGACCGTCGCAAGCGGCTTTGGCGAAGGGATCCCAAGTGCAGTACAGGCCGGTGTGCTCGAAGCACACTCCAAGCCACTCAGCGTGATCGCCGGCAACCTGACGCGCTGCTCGCCAGTTTGGTGCACGCCGCTTCATCGCCGCGTTGTAGGCAATGGCTGCGCGATATCAGAGCTGCAACCCTCTCCGGACCAGCGCATTCGAGCGTGGTGGCGGCCCGGGAGCGTTCGCACACTGGCCTTGTTGGCCCAGCTCACGATCGTAGTCGAGGCCGGGGAGCATCCAAGAGAACTTGCCTGTGCGCGGGTTACTTCGGCACGCGGGAGGGACGTAGCGGCTGTGCCCGGACGCGTAAGCTCGCCCGCGTCGAAGGGGACAAATGCTCTGCTGATGAATGGCGGGAAGTTGGTGCGTGGCATACAAGACGCGCTCGACGTGCTCTACGGTGCGGACGCGCGCCCTGTGGACGTCCAGGTGCACAAGTCGCAGGCGCTCGGGCCACGACTTGCGAGGGTGCTCGAGCAAGTTAGCCGCGGGCAGGATACGTTGGCAAAGCTGACAACGCGTGATGCGAAGCCCGGGGATCTCGCCCTGGCTCTTACCGAACTCGAGCTACGAGGGTTGCTGCTGCGAGGGGACGGGGCGCGCTACCTGCCCAGCACCAATACGGTCGCCACTAGAGCTTGATAGTCCTCGCCGTCAAGCCTGCTCCCGCCTCTCGACTCATGCGATCTCTCATCCGCTGGGCGCCTGGCACAAATCAAGCGCGCCGGGCTATCTGGGCGGAGCCTTAAGGTGCGTCCATCCACCCACGCCCCATTAGAAGGACGCACCCATAGCCACACAAGAGCACCCGAGTAAGAGCGCCTCAGATCCCCGCATCGACCGTTCTGAGTTGTTGGCGATCGCATTTGGCGGGGCACTCGGGGCGCTCGCACGAATCGGGATCGCCCAGGCCTTCCCTACACAGGCAGGAAGCTGGCCATGGGCGACATTCGCTGTGAATATCGCCGGCGCCGTGATGCTCGGGTATTTCGTGACCCGACTACAGGAGCGTCTGCCAGTTTCAACGCTGCGTCGCCCGCTACTCGGCACCGGACTGTGCGGCGCACTCACAACGTTTTCAACCGTGCAGATAGAGCTGCTTCATATGGCAGACCAGCACCGTTATGCCCTAGCTGCGGGCTACCTTCTGGCAAGCGTGCTCGGCGGCTATTTCGCCATCTTTGCCTCCTCCGCCGCCGTGCGCCGCGTGAGGACAATCGCATGACTACATCAGTAGGTGCCGACGGACTGGGGAGAAGAGAGGCCGCATGAGCCCAGAGGCATGGGTTGGCGTGGCGATCCTTGGAAGTCTGGGTTCGATCGCGCGTTTTCTGCTCGACGGAGCGGTCTCCTCGCGCAACTCCTCGAGCTTCCCGTTGGGAACGCTCGCGGTAAACATAAGCGGCGCACTCGTCCTCGGGTTGCTGACCGGACTGGCCCTGTCTGGCGAAGCACTGCTGCTAGCGGGCACGGCGACGATCGGGTCCTACACCACCTTCTCCACGTGGATGCTCGAGACTCACCGCCTCGGCGAGGACGATCAACTGGTCAGAGGTGCGCTCAACGTAATCGTGAGCGTGATCGTGGGGCTAGGAGCAGCTGTGCTCGGTCGCTGGGTCGGAGGAGCGCTGTGATCGACGACGGACTGAAGCTCACCACTTATTTCGGTGAGCGCAGTCGAGTACAGGGACACTTGCTCGCAGAGGAGCTGCTCGAAATCTACGCTCGCCATGAGGTGCGCGGGAGCATCCTGCTGCGTGGCGTACAAGGGTTCGGCGCCAAGCATCGGCGGCGTAGCGACCGGCTGCTGACGCTCTCCGAAGACCTGCCACTCGTGTCGGTAGCGGTGGATGCTCGCGAGCGAATCGAAGCGCTAACGAAGGAGGTGGGCGCAATCGACTATGAAGGGCTGATTGCGCTCGAGCGTGCTCGCCTATGCAGCAGTGAGATGTCAGAGCTCGAGCAAGGCCCCGAGGAGGCCGTGAAGCTCACAATCTACCTGGGACGCCACGAGCGAGCGAACGGCTCCCCCAGCTTCGTCGCCGTATGCCAAATGCTCCACGAATGTGGTGTGGCGGGCGCAACCGTGCTGCTCGGCGTCGACGGCACAGTCCACGGTCAACGGCAGCGGGCGCGCTTCTTCGCTCGCAATACAAATGTCCCGCTGATGGTGATGGCCGTCGGTGGCGCACCCCAGATCGAGCGGACACTCGAGCGCGTGCGGCCGATCCTCAAAGAGCCCCTGTTTACGCTTGAGCGTGTACGGGTGTGCAAGCGCGACGGCCTGCTCCTAGAGCACCCAAAGGACCACCCGGCACTCAGCCATCCCGATGACCTCCGACAGAAGCTCACAATCATCATCTCCGAGGTGGCGCGCCACCAAAACAATCCGGTCTACCTCGAGCTCGTGAGACGCCTGCGTATGGCAAACGCGGCAGGCGCCACATCGCTGCGCGGGATATGGGGCTTCCACGGAGACCACCAACCCCACGGAGATCGCCTCCTCTCGATCCGCCGTCACGTCCCAGTGGTTACCGAGACCATCGACACACCCAAGCGCATAGCCGCCCTCTTTCCGCTCATCGATGAGCTCACCCGAGAGCGAGGTCTAGTCACCAGTGAGCTGATCCCGGCGACATCGGTAATGCACAGCGCCAGCGAGCTCAGATATCCAGTCTGAGCATGGTGGTCACGCGTGGAACCCTTCGACTACCGTGACCAGCCTGGATCGCATCCATGACCGGCGAACCCGGTCCTCGCTCAATGCTCCCCCACGCTGAACGCTCGTCTATAGTTAGCCGCCGCGCGGCTGTAGCTCAGCTGGCTAGAGCGTCTGCTTGCCATGCAGAAGGTCGAGGGTTCGAATCCCTTCAGCCGCTTCGAGAAAACCCTGCAAATGCAGGGTTTTTTCATTTAAGATGGCTCTTTCGCCGACGAAAAATCTTTCAAAGCCGCTCCAAGTAACGAGTCATCCGCGATCATCTTCGCCGCGCCCAGGCATGCAGGACGGCACCAACCATCCCCGTCCTGCGCCCAGGGCTGAGGAGATGCCCAACCATCCTCAGGCACCCTCATGGATGCGACACTATCGCGATGACCGCTCCCCCGTTGACCGGAGGATGCCTATGTGGAGGCATCCGATTCGCGCTCACAGAACCGGCCTTAGACGCCGGTTACTGTCACTGCACTCGCTGCCAACGCCGAACCGGCACCGCAGCCTCACCCCATGCCCGGATCGACGGAGGCACATTGCGACTGCTACAGGGAGTAGATCTTCTAAAGAGTTGGCGACACCCCGACGGCGGCCACGAGAAGTGCTTCTGCGCCAATTGTGGGTCGCATCTGTTCAGCCGCAGCCCCGAGCATCCGGCACAGATGAGCGTGCGTTTGGGCGCCTTTGATGGTGACCCCGGCATTCGGCCTACTTGGCGCTCATATCTCGCCTATGCAGCTTCGTGGGAGCCAATCCCCGAAGACGGGCTCCAACGCTTTCCGGAGGCAAAGCCCCGCGCTTAGGCTTCCTTCAGCGAGTAGGCCACCCGCCACGCACGCAATACCGGCCCCAGCAAGGCGGCCAGCGATCCCCCCGAGCGCAGCAACAGTCTGCTAGTGGGCTCAAGATCTGGCGTCAGAGCACTGTCCTTTGAGAGGTATAGGGCAATCATGCAAGAGACGATCACCGTGTGCCGGTGCCCATTGCGCAAACGCCGCGCTTCATGAGATGCACGCTTGACTATCTCGTGCGCCCGTCCTATACCAACCTCTTTCGAAGGATAGTGCCCAAAATAAGAGTGATCACCATTGGCGGTGTCCTCGGCCTCATCTACGTAACTATCGAGCACGGTGGCCGCAAGGCACACCCAGAAATACGCAGCGTAGGTTTCAACGGCTTCCTCGGGTCGGCGCCCCACCTCCGAAGCGAGGGCAAGCAAAGCCAGTACTGAGATCCAAGTGCTGGCCGCCCCCGATAGCTCATACCACGCAAGATCTAAGCGGTCCGCGAATTCTTGAGCGCTCCACTCACGCAAAGTGAGGTCTCGCAAATGAGGATCCAGCTCATGATTGAGCCCTTGTACTTGAGCGAGAGTCGCTGCGCGTATCAGCGTCGGTCGAACCGCTAGGTAGGAAGGGAGTAACACGCAAGCGGCGCGACATAATTCCACGAGCAACCGCAGATAGCCACCGTCATCCCGCCACGGATGGTGAAGGTAATAGTCGGATATCGGAGTGCTCGGATCAAGCGCCTCGTGGAAGGCCAAATGCAATTGTCGTCCATTCTTCAGTCCCGCCCCCGCTCCTCGCTCGCTCACACTGTCGAGGAAGTCGCACATAATCTCGTATGTCACGAGCAACCGCAAAAGTTGCGGCCGACGTAAGTTCGGGAGAATCCAGAAGAGCGCGGCGCCATCGGTGTTTCCCCGCTTGCAATCCAGTGAGCCCAGCGCATCCTCCCGAATTGTGTAGTCGGGTATCGTGGCTGCCTGATTGCGCCAAAGATCGACCTCTCTTGAGACAGCCTTCAGGCCCCATCCAAGCTCGCGAACGACGGCCGCCACAAGCGCATTAGTCTGTCCCAAGGAAATACGGCCCGCATAGCTAGCTACCTCCTGCATTGACTTGCTCAGAGGGAGGCGGAACGGTCGTTCAGTCTTGGAGGGCGGGTTTCACCTGTGTCGCGAGGTAGCCGGGCAGTGCAGCAATCGCGACCGCGATCGCTGTCACAATTGCGAATATCCCAACCGCGATAGGGACCCCTACCGCGAAGACCACGGGAAAGCCCGTGACACTCACCAACGCGTGGCTCAACAAGAGCTGGCCATATAGGCCGAACACTGCACCGATAGAGCATCCTGCTCCGAGCAGCAACGCACTCTCACACAAGAGCGCACGCCACAACTCCCCCTGGTCGAATCCGTCAACCTTCATTCCGGCAAGCCGGGGGCGACGTTGCCAGATCATGGCCCCCATTGCAGCGGCCATTGCGAGCGAAGCAGCGATCAACACAAGTGCCGCTATGTCGCTAAGCCGCGAGAGACCCTGTCGCTGAGTAGAGCGATAAACCTGTTCGCGCTGGTAAGCGCTTTGCACCATAAAAGGTGAGCCTTTTCCGATCGCATCGCGTATCTCTCGCTGGACACTAGCCGCTGAGACGCCTGGCCCCACACTCACCTCGTAGGCGCTCGGATCACCACTGGCCCATGCGCGCGCATAGTCCTCAGCGTTGAGGATCACGACGCCAGGAGGCCACCCGAAGTTAGTAGTGATTGCTGCCAGCCTAAAGCGGGTGGGCTGTGGCGAAGGCAGAACGAATGATTGACCTATACGCAAGTGATACTCGCTCACAATCGCCTGTGACAGCGCAACCCATCCGCTGCCTCGAAGAAGCTGCGTCGCGTGTTCCAGATCGCCGCTCACGATCTGATTAGGGGAGATTGGATGTTCACCATTGCGTGGCGGAGCAATCACAAGCGTGCGATGGTCACCGATATCAAGGAAGCCTCCACGGTAAACACTGACCTGCGATACACCGGGCAAACCTGCGAGCATTCTTTCGAAGCGATTTTCGAACGGAGTCGTTGCAATCGTGTTCGACTTACCGGTCGGCGACACCCATATATCCGCGACCTGAGTCATTTCTCTAGATACGCGGTCGAGCCCGCTTTGTAGGTTCTGGCGTGCCCCCTCAATTGAGACGCTACCAAATACTGCAATCGCTCCGGTCGCAGCGATTGCGAGCGACCGAGCGCGGGTTGAGCTCGACTGCAACTCGATCACTGCAATCCGCGGAGAGACCCCCATCACCGGACGCTGGATCATGTCGAACAGCGCAACCAGCCCACTGAAGGCCACGGGCAGTATCAGCAACAGTGCGAGCACGAGACTGACAAATGCCGCCACCGCCATAGGAATGCTGGTGATACCGACCAGCAAAATGACACTGGTAATCGCCAGTCCCACAACCCCGCCCAGCAAAAGCACCACCACTTTCGCAGTCTGTGACCCTATCGACCTCTTTGAAGCGGGAGTCTGATGCGCGAAGATCTCATGCCGAAGCGGAACCGTGACGCCGACGATCGCCGCGAGTAGTCCACCCGCCGTCGCCAGTGCGATGCTTTGCCAACTCACAATTCGCAACGATCCAACCGGAAAAGCAAACGACAAGTAGCCAGGGTTAGTTTCCAACAAGCCATGCGAGAGAAGGTCTCCCAGAAGCAAGCCGAGCACAGATCCGACCAGTCCGAGCACGAGTGCATCAAAGAGCATCACCTCGATGATCTCCGAAGGCGGGTAGCCGTCGAGCCGCAGGTCACTGATCAAGTTACGCCTTTGCGGGACGGTGAGCAACATCGCGTTGAAGGCGAACAGGAAGCCAACCAAAGCACTAATCGCCGAAAAGAGCTCAGTCGATTGGGTGGTCGGACCCTCAGCCTGGGCGAATACAGTCGCCTCGAAGTTTGCCGGACGAACATTTAGCTGTCCTTTTGCGAGTCGCTGCAACTCGCGCTCCACTAGACGATCATCACCGGGGCGCGGCTCGACGAGTACGCGACTAATCCGGCCCGGCATCCCGGATAGATCTTGGGCTAGACCCAGTGGCGCTATTGCGACTGGACTTTCGACGAGTTGTCCGATGTCGCCGGCCTGGAGGATGGCGAGAGCAAGTGTGCGCGTGCTTCGAGCGCCTACTTGGAAAAGCAGAGGTTGCAAAGTGCGCGCGCCGATTTTATGTGCCACCGATGCAGGTAGAGCCAAGCCCTGCTGCCTTGATAGCTGTGCCGTACTCACATGCGCGAGCATCTCTCCTTCAAGGCTAATAAAACGTGCGTCCACCCCGATCAAATTGACGGACTCCGAGCCCTTGGGCCCAATCACGTTCACACTGCGCTGGAGCACCGGAGCGGCTGTTAGAACACCGGGGAGCAACTGTACGTCGGTTAGTAAACGTTGACTGAACCCATGTGGATCCCGCGCCGCCAACTGCAACCGCGACTTTCCGATCAGCCCATCGGTGAGATGCGCCACGGAGCCTGCGAGACTCGTGTTGGCGACCTGCGAGGCGAACAGAAGCGCCACCCCCACTGCGATCCCTGTTACTGCGAGTAGCTCTTGGACGAACCGTGCCCGTAGGCGCACCCGATAGAGGTAGAAGATGGTTGATGGTCTCATGTGGTGTCAGGCGCGAGCGAACAATGGCGCCCGATCCAGTCATTCCACATGAAAAGGTGCGAGGTCGCGGTCCGGTTTGTACTCAACGAGCTGCCCGTCGCGCAGAGCGTGCACTTGGTCGGCAAATGCGGCCGCGCGAGGATCATGGGTTACGAGTAGAACTGCAACCTCCCGCTCGTGACAAACCTCAGAGAGCAGCGTAAGTACTTCTCTGCCGCGATCGGTATCGAGGCTCCCAGTCGGCTCATCGGCAAGTACAAGGCGCGGATCCGTCGAGAGAGCCCGCGCGATCATCACGCGTTGGCGCTCTCCCATCGAGAGTTGCTCGGAGCGTTGTTGAGCCCGCCCGTTGAGTCCAAGCCGGTCGAGCAACGGCTCAACCTGGCGCTGTGCCTCGCGCCGCCCGGTGCTCGCAAACAGCTTAAGTGCCGCGTTGTCGTCCGCCCGCACGCCGGGGATCAAGTCGAGCGACTGGCGAATGAACCCTAGCTCTGAGCGCCTGTAGCGCGCCCGATCACGCTCGGACAGCGCGGAGACCTCGCGTCCATCGACCATCACGCTCCCGCTATCGGGAATCAACAGGCCGGCAATCAGCATCAGAAGGGTAGTCTTGCCAGAGCCGCTAGGACCGTATAGAGCAACAAGCTCGCCTGCCTGTACTGACAAGCACAGGCCGTCGACGGCCCTAACGACCTCCCCATCGCCGACGCGATAGTGCTTGACGACATCGTTTAGCTGCAGCATCAGCGGAATGCTCCGGCCATGGCTTTCAGTATGGCTCGCTCGTCCAGGCCTGATCGCGAAACACCCACCAGCCCCGTAACAACGCGCGTTTCAAATTTCGACGTCACCCACCCCCGTCTCTTCCAGCTGACGGACTTATCCCGGCTGCGGACAATACTCCAAGTGACGTCCCCTATCGAATCATTGTCCCGATAGTTGGCGACGGCAGTCATCGCACATAGCGGTGTCAGCGCCGAGTAAGCGAACAACCGCGGCTACCGGCGCTATTTGGCTCTATTCGATCGCCGCGACGAGTCAGAGACACTCGACTATGGCCCTCATTCGCGCCATCTCAGTGTAGGCTCTCGCCGCATGGAGTCACGGCCATGAGCCTGATACGTCTCGAGCAGGACGGCCCGCTGGCCGTACTGAGTATCGACAGCCCCCCTTTGAACCTGTTCGACCAGGACTTGATGGGCGAGCTCTCCGAGTCCGTCGACAGATTGGTTGCGGAACCGCCCCGGGGTCTGCTAATCAGAGCCGATGGCCGGGCCGTTAGCGGTGGCGTGGACGTACACGTCTTCGACGGGCTCTCCCCAGAGCAGGCGGCCGAGATGTGGGTGCGCTTGCTCGATCTGGTGCACCGCGTCGAGGCGCTCCCTTTGCCGACCGTATTCGCCGCCCACGCCTTGTGCCTAACCGCCGCTTTCGAGCTTTCACTCGGGTGCGACCTGCTGCTTGCCGCCGAATCCGCTCGCTTCGGGCTCGTAGAGACGGTTGTTGGGCTCACACCCGCCATGGGTGGCACACAACGCCTGGCCGAGCGCGCCGGGCCAGCCAGGGCGCGCGAGCTAGTGATGACCGGTGAGCTGTACGACGCCGCCACGCTTGAGCGCTGGAACGTCGTCAATCGCGTGCTGCCCGACGAGGGATTCGACGAGGCCGCTCGCCGGTTCGCCCGCAAGCTCGCCGAAGGGCCCACACGCGCCCACGCCGCAACCAAGGCGATCGTGCGGGCTTGCCTTGACCAAGGGGGCGCCCGGGGGGCCGATGAGCATGTTCCGCGCCTGGCGGGCGACCTGTTCGCCACTGAGGACTTGAAGGGCGCCGTGCGCTCATTTCTGGACAGAGGCCCGGGACACGCGACCTACGAGGGACGCTGAGCAAGCAGGCTCCGACGCCTCAGATGGCAACCGGGCGATATTCGCGCGTGTTCGGGTCTTGCTCGAGCAGGCCCACTGCGCGGAGTGTCTTTACATAGCGATGGGTCGTGGACGGCGTCATATCGAGCTCTTTGGCTAGATCGATGATCGCTCGCCACGGTCTTTCTGGACCAAAGCAGGAGAGAATCGCGAGCCCGCGCAGCAGTGAGTGCGACAGCTGTGGATCGTCCAGCGCGCTGGTCAGCGCGAGTTGGGTTGCGTCACGCAGGGAGCTTTGGCCATTTTGCCTGGACTGGCCGTCGTCGAGCGCGGCCACCAGTAGATTTGAGACCGTGCCGTTACTTGCGTAACTGGCTGAACGAATCACCTGTTTGACTTGTGCCGGCGACAGTGCGATCGCAATATCCTGATCTTGTGTCATTACTCTGATCCCCAATCTCACATACAACATTTATCTAGCGGAATCGGGTGATTAATGCGAATGGTCCTAATCAGCCGATATATCGATACGAGTCACGAAGCACTCGTTGTTGGCTACGCTAAAGGTCCACTTTTCGATGTTACCCTGGCCGTTCGCGAAACATTCAGGATCGCGTAACCGAATGTTTCTGGTGCGGATATGATCGCCTCCCGGATCACTTATTGTGCGGAAACTACGTACTCACAAACTGAGTACGATCAAGGTCCCTCTTAGCGCAAGCACTATTCAGAGGCACGTGGCGTCTGATCACAGCAATAGATGCAGAGGAGCGATAGCCGGTATCCGCGAGCGTCGTCACCCACCCTTCGGACGGCCACGAGAGCAAGGGGCTCTGATAGATACCCTTCCAATGGGGACCCCGCCAAAGAGACGCCGCATCGTCCGACGTGCCAGCGTAGTCGTCGCGGCTCTCCTGTTTGCGGGACTGCTTGCCTTCGCGCTCAGCCGCTTGAACCTTCCTCATGTCGCTCATGCACTGGTCTCGGCAAGCCCCGGATGGGTTATCGCCGCATTCGCCCTGATGATGCTCTCGCTGCTGGCCCGTGCGGCCTCCTGGAGGGCCGTGCTGAGGGCTGCTCTACCGCAAGCCAATATCCGACCAGGACCCGTAGTGCGCGCGACGATGATCGGCGTGCTGGCATCCGCAGTACTCCCTGGCAGGATCGGCGAGCCCACGCGCGTGCTTGTGCTCTCGCGCCGCCTTCCAGGGCGGGCGACGATCACTTTTCCCGTCGTTGCGGGCACCGTGTTCTCCCAAACGCTCATCAATCTTCTTGCCTTGGGGATCCTCGCCGCGATCACCTTCACGAGTGTGCCATTGCTCCACGGACACGCCTCATCTTTGGAGGCGGTTCTCGTCGTGCCGGTATTCGTGGCCGCCTTCGTTTTCGGTGCGCCCCTCCTCTTGCGTCTCGCCCAGCGCTCACCCAGCCTCCGTCTCCGTGCAGGCGCGATCGCGTTTGCCGCGCTCTTGCGCTCAGCGCGGCGCGGGCTGGTGGTGTTCGCCACGCCCCGCTATGGAGTGCCGGCGATCTGCTTTCAGCTAGTCGCCTGGGCCTTGCAATGGGGCTCCTGCTACATGGTGGTGCTCGCGCTTGGGCTCGAGCCTGAAGCGACCCTTGTCACGGCGGCCGCCATCCTCTTGGCGGTCAACGTCACCGCGGTCGTGCCGGCGACGCCTTCGAACGTGGGCGTGTTCCAGGCGGCCTGCCTGGTTGTGCTCGCCGCCTATGGCATCGGGGCCGGACCGGCTCTGGCCTACGGGATCATCTTGCAGGCGATCGAGTTGCTGACCGCGCTGGCGCTCGGCATCCCGGCGCTCTTGCGCGAGGGCATGACCTGGCAGGACATCCGACGTGGAGGAGTCGAGCAGGACACGGTGGACGCGGCCCCTCCGCTCAACTGATCATCGCGCGCACCGACTGGCGCAGCGAACGGGTGGTCTGCAGCACTGCCGTTGGCTCATAGCCGCAGTGAGCCATGCAGTTCTCACAGCGCGGGTCTTTACCGCGACCGTACTGACTCCAGTCGGTGGTCTCGATCAGCTCCTTGTAGGTCGCTGCATAACCGTCAGACATCAAGTAGCAAGGCCGCTGCCAGCCGAACAGCGAATAGCTCGGGATGCCCCAGGCAGTGCAATCGAATTCCGCCTTGCCTTCGAGGAAGTCCAGAAACAATGGACTGTGGTTCAATCGCCAGCGCTTACGGCGCCCTTCGCCAAAAGCCTCACCGAACAGCTCGCGCGTCTGACGGACGCCCAAGAAGTGCTCTTGGTCGGGCGCCTTCTCATAAGCGTAGGCCGGCGAGATCATCATTTCGTCAACTTCGAGGTCGTCGTTGAGGAAATCGAGCACGTCGCGCACGGTCTTGGGTGAGTCGTGGGTAAAGAAAGTGGTGTTCGTCGTCACGCGAAAACCCGCCGCCTTGGCGGCCTTGATCGCTGCCACAGCCTTGTCGAATACCCCCTCGCGTTCCACCGAGGCGTCGTGGCGCTCACGCAGACCGTCCATATGGATCGCCCACGCGAAGTACGGGCTCGGCTGGAAGTCAGGGAGTTTGCGCTCTAGCAGGATCGCATTCGTGCACAGGTATACGAAGCGCTTGCGCCTAAGAAGCTCCGCCGCAATCAGGTGGATCTCGGGATGGATCAAAGGCTCACCGCCAGCGATAGAGACCATCGGAGCGCCGCTCTCCTCGATCGCCCCCACCGCCTGCTCGACCGACATGCGTCGGCGCAAGACGTGCTCGGGATGCTGGATCTTGCCGCAACCTGCGCAAGCCAGGTTGCACTGAAACAGCGGCTCCAACTCCACTATCAGCGGGAACATCTTGCGCCGCGCCAAGCGCTGGCGCATCAAGTACCACCCCATTCGCGCGCCCTGCCTGACCGGTACCGCCATCTGATCACCTCGCTTGCTTTCGGCCGGTGTCCTAGAAAGGATAGTCCTGGTCAAGCCGCATCTAATCAGCCACCGAGAAGGCTCTCCGCACCGTGCTCGCGCACGAGTCCTTCAAAGACCGCCGCAACCCGCCGCAACGATAGCGCCGCTCGAGCCGCACCGGCAAGCGTAAGCAACGGTCGCGTCACCTCGCGCGAAGGCGTGTCAGCCACCACTCTGATCACCGCGAACGGCCGGCCCCGCGCACCCTCGGCCAGCCAAGCGGACTCCATGTCGACGACTATCGCCCCGCGTTCCCGCAACTCCACACGCCTCTCGCCGTGAGCGATGCGCGCAACCGAGACCACCCCACCACGTCGCACCGCGACGCCACGCTGTTCCAATGCCTCCGCCAACGACCGCGCCGAAGGGCACGCCACGCGCTCGCCGGGCGACTGCTCGCCGTCCAGGAGCTCGTCGGCGATCACAACGTCCCCGGGCTCACAACCATCGTCCAGACCGCCGCACACCCCCATTACGACTAGCGCTGTAGCCGGATCGCTGTGCAAAGACGCAACCGCCGCCTGCGAGCGCGCTCGCCCCATGCCTGTCTTGTGAATGCGCAAGCGCCGCGCTCCCGCCCGTATCGCGAGTGCCTCCAGGCGCAAGGGAGCCGTAACGAGTACTTCGCTCATGCCGACCTTGTCCACCTCGTCGCCGTGGGAGCCAGGCGAGGTCTAGTCAACCTAGAGTCCTCGTCCGCGCGAATGAAGCGCACGCCTAGATTCAGGCTCCTCATGACGCCAACGCCACACGTGCCGCCGCGTGCCCACTCAATACGGCGCCCTCCAAGGTGGCTGGCCAGCCCGTGTCGGTCCACGCGCCAGCCAGCACGAGCCCGGGCACATTCGTGCGAGCACTTGGCCGCAACGCCTGCGTGCCCGGTCGCGCGGCGAAGGTGGCAGCGTGCTCGCGGCTCACGTGCACACTGTGCACCTGCGCCTCGCGCGTAGGCGGAAGTAGCCCTCTCATCGCCTCCACGTAGCGCGCGCCCAGCTGCTCCGAGGAGAGCTTCATCTCCTCCGCAGCCCCAGACAAAGACACCGCTAGATATTGCCCTTCCGACAGTCCTGCCGCGGCGCTGCGATCGAACAAGTACTGCACTGGCGTCCCCACGCCTGCGGCGAACCCCATCTCGCATACACGCCGGTCGTACACGATGTGCACGTTAACGATCGGCGTGGCGCCCAGACCAGACCAACTCTCCGCCTCAGCACCCAAGAGCGGGCCGAGCAGAGGGCCGGCGCGTTCGTGCGGCACCGCGCAGATCACCGCATCACCTTCGAACTCGACGCCGTTGGCCCATACCGTCAAGCCCTCTGTCGGGCCACCCCTACGCGCACGCGCAGGCGCAGGCGCACGTAGGGGTACGACACCCGCACCGGGAACTACCGACTTAACCATCGACTCAACTCCTTCGGCTCTCACTCCCAGCCTCACATCAACACCCGCCTCGCCAAGCACGCGCTCGGCCGGCTCGCCGATGGTCTCGCTCAAAGGTCGCATGTGAAAGCCGATGTCACCCGCGTTGTTGTGGGCAAGCAAGCCCGTCTGCAACACAAATGCGCCCAAGGCAAGCGAACCCTGCGAAGCGGGCAGATTCAGTGTGGGTAGCGCGATCAAGTCCCATAGGGCACCCACGCTGGCCGGAGTCTGGCCGTGCTCGGCCAACCATTCCCCGAGCGTGGTGTTGTGCAGACGCTCTTGCTCCAAAGCCTCGCCCACGTCCAATCTCCCAAGCATGAATGCCGCCCGCGCCGCTCTCAGCCTCTGGGCGAGTGAGAGGTGCGAATAGCGCGCCAGAGCACCAGCCAGATGCAAAGGCGCGGGCAGCCTGTTGCGCCGCAACACAACAGGCTTACGCCCCGGGGAAAGCACAGGGATTTCAAGACGCGGTTGGATCGACACGCGTGGCTCGCTGCCCAACCGCGCGAGCAACTTCCTGTAGGCGGTGCAGCAGCGCAGGAACACATGCTGGCCGTTATCGAGCCAAAGGCCATCGCGCTCGAAGGAGTAGGCAGCTCCCCCCAAGCGGGGTCTCACCTCAAGCAGCGTTACCTGGGCTCCGGCACCGGCGCAATCGAGCGCCGCCGTGATCCCTGCGAGCCCGCCGCCGAGCACGATCACACGTAGCCCCCGCGAACTCCGGCGAACGTTCAACCGCGAGTCGCCTTGAGGACGCTTTGGGCGGCCACCCAAAGCTTCTCCAAGATCGGCAAGGACACTCGTTCGCGGCTCGTTCGCTGCGGATCAGTCTCAATTCGCCTAAGCAGACGACTGTAGATGTTGGTCATCGCGAGCACGCATGCGCCGCTGCGCTTATCTAGAAGTGGCACAAGCTCGAGCCCGTGATCGAACCATTCACCTGCGCGACGCACCTCAAAGCGCACAAGCGCGTCCAGCTGTCCCTCCTCTCCCTCGAAACGTCCATCGATGCTGAGCTTGTAGCGGAGGAGATCCTCGCGCGGCAGATATATGCGCCCGTTGCCCGCGTCCTCGCGCAGGTCGCGCAAGATGTTGGTGAGCTGCATCGCCACACCCAAGTCGTCTGCAAGCGAACGTGCCCTCTCTGGTTCGCTTGCACCGAAAATCGCGAGGCAAAGTCGGCCTACCGTGCCAGCCACACGCCGGCAGTACCCGAGCAGATCGTCGAAGCTCTCGTAGCTTGTGTGGAGCACGTCCATGCGCACACCTGCGATCAAGTCCTCCAAGGCATCCAATGGCAGCGAGAAGCGAGCGTGGGCGTCAGCAAGCGCCACGATCACAGGATCCCCGCTGGTCGTCGAGAGCTCGGCAAGCGCGCTTTGGGCGACATCGAGCAGGTCGAGCTTCTCGCGCTGACCAAAGCTTCCGTCGCCTATGTCGTCGATGCGCCGCGCGAACGCGTACACAGCACAGGTCGCGTGACGCTTGTCACGGGGAAGTAGCCGGATCCCGTAGTAGAAGTTGGCGGCCGCTTTGCGCGTGAGTGCCTCACAGTGCGCATAGGCATCCTCGGGACTCATATCCAACATATCCCGGGGGCCCTCACTGAGCTCCTTCTCAGCCACTCATCACCGGCTCTCAGCAAGTAGGCGCACGAGCGCCCAAGCACGCCGCGGCCGACTTGCGCGCCTTACCCCACCAAACACATCGCAGTGGGCTTGCTCAATCGCCTCCAGCGCCGCGCACCCACCCGCTAGAAACGCCCCGACGGCGAGCTTGGGGCGCCCAGGGATCCCTGAGATGAGCGGGATTCCAGCACCCAGAAGCTCACGTGCACGCGCAACCTCGAAGGAGACGGTCTCGCACAGTTGCTCGCGACAGAGTCTGAGATCATCGCTTCTAGCGGCTACGCCTGAACGAATTCGGCTGCCATTCCCCTCCCCGCTTGAGCGTTCGATCAGCCGGCTCAATTGCTCGTGCGAGCAACCGAACCGGGCGAGGTCCTCCGCCGGCAGGTACAGGCGGCCGCGTGCGACGTCCTCCGCAACATCCTGCAGGTGCTCGACCAGTTGCAGGGCAGTGCACACTCGATCTGAGAGGGCGATCCGCTCAGGCGTGGCCAAGCCAAAGACGCGCAGTACGAGCTCGCCCACCGGGTTGGCCGATAGCTCACAATAGTCCTCTAGCTGCTTCCAGGTCTCATAGTGCGTAACGTGCTGATCGAGCCGGTTGGCCCCGATCAAGCGCAGAAATGGCTCCTGTGGAAGCCCGCACTCTGCGATAGTCATCTGCAAGTCTCGGAGCAGCGGATGCCGGGCCCGTCCCGCCTGGGCACTGGCGAGTTCGTCCTCCAACCAATCCAGGGCGGCCAGGCGGTCACCGTCGTGCTCGTCCCCAAGTTCATCGGCCAACCGCGCGAAGCCATACACGGCCAACAGATGACGACGATCCTGGCGTGAGAGCACACGTGAGGCGACGGAGAAGTTCTCACCAGCCGCTCTGCCCATCACCAACTGTGCGTCGGGAAGCTCAGGCGAGGAAAGCTGAAGCGATGCCGCGTGCATCAATCTATGCCCTTGCGCCCGAGGGCCGCCAGGCAGCGACCAAGGGCCATCACGGGGAACACGAGACGGTAGAGGTGATAGTTGATGTAGTAGTCCGAAGGGAACCCGGTGCCTGTGTACTGCGGCTCGTGCCAACTGCCGTCTTCGCGTTGGCTATCCACAAGCCAGCGCAATCCTTTCTCCATCGAGCCCGAGCGCTCGCGGGCAGCGTGCAGCGCGAGCAGCGCCCAAGCAGTTTGTGAGGCCGTGCTGTCCCCGCGACCAACCCATTGCGGGCTGTCGTAGGAGCGCGGGTCCTCGCCCCAGCCGCCGTCCTTGTTCTGATGCTCTTCAAGCCATCTGACGGCACGCCGCACGCATGGCTCGGAGGGTGCGACGCCGGCGGCGATTAGCGCCGGCAGGACAGCGCCAGTGCCGTATAGGTGGTTGACACCCCAGCGCCCCCACCACGAGCCGTCGGCCTCCTGGCGCTCGAGCAGCCAGCGCACCGCATCCCCCGTCTCGGGGTCCTCGGCATGGCCGAGCGCGGCGAGCATCTCGACGGCGTGGGCAGTCACGTCGGCGCTTGGCTCGTCTATCACCTCACCGAAGTCAAGGAACGGCAGCTCGCGCACAAGCGCCCTCGTGTTGTCGGCGTCGAAAGCCCCCCAACCGCCGTCGCTGCTCTGCATTCCCTTGGTCCATGCAACCGCCCGTTCAATCGCTTGCTCCACCCGCTTGCCTCTGTCAGACGTATTTGGAGCTGGGAGATCCGCCATCTCCCTTGGACCTGTGGCTTGTGCAAAAGCCTGTTCCGCGTGCGCGCGTGGGGCAGGCCGTAGGCGCTGCAACGCCAACACGACCTCGGCTGTGTCATCCACGTCGGGATAGTTGTCATTGGCGAACTCAAATGCCCACCCGCCCGGACGCAAGTCAGGCCGAACAACGCGCCAGTCTCCGGGCACGCTCACCTCCTCGCCGAGCAGCCAGTCGCCGGCTCGCGTGAGTGCAGGATGATGCCCGGCAAACCCGCGTCGTTGAGCGCCACAACGGCAAGCGCCGTGTCCCACACGGGCGACTGACATGCCTCCAGACGACGGCTCGCTGCGCCACCTGCGTCCGTGCTCATATCCGCAGAGGAATGGTCCTCGATCATGAACCTGTCAATGCCCTCGATACCCCTGCGCATTACGGGATGATCGAGCGGATAGCCAGCCAGGTGAAGTGCCATCAAGGAGTACACCCAAGGCGGCTGGATCCCGCCCCAGGAGCCGTCGGCCTCCTGACGGCGCACGATCCAGCGCTCCGCTCTACCCATCGCCAGACTACGCAAGGGCCGTGGCGGGTAACGCTCGTACAGGCGCAGCACGCGATCAAGACGCGCGAGCCATCTCCCCTTCGCGCTCCTCGGTGTCGCCGGATGCCAAGGCTCGGGGCCGTGAAGCTCATCCAATGCGAAGGGAAGTGTCTGGCAAGGACGGTGGGCCATTACGACCGACAGGGCCACGATCGTCTGGCGTGCCCAGCAAGCGAAGTCGTAGATATTGAGCGCCACCCAAGACGGCAGCAAGACGATCTCCGGCGGCAGCGCTGGGACCTGATCCCAAGACCACAGGCCGAACAAGGCAAGCCACACGTGCGTGAACACGCGCGCACGCTCGATCCCGCCTTGTTCGCGCACGAAGGTGGCAGCCGCGAGCATATGCTCCTGCTCAGGTGTGTCGCCCGCCAGGCGCAGGGCCCAGTAAGCCTCGATTGTGGTCGAGAGATCTCCCGGGCCTTCATGGAAATTGGCCCAGGTTCCATCGGGGCGCTGCTGTGAACGGATCCAGGCGGCCGAGCGCTCCGTCTCCTCAGCGCATCGCACGCCCAGAAACTCGCGCAGAAGCATGTCCTCGGCGTCCATTGTCACATTGGTCTGCAGCTCACCCTTCCACCAGCCCGCATCGTCCTGCAGAGAGAGCAGTCGCTCACAGGCTCGCTCCAGCGCCAACTGCGCCTCGCTGACTGGTTGGGCGATCTGCATCGACATGGCCGTAGAAGGCTAGGTGGTCTTTCCTGACGAGACGGGCACAAGCACCTCCGGATGGGCAAGCGTTATCACGTGTTCCCGCAACACCTGCTGTGAGATCGTGACAGGGACACTGGATGTGAAGCGGTACACCACCAAGCCGTGAATGTCACGTCTTTCAAGGAGATGAAATCCCGGTGCCGGCGGCACAGCGGCGGACTTGCGCAAGGGTGCATAGCCGGTCTCGTCCACTTCACTCACGGCCACTGTCTTCCCGCGGGCGAGATTGGCAAGCGGCGGAAGGTAGTACTCGAGCGGAGCAGCTCCCAGCTCGACCGTGGTGATCACGCGGGCGCCGTGGCCCGTGCCGAGCAGCTTCGCGACACCGGCCCAGTCGCCACGTTGCAAGCGTGGGCTGAGGTCCACGTCGACCGTGAGTGCCAAGAACATGAGCGCTACCAGCCCGGCCAAGAGGAGACCGGTGCGGCCGGTGCGCTGTGCCACGATCACGATCGCGAGCAGCGCGCTGAGCGGCACCATTGCTGCAACCAGGTTGCGCGGAGCGAGATAGTCGGCGCCGAGCAACGCCAGGACGATCGGCAACAACACGCCTGAGGCGACCACGCTCAGCGCTATCAGAGCTCCGCGCTCCTCGCGTGGTGTGAGCGTGCACCACAATCCGTACACCACTCCGGCGAGGATCGTGACTGCCACGAGCAACTCGACCCCGTGGCCAAGCGAAGAGCCCGTATAGCCCGTGAGGTAGTACTGCGGGATCGCTTCCAGGCGGTTTGCGAGTGCCCATTCGCCGATCCACTGCGTGCCATGGCCGCCCTGGGCAAGGATCAATGGGATCAGAGCGACGCCGACCAACACGGGGACGGCGACGGCACAGAGCACACGGGAAAGGTTTTTTGGATTTGCCGTTCCTACCCCCGACAAGCGGTCGCCGTCCGTGTCGTCACCTATCTCTTTTGGGCTGACTCGCGCGCGCGCGCGAGTCATGCCTTTTTCGTTGTCTCCCCCCCTGGAGCCTTTTTCGTTGTCTCCCCCTCTCGAAAGGGCACCCCACACGAGCCACAACATCATCGGAACCACCAAGAACACGGCGAAGTAGTGCGTGAGCAGCGCAAGCGAAGCTGTGAGCGCGAACTCCGCCAGACGCCGTGTCGTGGGGTTGCGCAGAGCGCGCACGAAGCACAGCAGTGCCAGCGAGGCCGTCAGCACGAACAGACCATAGGCGCGTGCCTCCTGCGAATACCACACGAACAGCGGACAGGTTGCCACGAAGGCGGCGGTGACGATCGCCGCGCGCCGCGTGGGTGAACCTTGCAACTCGCGGCCAACCGCCCAGGCGACCGGCACCGTCGCGATGCCAGCAATGGCAGAGAGCAGGCGCAGCGCCACCGCGCCTGTCCCGAACACGCGCGAGACGCCCCACTCGAGTAGGTACCACAAGGGGGGTGTGTTCTCGGTGTGTACGACATTGTGGAGCGTCGTGCCGAGAGAGGCCCGTAGGACATGCACGGGAGTGAACGCCTCGTCGTACCAGAGGCTCTGTTGGTCCAGCGTGCTCAACCGCAAGGCAGCCGCGAGTACGGTGAGGGCGAGCAGTGGCCACCAGGTCGCCAGAGCACTCGTACGCTCGGCGTGGGACGCTTGCGGCTGAGACCCTCCTCGGAGCGCCGCCGCGCCGGCCGAGGAGCCGCTCATGGGCGACCGACCGTCAGGGCCGGCGCCGGCGGGGAGCCGGCGGGCGGAGAGTGCAAGCCGCATAGACCCGCCGCCGCAGGAGCACCAAAACAGGCGTAGCGATTGCGACTTATGTCGATTGTCTGAGGCGGGAGGTAATAGCCGCCGCTTACTTCTCTGAGCCCGCCGCGCGACGAGCCAACAAGCACCAGGCATACCTGCACGTGTTCCTTGGGCCCGCCTGGCCGCACGTTGCCGCACACCGTGTCGCGCGTGGTGTGGGTCTTAACGTCCTGCTCGGTTGTGATCTCGTGGTAATCGTGGCCGGTGGCCGTACGCCAAGTGAGCTCGTCGGCGATGATCCGGTGATTGACATGCGTCTGCTGAATCACATCGTTGATGGTGGCTACGGCCAGGAACACGCCTAGCAGGATCAGAATCGTGGTCTCCGCCAGGCGCAGACTGCCCAGACCGCGACGCTCCTCGTCGCGCGGTTGCGCCCACTCCGGCAGGCGCGCAGCCACGCTCATGACACCGGCGCCAGCAAGGGCGCGGTCTGGTGGGCGATGAACAGAGCCTGCACGAACAGCGTGGCGAAGAGCAAGCGCCGGTCGCGGCTGACTGCCGCCAGCGGCAAGGACCAGAGTGTGTACCAGGCTAGTAGCCAAGTGCTCGTGACCGCAATCGCCAGCAGAGTCCAGCCGGAGGCTGCCACCCAGTCATAGCCGCGCCAGGTGCGCCACATCAGATGCAACACGATCAAGACGAGGCCGATCTTGAGCAAGTCGTGGTCGATGGGGAATACGCCCGGCTTGCCGAGCAGGTGGGCGATCTCGGTGGGAAAGCTGTCGGTGGAGACGAACGCGGCGTCACGATTAAGCGCCGAGACGATGTTGACGCCGTGAATGCCAAAGACGATGTAGGCGAGGATCGCGCACGCAAGGGCCGCCGCGATGGCGCCCAATAGCGGCGCCAGCTTACGACGGCCCAGCAACATGAAAGGCAGCAGCACGACCCCGGTGGCCTTCACTAGCGTCGCGCCGACGACGGCCGCGCCCGCAAAGCCTTCTCGGGTGGATCCGCGCTCCGCGGTAAGCGTGAGTGCTACGGCGACCATCATCAACAAGGTCATGATCAGGTCGTTGTGGGCGCCCCCCATCGCATAAATGACCCAGAGTGGGTTGACGCCCACAGCGATCAGGGCAAGCTTGGGATCGAGCCCGCGTAGGCGCGCACAACGCCACGTCAAGGCGAGCGTGCCGGCGCCGGCGAGCAATGCCTCGAGCTTCATTCCCCATAGGGCACCGGTTACTCCGAGCACCGCGAGCGGATAGGACAGAAGCGTGTAGAGCGGACCGTAGGCGGTGGCCACCTTCTTCCAATCAGGGCCGACATAGTGGTAGACGGGGTCCGCCGAGATCGAGATGGGTCCGTGCAGGTAGGGATTGATGCCGTGCACCACGCCCATGCGGGCATAGGCGATGTAGCTGAACACATCGGTCGATATGAGGATCGGACCGGCGAACACGATCAGCTGCAAGGCAACCGTGAGCGCGATCACCCAGCGCGAGGAGAGGCGCCGGGCCAGCAGCAGCATGCCTCCGTAGGCGCCGGCATAGGCAATCAGCGCGATCAGGAATACGCGGTAGCCAAGGCGCTCACCGATTCCGCTCAACCAGCCGGCGATCGCAGGAGACTTGGGGATCAGCGGCGAATGCCCGACCGCTGCGTCGAGCACGATCTCGATCGTCGCCGCGAGCAGCACCAGCGTGAGCACGCCCGCGAGCGCGGGCACCCACGCACGCCGAGCATCCTCGCTGCTCGCTCCGCTTATGCCGAGCGGTCGCTTCGCCGCAATCGAGCTCACGAGGTCAGCGGGACGATCACAATTCGAAGTGCAGCACGTCGAGCGCCCCTGTCATCTCGAACACGCGTTGCACAGGCTCCTGGCCTGGCAGCAGCACGAGCTCGTAGCCATTCTCGCGAGCGCGCGCGTCTGCGAGCAGGAGCGCGCGCAGGCCACTCGAATCGACGAACGCGAGTCCGCCCAGATCGACCGTGACCCGCGAAGGCCCCTGCTCGTCGATCGCCGCGAAGCTCTCCTCGAGCTGGCCGGCCGACGCGAGGTCGAGCTCGCCGCGCAGCGTGAGCGTGGCGAGACCGTTGACGAGCTCACTCGATATCTGAAGGCTCCCGGGCTTTGGACCTTGCCCGCTCATGGTCGAGGACTCTAATGCACTGGGAGGCCCCACTCAGCTAAGCGAGGTCCAGACCGTCTTGGTCTCTAGATAGGCGTCGAGCCCGTCATGGCCATGCTCGCGTCCCAAGCCCGAGGCCTTGAAGCCGCCGAACGGCGCCGCGGGATCCGATCCACCCCAATGATTTATGTACACCGAGCCGGCGCGCAGGAGCGCGGCCAGGCGGTGGGCATTGCCCACGTCGCGCGTCCACACTCCGGCCGCGAGCCCGTACTCGGTGTCGTTGGCACGGCGCGCCACTTCCTCGAGCGTGTCATAAGGCGAGGCGACGAGCACGGGACCGAAGATCTCCTCCCGGGCGATCTTCAAGTCGTCGGATGTGGAGCTGAACAAGGTCGGTTCGACGAACCAGCCGCCGCTCTCCGACAAGGCCACCGAGCCGCCCGTGACGAGCTCCGCCCCCTGCTCGCGACCGGCGTCGATGTAGGACATCACACGGTCGCGCTGCTCGGCTGAGACGAGCGGCCCGAGCTGGGTGGCGGGATCGAGGCCGGCGCCGAGCTGGGTCGCCTTGGCGCTCTCGGCGAGCGCGCTCATGATCTCATCGAAGCGCTCGGCGGGCGCGAACAGGCGCGAGCCGGCGTTGCAGGCTTGGCCGGAGTTGAAGTAGATCGCTTGGTAGGAGCCCTTCACGGCCGCCTCGATGTCGGCGTCGGGCAGGATCACGTTGGGCGACTTGCCGCCGAGCTCCAAGGTCATGCGCTTCAAGGCACGCCCGGCCTTGGCGCCGATCTCGCGCCCCACGGCGGTCGAGCCGGTGAAGGCGATCTTGTCCACGTCGGGGTGGTCGACGAGCGCCGCGCCGGTCTCGCCGTCGCCGGTGAGCACGTTGAGGACGCCGGGCGGGAAGCCCGCCTCGAGCGCCAGCTCGCCGAGGCGCAAGGCGCTCAGGGGCGTTTGCTCGGCCGGCTTGAGCACGATCGTGCAGCCGGCCGCCAGTGCTGGGGAGATCTTCCAAGCAGCCATCAGCAAAGGGAAGTTCCAAGGCACGATCTGGGCGCACACGCCGACCGCTTCACGGCGCGTGTAGCAGAGCATGTTGGGCGCGGTCACGGGCAGTACGTTGCCCTCGATCTTCGAAGGCCAGCCCGCGTAGTAACGCAGATGGGCGACCGTGCCACGCACGTCCACGTACTGGGCCAGCTTGACCGGCTTGCCGTTGTCCAAGGACTCGATCTGGGCCAATTCCTCCTGGTGTGCCTCGATCGCGTCGGCGAGCGCGTTCATGAGCCGCCCACGCTCAGACGGCGGCAAGGATGCCCATGGGCCGTTCTCGAAAGCCTCGCGTGCCACCGCGACCGCGCGCGCCACGTCCTCGGCGCCGGCCTGGGCGACCGTGGCGATCTCCTGGCCAGTGGACGGGTCGAGCGTTGAGAAGGTGCGCCCATCGGCGGCCTGCACGCGCTCCGCACCGATCAAGAGATCATGGGTGCCTGAGATGAACTCGCGCGCTGCGTCTCCGAGCGCATCGGGGAGGGTCGGCTGGGCAACGGTGTTCATCGAATCTCCTTAGGGAGTGAGGACGATCTTGAGCGCCTCTCGGCGGTCATACATAGCGTACGCCTCAGGAGCATCTTCGAGGGGCATGTGGTGGGTGACCAGCGGCGTGGGGTCAAGCAAGCCGGCCGACATCATCGCGAGCACACGGTCCACGTGGGCGATCACGTTGGCGTGGCCGGCGCACACGTGCAAGGACTTGATCCAGAGCAAGCCCATATGGACCTCGGCTCGCTCGGCGTACACGCCGACGGCCTGAACGGTGCCGCACTTACGCGTGAGGCGCAAGGCGAGATCGAACGCGCGCGGGTCACCGACGGCGTCGATACACACGTCCACCCCACGCCCTTCGGTCGCCTCGCGCACGGCGCCCCTTGGGTCACCCTCGCTGAGGTGAACCGCCTCGGCGCCGAAGGACTCGGCCATCGCCAGGCGCTCGGACACCGTGTCGATCGCGATCACCTTGGCCGCGCCACAAGCACGCGCGGCCTGGACCGCGCATAGGCCAACCGGCCCAAGCCCGAGCACGGCCGCCACATCGCCGGGTTGCAGCCCGCTGTCGTCGACCGCGTGGAAGCCGGTGCCCATGACGTCGCCGGCGAACAGGGCCACCTCGTCGCTCATGCCATCCGGGACCTTGCGCAAGACAAGGTCAGCGGCGGGGACGAGTGCCCGCTCAGCCTGGGTGCCTTGCAGGGAGCCGAGCGCGGCTCCGTGGCCGAAGGTGCGCGAGGAGTCGCACTTGTGAAACCAGCCGCGACGACAGAAGTAGCAAGACCCACAGGCGGTCTGAAAGCAGCCCAGCACCCTGTCCCCCACCGCGACGTTCTGGACCGCGTCGCCGACGGCGAGCACGGTGCCGACGTACTCGTGGCCGATCGTAAAGCCCGGCTCGATCTGCACGCGGCCGTGGTAAATGTGCAGGTCCGAGCCACACACGCCGGTGGCCTCGATCTGCACGATCGCATCGCCCGCATCTGAGATCTCGGGCTCGGGAACGTCCGTGACCTGCACTTCTCCGGGCGCTTGGAAGGTGACGGCACGCATTGCTGAGCGCAGCCTAGAGAACCGAAGCCGATGACGATGTCCGCAGGCGCACATGTGCGCCTGCGCGTAGGGCCGCATGCGGCCCTACGTCCGAGCCGTGCATGCACGGCTCGGCGGCCCGGCACATGTGCCGGGCCGGACCGTGGCGCATGCGCCACGGCCTCTCAATTCCGTATGCTGCGGCAATGGGCGACTCTCCATCCAAGGCAGTCCTCATCACCGGCTGCTCCTCGGGCATCGGCGAGGCCACCGCACGGCGCTTGGCCGGCCACGGCTGGACTGTTTACGCGAGTGCACGGCGCCTGGAGTCGATCGAGCAGCTGGCCGACGTGGGCTGCAAGCTCTTGCAACTCGACGTAACCGACGAGCAGTCAATGCGCGCGGCCGTGGAGACGGTGGAGCGCGAGCAAGGCGCCGTCGGAGTGCTCGTCAACAACGCCGGCTACTCCCAAGGCGGCCCGATCGAGCAGGTTCCCCTGGAGGCCGTGCGCCGCCAGTTCGAGACGAACGTGTTCGGGTTGATCGCGCTTACCCAGATGGTCTTGCCGGCGATGCGTGGCCAGCACTGGGGCAAGATCGTCAACATCGGCTCGATGGGCGGGCGGCTGACCTTGCCTGGCGGCGGGCTCTACCACGCCACCAAGCACTCCTTGGAGGCAATCAGCGACGCCCTGCGCTTCGAGGTCAGGGGCTTCGGCGTGGACGTGGTACTCGTCGAGCCAGGCCTGATCACAACCGAGTTCGGCAAGACGGCGGTCGCCACGGTCAACGAAGCCAACGCGACCGGGACCGACGGGACGAGCCGGACAGCCGGGGTGGGCGGGGACCAGGAGGAGCCTGGCCACGACAACGCCACGGGCGACGGCGGAGATCCCTACAAAAAGTTCAACACCAAGCTCGCCGCGATGACCGCCGGCGTCTATGAAGGCCCAATGCGCCATCTAGGCGGCGGCCCGGACGTTGTGGCCAAGGCGATCGAGAAAGCGATCACGAGCCGCAAAGCGCCTTCGCGCATGCTGCTCACGCCCTCGGCGCACCTGACGGTCTTCCAGCGCAAAATCCTGCCCGACAAGGTGTGGGACGCTGTGCTGCGCACCCAGATGCCCGAGCCGCGCTGAGGGTGTCCGTCGGGCCGGGGCTGGGCCAGCTATGCCCGGCGGCAGGTGGTGTGGGGTCTCAAAAAAGAGGTGCCCTACGCGCGCGCGTAGGGCAGCCGTTTTGAAGTGTCATATACCGGCGAACGCTTCGACCTGAGCGCACGGGCGCCCGACCTCGAAGCCTTGGGCGTAATCGACGCCGTAGTCACGCAGCAAGCGCATCGTGGGCTCGTCGCCCACATACTCGGCGATCGTCTGCTTACCCATCCCCCGGGCCACACTGACGAGCGCCTGTACGACCAACTGGTCCTTGCGCGATGTGGGCAGTGTGCGAATGAAGTCGCCGTCGATCTTCAAGTAGCGGAAGGGAAGCTGCTTGAGGTATTGGAAGGAGCCGAAGCCGGCGCCGAAGTCGTCCAAGGCGATCGAGCTGCCGAGCGTGTGCACCCCTTCGCAGAACGTCTGCGCACGGCGCATATCCCCGATCGCGGCCGTCTCTGTGACCTCCACGACCAAGCGCTCAGGGGCCACGTCGTGACGTATCAGCTCCTGCTCGATGTGGGCGAGCATGCCGTGGTCTGTGATCGACAAGGCAGACAGGTTGACGGCCACGCGGGCCTCGCTGTCGGCCAACTCGCCACCCATTAGCGCCACGACCTTGCCGATCACCATACGGTCGATCTCTTGGATCAGGCCATAACGCTCAGCTGCCGGCAGGAATGCACACGGTGGCGTGAGCGGCTCATCCGGATTGTCGGCGAGGCGGATAAGCGCCTCGTAGTGGGACACCGCACCGCTCTGCAAGGACACAATCGGTTGGTAGTGGAGTACGAACAAGTCCTCCGCCAAAGCGTGGCGTAGACGGTTCAGCCACGGCCGCGGATGCAGGCCCGCAGGTGAGGAGAAATTGGCAAGCCGGGCGGGGTAGCGCCGACGGCGCTGAATCGAAATCTCACCCACCCCGCGAAGATCGTGGGCCTTGATGACGAAGTTAGAGGTGGTGTCTGTTGTGGAGGTTGGCATGGCCTGAGTATTCGCCGGCAGCGCACCGAATGAAGATGCCTGCCGGGGATATGGAGGTTTTCGACCCGAAACTGCGGCGAACCTCCTCAAAAGTGCGCAATCCTGTCCAAAGATTACGGTCGCTCGCCGCTAGTGCAGCCTAGCGTGGGGACGCATAAGGTCTCCGCGCACGGTCCGATACGACGAGCAACAAGGCCAACAGCACAAAGTTCATCACCACCGAGGAGCCTCCATAGGCCACAAATGGGAGCGTCACTCCCGTGAGCGGAATCACACGCGTGACGCCGCCCACGATCACAAACACTTGCATTGCCACCACGAATGACAGGCCCACAGCAAGCAGCTTGGAGAACGAGTCGCGTGCCAACATCGCCGTCTTCAAGCCACGGGCCACAAACAACAGGTAGGTGAGGAGCAGGGCCGCTGCCCCCGCGAGACCCAGCTCGTTGACGATGACCGCGTAGATCATGTCGCTTTCCGGCACCGGCAGGATCGGTTCGCGATGGTGAGGGAGCACCAGCAAGGACTGGTCAAAGCCGGTCCCGAGCAAGCCCCCGTCGGCCTGGGCGAAAAGCGATTGGGCGAGCTGGTAGCTGCCACCGCGCTTTTCATAGAGGGACTTCTCGAAAGGATGTTCCCAGGCGAGCACCCTGCTTTGGACGTGGCCAACGTGCGTGGCCACGAACCAGGCTCCGAGCCCAAACAGGAGCAGTCCAATCAGCGGAAAAGACAGACGCCCCGTCGCCACATATAGAAGCGCCAGGAACGCGCCATAGAACATCAGCGAGGTGCCAAGCTCACGCGTGAGCAAGAGCGTGGCCATCGCTGCTCCCCAGATCACGAGCATCGGCCCGAACTGCTTCATCGGCGGCAGCGTAAGACCAAGGATGCGACGCCCAGCCGTGACCAAGATCTGGCGATTGTCGCGCAGGTAGCTGGCGAGGAAAATCACGATCGCCACCTTCGCGAACTCAGCTGGCTGGAAGGAGACCGAGCCGAAGTGGATGTCCAGGTAGGCGCCATTGACCTGCTCTCCAATCACCGGAAAGCGCGGCAGGACCGCCATCACGATCCCGACCGCCGCGATCGTGTAGCGGTAGCGCTCGAGCACTCCAATGCCCTCGCGTCGCAGCCACACGATCGTGGCTGCAAACAGAACAAGCCCGAGCACCATCCACTGGGCCTGCTGGCGCGCCAGGGAAGGATTGATGCGATACACCATCACGATCCCCACGCTCGAGAGCACCGCCGCCAGTGGGAACAAGTAAGGGTCGGCGTGCGGCAAGGCGAAACGGATCACCAGGTGAGCCGCCAAGCACAGGCCAAGGAACAACAGGCCATAGGTGAGCGACAAGCTCGAGGCATGGTTGAGCGTCACGTTCGTGGACGCACCCAACGAACTGTTTTCCTCCTGAATGAAGATCGCCGTGAAGCCGGCGGTGACGAGCAGCGCGGCGGGAATCAGGCCGAGCAGCTCGCGATTGCGGGGCTTGAGCACTAGCCCGAATTTTCGAGTCGGAGCACAGCCCGAGCGTATCGGGATGTCCGGCGCAGGTTGACCGCTCCCCCAGCTAGTCTTGACCTACAGGGCTTGGCCGTGGCCGGTTGTGCCTGCCCTGACTTCACATATGAGCGTTCCTCCCGCGACATCATTCGACGACGAGCGCCCGCCCTCTCAAGCACGGAGCATGTGGGCACGCTTTGCGATCGCAGGCGTCTTGATCGTGCTCCTCAGCGGCGGGGCGACCGCAACGGTGGCATTGACCGAGCTCAACCACATCGCCAAAAAAGTGTTCCCCAAGGGCAGCCACCTGGACGTCGCCAAAGGCGTTGTCGAAACCGCCTATAGCGGCGGCCCGCAGACCTTTCTGATCATAGGCTCAGACCGGCGCGCGGGCTCCAAAGACGCGTATGACCGCAACAATCCCCCGCACAGCGACACGATGCTGCTGGTCCACCTGGATCCGAGCTACGGCCAGATGTCGGTCCTGTCGGTGCCACGCGACCTGCTCGTGACGATCACCACCAAGACCGGTCAGACCTACTATCCGAGCAAGATCAACGCGGCGTACACGATCGGCAGCCAGTTGGGCGGCAACAGCGGCGGGGTCGAACTAACGGCCTCCACGATCGAGCACCTGCTGCACGTCAAGATCAACCAGGTGATCGACGTATCCTTCAAGGGCTTCAGGGACGTGGTCGACACGCTCGGGTGCGTTTACATCAACGTGGACCATCGCTACCTGCACGAATACGAAGACACCCCCACGGGGAACTACTCGCCGATCAACTTGCAGCCCGGCTACCAGAAGCTGTGCTATGAAAACGCGCTCAGCTATGTGCGCTACCGCCACGGCGACTCGGACTTCGTGCGCGTGGCACGCCAGCAGGACTTCCTGCGCAACCTGCGCGAGCAGGTGCCGGTCGGCAATCTGATTGGCGAGATCGACAAGGTCTCAAACGCCGTGGGCAAAGCGGTCACGAGCACCTTCCAATCCTCCGCCGCCCAGCTGATCGAACTGGGCAAGCTCGCCGCGTTCTCCCAGCAGAAGCCCTTGCGCCAGGTCAAATTCCAGGTGGACAACGTGAATGAGATGATCGGCGGAGGCAGCTATGTGACCTCCTCCCCCAGTTTGATCAAAGCAACGGTCAAGGAATTCCTGCACGGCCACGAACAGTTGAAGTTGCCTTCCTCGAGCTCCTCACACTCCCATCACCACTCCAAAAGCCCTTCTAGCGCCTCACTCGACCTCTACCCCGTCTCGAGCGCCGGTAAGTCGATGGCGGTCACCGCGGCGCCGAACGTGCCGTTCCCGCTTGAGTACCCGACCCTGCAGACCGGGCCCGCGATACCGCAGGAAGTACACGTATACACACTCGAAGATGAGCACAAGCACAAGCACCACGCATATGTGGCCGTATGGCAGCAAGACGGGCTCGGCGGCTACTACGACGTGGAGGGAATGGACTGGGTCAACATCCCCCTGTTCGCCCATGCCACCCAAGAGAGGATCGGCGGACGCTCATACCTGCTCGTGGACGACGGCTCGCACATCCATGACATCGGCTGGCGCACCGGGAAAGTCATCTACTTCGTGAGCAACACGTTGCTTGAGGATCTCTCTAACTCGCAGATGATCGCGATCGCACGCGCCACACATACCCTGCATTGAGCGCGCCAGTTGGCGTCCCGCACACCAGCGAGACCCAGTAGTGATTAACCTCAATCTTTGCCTTGCGAGACGCTCTCAGGACGGTGTCGCTATTGACGCATCGAGCGCCGCGTTGACGAGCGCATCGGCATGTGCGTTCTGGGCGCGTGGCACAGTGCGGACCTTCCAGGCTGCGAACCCTCGCAAGGCTGCCATCGCCTCCTGATAGAGGGGACGCATCGCGGCATGCTTGACCTTGTATAGACCTTGGATCTGCTTGGCGATCAGCTCGGAGTCGTTGACAACCTCAACCTCAGTTGCCTCCAGCGCACGAGCACGTTCGAGCCCCAGTAGCAGCGCCCGGTACTCGGCGACGTTGTTGGTGACCTTGCCAAGCAATACCGAAGACTCGTCGAGAACCTCGCCGGCAGGCGTCGAGACAACGCTGGCGGCCGCTGCCGGCCCCGGGTTCCCGCGCGAACCGCCGTCAACGTAGACGACGACCTTCATGAGCTGAGCGCGCGCAGTGCGCGCCCTCCATGCAGCTGAGACTTAGGCACGTCCTACGAGCCGTCGACCAGCGGCGGCAGATCTCCTGGGACACGTGCGCGACGGCGGTCGCGGATCACACGACGTTGCAAGTCCTCCTCGGTAGGACGCGAGCCGCGCGCACGGCGATCGGACTCACGACGATCGATGATCACCGTGACGTTGTCATCGTTCTCATAGCGCTTAACGAGCTTGGGGTAGAGCTCGTCCGCAAGCGGCTTTGGCACCACGCAGTAGATCATCAGCGTAGATCGTACTGCGCCGGGCACCCGTAGCCGATAGCCGGGCGCAAGGCGGGTCCGGCTACGGGACGCAAAGCGTCCCGCGGCGCCAGGTTGAGAGCCTAATGTCCTTGAGAGAGAGCTAGCGGAGACAGCGTGCCGTGCTCGTCAGCGCCAGCGTTTGCCAAGCGATCCTCGTCTGACAACTCTTCGAGCTCCATCCCCTGGCTAACAAGCCGCACTCCGGCAGCCTCGTCACCTAGATCGACCTCGTAGCGATACCAGCACAGCTCCCATGCGACGACGATCGCGACGGTACTGCCCGATTGCTCAAGCGGGCGCACCGTGACAGCCGGAGACCCCAGCGAGCGGGCGACGCCAGCTATGCGCCGTGGCTGCTCACCCGCGTTGAACACCTGGAGCGCCCGCGCCATCTTGAGCTCACCGTTCGTGGCAAGCGCGGCGCCCTCCTCGGAGTCCCCTTCGGTGCCCCACTGGCCCTCAGGGGCCTCGCCCGCTTCGACGGAGCCGATATAGAGCTCCTGCTCGTGGGCATCGGAGCGTCCGGTCGAACCGTTCTGCAGGAAGTCATAAAGCCCTTCGTCAGAGAGCTCTTGCTCGGTACCATTCACGAGCTCGCTTGCGGGCCCCGCCCCACGGCGCAAAGGACGCTCGCCGGGCTCGCGCAGCTGGCGCAGCCGTCCAAGCAGCGAACCGGCGCGCCGCGCGCGCGTGGGACGAACGCTTAGAGCGTGATTGTCGGCCTCGCGCAGCCAACCTCCAGCGGAGGCCCTGGGAACGCACAACTCGCACACCGTGCGGCGTTGCCCACCAGCGAGAAACATGTCGGGGTTCTCGCCACGCAGCAAGCGTCTGCCGCACACATCACAGGCGACAACGGGGTGGGAGGTGACGATTGCGCGCGTAGCCATCGGCTCACCAGAGTAGCCGGACAAGGACGCTCGCGCTGTGTGCTCATGCTCCACAGGCCGCTCTGGGCGTGCCTCGACGGAGTCTGCAAGTGAGTGACGGCGTGCTTGCCGTCGATGATTCGACGGACTCTAGGCTTGAGTGGCAGCGTGCGCGCCGTCGAGCTGCTCGAGCACCTTCTTAGCAAGCTCTGAGGGTGCCGGCTCATAGCGCAACAGCTCGAGCGTGTAGTCCCCCTGGCCCTGAGTTATGGAGCGCAAGTCGGGCGCGTAGGCAAGCATCTCCGCCATTGGTACCTCAGCCCTTATCTCGGTAATGGAGCCCGCAGGCTCCATGCCTTGTGGCCGTCCACGACGGCTGTTGAGATCGCCGATCACCTCGCCAACGTGCTCCTCGGGCACAGAGACAGTCACGAGCATGAGCGGCTCCAACAACACCGGGCGGGCTTGAGCGAGCGCCTCCTTCATAGCCGATGCACCAGCGAGCTTAAACGCAAGCTCGGAGGAATCGACCGCGTGAAATGAGCCGTCTACGAGCGTGACGCGTACGTCCTTGACGGGATAGCCCGCAACGGGCCCAGCGGCCATTGCCTCGAGCACTCCCTTCTCGACGGCTGGAATGAATTGGCTGGGGATCGAGCCGCCCTTGATCTGGTTGACGAACTCGAAGCCTTCCCCCTGTCGCAGCGGAGAGATCTCGATATGACAGGACCCGAACTGACCGCGGCCCCCTGTCTGCTTCTTGTGGCGACCTTGGCCCCTTGAGGGAGCACGAATCGTCTCCTGGTAGGGCACGCGTGGCGGCTTGAGAGCTACCTCGACGCCAAAGCGCGAGCGCAGGCGCTCAACGATCACTTCTACGTGCACTTGTGAGAGCCCCGCAACGATCTGCTCACCGGTTTGCGGGTCACGGTGCAAATCGATCGTGGGGTCTTCCTCCTGGAGGCGCCTCAGCGAGGAGAACACCTTGTCCTCGCTGCCCTTGCCGGTGGCCTCGACGGCAAATGCCATAACCGGCGTCGGCAAGCGAGGGCGAGGCATCTCAAGCGAACTCTCCTGCACCCCGGAGACCGGCGAGTGAGCCACCAGGCAATCGCCGGCACGCGTGTCCTTGAGCTTCGCCACAGCACCCATGTCGCCAGGGGCAATCTCATGTGTGTGCTCACTAGCCTTGCCCACGAAGACCATCGGCTGACCGATCCGCTCACGCGCATGAGAGCGCGCGTTGAAGGCGTGTGTGTCGTGGCTGAGCACACCTTGGTAGACGCGCAACAGGTTGACCCGCCCGGCATAGGGATCGGCGCGCGTCTTGAACACGTAGGCGAACAGTTCATCCTCCTCAGAGGCAGTGAGCTCAACTTCACCGACCGCCGGCGGCCCGTGCTTGACCGGCGAGGGAAGATCCTCGACGATCGCATCAAGCAGACGGGAGGTGCCAAGATTGCGGGTGGCCACGCCACACGTCACTGGGAACAGCTTTCCGTGGTTGGTGCCCTGCTTGAGCGCAGCGGCGATCTCCTCGTGGGAGATCTTCTCACCCTCCAAATAGCGCTCCATGAGTACGTCTGAGACTTCTGAGACCTCGTCCATCAAGCGTTCGCGATAGGAGACCGCCATCTCCATCTGCTCCTGAGGGATCGGCACCTCTTGAAAATCGCCACGCTCGCTCGAGCCTTGGCGAAAGGCGGACATGTCGAGCAGGTCGATGACTCCTTCCACCTCGCCCGAGCCGAGCGGGATCTCGGTGGCAAGCACATGCGGGCCAAATGCCTGCTTAAGCGCCTCCAGCGTGGAGAAGAAGTCAGCGCGATCGCGGTCGAGCATGTTGACGAACACCAGCCGCGCACAATCGAGCTCAGCCGCGCACGCCCACAGGCGGCCAGTGCCGACCTCAACACCGCCGACGGCATTGACGACGAACACCGCCGACTCGCATACGCGCAGGGCCGCGAGCGCATCCGCGATGAAGCTCGGCTCCCCGGGAGTGTCGAGCAGATTGATCTTGCGTTCCTGCCAGTCAAGCGAGCTCAACGTCATCGAGATCGACATCTGGCGTGCTTGCTCCTCGACATCGGAGTCCGACACCGTGGTCGCATCGGGCACCGAACCGAGTCTGTTCAGAACACCCGCCTCGTACAGGAGCGCCTCGTGCAGAGAGGTCTTGCCCGAGCCGCGATGGCCGACCAGGGCGACGTTGCGAATCCGATCGGGGGCACCCCCGCTGAGAGGGGTTGTCGGGCGCATGTCTCTCCTTGCTGGACGCTACCCAGCAAGATATCGCCAATCCGAACCTCTGCCTAGGGTATTTGGACTGGCCCTACATCCCTGGACCGGTCCCCTACGCATGGGTTTTGCCTTCGAGGCCGCACCGCATCGAACAGACAGGCCACCCTTTACTGGATCGAGATGGCCGCTGGCCACCGCAGAGCGGCTAATCCTCGAAAGAGCCGTCCTGCATGCGCCCGCGCAAGCGCAGCACCGCCTTGGTGTGCAGCTGGGAGATGCGCGACTCCGTGACGCCCAGAACCTCTCCGATCTCGCGGAGGGTGAGGTTCTCGTAGTAGTAGAGCGCGATCACGAGCTTCTCTCGCTCCGGTAGTGATGCGATCGAATCGGCGATGCGATCCTTCAGGTCGCCGACGTCCAAGGCACGTGAAGGGTCAGGGGCGTTGGGATCCTCGATCGTATCCATCAGGGAGACCTGATCGCCACTTGAGTCTGAAACGCTCCACAGCTCATCTAGCGCCGCCACTGAGGAATGGGAGATCGCAAGCAACGACTCGTGGAACTCAGGAACCGTGAGGTCGAGCTCAGCTGCCATCTCCTCGTCGGAAGGAGTGCGCTGCAGGCGGTGCTCTAGCTTGGTGTTGGCCCGCTCGATCTCGCGGGCACGAGCGCGCACGGAGCGTGGCACCCAGTCGATCGAGCGCAGCTCATCGATGATCGCGCCCTTGATGCGCGTGATCGCATAAGTCTCGAACTTGATCTCCCGCGAGATGTCAAAGCGCTCAATCGCAGAGATCAAGCCCACGAGCCCATAGGAAACGAGATCGGCCTCCTCAACATGCGGCGGCAGGCCGGCCGCGGTACGGCCGGCCACGTACTTGACCAGGGGTGAATAGGCGACAACAAGCCGCTCGCGTGCGCGAGTATCTCCGTCTGTCTTATAGCGTCGCCACAGTTCGCGCAGCTCAATCGCTTTGACGTTCGTCTCCAGGGTCTTCTCCCGCCCGATCAGGCCCGAGGGTGACTGCGCGCATAGGCGCTTCGTAGTCTGGCGGACTCTACCCGAGTGTAGACCTGGGTGGTCGAGATGCTCGAGTGGCCCAGCAGCTCTTGTATGGAGCGCAGGTCCGCGCCGCCGTCGAGCAGGTGGGTGGCAAAGCTGTGTCGCAAGGCATGCGGGGAGATCCCGCCAGGGACACCGGCCCGCGCGGTCCAGGCACGCAAACGCCGGCGAACGTCGCTGGTGCCAAGCCGCCGCCCGGAGCGACTGAGGAACAAGGCCTGCTCATCAGGGGCTCCCACGAGCACCGGACGAGCACGCTCAAGATAAAGACGCACCGTGTTCAACGCGATCTCACCGGCCGGCACGAAGCGGGTCTTCGAGCCCTTGCCCTCGACTCGCAACTGCTCGGCGTCATAGTCCACGTCGGCCAGGTTCAGCGAGACGATCTCCTCGGCACGAAGACCGCAGGCATAAGCGAGCTCGAACAGAGCGCGATCGCGTATCTCCAGCGGTCCACTGGCGGGGATGCTGTCGAGCAGACGAGCGACTTCGGGCGCCTTCAGAACACGTGGTAGGTGGGAGCCACGGCGAGGTGTGGCCAGCAGGTCGGCTGGGCTTTGCTCGATCTGACCGTGCTCGCGTAGGCTGCGGAACAAGGCGCGGATCGATGCGAGCTTGCGCGCAACCGTTGCGCCAGAGAGCGATTGTTCGGAGAGATGCGCAATGTAACGGCGAACTTCGCGCGAAGTCACGGTGGTGGGCGAATTGCCACGTTCGTCGGACCAAGAGGAGAACTGAAGCGTGTCGATCGCGTAGGCACGACGGGTCCGCTGAGCTGTGTTGAGGCGACACAGATCGTCGTCTAGTTGAGCAAGCGCCAGCAACCAGGGCTCGCTGAGGCTTGGTTGCTTTTCGACTGGGTCCGCGCTCATCACCACGCATAATTCGCCGCCAGAGGCGGGCGCCCTGCTGAAAGTGTTCGGTGGCTGCTGCGAGCTTCAGCTGGGGCCCACTAGCGTGGGCGAAGACTTTGAGAGCTGGGGAGCAAGCAAGGTGGCCAGTTCATGCCAGTCGCGTGCGGCGATCACGTCCTCGACCTCGCAGAGCTCGGCGTTCCACGGATGCAGGATGGTCGCGCTCGAGATGCCTCGCTCCAGTGCGGCTGCAATGTTGAGAGGTGAGTCGTCGATCAGTAGATCGATGTCGAGCTGGACGCAACGCGAGATCTTGTCATAGGAGCAACAGAGATCATCGAAAGGCAGTCCCAGACTCTCCAACCAGCGGCCCGTCGCTTGAGCGCATCCGGTTGAGCGATGAGAGGTGATGTGAATGAAATGTCCTTTCTCGCTCCATCCACGGACAGTGTCCACAGCACCCGGATAAGGCTCGCCGGCGAGGATCAGCTCATCACTATGACTCTCCTCGATACACAGCGCGAGCTGATCGGCGCGCAGCCGCGTAATACCCCATGTGAACTGCTCCTCGTAGGGCAGCTCGATACCGAAGCGCCGATGGGATATCTCTGAGAGCACGTCCCAGTAATGGTGCAGGGTGGAGTCGATGTCGATGGCAATGCGCATAAGTCGAGTAGATTATTGACCTGTGACCGGCGCAACGGCTCTCCCTAGGACCGATCGAAAGCAACCTTACGGTCCCGAGGGGCGCTCGGCTTGGCTTGGGGTCGACTGGCGCAAGCACCAACGCTGGGTGACAGTGGGTGAGAACCGGCTGAACACGATCGACCTTGGCGAGGGCGATCCGATTGTTTTCGTGCACGGACTATCGGGCTCCTGGCCCAACTGGCTCGAGCAACTGCCTGTGTTCGCGGAGAACCATCGCGTGATCGCGATGGACCTTCCGGGCTTCGGCCACTCGCCGATGCCAAAAAAGCGCATCACGATCTCAGCGTACGCGCGCATCTTGGACGGCTTGTTGGAAACGCTCGAGGTGAGCGCGGCGACTGTGGTGGGCAACTCGATGGGCGGATTCGTTGCGACCGAGTTGGCGATCGCCTTTCCCCAGCGCGTTGAGCGCCTCGTGCTAGTTTCGGCGGCTGGGATCAGTACTTACCAGAACCGTGATGTCGAACGCCTCGAGCCCTACCTGCGTCGCGTGGCACCGATGGTCGCGTTGTACACGGGCTGGACTGCCGCAAGGTCCGATTGGATAGCCAACAGGCCGGGATTGCGCAAGCTGGCACTGGGATTCGTAACGCGCCATCCGGGTCGACTGCCAGCGGCATTGGCGGCAGAGCAGTTGCGCGGAGCGGGAAAGCCTGGATTCATGCAAGCTTTGCGCGCGAACATCGACTACCCGATCAAGGAGCGCCTGCCCGAGATCGCCTGTCCCACATTGATCGTGTGGGGCGATGAAGACAAGGTCATCCCGGTGAGCGACGCGAGTGTGTTCGAAGAGTTGATTCCCAACTCGCACAAGGTGATCTTCGAGGACACCGGCCATGTGGCGATGCTGGAGCGTCCCGCGGCTTTCAACGAGTTGTTGAGCGAGTTCATGGCTCAGGAGCCAGTGGCGTCCCGGGTCTGAATCACGCCTGCCAACACAACGTCCGTCCTACGCACGCATAGGACAACTAGCAATTTGTGACGGCGCCTTCCGCGGCCGAGCCAACGAGGCGCGCGTACTTGCGAATGGCGACATCGATGTGCTCGTCCGCACGCGGCGGCTGGACATAGGCGGCGGCGCGCGCTGAGATCTGCTCGTCGCTCAAGTCGACGTCGATGCGGCGCCGTTCGACGTCGATCGTGATCTGGTCACCGTCTGAGAGCGCGGCGATTGGGCCACCGCGTACTGCCTCGGGGGCAATATGTGCGGCCATGAAGCCGTGCGTGGCACCAGAGAAGCGCCCGTCGGTGATCAGGGCGACGCTCTCCCCCAAGCCCTCTCCGACGATCGCAGCAGTGACCGCAAGCATCTCGCGCATGCCGGGGCCCCCCGCCGGGCCCTCCCCGCGGATCACAACCACGTCACCCTCTGAGATCTCATGGGCGAGTACCGCGGCCATGGCGCCCTCCTCGCCATCGAATACGCGCGCGGGACCAACGTGATGGCGGCGCTCGTGGCCGGCGAGCTTGACCACGCACCCGTCGGGTGCAATGTTGCCCCGCAGGATCGCAAAGCCACCGGTTGGCTTGAGCGGTTCTGTGAGCGGGCGCACCACGCGCTGTCCAGGAGTCTCTTGAGCTTCTTGCGCGTGATCACCAATCGTGCGCCCTGTGACCGTGATCACCTCCGGGCGAAGCGCTCCGGCTTCCTGTAGACGACGGATGACGAGCGGCACGCCACCCGCCTCGTAGAGGTCGGTGGCTACGTAATGACCTCCGGGCTGCAAGTCACAGAAGAGGGGCGTCGCATCGGAGATACGGTCGAACTCGTCAATTGAAAGCGGGACTCCCATTTCGCGCGCCACGGCAAGCAGGTGCAGGACTACGTTGGTGGAACCACCGCTCGTCGCGCCGGCCGCAATGGCATTTTCCAGGGCCGGCTTTGTGATTATTTCGCTAGGAAGCAGCCCTCTGCGGAGCACATCCATCACGAGCTCACCACACTCGACAGCGACTTGCAGCTTGCGACCGTCCTCCGCGGGCACCATCGAGGAACCCGCCGGGGAAATGCCGAGCACCTCAAAGGCCATAGCCATGGTGTTGGCCGTGAACTGCCCACCGCAAGCCCCGGCGCCAGGCGAGGCGGCATTCTCCAGCTCGTGGAGCTCCTGCTCTGAGATCTTGCCTGCTGCAAACGCTCCAACGGCCTCAAAGACCTGTTGGATCGTGACGTCCTCCCCTTTGTAGTGGCCGGGACGAATCGAGCCGCCGTAGAGCATCAGGCCAGGGATGTTCAGACGAGCGAGCGCCATCACGGCGCCCGGGATCGTCTTGTCGCAGCCCGAGATCACAACGAGTGCGTCGAAGGCGTGCGCGGAGGCGACCAGCTCAATGGAGTCGGCGATCAGCTCGCGTGAGACAAGCGAGGCGCGCATGCCGGATGTGCCCATCGTGATGCCGTCGGAGATGGCAATCGTGTTGAGCTCCATCGGTGTCCCGCCGGCGGCACGGATGCCCTCCTTGACCTTGGCGGCAAGCACCCGGTTGTTGAAGTTGCATGGCATTGTCTCGATCCACGAGTGGGCGACCCCCACGATTGGCTTCGCGAGGTCCTCGGCTGTGTAGCCAATCCCGTGAAGGTAGGCGCGCGCGGCGGCGCGCTCTGGACCCTCGATGAGGGCACGAGAGCGGTGCTTGACGTCGAAAGTTGCTGAGCCGGTCACAGCGCGGGAACACTACCGACGCGGCGGGGCGCTCGCATGTGAGCAGCAGCATGCTCGCGCTCCCAGCCAGCCAGGCGGGTGAGATCGCGCTGTGCCTTGGCGAGCCGGATCTGACGCCCGGGTAGGTGCATGTTCGCTTGCTCGATCAGGCCGCGCTCGTCAGCTGTGAGCGCGATCCACTTGGCGAGCACGTCATCGGAGTCCGGCAGCCTTGCGCTGCCATAGGGACGCGTGTGATCAGGGAACTGAACGCAATACTCGCCCACGATGAGTCCGCTGTCGGGAACGTAGGCGAGGATCGGCTCGTGGGGGTACACGAGGTAGGCACAACGGTCCTGCCCCGGTTCGCCTCGGACGCGTAGGAAGCCGAGCTCGCTGTACATGCTCCATTCCTCCTCGTTGATGCAAGAGCGGAGCAGCTCTCTTGCGCGTTGCTCGGCGCGTAGTTCGCGTCCGGGGTCATATTCGTCGATCGGTGCCTGCGAGTGACGACGCTCCAAGCGCCCCGGCAAGGCCCTGAGCGCGGGGAGCAGAGTTGAGTCCCGCAAGCGCTGTAGAGCCAGCACTGAGAGCAGGCTGACCAGGACGATCGCAAACGTCCCGAACGCAAGCGCCATGTAATTGCTAGGAGGTCGGCCACGCCGCGCTGGCGTGGTGGGCTGAGGTGAGTGCCTGGCCGGCCATCAGCAACCGCCAGCTGCACGCGGAAAGAAGATCACACGCTCTGCGCCCACAGGGATGTCCTCAAAGGAGTGCACCATCTCGGCCTCACGCCGTCCCGCATCGGTCGAAGTGGGCACTGCTGCCCACATACCGGCGTCGAGCTCGCGGCGAAAGGCTTGGAGGAGCACGGCATGCTCCTCGGGCACTGCGAGGTCGCCCTCGGCGAGCACTATCTCGCCATGACCTGGCTTAACGCGCAACAACCTCATGGTCAGCGATTATGACAAACCGGGCCGTGAGCGCATATGGATGAGCCCAATGACATCTACCGGTCCGGAGCCCTCCCCCACGTCCCGCAACCCGGATGCAACTGCCGCGCCAGTAAGCGCGCGAGCCGCGAACGCCGCCTGTAGCGGAGGGCGTCCCAGTGCCAGCTGCGCGGCCAGCACCGAGGAGTGTGTGCACCCGGAGCCATGGGCAGCGCCGTCGGGATGGCGCTTGCCCGGAATGCTCACGATCCGCTCTGGTGTGGAGGAGTCGAGGAAAAGGTCGATGGCGTGTGTGCGGTGACCACCCGTGAGAACCACGATGTCTGGGCCTAGCGCTAGCACCGCACGCGCAAGATCGTGCGCCTGAGCTTCCTCGACGTCGCTATCGGTAACTTCGCCCGAGTAGCTTTCGGCTGCTTTAACCGAACCACTCACGAGCGCGCGAGCCTCAGGGATGTTCGGTGTGAGGATCGTTGCCCGGGGCAAGATCTCGGAGACGAGAGCGCCCTGTGCAGCGGGCTCGAGCAGGCGAGCGCCCGACTCGGCGACCATTACCGGGTCCACCACGATCGGCGTCCCAACGGGAAGCTCGTCGAGAGCTTCAGCGACGGCATGAATCACCTCGGTAGTGGCGAGCATCCCAACCTTTACGGCATCCACACCGATGTCGGCTACCACGGCGCGGATCTGCGCGAGGATGATGCTGGCGGGAATCGGATGCACTGCGCTCACAGCCAGTGTGTTTTGAGCAGTGATCGCCGTAATCGCGCTCATGCCGTGGACGCCACACCGGGCGAAAGCCTTCAGGTCGGCTTGAATGCCTGCCCCACCGCCCGAATCGGAACCGGCGATGGTGAGCGCGCGAGGGATATGGAGGCTGTCTGGCATAAATGGTGTCGGAACGCCTTGAGACATTGTGGCTGCACGGAGAATTGTGCTGCACGAAGACAGGGAGACATCCTCACGGCGTGAGCGCAACAAGACGTCAGCGACCGGCAAGCCGCATGATGCTCTCAGAGGCCCCTCAGGTGACCGGCGGGCGACGACGCGCAGGGAAGATCGCGTAGCTGCCAATGGCCGTCACCAACAGGCGCCCATCCTCATGGCGTACCTCGCTGCGCAAGACCGCATTGGTGCGGTTGCGCCGATCGAGCTCGGTGGTGCACACGATCTCACCCGCGATCGCGGTTTGGATGTAGTTGATCGATATGTTCAAGGTCGCGATGTGCTCCTCCTCGCCCGTGTGCGGCCATAGCGTCGAGCCCATGCAGTAGTCCACCAGCGCGTATGTGACTACGCCTGAGAGCAAGCCGCCCGCATTGATCAGCTCCGGGCGAATTTCAAGACGGACGGTATCGGCGCTGTCCCAGCGCATGCCCATGAAGCCACTGACACCGTCAATGCCGAAGCGATCAGACCGGTGGGCATTGTCCGACTGGGCGGCCTTGTCGGAGGGCGGGGCGGCAGCATCGGAGGCAGAGGAGGCAGCGTCCGGGCCGCTAAGATTGGCGGGAGTTTCGTTCACAGGTTCTGTGTCTCGTCTACAGGTTCGAGAGTCTCGTTGACGGGCCAGGGCCGGTCGAGCGCTCGCCAGGATATCCGCAGCCCAGGCGCCTCTAGAACACAACCGAGCGCACAAGGCTGTCAATTGGCACATTTGTGTCTTTTACGTCACATTTCTTGCCTTATGGTCGGGCGATGCCCTCGGAGAGCCCACCGCCACCAGGTACACCCGCCCCGCGCGACGGACGTCGCGCGTTGGGCAGGCTCGGCGAGGATCGTGCGGTCGCTCACTTCCGACGTCTCGGGTTCGTGGTGATCGCGCGCAACGTCAGGACCCGCCACGGCGAGATAGATCTGATCACCTTCGATGGACGAACGCTCGTATTCGCGGAGGTCAAGGCGCGTCGCGCAAGTAACCGCCGCAGAGGCCTGTGCCCGGAGGACCAGCCACTGGCCTGGCTGAAGTTCAGCCAGCGCTCACGCTTGAAGCGACTTGCATGTGCATGGCTCTACGAGAACACCGACGCCCGCCCCAAAGCCCACACGATCCGCTTCGATGCGGTGGGTGTGATCGTCGACGGCTCGGACCGACTATTGCGCTTGGATCACATCGAGGGAGCTTGGTAAGCCACTTGCAACCGAACCCATCGACATGAGCACCGATGGGGCTTTGCGCTCGCTAGAGCGCCAGCTGCTGATAGGCCAGCGACTGAAAGGACATGCGGTGCAAAGGGGACACGCCCTGGCGAAGGATCGCTTCGCGGTGCACAGGCGTGGAGTAGCCGACATGCTCGGCGAAACTCCAGCCCGGATGCATCTCATCCGCATGGTGCATATAGCGGTCCCGAGTGACCTTGGCCACGATCGACGCCGCTGCGATCGCCGCACTGGTGGCGTCTCCGCCTACGATCGGTCTATGGGGACGCTCAAACTCAGGGACCGCGAAACCATCAGTCAAACACATCACTTCGTCGGACATCCCATTTGTGACACCTCTGATCGCATCACGCAAGGCAGCCAAGTTCGTCTTGTGAAGGCCACGCGAGTCGATCCCCTGCACGCAACGCGAAACGACAGTGATACGCGTGGCCGTGCTCAAGACAAGCGGATAGAGCTCCTCGCGGGCCTCCGCTTTGTGCTGCTTTGAGTCATTCAGGGTCGCGAGCGCGCGCAGCTCGCGAGTAGTGAGCTGCTCATAGTCGAACAGCACACCAGCCGCAACCAGAGGCCCTGCCAAGCAACCACGTCCTGCCTCGTCCGCACCAGCGACAAAACGAACGCCTAGAGCGCGGTCGAAAGCAAACAGCCGCTGTCCGCTCTTGCCGCGTGCGCGACGACGAGCCGCACGCTTGGAATAGGGAGCCCTGGATGACAAGACAGTCCGAGAGGGATCCGGCGAGGAGTCGCGCAGGCTAGAGGAAGCCGATGCGGTCGGGAGGCCAGTAGGTGGCAAAGGCCCCTCCGATGATCCAGCTTGTGGGGACGGGTCCCCAGAACCTGCTGTCGTCCGACTCGCCACGATTGTCACCCATCATGAACCAATGACCGGCGGGAATCTTGATTGGCTTCGGGAAGTTGCACTCTGAACCACCACCGCACTGGTTGATGTAGGAATCGCTCTCGCGCTTGCCATTGACGTAGGCGTGGCCTTCCTTGATGTAGAGCGTGTCGCCCGGACCGGCCACGATCCGCTTGATGAAGTTCACTCTGGCCTCCTCAGGCTCGGGAGCCGCGCACGGCGCGCCGCCTGGAGTGACCATGTGAGGCGCGGGTCCACATATCTGCTGTTCGGCGTCCTTCGGTGGGTGAAACACCACGATCTCGCCAACGTGCGGTCCACCGAAATGCATGCCGATGCGACTTACAAGCACCCTTTGGCCCACTTTCAGCGTGGGTTCCATCGACCCGCTCGGAATCCTGTAGGGCTTGACGATCCATGCCTGGATGGCAAGCGCGAGACCGATCGCGACCAGCACGATCACGATTAGCTCGACGACCGAGTTGGTCTTGGACTTGGGCGCCCCCCCACCCGATCCACCGGCGCCCTTGCCCTCGGCGCCCTTCGCCGAGGTGGGGTCTGCGCTCACGCCGTGGAGTCGCCGGCTTCGGAGTCGCCGGCGTCGGAGGTGACGGCTGGCTCGTCTGTGGCCGTCGCCGCGGGGGCGTTCTCGCCGGCGTCCTGACTGGCGGTAGCTGTCCCGTCCTCAGAAGCATCCTCGCCCGCCTCTGCCGGCGCCGCAGTCGAAGCGGGCTCATTCGGACTATCTGCTGGAGGCGTGACCTGTGCACCCTCGACACCATCGACGCTCTCTGCGCCCGGCGCCTCTGAAACGGTCTCGCCTGCGGTTGCGCCATCGGCGTCGGTGGCCTCAGTCGCGCCGTACAGCAGCCCAGACTCAACGGCCTCCTCGGGCCCGGTGTAGCGACGCTCGCGTACACGAGCACGCTTGCCGACACGGTCGCGCAGGTAGTAGAGCTTTGCGCGCCTCACATCGCCTCTAGCGGCGACCTCGATGCGCTCGATCTTCGGCGAATGAACCGGGAACATGCGCTCCACGCCGATGCCGAAGGACTGCTTGCGCACGGTGAACGTCTCGCGCGCCCCGTGGCCTTGACGCTTGATGACAACGCCCTCGAAGACCTGGATGCGTCGGCGCGTACCCTCGATCACCTGGAAGTGCACCTTGACGCGATCGCCAGGTGCGAAGTCGGGGACGCGGCGCAGTTGCGCACGCTCGATGCTTTCAATGACAGTGCTCATAAGAAGAAGGCGCCGTGTGAGCGGAAAGTCGCTGCACTCGCCGACGCGAACGCGAATGGTAGCGAACACCGTCCGGGTGAGCGCAGGTGGGGTTGGAGCTCAGGGCGATACAACAAGGGGAACCCCCCTATCCCGCTGCATTTTCTCCGCGACGACGGCTCTGCTCCAGCCGCCACTCGCGGATCCGCTCGTGGTGACCAGAGAGCAGTATCTCCGGCACACGCCACCCGCGATACTCGGCTGGACGTGTGTAGTGCGGATACTCGGGGTCGCCACCCAAAGCCTCACTGAAGGACTCCTCGACAGCGGACTCTGCGTGCCCTAGCGCTCCCGGGAGCTTGCGCAAAACAGCGTCGCAGACGACCATGGCGGCCAGCTCTCCACCCGAGAGCACGTAGCGGCCGATCGAGAGCGTCTCACTCGCAAAATGCTCGACGATGCGCTCGTCAAAGCCCTCGTAGCGTCCGCACAGGAAGGTCAAGGCCGGCTCCGCGGCAAGCTCCTGCACGTAGTGCTCGTCCAGGGCTCGTCCGCCGGGAGCGAGCGCGATCACCCGCCGGGTGTCGCGCACGCTGGTCGCATCGACGCCGTAATGACCGCTGAGCGCGGCATCCATCACATCGACGCGCAACACCATGCCCGCGCCACCGCCGAATGGCGTGTCGTCGACCTGGCCGCCGCTCAGCTGCGTGTGCTCGCGAACGTTCACGCACCGCAAGCTCGAGCCAGCGTCGAGGACGTTGCGCACATGCCGCTGGCTGGAAAGCCACTCGAACCATTCGGGGAACAGGGTGAAGATGTCGATCTCCATCAGGAGTCTCCGAGAAAGCTCATGTCCACGTCGATCCGCCTTCCCACGGGATCGACATGGCGAATCGCGTCGCGCACCATCGGCACGAGCAGCTCGCTTCGTTGGGAAGTCGGCGGTGTCCCCGCGCTGTCAGCGTCCGCTGGTGCGAGCCGCACTTCCAAAGCCTCACACGAGGGGAGCTCCATCAGCCCAACAACCGTGCCCACGTGCCGCTCGCCGTCTACGACCTCACAGCCTTCTAGCTCCTGAGCCCACCACTCACCCTCTTCCAGGGCAGGAGCGGCCGCAAGCTCGACAGTCAACTCGATCCCTCGCAGCTCCTGGGCGGCCTCGCGATCACTTATCCCTTCCAGGCGCACGATCGGATGCTCGTCAGTGCCCGCTCGCCGCACAATTGTGGCTGTGCGGCCACTCAACGTCACCGCTGTACCGACAGCCAGCAGTCGAGACCTGGCGCCCGTAACGTAGAAACTGCCGTCGAGACCATGCGCACGACCCACTCGGCCGGCAGGAACCATGCCTGGTCCACCGGTGTCGCGACTTGGCTTCGGATCACCGTTTACCTTGGAGTCGCCCGCGGCGGCGGTCACCGAGCCGCCCCTAGTCGACTATGTCGACGAGCACGCGGCGCTTCTCGTTCACCGCGGCGGCCTTCACGACGGTACGCAACGCTTGAGCGGTGCGCCCGCCCCGGCCGATCACCTGGCCGTAATCCTCGTCTGCGACGCACAGCTCGAGCACAACTGTGCCGTCGTCCTCATCGAACTGCTCAACCGACACCTCTTCGGGACGATCCACCAGTCCCTGCGCGAGATACTCGAGCAGCTCCCTCATGACATCGCCGGACATACCGATCACCCGCGACGCAGCGAACTGCTAACTGATGCCTTGGATGCGCAGCAGCTTTGCAACCGTGTTCGATGGCTGAGCCCCACGAGCCAGCCAGCTTTTTGCTCGCTCCTCGTCGATCACGATCGTGGAAGGGTTCGTCTGGGCGTTGTAGTGGCCGATCGTCTCGATCACGCGCCCGTCACGCGGGGAGCGCTGGTCGGCGACGACGACACGCCAAATTGGGTTCTTCTTTGCGCCCACACGGGTGAGCCTCAGCCTTACCGACACATTTTCCTCTCTGGATGCTTACTGATCAGCTTGAGAGCTTAGAGGGTGGCGCAGTCGGCCGCAGGCCGACGAGCCGGGCCCCTCGACAATTCCGGATCAAAAGGTGGCGCAGTCGGCCGCAGGCCGACGAGCCGGGCCCCTCGACAATTCCGGATCAAAAGGTGGCGCAGTCGGCCGCAGGCCGACGAGCCGGGGCCCCTCTATTTTTCGCTTAGACGGTCCACCTTCGGGGCGCCGTGGCGTGCTAGGCGGAAGGCTCACCGTGCCTGTCGCATCAGAGCGCCGATGTCAGGCATCTTGCCGCGCCCTACCTGCCTCATCATCTTGCGCATCTGGCCGAACTGCTTGACGAGCTGGTTGACCTGCTGCACGTTGGTGCCCGATCCTCGTGCGATCCGTAGGCGACGAGAGCCCTTGATCAGCTCCGGACGGGTGCGCTCCTCAGGGGTCATCGAGAGAATGATCGCTTGCACACGATCGAGCTCGCGCTCGTCGACCTTCATGCCTTTCAATTGCGCTCCCGCGAAGCCCGGGATCATGCCGAGTACGTTCGTGAGCGGCCCCATCCGCCGGATCGTCTTGAGCTGGTCAAGGAAATCATCGAGGCCGAACTCGTTGCGGCGCAGCTTTCGCTCCAAGTCGGCCGCCTGGGACTCGTCGAACTGGCGCTCGGCGGTCTCAATCAGGCTCATGACGTCGCCCATGCCAAGTATCCGCCCGGCGATCCGGTCGGGGTGAAAACGTTCGAACTGATCGAGCTTCTCGCCTGTTGAGGCGAACAGTATGGGCTTGCCTGTCACCGCCTTCACGGATAGGGCGGCGCCACCGCGCGCGTCGCCGTCGAGCTTGCTCATCACCACGCCGTCGAACTGAACCGCCGCGGCGAACTGCTCTGCCACGTTCACTGCGTCTTGGCCGGTCATGGCGTCAACGACGAGCAATACGTTGGTGGGCTTGACCGCGTCGCGGATCTTCACGAGCTCGGCCATCAAGGCCTCGTCTACGTGCAAGCGTCCGCTCGTGTCGACGATCAGCACGTCCTTGCCCTCTTCCGTGGCTCGGTCCAACGCCCACGCCGCGATCTGGACAGGGTCCCGGTCGGTTCCCTGCTCATAGACTGTGGCCCCGGCCTGGGCGCCGACCTTCACCAGCTGGTCAACCGCGGCAGGTCGGTACACGTCACAGGCGGCAAGCGCCACAGAAGAGGAGTGCTCCTCGCGCAGGTAGCGCGCGAGCTTCGCCGAGGCCGTTGTCTTGCCCGATCCCTGCAGGCCGGCCATCAGGATCACCGTGGGCGGACTCGGTGAGAAGCGCAAAGCGGGCGGGTCCTCATCAGGCCCGTCGGTGGGTGGGCCTCCCATCAATTCAGCCAGCTCGTCGGCCACGATCTTCACGACCTGCTGACCGGGGTTGAGCTTGCCGACAATGTCCGCTCCCAGACAGCGCTCCTTAACGTCGCTGGTGAAGCGCTTGACGACCTTAAAGTTGACGTCCGCCTCGAGCAGTGCGAGGCGGATCTCGCGCATCGCCTGATCTATGTCGCTCTCGGTGAGCGTGCCGCGCTGGCGCACATCGCCCAGCGTGGCCTGCAGCTTCTCGGCGAGGGAGTCAAACATCAGATCGTCAATTCTGGCAGCCCGGCGCGCGATCGCTCAGACGGCTCGCTCTATTCGTGGCGGGCGAACATGCTCGCGGTGATGCCCGGCGCTTCGGACATGCTCGCGGTGATGCCCGGCGCGTCAATCGCTCTCCGGAGCGTCCTGAGAAGGCGGCTTCTGGGCAGACCGCCGCGCAATCGCCTCGCCGATGCCGCCGAATGCCTCGGCGAATTCGGACGGTATGACGAACACCTTGTTGGAGTCCCCTTCGGCCAGTTGGGGCAGCATTTGCAGGTATTCGTAGCTGAGCAGCTCACGCGAAGGTTTACCGTCGTGGATCGCTTTGAAGACCGTGTCGATCGCCTTCGCTTCCCCCTCGGCTTGCAATACGGCTGCCTGACGGTCGCCCTCGGCGCGCAGGACTACAGCCTGCTGCTGGCCCTCAGCCGTGAGGATCTGGGCCTGCTTCTCGCCTTCGGCGGTCAGGATCGCCGCGCGACGGTCGCGCTCGGCACGCATCTGCTTCTCCATCGCCGCTCTGATGTCCTGGGGCGGGTCTACCGACTTAATCTCTACGCGGTTGATGCGTATGCCCCACTTGCCCGTTGCCTCGTCCAAGACGACCCTCAGTTGAGTGTTGACGCTCTCACGGGCTGTGAGTGTCGCCTCGAGCGATAGTCCGCCGATCACGTTGCGCAAGGTGGTCACCGTCAACTGCTCGATCGCCTGCAATGGATTGGCCACTTCATAGGTCGCCGAGCGGGGGTCGGTGATCGTGAAATAGAGCACCGTTTCGATGGCCACCACCACGTTGTCTTCAGTGATGACCGACTGGGGCGAGAAGTTGACCACCTGCTCGCGTAGGTCCACGAGCGGCTTCACACGGTCGATGAACGGCGTGACGATCGTGAGGCCCGGCTCGAGCGTGCGGCTGTAGCGACCGAGCCGCTCGACCACGCCCGCGCGCGCCTGCGGGATGACGCGGATCGTGCGTGCCGCCGCGACCAGCACGAATAGAACGACGACGGCTAGGACGATTAGAGCGGCCATTGGAGTTGGTTATTCCTTTCCGTGGATTCTCTCAGCCCAAACAGTGTCTCAGTGCACGACGGGTGCTGTCGCCACCACGAAGCCCGGTCAGGCGCTCAATGCATGACCAATGCCGTAGCACCGCGTATTTCTACGACTTCGACGCGTTCGCCGGGATCGAACACTTGGTCTTCGTCGTAGCTGCGCGCGGTCCACACCTCTCCGTCGATCTTCACGCAGCCGACTCCCTCGTCGTTGGCTATCCGCTCCAACACGATCGCCTTGCGTCCAACCAGAGCGGCGGCGCCTGTCCTGATCGACGGCGGTAGCCGGCGATGGCGGCGTGCCACGGGGCGCAGGGTAGCGAACACGATTCCCGAGGCGAGCAGGAACACGATCGTTGAGAGCAACACGCCAACGCCCAACAAGCTCACCACCGTGGCCATTGCCGCACCAGCAGCGAACGGCGCCAGGTAGAAGCCGCCTTGATGCATCTCCCCCACACCGAGGATGCCGGCGGCCAGCAGCCAGAGAATCCAAGCGTCCATGCTCCGATTATCCCTCAGCCACCAAGGCGCGGGCAAAATCGTCGGCATCGAATGGACGCAGGTCCTCGACTTGCTCGCCGATCCCGATCAGCTTCACCGGCAACGCCAGCTCGCGTGCGATCGCAAGCGCTATGCCACCACGTGCGGTGCCGTCGAGCTTGGTCAGCACGATCCCACTCACCCCTGCGGACCCAGCGAACATTTGCGCTTGGCGCAACCCGTTCTGACCAGTGGTGGCGTCGACGGTGAGCAACGTCTCGTGCGGGGCCCCCTCTAGCTGCCTTTCGATGACTCGCCGCACCTTGGTGAGCTCCGCCATCAAGTCGTCCTGTGTGTGTAGGCGTCCCGCGGTGTCGACGATCACTACGTCGATGCCCTTGGCGCGAGCCTGAGCGACTGCCTCGAAGGCCACTGACCCAGGGTCAGAGCCTTCGGCTCCTGTCACGATCTCGCATTGCGCGCGTTGGGCCCAGCCTTCGAGCTGCTCGGTAGCCGCGGCGCGAAACGTGTCCGCAGCGCCGAGTAGGACGCTCACGCCAAGCTCCTTACGCAGATGCCAGGCGAGCTTGCCGATCGTGGTGGTCTTGCCGGTCCCATTGACTCCCACGGCGAGGATCACGGTTGGCTTGGCGCGAATGTCGATGCGATCGTGCTCGCTGCGAGCAGTCTGTGCGAGCAGCTCGATCAGGCGCTCGGAGAGCTCAGGGCCGCTCGTGAGCCCTCCTTCGGTTGCTTCGCGCTCGAGTGCCTCCACTACCGACGCGGTTGTGCTCGCCCCCACGTCAGCCATGATCAAGGCCTCCTCGAGGCGTTCCCAAGTGTGCTCGTCAAGCGTCGCGAACAAGGTCGCCTGGATCTCCGAACCAAGCGCCTGACGGGTCTTTGAGAGGTTCTCCCGCAAGCGCTTGAACAGTCCACGACGGCGTTCGCTGCTCTCGGCAGGCCGCGCCTCCCCCGCTGGCGCAGACGCGTCTGTGATGAACAGCTCAGACCAGTCGCGTGGCATCGCTTCTCTACGCGACCGGGGCGACATGCGGTGGGTCTGCCACCGGGGTCACCTGCGGCGTGGACTCTTCCTCGGGGAGCCGCCGCGAGAGCACCTTGGAGACGCCGTTGTCGGCCATCGACACGCCGTACAGCCAGTCGGCGGCCTCCATTGTGCGCTTCTGATGAGTGATCACGATAAATTGCGCCCGGTTCGCGTAGCGCCGCAAAAGCGTGAGGAAGCGATCCAGGTTCAGGTCATCGAGCGCGGCCTCGACCTCGTCAAGCACGTAGAAGGGGCACGGACGCGCTAGGAACACGGAGAACATGAAGGCGAGCGCCGTCATCGACTTCTCTCCACCAGAGAGCAGAGACAGCCGCTTTGTCGACTTGCCGGCAGGAGTGATCTCAATCTCCACACCGAGCATCTCCTCCGCATCGCGCTCCTGCTCGTCTACCTCGGCCTCCGCGTCCGCCTCAGACTCCACGTCACCGCCCTCGCCGTCCTCAGGCGCAGGCTGGCCGCCGAGCACGGCTCGCGGAGCCTGGTCGTCCTTGACCAGTCGCAAGCGTCCGCTACCGCCGGGGAACACGTCGCCCACGAGCTCTTCGAAATTGCTCGCCGCCGCGCTGAAGGTCTCGTTGAAGGTCTCGTGTATCTGTCGGTCGGTTTCGCGAATCACCGACCTCAGCTCACGCAAGGCAGTCTCCAGGTCGGTGCGGCGCTCCTCGAGCTCCTCCACGTGGGCGATCGCCTCGGCGTACTCCTGACCGGCGAGCGGGTTCACCGGCCCCAATTGCTCACGCCTGCGAACCAACCGCTCAAGGCGAGCCCGCAAAGCCTGTTCCTGCTCCTCGCCAAGTGGCTCGACAGTCTCCGCCTCGATTGGCAGCTCGAGTTGTACTGAGACTACCCGCAGCTCCTCCTGTGCCTCGGCAGCTTGGTCGCGCAGGCGCTGTGCGCCAACCTCTGCCCCGGTCACCGCCTCGCCCTCCACTCTCAGCGACGCTTGGATCTCAGCCTCTTCTTGGGCGCACGCACGCAGCTCAGCAGACACTTGCTCACCCTCCGCGCGGTCCTTGTTGAGCATCTCCTCGATCTGTGTGAGCAGCAGCCCCACAGCCTCTCCCGTGCTCGCGAACGCGGCCGCCAAACGCTCTGCGCGTGGGGCCAGCTCGATATCGGCGGCACGCTGGGCGCGCAAGCGTTGGATCCTCCTGGCACGCTCAGCCTCCTCGGCCTTACGGCGCTCGGCCTGGCGACGCTCGGCCGCGAGCTCGCCTTGCAGCTCGGCGCGGCGCACCGCCAGGGGACCTTGCTCAGGAGCGGCCTTGCGCTGCTCGATTAGCCAGCTCGCCTTGCGCTGAGCCTCAAGTGCCTCGGAGAGCAGCCGCTCGCTGTCGCGCAACGTCCCGTCAGCCTGGTCGCGCGCCAGGTTTGCTTCGCGCGCCTGCTCGAGCGCGTGCTCGACGGCTGTTCTGGCCGCGTGCTCGCGAACAACCGCCTGTTCGCTGTCGGCGATCAGCCGGTCTCGCTCATTGCGACGCGCGAGCACCCGCTCCGCCCCACCCTCGGTCACCTGCCGCAGCTCGCCCCAGCCCGCGAACAGGACTCGTCCCGAGATCGTGCTCGCGATTCCATGAAAGCCCCCGTCCACATCCTCCAGATGCTCGACTACCCAAGCGTCTGCAAGCAACTTGTGTGCGAGAGCGAGCACTGGGTGTGATCCCCCAACAAGGTCGATCAGGCGTAATGCGCCTTGAACGGGCGGCTTTCCGGTCGGCTCCGTTATGCGACTGGGGCCGTCCTTCCCAGCCGCATCGCCTGGGGCGCTCTGTCCAGGCGAGCTGTCCTCCTCGCTTGCTGCCTCCCCCGCAAGCAGGGCGGCGCCACCGTCCGGGCCAACATCGTCAAGCAAGGCCCGAGCGCCCTCCATGTCCCTAACAAGAGCCGCGTCCAGGCGCCCGCCGAGCGCAGCCGCAAGCGCTAGCTCATAGCCGGGCTTGACCTGCAATGCGTCACTCAGTGCGCGGGGTGACCCGGCCCTTGCGCCGTGAGCGCCAGCATGACTGCGCAGGAATTGATTGGCCGCCGCGAGCTCCGCGCCCACCTTCGCGGCCTCGCGCCGGGCCGTCTCGGCAGCCGCTTCAAGTTGGCGCAGCTCTGTGCGTGTCCGCTCAGCCTGAGCGTCTGCTTGAGCGCGCGCCTCACGGGCCGTGTGCGCCTGAACCTGCAACTCCTCTGCGCCTTGGATGGCTTGCGCACGCTCCTCCTCAAGCCCGGCTATCTCACGCTCAAGCTCCTGCTCGTGTTCGCTGTCTATCTGCGCAAGCGCGACTTCGATCGAGCTGATGCGCGCCTCGCTTGCCTGCTCCTGAGCTTCCGGATTGTGCTCAGCCTCCTCACCGCCGAGAGGCTGCTCAAGCGCCCCAAGCTCGATCTCGATGCGGCTGGCCCGCTGTGCCACGGTTGTGGCAGTCGCGGTGGCCTGCTCGCCTCGCATCTGTAGGCGCTCACGCGCAGAACGGGCCTCATAGGCGCGCCTGGAGATCGCGTCATGCCGCTCCGTGCGCTCTGCGAGAGCACTCTCGGCCGCCGCTCGCCGCTGCACAACAGTCCGCAGGCGTGACTCAATCTGCTCGCGAGCAGCCCGCGCAGCCCGGACACCTTCCTCAGCCTGCGCAAGCTCCTCACCGCGTGCTCGCACGGCCTCGCGCGCAAGCTCATAGCGCGCCTGAAGCATCTGATGCTCGAGGCGCTCGTGCAACTCGGCCGCCTCGGCTTGGCGCTTGAGCGGGCGCAGGCGAGTACGCGCCTCGCGCTCCACATCTAGCGCCCTATCGAGGTTCTCTTGGGTGCGCTCAAGCTTGAGCTGTGCACGACGACGACGCTTTCGGTGCTTACCCAGACCCGCGGCCTCCTCGATCAATAGGCGCCTGTCGCGTGGCTTGGAGGTCACGATCGCCTCGACCCGCCCTTGAGAGATGACCGAGTGGGTCTCCTTGCCGAGACCCGTATCGGAGAGCACCTCGATTACATCCACGAGGCGACAGCGTGCACCATTGAGACGGTACTCACCGTCGCCCGAGCGATCGAGTCTGCGCAGGATCGAGATCTCCGACAAAGGCAGGTCTACGGTGCCATCAGAGTTGTCGAGTACGAGCTCGACCTCAGCAGAGCTGCGCGCCTGCACACCGCGACCGCCGCCGAAGATCACATCCTGCATTGATTGACCTCGAACCGCCAACGGCGACTGCTCACCCATCGCCCACAACAAGGCATCTGTGACGTTGGACTTGCCCGACCCATTTGGACCGACCACGACGCTCACCCCAGGCCCGAAGTCGAGTTTCGTGCGGTCCGGGAAAGACTTGAAGCCCTTCAATGTCAGCGACTTCAGATGCATCCCGAGATCACGCTTTCGCGAGGCTCTCCAAAGCCTCGTTCGCTGCCTGCTGCTCCGCGTGCTTCTTGCTGCGTCCGCGTCCTTTTCCCAACGGACGGCCATCCACCAAAGCAACGACGACGAAGGTGCGATCGTGCGGGGGACCGTGCTCGTCGGTCACCTCATAGGCGATTGTCTCCCCTCGCCGTGCGAGCTGCTCTTGAAGCGCGGACTTGAAGTCGAGCGGATGCTCCAAGGCATCCTCGATCTCAGGCGTGAACGCCTCCACGACCGCCTCGGCGGTGCGCTCGTAGCCGGCCTGTAGATAGCACGCGCCGATCACTGCCTCGATAACCGATGCGAGCACCCGCTCGGTCTCGAGCAGCCCAACCAGCCTGCCCTCCCCGTTCTCGGGCGCGACCGCACGCAGACGATCGCCCACGCCGAGACGTTCAGCAACGGCGCGGCAGGATCGCCCCGATACCGCTTGTGCACGAATCTTCGTGAGCCGGCCGGCCCCGAAGCGCTCGGCTTCCAGACGCGGATAGAGATGGGTTGTGACTGCCAAGGCGAGCACGCTGTCGCCCAGGAAGGCAAGCCGGGTGTAGGAGTCGCTGCGTCGCTCGGTCCAGGAAGCGTGCGTGAACACTTGTCGTGCCAGCTCTTCGGGGAGCTCGTCGAGCAAGGACGTCAGCAGGTCCACTGTTCCCTGAAGCTCAGGCATTGTCTGAGTGGGTCATTACGAAATCGACCGCCTGCCCTACGGTGAGTATCTCGGCTGCTTGGTCGTCAGGAATGGGTACTCCATAGGTGTCCTCGAGCTCTTGCACGAGCGTATACAGGTCCAGCGAGTCAGCCGCGAGGTCGTCCTTGAAGCGTGTGGAATCCCCGATCTGCTCAGGATCAACATCCAGCTCGTCGGCCAAGTGGGCCTGTATCAAGACGAACACTTCCTCGCGGGTCATTCGCTTGCCAGGCTAGCCGGATCGGCGGACACAGGCGCCTTTCGCAAGGCACCAGCCTCACTCAAGGCGGAGTGCGTAGCTCCTACCACATCCTCGCGGGCGCCACGCTCAGCACGCAGGATGGCCTCGGCGAAGCCGCGGCGGCCAAAACGACCGTGCGGGACCACCACCAGGCGGCGCAACCCCAAGAGGTAGGCCCCTCCCTGCCCTTCCGGGTCGATCTCGTCGCGAAACGCCCGCAAGGACGGGCGCAACAGCATCCCGCCGAGCTTGCCGCGGCGGGAGGAGAGCGCTGCCTGTCTGACTGCTTCGAGCACTGTCTGTGAGACGCCCTCCATCAACTTGAGCGCGATGTTGCCTGTGAACCCGTCGGTGACGATCACATCGGCCACTCCTCCCACGATGTCACGGCCCTCGAGATTGCCGACCCAATGCAGATCTCCTTCGTTCGAGCGGGCCCTCAACGCGACGCCCGCCTGCACTACCGCTTCGCTGCCGCGCTCCGCCTCCTCCCCGTTGGAGAGCAGGCCGATACGCGGGTGCTCGATACCCAAAACCGCCTTCGCGAACGCAGCCCCCATGAACGCGAACTGGACCAAGTGCTCGCTGCGTGCCTGCACATTGGCGCCCACATCCAAGAGCGTCACTGGATGTGCTGACGGGGGGCCAGGAATGGGAATCGGCAGGGCGAGCGCGGGACGATGGACACCGCGTGCCCGCTTGATGTTGAACAGGCTCGCCGCAAGTGCAGCTCCGGTCCCGCCCGCGCATACAAGGGCCTGTGCGCGCCCATCGCCGACCGCCCTCGCCGCCTGCACTATCGACGCCTGCGGTGTCGACCTCACCGCACGGGCAGGATCGGGACTCTTAGCCACGGACACCGGCGCGTCAATGACCTGCACACCAGATCCCAAAGGCGCGAGGGCTTCTGCTTCTATCTCGCGGGCGGGACCGAACAAGAGCACTCGCACACCCTGCCGCGCTGCCTCTCGCACGCCCGCTGCCACCTCTGAGGGTCCCATGTCGGAGCCGTTTGCATCGACGGCTATGACCAGCTCCGCAGATCGAGCGGATCCTCCGCTCATAGACGGTTCAGTCGTGATCGTGGTCGTGGTCGTGCGCCTCGGGGGCCACCACCTCACGACCGGCATAGGTCCCGCAGACGGGGCACACACGGTGTGGCCTACGCGGGCTGTGGCAGCGCGGACACTCGTTCAAGGCGGGAGCCTCGATCTTGTGGTTGGCACGCCGCAGTGCCGTTCGGCTGTGGGACTGCTTTTTCTTGGGGACTGCCATCGGCGGCACAGGCTACCAGGACTACTCGATCTTCAAGTACTGCAGTCTTGAGCCGTGGAGCCTCCAGTCGTCAAGATTCGACTAGTCGAGCTTCAACTCGCTCAGCTTCGCCCAGCGCGGATCTGGGCCTCGCTCGTGTCGATGCTCGGTGCCGTCCGGGTCCAAATCATTGAGGTCGGCTGCGCAAACCGGACACAATCCCGCGCAATCCTCGCGACAGAGCACCTGTGTGGGCAAGGCCAAGGCAAAGGCATCGCGTGCCCAGCTCGCCATGTCGAGCGTCTCATCCCGCAAATACGGGCTCGACAGCTCCTCACCTCCACCGGGCCTGTCGACCTCGCGCGCGTCCACCTCAGTTCGGGGAGCCGCGTCCTTGAGGCAGCGCATACACGCACCCACCAAAGTCGCACCGAAGCAAAGCCTGAGTGCGTACCCGTTGCCCATCATGCGCGACACGTCAAGCTTCACAGGAACCGTCTCCGGGCGTACCTCATATGGCTCACCGCCAAGCGTGAGCGACTCTATGTGAACCGCCAACTCGAAACTGCGTCCCTCCCCCGCGCTTAGGCGCAAACCTCCGAGATCGAGAGCATCTGTGACGACAGGCATGCCCTCAGATTAGTGAGAGACCGGCCACATGCCGGGCGCCGGTGGACAACCGAGCACAGCAAGGACCACTACCGCAAAAGGGGTGCCCTACGCGCGCGCGTAGGGCACCCCTTAGCGAGACATAACACTCCTGCGATCCCGGTCACCGCAACAAACAGTCTCAGTCACCTCGAGCGGCTCGCACCTCAGCCGTCTCTCCCAACTTGCGCCTCAAGCGCGCAGCTCTCGCCTCAAGCCATCTCGCGCAGCTCGCGCTTGAGCACCTTGCCTGTGGCGTTGCGCGGTAGCTCCGCCACGAAGACAACCTCACGCGGCACCTTGTAGCGAGCGAGGTTGTGCTTCACATAATCCTTCACCCCATCCTCGTCTAGACCGGAGCCCTCGCGTGCGACGACAAATGCCTTCAGGCGCTGGCCGAACTCAGCATCGTCGACACCGATCACAGCTGCCTCTTCGATCCCCTCGTGGTCGGCGAGCAGATCCTCGACCTCGCGCGGGAACACATTCTCGCCACCTGAGACGATCATCTCGTCGTCGCGCCCGTCCACGAACAGGCGCCCGCTGGCGTCCATGCGTCCCACGTCGCCGGTGCTCATCAAGCCGCTGACGATCTCCTTGCCGCCACCGCCGGTGTAGCCTTCGAAGACCATCTCGTTGGCGACGAAGATGCGTCCGTTCTCCCCTCGTGGCACCTCTTGTCCCTGCTCGTCGAGCAGCTTCACGATGGTTCCCATCGGCGGCTTGCCAGCCGTGCCCGGTGCAGCGCGCAGGTCCTCGGGTGTGGCGATCGAAGCCCAGGCGACCTCGGTCGATCCGTACAGGTTGTAGAGCACATCCCCAAACACGTCCATAACGCGTGTCGCCAGCTCGCCCGGCAAGGCCGAGCCGCTGGCGGCGATGATCCTCAAGCAACTGGTGTCGTAGCTCTTGATGGTCTCGATTGGGAGCTCGAGAATCCGCTGCAACATGACCGGCACGACCGCAAGTGCACTCGCACGGTGCTCGGCTACCGCCCGCAAAGTCTCCTGCGGGTCGAAGCGCCTGCGCAATACGAGCGTTGAGGAGAGCGGCAAGGCCAACGTGAAGTGGGCATAGCCCCACGAGTGGAACATGGGCGCCGCGATCACCGTCCGCTCGCGTGCTTTGAGGGGAATCTTTGAGAACAGGGCTGCCGCTGGCTCCAGGGAGTCGGGCTGTTTGCGCGCCGCCCCCTTCGGGGTTCCTGTCGTACCCGAGGTCAGGATCACGACCTTGCCGGGTTCAGCTGGCGGCGTGAGGTCGGCGTCGCTTCCTTTGGCGATCAGCTCCTCGAGCGTGGGATCCTGCGGTGTAGCACCAGGCTCGCTCCAAGCCACGAAACGCCTGCGGCCCTCCGCTCCCTCGCTCACCAGGTTGGAGAAGTCCTCGTCATAGACAACCCCTGCTGGGTCCTCCCTGCGCAAGACGTCAGTGATCTGGGGACCGGCGAACGCCGTGTTCAGATACAGCGCACTAGCGCCAAGCTTTGAGCACGCGATCGTCGCCTCGACGAAGCCGCGATGGTTGCGACACATGATCGCTACACCGTCGCCCGCTTTGATACCCGCCGCCTTCATTTCGCGAGCGAGCGCATTGGTGCGCCGGTGGACTTGCTCGAAGGTAAGCGTGCCGCGCTCGTCCACGATCGCCTCGCGCTCAGGGAAGCGTGCGGCCGAGCCGGTGTAGGCGGCTGCCGGAGTGGCCCCCCAGCGCTTGAGCGCTGTGACAGACCTGATCGCCCTGTCGGGGCGCACGGGGGCGATCATGCCGGTCCCGAGCAGGACCTTGGCTACTTCCAAACGGTGCTTCAGGGCTGAGCTCACCGGGGCACCCTACCCAAAAATGAAGCGATCGCGCATATGCGGATGGTCCCGATTGCTCCTCCGACCGGCACATGTGCCGGTCGGCCGGACGGTGCATGCACCGTCCGGGGCCATGCCGCATGCGGCATGGCCTTACTAAGAGACTTCTGCAGGCTCGTCCTTGCCCTGCAGGCGCTCTCGGCCGCGCTGGACCGCAGCGATGAACTTCGAAAGGTTGACCTCGAGTGTTCCTAGGATCTCATCCGCATAGTCCTCAGCGCCAAGCCTGATCTCGCGCTCGCGCGCTTGGGCGTCCTCGACGATGTCCTCGGCGGCGCGCTCGGCCTGCTTGGTGACCTCCTCCTCGCCCACGAGCTTCTCCTGGCGCTCGCGCGCCTCCTTGACGATGCGCTCGGCCTCCTTCTTGGCCTCGGCGAGCATCTCCTGGCGCTCCTTGACGATCCAGCGGGCCTGCTTGATCTCCTCGGGGATCGTGGCCCGCATCTGGTCGAGGATGTCGTAGATCTCCTCCTTATCGACCCTCACCTGGTCGGTCAGAGGAACCGGCTTGGCGTTGTGCACCAAGTCGTCGAGCTTGTCGATCAAGACCAGTACGTCCATCAGCGGTCACCTCCATGGAGCATCCCGGACCACGACATATGAGCGGATTTGTCTCTCAAGATGAGCCTCACGTGAGCAAAGTTCGTCAACGCCGCAACTCTTCCTGCAAGCGCTCCGCCACCCTAGCGGGCACCAAGTCGTCGATTCGCCCGCCGAACGTAGCGAGCTCCTTGACGCCACTGGAGGACAGGAAGCTGTATTGGGGTGAGGCCATTAGGTATACCGACTCTATCTCGGGATCTTGCCTGCGGTTGAGCTGGTTCATCTCGAACTCATACTCGAAGTCTGAGATCGCCCGCAATCCCTTGACGATCGCCTTGGCCCCTACGCGCCTTGCGAAGTCCACAACGAGCGTATTGAACGGCTCCGCCCGTACTCCTGGAAGGTCTGAGAGCGCCTCCTCGATGAACCCCATTCGCTCGTCAATCCTAAACAGGGTCTTCTCCTTGCGGACGGAACGATTGACAACCGCCACCACCACCTCGTCGTATAGCTGTGCGGCGCGGCGAATCACGTCCAGGTGGCCGTTAGTGATCGGGTCATACGAGCCAGGGCATACGGCTATCGACTTGTCAACGCTCATCATGGTCCTCTGTGATGTGACGGTGGATTGTGATCGTGGTATCGCCGTAGCGCCTCTGCTGCACTATCTCCATTGGCAGTTCGGCCGCGACGCGCCGATCGCTCTCTACCACGACGCGCGCGCCCGGTGCGAGCAAGGCCGGCAATAGCACCGACAGCTCACTTCCCAACTCGCGCGCCTGCCTGTAGGGAGGATCGACGAACACCAGATCGTACGTTTCGCCGGCTCCGCGTGCGGCGCGCAAGGCCGCGAGCGCCTCCCCGACCCGCAGCTCCGCCTCGGGCGGGACGAGCTCGAGCGCGGCAAGGTTGGCCTTCAGCACCTGCACAGCAGCACGGTCTCGCTCCACGAACACGGCTCGCCCGGCTTCCCTGGAGAGCGCCTCGATTCCAAGCGCACCCGTCCCTGCGAACAGGTCGAACACAACGCTCCCTTTGATGTCACCCAGGATCGAGAAGAGCGCCTCACGCACACGGTCAGAGGTTGGACGCGTCGTCCGCCCTCTCGGCGCCTGCAAACGCCGCCCGCCGAAGCGTCCGGCGATCACCCTCATGCTTGAATCGGCCGCAAAGCCTCCGCCCCAAAAGCATCCTCAAGCGCTTCCCCAAGGAGGGCATGCAAAGGACCGTCAAGCTCAGGGTCGAGCGCGAGGATCGCCCGCGCTTGAGTGCGGGCGCGCTCGAGTAGCTCGGAATCATCGGGCAGGATCGCGAACTTGAACTGTCCAAGCCCCGATTGGCGTGTACCCACAAGCTCACCCTCCTTGCGCATGCGCAGGTCGATCTCGGCGAGCCTGAAGCCGTCGGCGTGCTCGGCCAAGGCCCGCAGACGAGCCGAGCCAGGCGGACCAGCCAGCAGACAGGTGGAGGCGTGCTCACCGCGCCCTACACGTCCGCGCAACTGGTGCAATTGAGAGATGCCGAAGCGCTCAGCATTCTCCACGAGCATGACGGTCGCATTGGGCACATCCACCCCCACCTCGATCACCGTAGTCGCGACGAGCACCTGGGCTGCGCCGCTCGAGAATGCCTCCATCGCCTGCTGCTTCTCGCGCGAGCGCATCTGACCGTGCAATAGCTCCAGGTTGAAACCCTTGAGCTCGCCTGCCCGCAGACGCTCGACCTCAGCGCTCGCGGCGCGCAGCTCGCCTTGGCTCGCGCCCGAAGATGCACTCGCGTCCACCTCTGAAGCCCGCGATCCGGAGCCCTCCTCGCCATCTTCAACGAGTGGGCAAACTACATAGCCTTGGCGACCTTGAGACAGTTGCTCGCGCAGCAGGCGATAGGCGTCCGCCCGCCCGCTCTCGCCCGCAACGATGCGCGTGTCGATCGGCTTGCGTTCGCGTGGCAGCTCACGCAGCAGGGTCCGGTCGAGGTCTCCGTGACGCGCCAAGGCAAGCGTCCGCGGGATCGGAGTAGCCGTCATATGCAAAGTGTGCGGCCGTCGGGCAACTTGACGGGTGGACCCGTCGAGGGAGGGATCCATCAACTCGCGCTCACCAAGCGCCGCGCGCTGGCGCACTCCGAAGCGGTGCTGCTCGTCGACGACAGCGACCGCAAGCTCGCGAAAGCGCACATCTGGCTCGATCAAGGCATGCGTGCCCACCACCAGCGAGAGCTCCCCGCTGGCGAGCTTTCCGAGCACATCGGCACGCCTCCGGGCCGGCGTCGAGCCTGTCAGCAGAGCAACCGTGACCGACTCAGCACCAAGCAGTCGCTGTACTGTCGCGAAATGTTGTTCGGCAAGCGTCTCCGTGGGCGCCATCAGAGCGGCCTGCGCGCCGTGCTCGACGGCGCGCAGCATTGCGTGCAATGCGACAACGGTCTTGCCGCTCCCAACCTCCCCCATCAGCAGTCTCTGCATTGGACGCTCCGCTTCGAGCTCCCCTTCGATCCTCGCGATCGCCTCGCGCTGATCGCCCGTCAGCTCAAATGGCAGACCCTGGTCCAGCCAACGGGCACTCAGGCCAGGTGCTTCGCATAGCGCGCGCGCTCGTGCCTGCGTGGCACGCCGCTCACGGCGAGTGAGGAAGACGAGTTGGGTCAACAGAAGCTCTTCAAAGGCCATGCGCCGCCGTCCTTCTCGCGACGCGTACTCGGCGCCGCCAAAGTGCATCGCGGCTAGCGCCGCCGCGCGCTCGGGCAGTTGCTCGGCGAGGCGCACCCTCGCAGTGAGCGGCTCGAGGACCTCAGCAAAAGCGTGCCTATGCTCCTGCACGAGCGTGAGGATCTGGGTTGAGCTCACTCCCTCGGCGGCCGGATAGTGAGCAACCGACCGCACCTGGTCCGAGTCAGCGGAGGCTCCTACCTCAGAGCCCACCGCGTGGTGGGAGACCTTGAAGCGCCCACCCGTATCAGCCTTGCCATGCAAGACCAGGCGCGTGCCCGCCGGATAACGACTTACAAGCCATGGCTGGTTAAAGAACGTCGCCCGCATCGAGCCGGTCTCGTCGAACACATTCGCCTCCACGAGCCCACGCATCCCCCGTCGGCGCACGGGTCGACCGGCGATCGAGCGGACCTCGACGGCCACGGTTGCCTGCTCTCCGGTGCGCAAGTCCGCGACCGTGCGCGCCTCGCGGTGGTCGCGCGGCATGTGCTCAAGCAGCTCGCCGACTGTGCCCAGGCCGAGCGTAGCCATCCCTTCGGCCGCCTTGGCCGCTTTCAGCTCCAAGGGAGCCCGCAGACGCGACGGCCGCGGCCAGCGTATCGGCGCGGCAAGCATCTGCGCATGGCTCAACTGCCCCTCGCCGGCAAAGCCGACAGGAAACCAGTCATTGTGCTCGCTACTCGGCTGCGAGTAGCCACCAATAGGCCGCTTGACCACCGTGGCGAAGCTCGAGTTCGACATGGCCATCCATGATGCCCTCAAGCTCAGACAACTCCAGTGGTGCATCAGCCCCCGCGAGCACACTAACGAGCTCGGCATCGCCGGCAAGCCGTGCGAGCACGGCGAGCAGCGTCTCTCGCGGCTCGCCCCAGGCAACCACTTGCTCCTCAACGAAGCCAACCGCATCGCCCTCCCCGAAGCGACCTTGGGCATCAGCGCGAGCTGCCTGCGCGACCGCTCCGGTGCGCAGCGCAGCCAGGGCCTCGTTCATCGCGTGTGCGTTCTCGCGCACATCGCGATCCCCCTCCAAGGCAACCGCCACCGCGAGACCTGCCTGCTGGCTCGTGGCCGGCACCACGAGCACTTGCTTGTCGGAGAGCTCGGCGGCGCGCTCGGCCGCCATCACCACATTGGCGCTCCCGGGCAGCACGACGACCTCCTCCGCTGGAACCTCGTGAATGCCAGCGAGCAATTCGTATGTGGAGGGATTCAAGGTCGGACCGCCGTCGATCGTGTGCACACCAAGCTCGCGATACATCCGCATCAACCCGGCGCCGCTCACGACCGCCAAGGCTCCACAGCGAACGCGGGGGCGACTCTCATCTACGGGCACGCCGCCAAGCCCATTCACACCGCTAAGTCCATTGGCACTGCTGGAGGATCCGTTCGCCACGGACGCACTCGCGAGCCGCAGCTCGCGCTCGGCAACCTGCAGGCGCATGTCGGCGACATCTAGATGCGATACCTCCCCGACACCCTCGAACAAGGCGGCAGCACGCTCCGGCTCATCGGTGTGAAGATGGACCTTCAAGGTCGTGGGATCGCCGACCACGAGCACCGAGTCGCCAAGTTGCTCGAGCTCGGCGCTGAAGCGAGAGGTCGTCAAGTCGTAGCCGGTCACCGCAAAGTTGGTGCAGTAGCGGTAGGTGCTGGAGCTGTGCTCGGGATGGGTGATCTTCGCCGGCGCATAGTGCTCGAGCTCAGGGGGAGCTTCGTCGCGCAGCGCCGCCACGACGCCCGCGAAGATCACGGTCAAGGCGTGTCCGCCCGCGTCCACCACGCCCGCTTCGCGCAGGGCCGCGAGCATCTCGGGTCCGCGCTTGACCGAGTCGGTGCCTGCCTCCACAGCTCGCTCCAAGGTCTTCGCGATCGCGAGATCCTGATCGCGCGGCTCGGTTGCTGGCCCGAGCCTGCCGGCATCCTCACTATGGGCAACGTCGGCCATGATCCCGTGAGCCATCTCGCGCGCAACGGTCAAGATCGTGCCCTCGGCCGGTTCACGCACCGAGCTGTACGCACGGTCGGCGGCCTTCGCGAGTGCCGCACCGATCAAGGTCGCGTCGATCAACTGTCCAGGGCGGCTGACCAACTCCTCGGCGGCACCCCTGATCAGCTGCGAAAGGATCACGCCCGAGTTGCCTCTCGCTCCCAGCAAAGCCGCGCGCGCGACCGACTGCACGATCTCCTCGCGCCCAATCTCATCGATCGTCTTGGTGGAGTCGCTGCCCTGCAGACGGTCGAGCTCCTCCAGCACCGCCCTGAGTGTGAGCACCATGTTGTCGCCCGTGTCGCCATCAGCTACCGGGAAGACGTTCAGGTCGTTGACCTCCTCGCGGCGCGACTCCAGATGCGCCAAGGCACCCGCCACAGCAGCCCTGAAGCGGATCAGGTTCGTGTCGGTCACCGGGCCAGCTCCATCGCGCGCGCCCCCTCAGGCGCTCTCAAGACCATGCTCACAGCCCTGTCATACCACCACAGCCACCGGTCGCTCCGGTTGCCGAGCCACGAGACGGGGCTCAGGGCCAGCTCAAAGGGCCTTGGTGACCTTGCCGGCCTTCAGGCACCGTGTGCACACGTAGACGCGACGGGGCGCCTTGCCGACGATGACCTTCACCTTCTGCAGGTTGGGATCGAAGCGACGCTTAGTGGCGACCATCGAGTGACTGCGACTGTTGCCGAACGCGGGACCCTTCCCGCAGCTGTGACATACCTTGGCCATGAGGTTGGCCAGTCTAGCCGCTCTGCAACTCGGAGCGCAGCGCGGCCATTCTGAGCACTGCCTGGGCCGCGTGGGCTCCTTGGTCGCGCTTGCCCCCACCTGAACGCGCGAGGGCTTGCTCCATCGTCGCGCAGGTGAGCACTCCGAATGCGCACGGCACGCCCGTGGTGAGCGATACATGTTGGATTCCCCTGGCAGCCTCAGCGCAGACGAAGTCGTAGTGATCGGTCTCACCGCGAATCACCGCCCCAAGGCAGGCAACCCCAAGGAAGCGTCCCGACCCCGCCGCATAGCTGGCCGCCAAAGGCAGCTCGAACGCGCCAGGCACGTCAAACACCTCTACCTCGGCGCCCACCTGCCCGAAGGCGTCACGCGCACCTTTCTCGAGCCGTTCGGCAAGCTCCTCATAGAAGCGTCCGATCGCGATCGCGAACCTCACAACTCTTGCCCTTTCGGGTGCTCGCGCTCGCGATCCTGCTCACGCTCGGAGTGCAGCAGCTCGGCATCGAGGTTGAGTCCTTGGTGGTGAAGGATATGGCCCATGCGCTGGGCCTTGGTGCGCAAATACGCCTCGTTGTGCTCGTTGGGGGCATGCTCGATCGGGATCTGTGCCGTAACGGACAGCCCGTAGCCCTCGAGACCCTTGATCTTCTTGGGGTTGTTGGTGAGGATCCTGATCGAACTGAGACCAAGGTCCACGAGGATCTGGGCCCCGATGCCGTAGTCGCGCAGGTCGGCCGGCAAGCCGAGACGCTCGTTGGCTTCGACGGTGTCCAGGCCGTCCTCCTGTAGACGGTAGGCGCGCAGCTTGTTGAGCAGGCCGATGCCTCTCCCCTCTTGTGAGAGGTAGAGCAGGACTCCCTCGCCCTCGCGCTCGATCATCGAGAGTGCCGACGTAAGCTGCTCGCCGCAATCGCAGCGCAGTGAATGGAAAACGTCGCCAGTGAGACACTCTGAGTGCACACGCACGAGCACGTCCTCGCGTCCGGCGACGTCGCCCTTGACGAGAGCCACATGGTGCTTGTCATCGACGAGCGAGCGATATCCGACTGCCTCAAAATCGCCGAAGGCCGTCGGCAGGCGTGTGGATACGACACGTTCGACGAGGCGGTCATTTTGCCGGCGGTAGGCGATCAGATCGGCGATCGTGATCATCTTCAGCTGGTGGCGCTCGCAGTAGCGCGTCAGGTCTGCCACGCGCGCCATCGAGCCGTCCTCGTTCATCACCTCACAGATCACTCCGGCTGGGATCAGGCCAGCGAGACGGGCCAGGTCGACACTCGCCTCGGTGTGCCCGGTGCGCTCCAAGACGCCTCCGGCCTTTGCCTTCAGAGGACTTACGTGCCCAGGCTGCACAAGATCCTCAGGCTTGCTTGCCGGATCGATCGCGACCTGCATGGTGCGAGCGCGATCGTGTGCGGAGACTCCCGTGGTGACACCCTCGCGCGCCTCGATTGTCACCGTAAACGGCGTTTGCAGGGCGGACTCGTTCTTCGCCGTCATCAACTCGAGCTCGAGCTCGTCGCAACGCTCGGGGGTCAAGGCGAGGCAGATCCAGCCGCGTGCCTCCTTGGCCATGAAGTTGATCGCCTCGGGTGTCACGAACTGGGCGGCCATCACCACGTCACCCTCGTTCTCGCGATCCTCGTCATCGCAGACGACCACCATCTTGCCCTGCCTGATCTCCTCGATCGCCTCCTCAACAGTCGCGAAAGGCGTGATTGTCTTGGACTGGCTCATACGGTTTGCTCCCTCGAATCCCAATCAGGCCGATATGGGCACGCAGGGCAAGCCGGACAAGGACGCAGCGAGTGCAGTGTGCTTTGCTGGCCGATCTTCGATCGGTGAACGAACGAGGACGCCGCTCCGGCGCCGCCATGCGTGCTCATATCCGAGCCTCCATTAGTCGTGCTACGTGCTTGGCGAGGATGTCCACCTCGAGATTGACCTGATCCCCTACCTTCGCCGCTCCGAGGTTCGTGCGAGTGAGCGTCTCCGGAATGAGCGACACCGAGAAACCGTCTTCGCGTATCTCGCTCACCGTCAAGCTCACCCCGTCCACGGCCACCGACCCCTTCTCCACCAGATAGCGCGCTAGACCCTCTCCTGGGCTTGCATCGAGCTCGATGTCGAGCACTCTTGCGAAGCCCTCCTCGCGGACACCATCGATCGTAGCGGTCCCATCGACATGTCCTTGCACTATGTGCCCGCCGAGTCGCCCATCCGCCCGCAGAGCGAGCTCCAGGTTGACCGCGGAGCCAGGCACGAGCCGCCCGAGCGAAGACCGCCGCAGTGTCTCCGCCATCGCGTGTGCGCGAAAGTATTGGCCGTCGACCGCGATCGCTGTGAGGCACACCCCGTTGACAGCCACCGAGTCGCCCTCACGCAGCTCTCCCGCTAGGCGCGTGGAGATCTCAAGGGTCGCGCCGTCGGAGTCGCTCTCCACGCGCCGCACGCTACCGAGGTCGGCAATCAGGCCGGTGAACAAGATCTCTTCCAAGTCTTAGGCCCCTGATGGGCACGCAGGACAAGCTGGGCAAAGAATTGATGCCCCACCCACCCCGCGAAGTGTGCTGTGCACACGAGCGACTGAGGACGCCGCCCAGCGCCGTCATGCGTGCTCATCAGCTACCACTCGCGTAGGCGTGCTGATATCAACAGGTCCTCACCAACGCGGGCACAATCGAGCGTCAGCGCCCGCAGAGCCTCTGAGATGCGCTCGACGCCCTCACCCTCCAGGGGATCGCGTGCGGTTCGTCCTCCGAGCAAGATCGGCGCGAGGAACAGGCGAATCTCGTCAACCTCGCCCGCGTCGAGAAAAGCTCCCGCTAGATGTGGACCTCCCTCGAGCAGCACCGAGGCGATCCCACTAGCGCCAAGCTGCTCCAGTCCAGAGCGCACACGCGCGGGCTCGTTCTCGCCGGTGGCGAGGAGAACCTGAACTCCGGCTGCCTCCAAAGCGTCGGTGTCCGAGCGGGCGGCCGCCCGCGAGACGATGACAGTCAAAGGGATCTTGTCGACGGCGCTCACGAGCTGTGAGGTGATCGGTAGACGCGCCAAGGAGTCAAACACGACGCGGCGTGGCTGGCTGGGAAGCTCCGCGAGGATGCCATCGGGCCGCGCCGTCAACTGGGGGTCATCGGCAAGCGCGGTGCCGATTCCGACGACCACAGCATCCACTGAGGCACGCCAGGTATGAGCGAGCAAGCGGCTTTCCTCGCCGCTGATCCACTGCGAATCGCCGGCGCGAGTGGCGACCTTGCCGTCGAGGGTCATGGCGGACTTGAACAAGACCCAAGGACGGCCCACGCGGGCGTGCTTGCGGAAAGCTTGGTTGAGCAGACGCGCCCGAGCGGCAAGCTCGCCGTCGGCGACGAGCACCTCAACACCCTCGTCGCGCAAGATCCCCAAGCCGCGCCCGGAGGCCTTCTCAGTGGGATCGTCAGAGCCCACAACCACACGCTGGATACCGGCCTGCATGATCGCGTCGGTGCACGGCGGCGTCTTGCCCTCGTGGCAGCACGGCTCGAGCGACACGTACAGGGTGGCACCGGTCAGGTCTGCCGCCCCGCACGCCTCGATCGCGTTGACCTCAGCGTGCGGGCCACCGAAACGCTCGTGGAAGCCTTCGCCAAGCACCTCCTCATCCCGCGCTACGACAGCACCAACGACTGGATTGGGCTTAACGTCGCGCGCCCCCTGCTCGGCAAGCTCGATCGCTCGCGCTAGGTGAGCTCGGTCAGTGTCAGTGGTGATCGTCATGCGCTTGTTAAGGATAGGGACCCTACCCACCCCTACCCAGCCAGACCCGAGCTACCCGGACCCCGCCGACCCGTATCCACCCTTTCTACCTGCGATCCCTCTGCGCCCACCGTCCTATCGGCCTGACGGCTCATGTGACGTGGCGCAGCGCCCACCACGCAGGCGGTAAACGGTCATCATGGGGCCCGGACGGCGAAAGGCGAGCGGGTAGTAATCGAAGGTCCAATCGAAGTTGAACCCGGGTGGGCTGCTGCCCGGCGAGTAGGGGGAGACGCGGTAGGCGACTTCGGCCTGAGTGGCAAGCGCGCGGTAGTAGGCGACCGCGAGCGGAGCGGCCGATGGGTCGGCCAAAGCACGGCCGGACTCAGTTGAGCCCGTGATCACCCAGCAGTAGCCTTGGCGCTCGTACCATCCGATCAAGGCGGGACCTAGAGTGGTCTCATAGTCCTCCAAGGCAACGGAGTGGACAGTCTGTGGAGCGAGCGCTCCGTCGGGCGCTAGGACCGATTCGAGTGCCGGGTACTTTTGCCAACGCTTGACGTTCTGTCGGGAGGGCCCTTCCTCTATCCACGAGTTCAGCACGACCGGCTCGAGCACAATGCGCGAGCCCCTGGGCACATGGGAGACCAGCCAGGTTCGCGTTAGGTTGCGGGTGTCGGCGCGGGCAAGCACAAGGTCGTTGTGGACGCTAAAGAGGAGTCCTTGAGCCAGCAGGAGGATCATCGCAAGAGAGCCCACCACAAGAACCGCGGCCCTGCGCGCGCGCGTAGGGCGTCCCGTTTTGCGAACCATCGAGCCCTCTCTCGTTGAGCTCTCTCCCGTCACGGTCGATGCCCTCTCCTTTATGACCTCGACGAGCAGGAACGCGAAGTAGGCCGCGAGTAGGCAAGCGATCGGGAAGATGGGCAAGAGCCAGCGTCCGAAGTAGCGATCCTGAAGACCCATGAAGCCGAGGAACAGGATCGGCGCCGGCACCAACAGCCAGGCGATGCGGGTATGACGCCACCAGATCGTGACAGCACCTCCAAGCGCGGCAAGCGTGGGGACCCAGCCGAGCCCCCACGTAAACGACCACAGGTAGTAAAGAAGACCGCCCTGCTTGGGCGCACCAAGCTTGCCTTGAGCTTCCTCGGAGAGACTTGATTGGTGGATGAGTTCCGAATGAAAGCGTTGGAAATCGAGCAAGGCGTAGGGATTGGCGAGCAAGAAGGCCCCAAGCGCACAAACCCCACTAACCGCCAGTCCGGCTAGAACCCGCTTGCCGGAACCTGGGGGCCCAGCCAGGTAGTGGGTGGAGGCCGCCGCCGCGAGCGGGACGATCACGATGCCGGCCGTGTACTTGCTTGCACAAGCCAAGCCAAGCCCTATCCCCGCGAGCACATAGTCGCGCCGCCGCCCGTAGCGCATGACGCCGGCGCTCCCAAACAGGGAGAGCGTGAGCGGCAAGAGCGTGGCTGCATCGTTGAGCGCGAGATGCCCATAGAAGACGGGCAGGAAGGCGACAGCCTCTACAGCTGCCGCGAGTAGGCCTATACGACGATCGAACAGACGCGTACCAAGCAGGTAGAGCAGCCATACCGCGGCCGTGCCTAGGAGGGCCACGGTGATGCGTGCAGCGAGGAACACACGGTCTGGGTGCAGCGCGTACTCCTGAGTAACGCTGTGCCCTGCACCGAACCGGGCGACGAACACAAGGTGAAAGACATAGGTAAGCGCCGGCGGGTTGACAAAGTAGTGCGGGTTGAGACCATGCGCTGACATTCCGACAGCCTTGGGAACGAAATGACCGGCCTCATCGATGTTGTAGACGTAGGGCAAGCCCTGCTTGATGCCCCACAGGCGTAGAGCGAGGGCCCCAAGCAGGATCAAGCCGAGTGCCGGCCAAGCCCAGAGTCGGGAGTCGCGCGAGGCGACGCTCAACGAACCATCCAGCGCGTACCCACGGGGACCTTGCTCGGCATCGCCAAGGGCCCGAGCGTCGCCCGGCTCAACAGTCGCCATAGACCGCGTAGTAGCGGCTTGTGTAGATGCGTTTGAAGCGCTTCAGAGGCACCTGATCTCGAGGATCGTCGCCAAGGTCGACTATCGCCTCAACGAACACCGCTTCACCTAGGGGGTAGACCGCAACGCTGCCGCTTTCTATCCGATGCTTGAGCTGACCAGCTCCCTTAAGCGCATCCGCCGTCGCCTGGCTGCGGGCCACGATGTTGCGCTGGCCTGTGCTGTCGAGGATCCAACGAGCATCGGGAATCAGCTTGTTATTGGGCAGGGACAAGAGCGGACAACGCTTCAGCTGTGCGCTGACCGCCGGACTATGCAAGGCGGTCACGAGTCCCTCGTGAAAGTCCTCGTGGTCGGCAAGCGTCGTGCGCAAGCTCGAGAGGCTGAGCGTGCGGGCGGCCGAGACACCGCCGTAGAGCACGAGCAGGGCGGCGCCGACCATCCATACTCGCCGCAAGGCTGTGCCTCGCTCGAGCATCGACCAGCCGCCGATCGCGAGCGCGCAGAAGACGAGCATCACGATGGCCGCACCGACCATGTAGCGATCCACCACTGAGGCGCCGGCGGCGCCCTCGGCGATGAAGACGAATAGGAGGCTCGCGAGCACAACCAGCGGCACGAGCACACGGCGCGGCGCGAGCCAGATCGCGATCAAAGCTCCAGCAATACTGCCGAGCACGACCGGCAGCTTGTCGATGCGCACCGCGTAGGACCACGTCGAGGAGAGAACTTCGGAGAATTTCTCGGTGCGTCCGAGTTCGGCGGCCAGGCCTGAGGTGGAGTGCAAGGAGTAGAGCGGATTGCCAGTCACGATCCCGTCCACCCCAAGCCAGAGAACGGGAGCGATCGCGGCCAAGCCCAGATAGCGTAGGCGCGTGGCGTTGTTGGTGGGCCATGCGCACCACAGCCAGTAGACAGCGGTCAGGAGCCAGGCGTCGGGGCGCAGGAGACCCGCCGCCGCGAGCAGCAGAAACACGAGCGGGCCACGACGGGGACGCTCGATCTCCAAGGCCGTGGCCCAGACGATGAGCGCGACATAGGAGATGTCGAGGTAGCCCTGCGCGGCGAGGTTCTCGACGAAGAAGCGGCTCAAGACGAGCAATCCCGCGAGGGCGCCAACGACCGGGCCGAAGCAGAGGCGTCCGAGGCGATAGACACCCGCTACCAGCGCCACGAAGGAGGCGATCGAGCCGAACACCATCAGGCGCGCGCCGCCCTGGCCGAAGATCGAGCAGAAAGCCCCGAAAGCGATCGCAAGCGGGTGCTCGGTCGGGCCACGGTAGACGCTGAAGTCGGGCATGTGCAGATGCAGCAGGTCGCGTCCCCACAGAAGCGCGTAGAACGAGTCGTATGTCGGATAGGTGGGGAAGGCGAAGTAGCCGAAGACAGCCAGCGCGCACATCACCCCGAAAGCCAGCTTGGCCCACGTCGAGGCGGGCAGCTCACGCAATCTCCGGAGCTGAATATCCCCCGAGCGGGCTCGGGTCAACGATGCGCTTGCCATCCGGTCGTAGAGCCTAGAGAGATAGTCTGTCGTCGGTGAAGCTCATCATCCAGATCCCCTGTTTCAACGAGGCGGAGCAGCTGCCGGGGACGCTTGCCGACCTTCCGCGAAGCGTGGAGGGCTTCGACGTTGTGGAGTGGCTGATCGTCGACGATGGCTCGACCGATGAGACGATCGCGGTGGCCCGAGCACACGGCGTGGATCACATCGTGCGCTTGACCAACAACAAGGGCTTGGCCGCGGGCTTCCAAGCGGGCCTGGATGCTTGCCTGAAGCTCGATGCCGACGTGATCGTGAACACCGATGCCGATAACCAGTACTACGGTGCGGACGTGACCAAGCTGGTGCGTCCGATCCTGCAAGGCCAGGCGGACATGGTGGTGGGCGACCGCGAGGTCACGAACATCGAGCACTTCTCAGCCCTGAAGAAGACGTTGCAACGGCTCGGCTCATGGGTCGTGCGCCAGGCTTCCTCGACATCGGTGCCGGACACGACCTCCGGCTTCCGGGCGTACAACCGCGAGGCCGCGATCCAGATCTTGGTGGTGTCCAAATTCACTTACACCCTGGAGACGATCATCCAAGCCGGCAAGCAGCTCGTGGCGATCGACCACGTCCCGATCCGCACGAACCCGAAGACACGCGAGTCACGCTTGTTCCCATCGATGGGTGCCTATGTGCGCCGCAATTCGATCTCCATCTTTCGCATTTATGCGCAGTACGAGCCGTTGCGCGTGTTCTGGAGCCTCGCTGCCGTGATCGGGCTCGTATCGCTTGCCGTTTGGATTCGCTTCGTGGTGGCATATGCGGAAGGAAACGGCAAGGGGCACGTGCAGTCGCTGATCCTCGGCGCGGTGTTGTTCATCGCGGCTGTCGTGCTGTGGGCGCTGGGAGTGATCGGCGACCTACTTGCCGCACAAAGGGTGATGACACAGAAGACCTTCGAGCGGGTACGAAGGATCGAGCTGCAGCTCGGGGTGGAGCCCTCCCACTATGAATCGGCTCGGGGGCCTGACGGTGAGTCTGTCAGTTCGACCAACCAGGTCGGTGCTGCCGGCAGAGTTAGTGAGAGCGAGAAGATCGAGGTATGAGCGGCGGCGTCACGGTCTCAGAGGAGGGGATCGTCACCGGTAATACGTACGACAAGTACGGCTCTAGCAATCCCTTTGTGCGCCGCATGATGGACGGCTTCGAGCGCACGCTCGAGGAGCTGTTTGCCGCCGCAAGCCCGACGTCGCTGCTGGATGTGGGCTGTGGCGAGGGAGTGCTGGTGCACAAGTGGGCGCAGCAGCTTGGCGGCTCACGCGTTGTGGGCATCGACTTGGAGGAGCCCTCGATCCAGGCCGGTTGGGCACAGCGGAAGGCACCAAACCTGGAATACAAGGTGATGAAGGCCGAGAACCTGCCGTTCGCTGAGAACGAGTTCGATCTGGCGTGCGCGATTGAGGTGCTCGAGCACGTGCCCGACCCCGAGCACACGCTGGCCGAGATGGCGCGCTGCGCGGAGCACCGGCTGCTCGTGTCGGTCCCGAGAGAGCCGCTGTGGCGGATGTTGAACATGGCGAGGGGCGCCTACTTGAAGGAGCTGGGCAACACACCAGGACACCTGAACCACTGGTCGAAGCGCTCGTTTGTGAAGCTGCTCTCCAAGCACGGCAAGGTCGTGGAGGCACGTTCGCCGTTCCCCTGGACGATGCTGCTTGTCCGCCTCTGAGCAAGCGTCCGGCCGATCCTCAGTGACGCGGGCGGACGGAGAGCCGAAGCAGACCAAGAGCGAGCGCTCCTACGGCAGCGGAGCGCGGCTGCTCTCGATCGGGATCGCTTCAACGGGGCTACTGACCTTCGCTTACTTCTCGATCGCAAGCCACGTGCTCGGCGAAATTGAGGCCAAGCGCCTGGACCTGTTGTGGTCGATCATGTTCGTGATCATCTCGGTCATATATAGGCCGATCGAACAGCTCTTGAGCCGCACGATCGCCGACCGTAGGGCACGTGGGCAGCAGCAGCACTCGGTACGGGTGCCGATCGCGATTCAGGCGAGCTTCGCGCTCGCTTTCCTGATCGTGGCGCTGGCGTTGCACAACGAGCTGATCGACAATGTGTTCGGCCACTATGAAGCGCTGTATTGGGTGCTCATAGTCGGCACGCTCGCTTACGCCGCCAGCTATTTCGCGCGCGGCTGGCTGGCTGGACACGAGTACTTTGGGCTGTTCGGTGGACTGGTGCTGATGGAGTCGATCTCGCGGCTTTGCTTCGCACTGGCGGTAGCGATCGGCTTGACAAGCGGGCAGACCGCAGTGGCGCTGGGGATCGCGGCGGCGCCGTTCGTCTCGCTGGTCGTGGTACCGGCGGCGTTCGCGAGGAGGGGCGCCCATCTGCCCCAGCCGGAAGGGGCACCGGAGATGGAGGATCTGGACGCCGCTTTGGCGGGACCTGGCACCGAGGGGGTCGAGGAGGCGGTCGCTGCCGACGAGCTGTCGCTGCGCAGGGGCTCGGGCTTCGCTTTTGCGGTCTCGGGCGTGATGCTCTCCGAGCAGACACTGCTGAACGCGGCAGTGCTGACGGTGGACATCACCTCGACCAATGCGGCGCTGGCGGGGATCGTGTTCAACGTGCTGCTGATCGCGAGGGCACCACTACAGCTGTTCCAGGCGATCCAGACCTCGCTACTGCCCCACCTGACGGGCCTTGAGGCGACCGAGGGGCACGAGGCCTTCGCGAAGGCGATCAAGCTGACGGTGCTGGCGATCGCGGGATTCGCTTTGGCGGTGTCATTGGGATTGCTTGCGATCGGGCCGCCAGTCATGAAAGCCTTGTTTGGTCAGAGCTTTGAATACGGGCGCGTGGGGCTTGCTCTGATCGGGCTGGGCATGGGCATGCATTTGAGCGCCGGCGCACTCAACCAGGCAGCACTGGCACGCAACCAGGCGCGCACAGCTGCCGGCTGCTGGATAGTGGCGGCAGTCGTGTTCGTCGCTTGGATGCTGACGCCACTCGTGAGCGAAGAACTGCTGCGCACCGAGATCGGCTATCTCGGTGCGGCAAGCCTGCTTGCCCTGATGCTTGGCGTGGTTTATCGGCGCGGCACGCCGGTTGCCCGCAGAGCAACGCGTGCGTCGGCCTGAGGGCGTTTGCTTTTGACCGCGCCGGCGGGATAGTGCCGGTCGCACCACACCGGACCGACTGCTCAGACGGCCCCTGTCGCCTCGACGATCGCACGGTAGGCGCCAGCCGGATCTGGCTCGCCGAAGATGGCCGAGCCGGCGACGAAAAGATTGGCGCCGGCCGCACGGCAGCGGGGAGCGGTGCTTGGGTCGACGCCTCCGTCGACCTCGAGCGCCACCTCCTCACCGAGGATGCGACGCAGACGCATGGCCTTGTCGAGCGTGTGCTCGATCAGCGGCTGTCCGGCCCAGCCGGGGTTGATCGTCATGCAGAGCGCAAGGTCGATCGCGTGCGCAACCTCTGCCAAAGCGCCCACGGGGGTGGCCGGGTTGATCGCGACTCCGACGCTGGCACCGCCCTCGCGCACGAGGCTTGCGGCGTAGGCAACGTGGGGCGTGGCCTCAGCGTGGAAGGTGATCGAGTGGGCGCCGGCGCGAAGGAACTCAGGGATCTGGCGCTCGGGGCGTTCGATCATGAGGTGGACGTCCAGCAAGCCCCCCACCTGCTCCACCTGCTCGCGCAAGGCGGCGACGATGAGTGGGCCGAGCGTGATCGGTGGCACGAAGTGGCCGTCCATGACGTCAACATGGATCACGCGAGCACCCGCGTCCAAGACCTCCCCCACCTGCTCGCCCAAGCGAGCGAAGTCGGCCGAGAGGATCGACGGTGCCACCCGCACCTCACGCAGGAGATCTCTAGTTGCCATGCTCAGATTCTCTCAGTCAAAGCCCTTAGATGGGCATCAACATCGAATCTCCACAGTTATTGCACTTAAGGATTGCCGTGGAGGACATGCGCACGATCGTGGAGTGCTCACCGCAATTGGGGCACACCGAGGAGAGCTCGAAGCGGTGCAGGCAGTAAACGCAGCGGTAGCGGCCGGGGAGATTGGTGGGGCGCAGCCAAGGCTCGGCACAGTTCGGGCATAGAGGCCCGAGATTGACTTGCTCTTTCGCTGGGGTGGGATGCTCGCCCTCCATTCTCAGAGCCTAGCCACAGCGGGATCGTGTACTCGCCGCATCCGTGCGATGAAGAAGCCTGCGGTGTGGTCGCGATGGGGCATTGTCAGGATGACCTTGGGCATACTGGGGTGGGGATGGGATTGCTGTTCGTGCCTTAGGTCCTCGAGCGCAAACTGTGAGTTACGCTCAAGAAACTGTTCCAATTGTCGCTCATTCTCCGCTGGTGAGATAGTGCATGTCGAATAGACCAGCACGCCCCCCGGACGGAGCGCGCGGGCACCGGCGGTGAGGATCGCGGCCTGGACTTGTGCGAGCTCCTGCAGGTGCGCGGAAGCGATACGCCAGCGCAGATCAGGCCGTGCCTGAAGAGTGCCAAGACCGGAGCATGGTGGATCGACCAGAACGCGATCGAAGAGATCTCGATCGTCGCGGAGATGAGCCGCGTCTGAGACCTCCACGCGCACGCTCGTCGCGTGCAACCGCGAGGCGGTGTCGCGCAGCTCGGCCGCGCGTGCGGGATTGCGCTCCACCGAGACGACCTCTCCTTCGTCGCCCATGAGCGCGGCGATGTGGGTGCTCTTGCCGCCCGGAGCCGCACATAGATCCAGCACGCGCTCTCCGGGCTGGGGATCGAGCGCACGAGCGACAAGCATGGCGGCGCGCGATTGGGCGAGGATCTGACCAGCACCCCAAGCACTCGATCCGTGCAGGTCGAAGGGACCCTCGAGCACGAGCGCTTCGGGCAACTCAGTGTCGAGGTGACTGGCGACGGCGATCTCGGCCGCGACGCTCGCGGGATCGGCGTTGAGCGTATTCACGCGCAGGGCAAGCTCACCGGGCTCGTTGTTGGCGGCCATCAAGGCGAGCGTCTGTGAGCGACCGAGCTCTTGCCACCACATGCGCGCGATCCACTCAGGATGTGAGTGGGCGACGGCAGCCTGCTCGGGCGTGTCCTCGCGCAGCTCGCCGAGCAGTGCAGGTGCTCCCTCGCGCGCGGCTCTGCGCAGGACGGCGTTGACAAGACCGTGACCGGCGCCACGGCCCGTCTTTGCCAGCTCGACATTGTCGGCCACGACCGCATGGTCGGGGGCCCCGCTGAGATAGAGCAGCTCGTAGAGGCCGAGCCGTAGGGCCGCGAGCAGGGGTGGGTCGAGCTGCTCGGCCGGCCGCCCCGCGAGGCGCTCAATCAGAAAGTCGAGTGTGAGCCGGCGCTGGATCGCACCGTAGGCCAGGCGCATGGCCAGAGCGCGATCGCGCCCGTCAAGCTGGGAGGCCTGCGTCTGCAATGCCTGGTCGGCGTAGGCGCCCTGCTCGAAAACGCGTCTGAGCACCGCATAGGCACAGCGCCGCGCGGGCGCTATGGATATCACTTCCCCGCGTGCCGCCGCCGCGCTTGAGCGTTCAGGTTGGCGCTTCGTGTGAGGGCCTCGACGAGTGCTTGCGCCCCTACGCCCTGCTGGCGGACCGCCCGTCTCAGCCATCAGACGAACGGGGCAGGCCGTGGCCGCGTAGGAACGCTCCCGCATCCATCGGTCGCTTGCCGGGAGGCTGGACGAATAGCAGCTCGATCGCCCCGTCTGCACAGGCGAGCAACAGACGCCCATCGCTGGCATATACACCAAGGCCTGAGGGCGCGTCGGGCGCGGGCGATGCACGGTGGACTCCCAGCATGGACCCGTCTGCAAGGGCGACGCGGGCGCCGATGTGAGGGTACAGAGCACGGATGAGGCGCTCGAGCTCGGCGGCGGGCTTGCTCGGGTCGAGCAGGCGGTCGTCGGAGTCGATCTTCTCGGCATAGGTGACCAACTGCTCGTCCTGCTCAGTGAACGGCAGCGGCTCGCCACGATCGAGTGCGTCGAGCGCACCGAGCAAAAGCTGTGCCCCAATTCGCTCGAGGCGCGGAGCAAGCGAGCCGAACGTGTCCTGCGCGGAGATCGGCTCGCTCTGTGCGAGACAGACAGGCCCGCTGTCGAGACCGGCGGTGAGGCGCATGATCGAGACGCCCGTACGCTCGTCGCCGGCAATGATCGCACGCTCGATCGGTGCTGCTCCACGCCAGCGTGGGAGCAGGGAGGGATGCACATTGAGCAGCTCGTAGTCAGAGAGGAGCGGCTCCTTGACGAGCGCACCGAAGGCACAGACGAGGAGCGCGTCGGGGGCGACGCTCGCGATCAGCTTGTGCGCATCGGTGCTGTTGACGCTCTCTGGCTGGGCGAGTTGCAGACCGAGAGCACGGGCAGCATCGGCAACTGGCGGCGCGGTGAGCCTACGACCGCGACCGGCCGGCCTGTCAGGGCGTGTGATCACGAGCGCTGGGCGGTGCGAGCCGACCCCGTCTTGCGGGGTGCCTGGCTGCGAGGGCCCGCTGTCGCTCGCACAGGCGAGCTGCTTGAGAATGACTGCGGCGAAGTCGGATGTGCCTAGGAAGACGGTGCGCACGTGTGTCCGCAGCCTACCCGGCGGGCCACCGAGCGCCCGCTATGCGACGCTCGCGGCGGTGACGGCTTCGCGCATTGCGCGCATCGCCTGCTTGCGTAGCTCGCGCGGGATCCGGTCCAGGATCAGAATGCCGTCGAGATGGTCGATCTCGTGCTGAATGACGCGCGCCTCCAAGCCCTCGGCCTCCACAACAAGCTCTTTGCCCTGCGCGTCACGTGCGCGCACGCGCACGCGCGCGGGCCGCTCGACCTCGACGTGTACGCCCGGCAGACTGAGGCAGCCCTCCTCGAGCGTCTCGAGCTCCTCGTCAGCCCACTCGATTGCGGGGTTGACAAGCGCTGTGAGAGGGTCGTCGCTATAGGCCCGGTATACGAGCACACGATGCAGCACTCCGAGCTGAGTGGCCGCGAGGCCAATCCCAAGCGCGTCGTGCATCAGCTCCCCCATCTGCTCTATCTCCTCTGCCAAGGACTCGTCGAAGCGATCGACGGGCAACGCTTTCGTACGCAGGACCGGATCGCCAAACTTACGTACGTGGCGTAGAGCCGCGTCGCGGCGTGCACGAGTCTCGGGATCGAGCTCAGCTACAGTCGAAGGACCCTCCTCGGGCTCAACCTCCGAGTCCATTACCTCTTCGTCGCTCATCACTGGAAGTCTACGGTGAGCCCGAGGGACTCGGCTACTGCGGATCGACGTCGACGCTGAAAGCGATGCCTTTGTGGGCACGCGATTCCGCTACGCGCCGAACTGACGCGCCAACTTGGCGGATCACCGCGGAGCGGTCCTCAAGGGGCGCCTTGACAACCAAGACCTGGCGCTCGCGGCCGCGCAGGCGAAACAAGCCAGCCGGACCCAGGACGCTACCTTCAGACCCCTCCAGGCCAGTGCGCACTGCCTCGGCCGCGGCGCGAGCGCGGGTGGACTGCTCAGCTGCGCAGACGACGCGAACGAGGCTCGAGAAGGGCGGATAGCCGAGCGTGCGGCGTCGTTTTAGCTCGCCAGCGAGAAAGCCATCGCTGTCGTGTGCGGCCGCGTGAAGGATCGAGCGCGCCTGGGGTGCCATCGTCTGTACGAGTACCTGCCCCTCGCCTCCGCGCCCGACGCGACCTGCCAGCTGGCATACGAGCGCGAACGTGCGCTCCTCGGCGCGAAAGTCGGGGAAGCGAAGCGTGGAGTCGGCGTCAAGTACGACGCCAAGCGTGACGTCAGGGAAATCGTGCCCCTTGGCAACCATCTGCGTTCCGATCAAAGCCCCCGCGGGAGCCTTTTGGAAGCGGTTGAGCAAGCGTGCGACACCGTTGTATTTGACGTCCCCACCAACCCCTTCGCCTACCGTGTCGGCGTCGAGTCGGAAAATAGGGAACTCACCGTCGTCGAGCGCACTAATGAGATCGTGCTGCAGACGCTCGGTGCCGGTTCCGTGGCGCGCGACCGATGTTGAGCCACAGGCACAGCTGCGTGGGACAGGCTCATGGTGGCCACAGTGATGGCAGGCGACGATGCCGCCGGCTCGGTGCAGGACGAGCGCGACGTCGCACTGGGGACAGCCCCACACGCGCCCGCAGGCACCGCATGTGAGGAAGTTTGACCAACCCCGACGGTTGAGCAGCACGATCGCCTTGCCGCGCGCGGAGCGCACGTCGGCAAGCGCCTGGGCGGTTAGCGGGTGCAAGCCGTGCACCTGCTCGCGCATATCGAGCACGCGCACTTGCGGCAAGGGCCGGCCGTCCACACGACGGCTGAGCCGCAGCAGCCCCGTGCCTGGACCGCGAGCGTCACCCACCCCGCCGGCCACACCGCGAACATCACCCGCACTGCCAACCGCCCCGTCGCTGTGCAGGCCGGGAGCACTCCAGGTCGCATAGACGCTCTCCGGGCGTGGTGTGGCGCTGCCGAGCAAGAGCAGCGCCCCGCAGTCGCTCACGCGCCGAGCGGCTACAGTGCGCGCGTCATAACGCGGATCACTCTCGTGCTTGTAGGAGGAATCGTGCTCCTCGTCGACCACGATCAAGCCAAGATGCTCGACCGGAGCGAACACGGCCGAACGCGGCCCGACACACACGCGCGCCTCACCGACGCGCAAACGCCGCCACTCCTCGCGGCGCTGAGCGATCGTCAAACGGGAGTGAAGAACCGCGACCGTGTCACCGAAACGTTCGATGAAACGTCCGACGATCTGGGGCGTAAGCGCGATCTCCGGGACGAGCACGATCACACCGCGTTCACGCTCCAATGCCTCGGCAGCGATCCGCAGATACACCTCTGTCTTGCCCGAGCCGGTGATGCCCGCGAGCAAGCGCATCTGTGGCGCCTGGTCGGCGAGTGCCTTGCTTAGCTCAGTCAGTGCGGCTTGTTGCTCGACGGTTAGTGCAGGCGGCTCCGTGGTGCGCGCCCCCACCTGGATGTGGGCAGGACGGGGCGGAGCGATTCGCCGTTTGCGCCCACTCAACCTGCGCGTCGCAGCAGGCGGCAGGACAAGAGCGAGCGCACGTGCGAGCGTGGAGCAGTACTCCTCAGCGAGCCATCCCGCGAGTGCGACCAGGTCGACCGGCAAGGTGGGTGGGCCTTCATCCACCGCGCGCAATGGGGCGAGAAGCTTCTCCTCGGCTATCTCGCTGTGATCGGAGAGCGCCGTGACAACTGCCAGGATCTCGCGTCGTCCAAACGGGACAACGAGCATTGAGCCAACATCGACACCCTCGCGCAACTCCTCGGGCAGTCGGTAGTCAAACGGCCCGCGCAAAGCGCGGGCCGTTGTCATCGGCTCAACCTGAGCGATCGCGGACACTTCGCCAGACTAGACCGGCCGCCGGACCACCACTGAGGTCCAGTGACAGGAGCTGCACGGCATGGACGCCAGACGGTTGGTCGGCGAGCGCGCCCTATGGTGCCCAGGGAAACCGAGAGGTGTCCCTTAGACGGTCGTGCCCGATGCCTGTAGCCCGGCGGCCGAGCGTAGAGCCTCCGCCTTGTCGGTCTTCTCCCACGTGAAGTCGTGATCGTTGCGACCGAAGTGACCATAGGCAGCGGTCTTCTGATAGATCGGACGATGCAGTTTGAGCTCCTCGCGAAAAGCGCCTGGACGCAGATCGAAGTGCTCGTCGACGAGCTGCGCGATCTGCCCGCGGCCGATCTTCTCGGTGCCGAATGTCTCAACCATGACCGACACCGGGTGGGCGACGCCGATCGCGTAGGCGACCTGCACCTCTGCGCGATCGGCGAGTCCGGCGGCGACGATGTTCTTGGCCACCCAGCGGGCTGCATAGGCAGCGGAGCGATCGACCTTGGAGGGGTCCTTGCCGGAGAAGGCACCGCCACCGTGGCGCGCCATACCACCGTAAGTGTCGACGATGATCTTGCGCCCGGTGAGCCCACAATCGCCCATCGGACCACCGATCACGAAGCGCCCCGTAGGGTTGACGAGGAAGTTCTTCATCAGCTTCTTCTCGTCGTAGAGCTCAGCCGGAAGCACTGGGCGCAAGACGTGCTCGAGCAGGTCGGGCTTGATCAGCGTGTCGGAGTCGATGCCGTCGGCGTGCTGGGTGGAGATCAAGATCTTTTCGATCTCCACAGGCCGTCCGTCCTTGTAGCGGACTGTGACCTGGGTCTTGCCGTCGGGGCGCAGATAGGGCAGAACCTCACCCTTGCGCACCTCCGCGAGGCGCTTTGAGAGCTTGTGGGCCAGCGCGATCGGCAATGGCATCAGCTCGTCGGTCTCGTTCGAGGCATAACCGAACATCATCCCTTGGTCGCCCGCGCCGGCAATGTCGAGCTCATCCTCATCAGCGGGGTCGTGGCGTGTCTCGTAGGCGGCGTCTACTCCTTGAGCGATGTCGGGCGATTGCTTGTCGATCGCGTTGATGACCGCACACGTATCGCAATCAAAGCCGTAGGTCGCGTTGTCGTAGCCGATCTTGCGTACTGTCTCACGCGCGATTTCCTGGATGTCGACGTAGGTATCTGTGGAGATCTCGCCAGAGACGACGATCAAGCCGGTGTTAACGAGCGTCTCGCAAGCAACGCGACCGTAAGGGTCGTCGGTGAGTACGGCGTCGAGCACACCATCGGAGATCTGGTCGGCGATCTTGTCAGGGTGGCCCTCCGTGACCGACTCGGAGGTGAACAGGAACTCTTTATCGGAATGTTGGGTCATAGCTTGGGGGTCGGCTCCACAGGTCTCGCAGGAAGAAGTGGCGGATAAGTCTATTCGTCGTGCCCGCTGGACCCAGCCAAACTCGGTGAGAGACGCTTTGGTCAGGCCCGTCCGGACCAAGCCGACCGGCGTGAGACGCTAGGCAGCGCGTGTGCGGGCATCGGTGCGGGTGCCGCGCTCCACGAAATCGATGATCAAGGGCACACCATCCATGCCATAGCGGGCGCGCAGGCGGTTCTCGATGAAATAGGCGTAGTCGCGCGTGACTCGCGCACGCGAGTTCACTTGAATGGCAAAACGTGGCGGGCTCTCCTCGATCTGGGCCATGTAGATCAGCTTCAAGCGATGTTGGCTTGAGCCGCGACGCGTGCCGACGGGCGGCTGGCGCGCTTGGACGGCCTCTGCGAGGAACCTGTTGAGCTCTGGCGTCGGGATGCGTCCGCGCCGGCGATCACCGAGCGCGAGCGTCTCGGCGATCAAGCGCGAGACATTGCGCCCGGTCTTTGCGCTCGCTGTCAGCACACGCGGACGCAAGCGCAGCTTCGCGGCAACTACCGCGCGTTCATGGTCGAGATCCTGCTCGGTCCCTTCGTTCAGATCCCACTTGTTGAGCACAATCGCAGTGGCGCAACCGGCCTTCATGGCGAGCTCGGCCACGCGCAGATCCTGGGAGGTGACACCGTCGCTGGCGTCGCAAACAACGAGCGCGACGTCGGCACGCTCGGCCGCGCGCTGGGAGCGCAGAGTCGTGTAGTACTCAACCGAGTCCGACACCTTCGACTGGCGGCGCATTCCAGCGGTGTCGATCAGGATCAGCCGGCGGCCGTCGACCTCCAAGGGCGTGTCGATCGCGTCGCGCGTAGTGCCGGCGACCTCCGAGACGATTACGCGCTCTTCGCCGAGGAAGCGGTTGACGAGCGAGGACTTGCCCACGTTCGGACGACCGATCAGAGCGAGCCGGATGACGTCCTCGTCGACCTGCTCGTCCTCCTCGGCAGGGAGCAACTCCACGATCCGGTCGAGCAGGTCTCCTGTGCCGAGCCCTTGTGATGCAGAGACAGCCAACGGCTCGCCGAGGCCCAGGCGGTGAAAGTCGGCGGCGAGTGGCAGATCGGCGACGCCATCGCACTTGTTGGCGGCGACGACCACCGGCAAGGGAGCTCGACGCAACAGCTCTGCCATCTCCTCGTCCCCCGGACGGATCCCCGCGCGGGCATCCACGACTAGTACACCCACCTGTGCCTCCGCCAAGCCAGCGCGAGCCTGCTCGCGAATCGAGCCGGACAAGGGATCCTCGTCTTGGAAGTCAACACCGCCGGTGTCGATCAGGGTGAAAGTTCGCCCGTTCCACTCGCACTCGATCTCGTTGCGGTCGCGTGTGATCCCGGCACGCTCGTGCACCACGGCCTCCCGCGAGCCCGCCAAGCGGTTCACAAGTGAGGACTTGCCCACGTTCGGATACCCGACTATCGCCACCTTCTGCATCAGGGGAGTATGACCGGCCGGAAGGCCGCTCTCCGATCGGGCAGTCCAGATTGCGCTCAGGCCGACGCGCGAGCGCCGCGTGCAAGAACCGCGACTTGCTCCACGACCCGCTCGATCGTCATGCCCGTCGTGTCCAGCACCACCGCTCCTGGAGCGGCTTGGAGCGGGCTATGAGCACGTGTGGAGTCGCGCTCGTCGCGCAATGCCTGCTCAGCCATGACGGTCGCCTGATCGCCACCCAGCTCGGCAGCTCGCCGGCGAGCGCGCTCGGCGGGATCAGCAGTCAGATACAGCTTCAGCTCGGCATCGGGTGCGACGACTGTGCCAATGTCGCGACCCTCCGCCACCCAATCGCCCCCCGCAATCAGCTCGCGCTGCTTGGCCACGAGCGCCGCGCGCACCCCAGGATCGGAGGCGACGCGTGAGGCGGCCTCGGAGACCTCGGGCGTGCGGATCGCCTCGCTGACATCGCGTCCGCCGAGCAGCACCCTTACAGATGAATGCTCTGCACTTGCCACAAGCTCGATCTGGGCGGAGCTCGCAAGGGCGGCCGGAGCATCGCTGGGAGCTTCGAGAGCAAGCAAACCAATGCAGCGATACATCGCGCCACTGTCGAGGTAGGTAAAGCCCAGCGTCCGAGCGAGCGCTCGCGCCACGGTGGACTTGCCGGCCCCCGCGGGGCCATCGATTGCGATCAGCATTGAAGCGGACGATAGTCGCGTGAGGTCGGACATAGCGACCAACTTTGAGTTGACTCGATGTTGAACACTGGCCGGTTAGCGAGTGAGCCTCAGTCCCGCCCGCCCCAGGATCCTGCGCCGAAACTAAGAAAGTGCCGCGATGTCCTCCACAAATCCCGGGTAGGACACATCCGCTGCCTCCATCCCCCGCACGGTGACCCCCTCGCGTGAGGCAAGTCCTGCCACCGCCCCCAGCATCGCCATGCGGTGGTCGCCGGCGGCATCAATCGTGCCGCCCTTGAGGCCACCACTCCCCCGTACGGCGAAGCCGTCGTCGGTCGCCTCGATCTCAGCGCCCAGTCCGCGCAAGCCATCCACAACAGTGGCTATCCGATCGGACTCCTTCAGGCGCAACTCCTGGGCGCCGCGTACCAACGTCTCCCCCTCCGCAAAACAGCCGAGCAAGGCCACCAAAGGCAGCTCGTCGATCGCGAGCGGAACCTCCTCGGGCTCGACTGTTGTCCCCTCGAGCGCCCCGTGGGCCACGTCGAGGTCGCAGATCGGCTCTTGGGCAATTAGCTCTCCGCTTTCGTCCTCGAGGTCCCCGAGCACGATGCCTCTCATACGTTGCAGAATGCGCAAAAAGCCTGTGCGCGTCCAGTTGGCGCCGATGCCACGAATCAACAAGCGCGAGCCGGGTACGAGCACTCCCGCGGCGATCGCGAATGCCGCAGAGCTGGGATCGCCAGGCACGACAACACGGTCGAGCACGAGCTCATCGGCGTTGACGACGGTCACGTGGCGTCCGTTGCGATGAATATTGACTCCCGCGTGCAGGAGCATGCGCTCAGTGTGGTCACGACTGCGCGCCGGCTCCCCAACTGTGGTCGCCCCGTCCGCAGCAAGCGCCGCCAAGAGAATGCAGGACTTGACCTGCGCGGAGGCAACCGGCAACTCGTAGGCGATCGAGCGCAACCTGGCGCCTTTGATCCTGAACGGAGGGAAGCGGCCATCGCGAGCATCCAGTTCGGCGCCCATGAAGCGCAAAGGCTCAGCCACGCGGTCGACTGGGCGGCGACGGATCGACTCATCCCCATCGAGCATGAACGAGCGCCCCTCCTGGGCTGCCAGCCAGCCAGGCAGGAGCCGCAGCAGCGTGCCAGCGTTGCCTACGTCGATCGTCCCTGCCGGCACCCGTGCCTCGCGCAGGCCCGTGCCACGAACGGTGATTACTCCGTCGCGCTCGTCCACGAGTGCCCCAAGCGCCCTGACCGCTGCAAGCGTGGAGTCGGTATCAGCCGCGTGCAGATAATTCTCGATCCGGGTCGGCTCGGAGGCCATAGCGCCGAGCAAAGCCGCCCGGTGAGAGATCGACTTGTCTGCCGGAGCCGTCAGCCCGCCGTGCAACCCATCTGAGGGCTCGAAGCGCACGTCCATAGCGCCCGTAACCCTACGAGTCCCGAGCCGGGCTAGCGGCCTCGTGCTCGTCGGCAGCTTCGCATCCGAGCTCGCGAGCGTCGAGCGCCGCTTCGGCGGCTGGCCCGCCCACCAGGCGCTCGCGCCCCTCGCGCGCTTGCTCGTTCCAGGCGACCAGAGCATCGGCGTCCTCGGCGTCGAGCGCGTCACGCACGCCGCTCAATTCCCTTATGGCCTCGTCGAGCACTTCAGCGAGCAGATCCGCGTTAGACAGGTATATGTCGGTCCAGATAGCCGTGTTTGCTCCCGCTACGCGCGTGGCGTCGCGAAAACTCGGGTTAGCCCCCAGGCTACGCATACCCAACACGTTGCCCGTGCCGACGGGCGTGCCCAGCTGCGCAGGCACAGCCCGCAGCGCGCGGGAGACCAAGATGTTGGCGAGCACGTGCGGCAGATGCGAAACGCTTGCCATCAAGCGGTCGTGGGCCTCGGCGGAGATGACCACGGGCTTGGCGCCGATCTGCTCGATCAGGCCGGTGATCCGCGCAAGCGCCGGCGCCTGGTTTGCAGTGGGCGTGAGATACCAGAGCGCGTCGTCGAACAGCTCCTCGCGCGCTCCCCCCACACCAGCGGTCTCGGCGCCGGCAAGCGGATGGCCCGGGATGAAACGCGCGTCGGAGATCTCGCGCGCGACGTGGCGCTTGGTCGATCCAACATCGCTCACCACGCAATCGCGGCCGGCCGCTGCCAGTGCGGCGCGTACGACGGCTACGTTGCGTCCCACCGGCGTAGCGACGAACGCATAGTCGGCTTCGCCCACGGCGCTCGCCACGTTGTCGGCCCGCTGGTCTATCGCTCCCAGCTCCATTGCCTGGCGCAACGCTCGAGCGTTAGCGTCGTATCCCACGACGTGCGCGCCGAGGCGATGGCGAACCGCCAGGCCAATCGATCCGCCGATCAGCCCGACGCCAATCACCGCGACCCTGAGAGACCGGCTGTCCTTGCGGCCTCCCGGATCGCTCACGCGGTGCTGAACACCTTCCCCGCAAGCGCAGCCACGCGCTCCACAGCGGCCACGTACTCGGCGAAATCGTCCGCCAAAAGCGCCTGCGGACCGTCACAGAGAGCCTCGTCGGGATTCGGATGCACCTCGACGATGATCCCATCCGCCCCGGCGGCGGCAGCAGCGAGCGACATCGGTGCCACGAGCGAACGTCGCCCGGCCGCGTGGCTCGGATCGACCACCACCGGCAGGTGCGATAGCTCTTTGAGCACGGGAACCGCTTGAAGGTCGAGCGTGGTGCGGTAGCTGTTCTCGAACGTCTTTATCCCGCGCTCGCACAACATCACGTCACGATTGCCTTCCTTGAGCACGTACTCGGCCGCCATGAGCAGCTCATCGAGCGTGGCGGACAGTCCGCGCTTGAGCAACACCGGACAGCGGGAGCGGCCGATCTCTGCCAGCAAGGGGAAGTTCTGCATGTTGCGCGCACCAACTTGGATCACGTCAGCAACCTCGAGCACCGGCTCCAGGTCACGTGCATCCATCAGCTCGGTCACGATCGGCAGGCCGGTGCGCTCCTTGGCCTCGGCGAGCAGGCGCAGACCCTCCTGGCCGAGACCTTGGAAGGCATATGGAGAGGTGCGCGGCTTGTAGGCGCCGCCACGAAGCATCGCCACACCGGCGTCCTTGACGACGTCGGCCGTCTCCAAGAGCTGCTCGCGCGATTCCACCGTGCACGGACCCGCTATCAAGGCGAAATGCTCGCCGCCGATCTTGCGACCTTCAATGTCGATCACGGTGCGCTCACCGTGACGGATCTGGGCTGAGGCAAGCTTGTAGGGCTTGAGGATCGGCATCACACGATCCACGCCGGGCTGCCCTTCGAGGCCAAGGCTTTCCACGTTGACGTCCTGCTCGACGTCGCCGATCGCGCCGATCACTGTTAGGCGTGCGCCCTTGATTGGGTGCGCGAGCGCACCGGCGCCCTCGATTCTTTCGATTACCGCGTCGATCTCCTCATCGGTGGCGGTCTCCTTCATGACGATCATCATTGCTTCATCCTTTCAAAGTGACGGGTTGGTCGTGTGAGCGTGGCCCGGAGCGGCGCTCGGTTCCGTGAGGAACCCGGATGCGGCCTGAGTTGCCTCCCACCCACAGCTGGAGGCCAGACCGGAGCGCCTAGCTAAATCGCCAGGCGCAGCGAAACGACCAATACGACACGCGGAGTGTGGCTGCGGATGTCGAGGTGGCCGTCTGCATGATCGTCTACTTGGTTTGTAGCAGACCTCAGAGGGTTTCGGCAAGGGCGTCAAGGAAGATTGCGTTCTCCTCCGAGGTGCCGTAGGTAACGCGCAGTGCGCCTGGCTTGCCGAGCGCGCCTCCACCGCGCACGAGCACGCCGCGTTCCGCCAGCCCCCGCATCACTTCTGCCTCGCGCTCCGCCGCCAGCTCAAGGGTCTCCCCGCCCAGGTCGAACCAGCAGAAGTTGGCCTGGGACTCGGCCGGCTCGATTCCCAGAGCGCGCAGGCGCTCATCGACCGAGATGCGCTCGGCGATCGTGCGCGTGACTCGCTCTGTCACGGCGTCCTGGTGAGAGAGGGCCTCGATAGCCGCTACCTGCGCAACGGCATTGCAGAAAAACGGCTGGCGCACCTGGTCGACGGCGCGCGGCAGGTCCTCAGAGCCACATAGTGCAAATCCGACACGAAGCCCACATAGTCCGTATACCTTCGAGAAGGTGCGCAGCAGCACTAGGTTGGGGTGCCCGGCGAGCAGCTCGACTGAGGCGTCGGGATCCTCGAGCAGATTGAACTCGCAGTAGGCCTCGTCGAGGATCACGCATACGTGGCGCGGTACTTCTGCGAGGAAATCCGTTATCTCCGCAAGCGGCAAGGCGGTGCTTGTTGGGTTGTTTGGATTGCACACGATCACCAGACGCGTGGCGACTGTGATCTCATGCAACATTCCTTGCAGGTCGTGGCGCTCGTGAGCGTCGAGCGGAACCGTCACCGCACGCGCACCGGAGGCGGCACTTAGGTGTGGGTAGACAGAGAAAGACGGCCACGCGTACACGAGCTCTGCTCCGGGCTCAAGCAGAGCCTCGCCGGCCGCAAGCAGAATGTCGCACGAGCCGTTGCCGATCGCGATGCGTCCGACCGGCACGCCGTAGCGATCGGACAAGCGTTCGCGCAGCAACGAGTTCGTTGGGTCCGGGTAGCGGTTGAGCGTCGGCAAGGCCCCTTGGATCGCATCGAGAACCGCCGGGAGCGGCGACCAAGGCGTCTCGTTGGAGGCGAGCTTGACCTTTGGGGCCCGCTGTGCGTAGCCGCCTGCCGCGGGGTATGAGGGGATGCGCGTAATGCGCTCTGAGAACTCAAGGGGCATCGTCGCTGCCTATTGTGGCGGATGGTCGAGTCCGAGCCTCTATTCCGTTCCCGCGCCCGACTTAAGAGGAGCGCCGATCGCCCCGTCGCCTCCCTCGCCCGGCTCAAAGGCGAGTGCCTCATCGCCTGCTCCTACTGCGCCGCCTGAAGATCCGCTCGCAGGGTTGCCGCCTCGCGCAAATACACGTGCTTGGCTTCATGCTCCTCGTCCGCGTAGTAGTGAATGAGTACGCGAATCACACGACGTAAGGAACCGGGTACCGGAATCTCGCGTGCGCACAACAGCGGCACGCGCTCGAAGCCTAGGGCGCGCGCCGCGACCGCGGGGAACTCCGCTGAGAGGTCATCGGTGACTGTGAAAATGCAGCTCACGACTTGCTCGGGCACGAGCGCGTTGCGCTCCATGATCTCCCTCATCAACTCGCTCGTGGCGCTGAGAATCTCCTGCGAGTCGTCCCGGGACACCGAGATCGCGCCCCGCAGGGCGTACAGACGTTGCGGCATCGTGGCCGATTCTTTCAGAGCGGGCTCCTGGAGTCATCGCTCACGACTTGCGCCCTGGCCAACGCCTCTTCGAAGGACCGGACGTGGACGTGGGCGGCACGGATTGCCTACGATCCTCTGGGCCACCGCGCAGCCGGGCGAGCTCGGTGTCGCTGAGTCTTCGAGACGCGCCGGATGCGAGCTCTCCAAGCTTCAGCCGACCGAAGGCGATCCGCTCGAGGGCCCCCACCGGATGACCGACTGCCTCGCACATCCTGCGCACTTGACGGTTGCGACCTTCGTGGATCGTCACTTCCAGCACTGCCTGCCCAACCCGCCGGACCTGTGCGGGAGCGGTCATTCCGTCTTCCAAGCGCACTCCTGCTCGCAGCTTGGCTAGGGCATTCTCGCCGATAGGCCCCCCGCCCACGCGCACACGGTAGGTCTTGGGCACTTCAAAGCTTGGATGGGTCAAACGCTGCGCGAGCGCACCATCGTTGGTGAGCAGGATCAGCCCACTCGAGTCAGCATCGAGTCGCCCTACGGGATAGAGCCGGCGCGGCTCATGCGGGACGAGCGAGACCACCGTCGGGCGACCGTGAGTGTCTTGCGCCGTGCTAAGCACTCCAAGCGGCTTGTTGACCGCATACACGACTGGCTGCTCGGGCCCCGCGATCGTGGCCCCGTCAACCGTCAGTGCGTATCGTTCGTCGACGTCGCGTGCGGGATCGAGCACGACTTGCCCGGCGACGGTCACCCGTCCTTCGAGGATCATCGTCTCCGCAGCGCGTCGCGAGGCAACGCCCGCATGGGCTAGATACTTGGCGAGGCGCATTGGCCTGCAACGATAGGGGTATGGACCTTCAGTATCTTGATCAAACGCTGGCTGCGAACGGCCAGCCTGCGTTTCGCGCGCGCCAAGTTTGGGAGTGGGTAGCCAAGGGCGCCTCGGGCTACGAGCAGATGACGAACCTGCCTGCTCCCCTGCGTGAGTGGCTGGGCGAGAACGTTCCGTTCTCGAGCCTTGAGCTGCGGGAGCAGCGCACAGCAAGCGACGGGACCGTCAAGGCGCTGTTTGAGACCGCCGACCACCGGCCCTTGGAGGCCGTGTTGATGCGCTATCGCGACGGTCGCAACTCGATCTGCGTGTCCTCACAGTCGGGCTGTCCTTTGACGTGCACGTTCTGCGCCACCGGCCAAATGAAGTTTGGACGTAACCTCACGACCTCTGAGATCGTCGAGCAAGCACTTCATTTCAGGCGCATGACGGCGATCGACCATTGTGTGTTCATGGGCATGGGCGAGCCGATGCTCAACCTCGAGAACGTGCTTGGCGCATGCGAGAGACTGCCTGACGTTGGCATAACCCATCGCCGCACTGCCATTTCCACGGTTGGTTGGATCCCTGGCATCGAAGCGCTCACCGAGCAGGACATGCCGCTGCGTCTCGCTCTCTCCTTGCACGCGGCTGACGAAGCCTTGCGCAGCGAGTTGATGCCTGTCAACGAGCGCTATCCGCTCGCGGACGTGATCGATGCTTGCAGGGCTTTCTATGAGCGAAAGCGCCGGCGGGTGTTCGTCGAGTATGTGATGTTGGCAGGCGTCAACGATCGTTATGAGCAGGCCGTGACGCTTGCAAAGTTGCTTGGTCCACGCGGGCCGGGCGAGCAGCCGCGCATGTTCAAGGTTAATCTCATCCCTTACAACCCCACCGACTCGCCTTATGAGGGTTCCAGTCGCGATTCGATCGCGGCATTCAAGGGCGCTCTCGACGCACGCGGCGTTCAGGCGACTGTCCGTCTCACCCGTGGTCGCGACATCGATGCAGCATGTGGACAGCTCGCGGCGCGTGCTGCCTGAGTTTGAGAGTCGCGACCGGGAACGCGCGAACGCTGTCAGCAGAAGACGCCGGGACGCTATTGAAGCTCGGGCTGAGACCCGCCGCCTGCCCTTGCCTCGCCTGCGCGTAGCAACCTGTCGCGCAGCTCGGCCTGCTCCTCGGGACTCGGGTCCCATTGCCCGATGTCAGGCAGCTCGTCGAGCGAGCGCAATCCGAAAAGCTTCAGGAACTGAGTGGTCGTGCGGTACATAACCGCTCCGAACTGGGAGCGCCCGGACTCTTCCACCAGGCCACGCTCGAGCAGCGTGGAAGCCGCGGAATCGGCGCTCACACCGCGAATGCGAGTGATCTCCGGGCGAGAGATCGGCTGAAGGTAGGCAACGATCGCGAGCGTCTCTGCCTGAGCCGGCGTCAGCACTGAAGCACGCGGACGGCTGAATAGGCGCCTGGCGGCGTCCTCGGTCTCGGGGTCACTTGCGAAAGTGAAGCCACCTCCCAACTCGCGTAGGTGAATGCCACTATGCCCGGGCGCATATCGTTCGGCTAGCTCCGCGAGCGCCGCGATCACATGCAGCTCCTCGCTTGCGGCGGCATCTGAGAGCTCCTGTGGGCTGAGTGGGTCGGGCGCGAGGAATAGCAGCGCCTCGACCGTGCGGACGAGCTGTGGCTCGGGCTCGGGTAGCCCTTCGATGTCGAGCGCGCTCTGCTGCTCTATCTGCTCGTCGGTGGCCAGCACATCGTCTTGATCGGCAGATGGCTGCTGATCCTCAAGCGCCGGCCTATCCTGCCCCGGCTCATCTACGTCCCGAGGGGTATCGCTCATCCCGCTTGTGCCCGCGCGAGTGCGCGTGCCTGCAGCGATTCGGCGGACGCGGCATGGACGGCGATCTCGCCGAAGTTCTCACCCTGCTCCCACCATGCCTCGCCGCGCTTGTAGAGCTCCAAGAGCGCGAACACGGTAACTGCGACGGTCATGCGATCCTCACCACGCACCGCCTCATCGAAGGAGAAATCTCCGCGCCTGAGCAGCTCGCGTAGACGATCCAGGCGCTCGGCGACGGTGACGCGCTGGATCGAGATGTGACGCAGGTTGATCGTGGGTGGCATCCGCAAGAGCCGCCCAATCGCTTGGCCGAGCACCGCTGCGTCCTGCGATCCATCGGTCGGCGCGGCGACAGACTTGCGCAGATGGGCGGGCAAGGGCGCACTGCGGAAGCGCACGCCTTCCTCGCGTTTGAACAGCTCCAAGAGGTGAGTTGAGGCCGAGCGGTAGCGCCGTGCTTGGAGCATCCGTTCGAGCAGCTCCTCGGCAGCCTCACCCGGCTCGATGTCCAGCAGCTCCTCGCCATCCTCGGCAAGCATCAGGCGCGACTTCAGTTCCAAGAGCGCCGCGATCAAGACGATGAACTCCGTCGCAGTCTCCAAGTCGAGCTCGCCGCGTCCCTCAAGGTGGTCGAGGTAGGCAAGCACTACATCCGCCAGCTCGAGCTCAAGCAAGTCGACCTCCTCGCGCAGAACCAATGCGAGCAGTAGGTCGAAGGGACCGTTGAAGATCTCAAGGTCGAGATCGAGGGCGGGAAGCGTCACCGACCTACCGTATCGGTCGCCCCCGACGGCGTGAGCCATTGCGGTCCATATCGCTCCAACAAGGTGCCCTACGCGCGCGCGTGGGGCACAGTTCGTGGCTGCCCTACCCCCATGCACTCTCGCACCTCGGCGAGCGTCTCAGTGGCGATCGCACGCGCGCGCTCGGCTCCCTCGGCGAGCACGGCCTCGAGCGCCGGCTCGGAGGCCCGCAGCTCGACGTAGCGCTCGCGCACCGGAGCCAGCATCTCGACAACCGCCTCACCCACAGCGGCCTTCAGATCGCCGTAGCCACGGGCGTCACGCATATCCACTTCGACCTGCTCGGGCGAGGCTCCCCGTGCCACGGCGAGGATGTCGATCAGGTTTGAGACCCCCGGCTTCTCGGGTGAGCGCTCGATCTCACGACCAGAGTCGGTGACGGCCGACTTGAACTTCTTGAGGATCGCGGAGGGCTCGTCGAGCACGTGGACGGTGCCCTGCTCGGACCCGCTTGTGGTCGACATCTTGCGCGTGGGATCCTGCAGATCCATGATGCGCGCGCCGATCGCGGGGATGCGATGCTCGGGAACCACCAACACCTCCCTGCCAGCGCCGAAGCGCGCGTTGAAGCGGCGCGCCACGTCGCGCATCAGCTCGAGATGCTCGCGTTGATCCTCCCCTACCGGCACCTCCTGGGCCCGGTAGGCAAGCACGTCAGCTGCCTGCAGGACCGGGTAGAGAAGCAGGCCGGCCGAGACAAGCTCGCGCTGGAGCACCGACTTGTCGCGGAATTGGTGCATGCGCTGCAAGCGTCCTAGCTCGGTTACTGAGCACAGCAGCCAGGTCAGCTCGCTGTGCTCGGGCACGTCGCCCTGGCGGAAAAGGATGCAGCGCTTGGGGTCAAGCCCGGAGGCAAGCAACAGGGCGGTCAGGTCATAGAGGCTGCGGCGCAGCTCAGCAGGTTCGTAGGCGACGGTGATCGCGTGCAGATCAACGATGCAGTAGAGCGCCTCACCGCGATCTTGACCGGTTACGTACTGGCGGATGGCGCCGATGTAGTTGCCGAGATGCTTGGTACCTGTGGGCTGGATGCCGGAGAAGATGCGCATGGCGAGCCAGGCTACAAGGAAGCAGCGCGCGCCGTCCAGGCGTGCCTAGAGTGACTTAGAGTGCTTGCCGGATTGCGGGTCGCTTAGCCGCGCCAACCTCATCCAAGCGCCGCACCGGGGTGGTGTAAGGCGCATGCAGAGCAACCTCGGGGTTCTCGGCTGCCTCGAGCAATATCTCTGCGATCGCCTCGGCAAAGGAGTCGAGCGTCTCCTTGGTCTCGGTCTCGGTCGGCTCGACCATCAAGGCCTCCTCGACGAGCAAGGGGAAGTAGACGGTCGGTGGGTGATAGCCATAATCGAGCAGGCGCTTGGCAAGATCGAGCGTCTTGATCTTCAGGGCGCGCTTCATTGGGCCGCCCGAGAGCACGAACTCGTGCAGACAGAGCTCGCCATAGGCCAGAGGCAGATGCTCACAGACGCCGAGCTCCCGCAGACGGGCAAGCAGGTAGTTGGCGTTCAAGACGGCCATCTCGGAGGCGTCCTTGAGGCCTGGCGCACCGAGCGAGCAGATGTAGGCGTAGGAGCGCACGAAGCAGCCGTAGTTGCCTTGAAAGCCGCGCAGGCGGCCGATCGAATCCGAGCCCTCTCCGATGAGGTCGAACGAGCCGTCCTCTGCGCGCGCGACACGTGGGACCGGCAGGAACGGCGCGATCCGCTCGGACACGGCGATTGGCCCCGATCCAGGCCCACCACCACCATGTGGCTGGGTGAAGGACTTGTGCAGGTTGAAGTGGACGATGTCGAAGCCCATGTCCCCTGGTCGGGAGAGGCCCATGACGGCGTTGAGGTTGGCACCGTCGTAGTAGAGCGTCGCCCCCACCTCGTGCACGAGGCGTGCGATCTCCTGAATGTTCGGGTCGAACAGGCCGAGCGTATTGGGGTTAGTGAGCATCAGGCAAGCCACATCACGGTCGACCTTGGCGCGCAGGTCGTCGAGATCCACCCCACCGTCTCGATTCGTGGCGATCTTCACGACCTCGAAGCCGGCCATCGTGACGGTCGCGGGGTTGGTGCCGTGGGCGGTGTCGGGGGTGAGCACCTTGTGGCGCGTCTCGCCGCGAGCCTCGTGGTAGGCGCGAGTGAGTAGGACGCCGGCGAGCTCGCCGTGAGAGCCGGCGGAGGGCTGCAGGCACACGTACGGCAAGCCTGATATCTCAGCGAGGGCTCCTTCGAGGTTGAACATCAACTCAAGCGCTCCCTGTGCGCGCTCGGGGTCCTGCAAAGGGTGCAGACGAGCGTGTCCGGGGAGCGCCGCGACGCGCTCATGCAAGCGGGGGTTGTGCTTCATCGTGCAGGAGCCGAGTGGGTAGAAGCCGGAGTCGAGGTCGAAGTTGCGCTTGGAGACGCGCACGTAGTGACGCACGATCTCTGGCTCTGAGACCTCAGGCAGGCGCGGCGGCTCGGCACGGCGCAAATGGGCCGGTAGAAGCTCTTGGACGGGCATATCGGGCACGTCCAGGTCAGGGCACTGGAATGCGCGCCGGCCAGGCGCGCCACGCTCGAAGATCGTGACGGCCGACTCGCGCTGGAGCGGTGTGTCAGTTCCGTGGGAGGGGGGCCTGCGCGCGGGCACGTACGCGCGCGTAGGGGCGCCGTTCTCGTTCATACCAACACCCCAACCACGGCTACTCGGATCGGGCTCACGAGTGCGCACCTATCTCGACTGGATGAGCATCCTTCCCCCCAGCTCCCGCACGCTGAAGGTAGGCCCCGTCACCGGGTGAGTTACGCTCGGCGCTGATCGCCTCTCCAAGTACCGTGGCAAGCCGGTCGATGTCTGCCCGGGAGCGCCGCTCGGTGATCGCGATGAGCAGCCCGCCCAGATCCTGCTCGCGACCGGTGAGCGCGTAGAGGTCGGCACCAGGATTGACCCCCTGGGCGGCACAACGCCGACGTACGGCGGCTACGTCGGCATCCAGCTGCAGCGCGAACTCGCGAATGACTGGCTGGGAGTGAAGCGCAGCCACACCGTCAAGCGCGCACAAGGTCTCACGTGCGTAGTGGGTGCGCTTGAGCAGAAGCTCCCCCAGCTCGACAAACCCGCGACGACCGAGCCACGACAGGTAGACGACCCCCGCCAAGGCGTTGAGCGCCTGGGAGGTGCAGATGTTGGAGGTGGCCTTCTCGCGACGGATGTGCTGCTCGCGCGTCTGCAGGGTGAGCACGAAGCCGCGGCGACCATCGACATCCACAGTCTCACCGGCGATGCGGCCGGGCATGCGCCGTAGGTAGGCCTCACGGGCAGCGAAGAAGCCAAACGAAGGACCGCCGAAGTCGAGCCGATTGCCAAGCGACTGGCCCTCCCCCACGGCTACGTCTACACCGCACTCCCCAGGCGGGGTGAGAATGCCAAGCACGATCGGGTCGACCTGGGCGATCGTGACGAGCTGCTCGCTGCCCACCTGCTTGGCGGCGGCGCAGAGCGCGGTGGCATCCTCGAGGGCGCCATAGAAGTTGGGTTGGGCGAAGATCGCGGCTGAGGTGTCTTCATCGATTGCCTCAGCCCAAGCATGGGGATCGGTGACGCCGTCGCGAAGCGGTACCTCGACGACCTCAATGGAGTAGCCATGCGCATAAGTGCGCAAGGTGGCAAGCGTGTGAGGGTGCAAGCCAGCGGAGACGACAAAGCGCGTGCGGCCGTTGTGGAGCTTGGCTAGGTAGCCGGCGGAGGCGACCGCGCTTGGGCCCTCGTAGACGGACGCATTGGAGACCGGCAGGCCGGTGAGCTCTGAGATGGCGGTCTGGTACTCGAACATGACCTGCAGACCGCCCTGGGAGATCTCCGGTTGATAAGGGGTGTAGGGGGTGAGGAACTCCGAGCGCTCCATGAGCATGTCGACGATCGAAGGGACGTAGTGGTCGTACATGCCGGCGCCAAGGAAGGAGAGCTCGTCCTCGCTGCTGACGTTGCGGGCGGCAAGCGAGCGCAGGTGCTCGTAGACCTCCTGCTCGCCCATGCCGTCGGGCAGGTCGAGTGGGCGTTCGAGACGCACCTCTGCTGGGATCTGACGCTCAAAGATCTCCTGCACGGAGGAGACCCCGATCGTCGCGAGCATCGCGACGAGATCGCTATCTGTGACTGATGTGTATTGAGTCAAGTGAGGATGAGCGTAGCCGCTGCGGGCGGAGGCTCCGTCAGCCGCCCAAGCCGGCTGAGTAGGTGCCGGCGTCGAGCAAGGTGTCACGCTCGGAGGGATCGGACAGGCGCACCTTGACAAGCCAGCCCTCGCCGTAAGGGTCGTCGTTGATCGAGTTGGGACTGTCGGCCAAGGCCTCGTTGACCTCGACAATCTCACCGGAGAGCGGTGCGACGACGTCGGAGACGGCCTTGACGGACTCGACCTCGGCGTAGGGCTCATCCTTGACTAGCTGAGTGCCGGGTGAGGGCGGCTCGAAGAAGACGACCTCGCCGAGCGCGTCCTGTGCGAACCAGGTTATGCCGAGCGTGGCCATGTCCGGCTCGGAGGGGTCGATGCGTGCCCAGTCGTGCTCGGGGTGATACAGGAGGTCGTCTGGGTAAGTCACCTCGGCCATTGGCTGGGCTCCTCGGTCGTCGTTATGATGGGAAGGATATTTATTGGATGGGACGGCGTGCAGACTGACGCTCGACTACGAAGGCCAGCAATGCCCATCCAAGGCAGCAGGCAGTGAAGCGTTGGTCGCGGTTCAGGCCCGCTTCGCTACGAATGGCTTGGCGTGGACGTGAGCGTCGCGCAGACGCCCGCGGACGTCGATCTGTAGTGGCGTGGCGACGGCGGCGCGCTCGGCGGGTACGTAGGCCAGGCCGATGCCGATGTCCAGGCATGGTGAGAGCGTGCCGCTCGTGACCACCCCGCCGCCGACGAGTAGGTTGTCTTGACGGGCAATGCCGGGACCGTCGAGTTGGAACGCGACGAGCTTCTCGGGCGGCCCGGATGCACGCATGGCGCGAGTTGGCTCCGAGCCGATGAAGCCGGTGTCCTCGTGACAGCACCAGCCGAGGCCGGCTTCGATCGGGTTGCGCTCGAGTGAGAGGTCGTTGCCGTAGAGGTGAAAGCAGGCCTCCAGGCGCAAAGTGTCACGCGCGCCAAGGCCCGCTGGTGTGGCGCCACGGTGGCAAAGCTCCTCCCATAGGGAAGGGGCATCGCCTGGGGCGAGCAGGAGCTCGACGCCGTCCTCGCCCGTGTAGCCGGTGCCGCACACGAGCACCTCGGCGCCAGACAGGCGTCGCATGCCTGTGGTCATGCGGCTCGGAAGCGGAGCGTCGGAGATGGCTTGGACAATCTCCCGTGCCAAAGGGCCCTGGACGGCGAGCATCGCGTAGTCGGAGATGCGATCGTGGATCTCCACGTCGAGGTCGCCGGCATGGGAGCGAAACCAGGCTAGGTCGCGCTCATGGTTGGAGGCGTTGGTGACCGTCAGATAGCGGTCGGGCTCGAGGCGGTAGGTGAACAGGTCGTCGAGCACGCCACCGCGCTCATTACAGAGGACGCTGTACTGCGAGCCGCCGATCGTGATCTTTGACACGTCGTTGGAGAGCAGGCTTTGCAATAGAGCCTCCGCACCGGGGCCAACGGTCTCGATCTCGCCCATGTGCGAGACGTCGAAGATGCCGCAGCGCTCACGCACGGCCATGTGCTCGGCGCGCACGCCATCGGCATATTGGACAGGCATCTCCCAGCCGGCGAACTCGACGAGCTTCGCTCCGGCCGCGACGTGGCACTCGTACAAGGAGGTGCGCTGAAGCGCGCTGGAAGCCGGGGTGGTCGCCACGGCGCGCAGGTTAGCGAGCGCGCCGGAGCGCCCGCGGCCGGCCTAGGCCGCGGGCGCGCGAGCGAGTGCTTCGCCTTATCCGCCCGTGATCGGCAGGATGGGCGTGCAGAGCGGGTGCTGCGGATGGGCCGGGTCGAGCGCACTCAAGACGTCGGCGTCGGCGATGTGGTCGTAGGGCATCGATAGGTGCTCGCCCTGGTCGAGGATGCACTGGTGCTGCAGGGTGATGTTGGTCACGCCGGACCCCGACAGGAACGCGGAGGTATAGGGCGTGACGACCTCGTCGTTCATGGACTCGATCACCGTGTAGCTGACGCCGGGCATAGTCTCCCCGCCCGAGTTGAGAGTGCTGATGAAGTTCGAGCCCGCGAGCTGCTGTTCGCAGGCGGGGCACGCTCCTCCCAAGAGCCCGCTGAAGCCGAAGAATTCGGCGAGCGTGCCGAGCCCACCGAGCGTGGTGCCGTGGTTGGATGGTGCGAGGCCGACGAGCGTGTGAACCTTGGCAGCGCCACCGAGGTTCTTCAGGTAGTAGCGCGGCATCATCCCGCCTTGGGAATGACCGACGAGATCGACCTGTGAGGCGCCGGTGGCGTTCAGCACGCGGTCGACGAACGCCGACAGTTCTTCGGCCGAGCCTTCGATCGGGCCGGTGGCGTAGATGCCGAGCGAGCCGGAGCCGTTGAAGGAGCCGTAGTTGAGCGCGAACACGCAGTAGCCGTTGTTGGCGAGCAGCGGCGAGAGCGCCTGCCAGCTGTCTGACATGTCGGCGAACGTGCCGTGGACGAGGATCACGGGCCGCGGATGCGCGGCGCTTGGTTTGCACGACCAGTCGTTGGCGCCCGGCGGGCTTGCGGTCGGGACTGATGTGGGCGTAGCCGAGCACGCCGTTGTAGACGACAGGGAGCTGTGCCTGCGCGGAGCTCGCTGTGTAGGCCAGCGCAAGAGAGGCGAGCATGGCGAGCAACGTGATGCGACGGTGCATGTCTGACTCCTTCGGGTTGGTTGTCAGCGCATTACCCGCCGAGCGCGCGGCCTATTCCAACCACCGGGAGATGTGTGTCGGGCCGCGCATGCGCGGCGTGGACTACCTCAACGCAGGAACGGCGGGACGTCGATGTCGTCGTCGGAGATCTCCAAGGCGGAGCGCTGACGATCGTCGATGCGCGGCCCACGGTCTGGGCGGCCCTCGCGGCCCTCGCGACGCTTGCGGTCACCGCGTACGGCGCGGCCGGGACGGTGGTCGAAGCCGGTACCGATCACGGTGACGCGTACCTCGTCGGCCATGGCCTCGTCGATCACGGCGCCGAAGATGATGTTGGCGTTGGGGTCGGCCGCGTTCTGGATGATCTCGGCGGCGTCGTTGACCTCGAACAGGCCGAGGTCTTTACCTCCCGTGATGTTCAAGAGGATGCCGGTGGCCCCGTCGACGGACTCTTCCAAGAGCGGCGAGGAGATCGCGGCGCGAGCGGCGTCGGCGCAGCGCGCCTCACCGCTAGCCGTACCGATGCCCATCAGGGCCGAGCCCGCGTCGTGCATGATCGTGCGCACGTCGGCGAAGTCGAGGTTGATCAGGCCGGGGATTGTGATCAGGTCGGTGATGCCTTGGACTCCCTGGCGCAAGACGTTGTCGGCCTCGCGGAAGGCGTCGAGCATCGAGGTGCGTCGCTCTACTACGGCGAGCAACTTCTCGTTGGGGATCACGATCAAGGTGTCCACGACCTCGCGCAGGCGCTCGATTCCCTCGATCGCCTGACGGCCTCGCTGGGAGCCCTCGAACTCGAACGGGCGTGTGACCACGCCGACAGTGAGCGCGCCGATCTCGTTCTTGGCGATCTCGGCGATCACGGGGGCCGCGCCGGTGCCAGTGCCGCCGCCCTCACCCGCGGTGACGAAAACCATGTCGGCGCCCTTGAGGGCCTCCTTGATGTCGTCGCGTGACTCGGCCGCCGATGCAAAGCCGACCTCGGGGTTGGCGCCTGCGCCGAGACCCTTGGTGGACTCGTGACCGATGTTGAGCTTGATGTCGGCGTCGCACATGGCGAGCGCTTGGGCATCGGTGTTGGCGGCGATGAACTCCACGCCGCGAAGCCCTGCATCGACCATGCGGGAGACCGCGTTGGTTCCGCCTCCGCCGACTCCTACGACCTTTATGACCGCCAGGTAACTGCCGCCGCTCTCCATGATGTCCGAGCCTTCAAGTAGTTGTTTAAGGTTTGCCAGGATACACCCGGCCAGCCATCAGAATACGCAAGTTATGCAGGGAACTTCGCCCTGTCAACGGCAACCCTCACTCTCGCAACAATCGTTGCAGAACCGCTAACCCTCGATCTTCGCTTGAGAATTGGGCCGGGAGCCCAGTAAGCCTCAAGTGTAGGTTCAGCCTTCAGGAGCGGCTTCGCCGCCACTCGATGTGGAGCTGTCGGGGGCGCCGGTTGAGGCTTCACTTCCACCCGAGGTAGAGGCCGCGGACTGGCCCGAGGATGCTTCGCCCTGACCGGAGCCCGATGTCCCCGAGCCGGCAGACGCTTCATCTCCGCCGGCTCCCGCGGCAGCGGAGGAAGCGGCTTCGCTTTCAGCGGAGACCCCAGTGGAGTTCGAGGCTTCGGCTTCACCCGTACCCGTTGCGGTGGAGGCCGCGGCTTCTCCGCCGGCAGCGTCGGAGAGGCGCGCCGCGAGCGCCGCCGCCGTCGGATCAGAGCCGCCCGTCTGGATAGGCGCCGAGGCAGACGAGGAGCCAGAGGTGGAGGATGAAGATGAGCTGGACGAAGAGGGAGTAGTGAAGCCAGCAGCGGGACGTTCAGGCAGACGCACGTCGACATACAGAGCCCCGGCGGCGCTCGGAGAGGTGAGCACACGCGCAAGCGACAGCCACTTCGCGTGCGGGCGCGTGGCGTCGCCGAAGTAGACGAGTAGACCGTTGCGCATCGCCACCGTGAGTCCTTCGGGGCCCTCATAGACGCGCACTACAAACCGCTCCAGCGAGGCAGGCGCGGCGCCGAGCACCGCCACTCCGGCCAAGGCCGAGGCTTCGCGCAGATGACCACCTGGGGGCGGCTCAACCGAGGTGGTCACGAGTGGCAGCGAGCTAGACAACCAGGTAGGACCGAGCACCGTGCCATCGGCGGCGACGGCCGTTCGCTGCCCGGCGCTCTGCAAAGCGGCCACGGGCAGGCGCTCTGTGACGGAGATGCTCACCGTGTGAGGGAAGTCCTCGGTGACGTGCAGAGCGCCAACGATCGCAAACGAGGAGACGGCGGAACGCAAAGCGGCAGGATTGAAGTGCATCGTGGTCATGCGCGTGGCGGCGTCATCCAGGGCTGTTCTGATCTGGATCGCATCCGTCCCATGAACCCCGGTTATGTGAACGTGGCGAACGGCCACCAAGGAGGAATCGCGTAGCCACAACCAACCGCCTCCAAACAAAGGCACGGCGACGAGCACGGCCAAGCTCACGCGCAGCGCGAGCCGGTTGCCTCGTAGCCAATCGATCGCCGAGATCGCGTGTCCGCGCCCGCCGACCCGGCCACTCCCACGACGAGTCTTATGGCGGGGGCTGCGGCGCGGAAATGGCAGCGACAGTTCCATCTCGGATTGTTCGACCCCAAGCGACGAACCCCTTGTCGATTGTGTTCGATCCCAAGCAACGACCCTTGTCGATTGGAATGCCCGATCGAAAACCGTGAGGGATCTTGGCAAGGACGCCGAATATCAGTCCAGATTGGGCCTCAGGTTCAACGCCCGAGTAGACGGCTGCCGATTTCAAGATATGGAGCGGGTCCGGTAGCCGCTGTTTGCTTTGCAACCGTTGCGGAAAGGCTAGAATTGTCCCGTTCCGCCGCTCCACCGATGAGGATGAGACGATGAACGCGATCAGACTCGCTGAGCGTTTGGCCTTGGTTGTAGTGATCGCTGCCGTGCTGCTCGTGATGGGCGTGGGCGTAGGTCTCGGAGGATTGGAATCGCACCTCACGACCGCCTCGGACTCGCGTGGAATGCTGCCCGCAACTCGCCTCACGGCACTCCCCCATCACACGATCTCCGACGGCACGCTTCCGCTGCGCGTAAGGCTTTCGGGGCACCCAGCTTCGTTCTCGCCGCGACCGAAGATCAGCCCAGCGGTGGCGGGCACCTGGACGACACGGGGCAATTCGGAGATATTCACGCCGGCATCCACGCTCAACCCTTGTGCGACTTACACGCTCACAATCTCCGCGGCAAGCACCGCGATCGCCCACTCCCCCCTTGGCAATCGCCGTCAGGTGAGCGTGAATGTGGCGTGTCCGTCCGTGAAGGGCCTGCAGCAAGTGCTCGCGAAGCTCGACTACCTTCCGTATGCAGCCCATTCATCCAAGCGGGCGCGCGCGCTGGAGGCGACCACCGACGGCGATGCGCAAGCAAGCCAGGTGTCGGGCGAAGCGAGCAGATCGAGTGAAACCGGTCAATCTGAAGCGAGCCAATCCGGAGCAGGTCAGTCAAGCGCAACGCGCGCACACGTGGCTAGGCGCGTGGCGGCGGTCAATGCGTTCGACCCCTCCCCAGAGACGCTCCATTCCCGCATAAGCGACGCTCCACCGCTCGAATACGGTGAAATGGACGAGACCACGAAGGGCGCGCTCATGGTCTTCCAAGCCGACCACGAAATCGAACCGACCGGGACACCCGACAAGGAAACGTGGACCGCTCTATTGAAGGCCGCAGAGCGAGACGAGCGCAACCATTCCCCTTATACGTTCGTGACCGTGAGCGAGTCGATTCCCGAGACGCTCGAGGTCCACCAAGGTAGCCACATCGCCCTCACCACCCCCGCCAACACAGGTGTGGCAGGCGCCGAAACCGCCCAAGGAATTTTCCCGATCTTCTCCCGCTTCACCTCCACCACGATGACCGGCACCAACCCGGATGGCTCGAAATACAGTGATCCCGGCGTTCCTTGGGTCAACTATTTCAACGGTGGCGACGCCGTCCACGGCTTCCCCCGCGGCTCCTATGGCACCCCGCAATCAAACGGATGCGTGGAGCTGCCAATCAGCACGGCCGAGACCGTCTACGGCATGCTCAAGATCGGCGACATCGTCGAGGTCAGCTAGTGGCCTTACTCGATATAGACTCGCGAGCATGACCTCAAAACGGATCGAGCGCCAGATCGACGATGCGCTCCTAGCCACGGCAACGACGGCGGGATTCCTTTACCTACGCCGACGGTTTCGGCGTCTGCTCTCCCGTATCGCGCTCGTCGCGAGCCTGACGAGCGGCCTGGGTGCGCTCGGGGCCGCTGGCGCCGCACTCGCGTGGCAGCGCAAGCGCGCCCAACACTCCTAGCCCACCAGGCGTTCGAGAATGAATGCCAGGTTTGAACACACGTGTGCTGTTGATTGCTTGGCAGGGGTGGGTGTATGTTGGTACCTACCGAACGCGAGGAGATTCCCATGTATGTGCGTGTCGTGAGATTCACCGATGTGAACGCTGAGCGGATGGAGGGATTGCTGGCCCGCATAAAGGAGTCAGACGGACCACCTCCGGGCGTGCCCGCCACTGGCCTGACGATGATGTTTGACGAGGCGCAGAACACAGCGGTGGTTCTCCAGCATTTTGCTACGGCGGAGGACATGAGCGCAGGTGCTCAAGCTTTTAGCGCCATGGATGCCTCAGAGACCCCAGGTGTCCGCGCATCCATAGACATGTGTGAGCTGAAGCTCGAACTCCAGGTCTGATTTACAAGCCGTACGCTGAATCGAGATATCCCGAGCCGCGCCGGAGGGTCGGCTCCCGCTGACGATGCTCCAATACGGAGGAGTCAGTCCGCGAGGCGGCTAACGGCGACCACGTGAGCAGCCCGGAGCCTCAACAGCAACTCTCCCTCCACGGCATTGCGCCGGCCAAACTGCTCGGCCTGCGCGTCGCCCATATACCGTGCGGCAATCCGGATCGCCCATAGGAGCATCTCGTCAAGGTCGGTACTGATTGCGACCGGTCCGCTGACCGTCACGAACGAGAAGGGTGGGCTCTCGTCATCGACACAGAGACTTGCCCAGCCGGTTCTGAGCAGCGAGCGTCCCTTGACCGTGTTAGCCCCCGTGTTGAAGACGAGATCGTCGCCGTCGAGCACGAACCAGACCGGCACGACATGCGGGCGTCCGTCCAGGCGCGTCGTCGCAAGCTTGCCGGTGCGCGTACCGGCGGCGAGAAACTCCCTCCACTCAGTCTCTGTCATCCGCGGCAGATCGCGACTCCTTCCAAGCTGAGGTCCATTGAATGATAAGCATTCCACGGAGCTTCCCGCCGGACCCAAGCCCATCCGGGGGGCGCTCCGAATATCACACGTCGCTCGACGAGCTGCCGTTTCGACCGCGGCGAATCAGACTGATAATCCAGATCGCGGCGCCGACAACAGCGGCACCGATCAGTGCCCATGCCCACCCCGGCAGGCCGCTCGATTCCGAGGACGGCTCTTTGCTTGCGGCCGCGGCGGCCCCGGCTGCCGCTGCCGCCGCGGGAGCGTGGCTCGTCGATGTCGTGGTCGTGGTCGGAGTGGTCGGAGCAGTGACGGTCTGAGTCTTGACGACCGTGTTCGTCTGTGTAGGCGTGGTTACGGTCGTTGTCTGCGATGGCTGTGTGACCGTCTTGGTCTGGGTGACGGTTTTGGTCGGGGACGACGACGCGGTGCTTGTGGTGGTGGGAGTCGTTTTAGTGGCCGCGGTCGTCGCGGACTCTGCTTGCGCCGCCCGAGTCGCTGTTTGGTCCTGCGAGGACTGGGTCTCGGTCTTGGCCTGCGTATCGGTTGGCTTACTGTCGCTTGCGCTCGTAGTGGTGCCATCCGCACGGCTTGAGGCGGTCTGGCTCAGGCTGCTGGCCACGCTCGCCCCGCCGCCTGATCCGCATGCCGCCAACGCGAATAGGGAGAAGCCCAGCGCACCTACCTGAAAAGCCCAACGCATCGCGACCATCGGAATAGATTAAGTGGAATACCGAGGGACATCTTCCCTGGACGACCACAGATCGAGGCGGGTTAACTACGTATAGGCCAACTACGTAGGCCCCTGCAGCCCCGCGCGCCATCCCGAAGCTCGACGCACTCGCCAGGACATCCAGCTCATCGACTCTACTCATGGCATCATCTGGAGGCCAGCCTCGCGGAGCGAGCTCTTTACACCGGACTTGTGACTCGACTTTTACGGCAACTTAGACCAGACACAAACAAGCACCAAGAAAGGATCCGCCGATGTGCCGCTGGCTCGCGTATTCAGGATCTCCGCTTTTGCTCAAGGAAGCTTTGTATGGGCCAGCCAATTCGCTGATCGAGCAGAGTCTGCACTCGCGGCTCGGTGCCGAGACGACGAACGGTGACGGTTTCGGTGTCGGCTGGTATGGAGCGTTTCCTACTCCAGGCGTCTTTCACAGCACGGAGCCGGCCTGGAATGACAAAAACCTGCGCGAGCTCGCGGACCACATCAGCTCGTCGAACTTTTTCGCTCATATCCGCGCGGCGATCGGCAGCTCTGTCCAACAGACGAACTGTCACCCGTTCCGCCACGACCGCTGGCTATTCATGCACAACGGCTATATCAACGAGTTCGCCACGATCAAGCGCGATCTCGTGCTCGCGGTCGATCCGTTGCTATATCCACAGATCGCGGGACAGACCGATTCGGAGATACTGTTCTTTCTAGCCCTCACGTTCGGGCTCGAGAACGACCCGCCCGCCGCGATCGAGCGCGCCGTAGGGCTTGTGGAGAAGGTGGCGGGTAAGCATGGGATCGCCAATCCGTTTCAGGGCACGATCGCAACGACCAGCGGTGAGGCAATCTGGGCGTTCCGGTATTCGAGCGAGGGAAAGTCCCGCTCGCTCTTCTACACGACCGACGTGCCGACGCTGCGCAAGCTCTATCCCAACCGGGAGCTGTACGAGGAGGTCTCAGAGGACTCACACATGGTTGTCTCCGAGCCGCTTGGTGACATGCCGGGCGTGTGGAATGAAGTGCCCGAGGCGACCTGCCGGATCGTCGGTCAAGGACACGACGAGCAGCGACCGTTTCGCCCGACGGCGCCATAAGCCGAAGGGCAGCTATCGCGAGTAATTACCATTTCAGCTCGATCTCGAGCTCGCGCTCGTCGGTCTCCACCTCCAGCTCGACCTTGAGCTGAAGCTGGTCGGGGACGTGAACGGTGAAATGCAAACCGCCGCGATCAAACTCCAGGTCATTGTTACGAGCGAGCATGTCGGCAAGGAGCCGTAGGCGCTCCGCGACCTCCTCCCTACTGACGGTCTCCTTCTGCTCGACCTCAAAGATATCCATCAGACTCTCCCTTTGTTGTGGCTGGTTGTCTGCATCGTCGCGAACGGTGCTCGCCAACGAGTTCTCCGCCTGTGCCCGCTAGGCTTCGTCCTGCGCAAGCCAGGCCTTTGCCTCGGCCAGGTCGCGCACGCGGAAGCCCCGGGCCTTTCCGGGAAGTAGGAAGGAAAGGGCGCGCAACGCGGGGCGTATCCAGTCCTCGTCGCTAACCACCGCTACACGCTCGTAGGAGGTCGCGTGGCGCACACGGAAGCCCGCGTCAGCACTCATCGCATCACCCTCTACCTCGCGGGCTGCGGTGCCGATCAGGTAGAGCAGACGCACGTTGCGACCGGCGGCGATCTCCTGGCGCAACACAGGCTCGACGGTGTCCTCCCAGTCGTCGTCCTCTACCTCCCCGACCGCCTCAAAGCCGATCGTTCCAGCTGGCATGTCCGTAACCCTTCGCAACATGGCCTGATCCCTTCTCGTAGCTGCCATTGCGGTGACAGCAGTGTCGGAGTCAACTCACCATAAACCTTCTATGTCACTAAATCCAGGGGTCAACGCTAAATCCCAAGTGCAAGTGCACTCAGCGAGAAATAGGCGACAGTTTGAATACAGTCCGATTTGATGCACGAGATCTGAGAACATGATCAGCATGCCCAGAATGTCGGCGACTCCTCAAGCAGACTGGGCCGTGCGGCGCCCTGTGCTGCGTCGCATTGCCGCGATCCTCGCACTCCTCACGCCTGTCGCGATGGCTGTGGTAGCCGCCGTCGCGCTTGCGGGCGATGTCCCCATCGCCGTGCTCGCAGTTGGGTTGGTCCTGTTGGTAAACGCCGCCGTCTGGTTTGCCTTGACAGAGCGCGGCACGCTGCGCTCTATTGGCGCGGCAGTCGCGGTTCTCGCTGGAGTGGGCCTGATCGTGGTGCTCGCGACCCACTGGCAGGGGCTGCTGGTACTGGCCGCGCTGCTCCTGCTGCTTGCTCTGTTTGGATTGACAGCACGCTACGCGCTGGGACGGGTTGGGGAGGCCGCGCTCGGAAGAATCGCTGCCGCTGTTGTGCCGGTGGGTGCCGCCGGCTCGGGAGCTTTGATCATCAACCTGAAGTCGGGCGGCGGGAAGGCGGAGCGCTTCGATCTCGCCGGCGAGGCGCGGCGGCGAGGCATCGAGCCGATCGTCCTACAGCAGGGCGATGATCTGCTTGAGCTCGCTGAGAGCGCCATCACTCGCGGCGCGGAGGTCATCGGAATGGCTGGAGGTGACGGGTCGCAGGCGCTCGTGGCAACGGTCGCCGCACGGCGCGACGTTGCCCACGTCTGCATCCCCGCGGGAACGCGAAACCACTTCGCGCTTGATCTCGGCCTCGACCGGGACGATGTCGTGGGTGCGCTGGATGCGTTCACCGACGGTGTCGAGCGGCGCATCGACCTCGCGCGCGTGAACGACCGCGTATTCGTCAACAACGCGTCGCTCGGCCTCTACGCGAAGGTCGTGCAGTCCGAGGCCTATCGCGACGCCAAGCTCGGAACATGGACGGACATGCTGCCAGACCTGCTCGGGCCAGACGCCGCGGCAATCGACCTCGAGTTCACTATCCCCGACGGGACCGACTGCGATGACGCCCCGCTCGTATTGGTATCGAACAACCCATATGAGCTCACGCACCTCTCGGGCGCCGGCACACGCGAGCGGATCGATACGGGCCTGCTCGGCATCGTGGCCGCCCGGGTGCAGGGCGCGAACGTGTCAAAGCTCGTCGCGCTCGAGCTGATAGGCCAGGCGGGACGCTACCCCGGCCTACTGTCCTGGTCTGCGCGGGAGTTCGAGGTCCGCTCCGATAGCCCCGTCGAGGTCGGCCTCGACGGGGAGGCGCTGGTGCTGGATCCACCGTTGCGTTTCGCATCGCTGCCAGGGGCGCTACGCGTGCGACTGCCCCGCAGCGCGGGTCTATCACCGGCAGCACGCGCAGTGGCACTCACCTCAGACAGCTTGGGAGCGCTGGTCCGAGTAGCCGCAGGCAGGTGAGTCATACAGGCAGGCGACTGCTGCTCGGCCTCTTTGCCTTTGTGCTCATCGGCTGGGGTGTCGGGGAGCTGTTGCTATCGGTGCTTGCATCAGCAGACCTGAATGCTGTACGCGACATAGCCGCCGAACGCTCTGGGACCGTGACCCAGGTGGCGCGGGTGGTGACGTGGGCGGGAAGCGCATTCCTGTTGGTGCCACTCACCTTGATCATCTACCTGGTGCTCGACCGGACGGGTCTACCTCGTGAGGCACTAGCAGTCGCATTCAGCCTAGGCGGCGCAATGTTGATCACTGCCCTGGTTAAGCTGCTCGTGGCGCGGCCGCGACCACCCGTCGAGCACCTACAGGCTGTTACAAGCTGGAGCTTTCCCTCGGGCCATGCGACACAGGCCGGCGCCTTTTGGTTCTCGCTGGTGTTTGCGATGCCAGCGGCGGGAACATCGCCGAAGCTAACCCGAGTGGCTGCCGGCGTCGCGCTACTGATTGTGCTCGCAGTGGCTGCGTCTCGCGTCTATCTGGGTGTCCACTATCCAAGTGATGTAGTCGCCGGCCTGCTGCTCGGCATTGGTTGGGCAATCTACGTGTCGCTCTGCTTGCGGGTGCCAGAGAGCCACTTCCGGAGCTCTCAAGCTCGATGACGGTGTGGTGGCTCGGAGCCGGGTTGTCGCGTGGGCATTTGCCCAGCGAAGAAAAGCGCGAGGGCCGCGATCAGGATCAGGACCGTAAGGCCGGCGCGGAGGCCGTCGAGGCGAGCATGGGCGTTGGCGTCGAGCGCCGCCTGCGTCACCTCGTTACTGGCGCCCGCTTCCTTGGTGGCGGCCTGGAGCTGCTTGTCAGAGGTGAATGGGATGCCGGCCGATAGCTCGGTGTTCGCCTTGTCCTTGACGCTCTGCGGAACCGCGTTGTTCGTCTCGATGTTTGTCAGAAACGAAGCCGTCAGCACGGCTACCAGGATCGAGCCTGCGAGTGCTGTGCCGAGCGAGGCGCCGAGGTTGGTCACAGTATTCTGCACGCCCCCCACCTCCGAGCTCTTCTCGTCGGGCACCGCTGAGACCGTCACGGCGCCGAGCTGGGACGCCAGCGCGCCGATGCCGAGTCCGACTAGCAGCAGTGGAACGGTCACGATCTCGGCCCCCGCATCGACGTCAATTGCAGCCAGCAGCACCAGCAACCCGAGCAGATTCAAGAGGATCCCGACGCGTACAACTAGACGCGGTGAGATGTCCGGGAACAGCCGCGGCACTCCCAGCGCCGCCGCCAGCAGGGTCAGGGACATGGGCATGATCCGAACCCCGGTGTCTATCGCCGACAGTCCTAGTGCCACCGACAGGTAGAGCGGGATCAGGAAGAAAACCCCCATCATCAGGAGGTACTGGAAGAAGAACATGATCAGTCCGCCGCGGAGCTGCTTGTTGCGCAACAGCTGTGGATCGACGAGCGGCTCCTTGCTCTGCGCAACCAGCCGGCCCTCCCAGTGCAGAAACGACCACACCAGCAAGAGCCCGGTGACCATCAGCCACGGCACGGGCGACATCCCAAACCACTGGGGTGCACCCGACTTCGATACCACCCAGCCCCAGGAACCTGACTTCAGTACGCCGAAGACGAACACGCCGAGGCCGGCGGCGCAAAGAAACGCGCCGATCAAGTCGATCTTCGGTCGGCGGTCGGGAGGGGCGTCCTCGGCACGACGTGCCAGCACCAAGATGACCGCCACGAGCATGACCTCACCGGCAAAGACCCAGCGCCAGGATGCATAGGTTGTCGCAAGCCCACCGACAAGCGGACCGACAGCGATCGCGATCGCCCCGGCGGCGGCCACCAAGCCATAGGCGGCGGGGCGACGCTCAGCCGGGAAGTTGCCCGCAACCAGCGCGACGATCGACGGCAAGATAAGCGCGGCGCCGACGCCCTCGAGGAAAGACCATCCGAACAGGAGCACCGGCAAGCTCTGGGAAAGAGCGGTCGTGAACGAACCGCAGCCGTAGATAACGCAGCCGATCATGAACGCGCGCTTGCGGCCGATCAACGCGCCGACCTTCGCTCCGGGGATCATCAGCATCGCCATCACGAGCGTGTAGGCCGTGATCGCACCCTGGATGCCGGTTACCGTGGTGCCAACGTCCTCCGCGACGGTCGCGATCGAGACGTTCATCACCGAGCTGTCGAGCGCCATCAGGAACTGGCCAGCGGCCAGCGTCATCAGGATCACCTGGGCACCGGCGACGGCAGTCTTCGTCAAAGTTGAATCGCTCACGGCACCCAGCCTTACAGCTATACCGCCAACGGGATTCGAACCCGTGTTACCGCCGTGAGAGGGCGGCGTCCTAGTCCCCTAGACGATGGCGGCCTGTCTAGTCGTCGTCGAGGCTAGCAAATGCAGGGCACGAAGCGGAGCCGGCACGCAAGCGGAGTGCTCGCCGGCAACACGACCCGGCCAGGGCGAATCGCGCCCCTATATACAGCCTAGGTGCGATATCGTCGCCCGCCCGACACGCGGATGTGGCGGAATTGGTAGACGCGCGGCGTTCAGGTCGCCGTGTCCGTAAGGACGTGGAGGTTCGAGTCCTCTCATCCGCATCTCCATCACGCACAACCCAAGCCATTTCTGCTTGGGAGGCGATACCACTCAGCCAAATTGGTACCCAGTTGGTACCGAGAGTGGGTCAGTGCGAAAGCATCTGTACCCGAAGGGCGATGCCGAAGGGCTCCTCCTAGCCCGGCGGCTCGGCCACGATGGTCGGCCGCCGGGGGAGCCAGTCCGATCAGCTTGCGGTCACCGCCCAAGTGCCGTAGCTGAAGAAACGGCCTTCAGCTTCCGATTCGACATAAATCGTCGCCCCGGATTGCACTACGCCGTTAAGCTTGAGGGTCGCGGTGTTCGTGCGGCCTTCTTCGTATATGCACAGGAAGCCGGGCTTGGCCTGGGGTAGGGAAGCGCTGCCGGGACATTCCGTCGGTGGCGTAGTTCCCGTTTTCACGATCACGGCTGTGGGCGCTGCGCTCAACAGAGTGATGAACGAGATCGAGGTGTTCGCAAGCGCGGCCGCGGCCGCGGCCGTGCCGCCTGTGTTATAGGCGCCTTGGACTGTCTGTCCGCTGGCCAAAGCGGTCGAGAACGTTCCTGCGGGGCCAGCCCCACCGGGCGATCCCTGCTGTCCCGTCGCGCCGGCCGGTCCGGCCGGGCCCTTTCGACCGGTGCGGCCCGCCTTGCCTTTCAGGGCCTTGAGCACGCTCGGCTTGATCTGTTTGGTGGACGTGATCAGGTAATGGCTCGCAGCGAATGCCCCTCCGCTCATAGCGAAGACGAGCGCCATCGTGGCGACAACGTTGGCGTAGCTCAAATGCCTACGAAACATGCTTGGAGCCTCCTCGTGTCAAAGCAGACGAACCTGAGCGCCGCCCGCGACTTGCGGGCATCATCGCACGGAGCAGTCGAGCAGCGGCAGCTAAAGCTTGCTCCAAAGACGATCTATGTCAGATTCGACCTCGAACTGGCTTATCTCGGTATATGCTGGCGTCCCAGCAAATGCCCGATAGATGGAAGCGAGCCAATGATCAGGCAAGTAGTCGACCGGCGCGAAGTGCACAAGTACGTCGAGGCACTGCGCGATCAGCTCGACGCACCGGAGCTGCGGGATGCAGCCGCCCACGCAGCGAACACCTTTGCGGGGAGCGGCGATCCGGTAGCGAAGCTGCGCGCAGCGCTTCCACCCGTCGCCCCCGGGCTTGCATCCTCAGGAGGCAGGAAGACGAGCCAAGTTCCTTTCATGTCGCGCGATCCGATCCAGAGCCTGATGCAGAGCACGCTCGAGGGCAAGTTGCGCGAACGCGGGGTGCCCGGAGAGGCGCCCGAGCACCGTGGCCCGCTGAGCTGGCTGGTCCACTTGATCGAGTCGATCCTGCACCCCGTGCGCTTCGGGCCCGATGATCCCGACTGGGTGATCGACGTCGCCGGATCGGTACTCGACCGGCTCGCGCGGGGCAACCATCCTTTCAACCCAGTGCCGGCGGAGTACGAGATCGCCGATAACGCGCGCATGGTGATCATGGGCGATTGGGGGACTGGGCTTCCCCGCGCTCAAAAGGTGGCCAAAGTCATGGCCGATGAGGTCGTCCAAGCTCTCACGGAAGACCGCGAGGTGCATGTGGTGCACCTCGGCGACGTCTACTACTCAGGCACGGAGGAGGAGGTCCGCCATCACGTGCTCGCTTCGGGGATGTGGCCAGTAACAACCGCACAGGCCGGCGAGGGCGTGACCTCGTGGTCGCTGAACGGAAACCATGACATGTATGGGGGTGGCTTCGGCTACTTCAAGACGTTGCTTGGCGACGAGCGCTTCTCAAACCAGCGCTCGCCCGACGGCAAGCCCACAAGCTACTTTCGGCTGCGCTCCCCATCTTGGGACATCGTCGGCCTCGATACTGCCTGGGATCCCAACGTCCTCTCACTCGGCATGGTCGGAGTGCTCGAGGATCCGCAAGCCGAGTACGTGACGCGTGTAGCTGACGAATCTGAGCGCAAGCTGATGCTACTTAGCCACCACCAGCTGCTCTCGGTGTACGACAAGGAAGATCTCGGCCCAACCCTGCCCGCGAAGCTGGCTCCCGTGCTGAAAGACGGACGAGTGACGGCGTGGCTATGGGGCCACGAGCATCGTTGCATGGGTTTCAAGGAAGCCGGAGGCGTGAAGGTTTCGCGCTGTATCGGCCATGGTGGCGTACCAGTGCTGATGACACACACTCCGGAGGAAGAGATCCCAGAGCCAGGGTTATGGCAGGAATGCGGCTTCTCCAAGTATCGGGGCGATCACTGGGGGCGCATGGGCTGCGCGATCCTCGACTTCTTAGGTGACCGGATCAAGGTGCGCTATCGCGACGAACAGGGAAAGACCTCACGCGAAGAGACGATCGAGTGAACAGATCGAGTGAACACTATGCACCGGGCCCATTCCCCTGAGGAAAGCTTCTAGCTCCGTCTCACCTCAATCAGCCTCTCCGATACCTTCAAGCATCGCGTCGGCAAAGCGGTCGGCTAGCGAGGCGATCGTCAGCGATGGGTTGGCGCCCACTGGCCCCGGCATGACCGAGCCATCGGCTATGTGCAGACCCGGATGCCCGAACACGTTTCCTAATGAGTCCACAACCCCCTCTTTGGAGGTATGCCCCATGCGACAACCGCCTAGGGAATGAACCGTGATGACACGGTCCTCGTACCACAGCGGATTGTCGCGAAACTCAGCGCCGAGCTCGTGAGCTACTTCGCGCGAGAAGTCACGGACTCTTTTGAAGTAAGGATCCGACGGGCCGTCCTTGGAGAAATCAAGCTCCAGGCGTTCACCGCCGAGCGTCATTTTGCCACTGGGAACGTCGCGGCCCATACCGAGCAACGGGAGCAGCGCCGAGGAAAGATCGCCGCTTCCCAACAGCGCAGAGACGGCCCCACCGATCTCACTGTGGCGGTGGTTGGGATGATGAAAGAGTGAGCGTATGTAGCCGGGTATCGCTTTTATGAGCGTCTCTGGCTCTTCGAGCGCCTCGAGTATCCAGCTTGCCGCCTGCGGATAGCCAGCGTCCTCCAGGTAGAAGCCCCTGTCCTCCTCAGGGAGCACTTTTGCGCCCGTGTCGAGCGCATCGGGCATGCGGATCGCACTTGTGATCACAGGACCGCGCGCGGAATCGATCACAAGTGGCTCGCGTTTGCCGTCGGCGGCTTCTTGGCTACAGCGCAGAGCAAATGTGAGAAAGTCCCCATTGCCAGAGAAGCCTGCGCCCAGTTGACTTAATGAGAGTCCAGGCAAGGCGTTGCTATTGCGAAGCATCAGCCAAGTCGTTCCGAGCGTACCCGCGGAGAGGATCAGGTGCCGGCAACTAAGCGTGTGCAGCGGTAGCGCAGCCGTTTCGGTGGCGTGTCCCTCGGCTTGGGGCTCGTGGCGGACATAGTGGACCAGGTAGCCACCGCCCTCGGTGGGTTCAAAGCTGCGCACCTCACAGCGTGTGCGCAGATCTGCTCCCGCTTTCCAGGCGTCGGTGAGATAGTTGTAGTCGAGCGTGTTCTTCGCCCCATAGTTGCAGCCGATATCGCACTCACCACACAACTGGCAGGTAGTGCGAGTGCGTTTGTGGAGGTTGGGTGACTCGCGGATCGGCTCGCCCGGCACCGCTGGGGATCCGTTGTTGGCAAATGTCACGGCAAGCGGCGCCAATAACCATTGCGCGTCCGATCCTTGCCTTTTGAGGCGTTCAGCCGCTTCGCGGTAGGCGAGCACCTTCGAGGTCCTGTCATACGGCGATTGATCGATAGGAAAGCGTTCAACTCCTATGCGTTTTTCGACTCTGTCGTAGTGAGGGTCCAGTTCAGCGCGATTCACTGGCCAGTCCTCATACCCGCCATCGGCTAGATCTTCTTTTACGAACCAATGCTCGTCCTTGCGCAGGAACACGTTCGCGTATATCAATGAGCCACCGCCAAGCCCACTTGCGCAGATCGCGTCGATTCCGTTGAAGGACCACACGTCGAACATGCCGTGCAAGCCCTCGCTGGGATCCCAGAAGTTGTGCTTTACCTCAAGGGGGCTGCGTGGGAAGCTCATCGGCGGATAGTCCTTGCCGCGCTCGAGCACGCACACACGCCAGTCGGCCTCGGCGAGGCGCGCCGCCGTCACTGAACCGCCGAAGCCGGAGCCGACAACGATCGCGTCGAAATGTTCGTGGCTGCCACCCGGCGGTGAAACCATGTCGGAATAGTACTGGTTAATGGGATTTCTGCATTGCCGCCTCGCTGCAAGCGGAAGCCCAGCTGCGCGGGAATGCCGCGCAGCTGGCTACCCTTCACCTCCGTGAACACGAGAACCCTCATCCCATTGACATGCGCGCTCCTTGTGAGCGCGGGTCCAAGCGTCGCCGTTGCGAGCGATTCCGGCGCAGCTGGCGGCACGAGCGTACAGACGACCACTACTACCTCAGCGCCTGCAATGCCTGGTCAGACAACGACGCCACCGACAACCACGACGACGCCAGCGACCGCCACGACGCCGACAACCACGCTCCCGGTCGTGGCGCCCAAGCCGACTGTACACACGCGCATCATGGCGTTGCCACACAGCTCAATCGCCGACGGCACGGCGCCGCTTCGCGTAAAGCTGTCAGGAGCCCCCGCGCCGGGCTCGCCGGTGCCGATGCTGACGCCCGCGGTTGCCGGCAAGTGGACCGTGGTGGGCGACTACGAGTCGTTTGCGCCCAAGTCGACGCTCGAGCCGTGCTCCAGCTACACCCTGACCGTATGGGCCGGTACGACAGTCACGGGAGACCTACCGTTGGGCGGCAAGCGCCGCCAGTACAAACTGAACGTCGCGTGCCCAGGTCTACAGGCGCTACAACAGGCTCTTTCCCGGTTGAACTACTTGCCCTACACGATCGACGCGAACCACGGGCGCAACAGCGGCAACAAAGCCGAGGCGCGAGCGCTAGCGGCCCGCTACGCCTTCAACCCGCCTGCGGCGAGGATGGTCGCCAACGTGCCGCACGCTCCCGGGCTTCGCTATGGAGCGCTTGACCCCACCACGCGCGGTGCGGTGATGGTCTTCCAGGCAAATCACGGCCTCTCCCCCACGGGTTCGCCCGACGACTCAATGTGGGCATCGCTGCTAGCGGCCGAGACACTCGGTCATGGCAACCCGGAGCCGTACACGTTCGTGACTGTGAGCGAGTCGATCCCCGAGACGCTCGAGGTCCGTAGGGGAAGCCACGTGGTTCTGTCCACGCCCGCGAATACCGGCGTTGCCGGAGCCACGACCGAACAGGGCACATTCCCGATATATGCCCGTTACACATCCACCACGATGACGGGCACGAACCCCGACGGCTCGCACTACAGTGATCCAGGCGTGCCGTGGGTGAACTACTTCAACGGTGGCGACGCAGTTCACGGCTTCCCCCGGCCTTCCTACGGCAGCCCCCAGTCCAATGGTTGCGTTGAGTTGCCGATCGGAACATCAGCGCAGGTCTACCCGCTGCTCGCGATCGGCGACCTTGTAATAGTCAGCTGAGACGCAGCCAGCCAAATGCTGTTGACGTTGGGGGGCTAGCTCGGGCTACTGCTCTAATGGCCGCCGGCTAAGCCGGCGGCCATTGTGCTCAATCCTCTAGCGGCCAGTGCCGTGGCGGCCGCGCTGCACGACCACGATCGACATACCCATGCCGACGAGCAAGACACCGGCAAGGATGACCCAGCGCAGGTCAAGGCCGGTGAAGGGCAAGGTGGTTGCTTTGGTAGCCGTAGTGGCCGTCGGTTCGGTGGAGCTGGCAGGAGTTTCTTTGGAAGCGGTGCTCGAGGTGTTGGTCGGAGCGGCTTCGCCTTTGGGCGTAGCTGTCGTGGTCGTCGGAGCCGGCGAGGTCTGGCTGTAGCCGCTCGTCGGTTCCGCGGCCAGCGCAGTGGCGGCACCACCCGTCATCAAGGCCAAGGCGAGCGGAAGAGCAAGCAGCCCGCGACGCATCGTCCGGCGCCGGCTCGAGCGACCCCTACCAATCGATGTCGCGTTTGCCGTGGTCGACCCATTACAGGCCATGAAGTCCTTTTGCATAGTTGCTATCTCCCGCGTCCGGTGGTTCGCTTGGGCCGCTCATCGAGCGACCCCTCATTTCCTTTGAGAGCCTTGCCAATCGTTTGGCGATGCTGCGATCGCGTCAGTCTACTCAAGGAACCCTTTTTTGCTCAGGGACGATTCTCCTGCATCCCTGCCCGCGAATCCGAGGCTTTACGCACCCACCGTGACCCGCCCCTGCAAGGTCCCGTCCTCCAAATGGGCGCGCAGAACCTTCTTGTCGAACTTGCCGACGCTCGTCTTGGGCACCTCCTCGATGAAGGCGAACTCGTCGGGGAGCCACCACTTGGCCACGCGCCCGCGCAGATGCTCCAACAGCTGCTCGGCGCTCAGAGAAGCGCCTTCCCGTGCGACAACGCAGCAAAGTGGACGCTCGGCCCACTTCTCATCCGGCTTTGCGATCACGGCAGCCTCGATCACGTCGGGATGGGCCATGACCTCGTTCTCGAGCTCCACCGAGGAGATCCACTCGCCACCGGACTTGATCACGTCCTTGGAGCGGTCGGTGATCTGGATGAAAGCGTGATCGTCGATCGAGGCAATGTCGCCGGTGCGCAACCAACCATCGTGGAAGCGCGATTCGCCGGAATCGTCACGGTAGTAGCGCGCGGCGACCCAAGGCCCGCGCACCTCTAGCTCACCGGTGGACTCTCCATCCCACGGTACCTCGGCACCCTCGTCGTCCATCAGCCGGGCCTGTACCCAAGGCAGGGGCTTGCCCTGCTTGGCGCGCATATCCCAGTAGGTCTCGTCGTGACCGGATGACTCATCCGGTCGCGAATAGGTGGCGACGGGACTCGTCTCGGTCATGCCCCAAGCCTGGAAGACACCCACATCGTGGCGCTCCTCGTAGTCGCGCATCAGCTGTCGGGGGACCGCGGAGCCACCGCAAGCGGCGTTCTTCAAGGAGGAGAGATCAATGTTGTTGACGTCTGCATAGCGCAGCAGATCGGCGAAGATCGTGGGCACACAACCCATGATCGTGGGGCGCTCTGACTCGATCAAACGTGCCAAAGGCTCAGCTTGGAGGAAGCGGTCGGGCATGACCAGGTCGGCGCCGGCAAGCGCAGCAGCGTGCGGGATGCCCCAGGCATTGGCGTGGAACATCGGTACCACCACAAGTGCGCGATCGCGCGTGGAAAGGCCGAGCGCGTCGGTCATCAATGACGCGGTGGAATGCAGTGAGATCGAGCGGTGCGAGTAGAGCACGCCCTTGGGGTTGCCGGTAGTGCCACTCGTGTAGCAGAGCGCGGCTGCCTGACGCTCGTCAAGCTCGGGGTAGTCATAAGGTCCAGCGCCGGCTTCATCGAGCAAGTCCTCATAGCGCAAGGCATTCGGTAGGGAGCCAACGTCTCCCTCGCCCATCACCACGTAATGGCGCACACCCTCGAAAGTGGGCACCAACTCCTGGAGGATCGGGACGACGGAGTCATCGATGAAGATGACGCCATCCTCGGCGTGGTTGACGATGTAGGTCAACTGCTCGGCGAACAGACGGATGTTGAGCGTGTGCAGGACCGCACCTACGCAGGGAACTGCCATGTAGAGCTCGAGATGGCGCTGGTTGTTCCAGGCGAACGTGCCCACACGATCGCCCTGTTGGACGCCAAGCCGCTCGAGCACGCGGGCTAGCCGGTCGACTCGCTCGGCGACCTCGCCAAAGCTGGCCTTGACGGTACCCGCGTCGGTCAGCGTGGAAACCTGCGCACCCGGATGGACCGAGCGCATGCGGTGCAGGGGATGCTGGAGCGTGAGCGGAAAATCGTCCTGCATCAAACCTTCGAGCATCCTCATTTCCTCCTACTCGGCTCTGCGCTGGGCATCAGATCTTGATAGACGGTGGTGGTGCGTTGGGCGACATCCGACCAGTCGAAGGAGAGGACGTGCTCGGACGCCTCGGTAACAAGACGGTCGCGCAACTGCTCATCGACAAGCAGCCGTTCGATCATCACGCCCAAGTGCTCGGGGTCACCGCCGTTGAAGCGCAAGCCGACGCGCTCTCCGGCGGGGACGACCTCGCGCAGGCCGCCCGTGTCCGCGACTATGCAAGGACAACCGGAGGCCATCGCCTCCAGGGCGACGAACCCAAACGGCTCGTACAGCGAAGGGACCACGCACAGATCAGCGATCCGGTAGAGCGAATGCAGCGCGTCATCGCCGATCCAACCGAGAAAGATGCCGCGCTCGCTCAAGCCCAAGCGCTCAGCCTGCGCCTTGAGCTCGACCTCGTGGGTACCTGAGCCGGCCACCAGGAAGCGAACACCTGGCACATTGGCGATCACTCCAGGCAAGGCGTCGAGCGCAAGCTGGAAGCCCTTCTCATAGACAAGGCGTCCAACCAACAGGACCAGCTTCTCCTCGGGCTGGGCGAACTTGAGTCGCAGCGTCTCGAGGTCGTCCACCGGGCGCAGATCGGCAGGGTCGATGCCATTGGGGATGACGGTGATACGACGCTCGTCGAGGTCGTAGATGTCAGCGGTGTGGCCGCGCATGTAGTGCGAGCAGGTAATGACCGAGTTGGCGCGATGGGCCATCCAGCGCTCGATCGCATGGATGTTGGACTGCGGCGGTTTGTCCACCCACCCTTGGTGGCGACCATGCTCGGTTGCGTGGATCGTCGTGACGTAGGGGATCTCCAAGAGGTCCGACAGCGCCGCGGAGGCGTGCGCGACAAGCCAATCGTGGCCGTGGACGAGGTCATAGACATGTTCCTCGGCGAGCGCGCGCCCAGCGGCGAGCATGTCGTCGTTCATCTGCTCGACCCAGCCCAGAAAGCGGTCTAGATCCTGCGGAAAGCGGGGCTCGCAGACACGATGAACGGTGACGCCGTGCTGGTGTTCGCACGCGGGCGATTCGTCTCTCCCACGTGTGAGCACGTCAACGACGGTCCCTTGCGCGACCAACTCCTCAGCAAGCTTGCGCACGTGGCGAGCGAGGCCACCCTCGATCACCGGGGGATACTCCCAAGAGAGGATCAGGACGCGACTGGCCACCGCCTAGACCCTATCTCGCCTGCTGCGTGCGCGCACGCGTGGGCAGGTCAATTGGCGATAGCAGCGCCTGAGGAGCACAGGCGAGCACGCATGATCTCGACGGCGGCGGGATTGGAGTCGACCAGGACGAAGCGGCGGTCGAGTTGGGCCGCAACCGCGCCAAGCGTGCCCGACCCAGCAAAGAAGTCAAGGCACCAGTCGCCGGGACGGGATGACGCGCTGACCATGCGTCTGACGATCCCCTGAGGCTTCTGCGTGGGGTATCCGGTCTTCTCCGCACCTGAAGTGGGGACGATCGTGTGCCACCAGACGTCGGTGGGGAGCTTGCCGCGCGCGGCCTTCTCAGGCGTGACCAGGCCGGGCGCCATGTAGGGCTCGCGGTCTACCTCGGCGGAATCGAAGTAGTAGGCGGAGGGGTCGCGCACGTAGACGAGGATCGTGTCGTGCTTGGAGGGCCAGCGCCGCCGCGAGCGCGCACCGTAGTCATAAGCCCAGATCAGCTCGTTGAGGAAGCACTCCCGCCCGAAGATCTCGTCCAGGAGCAGCTTGCAATAGTGGGCCTCGCGGTAATCGATGTGAAAGTAGAGCGTGCCTTCGCGCGTGAGCAGACGCCGTGCGTGCTCGAGGCGCGGGGAGAGGAAAGCGAGATAGTCCTCGAAGGAGTCGCGATATGAGCTTTCCGCGAGCAGGCGCGTGGTGTAGCGGCGCCCCGCGAAGCCGGTCCTGTCGCCCGCCTCGTCGGGGACGGCTTGCGTCAACTTGCGTGTCTGCTCGCGACCGGTGTTGAAAGGCGGATCGATGTAGATCAGCTGGAACGATTCGTCGGCAAAGCGCGGCAGCACTTCAAGGCAGTCGCCGAGGATGATCTCCTCAGCCGATGGACGGTGTGCTTGGCTCACGCTCGGGCGAAGGCTAAGGGTGACAGCCGACGATGGTATGGATGGGAGACAAGATCCGCCGTGGTCCGCATCTCGCCGTCGCGGCCGGTCATCACGCCGGTGCACCCAACCGCGCCTGACTACCGCCTTGGCGTGATCTCGACCCATTCGAGCTTGTGAGCACACAGGGAACGCCAGCGACTGACAGGTACTGAGATAAGCGACGGCCGTCCCGCGGTTCCTGCCGGTGTGAGAAAGATGCCGTCGAGTACCGCCGCCCCATTGTCGCCCGATTGAAGACTATTTGCACCAGGACGAGAGATCGTGAGCGTGTGCGCTCCGCCAGACAGGCGCACGGACAAGGGCGAGAAGGTGTTGAGAACCAGGGAGTTGCCACCGAGCTGAGCGCCCAAGGATCCGAGCGGGTGCCCATCGATCGCGATACCAATGGCTCGCATGACGTCGCCTTGCAGCCACAGCTGCCAAAGGCCGCCGTGGGGCAAGCGGAACGCGAGGCGCATGGTGCCGGGGCGGCGCATCAAGATGCGTCGCCCCACGCGTGTCCAGCCGAGCGGACGGTAAAGACGCGAGCGTGGAATCTCCACGTTGACGACTCGCGGTGCGACAGCCGCGACTAGCCGCCGCGCGCGCGCGCGGCGGGCGAGACGTTCGACGATCCGCAAACACCGCACGCGCGGTGAGACCGATCCAGGAGAGATGTGCGCTGAGACGGATCGAGTCAAGACGTGTGGCGAGCTGGACGGAGTCAAGACGTGTGGCGAGCTGGACGGAGTCAAAACGCGTGGCAAGAAGGATCGAATCGAAGCGCCCGCCGAGGCAGATCGAGTCGAAGCCGGCGGCGAAATGGACAAGACCGCCGTGGGAGACGGCGATACCGCGATGTGGGCAAGCGCGGGCCGCGCTCCCGAGCGCCGGCCCCACACTTGGTAGTAGACGCCTTGCCACAGCAAGCGATAAGCGGCAGGCGGGCGCACAGCCAAGGGATCGCGGCGCATCACGATCAAGGGGTAAGCAGCAAGCTTCGCCGGGACGATGCGGTTCAGCAACACCGGATGGCCGTGACCGCCCGCCGCGCCTGCAAGTGCGGGCGGTGGAGAAACGAAGTTCGGCCCCCCCACGTCAAGATCGCGGAGCTCATAAAGCGCGTATTCGTCGAAGTCCGTGAACAGTGTGGGCCCTCGCCCAGCAAAGCGAGTGTTGATCGAAGCCAGCTCATCAAAGCGTGCGGTGGGCGCCAAATTGGAGGCGTTGTACTGGAGCGCATCGGAGGCCAGAACACCGCCGAGGAGCACAAGCATGAGCAAGGGAGCGAAAATGCGCAAGGCCGAAGCGCCCGACGTCCACAGCGCGGCGATACCCGCCCAGGCCATCAAGACCACCACCGGGGAGGTGAGCATCAAGGCCTTTGCGTCCGCCCAGGTAGTGGCGTAGGTTCGTATCAGGAACCACAGGACGAGCGACAAAGCGAACCAAAGAGCCAGCTCATAGCAACGGGTACGAACAGCATTCCCCACACCCAAGAGCACCGCGAGCAACACGAGCGCGATCAAGACCGAGGTGAGCGTGAGTCCAACACCGGTCGGCAGCAGCTTGTAGCTCCCGTCCAGCCACACGCCCAAGAGCTGCGTGGGATGAAGCGGAGAGTGGAGATTGCCCGGATTGGAAGTCGAAGCGATCCCCTGAGCGACGGTAACCGAGCCGGAGAGATTCGTCCAAGTGGACCAGGCCCCCACGAGCAGTACGAGCGCGCCAGTCGCGAGCAGGCCCGCGAAGTGCCTGACGGACCTTCCCCTGCTGCTACCACGCTCGACGATCGCCACGATCACGAGCACCGCCACGGCAACCAGAACCCAAGTGCCAAACGCGACCCCAAGCGCGCCCACGCCAGCGCTCACGATCAGCGCAAAGGGGATCACGCCGCGCGCCCCCTTCCACAGCCAGCGCCGGTGCTCAACCACAAGCGCTCCCATGCTGAGAATCAAAGGGAGCGCGACGATCTCCTTGATCGAGCCGATCAGCTCATAGGCGTACACGAGCGCCGGCACTGTCATCGTCAAGGTCGCCACGGTCGCCCAAGCGCCGCTAAGCCCCACGCGCCGCACGAGCATCCAGGCAGGGCCCGTGGCAGTCGCAAGTGCGAACGCAGTAAACGGCTGGAACGTCCAAATCAGGGGAAGCCCCGTCAGGAACGACGTGCCCCCAAACAGCGTGTCTGCCCCTGAGGGATAGCTCGCGTTGTAGTAGTTGTCGATCGTGGCGCCATAGGAATTGGCGAGATCCAGGTGGGCATAGTCCTGGCCGTGGCGAATCAAAAAGTCAGCGCCCACCATGTGCACTGCCGAATCGGCCAAGGCCAAGTACGAGGAGAAGCTTGGCCGCCCAGCGAATAGAACCGGAGCAAGCGCCAACAAGTAGGCCACCGGCATGAGCCCGACTTGCCACAAGCGGGTGCGCCAAGAGCGCACGAGCGCGATTACCCTGTCCCACCCCAACATGAGCCCAGCCACCGCGACCGCCACGAGTACATAAGGCGTGGCCGGTGCAATCGGCGCCACATAGGTGGTTAGCTGGGAGGCAACAACAAGCGCGGCAAGACCCGTCGTGAGCAGCAACATCGCCGGCAGCACACCTCCGCTGGCCCTGTCCACCAAAAGCCCCGCGCCAAAGCACAGCAAGGCGAGCACGACCGGGTAGACCAGCACAGTGAGCACAAACATCGGCGGCGGCCGATCCTACAGTCGCCCGGATTCCTGATGGTGCGCTAGATCCAATCGCTGCGCCGGAAGGCCCAATACAGGCTCCCGGACAAGACCACGATGAGTACCGTCGAGAACCAGAAGCCCCAGTGGGCGGCGAAGCCAGGATAGGGCACGTTTTGGCCGTAGAAACCGGTGACTGCCGTGGGTACGGCGATGATCGCCGCCCAGCTCGTCACCTTCTTCATCACAAGGTTCATGCGATTGCCTTGAATCGTTAGGTTCGTCTCGAGGATCGTGGTCACCAGGTCGCGCAAGGACTCTGTCCATTCGGTGGCGCGCAGTACGTGGTCGTACACGTCCTGGTAATAGGGAGTCATCGCCTGATCGATGACATGCAAGTCGCGTCGCATCAACGAGTTGACGACCTCACGCATAGGAAGCACGAGCCGTCGCAGCAAGACGAGGCTCTTGCGCAACTCAAACGAGCGACGCTGAACCTCGGTGCTGTGAGGCGTGTCGTCAAACAACAGGTCCTCGAGCGCCTCAATCTCTGAGTCCAAGGACTGGACCGCCTCGAAGTGCCCGTCCACGATGTCGTCGAGCAAACCCCACAGCAAAAATGACACCCCATGTGTGGCGAGATCCTTTGAATCGTCCCAGCGCTCGAGCACCGGCTCGATCGCGACCCCCTCGTCCTTGCGCACGGTGACCAGCGCTTTGGCCGTCACGAACATCGCGACTTCGCTCGCGCGCAGCTCGCCGGAGGTCGTGTCCAGTACCACGGCGTAAGCACTGATGAACAGGTGCGAGTCATAGCGGTCGAGCTTGGGACGCTGATGCTCGTTGACCGCGTCCTCGACAGCGAGCGGGTGCAGTTTGAGCTCCTCGGCGATCGTCTCCAAGTCCCGCTGCGTAGGTGTGCAGTAGTCCAGCCACACGCAGGCGTCTTGCTCCTTGAGATGCTCGGAGACGTCCTCTACCGGGAAGTCCTCCAGCACCAGCTCTCCCTCGCGATAGAGCCTGGTGTGCGCCATCCGCGCACAATATGGCTCAGCCCGGATCGTGCCAGACGGGGCGCCAAATGAGCGCATCGCTAGGCGGTCGCCCGCGGCTGCCCATTGGCGCCGCGGACGACCTTCTGGCGGTTCCCTTAGCCGATGGTGACCGTCTCTCTGCTTGTCCCTCGCTTGGAGTCGAGCACCAGCGTGTAGCGCCCGTTCTTCACCTTCCTGCTTGCTGTAAGCCGCAGGCCACCGGCGCTCGCCGCGGAGCTGCTAAACGTTCCGCTTGCGTACACAACGCCGCTGCGCTCCAAGCTGGCCTTCACGGCTGACTTAGACGCTGAGCGAACGCTCACAAAGCACGCCTCCTTGTAACTGCCGTGGCGCCGGCGCGGATGGCACACATAGGTGGCCGTCAAACCGCGCGGGCCTTGCTCGCCCTTTGCTCCCGCGGGTCCCTGCGGGCCCGCTGCCCCGGACTTCCCGGGTTCACCTGCTTGACCGGGCTCTCCTTGAGAGCCAGTTTCGCCCTTAGCTCCCTGAGAGCCCATCGCGCCTGCTTCGCCCTTGGCTCCCGCAGCGCCGGTTTCTCCCTGTGGTCCTTGTGGGAGCACGCCGCCTATACCAGTGAGCGCGATCGAGGTCGACCCTGCGCCCATGTCACCGGCGATCTGCAAGGTCGCTGTACGTGTGCCCGTGCCCTGAGGCGCGAAGCGTACCTTCAATTGACAGCTTCCTTCAAACGCGACCCCACCCAAGCAACTGGAAGAGTCGACCAGGAAGTCTTCGGGGTGATCGCTTGCAACAACGGGACTTGAGTCGCCAAACGCCTCCGACCAGATCTCGAGCGGATTGCCACCACTGTTGGTCAATGTGATCGTCTGAGGCGCGCTCACAGTCGAGAGCGGCTGCGTGCCAGGGAAGGCAATCGTGCTCGAATCCGGAGTTGCAGTCGCGGCAGTCGCATATGTGATCGACACGGACGGTCCCGTGGAGAGCGATGCCAATCCGAACGACGCGGAGGTCGCTTCTTCGGAGACATAGCTCGAGCCGCCTCCGCCACCGCCACCGCCGGCACCCTCAGGTCCTGAGAACCCGCACGAGCCTTCACCGCCGCCGCCACCCCAGTAGCCGCCGCCACCACCACCGCCACCGGTCTCGGGAGCCGCGTCCTCCTCCCCGCCTTCCCCACCAACGCCGAACGAGCCTTCGCGACCCGACCAGGGCGCAGGGGCCTCACAACGCTCACCACCAATACCGCCACCGGTGAGCGTGCCCGCGGCCCCGCCGTCGCTGTGCTGATCCTCACCACAGCACCCATCGGATCCAGTCGAGGCTTCCCCCGGACTGCCGGCATCGCCGCCACGACCACCGCTGCCTTCGTCGAAGGTTCCTCCGCCGCCACCGCCACCACCGGCGACGAGCAAGCGAGATTCAAGTGTTTCCACAGAGCCATCCGAGAGCGTGCGAACGTCGGAGGCCCCTCCACCCATGCCGCCACCATCGAAGCCGAAGTGGCCGCCGCCGTTGAAGCCGCTCGCGGCCACCTCCACATACAGAGTCTCCCCGGGAGTGACCGGCAGCGATCCCGCGACCGAGGCGCCCGCACCACCGAGAGCAGCCCCCAGGAAGGGGCTATCTGTGAAAGCCGTTTCGCCGGCTGCCCCAACCGCCCGCACATGCACGCTAGTGACACCCGCGGGAACCACGAATGATTGCTCGGCGCCGGTCGAAGTGAACGTTTCGGTGACCTTGGAAGCCGCTGACGCGGAGCCGGCCGCGAGCGAGCTCACGACAAGGGCAGCGCACACCGCGCTCATACCGATCCGGGTGCGTCGCCAAGCCGCTCGGGGTAGGCGTTGCGCGTGGTCGGCCTGCGCGCTCGCCTGCAATGTCCCGCTCGAACGCAAGCGGCTTACGGAAGTCAAGGTCATCGGAATGCGGCTCCTCAGATCGGGAATCGAGACGGCGAGTTGATCGCCTGCAATCCCGTCGGCCGCCGCATGTCATCGCTTGAACGGTGACATCCATCCCGCAGTGCCCCCGGCAGGATTCGAACCTGCGACCCTCGGATTAGAAGTCCGACGCTCTATCCAGCTGAGCTACGGGGGCAATGTCTCTGTCTACGGTACGTCACGAGCTGCCTCGCCCGCATGCGCGTGCGTGACCCTCCAGGCTCAACGTAGCCTCAACGGGTCACCAACATCGATTAGCCACAAGCCCCCATCGAGCTTCGAACGGGCACAGACCGCCCTCACGGATGCGATCCTTAAGCAAACTTGAGACAAAGTATGTAAAAGTTGCAGCCATGAGCCCAGTAGAGCCAGAGTCCGACCTGACCCGCAAGCAGCGCCGCGAACAGGCGCGTGACGAACGCAAGGCAGTCGAGGAAGCCAGCGCCGCCCAGTCGGCGCAGCGCAAGCGTTTGATCCAGCTCGGCGGGGTCGCCGGAGTCGTGGTCGTGATCATTGCGATCATCCTCGTGGCGACCGGTAGCGGCAAAAAAAGCGCGCCCGCGCCGACCAGTCCTGCCGCGAAAACTGCCTCTACTGAAGTGATCTCGCTGCTGCAGGGCATCCCTCAGAAAGGGGTCACGCTCGGCAACCCGAACGCCCCCGTCACGATCAAGTACTTCGGCGACCTCGAGTGCCCGATCTGCAAGCAATTCACGCTCGGCGCTCTACCCAAGATCATCCAGAAGTACGTGCGCGCTGGCAAGGTGAAGATCGAATACCTCTCCATGCAAACCGCAACGCGCGAACGCGAAACCTTCCAGACCCAGCAGGTCGCAGCGCTGGCCGCCGGCAAGCAGAACCTGATGTGGCACTACCTTGAGCTCTTCTACCACGAGCAGGGCGAAGAGGACACCGGCTATGTCACCGAAAGCTACCTGCAGGGGTTGGCGGCCCAAGTACCGGGCCTGAATCTGTCTAACTGGAGCGCGGCCCGCAACGACCCCGCTTACGCCAACCAAGTCATCAGCGACGCCCAGCTCGCAAACCAGAACGGCTTCACGGGCACTCCCTCATTCCTGATTGGCAAGACAGGCGGAACGCTTGAGAAACTCGAAAACCCCTCGCTCACCGACGCGAGCTCTTTCGAACCCGTGATCGAAAAACTCCTGCAGGGGTGAGGACCGGGGCTATGGCGAGGACACCGGCCCCCTCCCGCTCCATCAGGCACGCGCGAGACCGCAAGATCCCGATGATCCGCTCGGTGGTCTCCCCGCGCAAGCACCCGGTCTCCTTATGAGCCGGCGCACCCTCCGAATCCTGATGATCGTTCTTGCCACGGTCGGGCTCGGGGTCGCCATCTATCTCACCTATGTTCATTTCGCCGGCATAAAGCCCGCTTGCACGGCTGGGGAAAGCTGCACCAAGGTGCAGACCTCGGTCTACTCCAAGCTCGCCGGTGTGCCTGTAGCGCTGATGGGCTTGATCGGCTACATCGCGATCCTCGGGTCATTGCTCGCACCCGAAAACGAGACCACTCGCTTTGCCACGCTCGTGTTCACGATCGCTGGCTTTGGCTTCTCGGCCTACCTCACTTACCGCGAGCTGTTCTCGATTCACGCAATCTGCGAGTGGTGCGCCTCGAGCGCCGGGATCATGACGATCCTGATGCTGCTGTCAATATGGCGCTTCCTGCGAGGGGATGGCTCACTGGACCCGTCACGAGTCGCGGCGGACGCGGGACCCATGGCCGCACAAGCAAGCGCCAAGTAAAAATCGGCCACTCGAATAGTGGGTAGGTCTGGCCGAAGGTTCAACCGAGGACGCTGCGTGGCTTGCGTGCTCCTCGCTCTGTAGGCTCGCAAGCACGATGGGTCCCCTCGCGCGCCTACACCAGTGTCCCTGAGCGATACCGAGAGCCAAAAGCGGGCGGCCGCGCAAGCCGCCGCGGAGCTTGTGAGCGACGGCCAGCGCGTGGGCCTAGGAACCGGCTCCACGGTGGCCTACCTGCTGCCGGCGCTCGCAGCTCGGGCATTGAGCGTGCGCTGTGTGGCCACCTCCCCCGCAACCGAGCATGCCGCACGTAAGCTAGGTCTTGCCGTCGAGGAGCTAGACGATCTCGGATACTTGGACATCGCGATTGACGGCGCTGATCAGATCGACCCGCGCGGATGGCTGGTGAAGGGCGGTGGGGGCGCCCACACACGCGAGAAGATCGTTGCCCGGGCAGCCACCCGCTTCGTCGTGATTGCCTCGGCCGAGAAGGCTGTTTCAAGCCTCAGCTCACCGGTGCCGCTTGAGGTGCTGCGCTTCGGTGCCCACACGACGCTTGCCTCGCTCGGGGAAGCCAAGCTACGCGCGGTGCCACCAAGCCCCGAGGGCAATCTGATCGCCGACTACCTGGGGCCGATAGACGATCCCCGGGCTCTCGCCGCGCGACTGTCCGGCTCCCCCGGAGTCGTCGACCACGGCCTGTTCGGGCCTGAGCTCGTCAACGACATCCTGATCGCGGGTCCCGAGGGCGTAGAGCACCGAACTTTGAGCAAGGAGACCTCCGATGACTGAGCAATCCCCAAATGGGACGGGCGGACGTGCATTCGTAGCGATCGTGACTGGGGCGTCGAGCGGCATCGGCGAGGCGACCGCGCGGCGCCTCGCACGCATCCCAAACGCCGCCGTAATAGTCGTGGCGCGGCGCGAGGAGCGCCTACGCGTGCTTGCCGGCTCGCTTGGCGAGCGTGCGAGCTTCGTGGCAGCCGACCTACTTGACGAGGATGCACCCGAGCGCATACGTGCGCAGGTCGCAGAGCGTCACGGCCGCCTGGACCTACTCGTCAACAATGCCGGCGCCGCCTGGCGTGCCACGTTCGCGCAGGGAGGCTATGAGAACGTGCGGCGCACGATGGCGATCAACTTCGATGCGCAACTGAGGCTCACCGAGGCGCTGCTGCCGTTGTTGCGCCAGAGCGCCCCCAGCGCAATCGTGAACGTCGCGAGCACCGCGGCGCGCGTGGCTCGCGCCGGCACGGGCGCCTACAGCGCATCCAAGTCCGCTTTTGCCGGCTGGTCGGACTCGCTGCGGGCCGAGGAGCAATCTCACGGGATCCACGTCGGACTGGTTCTCCCCGGCTTCATCTCCACAGAAGGCTTCCCTCAAGCTGAGCTCACCGACCGAGCGCTCACCCGCTGGATCGTCTCCACCCCGGAGAAGGCGGCCGAGGCGATCTTCCAGACCGGCGTGGAGCGACGAGCAGAGCGCTATGTTCCGCGTCCCTATGCACTGGCGGCCCTCTTGCGCATCGTGGCGCCCGGACTCGTGCGGCGGGCCCTCAGCGGGGGAGCGGCACAAGTCATGACCACCACAACCGGCGCCGACCTGCGCGAAAACACGTAGTGCTCTATCGGAGTTACACGGTTATCCCCCTGGGACTCAACCGCATAGGCTCCTCCGCGTGAATCCCCATCCTCACCGCTGGCTGGTGCGCAGTTTGATCGGTGTGGCCACCGTGCTTGGGATCGTCGCGATATTCGCGGTTTGGGCCAACCGGCAATTGCTCGATACGGGCTACTGGACTCACACAAATCAGAAGTTGATCGAGAGTCCCCCAATCCGCGAAGAGGTGTCGGTATATCTCACCGAACAGCTCTACGCGAACGTTGACGTCGCGGGGGAACTCGGCAACGAGCTGCCGAGCGAATTGAAGCCGCTGGCCGCGCCCGCCGCGGGCGCCCTCAAAGATGTCGTGCAGAAGGGGATCAATGTCTTGCTCGAACGTCCGCGGGTACAGGAACTTTGGGGTAAGGCCAACCAGGTCACCCACGCTGAGTTCGTGCGTTTGATCGAGAACAAAGGCGGCGTGATCAAGCTTCCCGGCGGCGGAGCCGTCGTACTCGACCTGCGCCCGATGCTCACCGAAGTGGCACAAAAGGTGGGCGCCCCAACGAGCCTTGTCAACAAGATCCCGCCGAAAGTCGCCCAGCTACGAATCGTGACCTCCAAACAGCTAGACACGATGCAGAAGGCGGTCAACCTACTGCGCAGCCTAGCGCTCGTGCTTCCTCTACTCGTGGTGGCCATGTTCGCTTTGGCTGTGTATCTGGCGCGCGGACGACGTCGCCAGACGCTGATCGAGGTGGGCGTGGCATTCATCGGCGCCGGGCTCGTCGTCGTCGTTGCGCGCGGGATCATCGGAACGAAGGTGGTGAACTCGCTCGCCACAACTGAAGCCATCAGGCCCGCCGCCAACGCGGCGTGGTCGATCGGCACAAGCGTGCTCGCCGACGTTGCCTGGTCGACCGTGCTGATCGGCATTCCGCTGATCCTCGCCGGGCTGCTCGCCGGTCCAACCCGGATCGCCACGCGCTTGCGCCACCTCATGGCCCCCTACCTACGTGACCGCCCAGACATCACGTTCGGAGCGCTGGCATTGATCTTGTTGCTGCTGTTCGCGTGGGGTCCGATCGTGGCCACGAAAACGCTGGTCGGGATCCTGGTGATCATCGTGCTGGCTGTATTTGGCACTGAGGTGCTCAGACGTCAAACAGCCCAGGAGTTCCCCGATGCTCACACCAAGGCATTCCATTCCGGATCAGCAGCCGCTGCCCCTGGACCAACCGCACAGGGTTTCACCCCTGCGCCACGAGAGCCAGACACTCAGCGGCTTGAGCCGAGTCCCCCATCCACACCCACGTCCACATCTCCACCTGCCACACCCACCGAGAAGGACGAGGATCCGGAGAGCGGCACATGACCGACGATGTCAAGCAACGCGAAGCCAAGGGCAAGGAAGCTCGGGCGCACACGCCGCGCTCAAGCCACGCGGGATGGAAGCCCGCCAAGGATCGTGAGGATCCGGTTGCGATCCTGCAAGGACAGGCCGAGAGTCGTGTGCCAGAGCTCGTGCCGATCCGCTACGGGCGCATGCTCGTCTCGCCGTTTACCTTCTATCGCGGCGCCGCGGCGATCATGGCAGCCGACCTCGCTCAGACCCCCAGCTCCGGTTTGCAGGTACAGCTGTGTGGAGACGCTCACCTGTCTAACTTCGGGATATTCGCCTCACCCGAGCGCGAGATGCTGTTCGACATCAACGACTTCGATGAGACCTCGCCGGGACCGTGGGAGTGGGACGTCAAGCGCCTCACAGTGAGCCTGTGCGTGGCCGGACGCGATCGCAACTTGAGCAAACAGGAGATCGCCGACGTCTTGGCGTGGACGGTTCAGGCATACAGGCAGTCGATCCGAGGCTTCGCCCAGATGAGCAATCTTGGCGTGTGGTACGCCAGGCTGAACGCCAAGGACATCATGGGCGTGGTGCGCGCCCAGCAACTCGTCAAGGGCAAGCGTCTGGAGAGGATGGAACGCCGACTCGGCAAGGCCCGCACGAAGGACAGCACGCGCGCGGTGCTCAAGCTCACCGAAGCCGTCGATGGGAGCTTGCGCTTCGTCAACGAACCACCTTTGATCGTGCCGTTGGAGGATCTCCTGGGAGCAGCCGAGCGCGGCGAGCTACGCGAGCGCCTGGAAGGGATGCTTGCCGATTACGGCGACAGCCTCGCTGGCGATCATCGCGCATTGCTGAGCAACTACAGCTTCCAGAGCATCGCGCGCAAGGTTGTGGGCGTGGGCAGCGTAGGCACACGTGCGTGGGTGATGTTGTTCATGGGCCGCGACGAGCAGGACCCGCTCGTGCTGCAGGCAAAGGAAGCCCAGGCCTCGGTGCTGGAGCCCTACTCGGGAGCCTCGCAGTACCCCAACCACGGCCAGCGTGTGGTCGAAGGCCAGCGCCTGATGCAGGCTGCAAGCGACATATTCTTGGGCTGGCTGCCCGCGGTGGGCATCGACGGAGTGACGCGCGACTTCTACGTACGTCAATTGTGGGACGGCAAGCTGAGCGTGGAAGTCGAGACGATGGGCCACCCCCAGCTGCGTGCCTATGGGGCGCTGTGTGGATGGACACTCGCGCGTGCTCATGCACGCGCGGGAGACCGCATCGCGATCGCCTCCTATCTCGGTGCGGGAGGCGTGTTCGACCAGGCGATCGTGGAGTTCTCAGAGGCATATGCAGACCAGAACGAACGCGACTACGACGCGCTTCTGCAGGCGGTAAAGTCGGGAGACGTGCAGGCCGAGAACGCTTGAGCGCAGCCTGAGCATGTCGAACCTCGCTGATTTTGGCTACCCGTCGGCGTCAAGCAGGATTCACGGGCAAACAACCACCACCCAAGGAGCATTGCCATGACCGATGCGACGCAGCTGATCACCAGTGTCGACTTCGTGGCCATCTCGACACACGATCTCCCCCAGGCTGTCGAGTTCTACGAGAAAACGCTCGAACTGGAGCGCTCCGTGTACCTCGAAGAGCGCAGCTATGCCGAGTTCGAGATAGGCAACCTTACTCTGAGCGTGATGGACGCGGAGAAAATGGGCATGGAGCACAGCGTTCGCGGCCATGAGATCGCCTTGCACGTCGAGGACGTCGCGGCTGCGCGCGCGACACTCGAAAAGCGTGGCGTGCAATTCCGCGGCGACACTTTCGACACCGGTGTTTGCCACATGGCGCTCTTCAACGATCCGGATGGCAATCCTTTGATGCTGCACCATCGCTACGCGCCACGCCCGCCGCGCTCCTAGGCTCGTCGGACGATCCGTCCGGTCGATGCCGCAGGATGCCGGGCCCTTTGACTCTCGCCCTTAAGACATCCCTACGTGCATGGCAGCGCGAAGCGCTCGAAACCCTCGATGGCTGGGACGGCGGCCCATTCTTGGTCTCGGCGGCCCCCGGGGCGGGCAAGACACGCCCCGCACTGGAGCTTGCGCGGAGGATGCTGGGTACAGGTCAGGTGAGCCGCGTGACGGTCTTGTGCCCCACGACCCCCCTCACGCGCCAGTGGGCGGGCGCGGCTGCAGAGCTCGGAGTGCAGTTGCAGCCCGATGCGCCCGGCCCGCTTCCCCCACGCGACTTTCACGGAGTGGCGGTGACCTACGCGCGAGTGGCAGGTGATCCGCGTGGCTGGGCAGCAAAGGTCGCCCCGGACACACTCGTGATCGTCGACGAGGCCCACCATCTAGGCGAGGATCTCGCTTGGGGCACGAGCTTTCAACAGGCATTCGCACATGCTCCACGCTGGCTGCTCTTGTCCGGCACCCCGTTTCGCTCTGATGCAACGCCAATCCCGGGCGTGAGCTACGACGCCGAAGGCGTGGCCGAGCCCGACGTGTCCTACACATACGCCCAGGCGGTCGCCGACGGGATCTGCCGCCCGGTGGCCTTCGTGACATTCGATGGGACCTTGTCCTGGCGCAGCGGCGAGGACGTGATCGAGTCCTCCTTCGAGACTGTCTTGAGCACGCGCGAGGCAAGCCGCCGCTATCGCACGGCGATCTCCACTGAGCTACCCGACGGGTTGCCACGCATCCTCAGAGAGGCCCACAAGAAGCTGTGTGAGCTGCGCGAAGCGGGCCATCGCGATGCCGGAGCGCTGGCGGTCGCCGCCGACGCGACGCATGCGCGGCAGATCGCCAAGCTGCTTGGAGATCTAACCGGGAAGGCACCGGTGGTGGTCTTGCATACTGAGACGCGCGCCGCCCAGAAGCTCGCCGTGTTCAGGGCCTCGCGCGAGCCGTGGATCGTCGCGGTGAACATGGTCTCTGAGGGCGTGGACATCCCAAGGCTGCGGGTTGGGGTGTACGCGACGGCCGCCAAGACACCGATGATCTTCCGCCAGATCGTGGGACGCTTCGTGAGGACGATCACCGGGCGCGCACCCGAGCCCAGCTGGGTCTACCTGCCCGCCGACCCCGTCTTGCGCGGGCACGCCGCGGAGGTCGAGAGCGAGCTGCGTCGGGCCTTGCGCGAGCGCCCACAGGACGAGGGTTTGGATGAGCCACGCGAGCGACGCGCAAGCGAGCCTTCGCCCGCGATGGAGTTCGTGCCTTTGAGCGCCGAAGTGGCCCCACAGATGACTTTGTTCGGTCCCTCGCCGAGCGTAGCCAAGGGCAACCTGGCAAAGGACAAAGCCAAGCAACCGCCCCCGGAGCCCGCGCCGGTGGCCGCGTTCGAGCGTCGAGCTCACCTGCGCGAGGAGCGTCGCCGGCTCGTGGCGGACCTTGCCAAGCGCGGCGGCAACAGCCACCGTGAGATCAACGCCTGGATAAACAGGGAGGTCGGCGTGGGGCGCGTGGAGTCGGCCAGCATCGAGCAGCTGGAGCGCACAGTTCAGCGGCTCGTGCGCGAGTTGACGCGACACAGCCGCAGAGCAGCATCGGGTTGAGCCGGCGCCGCCAAGCGGAGCCGGCACACCCTAGATTCGATTGGTCTCGAGCCTGACTTCTACGTCAGAGCTCTCGTCGCGGCCCGAATGGGCCAGCGCGCTAGGCCAGTTGTACGTTGACTGCCTTCGGTCCCTTGTCGCCGGCCTCGGCGTCATAGGTGACCTTTGCGCCCTCGCTGAGCGAGCGGTAGCCGTCGCCGGCGATACCCGAGTGGTGCACGAACAGATCCTTGGACTGGTCATCGGGCGTGATGAACCCGAAGCCCTTGTCGTCGCTGAACCACTTGACGGTTCCTGTAGCCATTTTGCTGCCTCCGTGTTTTCGCGTGCTGCGAACGCGGAGATTGCTATGAGCAAAGGCTACGAGCGCTGACACTGCGTTTGAATCGAGGCTGATTGCCTCGGCTGGATCGAGCAACTATAGCAATCGACCCCTACGTAATCTCAGAATAGACAGGCTCGCCCTTGGCTCGGTTGGCTACAGCCTCCGTCGGCTCCCCTTCGACGGGCGAGTGCTCGGCGGGCATCGCCTGCGGGCGCAAGACCGTAACCGAAACGACGACCCCGACAGCCACCAGCGCCGCAGCGATCCAGAAGGCGAGCTGATAGCCGCCTGTGAGCGCGGCTGCCGTGGAGCTTCCCTGGGCCAGCAACTTCGAGGTATGCGATGCCGACAGGGTGGCCAAGACCGCCAGGCCAAGCGCTCCACCGACCTGGGCGGTCGTGTTGACAAGACCCGAGGCGAGTCCAGCATCGCTTGGGGTTGCCCCGGACATGGCGACGCCCATCAGGGCGGGGAAGCAGACACCGGCACCGGTGCCTAGGAGCAGCATCGAGGGCAATAGGCCGGTGATGTAGCTGGCGTGAACCGGCGCCACCGCGAGCAGAACCAGCGCGAGCGCGATCATGGCCAGCCCCGGAGGCAAGAGCGCACGGGCGCCGAAGCGCGTGATCAAGGGCTCGGAGAAGCGGATCGACATTGAGCCCATCGTGATCGTCACAGGCAGGAACGCCAGTCCAATCTCCAAGGCGTCATAGCCGAGCACCTTGCGCATGTAGAGAGCGCCGAGGAAGAACATTCCGAACATCCCGGCCACCGAGAACACCTGGATCAAGTTGGCTCCGCTCACGTTGCGCGAGCGGAAGATCCGCAGCGGCACGAGCGGATTGCGCGCTGTCGCCTCACGTGCCACGAACGCACCGAGCAGCACGAGCGAAAGCGCCCCGAGGGCGAGAGTGCGTCCGGCGCCCCAACCGTCCTCAGCCGCCGGCTTGACGATCGTGTAGACCCCTAGCATCAGGGCACTCGTGATCAGAGCAGCACCGGGGATGTCAGCGCCTCCACCAAAGCCGATCCCCTCGTCTCGGTCCAGCAAGCGCCTGGCGAAGAGGATCGTGAGGATCCCGATTGGGACGTTCACGAAGAAAATCCAGTGCCAGTCAAGGGCCTGTGTCAGGACTCCCCCGGCCAGAAGTCCCACCGATCCGCCGGCGGAGGCGACGAAGGCATACACGCCGATCGCCTTGGCTTGATCGCGCGGCTGGGGGAACATCGTGACGATCATCCCCAAGACGACCGCCGAAGTCATCGCGCCGGCGATGCCCTGAACGAAGCGTGCACAGACAAGCAATGTCTGGGTCCAGGCCAGGCCGCACATCAAGGAGGCGAGCGTGAACAGGGCCACACCGAGCAGGAAGATGCGGCTGCGCCCAAGCAGGTCGCCGAAGCGCCCCGCCAGGAGCAACAGCCCGCCGAAGGCAATCAGGTAGGCGTTGACGACCCAGGCGAGACTCGAGTTGGTGAAGTGCAGTTCTTCCTGGATCGAGGGCAAGGCGACGTTGACGACGGTCACGTCGAGCACGATCATCAAGACCCCAACGCACAGCACGTACAAGGCCAGCCAGCGCGAACGGTCTTCTACATGCTCCTGTTGTGAGGCGGGGTGAGTTGCCACCGCGTGTGTCTCCTTCGTGGTCGTATGCATCGGCCAAGGCTCCCTTCCGGGCTAGACGTCCAGGTTATCCGGCCGCCTGAGTGACGGCTTGAATGTATGACCGCGGGCGATGAGCTAACTCATCGGTGGGAAGAAATTCAGGGGGCGAGCGTCACAGAGCCATCGTCGTGAAGCGTCCAGTGGGGATTGTGGGCAACCTCCCACGGATGCCCGTCCGGGTCGATGAACACACCCGAATAACCACCCCAGAACGTCTCGGCGCCCGGGCGCCCAATCTTCGCACCGGCTGCTTGCGCCTCCGTCAATACAGAGTCGACGTGCTCGGGCGAGCGTGCGTTGTAGGCAAGCGTCACTCCTCCTCCCCAACCGCCGCTGTCCTGCACCACGCTGTCCTCTGCGAGCTTGCCGCGATCCCATAGCGCCACGATCATGCCGCCTGCTTGGAAGAAGACCACGTCATCAGCGGGAGCCGCGCCACTCTTCCAGCCGAGCGCCTCGTAGAAGGCGTGCGAGCGTGCGAGATCGGCGACTCCGAGCGTGACGAGGCTAACGCGCTGGTCCATGGTTGAATCCTCGCACACAGGGAATGAGCCCTAGTGAAGGCTCACACAGGCTGAGAGGAGCCAGCGATGGGATATACGATCAAGAACCTCGAGTCAGTAGAGGACATGGCCAAGCAGCATGGGCTCAGCGACACGGGCGAGGCGCGTTTTGCCTCGGGGGACCTCGATACGGTACAAACCGGCGTGAGCCATCAGCGCTTGAAGCCAGGCAAGCGCCAGCAATTCGGCCACCGCCACGACCAAGCCGAGGAGGTCTATGTGGTGCTTGCCGGCTCCGGCCGCGTAAAGCTCGACGATGAGGTCCTCGAGATCGGCAAGCTCGATGCGATTCGTGTCTCACCGGAGACGATGCGCTCGTTCGAGGCGGACGAGCAAGGGCTTGAGATCCTCGCGTTCGGCCAGCACTTCGGCGGCGATGGCGAGCTCGTCCAGGGCTGGTGGAGCGACTAGAGGAGCTCGTCGGCGAGCATCTCCATCAGGAGGCCGTCGCGCCATTCCTCGCTGCCGAGAGGACGCTCGTAGCTACGCATCACACCGACTGGCCTGAAGCCGACTTTTTCATATGAGCGGATCGCGGCCGCGTTGCCTGTGCCAGGGTCGATCGTGATCCGGTGATGGCTGCGCTCCTCGATTAGGTAGCGCACGAGACGCCTCAGGGCTTCTGTGCCCAGGCCACGACTATGGAGCGCCGGATCGAGGAACAGGTCGATCGTGGCATGGCGGTATTTGGGACCCGGCTCCTCCCCGAACTGGATCAGGCCCGCGACGGCGCCTTCGACTTCGATCGTGAGGCGGGTGGATTCCGGCTCGTCCGTCCACGGGAAACCCTCCTCCGGCTGATCCCACCAGAACGAGACCTCGGGGGTCGCATGGATACGACGCAGCTCGCTCTCGTCGTCCTTGAAAAGAGGCCTAAGGATCATCCCTGCCTGGCTACCGGCAGCCCCTGAGCAGATCAACGTGGGAATACTGGCGATCAGTCGATGATCGCAGAGCGCCTCACATCGCAGTTGCTCGCCGGACCACCGGCGCGCGATCCCGTGGCTGTGGTCCGCCGGCTACTGGCTGTGCAGGGCCAGGATCCCCGCGGGGCGCGGCTGGCGATTCGCGCGCGCACGAGCGGCCTGTCCGCTGCAGACGTGGACCGGGCGCTGAGTGAGGATCGCTCACTGCTGATTACTTGGCTGAATCGGGGCACGTTGCATCTGGTGTGCAGCGAGGACTATCCCTGGCTTTTCATACTCACGACACCCCGTTTGCTTGCGGCCAACGCTCGACGGCTTGCCCAGGAGGGTGTCTCGCCGGCCGCGGCTGACCGCGGTGTCCGAGTGATCGAGCGCTCACTCGCCGAGGACGGACCGCTTACCCGACAGCAGTTGCAGGAGCGAATCGCGAGGGCCGGTGTGCGCACCGAGGGTCAGGCTCTGGTGCACCTTTTGCTCCTCTCGAGCTTGCGCGGGCTCACCGTGCGTGGGCCGATGGTGGGGCGCGACCAGGCCTATGTGCTGGTGAGGGATTGGCTCGAGCCGCCCGACCCGATCGACCGCGATCGCGCCTTGGCGGAGCTTGCACGTCGCTATCTCGCTGGCCATGGTCCCGCAAACGAGCGCGATCTCGCCAAGTGGGCGGGGATAACACTGGGCGACGCCCGCGCCGGGCTCAAGGCGATCGCCTCTGAGCTGCGCACACGCGAGGACGGACTGATCGACCTTGCCAAGCGCCCACCCGCGGCCAAGCTGCCACCGCCACGTTTGCTCGGCTCCTTTGACCCATTGCTGCACGGCTGGGTCTCGCGCGAGGCGGTGCTTGACTCCCACCAAGGCATCGTCACCGTCAACGGGCTGTTTCGCCCCTTCGCCCTCGTGCGCGGGCGCGCCGTGGCAATCTGGAGCCTGTCCGCAGGCGAGATCTCGCTGAAGCCGTTTGGACAGCTCGGCTCCCGCGAGAAGGCAGCCCTCGACCGGGAGGCCGAGGACGTGCTGCGCTACCTGGCGCCGGCGTCTTAGACGGCGACCGGCTCCCGCGCGGAGAGCGGGAGACTTGCGCCGGAGAACTCCATCGTGCCGTCCTCGACCGAGCCGAAGCGGAGGTTGAAAACGTCCATCGGGTAGTTCTGGTGAAGACGCCAGGGCGCCTTGGATCCCTGCTTGGGGAAGTTCTCGATCGAGCGCAACACGTAGCCTGAGGAGAAGTCGATGAAAGGCCGCTCGAGTACCGAAGGGTCGCGGTTGACGGGTGTGCAGCGGTCGTAGTCGCCTGCGTCCATATGGTTGATGAGGCGACAGACGTATTCGCACACCAGGTCTGCCTTGAGCGTCCACGAGGCGTTGGTGTAGCCCACGGCGAAGGCCATGTTGGGAATGCCACTGAGCATCATGCCCTTGTAGCTCATCGTGTCAGCCAGCGTGACCTCGCGGCCGTCAAGCGAGAGTTGCAAGCCGCCGAGCGCGAGCAGGTTCAGGCCGGTGGCGGTAACAATCACATCGGCCTCGAGCTCCACGCCAGAGACCAGCCTGATGCCTTTCTCGGTGAAGGTCTCGATGCGATCGGTCACGACCGAGGCGCGACCGGCGCTGATCGCCTCGAACAGATCACCGTTGGGAACCAGACACAGACGCTGATCCCATGGGTTGTAGCTGGGGCTGAAGTGCCTGTCGATGTCATAGCCGGCAGGTAGCTGGCGCTCCAAGCCCTTGCGAAGCAATGCCTTCATCGCGCGCGGGCGCCGACGGGAGAGCTGGAAGCTCGCCATCGTCAAGAGCACATTCTTCCAGCGCATGATCGGCGCGGACATCTTCGAGGGCAGGAAACGGCGCAGCTGCTTGGCGATCGGGTCTTCGGCTGGCAGGGAGACGATGTAGGTGGGCGAGCGTTGCAGCATCGTCACGTGCGCGGCGCTTTCGGCCATCGATGGAACGAGGGTCACCGCCGTGGCGCCGCTGCCGATCACGACGACGCGCTTGCCAGCGTAGTCGAGATCCTCCTGCCAATGCTGAGGATGGACGATGTCCCCCTCGAAACGCTCGCTACCGCGAAACTCGGGCGTGTAGCCTTCGTCGTAGCTGTAGTAACCGCTGCACAAGAAGAGGAAGTTGCAGCTCAAGCGCACGCTCTTCCTCTCCTCCCCCTCCGCGCCGCGAATCGCCTCGACGCTCCAACGCGCATCGGCACTCGACCACTCGGCGCGCACGACACGGTGGTTGAAGTGAATCTTCTCGTCGACGCGGTGCTCGGTCGCCACTTGGCGCACATATTCGAGGATCGAGGGCCCGTCGGCGATCGACTTGGGTTGGCTCCACGGCCGAAAGGAGTAGCCGAGCGTGTACATGTCCGAGTCTGAGCGGATGCCGGGATATTTGAAGAGATCCCAAGTACCGCCGCTGCACTCGCGGCCCTCGAGGATCGCAAAGCTCTTGCCGGGACAGTTGGCCTGCAGGTGACAGGCAGCGCCGATACCGGAAAGGCCAGCGCCGACGATCAGAACGTCGACATGCTCTGGAACGTCTGGAGTGGAAAACATCGGTCGAGCTTACAGGGCGCATCCTGAGTTGGATGATTGTCGAGAGTCAGCCACCGGATCTTGTGCGCGAGTCCATACGCGCATGAGTCCCGTTCGGCGAAACTGAGATCTCATCCAGCAGTTTGCGCAAAGACGAGAGCGAGCGATGCGAACCAGGACCCCGCAGATCGTGGCACTTGGAGGCGGCGGCTTCTCGATGGAGAAAGACAGCACGCTGCTAGACGACTACATCCTCGCGTTGACCAAAGCCCGCCGACCGAGGGTTTGCTTCCTACCGACCGCCTCTGGCGACGCCGACCACTATGTCGTGCGTTTCTACCGGCGCTTCTCAGCGCTGTGCGAGGCCAGCCACATCTCGATGTTCCGCCGCGACCAGGGTGGGCGCGGGGTCGAGGACGACCTGGCCTCGCACCTACTCGGCCAGGACTTGATCTACGTCGGCGGCGGCAACGTCGTGAGCATGCTCGGGGTATGGCGCGCACATGGCCTCCATGAGGTGCTGCGCGAGGCATGGCAGCGGGGGATCGTGCTCTGCGGTCCCTCGGCGGGCTCGCTATGCTGGTTTGCCGAGGCGCTTTCCGCCTTCCACGGGCCACCACGACGTGTTGGCGGCCTGGGGCTGCTGCCGTATTCCAACTGCGTGCACTACGACGCCGAGCCGGCGCGTCGCGACGAGTACCACGCGCTCGTAGGCGAGGGCATGCGCGCCGGCTACGCGGCCGACGACGGAGTGGCGCTTCACTTCAAGGGGACCAAGCTGGATCGTGTGGTTAGCTCGCGTGAGCACGGCGGCGCCTTTCACGTGCGCCGTAGTGGCGGCCAGGTGAGAGAGACAGCGCTCCAGGTCACATACCTCGGTGACCGAGGCAGCCCCACCAGGCGCAGCGGGACCAAGGCGAGTAGCGCGGCTAAGCAACCCGATAGGTCCGCGGGCCGGACCGCCGCCAGGGCAGTGGCACTCGCGTGAGTACCACTAAGCAACCCGTGCCGACCGCCGCCACGGTGGTGGCGCTCGCGTGAGCGCTTCGCAACACGAGCGACTGATCTTCGCGATGGGCGGAGGTGGCTTCACGATGGAGCCCGCCAACCCGCTGCTGGACGACTTCGTGCTCACGCTCGCCCGTGCTAAGGAGCCCCGCATCCTGTTCCTCCCGACCGCTTCGGGCGACACGACCACCCAGATCAACGCCTTCTATGCGCGCTTTGGCGGGCGCTCCTGCGTGCCGCAATACGTATCCCTGTTTCGCCTCGGCGACCTCGATCGCCCCCTAGAGGAGATCGTGCTCGAGCAGGACATCGTCTATGTCGGGGGTGGCTCGATGCGCAACCTCTTGGCGATCTGGCGCGCCCACAAGCTGGATGAGATCCTGATCGAGGCGTGGCGGCAGGGCACCGTGCTGGCAGGGATCAGCGCCGGGGCGATGTGCTGGTTTGAAGGCGGCGTCACCTGCTCCAGCGGCACTCCCGAGCCACTGGGCGGCCTGGGGCTTTTGGAGGGCTCCTTGACTGTGCACGCCGACGGAGAGCCAGAGCGCTTGCCGGTCTGGCTCGCGAATGTGCGCTCGGGCGAGCTGCCGGGTGGCTGGGCCGCCGACGACGGCGTGGGCCTGCTCTTTCGCGCCGGCACGCTCGAGCGCGTGGTCAGCTCACGCCCGGGCGCCGGCGCTCAGCGCGTGGACGCGATCGCTGGCGAGCTGGTGCGCCATCGCCTGGAGCCGGAACTGCTCGGCGGCGAGCGGCCCACATCCGCACCCGTCCTGGACGATGACGTGCGCGAGCTGCGCCGCGTGCAGCGCCTACGCCGCGAGATGACCGGCGAATCGCATCGTTTCGAAGACGTGTAAAGCAGCTCAAGGCAGGTGATGCACGAAGCTCGAGACCGGCGCCCGCTCAGGCACACGTTGCTCTTGGCGAGGGCGACCGAGATGCAGCAGTCCGATCGGAAGCTCGGCCGGATCGAGCTCCAGTGCCTCACGAGCGACCGGTGAGTCGAGGAACGGCAATGTGCGCCAATAGCCGGCAAGGCCCATCCCGTGGGCACCTAGCAGTACGAGGTAGGCAGCTACAGCGCCCGCCAGTAGATCCTCCTGTTGCTCCACGGCGTCGCCCTGCCGCTCGACCGAAGCTACAACGAGAGTGGGTGCACGGTCTAGCTTGCTTCCAGATCCAGGATTGACCTCCTCCGCGATCTGCTTCAGCCGCGCGAGCGTGCTAGGTCCAAGCACGCGAAAGCGCCATGGGTTAGTCAGATGATGGTTGGGCGCCCAGCGCGCTAGCTCGAACAGCTGTGCCAGCAATTCAGGCTCAAGTGGCTCGGGCGCAAATGCCTTGTGGGTACGTCTTGTCTTGATCGCGTCTTCGAGCTCCATCCGCCGGTAAGCCTAGATGGCGCGCCCGCGCGTCCCGCCCTCCAACGGTGGGCCGGTTCGAGGGTTTCTCGCCGCCGGCGTCGAAATCAGCTGAATGGACGGCCACAGCGCGCCGCGCGGAAAGCTCTCGCCCAAGGACGATCGCCGTCTCCCACCAGTCCTGCTGGCGCTCACGCTCACAACGGGCTTGATCGACGCGGCAAGCTATCTGGGCCTTGGCCATGTCTTCACGGCGAACATGACCGGCAACGTCGTACTGCTCGGCTTCGGCCTGGCAAACGCTGGTGGGCTGCCAGTCGTCGCGCCGCTTGTCTCCCTTGGCGCGTTCCTGCTCGGAGCCGGCGTCGGCGGGCGGGTTGGCCTCGGCATAGCGCACAGACACGAGCGAGTCTTCCTGCTTGGAGTCGGAAGCGAGATCGTGCTGTTGGCACTCGCGGCGATAGTCGCCTGGGCCGCGCACGTGAAGATCTACTCGGCCAGCGCCTACGCGATCATCGCGCTCGTCGCCCTGGCGATGGGCATGCGCAACGCGATCGTGCGCAAGCTGGCCGTGCCCGACTTGACGACCACCGTCCTCACCCTGACCTTGACCGGCATTGCCGCGGACACCTCAGCCGACGGCTTGGCCAAGGCGGGCAAGTCAGCGCGGCGCTTCTCGGCGGTGGCGGCGATGTTGCTTGGAGCGTTCGTGGGAGCTCTGCTGGAGAAGCACAGTCTCGGCCTACCGCTCGCAGTAGCGGCTGGGACGGGCGCGCTCAGCTTCGGCGCCTACCTGGCGGCTCACGGTCGCTGACCTGGCGGCTCACGGTCGCTGACCTGGCGGCTCACGGTCGCTGACCTGGCGGCTCACGGTCGCTGACCGGCCAGCTCCACGCAGAGCCGCTCTAGGAGCTGCTGGACCTCGGGCACGCGTTGGGTGGTGTGGTCGGCCAGCATCGCGCTCAGCTCGTCGCGGCGCGCGCTCAGCAACTGGTCAGCCATCGCGCGACCAGCCGGCGATAGCTCTGTCTCGCCGTCGTCTTCGACGACCAGGCCGCGCTCGCGCAGCTCGGCTTCGACCGCGGCCACACGCTCGTCCTCGACCGCCTGCTCTTGGGCCATCTCGCGCGTACCGTCGATGCCATAGCTGTCGAAGCGAGCAAGCGCCCAGATCGCTCCCGAGCTGAGATCGACGCTGGCCCGCGCCCCCACCCGCTCGTTGAAAGCGCGTCTGTCCTCGCGGCTCACCAGCACGCCGAGCGCACGGTCCAGTTCGGCCAGCGAGCTGGGGCTCTTGGGCGCCGCCAGGGCGTCGTCCAAGCCTTGACTGGTCGAGGCAGTCGCGCGCAGGGGTCGCTCGCGCAAGCGTAGGGCCAACACGAACCCGATCGCACCGACCCCAGCCGCGACGAGAAACACCGGTCTCAGCGCGTGGACATAGGCGTTCTCATAGGCAAGCCTGGCCGCGGCCGGCAGGCTCGCCACCTGCGCACCAGTGAGCCGCCCGCCGCCGGTGACCTGGGCTCCGAGCGCACCACTGAGCACGTCGTGCAGCTCGCTGCGCAGACGACTGGAGAAGATCGTCCCGAACACCGCCGCGCCGATCGAGCCGCCGATTCCTCGCGCGAGCGTGACGCCCGAAGTGGCGGCGCCGAGAACTGAGTAGTCGACCGCGTTCTGCACCGCCAAGACCAGCACTTGCATGACCATCCCTAGACCCAAGCCAAGCACGAGCAGGTAGGCGTCAGCCGCGATCGAGCTCGTGCCGACGTCCAGGCGCGAGAGCAGCAACAAGCCGACGGTCATCGTGGCCGTGCCTGCTATCGGGAACGCCCGGTAGCGGCCGGTGTTGGAGATCACCCGGCCCGAGACGACCGACGTGAGCACCAAGCCGCCCATCAACGGGATCAGACGCAGGCCCGCCCCTGTCGGGCTCGAGTGAAACACGGTTTGGAAGAACAAAGGCAGGAACGTGACCGACCCGAACAGCGCGAAGCCGACGATCAAGGAGAGCAGGCCGGCGATGCGGAACACCTCGTCGCGTAGGACCGCAATCGGCAAGACCGGCTCACGTGCGCGGCGCTCGACCGCCAAGAACACGCCGATCAAGGCCACCCCGGCAATCGCCACCAGGATCGTCTCGCCCGAGCCCCAGGCCCACGTCGTGCCGCCAAGACTGGCGACCAAGACGATCGCGCTGAGCGCCGCCGCGAGCAGGCCCGCGCCGAGATAGTCGATAGCGGGCCGACTGCGCACGCTCGTTGCGGGCAGCGTGGCTGCGATTACCCCCAGTGCAAGCAGACCGATCGGCAGGTTGACATAAAAGATCCAGCGCCAGGAGAGGTGCTCGACGATCACTCCCCCGAGCAAAGGACCGGCGACGCTCGCCAGACCGAACACGGCGCCGAACAGGCCCTGATAGCGCCCACGCTCGCGCGGGGACACGATGTCCCCGACTGTGGCCTGGACCAGCACGATCAGACCGCCGGCGCCGAGACCTTGTACCGCGCGGAAGGCGATCAGCTCGGTCATCGACTGGGACAGGCCACACAACGCCGAGCCCACCAAGAACAGCACCACGGCGCTTTGCAGGACACGCTTGCGCCCCAGCTGATCGCCGAGCTTGCCGTACAACGGCGTGACCGCTGTCTGCGCCAGCAGGTAGGCGCTTGTGACCCAAGACAAGCGCTCCAGCCCACCGAGGTCCCCCACGATCGTCGGCAAAGCTGTCGCGACGATCGTCGAATCGAGCGCCGCCAGCAGCATCACCAACATCAGCCCGCCAAAGGTCACCCCCAGGCGGCGATTCGCGGAGCGGGGAACGACGGCAGTGGCGGCGACGGTGTTCACATTAAGTGCTCGCTACCTGACCCGACAGACAAAGCTCAATCCTACAGTCATCGATCGGCGGTCGATAACGTCTGAGGGAGATTCGCGAACGCCAGATCGGGCAGAGAGCCGGCGAGCGACAAGGCCACGCAAAGGAAAGGAGCCAGGACATGCAGACGCGCACGCTTGGAAGCCAGGGACTGCAGGTATCCGAGGAGGGGCTCGGCTGTATGGGCATGTCCGAGTTCTATGGCCGCTCTGACGAGGACGAGGCGATCGCCACGATCCACCGCGCACTCGAGCTCGGTGTGAGGTTCTTGGACACAGCCGACATGTATGGGCCGTTCACCAACGAGGAGCTCGTTGGCCGCGCAATCTCCGACCGTCGCGAGCAGGTTGTTCTAGCCACCAAGTTCGGCAATGAGCGCAAAGAGGACGGAAGCTGGGTGGGAATCAACGGTAGGCCCGAGTACGTGCGCTCCGCCTGCGAAGCTTCCTTGAAGCGCCTCGGCGTCGAGCACATCGACCTCTACTACCAGCACCGCGTCGATAAGACCGTTCCGATCGAGGACACGGTCGGGGCGATGGCCGAGCTGGTCGCCGAAGGCAAGGTCCGCTATCTAGGGCTGTCCGAGGCCTCACCGCAGACGATCAGGCGCGCGCACGCCGTTCACCCAATCTCTGCGCTACAAACCGAGTACTCCCTGTGGTCTCGCGACTCTGAGGATCAAATCCTGCCTACGGTGCGCGAGCTCGGCATCGGCTTCGTCGCCTACTCGCCGCTCGGACGGGGCTTTCTGTCCGGCAAGTACAAGAACCCGGAAGACTTGCCCGAGGACGACTTCCGCCGCCACCACCCGCGCTTTCAGGGCGAGAACTTCCAGAAGAACCTCGAATTGGTCGAGCGCATCGAGCAGATCGCCGGCGAGAAGCAAGTCACCGCCGGCCAGCTAGCGCTCGCATGGGTACTCAGCCGCGGCGAGGACATCGTGCCGATCCCAGGCACGAAGCGACGCTCATATTTGGAGGAGAACGTCGCTGCCGCCGAGATCCAGCTCTCAGAGGACGATCTGGCCCGCATCGAGGAGGCAGCGCCCGTCGGCGTCACGGCCGGCGATCGCTACTACAACATGTCTACGATCGACCAGTAAGCCGGATCCTGCGCGCCGTCGGGCCTATCCGGCAGTCGGTGCGCAGGCGTCGCTTGCCTCAGGAGTCGAGGACCTCGATGCCCAAAGTGGCAGCCCAAAGGCCGGCCATATTGACGATGTCAGGCCACTCCATGGCAGCACCGCGGAGGTTCTTGGCACCCTGGATGTCAGTGAGATCGCTGCGGCGCAGCTCACAGAGGCTGAGGCGAGCATCGCGAAAGTCCGCGCGCGCGAGCTCACAGCCATGAAAGCGGACCGAGTCGAGCTTGGCCTCGAGAAAGTCCGTCTGCGCGAGCAAGCAGTCCTCGAAGGTGACACGCTCAAGGCGAGCGAAGCCAAACGACGCCAGGTCGATCCGGCAACCCCGGAAGGTGACGTCGCTTAGTGCACTCTCCGCAAGATCGATTCCCGTCAAGCGACTGTTCTCGATATTCGTGCGTTCGATGCTCGCGTGGTGGGCGTGCAGGTTGGCCAGGTTGCAACCCTCCAGTGCACTATCAACGATCCTCAAGTGCTCCATACGCGCACCGGACAGTTCGACGTGGACAAGCCTGACAACCTCGAATGTGACGCCGTTGGCACGTTGATCGGCAAACGAGACATCGCTCAGCTGGACCTCGGCGACACTCGCGTCGTGAGTCAGCCCAGCGATCTCTCCCGCCTGGAGCTCAGAAGGCAATTCTGGCTCTCTGGGCGCCGCGGCACCTGTGTCCATGCCGGAAGCCAAGCAGATACCAACTCAAGCCTGTCTTGAGCCAGAGTCGTCCAGGATCTGCTGCAAAGTCCGACTGCTGATTGCCGAAGCAGGTTGCTCGGCGACGACGTCGGAGCCTGCACGCGCATACTCGTCGCGGCGCTTGATCAGGAGCCACTGAGGCTTGGATCCGGGTCGGGTGCGCTGCAAGGCAAAGCCACCACGAAGCTTCTCGCCGTGCAGGACGAACACCACGTGACCGCGGTCCAGGGCCTCGGGCCAGGCGACGCGTCCACCTTGCTCGTAGTTGCCGTGGTCCCATACGATCACGGCGCCACCTTCGGTCGGCCCCTCGAAGGAGTTGTGGGAAAGGCTGTGGTCCTCGACCTGAACCGCTAGTCGCTTAACCGATGGATCGAGCGACGGGCCCTTGGGGATCGCCCAGGAGCGCATCGCGCCTTCGACCTCGAGGCGCAGGTCGAAATGGTGCGCCGTGGCCTGGTGCTCTTGCACAACGAAGACGCCGGCGCTTACGCCACGGACCCCGAACTGCTCATGACCCTCGACCGGGACTTCCTGGTGTTCGACTTGCGCGACTGCGGCTCCGCGTGGTCCGCTGCGCAAGAACGAGAGGATCTCCTCGACGGCGGCGGAAGGTCCCTCGGCATGCACTGCCACCGTCGCGTCCTCTTCGTTGCGTACCCAACCTGAGACACCCAACTCGCTCGCTCGACGCCTAACGGCGTCGCGGAATCCGACCCCATGTACATGGCCGGATACGCGCACGCGTAGGGCCAGCGCGTCGGGGTGAGGATCAGGCATGGGCATAAAGGCTCAGATAGGACATCCGTCGATCACCGCGCGAGGTTAACCGGCATCGGACACGCGTGGCCGAAGTACTGATGATGCCCGGTCGGGACCATGTCCATACGCGCGCGGGGGTGCCGGCTCGATGAGGATGAGCCTCAAGACAAAGAAACGCGCGGGGAAGCTCACGCATTCCCGCGCTGGTCGCGAGGAGCAGCGCAAGCGTGCCAAGGAGCACGAGAAGCATCACGCTAAGCACGCCAAGCACCGCAAGCACAAGAAGAAGAAGCACAAGCACCGCAAGCCGGTGCACCGCTCGGCGCCGCACGGCACGATCGGGATCGCGCTGCCGGTTGCTCCTGCCGCTCCACCGGCTCCCTCCCCCGCCCCGGCTCCGTCGGTCGGCTCCCCGCCGATCAGCCTCGCACAAGCCCACCGTCTACTTTGGCGGGCGGGCTTTGGGCCGACCCCTGGTCAGGCTGAGGCGTTGGCTGGGCAGCCCCTACAAGATGTTGTCTTTGGCCTTACTCGCCCGTCCGGCGGGGCGACGCTCAGCGGCCCGGACCCGGTCGACGACGATGGAGATCCGCTAGATCCGGACAACGCTTGGGGTCAAGACCACTGCTGGTGGCTGGATCGCATGGTGCGCTCCGACCAGCAGCTGATCGAGCGGATGACTTTCATCTGGCACGACTGGTTTGCCAATTCCAACGAAAAGGTGAACAACCAGCGGATGATGCTCGAACAGAACGAACTGTTTCGCAGCATGGCGCTCGGCAGCTTTCATGACCTGTTCATGGCCGTCACGTCGAACCCGGCGATGCTTGTGTTCCTCGATGGGATCTACAACGACAAGGGTGAACCGAACGAGAACTACGCCCGCGAGATGATGGAGCTGTTCTCCTTGGGCGCCGACCGCGGCGCATATACCGAGGACGATGTACGCGAAATGGCCCGCGTGCTGACGGGGTGGACGGCGGAATGGTCCTCGCAGGAAGGTCTGCACGAATTCGAATTCGACACTGCCCGCCACGACAAACACGAAAAGACTGTGTTTGGCAAGACGGGCAATTGGAGCTGGGAAGACGCCGTGCGTCTATGCGTCGAACATCCATTGCACGCCTCGTTCTTCGTCACCAAGCTGTGGGGTTACTTCATTCCAAGCCAGCCAGACGAAGCAACATTGGCTTCGTTGCAAGGGCTGTATGTGGGCTCGAACTACAGCATCCGGGCCGTAGTCGAGGCGATATTGCAGCACCCCGACTTCTACGAAGGCCCCGAGCTCCTGACACCCCCGGTCGTCTACAACGCGGGGCTGTTGCGCGCGATCGATCGCCCGATCGACACGACATCGTGGACGTGGCTATCAGCAAACGCAGGCCAGCAACTCTTTTATCCCCCAAACGTGTCCGGCTGGGATTTCACACGCTGGCTTGACACCTCGACCGTCAAGGCGCGCTGGGAAATGGCCAGCTATGTGACCTCGGAGACCTACCCGAACCCGTGGCCAAAAGAGGGAGAAGCGGAATACAGCGAAACCGAGGATTCAACCACAGCGCTTGCGAGCGCTCTGGCCTATTGGGCCAACCCTCCCCTCTCCGAGGAATCGGAGCAGTGCATCGCCGCTTTCGCCGGGTCCTGTTTGAAGGAACCGCTGGCCGAATGGGAGCGGAGCCCCGTCAGGGCGATGCGCCAGAACGCGCTGCGCATGTTGATCGCCACTGCTCCCGATATGCAGGTGAGCTGACGATATGCAGGTGAGCTGACGTGTCCGTGCAAACCACCGCCCTGAGGGAGAGCTGATCGTGGCCAAGAGCTGCTCGTGCAACGATTTCACCCGCTCACAGTTCTTGCGTCGCGGCGTCGCCGCCGCCGGCAAGGGCCTGCCGGGGATCGAGCCGGGGATGCCGCTGCCGGCGGGCACGGGCCTTGACCGGCGCACGTTCTTGCTGCGTTCTGCCGGTGCGGCTCTGTCGGTCTATGGCGCCTCGATGCTCGGTCCGCGCCACTTCGAAGAGGGCATCGCCCAAGCCATGGCCGCCGGAAGCACAGAACAGCCGGTGCTCGTGTCGATCTTCATGGAAGGCGGCTGGGACGCGCTCTCGGTGCTGGCTCCCGTGAGAGAAGCCAAGTACAGGGAACTTCGGCCAGATCTGGGATTGGCCGAAGGGTCCGGCACGGTCTTCAGCGAGGACACGAACCTGATGTGGCATCCAGCGGCAACAGGCTTGGCCGAACTGCACGGGGAAGGCAAGGTCACGACTTTCCCCGCGATCGGCTACCAGCCGGCGGACGAGAGCCATTTCACAAGCCGCCACTACTGGGAGGTCGGCCAGCTCGACGCGCAAGCGCGCTCGGGCTGGATGGGCCGCTACTTGGATCTGGTCGGTGAACCGAACAATCCGCTACAGGGACTTTCACTCGACTACTCACTGGCGCCGGCGCTCGCCACGGCCCAGATGCCTGTTGCTGCAGTCTCCTCGCCCGCCGACTACACGATGTGGGCGTACGGCCTTGGTGAACCGGTGAGCGGACCGGCGCTTGAGACCTTCGGCGCCTTGGGGGCTCTCTCGGCGCCTTCGCCCGCATACGCACAGGCTCGCGCGGCTTCCTATGACACAGGACTGGTGCTCGAAAAGATGGCGGGCTTCGTGCAGTATGAGAAGGAATCGGGCGACAAATCGGCCGTCCCCTATCCGAGCGGTGATTTCGCTGAAAGATTGGGGGTGCTCGCGGCGATGCTGCACACGGGCATGCCGATCAGGTGCGCTTCGTTGAACGCGGTCGGCTCCTATGACACCCACTCAGACGAGGCCAACACGCTGAACACGAACCTCGAACAAACGGTGAGCGCTCTGGTCGCGTTTCAGCGCGACCTGGAAGCGCGCAAACTCGATCAGCGTGTGCTGATTCAGTTGTGGTCTGAGTTCGGCCGCCGTCCGCAGGAGAACGGCTCTGGCACTGATCACGGCGCCGGCGGTTTGGCATTTCTGATCGGTAGCCGGGCAGCAGGAAAAATGGTGGGTGAATTCCCGGGCCTGAGCAAACTGGATGTCAACGAAAACCTGCTCAACACATGCGACTTCAGGTCGATGTATTGCTCCTTGCTGGAGCAGTGGTTCCAGACCGAAGCGGGCCTGGTCATTCCAGAAGCAGCCTCCTTCCAGCGACCCGTGCTCGTGAGCTAAGAAGGTGCTCGGCGCCTGGCGATCCGTGCTCCTGGTGGGCGCCTTGTGCGCGGTCTGCGGCGCTTCGGTCGCGATCACCTTCGCCGCACCCACGCACGCGAGGGGCCACTATCCGTCTAGCGCCAGAAAGGCATGTCATCGCAAGAAACATCGGCATTGCCTGACGGCACACTCCGGCAAAGGAGCAAAGCACAGGCGCAAGTCGAGCACGAGCGCCAAGCCTGCAAAGCCCACAGCTAGTGGGCAGAGCGCGGACGGCGCGGCGCCGGCCGTCTCGGCGCCGTCGGTATCCGGCTCCACTGTGAGCTCCGGCACGCCCTCTGCAACAGAAAAAGCCTCGCCCGTCAATGCTCCCGTCTCCCCGGCCCCTGCTCACGTGGAGGTGACAGCCGAAGACAGCGGAGGCTTCCGCTTCGTCCTCTCACGCTCGAGCGTTCCGGCTGGCAAGACAATCATCGAATTCGTCAACCATGGCCAGGACGAACACAACTTGAATGCCGCCGAAGGCAGCGAAGGAGAAGTGGTCGGCTTACTCCCCAATACACCGTCGAAAGATCATTTGAGTCTGACTGTCGATCTCAAGCCAGGCAGCTACATCCTGTTCTGCTCGCTCCCGGGCCACGCGGCCAAGGGCATGAAAGCAACGCTCACAGCGGAATAACACCTGTGCGGCGGAGTGCCGCTACGGTGTGGGCATGCAACAGCGAACCCTCGGTCGCACCGGAATGCACGTCAGCCCACTTTGCCTCGGCGCGATGATGTTCGGTGCCTGGGGCGAGACCGACCACGACGCCTCGATCAGGATCATCCACAAGGCGCTTGACGGAGGGATCAACTTCATCGACACCGCCGACGTGTACGCACGCGGGGAGTCCGAGCAGATCGTGGGCAAGGCGCTGGCGGGCGGCAAGCGTGAGAACGTGGTGCTGGCCACCAAGTTCCACGGCACGATGGGCGACGACGTCAACGAGGCGGGCAACTCGCGGCGCTGGATCATCCGCGAGGTCGAGGCCTCGCTGAAGCGCTTGCAGACCGATTGGATCGACCTTTACCAAGTCCACCGTTGGGATCCTTGGACCGACCACGACGAGACGCTCGGCGCGCTCAGCGACCTAGTGGCGCAAGGCAAGGTGCGCTACATCGGCTCCTCCACCTACCCGGCAGCGCAAATCGTCAAGGCGCAGTGGGTCGCCCGCGACAGAGGGCATGCGCGCTTCGTGTGCGAGCAGCCGCCCTATTCGATCCTGGCGCGGGGGATCGAGGCGGACGTACTGCCGACATGCCAGGAATTCGGCATGGGCGTGATCCCCTGGAGTCCGCTGGCCGGCGGATGGCTGTCGGGGCGCTGGCGCAAGGGCGCCGATGACCTGCAGTCACGCCGCTCGGCGCTGATCCCCCAACGCTATGACCTGTCGATCCCGGCCAACCAGGCCAAGCTCGAGGCAGCCGACGCGCTGGGCAAGCTCGCCGATGAGTCCGGCATCTCGCTGATCCACATGGCTTTGGCCTTCGTGATCCGCCATCCGGCGGTCACCGCGGCAATCATCGGGCCGCGCACGCTCGAGCACTTGGAGTCGCAACTGGGCGCGACTGAGGTCGAGCTGGATGCGGCCGTGCTCGATCGCATCGACGAGATCGTGGCGCCCGGGCAGACAGTCAACCCGACCGACGCCGGCTGGGCCAATCCCGCGCTGGATCCTGCGGTCCGGCGCAGATAGCGGCAACAACTATCCAAATGGGTTAAGCCCTCGCCGCATGCGGCGAGGGCCCGGTCGGTACATGTACCGACCGGCGGAGTCGTACATGTACGACTCCGAACAGAATCGTTTCTGTGCACTTTCCTGCGCGCGCCGCTCCAGCAAGTGCCGTCGTCGATGGCGCCGGCGCTTCACAGCCGTGCGGGTGTTGGCCACTGCTTAACAGCCCACGGGACGTTGGCCAGCACTTGACAGCCGTGTGAGATGCTGCTTAGATGACCGACTTAGTCATATGACTAAGTCACTCGCAAACACTGGCGCCGCAGACGATGCGGCAGAGCGCTCGATCAGAGAGGTCAACGTCGAGGCGTTCTTGGACGCCGCCGAGCGACTGCTGATCAGAGAGGGCGCGGCGGGCATCTCGACACGCCAGCTAGCCCGCGAGTCTGGGCAGAACCATGGCCTCGTGCACTACTACTTCGGCTCGGTAGACGAGCTGCTGGTGCAGACGCTGGAGCGGTTCACCGCGCGCATCCTCGAGCGCCAGCGCGCGATGTATGGCAGCGAGGCACCCTTCATCGAGAAGTGGCGCAAGGCGATGGCCTTCATCGATGAGGACCTCGCTTCGGGCTACCCCAAGATCTGGGCGGAGCTGCAAGCGCTTGCCTGGAACAAGCCCGAGCTGCGCGAGCGTGTGCAAGGCGTCGCCGACAGTTGGCGCACCGTGCTTCGTGACGCGCTCGCCCAGGCAATGAAGGAGTACGACCTGGGCGACAGCCCGTTCTCGGCCGAGAGCTGGGCGGCGCTGGTCGCGCAGTTCAACCAAGGCCTCTTGTTCGAGCGGCTGCTCGGCTTCGACCGCGGTCATGAGGCTTTGCTCACGGCCATCGACGCATGGCTCAGCTCGCTGGAGAAGCGCAAGACCGGGAACAACAACAAGACATCCCCCAAATCGACCAATCGGAGGAAAGCACGATGAGCGCAGTGGAAATAGACGAAGCAAAGCTCGAAGAGTTCATGGGTAAGTTCGTGGGCGACCTGGGCGCGGCGATCACCACGCCGCTGGTTCTGATCGGCGATAAGCTCGGCCTGTACAAGGCGATGGCAGACAGTGAGCCGGTCACCTCGCAGGAACTGGCCGAGCGCACCGACTGTCGCGAGCGCTATATCCGCGAGTGGTTGTGCCAGCAAGCCGCCAGTGGCTATGTCGAGTACGACGCAGCGACGGGTACTTTCAGACTCCCGCCGGAGCAGGCGATGGCCTTGGCCAACGAAGATAGCCCGGCCTTCATTCCTGGCGCCTTTCAGCTGGTGGCGGCCACGATCAAGGACGAGCCCCAGATCGCCGAGCGCTTTCGCTCCGGTGAGGGCTTCGGCTGGCACGAGCACCATCACGAACTGTTCGCGGGCACCGAGCGATTCTTCCGGCCCGGCTACTTGGCCAATCTGGTGGATTCCTGGCTACCGGCCCTTGATGGCGTGCTCGGCAAGCTCTCTGCGGGAGCCAAGGTCGCGGACATCGGCTGCGGTCACGGGGCTTCGACGATCCTGATGGCCAAGGCCTTCCCGGCCTCGCGCTTTGTCGGCTCTGACTATCACGAGGGCTCCGTGCAGGCTGCCCGCGCGGCCGCTGAGCGCGCGGGGGTCTCAGATCGCGTGAGCTTCGAGGTTGCTTCCGCCAAGGACTTCAGCGGCGGTCCGTTCGACCTGGTGTGCGTGTTCGACGCCCTGCACGACATGGGTGACCCTGCTGGCGCAGCCCGCCACGTACGCGAGCAGCTCGCCCCAGATGGCACCTGGATGGTGGTCGAGCCATTGGCCGGCGACGCGATCGAGGAGAACCTCAACCCCGTCGGGCGTGTTTTCTATGGCGGCTCCACGATGCTCTGCACACCCGCTTCCTTGAGCCAAGAGGTCGGCTTGGCGCTCGGCGCTCAGGCCGGAGAGCAGCGCCTCACCCAAGTATTGAACGAAGGCGGCTTCAACCGTGTAGGCCGCGTCGCCGAGACGCCTTTCAACCTGGTGCTCGAGGTGCGGCCGTGAGCACAGTGATCGGGCAGACAGGAGCCGGGAACTCCGCCGTGAGCCACGAAGCTGGACAGGCAAGGGCCAGCAACGCCGCCATCGACGCCGCGACCGTGCAAACGGTCGCGGCGTCGGCGCTCGTCGACAAAGGTGCAGGTCGGATCGTCGGCCACGAGGGCGAGCAGAGCCGGGCGCGCTATCCAGACAGCGAAGGCTTCGTAGAACGAAACGGGCAGCGACTGTTCTACGAGGTCTACGGCGAGGGCGAGCAGACGGTCTTCCTGCTGCCGACCTGGTCGATGTTCCATTCGCGTCACTGGAAGATGCAGATTGCCTACTTGGCGCGTCACTTCCGGGTGCTTGCGATGGATGGCCTCGGCAACGGGCGCTCTGACCGTCCACACGATCCCCGCCGCTACAGGGCTGTCGAGTTCGCCCGCGACTGCCTGACGGTGATGGACGCGACCGGCACGGAGTCGGCGGTGACGGTGAGCCTCTCCGCGGGCGCCCGCTATCAGCTGGAGCTCGCACGGCTTGCCCCTGAGCGGATGCTCGGCGCGGTCTTCACCGGCCCGATGTTCCCCTATACCCCGTCGCACCTGTGGCCCATGCGCAGCAAGCCAGTCTGGTGGGCGTTTGCACGACCGGCGATCAGCCCCCGGCTATACCGCTGGTGGGGTCGCTTCAGCGCCGACTACTGGCGGCGGGACTATCCAGCGTTCGCCGAGTGGTTCCTCTCCAGAGCCCTACCAGAGCCGCATTCCACCAAGGCGATCGAAGACGGCGTGAGCTGGGCGCTCGAAACCGACCCGGAGACATTGGCAGCCACGGTCCTCGACGAGCAGTCCGCCCACCGCTCAAGCGCGCCGCGGGAGCTGCGCGGGCTTGCGCAAAGCCTGGACTGCCCGGTACTGGTGGTCTCCGGCGATCGCGACATGATCACGCCACCACGCGACGCCCGCGCGCTCGCGCGTCTCAGCGCAGGCAAGTTCGTGACGGTCAAAGGTGCCGGACATATCCAGCATGCCCGCAAGCCCGTCGGCTTCAACCTGATGTTGCGCGAGTTCGCGGAGGACGCCTTCAAGCGCCCACGCACGCCACGCGACCCAACCGTGTTCCGCCCGGACGGTCGCCCGCGCGCGCTCCTCATCTGCTCGCCGATCGGTCTCGGGCACGCCCAGCGCGATGTCGCGATCGCGCGCGAGCTGCGCGCCCTGCATCCCGATCTGCAGATCGACTGGCTCGCCCAGGATCCGGTCACCAGAGTCCTGGAAGCCGAGGGCGAGCGCATCCACCCTGCCAGCCGCCACCTGGCCAACGAGTCCAAGCACTTCGAGTCGGAGTCCGCCGAGCACGACCTGAACTGTTTCCACGCGCTGCGGCGCATGGACGAGATCCTGGCGGCCAACTTCATGCTCTTTCACGACATCGTGCGCGAGCAGCGCTATGACCTGTGGATTGGCGACGAGGCGTGGGAGCTCGACTACTACCTGCACGAGAATCCGCGCGAGAAGAAGGTCCCGTTCGTGTGGCTGACCGACTTCGTCGGCTTCCTGCCGATGGAATCCGAACCACACGAAAGCCACCTGACCGCCGACTACAACGCCGACATGGTTGACCACATCGCCGAGCACCCCGGGGTGCGCGATATGGCGCTATTCGTGGGCAACCCCGACGACATCGTCGTTGAGCGGCTGGGGCCGGAGCTGCCGATGATCAGGGACTGGACCGAGCGCCACTTCGATTTCACCGGCTATGTCACAGGCTTCGATCCCGCCGACCTCAGCGAGCGCACCAAGCTACGCGCAGAGCTCGGCTACTCAGATGAGGAGCGCGTATGCATCGTCACCGTCGGTGGCTCTGGCGTCGGCGCAGACCTGCTGCGCCGAGTGATCGCCTCCTTCCCCCAGGCCAAGGAAGGTGTGCCCGATCTGCGCATGATCGTCGTTGCTGGCCCCCGCATCGACCCGGCATCCCTTCCCACGCACGAGGGCCTCGAAGTGGTCCCCTACGTGCACAACCTCTACCGCCACCTGGCCGCATGTGACCTGGCGGTGGCGCAGGGCGGTCTGACCACATCGATGGAGCTGACGGCACAGAAGCGGCCGTTTCTCTACTTCCCGCTGCGCCACCACTTCGAGCAGAACTTCCATGTCCGCCACCGGCTCGAACGCTACGGCGCGGGTAGGTGCATGGACTACGACGACTCTCCGCCCGAGCTGATCGCGGCCGCGATCGCCCAGGAGATCGGACGCGAGGTCAACTACCGCGACGTGGAGACAGACGGCGCCGCCAGGGCCGCGCGACGCATCGCCGAGTTGCTGTAGAGCCTCAAGTTGCCGCGCAGTCGAGGCCGCGACCCCTCCTGCCAGCGAATCGGCTTACGCGAGTTGGGCGATATCCGCGAGCTCCGGCGAGGCCGCGGTGTGGCGCTCGACGAAGTCGATGATCGTGCTGAGGACGAGCTGCGTGTCATCCCACATCGGGGCGTGACCACAGCCCGGAAGCATGCGCGACTCGACGCCGGGGATCTCGCGCTTGAAGCGCGGCGCGTGGCGCTCCGCCGGCAGGATGCGATCGAACTCGGGCGAGGCAAGCAGTACTGGGCAGGCGATGCGATCTAGATCTTGCAAAGCCAGGCCTCTGTCGGCACGGAGCGCTTGGATCGCCTTGGGCGCGATTGGACAGCGGATCGAGGTGAGTGCGAGGTCGACGGCCTCCGCGGGCGAGACCAGCTCCCCGTGGCGCATCGCCTCGCGCAAAGCCAAGCGCCTGCTCCCAGGACGCCTCATCAATAGGGGCAGGCGTTTGGCGTTCAGACGGGTCATGCGGCGCTGGCGTCCAAACAGGCGCGCGAGTCGCTTGGCCTCGCCATCTCCTTCCACCCAGCCGCCCGCGGGCGCAAGCGCGACGACCGAGAGCGCACGACCGCGCTTGGCCAGTTCCAGCGCAAGCCCGCCACCAAGCGAATTGCCGACCACGTGGGCGGTACCCACACCGATTTCGTCCAGATGACGCTCGAGGTGATCGGCGCTGGAAGCAAACGTAAGCGGTCCGCTCTCATCGAACGGAGGGCCACCGTCGTGACCGGCGAGTGTGGGCGCGATCACTTCGAAGTGAGCGGCGAGCCCATCGAGTAGGGGACGCCAGTGATGCCAGGTGCCGGTGAAGCCGTGCAAGAGGAGCAAAGGCTCGCCGGAGCCGGCGCGGTATAGGGCTGGAGAGGTCTCAGGCATGGAGGCAGGCTACTCTCAACCCATGAACCGTGCACATGGCCTGATCTGCTCATCCGGTTGGTGGGCGCGCTCGGTGGAGCACAAGTTGCTGCCGTGGGGCCTTGCCGGAGTGGACCTCGGCGAGGACGTGCTCGAGATCGGGCCCGGGTTCGGCGCCACAGCGCGCGTGCTTGCTCGCCGTCCTGGATCCCTAACGGTGGTGGAGCTCTCCGAGAGCTACTGCGAGCACCTCAGGCGAACGCTCGATGGCGATACGGAGATAGTGCAGGCGGATGCCACCGCCATGCCATTTCCCGACGGTCGCTTCTCGGGCGTGGTGTGCTTCACGATGCTCCACCACATCCCATCCCCCGAGCTCCAAGACAAGCTTCTTGGCGAGGTAGCCAGGGTCCTGCGACCTGGAGGCGTGTTCGCGGGAACGGACAGCCTCGGCACAGGCCGAGCGTTCAAGCTGCTTCACGTCGGCGACACGCTGGTGCCTGTCTCGCCCGATGAGCTACCCGCACGGCTAGAGGAAGTCGGTCTCGAGGAGCCGCAGGTGAAGAAGGGCGGCCAGTCGTTTCGCTTTCGCGCACGCAAGCCGCAAGGCCAAAGCGTCAATTTCGCTTGAGCGCGTCCGCGACGATTGCGGCGTGGTCAAAAACAAGCTCGGGTAGCGCGTCCGCGGCAAACCAACGTGCGTCTTTGGCATCGTCGCCGCCTTTCACCTCAGCGCGGGCCGGAATCCTCGCAAGGTAGACCACCGAGACGGTCCAGCCGCGCGGATCGCGCCCCGGCGTGTCATAGACGCCGAGCAGCTCGAACTGGCCCAACCCCAGACCGGTCTCATCCCCCAGACCGGTCTCCTCCCCCAACTCGCGCGGCGCGGCCGTCGCCACGGTCTCGCCTTCGTCCACGAAACCGCCCGGCAATGCCCAGCCACCGGCAAATGGCGAATTCGCGCGTTGCACCAGCAGGATGCTCGGCGTCGCTTCGCGTGTTAGGACCACCGTGTCGACGGTGAGCATCGGGCGTGGGTAATCGTTCATGGGCGTCGTGTCTTATGACAACGTCGTGTCTTATATGACATGCGGCATCCATATGCCCTGAGGTGTCTTAGCCAACCGTGAAGCTAGTGAAACCGCTTGGTTGGGTGGGATTCGCCGATCAGTCCCAAGTTCACAATCGTGGCCTGAGCGGACCGTAGAGAAGGCCCTAGGCCAGCCCGCCTGCCGGCAACACAAAGCGAGGGGGTGCCTGGGATTCTGCTCCATCACCGTTGCGAAGTCGTGAGCCGTGCAAGCCGTGCCTGGAAGGCGTCGCCACAGTCGTCTCGGGTATCCCTGCGTGGGCAGTGATCCACGCCATGATTGCCGCTGAGTCAGTGCCCTCGGCGAGGATCGCCGCACGCTCTATAACCTGGCCACCGGAGGAGTGAGGACGCGCCAACCGCGTCACCAAGGCGCGTATCTCATCGTCGTCCATATTTTAGGAGAACTCAGTCACGGAGTACACGGGACGCCCGACACGCACCGCGGCGCCCACCCCGTCGTCGGCGGCGGCGGTATGCACGACGAATGCCTCTTCGCGGCCGTGGTCAAGGATCGCAGCCACGACGTCGTTCCCGTGGGACAGCCGCCTGCCAACCTCGATCTCGCTATCGCACCCGTCGAACCGGCAACTTAGTTTGAAGATGCGTCGCGACCTTGCGGGACAGCCGACGACCATCTGGGAGCGTTCGCGCAACTCATGGTAGGCCGCCTCCGCCCCCTGCCCCTCAGTGCCAGCGACGAAGAACGTCGTCATTTGCCACGCGCCTTGGGCGGTCTCGCGGGGTAGCGCTTGCGCTCTGCCGGTGTCATCTTACGGATCGTCAGAGAGCCACCCTTGACCTGCAGCTGGATCTCGTCCAGCTTCGCGCGACGCCGCTCGGCCGCACGATCTGCCTGTGTGAGCATAGATTCAAGTTAGCGGGTCTTGCGAGTCATCAACGACTAACGCTCAAAAGAATCTCCCTGAATCTCCCTTCTCCACGTACGACGTCAGGTACTTCGCAGCGAGATACGCGCAGGGTGAACCCGACGACGGCCTACAATTGAGGGAGGAGAACTCAAAATGATCGCGCTCGGCTTTGTGCTGTTGGTAATGGGCGCCGTGCTAGCGGTGGCCGAGGCTCACGTGCCTGGCGGAGTTCTCGGTGTGGCTGGGGGCGTAGCGCTGATGGCCGGTGGGGTCATCGTCATCGCCACTTTGGGTGGCAGCGTGGCGCTTGCGGTATCGGTCGGTGTCGGTCTCGGCGCGGCGGCCGGCGGATGGGCGTTCCTGGTGACGCGCAAGGCCGCGAGCGTGCGACGCGCGCGCGTTCAGGCCGGCGCGGAGGCGTTGTGTGGCCGACTTGGTGTGGTTCGCGGCTGGAGCGAGCCGGCGGGCCAGGTATTCATCGATGGGGCTCTGTGGCGTGCCCGTCACGGATGGGCGGAAATCGACGGCGAGGCACTTCACGAGGGTGATCCTGTCGTAGTCGAGCGCGTGAGCGGTCTGACGTTGTCCGTGCGCCGCGCCGAGGAGTGGGAGCTCGTCACGTGATTCTCGCGCTCATCGTCGCCCTCAGCTGCATAGTGGTGATAGCGCTCGTGCTCGCGGGTGCTTCGGTACGGGTATTGCGCGAGTACGAGCGCGGCGTCGTATTCCGCCTTGGGCGCGTAACCAGCCAGCGCGGCCCAGGCCTGATCTTCCTGCTGCCTGCTGTAGATCGCATGGTCCGCGTCAGCCTGCGCACGATCACCCTGCAGATCCCAGCTCAGGAGATCATCACGCGTGACAACGTGCCTGCACGCGTGACCGCGGTCGCCTATTACCGGATCATCGACTCCACGAAGTCAGTGATCGAGATCGAAGACGTGCTGGCCGCTACTTCACAGATCGCCCAGACAACCCTGCGCTCTGTGCTGGGCAAGGCGGAGCTGGACGCGCTGCTGGCTGAGCGCGAGCGCCTAAATGAGCACCTCCAGCAAATCATCGACGATCAGACTGAGCCTTGGGGAGTCAAGGTCACCGCAGTTGAGATCAAGGACGTCGAGATCCCCGAGCGGATGCAGCATGCAATGGCGCGCCAAGCTGAGGCAGAGCGCGAGCGCCGCGCGAAGATCATCAACGCCGAGGGCGAATTCCAGGCAGCCGCACGACTTAACGATGCAGCCGATGTGATCAGCCGCAACCCCGTGACGATCCAGCTGCGCTACCTCCAAACGCTGCTTGAGGTAAGCAACAAACAGAGCTCCACGATCGTGTTTCCACTGCCAATGGACATCCTGCAGCCGCTCATAGCCGCCGCACAGACTCCTCACGCCGCGGCTGATGGACCTGAGCGTGAGCGCCTCGACGAGGCACTTACCGCAGCACGGGCTGCGCTTGACACAGCAACAAGCGACCGCCAGCGCCTGGAATCAGGCTCACATCCCATTCCAGCATCGCCTACCTCCGAGTAACCGACGCAACCTTGACTTCTACTCAGATGAGAAGGAAAGTGTGTGAGGGTCGGCGATAACGCGCCGCCGTGCTGTGGCGCCACAACGAGGAGGCGAGATGGACAGTATGGACGTGAGCAGCGAAAGGGCGGCAGACAGCCCGCCGGTGAAGGCTGGTGAGGTGAAGCTCGAGGTCGTGGTCGTGCCAGTCTCGGATGTCGATCGGGCGAAGCGCTTCTACGAGACGCTGGGGTGGCGTCTCGACGCCGACCTCGCTGTCGATGATGGTTACAGGGTGGTACAGCTGACGCCGCCAGGTTCCGCCTGCTCGATCATCTTCGGCGAGGGGGTCACGTCGGCCCCACCCGGCTCATTCCAAGGCTTGCAGCTCACGGTGTACGACATCGACGAGGCTCGTGCCGACCTGATCGCACGCGGGGTCGAGGTCAGCGAGCTCTTCCACGACGCGACGGGGATCTTCCATCACGCCGGTAGCGAGGGACGCGTGAGCGGGCCAGCTCCGGAGCATGCCGATTACGGCTCGTTCGCCGCCTTCAGTGATCCGGACGGCAACGGCTGGCTACTCCAAGAGATCAAAACACGGCTTCCGGGCCGCTGAAGGGAGAAGCCATGACCACTGCGTATGAGTCCGTGAAGGACCTCGCGGAAGCACTTAGACGCGCGGCCGAGGCACACGGCAAGCACGAGCAGCGAACGGGCCAGGCGGACCCGGACTGGCCAGACTGGTATGCGCTCTACATGGTGCGCGAGCGCGCCGGTGAGGAGCTACCGACATGAACAGCGACTATGACGTGATCGTGCTCGGCGGTGGGTCGCCCGGCGAGCATTGCGCCGGTGCTCTGGCGGAGGGCGGCCTGCGCGTGGCTGTCGTCGAGCGAGAGCTTGTGGGAGGTGAGTGCTCGTACTGGGCTTGCATTCCATCGAAGACACTGCTGCGGCCGGGCGAGGCAGTTCACGGGGCCCGTGAGGCCGCCGCGAGTGCGAAGGTGGATGTGGAGGAAGCGCTCGCCTGGCGTGACTTCATGGTCTCCGACTATTCCGACGCTGGACAGGAGCGCTGGCTGGCCGACCACGGCATCGATCTGTTGCGCGGTAGCGGCCGGCTCGCCGGCCCGGGCGTCGTGGAGGTCGACGGCGTGCGGCACACGGCCAACCATGTGGTCCTCGCGAACGGTGCCAATCCGGTCGTCCCGCCCGTACCGGGCCTGCGCGAGCTCGATGGCGTTTGGACCAGCCGCGAGGCGACGTCCATGAAAGCCATTCCGCGCCGCCTACTCATCCTCGGTGGCGGGCCGGTCGGGGTGGAGATGGCGCAGGCCGTTCGTCGACTGGGCGGCCAGGCGGTAATCATCGATATGGCCGAGCACGTACTCGCGCGTGAGCCTGCACCGCTGGGTGAGGCGCTCGGCGAGGTTCTGCGCCGCGAGGGCATCGAGCTCGTCCTGTCCGCAAACGCGACAGCCGCGCGACGCGAGGGCGAGGATTACATTCTCGAGATCGATGACGGGCGCGAACTACGCGGCGACCGGCTGCTTGTCGCAACGGGCCGGCGTCCACGCGTGAGCGGTCTCGGCCTGGAGACAGTCGGCGTCGAGCCGGACTCGCACGGAGTTCCGGTCGACGCGCACCTGCGCGCGGCGGAGCGTTTGTGGGCGATCGGCGATGTCAACGGCCTTTGGCCGCTAACCCATGTCGGCAAGTACCAAGGCGAGGTGGTCGCCGCGAACATCCTCGGCGACCCGCGAAAGGCCAATTATGAGGCCGTCCCACGTGTCGTCTACACAGACCCGCAAGCCGCGGCAGTAGGCGCTTCCGCCGGGCGTTTCAGTGCCATGGTTCCCCTATCGGACGTGTCGAAGACAGCCACCTATACGCGCGCGTACGCCGAGCACAACGACTTTTTGACGCTCCTCAGCGATGGCGAGCGACTGACGGGCGCCTACGCGCTCGGTCCCGAGGCGGGCGAGTGGCTGCAGCAAGCCACGCTCGCGATTCGCGCCCACATTCCACTGAATGTCCTGGCCGACACGATTCAACCGTTCCCGACGTTCTCGGAGATCTACGTCGCCGCGCTGAAGACGCTCCGCGGCGAGGTGGCGATAACGTCCAAGGCCGTCGGCGCGGGACCGCCGACGGCCATCTGACTCGTAAACTGGCACGGCAGACTGAAAGGCGGTCCAACCATGCGCTCTGACATCGCACCCGGCGGTACGTTCCCAGACTACGAGCTGCCGGATCACACGAGCACCACCCGGAAGCTCAGCGAGCTGCAAGGCGACGACCCCATGATCCTCACGCTGGCGCGCGGCCACTATTGCCCGAAGGAGCACCAGCAGCACCGCGAACTCGCGGAGTTCTATCCGAAGGTCGCAGTGGCCTACACCCAGGTAGTCACGATCTCGACCGACACCCATCACGCATCCCAGGAGCTCCGCGCGTCGGTCGGTGCGCAGTGGACTTTCCTCTCCGATCCCGGTCGCACGGTGCAGAAGGACCTGGACATCCAGGAGTACACCGACCCAGAGCACGACCCGATGATCCCGCACACGCTCGTTCTGAAGCCCGGGCTTGTCATCCACAGCATTTACAACGGCTACTGGTTCTGGGGGCGACCCTCGATCGAGGAGCTCCGCCAAGATCTGCGGGCCGTGACACGTGAGATCCGCCCCGACTGGGATCTCAGCGCCCCTGGACTGCGCGACGCCTGGAACGCAGACGATCTCTCGCCGTTCCATGGTTGGGGACAAGCGGCAAAGCAGTCCAGCGCTGCCTGACACTCCTGTCCGGATTGTGCTGCCCGGACGCTACGGCGAACGATTGACCAACGCGTTCCACTCCCCCACCAGCAAACCGCCGAAGTGTTGGCGCCAGCACGCCGCTACGCTCGCATCGTGACGTCGGAGGAGCTCGCCAACCTCGCGCATCTGCGCCGCGCTCGCGATCTGATGGACCGCGAGTACGCGCGTCCGCTCGATGTCGCAGCGCTCGCTCGCACTGCGTTGATGTCGACCGCGCATTTCTCGCGGCAGTTCCGCGCAACATATGGGGAGACTCCCTACGCCTACCTGATGACGCGTCGCATCGAGCGGGCGAAGGCGTTGTTGCGCCACGGCGACCTGTCGGTCACCGAGGTCTGCGCGATGGTCGGGTGCTCGTCACTCGGCTCGTTCAGCGCCCGCTTCACCCAGTTGGCAGGCGAGACGCCAACCGCCTACCGGGCCCGTGACCACAGCGCGCTCGCAAGCGTGCCGGGCTGCGTTGCCAAAGACCTCACCCGCCCGAGCCGCAAGCCGAGCAGGATCGGAGAAGCGCGCGTGGCGCTGGCTCGCTAGCGTTGGGCGCATGAACCTAACTCTTTCCCAATGCTTCGTCCTAGTCCATGATCCCGACCTCGCACTGACCTTCTACCGCGACACGCTCGGCCTCGAACTCCGCAACGATGTCGCCCGCGAAGACTTCCGCTGGATCACCGTTGGCTCCACTTCCCAACCCGATGTGGCGATCGTCCTCACGAACTATCTGAACGGCAGCCCCGCCGACAGCGACGCGCTCGCCGCCCTCGTAGCCAAGGGCGCCCTGAACGGCGTTCACTTTCATACCGACGACCTCGACGCCACCTTCGAGAAGCTGAGCGCCTCGGGCACCGAGATCGTGCAAGAGCCAACCGACCAACCGTGGGGCACGCGGGACTGTGCCGTGCGTGACCCTTCCGGCAATCTGGTGCGTATTGACCAGCCGCCTGCGGGGTAGCCCGTAGGCGAGCGACCGATCGCGGTCCTGGTGCCTGGCGAGTCTGTGCGACTCGTCAGGCAGCTCAGCGAACTGTGACGTTGCGAATCGCCGAGTGCGCCACGACCTTGCCACCGAGGACGTATTCCAGGCGCAAGGAGTAGTGGAATCCTCGCGCCAGTTTACGGTTGATAGAGAAGGACTCGCGACCGCTCTTGACTGGCACCCTTGCGAGCACCTTGAAGGTGTGAGACTTCCCGCCGGTAGCCGCGGTCTTGTCGGAGCTCGTAAGTCGAGCGCCCTGCTTAACTAGCAACCGAACGGTCGAGCCCCCGGACTTCGGAGCTGAGCTGAGCTCCCCAACAACTGTCAGCAATCCTCCGTGGACCTTCACCCGCTTGAACGCCACCCGGATCACAATCGGCACACCGGTGCCGGCCGGCGCACCGACGCTCTTTGCCACGCTGATGGTCGGGATGACCGCCGGGTTGACCGTCTCGGAGAACGACGCTGAGACACCCGGCGAGAGAAGATCGCTGAAGGGCGGTTCGAGACTGGCTATCTCGACTTGAGAGATGGGACCGGTCACGATCTCGTAGGAGCCACTCGCCGGTGGCGTGAATGTGAGCGTGTATTGGCCGCCCGCATTGGTGAGGCCCGAGACGATCGGCTGCGTGCCTGTTGGGGTGACGCGCTCCAGGGTTATTGTCTCGCCCGCGAGATTCGGGAACCCGGGCTCCGCGTTGAGCAGGCTGCCCGTAACACTCACAGTTTCTTCGACGCCCACGGAGGCGCTCGAAGGGAAGGCGCTCACGAAAGGCGAAGCCGTTGCTGCGAACGGCCCACCTCCGGGTTCGGTCAAGTAGCTACTCACCCGGCTCTGCAGCATGGGCGAGGTGAGCAGACCGACGAAGTCTTGCGCTGCCTGTAGGTTGACGGTCTCGCCGGGCTTCGCAGGGTTGATCACGTAGGCATGGAAGTACTTGGTCAAGACCTCGGCTCCCCCCACTGCGGATGCCGCGTTATCCCGGTCGAGGATCGCCAGATTCGGAACTGCATCCTGCTGGTCGATCCCCGAGACCAAATAGTCGAACATGCCGCGGTCGGTGAGGACGTAGCAATGGGCCGCTCCGTCGAACGTCGAGGCGCAGGAGTTCGCATCGCTCATCTTGGTGCCCTCGTTGCCGTTCTTTATTTCGTACCAGTTGGGGACGTGGGTAGACACGGAGCCGCCATCTGGGCAGGGTGTCCCTGAAGTCGCCTGTACGCTCGGATCGACCGGTGTCATGCCGCCTCCGTTGGTTTCGCTGACCGTGCACAGCACCACACCCGCCGGGGTCAAGCCGGCCTTGTCGACGAGGCCCCAAATGGTGTGCTCCTCGATCGTCGAGGCCGGGGCCGTGTTGGTACCCCCACGCGATAGGAAGGCCGCTGTTCCGGCGGCTCCCGCGGCTGCAACGTCCGCGAACGCCCGGGCGACATCGTGCGGGGCGTCGACCGTCACCCCAGCCGGATCTCCTGTCGTCCCCGCCAGGACGAAGTCATCGCTGAAAACCGCCTTCCCCGGCTGCCCGTTGTATGAATAGCCGCCCGCGACGAAGGGGCTCTCCAGCGCCGGGCTGTCGAGCAGGAGCACGCTCGGCCCACCTGTTCCCGTCTCGGCGCTGGTTATCGTAGTTCCCGGCGCAGCTCCGACATAGTTGAAGGTGTACTGAGGGAATGCCGCCTCGAACGCGGGTTGGACAACGTTGCGGATGAGCCCGGCATCAACCGGCTCCGCGCTACCGACGACCTCCAAGCTCGAGGTCGAGTCAGCTCGGGCTCCGGCGGGACCCAGGAGAGCCACCGCCAGAGCGACGAAGAGGAGGAAGATTCGCTTGTGGGCTGCCATCGCGGCAGCATAAACCTGATGGGCGATGGTGTTCGCGCCTCAGCGCTCGGCAGCACGTACAACGACGGAGATCCTCCGGCTGCGACGGACGCTGAACCCGAGATCCTCGTAAAGGCGAATGGCGTTTGCGTTCGTCTTCAGAACGTGTAGGAACGGCTTCTCGGATCGTTCCCGAATATCGGCGACGAGGGTTAAGACGAGACTCGTCGCCAGACCCTCACCCCGTCGTGCGGGAGCCGTGCAGACGGCGCTTATCTCCGTCCAGCCCTCGAAGCGCATCCGCTCGCCGGCCATAGCAACGAGCTCGCCTCCCTCGCGGATTCCTATGTACCTGCCGAGCTCGATCGTTCTCTGCAAGAACGGCCCGGGCTCAGTCTCCCGAACGAGCTCGAGCATCTCCGGCACGTCGGAGCTGCCCAACGTCGATGCACGGGAATCGCGCGCCACCTGTGCATCGACGCCGATCATCTGAACGAGCTCGAAGACCTGTACGACGGTCAACGACGCTGGCAGCGTTGCTCCGTCCTCGTTGACCACTGCTGCGCCGGTGCCCGGCGGAATCAGCTCGAGCGCGTCAGTCCAGTCGGCGTTCGTAGGGTACTTCGGCAGCGCCATGAAGGGCGCAACATCGCCGTCGTAGCGGAGCACCCGACCACTTCTGACCGCAAATCGCGAGTGCGGGCCCGTGAGCGACGCGTAAACGGGATTCTCCAGGCGAGGATCGTCGTGGTCGAAAGTGGGCTCGTTCAAAGTGTGCCTCGGCGCTCCGCCCTACCGTACCTATCCGACACCTAGCTCGTGGGCTACAAGGTGCTCCGCGAGTCTCGCCCGACTGTACGGTATTTGAACCCGCGAGACGGTCGAGGCAATCGAGCCGCCCTGCTCGCCGCCTGGCACGCCCGGAGAAGCGAAACGTGTCAAGTACTCAAATAGCGACTGACGCCCATTCGAGTGAAACCGTCGCTCAAATACGGTAAGGTGTGAATCGCTCTTCGATGCGCGGAGGAGAACGCGAACCCAGCCCAGTACGGCCCTCCTTTTGTATTGGAGCTACGTACTGGGCCGAGGTACTTCTAAATGCTTCTGCTGCGTAGCTTATCGCGTTCCGGTACAGAATGCCATTTAAAGCTGCATTTCTTTCGCAACGTATTGCTTCATCGTAGTTGTTCTGTTTTGGCCGTTCTTTTCTACGTTCTTTACCGTTGCTGGTTTCCGGCTCTTTTCTGAGTCTTGTTCTTCTCAGTATCGCGGTTCTTTTCAGCGTGTTTTAGCGATGATGGTTTTAGAAGCGGTTTCTTTAGATGTTCTGGGCAGAGTTACCGGACTAGTTATTGCTGACCGAGCCTCCCTGACGGCCGGCTCTCGAATCGACCCCGGTACTGCACGCCTACGTCCTACGGGCCTGCTCGCTGAACTGCCGGCTCCGGGATCTCAGTGGGGGGCCGTCCACGCTCAACGTGACCGATCTCGCTGCTGAACTAGGCATTTACTCGGGCTCCCCGCCAGCCGTACCTGACAGCCACTGAGGGGGAGTCCAGTCCCCCTCAGGGTCGGTGGTTTGCCCCACCTCGATCAGATGACCGTCGGGATCGCGGATATAGCAACGGATCTCGTACGCGTGCTGCTTCGGCGGCGTCAGGAATTGAGCACCACGGGCACTCCATTCGGCGTACACGGTCTCGATGTCCCTGACCCGGATATTGAGGAAGCTGCTGACCCGGTCGGGATCCTGTGGCGTCTCCAGCGTGACCGCCGGCTTGTCATCAGTCGGGCCTCCGCCGGAATTAATGACGATCCAGCTGTTGGCCAGTTCGACATTTGCTGGTTCCCCGGCGCGGACCACCCTGCCGCCGAGTACCTCGGTGTAAAAGCGCCGAGAGCGCTCGACGTCGTCCGAGACGATGAAGTGGGTCAGCACAATTCCCTCTGCCGACGGTCTCAGCTCAGCCATCTGCCACCTCCACTGATTGGGACTCATACCCCGCTCACGGACCGGGTCTACCGCCGATACCGCGATGATCGAGAATGCTGTCTCGTTCCACGGTACAGCCATAGGCCATCACGTTGATCCGATGGCCCTACCCAGCAAACAGCATTTCTTCCTGCCAGCTACACGTCCGACGAGCCGGCTTGTTTGCAGGACTTTCGCGGGGTGGTGCAGGTGCCTGGGTCGGTGAGCGGCAGAACCTCGCCGGCGAGCTCAAGCGCTCCACGCCCCTCGAATATTGCTACGCACGGGTTGCCGTCTAGACACGACGGGAAACGAATCGCAGCCGCGCCGTAGTCGTAGACGTCTGCGGCAACGGTCTGCGTCACTACACGACGGCTCGTGGTGATCTCGTGCAGATCCAATGCCGCATGTCGTGCTCGAGCAGGAGATCGACATGTCGCTCCTCGATCCTTCTGACGCTGGGGCACATCGGTGAGATCGTAGATCGGTCCGTCCAACCGCAGTCGCACGGGCGCGAGGACGGTTTCCCGACGCCATGCCGCCGTGATGGGCTGGGCAGCGAGTTCCTGCGCACCCTCTGCTCCCATCTCTTGCTGGAAACGTCGAATCGCGGAGAGCTTGGGGCGGAAGTCCGCGAGCACCTCGCGAAGACAAGTCTCGGCAAGCTCGGTGACATAGACGGTGCGGAAGCGGTGGCGAAAATCGTCGAAGCGGTAGCTCCACTCGCAGATCTCCGACGGGACAAAGCCAAGTGGATCCTCGTGCTAGCCCACCCGCCAATACACACGCTCCGCTGGAGCGTCGCTCACGTCTGAAAGCTCGCCAGCCGGCGAGCTGCGCGAACGACGGCCGTGAACTGCTCGGGCGACTCCGCCACGCGCAACAACTCGATCGGCGCCTGATCATCCAGACGAGTGTTCGTGCCGAACAGCCACGCCTTCGCCGTCTCAGCGTCATAAGCGTCGCTGATCATGTGCACGATCTTGTAGCCGTGCCGCAACCGGCGCGCCACGGCCGCCCGCGGTTCAGGACCGTCCTCCTGAACGTAGCGACCGATCTGCTTCGCATCGGACAGCCCCGCCAGGAACGCAGCCATTCGCTGCCCGAGGCCTCCCTGCAGGTAGGCGGCTATCTCCGCGATGGGAAGCGTCGCCGCGTCGTGATCCAGACGCTCGGTCTCTGGCACAGTCAATATCGACATCTCGACGCCCCTCTCAGACGGATACAAGAAACTCTCAACAAAATCTACCACAAACTACACCATTAACCCCACCACCGTTTGCGAATGCTTGACAGTAGGCCGCCTGGGCCGGCATCTCGTCATTAGGGCCAGCGCAGCGACGAAGGGCAGGCCATGAAACGGCACGATCCAGCGCGAACTCAGCCCGACTCATGACGAGACACCCGAGCACCACCAAGCTCGTGATCACGGGGACTACATAGCTGAAGAATTCTTTGCACCGGAGAAGTATTGGACAGTTGGCAATGGCCCTCCCAAATTGTTTTTCTGACGTCGGTGCTGGTCGTCGGTGGCGCGGTTCGTCAGCCCAAGGCGCTCACTAGAGTCCGGGACGACGCTATGATCGCGCAGGATGGTCATCGTGGGGGGTGCACGCATGGAAGCGAGGAGAGCGACGTTGAGGCGACGTTTTGTCCTGCCGGGCGTGCTGCTGCTAGTGGTCTGCGGTCTGCTCGCCGTATCGGCGACCGCGTCGGCTGGCATGATCGTCCGCTACACGGGTCACATCAAGGCCTTCGTGCCGACCTGGCAGGGGGGCACCGGACCCCTGATAACACCCTACGGTCACTACACGCTCGAATTGTCATGGAGCGAGAGCGCGGAAATCGACTTGAGCTACACCGACGAAAAGTTCTCGATCCCTGCGGCCGCCTGGCACTTCGAAACGCTGCAAGGAACGACGCATTACGACCAGGAAGGGCTGGAAGAAGCATTCGCGAAAGTCGGCGTCAAAGTAGTGGCGAAAAAAGAATGCACCGCCACCCTCAGCCTGAGCCCGGGCTTCTCAGAAGCGCTCGACGCGTCCCAGCTCGAAAACGGAGAAACCTCTGTTACGGCTGAGCTGCCATTCGCCTCCGGCGCGATGATCTCGAGTGACGGAGAACAGGGAAGCGAATGCTCGGCTCCGGCACTAGAAAGCCATGGTCCCCAGCGGAGCTTCTACTACATAGAAGAAGAACACTCAGGCGGATCACCTGTCCTTAAACCGTATCTCGCGGCCTACCTCGCGAAGATCACCGGCCGCTTCTTCGAAGTCGAATCCCCACCGGCGATGTTCAACTACGCCTACACGATAAACCAGCCCCAATATGACGGCATGCAGGGCGAAGTGGCGCTCACATCGAGTCTCAGCGTCAGCCCGGGCACCGAACCACCGCCACTGAAAGTCGAATTCCCCGACGGCGAAAGTCCGCACATAACACCGCCGGGAGAACTCCTTCCGACCAGCCCCACCAGTCCCACGTCCGGCGGCCCGCCGCCACCCGGAGGGAAACCCTCAGAAGAACCCGAAATCGAAGGCAAACCCAAACCCGGGGAAGGCCGCACGGGGGAAATCGGCGGAGTCGAAGTCAAATGCCCTCCCAAGGATGTTCGCTGTGATGCCCGCGCCAAGCTCACCACGAACCCCAACCAGGCCAAGATCGCGACCACCACAAAAACCCACAAGCGGACCCAGAGCGTAACGATCGGGACCGCCTCGATCTCAGTGCCCGGCGGCCACACGGCTCCCCTAACGATCAAACTCTCACGAGTGGGCCTCGCGCTCCTCAAACGGCTGCACCACCTGAAAACGACCCTCACCGTCTCGATCACCACACCCAGCGCCGCAAAGCCCGTCACGAGCACCTACACCCTGAGCATTACGACCCCCCACCACCACTAACACCGCCGCGACGCCCTCCGCGCCGTGCAGGCACGGATCGCCTGCGTCGCGTATTAATGAGCGGCCGAGGTCGGCCGGTCATGAGCCGCGAGATGCGACGCTTTGCAACCGCATGAGACCGAGCGGCAGGGATCAGGCAACGACGCGCTTCTTCTTGGTTTTCTTCAAGACGACAGTCACCTGGCGGTGTTCGACGATCTTCTTCTGCCCCGGGATCGTGATGGTGACGAGGACTGCGATCTTCAGCGAGCCCTGCTTTTCGAGCAGCTTGATCCCGGCCTTGGTCAGCTTCATCTTCACAAGGCCCGATTGGCCGCCGGCGATCGTCGTCTTGCCCTTGGCGACGATGACCTGGCGCCGCTTGTATTTCAGTTGGGTCCCCGTCCGCGCGGACGCGAGGAGACCCGCCGGCGAGCCGGCGTACTTCGCCTTGCCCTCAGTGGAGACCCCGCAGCTCGGGCCGCCGCAACCGTAGGAGCCGATGATGACGGTCAGATCGGGCCCCTTGGTCACGAAGATCCGCTTGGTGATCCAGACCGTCGTCGGCTTCGGCAGCGTCACCGGTAGGGCCTGGGCGGCGGGAGTTCCAGAGGCGCTTGTCGGCGTGAAAACCTGGGGCGCCGCGCTCGGGCTCGGCCGCCAGGAGGGAGAGGTGAAGAAGCCCTGGTCGCCGGTGAGCGGGATGACCGAGCCACTGCCGTCGGTGTTCTCGACATAGACGGCGTTGGTGTGCGGTTCGCCGCCGAAGTAGAAGCCCTGATAGACGATCTGATTACCGCTCGGCGACCACGAGGGCGCCGGACCGTTCGGGTTCAGGCTCGGGAACTCGGGCAGGGCATGGTCGCCCGAGCCGTCGGCGTTCGCGACCCGCCAATGGGTATCTTCGCCGCCACCGCTCACGTGGTAGACGATCTGCAAGCCCGAGGGTGACCAGGAGGCGAAGATGAACTGCGTCCCAGAGGTGAGGGTGACCGGCGTCCCCCCATTCGGGCTGATGATCCCGAGGTTGACGGTTGCGAACGTCGCGTGCTCGCCGAAGGCGATCCGCGAGCCGTCCGGCGACCAGACCGGTTCGTTGCCGGTGGCGCCGGCGACGGCCGTCGGGAACGCCGAGCCGTCGGCGACCGCGGTGTAGATCTGTTCCAGGTAGGAGAAGGCAATCTTGCCGCTGTCGGGCGACCAGCTCGGATGCACTCCGTGTTCGGTGACGACCAGCGGGGTGGCGGTGGTGCCGTTCGAGTTCGCGACCTCGATCTTGTCGTTCGATTCGGAGTTACCGAGGACGAAGGCGAGCCGGGTGCCGTCCGGGGACCAGACCGGTTCCTCGAGCGGGACACCGCTCGTGAAGTGGGTCACCTGGACCGCCAGGTTGAATCCCTGTTCCGGCGCTTCGGGTTCCATCACGAAGAGGTTTCTCGTGCTCCCGCCGACCCCGAAGTTCGAGATGAACGCCACCTTCTTGCCGTCGGGAGACCAGACCGGCTTTTCGTCGATGCTCGTTTCCCCGTTGTCGGTGAGGTTGGTAACCGCCGCCGGGTTCGCCGGATCGAGCAGACAGATGTCGAGTTTGCTGCAGTCGTAGGCGATTTCGTTCGCCGCGAGCGCCGCCGAGGTGCCGGCCACCGCAAGGCTCGCCACCGCAAGGACGCTGAGGACGAGCAGCTTGGACAACCGGGACGACGTCACGAGAACCCACCCTAACCCAGCCACGACCCAGAGTCCAGTTCTGACAACAGCGTCTCGCCTTTCCCGACTCACCAGCACGGCCGAATGGCGCGTCTACGAATACACCAGCCGCGGCACGATCGATCGAACCCGGGCGACCCTGTTCGCCAAGCACCTCGGCGGAGGACGCCCGATCATCACCGGCGTACTCGCACAAATCGTCAGCCTGACAATGGGCGGCAAGGCGTTCGCGATCCCTGTCTGCCTCATCTACCAGGTCAACCCCGACGGCTGATTGACCAGGTGAGCAAGTACGTCGACGAGCGCGAAAGAGACGCTGAGACGCATCGTTCGATACCAACCCGCCGAATTTTGAACCTGCGACCACCCGGCCCCTAAAGCCAACTTCCAGCGTTTAGCACACTTTGAACCCCAAATTGGACCCCAACCCAAAACTGGTTACCTAGCCAAATTCCCAAAACCAGCCAATTTGCAGGGATTTTCTAATCGGGGAGACAGGATTTGAACCTGCGACCGCCCGGCCCCCAGCCGGAAATATCCCCCTTCCCCCAGCTCCAAAACCCAGTGTTTACGGGCTTTTAGCGTCCACCATATCCTCTAAGATACCCTCAAGATAGAACACAAATAGAACACGGATGCGTTCTAGGAGGGCAGCCGATGGCAAGGAAAGCCGACAGCAAAAGGCGCGGATACGGAACCGGCTCGTTGCGCCAGAAGGGCCGCTCGTGGATTGGCTCGTGGTACGCCCCCGACGGTCGCAAGATCCAGCGCAAGATCGGACCGGCTCGCACGCCAGGAGAGCGCGACGGGATGACCAGAGCCGAAGCTGAGCGAGAGCTGGCGCGAATGCGCCAAGAGGATGCAATCGTGATCGCCACGACCAGCCGGGCGACGATGCAGGAGGCCGGCGAAGAGCTTTGCCGAGCACTTGAGATACGCGGACGCAAGAAGTCCCACCGCCTCACAGTGGACTCGGACCTGCGCAAACACATCGTGCCGTTCTTTGAAGGCAAGGACCTTGCCAGGATCACTCCTGAGGACATCGAACGCTACATCGCGGTGAAGACTCGCACCCTCGCTGTAAAGACGGTGCGAAACCACCTGAACACCACCCATTCGGTGTTCGAGATCGGGAGGCGCCGCCGCTGGTGCCAGACCAACCCGGTAAAGCTTGCCGAGCGCCCAACGATCAAGAAGAACGAGACGCGTATCAAGTTCCTCGATCAGACCGAACTCGACAAGCTGCTCGCCACGAGCTATCCCGACGACGCGTTTGGGCGTATCGAGCCCACCATCTACCTGACTGCCGCGATGACCGGCTTGCGCCAAGGCGAGTTGATCGGGCTGCGCTGGCGCGATGTGGATCTGAACGCCCGACGTGTACGCGTGGTCCTCCCCTTTGTCCGCGGAGAGTTCGGCGACCCCAAGTCCGAGGGCTCCGGACGCTCGGTTCCACTCGCCGAGCGTGTGGCAAACGAGCTTGAAAAACGTCGCGAGCACTCGGCCTACCCCACGGATGGAGCACTCGTATTCTGCCATCCCGAGATAGGTAACCCGTTGGATCGCTCCAAGCTCACGCGGCGCTTCAAACAAGCTACCGAGCGCGCCGAAGTACGCGCGATCACCTACCACGAGCTACGCCATACATTTGGCACCCGCATGGCGGCAGCCGGCGTGCCGCTACGCACGCTCCAGCAATGGATGGGTCACGCGGACTCGAAGACGACACAGATCTACGCGCACTACCAGCCGTCCGAGAACGAGGCCGAGGTCGTGGACCGCGCATTCGCACCGCCGACTTAATCGATCAAAAGGACTTTTAATCGGCGGGGCGGGTTCGAGTCCCGCACGGCACACTGCCAATCCCGCACAACCAAGCCATTTGCGCTTGGTACGCAAGCCCCGCCAGCCAAATTGGTCGCCAATTGGTCGCGAGATCGGGATGAAGCGTAAGCAGGCGATCCGAGACCCCCGTCCGCAACTGCTCCAGGAGCCACCGCAACACAAACCCCTGCGGTCAAGCCGAGCCGGGAGCGGCGACAGTCCGCATTGCGTCAGCGCTCATCGCGATGACAAAGAGCGTTTCCCGGCCAACTTTCACGCAAACAAGCCAGATTCGAGCCCGAAGCCTTGATCCGCCAACCCATCGGCCGATAACTTAAAGACAACCATCAAAAACGCTATTGGCCCCGCGCGCGCTAACGCCGGGGCCGTGGCCTGGAAAGGAGTTGACCCTTCCCATACAAACCCAAAATATCGATTCAAGCCGGTGCTCGTGCAAATACGGCCCGAGCGATGACCACGATCAGGGCCGAACGGAAGCAGCGATCATCGCGTTGCTGTTGAGCACCGACCATCACGGACTGTGATCGCGCGAGGAGCTGATACGCGAACTGAGCGCATCGCGCCTTGAGGTAACCGATGCCCTCGCAGGGCTCGCAGCATCAGGGCTGATCCACGAGCTAGGCACCGACTTCGTCGCGGCCACCAGAGCCGCCCAGCGGATGGACGACCTCGAGCTGTAGCCGAGCACGACGGTAGACGCCAGCAGACGCACACAAGCTGCGCAGTAAGCGCAGGCGGCTCATGCGGCGCAGTGGCGGAACAGGACGTCCGGCCTGACCCTACACGGGTGAATCTTCCCCCGGTCTCCTGACATCCCGTTATGCGTGCGCATGGGCTCACTACGGGTTTGGGGGGCGCGCACGCCTTGCCAATTGTGCCGCGCAAGCGCGGCTGGGCTGCGGCATGCAACCCCCAAACCCTCGCAAAGGAGCCAACCATGAGCGACATGAGAGAAGACATGCTGCAAAGCCTCGCCAAGCAACGCGCAACTAAGCAAGGGCGCTCCCAAGCCCTCTGGAAGATGACCGCAGACGAGCGCGTCTCCGCGATGCGACGCGGCGAGCTGACCTGGGGCCAACTATGCGAGTGGGCCATCAAGGCACGCCACGAGGTCCCACTGATAAACGGCGAGTACGAGTTCATCGCCGCCTACACACCCGAGATCGCAGACACACCCGGACGGTAAGCGCCACCGGGTAGACGAGGCGGCACGCACGGACGCGTGCCGCCCCGTCTGGTCTCGATCGACCCGCCCGCGCCAAGCGCTAGCTTGCCAGGCGATGGAGCACCGCTCAAAGATCCCTATAAAGATCGCGATCGATGGCAAGCCCGTCCGATCCAGCACCCTTGCGACGAGCGTCGGCGCCTACATCCTCGTCCTCGAGACAGTCCTCCCCGACCAAGCCATCGACCTGCACTCAATCTACACCGGCCACACCCACGTCAAAACGCAGGCCACCCACCTGATCCTCACCCCCGACCTGCGTAAGGCCACAACCGTCGAGCACGACCACGACCAGCTCCCCGTCATCCACGCCCGTCGTAGCTGCCTATACGACCACCTGCACCAACTCCAAGACCTCTTGCAGAGCCACGACATCGACGCCCAGATGCCAATCGACGACGACGCGATCGAAGCCATCGAGCACTGACATCAGCACCGCCGCAAGGGTCTGGGTGTCTGCGCACAGCACAGGCAATGGATCCCCTGGCCGCTCGCACGCGACCACGCACGCCCGCTGCGGCTCAGCCAGCGAACAGCCCTTCGCCGACGAAGCCGCCGGGCGAGGTCACACCGGGCGAGATCGCAAAGATCGCACTCGAAGTGTGCAGCGTGTGATGGTTGAGGGCATCGGAGGCCGCGAGCCGACGCTGCAGCGGAATGAACTGGCGCCTAGGGCTTCGCTGGAAGGCAATGAAGAACAAGCCTGCATCGATCTCACCCGATTCCGGTTCGACGCCTTCGGAATAGGAATAGCCGCGCCGGAGGATGCGCTGCCCATCATTGTTCGCGGGGTTGGCGAGGCGAATATGGGCGTTGGCGGGGATCACCTGTTCACCGTTGCTCATCGCGTTCAGGTCAACCGGGTCGTACTCGCTGCGCTCCCCGAGCGGTGCACCGGTGAGCTTGTCGCGACCGATCACACGCTGCTGGCCTTCCAGTGTCGTGGCGTCCCACACGTCGAAGATAATCCTGATGCGCCGCGCGACCAGATAGCTACCGCCCACCATCCACGACGGACCGTCCTTCTCCTGTACCCAGACGTAATCGCGCATCGCGTCGGCCTGCTCGGCACGAATGTTGTCGGTGCCGTCCTTGAAGCCCATCAGGTTACGAGGCGTCGTCTGCGCAATACTCGTGCTCGACGTGCGCCCAAACCCAGGCTGAGCCCAACGCAACACTGCCGTGCCGTTGGCGATACGCGACAGCACATGGATCGCGTGAAAGGCAACCTGCGGGTCATCTGCGCAGGCCTGCACGCACAGGTCCCCTTCCGAGCGAGCTGCTTCGAGATTGTTGCCCTGAAAGGCAGGCAGCGGCAAAAGTTCAGCCGGCCGGCGGCCGGCAAGACCAAGGCGGCCAGAGCTGAACAAGCTCGGGCCGAACCCAAAGGTCAACGTCAACCGCGACGGGCTAAGCCCGATCGCCTCGCCGGTCTCGACCGGAGCCTGCCCAGGTTCCAGCTTGCTAGGCGGTTGATAGGGCTCACCCGCAGTAAGCGAAGCCGCCGCCGCCGTCCACTGCTGAAGCAACGCCCGCAACGCTTCCGGCGCCGCACTTGTCACGTCGAAAGCCGCGAAGTACAGATACTCCTGTGCGGGCGTGGCGATCCCGCCCTGATGAGCACCGTAGAACGGCACCGAACCCTCATTGACTTCCGACAACACGGACTTCGACGACGATCCGTCTCCAAAGCCGCCCAACAGCCGATCCGCACCAGCACCCAAACCAAACAGGGCAGCACCCGACAGAACTCGCCTACGAGTCACGCCCGTGTGCTTTGTCCGATTTTGCTCTTCCATTGGGCTTTAGCTATCCGCGTCGTGGTCCGATAAGTCCAGCATGCGAAACACAATCCTTGGAGCAGTCCCTCGCGATATGGGGGGCGGCCATCCTCGCCATCAACCTACTCGGCAACAAACCAAACCACGGCGGCTCATACGGAGCCGGCCAAACAGCAGCCTCGTCTTCGCCGTGATCCTCATCGTGGCCGGGCTACAAACGGTACGCAAGGCCTACAAACCCAACAGGACTAGGAGCTGCGATGCGCATTCAAACTATTCAGCCATAGCCCTGACGGCTCACAACCTGACAAAGGCAGTCCACATCCCAATTCATTAATGATGTGGAAAGTGGTTCGCAATCCTCGTATGACCTTATTGTGATACCGCGACACTGGCGGCACGTCGACGATTCTATAGACACGACGTCCACGTACAAGAAATATGTCTTGCTCTAACGCTTTATCGGGATTGATCCATGCAAGGTCTCGCGCGTTTAGGGGTTGAACGACACGACTGTTTGAGCTGCCTGTTCGACAACGAGGGCTCGACGCTCGATCAAAAAAATCGCGCGCTTCGCCGCTTCCCAGGAAAACGAATACATCTGCTACTACATCGTCTTTATTGGGAGCCCACCAGCGCATCTCATACGCCGCTGGCGCGCTCGAAGCCAAACGAAACGCCACCGCACCTGGTTGGGGGGAATTGTCGGACCATACCACGTCGGCATTTACAATCCCTACTTCATACACCCGGCCGTGACGTCCTCGCATAACCCTGGTCGTCGCAGTCCGTAGTTCGGGAAGCTGCTTACGATTTATTTGATCCACCTTCGGCGCATCATCCGAAGGACATCCGCGAGCCCAGATACCCGCCGCACTTGTCTCATTTTCGCTTCCACCGTTACCGAAAAAGTGGGGCGACGCCAAGACAACATAGAGGAGCAGTGCGGCTAGGCACACAAGCAGTACCGCCAATCTAGCGCGCCAATCCTCCCACAAGTGAACCCTACTAGGTAAATCTTGAGACATCTAGATGGTTGATGTTCATAGCTACTTGGACGGCCCTCTTCCCATCGGAGGTTGCGTGTTGCATCCTTCTCTATGTTTGGGGCCTGGCACTTCATCGAATTCCGGTAGACCCGACCCGCTCGTACCACTCAGACCGCCTGGGTCTTCCGGCGAATTACCAGGTGTAAGTCCACCGAATCCTACTCCGCTACCATATTTCCCTTCCCTGCAAGTCCTTTCAGGACCTGCCTCACGTTCTAGTTCGGCAATACGTTTTTCTTCTGCCTCATTTTCATGACCGAGAAGACCCATGTCATGGCTGATAGTACTTGACATGCCCGATGGATCATCGCCATCGAGAGGATCGTCGGCAACGTAGGCGTAAAGGTTGGTGCCGCTGCCTTCGAGGCCGAGTGGGTCTTGGCTTGAGAAGTGGCCGGTGGTGGGACTGTAGTAGCGGGCGCGGTTGTATTGCAGGCCGGTGCCGTCGTTTTCGCGGCCGGTGTATTGGTAGGGATTGGTGCTGGTGGCGCCGGTGCTGGTAGTCGCGCCGAATGGGTCGTAGGTGTATTCGGTGGTGGGTTCGCCGCTGCTGTTTGCGAGGGCGATGGTGCTGCCTAGTTGGTCGGTGAGGTAGGAGCTTGTGCTTGAGCTTGTGGTGCGGGCGTAGCGTTCGTCGAGCCCGAGACCGTTGAGCAGGCTGGCTGTTTTGCCTTCGCTGGTTTCGGTTGCGACGTTGCCTTCGTCGTAGAGGTAGTTGGTGGCGACGCTGTTCTTGGTCTTGGTGGTGCGCCGTCCAAATGGGTCGTAGGCAAAGCTCCAGGTGTTCGAGCCTTGGGTTAGTTCGGTGAGTTGGTTGCGGTCGTTGTAGGTGTAGGCGGAGGTGCCGTCGTTTGTGAGGTTGCCGTCTTCGTCGTAGGTGAGCGTGGTGCCTTCGCGGCCTGTCAGCTCGTTTGCGTCGTTGTAGGTGAGGCTGCCGACGGCTTCTGGGAGGTTGGTGCGCGCGAGGCTGCCGGCGATCGTAGTGACGCGCCCGAGCGGGTCGCGGGCGTATTGCAGGCTTCCAATCTGTCCACCTTCGGGGTTCTCATAGTCGATCCCGGCCAGCTGGGAGTCGGGTTCGTAGGAGTAGCTCTCGCTGTCGCCGTCAGGGAGTTTAGTTTGGCTGGTGCGGCCGTCCGCGTCGTAGCCGAGGGAGACGTTGCCGTGCGGCGTGTCGATGCCGGTGAGCTGGCCGTTTTCGTTGTAGGCGTATTTGGCGGCTTCCGCTCCACCGATTGTCATGCCGCTTCGCTCACCATCGGTGTCGTAGCTGTAGCCGACGCTGCCGTTCGGACCGGTTTCTTCGGTCAGGTTGTGGTTGAGGTTATAGCTGAGGGTGTAGTTGCCTGCGCGGGAGTCTTTTACGGAGTCGACGTTGTTTTCCAAGTCGTATCCGTAGTCGATGCTGCTGGTCGGCGAGCCTCCACCGGTGGCTCCGAAGGACGCAGATGCGAGGCGGTTGAATTCGTCGTAGGTGTAGCTGGTGTGCTGGCCCTTTGGGTCGGTTGTGCCGCTGAGCTGGCCCATCGGGTTGTATTCGTAGGTTGTTGTCTTGCCCAGTGCATTGGTCCAAGAGGCGACTTGGTCAAGGGATGTGTATGTAGCGGTCTGCGTGTGACCTCTTGGGTCGGTTACGGATGTGAGGTTGCCGTCAGCGTCGTATTCGTAGGTGGTTTTCTCGCCGGCGGGGTTCGTTTCGCTTGTGAGTTCGTTGTCGTCGTTATACGTGAATTCGGTCAGCTTGCCTTCAGGGTCGCGGACACCGATAGGTTGGCCGAGGCTGTCGTAGACGATCTTCGTTTCGTGGCCCTGAGGATCGGTGTCGCTGACCCGGCGTCCGTGTTCGTAGGCGTAGTGGGTGATGTAGCCTTCGGGGTCGGTGACGGATGTCAACTCGCCGTGGCTGTCGTAGCCGAATGTCGTGCGGTGTCCGGCGGGATCGGTGATCGTGGTGAGGTTGCCATGGGTGTCGTAGGTGTAGTCGGTGGGTCGTCCCAGGGGGTCGGTGATGCTTGTAGGCTCGGAGTATTCGTTGTAGGCGAGACTTATCGCACGCTGCGTTCTGGTGACATGGCCGCCTTCGACCCGTTCGCCGTATTGCGTAATCTTTGTTATATCGCCGGATTCATTGTGTTCCAGCGCTATGGATTTGTCGGACGTCCCAGCCGACCCTATTTGCTCTTCGCCAAACCCATCCTGACTGTAATTTCGCAGCCAGTTCTTTGCGACTACGTGGTAGTACCAGCAGCTAGGAATAAGCGACTCGCCTACGAATTCGCAGCCACCCCTTTCTCCATCCCCATATGCGCCTTCCGCATGTAGTTCTTCTTTCCTAAACTCCAGCCGGCGCTTGATTTTCGCAGGGTTTTCGACTTCCATTTCAGTGAACCCTGCGGGACACACGAGAAAATCTGGATACCGCCCGCAATCCTGGAGATAATACTTAAATTTGTAAGTTCCCTCTTTACCCAACGTTTGTTCGGAGACTGCTCCAACTTCGTCGTATTTGTTTTCAATGAGGGTGTTACTGCGTGCGTCTACCACCTTTGTCATGCCGTCTCCTGGCTTGTAGGCGTAGCGGGTTATACGCCCCATAGGGTCGACTACCTTGACTAGGTATCCTTCGCTGTTGTATTCGTATTTGACGACTTGTCCGGCGCTGTCGCCTGCCTCAACTACTCGGCCGTCGCTGTCGTATATCAGATTGATCCAACCGTCATGTGGCGTTCGTATCTGTACGATTGGCCCGTTCCTACCGCCTTCGCGTGCGAGTGTGATCCGATTGCCGTTTCGGTCTTCTATCGCTTGTAGCGGCGCCAACTCTCCGAAGATGAACTTCATGCCGTCTCGTCGGCGAAGTATCCAGTCTTCTCCCGGTTCGTTCCAGTGGAGGATGGAGCCCTTCCATTCGCTTTCGTCATCTGCTTCGGAGGTAGCATATTCAGCTTCCCGGAACCCGATACCGGCCGATGTTCGGACGTACTTGATCTTGCTGCCGTTAGGCAGCACCAAGTATGCAGTCCGATAGTTTTCGTTTGACCAGAGGTGAATGTCAAAGCTGCTTTGTGTACCGATTCCGAAGCTGTAGGAGTTGTGATCTAGCTGACGGTAGGTGCGAGTCAGCGTGATCGGCATCAGCGAGTCGGGGACGCTGAGGTCGGTGTGTTTGTAAATGAATAGGCCGGTATAAAGATCTACCGGGTCGCCCGCGCTTGTTTCTGCGCCATTGGTAGGCGCTGTTTCGGGGGCTTCGCGTTCGGTGGTGATCATCGCACCGGTGAATTCCCAGACGCGGACGTTTGGATCTGGGATGAGCTGTTGGTCGTTGGCGCTGACGGTACCCTTGCCGTATACGTACCAGCCCTTGTCTGTCGGGTCGTAGTTCCAGAAGTCCACGCGCTGTCCAGCCGGGACGTGCCCCCAGTTGGGGTAGACAATTTGTGCGCCCTTGCTCAGATAGGCACCACCGGGCTGCACCGTGAAATAGGTCGGCACGCCTGTCGCAAACAGTGGAAGCGGGAATGGCGGGCGGTCCACTGGGACGGCGGTCAGGTTTACGTTGTGGACTAGCGCCCCGGTTGAGGAGCGGATCGTCGTTCCTGCGGGGAGCTTGACTTCGAGTCCGGGGATGCTCGTGTTCGTGAGCACGGTTTCGTGCTTGAGCGGCTCGTGGATCGTTTTGTTCCCGGCCGGGTCCAGCGGCGTCATCCAGATCGTGTAGCCCAGCGGCGTGACCTTGTAGCGGGTCACTTCAACGCCGACAGTGAAGCGACCGTAGCGGCGGCTGCCATGGTCGGCGCTTTCGCCGTCAATGACGAGAACCTGGTGTCCAGCTGACAGTCCGTCGAGGACAAAGCGGCCGGTGTGGTCTGTCTTTGTCTGCTTGCCGGTGCCCTGGACTTCGAGTGTGACGCCAGCCAGCGGGGTGCCGTCGATCACGAGCGCCTGGCCGGAGAGGCCGGTCGTGCCATGCGGGGCTGAGAGTGGCCGCAGGTTTGCCCACGGTGAGGGACCGCGTCCGGTGGTCCAGTCCTCATCCCTGCGGTTGCTGGCGGTCGGATCCCACCTCGCGGGATACGGTGTCTTGTAGTTGGTCGGGATGACCGTGGTCCCGGCAGGAGCCTGTTGAGAGGATCCCGAGGACGCTGCAGGTGCGACGGCTGCCAGTTTGGTGGACGGTGCCGAGCGGACCACGGGCTTGAACGTCACGCGTCCTACGCCGCTACGCCGCGGACCCTTCCTCTTGTGCGTTGTGCGCGACGCGCAGCCGGTGCGCCTCGCTGTGGGCTTCACGGACTGGGAGCGCAGACACGCCTTGTGCCGACCAATGCTCTTATGCGCCCGTCGCACGCTCGCGTGTCGTGACACCCGCCCGCATCTGCGCTCGCGTGTGCGATGAGCGCACGAACGCATCTTGCTCGCTTTCTTTGCGGCCGGCTTGCGCGGTCGAGAAGCCGACTTCGTGATCGTTGGGATCACGTCTGGCGAGGGCGGCGGCGTCAGAGTCGCGAGGCTCACCGTTGGCGTCTGGGTAGATTGGCTGCCTGGGGGCAGGCGCTTTGCGTGTGGTTCGAAGCTGCTCGGGCTTTCCGCGGATTTGCCTGAGACGGTGACCGCAACCGGGCCTTCTGTGGTTCCCGTCGGGACGGTCACGATCAGGTCGGTGGTGTCGGCTTCTTCGACGCTGGCTGGCGTCCCGTTGAACGTCACCGCGTCGTCGGCCTTTTCCGCACTGAATCCCGTGCCGGTTATATCGACCCGTGAGCCCGGTGGAGCGTGCGATGGGGTGATCGCAAGGACAGCGACCGTGCTGTCCGGATAGCGTTTGATCGACGTGAGGTTGCCGTCGGCATCCCATTCATAGACGGCCCCGCCCTGGCTGGGATCGTCGAGGACATACAGACGCCCTGCGTTGTCGTATAGGTAGCGGATCCCCGACCCCGAAGCAGCGGTAACGACCGTGGAGGCGTCAGACGTCGCGCTCGCGGAGCCTTCGCTGTTGGTCGCGGTCACCTCAACGTGTAGCGTGCTCGAGAGATCGCTTTCGCTGGCCGTGTAGCTCTGTGAGCTCGCACTGCTGATATCGGCGCACGATTCGCCTTTGCTGTCGCATAGCTGCCACTGGTAGGCATACGAGAACGGTTGGGCGCCTCTCCATTCGCCTGGGTCGGCGGTCAACACAGCTTCCACCTGCGGGCTCCCCGTGACCTTCGGAGCAACAACGTTGCCAAGCGTGTCGGCGACCACAACCGCGGTCGGCGTAGCGCTCGCTGAAGCGTCCCCAGCGCCGTTGGTCGCGGTCACGACCACGGTCAGGGTTGAGCCGACGTCTTCGCCGCTCGGGGTATATATGCTCGCGGTCGCGTCTTCGATGTTGGCGCAGCTTTCGCCGGAGGTGTTGCATCGCTGCCATTGGTAGGCGTATGTCATCGGGCCGGGGCCCGACCATTTGCCTTCGTTTGCCCTGAGGATATGTCCAGCGACGGGCTGGCCGGAGATAGCGGGAGCAGTGGTGGACGACGGGCTGACGCTATCGACCGTCATCGTCACCGGTTCTGTCGTATAGCTGTTCCCGACCGTGTCGGTGATGATCGCGCGCAGCTGATATTCGCCGTTAGCCAGCCCCCCGGTCGTGATCGTGCACCCGTACACCGAGTCGAACGCGGGCATGGTCTGCGGTAGGCACGGTTCGCTCCATGTTTCGCTCCCCACAGGCGCGATCTGCAGCTTCCATTCAGCGACACTCGAACCCGCGTCCGCAGCGTAACCCTGGACTTCGACTTCCCCCGTCACGTCCCCGGTCAACGGGTAGATGAACCCAACCGGTGGCGTGTTATCGACGGTCGTCGGATACGAGCCGGTGACATACGTGTCTCCTTCACTGTTCGTGACCACGGCCCGCAGTTCGTACGGTCCATCAGCATGACCGGCGGTTTCCATTTCACACCGGTAGGTCGAACCGCTGACCGGTACCGTCTGGACCGGACAGGCCCTTTCCCACGAACCCGTACCTGCGGCCTCCTCCTGGAGTTCCCAGCTTTCGACCGTCGCGCTTTTGGTGCTGGCAGTGCCTTCGATGTCTACCGTGCCCCTGATCGTGCTCGGAACGTTTTCCAGTTCTCCAGTGACCGCTTCATTGGCGACGTGCAGCGTCGCTGTCGAGGTCGTGTAAGTGTTCCCGGTACGATCGGTGATGACTGCCCGCAGCTCGTATGCCCCGTTGGTGTGTTCGTTGGTGTTTACCGTGCAACCGTATTGGTCGCCGCTTGTCGGGGACGTTTGCGCCGGACATACGTCAGCCCATTCGGATGAGCCTTCAGGCGCAATCTGCGGTTGCCACGACAGAACCTCGGAACCACTGTCGGTCGCGGTACCCGCAACCGACAGCACACCGCTCACACCATGCGACGGCGGCGCTTCTATCGAACCGACCGGCACCGTATTATCGACCATCACAGTCATCGTCGTCGTCGTGACGTTTTCCGGTGGTGTGGAGCCACTGGTGAGTTTCGCCCGCAGTTCATAATAGCCGTCGGCATAGCTACCCGATGTTGTGTTCCACGAGCATTCAAACGTGCTCGTCAGACTGGGCGTGAGGGGCCCGCAGAGCGTGGTCCATGTACCTGACCCTTCTGGCTTGACTTCTATAGAGGCGCTTTCAAATGGGCCCGCGAGGCCCCCTTCACCGCTACCGGACACTGTTACGCTGCCCGAGACATATGGCGGCAGACTACCCAGTGAACCGTTCAACCCACGTGCGACCCACACTACATGTGCACCTTCGATCTGTATAGCTGCGGCAATTCCATCGACGAACGTGAAGGTGCCGCCAGTAAGCACCGCCCCCTCTCCGTCCTGGGTTTCCCAGGAGCCTTCGGCTGCCTCTTCAGCTATGCCGCCATCGCGCAGTTCCAGAGCTCCGGTCTGTACATTTACGCTCCCGCTTTCATTATTGAAAGGAACACTGACGCTTACCGTGTGGCCGCTGCCAACGTCGACATTAAACGTGCCGGCATTCGTAGCCGTAGATGTTGTTCCCCCTGCATCCGCAATGGCAGCGGTGTCATAGCCGGGAACACAACCACTTGTGTACGCATCGGCGTCAAGAGTTCCCACGTTTCTTAGCTGCGCTCCGTTCTCCATGTTTATCTGACCACTTTGGCCACCACTGACTCCGACCGTCGTGGTGCCGTCATTCTCAAGGCTGGTGCCGCTTACTGTGAGCAGCGAACATGCCGAGCTATCGAGCGATCCTGTCGCGGCTGACTCCACTACTAGTTTCCCAGAGCCGCTGACAGTAGAGGTTCCTTCGGTCACGAGCGACGACATGATGTGGAGATTCGCAGCGATACTTGCGGTACCGTTGACCAATGATAGGGAACCAACTGTCGAGGTGCCGCTCGAGGTTTCAAGAGTACCTCCGCTAACAACAAATTTTGCTCCTGCACCATCTGCACCAGTCAACGAATACGACCCACTCGAAATGCTAACGACACCACCTCCAGAAGTGGTCCAGGTACCAGCACCAACCGAGTCGCCGCCTATCGGTGCGAATGCGCCGCTTTTCACGCTGACCGTTCCTTCATTTTCGAACGGGACGCCGATCTCGACAGTGTTCCCGCTACCGGCATCCGTGTTGAAAGTGCCGGTGTTAGTGACGGTCGATGTGGCTCCGCCACCGCCAGCTATCGAATATCCATTCTGGTTACACGGACCAACGTTATTGCTCCAACCATCCGCGTTGAACGTTCCACTGTTCTCCAATTTCGCGCCATTAGACATAACGATATCTCCACCGGGAGTACCGCCCGCGGTTCCCAATGTAAGGGTCCCCTGGTTGACCAAAGCGACGTCGCTGAGGAAAAAGTCGCCGCCGCCGCTACCACAAGCCGATTTGTCAATCACGCCCGTCGCTTCAGGCTCGATGACCAGGCTACCCGAGCCATCGATAGTAGGACGATCAAACCCGACCCCTTCAAAGGACGTATCCACGTCCAACGCCCCATCCACCGTCAGCCCACCGTAATCAAGAGTCAGCGTACCCACAGTCGAGGTTCCACTAGGCACACTCAAGGTCCCGCCATTCACCAAAAACGCAGCACCCGAAGCATCTGCACCAGTCAACGAATACGACCCATTCGAAATGCTAACGACACCACCTCCAGAAGTGGTCCAGGTACCAGCACCAACCGAGTCGCCGCCTATCGGTGCGAGTGCCCCGCTTTCGACGTCTATCGTTCCCGTGTTGTCCAACGGCACGCTGACACTGGCGGCGTTCCCGCTACCGACATTTATGTCGAGCGTGCCTGTATTCGTGATGAGCGGAGAGGTGCCGCCGTCGTCCGCGATGGCGGCAGTGTCATAGCCCGGCACGCAACCAGCTGTATATGCATCTACATTGAAAGTGCCGGCGTTTTGTAGTTGCGCTCCATTTGCCATATTTACTTGTCCACTTTGACCGCCACTCGCGCCCGATGTCACGGTTCCCTCGTTTGAAAGGATCGTGCCGTCCATGGTCAATAGTGAGCATTCGGAGCTGTCCAGCGAACCGGTCGCGCCAGACTCGACTACCACTTCGCCAGAGCCGCTGATAGTCGAGGTCCCGCTTGTAGACAGCGCTCCGAATACGTTCAATGTGGTTGAGCCGGAAAGAGTTGAGCTCTCGAGAGTCAGCGAGCCTATTTCCGATACGGTCGACCCGTCGGCTATTTCCAGAGAGCTGGCGGCGACAGTCAGGCTCCCTTCGCCTGTGATCGACCCAACCTGGGCAGTGGATGTGATCGTGGCGCTCGATCCGGAGGGGATACACACGCGGTCGCTGCTGGTCGGTACGCCGCTCGTCGACCAGTTGCCGGCCGTCTGCCAGTAGCCGTCTCCAGCTTCGCCGGTCCAAGTATCGGTGCAGCTGGGATCAGGGCCTTCGACTTCTTCGCCGTTGTGGACATGGGTGGCGACCGGTCGTGTGGTGTAGACGTTGCCAGCGTTGTCCGTGATGACCGCGTGCAGTTGGTAGGAGCCGTCGGTCAGGCTTGTCGTGTCGAGTGAGCAGCCGTATTCGTCGCCTTCGATCGGGACGCTTTGGGTCAGACAGGCGCTGTGCCATTCGCTGCTGGCCGTCGATCTGATTTCAAGCTGCCATGTCGCGACGCCGGCCTCTGGGTCGCTTGCGGGCCCCTTGACTGTGATGGTGCCTTTGGTCGTGCGTTCGAGTGCGTCCAGGCTACCTGTGGGTGGCGTGTTGTCGATCGTGACGGTCTGTGCGGAGGTGGTGTGGGTGTCTGTGGCTTTGTTTTCGGCGCGGGCGCGAATCTGATATTTCCCCTCGCTGTAGCCCGTGGTGTTCAGGCTGCAGCCGTAGCTCGAGCCCGAGATTGGGGTTGTCTGTGGAGCACAGGCATCCGTCCAGGATGTCGAGCCTTCCGCGGCGATTTCGGGAGTCCAGCTCGCGATTCCTGAGATCGAGTCGCTTGCGGTGCCTTTCAGGCTGATGGTGCCTTTGACGTATAGCCCTTCGGAGACTTCGTCGAGCGAGACCGTGGGGAGGGTGTTGTCGACTATGGTGCTTTGGCTGGCGGTTGTGTATTCGTTGCCTGCCTTGTCAGTGACGATCGCGCGGAGGATGTGGGCGCCTTCTGTGAGTCCGGTTGTGTTTACCGAGCACTGGTAGGTTTCGCCGCTGCTTGGATTGGTTTGGGCGGGACAGGCGTTCGTCCATTCAGAGCTCCCTTCTGGAGCGATTTGCAGCTGCCACGACTGCACGCTCGAGCCACTGTCTTTCGCAGTGCCACCAACCGTGGCACTGGCACCGCCGATATAGGTCGGCGGAGTGACGGATCCGGTGGGCAGGGTGTTGTCCACCAGGACCGTGATGCTTGGCGTAGACCCTGTATTGGGTGGTTCAGAGGCGTCGCTCAACTGTGCGCGAGCCTTATAGAGCCCGTCGGGATAGAACCCGGATGCCGTATCCCACGAGCAGCTGAATTCGTCGACCAAGCTCGGTGTCAGCGGACCGCATAGCGTTTTCCATTCTTCCGAGCCGGCCGGGGTAAGTTCGATGCTCGCGCTAGAGAAACCAGTCCCAACGCTTTTGCCTTCCCCCTCCAGTGTGATCGTACTTGACGCGTATGGGTAGGGGAGCAGGCGTCCGTGTGGTGGCCCGGAAACCGGCACCCGTTCCACGGTCGCGCCTGTGATCGTCACCGCTGACAGGTTCGCTTCTTCGCTCACCAGGAAGGTGCCGGCGCTTAGGACGAGCGCTGCGCCGCTGTTGACCGCCCACAGTCCGGTTGCTACTCGTTCTGTGACGCCTCCGGCAGCGAACTCGAGGGTTCCAGTATTCGCTTCGACAGTGCCTTCGTTGCTGAATGGCACCGCCACGACAAGGAGACCGCTGCCGGCGCCACCGACGAACGTGCCTGTGTTTGTGATGCTTGGCGTGGCACCGCCGGTGTTATAGAACGTGTAGGAGCTTCCGCCCACGCCGTAGCCGCAACCGCTGTCATAAGAGTTGTCGTTGAAGGTGCCCTTGTTTTCAAAGCGTGCGCCTTCCTGCATCACGATCGCGCCGGCGCCAACATCGGTAGTGGGCCCAAACGTCAGCGTGCCTTCATTTACGAGCGTTACGCTGCTCAACGTGGGATGGACAGAGCAACCGCTACTCGTTCCGATCGATCCCGACACCGAAGAGCCGAGCACTAGTCGGCCAGGACCATTGATCGTCGGCGTCCCGGTGATTGAGAACGTCCCCGTCGTCGCTGACATCATCGCGCCTTCGGGGATCGTCAGCGAACCACCGCTCACACTGACATCCGCAGCGCCGCCCGTCCCTACGCCGCTCGCACTCACGGTAGCCCCGGCGAAATCAACTTCGCCCGGACCAGCCAGCGTGTCTTCGCTCAGCGAGAAGGATCCCCCTGTGAGTTGCAGTGCTGCCCCACTAGCGGCGCTCCAGGTACCACTCGAACCAGAGCCACCGGCAGCGAGCTGCAACGCACCGCTCTGTCCGGTTACCGTGCCTTGATTGTCAAATGGCACAGCTACTTTCAACAAACTCGAACCGGCGTACCCATTGAATGTGCCCCTATTGACGATGCTTGTTGTACCACCACCACTATAGAAAGAGTAATAATTTCCGCCGACACCATACCCACAGCCGCTGTCATAGGATTGATTATTAAAAGTGCCCTTGTTTTCAAACTCGGCGCCTTCCTCCAACACAATCGCACCGGCACCAACATCAGCGCTTTCCCCGAACGTCAACGAACCTTCATTCACAAACGTCACACCACTCAACGTCGGATGCACCGTGCAACTGGTACCCCTACCAATCGAACCAGTGACGGACGACCCGAGCACAAGTCGGCCAAGACCGCTGATCGTGGGGGTCCCAGTGATCGAGAACGTACCTGTCGTGTCAGACATCGTCGCGCTTTCAGGGATAGTCAACGAGCCGCCACTCACACTAACGTCCGCGGCACTGCCCGTTCCTACGCTGCTCGCGCTTACAGTTGCACCGGCGAACCCGACTTCGCCCGGACCAACCAGCGTGTCGCCGCTTAGCGAGAACGAGCCTCCCGTGAACTGCAGCGCCGCTTCGCTGGCCGAACTCCACGTACCGCTTGAACCAGACCCACCGGCGCTGAGCTGCAACACTCCACTTTGCGCATTGACCGTTCCCTGGCTATCGAACGGGACAGCTATTTTCAGTACAGTTGAGCCAGCGTACCCATTGAAGGTACCGGTATTCACAATGCTTGTTGTACCACCGCCGCTATAGAACGAATAGTAGCTACCGCCGACACCATAACCACAGCCACTGTCATAGGACTGGTCGTTGAAAGTGCCCTTGTTTTCAAACTCGGCGCCTTCCTCCAACACAATCGCACCGGCACCAACATCAGCGCTTTCCCCGAACGTCAACGAACCTTCATTCACAAACGTCACACCACTCAACGTCGGATGCACCGTGCAACTGGTACCCGTACCAATCGAACCGGACACAGTGGAGTCGACCACCAACTTGCCCGAGCCGGTAATGGTTGGTGTCCCGCCGATAGAGAAGGAGCTAGAGACCCCGAAGGTCCCAGCTATGCTCAGTGTGCCGCCGCCGATCCCCAGGCCAGCGATACCTGAGGTTTCAAGAGCGTCCACGAGTTCCAGCGAACCACCCGAGACCGCGAGCGTGCCTTCGCCCTGCACCGAAGAGGCCTGGTTGCTCCCGCCCGTGACCTGGACGGTCTTCCCAGAGCCAATACAAACGACATCACTCGAGCCCGGCACTTCTTCTTTAGACCAGTTCGACGCCGTCTGCCAACTGCCTTCCGCCGCACCCGTCCACGAGTCTGTGCACAGAGGTTCCGCCGAGGCACTAGCAGGCAACATCACAAGCGACAGACCAGCAACCGCCACGGCGACCGCGCAAAGGCTAACGTAAGAGCTTGTCATTCCGCGAAGCCCGCGCACAAGGATCGGGAGCGGACCACGGTCGAACGAGGCCCCTATAGAACGCCTGAAGGCGCACACCATCGACGACCATATCCGCATGCCCGATTCCTCCCATGAAGTTGTGCTCAACGGACTTCTAGTGCCGATCCCGTCCGCCGGCGCGCGGCAGTCTACACGAACCCACAGCAGAAATACACGTAGATCGAATGAATTCGGCTAATCGTGAGCCCGGGTAATACTGGATAATGGGCAGCGCCAGTTATCCAGCATTCCCTATCGAAGTCCGCCTTGTGCTCCTAGCCACTCATCATTGAGCCTAGACGCCTTCGCGCGTCCCCATGATGTCGACCCAACGCGTGCCTCAAGTGCGCCGTTGTTCCCTGGGAGTTTGTCTTTTCGTCCAAGTTCCGGGACCGTTTGCTCGTGCTCATCGGCAGCTAGGCCTTGACGTTCCAGACACGCTTCCTCGAGGAGCGCTCAAACGAGATGGACTCTCTCGGACCAATCGCCAGCAAGGACATCGACTTCGAGGGCAGCGCGTGTGCCGTGCGTCGCGCAGCCGAGCTGCTGTCCGCGCGGATGCGACTTGCAAGCATGGACGACCACAAACCCGACGCTGGGATCGTGCTGTTCTAGCCGCCCCCTGAGCACGATTGAGAACGCCGAAGGAAGGTCTCTCCACCACACGGCTGTGCAGGCAAATAGAGCGAGTGTGCAACGGTCGGATGATCCTGAACCGGCCTGAGGTTGGGGACCACCGCAAGACGCGAGCGCTAGCGTTGAAGTGGTGCTCTGGCGAAAGACATCGCTGCGACTGCTCGGCCTGTCGAGTCTCGCGACGCTCCTCGCTGCGGGCGCGGCGCTGGCGCTGACGGCGCGCACGCCTGCGCCCAGCTCTCCCGCAAGCGCAGGCGTGACCGCTAGCAAGCGCGCCGCGAAGCGCGATGCGGGCCTGCAACTGGGCCGCCTGATGCTGCCAGTTGAAGCCAAGAGCGTTGATAGCAAGCCGCGCGGAGGCGGCTCGGCGCTGAACGCGCCACAATCGGTGATCGCAAGCCCCGACGTGGTCGAGCGGCACTCCTGGTGGGTGGTTCCCGACCCAGTGCAGAAGGTGCTGGCGTTCGTCCAAGCCCACCCACCGTCAGGGTCGCGGTTGGAAAGCTCGGGTAGCGGCGGCCGCAATGGCCGTATGACTTCATGGTCGCTGCGGTTCAGCCGGCCTCCGGTCCCGTCGGTGCTCGACGCACGAGTCTTGTCAGTGGTGTTCGTGGCGCTGGGCCACAGCTCAACCGGAGTGCTCGCCGAGGCTGCGGACATGTGGGTCCTACCCCGCCCCGCCAGCGAGCGAATCCCCGCGGAGGCAGCGGTGCTGGAAGTCGCGGTGACCCGACCCAAAGTGCCCCCGTCCCTGTCGGTCGCGGTAACCAACCTGGCTACCATCGCAAAGATCACGAGGTTCATCGACGCTCTGGGGACCGTACAACCCGCTGCGATCTCCTGCCCGGAGATTCCGGCCGAAGGCTCATTCGTAACGTTTACCTTCCGCGCCACGCGAAGCGACCCAGCGCTCGCAAAGGCGAGCGAGTCGGCGCGAGCGAACGGCACTGTTTCGGAGTGCGAACCGATGCAACTCACAATCCTCGGACGCCCCCAGACGCCACTACTCGGCGGCGCCTCCGTAGTGCGCAAGACTGAAGCGCTACTAGGGGTCTCGCTTCGCGGAGCACGGTAGAGGAATACCGGCACATGGAGTCTGAAGCGACACGCCCGAGCGCCAAGGGGCCAGAGACACACGGCGTGCGCGGTGAAACCACTCGGGCGCCCTGGTGCTCCTACCTGGTGTCCGGATGGATTTGCGGGGCGTGCCCATAGGTTCCAGAGGGCCTTGTCCACCTTCGCGTGGCCCGCGCCCCGGCCGATAGTTCGCCCGCCCCTCAAACTCAGGTTCGGGGCCGAGGCCGAGACGGCCCCGAACCCTGCGCTCCTCCCAAAGTCGCCTCGAACCGCGCCCGTGCTGAGAACAGCGCAGTCACCCCCTCAACGCCCCCGAAAGCGCGCACAGACTAGATGCACGGCCCGGCAAACGCTATGCGAAAACTGTGTTCTAGCGGTTTCATGCACTGAGCAAGATGGGACAATCGACGCGCCGGTTTGTGGACGCCCGGGGCGTGTTTCACAATCCTGGCGTGAGCTTCTACCCCAGCCCCGAGAACTACCGTCGCAACGTTGTCGAGGCATCGGCGTGGGCGGCAGCGCATCTGTCGACGCTACGGGCGATCTTCCGGGCGTTCGCACGAGATGCGGATTGGCCCCACATCGAGCCGCTACAACGAGAACTGGATCGAGACGGCCTGGACATTGACTTGGTGAGCGAGCTGCAGCAGATGCCGCCGTCGCTGGGCGGAGGCCGCATCCCGAGCCCGGCCCACTTGACGGTTCGCGGACTGCAGGGAGTGCCTGAGGCCGCCAGTCTGCTCGACGGATTCATGATGGTGATTCGCCTAGGAGTGGACCTCTACCACGGGAAGGAGCCCGAGCCGACCGTTACTGACCAGGATCTCCCAGCGCTGGGGCTTACCGGCAGGGAGGCGGTGTTGGTGGCGCAGCTAGTGATCGGGGAAGGCTGGCCGTTCGCCGGAGGAAATGGCGAGGCCAACGGGCATTGGACGCGAAGCGTGGGGCGCGAGCTGCGCTACGTCACGGGCGCCGGCACCGTCGGTGAGTTTCTGGATGTCCAAGCGACGCTTCGCTATGGCCCGCCGTCACCAGCAGAGCAAGACGTAAACCCTGACGCCGAGGATAGGTTCGGCGCCGCTCCGGCGCCGAGGCCCGTCTCGCCGTTGACCCCTCAGCCCGAGCAGCCCCCGCTTAGACAAATGAAGCCGACCACACCCGAACCACAGACTCAGCTGCCAGACCCACAGCCGCAGAGACCCGCGCATCACGGTCGTCTCGATACGCCCCGCCCCCTCAGCGATGAGGCGTTCGTGCGACTCGCGTTCAAGGCTCTTGCACAAGCGAACTCCGAGGACTTGAATGTCGAGGCGTTCTGCCATGGGGAACGACTCGGCCCCGCCACGTCTACCACGCCTTTTGAGGCTGCCCGCATCGGCGATCCCGAACGGTGGCTGATGATGAACATCGGCATGGCGGGGCTGTGGGAGGACCTGCGCAACCCCAACTTCATGGCCGTCCGAAAGGATCTGGGCGAATGGCTCGCTCACCAGGAGCTCATACTCACCTATCTGGAACTCTGGCATCGCGATGTCGCGTCGATGCCCGCAATGGATGATCAGGGCTGGGAGGGCCACTTCGACCGGGCTGCAGGACAGGCTCGATTCCGCCAATTGCTCGCGCCGATTCTCGACCTGCTCGACCCACCTTTGGCGATACGCGCGAATGGGCAGATCGTCGAGCGTGACGATCCCGCGCTTGAAGAGCTGATCGAGAGGACCCTGCCGGACACCCAGATCGCTGACGATGCTCGTGACCGTGTTGTTGACGCCACTCGCCGATTCCGTGAGCGGGGCGCAAGCGCCGAGGAGCAACGCCTTGCGCTGGTGCAGCTCGCGGGTGTACTAGAGCAACTGCGATCCGATGGACGATTGGAGCTGGCACTATCTAACAAAGACGAGGCGTCGCTGTTCAACATCGCCAACAACTTTGGGATACGCCACAACAACAAGCTTCAACAGGAGGACTACAGTCCAGCATTCAGGGAGTGGATATTCCACACCTTCCTCGCGGCAATCCACCTCACTTATCGGACGCTCGAAGAGCGCTAAAGCTCTCCGGGGCCTTTCAGTACGGGTTTACGAGACGATGGGTTAGTTGCGGAGAACGGAGGACGCCGTACACGTATTCGCCTATATCAATCTAACCACCAGAGCAACGGCGTTTATGGTCCATAGAACGACGACGAACGAAGCCATAGCGACCCTTGCGGGAGTTGGTACTCGCCGCCACAACCTCGACTGCCACGATGACTCATCCTCCGGAGACGCCAGCTGGAGACGATGCGCACGCTGCGTCTGTCCAACAATCCGACTGCGCAGATCCAAACCGTCCGTACTACCGTCGACCAGGAGTGAGAGCGTCACCTTGTCGAAGTAATTTAGAAGTAGCGGCTTCAGAATAACTGTGTGATCATCACAAATCTCTGCTTGTGCTGCAAACTCTTCAGAGTTCGTGGTTGTAGACACACTCACTACCGTTCCTTTTGGAACATTGACCGTAACAGGCGTCTCGAAGTCCTCGTGCCTAATTGCTTCGCGGCTCAGATTGTAAATCGTGAGACTCACAAACTGGGGGCTCGCAAGGCGACGCCCTTCGTGCAATATCTCAATACCTGACATGTGCTTGTCCGAGGTAACGAGCGGCTCGTCGCTGAATACAATCCACTCGATGTACTTAGTTCTTCGCTGCCGACGATAAATAATAAGTGCGACGATAACTGTGAGCAGTAGACCGGCGATGCCAAGCACGTCACCGAAACTCCAAGAGCTAGCGGCGAGCACGAAATAGCTGTGGATTGTGGCCAGCGTACCCAAGATAAGTCCACACGTCGATCAACGATAATAACTGCACGTAGTCGTGAGTTCTCGACTACTCGCCCAAGCGGAACCAATCGCGGACAGCAAGACGGAGCCTGACGACCTCATCCTCTGCGAGCGGACTGCAGTGTGCAATGGGGCCGCGCAGAGTGTTGAGATCGGCAAGCACCCTCTCGACTGCGGCCTTCGTCGTGAAAACAGCGCCGAAGTCGTCCCAGTTCGCCTTGATAATCTCACCGAGCTCGCCAAATGTGAGGAAATCAAGGGGGTCGGCAGAGCGTGCAGTGAACCCCTTCTTGGCCTCCGTTTCCTGTCTTTTCTTCGCAGCGATAACGAGATCTGCGGGCACCTTACCCTCCCACCAACCATTGCCGTGGGCATCGATCATCTGGTCCGCTACGGTGCGCCTGATCACCTTCTCAAGCGAGTAAAAGACCTCGTAGTGAGGCGCCATAATCGCCGCCTCGGCACGGATCGAGGCTTCTATCTGCGGGTAATACGCCTCGTCGATGTCGTCGGCGTGGCCGCTGTCTCGTTCAAGATCGATCGCGAAGTCACGCTCAATCCGGTCAAGGCTGTGCTCGATCATCTGGTTGGTCATTCCGAACAGCTTGACCGTATCGGTGATACTTGAAGTCATTGGATGAGGTGCTCCTTCAAACTGCGGAATATCGCGTCAAACACCGCAATGTCCGCAGTGGCTGGGAGATGCAGGTTGATCGTGTAGCCAAGTTGAAAGCCAGCCACAGGCGCTCCGACAACCATCCCATCGGACGCCTCTAAGGCCGCGTCCGTTCTTGACTCGTCGCCGGAGCGACCAGAACTCGTCGAAAAGTCCGCGAAAAACTTCAGCGCCTTAAATGAGGATGCGATGGCGCCAACGCGAGCGGATTCCTTCTCGGCACCAGTCGCTTGGACGATCATGTCCTTGAGCTTTGTCTCGGTCGCGTCATGCGCGTACTCGTTGATCCGATAGATCGGCTTGTACCCGATCCGGAGGGCCTCCGCTGCAGCTACGCCGCCATCAGCCCCACGGAAGCGCTTGTAAAGCTCGGTTGGCGTTCCGTCCGTAGCGAGAAATCCGATCCGCTTCAAGAAGGGAATCGCTGGCTTGGCTGAGCCACCTGGCATCTGCAGGGTGGTTGCGAGATAATCCTGACTGAACCGTGGAGGCGTCTCGGCCTCCTTGATCTTCTGCAGGACCTTCCTGATGTTGCTTGAAGCATTGAGGTACGGCAGCGAATCATCCGCCATGACGTCTCCCGAGCTTGTTAGCTGGCAAACGGTAGACGCTGCTGCGGACGGGTGATCGATCTGCGCGACGGGCACGGCTCGGGGCCCACGTTCGAACGTGGGTATGCCCTACCCGCCATGCTTCAGGTCCCTTTCTGCGATCTGCCTGCGGTCAAGCCCCACGAACATCCCTAATACCCGCGAACAGCGTCCCTCGCGATGCCAGCCGTGTTCGCGGCTTTGCCCGCATTCGCGACTATTCCCGAACCTGCGAAGTATCAGGGGCCCCCAGACTTCATCGCGAACTCGAAGCGATCATCCGTGGGCGGTCAAACTCGTCCCCCGTGGGCGGTCTATGGGCGGTCGGCCGAAGATCGAACCTTCAAGAGGTTCTTGGCGTCAACAACCTTGGGCACCACGAAACCCCAGCATCAAAGCCAAATATAGAGTCCTAGGGGCCCCCAGTCCCCGCCAGCATCCAACCACACTTCAATCGGGGAGACAGGTGTTGGAGGGCTTGGTTGAGCGGGATTCGAGCGGGCGTGGGCGGTTTCGTGGGCGGTCAGGCGTCCGTTCCGCTCCGCAGTCCTAAGACGACCGATTGAACCGGCTACTTCGCTGTCTCAGCGACGCGACGAGGCTGGCACATCAGCACTGCTGATCTGCCAGCGGAGTCCAGGACCGAACTCGAGGACTATCCCAGCGGGACTCACCAGCTCCCAATTGGGTGGATCGTCCTCGGGTTCAACGGCGGCAGGCCTCACGTCGAGCACTGAACCATCGGAGAGCATGCAACGCAGCTCTCCTGTCTCACCGTCAATGGCGACGTCATCGATCAAGCGCCCAACTAGCTGACCCGGATCGGATGGCGACCATTCAGCATCTTGCGTGGCCAGACGCCAGAGATCACCGTGCGAGTCGCGAACATCAACGTGGAGCACGTCCGGATAGGCGATACGCGCGTCGACAATCGGTCCGCGCATTGAGCGCAACACATTCGCGGGTGAGGCATCTAGAGCTACGACGGTCACCATCGGTCCTTCCATTGTCCAGCCAAACCACCAATTCGCCATAGGTCATGTCAGCTTGGACATCGCCAGATACCTTCTCGCCATGCAAAGCGTCACTCGCTTCGTAACGCTCACTGGCAGTCAAGCCAAGCTCCTGGCAGGCCTGCGGTACGCGGCAAGCGTCGGGTAGGTGCTGCGTAAACGCAACAAGCAAGACGCCAGAGCTATTACTCCATAGGTCAGCGCAACTTCAGTAGTCTGACTCTGTTCCGTACAGGGTTGGTATCGCGAGCGGCGTGGAGTCCGTTCGCACGAGCGAGAGGGGTATGTCATGGGGATCTTCGTGGGTCAACGTCGTCGAATCAATCTAGCAACGTGCTCTATCGCGCTTGCGATGAGCGTGACGGGTTGGACGACCGCAGCCGCCTCGGCTAGCGCCACATTGCGAGCCGACTACCAGTTTCAGAATACCCTCGCCAGCTCACTCGGAGCGCCTCCCGCCCTGACAACTCTCGGGTCTGGCACAAACTCGTTTGCTACCGAGTCCGTCAACGGTTCATCGCTGACCGTGCTCACATTCCCGGCCGAAAACGGTGTGCAACTGGCGCCAACCACCGGGTGATTCCCAACGACAACTACACGCTTGGCGTGCTGTTCAGATTCGCGCAGATCACCGACCGCCAGTGGCAGCGCATCGTGGACTTCCAGAACGGCACGAGCGACCTGGGCCTCTATTCACACCAAGGCACCCTCGAACTCTACCCATACGCCAAAGGCACAACCGCGACGATCAAAGCCGAAGAATACTCTACTAGTTGTTCTTACTCGTGACAGTGCGGGGACGGTGACCGGCTATGTTGACGGGACCAAGCAGTTCTCGTATGACGACTCATCGACCCACGCTGCCGTAATCGATGCCAACAACACGCTTCGCTTCTTCCGCGACAACGAAAGTGGGGGACCTTCAGGAGAGACTCAGCGGGAGCCGTAGCGCGTATCCAGCTATACGACGAAGCACTCACCGCCGAACAGGTTGCCGGCTTGCCCTCCGTCCCACCGGTGGAAACAGTCCCATCGCCTCCAGTGGAAACAGGAACCACGACCGCGAACGCGGGGAGCCTGTCATTCGCCGCTCAGTCAATTGGCACACTCAGTGCCCCTAGACTGTCGTTGTCACGAACACCGGTCACAGCGGTCTGAATATTCAGCGAGTCCAGATGACGGGCGCGGACCCTGACGACTTCCTGCTCTCGTCCGATGACTGCTCGTTCACCACCCTGCTCGTGCGTGAATCATGCTCGATCGGCGTGCGCTTCGCACCCTCGGCAAATAAGCAACGTTCAGCGACGTTGAGCGTGCGCAGCACCGATCCGCTCTCGCCGCTCAAGATCGCAATGTTCGGCATAGGCGGACGGACGATCAAAGCCATCACATGCACGAAGACCATCGGCAAGGCCAAGCGCGGGAAGCACGCGCGGACAAATTGCGTAACTAAGCACCATACGCGCAGGCATGCGGCTGGTCACGCAGGCCGTCGGCGTCCGGCTCGATAAACCTCGAAGGAACCTGGCTCTTCTCCCCCGTTTGAGTATCGCCGCCAGCGTTCTTGGACTCGTCGCGCAGTAGACCAACTCGGCAACAGCCGCCGGATGGAGTGTCCCCGCCCAAGACGACCAGACGACGGGAAGCCGTCCCGTCGTCCTCACGGCCCTGAACCCCAATCCCAGCAGGCGATTTCGAGGTCCCGGCGGCTCCACGCGGCCTCCCACTGCGAACCGCGAAAGGGGAGACAGGCGTTGAAACCGCGCGGTTGAGCGGGATTTGTGGCGGCGTGAGCGGTTTCGTGGCGGTACGGCCTTCGTGCACTTTGTCAGGCGGTAATGCCTCGGAGCATTTTCTCCACATGATCGCGTTCTCGCGCGCTGACGGGCAGGTCGACGATACGCGCGAGTAGAAGCTCGATATCGACCAGACCCGCATCGATTGCTTCCCTCGCATACTCCCAATCGCGCTCGCGGCCGGCCGCGCACTTCGACAGCACGAGATCGTGAATCTCCAGACACCAGGCGACTGCCGTGTGTTTGCCGGCTACGCGCCGTGGGATCTCGCGTCGAACCAGCCGGGCTTGCCAGCCCGACGGGGCCATCGCGGTCACCGGACCCACACCGTGAGCGTAATAGCCAAAGCTGTTGTGAAACGGTGAGCCGTCGCCCAAGGAGCCGTCAATCTGGATGGCGGCCTCTGGTGCGTGCCTGGGGTAGATGTCAACCTCCATCGAGACGAGCAGCGCGGATGGCGGCGCCGCGATGCTTCCGAGTATCGCCTGGCTTCCGATCACCACGAACTCCTCCTCGCCGGTGACCTCGGCCGCTGCGGCAAGCACGTGCTCGAACTCCTGCGACTGCACTCAGCCGACCTCGGCAAGGACGCGCCGGCGCTCTGGCTCGGTGAGCGCTCCCGCGAATGGAGAGTTCTGGCGCAGGTCGTCCGCGTCGGCGCCGGCTGCCGTGATCGCGTCGCGGATACTCGTCAGTGGCATGGCTAGGACACGATCCCATCTCTCGGCGTAGACCGGGTTGATTCGGCCCTGCTCACGCCAGCGATAAAGGACGTACTTGGCGTCGGCGACAGTTTGCTTGCGCAACCTCCCCGCCACGGCCCGGTGATATGCAAGGCCGCGCAGATGCGTGCGGTCATAAGAACTGCCCTTCCCATCGTTCGACCAATCCACGCTTAGCCGCTCAGCGGCGTACTGTCTGCTTCTCAACGCAGCGGCAAGCGGGTGGCGAACGGTCCCATCAGTCTCGCTGGAGCGGACGGCTTCGTAGAGGTCGAGCAGCGCCGCAACCGGCACCTCCTGACGTCCTGCCGCAGTGAACACCAGCGGCACGTCGCCACTCTCGATCCATCGTTCCAGAGCGGTGTGACTAACGCCGAGTAGCTTTGCGGCGAGTCGTCGTGAGATGGTCTCCCCCAGCTCCTGTTCAAGTCCCAGGCGGACGGCGAACAGGTCTTCGTTGTCAGACACGAGACGCCCAACGCGCCGAAGCCGTGCGACGTTTTCAAAAAGCTGTTGCTTGCGGTCCACAATCGCCATATCGCAAAGGCTAGCAGCCTTGTTGCCAAAAATCGAGCAAAACGGCAATATAGCCCGCGTAGCGCATCCGAGGTTCCTGAGCGCATCGCCACGCCCAGCGTTTCATCGCGACTACGACAACCAAAGCTTGAATGAAGCTTGCCGTAGGCTGACCTGCCTATGACGACCGATTGAAGAAGACTGCTTCGCGGCCTCAGCGACGCGACGAAGCGGGCACGTCGGCGCCGCTGATCTGCCAGCGGAATCCAGGACCGAACTCAAGGACGATCCCGGCGGGACTGACCAGCTCCCAGTTCGGTGGATCGTCCTCCGCTTCAATCGCGGCAGGCCTTATATCGAGCACTGAGCCATCGGAGAGCATGCAACGCAGCTCTCCTGTCTCCTCGTCAATGGCGACGTCATCGATCAAGCGCCCGACCAGCTGGTCTGGGTCAGCCGGCGACCACTCAGCATCTTGCGTGGCCAGACGCCAGAGATCACCGCGCGAGTCGCGAACTTCAACATGGAGCACATCCGGGTAGGCGATACGCGCGTCGACTATCGACCCACGCATCGAGCGCAGCACGTTCTCGGGTGAGGCATCTAGGGCTACGACAGTCGCCATCGGTCCTTCCATTGTCGCAGCCAAACCACCAATTCGCCATAGGTCATGTCAGTTTGGATATCGCCGGATGCCTTCTCGCCATGAAGGGCGTCGCTCGCTTCGTAGCGCTCACTGGCGGTCAAGCCAACCTCTCGGCAAGCCTGCCTGAATTGCTTGATGTCGCGCTTGTTGGACACGATTGCGGCGAGTCTAGTGCTGGTAGCTACCACTCGCGCCGACCTAAGCCAGAGACAAGGACGCAGACAATAAGATGCGACGATGGCCGGCCCAGACACCGCGTTGGTTCTAGGCGTTCTCGACGCTCTCAATGACAGCCAACTCCTGCCCAACGATATCGCCGGCGCGACGGGCACAACAGCAAGTGAGGTATCCGACTGGCTTGCACGGCGCTCGAATCACCCAAGCGAACACATCGAGCGACTAGCCGAGCTTGCGTCACTGCTCGACCGGCTTGGCCATGTGATGAGCCTGCAACACATACCAAAGTGGCTGGGCGAGCAGAACTCCGCACTCAAAGGTGTGCGGCCCATCGATTGCCTCGCAACGGGCGACTACGTAGTGGTCAAACGTCTTATCTCAGGGATCGAGGATCCTGGCGCAAGCTGACTTAGACCGTCATCGTGCGCGCAGGATCATCACGAATCACACAACTTCGGGCTCACCCGCGATTCCATCTTGCTCGCCGACGACGTCCCCTGAAACCGACTTCGTCTCGTCGGGCTGTTCACCCTCAGACTCGCGCGCAAATCTGGCCTCGTTGAGGCTTTGCCTGTACTCAAGTGCCTCGGGAACCTCAACATACTCCACAAGCTCGCCTGCCAAGTCGAGAAGGGCTTCCTTGGCTTCGGCTGGAGTGATATAGAAGAACTCTCTTCGCTTATTTACCCAGTTAACCCGATGGCTAGCAAGCTTCGCATGTATCTTGGCCTCCAAGCCGACTGCATCGTCTGAAAATACGAGGGCATGCGTGTCATACCGGAACGGAACGGATGCATCACCCAGCTCCCTGACTCGCTCGGTTGGATCGAGTCGTCGCGTAAGGCCGATCTTTATCATTCCCTCCCCAAACGAACCGACATTGGAAATCACGTAGACATAGCCAGCACGCACGTTGGCGACGCGGTAGTCGACATCCTCGATCTTCTTCGTGATCTGGTCGAGCATCTCGCGCAAACGCGCGACTCCATCGTGATCGTCACCCTTTGAGAGCAGCCGATCCAGTGCGTTGACATAGTGCTGATGCTCCTTCTCAAGACGCGCACGCTCGCGGGCAAGTTCTTCTTGCACCTTTCGCTCTTCCCTAAGGTGCTCACGCTCGGCCTGCTCACGTTCCTTTTCTTCTGCGTGCTTTTGGAGGTAATCAGCAGTCAACGCCAACTCTTCAACCCTAATCTGATGATAAGCATCGGAGATGCGGATATCCATCGTCTTCCCGAGACGAGAGATTGTGACCGCGATTTTTGTCAAGCGATCAACAGATGAGTCGAGCTTGTACGGCTTGAGCGCCCGAACGAGATTGTCGGCTTCAGCGTTATAGGCTCGAAGAACAAGCTTGGAATAGTCGCGCACCATCGCACGGCCCTTGGGGGCAGACCCATTGACAGTCCAGTCGGTTGCGGCCAGCACCGCGCCGCCATCTTTCATCGCCATGACTTTTATACGGTCTTTGAGGATCTTCAGTCGGGACTGATAAGCCACAGCGTCACTAAGCGGGTGCCGATACTCATAGAGGCCTACTTCCTGAAGTATCGCGATATCCTCTGTGACAACAACCTGCTGCTGAAGCTCTGCAACTCGTGTCTCTAGCCCTTTCTCCTGGACACTAAGATCCTCGATTACCTTTTCGACGCTCTTGCGTGCCTTAGTAATGGCTTTCTCGATCTCTGCGGCAGCGTCTGCGCGTTGACGCTCAAGCTCGGCAGAAAGGTTGTCAGCTTCAGACTGAAGACGCGACGTACGTTCTTCGAGTTCGATAGTGGAAAGCATCCCAAGATGATCGACGCGTCCTTTTAGCTCGGCGAGCTCCGCCACTAGCTCCTTTGCTCTCGAACGGGCACGAAAGAGAGGAATCTTTGTGTCATTCGACGCATCTTGCTCCTGGGTGGGGGCTGTCATACCCGAATCATATAGATCGAACAACACACGTGATCGACTCGCGCGTATGGGCCAAAGGCAAAGAGTTCCGAGGTCCTTTTGTGTCGAGAAAACGTATGTAGAGCGAAAGTTAATGATCAATGGGGCTAGACCAGCCGCATCTGCGTCAAGCTCGCCGTGCGTTCGTAGGCAGCGGTTACGCGATCAAGAGCGCGCTCGTGATCGCGGTGTCCGTACAGGCGACGCACCAGCTCGCCGCCATCGGTGTGGCCAAGCGCGATCGCCACGTCCTCGGAGGGCACGTCGAGGACGTTGACCATGTACCAACCCGCGAAGTGGCGGGTAGCCAGGTACAGGCTTCCACCCCATCCAGCCGCAACCTTGACGGCCTTCCAGTGGTAGGCGCGAGCGCTCGCCGTCCAGTGCTCGCCTCGGATCGGCGCAAAGCAGAACTCGCTTTCGACCGGCAGAGCCATAATCGCCTCTCGTGCCGGATCGGTCAGCGGAGCCTCGCGCGTCAGACCATTCTTCGGCAGGGTGAACGTGCGCGTCTTGGCGCTGAACTGCTCCACAACCAGGATGCGAGAGCGATCTAGATCGACATTCGTGCGTCGCAGCGCATCCAGCTCGCCAGGACGAAGGCACGTGAATGCGGCGACCTGAAGCCATGCGGCAAACGATGGACTGGCCAGCTCGCGCGCGCAGCGAACCAGCTTCCAGACCTGCTCCTCGCTCGGCGGCTGTTCGTGACGACGGCCCGGACCCTTCGAGATTCCTAGCCGGGCAAACGGATTGTGGCGGACTAGCCGTCCTGCCTTCGCCGAGGGCGCATCGTTGAACATCGCTCGCAGCGCCGGGACAGTGCCGTTGTGCTTGCCACCCGCAAGCCACTCGCCGACGATCTCGTCGTCCACTTGATCGATGCGTCGGGCTCCGTAGCGCTCGACAAAGGCTCGTGTCCGCTCGCGGTTGTGGATGTTCGTGGAGTCCTTCGGCCGGGCGAACAGTGGATCGGTCGTCCAGCGCTCCCAGAATGCGGCGACCGTCACCTCACGCGAGCGCGGCTCCCGAAGCCGTCCGCGTGCCTGCTCACGTGCTCGCTTGGCCTCGGTCTTGGTTGCGAACGTGCCGGGACCACCGATGATCTTGGACACGCTCAGGTTCTTGCCGGTTGCCGAGTCGTATACCTGCGCCCGCCAGCGGCCCGACGGAAGCTTGGCAATGCTCATGCCACCCTCCGACGCTCCGAGGCCCAGGAGATCGCCGCAGACGGCCTGAAACGCCGTGTACGCCGCCCCCACGTCGCCGAAGGCATGCCCTCGCCGACCATACGATCGACGGTCGCCAAACTCACGCCCATGATCTCTGCCAGCTCCCGCCGCCCAACGTAGCGCTCGGGCGACTGGCCCGACAGCGTCTCGCCGCTCGAATATGGATAAGACTCCATACCCTTAATGACCGTGAGCGGCCGAAAACGGCCAAGCAATTTTGGAGTCGGGCCATAAGCCCAATAACGACGGGCGATTTGAGACGTCCGCAACCGTCGTCTGCCGGGCGAAGCAGACGCCGGATCGCCGACAGACCTTGCGAGACTCGCGCAGTCAAGAGCTACGACGACCCGGCGTCGCCGGTGTTGAGCACCGGCTAGAGCGACAGACGGTCCATGCACAGCGCAGCGCGACTCGCGAACACGAAATCGCCGCAGCGATGGATCAACCCTGCGGCATGCAAAGAAGCGACCGCATCAGCCGTGGCAATCGTCTCCCCCACCTCGCCTTCCACCTCCTGCACAGACCACGGTCGCTGATCGTTCGGCCGCAGTAGCAGCCCGAGGACCGCTTTCTGTGCCCGCTCGTCCTCTTCGCTTGGGTTATGGCTAGTCTCGTCCTGCATGGGAAGGTCCTTCCTTTCCTTGCCACGCCCCGGGCAGTTCGCGCTGCGCCGGGGCACTGATTTATAAAACCCCACGGTTTATATCCCGTGGACAATAGAACGTCGAGCGGACAAGCTCTCCCGCGATGCGACCGCGCTCCCCCGCCCACGCCGCCTTCGGGCGCGCGATCCGCGAGCTACGGGAGGAGCGCGGCATCTCCCAGGAGGCATTCGCGCTCAAGTGCCGGATCGACCGCTCGCACTACGGAGGCATCGAGCGCGGGGAGCGTAATCCGAGCCTCGGAACCGTCTTCAAGATCGCCGACGCGCTCGGCGTCCCGGCGTCGGCCATACACATACGCGCCGAGCAAGCCCAACACCCCACCCGGAATTCGTAGCGACCCCGCTGTAGCCTCCGTCACGAGCGGGCTACGTCCCCAACCCCAACGACGGCAGCTACCGGCAGCTCAAAAGCAGCCGAAAAGCACGTTGCTCCTATGTCAAGTGAGTTGCGGTGTTAGCGGTTTTCTTGGTGCTTAGCCTTCGCTGTGTTTTGAGTGCCGCCAGCGTCGCCAGCTTGTGATGTATGCCTCGCTTGCGGTCCATTCGGGTAGGCCCTTGGAGTGCATCCAGGGTCGTGCTGCTTCGATGAACAGCCAGGCAGTCGCCACGCCCGCGATCTCGTAGCCGCCGCTTGTGTTCTTGGTCACAGCGATTGCCCAGTACACGACGGCGAGCAAGACAATAAGTCCGCGGCGCACACCGAGTTTGCTTCTTTGCCTCCCGCCACGAGCAGGCTCGGGTTGCGGCAGCTTTCCTATCGCGCTGTAGGCATCCTCGGGTGTCCGACTCATAGGCTGAGTCTACGCATACGAATTGCCGGACGACGACTTCTACGTCAAGCAGGGCACCGAAATCGCCCGTTGATCGGGACCGTTCTCCTCGTGGTTGTGCGATCGAGTGGTGTTAGGAGTTGGTGGAAGTAGCGTGCAAGCAGTCCCTTAGGGCCTGAGGGCCTCCATCCGGCTCTTGCCCTCGGCTTCCTTTCCTTCGAAATAAGCGAAGTGACGGTGCGTGGATTGAGACAGTAGATTCCTTGTCATGGTTGGTAGTGCTCCGAAAAAGGCGCCTTGGGATCAGAGACTTATTGAGCATCTGGCTCGGGGGTCATGGGAGGCCGCAAACGACCCCGCGAGGCGCCGCCGGAACCCTTCGGTTCGGGAGCAGATCAGGTCCCCCTACTACTGGTTCTCGGTCCTTGCATTCGGCGGAGCTGTTTCGATCCGGCTTGCCGCGAACCCCGGATGGCTGCAAGCCCTCGCTGCGGTCCTGTACGTCGTCGCGTTGATCGCGACTGTGCTTGCTCGCCGAGACGCTTTGCGTAACGGGGCTAGGGACGAGAAATGACCGTCTCCCGCGCCGTCCACTAGGTCAAGCGGCGCGTCGGAGCGATTCCGCAGATCAGCTGTGAGGTATAGCCGGGGGCAAACCGGACAGGTGCTACCGCTGGGCGTTGCGCTAAGCCCCTTCATCGGGAAGTCGCCTGAGCGTCTACAGACCTGGTTAGCACGCGGGCTATGCCCGCTGTGACCGAGCCTCCTTGACGGTCGGCTCTCTTATCGACCCGGCACTGCACGGCCTCAACGGCCTACGGGCCTTGCTCGCTGGACTGCTGGCTTCGCCGCAGCCAGCACGGCACGCCGCTTCACGGCGGCCTTCGCAGACCTTTCGGCCTGCGCTGCTTCGCCTTCGGCTTCGCTGCGCTCGGCGTACAGCACCAAGCCCGCACAGACTAGATGCACGGCCCTCTAAGGCCCATGCGATCACTGTGTCCAGCGAACACCACGAGCCGCTCGGACGGTAGCCCAGATCGGCCCCTCTCCACCTCGACCGGCCTCCTCACCCGCGGCGTAGCGAGCGAGCATCCCGGCCGCCGGGCTCGCCACCCCCACGGATTCCTTGACTTTCATCCGTAGATGCACGGCCCTGCCGCCGTGGTGCCATCGCTGTGTCCCATCAGCGAACGAGGTCAGCGCAGGACTCGCGCATACGCCGGCCGTGCGGTCCGCTGCGATCACAAGACTCCAAGCTGCGCGTGCGGCCCGTGGACATTGGCGGGTACGGGTCACAACAGCTCCAACTCCCGCCTAGGACGGGACCGCAAAAGCGTCCAGGAGCCTCTTGACCGACTTCCGAAGGAGCCAGGTACCAGTTGGCTTTCGGTCAGGTTCCGGGCCGGGTGTAATTCCTAATCGCCCACGCTGTTGACCGTTCCGAACGGTAGGTAAGGCGCGAGCATCAGATTAGACATCAGGTCAGAATTCGCCGCAACGCTGAGGTCTACCCGCGAGCAAAATCGCCCCGCACGATGAGCTTCTGGACCTCTGCGTCCCCGACACGTTTCCACGCGAAGGTGATTGCTCTCATGTAGACAAGCCCAGTTACCGATGAGTCCGGGCCGGCCAGGTGGAGAATGCTGCCGGGATGCAAGAACGGGTCGACATCGAGGGCGACGAAGTAGGCTGGACGCAGCTCGCGACCGGCCCCGAGCACGAGCTGCATCGGCCGAATTGAGACCAGTCCTGCGCTGACTACCGTCGTTTCGACGAGTGCCGCGGCGACGTTCAAGAGTTTGTTCAGGTCCTCGAAAGCATCCATATATGTTCGCGCTCGGCCATCGGCTTCCGAAACCAACTGTTCCAAGATTGCTGACCTGTACTGGAAGCGCTGCAACAGGAAATCGCCGGCTGCGGCGGTCACAGCGTCGTCCGTGACCCTTCCTGCAAACGTGCGCCCGAGCTCGCGGAGTTGGTCCCAGTCAGACGGTTGCATCGCGGCGCGCGCGGCGGCGAAAGACGCGCTCGCGTCGGACGCATTCAGCTCGTCTGACGCTGCGTTCAACAGGCTCGGAAAGTCAGCCTGGCTTTCGAGAATTTGTCCGACTGGTGGAGGACCTTGCAGCTGTAGGCCCATCCGTCGAAGTTCGGCATCCCAGGGGAATCCGGCGACGAGGAAGGTCTCTGCGTACGTGTACGGCGATCCTGTCCGCAGGTGAGGGACTCGGAGGGACGGGTATCCAGCGATTCTGGACCGGATGAACTCGATCGCTGTCATCAGTGCTCCACCCACTTCGTTGAGGTCGCGAAGCCATTTCTCGTGCTCCTCGTTTTCGACGAAGGCCTGTACCGGCGGAAGGCGCGCGAGTTGGTACCCCATCAGGAGTGGGTGCTGAAGGACTGGCGACGCCATCGCCGTGATCTGGCTGAGGTCTCTCTGGAGGGGCTTCGCCGGGTCGGCGAGGTCAAACGCCTTACGGACCCTCACGACCTTCGGAGCCTCCTTCATCGCCTGGGCGAACGCGTAGAAGTTGATCCACTGCATTGCTATGGGGTGAAGCGGGGCATGATGGTTTCCAAGGCGTCCCTAACGGCTACGGTGGCTTGCTGCTTTGGGGCGCTCCGAACGAGCGACTCTGCGATGGAGCGAGTCATGAACTCAGTCTCGGGGATCTCGTCGGGTCCGGAGACGCACTGCACGTGGACTCCGTCGGCGGTGGCGAAGGACTCCAACATGTGCTCGTCAACGGTTTCGGTGACGCCCGGCCAGACAGGATGAGGCTCTGGTGGCAGTAGCCATCCTCGGATCCCCGCAGGTCCGATCTCCCGGCGGACGCGATCTCCGAGAGTCGGTACCACCTCATCCACGAGACGGTCAACCTCGACCGCACGCGCAGAAACGAGCTCTTCGATCAGCACTGCCAGGTCTCCTGTGCTCTCGACCTGGCGCGGCGGAATATCGGGCGGTTCTGCGATAAATGCCAGTCGCAGCACCCCGAGCCACAAATCCACGGCCACGCTGAGCGATGACACCGGGGAGTTCGCAATGCAAACAACGGGCGCTTCAGCGACTGCTGCGCCGTCCTCCGCGTCATCGTCGGCCAGAAGTACAATAAGTGGATCCACATCGAGCAGCCGCAGCCGCAGGCATTCGAGCGGCTTCCGCACGTGCTCGCCAAGCTGTTCGGACAGCCGCATCCACAGCTCGTTCGCGAACTGTATGTCTACGTCGCTTTCAGGCTGCGCGTCGGCGGCGCGCGTAGCCGCGACCGGGTTCTCGATCACGAGCCGTAGTCGGTCGCGATCGAGCGCGCCAACTTCTGCCAAGAAGACCGTCGCTTCCTCTAGAGGCTCGCCGAGCATCTCTGGAAGCTCTCCCAGCCCATGACGAACGGCCTCAGACGCGAGCCAATCGCTGAACAGGTCGTGCAGCATTCCGATCTCACCGGTCGTCGAGACGGTCTGACAGAGGCCCAACCCGAGAAGTTCGTCTAGAAGCTCCTGGGCGCTCGGCGCGTTCGCCGCGATGGTGCCACCCTCGACGAGTGATTGGCGCGCGTTGGCCAACGTTTCGATCCACCACCAGCGTTCAGCGCTGAACCGCCCTTCGCGGCGAAGTCCCAGGCAAGCAACCTCGACGACGCCTCGGGCAGCATCCGACAGGGCGCTGCCCTCGGGTCTCTCCTGCAGGCCCCTCATGAACCCCTCGAAGATCTCCGCGCGCGATGACGGGCGGATACCACGAGCGTAAAGGCCGACCGCCATAGCGAAGAGGAGCGGGTTGCCGGCCGCCTCGCCGATTCGACCTTCAATCTCAGGCACGATGGTGGCACCCTCCTGTCCAAGCGCATCCGCGATCTCGCGTCGTCTGTCTGCGTCCAGACTTTGGACCTCAAAGCGCGACAGGGACGCTCGGGCGAACGGCGCCGCGTTTCTTCCCGCAACGATGAAACGTGCGTCAGGATGCTGCTCTCGGAGTTGCTGAAGGTCGTCTATGACGGCTCGGCGTTGCTCTTCCACCAACTCTCCTACGCCATCGAGGAGCACAAGCGCCCCCCGACCAAGAAGCTGAGCTACCACGCCTGGCGCGAGCGGACGCGCTGACCATCTTTCGAGTGTCCGCCTAAGGAGTTCGTCAAGACCCCCGGTGACATAGCTGCCAACGCGAACGGGAATGACGAGGTTCCCCTTCTCAAGCCCCTCCGCTTGGATTTGGGCTAGGGTTGTCGTCTTGCCGGCCCCGGCGGCACCTTGCAGGAACAGGTCATCGCTCCGTTCAAGCAAGTTGGCAGCCGTCAACGGGACATTGGCTCCGCCCTCCGGGCTTCGCTCCAGGACGAACGTGAGAACTGCGGGATGCTCGGCCGGCAGGAGGTCGAGCAGCGTCCAGGCTGGATCTGGCTCCCGCGCAGAGAGGGCGTGCCGATACTCCGCCTCAGCCTCCTCCGACCACAGTTCTGCCTCGTCGATCGCGTCCAGGGTCATGCCGACGATCTCTGCGATCTGCGATCTCTCCAACCGCCTCCGGTCCGGGTTCCCCTCTCCGGACGTGAGGACGACCTCACTGAAGAGCCGGAGGACGATGTCCCGCGCTTCCTCGACAGAGACCGGGGAGGATCGCTGGCGTAGCTCGACCACCCGCAATGTCGCCTGCTCAAGAAGAGTTCGCGCAGCAGGAACGCGACTATTCAATGAGATGCGTCGTAGCGCGGGCGTGTCGGGATGAAGCCCGAGGCTGCTGAGATAGCTGCGATCGTCATCCGACGCTGTGCCCTCTGCTAGATGGCGGAACGCTGGAAGCAGTTTCCCCTGGACGGCCGGCCCGAGGGAGCCATCTGTTACGAACTGGAATTCGGCTTCGTCGTCGGCCCCCGTGTCCGTCCACGAAGCCACCGAGTTCGCGATTTCCTGCGGTTGCCACGAATATGGCTCGGCCTTCGTCTTGGCCTGAACGATCCGCTGCGCTGCGCCGCTTGCGTCCTCCAGCGACGCGTCCACTATGTCCTCGTCTCCCTCGACGATGAGGATCTCCGCCGCTCCTTGGAGCACCTCCAGCGCGAGGCTCACGCAGAACGCGGCCTGGAACGAGCACCCGCGAAACGTGTCGGAGCCAGCCATTTCGCCGGTGAGCTTACGACATGGTCGACAGGGCCGCCCACGCCCTCGCCGTGGGCGGTTTCGTGGGCGGTCACATCCCAGCCCGCGATCCGCAGACCAACGAGTCCTCGGTGCCCGCATCTCCAAATCCCTGTTCCCAAGCCAGTCTCGGGGCCCCAGACTGCGTTCCTCGTCCTCCAGCATCCACCGCCCCTCCAGTCAGGGAGTCAGGACCTGGGGCCTGCGACGAATCGGCCGAGTCGTGTGCGGTCCATCCAGCGCCTCGTGTGCGGTCCGTGTGCGGTCGGCTCCCATGCCATCATTCCGGCCCGCCCTAGAGCATCGACCCAAATGCCCCTGAATCCGTGCCCCAGAGCCAAATCCCGAAGCTAGGGAGTCCCCCAGCACCTTCCTGATTCCAACCAGCTACAAATCGGGGAGACAGGATTTGAACCTGCGACCGCCCGGCCCCCAGCCGGGTGCGCTACCAGACTGCGCCACTCCCCGTGGTGCTCTTCGATTCTACGGACAAAGCTCACGGGGCACCCGCCCCACGAGCTCAGGCCCTTGAAGGCAGCTCGGCGCGCAGCTTGGGCAGACCCACTCCGAGCAACCCACGCAAGAGAGCCGTATTGAACTTGAGGAAGTCGAAGTAATCGCGCCACAAGACGACCTGGCCGTCGCGCACGTCGAAGCGTCCACAAACCCAGAACTCCATGTGGAGCTTGCGGAACGTTAGGTAGTCGGTGCGCTCGGTGAGAACGGACGGCCCGTGTGCAGAGATCGTGTGGATGACGACATCGAAACCGCCTCCACTGCCGTATGCCTTGCCGAACAGGCTCCGAACGCGCTCGCGTCCGTGAACGGTGGGCAGACCGACGTTTTCGTAGACCACATCGACCGCCAGGAGCGCCACGGCCTCATCGAGATCCCCGCGGCGCAGGAACTCCAGGAAGCGCTCGACCACGGGCACGGGCGACGAATCGACTCCTGACTGCGGGTAGTTGTTCGGTATCGCCTGGGCCATCGCACTGCCTCCTTGGACGGTTTCGCATCTAGCTCTGCCTGAAGCGGGCGACGGGAATCGAACCCGCCCTAAAAGCTTGGAAGGCTTTTGTGCAACCACAACACTTCGCCCGCGAGTCGAAGCACATCGTACCGTCCCAATGCCCCGATAACCTACCCTCGTGCGCCTCAGAGCCTTGGTGCTTCTGCTCGTACTGACCACAATCGACTATGCCCTGTGGAACTGGTCGATCGCGAACAGTCACGACATCACATCGCTCGTTGCGGGCCTGACTCTGCTGCCGCTCGCGGCCCTCAGCTTGGGTGGGCTGGTCATCCTCGGCGCGCGGCTGATGCGGTTCGTTCTGGGAAGCTCCTCAAGGCGCGCTCACGCGCACGCGCGCACGCGCAGGGCATCCGCGACGGAGCACACCACACCAGCCTCCGCAACGGAGCAAAGCTCCTCACCCAGCAGGCTTGCCGCCTGAGGGCGGCCACCGTGAGGACTCGCCAATGAGCGAAGGACGGCGTCACCTGCTGCCGCGCTCCACCCGGGGCCGTATGACCTTGGGAGGCCTGATCGTGCTTGTGATCGCGGGCGGCGCACTGGGCGTCTACCTGTATGAGAAGCACCGCACAGGCAACATCTACCACCCCCACGCGGTATTCGTGCCCCAGCCGACCCCAACCTTGCCCAAGGTCAAAGGCCAGGACCACTTCGCCTGGCCCCTGTACGGCTACACGAAGAACCACACGCGCTTCTTCCCCGCCTCCCCCACGATGCGGCCTCCTTACAGAACCGTATGGACACGCGGCGGCAGTTCCTTGCTCGAGTTCCCGCCCGTGATGTGGGGCAACCGCATCTTCCAGCTCGCCGACAACGCGACACTCAACGCGATCGACAAGTACACCGGGCAAACGCTTTGGAGCAGACGCCTCGGCGCCCTGTCGGCCTCCACCCCAGCCGTCTCGGGCGACACGGTGTACGCGACCGTGCTCTCGCGCTCGACCGGCTCGCAGGCCGGAAGGGTTGTCGCCCTGAACACGATCAATGGTCACTTCCGCTGGTCGCGCGACCTGCCCAGCCGCGCTGAGTCCTCTCCCCTACTCGACAAAGGCAAGCTCTTCTTTGGCTCCCAGAACGGGACCGTGTATGCGCTCAACGCTCACAATGGCAGCGTCCTGTGGACCTATCACGCGGCGGGCGCGGTCAAGGCGAGCCCAAGCCTCTCGGGCGGGGTGCTCTACTTCGGTGACTACTCGGGCGAGCTGCAAGCAGTTGGCGAGGAGCATGGGCACAGGCTGTGGCAAAGCGGCTCCGGTGGAGCACTCTTGGGCAGCGGCACGTTCTATTCAACCCCGGCGGTCATGTACGGACGCGTGTTCCTCGGCAATACCGACGGGCGTGTCTACGCATATGACGCCTCCTCAGGCAAACTGGATTGGGCCGTGCAAACAGGCGCCTATGTGTACGCCTCGCCGGCCATCACGAACGCTCCCGGCCTCGGCCCAACCATCTACCTGGGCTCCTACGATGGCACTTTCTATGCCTTGAACGCCCGCTCGGGACACACCGAGTGGCAGTACCACGCCGGTGGCAAGATCTCCGGCTCAGCCACGGTCATCGGCAATATCGTCTACTTCGCCGACCTCGGTACCCACGACACGATCGGTCTTGGCATCTCCACCGGCAAAGTCGTATTCACCAAGAACACTGGATCTTTCGACCCGGTCATCAGCGACAACCACTACCTCTACCTCTCGGGGATCACTGGCCTGTACGCGCTCGCGCCCTTAAACGCTCCTCCCCAGAGAGCAAAGCCACCTGGTACGAACAACGCTGCGAAGAGTCATGCGAAACCGGGCGCCAAGCCGTCGGCAGGCCATACCGCCAAGGCCGGCGCGGCAGCCGTGGTTATCCACAGGCGCCGGCAAGCCCGAAAGCACGCGCAAGCGAAAAACGTGCGGCGACACGCACGACACCGGCGGACTTGACGCTAACAGCTGTCCAGCCGTCGTGTGCCGCCAGACACGCGTGGCCCTGGACGACAGTCCAGTAGCGCGTGTAGTGCAGTCTCACAAGCGACTTGCCTGGCGTGGGAAAATGCAAGGTGAAAGAATCGTGGTCGAGCCCTGTGAGCCGCGCCGGCGCTGAGGCCAGCGGTGTGGGAGCGAGTACCGCGAACACGCGCCAGTGAGCGCTCGAGAAGACTTCGTGCAAGTAAGGCAAGCCCGAGCGAATCAAAACGGCCTCTTCGTCACTTGAGCCATCAAGGCGTACATCGGGCAGAGCCACATAGCTGACCGCATTGTTGGCAAGCCACGCGTGGTAGGCCGCCGGGGTGAGTTTGTTTTTAAAGAAAATAGGGTCGTACTTGGTGTCGAGTTGGCGCTCCCACCCACGGGCAAGGACGAACGAGGGAGCCAACAATGCCGCCTCCCAATGGGAATGAGTGAACGGGACCTCAACCCGCAGCAGAGGCCCACCGTGCGCGTCGAGAAAACGTTCAAGCGGGACGTAGTAAGAAGCACGCGTCGAGCGGTCGCCGACGATCCCCGCGCTCTCACGTACCGGGCCCCAGGCAGTCCAAATGACAATCCCCGCGACCGCCAAGACAACCGCGGCGAGTGGTCGCCCCGGCTGCCTGAAACCGTCGCGCCCGAGCGCGCACAGGAGTAGCGGACCCGCCAAGAGCACGGCGTAGCGGTCGATGTTGCTGCCCATCGGTGTCGGTGCGATCGACAGCAGCGTGACCCCCAGGTAGACGAAGCCGCCTATCCGCAAGAGTCGCTCCTGGCGTGGGAGGGCATAAAGGAAGGCGAGCGTGACCGCCAGCGTGGCGGTGACCGAGCTAGCCGCGAACGGCTCCCAGCCGCCCTCGGGGAACAGCAACTCCAAGGGCACAGCGATGAGAAAAGCCGGCAGCGCGAGGGTAAGCCCGGCAAGCAGGCGGCGCGTGGCGAGCACATGCGTGGCCCCCGCCAAGGCGAGCAACAGGCCGGCGACAGGGCTCGTGGCAGCGCACACCGCGGTCAGAACAGCGGCGAGCCACGGGCGCTCACGCACCAGAGCGAGTACGGCGAGCATCGCAAAAGTCACACCGAGCGCGAACGTGATTCTCCCGATCCACAGGTCTCCAGCTGCCGCGAGCGCAAAGCACACGGCTCCCCAGCGCGCGCGGGGGCCGTACACCTGGAAGGCAATTCGCTCAAACGCATAGGTGGAGACGAGCACTGCAATCGCCCCTACAAGCTTGATTCCCAGTAGCAGGGCAAGCCACGGGAAGACGAGGCTGTAGCCGGGAAGATGATGCCCTCCGTACCAGTTGTTGTCCCACACCGTGAAACCCGAGCTTTCAAACAAGCTCGTTCGATACGTTTGCGCCGCCAGGTCCGGCGAGCGTGGGGCGAGCAGCAGCCAGGCCCCGATGAGCACACACGCAAGCGGTAGGGCCAGCGAGAAGCTCCGGTCGGCGAGCAGTGACCGAGCCGACCCGGGCGAGGGCAAGCGCTCGCTGATTGCCTGGCTTTCCACGGCCCGAGCGTATAAGTTGGCTGAGGCTCGGCGTGCTACCCCGCCGAGCCTCAGCACCTGCGCGAGTCGAACTCATATGGTCGAGTCGCGCCTTGCACGTATGAACAGATGAGCTTGCTGGAAGTCGCGTTACGAGCGCAAGGAGCAATAGAAGATGCACCTCGCACCTCGCGCTGCGCGCCAAGAGCGCCGGTGGCCGATAATCAGCGCCGATGAGAATGTCCTGGAGGAGGAGCCGTCGCTTGCTTGCCCTCGCACTGCTGCCTGCGAGCGTGCTTGCCGCGGGCTGTGGTACTACGCACCCGCCGCCGCTTGAAGCCAAGGCGCTCGCCGAAGCACAGACGTTCCCCTACTACCGCCTCTACTGGGCGGGCCCGAGCTTCATCGGCAAGCCACTGGCAGCTGTGGACGGTCTGAAGAGCTACAGCGCGGGCGTCGGCGACAGCGTGTTCTACGGCGATTGCGTGAGCGGCAAGGGCTTGCTCGGTGGCGGCGGTAGCTGCCTGCTGCCACTGCAGGTGAGCACCGTGATCTATGGCCTTCACTCCAACAGCGCACTCGGCCCGCAGCGCAACGCTCTGCTCAGAGGTGTGCCCGCCACAATCTATGACGAAGAACGCTCGATCGAGCTCTACAGCGGCCGCTTGGCGATCGACGTATTCTCAGACACCCCAGCCCATGCCCTGGCGGCCGCCAACCAGTTGCGACCCCTGAACGCTCCCGGCACGATGAGCGAAGCGCTAGCGCCTCCTGCCTACTGCCCGGGCCTATCCGGACCGGTCCCCGCGCAACTTCAGAAAGTCATGAATGGGCTTCCCGGTAATCCTTGTCAGAAGGCCCAAGCCGCCCTTGCTGCGGCTGAACGCCTAGCAAGCTGAGCGCCCCGACGCCTAGCAAACCGAGCGCCCCGATCAGACCGCCCGGAAGCTCCCTCCGGTTGGCCGCTGAAGCGCGGACCGCCACCGGGACTAGCAACCGGCGGCAGCCTCGGAAGAGGCTGCCACGGGCTCGCCGATCTCGCGGCGCAAGCTGAAGAACGCAACCGAGCCGATCAAAGCTGGTAGCCACAGGGAGATCGCGCGGTAGGTGACAACCGCGGCCACCACAGCTGAGACGGGGCGCACGTGAAACAACACGAGCATCCCGATCAAGCCGCCTTCGACCGCCACCAGGCCCGCCGGAATAGGGATTGAGTTGGCCAATTGACCGACGAGATAAGCCATCGCAAGCACCCAGAAGGTGGGCGTGGGCCCATAGGCAGCCAAGCACGCATAGAGCACGAGCGTGTCGAACAGGCAGTAGCCGACAGCACCGAGCAGACGCCAGTCGCGCTTGGCGATCAGTCGCAGAGCTCCGTGCACGCCGTCGCTGATGGCCACAAGCGCGAGATGCCTGCGCCCATCGCGCAAGCTTCCGCGCGTAGCGAGCCTGCCCGCGAACCCCCCAAGCGCCAATGTGCCGACGATCACAGCGATCGCCAGCGCCGCCGGTAGCAGGGTGAGCAAGGCATTCTCGGAGCCGGGCAGCAGCCCGAGCCACATCGGTATGCCGATCAATGCGACGACGCCGACGTTGACGGCGCTCGTGAGCACGAACATCAAGACCGAGCGTCGCGCGATCCGCTCGACCGTCACCCCCTTCGTGCGCAAGACCCAGGCGCCCAGTGCGATGCCGCCGATGCCACCTATCGACACAACCGAGTTCACGCCGAGCTCTGCGAGCGCAAGGCGCCGGCTGAAGGTGCGCTCCATCTTGAAGACGAGCTCGAACAGAACCACGTAGCCGGCGCAGGAGAGCAGCTCGAAGCCGATCGCCGCCGCGATCCAAGGGACGTCCGCGTCGGTGATCTTCTCCCCGGCCGAGCGCAACCCTGGCACCGCCAGCAACAGAGCGATCACCAAGGCGAAGAAGATCGCGAGGCTGATCAAGCCATTGCGCAGCTTGCGCGACTGTGCCGACATGTCACTGTCCGGCGCGCTCTGATCCTCCCGAATCGCCGCAGCTGTCTCGTGATCGACGATTCTTCGCCTCCTCTTCGGCCTCTTTATTAGCTTTGTGGCGCTACCGTCACCTTAGCCACGCCTGCCGGACACACCATTGCCCGGCGTAGGAGCGGCGCAACCCCATGGCAGATCCAGCGCGCATACTCGTAGTCGACGACGAGCCCGCCGTCCAGCATGCGCTGTCGCGGGCGCTCACGCTCGAGCGCTACGAGGTGGCACTTTCCGGCAATGGTGGGGATGCTTTGGAGCGCATGACCGATGGGTCTTATGACGCGGTCATCCTCGACGTCTCGATGCCTGTGCTCGACGGCCTGGAAGTGTGCCGACGAGTGCGCGAGGCAGGCGATCGCACACCTGTCCTGATGCTCACCGCGCGCGAGCAAATCGACGACCGCGTGGCCGGCTTGGACGCCGGCGCCGATGACTACTTGGTCAAGCCGTTTGCCTTGCGCGAGCTGATGGCGCGGGTACGCGCGCTGCTCAGACGAGCCGATGAGACCGACCAGGAGGAGACACTCGCCTTCGAGGATCTGCGCTTGGACCGGCTTGCCCACGAGGCCAGGCGCGGGCAGCGTGCGCTCAATCTGACTCGCACCGAGTTCCTCTTGCTCGAGCTGTTCCTACGTCATCCCAAACAAGTGCTCACGCGCTCGATCATCTTCGAGCACGTGTGGGGCTATGACTTCGGCTCGAGCTCCAACTCGCTCGGCGTGTACATGGGCTACCTGCGCCGCAAGACCGAGGCCGGCGACGAGCCGCGCCTGTTGCACACGGTACGCGGCGTGGGCTACGTGCTGCGCGAGCGATGAGCCTTCAGACTTCAGCACCGGGCGGAGCGCTCCCGCATCGAACGCTCCGCGGGGCGAGCCCACACGGAGCGTTGCCGCGAACATGAGCTTCCGCCGACGCATCACGCTCGTCTCGGCCGCCGCGGTGGCGGTCGCGGTCGTGCTCGCCTCGGTGCTGACCTACCTACTTGCCGCCCATCAGCTGCGCGGACAGGTCGACCAACAGTTGCGCACCCGCTCGACCGGACTGCGCCTGATCGCCAACTCAGCACCTGGCCTGAGCACTCGCGAGCAGCGCAATCTCGCGCGTGCCCTAATGCGCAACGGTCACAGGTCGCGGAATGCCGGCGCCAGGGCGGGCTCGCCGCTCAGCCTGTTGCTCTCTCCCCCCGGCCCTGCTCCGGGCAAGCAGCCTGGCTCAACGAGCGGTGGGTCTGCGATCGCCGCTCTGCGCAACCCGTTCGGCAACCTCTCCCCCCATCCCGATCAGGTGCGCGGCTACCAGCAACTGGTCAACTCCAGCGGCAAGATCCTGTTCGATACCTCCCCCAACGTGAAGCTGCCGATCGACGCGGCCACACGTGCACTTGCCGCGAAAGGCGGCAAGTCGTTCTTCCGCGACGCTCACGTGGATGGGATTCACTTGCGCATCCTCACTGAGGCGCTGTCCCGCGGATACGCCGCCCAACTCGCCCAGCCACTCACCGACGTAGACAATGTGCTCGAGCGTCTGCGCCTGATCCTCGCGCTGCTTGACATCGCCGGAATCGCGCTCGCGGCCCTACTCGGAAGGCTTGTCGCCGGTGCGGCAGTGGCGCCCGTGAAGCGCCTCACCCAAGCCACCGAGCACGTAACTCGCACGCAGGACCTCTCGAAGCGGATCGAGCCCGCCGGCGAGGATGAGATCGGGCGCCTGGCCGAGAGCTTCAACGCGATGCTCGATGCCCTGCAGACCTCGATGAGCGCGCTGGATGCCTCCGTTCATGCGCAGCGCCAGCTCGTTGCCGATGCCTCGCACGAGCTGCGCACACCCGTGACGAGCTTGCGCACGAACATCGAAATCCTCAAGCAGGAGCCAAACATGGCGCTGGATGAGCGCCAGCGCATGCTCGATGACGTGGTGGAGCAGATCGAGGAGCTCACCTTGCTGATGAATGACCTGATCGAGCTCGGCCGCGGCGAGCAGCCGCGCAAGGGAGGCGAGGACGTGCGCTTGGACCTCGTCGTGGAGGAGGCCCTCGATCGCGCCCGCCGCCACTCACCCGAGACTCCCTTCGACGTCGAGCTCGATCCGGTCGTGCTCACAGGCGAGCCGGTGAGACTCGGGCGTGCGATCAACAACCTGATCGACAATGCCGTCAGCTACAGCCCCACCGGACAGCCCGTGGAGATCGCTTTGCACGGTCAGGAGCTGACGGTGCGAGATCACGGGCCCGGCATCTCCACCGCCGACCTCCCGCACGTGTTCGACCGCTTCTACCGTGGCGCTGAGGCACGCGGACGCCCTGGCTCAGGCCTGGGCCTGGCGATCGTGCGCCAGGTCGCTGAACAGCACGGTGGTAGCGTCAGCGCCCATCCCGCGCCCGGCGGGGGCACGCTGATGCGCCTGTACCTCCCCGGCGCGGAGCCGGTCGAGTCGCTGCCCGTGCTCGACACCGCGGTTCACGCCACACGCTGATTGCCCGTGCCCGACACCGCGATTCACGCCACACGCTGATTGCCCGTGCCCGACACCGCGGTTCACGCCACGCGCTGATTGCCCGTGCTCGACACCGCGGTTCACGCCACGCGCCGATCTCGCATACGCCCTGCCCTCCGCGCGAAAGGCCGCGGGCGTGAGCCCGTAGCGCGCGCGGAACACTTTCGCGAAGTGCGGCGCTTGGCTGAAGCCCACGAGCCGTGCCACATCACGCACAGGGATCGCGGGCTGCTCGATCAACAACTGTGCGGCCACATTCAAACGGCGCGCCAGCAGATCCTCGCGGAAAGTGACCTCACCGAACTGAGCATAGACACGCGTAAGCTGGCGCGGCGAGCTGGCAAGCGCGCGAGCGACCTGCTCGAGCGTCAGCGGACGCCTGTAGTGGCGAGCGATGACGACACGCGCGAGCAGATATAGACGGCGGCGCTGCTCGATCGTGGATGGGCGCATGACCTCCTATCCGACGGTCGCCCGTCAACGGGACGAATCGCCTTAGCCGGCGCATGAATGTTTGGTGGCCGCGCAGCACAATTCAGGCCACGCACAGGCTCAGGCCACGTACAGGCTCAGGCAGAGCAGGGCTCGCCCTGGCTCAACCGACGTAGCTCTTGGCCACGCGTTCGGCCGCTCCCCTATAGGAGCCACCAAACAAGACAGCATGCACTAGTAGCGGGAGCAGTTGCCAAAGACTCACACGTTCCTGCCAGCCCTCGGCGAGTGGCGCCACCTCCTCGTAAGCAGCGAACACCCGCTCGGAGGGCGCACCGAACAAGCGCAGCATCGCCAAATCCACCTCACGATGACCGCCGTAAGCCGACGGGTCGATCAGCCATGCGCGTCCATCCGCACCGGCGTGAACGTTGCCGCTCCACAGGTCGCCGTGCAATCTCGCCGGTGGCTCCGCGGGCCCCATGAGCTCCTCGAGCCGAGCGCACACACGCTCGACCGTCGCCACGCCGGCGCTTGTCAAGGCGTTCCGCTCGCTTGCGATCCGTGCCAATGGCAACAGCCTTCGCTGCGCATAGAACGAAGCCCAGTCCTCGCACGGCTCATTCGGCAAGCGCAACGATCCGATCCGGGCCTCCACGCCGAGCTGCTCGCCGAAACCTGGGTCGCCAAAACATGGTGCGCCCGCTAAGTGAATCGACGCGAGGCCGCGCCCTAGCTCCTCAGCACCCGCGGCGCTCAGGCAGCCCGGCTCAACCCACTCGAGCGCCAGATAGTCCTCGGCGACCTCGATCACACTCGGTGTGCGCAACACTCCCGGCTCGCCCAGCCAGCGAAGCCCCGCTGCCTCAAGCGCATACTCCCCTCGGCCGGCATCGACGCGCGTCTTGACGAATACGTCTGCCCCGTTCAAGCGCACGTGCCACGCCTCGTTGATGTCCCCGCCACCCACACGCCGCGGATCGGTGGCTGAAGCGGGCAGGCTCACGCTCTATCGCCCTCGCACCGGCGGCCTCACGCCAACTCGGAGGCCCGCACATACTCGAGCAACCCCTCACATGCGGCTTGAACCTGGTCGAGCACGAGCTCGAAGCCACGCTCGCTGTCGTAGTAGGGGTCGGGCACGTCGAGATCCTCGAGTCCGCTGCTGGCGGGATCGAACTCGCGCAACAAGCGCACCTTCTCGCGTGAAGCCCCATCCGGTGCCGTTTGGCGCAGCGCATGCTGATTGGAGGCATCCATCGCGAGGATCAAGTCAAAGCGCTCGAAGTCCTCCAGGCACACTTGGCGTGCGACGCTCTCGAGCACTATCCCCCTGCGCCGTGCGGCCTCGGTGGCCCGCTCATCCGGTGGCTCTCCCACGTGCCAGGCCCCGGTGCCCGCGCTGTCGATCGCGATCTGCTCCTCAAGGCCAGCTTCCGCGACGAGCTGGCGCATCACTCCCTCAGCCGTTGGCGAGCGACAAATGTTGCCGAGACACACGAACAGGACATGCATCACGCGCAGTGTTCCAAGGGTACGAGCAGCGATCCCAAAAAATCAAGCTCGCCACCGCCCAGGCGCTGAGATGCTGAGCGAGAGCGCACTTACTCCTCTCCTATCTCCAGGACCGCCAAGAAAGCCTCCTGGGGCACCTCCACACGACCGACTTGCTTCATGCGCTTCTTGCCCTCCTTCTGCTTGCCGAGAAGCTTCTTCTTGCGCGAGATGTCACCGCCATAGCACTTGGCGATCACGTCCTTGCGGAAGGCCTTGACGGTCTCCCTGGCGATGATGTGCGAGCCGATCGCTGCCTGGATCGGTACGTCGTACTGCTGGCGGGGAATGCGCTTGCGCAGCTTTTCGGTGAGCGTGCGGCCCATGTCATAAGCCTTGTCCTTGTGCACCACCATCGAGAGGGCATCAACTGTGTCGCCCGCTAGCAATACGTCGAGCTTGACAAGGTTGGCGGGCTTCATGTCACTCAGCTCATAGTCGAGTGAGGCGTAGCCGCGCGTGCGCGACTTGAGCTGATCGAAGAAGTCGAGCACGATTTCCGCAAGCGGCAGGTCATAGCTCATCTGCACCCGCTCGGGCGAGAGATAGTGCATGCCAGCCGGCTCGCCCCTGCGTTCCTGACACAGCTCCATCACCGCGCCCACGTACTCCCTCGGTGCGATCACTTGGGCCTTGATGAACGGCTCTCTGATCTCCGCGATCGTTCCCGGGTCAGGCATGTCGGAGGGGTTGTGCACCTCGAGCTCCTCGCCGTTGGACAAGGTCAGGTCGAACTCGACCGAGGGCATCGTCGCGAGCAATTCCAAGTCGTACTCTCTCTCCAAGCGCTCCCTCACGATGTCCATGTGCAGTAGACCCAGAAAGCCGCACCTGAAGCCGAACCCGAGCGCGTCGGAGGTCTCAGGCTCCCAGGAGAGAGCTGCATCGTTAAGCGTGAGCTTCTCCAACGCATCGCGCAAGTCCGGATAGCGGTCTGAGTCGATCGGGAACAGTCCGCAGAAGACCATCGGCTTGACCTCGCGATACCCGGGCAAGGGCTCTGAGGCGCTCTTGCCCCCGCGCACTTCCGTCGTGAGCGTGTCGCCGACCCGCAGATGCGTCACGTCCTTGATGCCCGTGATCAGGTAACCAACCTCGCCCGCGCTCAGCTGCTTCACCGGCGTCATCGTGGGCGAGAAGAAGCCGATGTCGTCGATCTCGGCATGCGTGCCCGCGGCCATCGCCCTGATCGCCTCGCCCTTACGGAACACTCCGTCGACGACTCTGATGTAGGCGATCACGCCCCTGTACTGGTCGAACTCGGAGTCGAAGATCAGCGCGCGCGGGGGGGCGTCGGGGTCGCCTGAAGGCGGCGGCACACGCTTGACGAGCTCGTCGAGCACCGCACCCACGCCCGCGCCGGTCTTGCCGCTGATCTCGAGGATCGCCTCGTCCGGCTCGCCGATCAACTCCGCCACTTCGCCCGCCACGCGCTCTGGCTCGGCGCCTGGCAGATCGATCTTGTTCAGGCACGGGATCAGCTCGAGGCCCGCCTCGACCGCCAGGTAGGTGTTGGCGACCGTCTGCGCCTCCACGCCTTGGGAGGCATCCACGACCAGCAAGGCGCCCTCGCACGCCGCCAGCGAGCGCGACACCTCATACGTGAAGTCCACGTGCCCGGGCGTGTCGATCAGGTGCAGCTGGTAGGTCTCCCCGTCGGAGGCCGTATAGGCAACCTTCACCGCCTGCGCCTTGATCGTGATGCCCCGCTCGCGCTCCAGGTCCATCGAGTCGAGCACCTGCGCCCGCATCGCCCGCTCGTCCACGGCGTGCGTCAGCTCCAGAATGCGGTCGGCCAACGTCGACTTGCCGTGGTCGATGTGGGCGATGATCGAGAAATTGCGGATCTTGTCTTGGTCCATAGTTGGTCCTAACGGGAACCCGCCCCGACAGGGGCGGAGGGTAACCCGGGCGTCCAAACTGTAGATGGCCTGCGCCTCCACCCCGCGCTCGGACGCTCACGCTAGTGGTGGCTTCCGTGGCGCGCTAGCCTTCATGATCCGGCGGATCGCCTACTCAACCGGAGCCTTCGGGCTCAGCCGGGCCACGCACCATCCTTGTGGTGGTGGCCAGTCCCGGTGGTTGGGAGTGTCATAGCCGCCCAGGCATAGACACAGATTTAAGTCCTGGGACGTAGTAGTAACCCGGTGATCTTTGTCCGGACCAGGGCCGGGAGGGCGAAAGCCTTCTCGGCCCTTCTTTCGCGCTCACCACACCGGCATCGCCCGAGCGGTCAACCGCGCAGACGCTCAAGCCCGGCCGAGCTGAGCCATGATCATGCGATGTACCTGGTGGGCCTCGGGGACGCTCATGAGGAGCACAGCGCGCGAGTACACCCACAATCCGGCGAGTGCGGCTCCCCCGACACTGACGATCTGCGCTGGCAATGAAGTGCCGAACAAGGCGTCGAGCAGAGTACCAGACAACATAGGAAACGCCCGCGAGCAAAGCCGAGGCCGTGCAAACGCGCACGGTGATCATCGTGGTCCGCGCACCTTCGAGGCTCCCGTTGAAGCCGACGCGCACGCGCCGGGCCAGGAGCGTGGTCATCACGATGTTGGCCACGAGCGTCCCGATCACCAGTCCCGCGATGCCCAAGGGCTTGTACAGGCTGAGGCTGACGATGATGTCAACGATTATGTTCACCCCGGCCAGGCTTGTGGGAATCCACGGGCGCTGAACGGCGAAGAAGGTGCGCGTCAAGAGCAGGTTGAGCCCACCGAACGGCAGGCTGAACGCGAACCAGAACAGTGCGGTCGAGACCAGATGGGTCGACTGCGCGGTGAATTCGCCGCGCTGGAACAGCAGGCGCACGATCGGCGTCGCAAGCACCGCCATGAACGCGGCGGAGGGGATCAAGAGCAGATTGATCTGGCGCATTCCGGAGGCGACCGTGCTGCGCATCGCCCCCACGTCGCGACGCGACGCCATCCGGCTCATCGTGGGAAACAAGACGGTCGCGACCGCCACGCTGAACATGCCCTGCGGCAGCATGTACACGCGGAAAGCGTTTTCGATCGCGCGTGGCGCTTCGTCGGAGACGAGCGTGCCGAAAGCCGAGTTGATCAGCTGGTCCAGGTTGACGATCCCCAAGCCGATAGTCACTGGCAGCATCAATAGGAAGACCCGACTCACCCGCGGGTCATGCCAGTCGATCGTCATTTGCAATCGGAAGTCGATTCGCGCGAGCGCTCCCAAGGCCATCAGCATCTGCACGCCGGTGGCAACCAGTACGCCGATGGCAAACGCGTAGATGCCCGCTTCCCCGTGGAAGTGAGGGTGCAGCACGACCAGGAACACGATGATGATCACGTTCCACACCGCCGGGGAGATCGCCTGGAGCGTGAAGCGGTCATAGGACTGCAAGATGCCCAGCAACAATCCCGTGAGCCCGAGCAGCAACACGACCGGAAACAGCACTTGCGAGAGCCCCACAGTGAGTGACACGGTGGAAGGCAGGAACTTGGGGCCCGTGAACAGCGGCATGATCGTCCCGGCGGCAAGGATGAAGAAGGCCGTGACCACGCTGAGGGCAATCAAGAGGATCCAAAACAAGGTCGAGGCCAAGCGAAAGGCCTCGCGCCTCTTCCCCTTCTGAAGCAGGTCTGTGAACACGGGCACGAAGGCCGCCGATAGCGCCGCATTGGCGAACAACTGGGCCACGAAGTTGGGGACCAGGAAGGCGATCGTGTAGGCCGATGCTGCGGCGCTCGTGCCGAAATAGCTCGCGAACGCGATCTCGCGCAACAGCCCCACGATCCGCGAGAAGCCGGTCACGATCGAGAACATCGCCGTGTTGCGCGCAATGCTGTTCGGACGTGGAGAGGGCGCCAGCTGCTCCTCTTCTCCGCTGCTCACAGACACGGGGCGCTATAGTACGGCGCTGCGCGGCGCGCCTCGGCAGTTTGCCTCGGCCGTACGTGCCTCTTCACATGGCCAACATCGCATCCCAAAAGAAGCGCATCCTCCGCTCCGAGCGCGAGCGACTTGAGAACCGGGAATACACCTCGGCGATCAAGACCTACTTCCGTCGCCTGGAGGCTCTCGCCAAAGAGAGCGACGCCGACGCCACCGAGGCCGAGCACCGTCGCCTTGTCCGCACGATCGACAAGGCCGTCAAGCGCGGCGCTTTGCACCGCAACACCGGCGCCCGCAAGAAGTCCCGCGCGGCCCGTGTCGCTGCTGGCAAGCCCTAGCTCGCGACAGCGAGGATCGCCCGCATCGCAAGCGTGTCTTCTTCGAGCGAGGAGAGCGGCGTGCGCGAGCCGCTCAAAGGAGCTCCACCGCGCGTGTCGAGTTCCAGGTCGGCGATACGGCACACAGCGGCACGCAGGCGCTCTGGCTCTGTCCGCGCAACGTCGGCGATGAAGCGATCCGCGGCTCGTGGTGGCATGCGCAGTCCTCGCTTTATCTCCGCCGGTGGCGCTCCTTCGCGCAGGCGTACCGACACCGCCTCGGCGTCGCGCAAGCGCTGAGCCATCAGATATACGAGTCCCGACAGACGCTCGCCTTGTGCGCGCAAGCGTAGGTAGGAGCGCACCGCTTCACCCGCATCGCCTCCCACGAGCGAATCGGCGAGCGAGAAGGCTCGCCAAGCGGTCGAGTGTGCCGCTTGCTGCTCGATCTCCTCGGCACTCACCTTGACCGGCCCCTCGCTCGGGTCGCCCGCCAAGACGAGCTTCTCAAGCTCGCGCAACAAACGCTGCTGGCGCTCCCCAACCTGGGCTACGAGCGTCTTGGCGGCGAACGCGTCAAGCGATAGCCCCAAGCGGGTCGCCTGCTCGCGCACCCAGCCCGCAAGCTCCCACGGCTTGATCGTGGCCTCCGTGACGACCTGACCCTTGGCGCCCTTGACCGCCTCGTGCAAGGCTGCGGGCGCCTTCGTGCGACCCTCCTCGCGCGCGAAGAAAGCAATCGTGGTGTCGGGTGGCATTGAAGTCATCGCCGGCACGATGTGCTGCTTGACCTCGGCCTCCTTGTAGCGCTCCACCCCATCCACCAGGATCACCCGCTGCCCGATTGCGAAAGTCATCGTCGAGAGCACAAGCGCTACCGCTTCGGGTGTGCCGCCGTCGCCTGCCAAGACCTCTACGCTGCCGGCGTCTCCGTCGGATTCGGCGAGCGACTTCAAACGGGAGCGACGCTCGCCCACGGCGCCGTGATCGTCGCCGTGGATAAGGTAGGCGGGCTTTAGGGCGGGCATTCAGGCGAGTCTAGCCTCGCGGCGGACGATCCCACAGGCGTCAGGGCGCGAGCTGAGCAAAAAGTCTCGGGGGCTAGCTTCAAGCTGTTTGGTGTGGACAACAACACCACAATCGCTCGTGTCGAATCGCCCCAAGGACGCACCGTCGAGCTGACCCAGGCCAAATGGGCTTACATTCAGCGTCATGCCGAGATGCGCGGTCAGCTGGACCTGCTGCTCACAGCGATTCGCAGCCCCAACTTCCAAGAGCCCGACCCTCGCCCCGGACGCGAGCGCTATTGGCTTCGCACACAGCCTCCCTTCCCGTTCGGCTGGCTGAGGGCAGTAGTACAGTTCGAAGGAGACATCGACCGCCTCATCACGGCCTTCGGACAAGACAACAAACCTGACGGTCTACCCAAATGACGATCACTATTGGCACGATCGAGTTTGACCACGTCGACTACGACGCGGATGGTGACGTGCTCTACCTGAGCGTTGGCGAGCCACGCGAGGCGGCCGAATCTTACGGCACGGTTGAGGGGCACAACGTGCGGTATGAGGAGGGCGGACGGGTCATCGGACTCACCCTTGTCAACGCCAAGTGGTTGCTTGAGCGCGACGGCGAAGTGCAAGTGACGATCCCAAATCGGGTGTCGGCCGACGCGCTTACGCCGGCGATGGTTGCCTGAGCCGAACCAACTGGGTCAAGTATTTAGTTAGTCGGCGCAATCCCGCCAGACATACGAGCTCATGTCCGTCAGCCTCCGAAGCCAGGAGATCGGCTGAGAACGGCCTTCTGTGACCGTCGTCACATATGGGTCATCTCTGTATAAGCGGGGAGGCGTGATGTCGTCCCAAACTACGGATCTTTGGTCGAGGTGCGCGCAAATCGCAGTTGCCGTTGACGGGCTTGTACGCCTCGTTCGAGCGGAGTATCCAGATAGCTTGACGCTCGCCGAGATAGCCGAAACTTGGGGGCCAGGCGAGGGACTAACGCCGGACCAGGTACGCGCTGTGGCAGCGCTCGACCGGAGCTAGACGCCGAAGGTTTGCTTCGCTTCGTGTACAAGGCGCCGCAAATACTCTATGTAGTGGGTAGCCACCACTTCTATCGACGTATCAGGGAGCGGCTGTCCTGCGTGAGTTAGCGGCGGCTTCTCAACGTGCAGACTGATGTCTATATCGAGATAGTCAGGGAGGGCAACGTAGTAGTTCTCTTCGGTTCCGTCGGGAAGTTTGACGATCCATCCACTCCCACCGACTGAGTCGCCGATGAAGAATCCTTTGGCTCCCTGCGGCGGATTCTGCATAAGCGGCTGTAGTTCGTTGGTGTTCAAGTGTTTGATCTCGACACGTGTGCCTACGTGAGGAGTTTTACCCTCCTTCAGGATTTCTGACCGTAGGCGGTAGAAGTACTTCATTAGCTCGTCGTGTTCCATCTCGGCCTTGAATGGTGCGTACCACTCGTCGAAAGCCTCTCCAGCTGGTGTTCGGAGCTTCTGCAAGACATTCGTGACCGACCGACCCCACACGATGAGGTTTCGCAGCCCCGGCAGCCTTCGGCGAGGATCGTCACCAAGGAGATCGGCAAGCCCCAGCTCGGCAGTCTCAAGAATCTCTGCGGCCGATCTCAGGATCTCTACTGTGGTTGGCTTTGGCTTGCTGGGCTGTGAGTTGTGGTGGCGCTCGTAGCGAGATGTCACTGGACGCTACCCTCGTTTGTGATGATCGAAGACCAACAGAGTCCGAAGCCTACCCAGTCGATACCGGCAAAGGATGGCGATATCGAGGTTCCGATCCCCTCGCGCGATGATTTCTTTGAGACGGTTAGGAAGGTCGCTGGCCCAGCGCTTCGTAAACAGCCTGACGAGACAGGCCGGCCTCCTGAGAGATCCGGGTCGGACTGACGCCCGCTGCGTGGGCGTCCTGTACTCGCTTGCGTAGCTCGGCGGACGCGGCGTGTCGCTCGTCGTCAGCTGCTTTGCGACGCTCAGCTGCTCGGTGTAGGGCTTCGATGGCCTTCGTTTCACTCATTTCGCGCATGCCTTCTCGACCAGTTCGGCGAACATCGATGGGTTGCGTTGAAAGCGCAGGTTGTAGCGCCAAGTGAACTCGTTCAAGTAGCCCTGTAGCCACTTGTGAGACACCTTGCGATAGGTGCCCTTGATCGACGGCTTGAGATGACCGAAGAACCCCTCGATCGTGTTCGTGTGCGTGTCTCCTTCGACGTAGACACCCGTCGAATGGTTGATGCGACTATGGGAGATGAAGTGGCGGTCTAGTCCGTTGTAGGCGGGCCACTCGTCGGTGACGATGATCGACTCGGGCTCTACCCACTCGATCAACGTTTCCTTCAAGCGCGGTCCACGCCGAGACGGCAGGACGGTCGCCTTGACGCGCCCACCACGTTCAACGGCGGCGAACACGGTTGCTCTACTACGTTCGCGGAGCTTCATTGCTTCTGAGCGTCGGTTCGGTGACATCGCAAGATAGGCGTGCTGTCCGTGTGGTTTGCGTGGCTTGCCGTCAACGGACGCCTCGTCGGCCTCGATGTCGCCACGTAGGGGCTCGCCGTCGTCGGCCATGACCTCGTTGCGGATCTTGTTCAGCATCCGCCACGCCGTCTTGTAGGAGACGCCGAGCGAGCGCTCTAGCTGCTTGGCCGAGACTCCGCAACGAGTGCTAGTCACGAGATACATCGCGTAGAACCACAGGTGCAGCGACGTTGAGGACTTCGCGAAGATCGTTCCCGCTGTCGGGTGGACGTGATGACCGCAGCCGGTACAGGTCCACGACTGACGACCCTGCGCCGTCGCGTAGCGGCGAAAGACACGTTCCTGCTCGCACTTTGGACAGGTCGCGTGTTCGCCGTCCGGCGCATAGTGCAAGCGCCAAAGGTGCTCAAGACACGCGGCATCGTCGGGGAACTCACGCATGAACTCCATCAGCGAGTACGTGGACTCGGACGAGTCGGCGCGGCGTGGAGCATTACGGTTTACCGGAGGCATACTGTAAGGCTACCTGACGTACGGGCGTTTGTCAAGAAACCTTACATCTCGGGCCTGGTTTGATCGTCCGTCTTGTCCCAGAGAACTTTGTCTGTGGTGGTCCCGTGCCGACGTATGTCATCATAAGCTCCAGCAGGCCAAAACCTCCGCAATTTGCGGGTTTGGGTTGCGGTGCCTTGGGGGGATGGGCAAGCGAAAGGAGCCACTGACATGCCGGTACAGGAGACCGTTAGGACGTCTTCGGACGTCTCGAACGGCGAATACGCGCCATCGCCGGTACCAAAGCCGGTCATCGCGCTCTTTGCGGCATTGCGCAAGGTGTTTGGCAGAGCCGAGGATGGACGCGAGACGATTCACAATCCCCCCACGGTCGATGAGCGGGGTACGTGGAACATCGAGGTTGTCGTGGAGTCAGACGCTATCGACGGAGGCTTTGTCGCGGAGACTCCTGACATTCCGGGGGCGCTGGCGCAAGGCGAGACCGAAGAGGAGGCCGTCGAGAACTTGATTGACGCCATTCACGGGATTGTCGCCGCAAAGGTGGAGGAGCACTTTCGGGAGCTGGATCTCGATATGCCCACCGGAGCCGCTCGCCGATTCAGCGTTCATCTCTAGTCCGTGGGACAAAGCGATCTTCCGCTTGCGAGCGGAAGCAGTCACGTCAAGGCATTTGAGCGTGCAGGCTGGACTTGCCTCAAACGGCGCGGAAACGGCAAGCACTTCATCCTCTCGATGGATGGGAATGGGCACCTTTCCATCCCAGACCACCGAGAGGTCAAGAGAGCATTGCTCAAGAAGCAGATCCAAAATGCTGGCCTCACCGAGGCCGAATATCTGGACTACTTCCACAAGCGAGCGAAGGCGATGGCGAGCTTAGCGTGTAGCTAGATTTGGCCTGGTCGCCTCGTTCTGCGGCAACTCCGCCCTACGACTCGATAGCGACTGCCGCAAGGGCTGCCCGCGTAGCCCACACGAACTCGCCACAACGATGCACCAAACCCGCACCGTGCAAGCGCGCGAGAGCGTCCTCCACGTCGATCTGAGCGCCGATTTCGAGCACAAGCTCCCGCACCGCCCAAGGGCGCTGTTGATCGGGCAACGTCAATCGGTCGTAGATACCGAACTCGATGACACCGGGATCGCGCAGGACATCCGCTGAGCCTGAAGAAGGGTCGTCTTGCATGGGAGTTCACGCTCCTTTGCCACGGCCCCAGGACAGTTCACGCTGTCGCTGGGGCCAACTTGAATAGGGGTCAGACCGGACCGTAAGGCGAGTCAAGGACAGATCAACGTGCCGAAACCCCGCTTATACAGAGATGACCCATATGTGACCGTCGTCACACCGCATAACCTCCCAAACCAAGAAACTGGCTAGACAGCCAAACCGATTGCGGAGGCCGCCGTGCAGAACATGATGCTGACGCTCGACCGCTGGCTCCAAGGCCATCGCAGGGCCGTCCTTGCCACATGGGTGGTACTTCTGATCGCGGCACTCCCCTTCGCGGCCAAACAGAGCGAACACTTGTCGGGAGGCGGCTACACGATCCCAGGCTCGCAGTCGCAAAAGTTCGTCTCACAGCTCCCGAAGATCGCTCCGGGCGCAGAGCACGGGATGCTGGCCGGCGTCCTGGCATCAAACGGAAGCGCGAGCGCAGCGCAGATGGAGCAGGCCTTGGCCACGCTCGACTCGGCCGCCGCGAGCGCAGCGAACGTGAGTCTTACTCCAAGCGTGCGCGCACAGACCAAGCGCGCGATCGAGGCCGCGGGCGCTCACCAGCGCACGTTGGTGGTGCCGCTGGCGGTGAACGTGAACGAAGAAGGCGCCACGAACGTAGCTAGCGAACTGCGCAAAGAGCTCAACCTGAATGGCCCTGATAACGGTCCTGTGGAGCTGCACTTGGTCGGCCAGACCGCACTGTGGGCCGGCCTTCAAGACCTGAGCAAGAAGGACCTGGCGACCGCAGAGAGGACGGGCTTTCCGATCGTGGCCTTGATCTTGGTGGCGGTGTTCGGCTCTTTGATCGCGGCCACGCTGCCACTCGCCCTGGGGGCCGTGTCGGTGTTGATCACGGGCGCGATCATCTACTTCCTCTCGTTGACGATGGAAATGTCAGTGTTCGTGACGAACATGGCCTCGATGATCGGCATCGGGGTGGCGGTGGACTATTCGCTGTTCGTGTTGGCGCGCTACCGCCAGGAGATCAATGCGGGCGCCGAGCCGGATGAGGCGCGCGCAACCGCGCTTGCGACCTCGGGCGTGGCGGTGATCTTCTCGGGCGCCACGGTCGTGACGGCCTTGCTCGGTTTGTACATCGTGCATGCGGCGGCGATCCGTTCGATGGCGCTAGGCGCGATCGTGGTTGTGGCAGTGTCGGTGCTGGCCGCGGCGACGTTGCTGCCGACATTGATCTCATTGCTGGGTACGCGTACCCACGCGCGTGGGCGCGTGTTTGCTCGGATCTCAGAGAGGTTGCCGAGCCCGAAGAACTTCTGGGAGCGCTGGACGGCGCTCGTGACCAAGCGTCCCGCTTTGATCGCCGCGACAGCCGCGATCGCGATGCTGGCCTTGGCACTACCGGCCTTGAAACTGCACACCTCAGACGGCGCCCTACGCCAGTTCCCGAAGGGCGACGAGACGCTCAAGGGCTTCCAGGCAGCAGCAGCGGTAGCCGGCGAGGGCGCGAGCAGCCCGATCGAAGTGATCGTGCCGGCAAGCGAGGCGGCGAAGGCTAAGCAGGTCATTGCGGCCGATCCGGAGATACGCGATATCGAGGCAGTGATCGTCTCGAAGACCAAGGTAGGGCCAAACGGCAAGGAAGCCCTGATCAAGGCAATCCCGCGCCACGATGGCGAGTCGGCCCAAGGCCAGGCAGCGGTGAAGCGTCTGCGCGCAAGCCTGCCCGCTGGCGCATTGGTTGGCGGCACGGCGGCCTATCTGAGCGACTACCACGCAGAGGTGATGGGCTCGATGTGGAAGGTGGCCTTGTTCGTGATGACGGTGACGTTCTTCGTGTTGATGCTGTTGTTGCGCTCGATCGTGCTGCCGTTGAAGGCGGTCGTGATGAACCTGTTGTCGGTGAGCGCTGCCTATGGCGTGCTGACGCTCGTGTTTGGGACGGTCGAAACCTTGATCCCACCGCTTGTGTTGGCGGTCGTGTTTGGACTGTCGATGGACTATGAGGTGTTCTTGTTGAGCCGCATCAGGGAGCGCTATGCGGCCAATGGCGACACCCGCAAGGCTGTAGCGGAGGGCTTGGCCTCCAGCGCGTCGACGATCACGAGCGCGGCTTTGATCATGGTGTGCGTGTTCAGCGTGTTCGCGCTGACGGGCGTGCCCTCGATCAAACAGCTTGGCCTGGGCTGTGCGCTTGCGATCGCGATCGACGCGACGATCGTGCGCCTGGTGCTGGTGCCAACGGCGATGGAGCTATTGGGCAAGTGGAACTGGTGGCTGCCGAGCGGACTCGCGCGACATCTGCCCGACACCTCGATCGAGGCGCTGGGTCAGCACGCGGTGGCAGCCGTCAGCGCACTACCAGGTTCACAAGCCGCCCCGGCACCACAATCTCCTTGACGATCTCGTGCCCCTCGAGGTGCGCGAGCACGTTGGGGGCAGCCAGGCAGAGTGCCTTGAGCTCCTCAGCCGTGGCGTCAGAGGGTGCCTGGACGCGGTCGCGCAGCTTGCCGTTGATCTGACAAACGAGCTCGTAGGCGTCGCGTTCGAGCATCTCGGGATCAGAGTGCGGCCATGGCTGCTCCCAAACGCGCTCGCCAGTGAGCATCGAATAGACCTCCGCGGATACATGAGGGGCGAACTGGAACAGCAGTGAGGCGGCCGTGGACAAGCCGAAGCGCATGGTGTCGACGTGCAAGGTCTCACGCATGCGCGAACAGTCGTTGAGCAGCTCCATGACGGCGGCGATGGCTGTGTTGAAGGCGAAGCGGCGCATGTCTTCTGAGACCTTCTCGATCGCCCAGTGGGCCTTGCGCGCGAGCTCAAGATCGTCGCCATCCAAAGAGCCGTTTTCACCAAATGCGTCGACCGATGGCAAGGAGCCTCCCCCACCCCGCTCGGCTGTGTCGGCCGCCAAGCGCCAGAGGCGCGCGAGGAAGCGATGGACGCCCTCGACGCCCTCGTCAGACCAGTCAGCATCCTGGTCGGGTGGCCCGACGAAAAGGATGTAACAGCGGGCGGTATCGGCTCCGTAGCGATCGACGATCGAAGAGGGAGAGACGACGTTGCCCTTGGACTTGCTCATCTTGGCCCCGTCCTTGGTGACCATGCCTTGGGTGAACAGGGCCTTGAAGGGCTCTTGGAAGTCGAGTTGGCCGAGATCAGCCAAGGCCTTGGTGAAGAAGCGGGCGTACATGAGGTGGAGAATGGCGTGCTCGACACCGCCGATGTACTGATCCACGGGCATCCACTGACGCAGGGCCGCCGGGTCCCAGGCAGCCTCTTCGTTGCGCGCGTCGCAGTAGCGGAGGAAATACCAAGAAGAATCGACGAACGTGTCCATCGTGTCGGTCTCACGGCGCGCGGGAGCACCACAGGAAGGACACTCCGTCCTGACCCAGTCCTCGGCAGTCGCCAAAGGAGAGCGCCCGCGCGGCGCATAGTCCTCTATGTCGGGAAGCACCACGGGGAGCTGCTCGACGGGGACGGGCTGCGGCCCACAGCCCTCGCAGTAGACGATCGGGATCGGGCAGCCCCAGTAGCGCTGACGCGAGACCAGCCAGTCGCGCAGGCGATAGTTGACCGAGGCGTGACCAAGACCCTCACGATCGAGCCAGCGCACGATCGCGGTGAGCGCGTCGCGGTTGTGCATGCCGTCGAAGTCGGGATGACTGTTGACTAGCGGACCGTCGCCCGCGTAAGGAAGCTCCCCCTCCCACCCATGCGTATCTCCCCCGTCTTGCGGAACCTCTTCGATCACGCGACGAATCGGCAGGTCGTAGGCGCGTGCGAACGCGTGGTCGCGCTCGTCGTGGCCGGGGACAGCCATGATCGCACCGGTGCCGTACTCCAAGAGCACATAATCAGCCACGTACATGGGGATGGGCTCGCCGTTGACGGGATTGGTGACGGTACGCCCGAGCGCGACTCCCGTCTTGGGCTTCTCGATCGAGCTGCGCTCCTCGCCGGGCTCGGTGAGAGCGTGGTTGATGTAGTCGCGCACCGATTGCTCTTGCGGGGTGCCCTCCACAAGGCGCAGCACGTCAGGGTGCTCGGGGGCCATCACAAAGAACGTTGCTCCGAACAGAGTGTCGGGGCGGGTCGTGAAGACCGGATAATCGATGTCTAGTTCCTCACAGCGGAAGGTGACCTCGGCGCCCTCGGAGCGTCCGATCCAATTGCGCTGCATCGTCTTGACGTGCTCGGGCCAGTCAATCGTGTCGAGGTCGCCGAGCAGACGCTCGGCGTAGTCGGTGATGCGAAAGAACCATTGCTCGAGCTGCTTGACTTCGACGACAGCGCCGCAGCGCTCGCAGCAGCCGTCGACGACCTGCTCATTGGCCAGCACGGTCTGGTCGTTGGGACACCACTTGACCGCTGCGTCGCGACGGTAGGCAAGGCCCGCCTTGAACAGCTCGAGGAAGATCCACTGGGTCCAGCGGTAGTAAGAGGGTTCATGCGTGCCGAGCTCGCGCGACCAGTCGATCGAGATCCCCCACGAGCGGAACTGGCGCTGGAAGGAGGCGATCGACAGAGCAGTTGACTCGCGCGGGTGGACGCCTGTCTTGATGGCGTGATTCTCGGCCGGCAAGCCAAAAGCGTCGTAGCCCATCGGATGTAGCACCCGGTGGCCGGTGCGGCGATGGAAGTGGGCGATGGCATCGCCCACCGCGTATTTCTTGAGGTGGCCGATGTGGGGCTCGCCCGAGGGATAGGGCAGCATCTCGAGGACATAGGAGGTGGCATCCTCGGCCTCGCCGGGGATGGGATCGTTGGAGACCTCCCAGGTGCGCTCCTGTGCCCACACTGCCTGCCAGCGTGGCTCTATCTCAGACGGGTCATAGCGGCGCTCTGTCATTGGACAGCGCAGGTTAGCGGTCGGCCCCGGACGGTTCTCTGAAACATGTACCCACCCACGGTGCCCTACGCGCGCGCGTAGGGCACCCCGAACGGGGGATACGCAACTCCCACCCCTACCCCTCGCGCACGAGGAAAGCCCTACCTCAGAGCGCCGTTTCGGCAAAGCGCGAGTAGGCGCGTACAGCCTCGACGATCTCCGCGGGGGCCTTCTCGGGCGAGCCGGCGTCGAATGGAGGCTCGGGGTCGTACTCGAGGCCCAGCTGAATCGCCTGGGCAACCTGCTCACCAGCGATCTTGGCAGCCAAGGAGAGCGCCATGTCGAGCCCGGCTGTGACACCGGCTGCGGTGGCGTACTTGCCGTCGAAGACGACGCGCTCGGGCACGACCTCGGCACCGAGCCCGCCAAGCTCATCGAGCGCTTGCCAGTTGCTAGTTGCGCGCTTTCCGGTCAAGAGACCGGCGGCGCCAAGGATCAAGGAGCCGGTACAAACAGAGGCCGTCCAAGTCGAGGAGGCATCGGCCGAGCGCAGCCAGGCGTGCACGGGACCGTCCTCCATCAGCTCCGATTGTCCAGGCCCTCCCGGGACGAGCACGATCTCGGGACTTGGGAGATCGTCCAGGGCGGCGTCGGCAAGTAGGCCGAGCTGGCCGGTATCGGTGCGTAGAGCGCCAGCCTGCTCGGCAACGAACGTGACGCGGGCGCCGGGCAGACGACTGAGCACCTCGTAGGGACCGATGGCGTCAAGCGCGGTGAAACGGGGGTAGATGAGAATGGCGATGTCCATGTGGGTTACCTCTCGGGTTGGATTGGATCGTTGGGCGTGCGTGTCGGTTACTTCCTCTCACTCCTTGGTCAGGCCACCGCCGCCTCTCCGGACGCCGATCCGGCCGGGTGAAAACGGCGGCGATACTCGGCGGGACCGACGCCGAGCGAGCGCAGGAAGACGCGACGCAGGGTCTCGGGTGTGCCGAAGCCACACGTACGCGCGACCGCCGCGACGGATAGAGACGTGTCCTCCAGGGCACGACGGGCTGCCTCCAGGCGCAGGCTCTCCACATAGCGGGCGGGTGTAACTCCAGTCTCAGCGCGAAAGGAGCGGGCGAAATTGCGGGGGCTCATGTGGGCGCGCTCGGCCAGCTCCTGAACTGAGAGGTCAGAGGCGAGGTTCTCGAGTATGTGGCGGCGCACCTCTCGCAAGGGCTCGCGAACGGGCTCCTGAGAAGCCAAGGTGGCGCTGAACTGGGCCTGGGAGCCGGGCCGGCGCAGGAACAGGACGAGGTGACGCGCGATCGTCAAGGCGGCCTCACGATCGAGGTCTTCTTCGACCAAGGCGAGCGCGAGGTCCATGCCGGCGGTGACGCCGGCCGAAGTCCAGACGTCCCCGTCACGCAGGAAGATTGGCTCGGGGTCTACCTGTACCGAGGGGTGCAGGCGCGCAAGCTCACGAGCGGCCGCCCAGTGGGTGGTGGCCCGGCGGCCGTCGAGCAAGCCGGCGGCGGCCAAGGGGAAGGCGCCAGTGCAAACCGAGGCGGTGCGCCGTGCGCGCTTGGCGGTCTTGACGATCCAGGCGAGTGTGTCGGTATCGGCGCTCGCCGCGCGCGAGCCGTAGCCCCCGGCCACGATCAAGGTGTCGAGCCGAGCGGACGCCCGCTCGAAGCTGGCATGGGGCACGATCTGGAGTCCGCTGGAGGTGTGCAGGGGAGCGCCGTCGCAGCTGACGATCTGAACCTCATATCCGGGGTCGGCGCGGCCTGTGAGCTCGATCAGCTTATGGGCCCCGGCGAACACCTCCAAAGGGCCCGTGACGTCGAGACTCTGGACCTCAGGAAAGGCGAGAATTGCGATCTGGCGGGCACGAGACGGAGCCATCGCTCGATCATGCCCGAGATAGCACCTGTCCGCAAGGACGGATTTCCCACTATTCCTGCCACGTGCGTCCAGGTGCCCGCAGGAGACATCTGCCCACACCCTCCCAGCTAGGCAGTCGGCGTGGCCGCCAGCGTGATAGTCGGCGTGCGCCCGCTGGCGTGTCAGGAACGCGCGGGAACGGAGCTACCGAGCACCTGTCCCTGCGCGCCAAGCGCCTGGATAGCTAGATAGCTCGGTTTGACCGTCGTCGAGATTGCCGTCTCGAAACCGTTGCGCGCAGTCGTCGCAAGCGGGACGAGCGCGTTCGGGCTGGAGCCTCCGAGCAGGCGCCACTGAGCAACCGAGGTGGCGCCGTTCCAGCTGGCGTAGGCGACAAGCCCCCCGTGCGCACCGGCGTGAACGACCAGCCGCGGCGGCTGGGGCGGGGTGCCTGTCCAGGGAAACTTGAGCACCGTGTAGGACTGGTAGAGCGACGGCAGGTGGGCATCGAACAGGAGGTTGCCGGAGGAAGCGAATTCCGAGAAGTACGGTTCTTGACCCCAGCCGACGAACCAGTTGCCACCAACCAGTGGCTGAAAGTCACCCTGACTCGGCGCGAGCAAAGGCTTTGAATGGGTAAAACTCGATAGCAGCGTGGCAGTCATATTGTGTGTATTGAGCGCGAGCACGATCACGCGCGACTGAGAGTGCACCTTGGGGGTAGCCCCATTGTCGAAGAAGGAGAAGGTCCCATCGGGGTCCTCGCGCACGTCGTGCTGCCAGGCAGGGCTTGCGCCGGGGCCCATCGTGAAGCTCGAATGCTTGCCACCCAAGGTCCACACGACCTGGCCTCCATTTGGGTTCACGTCGTAGGCCGCCCAGGTGTTGCGCGAGTCGATCAGCAGCGCGCCCGACGGTTCGGAGACAGCGTTGATGTGAAACCAGTCCCACGGCGAGGTGGGTGTGCCGCCATGACCGATCGGCATGTAGGAATTGGACAAGGGCACATGGTCGAGGCTGTGCCACTCGAAGCGGACTAGGCCTGTTTTCAAGTCGATCTCTTGGATGAGCGTGTCGGCGACGGCTCCGTCGGATGGGCCGCCGTGGGCGCTGAGGTTGCAGCGGATGGCGTCGTAGACGGTGAACAAGGCCGTGCCCTGGGGTGTGATGTCGAATGCGTGGAGATCTGGCTGGTAACCGTTGCCGGCGCGAACGATCGCGAGGTTTTTGTAAGAGCTGTCGGCGATAACGACGCCGCCATCGCTACGCCCACCCGCGACAAGTGGCTCTTGCCACCACGTTAGGACCGGCTTGCCTTCGTATTGCTGTACTCGTAGATCTGCCGCGCGCTCGCCCGAAGGGATCGGCTTGAACCAGAGCAAGTGACCAGTGTTGTCGAGAATCATCGGGCCGTACTGGCCGGGACCTGCGTAGGGGGCAAGGAAGATGTCGCCGGGCGCCTGGGCTCCGGTGCTGGTCGTCACCGAGACAATTGGAGGGCGCAGATCCGGGCGCGAGAGGAAGTGCTGCAGTTCACCCGCTCTTGCCGTCGGCGGAGGCGGCGGAGGCGTCTCCAAGGAGCGGCTGACCGAATCGACGTCGGCGACCGTGAAGCGCCATGCGAACGGGACGGTGGCGCCGCCACGGCGAAGGGCGGCGTGCACGGTCACCGTCTCCCCCTGGGCGAAGGGATGGCTCGGCAGGAAGCTTGCGCCGTCTCCTTGGGAATAGCCTAGGAGCCGCCCGGTATGGCTCCCTGAGCGCGAGCCCGAGACAGTGAGATTGATGATGTCTGGCGCTGGTGCCCCGAGGAAGCTGATCTGGGTGAGGTAGGAGGCGTCAAGCGTGTCTGGGGCCGGAGAGACGGTGATGGCACCGCCGGCCAAGGCCGCGGAGACGTTGAGCTTGGCTGGCGCGCACGTCGGAGCCGGGGCGGCGGCCACGCTTGGGACGGGGGCGGTGAGAGCGATCGTGCAGAGGATCGCAAGGACGGCCGTGGCGAGGACGGTGACTTGGGGAGCTCTTGCTGGGACTGACAAGCGGGAGAGGATACGTGGGCGCGGAACAGATGGCGCCGCAAGAAAGCGCTTACCATGCGACCTGTGGAGGTGGGCGAGACAAGCGAGCGCGTGAAGGGCATTGTCGACGCGGCCGAGCGTGCAGCGCGCCAACTACGCGAGCGGGCGGAGGAGCGCGCGACCGAGCGGATCGCCGAGGCCGACCGGGCAGCCGAAAACAGGGTGCAGGCCGCCGAGGAGGAGGCCGGCGAGCTATTGGCACAAGCGCGCGCGCAGGCCGAGCAGGCACGCAACGAAGCTGTTGCTGCCGTGGGCTCGATCCACGCCGACGCCGACGAGCGGGTGCGCGAGGCCGAGCGGGTGCGCGCCGAGGCACACGTACAAGCAGAGGGGATGTTGGCGAAAACGCGCGAGGATGCTCAACAGGAGGCCGAGACGATCGCCCACGCCGCTTGCGAGGAGAAGGCCACGCTCCTGGCAGAGGCTGAGAGGCGAGTCTCGGAGAAGCTAGCCGGAGGCGAGAGACAGCTCGCGGTACTGCGCGCGGAGGCCCAGGAGAAGGCAAACGAGCTTCGCACTAAGGCCCGCGAGGAGGCCAGAGCAATCGTCGGCGAGGCACACGAAACGGCACGCGAAGTGATGCGCGACGGCACCGAGGTCTCCCAGAACCTGCGCGATCTATCGGCCTCGATGCGAACCAATGCGGAGCGCCTGCTGCGCGATGTGCGCCTAACCCACGGCAGCATGACGGCCCGTCTGGATCAGGCGGTGCCAGGCGGATCGACCGGGAGCCCTCACAGAGACACTCCTCTCCCCCGCCTGCGTCGCTCGGCCCGCGACGAGCCCGAAGACGATCTGGACGTGCCGGAGTTCATGCCTCGGGATTGAGGAGGCGGTTCGTAACCCTCCCAATGCCAGCCGCTTCGCGTGCCGTCTCACACCATCAAACCGGCACAGAATCGGCACAAACTGGCGTGTTTTGGTGCATTTTCTCGGTCAGACTGGGTGCGTGCAAGCGTGGAACACAGGCCAGAAGGGAGCTGTCGCAGAGGCGGAGATAACTGCGGCAGCAATTCGCCTTGAATTGCCGGTCTTTCGCCCGGTAGCCGAGGGCGGACGATATGACATGGTGATCGACGTTGGGCAGAGGCTACTCCGTGTCCAATGCAAGTGGGCATCACGCGTCGGGAATGTGCTGAACGTCCGCTGCGTGACAAGCCGACATACGCCACATGGCTACGTAAAAACGACGTATTCCGCCGACGAGATTGACGTGATCGCTGCCTACGCCCCGGTCACAGACCGGTGCTATCTGATCCCGATCAGCGAGGCCGCCGGAATGGCGGCGCTTAGCCTTCGTCTCGCACCCACGCGTAACAACCAAGTCACGAATATCCGCTGGGCTCGCGACTACGAGTTCGAGCCTGCCCTACGCCAGCACTGGGGTGTAGGACGGCGTCTCACCGTCGTAAGCCGAAGCAGATCGCAGGACCTCAAACCGATAAGATGAACCGCCTCGGGGCTATAGCTCAGCTGGAAGAGCGCTACCGTGGCACGGTAGAGGTCGTCGGTTCGAGCCCGACTAGCTCCACTGAACTCGTTGGTGTACGGACCGGGTTCATTTCCGGCCCAGCGATCTCGTCGCGGTGCTCCGTTCGGCGGTCCACCGTGTTGAAGATCGCATGAGAGGGATCATCGTTCGACAGGCGACCGAGTTAGCATCCGGCCGGGTCGTATCCGTACTGAGCATGGTGGTGATAGTCGCGGCCGTGGTGCTGGCACCCCTCGGCGGCGCGCAGGCGAACGTCGATCGCGTAGTTGGTGGGCATGCTTTGCGCCGCGCGAGCAGCCCGCCGTTGCGGCCGTATGCAAAGCTCGGCGGCGCATCAGGCGGGGCGATCGCGCTCTCCTCTGACGGGAGCACGGCGTTGACCGGCAACGAAGACAGCGCCACTGTGTATGCGCGCTCGGGTAGCAAATGGATCGTTCAGGCCCGACTGGAACCAGCCGGTGCATCGAGCGGAGATGCGTTCGGTTGCAGCGTCGCGTTGTCCGCCGATGGCGACACCGCGCTCGTCGGCGCACCCGGGAGGAGCGCTAGCAGTTCGGTAACTGCGGCTCCTGGTGCAGCTTGGGTGTTCACGCGCTCCGGCAGCTCATGGGTGCAGCAGGCCACGCTCAGGCTGCCAAATGAAGCCGGCAGCACCGAACCGCTGGGCTGCGGCGCAAGTTCCTACGGCGACGGCAAGGGATTCGGTGGAGGGTTTGGCTCGAGCGTCGCGCTGTCGGGTGATGGCAGCGCCGCGCTCGTTGCCGCGCCCGGAGCAGGCCGCTACATCGGCGGGGTTTGGGCATACATCCGCTCCGGTTCGACGTGGTCCCAAGACGGGCCGACGCTGCTAGCACCCGAAGCCACCATCGGCGCGCTGTTTGGCGCACGGGTCGTGCTGTCAGGAGACGGCAATACCGCACTCATCAGCGCACCAGCTGATATCCCGCCGCGTTGCGCAACAACAGGGACGTACGCAGGCGGCGTCTGGACGTTCGCCCGCGTCATGGAAATGTGGAAGCAGCAGGGCACGCGCCTAGCGCCGCGTCGTGCCTGTGAAGGTAGCTTCGGTCGGAACATCGCACTATCGAGTGACGCCGGTACGGCGCTCGTATCGGACGCCAGCCATGTGTTGCCCTTCGTTCGATCGAACTGGTCCTGGTCGCAACAGGGACCGTCTCTTTCGTGCCTTGGCGCCGAGTGTGGCGCTCTGCGTGATTTCTCCCTCAGCCTGGCCCTGTCCGGCGATGGAAATGTGGCACTGGTGGGCGCGGCGCCCGAAAGCAATTGCGGTAAGTACATGTATGAGCTCTGCTATTCGCATGGGCTCTCGTTGGCGTTCTACCGCTTCGGCACAACCTGGGTGCAGCGACGACCTCCACTCAAGGGCCGTGTGAGCTTTGGCTCCGGTGTCGCGCTCTCGGGTTCCGGAGAAGACGGGCTAATCAGCGAATTTGGCGGGACCTACGCGTACCGTATCCGTCCACCTCGACTTAACAGCGTGGCTCCCACCCGGAGATCTTTACCGTTAGCCCGTCGTATAAAACGTTAAGCATGACACGGGGGGTTGGAATCTAGAACGGCTCGCCAATCAACTCGACGCGTCCACTAGGCCAGCCAGCGCTTCCCTGGAGCGCGCTCCACATCGCAGGCATCGGCATCTCGATCCGCCCTTCAGGCTGGTCGACCCATACGGGTGCATCGATCACGACGAAACCCATCTCGCTGTAAAGAGGCATCAACTTCGGCATGCAGAAAAGCATCGCTCGCTGAACGTCGAACTCGTGTGCGATCTCTAGCAGACGGGCACAGAGCAGACGCGCCAAGCCGTGTCCCCTCGCCGTGCGGGTCACAAGCAGACCACCGAGCCCAACGACGGGGAAGGACACCTCACCTCCCACCTTCACGTTGGCCAAGACGGCGCCGGCGGCAGCCACAAGCCGGCCATCGTCCTCTCGGACGCCGATGTTTCGCGTCTTTTCGCGCCAAGACAGCGTTTCGCCGATACCCCCGAAGGGCTCGGGCTCCCCGGCGACGAGCTCCTCCCAACGAGGCTCTGAGAGTCTGTCCAACTCCACCATCCGCATCACCCCACTCTAGTGAGGCATTTTTCGCTTTCAGGCCACGCAGATGGCAGACGTCCTACTTCTTGTGTGTCTTGTGTGTCCTTTGGTGGCCATACTTGTTCTTGGCCAGCTTTTCGCACTGCATGCGCTTGTGCTTTGGCTTGGCCTTCTTGCACTGCTTGAGCGCTTTGGCCAGCAACTGACTGCGTGTGGGCGGCTTTGATTTGGCCTTTTTTTCGTCCTGGCGCTTCTTCGCTTCAGCAGCCTCGGCTTCTTCTTCCTGATGCTTCTTAGCGGCAGCGGCCGCGGCCGTGGCGGCTTCTTCCTGGTGCTTCTTCGCCGCAGCCGCCGCGGCGGCGGCGTCTTCTTCCTGACGCTTCTTCGCCGCAGCGGTGGCAGCCTCTTCCTGTAGCTTGGCTTCAACTTCCGCCGAAGTGATGGCCTTGATCTCGAGTGGCACGCTCGGGCTGATGGTAAAGCTCAGTTCTACCCCGGTCTGAGCTAATGGGTGAACGCCCCTTTCACCTATTGGAATCGCTGTGAGCTTTTCGCCGTTCGCGCCTTCGTATTCGTCGGGTGTCTGCATTGCTCCGGATCGGCTGAGGCTCGCTGTAAAGGACGTGGCTTCTTTGTTGAGCGAACTCACGGGAGCAAGGAAAGAACCGACAGCTTTGACGGATTCGCCCGCGCATTCGAAACTCAGGTAATCGCCGCCCTGCGGATTGAGAAGCATGCCGACTTCCTGTTTTGCCTGATCGATGTACACGAGTTCGGCTTTAATCGCCGTGGCCGTGATTTCTCCTTCACTCGCGCTTGCGGACTTGCATTTCTGGCCACCATCGCTGCCGCCTTGCGTTTCGCACCCCGTGAGCATGTAGCTCGAAACAGTAGAGCGCGGTCCGGTGATTTCACCGCTGCCATTGGATCCGGTGCAGTGCACGACTGTGTCAAAGCCGCTCAGCGCAGCTGTCACTTCGCCGCCGGCGGCGGTAAAGCCAACGGGAAAGTGATCGCCTGGGACCACGAATTCAAGTACCGGCGAAGCAGCACTCGCACCGGCGGGTACAAGCGTCGGCACCAAGGCCGCGACCAACACAGCAACGCAAACGTACATTCCCCTGAGCCGCCTGGCCCGCAGCCTTCGTGTCTCCACGTCTCCAGCCTCCCCGTTTACTTGACCGACAGCTTGCGAGTACGAAATAGTAGCGTATGTCCTGCCAAGGGTCACACTGGCTGACGATGAATGCCAGCGGCCGATACGGTACGCCCGTGCGCGTAGCCACCTGGAACGTGAACTCGGTGAAGCAGCGGGTACCCCGACTGTTGCCTTGGCTTGAGGAGCGACAGCCCGACGTGGTCTGCCTACAGGAGACCAAGCTCACAGACGATGTCTTCGAGCTGCTGCTCGGCGGGGAGCTCTCTAGCCGCGGCTACGCGGCTGCCGTCCACGGAGAGGCGAAGTGGAATGGAGTTGCGATCCTCTCGAGAGTAGGGCTCGAGGATGTGGTCGTCGGGATCCCCGGCGGACCCGGTTTCCCCCATCAAGAGGCACGTGCGGTGTCGGCGACCTGCGGCGGGATTCGAGTGCACTCGGTGTACGTCCCAAATGGCCGGACACCGGATTCCGAGCACTACCGCTACAAGCTCGCATGGCTAGCCTCACTGAGCGCAATGATCGGCACGGACCCCCAGGCGACAATGGTTTGCGGGGACATGAACATCGCACCCACCGACCTCGACGTGTTCGATCCGGATGCCTACGTTGACCAAACCCATGTCACGCCCGCTGAGCGGGCCGCACTGTCTGACCTGCAAGCGCTCGGCCTACACGATGTCGTGCGCGATCATTGGCCGGAGGAGCGCGTGTTCACCTACTGGGACTATCGCGCCGGCATGTTCCATCAAGATCTCGGAATGCGGATCGATCTGGTGCTTGCCACCACTACGGTCGCCGACAGGGTCCGAGCCGCGTGGGTCGACCGGCAGGCCCGCAAGGGATCCGGGCCGAGCGATCACGCCCCGGTAATCGTCGACTTGGATGAGGCGCCAGACGGTGACATCGGACCGGTCGTGCCACCGCCCTCCGCCCCGCGGCCAAAGCGCGGGGCGCACAAAACACCTCAATGACAACACCTGCTCGCACTCGACGAGCGCGCTTCTCACACTCGATATTGACCCCGCCCGGTGACACCCGCGCCGGCTAGAGAACAGCGTCAGACCGCGTCGAGCGCGTCCAATCGGACCCTCGACAGCAGCACTCGCTCGCCGCGAAATGGGACTGCCTCGGCTTCGAGCAGGCGCCGCTGGCGAGATCCCTTCGCCAACGAGCCATCGGCGCGAACAACCCGGTGCCAGGGAACCTCGATCGCGTCGGTGTGTTTCAACACGTAGCCCGCCAGTCGAGGTGCCCCTGGCGAAACGTCGCCATAAGTACGAACGAAGCCCGGAGGAATCGCCTGCACCCGCCGCAGGATCGCGGCCTGCACATCACTACTTACCTGTCGCGCCATCCTCTACTCACGTCGGTTCGTGCTTCAGTAACACGTGGGATCCTCGATTCTGCCTAGGCAGATGCGCCCCACGGAAACAAGCCTCGTCAACAAGCCTCGTCAAGCTCCTTCGGCCCGCCGCTTCAACTCCCCAGGCCGTCCGTTCACGAAGATCGCCCGCGTCGCCGCCTCCACGGGCCCGCGGATGAGCATGCCAAGCACACGTCCGGGATCGGCATCCAGGCTGTAGGTGGCTCGCGTGCGCCCATTACCCAGGTCCTCGAGCAGCCAGAAGCCCTCCACGGATTTCATGTCCCCCAGCTCCTGGGTCCACTCCAGTCGCGTTGGCGCTTCGTAGCGGAAACGCACCTTGGCCTTCACCCGTCTGACCTTGATGTCGCTCTCGGTCTCCACGAGCGTCGGTCGCCCGTCTGTGTCGTGCTCGAGCGCGGTCGACGAATCGATACCTCCCTGCCAATCGGGCGCGGCGAGCACATCCTCGACAACGGCCCACACGTCTACTAGTGGCGCGTCGATCTCGCAGCTGGCGGTACCGCCCAAATGTGCCATCACGATCCTCTCTAGCCGATCGGAGATCCAGCATACCGGCCGATCCAGACCCTGACCCAGGCTTCGAGCCAAGTCAAGCTAGGCTTCGCCGATGATCCGACGGCTTGTAATCACCTGGGCGTTCAATACCGTCGCCCTGTTCGTGGCGACTTGGCTGTTGTCCGGCCTGAGCTACGGAAGCGACTGGTGGGCACTCTTGATCGCCGCGCTGGTCTTCACGCTTGTCAACTTCTTCCTGAAGCCAGTGTTGGCGATCCTCTCGATCCCTTTCATCATCGTGACGCTAGGGATCTTCTACTTCCTCATCAACGTGCTCATGCTCTACCTCACCCACTGGATAGTCCCTCAGTTCACGATCGAGAGCTTCTGGTGGGCGGTGCTCGCGGCGATCATCGTCAGCGCCGTCAATTGGACCCTGCGTGTGTTGATCGAGCCACCTGAGCAGCTGAGATAGCACCCCCTCCGGAGCGGTGAGCCACCGGGCGAGGACCTGCGGTACTGCACGCGGCAGGCCCTCGAGCGCTGGCGGCCGGCTCACCGGGGTTGGCTCACATGGGTTGCATAATCTCGCGGACCTCGATCGGCTGCTTGATGGGTGCTCCGCCTTGAGCCGGTGCCGCCGAGGCTTGCGCCGCGATCTCGACTGCCCGGTCGATCGACTCCACCTCCACGATGCGATAGCCGGCGAGGAACTCCTTGGACTCGGCGAAGGGTCCATCGGTCAGGACGGGAGCGCCGATGCCATCACCGATCACGATCTTGACCTGGTCGGGTCCCGCAAGCCCCTGCGCGTCCACCAACTCGCCTCGCTCTCTCAGCTCCTCGTTCAGAGATAGCTGGAAATCGATGTGGGCCTTGATCTCCTCAGGCGTCCAACGACTCATTGGCTCCACGCCCTCGATCGGCGCGTAGTGCTGCAGCAACATGAACCTCATCTCCATCTCCTTGTCCTGTGCGTGTCCTGTGCGCCTAAATCGGCGCGTTCAATAGTGTGTCGGAGCCGCGAGCCGATTCTCTACATCACCTAGCTCGCCCCAAACTCCGGTACGTCAGAGCGGGTGGTAGCTCGTCGTGTCTCCCTATCCTGGGTCTCATGCACCAACCTTCCGTAGCAGGTCCTAGCGGTGACACAGGCCAGATATCGAGGCTCTCCTGGTGACCGAGGAGGAAACGACGCTAACTGTCGCGGACGCCGCAGCCTGGCAAGCCTGGCTTGGCGAGCACCACGAGGACTCGCCAGGCACTTGGGTGCGCCTGGCAAAGAAGGGCACTAGTAGGCCGACGAGCCTCACCTATGACGAGGCGCTCGATGAGGCCTTGTGCCACGGTTGGATAGATGGTCAGGTCCGGCGCCTGGACGACCTCACTTACCGCCAGCGTTTCACGCCTAGGAGAGCACGTAGCTCGTGGTCAAAGAGAAATATCGCTCATGTGGATCGGTTGACCCGTGAAGGCCGGATGAGGCCCGCGGGCCTCACAGCGGTCGAGCGAGCCAAGGCTGACGGCCGCTGGGAGCGGGCATACCCAGGACAAGCCGAAATGGAGGTCCCGTCCGATCTTTCGCAGGCGCTCGAGGCAGATCCCGCGGCACAGGCAATGTTCGAGATCCTCACGAGCCAGAACCGCTACTCGGTTCTTCTGCGGATCCACAATGCCAAGCGGACGGACACGCGAGCTCGACGCATAGAGCAGTTTGTGGACATGCTGCGCCGTGGCGAGACACTTCACCCGCAGAAACGCGGTCGCGCCGACTGACTGCGGTCTCCTCCCCCGACTCCAATCGGCCTCAACGAGCGGTCAAGGCCCGCCGTCGGCCGGCTGGCTAGGCGCCCCACCGATCGCGTTCATCAGCCAGCGCCGACGTCCGCGAATGCGCTTGAAGCGGGCCTGCGAGCGGGCCATCCGGTGCCCGTCGGGCGGATAGCGCCTGCGAGCCCACGGTGAAGAGGGGGCTGCTAGGCGCAGCGAGCCCACGATCGAGAACGGCGGAACGAAGATACCGATCAGGCCGAGCATCGGCTTTCCCTTGAGGATCGCCGCCGTGGAGAAGACCAGGTCGATCAAGATCACTGCCACAAGCGAGCTAATTGGGGACGCTCGGTTGGAGAGGTCAAACGGAGCGATGCCAAGCACGATCAGGCCGCCCAAGAGAGTAGCCACGACAACCGCGTCGATCGAGGCACGTCCCTCCTTGGACCAGTAGACGTCTTCGAGGTGGATCCAGAGCGCGAACTCGTCAAGGGTCAACCCAGCGCCGATCCCAAACGCGGCAGCAAAGATCTCAAGCCATGGACTCGACGGTCGCAGAACGAAATTGAGAAATCCCGAGGCCAGGATGAGCACAATTCCCCACACGAGATGATGCAAGTGCAGCCCACCCTTGGTGGTCACACTGCCGGGCCACCACGGCACCTTAGGGTTACGAATTAGGCGAGCACTCGTGCGGATGAACAGGAACGCGGCCAGGAAGAAGCCGAGCAGGATGAAGCCGGCCCGCTGCCCGCGGTCGTCGAGAAAGTGGTGTGAGATTGCGAAATTGAGTTCCAGCATCGGCTGCCTGTCAAGCAAGATGATGCTAGAGGTTGTCCCTAGGCTAGGAGCGTGACCGCCCGAGCGCGCTCGGCGATGATTCGACCGCCCGAGCGGATCACCGTCTCGATCGTTGCACGTAGGTGTCCGTGTCGTTTGAGCAGTGCGATTGCGCTGCGCGTCAAGGGGACGCTTACGATGGCATCTTCGCCGCCGCGCAAGCTGGCGGTGCGACAACCAAGCAGTACCGCGATGTGCCCGACATTCTGCGGGGCCGTTCTCGACCGGTTCCGTGGCGCGCGTGCGGTAATGATGCTCTCCGCCTGGCAACTGGCGACTCCCGAGGGGCATTGCGCGTCGATGCCCGTATCGACCGTCTTGTTGCCAACCGTGCTGTACAGGCGTGACGCTTGCGTGAAGGTCAGTAGGCGCTGTGAGATCTCGCCCACATGCTTGATCCCCAGTGAGAGCTGAAGCTGAGCGGCCCCAGACGGGGCTTCGAGGGAACTATCCGCCAGGCTGGGGGCAGACAGCACACCGCTTCCGTTCACGCCGAGCACGTTAATCTGCGGCGTCGCGTTTGTGATGAAGATGAGCGAGGCATCCTTCTCTCCCAGCGTTGTCGGTTCAAAGCCGACCGTGAACTGACAGGAGGCACCTGGCATCACAATCTGCGCATTACATGTGTTGGATAGGAGCGGAAACATCGTTGGAGTGCCCGAGACCAGAAATGACTGCTGAATGAACAATGGATAGTCGCCGCCGTCGGTGACTGTGAATGTATGAGACACCGCCACCCCGAGTGGGACTTCGCCTAGTTGCGATTCGGCGGAGCTCAGACTAACGCTTGGACCGAACAGGCCTTCGCCTTCGAGCGATATCACCATTGTGCCGCTCGACGCGTCGCTCTTGATCACGAGCTCGGCGTGCTTCGGGCCTGGCGATACGGGTTGGAAGCGAATGTCGGCATCGCACCAATTGTTTGCGCCGAGTTGATCGCCTTCGCAGTTGCTGTACTGCACGGAGAAGGACGACGCGTCAGGGCCGGTGATGGCGACCGATTCGATCTGCACTCCGGCTTCGCGGGCTTCGATGTTGACCTGTTCACTCTCGTTCTGGCTTTCTTCACGTTCGCCGCGGGTGTAGGGGATCGCGGAGAAGCTCAAGGGATTGTGGTTCGACGAGAGCGTTCCAGTACTGCCAACGCCCACCAACGGCACTTCGAGCATGCCTTCGCCACCAAAGGGCTCCACGCTCAGTGTTGCGTTCTCTGCCCCGCGTCCCTGTGGCTGGAAGCGCACTTCGATCTTGCACTTGCTCCCAGGGTCGATCTCCTGGTTGGCGCATTCGTCGTCCACGATCTGGAAGCTCGAGGAGTCGGTTCCGCTGATAGCGGCCGGCATGAGGATCATCGCCGCGTGTAATTCGTTCGAGAGCGTGACGCTCTGTTGAGTACTACCGCCGAAGTGGATGCCCACTTCACCGAACTGCAGCTGCACAGGCGAAGCAACCAGATCCATTTCTGTGGGCAGCGGGTTAGAACCCGGATCGGCAGGCGCCGCGGTGGAACATGCGAATACACCGATGAAAATGGCAGCTGAAAGCAACACGGCTCGTGCGAACATAAGGACTCCTGACCTCTTGCCCGGTTCTTCGGGTCACACTCACCGGTCGTGCCGGCGGACAGGGTTATGTCGGCCTATGCGCAGCATTGCTGAGGTATGCACAGAATGAGCCAGAAGCGAGACTTACACCACGAATACCCAAAGGCAGCCGAGCCTTACTCTGCAAATGCCCGAAGGCCAGCCCAGCCTTTACACGACTTGGATCTGGAGATCCAACCGAGCCTGACCGCCACCGCGATGGATAGTCTCGTGCTCCAAGAGCCACACCTTGCGCTCCAGTCCCCCTCCATAGCCCGTGAGCGAACCATCGGCACCGATTACACGGTGGCAGGGAACGACGATCGCCACTGGGTTTCGCCCGTTGGCCAGTCCGACCGCGCGCGAGGCTTTGGGATTACCCACCCAGCGCGCAAGCTCTCCGTAGCTGATCGTCTCGCCATAAGGGATCTCGCATAGGGCTGCCCATACGCGGCGCTGAAACTCGGTGCCGTGCATCCTCATCGGCAGGTCGAAGTCACGCAATTCGCCGGCGAAGTAGGCGTTCAATTGCTCGATTGCGTCTGCAAGCCCCCGGTCATCGCGTAGAAATGTGGAGGGAATCTCTTTGAGGTGTTTCTGCTCATGCATCTGGATACCGGTGAGCATGCCCTCCTCGGAGGTGAGGGTCAGCTCGCCGATCGGGCTGTCGATCGTGGTTGTGATCGAAGTGTGCAATGTCGTGCCGGTTGGTGTCACGCTGCCTCCTTCTCCAGCGTCCCTGTGGACGCCGGCTCGACTGTCCCGTTGCTCGATGGCAACGGCCAATGGTTGATGGCGTGCGGTGTGGCCGCCCACAGGTACTGCACGGCGTAGGCGCGCCACGGTCGCCAACGTTCAGCGCGCGCGGTGAGCGCGACCGGCGCCGCCGGCAAGCCAAGCGCTTCAGCCGCGCGTCGCACGCCAAGGTCCGTAGCTGGAAAGGCGTCCGGGTCACCGAGTGCCCTCATCGCGATCACCTGGATCGTCCACGGCCCGAAGCCGGGTAGGTCTGCGAGCACTGACAACGCCTCGGTCCGGTCGCAGCCAGGATCGAGCGACAGGCGACCACTTCCCAGGGCTTCCACCAGCGCGGCGAAGGTGCGGGTGCGCGCGGCAGGCATCGCCAGACGCACCTCGCCCATGGCATGCGGCTCAGGGAAAAGGTGGGTGAGCCCACCATGGGGGTCGCTCACAGGCTCGCCGAACTGGGCGACGATACGCGCGGCGTGGGTCCGGGCCGCGGCCGTGGAGACCTGTTGACCGAGGATCGCGCGTACTGCCATCTCGGCACCATCAACGCAGCGTGGCACTCGTCGTCCGCCAGCAACCGCAAGACTGGGCGCAAGTGCCGGATCTGAGCTGAGCAGCTCGTCGATCGTTTGGGGATCGGCGTCGAGATCTAGTAGCCAGCGACAGCGCGCGATCGCGGTCGTTAGATCGCGTAGGTCGGAGAGCTTCATGCGGCACGACACATGATCGGTGGTGGGCGTCAGCTCGACGATGCCTGGACCATGCGGCAAACGCAAAGTACGGCGGTAGGTATCGCCGAGAATCTCCTCGACGCCGGGCACGGCAGTGGCTGCGAGATGCCCAAACAAGTTGTCTGGACAGAGAGGCTGGCGAAAGGGAAGCCTCAGCAGGATGACTGTCGATGCGCCCGAGCCGGCTGAGGCGCCCGCCGTCGAGTCACGCAAGGCCCGGTTGTCCCCATCGCCGCTCCCACGCCCGTATCCGACGGCGGCGCTTCGCCCACGCGCGCGCTTGCGCAACTCAGTCGGGGCGGTCGCGAACACGGCCCTGATCGTGTCATTGAACTGCCTCACACTGGAGAAGCCGGAGGCGAATGCGATCTCGGTCATCGTGAGCGCGGTCGTCTCCACAAGCACCCTCGCGGTCTGAGCTCGCTGGGCGCGGGCGATCGCAATCGGTCCCGCGCCCACCTCGGCCAGGAGCATGCGCTGGAGCTGGCGCACGCTGTAGCCAAGGCGCGTGGCGAGACCGGGCACACCATCGCGATCGACGACGCCGTCGCCGATCAGGCGCATTGCCCGTGCGACCACGTCGGCGCGTCCGTCCCACTCCGGCGAGCCCGGGGCAGCGTCGGGGCGACAGCGCTTGCACGCCCTGAAGCCGGCCTGCTGTGCCGCAGCGGCCGAGGGATAGAAGCGCACATGCTCGCGCTTGGGCGTCATGGCGGGGCAGCTCGGCCGGCAGTAGATGCCGGTTGAGGTCACCGCCGTGAAGAACCACCCGTCGAAGCGCGGGTCCCTGGAGCTGGCGGCCTGGTAGCAACGCTCGAAATCCTCGATCACCATTTCAGTGTGACCTACCTAGAGGCGAATGTCTGGCGGTATTGCGACATCACCATTTGGGTCCTAAGGTGGGACCATGACAGTCGAGTTGCTCATCTGGGATGGCTGTCCCTCCCACCCCAAGGCGCTTTCAGACCTACGCAAGGCGATGAGCGATATTGGACTTGATCCGGCCAGCATCTCCATCCGTAAGATCGATAGCGAGACAGAGGCCGGGGCAGAGCGCTTCGTCGGCTCGCCAACGATCCGTGTAAACGGGCGCGACATCAAGCCTCTGGAGGGCGAGCCCTATGGCCTGACATGCCGTGTCTACCATCGTCGCGACGGGCGCATCTCCCCAACTCCTGACCCGGCCGACGTGCGCGAGGCCCTGCTCGCCGCCCAGGCCAAACCGAATGGTCCCGCAAATCCGGACTCTGCAGTTGAAGCTGGGTCCTCGAGCAGATAAGGACGAACATGCCAGAGATCGGCAAGCCTGCGCCCAGCTTCAGCCTGCCCGACACTAGCGGCGCCATGTACGGCCCTGACGGCGCTGCGGCCACGGTTGTCGTGTTCACGTGCAACCACTGTCCCTACGCGCTTGCCTGGCACGAGCGGGTCGGCGCGGTCGCCCATGACTACTCAGGCCGAGGAGTGAAGGTGCTTGCGATCAACCCCAACGATGCCGAGCGCTACCCACGCGACTCAGTGGAGGCGATGCGCACACGCGTGGAGGCTGGAGAGTTCGACGACGTCCCTTATCTGCGCGATGAGACCCAAGAGATCGCCCATGCCTATGACGCCAAGACGACCCCTGACGTGTTCGTGCTCGACCAAGATGACGTCCTGCGCTACAGAGGGGCCCCGGATGCTGACTATGAAGATCCATCGCAGAACGCGGCCTACCTGCGCTCAGCGCTCGATGCCGTGCTGCAGGGAGGCGAGCCCGATCTGGCACAGACCACGCCGGTGGGCTGCTCAATCAAGTGGAGGCCGCGAGGCTGAGCTCAGCGCCGCTGGGCGACAACCTTCGCCCCCTTGGAAGGCACGAGCACGATCGCCCGCCTGCTGGTCCGCTCTGGCCGCCGATCGACCGGACGCAAACTGAGCGCCTTGGTCAACTCCTCAAGCACGATTTTCGCCTCGAACTGGGCAAAAGACGCGCCGATGCAGCGGCGCACCGAGCCGCCGAAGGGAAACCAGCCGCCGGCCGGCGGCCTTACATCCAGGAAGCGGGTCGGCTTGAACGTCCACGGGTCCTCATAGACGTCGGCGCGGCGGTGAACAAGCAAGGTGACTGGGACCAGGTCGGTCTCTGCATCTAGCTCATAGCCGCCGATCGAGAGCGGCTCGCGCAAGCGCCGTGCCACCCCGCCCGTCGGCGGGTGTAGGCGCAGGGTCTCGGTGACGACGGCGTCACAGAACGCGCCTCCTTCATGAGCCAGGCGATCCTGGCTGACCTGGTCGCGGGCAAGGTCGTGGATCGCCCAAGACAGCAGTGTGGCAGTGGTCTCATGACCCGCGATCAAGAGCGTCATCAGTTCGTCGCGCAGCTCCTCGTCTGTGAGATGCTCGCCGTCCTCGTCGGTTGCCTGGACGAGCATCGAAAGGATGTCCTCGCGCTCCTCAAGGTCGGTCAAAGCGCGTCGGCGTGATATCTCCGCAAGGATCTCTCTGTCTACGCGCGCGAGCTGGCGGCGAAAGGTGGGCACGCTGTTCAGACGTTCGGGGCCCACCAGGAAGAAGAACAAGACGCGTCGCATGTCGGTGACCCAGGCGATCATGCCTTGTAGCGCCTCCCCCAGCTCCCCTACGCGCTCGCCCTCGTCCACACCGAAGACACAGCGCATGATCACCTCGAACGTGAGCGCCTGCATGCGCGGCAATGCGGCCACCGGTTCGCCGAGCGGCCACGTAGCGATCTGCTTTGCGATCGCCGCGCGAATCGTCTGATCGTAGGCGCGCATGCGCTCTCCGTGAAACGGAGGCAAGACGATGCGTCGGCGGTGCAGGTGCTCCTCGCCATCGAGCAGCAACAGGTTGCGTGTACCGAGCACAGGACTGAGCGCTTGGTTGGCCTCGCCCGAGTTCAACTCGGCAGGCCCATGAGAGAACACTTCCTTGACTGCATCCGAATGGGCTATCGCGATCCACTCCTGCCCGAGTATTCGCAGCTTGAAGATGTCGCCGTAGCGACGGTGGGCGGCCCAAAAGAAGCCGTCGGGATCGAAGGTGAAGCGCAGGGTGTGCAGCAGCACCGAGCCGCGCATGACCGGCGGTCCCTTGCCTTCACTCCCACGTGCTGCCTGCTCGCGCTTCGGTTGCAAGGCCTCAACCGTCGCCATAGCTATACCACCGCGCCGCTGAGCCGCCGCTCGCGCGTGGAGTGCCTGGAGAGCAGAGCGCCCCAGTCTGCGTCGTCCATCTCACACGGCTCGGTCTCCTCCAGGAACTCGCGCAAGACGGCCGCCAAGGCCTCTGGATCTTCCAGATGCGGGAAGTGAGCGGCCCGCGGGAGCGTGCGAAAGCAACTGTTGGGAATGGCTTCGTGAGCACTGCGTCCGTGCTCGATCGGGATCGTGTGATCGCGCTCGCCCCACACGATCATCGTCGGCATCGACTCCAAGAGGTACAGGCGATCGGTCGCGCTCACGCGCTGACCACGCACGTCGATTACCGCGCGCAGCGTCTGCAGGAATGCCTCGCGCGCCTGCGGTTGCTCCAATGGACGCAGTGCGCGTGCGACCGCCTGCACGTAGGCACCCTGACGCACGCCGCGACTACGAAGCCGACCCCCCGCGTCCCACAGCCCGCCCAGCAGTCGTGGATGGGCAGCAAGCGACAGTATCGCCGACATGCCGGGAAGCGCGGCGGTGCGCAGCATCGGGCTGACCTCATGTCCGAGACCGCCGCTCGAGACGAGCACAAGCCGCTCCACGCGTGCTGGGAACTGGTAGAAGAACTGCATCGCCACGCCCCCGCCGAGCGAATGGCCAACGAGCGTCGCGCGCTCAATGCCCAAGGCGGTGAGCAGGTCGCGGATGCTGGCCGCGTGAGCGCCCAACGAGTAGTCCCCGCGCGGCGCGGCCGAGTCGCCGTGGCCGATCAGGTCGGGAGCGATGACCGTGTGCTCGGCCGCCAGATCGAGCGCGACGGCCTGCCAGTGACTTGAGGAGTTGAGCATCCCGTGCACGAGTACCACGGGCGGCCCCTCCCCCGCGATCCGGTAGACCGCGCGGCGTCCATGCAACTCGATCTGCCACTCGTCGAACCTCGGCACCTGACTAGCAACACTAGCAATGGCAGTTGAGCGCAACGCTTACGCCCGCGCCCCCGCCTGCGGGTCCAAACGCGACATCGTGACGGCCGCCTTGAGATCAGCGCCCGCGCCACCCATGTACAGGCCCTTGACGGGAGCTACGTCCGAGTAGAAGCGCCCGTGGCCGATCTTCACGTGAGTCTCGCCGGCCAGGCGGCGATTGGTGGGGTCCGCACCTACCCAGATCGGCTCTCCGTGCCCGTCGGTGCCCGGCAGCAGAGCCTCCAGCCAGGCATGGGTGTCGAGCTCCAAGGAATCGGCGCCCCCGTCCTCCGGGGCAGCCCACAGGTAGCCGGACACGTAGCGTGCGGCGATCCCAAAGCGGCGCAACAACACAAGAGATAGATGCACAAAGTCCTGGCACACCCCGGCACGGGGCCTCCAGCAGGTCCTCGACGCTCGAACCAACATAGGTGACGCCGGGGCGGTACTCGAAACGGTCGGGGATCCGCTCGCACAGCTGCTCGAGCATGACCAGCGGGCTTACACCCGCGAGCTCGGCCTGCATCTCCTCGAGCCCCGCTATCGCGGGTTGGTCCTGCCAGGGCAGGGCGAACTCGCCAGCAGCGTCGAGGTAGGAGTCACTGTCAACGCTCTCCCACGATCCACGCGGGGGCTCCGGCGGATCCGAGGTGACCACGCGGGCGCGCACGTCGATCGTGAGCTGCTCGTGGGCTGTGGGAACTCCGAACTCGAGTACCTCAGTGCCAAAGTAATCGAGGTGCCTGCTCACACGCGCCTCCGGCTCGATGCGGGTGTGGAACTCATCGCAGCGCTGTGAGGAGGTCGTGGCTGGGCGCACACGTAGGGCATTGAGGTTGTCGGACACCGGCCCTTCGTAGCGGTACTCGGTCATATAGCGGATCGCGAAATGCATGACTCGCTTTTACCCTCCCAGCTCGGGGTCATTCCCATTCTGGCGACAGTCCACGGTTATCGCCGCTCCTGACTGGGAGCGGCGCCGGCAAAGTAGCGCTCGGCAACGTCACAGTCGATACGTGCCAGCTCCTGCTGGGTGCGCTCACAGATACCCGACAGCTCAGCTCCGTCGGGTAGCGCCCGACGCTGGAAGTCCAGATCGGCCACCAACCGGCTGACGCGCAGAACTGGCTTTGAGTTGCGCGGACCGGCATCGGCCGTGGTGAATGCGTCGTGCAGAGAATCCGCACAGGCGGCCACGCTGTCAGGATAAGCACGCTCGAACAGCAGGAAACGGGCAACCGGGTGGGCGTTAGGGGGAGCCGTTACGGCCCGCAGGTAGGCGTGAAAGCCTCCAACGGCCTGCAACAGGATCAAAGCGTGCCCGTCGGCGGCGGCCTGCTCGCTCGCCGGCAACGCGATTCGCAACATTCGCAGCACCATGTCTGATACCTCGATCGTGCCGCCCGCGTCAAGAAAGCACTTGGCTTCGTCGCGCAGCATCGTGCGAGATGCCACGCCCCAGATCAGGGCGGTGCGCTGCTTGACGTACTGGGCCGCCAAATATGGTCCAGCAGGGGCACCCCAGCCGGGCTGGCCCCCACTTCGGAGGCTGAGCGTAGTTGTATTGATCGCCTCCCACATCTCGGCGCTGATGACATCACGCACCGTGCGAGCCCCCTCTCGCGCGCGCTCAACGCTCGCCAGCATCGAACCTGGACGGTCGGCGTCGAGAGTCAAACGAGCAAGCGCTTGGGCATTGTCGGCGCGTTCGCGCTCCGCTTCATCGCCGAGCATCGCCAACAGACCATTCGAGCCGAAACTGACACTCGGCATCGCGTCCGAGGTGCCTTGGACCTCCGCCTGGAATACCGCCTCAACGGCACGCGCGGTGAACTCGGCGCGCGCAAGGTTGCGTCCCAACCAGTAGAGATCGTGTGCGATGCGCGCGAGCATTTCAGCAGCATCCACCTGCTCGTGGGTGCTCCCCCAACTGCTGTTGGGGTTGTTCTTGCTGCTGTTGTTGCTGTTGGCCCATCCACGCGCCATAGCGCAGGTCGGGCAGCGCCGGCGGGAGCGTGTCGGCAATCGGCGGCCCCGCACGGTCTGCATCGTCGCCATCCTCGAGCACCCACGTGTCCTTAGACCCGCCGCCACGCGAGGAGTTGACGATCATCGAGCCCTCTTCCAGCGCAACCCGTGTCAAGCCGCCTGGGACGATGTCGATGCGCTCACCGAACACAGCAAACGGACGCAGATCCACATGGCGGGGGTGAAGGCTCCCATCGGTGGACACTGTAGGCACGGTCGACAGGCGCACCACGTCCTGGGCGATCCAGCGCTCGGGATGGGCACGGATTAGTGCGTCCATACGAGTGATCTCGAGCTCACTCGCGTGGGGGCCGATCATGACCCCTTTGCCGCCCGACTCGCCAGTCGGCTTGACAACAAGCTCACTAAGCCTGCCTAGTACATGCTCACGCACCTCCCGGTCGGAGAGCAGGTAGGTGCGCACGTTCTCGAGGATCGGCTCCTCACCCAGATAGAAGCGGATCATCTCGGGCACAAAGCAGTAGATCGCCTTGTCGTCAGCCACACCCGTACCGAACGCATTAGCGATCGCAACGCTGCCAGCGCGGTATGCCCGCACCAATCCAGGCACGCCGAGCAAGGAGTCGGGCATGAACTCCAGAGGATCGACGAAGTCGTCGTCCAGGCGCCGGTATACGGCATGCACGCGCTCCAGACCGCGCGTGGTGCGCATGTACAGCACGTCGTCTCGCACCACAAGGTCCGAGGCCTCTACAAGCTCCACTCCCATCTGCCGTGCCAGAAACGCATGCTCGAAGTAAGCTGAGTTGGCCGGCCCTGGTGTCCACACAACGACCGTCGCCTCGCTCTCAGCCGAAGGAGCCACTGAGCGCAACGCACTCAGCAAGAGCTGCGGGTAGTGGTCCACCGGACGCACTCGATAAGAGGCGAACAGCTCTGGCACAAGCCGCGCCATCGCCGCGCGATTCTCAAGCACGTAGGAGATCCCTGAGGGGATTCGCACGTTGTCCTCAATCACTCTCCACGAGCCATCGCTATCGCGCACCAAGTCACACCCCGCTACATGACAGTAGACACCTCCGGGCGGGCGGATGCCGTGCACCGCGCGTGCGAAGTGCGGACAGCCTGCAACCAAGCGCCATGGCACAAGACCCTCGCGCACGATCTCGCGCGCGTGGTAGATGTCATCGACGAAGTGGTTGAGCGCGCGGATGCGTTGAGCCAGACCGCGCTTTATTGCGCGCCATTCCTCGCCGCTGAGTACGCGCGGGACGAGATCGAGCGGGAAAGGTCGTTCATGCGAAGCACCGCTCTCCCCGCTCGTCTCAAAGGTGATCCCCTGCTGCATAAAGATCGCGTCACGGCGACGGCCGGCCTCCACCAAGCCCTGAGGTCCCAGCCGCCCAAGCTCCGCTACTAGCGCCCGAGCGGCCGGCCGCGGCGTGCCGTCTAGCTCGAACAGCTCGTCGCGAAACGGAGCCCGAGGACGGTAGCGCTCAGCCTCAAGCCTGTCGGTCGCAGTGCTCACCGCGAGATTCTCGCCGGGCGGGCGCCGCGTGACATTCGACGGTTGGAGCAATTGTCGAGCTCACTGCTACCCGTTTGTCCTAAGCATGGGCTCCGGGCGCCCTACGATCGGCGACGCCCGGAGCGCAACGTTCATGCGAGCCCAAGGTTTCTCAGGCGTGCGATGCAGCTTTATTTCAACGTCATATTCGGCTCACCGGCCGCATTGAGTCCTTCTGCCAAGATGGTGCACGTGCCCCCCTTGGGTGTTCCACTGTTGTAGGCCTGTGTCACGCAGTTGCGCAAGGCAAGCTGCGCCCAGTAGTTGGGGTGCAGATCTTCCTGGATTTCATACGGCGGGAAGAGTCCCGTGATCGTGCGAATCTGGTTGATCCACTCTGTCTTGTTGACGGCGCCACTTGATTTCCACGAGGCCAAGCCCTCTTCCTCGATCAGGCCCACGCCTTTTTCACACAGGCGCCGCCCGTTGAAAGCGGAGGAAATGTTCATCGTCTTCAGGTTTGTCAGTTTGGCTTCTTCCGCGCCTTTGAAGACAGCGCTGTCAATCGTGGGCAACATTGTGGCGTTAGCTTCGTTGGCGTCGTGATTCCAGAAGCCGCAGCCGCCGACTTCCTGGCGCGTATAGCCTTTCTGGGGGTAGCGGAAGCCTTCTCCATTGGGGATCGGCGAAGGATAGTTCTGCATCAGGATCGTGTACTGGGTGCCTGTGTAGCCGGCGTTGGTCATCGCTTTGGCGACATTCAGGACCGCTTCCTTAATCGCTGTGCGCTGTTTGGCGACGTTGCTTTCGGTGAAGTTTTCGGTCACCGATTTTTCTTCGCTGCAGTAGGACGGCCACCATTCGGGGGTTAGCAGGAAGTCCTCGATGCAGCTCTGCACGATGCTCGCGAAGTTGAAGTTATTGCCTCCGATCGAGATCGGCACCAATTTCACGTTGTGTGTTTTCGCGAATTTTTCAAGCATCAAAGCTTGTCCTTCGTGACCGCCCGAGTTGTAGAAGTCGAGGCCTGGCTTGAAGTCGCCTTCCTCGGTGAAGGAGGAGGTCTTAGCGCCCGAGCAGGCCAGGTTCTCGCCGTTAACACCTCCGCCGATATAAGCCTCGGCTGACTGCGAGCGGTGACAGCCAGGGATTAGTTCGGCGGTGTGCCCGGCGTTGTCGTAGTAGGAGCTTTCGCCGAGCGCGTCTGTCTTTGAGGAGCTTTCGTTGGTGTTTCCGGCCCAGCGTCCCGCCTCCCCGGAAATGTAGGAGTCGCCCAGGGTCACTACCCAAGGCGTGCCTTCGCCGGGGCCGTCGGCACGAGCGGGCGCGCCCGCACTGAGGCCAAGCAGTGCGATCAGGAACATCGTTACGACAAGGACGAGCAACGTATAAGGCGCCCGCCGGCCGCTGAGGGTGGTTGAAGCGTGCATCCGAACTCCCTTTCCAATGACCCGCGCGGCACCTTGTGCGCCGCGCTGTGCGCCGACACTAGCGCTACAGCAAAGTCAATGCAATGGAACTACACGAGCCAACGGTCATCTATGCCTATGCGTTGCCGGCCGCTTCGGCACGATGGGCCGGGGCCTCTCCCCACAACTGCTCCAAGCGGTAGAACTCGCGCGTGGTCGGTGTGAAGATGTGGACCACCACGTCCAGGTAGTCCATCAGGATCCAGTCCGCGCTAGACAGACCCTCGACACGGCGCGGAAGCATGTCGTGCTCATGCTTGAGCCCCTCGAGAATCCCATCGTGGATCGCCTTGGTCTGGCGCTCGGTGTTCCCAGAGCAGATCACAAACCAATCGGTGTATCCAAGCACCTCGCGCAGATCCAGCTCGACAAGCTCTGAAGCCTTCTTGTCGTCCGCATAGCGACAAATCTCTGTGAGCAACTCCCGCGAAGTCATGTCGCTTCCCCTCGCGCTCTCGTCATCAGCCATTTCATGTGCGTTCATTCTCAAGCCTCCTGCTCGCTTCGTGACGCCGGGAGACGGCCATAGAGCTCGTGCTCGGCGATATAACCAGCCACTTGGGTGCCCACGAGCCCATCGACCGGTTCGCCCGAGGTGACATGTCTGCGTACCAATGTCGAGGAGATGTCGTGGCGCGGCATTTTCAAGAATACGATCTCGCCAGCCAACGAAGAGAGTCCCTCTAGCACTTCTTGGCGTGTAGACCCGTCGCGCTCGGCGACAGCCAAGCGCGCCAACTCGAGGATCTCCTGCGGATTGCGCCAGGAACCCAGCGTTCGTGCCATGTCGGCACCTACGATCAGGGTGAGCTCTGCCTCCGGTTGGCTTGAGTGGATGCTTCTCAGCGTATCGACCGTATAGGACGGCCCTGCTCGCTCCAGCTCCAGCGTGCACATCCCGACCCGCGGATCGCCCTGTGTCAGCAGACGACACATCTGCAACCGATGCTCTGCTCCTGGATCCCACTTTGCGGGCTTGTGCGGCGGGACGAGCACCGGGGTGAGCAGTACTCGCTCCAGGCCAAGATCCTTAATGGCCGACCGCGCCAGCGCCAGATGCCCCAGATGCGGGGGGTTGAACATGCCGCCGAGAATTCCGATGCGCCCAGTTGCCGCCGCGGCCGTGGTCAGCGCACCGGAGACTGACACACCCTCTGGGTCGCACACCGTAGTGCCGGGCGCCTTAGACACGAAGGTGGCCGGTGCCTTCCACGAGATACTTGAAAGTGCACAGCTCGCGCAGGCCAATCGGCCCGCGCGCATGAAGCTTCTGTGTGGAGTTGCCGATCTCGGCGCCCATCCCGAACTCCCCCCCATCGGTGAAGCGCGTCGAGGCGTTGACGTATACACAGGCAGCATCCACCCTCAGCTGGAATGCCCGTGCGCTAGCCGTGTCACTGGTGAGGATCGCCTCGGAGTGACCGGAGCCATGACGGGCTATGTGCTCGATCGCTTGCTCAACTGAATCGACGATGCCGAGCGCGAGTGTCAAGGCCAGGTACTCAGTGTCCCAGTCCTCCTCGGTGGCGGCCTTCACGGCGCCTCGGATCGTCTCAGCGGGGTCTTGTACGCCTTCCCCTTCCAGCCCTCGGGCAAGCCGCTGCGCCCACTCAAGTGTGGCCTCGTCTCCGCGTACCGAGACACCCGCGTCCGCAAGCGCGGGGAGAAGCAACGTGAGCAAGTCCTCGGCGATCTCTCGATGCAAAAGCACGGTCTCCGCTGCGTTGCAAACACCTGGGCGCTGGGTCTTGGCGTTCATAACGATCTCAACGGCATCGCGCAGGTTCGCGGAAGCATCCACATATACGTGGCAATTACCTGAAGCGGCATAGATGACGGGCACACTAGCCACGTCCTTGAGCGCCGCCTTCAGCCCCTCACCGCCACGCGGAATCAACAGATCGATCAGCTCATCCTGGGTGGCCAGCTCGGCGAGCTCCTCACGTCCGCCGCCGGCCACAAGCCCGATACAGCCTTCCGGAAGACCGGCCTCCACCGCGGCTGCGGCTGCGATCGATGACAGCACGGCGTTCGAGTTGGCGGCACTCGAGGAGCCCCTCAAGACAATTGCGTTGCCCGACTTCAAGCACAATGCCGCAGCATCGATCGTGACGTTTGGGCGAGCCTCGTAGACCACCGCGATCGTGCCGAGCGGCACGCGCACCTTGCGCACGTCAAGGCCATTGGGTAGGCGGTACCCGTCGATCACCTCACCCACCGGGTCGCCTAGCGAGGCGACCGCTTCCACTGCAGCGGCGATCGCCTCGATCCGATCTTCGTCAAGTGCCAACCGGTCGAGCAATGCCTCGCCGATATCAGCCTCGCGACCTGCAACAAGGTCGAGCTCATTGGCACTCAAGATCTCCTCAGCGCGCGCGCGCAGGGCAGCGGCGATCCCGAAGAGAGCGGCGTTCTTCGTGGCTGTATCCGCCTGTGCAAGCACCCGGGAGGCCTCGCGCGCGCGTGTGCACACCTCGGCTACCGATGAAACTGTGACCGCCATAGCCCTAAAGGGTAACGACAGGCCCACGCCTGCCCGCCAAAGCGCTATGCAAGCACCATGTAGTCGCGGTGCACCGCCTCCTCCGTCGCTCGCGGGAGGATCTCTTGAACGGCGCTTGACTTCAACCCCACGACACGACGGAGCTCCTCAGCCGAATAGCTGCAGATGCCCTTGCCCAGCAATTGGCCGCCAGACTTTGTTGGCTGAGTGCTGCTCTCCGTAGCAGAAACACCCTCGACGATCTCGACGGCGTCACCCGCCTGAAAAGAGCCGAGCGCTTCGATGATCCCCACCGGCAAGAGGCTCGTGCCGTCCTCGCGCAAAGCGCGAGCCGCGCCAGCGTCGACGATGAGCGTCCCGTGGCTCGGCTTGGCGTAACGCAGCCACAGCTTGAAGGAGGAGTGACGGGCCGCGCGCGGAGGGAAGTTGGTGCCCTGCATGTGCCCGTTTAGCACCGCTTCCAGGCCCCCCGCCCGCAAGCCATTGCAGATGACGGTACGAATACCGGCGGCGGTGGCCATATCGGCGGCCACCACCTTCGAGCGCATCCCGCCGGAGCCAAGCGGCGAGGTGGTGTGGCCGACCTCGATCCCCTCGAGCTTCTCGAAGTCCGTGATCTCATGCACAAGGCGCGCATCTGGGTGCCGCCGCGGATCTGCCGTGTACAAGCCGTCAATGTCTGTGAGCAGCACGAGCAAGTCGGCGGCGAGCAGGATCGCCACTTGAGCGGCTAGAAAGTCGTTGTCGCCAAAGGAGATCTCGTCGGTGGCTGTCGTGTCGTTCTCGTTGATCACAGGCACGACCCGCCAGTCGAGCAGCTTGTTCAAGGTCTGGCGTGCATTGAGGTAATGGGTGCGCGCGCTCATATCCATGAAGGTGAGCAACAGCTGTGCGGAGACGAGCTCGCGCTCGCGCAGAAGCTCGTCATAAGCGCGATAGAGCTTGCCCTGACCGACGGCGCTGGCGGCCTGCAGCTCCTCGACAGCGCCAGGTCTCGCGGGCAGACCCATGATTCGAACGCCGCGTGCGATAGCACCCGAGGAGACGATCACGACCTCCTTGTCCTTACCGTGCAGAGATGCCACCACGTCGCAGATGCGCGCCAGTACGCTCGTGCGCAGCTCGCCGTCATCGTCAGCAACGATGCTCGACCCAAGCTTGATGACCACGCGCTTCATGTCTGGAGCTTATGTGCCGCGGTCGCTATAGCACCGTACCCGCGCGACACAGGGATCACTCGCCTCAGAAGTCCTCATCCGGATCGAGCTCAAAAGCCACCCCAGCGATCTCCAAATCGTCGCCCGCCTCAAATCCCTCGGCCTCCAAAGCACGAAGCACACCGATCTTGCGCAAGCGTCCCTCCAAGTAGGACATGGCGTCCTCGTTGTCGATGTCATAGCGGGCCAAGAGGCGCTCCACACCCTTGCCACTGACAGCGAAGGATCCTGGAGCGACCTGCTCCACCACAAAACCACTCGTGGCGGCCGGGCGAAACACCATGTGCTCGGCCAGCTCGGGCTCCTCCTCGCCCGCGTGCCCCGCCACTGACACGCCAGAGCGGGACGCCTCCGCTGAGCCGACAGGCGCGAGTGTCGGTACCCGGCGAAGGAGTTCCGCGGCAAGCTCCTGGACGCCGGCGCCGGTGGCGCTCGAAGTCGCGATCACAGGCACATCTCCTCCAAGTCTCTCCGACCACCAGGCGAGCGCGTCAGCCGTACGCTCCGGCGGAACGAGGTCGGTCTTGGAGAGTGCCAGCACCCGCGGCAGTCGGGCCAGCCGCTCATCATGGGCGGCCAGCTCGTGTTCGATCGTCGTGTGGTTGGCAAGCGCGTCGGCCTCTTCGTCTGAGGTGAGCTCAGGCGCGAGATCGAGCACGTGCACGAGCAACCTCGTGCGCTCCACGTGTGCGAGGAAGTCGTGACCGAGCCCTGCACCTTCGCTTGCACCTTCGATCAAGCCCGGTATGTCTGCGATCACAAGCTGGCGCTCTTCGCCTTCGAGCACGCCCAATACGGGCGAGAGGGTCGTGAAGGGATAGCTCGCAACCTTCGGCGTGGCCCGCGTGAGACGGGTGAGTAGCGAGGACTTGCCCGCATTTGGCAATCCCACAAGACCCACATCGGCAAGCAGCTTGAGTTGAAGCTGGAGCCAGCCTTCCTCCCCCACCAGCCCCCGCTCGGCGAAACGCGGCGCCTGCCGCGTGGGGGTGGCGAAGCGCTTGTTGCCCTTGCCTCCAGAGCCACCTTTGGCAACCACGGCTCGCTGCCCGTCCACCAGCAGATCCCAGCGACGTCCCTGCACGTCGCCCTCGACGCCCTCGATCTGAGTTCCCGGCGGCACTCGTACGATCAGTGTCTCGCCGTCAGCGCCGTGACGCAGCGACCCTTCGCCGCGGCCACCGCGACCAGCTCGATAGTGGGCGCTGCGCCTGAAGCTCTGCAGATCGCGAAGCGAGTCATCACAGACGAGCACGACCTCCCCTCCGCGTCCTCCATCGCCGCCGTCTGGCCCGCCACGCGGAACGTGAGCCTCGCGACGAAAGCCCGCAGAGCCATCGCCGCCGGCGCCGGCCTTCACTTCGATTCTCGCGCGGTCGTAGAGCATCGTTGAAACCTCACCGCCCGACCGCGCGGGCGGAGGTCTCCTAGTCGCTCTCGGAGAGCACGTTCACGACCCGGCCACGACGACCGATCGTGAACTGAACGGTCCCGGCAGCGCGCGCGTAGAGCGTGTCGTCCTTACCAATCCCGACGCCCGTGCCCGGCTTGAAGCGGGTACCGCGCTGGCGCACGATGATCTCCCCGCCCGTCACAGTCTGACCCGCGAACGTCTTTACACCGAGGCGCTGGGCATTGGAGTCGCGGCCGTTGCGGCTGGACCCGAGACCCTTCTTATGAGCCATTGGGATCCTCCTGCTCTTTACCGCCGTGCGAGGCGGCGGCAGGCGTCGGGGTGGTATCGGACTTGGGCTTTTGCGCCGCGGGCTTCTTGGCGGCCGCACCCATCGAAATGTCGGTGACCTCGATCCGCGTTAGCTCCTGGCGGTGGCCGGTACGGCGCTTGTAACCGCGCTTGGGCTTGAACTTGAACACGCGCAGCTTCTCGCCGCGCTCGTGAGCCACGACCTTCGCCGTGACCTTGACCTTCTGCAGACCTGCCGTGTCGAACACAGTGTCCTCAGAGCGATAGAGAATCGGCTCGAGCGCAACACTCGCGCCCTGCTCCACGGCAAGGCGCTCTACGAGCAGGGTCTGACCCCGCTCGACGCGGTACTGCTTTCCGCCTGTCTTGACGATCGCGTACATATCTACTCCGAGGTTGCCTGGGCCTTTGCAGCCGAACGGCGCCGTCCGCCTCTGCGGCCGCGGCGCCGAGGCTTTGATTGTAGGTCATCCTGCTCGGGCTCGTCCCCCGACTGCTCCGCGCCTGCCTCCGCCTGCTCGGGCACAAGCTGCTGCTCAGGCTCCTCAGCACTGGATTGGCGGCCGGTCGCGGGGGCCTCGGTAGCCTCTTCTGCGCTCGATTGCGAGTCCCCCTCAGCGGGTCGCTCAGCGGGTTTGCGCCTGCGCGGGCGCTTGGCCGCGGGCCGCGCGGCTGCTCGCGGCGCCGGACGGATGATCTCCCCGGCCTCGTCCAGTAGGAAAGCGCTCGCGGCAGTGCGCCCCACCGTGTCGATACGCACCATGCGCTTCTCGCCTACATGTCGTGCGGCGCCGGCGATCGAGATGATGTAGCCGTCAAGCTTGGCAACCGCGTCGTCCACGTCGTACATGTGCGGCTCGACGATGTCGACGAGCACCTCGTCACCCTGGCGGAACGGCAGTGCACGTTCTTCGACCTCCTCGCGGGTGCCTTGAAAGGAGATCGCGAAGTGGTCGAGCGCAAGTCCTTCCGATCCCTCGAAGTGAAACGAGCGTCCGGTCTGGGCCTCGAGTGCGTGCAGAACCCGCGAAGCCTGTCCGGTGAACTGGGTGCTGACGCGAGGGTTGACCTGGACGAGAAAGGCCTCGGCGTCTGGATGCTCGACGACCAGATCGCGTAGCTTTCGCTCGAACTCGATCGCAATCGTCTCCTCTGAGCGGATCACACCCTCCCCCTCGCAGGTGGGACATGGGCGGCTCATGATCTCGCGCACTCCCTCGGTCACGTTCTGGCGGGTCATCTCCACCAGCCCGAGTCGCGATATCTCCGCGGTGAAGGTCTTCGTGCGATCCTCATCCAAGGACTTGCGCAGCGTCTTCATGACTGCGTCACGGTTGCGCGCGCGCGCCATGTCGATGAAGTCGATCACGATGATCCCGCCGATGTCGCGCAGGCGCAGCTGGTTGACGACCTCCTCCGCGGCCTCAAGATTCGTCTTGGTGATCGTTTCCTCAAGGCCCGCGCCCTTGCCACGGCCGATGAAACTGCCTGAGTTGACATCGATGACGGTCAACGCCTCGGCGTAGTCGATCATCAAATAGCCACCGCTTGGCAAATCCACGCGCCGGGACAGGACCCCGTCGATCGCATCGGTCACCTTGTAAGCGTCGAGCAGCGGCTCAGGTCCCTCCCACAGCTCTACCCGCTCGACCAGCTCAGGGGCCGTACGCGCAAAGAACGACACTAGCCGCCGGTGCTGCTGCTCGTCGTCGACGATCGCCCGCTCGAAATGCTCCGAGAAAATGTCGCGCACTACACGCACCGACAGATCTGCCTCCTGAAAGACCATCGCCGGAGCCTGAGTGTCCTCTACGCGCTTCATCAAGACCTCATGCAGCTTGTGTAGGTAGAGCAGCTCGCGCTCGAAGTCCTCCCGCTGCGCTCCGTGGGCAGCGGTGCGAATGATCGCGCCCCCTTGTCCGATCTCGAGCTTTGCTGTCTGGCGGCGCAAGCGCTCGCGCTCTTTGTCTTCAAGGCGCCGCGAAACGCCGATGCCCTCGCCGGTGGGCGCATACACCATGTAGCGCCCCGCGATCGTGATCTCCATCGACAGGCGCGCACCCTTGGTTTTAAGTGGATCCTTGACGACCTGTACAACGATCTCCTGGCCGGGCTGGAGCAAATCGGAGATCTTGCGCCCTCCACCGCGCCCGCGCTTGGGCGCCTCTACACCCGGGAGCACGATCTCATCGACGTGCAGAAACCCGTTCTTCTCAAGACCTATGTCAACGAACGCGGCCTCCAGCCCCGGGAGCACGTTGTCAACCTTGCCCTTGTAAATGTTGCCGACGATCGAGCGTCCTCCACGGCGCTCTATGTAGAGCTCAGCTATGCGATAGCCGGCTCCTGGATGAGCGGGAGGACGGGCGCTAGTTCCCTTGCGGGCGCGCCCTGCCGAACGTGATGCCCCATTCGAGGCAGGTAGGGCGCCGGGGGTGCCGGCCGCCTCCAGAAGCGCGACACGCGTCTCTGCGCGATCGACGCTGACAAGCACTTGCTTTCTCAATTTGATCCAGTCTTTCGATAGCTGTAGTGGGCGAGGGTGTTCTCCTCGCAGCCCGCGTACTGACCGAGTCCCATGCAGGCAGACACCGAACCGTTGCGGTCACGGGCGCTGCCTTGGCTGGTTGTGGGGGATCGGTATGCATCTTCTAGTAGCGGTAAACGCGGCCCTTCATCGCCTGTGAGGCTCCTGCCTGAACGTAGATCGATTGCAATAGACCTATGGCCAAGAGCGTCGTTATGACCGACGAGCCGCCGTAGCTCATGAGCGGTAGCGTCACGCCGGTGATGGGCATTATCCCAACCGACATCCCTACGTTCACGAACACCTGGAACATCAGCATAGCTACAACTCCGGCAGCCACCAGCGAGCCGAACAGGTCCTTGGACATGACGAGGATGCGCAGCGTGCGCCATATCAACAGCGCGTAGAGGGACAGGACGAGCGCCGCGCCGACGAAGCCGTACTGCTCGCCGACCGCGGCGAAGATGAAATCGGTGTCGTCCTCCGGCACATAGCTGCCCTTGATCTGAGTGGAATTCACGCCGCGCCCAGTCTTCTGCCCGGCGCCAATGGCCACCTTCGACTCCTCCTGCTGGTAGCCCTGCTTTTTGGAGTCGGTCGACGGGTGCAGGAAGGCCGTCAGGCGTTCCACCTGGTAGGTCTTGATCACGTGTATGCCGGCGGCGGGCGCGACGACGAGCATGAAAGCGCCCGCTACTGCCACCAGCGCGACGAGCCCTGTCATCTGCCGCCAGGAGGTACCGGCCACGAACAGCAGCATGAACGCGATAGTCATGTACACCAGGCCCGAGCCAAGATCCGGCTGGATCACCACGAACATCGCGGGCACAAGCGCCGCCAGCATCACCTGTACCGTCGTATCCAGGTCGCGCAGGCGCCTGGAGCGGCTCACAACGAAGGCGGACAGCGCGATGATCAGGAGGACCTTGCCAAGCTCGGAGGCTTGAAAGGAGAAGAGCGGAAATTCGATTGCCCGCTGAGCACCCAGGGCGGTCTTGTGGCCAAGCGCGAGCACCGCGAGGATGCTCAGCATCAGCGCTCCATAGATGGGGTACATCAAGTGGCGAAGGCGTGCGTAGTCGATGCGAGAGAGCATCAGCATCAGGATCAAGCCCACGACCAGGTAGATCGCCTGACGCTCGATGAAATAGTGAGGATTGCCTGGCACGAATTCACGCGTGGCCACACCGAGCGTCATGATCGAGCAGATCCCAAGGCCAATCGTGGCAAGCGTGAGAAGCGGGTCCAGCGGCAAGCGCAGCGGGCCCGGACTATGGACGGGCGCCTCGTCGGGAACCTCAATCGGACTGGTAGCTGGCGGCGTCATCGCATCAGAAACCGAGTCATAGGGTCTTTGATGAGCCGGCGACAAACTTCTCGGGCTGGTTGAACCACTTAGAGGCGATCAGCCGCGCGATCGGGGCGGCCGTTTCGGCGCCAAAGCCGCCCTGTTCGACGGTCACCGCGATCACGATCGGATGGGTGGGGTCCGCGATGTAGCACATGTACCAAGACTGGTCTTCCTTGCCGGTGTGCTGAGCGGTACCGGTCTTTCCGTATACGGGGTGCTGTGCTTGATTCCAGCCTTTCCATACTTCGAAGGAGGTGCCGCCCGGTTGGCTTGCGGCCTCGTGGATCCCTTCCATGACGAGAGCCAGGTCGGAGTAGTCGAGGTGGACGTGACCGGCCGGCTGGGATATGAGTTCCTGTACCAAGCCGCCTTTGGAGTCGTCGATCTCCAAGCCTAGGTGAGGTCGCACAACCGTTCCGTGGCCTTCGTGCATGTAGGCGTTGGCAAGCGTCGAGTAGGCCACGGCCATCTGCAGCGGGTCGGTCAGCAGGTCCCCCTGGCCGACCGCCAGCTGCATGTTGTCGCCGACTGACCATTCCCGCACTTCGGCGACATAGCCGCACGATGCCTTGTGTTCGCGGTGCTCGCAGTCAAGCTCTTCCTTGTTGCGCCGTTCACGCCACCTGCGATCGGGCACGACACCTTGAAACTCTTTTGGCAGATCGATGCCGGTTTCCTGACCTACGCCCAGCCTGTGCGCCATGTCTTGGATGACGTTTCCATGACTATTCGCGCGCTCACCGGTTTCAAAGAAATACGTGTCTGAGGAGACCTTTAGCGCTTCCACCAGCCCCACAGCTCCATAGTTGGCTTTGCCAGAGTTGCAGAACTGCTCTTTCCCCGCTTCGATGCAAGATCCGGCACCCAGCCCTTCATTGGGAGTGATGACTCCCCCTTCAAGCGCCGCCATGGCAGTGATTGGCTTGAAGGTCGACCCTGTCGGATAGGCGCCTTCGGTAGCGCGGTCGAACAGTGGACCGCCACCGGCTTCATTGCCACCAATCAACGATTCGTATTGGGAGGGGGTCAGTGGTTTGGCGAATACGTTGGGGTTAAACGTTGGATACGACCCGATCGCCAATACCTGCCCGTTGCGAGGATCCATCGCCACGTAGGCACCTCCGTTCGCCGGCTTACCGCCGGCCTGGGCGATCGAGATGCCTTCGCGCAGCGCCTTTTCGCCCTCCTGCTCGAGACCCAAATCGAGCGATAGTCTCAAGCTATGCCCGGCAATCGGCTGGGCTACCGGCAGTGCAGTCGGTTCTGGTTCGCCAAACGCGTTGACTTGCACTTTCCGGGCTCCCGGCTTTCCGCGTAGGTAGCGGTCGTAGTAGAACTCGAGGCCTTCCTGGCCGACAATCGTGCCCTGTCGCACACCGCGGAAGGCCGACTGCTTGAGCTGTTCTTTGCCGACCTGGCCGACATAGCCAAGCACCTGGGCTGCCATCTCTCCATAGGGATAGTGCCTGATCGACACCGGTTCCTGGCGCACGCCGGGAAAGTCATTGTGGCGCTCGCCGAGCACCGTCAACGCGGCTGTGCCCGCGTCGGTCTTGATCGTGACCGGAGCGTATGGGAGCGCCACGATTCCCTCGATCACACGTTCGTCGATCTGCCTCGGGGTCAAACCGATTACGGGCGCCAGGTGATCGTAGAGGTGGCGCAAATGGACAGCGGAGGGCGGCAGGCGCGGAATCGGCACATGACGCAAATGCGCTTTTCGCCGCAGTGCCCGAAGCTCGGCCCTCTCGCTTGCTGTGGCATGTCGCCTGGAGTCGCGCAGATCGTCCTCGAACGCTCTCAAGCGTTCCTTGGCAAGGGCATATTCTTCGTCGGCTTCCGCCACAGCCGTCTGGTAGGCGACCGCCTCCTGCTTGACCGATGCCGGCAGCGCGCTGGGCAGGATTTGCACTGCGTTGGTGACACTACTCGTCACGACCGGCGTACCTGAGCGATCGACAATGTCACCGCGCGGGGCAGCAATCGGCAGACTTCGCTGGTCGTTGGCCTGCGCCTGCTGGACGTACTTTTCGCCGGTCAGCACCTGCAAGTACCACAGGCGGAAGAAGATGATCCCGAACATCACGAGCGCGATGCTGCCCAAGATGGCTACGCGCAGGGCTAGTTGTGGGGATGAAGGCCCACCCGCCCCGCCACGCGGCTCGTTCGGTTGCAAGCGCTCGAGGCTGCTCACCGCGCACCTCCCCGGCCCTGCGAAAGCGGACTGAGCCCACCGGTCGTGTAGGCGCGACGCCTGCGCCGGCGTGGATCGTCAGGCAATGCGCCCACGATGCAGCGGCGGACCAGAGCCCACATTGGCAGTGCAACGACGGTGTCCACGAGCACACCGACAACGATCTCGCGCAGCAACTCGAGGCTCACCGGGGCATCCACGCCCAGCAAGAACTCGATGATCGAGTAGCCGACCATGGCGGCCGTCGCGGCGGCGGCCCCGACGAACAGCGGCGTCAAGGCTGCCTGGGGGTCGCGCAGCTCTCGCAATCGTCCGGCCCAGTAGCCAATGATGGTGAACGTGAGCGAGGTCACGCCAAGCATCTGCATCAATGCGAGATCGATTAGCAGACCGACGCAAAAGCCAGCAACGGCGCCGATCGTAGAACCACACAACAATCCAATGAATGCCACCAGCAATGGTGAGAGGTCGACACTAACGCCGAATACGGGGACCTCTGAGACGAGGCTTATCTGCACGAATACGACTACGACCGATAGCAACGCCACTCGCCACAGCAATGATCCCGGAAGCCAGGCTGAACCGGCCGGCACCCCGCCAGTCCGAGCCCCAGGGGCACCCACCGATCGGACAGCGCGCGCACTCAAGGACTGTCCGCTCACTGTGCGCCCGCTTGTCGTGCGCTCAGGCGTCACCCGCCGCCGCCAGCCTGCGCGAGCTGCCCACCCTGTGCTTCTTCTTCGGGTCCCAGCTGATGGGCCGGCGTGAGGCTGCGCCGCCACACTGTTCAAGGATTCCGGGCGCGATCCGCTGGTGTAGGTGAGCACCTGCACCACGTCAAGACCATGCAGGTCGGCGAGCGGGCGGACCTCGACCGATCTGAACCCGCTCTGTTCGCTGGTGGAGGTGACTTGGCCGATCGGAATGCCCTTCGGGAAGAGCGACTCGCCCTTGCTTGAGATGGTGCCCGAGGTGACTACATAATCGCCTGGCGCAACCGAGCTTGTAGATGGCAGGTATTGCATCAACAGGCGTCCCGGTTCGCCGACCTCTGGCTGCACCATGCCGGGCTCCCCTGTCGCACTGATCTTGGCGCTCACTTCCACTTCGCTGTCGGTGATCAGGCTCACAAGCGCTCCGTCGGAAACGACCCGTGTGACCTTGCCGATCAATGCTCCGTCGGCAATCACCGGGTCGTTGACGCGCACGCCCGAGGAAGAGCCGTGGTCGATCTCAATCGTCGAGTACCAGATGTTGGGCGACTGGTAGATGACGGTTGCGGTGACCGGACGATAGTCGGCGATATTGAGCGCGTTGCCTAGGTGGTAGAGCTTGAGCAGTTCCCGATAGGAGACTTCGTTGGACTGCTTGGCGGTCAATTCCGCGCGGACTTTGACGAGCTGCTTGCGCAGTTCGGCGTTTTGTTCCTTGGCTTTCAAGGTACTTCCAAACCAGCCAAACAGGTCGCGTACGGGCTTAAGCGCCTTGTTCGCGCCATCCTGGATCGGCGAGACCACGGTCAAGAAGCCACTCTGCACGGAGTGCAGGCCACCGCTGGGGGCCTCGCCGAAGTAGGCGCTTAGCAGTATCAGGGAGAGCACGACGAGCAGCGCGAGCACCGCGCGCCGACGTCGGACCGTCTTGTCATACACGAATAGGGACCTTCCGAAGCGTTCACCGGACAGAGTACCCGTGCATCACACGGGCGGCGGCAGCCGATCATCGCCGCCGGCGGTTACGGGAGTTGCGGTTGGAGCGGTGGATCGCCTCGAACTCCTCAAGGGAGCGCCCCGAGCCGACGGCCACACACGTCAGCGGTGACTCCGCCAGATGCGCCGGCATCTGCGTCTCCTCGCGCAATCGTTGGTCGAGTCCTTGCAGCAAGGCCCCCCCACCCGCGAGCATGATCCCCCGATCCATGATGTCCGAGGCAAGCTCTGGCGGTGTACGGTCGAGGGTCTCCTTGACCGCCTCGATTATCTGCGAGAGCGGCTCCTCAAGCGCCTGGCGAATCTCCTCGCTCGTAAGAACTACTGTCTTTGGCAGGCCTGCCACCATGTCCCGCCCACGAATCTCAGCCTGTAGCTCCTCCTCCATCGCACAGGCAGAACCGATCTCGAGCTTGAGCTCCTCGGCGGTCTGCTGGCCGATCAAGAGCTTGTACTCCTTCTTGGCGTAGTTGATGATCGCCTCGTCCATCTCATCGCCACCGACCCTGATCGACTGCGAGACGACGATCCCACCGAGGGAGATGACCGCGACCTCGGAGGTTCCTCCGCCGATGTCGACGACCATCGATCCAGTTGGCTCGCCCACTGGCAGTCCCGCACCGATTGCGGCGGCCATCGGCTCCTCGATCAGGTAGGCAGTGCGTGCACCCGCGGAGAGGCAGGCCTCCTCGACCGCACGCTTCTCGACACCCGTTACTCCGGATGGCACGCATACGACCACGCGCGGATGTGCCCAGCGGTTTTGGTGCACCTTCTGAATGAAGTGACGCAACATCTCCTCGGTCACGTCGAAGTCGGCGATCACGCCATCCTTCAGTGGTCGGATCGCTTGAATCGTTCCGGGAGTACGCCCGAGCATCCGCTTGGCCTCGATCCCGACGGCGTGCACCTCACCCGTGCGCGAGTCGATCGCGACCACGCTTGGCTCGGACAGCACGATCCCGCGTCCACGTACATATACAAGCGTGTTGGCCGTGCCGAGATCAACCGCCATGTCGCGGCCGCCGAATCCGGTCAAATACGTGAGGATGCTCATCTTGAGAGTGGGAGCACGCTCGGATTCGACTTCACCTCGCCGGTCATCCAGTCCCGACGGGCGGCCGGGGACGTACCCGGCGGGGAGTCTAGCGGACCCCACCACTCAGCTTGCAAGCTTGACAGCGTATTTGCAGGCAGAAATCTGCCTAAGAACCCTTCTGCAGGAGACGAAGGTGAGCCTTATGGCGCATGCGAGAGAAGCTCGGGAAAGAGATCGATCAGCGTGGCCAATGGCAGGCCGACGACGTTCTCATAGTCACCGTGGATCTCTCGTACGAGTACCGCACCAAGGCCTTGGATCGCGTAACCGCCTGCTCGTCCGTGCCACTCGCCGCTTGCGACATACCAGTCGACCAGAGCCTTGCCGTACTCGCGAAACAGCACCTCTGTGCGCGCGACGGCCGTCTGCTCGCCCGCCGCGGAGATCAGCGCAACACCGCTAAACACGACGTGCCTCGCGCCGCCGAGCGCGGCGAGCGTCTGTCGAGCCATAGCCTCATCATCTGGCTTGCCATAGATGCGCCCGTCGAGCGCAACAAGCGTATCGACGCCAAGAATCGTCTCCTGGGCTACACCGTCACTGGCCGCTCGGGCCTTGCGCAGGGCGTTCTCGATCGCCACCTGTTCGGGCTCGCCTTGCTCGAGCTCGGCGACGTGAGTAGGACGGACTGTAAAGGAGATACCCAGGCGCTCGAGGATCGCCCTTCGCTGCGGCGAGGCTGAGGCTAGTACGAGCGGTGAGCGCACGTCCACCGCTCCCCACTCGCCGCTCAGCCAGCGAGCTCGGGAAAGAACAAGGCGGCCTCGCGCGCGGCCGATTCAGCCGAGTCGGAGCCGTGAACCATGTTCTGGCCCATCTCGATCGCGAAGTCACCGCGAATCGAACCGGGCGCGGCATCGAGTGGATTGGTGGCACCAATCACTTGACGGGCCGCCTTGACCGCGTCGACGCCCTCCAGCACCATCGCCACGATCGGCCCCGAAGTAATGAAGTCGACCAGCTCACCGAAGAAAGGCTTCTCGGCATGCTCAGCGTAGTGACGTCCGGCCAACTCCCTGGAGATGGTCATGTGACGCAACGCGACGATGCGCAGGCCCTTGCGCTCGAAACGAGCGATGATCTCGCCCGTGAGCGAGCGAGCGAAGGCGTCAGGCTTTACGAGGATCAACGTACGGTCCATGGTGTCCTTTGGATTGAGGTTCAGGAGGTTCGCGGGCGCCGCGCGCTATGCGAGCGAGCGCTCGGCTTGGGAGGGAGCTCAGGCTTGCTCTCCTCCGCTACGACGTCCGACTCGACGGCCAGCGAGGCCGGCTCTGAGGCAAATGAAGGGGACTCGCCCACGATCGTCGCCGGCTCAGGAGCTCGAACCGCTGCACGCTCAGCCGCGCGTTCAGCAGCACGTGAGCGGGACGGTGAAGCGTTCTCCAGCTCGAGCGCATCCGCGTCGGTCTCGCTGTCCCTGCCAGCGCGGGCCGAGGATGCCCGACCGCGGCGTAGCGTGGCACGTGCGGGCTTGGCCGTGGGCACATCAGTCTCGCAATAGGGGCAAATCGTCCAGGCTCGATCGAGTGGACGGGAGCAGTTGGTGCAACGCTCCTTGAGCTTGCGCAGACAGCTGGGGCAGCGAACGAAGTCACGCTCGATGCGATAGTCGCAGTGCGGACACAGACCATGATCGAGCTCGTGCAATCGTGCTTCGGCCGCCTGTAGATCGAGTTCGCGCTCGCGCACGTCCTCGAGATACTCCGGCGGACGCAAGATCATGTACACGATCGTCCCCACGAAGGGAAAGAGCGAGGCTGCCGTCGCGCACCCGATCAGCATTGGGTCGGCGATCCGCCGGCGGGCGTCTGCGTAGGTCCAGTACACGAGCGAGAGATACAGCACCACGCCAAACAGGATCAACAGGTCGATCACCAGGCTCAAGCCACTGCTTTCGATTCCGAAGTACGCGATTGGTGGCATCGAAGATCCCTACGACGTAACACACGGGCGGTGGCGCATGGGTGCACGCAAACCTGTGCGAGTTGATACTAGAGGGTGCATTTGAGCGGCGAGTTTAGAGCGTGGTGCGGCAGTAGGTTCCAAGTATCACAGGAATAGACGTCCAAACCCGTAGCCAGCAGCGAAGAACACAAGGATCACGAGTGCCACGATCAAGGCCACAGCACCGATCATCGTGAGTACCGACGGGCCTTCGTCGTTCACCCCTGCTCCCTTCCGGCGGCGCTACCAGACGATTCGGGTCGCTCGCCGCTGTGCGCGAGATCGACTTGCAAGCCAAGCTCGCGAGCACGCGCGACCAAGTCACCGACGAGATACACCGAGCCGGTCGCAAGCACCGCCGCTCCTCCTTCTCGCGCTCGCGCCCAGCTCTGTGCCGCCGCCAAGGCACGGGCCGGCTGCGGCTCGCAGGTGGCCTGCTCGAAGCCGAGCTGGCGGGCCAGTGAGAGCAGCGTTGCCGGCGGCAGCGCCCGTTGACTGGGTGGAGCAGTGAACCACGCTCGCTCGCACAAGGGCAGAAGCGCGGCCAACATCGCAGCCGCATCCTTGTCATCGAGCACGCCGAGCACCAACGCGAGCGCCCTGCCACCCAAGAGTTCGGGCAAGGACTCCACCACCGCGGCAACCGCCGCGGGATTGTGCGCGCCGTCAAGCAAAGTGAGCGGGTCGCGCGCGACCACCTGCATGCGTCCTGGGACAGAGGTGGCACCCGCCGCTGTGCGCACAGCCTCCTCGCTTACAGGGATCTGCACTTGCCGCAGATACGACTCTGCCGCCAGGCGGGCAAGCGCGAAATTGGCGCGTTGAAACGAGCCACGGGCGCCAAGCTCGAGCTCAGTGGGCGCATTGTCGGCAACCCGCAACTCAGCGCCTTGCTCCTCTGCAACCCTCTGCGCAAGATTGAGCACCTCGGGCTGAAGTTGCGCACCAAGCACCAGCGTTGAGTCCTTGCCAAGTACCGCCAGCTTCTCGGTTGCTATGTCGGTGAGCGTCGGACCGAGCCAACGTGTGTGCTCCAAGCCGACGTTGGTGAGCACGGCGACCCTCGAGTCGATCACGTTCGTAGCGTCATAGCGTCCACCGAGGCCGGCCTCGACGACCACGACCTGTGCTCCACGACGGGCAAGCTCCCAGAAAGCGGCGGCTGTGAGCAGCTCGAACTGGGTGACGTGATCGTCCTCGGCAAGCGTGCGATTGACCCTCTCGGCCGCCCAGGCAGCCTGTGCGATCGCTTTGGCAAAGGCGTGCGTCTCAATGTCCTGCTCTGCGATCTGAACCCGCTCCGCATAGGAGACAAGATGTGGTGAGAGGTAGCAACCCGTGCGCAACCCATGGCGCTCGAGGATCGCCGCGATCATGCGCGTGGTAGAGCTCTTCCCGTTGGTGCCCACCACGTGGATCGTCTCGAAGCTGCGCTCGGGTGAGTCGAGCGCAGTCATCATGCGATGCATCCGGTCCAAGCCGAAGCGCATACCGAACAGCTCGAGCGAGCGCAAATGGCGCTCAGCGTGCTCGGGACTCCAGGACTGGCTCACAACCGCTCCAACTCGCCGCGCAGTTGCTCAAGGCGCTCACGCTCACCCGCGACGACCGCGGCGGGGGCCTTCTCGACGAAACCGGGCTTTGAGAGCTTGCTTTGCACACGCTCCAACTCAACAAGCAGCTTCTCTCTCGCCGCGGCACGGCGCCGCTCGGCGGCCCCGAGGTCCAGTCCATCGCCGGAGAGCACCTCGACAGTCCCTCCAGGTACAGGGATCGAAGCGACCGGCTTCTCATCCCCAGGCGCACGAGCGGAAAGCTCCAGACGTGCGAGGAGATCAAGCAGCGAAGCGGTCTGCTCGTAGCCCTCAGCGCTCAGGCGGGCGGGGACGAACAGGCCCGCGCGAGCACCGACAGAGTCGCGCCATCCGCGCACAAGCGTGACGGCCTCGATCACCCGCTCGAGCGCAACCTCAGACTCTGTGTCGATCAAGTCCTCCCGCGGGCGCGGATAGCGGGCTCCAGCCAAGAGCTCACCACTGTCGTCCAGATAGGACCAGAGCTCCTCGGTGACAAACGGAATCACCGGGTGGGACAAGGCAACCGTCTCGCGGAGCACGTAGAGAAGCGTCGCAGCGAGCGCCTTACGATCCTCGTCAGGGGTCTCCCCCGCGAGTAGATCCGGCAGCCGGTGCTTGATGATCTCCACGTACCAGTCACACAGCTCGCGGTACACAAAGTCATATAGGCCAAGCGCGGCGTGGGAGAAGTCATAACTCTCGATGCGAGTAGCTGTGTCAGCCTCGATGCGGGACAGTCGTGAGAGGATCCAGCGATCCTCGACCGCCCGCGGGCTGGCGGCGGGACTCACCGATCGCGCGTCCTGTGGGCCGAGGCTCGCATGGATGCGGGTGAGCGCGAAGCGGGCGGCGTTGAACAGCTTGTTGGCCAGAGCCTGGCCTTGCTGAATCTTCTCGGCCGAGTAGCGCACATCCTGTGTGGAGGACATGGCAAGCAGGCCGAAGCGCACCGCGTCGGCGCCGTGACGCTCGATCTCATCGAGCGGGTCGATGCCAGTACCAAGCGACTTGGACATGCGCCGCCCGTCTGGCGCCTGGACCACCGAATGGATGTAGACATCTGAGAAGGGCACCTCGCCGGTCAACTCCAAGCCCATCATGACCATCCGAGCCACCCACAAAAAGAGGATGTCCCTTGCCGTTGAAAGCACCTTGGTGGGATAGAACGCCTCCAACTCTGCGGTGGCATCCGGCCAGCCAAGCGTCGCAAACGGCCATAGCGCGGAGGAAAACCAGGTGTCGAGCACATCTTCCTCTTGGCGCACGCGACCGCCGCACTCCGCACAGGCCTCCGGTGTGGTGCGCGCGACATTGATATGCCCGCAGGTCTCGCAGTAGTAGACGGGCAGACGGTGTCCCCACCACAGCTGGCGGGAGATGCACCACGGGCGGATGTTCTCCATCCAGTCGAGGTACACACGACGATGGTTATCGGGGACGATCCGAACGCGCCCGTCGCGCACAGCCTCAATGGCCGGTCCGGCCAACTCGTCCATGCTCATGAACCACTGCAGCGAGATGAGCGGCTCGATACGCTGGCCAGAGCGGTGCGAGTAGGGCACCTCGTGCTCGTACTCCTCACGAGCGACGATCCGTCCCTGGCGCTCAAGCTCGGCTACTACCGCCTCGCGAGCCTCCATCACGGTCAGTCCCGCGAATCCCTCACCGGCCTCGGCGGTCATACGACCGTCCTCGCCGATCACCGACACCTGATCGAGTTCGTGCCGGTGCCCGATGTCGAAGTCGTTGGGATCGTGGGCTGGTGTGACCTTCAGCTGGCCGGTACCGAAGTCCATCTTGACGTAGTCATCCGCGATGACCGGCAGATGGCGGCCGATGATCGGCAGGATCGCCGAGCGGCCCACGATCTCGCGGTAGCGCTCGTCCTCAGGATGAACAGCTACGGCGGTGTCGCCGAGCATCGTCTCTGGACGAACTGTCGCGATCGTGACCGAGCCACCGCCGTCCAGGTCGTAGCGGATCGAGTAGAGCGTGTCGGTCTCTCTACGCTCCTCTACCTCAAGATCGGAGATCGCCGAACGGCTGCCAGGGTCCCAGTTGACGATGTAGCGGTCCCGGTAGATCCAGCCCTTCTCGTACAGGCGCACGAACACCTCTACGACAGCTCGGGCGTAACCGTCGTCCAGAGTGAAGCGCTCTTCGGAGTAATCGCAGGATGCGCCGAGACGCTTGAACTGCTCGACGATCGTATGGCCGTAGTGCTCGCGCCACTCCCACACTCGCTGGACGAATGCCGCACGCCCGATCTCCTGGCGACTCGTGCCCTCGGCACGCAAAGCCTTCTCCACCTGTGCTTGGGTGGCGATCCCGGCGTGATCGGTCCCGAGTATCCACTTCGTGTGCCGGGCTGGCGATGAGTGCATCCGCTGATAACGGATCAAGGTGTCCTGAATCGAGCCGTTGAGCGCATGGCCCATATGCAGGGAGCCAGTCACGTTCGGCGGAGGGATCGCGATCGAATAGTTATCGGCCGCGCCGCCAACGGGCTCTGGGTGGAACAGGCCACTTGAGAGCCAGCGCTCGATGATCCGCCGCTCAGCCTCCGCGGGCTCAAAGCGGGTACGACCCTGAAGCTCCTCGATGCGCTCGCTCATTGGAGCGTGAGTGTACGCGGGAGAGCTGTTGCTACTGGCCCAGGCCGCCAAAGATGGCGAACGGGCGCCCTGGGGCATTGACCGCCTGCCACATCGGCCAGGCGGCACCCTCGACCTCGACGCTCGAGCCTTGCGGGGCCTCAGAGCGCAAACGCTCGCCTAGCGCCTGAGCATCGTCCTCGTCCTTAGCGCCAAGCGTTAGATGACGCCAGTGACGCTTTACGGGAATGCCCTCGGCCGCCAAGCGCTCGGCGAAAGCCCGCGCGTCGTGATGGGTGGGCAGCGTGACGCGAACTTCCCACTCGGGCAAGCCGGCGTGCTCGGATTCTTCGCTCTCAAGCTCCTCCAAGCGCTCGTGCTCGGCGGCGTGCTCGGCGGCTGAGGCCGGTAGTGGCAAAGAGGCGTCCTCCCAGCGGTCCTCCTCGTGATGCCACCGCCAGGAGGTCACCTCCCCGGAGATGCCCTGCTCGGCAAGAACTGCCTCAACCGCAGCGCGCGCGCGGGCAGCCTCCTCCTCGGAGTCGGCATAAAGAAACACGTGCCCCTCTTCATGACTGACAGCCACATGATCAGGGCTCGGCAAGCCATCGCCATCGCGCTCGTGCGCCTCCAAGGCACGCAATAGCTCGTGCGCCTGCTCCTGGGACACCTCCACGCGGATGCGAAAGTCGTCGTGCACTAGCGCTCTGTCGGCTCGGCCATGGACGTGGATGCTAGCGAGCGACGGCAGGCCGGTCGGCGACTACGCCGACTCCTCGCGCAGGGAGTGCTCAGAAGGCTCCTCCGGCGCGGCTTCGGTGACGAGCGTGGGCGTCGTGCCTTTCTCGACGGTGTCGCGCGTGACAACGCACTTCTTCACGTCGCGGCGAGATGGCAGCTCGAACTGGACCTCGAGCAGGATCTCCTCGATGATCGAGCGTAGTCCGCGCGCGCCCGTTTCTCGCTCGAGGCCCTTCTCGGCTACCGCAAGCAGCGAGTCCTCGGCAAAGACGAGCTCGATACCGTCGAAGGAGAAGAAGCGCTGGAACTGCTTCACGAGCGCGTTGCGCGGCTCAGTTAGGATCGAGACGAGGTCCTCGCACGTGAGCTGATGAACGGCAGACATGACCGGCAAACGACCGATGAACTCCGGGATCAGGCCGTACTCGATCAAGTCCTCAGGCAGGCAGCTCTCAAAGATCTCACCCGTGTCACGTTCCTGCTTGGTCTGCATCGAAGCAGCGAAGCCAACTCCGTTGTGACCGATACGCCGCTCGATCACCTGGTCGAGATGAGCGAAGGCACCGCCACAGATGAACAGGATGTTGGTTGTGTCGATTGTCAGGAACTCCTGATGAGGATGCTTGCGCCCTCCCTGCGGCGGCACCGAGGCTTGCGTACCCTCGAGGATCTTCAGCAGCGCCTGTTGGACACCCTCACCTGAGACGTCGCGCGTGATCGACGGGTTGTCTGCCTTACGGGCGATCTTGTCGACCTCGTCGATATAGATGATGCCTGTCTCGGCCTTCTTGACGTCATAGTCAGCGGCCTGAATCAGCTTGAGCAGGATGTTCTCGACGTCCTCGCCCACGTAGCCGGCCTCGGTCAGGGCAGTGGCGTCGGCAATCGCAAACGGCACGTTGAGGATGCGTGCGAGCGTCTGCGCCAAGAGCGTCTTGCCGCAGCCCGTGGGGCCAAGCAAGAGAATGTTGGACTTCTGTAGCTCGATGTCGGAGTCCTCGGACTGCATCATCTGTACGCGCTTGTAATGGTTGTAGACGGCTACCGAGAGAGTGCGCTTTGAGGCCTCCTGGCCGACGACGTACTCGTCGAGGACGTCATAGATCGCGCGTGGCTTTGGCAGGTTCTCGAGGTCAAACGCAGGCGGTGCGGCCAGCTCCTCGTCGATGATCTCGTTGCAGAGATCGATGCACTCGTCGCAGATGTACACGCCGGGGCCGGCGATCAGCTTCTTGACCTGGCGCTGGGACTTGCCACAGAAGCTGCACAGGAGCTGCTCGTTGGAATCTGTTGGTCTCGCCATGATTAAGTCTCTCCTCCTACAACGCGACCGTCAGCCCAGAGCTAGTGCTCTGAGATGACGCGATCGATGATGCCGTACTCCTTGGCCTCCTCGGAGCTCATGAAGTAATCGCGCTCCGTGTCCTTACTGACCTGCTCAAGCTTCTTGTGAGTGTGCTTGGCGATGATCTCATCGAGGCGTTTGCGCACGTCGATGATCTCCTTCGCGTGGATCTCGATGTCTGTCGCCTGCCCCTGAAAGCTTGAGGACACCTGGTGGATCAGGATCTTCGCGTTGGGAAGCGCCATGCGCTTGCCCTCTGCACCCCCCGCAAGCAGGAGCGCTCCCATCGACATAGCGATGCCCACGCAGATCGTCTGCACATCAGGCTTTATGAACTGCATCGTGTCGTAGATGGCAAGGCCCGCATACACCGAGCCGCCGGGGGAGTTGATGTAGATCGAGACGTCCTTGGTGGGATCCTCAGACTCCAGGTGTAGGAGCTGGGCGACGATCAGGTTGGCGACCTGGTCGTCGACGGGCGTGCCAAGGAAGATGATCCGCTCGTTGAGCAAGCGGCTGTAGATGTCGAACGCGCGCTCGCCTCGCGAGGTCTGCTCAACCACCATTGGTACAAGTGGGCTCATGGTCCTCGCTTCAGTTTCGCTTTACAGGCCGGATTCCTTCAGAACATTCCCAAGCGGGTGCTGCCTAGGCTAGCGCTCCGGCGTCCACAGTCGTGCCGTTGGCGCCTCAGCACCCTCCGCATCGCCCTGCTCCTCGGAGTCGGGCGTCCACAACTTCTCGCGCGCCTGGGCCTGCTCGAGCGGTATCGGCTTGGCCTCGGAGGCGATCAGCTCAACAGCCTGGCGCGCGGCGAGATCCTCGCGAATGTCATCCAAACGCCCGGACTGCCCCAGCTCATCAAGCAGCTTTCGCGGCTCGATCCCCTCGCGCTCAGCTGTCGGAGCGAGGACTTCGAGGACGTCCTCCTCACTCGGGACGATCGCCTCCGCAGCGACGACCGCGGCGATCACCGCTTCGCGACGCAAGGACTGGGCTGCCTCGGGAGCCAACTCGGCAATCAGGTCGTCCTCCTCGCGCCCAGTGATCTTCAGGTAAGCCTCGCGGGAGATTCCTCGGTGAGAGAGGGTGTGCAGCATCCGATCCCACATCTCCCGAGACTTGGCGTGCACGAGCGTCTCAGGCGTATCGACATGTGCACCGGCGACCGCCGCGTCGAGCGCGGCCTCGCGGAACTCAGCGTCCACGCGCGTTGCGTCGGTCTCGCCCAACCGCGTGCGAATGTCCTCCGTGAGCTCCTCGACAGAATCAAAGCCCATATCCACGGCGAAGTCCTCGTCGACCTCGGGAAGCTGCTTGTGCTTGACCTCCTTGACGGTCACCTCGAAGGAGGCGTCCTTGCCGGCAAGCTCCTGGCTTGGATAGTCCGCCGGGAAGGACAGATCTATCGCACGGGTCTCCCCCGCCGCGACGCCCTCAAGTCCCTCCTCAAAGCCTGGGATCAGGTTACCCGAGCCGAGTTCGACGAGCTGGTCGCGTCCCTCGCCGCCCTTGAACGGCTCGCCATCAACTGAGCCGAGATAGTCGACGACCACGAAGTCTCCCGACGACGCGGGTCGCTCAACGGTGTCCAGACGGGCGAGGCGCTCACGCAGGCCCTCGATCTCGTGCTGGATCGCATCCTGCTCAACGGAAACCTCGCGACGGCCCACCTCCAGTCCCTTGTAATCGCCAAGCTTGGCGCTGGGGAGCACGCCGATCTCGATCGAGAACTCCAAAGCCGCGCCCTGCGGGGGTAGGTCGGAGAGATCGAGCTTAGGGTCGCCAACGGTGACTATGCCCGCCGTGTCGATGGCGTCGGAGTACCAGTTGCCGAGGGTGTCGCGGACTGCTTCCTCCAGTACGACCTCGCGACCCACCTTCTGGATGACCAGTGGCGCGGGAACCTTTCCGCGGCGGAAGCCAGGGAGCTTCATTTCCCGACCGAGCTGGCGTGCCTTGCGCTCGAGACGGACCTCCACCTCATTGGGGGGAACCTCCACCTGGACCCGCACACGCGACTCGGGGAGCTCCGTGACCGTTGTCTTCAGGGCGACTGACACGGACGCCACGATACCGTGCCGGTGAATGCCAGTTCGCACTCGTCCCATCCGCCGCCTGGAGAGCTGGCTGTGGACCGGCCCGATCGGCCACCTCATCGGTGGCACGCTTGACTTTGCGCAAGCCCTCGCGCGCTATGTGCGCGCGAGGTGGCTTGCGTGATGGCTTACTAGGCTGCGGCCACGCTGGCGCCGTCGAAGGAGAGCGCCTTGCCGTGCGGTACGACAAGCACCGGAGAGACAGCGTTCTCGATCAAATTCTCGCTGGCGGCACTCAGCGACACACGGCCCTCCTCGGCCTCGGGACGCGAGCCGACGACCAACAGGTCCGCGCCCTGCTCACCCGCGGCACCGAGGTCAGCATCGAGTGCACGCGCGAGTGCTTGAGCGGTCGTCTGCGCGCTGCCATCGCCGACAACGCCAACGCGACGCACCTGACGTCCTACCTCCTGTGCAAAGCCGGCGGGGGCAATCGCTACGGCAGTGGCACCACCCTGGAGCAGCCGCTGTGCTGAGTTGCCGACTCCGATGTGGCCGCGAGCGGTATGGGAATCCGAGCAGAAGACGATTGCGTCGGCGTCGGTCTGCGTCGCGAGCTTGCTAAGGCCCTCGGGGGTGGAGCGGTCGGTGATGACGTGGCGAGCCGCGTCGTGTCCGAGAAGCTCGGTCCCGCGCTCGAGCAGCACTTCAGCCTCGTGTTGAGCGAGGATCTCGCGGCTTGCCTCCTCCTCGGGGGCATGGCGCACGTAGGCGAGGGAGATCTCGGCGCCGGCGGCGGCAAATACCCGGCCGAGTGCTACGGCATCGTCCTCGTTGTTGGTTCCGTCGTAGGAAATGATGATCTTGGCGGACATGTTGGCTCTTTTCTCCTTGTGCCTTTTCGCCTGACTGTGATTGCTGTGCCCGGCGCCTGTTTGCCGTTATGGCGATCGTCCTGTGTGGCACGACCCTTCTTGAACTTCGATTACAGGGTTCCACTTACCTGCCATCAGTACCAGTGAAATTCATAATCTGAGCTATAAGGACAGCTAATGCTGAATGTCGGTCGACTCAGAGTCCTCGTTGAGGTGGCCAAGCGCGGTTCGTTTTCTGGGGCCGCGGACGCTCTCTCCTACACCCAGTCGGCTGTCTCCCAGCAAGTCGCGACACTCGAGGCTGAAACCGGGATGACATTGCTCGAGCGCCATGCGCGTGGTGTACGTGTGACACTGGCTGGACAGGCACTCGTCGAGCACGCAGAAGGGATCCTGGCGCGCCTGGAGGCAGCAGAGGCAGAGCTCTCGGCGATCGCCGGCTTGCGCGCTGGACAGCTACGGATGGCGTCGTTCCCGACCGCCGGAGCGACCCTGATGCCACTCGCGATCGCAACTTTTCGCTCCACTTATCCCGAAGTCGAGCTGACGCTCTCCGAGGGCGAGCCAGAGGAGATCGCTCCGCGCTTGCGCGCTGGCGAGTTCGATCTTGCGCTTTTGTTCGAGTTCGACGAGCCCGAAGGAGCTGAGGGGCTGAAGCGCGTCGAGTTGTTGCGAGACCCTATGTACCTTGCCCTGCCCAGAGAGCATCCGCTGGCAAAGAAGAGCGGCTTGCGCCTGGAGGACCTGCGTGGCGAGGCATGGGTGCAAACTTCGCGCGAGAGCCCTTGTGCGCGGCATGTGGTGCGCTCATGCCATGCCGCCGGCTTCGAGCCAAACGTGTCTTTCGAGAGCGATGATTACCAAACCGTTCAAGGTCTGGTGGCCGCCGGCGTCGGCGTTGCGCTGATCCCTGAGCTCGCGCTGTCGGTCGTTCGGGATGACATCGCCATCCGGGAGCTGGCCCCGAGCCCACCTCTGCGCCAGGTAATCGCGGCCGCCCCAACCGATGCGCGCTTGAGCCCCGCTACGCCGGCGATGCTCGCCATCCTCGAGGACGCCGCCGCACGCTACGAGGCCCAGGGAAAGCGCACAGCTCCAAGCGTCTGAACCTCGGGCTCGAGCTCGAGGCCGAAGCGCTCCAGCACCAAGCGTCGGCCCTCAGCCATCAGTGCAACCACGTCGGCCGTCGTTGCACTACCTGTGTTCTCGATGAAGTTGGCGTGCTTGAGCGCGAAGCGTGCGCCGCCGACGCTCAGCCCATTGCAGCCGGCCTGGGAGAGCAATAGACCCGCCGTTTGCCCTCCGGCCTCTGGACTGTCGGGGTTCTTGAACGTGGAGCCAAACGTCTTAATCCCTTGGGGCTGGGCTTCGTGACGGCGCGCGCGCATTTGGGCAAGCGTTGCCTTGACATTGTTCACGTCTGCTTCGGCGAGCGCGAACGACGCCCGTGCGATGACTTCGCCGGCCAGAAGGTTGGAGCGTCGATATCCCAGCCCAAGCTGTGCGGGCGTACGGCGGTCGATCCCTTCTGCGGTGACAATCTCTACCCACTCGAGCGTATCGGCCAGCTGACCGCCGTAGGCGTTCGCGTTCATGCGCACGGCGCCTCCGACGCTGCCGGGAATGTTGACGCCGAACTCGATCCCCGACAGCCCCGCCTGGGCCGCGCGAGCCGCCACCGACGGTAGACGGGCTCCCCCACCGCATACCATGCGCAAACCTTGGTGCTGGATCAAGGCCAGCTTGCGGTCGAGCTTGATGACCAGTCCGCGGACGCCCTCATCGGCGATCAAAAGGTTCGAGCCAGATCCCACGACGGAGATCTGAACGTCGATCGCGGCGGCCCACACGAGCAGCTCGCGCAACTGAGCGTTGCTTCCGGCGCGAGCGAAATAGTCCGCCTCGCCACCCGTTCGAATCGTCGCCATGCGGGCCAGTGAGAAATCTCGCTGCACGATCGAGGGCGGTGTCGTCGGGGAATTCCTAGACACGATCGTTGTCCACCAGACGTCGCGCGAGCGTCTCGACATCGCCGGCTCCCATCACGACGCACAAATCGCCGTCGCCAAGCAGTTCATGCAGCGCGAGCTCGGCTTCGTCGAAGGTAGCCTTCCATAGCACCGGCCGCTCGCCAGCGTGCGCCTTGGTGGAGCCCACGAGCGTGAGCCCGCTGACTCCGGGATGGTCCTCTGCACGCTCGCGCGCAGGGTAGACGTCAAGCAGGAGGATCACGTCTGCCAGCGCAAGCGCTTCACCGAACTCCTGGGCCAGTAGCGCGGTGCGTGAGTAGAGGTGTGGCTGGAACACAGCCACGAGGCGCTTGGGGGCAAGTGTGCGGGCAGCTGCCAAGGTGGCGGCGACCTCGGTCGGGTGGTGGGCGTAGTCGTCATAGACTCGCGCTCCCCGAACAGTTGTGCCAAGCAGCTGGAAGCGTCTGCCAGCACCAGTGAAGGAAGCCAAGCCTGCGAGCGCTTGCTGCTCGCCAGCACCGGCGAGCGCAGCGGCCTCCAATGCACCGAGCGCGTTAAGTGCGTTGTGGGCGCCCGGTACGGCCAACTTCACCTCGCGCTCACGCCAGTCAAACGCACAGCCACCATTGTTGGGTCGCGATTCGAGGACGTCGTAGAAGACTGCCGGGCCTGCGCGCAGCTCACGCAGCTCCGGCCGGTCCCAGATCACAGCTTCGGGAGCAGCGGCAAGGAACTCGCGAAACGCCTCGCGCAACTCGGCGAGCGATGCGAATGTGGCGTGATGGTCGAGCTCGACATTGGTGAGCACAGCTATATCCACATGTAGGCTGAGCATCGAACGGTCAGACTCGTCAGCCTCCACCACCAGCCACTCGCCGAGACTCCAGTGCGAGTTCTCAAGCCCAACCCCGACAGAGCTGCCGACCAGCCAGCTCGGATTCAATCCGGCGGCACGCAGGATGTGCACAAGCATCGAGGAGGTGGTCGTCTTGCCGTGCGCTCCGGCGACGGCAATCGTACGACGTAGCGAAGTGAGCTCGCCGAGCAACTCAGCGCGAGGACGATCGGATAGTCCCCGCTTGCGCGCGGCAAGGCGCTCAGGATTGTCGGGAGGCACGGCGCTCGAATGGACCAGCTCCACGTCGTCACCATCGGGCAGGTTGCCGGCCGCGTGGCCGATGCTCGCGTTCAAGACGCCCTCATCGCGCAGGCGCTCCAAGTAAGAGGTAGAAGCCTTGTCTGAACCGGAGACCATCGCGCCAAGCGTGTGGGCCGCGCGTGCGTAGCCGCTCATGCCCGCACCGCCAACGCCAACGAAGTGAATCTTTCGCCCGAGCCATGGTCGCTCGCTCATAGCACGGCCGCCCGCAGTAGCTCCTGCGCGACCTCACGCGCGGCATCAGGACGGGCAAGGCGTCGCGAGGCGCCTGCCATGGCCGCTAGACGCGCCGGATTGGCAAGCAGCTGGGCAGCCTCGCGCGCCAGACGCGTGGCCGTCAGTTGAGCATCCTCGATCACTATCGCTGCGCCCGCTTGGGACATCCAGCGCGCGTTGGCACTTTGGTGATCGGCCGAGGCATACGGATAGGGAACAAGGATCGCCGGTAGCCCGTGTGCAGCGATCTCAAAGACTGAGCCGCCCGCGCGCGCCACAACCAGGTCGCTGGCGGCAAGCGCTTCGGCGAAGGCATCGATGTCGAGATACTCACGTAGGTCATAGCCCGGTGGCAAGGGCTGCTCGGATAGTTGCTGGTAGTCGCGGCGCCCGCACACATGCAGCACATGGAAGCTCCCGGAAGTGAAAGCACCGAGCGCCGCCTGATTGACGGTGCGTGCGCCGAGCGAACCACCGAAGACGAGCACACATAACTCGCCCGGGGCAATCCCAAAGCGCTCGCGCGCGCCGGCCCGGTCGGCGACGAAGGCCGGCAGCGGACGACCGGTGACGCGGTAGCGCGGCGCGGTGCGTCCCTCGATCGGAAAAGCCAGGCAGACCGCTCGCGCCCGAGGGGCCAACATGCGGTTAGTGAGACCCAGGTGACTATCCGCCTCGGTGAGAACGAGCGGGGTGCGCCGTGCCAGGGCCGCCAGGCCGACCGGTCCCGCAACATAGCCGCCACCTCCCATCACCGCATGCGGGGAGAGCTCGGCCAGTAGTGAACGTGCCTTCAACGTGGCGCGCGCGGCACGCGCAAGCCCGAGAACGGCACGTAGAGGATTTCCGCGAGAGAGCCCTTCGACGGAGATCGTGCGCAAGGGATAGCCGGCGTCGGGAACGAGCTGCGCCTCGGCGCGCTCGCCGCCGATGAATGTGACGACCGCGCCCTCAGCGCGCAGCGCGTCGGCCACCGCCAGTGCCGGAATCACGTGCCCGGCCGTCCCCCCGGCGGCTATCACGATCCTTCTTAGAGCTTCGCTCACGGCCCCATCGTGCCTGTTCGCGCGCTTGCGCGTCGGCCGCGCGTTGCTTTGGCAGCTGCGGGCCAGTCGCGGACTTGGTTTGTGGGCGTCTTCGCTGCCCGGGAGCTACGGCGCGCACGTGCGCGGTCCCTCCGGCGGCGACGTTCAACAACAGACCCATCGCGGCGAGCGTGACAATCAGACTGCTCGACCCATAGGAGACAAGCGGCAAGGGCACGCCCGTGAGTGGCGCAAGCCCCAGCACGGCAAACACGTTGAGCAGCGCCTGGGAGACGATCAGCGAGGTCATCCCGACGGCGATCAGCGCGCTGTGCAAGCTACGCGCGGCCTTTGCCGCTCGCAACCCTGCGTAGGCGATCAGGCCATAGAGGAACAGCACCGCGAACATCCCGATAACGCCAAGCTCCTCGCCGATGACGGCCAGGATGAAGTCGGTGTGGGCCTCGGGCAGATAGAAGATCTTTTGGACTGACTCCCCCGGACCGACCCCAAAAAGGCCACCGGAGCCAATCGCGATCTGTCCTTGCACTGCCTGAAAACCGCTGCCTGAAGCGTGTGCCCAAGGATCTACAAACGAGGTGAGTCGCGCGCGCTCGTACGGTCGCGCGATCGCATACAACGCCACGACCGCGACCGTCGAGCCGGCGATGATCGCAAGGTTACGGGCCGGGATCCCAGCCGCCACGAGCAGGGCGCAAGTTGTGAAGGCGATCACAAGCGCTGTGCCAAGATCGGGCTGGGTGGCCACCAACAAACAGGCCGCGGCCGCCACTGCCAGCAACGGTTTGAACAACTCGCCTAGATCGTTTACGCGCTGAGGGCGACGCGCCAACAGCGCGGCGCTGTAGAGCACAAGCGCAAGCTTGAGGAGCTCTGAGGGCTGGAACTGGAGTGGGCCGCTGCCGATCCAGCGACGTGCACCGTTGACGCTGACCCCCACATGCGGAATGTGGACTGCGACTACAAGCGCGAACGACACAGCGAGCAACGGTCCGACAAGGCTCTGCACGCGGGCAATCCCATCGCGAGCGAGTATGCGCATCAGGATCAGGCCAAGCGCCCCGTAGATGACGAACTTCACGAGATAGCCAGTACCGCTGCCCTGTCCTTGCAACAAGGTGCTCGCAGAGGAGGAGCTGTAGACCATGACGGCGCCGAACGCGAGCAAGCAGAGCGTGGCAGTCAGCAGGATGCGATGCTCCAGCGTCTGCGCTGGCGCCGCGGCGCGGGATGAGCTCTTGGTCCGCGGTTTGCGCGGGGCGGAGGGGCTCGAGCGCCTTGTGGCTGCCGACATCAGGGCTCACTTCGACGGCGGAGCCGGGACGCCTCTATAGATGCGCGACCAGTTCGCGAAAACGCTCCCCGCGCGCTTCGAAGTCGACGAATTGATCGAAGCTGGCGCAGCCGGGTGAGAGCAGGACAACCTCACCTGACACGGCCGCGGCAGTTGCCTGCTCGACCGCCCAATCGAGCTCGCGGCTGTGGTGTACCTCCAGACCCTCTCCGCAGATCGCTCGCTCTATCACAGCGGCGTCTTCGCCAATCAAGTACACCGCTCTACAACCACTGACAATCGGGGCACGCAGGGCGGTGAAGTCCTGTTGCTTACCCATCCCGCCGAGGATCAAGTGCACGCTGCGCTGCTCCTCAGCCATTGCCTGCAGGGCCACCAGCGTACTTGCGACGTTCGTGGCCTTGGAGTCGTTGACGAACAACACGCCACCCTTGACAGCTACCTGCTCGAGGCGATGGGGCACCCCAGCAAAACTCCGCAGGCCGTCGCGCACTGCCGCGGGATCGAGCCCGCGCGCGAGACAGACAGCCGCCGCGGCCATCGCATTCTCCACATTGTGGCGCCCGCGCATGGACAGCTCGTTGCGATCGAGTAGCCGCTCCCCTTCCCAGTAGAGCACTCCCCCGCTCTCCGAGAGCTCCGCGCCGGGAGCATGACCGAAGCGTACCCGGCGGGCGACTCCTAGTAGCGGGCTAAGCTCGAAATCGAGCGGCAAGATCGCCACGTCGCGGGGTTCCTGATGGGCGAACACCCGCAGCTTGGCCTGCGTGTACGCCTCGAGCGTCCCGTGGCGGTCCAGATGGTCGGGTGAGATATTGAGCAATACCGCGGCCTCGGGAGAGAACGCGAGTGCATCCTCCAGCTGGAACGAGGATGCCTCGCACACGACCGTGACGTTCTCTTCGAGTTGACCGACGAGCCCGGTGAGAGCATTTCCGACGTTACCCGCTACTACCACCGGCAGCCCAGCCTGACGATAAATGTGGCCGATGAGCTCGACGGTCGTGGTCTTGCCGTTGGTGCCGGTGAGTGCGACGAACTCGTTGGCAAGCATTCGCCAGGCGAGCTCCAACTCTCCGATTACTTGCTTGCCAAGCACACGGGCCTGTGCGATCACCGGCGCGCTTGTAGGCACCCCGGGGCTCTTAACAACCGTGTGCACGCGTTCCAGCAGCGTCAGCCCTGACTCTCCTGGATGAAGCTCGACGTCCGCCTGCCCAAGTACATCGAGGCCCTCTGGCGCGCCCATATCCACACCTAGTACCTCCTCGCCCTTAGCACGCAGAGCCAAGGCCGCGGCAATGCCAGACCGAGCAAGACCCACAATGAGATAGGGACCCGGAGGAAGGTCGGGACGCGGCTTCAACTCGAGCACACTCGCTTACGTACGGGCCAACCGCGACGAGTAATTGAAGGCTCGCGGCGTGGTTCACTCAACTGAGGAGACTCTGACGGTAGATCGTGAAGCCGATCGCGCAGCAGATCGCAGCGACGATCCAGAAACGCAGGATGATCTTCGTCTCAGACCACGCTCGCAGCTCGAAATGGTGGTGGATCGGCGCCATCAGGAAGACTCGCTTGCGAGTCATTTGAAAAGAGATCACCTGGATCACGACTGACAAGGCCTCGATCACGAAGATGCCACCGAGCAGGATCAGCAAGACCTCCGTCTTCGTCATCACCGCAAGCCCCGCGATCGCACCGCCGATCCCAAGTGAGCCGGTATCCCCCATGAAGATCGTGGCCGGGAAAGCGTTGAACCACAGGAAACCGATGCAACCGCCGACTAGCGCACCCGCGAGCATCGCTAGGTCGAAATCTTCGGCAAGGAATGTAATACCGATATAGGCAAGCAGGACGATCGCACCGCAACCCGCCGCAAGGCCGTCAAGGCCGTCAGTCAGGTTGACCGCATTGGTGGTACCCGCAACCACTAGGTAGATCAGAACCGGGTAGAAGACCCCCAGGTCTATCTGGTAGTCGACGAAGCGCAGACGCAATGTGGGCGCCAGGTGAGCCTTATGCTCCGCTATGTACCAAAGCCCCAAAGAGATCGCGATGGTGATCACAAGCTTGGTGCGACCACGTAGACCTAGCGAACGGCGCTTGACGAGCTTGGTGTAGTCGTCGGCGAAACCGAGCATGGCGCAAGCGATCGCTGTCCCGAAGACTCCGACCGAACGCCATTCGAAGTTGGTCAGGATCAGGAAGGGGATCGTGACCGCCAGGAAAATGATGATCCCGCCCATCGTGGGGGTGCCCGCCTTCTCATGATGACCCTTAGGTCCGTCCTCGCGAATGTGCTGGCCGAACTCGCGGTTACGCAAGAACTCGATGAACTTCGGGCTCAAGAAAATGCAGATGAGCAGGGCGGCTGTGCCCCCGATCAGGATGCGACCCATCAATTGACCCTCGCACCCAGAGCTTCGCGAGCGACTGTGACATCGTCGAAAGGCACCTTCATTCCGCCGGCAAACTCCTGCCCCTGCTCGTGGCCCTTGCCCGCGATGACGAGCACGTCACCACTCTCCGCCAGTGCCACGGCCCGCTCGATCGCCACTCGACGATCCACCTCGGCCGCGACTGGAGCAGCGCCAGGCGGGCGGGCGGCGGCGCTCGCACCGCCCATGATCTCGGCGATGATCGCCTCCGGGTCCTCCGAACGCGGGTTGTCAGAGGTGACGAGCAACACGTCGGCAAGCCGCGCCCCAATCTCCCCCATCAGAGGGCGCTTGCCACGGTCGCGGTCGCCGCCGGCTCCAAACACGCAGATGACGCGTCCGCGACCGACTTCGTGGGCTGTGCTGAGCACGTTCTGTAGTGAGTCGGGCGTGTGGGCGTAGTCGACGAGTACAGCGAAGCCTTGGCCCTCATCGACTGGCTCGACGCGCCCAGGTATGCGTACTCCGCGCCCGAGCGCTGCCACGAGCGCATCGAGCTCGATCCCAAGCACATGGGTCACGGCAAGAGCTCCAAGCGCATTAGACACGTTGAAACGGCCCGGAAGCGGCAGTGAGAGTGTCCGTACACCCGCGGGCGTGTGCAACTCGAAGCGCGAGCCGGCTAGGTCCACCTGAACTTCGCGGGCGCGATAGTCGGCGTCCGAGTCGATCGCGAACGTGACGACATGCTCGAGCTCGGCGGCCAGACGCCTCCCGTAGGGATCGTCGACGTTCACGACCGCGACCTCAGGCTCCTCAGCTGCCGCGACAGGGAGGAATAGCTGCCGCTTGGCCTGAAAGTAGTCCTCCATTGTGGGATGGAAGTCAAGGTGATCCTGGGTGAGGTTTGTGAAGACCGCGGCAGCAAAGCGAACGCCGTCGGTGCGCCCGAGCGCCAAGGCGTGCGAGGAGACCTCCATTGCGCAACAGCTCTCCCCTCCGTCGAGCATCGCACGGAAATCAGCCTGCAAGTCAATCGCCTCGGGCGTCGTACGCGTAGCGGGCCTTCGCGTGCCGGCGACTTGCGATTCGACCGTCCCGAGTAGACCGCAGCGCTGACCTCCGGCTCCCAGCAACGCACGCACGAGATGCGCCGTGGTGGTCTTGCCGTTCGTGCCGGTAACCCCAACGACGCGTAGTTCAGAGGTCGGGTCGCCATGGAAGCGCGCCGCCAACGGTCCCATGGCCGCACGCGAGGACTGCACCAGGATCTCTGGAGTGTCGAGGTCGAGCGGTCGCTCGACGACCAAGGCCCCCGCCCCGGCAGCGACGGCGCCAGCGGCGAAGTCGTGTCCATCGCGCTCGTAGCCGGGAACGCAGAAGAACAGCGTCCCAGGCTGAACTGCGCGACTGTCGTAGGCCAGCCCGGTTATCTCAAGCGGTTCAGGGGTCGGTGAGACGGCCCGTAGCCCGGGGATGTTGGCGGCCGTCAACTCGTCGAACCTCATGGCTTTGCGCCCCGCGATGGCAAGAAGCGAGAGTGTAGGGCTCGCGCCAGAAGGGTTCGCTGGCAGCCGCCGATCGGCTCTAGCCTGGTGAGATACCTAGATAGGGCAGGGCGAATTCCATGATCTGTCCGAATGCCGGCGCAGCAACCACACCGCCGTATATGGAGCCTGTCTGCGGTTCGTCGATGATCACCGCACACAACAGCTTCGGATCGGAGGCTGGCGCGAAGCCCACGAACGACGCGACATAGGCGCTTTTCGAGTATTCGCCGGTCTGAGGATCGATCTTGCTGGCGGTTCCCGTCTTTCCGGCGAGTTGATAGCCAGGGATCGAAACCTCGCTCGCGGTACCACCAGGCGCGAGGACTCCCTTGAGCATGTTGCGCAAATCGGATGCAGTGGCTGCGGAGATGACTCGATGCCCGGCCGGCTCGGGAACACGATGACCACCGATTTCACTGACGATGTGCGGCGCGCGCAAGATCCCCCCGTTGGCGATCGCCGAGTAGGCAGTGGCCATTTGGATCGGCGTGACAAGCTCGCCCTGTCCGATCGGCAGGTTGCCCATCGAGGAGCCCGAATAGCGATTCAAGGGCAGCGTGGCACCGCTTTCCTCGCCCGGCAGTCCTGAGCCAGTTGGCGCACCAAAACCGAAGCGGTGCACCCACGTGTTGAATTTTTCCCTGCCCTCGAGGAGGCCTATCTTGATCGCCCCCACATTGCTCGACTGAGCAAGGATCTGGGAGGTGGTCAAGGACTCGCCTGGGTGTTCGGTGTCGTCGTGGATCGTGCGCCCTCCCAGTTCGATCTGGTCGGGTATTTCAAAGCCTGTGTTAGGCGTGATCCGGCCTTCTTGGAGCGCCCCTGAGACGACGACCGACTTGAATGTTGAGCCCGGTTCGTAGTTGAAGCTGACGGCCCGGTTCTGCAGTGCTTCAATCGCCTTGGCACCCGGGTCGTTGGCGTTCACAAGCGGCCAGTTGGCCATCGCAAGAATGGCTCCTGTGCGTGGGTTCATCACGATCGCGGTGGAATCCTTGGGCTGGAACACCTTGCCAACCGCACTCAGCACGTCTTCGGCTCGTTGCTGGATGTTGGCATCGAGCGTGAGTGACACGGAGGCGCCCGCCTGCTCGTGGTGAGTTTCGGCGATCGAGATCGGCTGTCCGATCGCGTCGCTCACAACACGACGACGTCCGGCGTGCCCTTGCAGGGTGGAGTTGAGTGAGTACTCGAGGCCCATCCTGCCGGCACCTTCGTGTTCGGTGCCCACGATCCCGAGCACCTGCGCCGCGAGTGTCCCGCGGGGATAGACACGCCGCATGATCGGGGCACCCTGTACCCCAGGCAGCTTCAGCGCCAGCACCTTGTGTGCCGCGTTGTAGGGAAGCGCGTGTGCGAGGTAGACGAAACCGGTGTGCTCGCTGAGCTTGGTCAGAACCTGGGCTTGGGTGAGTCCGAGCAGCGGCGCCAAGTGCTGGGCGGCGGCGAGCGGCCGTTTGATCAGGTAGGGATCGGCCGTGAGTTCCTGGGCAGGTTCTGAGATGGCCAGCGCTACGCCGTTACGATCGGTGATGGTGCCGCGCTCGGCGGGCACGACTTCATTGGTGAGTTGCTGAGTACGCGCAGCCCTACGCAGATCGCCCGCGTGGGGGCCACCCAAGTAGAGGACCCGAGCGCCGGCAAGTAGCAGCAGCAGGAAGAACAGCCCGAACAGCATTCCCACGCGATGCTGGACGTGCGCCACCGGCTATCCGCCCGCGCTCGGCGAGGAGGCGGCGGCGGCTTTTTCTGTGGCTTCGGCCGGCGTCGACGAGCTTGAGACTTCGGTCGATTCCGTGGCGCTTTTTGCTTCGGTCGATTCCGTGACGCCTGCCGCTTCGGTCGATTCCGACTCACTAGCAGCTTCGGTCGAGGATTCCGACGCGGTGGCGGCGGTTTCCGTCGAGCCCGTCTGAGTGCTCGCGGACGCCTGAATCGGCGTGGACAGCGCGGATACAGCACGGGATAGGTCGGCGGGGACGGCCTGCACGAAATGAACGGTGCCGGGCGGAGCCAGCGTCATGCCAGCCGCGGCTGCTAGTGGAGCGACACGACTTTCGGCCGAGTACATCGAATCTTCGATGCCGAGCTGGGCATTTTCGCGCTGTAGTGTCGCCTCGCGCGTAAGCGTGTGTCCGATTCCGGTGTTGAGCTCCAGTACCACGAGCTGCATCGCAACGATCCCGATCAGCGAGAACGCGAGCAGGCCGATCCATATGCGTCCACGGATCAGTCTGTCGAGAATCGCGCTAGTTGAGAGAGCCTCGAATGCGCCCAGGGTGCGCAACGCGATCCCCGGCGCGTCTTGGCTTGAGCGGCGCGTGGTCTTGCGTGCTGGTGCACGGCGGGGTTTTACGCTGGGACGGACTGGGCGCTGTCGCGGCAGCGCGATGCCGGGTGCTGGTATTGCCACAGCAGCGGCAACTCGCGCGGGACCGGCTGGACCGGAGATCCGACGCGGAGTGCGCACAGCCGCGCGACGAGTACCGGTGCTCGTACGAGCGACCGAGCGGGAAGCGGCGGTGGCGGGCGGGGTCATGCTTCACCTCCTGTGGGTGTCGGTGGGCCTGCGAGCTTTTCAGCGGCACGTAGACGTGCTGAGGAGGCACGCGGATTGCTTGCGACCTCTGCGGCCGATGGCACGATCGAGCCCCGCGTAAGCAGGGCCGCCTCCGGCTCGCGTCCGCATCCACACACCGGGAGATCCGGCGGACAGATGCAGCCGCGCGCGCGGTCCGCAAGGAAGCGCTTCACGCGGCGGTCCTCGAGCGAATGAAAGGAGATCCCGGCCAATCTGCCGCCCTCGCGCAATAGGTCCCACGCGAGCGGCAATGCCTCATCAAGCTGTCCAAGCTCGTCGTTGACTGCGATGCGCAAGGCCTGAAAGGTGCGCTTGGCTGGATGTCCGCCAGCGAAGCGAGCTGGCGTGGGAATCGCTGCGCTGATCACCTCGACCAGCGCGAGTGTCGTATCGATCGGCGTGTGCGCACGACGGCGTACGATCGCGCGCGCAATTTGAGAGGAGTGGCGCTCCTCGCCTAGTTCGCGCAGGATCCCAGCGATCCGGCGCTCCTCCCAGGTGGCGACGATCTCGCGTGCGGTCAGCTCCTGACGAGGGTCCATGCGCATGTCGAGCGGCGCGTCATAGGAGTAGGAGAAGCCTCGCTCGAGCGTGTCTATCTGCATCGAGGACATGCCGAGGTCGAGATAGGCGATGTCGGCCCGCACGCCCTCTTCGGCGAGCATCCGCAGTCCCTCCGCGTAGCCACCTCGCAGGAAGCGCATCGAGCAAGGGGCCTCCTCGGCCAACTCCAGAAAGCGCTCCTCGGCGAGCGGGTCGCGGTCGATCGCGACGAGCGTACCCTCTGAGCCGAGACGCTCAGCTATCAGGCGCGCGTGGCCGCCACCGCCGAAGGTGCAATCGATCGCCACCTGCCCGGGACAGGGGTCCAATAGCTCGAGCAACTCGTCGGCGAGCACCGGGATGTGAGTAGCGGTCATGTCAAGCAGGATGGTCAACGCGCGCGGTGATCTCTGCGACGCTGCCAAGCAGCGCCGGTCGATGTTCATCCCAACTGGTCTTGTCCCACAGCTCCAGGCGGTCGCCGGCCCCTACGACAACGACCTCCTTGCTCAGCTTGGCGTGCTCGCCGAGAAAGCTGGGGACCATGATGCGCCCGGCCGCGTCCAGCTCCGCGTCGTGCGAGCTCCCGTAGAAGAAGCGCTCAAGCTCGGTGAGTCTCGAGGAGAGTGGCGGCAGCTCGGCAAGCGAGCGCTCGGTATAGCGCTCGTACTCCTGTGGACGCCACACGCCGACGTAGGGCTTGAGGTCGACTGGCATCGCGAGCACCACGCCCTCCGACAAAGTGGCGCGATAGCGCGCCGGAACCGTGAGCCGGTTCTTTGCGTCGAGCGTGTGGTCGAAGGTGCCGCGGAAAGCCACTGGGGAGGTTCCAATCAAATAGGTCGAGCCGCGGTGGAGGAGTGGGAGGAGCTCCTCCACCACGGCTCGTGCGGCGAAGTTACCCCACTTTCCCCCACAATGCAACCCCAATTGCACATTTTCTCCCACAATGTGTGTCTGAGGACCCAAAAATGAGCAAAAAGCCTTGCCCGGCTTGGGATTTGGGCGGTGGGAGGCGGGCCATGGGAAGTCCTGCATGGGTGCATGCGAACGTGCAGGGGCGCCGCGTGTAACGTTCGTTGCAGAGCTCTCTGACCAGAGTCCGCCCACGGAAAGGAACGCGTTGCCCTCCCTCAAGACCAGCCCGCTTCGCCAACCCCACGCGCACGCCCGGCATACGCGACTTCTCATCGGACTTGCTCTTCTTGCGACAGGGGGAGCGCTTGCGGGGTGTGGCTCATCGGGCTCATCGGGCGACCCGTCCAGCCTCGTCCCCGTATCAGCGCCGCTCTATGCGAAGCTCGCGATCAAGCCAAGCGGCGGCTCCTCAGGCAGCGCATTGATCGCCGCCAAGAAGCTCACCCACCTAGCCGAACCCTATGGGAGCGTCGCGCAGGCGCTGCTGTCAAGCGAAGCTGCTCACGTGGAATTCAAGCGTGACGTCGAGCCATGGGTGGGTGACAACGCCGGCGTGTTCATCACCTCGCTCGACACGAGCAAGCTGCCGCAGAGCTCGAGCTCGATCCAGGCGCTGCTCGAAGGCGGTCTTACCAGTGCTGTCTCTTCGCTGGGCGCCGACGCTTTCGGTTCGAGTGGCACCCAAGGAGCGATAGTGCTCGAAACCTCCGACGTCGGCGCGGCTCGTTCGTTCCTGACAAAGCGTGCTCACGAACAGCAGGCGCACTCCGCCAGCTATAGGGGCGTCTCCTACGAAGTCTCAGCGGGGGGAGCCGCGGAGGGCATCGTCAAGGACTTCGCTGTGATCGGTAGCGAAGCCGCCTTCAAGAGCGTGATCGATACCTCGTTGGGCGGTGCCGCGATCACCAGCGCCAGTGGATACGTCAAGCCGCCCGCAGACGCAATCGCGAGCGCCTACATCCAGACCGAAGCGCTCGCGAAAGCCGTACACGGGACCAGCGGTACGACCAGTCAGGGCATATCTCTGCTCAGCCAGCTGTTCGCCGGCTCGCAATCCGCGTCGCTGTCGGTGACACCCACGTCCAACTCGATCTCTCTACAAGGCGAAATCCACTCGGCGGCCGGCTCGGCGCCGCTGTTCGGTCAAGAAGGAGCCAAGGCGCTCGGCGAAGTTCCAAGCGGAGCATGGCTCGCCGCCGGCGTGGGCAATGTCGGCGCCAACTTGCCTCGTGCATTTGCCTTGCTACATGGCGTTGCGTCGTTCGCGACCTCGACCGTATTCGCCTCGCTGGGCGGGCCGAGCATCGAAAAGCTATTCACGGTGCTCGATTCGCCAAACGCAAAACTGCAGCAAGATTTCGGCGGTTGGGCGTCCTCTGGAGCGATGTTCGTGAGCGGCACCGGCCTGTTCAATCTGCAGTCGGCGCTTGTGATCTCCTCGACGGACCCCACCGCCTCGCGCGCAGCGGTGGGCAAGCTCGCGAAGTTGATGCAAAAAGCGGGAGCAGAAGTCAGCAACACGCAGGTGGCTGGCGCCGACGCGGCCGTGAACGTCAAGCTGCAAGGCTTCCCGGCGGTCATCTTCATTGCCAATGGTCAAGGCACCAGCGGCCAGAGCAAGTTCGTGCTCGGGCTGGGCCAGCAATCTGTCGAAGGTGCGCTTGCCCCATCGAGCACGCTCTCCACCTCGCCGGCCTACTCGAGCGCCACTTCGACGCTTGGCGGAGGCATAGAACCGAGCCTGATCGTCGAATTCCCAACCCTGCTCGGCTTCCTGGAAGGCCTCGGCTTGACTCAGAGTCCGGGTGTGTCGAACCTGGTCCCCTACTTCAAGTCGCTCGGCACGCTAAGCGCCGGGGCCACCAGCCAAGGTGGCACCCAGCACTTCCGCGTTGTGCTTGGGCTGGCTTGAGGGCCGGTTCTCCGTCTCAATGATCACGCGACAAGGACGCTTGGCCAACAGATAGGTGGCGGTCGGGCCGATGCGCTGCTCGCCGACCGGGGCGTGAATCGTGGACCAGTAGATCACGTCGGCTTCCACGCGCTTGGCCTCTTCGACAAGCGCGGCCCCGGGATTGCGCGTGCGGATCAAGCCTGTGCGGATCTTGATGTTCGAACGCCGGGCCTTGATGCGCGCGGTCTCGAGGGCCGAGCGGCCTTCGGCCTCCTCGGTCTCAAGGCCGGCCTCCAAGGAGAGCTGGCTGGGCACGGGGAGCACGAACACCGCATATACGACACCGTCAATGCCGATCAGCTTCGCCGCACTCGATAGGGCACTCGCGCTCACATCTCCTCCAAAAATAGGCACCAACGCGGTGCGATAGCCGAGCGCCTCGAAATCGGCCGGGCGCTCAGCGCGCTCGATACGGCGGGTCTCGCGTAGGTCGAGGCCTTGGCTACGGCGATAGACGACGTAGCCGACCATGCCGAAGACCATCCAAGGGATGCCGACGAGGCGCGCCTCGGGATGAGTGGCGACTACAACGATCCACACGGTGGCTGTGCCGATCCCACCGATCACTGCGGTGAACGGTATCGAGGCACCCCGGATGCGAACGTTCCAAGGCATCCGATATGGCCGCTCTTGGTCGGGCTTCTTTACGCGTAGCGCGATCACCGAGATGTGGGCCACCGTGAAGGACAACAAGGCCCCGAACGAGTAGAGGTTGCCGAGCACATTCGTGTTGCCGTACAGCACGAGTAGACCGGCCAGGCCGGAGAAGAACATGATCGTGAACCAAGGCGTACGAAAGCGTGGGTGCAACTGCGAGAAGATGCCCGGCAGCTGGCGGTGCTCGGCCAAGGACCACGACAGGCGGGAGATGCCGATCATGCCCGCATTGGTGGCGATGAACAGGATCGTCGCGGCCAGTAGACCGACGTAGTACTGAGCGAGGGTGAGCACGGTGCCGTGCAGTCCCAGCCGCGAAACAATCCCCAGAACCGGGTCGTTCTGAAAGCCGCCGTGACCTTCGACTCCCAGGAGGGTCTGAAACTGGTTTGGATGCCCCGGTACCGCGGTCACCGGCAGCGCCGAGAGCGCAATCAGCGAGATGCCGAGGTATACGCCTAGCACCGCAAGTACCACGAGGTTCACGGCCTTGGGCACTTGACGACCGGGATCTGTTGCCTCCTCTGCCATGTTGGAGACCGTCTCGATGCCGGTGTAGGCCAGCATCGCAAGCGACAGCGCAAAGATCAATTCGTGCCACGTGGGAACGCTGCCGAGGTGGATCTGGTGGATCAGAAGCGATGGATCGAGCACCAAGACCGCCCCAATCCCCACAAGCAGGACCTGCGTGGAGAGATCCACGATCGCGAGGATGAAGTTGAGCTTGGCCGACTCGCCCAGGCCACGGATGTTGAGTCCGGCGAGGGCAACCACGACGACCAGCCCACCGAAGATGTCGCCCGGATTGTGGTTCAAGCCGCCGAGACCCGGAAAAGTGCTCAGGTAGTGGGGCACGAAGAACGCGGAGATCGCGATCGTGAGGATGTAGTCGAGGCTCAAGGCCCAGCCGGCGAAGAACGAGACCAGCTCGTTGAAGGCGTGACGCGCAAACGAGGAGGAACCGCCCGCCTCAGGGAACATGGAGGCACCCTCAGCGTAGGTCTTGGCGGTTAGTGCGAACAGGCCGCCGGCGAACACGAATACGAGGGGTGTGAGCCCCAGCGCATGCGCCGCCACGAGTCCGAGCGCGTAATAGATCGAGGAGCCAACGTTGCCGTAGGCGGTCGCGAACAGGCCGGAAACTCCGACCGACCGCCGCAAGCCATGCTCGGTGAGACGTGCCATCTACCCGGAGCGTATAGAGGCCGTCCATTCCATCGAAGCCGCATGGCGCCAAAGCACTTCATTTGCTGAGCTGCCACCGCCAAGAGTTCGGATCGACTGAATGCAATATCGCGTGCAAGCACAGCGCAAGGGCAGGAAGCCCGCTTATGATCCCGACGGCCTGGCGCCGCAAGGAGTGCAGGCGTCATCAGATCTCCCCTCTACCCCCAACCTTCAGTCATGGAAAAGACACGCCGCGGCAACTACAACTCCGGTGAGGACTTCGTCCTGGAATACGGTGACCTGCGCTTTACCTTCAACGAACGCGACTTCAGCGAACGCTGCGAGCAGGCGGCGCTGAAGGTTGGCTTCGTTGGCGGGCGCTTGGGCGAGGACGAGCTCGAGGATCTCGTCAACCTGGCCGTCAATGGCGATATCCAGGATCCGGCTTCCGCTCTCGGCGAGCATGTCAACGAGTGCTGGCCTGAGATCGTCGGCCCGGCAGAGCGCTCGCTCGTGCACTGGCTGCGCCGGCTCGTGTTCAGGGGAGCGTGGCTTGACCAACGCGTGAACGAGGGCGAGCTAGCGTTCGCGTTCGTTGAGGAAACCGGCAGTTTCGTCTACGTGCAGCACGACCGCTCCGGCGAGCCCATCGAGCTAGCGCCCGAGCCCTCGTGGGGCCGCGTGGCTTACCGCCGCTAAGGGACTCTATCCCTCAGCAGCGGTGGCGCGGGCGCGGGTGATCGCCTCGGCCCCGTCCTCGCCAACAAGTAGCTCGGCCTTCAAAGTGCCGCTGGCCACAAGATCAAGCGCCGGCAGCCGTCCGCTTCCAGCGCGCACAGCGTCAAGGGAAATCACGGTGGTCTCGCCGCCGAAGGGCTGAGTCGCGGTAGCGATCACGGTGAGCGAGCCGGCCTCGGTCAAGTTGCGTGCAGCGACGAGCACCTTGCGGGCGCTGTGGGGGTGTAGGCCATCGAGCCCGTCGATCAACACGACTGCGTCCCCCCCACGAGAGGCCACGCGCTTGGCCGCCTCGATGACACCTTCTACTGCCTGTCCCTGAGTGTCCGGCGAAGTGGCGAAGGTGAGCGTTGCGGCGGGTACTAGCGGTCCCTGCTGCCAGTCACCCACCTCCTCCGGGCGCACTCCGGCAAGCACCAGTGTCGTCTCCAGGCCCTCGCGGCCGGCGAGCGCACCAAGAATGCCCCGCAGCGTCTCCGTCTTGCCGGCCCTCGCACCTCCGACGATCACGGCCCTGGAGCCGCGGCCAAGCGGTGTGAGCCACTCGATCGCCTTGAGCGTGGGGTCCTCGGAGTCGAACGCGAGACGCTCGCTCGGATAGGAGACCGGCAGATCGTCATAGCGGGTGCCCTCGGCCACCGCGTCGGCCGGCTGTCCGTTGATGGTGTCGATGCGGACCAGCGAGGAGTAGCGCTCGGACCGGCGTGGTGTGCGCACTGGCCCTGTCACGCGATCGCCCGAGACGAGCTCGCAACGACGCACCTGAGCAGCAGATATGTAGACGTCCTCGTCAGAGGGCTCAGGTGGAGAAACACGCAGGAAGGCCGAGCCGTTGCCAAGCACCTCGACGAGACCCTCGGCGTTGCGCTCGGGCTCATCGGCCTTCTCACGGTCAGCGCGGCCACGTCCACCCTGCGCCCTTGAGGTGCGTCGCGCAGGCGTGCGATCAGAGGAAGCGCGCGGCTCCTCCTCCTCGTCCTCCGAAGCGGGCTTGGCATCCGCCGCAGCCTTGGCGGCGGCGCCGCCGCGTCGTGAGCGTGTGCCACGCGAGCGCCTCGCGGGAGCGCGACGCTCAGACTCCTCCGCGGGCGAATCCTCAGCTGAAGCTGGGTCCTGCCCCTTCTCGCCGAGGATTGCGTCGATCAGGTCGGCCTTGCGTAGCCTGCGGAAACCCTCGAGTCCGATCTGATCGGCGATCAAGTGCAGGTCTGAAAGCGGGCTGGCCTGAAGCTCAGAGCGGTCAAGCACTGTCATGTTCTCTCCTTCGTGGTGGTTTGGGCGGTTGGCGTCCGGACGCGTTGGACAGCGTGCGGCACCCACATGCGCTTCATAGCCTAGCCTGCCGTCCGGCCCAATGCCGGCGGCCACCTATTTGTGGAGGCAATCAGGAAAGGGCGTCGGCGACAGGCTTGTCGTGTCGCAATTCCTCGGCCAGAGCCAGATCCCTGCTCGGAGTTGAGTCACCCTGAAGCGCGGCCCGCACCGTGAGGTAGTCGGAGACGGCGGCGACGTCGTGGACACGGAAGATGTGAGCTCCCCCTTCCACGCCGTGGGCAAGCGCCGCCAACGTTCCGGGTAGGCGCTCGCTCGGAGCCTTGCCCGTGAGCGCCCCGATGAAGTCCTTGCGCGAGATTGCCATGAGGATTGGACAGCGGAGCTCGTGTAGCCGTGAGACATGAGCGAGCAGATCGATCGTTTGCGCCGGTGTCTTTGAGAAATCAGGGCCTGGGTCGACGATCAGTTGCTCCTGGGTGACTCCTGCGCGCAAGGCGAGCGAGATGCGCTCTGAGAGGAAGCAGAGCACCTCCTCCACGACGTCCTCATAGAGAGATGGGTCCTGCATACGCTGCTTGGGGGCGGCACACGTGTGCATCAAGACAAGTGCGGCGCCGGCCTCAGCGCACAGCTCGGCCAGACCAGGGTCGTGCAGGCCGCTGACATCGTTGACGATCGAAGCGCCCGCTGCGAGCGCGGCGCGCGCGACCGCGGGCTTGTAAGTGTCTACCGAGACGATCGCGCCCAAGTCCCCGACGAGGCGCTCGATCAAAGGCACAACCCGCTCGATCTCCTCGCCCGCCTCCACGGGTGCACGGTTGGTGCTCGCGGACTCCCCGCCGACATCCAGGATGTCGGCGCCGGCGGCCAAGAGCTCGGCGGCGAGGCCCAGCTGCTGGTCCAAGCTGCTGTAGCGGCCCCCGTCGCTGAAGGAATCCGGCGAGGCGTTGACGATGCCCATCAACCGAGGCCTGTCACCCAGCTCCAATATGCGGCCGGCCGCATGCAGGCGATATGCGGGCGCAGCGACCTTCATGCAGGGCCCCTCATTTGGCTCCGCTTACGAGAATGCCCTCGAGCCGAGCCTCCTCGAAGAAGCGCTCGGTCTCGACGGCCGTGCGAGAAGCGCTCCAGCCGAGCTCCTGCCCCAAGAGTGTTGCGACACGCCCCACGGCCGGGGCACGGTCAGGGCCATCGCCAACCAGCTCGCGCGCGGCGAGCAGACCAAGGCGGGTGCGCCGCAGGAGCACGTCGCCGACGCTGAGAGCCTGCTCGCGGCGGGCGGCGAGCACGACCTCGGCCATCAGGTCGGGGAGTCCCGGAACAATCGGTTGGGCAAGCTCCTCTCGTTCAGCCACGAGCGAGAGGACTTCGTGCGCGCCGTAGCCATAGCGTGCTGCTAGTGCTGTGCGCGCAGCTTCAGAGACGCCATCTGCCAAAGGCAAGTCCTCAGCCGCGATGGCCTGGCCGAGCGGAATCTCTGCGGTGCGACAGGGCGCGTCGCGGGCTTCGCGCTCAACCATGCGATCGACCGCTAGCTTGGCCATTCGCCGCCAGGTCGTGAGCTTGCCACCCGTGATCGTGATCATGCCGCTAGAGGTCTCAAACAGCTCGGCCTTGCGCGAGATGTCCACCGATTTCTTGGTGTCGCCGGTAGAGATCAAGGGACGCACGCCCGCGTAAGCGCCAGCTAGATCGTCTCGGGAAAGCTCGGTGGCAAAGAACTCGTTAACCGCTGCAAGCAGGTAATCAACGTCTTCGCCCGATGGCTGCACATGCGCCAGGGAACCCTCATAGTCGTTGTCGGTCGTGCCCACGAGCGTACGTCCAAGCCATGGCAGAGCGAAAATCGTCCGGCCACCAGCAGCGGGCACAATTGCCCCTCCCACGAGTGGCAAGTCCTCGTGTCGCAAGGTTATGTGGGTGCCACGGCTGGGCCTGATCACCGGCAGCTCAGCCTCGTCGTGAAGCTCCTGAGGCCTTAGCTGGTCTGCCCAGACGCCGGTTGCGTTGACTACGTTCTCCGCGCGCACGTCGAAGCTCTCACCGCTCTCGCGGTCGCACACTTGGACGCCCCGCGCGTGTCCGTCGCGCACGAGCAAGGAAGTGGCATCGAGGCGGTTCGCACACACGGCACCGAAACGCTCCGCCTCGCCGAGCACCGTAAGCACGAGCCGCGCATCGTCGGTTTGGCAGTCATAGAACAGGTAGCCGCTCGTCGGCTCACGCGAAGCCAAGGCGGGCAGGAGCTCGAGCACCGCCTCCCCCGAGATCACGCGATGGCGCTCAGGACTCCAGGACTCGCCTTCGCCAAGTGTGGCGGCACCGTCAACGGTGTTTTGCTCTCCGCGCGAGGCCTGTGCCTTTTGGGCACGGCGGGGACGACGCGAGCGCAAACGCTCGCGGTCGACCGACATGACGTCATACAGGTTCAACCCCACCCCCATCAAGCGGTCCGGGCGGGCACCGTCGAAAGCTGGCACGACAAGCGGCAGGGGATGCACGAGATGGGGAGCAAGCGCAACCATGAGCTGGCGCTCGAGCAAGGCCTCACGCACGAGGCCGAGATCGAAGTGCTGCAAGTAGCGCAGACCACCGTGCACCAGCTTGCTGGAGCGACTGGAGGTCCCCGAGGCGTAGTCGGCGCGCTCAATCAGCGCGACGCTGTAACCGCGCGTGGCGGCGTCGAGCGCAACGCCAGCTCCAGTGATCCCACCACCAACCACGACGAGATCGAACTCGTTGGAGGAGAGGGCCGCAACGGCATCTGCGCGAGAGATCACGCCCTCAGTCTTCCAGAGGATGGAGCGCTTGCACGCCTCGGCGTAATCGGCCCCGCCCGAGCGACGCGCCGGTACCCTGGCAGGGGATGGAGCGCTCACCCTGGCTTGCCCGCCCCGATAGTCGATTGAGGCGCATCAAGTCGGCGTTCGCTTGGCCTGAGCGCATCGATCCACGACCACTTGCATTGCCGCTAGCGATCGTGACGGTGGCAGCCGTACTGCGCCTGTGGTCGATCGGGCTCGACGCGCAAAACCCTTTCTATGACGCGGCTGTGCGCAGCATGGGCCTGTCCTGGCACAACTTCTTCTTTGGCGCCCTCGATCCGAGTGGCAAGCTTGCGATCGACAAGCCGCCGGTGGACCTGTGGCTTCAGGTCGCCTCCACCAAGCTACTCGGCTTCAACCGCACCGCGCTGGCGTTGCCGGAGACGCTTGGGGGAATCGCGGCCGTGGCGTTGCTGTATGCGGCTGTGACGCGGGCCTATGGGCGAGTAGCGGGCGGGTTGGCTGCACTAGCCCTTGCGGTGCTGCCAGTCGCCGTGCTCACTTCACGCAGCGACACGATGGACTCGGTGATGAGCGCACTCTTGATCGCGGCCCTGTGGTCGGCAATCGTGGCAGTTCAAACCCGCCACGTGCACTGGACTTTGTTGAGCGCGGCACTCGTGGGAGTCGCATTCGACGTGAAGCTCGCCCAGGCGCTGGTGCCGCTGCCCGCGCTCGCCTTGATGTGGTGGGCGGTAGTCAAGCCGCGAAGCCGCCCGCTACTGATGGCGACGAGCGGAGCGGTACTCGCGATCGTGGCGATGGCGTGGGCATTCACCGCTTCGCTGACCCCTTTGAGCGGGCGGCCGTTCCCGATGGGATCACACACTGGGAGCATCTTCCGCGCGATGTTCATATTCGACGGCATCGATCGGCTAACCGGTGCCGCTCACGAAGCAATGCCCTATGGCTTCTCAAGCCCACCCGGCCTCACGCGATTGCTGCGGGTTGGCTCGCCGCACTACGCGCTATTGGTCGGCCTGGAGCTGGTGGGAGCGCTCGCGCTGCTGATCGCCGCCGGGATAGTGTGGTTGCGCGATCGCGATATCCCACCCGCCGACTGTACGGAGCGAGCGTCGGGCGAGAACAAGAGCCAGGGCCAGGCGACACTCGACCAAAGCACCAGGTACCAGCTCGTGGTTGGGCTGGTTGTGTGGCTTACGACTGCCTATGTGCTGTTCTGTCTCATTGGTCGTCTGCAACCGCGCTACTTGGAGGCGATGTCTCCCGCTATAGCGGGTGTACTTGGGATCGCTACCGCCTACCTGCTCACGCGCGCCCACAGCAGACGCGCGGCCTGGTTGTGCGCGAGCGGGCTGGCGATCAACGCCACGTTTGCCGTAAAGACAGTGGGACTGGGCGACGCGGGAGTCCGCTTGTGCCTACTTGCCACGATCGCTGCCCTGGTGTGCCTGTGCGTGGCCCCGTTGCGGCGAGTCTCGTTTCGCCTCAGGGCGATAGGGCAACCACGTCTGCGCGCGGTGTTGCTGGTGGTCGTCTCACTCGCGCTGCTGGCCACTCCGGCGGAGGCTTCGATCGACCTGGTGGAAGAACGATCGAGCGACGCCAACCCCACTGGCTCAGGCAGTCAGTACAGCGCCTATCTGCGCGCCGACCGCCACGGTGCGGCCTATGAGGCTGCCGCCGCCAATCCGTTGGCTGTCGTGGGCCTGATCGCCCAAGACGGGCAGCCGGTGATAGTGCTGCGCAGCGTAGACGGTGTGCTCGTATCGGTGAGCGAACTACGCCGTCTCGTTCACGAAGGCCAGGTGCGCTTTGTGATTCTTCCGCACCCTTGTAGTTCGGGTCGGCACTGTACGCCCACCACGGCTTGGTCAGTGCGCCACTCGGTGAAGGTACGCCCCGGGCTCTACCGCTATCTGACTCCTCACGGAGCGCATTGAAGGAGAGCCTGCCCACCGTGGGCGATCGGGTCTTGGCGCTTCGCGATTCAGCTACCGCGCAACGTGAGCCATGCGGTGGTTCGCGGCGTGATCCTTGCGATGGCGGTGACGCTTGTGCTTCTTGTGCTTGCGATGCTTAGCCAAGGAGCCAACGGGCACGATCTTGTGACCGACGCCCGACGTCAGGAAACCCATGATTTGGGGGCTTGAGATGCGCGTGTATACGCCTGCATAGCCGGCCTGAGCGCAGCCGTTGCCGAAGTCCACGAGCCCCGCCAGGATGTAGTCGCCGGGCGGACGGGCGGGCGTATCGCCATCTACGACCAGTGGTCCACCGCTGTCGCCGTAGCACGTGTCTACATGAGAATGGGCGCCGCCTGCACAGATCATGCGCGGGGAGATCGTCTGTTCGATGGCCGCATACTGTTCTTCACAAAGCGAGTCGGACACGAGCGGCATATGTACCGAATGCAAGCTCACGGGATAGCTCGCGATATGGCCGGGAGCTGCGTTGACGTCACCCCAGCCACTAGCCAAAGCGGTGATCGCGGGGGTGCGATTAGGGTTAGCGGCGCCCGACGCTGCGCCAGGGTCTAGCGGCAACGGGGCGATCGGGTTTAGACCATTGATGCTTGGTGCGGAGCCCGGCCAGAGCGGATGTGCGAGCGTGAGCAAGGCAACGTCATAGTCGCTGGTGACCGGGTTGTAGTGCAAGTCGAACGTGCTCGATGCCACCGGGTCGCGCACGCTCGATGGTTCTGACGCATCGAGGGATGTGGAGCCGGCAAGCACCTCCACATCCGCCATAGGTTCAGCCTGGGCAGGACCGGTCACACAATGGGCCGCCGTTACGACGTGGGTCGCGTCGATGATGACCCCACCGCAAAAGAACCCGGCTGCCGGTGAGCCCGCGCGTGGGTCGTAGAGCGCGACTTGAAAGGGGAAGCTCGTTATCGATGCGGCTTCTCCACCGACGATGCTCGCTTTCGCCCGGACCCCGAAGCCGGCGTGCCTCCCAGAGCCAGCATCTGCGGACATCGTCATGCGAGCGAGCGCCGGCGGAGAACCGCTCCGGGGTGGCTCGGCCCCTCCGCCAACGAGGCGAGCCACCCCGGAGATCGACGCGACGCACGCCAAGACCCCAATCACGAGCGTGAATCGCGTGTGACCCGAAGCTGTGAACCGACGCGACGAAATACTGACCCCTCAGATGAGTGTGTCTCCTCCCCTCAGTTGAGTGTAAGATACGATGTACTTCATTGACAATGCATCCTTTGTCTGAACTGCGTACCAATTTGACACGCACGAGGATCGGCGCGCCCAAAAGCACGTGCGCGATGCTTCCGGCGCATCCACAGAAGCGCGCGAGGCTGCTTCTGATGCCTACGCGGAAGCAACTTGGGATATCGACGACGTCACGCGCAGAAGTAAGTTGGGGATGCCGGCGTCACGTGCGATAGCGACGTGAGGGTCATCGCGAGGCCAAAAATGGGATCGCTGCTCGTACCCTCGGAGGTCAGACCGCCAATTACCGGCGGCAGGATCGCTCAGCTCAGTGGCTCAGAGAGCCGACAGCTCGGCCGTGATCTCACTCACAGCCGACTTCGCATCACCGAAGAGCATCGAAGTCTTCGGGTCGAAGTAGAGTTCGTTCTCGATGCCGGCGAAGCCGGGGTTCATCGAACGCTTGATCACGATCACCGAGCGGGAATCTGCCACCTCAAGGATCGGCATCCCGTAGATCGGCGAGGACGGCGTGTTCTTGGCCGCCGGATTGGTCACATCGTTGGCGCCGATCACCAAAGATACGTCGGTGCGCTGGAACTCTGGATTGGCGTCGTCCATCTCCTTGAGCTGGTCATAGGGGACATCCGCCTCGGCTAGGAGCACGTTCATGTGCCCCGGCATGCGTCCTGCGACCGGGTGGATCGCATAGCTGACCTCCACCCCACGCGACTCGAGCTCCTTGGTGAGCTCGCGCACGGCATGCTGGGCCTGGGCGACGGCCATGCCGTAGCCCGGGACGACGACCACACGGTTGGCGTAAGCAAGCTGAATCGCAGCGTCGGCGGCGCTTGTGGAGCGCACCGTGCCGTCATGGTCGCCCGCGCCTTCGGCACCCTCGACGGCGCCGCCACCGCCAAAGCCGCCGGCGACGATCGAGGGGATCGAGCGGTTCATTGCGACGGCCATCAGGTTGGTGAGGATCGAGCCCGAAGCACCCACGATCATGCCCGCCACGATCAAGGCCGGATTGTTGAGCGCCATGCCGGTGGCCGCGGCGGATAGGCCGGTGAAAGCGTTCAGCAATGAGATGACGACGGGCATGTCGGCGCCGCCGATGGGCAGCACCACGGCGTTGCCGAGCAGAGCCGCCACGACCAGCATGCCGATGAACAAGACTTCTGAGTGCGCACCAGCGACCAGGTCGATACCCGCAGCAACGGCGAGAATCAGCAGCACGAGGTTGACAATCTGCTGAGCCGGCCCAAGTGAGATCGGGCGGCCCGGAAGGATTTCTTGGAGCTTGCCAAAAGCGATGTTGGAGCCCCAGAAGGAGACCGACCCAACGATCGCCGCGAAAACGGAGAAGATCGCCACATACGTTGGGACACCCGGCCCAAGGCGAACAGTTTCGCCCGCGATCTCGAACGTGCGCCCGCCATATGTCGAGCCGAGGCTGCGGAACTCGACCCAGGAGATGATCGCCACGGCACCGCCACCGACACCGTTGAACAGGGCCACCATCTGCGGCATTGCGGTCATCTTTACCTGGCGCGCCGCAGGGACCCCGACGGCGATGCCGAGGGCGAGCCCGAGCGCGATCAGGCCCCAGTTGCCCTCACCGGGGCTCAGGAAGGTCGCGATGACGGCGATCGCCATGCCAACGGCAGCGACACGGTTGCCACGCACCGCCGTGGTGGGCCCCGATAGGCCACGGAGTCCCTGAATGAACAGGGCGAAGGCAATGATGTAGAGGACGTAGATGAAGCTTTCGCTCTGCAGGAAGCTCGTAGCGAGTGGCAGACCGCTCATGAGCCAGCCTTCCCGTCCGTGCCAGCTTTCCCGTCCGAGGGAGCTTTCCCATCGGACGAGGTGTCCTCCTCGACCTGCTTTGGCTTGGGACGCGACTTGAACATGTCAAGCATCCGGTCGGTGACGAGGAAGCCGCCGATGATGTTGATCGTGCCGAAGGCGACAGCGATCACAAGCAAGGCCTTGCTAAAGCCGTCCAGCCCTGGGAGGCCGAACAGCAGAAGGGCACCAAGCAGCACGATCCCGTGGATCGCGTTGGTGCCCGACATCAGCGGCGTGTGCAAGGTGTTGGGCACCTTGGAGATGACCACGAAGCCAATGAAGCCCGCAAGCACGAGGATCGCGAGATTGGTAGTGAGCACGCTCGCGAGAATCATGCGCCCGCTCCCCCGCCCGCAGTGCCGGCGCCGCTACCCGCTGCCTCAACCGCAGCCTTCGCGCCGGCCCCAACGATCTCCCCGTCACGCACCGTGCACGCCCCGGCAACGATCTCGTCATCGAAGTCCAGTTTCAGCTCGACCTCGCCCTCGGTACCCGGGTGGGCGGGATCCTCTTTCTTGGCGACCAATAGGTCCAGGAGAGCCAGCACGTTGCGGGCGAACAGCTGCGAGGAGTGCTCGGCCATGCTCGCGGGCAAATTGAGGGGCGAGACGATCTTCACGTCGTGCTTGACGACTGTCTGGCCGGGCTCGGTGAGCTCGCAATTGCCGCCCGACTCTCCCGCCAGGTCGATGATCACCGATCCCGGCTTCATGCCTTCGACGGCCTCCGCCGTCACCAGCCTTGGCGCGGGACGGCCCGGCACGAGCGCGGTGGTTATGACCACGTCAAAGCCCTTGATCGCGTCTGTCAAAGCTTGCTGCTGGCGGGCACGCTCCTCATCGGTGAGCTCACGCGCGTAGCCCCCCTCGCCGCTTGCCTCGAGACCAAGATCGAGCCACTGCGCGCCAAGCGACTGCACCTGCTCGGCTACCTCGGGACGAACGTCGTAGCCGGTCGTGCGCGCACCGAGGCGCTTGGCGGTGGCGAGTGCCTGCAGGCCGGCTACGCCGGCACCGAGCACCAGCACCTTGGCCGGCGGGATCGTACCCGCGGCAGTCATCAGCATCGGATAGAAACGCCCCATGTTCTCGGCGCCGAGCAAGGCCGCCTTGTAGCCGGCGATGTTGCTTTGCGAGGAGAGAGCATCCATCGACTGGGCGCGCGAGATGCGTGGGATCGACTCCATCGCGAACGCTGTCGCTTTGGCTGAGGCGAGCGCACGCGTGGTCTGCGGGCTTGTGAGCGGTGCGAGAAAGCCGATCAGGATCGAGCCTTGCCCGAGCAGTCCAATCTCGGCCTCGCTGGGAGGTGAGATCTTGACCACCACCTCAGAGCGCCACACCTCACCGGTGTCGGCACTCAGCTGGGCCCCTGCATCGCTGAAGGCGGCATCGGGCAGCAGGGCATCCGCGCCCGCGCCATTCTCGACCAGGACGTTTATGCCCTTGGCCTTCAACTTGGCTACGACCTCCGGAACGAGCGCAACTCTGTGCTCGCCCACGGCTGTCTCCTTCGGAACGCCTACCCGCATGAAGGCCGGGAAAGTATCCGATCTTGGGGACGGCACGCAGTCAGACCGCTCCCGCGGGCGCCAACAGCGGCCGCTAGAACAGCCCGATACGTTGCACGCACGGGCGATCAGCCCGTCCATCTGCGAGACTCGAGGAGCCATGACGGTCAACCTGACGCGCATCTACACCAAGCTCGGAGACGGCGGTGAGACGCACCTTGGAGACATGAGCCGCGTGTCAAAGCTCCACCCCCGTGTCGAGGCTTATGGGACCGTGGATGAGCTCAATGCGACGATCGGCGTGGCGCTGCTGGCCCAGGACCTGCCTGAGAGCTTCGCGGAGTGGCTGGCACGCGTGCAGAACGACCTCCTGGACGTGGGCGCCGACCTATCGGTGCCCACACCACCCGAGGAGGAGCCAGACGCGACACGCAAGGGCCAGGCACGCCTGCGCGTCACGCCCGAGTACGCGGCGTGGCTGGAGCAAGTCTGCGACGAAGTCAACGCACAGCTCGAGCCGCTGCGCTCGTTCGTGATCCCCGGCGGTACACCCGCTGCTGCTCATCTACATATCTGCCGAACCGTGTGCCGGCGCGCCGAGCGCCGCGCAATCGCGGTCGAAGACTGCAATCCCGAGGCGATCCGCTACCTGAACCGCCTCTCAGACATGCTTTTCATCCTCGCTCGCGCCGCCAATGAGCACGAGCAAGGACATGAGTCGCTATGGGCTCCAGGCGCGCACGGGGCCAGCCCCACGCCTGGGTCCACCTAGCCGAGAGCGCGCGTTCGCACGCGCATCGCCGTCGCGCTCCAATGCGCGCAGTACGGCAAAAGCAAGCGCCGCCCAGAAGGTGGCAAGCAGATAGCCGCCGACAACGTCGCTGGGCATGTGCCAGGCAAGCACTAGTAGAGCTATGCCAACGGCGAGCGCAAACGCACCGCCCAGCATCGCCACCGTCCTGCGGCGAGCGGGGGGAGTGACGAGCAGCGCACACCACACGAGCGTCAAGGCAGCCGTGGCGTGGCCGCTGGGCCAGGAGGCGTTAGCGATGTATTTCGGCCCGATCTGATCATGGTGGTGGGCGAGCAATGGCTTAAGCAGCTCAGCGGTGAAGGGCGCCAGCGGGAACACGATCACGACCGCCAAGGCAACCCAAGGCAGCCGCCGGCGCAAGGCGAGCACCACCAGCACGATGCCCCAGGTCGCATAGAAGGGCGGGTAGAGCAGGTCCAGCAAAGCGTTTGCCGGCGCTTCCACCAGCGGGCGGTTGAGGCGCGTGAAGTCGTACAGAGCGACCGCATCCTTCACGTGCGTGATCGGTACGAGCTCAGCCAAGACCCAGGTGAGCGCGAGCCCTATGAGGCACAGCCCGGCAACGAGCAAAGCCAGACGGGCCGCGCGACGGTCTGCGAGCGGGGCGCGCGCGATCGTGGACATGCTTGAAGGGTAGGAGAGTGGCCGATCAAGGGGGTGCAATCGGAAACGGCTTGCCAGCGAGCGCGGTGAGCGCCTCGGCGGTGACCCACACTGGCGTTTGGGCGCTCGTGCGGGAGTAGCGCACGCTCCCATCTGGGGCCGCCAAGCTCTCCAGGTAGCCGAGAGGCGAGCGGCTGCCCGAGCGTTTGAAGGCACCCACATTCACGCCCGCAGCATCCAGGCCTTGCACAGCCCATGCGGTTGACTGGGCGTTGGATTCGCCGCGGGGTTGCTGGGGAAAGCCACCGTCGGGGTTCTGTGCACGCCGTAGGTAGGCGACCGCACGTGCGACTACAGCGCTTGAGCGCCGACCGCTCGCGTCGATCACACCTTGAAGCGCAGCGGAGGTGTCGTCCACGTCCTCACCGCCACCACGGCTGGCAAAGCCAAAGCCGCCGTCGCGGTTCTGCTGAGCTGCCAGCCAACGCCCTGCGGCGTTTACGGTCGCGTTGTCCGCACTGGTGCCCGCTACGCGCAACGCAAAGATCGCAAACGCGGTGATGTTGACCATGTGAGCGAACGAGCTGTCGCTCTCGCGTTCGCGCAACACCAGACCGACCAGGTTCATCCCCGGGAGGGCGGACGCAGGCAATCCACAAGCGTGCAAGGCGAGGATCGTCCGCTCATAGTCGCCGACATCTTCAAGCGTCGACGCTTCGCTGCGCAGCGCAGCCAGTACCGAGTGACCGTTGCGTGTGAGCGTAAGGGGATTACGTCCGGCAGCCGCAAGCCCCATCACAGCCCAAGCTGAGTAGAGCTCGCTACTGCGTTGCCCGGGAGCGCCACCGAAGCCGCCATTGCTGTCCTGGGCGTGCTGGAGGTAAGCCACCCCGCGGGAGATCTGGCTGGAGAACGCTGCAGGGCGTGCAAGAGGTGCGGGAGATGTGGGTGTAGATACAGGTAGGAGAGGTGCCCCACGCGCGCGCGTAGGACGACCCATCGCATAAATGCCTCCACACACGAGCGCAAGCGCGAGGAGCGACGTGACCGCCGGCTCCCATGTGATCGTCATACGGGCGCGCACGCGACCGAGCAGGCGCGCGAGCTCGGGGCCGAACGCGAACCCGAACAGGAAGCTTGCGATCGTGTCGGTTACGTCATACGGCAGCGCTTGGCCTGCTGTGAGAAAGAACGCGGCCGGCGTGTGACTGGCACCTAGCGTCCAGGTGTACACGTTCATGATCTCCTTGGCCACTAGCGCCATGATTGCGCACCCAAGCGCTATGCCAAGGCGTCCCATGTGCCGGCCACTGAGCTTGCCGACACCGGCGCCGGCAAGCCCGACGAGGCCCCAGGCTGCCATCTGCCACGGCGTGTAGGGACCTTGGCCGAGCATGATGTTCGAGGCGAGCATCCCGATCGCACCGACAGCGAAGCCCGGTAGCGGTCCTAGCGCGAAGCCCACGACGAACGTCATCGCCGTGATCGGCTTTACGTCAGGCAGAGCCACGAACGCGTCGCGCCCGAGCGCGGCCACGGCCGCGAGCGTCCCCACCACGGCAGTCATCCGCGCTGAGGGACGCGAATGCTCATAGGCCAGCCAGCCGACGACCAGCACGCCGAGCACGATCGCAAACGTGGCTAGTGGCCAGCTCAACGCCTGCCTCCATGAAGGACCGAGGGCAGAGCCGCGGAGACTCCGGGCACAACCGGCTTGCTCGAGGCAGCTCGACCGCCCAACAGACGCGCGCCTGCCTCAGGCTCGAGTACCTCACCGGCACCGCCCAGGATCCGTGCGGTTTCGGTCGAGAAATACCAGCCGCCCGCGAGCAGCTCAGCGGCGGGACCGTCGGCGATCACACGCCCGTCGGCGAGCAGCACCGCGCGATCGGCGCAAGCGGCCGCGAACTCTGGATCGTGTGTGGCCACGATCACTGCCTGCCCGGTTGTTGCACGACGGTGGAGCTCGGCGGCAAGCAAGGCTTTCGCCTCACGGTCCATGCCGCGCGTGGGCTCGTCCAGCGCAAGCACACAAGGCGGATTGCCCTCGCCCGTCTCGTGTCCTTCGGGCGCGACGATCGCGAGAGCCAGTCGTTGGCGCTCGCCACCAGAGAGGTCGCGGGGATTGCGCTCGGCCAGATCCTCCAGCCCGGCGGCAGTAAGCGCCTCGAATGACGTCTCATCCCCCACGCGCTCGTGCAGGAAGTAATCGTTTGGATTCTGGAGCAACAGCGCCACTCTCCCGGCGGCTTGCACGCGCCCGCGCGTCGGCTCCAGCAAGCCAGCTGCATGGCGCAGCAACGTTGACTTGCCCGCGCCGTTGCGACCCATCAGCGCAACCGTCTCGCCCGCTTTCACGACCAGATCGACCCCGCGCAATATCGCCGGGCCGCGTGGAATCTCGTACCAAAGCCCTCGTATCGCCAAGGGTACGCCAGCCCCTCCCCCAAAAAACCTAGAACCCGGACGACGAGGCCTCGCTTCCCGGCCACCAGCCGTTTTCAACTCCTTGTTGAAGGCACCAGTGACCTCTATCGGCTGCTCGCCCGCATCCTCGATCAGTCCCGCGGCCCGCAGCGTGGCACGTGCCTGCTTGACCCCCACCGGCGCCGGAGCGAGCCCCGCCAGAGCAAAAAGCTTCGCGCCGGGTGTCTGCAGCAAAGGAGCCTCATGCCGAGCCCACTCCAAGAACTGGTTGGGACTGCCATCTTGCACGACGCGCCCTTCGTGCATTGCGATCACGCGGTCTGCTGCCGGCAGGCAGCGCTCGAGACGATGCTCGCACAACACGATCGTCATGTCCCACTCCTGGTTGAGACGTCGCAGCAAGCCGATCAGCTCATCGCCGGCGACCGGGTCGAGTTGGGAGGTCGGCTCATCGAGCAAGACCACGCTCGGGCGCCCCGCGAGCGCCGCGCCAAGCGCCACACGTTGCTGCTCGCCACCGGAAAGCTCATGCGTGGAGCGATCCAGCAAATGGTCGATTCCCAGTGCGAGTGCCACCTCCTCCACCCCACGCGCAACCATCGCAGGTGTGTGGCCCCGGTTTTCCAAGGCAAGAGCCACCTCCGAGCGCACCGAGCCCATCACGAGCTGTGTCTCAGGATCTTGGAAGAGAGCCCCGGTCAGAGCCCCAAGTCGCGCGGGAGGATGCTCATGCGTGTCGAGCCCCCCCACTCGCACGCGTCCCGCGAACGATCCACCGTGGAAATGAGGCACAAGACCACAGGCTGCCCGCAACAGCGTGGACTTCCCATGGCCTGAGAGACCTGCCAGCACGCATAGCTCGCCTGGCTCGATCCGCAGGCTCACATCGTCGAGCGCGGGAGCGTGCGTGTCCGGATAGGAGTAGGTGACGTGTTCGAACACGATCGAGCTCACGGCTCGATCCCCCTGCGGTCGAGGAACGGGAGCAGCGTCGTCGTGCTGAGCATGGCCCCCAGAAGGAGCACTTCAAGCAGGCTCCCCGCTTTGATTTGTGGGTAAGCATCGAAGGCAGCAACGCCCGTCAGGCGAGCGCCGAGCGCGAGTGCCGCCACGGACACGGCGGAGGCTGCGAACGCAACGTCATGCCGTGACCACGGAATCACACGGCGCTGTGCGCGTCTGGCACTGGCAAAGCCACGCAGCTCGAGTGTCGCCGCCATGTCCATCGCGCGATCGAGCGAAGAGCCCACGATCGCGCTCAACAGGCGGACTCGCGTGCGCGTGCGCGCGCGAAGGGCATCCGGCCGTGTGCGCTGCGCCTCCGCCAAGCGCCGCGCGTCACCCGCGAGCACGGGGATCATGCGTGTCGCGAGCGAGGCCGTCAAGGCTGAGCGAAACGACAGCCTGCGCACCCCTCGCAACAGCTCATCCGGGTCCACCGCGAGGCTTCCGAGCGTGGTGGCAAGCATGATCAGCGTGACCTTCAGCGCGATCACTAGGCCGTACACGAGCGCCTCCAGCGTCAAGTTGCCTTGCCCGAACGGCCCGAGGTCACCAAGCCGGATGAACACCGTCAGGCCATCCCTTGAGACGAGCACATTCACCGCGACGATCGGCAAGGCCACGATCACCGCGGTGCGCAAGGATCGCACCAGCTGTCCGCCGACGCCCGCGCACGCCCCCGCGCACACGATCGCGCCTGCAAGCATCGTCAATACAAGCGGATCTTCAATTGAGAGAGCCGCCAAGATCAAGGCGAGCGTCCACGCGGCGCCTACGCTCGCACGGGCCGCGTGTAGGGGACTGGCCAGGCGACGGTAGATGAGCGTGGTGGGCATCACTTCGATCAGTCCATGCCTGTCGCTGGCGAGCCCTGGCGCGTCTGGTCTGAAGCCATACCCGTCACGGGCGAGCCCCGGCGGCCTATCTGGTCCGAGCTAGTGCCCGCCGTTGGCAAGCTGTGGCGAGTCTGGTCCGGTCTCATTCCGCGGGCGTCGGCAGGGGACGTGCGGTGCCACCGGCTTGGAGGGCCAAGGCGAAATGATCATGTAGCGCCGCTTCAGAGAACGCATGAGCAGCGAGCCTCACGCCAGCCGCGTCCGTGCCGGTCACCACCCATATGGGCTCCTCTTTGGCATAGCGTGTGGCGGCAACCAAACCCGCTCCCGTGCTAAGCGTGCGCATGACCTTTCCGCCAGCGTTCAATAGTGCAAGCGACTGACCGTCGCCGGCAAAGCGTGCGTACACGCCGCTAGCGCTCGGTCCCCGCTCGATCGCCTCGCTTGCGGGCGTTCCCCTGACCGCCGGCCAAGTGCCTACGAGGACGCGCAGTGTTTCGGGCTCATCGCCCGGGCCGATCGCGGCGATCGCGGCCGGCACACCGGCCGCGCGCATGCGCGCCACGACCGTCTTGCATGCTTCGCCGCTCACTTCGGAGCATTCCACGCGTACCGGCAGGCGCTTGCCTTCGCTGCCGTGCAGGAACGGCTCGGGGAAGGAGCCCACAACCGCTGGTACGTCCTCGGTCTGGCTCCAATCGTGCAGGTCCCACCAAATGTGGTCGCCAGCGTGCACTTGCGTGCTCGCCCCACCCTTGGGCGCCTCGATGCCGTTGACGTAATAGAACCAGTCGACGGGTTCTCCGCTTTGCGTCCCACCCCCGTGGCCTTCGACGCTTTGCACGAAGCCGCCGCCATAGCGAGTCTTCACCTTGTGGTTGCGCATGAGCAAGCTCAAGATGGTCTCCTGACCGCGCACCTCGGGCGGGCCCTGCGGTCCGATCGGTTCCGCGCCGAAGTCTTCGGTGACGGTGAGATGGATCGCGCTTGGCGTGGCCCCGGGCCCAATGCCGCAGCCGGAGAGCAACAGGGCTGAGACGCCCAGCAGACTGAACAGACGTCGTGTGGGAGGACGCCATGAGCGCCCTCCCACAAGTAGAGAGCCGATTGGCTCTCTACTTGACATAAAAGACAACCCTGGAACTGCCCTGGTGAAGTGTCGAGTGATCGCCGGCCGCGTCCGTTGCTTGGATCTCGAACACGTAGCGCCCCGGCCGCAGCTTGGACGGCAGCAGGTAGGAGAAGTTCGTGCCACCGGAGCTGACCTTGAAGAAGCTCTCATGGCCACACCGCGCTTTGACAAAGCGCTCCAACTTGCCACTGAAGACCCAACAACGACCATGCCAGGAGCGACGTAGCCCGATCGAGATTGAGTTGACAGGCACCTTCGAGACAACTTTGCCCTTAAGCACACGCGGTGCATGCCGGCGGGCATACACGTGTCCCTCACGTACCCCACCCACATCGGCGATCAACGTCGAATGGGCCTGTTCGGATTTGACCGGCCCAGTGGAGGGAGGAGCAGGACCGAAGCCAGGCTTCGGCGACGTGGTCCCGCAGGTTCCGTCCTCGCCTTCGTGGATGCAGATGGTCGTCTCAGCGCGAATCGCCGGCGGCCCTTCCGCGGAGGCATTCGCGCGCAGGGTGTCGGTAGCGTCGCCAATGAATTTCAGAGTGGCGTGCCCCTGTGAGTCCGTCACCGCACCGGTGCCACCACCACTCACGTTCGTGCCAACAGCCGGGGAGGCTTCGCCTTTGGAGTTGTACTGCTTGACGGTGACCGTGACAGCTTCGCCCGCATTGGCACTCGCGGGCGCTTCGATAGCTAGAGGAGTCGGGGCCGGCGTCGGACATGAGGTGCCATAGCACGAGGGGAAGAACAACACCTGATCGCCCTTCTGCAATTCCGCTTCGCAGGCACCTACTTCCGATTCTTTGTCGTTGAGCCAGAAAGACCAGAAGTAGTTCGCCGGCGCTGATTCTTCAAATTCGTGCGTCTCGCCCTCGATCGCGAAGATCGAGTACTGGTTGAATTTAGCTTCCCATGGACCGCTCCAGTTGCCCGCCGTAGCAAGCTCGAGCGCACCAATAGCGCTAGTGCCGGGACAAGCGTCGGAGGAGTTGCCGTCCTTGACGACGGGGGTAGTTGTCGTTGTGACGAGCGTCGGCAGGACCTTTGTTTCCGTGAGCCCCTCGACCCGAACAGTCACTTCAGCGGGCGAGCCCGCAGCAATGGCAGACGACGGGAGGAGCAGACAGAAGAGTGCGACTAGGAAAAGCGACGAGCGCGAGGAGATGCGCCTTTTAGACATGGAGCCACCCCTTTCCACGAGGGCTTGTGGGCTTGTGGTCGGAGGCAGGTTTCCTGGCTCCCGGGCCTACCCTTCGCGCCTTCCCGATCCGCAATGCGGCCGATCAGTGGCTGCGCTTACGCGCCGCGAGTGGCATCCCCGATCACAGTGGCGGGTCCACGTCGGATTCGCACCGACTTCCCTTTCCACCGACCGTATGGACGGACGTAGCCTACAGCGTGGCGAGATCTGAATCGAGGCTCGCGAGCGCGCTCTGTGCTTGCTCGTCGAGCACGGTGCGCTCGGCGAGCAGCCGGCGTGCGTGGTCGAGGTCGTCTGAGCGACCAAACGTGAGCGCCGCGCATATGCGACCGTCCTTCAGGTACCACGTGGTGAACTTGCCCTCCTCGTATGAGCCGCGCACGATCTCCTTGTCCCAGTCGTACGCCGGGCCGACGTACTCGAGCTCGCCCCAGTCACCGAGCACCGAGTAGAAGTAGGGCACGACCTCGTGCGGAACGTCCCCGCCGAGCATGTTTAGGGCAGCTGTCTTGCCGTGATTGAACGCCACATCCCAGTGCTCGATGCGCACATGGCCATCGTGCAACGGCGAGTCATACTCGGCGATGTCGCCCGCCGCGAAGATCCCGGGCACCTGCGTTTCTAGGCGCGAGGAGCACAGCACTCCCCCTCGCTCGCCAATCTTGAGTCCCGCTCGCTTGGCCAAAGCTATGTCCGGCGTAACGCCCGCCCCGACCACGACCGCGTCGGCGGCCAACTCGAGTCCGTTGCTGGTCACGACCTTGCCGACGCGCCCATCGCCCTCGAAGCGATCGAGCTCGTCCTTGCCATGAATGACGATGCCATGGGATTCGAGTAGGTCTTGAAAGAAGCCTCCAGCCTGCTTGCCGAAGCCACGTTCAAGCGTCGCCTCCTCTTGCATCACGATCGTCGCCTGCTTGCCCATCAACGTGAGCGAAGCCGCGACCTCGCAACCTATATAAGAGCCGCCAATCAAGACGACGTTCTCAGCATCGGCCACCCCCTCCCGGATCGTGTCGGCATTGCCAAGCGTGCGCAGGTAGTGGATCTGCTCGAGCTCACAGCCGGGCACGTTGAGACGGCGTACGTTGGCGCCGGTGGCTATCAGGGCCTTGGCGAAGCTCACCTCTTGCTTGTCGGAGAGCTTGGCAGTGCGCCCCTCTGCTTCGAGGGACACGACGCTTGTGCGTGTAAGCAAGTCGACTTTCTGCTCCTCCCACCAGTCGCTTGGCCTGAACAAGGGCTCCTCGCGGGTCTCCTCGCCGCGCAGGTAGCCCTTCGAGCACTCTGGGCGGTTATAGGGCGGATCGGGCTCCCGCCCGACGAGCAAGATCTCCCCCTCGGCGCCTGACTCGCGCAGCCAGCGTGCGCAGTTGGCCGAGGCGAGACCTCCACCGATCAACAAGAACTCAACCTCGCGCGTGCTCATTGCCGCCACGATAGTGGATCTTCTTCGCTCGATTTCGGAAACCACCGTGATTGCCGCCTTCGCCGGCGGATCACAATCCTGGCGGATGCCTCACTGACCAGTGCGCCCAGGTCGGGGTGTGGTCGAGAATCCGCCAGCGGGGGCCATCTTCGTCGCGGTTGGGACCCACATCGGTGCCGTTGTGGGATGTATCGAGTCGCAGTCCAGCGATCACGATGAACACATGATTGGTGGGGGTGGTAGCCGAATATATGCTCACCCACCGGCCTGGCCCGGGCTCGCCCCAGTTCACGTAGTCCTGGGCAAGCGGATTCTCACGCAGAATTTCGCCGATCCGCCGTACCCCCGAGCGGTAGAGCACGTAGTTGACGGTGCTCGAGCAGTCCTCGCTTTCGGCGCCCAGCGGGTCTGGATGACCTGCCGGTCCATAGGGTAGGTCTTGAAGCTCGTTGCCGGCAATAACCATTGCCTGCACCACTGGTGGCGCCCGTACAGGCACAAGCGCGAGGTGCGGGTCGGTGAGCGACAGCACGGCTTGTGCACCTGAAGTGAACTCAACCTCCCCCACCCCAGGCCATTCGGCGATCGAGGCCTCTGATGGGCTTGAGGAACTGGACTGCTCTGAGCCACGGTAAAGCGAGGCCCAGTGCTCCACCTCGGAGACGTACCAGCCGGCGTGGTTATAAGTGAAAATGGCCTTTCGATAGTCGCTGGGCGCACCCGAGGCGTGAAGATAATTCGCCATTCCAAAGATGGCATCGGCGGGATCCCAGCGGTCTATTCGGCCGTCGCCATCGCCATCGACTCCGTAGCGGCTCCAGGTCGACGCAAGGAACTGTGCCGGACCGCCCGCACCAGCCGAGTTGACCGCGTTCTCCTTTGTGCATGAGGGATCAGGGTCACGTCCGTGGTCACACTCCACCTTGCCGATACCCGCAAGGATCGCCCAGTCCAGGCCATAGCGCTGGGCCGCCCTTTGGTAAAGACTCAGGTAGCGCGCGGGGATTTCGACCTTCGCACGCTCGGAGACGGTAAAGGCGGCAGACTCCCCCCCAACGGATATACCACTGACGCCCGCGAGCACAGCAACTAGCATCAGCGAATAGAGACCCAGCATCCCGCCGATCGCTGCCAACCAAACCACGAGCTTGACCGTCGGCCGGCCGGGCAAGACTGGGACATGGGTGAGCGCGCCGGCACTCATCGAGGCGGCCCGTATCCCAGCTGGCGCTTGCGCCTTTCCGCAACCGCACGAGCGTCGTCCATAACGGTAGATCTCGGGCGATTGGCTTTATGGGCAACGTCCCAGCCAGTCTCGTTGCTGGCCAAAGCGTCGCTCTCGGGCAAACTAGAGCGTGAGCCTTTGTTGGGCTCTCTCTGGAATGAAGTTCTATCAACGCGCACACGCTGCTCAAGTGCACGATCGAACTCCGCGTCCACCCTCCCCGGCTCGCGACTCCCAAGCTGAGACCTCCCTAAGCCGGCCTCCTGGGTGACGACCCCGTGGTGTGACCGCACCGCGAGCTCGCGGTCGATCCGCAGGCGGGCTTCACGGCGTGCCCGAGGCGCGAGACGCTCGTACTCCTCGCGCCCATAACCCGCGAGACCCGCCAGAGCTGGATAGTCGCGTCGCGGTGTTCCATCTCGCGGCACACGACTAGAGGGCAGGCCGGCCTGCTGGTCGAGGAACCGCCCACGTTCACGATGCCCAGTTGTGTGACTGGAGCCGCTTACGCGCCGCATGGCCTGGTCGTCGGCGACAGTACGACGCGCTTCTCCGAACAACCTTTGCTCACGGGCAAGCTTCGCGCTGACACGCTGCTCACGGACTACCAAACGGGCCGCTCGCCGCGAATCGCCTTTTGCGAGCGCTGCCTGTCGTGCGCGCCGCACACGCTCGAGCTGTGCGCGCATCGAAGACAAGCGCTCTTGGATTTGCGGACTCGCCTGCATGCGCGTGCGTGCCGCATCGCGATCATGATCGAGCGTGCGCATTGCCTGCTCGTCGACTCCTCCGTTCACCGTCCAACGCGCCACGTGGTCGCCCTTCTTGTGCAATCGCTCGGAGCTAGGAACCGGCGAGAGGATCTTGCGCTTGGCCCAACCAGCTGAGCGGGCAATGGCCGTCGACTCACGGTTCCCTCCGGTTCGACCTGTAGTCGAGCGGGACGCCACAACCGACCCACGGCCTCTGTTCTGAAGCAGTGCCATCGCATGGTGGCGCTTGAAGAACAGCGCCCACCAGAACGCCGAGATCAACAGCCACTGCGTCCACCAACCAAGCAATTCGAGTGAGACCAGCATGCGTTGCATGCTCAATAGTGCACCGAGCAAAAACGAGAAGACCAGCTTCGAAACGACCGATCCCAACAACTTGGTTGCCCATCCACCGAAGGCCGTGCGCCCGCTGTCACCAAGCGCCGGTGCCAGTACCGCAAAGGGGGCCAGCAAGAGCAGGAAGAGACTTACGATCGCGGCCGACATAAGTCGCAACGCGACCAGCCCGAACAGCATCGTCATGCCAAGCACACCTACGGCAATCAAGACCACGCCGATCATGCGCGGAAAGGTTCCATCTTCCGAGCGGAATTCAGCCTGCGGAGCGGTCGAACCGCGACATTTTGTGTCGTCTTCGGTCCCGCACAGAACCCGCAGTAGCGAGCTCTTCTCTTTGACCGAGTTACGTTCACCGCGGTTGGCCGGGAACGCGAGAAACAGCTTGCCGTTTGTATCAGCCTCCTTTACCAGCTCGCTGCTGCGCTCGACGGCAGGCGTCGAAGTGCCCTTCTCAGATGTACACGTTGGGTTGGTAGAGACTGAAGGGCAGTTGAGTCTCGCCTGCTGTTGAGCGACGATCCGCCGAGCAGCCTTTCGCAGGCTTGGATCGAGCAGAGACGGATCGCTGCACCAATGCACGTTGCCGAACTCCAGGTAGCACCACGGCATTTCGATTGCCCCTGAGAACAGAGCACGCATGCTGTCGGCGAGCGTTCTCGGTGCGTTTGTGGGCGTACCCTGCGCGACCGCACCTAGTGTCCCAAGGCTTGCTTGGTTGGCCCATCGCCCAACCGCCCCCACAGTCCCGAGGGGGTCCGCGATTACCCATAGCCCGAGCGCCATCATCGCGAGCGTCGCCAGCGCCTGGCCAAGCGCCTCCGTCACGCGACGGCGCAGGAGCCCGTTATAGAGCGTGAGCATCGATGCCACCGCTAGGACGAGCGTGAACAACGGCTCGGTGAAGCTCGCCTGTGTCTGGCGCAACGAGTGGGCGAGGCCGCCCATCGTCGCGGAGTCGAGCAGTTCGAGTGTGAAGCACCACTCGAGCAACACCACAAGCGCATGTACAACCCACACGAGCGCATTCCACATGGGCTCGATGAACACATCCTGGATCACCGACAGCAGGCCCCCTTTGCTGAGCCCGAACGCGCCGACATCTATGTGCACGTCAAACGCGTAATTGTTTGTGGGAGCAGACCCACCGATGAACCCAGAGGTTTGACAATTGCTCTGCGCCGCACTGGAGAGGCCGTTCGTGGATCTTTTGCAGAGCGGACTCTCCAGGCCGTTTTCCACCAACTGGTCGCCTTCGGCCGAAGGCACGCCGGCATTTTCGTTTTCGTGCCCGAACGTAGTCGAGTCGATTGGAGGAGTGCTCGGTGCACGCTTGACGACAGCTTTAGGCGCTCCATGCAACCCGGGAGCCGCCGGGGCAGGTCCGGCCAAGCCAAGTGACAACACGGCAACAGCCACGATCGCTGTCGTTCTCTTCGTGAGCGCGACCGTCACAAGGCTTCCGCCCGCGGCGTCGTTGAGAATGCACGTAGCAGCGAGGGAGCCACTACCTCTACTTGAATAGCCTCGACTCGTCCACTGTGGTCGCGCAGCAGGCAGCGACCAGCTTCCATCTCGAGCAAGCGCTCCTTCGCTCGGCGATTTTCGGGGTCGAGCCCGAGCAACGCGAGCGCGCGTGCCGCCTCGGCCTCCGAGCGCATCCCGAATACAAAGGTTGCGCCAAGGAGGTTCTCAAGCGATTCGCGCTCACCTATGAGCGCGTCTGTGACCAGTTGGGTGCTCACGATCGGCACCGCGAGCTCCGAGCGCCCCATGCGCTGCAGCGAGGTAAGTAGCGTGCGACCGACTGGATCGCCCAGTAGTCGCCAGCCCTCGTCAAAAGAGAACAGCTTCAAGCGATCGCGCTCGTGCGACATCAGATGCATCGCGAACATCGCGATCAGACGCACAATCTGTACGCCGACGCGCTCGGCCTGTGTGTACTCCGCGCGCGGAGTCCCGGGCTCAGGTCCGGGAAGATCGCGAATCGGGAGATAGGTGACCTGCTCACGCCCGACCGGTGGAAGCGTCACATCAGGATCAGCGAAGCCGAGCTGGGTGAGCCCAGAGCGTGCATAGACGGCAAGTGCGCCGCCCACCTGCGCGTCAGTGTCTTGACCTTCGCAGAGAGCGCGCACGACCTCCGTGCAGGTCGGCTCACGTGCTCGCCGTACCACCACGTCCACCGCCGCCACGACTGCCGTCTCCCAGGCTGCCTCTGCTCGGCTCGGAAGCAAGTCGCGTAGGAAAGAAACGGCGGCGTCCTGGCGCAGATGCTCCGGGGCGACCCTTAGCGGGTCGAGCATTCCGCGCAGCCTGGGGTCTGGGCGCAAGGCGATCGTCTCAGCATGAGGCGCAACCTCCTCCAGCAAGTGGAAGCGATGATCGCCCTTCGGATCGCAGTCGATCACACGGGCGCCCTGTAGGAAAGCCTCGTACTTGAGCTTCTGTGCAAGCGTTGTCTTGCCCGACCCGAGCGCGCCGACACTCAGGATGGCGGTATTGCGATCCTGCTCTGAGCCCTCACGTAGGTTGAAGCGCACTGGTTGGTGAGAGCCAGTGAGTGTGTGTCCGAGATAAAAACCACGCTCCGAGCCCACCGCGTGAGTCGCGGTCGGCATCATCGCCGCTACCTGCTCAATCGTGAGCGTGTCGTCGTAGCCGGAGAGACGTGTCCGCTGCCCCGGTAGCTGCTGGATGAACAGCGCAAGCTGATCTCCCAACGGACGGTGCAGCCGTATCTCACCATAGGCCCGCCGGCACATCTCCACGCGCTCTGAAAGCTGCTGTTCGTCCTCCGCGCCGATCGCAAGTGCAAGCGTCGCGCGCATCAACGGTGGACGGCTCGATGCTTGTAGATAGGCAAGCAGGTCGCGTGCCTCCTGGGTACGTTGATAGCCAAGGTCCGATACACCTTGCTCCCCGTCAGACTCGGCACGCAGGATCTGGTCTGCGTCCTGGACTCGTCTACGCGCGATCCGCAGCGCGAGCTCATTCGGCAGGAAACGTGCATTTAGTGACAAATCGACTGGGAACGGGAGGCTTTCCGGCGCGGAAAACATCAGCTCGACGCGGGCTCCCGGAAATGTGGCCCGCTCGGGCAGCGCCCCAAGTACTAGTTGGGCCTGCCAACTAACACCCAGCTCAGAGTCGACGCGCAACGCGCGACCACGATGCTCGACATAACCATCCATCCAGCGCACCACGTCCCCTTCAAGGGGCGCGAGCAGTGCTTGCCCATTGCGTTCGAATGCAAGGGCGCGCGGCTCATGCAACCCGTCGACCTGTGGCTCCCCCAGCCCGCGGCAGAATGCACGGCGCACAAGCCATTGCAGCTCAACTCCACGCGCCGGACGCGCGCTCAGGAAATCCCCCAGACGCGCATGAACCCGGTCTGCCTGCATACGCGCGCGCTCCAGCTCTGGCGCTGTGAGCAAACGTCTGTCGCGCATTGAGAGGGCCCGGCGGAGAGAGAGCAGCCACTCGCGTGGATGCTGCTCAGCTGCCTGTGAGACATAGCTTGAGACGTCGCGCTCTGGATCGCGCAGGCTGACCAAAACGAAGACTGACGGCTGCGAAGCACCGACATTCCGTAGGTGCTCCGCGTGCTCGTTTGCGTAGCGCGTGTTGGCTCGTGTGTGTGATCCCGTGCTCGCGAGGCGCAGCTCATTGAGGTAGCCATCAAGATCCCAACCATGCCCCACACGTAGGATCTGCACGTCTGCTTCCAGCGTTTCGAGAGCTCCCATGAGCGCGAGTAGACGAGAGCGCTTTGTCTCCTCCGAGAGCCACTCATATGAGGAGCTGGCAACGAAGAACGCAGCCCACACGTCAGCAAGGCTCTCGCCGAACACCAAATTTCCGTAGACGAAGGAGATTGGCGATTTCACTAGCGAACCTCAAGACGGACGCCGTCGGGTAGCGCGATCACTTGGCCATGCGCCGGCTTGGGGTGTCCGGGCAAACCCGTGAGGGTCATGTTTGGAGCTCGTACAACCCGCATAAGCGGACCGGGACGCAAAACGGCGCGCACGTGTGCTGTCCGGACCAGTACCGCCCCCGGTCCCGTGTAGCGCAGGCGTCGCAAGCGTGCCTCTGAGCCGTCGACCAGTACCACCAATTCTTGCAGGCGCCAACGCCGATCCGCAGCGGTATAGGGACGAAGGCCGAAGAGCTTGCGAGGCCCAAAGGCGTAGCGCAAAAGAGCAAGTGCAGCGAGGTGAAAGGAGCGCCCCTCGATCTTGATCAGCGTGAGTAGCGCCGCCGCCGCGCTGGGTACGGCCACGTCACGTGCATACCACGGCAGCATGCGGACGAACACACCGATCAGCGGCAGACTTCCTGTAAGTAGCGTCACGGCAAGGATCGCCAGGAAGTAGACGATGCCGCGCAGCGGCACACCCCCAGGGTTAAGTCTCAGTCGATCAACGCGATAAATGCGCCGCTCAAGGTCGAACACGTTCCTATAGGAGCGGATCTCGGTCATGGTCGCTCAGGAGGCTCCGAAGAGCGAGTTGACCGTGCTGTGCAATACGTTCACCCCAGCCGGTGTGGCGAGCAGTATCGCAATCAAGCCAACCGCGAATATGCCGGCGGCCTCCTTGAAGTCACGCTTGAAAGCAAGCACGATCGAGGCGATAGCAAAGCCAAGCGCGATCAGACTCATGGCGATCTTCCGACCCGTTTCACCTGCCTTGGCGGCCGCAGATTCAAGTGACCCAGTCTCTTCATTTGTCGTCACGCCGGCAACCGGTGAGGGGGCCACCCGGGACATACCGATAACGCCAGGCGTCGCAGCCAGCGTCGGGGTCGTGCCAAATGTGAATGTCACAAAGACGGCCGCAATGGCAAGCAGCCTTGTGGCACACCTAAACGGGGCTCGTGAGCAGAGTGGTGTGTAGTTGCGCATCGTTGTCTCCTTTGCTGTGATGGGTGTCATGCAAGCCGATCAGAACAGGGATGAAATATGTGGTCCCAAGCGACGTGTGTGCGACTGGTGTGCTAGCTGTCTGGATTTATTTGAATCGCGGAGATCTCCCAGCGCCCGGCTCTCGAGATGACGCCGAGCTGGTAGCAGAGTGTGTATTGAGCACCATGCCGATCACGCGCGCGCACGACCACCAGTACCCAGTGACCGCCCGAGGACCAGTTCAAGCCGTCGATGGACATCAGCTCGAGCGGCACTCCCGGCAGTGACACGCGCGCACCCACGCTGAGGTCAGCGTCAAGCTCCGATTCGGCCCCCGCGAGGTAGTTACGTATGGCTCGCGTCACTACCGTAGTGAGCGCCGGGTCTTCTATTTCGCGCATGCGTACCGGGAATGCGGCAGCCTTTGAGACGGGCGCACCCACGAACGCTGGATACTCCCCCAACGCCAAGCTCCCACCTGGCTCCCGTACTACGCTTACCGCCAGATAGAGCAGTCCGTCGCTGTCTGTTTGGACAGCGACGGTATAAACATGATCGCCTAGGGATGATCTGCTGGCCTGTACGACCTGGGTCCACTGCACTTGTTGCTCACCGTTTTCTGGAGGCTGAAGGCCAGCTTCGATTTCCGTTGAGGAATTGAGGTAAGGGGCAAGGGCAAGCCTGTGAGCTTCCGGGTTACGTGAATCCCAGCTGAGATAGCGCCGCGCGAACAGCGAAGCGAACCCTTCGGCGGCGCGATCGACAAGCGTCGAGCCAGGTGTCCTGGTTTGCGCAACCACAGGCTTCGGGGGAGCGATCGCAAAGCGCGCGCTTGCGAGCAAACCCATGGTTGCCAAAGCCTGCAGCAGGTAGCGTGGCAGTTCGCGAGCAAGGCGGATTCGCCAGGTCGATCGTGGCGTAACAGTCACGGTTGAGCGATCGCTGGCGCTTGACATGGTCAACGCTCGAAGTCAAACTCGCCATCGACCGGCGAAGCTTCAGACTGGGACACGGATACTTGTCCGTTCAAAGGCGGCGCCGGCGCTATCGATGCCCTCAATTGAGTTGACTTCTGCGCGCCCCGACCAGCAAACCGATGTATCGTCCGCGGCATCAATGGGTGTCCTAACGGTCGCCTCCCTGAGGATGGCTTAGCCGCCAATTGGCCATCAAAAGTGGCCTTGCTGGATGCAATTCGAGCGCCCTGTGGCAGACCTGATATGCGGGCAGGTGCGCTTCGCGAGAGGCCAAGGCCCGGCGACGGGGACCGACGGGACATATTCACGACGACCAGACTGATCGCCCCAATCGTTACTATTACAAGTAGTCCTAGTCCTATCAACCGGCCCAAGTGCGAGCCACGGGAGATTGGTGAGACTAGCGCAGAGGAGCTGCCCTCCCCGATACTGTCGCCCCCGCTCACGTGAGGCCGCTCACTCGTTGGCCTGTCCTCAGCAGAGAGGTACTCATCCTCCCCATAGACGCGGTAGACCTCGCGCGGCGCACGCTGCCAGGGCATCATGAACATGCTCCTGAAATAGTGAACTTCGCCACGCATGCGACCGGGAGCAAGGATGGGGAGATATCCCGCTCCCGGCCGCTAGCGCGCGGATGGGAAGCGCCGCGTGATCGTGTCGGCAACCGACCTGCAGCGTCCCAAGGGACGCGCCTATGTGGGGGGCGAGGGATGGTCATAGGTGGGTCCCTGCTCTCTAATCCGACCCAATGCCGAAAATGGGACAGATGAACCTGAGCCATTCGGTGGCTCATCGAGCGTTTGTGTGAGTCGTGCACGAGCGCGCTGGGATACCTTGCGGTACTTCTCGGCGGACCAACCGTGCGTGTGGCAGAAGTCTCTGCATGACATGTCACACGCAAGCTGGCTTCTCAACAAGAGCTGCTGGTCGAGTGAGAGCTCATGCAAAGCCTCGCTGATAAGGCGCAGTTCTTCGTGCATCAGGGCGAGTCGCTCTACGTCGGCATGTGGGTCGACGATCTCGACACCGCAGTCCTCCAGCGAAGCCGCCGTCGCGATCGCTGCCTCGATTGGACTGCGTCCACTCAGCGCGCTCCGGCGGCCATGAATCCGGGATAGCAATCTCTGCTCTAGTGCTTTGCCTATGTGCGCCAGGACCGGCAAATCCACTTCCACTTCTGGCGCGAGCCAGCAGCTCAAGCGTTGCCTGGCTGTAGCAGTCCTCGAGATCCTCGCGTCCGAGCCGGTGACCGTGAACACCGAGCAAGAGATCACGACGCGAACGGGCTACCAGTGCCACAGCCTGCCCAGGATCAAGCACACCCAGCTCCGGCTTGCCAACTGCAGCGGGGAGCCCGAAAAGTCGTCTGGGGGCCTCTTGTCGGGTAGACACGTAAGCATGTCGGTACAAGTGGCCCGCAGACCCCCCTCCCAATTTTTCCGCGACCGGCTAAAAGCCGTGGACCTCTACCAGCAGCGCACTCGCGGGCTCCGCTTCGTTATCGCCGTCTTCAAGCGCTTCGACGATGACCAGGGAAGCCAGATGGGCGCCCTGATTGCCTACTACGGGTTCTTCTCGCTGTTCCCGCTGCTACTCGTGTTCGTAACCGTGCTCGGCTTCCTGCTCGAAGGCAGTCCGAGCACGCAGGCCAGCGTGCTGCACTCGACGCTCAGCCAGTTCCCGATCATCGGCACCCAGTTGCAGAGCAACGTCCATTCGCTGAAAGGCAGCGTCCCAGCGCTCGTGGTCGGCTTGATCGGAGCTATGTTGGCCGGGCTTGGCATAACCGGGGCTGCCCAGAGCGCACTTAACAAGGTGTGGGCGATCCCCCGCGCTCGCCAGCTCGGCTTTCTGGCTTGGCGCGTGCGCGGAGTGGGACTGTTGGTCGTGTTTGGCCTGCTCACGATCATCTCGACCGTGGCGGCCGGCTATGTGACGGCTCAGACGACTGGGATCCTCGGCGTCATCATTGGCATCGTCGTGGCGCTGGCGGCCAACTTGGCGCTGTTCTTTGCCGTGTTCCGGCTACTCACCGCGGATGAGATCCCCACCCGCGACCTGATCGCTGGGGTAGTCGTTGCAGCGGTCCTTTGGCAGATCCTTCAGCACGTGGGCGGGTTCTACGTGGAGCGTGTGGTGCGCCACGCTAAGGACACATCGGGCCTGTTCGCGTTCGTGCTCGGCCTGCTCACGTGGCTGTACCTGGGCGGGCAGGTGACCCTGATCGCAGCCGAGGTGAACGTCGTACGCGCCAAGCGCCTATGGCCACGAAGCCTGCTGGGCGGCGATTCGGACAGCACAGAGGACCCCCAAGCAGCCCATGGTCCAAGCAGCCCATAGCGTCATTTTGCACGCCATATCGGGCAGCCAAGCCAGGCCCTTGAAACAGATCAATACGGCGCTATACTAACTATCAATTCGTAACCTCATATGGAGCGTATAGCGATGGCCTCAACTCCCTCACCCTCTTCACAAGGCCCCCAACCCCCCGAGCCGCAAGCAAAGCCCGTGTTGCGCCTGATTCCGCTCGACGACACAGTTGTTTTCCCGAGCATGGGCATCACTTTGACGATCGATGTCGGCGATGACGAGCGCGTGGTGCTCGTACCGCGCCACGAGAACGAGTTCCTCGAGGTGGGTACGATCGCCGAGGTCTCTGAGCAGCTGCGCCTGCCCGGAGGTGCCCACGCGGTGGCACTCTCCGGCGAGCATCGCGCATTGATCGGAGCTGCTCAGACCGGACCCGAAGGCGAGCTGCGCGTGGAGGTCGACGAGCGTCCCGATGACGTGCCGGTCGACAAGCGCACGCGTGAGCTCGAGCGCGAATACCGTGCAGTTGTCGAGGAGATCCTCGAGCTACGCGGCGACGATGGGCGAATCGCGGCATTCTTGCGCGCGATAGTGGAGCCCGGACCGCTGGCGGACTCCGCCGGCTACTCCCCCAACCTGACCTACGAGCAGAAGGTTGAACTACTGCGCACACTCGGCGTGACCGACCGGCTCGAGCTGGCCGTGAAGCTGCAACGCGACAGCCTCGCCGAGCTACAGGTACGCAAGCGCATCCGCGAGGACGTGCAGGAGGGCGCGGATAAGCAACAGCGCGAGTACTTCTTGCGCAAGCAGATGGAGTCGATCCGCAAGGAGCTCGACGAGGACGAGGGCTCACTTGTGGAGGAGTACCGCGCAAAGATCGAGGCCGCGGACATGCCCGAGGAGGTGCAAGAGCAAGCACTCAAGGAGCTTGGTCGCCTCGAGCGGATGGGCGAGCAGACCGGTGAGTCGAGCATGATTCGCACCTACCTGGACTGGCTTATCGCCGTGCCATGGGGCAAGCGCTCTGAGGAGCACTTGGACCCGGTCGCAGCACGAGCAGTGCTGGACGCCGACCATGCTGGTCTTGAAGACGTCAAGGACCGTGTGACCGAGTACTTGGCCGTGCGCAAGCTGCGCCAAGATCGCGGCATCGAGGCCGACCCCAAGTCCGGGGCGATCCTTACCCTGATCGGTCCTCCCGGGACCGGCAAGACGTCAATTGGCGAGTCGATCGCGAGGGCCACTGGTCGCGAGTTCGTGCGCATGTCACTCGGTGGTGTGCGCGACGAGGCGGAGATCCGCGGGCACAGGCGCACCTACATAGGAGCGTTGCCTGGACGGTTGGTGCGCGCATTGCGCGACGCCGGCACGATGAACCCCGTGATCCTGCTCGACGAGGTCGACAAGGTCGGCGCCGACTGGCGCGGAGACCCCTCGGCCGCGCTCTTGGAGGTGCTTGACCCGGCCCAGAACCACTCCTTCCGCGACCACTACCTGGACGTGGAGCTGGATCTGAGCCAAGTGATGTTCATCGCGACGGCAAACGTCGCCGACACGATCCCAGGGCCGCTGCTTGACCGCATGGAGGTGATCCGCTTTGACGGTTACACCTCCGAGGAGAAGCTCGCAATCGCCAAGGGCTACCTGTGGCCGCGCCAGCGTGACCGCAATGGTCTGCGCGAGGACGAGGTGAGCGTCTCCGACGAGGTGCTGCGCACGATCGTCGCCGAGTACACACGCGAGGCTGGTGTGCGTAACCTAGAGCGCGAGCTCGGCACGGTGCTGCGCAAGACCGCGACCCGGATCGCCTCGGGCGAGGTGGAGCCACCCGTGGAGATCGACCTGGAGACCGTTCGGGAGGCGCTTGGACGCCAGAGGTTCTTCCAGGAGTCAGCGTCACGTACGGCAGTGCCGGGCGTGGCGACGGGCTTGGCAGTCACGGGAACAGGCGGAGACGTCCTGTTCGTCGAGGCGACCGCCATGAACGGAAAGGGCGACCTGCTGTTGACCGGTCAGCTGGGCGACGTGATGAAGGAGTCCGCGCGCATCGCGCTCTCCTACGTGCGTAGCCACGCTGAGGAGCTCGGCATCGAAGAGAGTGCCTTTGAAGATCACGAGTTCCATGTGCACGTACCGGCTGGCGCCATCCCTAAGGACGGCCCTAGCGCAGGTGTCACGATGGTTACAGCGCTAGCGTCGCTGCTCTCCGGTAGACCGGTGAAGCATACGGTTGGGATGACCGGCGAGGTCACCCTGCAAGGTCGCGTGCTGCCAATCGGTGGGCTTAAGCAGAAGGCTCTCGCGGCTCACGCGGCCGGCCTGACGGACGTGATCCTGCCCGAGCGCAACCGTGGCGATCTCGATGAGATCCCGGAGGAGGTTCGCGAGCAGATGAGCTTTCACCCAGTGATGAGCATCGGCGAAGTGCTCGACCTTGCATTGGAGCCCGCGCCCAAGGTCGCTCAGGTCTCTTAGTCGGAGTACTCAATGTCACGTCCTGTCCGTCGATGTCAGCCAGTTCCACTGGAGGTCCGCCAGGCGGCGGACCTCCTGGAGCGGCGCTGGCAGCTGTCCATAATCTATGCCGCTCTAACAGGGGCACTGCGCTTCAACGAATTCGCCGAGGCGGTCGCGGGCATCTCGCCACGAATGCTCTCTGAGCGCCTGCGCGACCTGGAGGGAGCGGGTCTTCTCGAGCGCACGGTCCTCCCCACCAGCCCACCAACCGTTGAGTACCGACTGACGACACGCGGACGTCGGCTCGCGCCGATTATCGAAGCAATGCGAGCCTATGCGGAGAGCGTCGGCTGAGGTTCGAGGTCGCCCTCGTGACAGCCGGCGGCGTCGAGCGATGCCCCGACCAGCTGTCCGCCCTCGCACTGCTCGGCACTCACCGCCCTGCGGGGATTTCGCACCCCGATCACACCCACCAGGCCGCCGGCAGCGACCAGTAGCGCCGCAATCCCCATCCCCAGATGGAAGCTGTCAAGCGATGCAACGTCTGCGGCTTCGGTGATCGCCCGTGCCTGAGGGCCGGGAAGCCCATTCGTGTCAGGACGGCCAAGTGGCAGCTTGCGCGCTTCGGCGACGGCCGCTTTGGCGGGTGGCCCAAGTGGACGGCCAGCCAAGCTGCTGTCCAAGCCTGAGACGAACGATGCAGCCACCGCTGCGCCAACGGCCGCGGTGCCAAGCAGGCCTGCGACACGCGCCGTGGCATTGTTAACAGCAGAGGCGATACCGGCCTGTCCGGTATCCACACCCGCGAGCACGGCCGCGGTTAGTGGGGCAACGGTCATCGAAAGACCGAGCGAGAAGATGAGGATGCCTGGCAGCACGTCACTGACGTAATCCACGTGTACACCGATCCGTTGGAATGAGAGCAACCCGGCCGCCGCGACAAGTGGTCCTACTCCCATAAAGAACCGCGGACCGAAGCGATCCGCGAGCGCTCCGAAGCGCTTTGAGAGCGCGAACATCACAATCGTTGCCGGCAAAGTCGCCAGACCGCTTTGGAGTGGCGTGTATCCGCCAATCTGTTGCAGGAAGATCGTCAGGAAGAAGAACAGAATCGCCAGGCCCGCGTACATCGCAAACGTCTCGATGTTCCCCGCGGAGAAGTTGCGCTTGCGAAATAGCGTGAGCGGCAACATTGGATCTCGTGAACGCGACTCGTGGATCGTGAAGCAGGCGAGCAGTACAGCACCGAGTATGAGGGGCACCACGACGCCAGGGCTCCCCCAGCCAAGCCGAGGCTGCTCGATAAGCGCAAACACAGGCCCGCCGAGACCCAGTGCGCACAGGCAACCTCCGAGTACGTCAATCTTGCGGGCACTCTCGCGACGGGGGCTTGCGCGAGGGATCACAGTCAGGATCAAAGTCACACAAATCAAGACCAGTGGCAAGTTGATCAAGAAGATCACCCGCCACGAGGAGATCTGCAGCAACCATCCTCCCGCAAGCGGTCCCAGCACCGTCGCGATCCCGCCCCAAGCGGTCCAGCTGCCGATCGCAGGCCCACGTTCTGACTCCCGAAAAGTTGCCACGATCACCGCGAGAGCGCTCGGGGTGAGCAGCGCCCCCGCGACTCCCTGCAAAGCACGTGCCGCTATCAAGGCGCCGATCGTGGGAGCCAAAGCGCACAGCAAGGAGGCTCCCCCGAAACCACCTACGCCGAGCGCGAAGATGCGTCGCTCTCCGTACAGATCACCGAGCGACCCGCCTACCAGGATCAATGAGCCAAGTGTGAGTAGGTAAGCGTTTACGACCCACTGCTGGGCAGCCAAGCCACCACCCAGATCGCGCTGGATCGTGGGCAAGGCCACGTTCACGACGGTACTGTCGAGCAAAGCGATACCCGAGCCGAGGATGCACGCGACGAGGGTCAGGCGCTTTCGCAAGGCTTCGTCGGCGATCACCATGAGACCACGGTAGCCCGCCGGGCAAGGATCCGCCATGGACGTCGCAGACGCCGAAATCGGCCAACCGCAGCCTCGAACACCGAGAGGGCCGCCCTACGCCCGGGTAGTACCTATCGGATCAGCACCAATCAGCGAGGACCGTTAGCCTGCATTGGTGAGGAGGCGAACAGCCGCTTCATGCGGCTGGGTCTGCAAGCGCCCACGCTGCCTTGCCTTCGCGCTCGGCCTTTATGACCACTCCCTCCGCGGCAAGTCGACGTAGATTCACATTGATATTGGGACCACTCATGGCGGTCACGACAGCGAGCTCCCCCACGGTGTGCGAACCGTGCTCGAGTGCACCTAAGATTGCCTCACGCGCAGCACCGCGCGCGGCTCGCTCCACCTTTGGCTTTGCGGCAGTTCGCCGCGGTTTCTTGACCGGCTGAAGCTCCTCCGCCTGGAAGGGGGTCGTGGAGTCCTCGCCGATCTCAACCTCGATCTCAACGCTGGTCGGGCCGGCAGCGACTCGCTTAATCGCACCGGCGGCCGAGCCACGACGACCCGCCCTGACTCGTCCCCGACCACGACCGTCCCCGGTCGACGATTGCTTCGCCTCCGCTACTGGGTCCTCACGATCAGCAGCAACAAGCGCATCGGCCGCCACAAGCAATTGCTCCCGCTCGGCAAGCAAAGGACGTAGTTCGTTTAGACGCTCATCGATTTCACGACAAATCGTGCTCAGCAGATCGGGGGCCATTCTTGTCCTTCCAGGGTTAGGTGGTTCGCGGGCGGCATACTCTCACAGTGAGGTCAGCCCAACTCGTCCTGCTGCCGATCCGGAGGTAGGTTCAGCCGGCGACGCTCCTGATCCGTGACGAATGCTAGATCAAGCAAAGGCCTCACGCGCTGCCTTTGCGCCAGCAGCCGAAGCCTCCAGGAACCCGTAGGTTCCGTGCTCAAGCAATTCTGTTGCCGCGCCGGCAGCACCACCAAGCGCGACCATTGCCAAAGCCCCGCCCACCGAGACTCGTTTGGCTCCTAGTGCACTCAGCTCATCGACCGCGGGCACGCCAGGACGCGCGAGCACGTTTACGGGTAGGTCTACCGCCGCCACAAGCGCCTTAATGTCCTGCGCACGCACGATTCCCGGCGCATAGAGCACGTCGGCACCGGCCTCCTGATAGGCCTGCAGACGCGCAATCGTGTCATGTAGATCCGGTTTGTCCCGCAGATAGTTCTCGGCTCGCGCCGTAAGGACAAGGTGGGTCGGCCCAGCGTGCGCTACTTCGGCTGCGGCGGCCACACGCTCAGTTGCATCGCTTATGTCATACAACCGCTCACGATCACTGCTCCAATCCTCGATCGAGCAGCCGGCTAGACCAACCTCGAGTGCGAGAGCAACCGTCTCGGCGACTGCGGTAGCTTCCTCGCCAAAGCCATCCTCGAAGTCCGCGGATACCGGCAGCTCTGTTGCGGCCACAAGCGCCGCTGCGTGCGCCACGGCCTCCTCACGCGCCACACGATAATCGAGCCGACCGAGGGTGGCCGCATAGCCGCTGCTGGTTGTCGCGAGCGCCTGAAAGCCAAGCGACGCAAGCAGTCTCGCCGAGCCTATATCCCAGGCATTCACGAGCAGCAGAGGACGCTCCTGTTGATGGAGCGCAAGGAAACTTGCTGCCTTAGCGGTGGAATCAGCCATTTCAACTCCTGAGGTTCCGATCGTTGGCTTGCATGCGCGACGATACCCTGAGAGCCCCTGAATGGCCTCCCCATCGCCCGAAGGCTCTCTACATACGATCGGCCGAATTCTCCTTCGGCTTCCAGCCAAACGGATTGGTGGTGTCATGGATCTTGTCGACATTGTTCGATACCGCATAGAAGACGGTAGAGCGCCCCGGCACTGGGTCCGACTCCAAGCACGCATTGATAGCGCCGACAAGGTCGTTGTGGCTAAGCCAAGTAGCTGTCTGTCCTTGACCGGTCTTCACGGAATTATCTCGTGTTACACCACCCAACCGTATACCGATGAACTCGAAGTCAAACTGCTTTGAAAGAGCCTTGCCGACCTCCTCCTCGATGAGCTTGTACACACCGTACGGGCTGGCAGGGTGGTAGCTGCCAGGCACCCGTAGCGGCGTAGTCGCAGCGGGATTGCGGTGGTTGTCCGCGTGAACCGAGCTTGCCACTATGAGACGCCTTGCCCCAGCCCGCACTATTGCCGTGAAGACGTTGATGTCTATTTGGACGTTTTCCGGGTAGACGCGCATTCGTCGATCAATGGGGTCCGTCGGTGAAAACTTGCGCGCGAGGTGAATGACTGTGTCCACTCCAGCCATCTGCGCCCACAGAACCTCATAGTCGGAAATGTCCCCAGGCAGATCCACTCCCCTGATCGGGTACTTGTCGCCCAGCCCACGCCGCAGCACCGAGCCGATGATCCCCTCAGAGCCGGTGATCAGGACCGTGCGCATCCAGCCGGTCTATCCCGGAGCTTGCCTTTCGCTGCGCTCCTGCTCTCGTGCACGCCGGTACTCGTTGACGACTATCTCGGTGAGCTCTTCAACTGATGTCTCGTTCGTTGGCTTATCCAATGTGATCACACCGTCTTGGATCATGCTCACGCGATCGCACGCCTGCAGCACGTGGACGTAGTTGTGGAGGATCATGATGATCGACACTCGACCCTCGGCCTTCAGCCGCGCCACGAGGTCGAGGATCATCGAGCCCTCCTTGGCGCCCATCGCGGCAAGCGGCTCGTCCAGCAACAGGATGTCGGCGTCGGAGTTAACTGTGCGTGCGACCGCGATCGCTTGTCTTTGCCCGCCCGACAGACGTGCGACCGCGACGTCGATCCGCGGGATATTAATCCCGATCTCATCGAGCGCCGTGCGGGTCTCCTGCTTCATCCGCCGGTTGGCGAGCAATGGGATCGGGTGGTGTACGTGCTCGCGGCACAGAAACATGTTGTGGTAGACCGATAGTTCGTCGATCAGCGCAAGATCTTGAAAGACGGTGTCGATCCCTTGGCTGCGTGCATCGTCGACACCACGGGGCTGGTAGGGCTCTCCGTGCAGGAACATCTCGCCCGAGTCCTGCTTTTGAAAGCCGCTGATGGTCTTGATCAGCGTGGACTTGCCCGAGCCATTGTCGCCCAGCAAACCGAGTACCTCGCCCTTGCGCAAGTGCAGGTTGACATCGCGCAACGCGGTCACCGGTCCAAAGCGCTTGGAGATATGCTCGACTCTGAGCACATCGTCAGGTGCCGAGGTTGGCGGGACGACAGTCTCGATCGATTGCGTATCAGCCACTGCCATGTCCTCTACGCGCGCGTTGGACGTAAACGTTGACGGTCATCGCCACGATGATCGCTAGGCCGAGGTAGAACAGCTTGTAATTGGCGTTCACTCCTTGGAGGACCAGACCGTCTTGGAGGATACCGAGGAACAACGCACCGATCAATGCGCCGATTACGGTGCCGGACCCGCCGGCCAGTAGTGTCCCGCCGATAACCGCCGAGGCGATCGCGAAGAAGAGGATTTCGTTTGCCCCGGACGGGTCGGGCTGGACCGACCCAGCGCGGACAGCCTCGAGAATCCCGACGAGCCCTGCGGTGAGGCTGCAGAGCACGAAGTTGCGAATCGTCACGAGCCTCACCGCGACACCTGCCTCGGCCGCACCGAGCTTGTTGGAGCCGATCGCCACAGTGTGTAGTCCCCAGCGAGTGAACGTGAGCGTGATTTGCAACAGGATCACGATCATGAGTGCCCAGATGAACTCCGAATATGTACCGGCACCAAAGATTTTTGCGAACGTGCCGACGTGGTTGACCGTTTCGGTGAGGAAGATGTGATGGCCGTTGACCACGTGTTCCACCTTCACCGTCGTTTGGTGAACTTGCGCTCCGGGGGTGTTGACCGGCGTGCCGTGGGAGATGATCAGACTGAGCCCCTCGAAGGTGAACAGCATTCCGAGCGTGGCCACGAATGAGCTGATTCCGACGACCGCGGTGAAAAATCCGTTGACGGCGCCCACCGCCATACAGCACAGGAGCGCTATCACCACACTCGGCACGAGCGAGATCCCGGCGGTGGACAGCTTGTAGAACAGGATCGGAGAGAACAGGTACATCGCGCCGATCGACAGGTCGATCTCCCCGAGGATCATCACGAACACCTCGCCCGCCGCGAGGATCCCAAGCGGCGCGAAGTAAGGCAGCAGCGTCTTGAAGTTGGCGCCCGTCAGGAAGTTGCTGGTCTGTAGGGAGAAATACACCGCCGTGACGATTGTCACGACGATGATGCTGCCCTCGCGCAGCGACAGAACACGCGCGAGCGGACTGTGCGTGTCGAGGGAGCGCGCCCGCGGTCCTGAGTTCTCCTCGCCCGCCGGGCTCTCAGAGGCAGGCGGTCCCCCTGTCACGCTGGACACCTACGAGCTCCTCCACTTGGCAGGCATGGCTGTCACGAACTCCTCCACTGGGCGCGTATGTCTGTTGCAATCACTAGGCGGGTGTGCCGGCCTTGATCGGAACCACCTTGACTTCGGTTGACGTCCCCTCGAAGCGGGTCTTGGATTCGACGTACGGCGCGACCGTTTCCTTGTTGAGGAACTTCAGGCCCGTGTCCGTTTCGGCAGGGCCCGTGAGCGAGCCCGACACTTGCCACATGAACAACTGAAGGACCGGAAGGAAGCCCTGCAGGTAGGGCTGCTGGTCGATCGTGAATTCGATGTTGCCTTCCTGCAGCAGCTTCTGCGTGCCTTCGGTCAAATCGAAGCCGCCGGCCTTGATCCCCTTGGCCGCCAATCCGTACTTCTGCATGACTCGCGCGAGGCTTTCGGTGCTGCCTCCGTCCACGGCGTACATGCCCTTCGTGCTCTGGTGGCCAATCCAATAGGCGTCGATGGTAGATAGCTCGCCCGGGACCGCCGCACCGGTCGCGACCGTGTGTACCGTGATCGGCTTACCCGAGTCCTTGATCGCCTTCGCAGCCCCTTCGATGCGCGGTTGCAGATTGGCCGATCCTGGAGTTGCGATGAACAGCGCGACGTCGCCCGAGCCGACTGCTTCGACGATCCTTTCGCCCATCTTTTCGCCAGCCAGCTTGAGGTCCTGCCCGATGTAGGACAGACGCGCGTTGCCGGGCGCGTCGGCGTTATAGGCAACGACGGGGATACCCGCCTTCAACGCGGATTCAACCGGAGCGTTGAATGCGTGCAGGTCGATCAATGCGACCGCGATTCCGTCGGCTTTGCTTGTAATTGCAGTGTTGATCGCGTTGACCATCTGGTTGACGTTGCTGCTTTCCGAGCCCGTCCACGTATACGAGCATCCCAACAATTTGCATGCATCGGCCAGTCCATATTGGGTCGGCACGAAGAATGGGTTGGTCGTGACGTGATTGATGGCCACGAATTTGTAGCTCGGATGCGAGCCAAACACGGCCTCGCTGCCACTGCCGCTGCCGCTGGCGCTCGAGCCACTGCTTTTGCCGCAGGCCGCCAGGATGCTGCTCGCCGAGCCGGCAGCTATGCCTGTAAGCGCCGTGCGGCGCAGGAACGCCCGTCGATCCAAGCCTCGTCGGCCGATCTCCAAACCGTCGGAATGCTCTAGCCGCTCGGTGGTCTGACCGACTTGCTCTATCTCTGACATCTCCATCTCCTTCTCTAGAAGCTGCGTCGGGCGGCGCAGCGCCCATAGTTAGTTTTCCCCCATGAATCCGTTTGTAGTCAAGAACTTCGCGATTTGGGGTCTATCTTCAGGACATGACTCCCCGATCCGCTGACTTGCAGCCCCCTTTTGACCGATCTGATGCTCGTCAGCGCGAAAAGTTGAGTCAGCACGGACAGGCTGAGGAGTCATCCGAGGTCTACGGACCGCTAGAGATCGAGCGACACCTTAAGGACGACGGCCGGGCGCTCATCCTCTACGCCCGTCGAGAGCGCGAGCAGGCATGAGCGATCAACGCTTCAACGAGCTGCGCGGAGAGGAGGTCGTATATGCGATCCACCGGCAAGACCGCACCTTCCTCCCCCCTGAGGGCCATTGTCCGCTCTGCCCCACACTGCCCGGAGCCCAATCGGCCGGTGCTGTGGAGACGGAGATCCCTTTCCCGGACTTCGAGATCGCCGTCTTCGACAACCTGTATCCCGCCTTCCAAGCACCGCAGGGAGCAGCGGAGGTGGTCGTATACACCGACAATCACACCGGTTCGCTCGGCACATTGGCATCTGAGCGTGCAGTGGCTCTGATGTGGGCTTGGCGACACCGCTACATGGAGCTTGGCGCTAGAGCTGACGTGCAATACGTGTTGATCTTCGAGAATCGCGGGATTGAGGTGGGCGCGACGCTGCACCACCCGCACGGGCAGATCTATGGCTATCCGTTCCTTCCCCCCGTGCCGAAGCTCGAGATCGCGGCGGATGCCCGCCTGGGCGGGTGTGCTCCCTGCACGCTGATGCGCCGCGAGCTCGAGGACGGGAGCAGGATCGTGTACGAGAACGAGGCCGTCGTCGCATACATCCCATACGCGGCACGTTGGCCATACGAAGTGCACGTCGTCACTCGCCAGCATCGCCCGAGCTTGCTCGATTGCGAGCCCGAGGAGATGCGCCTGCTCGCCGAATCACTGCAGACCCTCACGCGCGGCTACGACGCCCTGTTTGACAGGCCGTTCCCATACGTAATGGTCCTCCATCAGGCGCCCACCGACGGGCGCTCAAAAGGTCACCTGCATGTCGAGTTCTATCCCCCGCTGCGCACTGCGGACAAGCTCAAGTACCTCGCAGGCTCCGAGCAGGGCGGGGGCACGTTCATCGGCGATACGTTGCCCGAGGATTCCGCTGGTGCCCTACGCGAGGCGATTGTCTGTGGCGGGTGAGCGCGTCATAGCATTCGCTCCCGGTCGCGTGAATCTGATCGGAGAGCACACCGACTACAACCAAGGGTTCGCGCTGCCGTTCGCGATCGCCGAGGGAATCACGGTGCGCGCAACTGCGAGCGATGCGCAACGCATCTACGCGCGCGCTCTCGACTACGCCGAGGAGGACGAATTCACCCTTGCCGGAGAGGAGCCCCCGCGCTCGGAGGGTTGGCGTGCTTTCGTGCGCGGCGTCGTCACCGAGCTGCGCCGAGCCGGCTACCCGCTCGTAGGAGCTCGTCTGGAGATCGGCGGAGATCTCCCGCGAGGCGCTGGCCTCTCATCCTCAGCAGCGCTCGAGGTGGCTCTGTGCCTCGCCCTGCTCGCCTTGATCGGAGCCACCAACGCTGACCGTATGGAGCTTGCCCAACTGTGCTCTCGCGTGGAGAACGAATGGGTGGGCGCGCAGACAGGCTTGCTTGATCAGCTCGCCTCCCTGTGTGGTGCGCCAGACACGGCGCTTCGCATTGATTTTCAGACCATTGAGGTCGATCCTGTGCCGTTGCGGCTGGCAGACGGCTGGCAACTGGTGACGCTCGACTCCGGCGAGCGTCACGCCAACGCGAGCTCGGCCTACAACGAGCGCAGGGCTGAATGCTCCAGAGCGTGCGAACTGTTGGGCACCGATTCGCTAAGAGAGGTCGGCTGGAGCGCGGTTGAGCGATTGCCCGAACCCCTGCGACGGCGAGCACGTCATGTACTAGGCGAAAACTCCCGGGTCCAAGATGCTGTCACCGCCTTGCGGGCGGGCGACCTGCCCGCGGTCGGACGCCTAATCAATGCCTCACATGTGAGCCTACGAGACCAGTACGAGGTCTCCACGCCCGCGGTCGAGGCAACCGTTGATCAGCTGCTCCAATCAGGCGCTGTAGGTGCAAGAATCGTAGGGGGCGGCTTTGGTGGGCATGTCCTAGGGCTGCTGGCGCCAGACGCTCATGCACCTGAGGGGGCGCGCGAAGTACACGCGGGGCCGGGGGCCCACCTGCTGCAGCGATAGACGTCACCCACGAAGGTCACTTCCACGCGAAGCGGGATCCTGGAAGGCGCCTATCGTCACAGATTGAGCTGACCCTCAGCTCGGAGCCGATAGCCACGAAAGGAGACACGATGGTCGAGCGAATTGATGACATGCCTGCGGGGACGATCGGTTTTCGGGCCTCCGGCAAGCTCACCCGCAAGGACTATCGCGAGGTTCTCGAGCCGGTCCTGCGTGAAGCCGCAGAGTCGGGGGAGATCCGCATGCTCTTCAGGCTCACGGCTTTCGAGGGACTCGAGCCGGCCGCCTGGTTCGACGACGTCAAGACCGGACTCGGGCTCGGAATCGGACACCATTCCGCATGGAAGCGCTCGGCCATCGTCACTGACGTGGAATGGGTTGGAAAAGCCTTCCAGCTATTCGCATGGATAACTCCAGGCGAGGTTATGGTTTACGGATTGGACGAGCTTGAGGAGGCCAAGAGCTGGGTTTCGGCTACGTAGATCAGGGTCGCTCAGGCAACCTTTGATCGGCGATCGAGGAGCGTGACCACGAGCCACGCAGCGGTGCTGCGAGCACCGCCGCTGGCACCGTATCCAGGCACCCCTGCCGACGAGAAGGGCTGCGAGGACGACCGGGTCAACAGCAGTCGCGTGGCCGCCATGCGCGGGCTATTCGCGGGTAGTGGCAGTTATCGCCAGATACTCGGGTCAGGCCGCGCGATCCATGTACTCGGGTAGCGCTGTACGTGCTACTTACTGACTGAGCGGTGCTCCTTGCGAGCTAGTTGCGTCTGGCGTGCGCCTGTAGCGTAGGTAAACGATGCGGGAGCCAAATGTGCGTGTCTCGATCAGCTCAAGATCGATCCCTCTCTCCAGGGAAGGGAAGTAAGGCGTGCCGCCGCCGAGCAGGACCGGGCTGACGAACAGCCGCCACTCGTCGATCAGCCCCAGCTCCATGCACGCACGGGCGAGGCCAGCGCCACCCACAGCGATACCCTTTCCGGGCCGCTCCTTGAGCCTTGAGACCTCCTCGCCGACACCGTCCTTAGCCAGCCTGGTGTTGCCGACCACACTCTGAAGCGTCGTGGAGAACACAACCTTCGGCAATGCCTTCCAGATCTGGGCGAACTCGACCTGCACCGCGGCCAGCGGACTCTCCTCAGCAGTCTCCCAGTAGACCATCGTTTCATAGAGCCGCCGTCCACAGAGATGCACACCAATTTCCCGCACCTGCTCGGTATGGAACAGAAACAGCTCCTCGTCAGGCACCGACCAATCGATTCCGCCATCAGGTCCGGCGATGAAGCCGTCCAGCGACACAGTCATCGAGTAGATCAACCTCCGCATCACGATCCTCCTTCGGTTGGACCTCATTCTTCTGCGGAGCAACTTCGAGTCACCTAATTACTCATCGGTGCCCATCGACCCGCGGAAAGTAGACGAAAACGACATAGCCAGATGCTTACCGCCTTTGGTGCTGCTGCCGTCACTTTTATGATGGCGATGTACGCGTTTGAGCGCCGCCAACGCGGATACATAATCGCCTTCGCGTGTGGCTGTGCGCTATCGAGCGCCTACGGATTCTTGGCGAGAAGATGGCTTTTCGGTGATCGTAGAGCCCTATCGGCGGCCGTCAGGCCGCCGATAGATGTACTCGTAATGAGCGGTTCGGCGGTGAGACCAAAGATGGCCGCAGCGGGCATCACGCGCTGCCTTGTGGCCTGCGTCAGCGCGATCTCGTGCTGCTCGGCTCGCGCGCACGCCGGTCGTTGTCCCCCCACCCCATGAGGCGAACCGAGCATCGGCAGTACTGCGGAGCGCCCGTAGCACGCACATCCCCGTACCGGCCACTCTTTGGGTAATTGGCGCGGATAGGTAGCGAAGCCCCCGGACCGACGTTTGCGCCAATTGGGCTAGGGCGAGCCGCGCCCGCACCCGCTCCAACGCCGATCACCCATTTTGGCGGCGCGCTGGCGAGGAACGAGACCGACAGCGCCAGCACCATCACGACCGCGGGCACCGCGAACCCGAGGCCGCCGACGATCGCGCACCCCACGACCCGGCAACGCGATAGGCGCAGAAGATCGCAAGCTGCGTTGACGCGGGACCAGGCAACATGCCACACGCGGCATTCGCGTCCTCGAACGAACGGGCGTCCATCCATTCGTAACGGTCGATGACCAGCCGACGCAATATCACTATGTGCGCGGCCGGCCCACCAAACCCCGTCACGCCGATCCGTTTTGCAAGGACCCCCAGCAGGACTGGACCACGCGCGCCCTGTGCGGCCGTCAAACCTGCGACAGGCGGCCAGAGCCTTTGCGAGCAACTGCTTGCTCGTCAGATGCAACCGAATTAACGACTCACGACACTAGCCCTTGCGGTGCAGCGTCGTCGTGCGGTGCAGGACCGTGCGGCGATGACCGGCGCTTGTGAGTGTGATCGTGATCTGCACCTTGAGCGAGCGCTTGGCGGCCAGCAACTTCCTGGATGCCTTGCTCAGCTTCAGGACCACCGTCTTTGACTTGCCCGCCTCGAGCGAGAACATCACCGATCCCAGCGACACCTTGCGGGCTTTGTGCCTGACGGTTGTCACCGCATAGGTGTTGACCGTCTGGCCGGTGATCGTGCCGGTGCACATTTGCGCAGAGCGCAGACGGAACCTGACCGCCGAGCCGCCCGACTGAACGGCGGCGCTAAAAGAGTGCAGCGTGACCGTCGGCTTGCTGGTCCCCTTGCCCGTTCCGGTCGCAGTGGTCGGCCCCGATCCGGTCGTGGTAGTGGTTGGGGTTGTGCCGGTACCGATGGCCGCCAGCGCCGTCAGGTGATCGTGCACAGCGGTGCCATTCGGAGCGACCGGCGCGCCGTCGTAGGAGCTGAGCAGCCCGTGCCGGTCGCACGTGTCGTCACCCGGCTGAAGCGGGTCGTCCACGAGCCATACCCACGCCAAGTAACTGACACCGCTGCTGTCAGCCCAGTTCATGTAGCGGTCATCAAACGTGCTCGCGCCTGGATTCGCGTTGCATCCGGCCGCCAGGTAGTTGTCCTCGGCGAACTCGCCGGTGATCACCGGCACGTGGGCGGCGACCGACTTGACTGTGCTTTCCCAACAGGTCTGGTTGTCGCAGCCCTCGCCCTGGTAGTTATGGAACGACGCCGCCTCCTGGTTGAGGGGATCGTCGGGCGCGTGCTGCATCCAGCCCTGACCGCCGCCGTTGGCGTCGTTGGTGTCACCAAGGTCGTCGGCGTAGTCAAGACCACCGACCACGATCGGTTGGGTGGCGCCCACGTTGCGGATGTCGGTCAACAGAGTCTGCATGCCGACGATCTGGTAGTGGCTCGTTGGATTGTTGTTGGCGTCGTAGGCCTGCGTGTAGCAGGGAACCGGCGGGGCACCGCCACCGACGGCGTCCGGCTTGGTCCCAGATTCCCAACAACCCCAGGTGACCGCGTCCGACGCATTTTCGTCGTCGCCCGACCTCAGGTCGGTCGGGTCGTACGGCTCGTTGAAGATGTCGAACACGACCGCCGGATTGGACTTGAACGCGGTCGCGACTGAGGTCCAGAACGCCGGCGAGTGGTCGATGTCGGGCATCGGCTGTTGCTCGAGCGCGGTCTGGTTGCCGGGCGCGGTCCAATGCAAATCGAGGATCGCGTAGATCCTGTGCGCATTGAGGTCCGAGACGAAACTCTCAATGTCCTGCTGATAACCGACACCCCCGTACGGATCGCCCCCTGGAAGGTTCGTGTTCAGCCAGCAGTCCTCGTTGAGCGGTATCCGGACCGCGTTGGCACCCCACGCAGCGATCGCTGCCGCGGTAGCGTCGGTGTAGTCCCCGTCGTCGTAGCCGAAGTTCTCGGCACAGGCGTACTCAGAACTCGAGACGTTGACCCCGCGCAGCTGGATCGTCTGGCCGGTGCCGTTGAGGCCGTCGACGAAATGATTGCCGGAGATCGAGATCTCCAGGGGCGTCTGCACGGCCTGAACCGAAGCTCCTCCGAGCAGGGAGCCAAACACCGCGAATGCGATCCCTAGAAAGGCCAGCGTCAGCCAGCGAAGTTCTCGTCGAAGCCCCAACCCGGTGTGCACTCGGCCGCGGATGGTACGCGATGGGGAACCCCTCGTCCAGCGCTAATGCGGCTCAGCTGGCAAGCAGGCTCCTGCCACGGCCGCGAACGAGCAGCCCGTCGAGGCCACCAGCCAGAACTCGGCCGCCAGATTCAGACCGCCCAGGCCGTCGACCGCGCATGATGCAGGCCGCCGCCTGTACTCCCAACCAGGAGAATTCCGCGATCGTTTACGCCGAGTCCTGTCGCCAGCTTGTAGCGCCAGTCAACCCGTCACCCCCGCCCCTAACGTTTTTGCGACCTTTCGCCCGTCTTCGCGACAATTCGCAGACCTACGGAATATCGGGGCGGCCGGATTTGAACCGGCGACCCCCTGCTCCCAAAGCAGGTGCGCTACCAGGCTGCGCCACGCCCCGATGACCACTAAGAGTAGACGCCGCTGCTAGGGTCCGCGCCGCGATGGCTGACATTCAACCTCTGCGTGCCCTGCACTACGACCAATCGGTAGTAGGCGCCCTAGCCGACGTCACCTCTCCCCCATACGACGTGATCGACGCGCAGCAGCGTGAAGCTCTCCTGAAGCGCTCCCCCTTCAACGTGGCGGCAGTAGACCTACCGAAAGGCGAGCCGGATCCATACAAGGCTGCCGGCGACCTGTTCGAGGCGTGGCAGATGCAAGGTGTCGTGGTGCGCGATCCCGAGCCCTCCTTGTGGGCTCACACACAGAGCTACACGGGTCCAGACGGTCAAGAGCGCACACGCCGGGGCTTCTTTTGCCGAGTTCGGATTGAGGGCTATGGGCCTGGACGGGTACGCCCCCACGAGCGCACGCATCCGGGTCCGAAGGAGGATCGGCTACGCCTGATGAGGGCGACCCGCACGAACCTCTCCCCTATCTTCTCGCTCTACTCAGACCCCCAGAACGCGGCTTGGAAGGCGCTCGAACCTGCGACCGCGGAAACTCCGTGGGGCGAGGTGAGCGACGCAGACGGCACAACCCACAAGCTATGGCGTGTCAACGATCCTGAGACTATCGCCGCTGTGCAGGCAGTCACCCGCGACGCCGAGCTCTTGATCGCTGATGGCCACCATCGCTATGAGACCTCGGGCGCCTACGCCGAGGAGCTTGGAGGCGAGGGCGAGCACAGATACATCCTCATGTGCCTCGTCGCCTTGGAGGATCCGGGACTGACCGTATTCCCGACCCATCGGCTCGTGCGCGGCCTGGATCGCGAGCGCCAGGAGGCCTTGAGAGAAACATTGCGCCGCGACTTCGACGTCGCCGAGGTACCCCTCGACCAGATCGCGCCCGAGCCCGGTGTGGGGCCGCTACAGCTTGGCTACATCGATGCTCACCACAAGCAGCCTTATCGGCTCACGCTCAAGGATCAGGCGATCGCCGACGCCGCTCTGCCCGGCTTCTCCGAGGCCTATCGCAGCCTCGACACGGGCGTCCTCGAGGCATTGATCTTGAAGGGAGCCTTGGCTTTGAGCGATGAGGACATTTCGCACTTCAATGGCCTCTTCTATGCGCGCTCCACCGAGGAGGCGCTTGAGATGGTGCGCTCGGGCGAGTACGACGCAGCCTTCCTGATGCGCCCTACACCCGTCTCCCAAGTGCGTGATGTGGCGGCCAGCGGCGAGAACATGCCGCCGAAGTCGACGTTCTTCTACCCCAAGCTACTGACCGGCTTGCTCTTCAACCCCCTTTCGTAACCCAGTGCCGTCGATACCATGGAAGGAGAGGGTGCTGTGACAACCAGATCGGAAGGTGTTGCAGTGATGAAGGCCAGCGTTAAGCGCAAGGATTCGGCGTTCAAACACACCGTGCAGGTACGCGATCACCAGTTGACCGTGGATGAGCCCTTGGAGTCTGGTGGCGAGGATGCCGGCCCAGATCCGCAGGAGCTGCTTGCCGTGAGTCTCGCCTCGTGTACCGCGATCACGATGGAGATGTATGCGGCACGTAAGGGCTGGGACATCGGCAAAGTGGAGGTGGACGTCCAGTACACCCCAGCCGAGCGAGGTTGCCCTACTAAGTTCGACGTGGTCTTGCGTCTGCCCGAGGATCTTCCTGAAGAGCAGGTGGAGCGCTTGCAAGTGATCGCCGCGAAGTGTCCTGTTCACCGGACGCTCGACGGCGAGGTGATGTTCCAGGAGCGCGTCGAGCGCACCCACGCAATCGCTCGAGCGTGACATCCGCTCAAGCGCTCGGCGACGTGCTGCTGGACGTGGGGTCCCACGACCGGCCCCAAGCCGACGAGCAGGTCGCTGCCGCTGTGCTTGTGCCTTTGTATGAGGATGACGGCGAACTTCGGGTTGTGCTCACAAAGCGTCGGGCGGATCTGCGCCGCCATGCCGGGGAGATCTCGTTTCCCGGTGGTCGCCGCGATCCAGGCGATGTGTCGCTGAGCGACACTGCTTTGCGCGAGGCTGAGGAGGAGATTGGGCTCCCCCGAGCCAACGTTACTTTGGTGGGAGCGCTCGAGCGCACATCGACGTTCGTGACCAATTACGCGATCCATCCGTTCGTAGGCTTGCTCGACGGAAGGCGGCCGTGGCGAGCCTCAGAGCTCGAGGTGGACACGGTACTCGAGCCTTCCTTGCTCGAGGTCAGGGCTGGAGCGACACGCACACGCATGGAACGCCGCGGGTTCACTTTCGAGACCGACGCCTACGTGTTCGATGGTGAGCTGGTCTGGGGTGCGACCGCGCGAATCTTGGAGGACCTGCTCATAAGGACCGCGGCGCTGCTCGACCGCCGCGCCATCGACTGACGCGGCGGTCGAACGCCCGCGGGCCCAGAGGGGTGGGCCCGAAGTCGTGCTTGTTGGTCACTCAGGAGCTCTCCGGCCCCGTGGCTACCGGTACGCCAACGAGGCTGCCCCACTCGGTCCATGAGCCGTCATAGTTCTTGACGTGCTCGCTGCCGAGCAGCTCGTGCAAGACGAACCAGGTGTGAGCGGAGCGCTCGCCGATTCGGCAATAGGCGATAACGTCCTTGCCGTCAAGCACTCCCTTTGAGCCGTATAGCTCGCGCAGATCCTCCGCGCTCTTGAACGTACCGTCCTCGTTGACGGCCTGGGCCCATGGGATCGACGCCGCGCCCGGGATGTGCCCGGCACGCTGTGCGCCCTCCTGCTCATAGCCGCTCGGCGAGATGATCTCGCCAGCAAACTCAGCCGGCGAGCGCACATCGACGAGGTTGATCGAGTCGCCGACGGCCGCGAGTACCTCGTCGCGACGCGCCCTGATCGTGTCGTCTCCCTGCTGGGCCGTGAACTGAGCGGACTCACGGCTCGACACCGTGGTGCTAGTGGGACGCCCGTCGGCGATCCACTTTTCGCGCGGTCCGTTGAGCAGCAGGACATTGTGGTGGCCGTAGTACTTCAGGTACCAGTAGGTGTAGGCGGCAAACCAGTTGTTGCGATCGCCGTACAGCACGATCGTGTGGTCACCAGAGATGCCACGACTTGCGAACAGGGCACCGAAGTCCTCCGGGCCGAGGAAGTCGCGCCTAATTGGATCTTGCAGGTCGAGCTTCCAGTCAAAGCCGATTGCCCCTGGTATGTGAGCCTCGGCATAGAGCTTGGGATTCTCGTCCACCTCGACGATGCGGATCCCCTCGTCATTCAGGTGCTCCTGGAGCCAATCTGCCTCGACGAGCACGTCCTTCGCATATTTAGACAAGTCAGCTGCCCTCCTGTCTAGAAGCCTCACTTCCGAAAGCTGATCAGCTTTCAGGTATATAGGAAGCAGGATAGCGTGCTGGTTCGCCCGCACGGGGGCCTTCGAGCAGATGGCCGATCGCGGTTTGCGCCTGGACCATCCAGGCCTCGACATCCACCGGATCGGCCGTGAGGATCGCCACCGGGATCGAGTTGCGAGTGGCTGTCTCCGACACGATCCGCTCGCCCTCGGCGAGCATATCCGCGGGGACTAGATCACCTCCGCTCTCATAGAGAAAGCCACGCAAAGTACTGTCGATCGCCCCAGACAAGAACTGCTCCAGGCGCGGGCCGTGCAGGGCACTGACGCGCTCCGGGCCACCACCGGCATCGGCGAGCAGCCAGCAGGCGATCGTTACGTGCTCGAGTGCTCCTTGCAGTGTGGCAAGACGGTCCGGAGTGCCGACCATGCATTGCGAGCCGGTCGCCTCCACCGCTTTGCGCTCGGACGCGTCAGCAACAACCCTCACGGCGTGGCCTTCGCCGATCAACTCCCTGGCCAAGCGCAGCCCCCGCTCACCACCCTCCACGATTAGGACTCTTGCCACCTCGCCATCCTATGGCCCTACGCGCGCGCAGAGGACCCCTCTCGGCAACGCCACAAGCGCCACCTCTCGCGGGAACAGTGGGCGCCGCGGCCGGTGGGGACCGCGGCGCCCTGTCGAGGAGACCGGCAAGTCGATCGCACGATTGAGGCATGCGCGGGGCGTCGCGGGAGAGGTTGGGTAACGACGCCCTGGTGAACCCCTATGTGCGATCGTGCTCAGTCACTCACGCTCTTGCGATTTGCTCGTCACCTTTCAGGCGGAGAACCGTCTCCTCCACCGTGTTGTCAGCAAGAGAACACAACGTATGTAAACACACATGACGAGATATGTCAAGGGCGGTCTCTTTGTGGACTTGTCAGGGCCACGAAGGCGGGTGCAGGTCAGTCTCAGCTGCCGTGATCAACGCATGCATAGGTCTCTTGCCATCGCGTCCAGCCCGCAAAAAGACGCCTCCAATACCATCCGCTACGCATGACAGAGCAAGCCCTCACAACAGCGGACGTCGTGACCATGGAGAAGATCGTGGCGCTGTGCAAGCGCCGCGGCTTCATCTTCCCCTCGTCGGAGATCTACGGCGGCGTCGGCTCGACGTATGACTTCGGCCACTACGGCGTACTGCTGAAGGGCAACGTCAAGAACGAGTGGTGGCGTGCGATGGTGGGCCAGCGCGATGACATCGTGGCGCTCGACTCGGCGATCCTGCAGCACCCGCGCGTGTGGGAGGCCTCCGGTCATCTCGCCGGCTTCACCGACCCGCTCGTGGACTGCAAGACCTGCGGACAGCGCTTCCGCGCCGATCACCTGGGCGAACTGCCGTGCGGGCGCAAGCCCTCCAAGCACCCGGGCGAGACCGACGACTGCAACCTGACCGAGGCGCGCGACTTCAACCTGATGTTCGAGACGACGATCGGCCCGGTGAAGGAGTCGGGCTCGGTCGCCTACCTGCGCCCGGAGACTGCGCAGGGGATCTTCATCAACTTCAAGAACGTCTTGCAGTTCTCGCGCAAGAAGCCGCCCTTCGGGATCGCCCAGGTGGGCAAGTCGTTTCGCAACGAGATCACTCCCGGCAACTTCATCTTCAGGACGCGCGAGTTCGAGCAGATGGAGATGGAGTTCTTCACGCCGCCGGCCGAGGCACAAAAGTGGTTCGAGCACTGGCTCTCCGAGCGCATGAGCTGGTACACCGCGCTCGGCCTGCGCCCCGACCATCTGCGCCTGCGCGCGCACGATCCCGACGAGCTCTCGCACTACTCCTCGGGCACGAGCGACGTGGAGTACTTGTTCCCGATCGGCTGGTCGGAGCTAGAGGGGATCGCCAACCGCGGCGACTTCGACCTCAAACAGCACGCTGAGTTCTCGGGCGAGAAGCTCGAGTACTTCGATCCACAGAGCGGCGAGCGCTACATACCCCACGTGATCGAGCCGGCAGCGGGCGCCGACAGAGCGACGCTCGCGTTCCTCGTAGATGCCTACGACGAGGAAATCGTGCAGAGCGCAAGCGCCGAGGACGGATCGGCGGAGAAAGGCGGCAAGCCGCCGGAAACACGCACCGTGCTGCGCCTGCACCCTCGCCTTGCCCCTGTGAAGGTGGCAGTGATGCCGCTCGTCAAGAAGGACGGCCAGCCCGAGCTCGCGCGCGAGATCTACGAGGACCTGCGCGAACGTATGCAGAGCGAGTACGACGAAGGCGGCTCGATCGGCAAGCGCTACCGCCGCCAGGACGAGATCGGCACTCCCTGGGGCGTGACGATCGACCACCAGTCGATCGAGGACGGGACCGTCACACTACGAGACCGCGACTCGCTGGCTCAGGATCGCATCAAGATCGAGCAGCTCCCCGGCGAGCTCGAAAGGCGCCTGGCCACGCCATGGCAAACACCCAAGTTGAACGCATAAGGAGAGAGATGGACTTCGACCTGACCGACGAGCAAGAGCTGATCCGCAGCACCGCGCGCGAGTTCACAGACAAGGAGATCGTGGAGCAGGCCAAGCAGAACGCGCGCAACCACCATTTCGACCTGGAGATCGTGAAGAAGATCGCCGATCAAGGCTATTTGGGCGCGATCGTGCCACGCGAGTACGGAGGTGCTGGTCTCGATTACATCTCTTACGGGCTGGTGGTTGAGGAGATCGGCAGGGGCTGCTCGTCAGTGCGCACCGTGATCTCAGTGCAAACCTCGCTGGTGTGCAGCGCGATTCTCAAGTGGGGGACCGAGGAGCAGAAGCAGCACTATCTACCGAAGCTGTGCTCGGGTGAGTGGCTCGGCTGCTTCGGATTGACCGAGCCCGACACTGGATCGGACGCCGCCAAACAGCGCACGCGCGCCAAGAAGACCGACAAAGGCTGGGTGATCAACGGCGCGAAGATGTGGATCTCGATGGGCAACTACGCCAAGGTCGCGTTGATCTTCGCCCAGACCGACCCCGAGAAGGGCCACAAGGGCTTGGCGTGCTTCATGGTGGACACCGACCAGCCCGGCTACCAGCCGAGCACGATCGAGCACAAGATGGGGCTGCACGCCTCCGACACCGCCTCGATCGCCCTCGAAGACGTGGAGGTGTCAGACGATCAGATGCTCGGCGAGATCGGCGACGGCTTCAAGGTAGCGATGTCCTCGCTGGACTCCGGACGCTACTCGGTGGCGGCCGGTTGCGTTGGGATCTGCCAGGGCTGCGTAGAGGAGTCGGTCAAATACGCCAAGGAGCGCGAGCAGTTCGGCAAACCGATCGCGAGCTTCCAGCTGGTGCAGGCGATGATCGCCGACATGGTGCTGAAGACCGACGCCTCGCGGATGCTTGTATGGCGCGCGGGCTTCCTCAAGGACAAGGGTCGTCCCAACACGCTGGAGACCTCAGTCGCCAAGCTGCACGCTACCGAGGCGGCGGTCGAGTGCTCCAATACGGCGATCCAAGTGCACGGCGGTGCCGGTTACGTGGACGATCACCCGGTCGAGCGCTATTTCCGCGACGTGCGCGTCACAACCCTGTACGAGGGCACGTCTCAGATCCAGAAGCTGATCATCGGGCGTGCGATGACCGGCATCAACGCGCTCGTGCCTTCCTGAACGGAGCAGTCGTGGAGCGGGAGGGATCGGATTTGGATGGATCGGAGCGGCGTGCCGCGGGCGTGATTGGCGTTGTGGGCAGTGGCACGATGGGCTCAGGTATTGCCCAGCTGGCCTGTAAGGCTGGTGCAAGGACGCTTCTACACGATCCCTTGCCGGAGGCGCTCGCACGCGGAGCTAGGAGCGTGCATTCCGGCCTAGAGAAGGAAGCGGCTAAGGGCAAGCTGACAGCCGAGCAAGCCGACGAGGCCGCCGAAAGGTTGGAGCCTGCAGACAATCTCGAGGCGCTTGCCGAGTGCGAGCTTGTAATCGAGGCTGCCCCTGAGCGACTTGACATAAAGCATGAGCTGTATGGGCGCCTGTCGGAGATCGTTGACGAAGAGTGCGTGCTTGCGAGCAACACCTCCTCGCTGCCGATAACCGCCGTCGCCGCGGGCGCAAGCCACCCCGAGCGTGTGGTTGGCATGCACTTTTTCAATCCCGCGCCGCTCATGCGCTTGCTCGAGGTGATCGCCGGCTTGCTCTCCGGCGAGCGAGCGCTCGCGCTCGCGGACGCAACTGGAATCGCCATGGGCAAGGACGTAATCCGCGCAAGCGACGTACCCGGCTTCATCGTGAACCGCTGCAACCGTCCCTTCGGCCTGGAGGCCCTGCGGCTGCTTCAGGAGCAGATCGCCGACATCGAGAGGATCGACCGGATCGTGCGGATCGGCGGTGGCTTTCGCATGGGCCCATTCGAGCTCAGCGATCTCGTAGGTGTGGACACTGGCTTTGACGTGTCGAAGAGCTTCTACGAGCTCAGCTTCGGCGAGCCGCGCTGGCGGCCCTCCCCCATTCAGGCGCGCCAGGTAGCCGCGGGCCTGCATGGCCGCAAGACGGGCCGCGGCTACTACGACTATTCAGGCGAGGGTCCGCACCGACCTGCCGACCCCGAGCCACCTGTGCGCAGCGCGGACGCGATCGTGGCCGGCGAGGGGCCAATCGCGGATGCGCTCCGAGCGATCGCCCCGGGTACCTCTGGGCCTCGGATAATTGTCGATGGCCTTGGCGGCACGGTGGACGGTGAGCCGTTCTACGCGATCGTGCCACTCACCTTGGTCGAGGTCACGGGCGAGGCAGGCGAAACTGCCTTCAGAGACCTCGGCCTACACACCGAGCGCGTCCAGGCTGCTCCCGGTGGCGTGCTCGGACGAATCATCTGCCAGGTGATCAACGAGTCTGCCTTCGCGCTCGGCGAAGGTGTGGGCAGCGTCGAGGACATCGACACGGGAATGATGCTCGGCTTGAGCCACCCCCGCGGCCCGTTCGCTTGGATGGAGCAGATCGGTGCCGAGAACGTGCTTGGCACGCTTGAAGCCCTAAGCGACGCCTATCGCGAGGAGCGCTACCGCCCCGCCCCCGCTTTGCGCCGCTTCGCTGGGTCATAGCGACCCTGCAATAGGGCTAGCCCTCAATCGTTCGCCAAGGACCTAGGCCGCGGAGCCTGCGGACGGCGCAGCCCACTGTGCCTCAGCCAAATCCCCGACGGGCATCCCCTCGGGCGTGGGCACCTCGGGCGTGTCACGCAAGTACCACTCAGCGTCGAGGGCAGCCTGACATCCAGATCCGGCCGCGGTGATCGCCTGGCGGTAGGTGTGATCAACTAGGTCGCCGGCCGCGAATACTCCGGGGCGGTTGGTGCGAGTGGAGCGTCCTGAGACCTTGACGTAACCGTTCTCGTCGAGGTCGATCTGGCCCGCGACAAGCGAGGACTGGGGCTCATGCCCAACGGCGATGAAAGCACCGGTGATCGCAAGCTCGCGTCGCTCGCCGGTCTCAGTGTTGAGCAACTTGGCAACGCTGAGCGCCCCGTTCTCACCTGGCTCGAAGCGCTCCACCGTGTAGGGGGTGAGCAACTCGATATTGGCCTGCTCGCGCGCGCGGTCCAGCATGATCTTCGAGGCTCGGAACTCCGCACGACGATGCACCACGGTCACCTTGGAGGCGAACTTGGACAGGAAGATGGCCTCCTCCATGGCGGAGTCGCCACCACCCACGATGATCGTGTGGGCATCGCGGAAGAAAGCAGCATCGCAGGTGGCGCAATAGCTGACTCCACGCCCACTGAGCTCCTCCTCGCCCGGGATCCCGAGCTTCTTGTGCTCGGCGCCCATCGCGAGGATGACGGTGCGCGCGCGGTGCTCGGTATCGCCTACCCAGACCTTGTGGACTCCGCCAGGCTCGTCGGCCAACTCGACCTTCTCGACCTGGTCGGTCTCGAGCTTGGCGCCGAAGCGCTCGGCCTGCTCGCGCAGCTTGCCCATCAAATCGGGGCCCTCGATCCCCGCGGGGAAGCCGGGGTAGTTCTCGACGTCGGTCGTCTGCTGCAAGAGGCCACCCCAGGCGAAACCCTCGACGACAAGCGGGGCAAGGTTGGCACGCGAGGTGTAAAGCGCTGCGGTGTAGCCCGCGGGTCCGCTGCCGATGATGATCGTGTTCTCGACATCCGCCATCTCGCTGGCTCCGTCCTCTAGCTCGCTTTCCGCCCGCTCACGCGAGCGCCACCACTTCAAAGTAGCCAATATCTGCTTCGCGGATCACTTCGCACTGTTTTTGGTCAGCTACCACCCACACGCTTTACTTTGTAAAGTATAGCGCGTTTACAGCGTTATTGAGCTAGACATGCAAGGGGCCGGCGGTCTCGATCGCTTTCGCCACAGGCACCGAGGGAGATGCCTGCTCGCTCTTCCAGCGGGCCACCGTACGCCGCAGTTGGAAGTAGGCGATCGCGCCAGGCAAAGTCGGTAGCCAAAAGGAGATCGCACGGTAGGACAGCACCGCGAGCACTGACAAGTTGAAGTCCACGCCGAACGCGGCGAACGCACCGATCATCCCACCCTCTACTCCGCCCAGCCCCCCAGGCAGAGGCAGCAGGTTGCCCACCATGCCAACGAAGTAGGCCATCACAATGACCGTGAACGGAGGTGGTGTGCCAAACGCATGAAAACAGGCCCACAGCACGCCGATGTCAAAGGCCCACCAAGCCGGAGCACCCAGTAGCCCGGGGTCACGTGAGCGAATCAACTCGATTGCCGTGCGGACACCGCTCGCAGCCATGGCGGGTACAGCCACCCCGAGAGCGACCCACCGGGCCATTCGGCCCGAGCCTGCCGCTCCACGTGCAAGACGTCGCTCGATATCGCCCGGCAACAAGGCCATCGCACCCGTAATCGCCACCAGCATCGCGGCGACCACAGCCGGGACGATTGTGATCGCAAATGAGCCTCCCCCGGGAAGCAGGCCGGTCCCGAGCCCGATGCCAGCGAATATGACGGCGCAGGCGTAAATCGCATAGAGCAGCACTGTGAACGCGACCATGCGGCAGGCCACCAAGCGTGGCTCCATCCCGGAGCGACGCAATGCCCAGGCGGTGAGCGCGATCCCGCCCGCACCACCGGCCGCGAACAGGCGTGTCGCGGCAAGGCCCGCCATCGTGATCTGGTAGCTCTCCGGCCAACCGATCGGGCTGTGCCTTCCACGCACGAATACTGCCCGGAAGAGCACCACATAACCGCCGAAGGAGCAAATCTCCAGGAACACGCCAATCACGATCCACCAAGTGTCGCCACTCTCTATGCGATGCGCCGTGCTGCTCAAACCGGCGAGCTTGGGAAGCACGAAATAGAGGAAGGCGACGGCTGAGAGGACGAACAGGCCGAAGGCGATCGCACTGCGACGCGTGACCGGCACGCGCGGCATCTGCTCATCTGCCGGCGTCCCGTTCGACTGGGCTGGGCCTAGCTCATCCATCTCGGCTTCTCGTCGGCTTCATGTGACCTCCCGTGCCCGCGCCTCGATCGCTGCAATGGTCCGTCCGAAACGTGTTAGCAGCGGGGCGGCGCCGGGCGCGAGACGGCGTATGGCAGTCGTGAGCGCAGCGCCGGCCAGCAGATCAACCACGTAGTGCTCACCGAGATATACGAGCGCGAAGCCAAGCGTGGCGGTGTAGCCCCAGCCCAAGGCACCGGCAAGCGGCCCAGTCTCTTCGAGCAACTGGGCGGCCATCATCGATGTGGCGAAGTGCAGCGACGGCATTGCAGCCAAAGGATTGCCTCCAAGAACACTGTAAAGGGGGCCCCAGCCGTCTTTCCAGAAGAACTCCCCATATTCGACCATCATGCGCCTGACGGCGACCTCTTCGGTGGCTGCATACCAAGGCGGAGCGGTGGGCAGAATCCAGTAGACCATCGCGCCGACGTCGAATACAGCGTAGGTAAGCACCGCGGAGCGATCGAAGCGCGAAGGGTGGCGCAGCATGATGTAGACGAGCGTGCCATGGGGCACGAGGAACCACAGCCAGTGAGCCCACACCAGCACGCGGTCGCCGAGACGCCACTGCCCGCGTGCGAGGCGGCGCTGTAGGCGTACGGTGGGCAGCTCGCCGAGCCCGAGAACACGATCTACGGCGATCGGATAGTCGACCAGCACACGGCCTTCCTGTGCAGCCTGGTCGTCGTGGGGAGCCTTGTAGGCGGATAGGTAGGCCCACATCTGAAGCGAACATACGGCGACATCGCGCGTGCGCGTGCGAGGCATTGCCACACACAGGCCGAGAGGCGCCGCGAAGGCGACCGTTTGCGCGACCAAGGGCGGCGTGGAGAGACGCTTTCGTACGAGCGGCGCCATCACGCCCGCGGCCACGACACCCCAGGCGGCTGTCCTGATGACCCTCGACCGCACGGGGCGGTGAGTATATGACGCTGTGCGGCAGGTCCCCACGCGCGCGCGTAGGGCAGTCCGAATCGGGGCTATACCGCGGTCCCCGCCCGCGTGCGCTCGTTCATGTGCCGGCTCGCCTCGGCCACGAGCGCACGAACCACATTGCTCGTCTCGTCGGCCTCCGGATGCCATTGCACACCGAGCACGAAGCGCCGGTCGGGAATCTCGATCGCCTCGGGCAGCCCATCCATCGCCGAGCAACCGCTGATCAGAAGGCCTTCGCCAAGCCGGTCGACGCCCTGATGGTGGTGGGACTTGGTGGCATGGTGGGTCTCGCCCGCAGCTTGGGCGGCGAGCGTGCCCTCGACCAGGTCGACGTCGTGATCGGCGCCATCGAAGGTGCCGGGAACGCGCAGGTGTTCGTGGTGGCCGAAGCGCTCGGGCAGGTGCTGAAGCAGGCTGCCGCCATAGGCGACGTTGATCAGTTGCATGCCGCGGCAGATGCCGAGCACTGGCAGATCGCGCTCGATGGCGCCGCGCACGAGTGCGATCTCGAAGCGGTCACGCTCAGGGACCGTGTCGACGGTCTCCGGATGGACATGCTCGCCGTAGCTGCTGGGGTCGATGTCGGCGCCGCCGGCTAGTACGAGACCGTCGAGCAGGTCGAGCACCTCGCTGGGGTTCTCAAGCAGTAGAGGATCAGGCGGGAGCATCAGGACGAGCGCGCCCGCATGTTGTACGGCTTCGACATAGCTGCGCGAGAGCAGCACGGCCTCCTGATCCCACATGCCCCAACGGGCACGCTCGAGCGCCGTGCATATGCCTACGACAGGCCTGGACATGTCCGCACACGATAGGCATACCGGGGTACGGAGGGAGAGAAAGGGTCGTTGCACGGGTATTCTCGCGCGGGACCGACCGATCAGAGACCTCGACCGGTGCCGAACGGGGCCGGACGCCCGCAGACGACAGGAGAGCCAAAGTGAGTGAGCCCGAGACCCAGCTCGAGACGGTTAACGTGCGTGTGGAGGAGGGAGCGGCAACGATCGAGCTGAACCGGCCCGAGGCGCTCAACGCGTGGAACAAGCAACTCGGCGAAGACTTGCTCGCCGCCCTGGCCCGCGTGAGTACGGACGAGCGGGTGCGCGCGGTAGCCATCACCGGCGCTGGGCGCGCATTCTCCTCAGGCGCTGACCTGAGGGACATTAGCGGTGACGATCTCACCCCCGAGGGACGTCCGAACGTATATGGGGTACTCACCGAGCGCTACCACCCGATCATGCACGCGATCCGTGACATGGAGAAGCCGGTCGTAGCGGCTGTGAATGGCGGGGCCGTGGGGATTGGCTGCTCCTTGGCGCTGTGCTGCGACCTGGTCGTGGCAACTGAGAGTGCTTACTTCCTGCTTGCCTTTGTGAACATCGGCTTGGTCCCCGATGGCGGCTCGTCCCTGTTCGTGCCTATGCGCGTGGGTATGGCGAGAGCGGCCGAGATGGCGATGCTGGGCGAGCGCGTGAGTGCCTCGCAAGGGCTCGAGTGGGGACTTGTGAATCGAGTGTTCTCTGACGAGGACTTTGCGGAGGAGAGCGCCGCGCTGGTGGCCCGTCTCGCTGCTGGGCCGACGCGCTCCTATGCCGCCGGCAAGCGCTTGCTCAACGAGCGGCTCTACGTTGGCATGGCCGAGCAGCTCGAGCTGGAGGCGACCTTGCAGCAGGAGATGGCCGGGAGCGATGACTTCATCGAGGGCGTGAGCGCCTTTCTGGCCAAGCGTCCAGCGCGCTTTGAGGGGCGTTGAAGCGCGTTCCGTCCGCGCCTGAATAGAATCCCGCCCGCCTTGAGCCACCTGCTTGCCACACCGCTCGCGTTCTTCACCCCCCAGTCGGGCGGTTCGCCGAACGCTGACCAGATCAACGAGCTCTACAAGATCACGCTGTATGTGGCGCTTGTGATCTTCGTGCTGGTCGAGGGCGCGCTTGGGTATGCCCTGTGGCGCTTTCGCGCCCGCAAGGGCGCAGTGGCAGCACAGATCCATGGCAACACACGCCTTGAGGTGGGTTGGACGGTGGGTGCCGCGGTGATCCTGCTGGGACTCGCGGTGGTTACGTTCAGCAAGCTCTCCTCGATCCAGGATCCGGTCAACTCGAGCGCGACGGGCGAACATCTCGTCAGCGATAGCTCGCGGTTGTATGCCAGCAACACGCCCAAGCTGCCCCCGAACGGGAAGTCATTGAAAATCACGGTCGTGGGCAGGCAGTTCGTGTGGCAGTACATATATCCCGGCGCGAACGAAGCCGACGGGCTGGGTGCCCCCTACTCCTATCAGGAGATGGTGGTGCCGACGAAAACCACAGTCACGCTGAACATCGTCTCCGCTGACGTGGTTCATTCGTGGTGGGTCCCGCAGCTGGGTGGCAAGTTCCAGGCGGTGCCCGGCTACCACAACTACACCTGGTTCAAGATCGAAAAACCGGGAATCTTCCGCGGCCAGTGCGCCCTGATCTGTGGGCGCGGGCATGCGCGTATGACGGCCACAGTGAAGGCCGTGCCGCCGGCCCAGTTCGAAGCGTGGCTTGCTTACCAGAAGAAGCTGATCGCCCAAGCCAACGCTGCCGCCCAGGTTGCGCGCGCGAAGCTCGGCAAGCAGATCGGCGCTGGGCAGGTCGAAAACCCATGAGGCGCGCTCACTTGGCCATGGATCCATCGGACCCGCACCCCCACCGACTTTCCGAGTCCGGACACTAGGAGACCCGCTCGATGGCCACCTACGCAGCCCCAGTCCCCCAGATCGTCGCCCATGATGCCAAGCCCGAGCCGAAGGGCTGGGCGAGCTGGATCACGACGACTGACCACAAGCGGATCGGGATCATGTATATGGTCACGACGTTCGTGTTTTTCGTGCTCGGCGGCGTCGAGGCACTGTTGATCCGCCTACAGCTGGGACTGCCGAACAACACGCTGGTCTCCCCACAGATTTACAACCAGCTGTTCACGCTGCACGGGACGACGATGATCTTCCTGTTCGTGGTGCCGATGATGGCGGGACTGGCGAACTACTTCGTGCCGCTGATGGTGGGGGCGCGCGACATGGCATATCCGCGCCTGAATGCCCTGTCCTACTGGCTGTTGCTCGCGGGTGGGCTCGTTTTCTACGCCTCTATCTTCTGGAACCCGCCGGAAGCGGGATGGACAAGCTATGTGCCGCTGTCGGGCATCAACTATTCGCCGGGCGGCGGGCAAGACGCGTGGATCTATCTGATCCACCTCACGGGCCTGTCCTCGATCCTCGGCGCGGTCAACTTCTACGCGACGATCGCCAACATGCGCGCCCGTGGCATGAGCTGGGGTCGTTTGCCGCTGTTCATCTGGGCGATCCTGACCTACTCGATCCTGATTATCTTCGCGATGCCTGTGATCGCGGCCGCAGTCACGATGCTCTTGACCGACAGGCATTTCGGCACGCACTTCTTCGATCCAGCGAATGGCGGCTCCGCGCTCTTGTGGCAGCACCTGTTCTGGTTCTTCGGGCACCCCGAGGTCTACATCATGGTGCTACCGGGCTTCGGGATCGTGTCTGAGATCTTGCCTGTGTTTGCACGCAAGCCGATCTTTGGCTACAAGGCGATCGCGGCGTCGACAGTGGCGATCGCATTCCTGGGCTTCCTGACCTGGGCACACCACATGTTCACAGCACCGATTCCAGAGGCTGTGGTGGTGTTTGTGATGTTGAGCTCGTTCCTGATCGCGGTGCCAACTGGCGTGAAGATCTTCAACTGGATCGCGACCTTGTGGCATGGCACAGTCGAATTCAAGACGCCATTGCTGTTCTGCGTGGGTTTCATCGCGCTGTTCATGATCGGCGGCATCTCAGGTGTGTTCTTGGCTGTGTTCCCGGTCGATTGGCAGCTCAACGAAACCTACTTCGTAGTAGCCCACATCCACTTCGTGCTGATGGGCGGTGCCGTGTTCACGATCTTTGCGGCGATCTACTACTGGTTCCCGAAGATCACCGGCAGGATGATGAGCGAGGGTCTGGGCAAGCTGAGCTTCTATCTGATGTTCTTTGGCTTCCTGGCGACCTTCTTGATCCAGCATGTGATTGGCCTGGATGGGATGCCAAGGCGTGTGTATGAGTACGACAACGTGGGCAACCTGGCTCTCTACAACCTGATCTCCACGATCGGCTCATTCATTCTCGGTGCCGGCGTGCTCGTGACGATCATCAACGTGGCGCGCAGCGTCAAGCATGGCGCGATCGCCGGCCCCGATCCGTGGAAGGCGAACACGCTGGAGTGGTTCACGACCTCTCCGCCACCAGCTAACAACTTCGATGTCGTTCCGCTCGTGCGCTCATACGAGCCGATGAAGGACATCCGCCGCGAGATCGAGCAGCGCGCCTCGGGAGTGGCGGCTCCCGGAAGCGCGACGGTGCCCGCCGGCGCCACGCAAGTCGGCGTCTAGGCAGTACGAGCGCCCCGCGATGTCCACGAATGAGCGTGGCAAAGCGTGTCGCCCTTGGCGTCCCTCAGCGCTAGAGTGCGGGATCGTGATCGAGGCTTCTCGCTGTCGGAGGTACGGTTGATGGAGGGCTCTCCGGCATCCGCTTACGCTCCGCAACCCGCTGGTGCGATCGTCGCTCCGCGCACGAGTAGACGCTCAAGAACGCGCCAGCTACTCGCCGACTACCTGGAGCTGACAAAGCCCAAGGTTCAGTCGCTGCTGCTGCTGACGACGATCACGACGATGCTGGTTGCGGGAGATCCCTCGGTTGCGCTGATCGCGCTGACGTGCCTTGGCGGTTACCTGTCGGCCGGGGGCGCGGGCGCGGTCAACCATTGGTTCGATCGCGACATCGATGCGAGCATGGCGCGCACCGCTAACCGGCCGGTGCCATCGGGACGTGTCTCTCCTGTGGCTGCGCTCACATTCGGGTGCGTGCTGGCCGCACTGTCCTTCATCGAGCTCTCGCTGACGGTGAATGTGCTCGCCGCGAGTCTCTCGTTCGCGGGGTTCTTGGGCTACGTGTTCGTGTACACGGTGTGGCTAAAGCGGCGCACGCCGCAGAACATCGTGATCGGAGGTGCCGCGGGTGCCGTACCGCCACTAGTCGGCTGGGCAGCGGTCACTGGCTCGGTGAATGGCATCGCGGTACTGCTGTTCTTCATCGTGTTCTTCTGGACTCCACCACACTTCTGGGCGCTGTCGCTATTGATGAAGGACGAGTACGAGAAGGTCGGAGTGCCGATGCTCCCGGTCGTGCGCGGCGAGGCGGAGACGCGCCGCCAGATCCTGCTGTACACGGTACTGCTGTACGCCGTCACGCAGCTTCCGTTTTGTGCGGGCGGCTTCGGCGGCATCTATTTGACCGCCTCGTTGCTGCTCGGACTGGGTTTTATTGCGGGTGCGGTGCGACTCTACCGTCGCGCGGACAGGCGTAGCGCCTTGCAGCTGTATCTCTTCTCGCTGGCCTACCTGGCGCTGCTGTTCTGCGCGATGGTCGCCGACGCCAAGCTGTGAGCGACCAGGCCCCAGCAAGCCCGGATTCGGTAGAGCTACGGTGCGTGGGTCGCCGGGTGCTAGCCGCGCCACGATGATGCGAGACGCTGAGCCTCGGGATATACTGCGCGCGCTGTCATGAACCGTCGCCTCGCCAAAAAGAACATCCGCACAGGCCTAATTGTGGCGGGGATATGCATGTTCATGTTCGGCATCACATTTCTCGTGGCGGCGGCGTACCTGTCGTGAGCCCGCTCGACCCGGAGATCCCGTCCGCGGGCGAGGAGGTCCACCTCCCAGGTCCCACGATCTTGCCGCTGCTGACCGCCGCCGGGATCACACTCGCCGTGGTGGGCATCACGATCAGCCTGATCCTTGTCGTGGGCGGTTCGATTCTGACGATCGTGTGCGTGATTCGTTGGATCATGGACACACGCCGCGAAATCGACGAGCTCCCGCTCGACTCGCACTGACAGTCCTTCCTGATCTCGAGCTCGTCTGAGAAGGTCCTCCGGTTCAGCCGACCCTGAGAGTTGTCGGTGAGGCGCCGCGCGCGGGTGGGATTCCCAATCCACGCGCGGCCCCGACGGAAGGCGGCGCCCGCATCCCCCGCAGGCGCACAGCCTTCCCCTCTCTCACCCCACGGCTGCGCTCGCCGGAACAGGGCAGATTGCCCCCTCATCTGTCCAGCAGCGCACGACGTCGCGCACGGAGAGAATCCCCACTGTCTCTCCACGCTCGACGACGATCAGGTGGCGAAAGCCGCCGCGAACCATTGCGCCAGCGGCTTCCTCCAAGGACCAGTTTGGCTCGGCGAACACGACATCACGAGTGAGGTGATCAGCCACAAGCTCGACATCCGGACTCTCACCGGCGCCAACCGATGTGAGCACATCGCGCTCGGTGAGAATGCCCGGACCACCGGCGTCTGGATCAATCACGACCGCGGCACCTACGTGGCGCTCGGACATGAGCCGTGCGGCATCGCGCAGCGTGTGGCCGGGACCCACCGTCAAGACCATCGGACTCATGCCGTCTCGAACCTGCATTGTGTTTGCCTCCTGTCCTATCGTCGCGAAGCGTTTGCAACGATTGCCTCAATGTATTGGGAAAAGCACTTCTCGTCAAGCGCTGCTTGCACATTGCTCATTACCCCTGGCAATGCGGGCAAACCTCACGACACACGTTTCCCGCCGGCGCCCCCGCAGGAGTGCTGAGCCCCGCCGCCAGCACGCCCGATCGCCGCTACCAGAGGAGCGTGGAGCCGCACGGCAGACGTTCATCGGGCGGAGGCATTAGGATCACGCCTCCGATGGCCAGGCTCATCCCAGACAGGTACGCGGCGCGCACGTGGGGAGGCGCGCGAAATGGTCTCTAGGCGCTCGATCGTAGGGACGGTCGTGGCCGCCCTGATCGCGACCGCGATCGGGATCGTGCTGAGCTACGTGATCCACTGGTTCCCGGTCCAGGCCTCCACGCAGGCGCACAACACCGACACCCTCTACCACGTGCTCGTGATCGCGTCGGTACCGATCTTCGTGCTCGTGGTAACGGTCATTCTCTACTCGGTCTGGCAGTTCCGCATGAAGCCCGGCCAGGAGCTCGAGGACGGTCCTCCGATCCACGGCAACACGCGCCTGGAGGTGCTCTGGACGGCCATCCCGGCCGTGATCCTGCTTGGTCTCGTCTCCTATTCGTTCGTGGTGCTGAAGGAAAACGAAAAGAAGCCGGCCGGGCAGGAGATCGTGGTCAACGTGACCGGGCAGCAGTTCGCTTGGTCTTATGAATACCCGAGCTCGGAGACTGGGGGCGCGCCACTGAAGACCACCCAGCTGTATGTGCCAAACAACCAGTCGGTCCGCTTCGAGATCCGCTCGCTCGATGTGATCCACGCCTTCTGGATCCCCGCCTTCCGCCTACAGATAGACGCGGTGCCAGGGATCACGACCAGCTATCGCGCGACGCCGGACAGGCTTGGCTCCTATCCGGTCGTGTGCAACCTGTTGTGTGGCGTCGGGCACGGGCTGATGCGCTCGACCATTCATGTCGTCAGGCCGAGCGTGTTCCATACCTGGCTGCAGAGCCAGAGCAGGGTCTCGGCGGGTGCGTCCACGGGCCAAGCAGGCGCTCCGGCGAATGCTTCCTGAATGTAAGGTGATGGGTGCAAATGGGGAGAGGCATGCAGATGACAAATGGGGGAGCAAGCTGATGGTCGCCAAGTTGCGCGCACCGGGGCTCTACCGCGCGTTCTTTGCCTTCCTGGTCGGGATTGCGTTCGCGGCCGCACTGACGTGGCTCGTGCGCATGGCGACGGGTCACTCGACCTATCACCACTTCCTCAGCGAGGAACCCATCATGGCGGTGTCGCTGATCACCGCTCCGCTCTTCTTCCTGGTGGGACTCGGAGGGTTCGACTACTGGTTCTACTGGGCCTCCGGACGTCCGACGCGCCCCGAGGATCACTCCAGCCACGGTGCGCAGAGCTGGAAGGACTACTTCCGCATAAACACCGACCACAAGGTGATCGGCATCCAGTACACCGTGACCGCTTTCTTCTTCCTGTTCGTGGGCGGATTGATGGCGATGCTGATGCGCATCCAGCTGGCCCAGCCGGGGGCGGAGTTCGTGAGCGCGAACACCTACAACGGGCTGTTCTCGGTACACGCGTCGCTGCTGATCTTCCTGTTCGTGATCCCGGTCTTCGCGGGCCTGGCCAACTACGTGCTGCCGCTGATGATCGGCGCGCCGGACATGGCCTTCCCCCGCCTGAACGCGCTCTCCTACTGGCTCTTGCCGCTGGCAGGCATGATGATGCTGTTGAGCTTCGCGGCACCGGGCGGAGCCTTTGCGGACGGTTGGACCGCATATGCGCCGCTGTCGATCGACGCACCGATCGGTCAAGACTTCTTCTCGGTCGGAGTGCAGCTGGCGGGAGCTTCCTCGATCATGACCGCGCTGAACTTCCTGGTGACGATCATCACCATGCGCGCACCGGGGATGAGCTTCTTCAGAATGCCATTGCTGGTGTGGGCCAACTTCGCGACCTCCCTGCTCGTGGTGATCGCAACACCGTTCATCGCCGCCTCGCAGTTCTTCGTGCTGCTGGACCGCGGGCTGGGCTTCAACTTCTTCAACGCGGGCAAGGGCGGCGACGTGCTCATGTACCAGCACGTGTTCTGGTTCTATTCGCACCCGGCCGTCTACATCATGATGTTGCCCGGCTTCGGGATCATCAGCGAAATCATCGCTGTGAAGGCGCGCAAACCGATCTTCGGCTACCGCATGATGGCCTTCTCGCTGCTGGCGATCGTGGGGCTGGGCTTTACCGTGTGGGCGCACCACATGTTCACCTCGGGCATGGCCTCGTGGATCCGCATCCCGATGGCGATCACGACTTGCATCATTGCAGTGCCCACGGGCATCAAGATCTTCTCCTGGCTCGCGACCCTGTGGCGTGGGGTACTGCACCTGGACACGCCGATGCTGTTCTCGCTCGGCTTCTTGGTGACGTTCACGCTCGGCGGCATCAGCGGCGTGATGCTCGCGATGGTCGTGTTCGACATCCACGTGAGCGCCAGCTACTTCATCGTGGCCCATATCCACTATGTGCTGTTCGGTGGCTCGTTGATGACGATCTTCGCCGGCGTGTACTACTGGTTCCCGAAGATGACCGGGCGCATGTATGACGAGCGTCTGGGCAAGTGGCACTTCTGGAGCACCTTCATCTTCTTCAACCTGACTTTCGGGCCAATGCACATCCTCGGTCTCCAAGGAATGCCACGCCGTGTCCCGACCTATGCCGCCAAGTTCGCTGACCTGAACCTGTTCATCTCGATCATGAGCTTCGGACTTGGGCTGACTACTTTGATCTTCCTCTACAACATGGTCACGAGTTGGCGCGGAGGCCCACGCGCCGCGGCAAACCCGTGGCGCGGACTGACGATCGAGTGGCAGGTGTCCTCACCGCCGCCCGTGTTCAACTTCGATCGCATCCCCACAGTGGTAGGCAGCCCCTACGAGTACGGCGTGCCGGGTGCGGTGCACGGCACGTTCGCGCCCGCCCCGGTGCCCGCGACCGTCGGTGGCGCCGCAGGTGGCTCGGGTGTCGTCCACAGGCCAACGGAGTAGGAGAGGTTTGCCCCGATGAGAGAAGTCTTGGTAGTAGCCAATCGCACCCTCGGCGGGGAAAAGCTGCTCCAGACGGTACGTGAGCGCGCCGCCGCCGGCGAGGTGAACTTCAGGCTCGTCGTGCCCCAAACCAAGCCGACGGCTGGACTTGTGATTCACGACGAGACCGTGCGGGAATCCGCTCAGGTGCGCGTCGACTTGGCGACATCGCTGTTGGCGGGAGAGGGCATCGCAGCGACTGGCGAAGTTGGCGACCCTGACCCCTTCTTGGCCACTATGGACGCGATCGCCTATCGCCGCCCGGACGAAGTGATCGTGTCAACCCATCCGGTGACCCAGTCGGGGTGGTTGCGCAGAGACCTGATCGAACGCATCCAGCGGGCTTCGGGTCTACCCGTCGAGCACATCATTACCGACCTCGCCCAGGAGGGATTGCCGTTCGGTGTGACGCTTGTGGTGGCTCACAAGACCTCGAGCGGCGACGAGCTGATCGACCGCCTGAAGGCTAAGGCGGCAGGCGAGGAGCGCCATCTGTTCATCGCGATCGTTCCTCAACAGGACAGCAGCGGGGCGGCTCACCGGGAGGCACGCATTCGCCTGAGCGCAATGCTCGAGCGGCTCGACGGGGCCGGGCTGGTCAGTGCCGGCATGATCGGCGATCCCGACCCTTATACCGCTGTAATGAACGCGCTGGAGCTCTTCCAAGTCAGCGACGTCGTGATCTCGACGTTGCCAAACGAGCGCTCCGGCTGGTTGCGGAGCAACCTGATCGAGCGGGTGGGCCACGCCATCTCGGCGCCCGTGGAGCACGTGGTAGTCGACGTCCAAGCCAATGCGACCGCGGCCGGCGCCGCCAACTAGGAGGATCATGGAGGCCGCCAGCGTCGCCCACGCACCTGCTCACGACGATCATCATCACGGTCCACCAGTAGCGCATCGCTCTTCGCGCGTAGAGCCGCAGCTGCTCGGCATGCTGCTTTTCATCATCTCTGAGGTGATGGTCTTCGGGGCTTTCTTCACGGCCTACTTCTTCATCAGGGTCGCCCAAGGCGACCCTTGGCCCGCGCCGGGCACACATCTGCCGCTCGAGGTGGCCGGCGTGAACACTGCGATTCTCGTGTCCTCCTCGTTCACCTTGCACTGGGCCGAGCAGGCCTTGAAGAGAGGCAACCACTTCGGTCTGAAGGCGGGCATGCTGACCACTTTCCTGCTCGGTTGCGCTTTCCTGTTCATCCAGATCAACGAGTACGCCAATATCGGCTTTGCCCCCCAAGATCAGGCCCAGGCGACGATCTTCTACTCGCTGACGGGCCTACACGGCGCACACGTGTTCATCGGGCTCGTGTTGCTCCTGATCGTCACGATCAGAGCCTTCAGGGGCCATTATTCACCCGAGGAGCACCGTGGCGTCGAAATACCGGGCATCTACTGGCACTTCGTCGACATCATGTGGATAGTCGTCTACACGACCGTCTACGTCATCTGAAGCGCCCGATTCACAAGGCGACCTCCACCCCATGCTGAACCCGCTGCGCAGCGAGGACGAGGCGTTCCGCTTCCTGCTCTACGCAATCGCCGTCATCGCAGCAATCGTCGCCGTAGTGCTCATCCTGCGCGCGATCCTCTGATCCCAGGCCGACCCTGGGGGTCGTGGACCATCCTTTGAGGCAGGGGCGTGCATTCCGTCCTTGGGACGGACCGGCACATGTGCCGGTCCGCCGGCCGCACATGTGCGGCCGGGCCAGCGGCGCATGCGCCGCTGGCTACTTGACCGTGAGTGTTCCGTACATCCCGGCCGCGCGGTGGCCGGGGGCCTGACAGAAGAACGTGTATGTGCCGGGCTTGAGCGTGACGGTGACCGAGACGGTTCCCTTGGTGATGAACTTGCTGGCACCAAGCACCGCACCCTTAGCGGTGGCCCCACCCGCGCCTGGTTCGATCGCAATGTTGTGCGAGACACCCGACATGTTGGGCATTGAGATCGCGACGGAGCCTGCGGTGGCGTTCGCCTTGTTGGAGACGTAGGAGAGCTGACCCGAAGGATCGGCAGGGATGTCGAGCTTGCCGCCCTTCTCGACCGCTGGCTTGCCCGCACCGGGGGCCTGGACGGCGCTAGCGAGCAGCCCCGTGTCCGGTCCCGGCCGGGCCGCGGCCTGAGCCACATAGGCAGCGATGCTTGAGAGCTCTGTGCCGCTGGCCAAACCGCTCGGCATCGCTCCATAGCGATTCGGGTTCTGCACCTGACCTTCCACGGCCGTTTGTACCGCGCTTCGACGCAAGCCTTCGTTGATGCTAGCTCTGAACGCTTCATCAAGATTGGGTCCAACGGTGCCCTTCGTGTTGGCCCGCGCGAGCGTATGGCAGGCACCACACTTGGCAACGAACTGCTGCTTGCCCACGATCAGGTTGGAGTCTTCACCACGCTTGGCTGCGCCACAGCCACCCGCACCGACCAGCAGAAAGCCGGCGCCAAGCAAGGCCCCGAGATGGCGCATGTGCGATCTACGATGACTCGTCCCCATAGACATCAGCGCGGGAACTCTATCCAAAGGGTCGGAGGACGGGCTCCCCGCATGCGGCCGCGACCACACCCCGAGCAACCCCCTCCCAAGACCAGTGCTCGCGCACCACCGACACGAGCGCCTCCCGTGTTTGCTTCTTCAAGGCCCGATCGGCCTCGAGCCACCCTACGAGGCGCTCGGCGATCGCCCGTACCGCGAGGTCGTCGACCGGGAAAGAAAGCCATGCGCTCACGTCTGGTGGCACCTCGCGGGCAATCGTCTCACTCACCTCGGCAAGCCCAGAATGGGCGGCGCTGACTGGCAGCACGCCGCAGGCTGCCGCCTCGGCCGCCACCATGCCGAACGCCTCCGGGAAAGTGCTCGGTACGACTAGGGCCTCGCATGCGGGAAGCACGTCTACAAGCTCCTCGTGATCCAAGCGACCCGTGAATACAACTCGTTCATCGAGAGCGCGCGCCGCGGCCCAGTAAGCATCCGTCTCAGCCCGCGACAAGGAGTCCAGGAACGCCAACAGATGACTCAGTGGGAGCGGATCGCCGGCCGGCGCGCCAACCCCGTTCTGAGCCTCCAGCGAGCGGCCAGCGCGCGCAATCTCCTTGGCCCCCTCAAGATTGCCTTCCCCAAGCCGGACAAGCAGTCTTTCGAGTCCTTCGCGATAGGCACCGAAGCCCACGACTACGAGCCGTGCGTCGGGAACGGAGTGCAAGACCAAAGGCCAGGCGGCAATCAGCAGATCCACTCCCTTGCTGACGATCAGCTTGCCCACATATGCGACCAGTGGGCCACTCCCGTCCACTATCTCCGCGAGCGCCTCCGCGGCAACATGGTCATTGCGCGTGAACGCGCTCGCCTGCTCCTCAACAGAGGACGGGGCACTACCTCGCAACCTTTCAAGCAGCCCGCGCATCGCCGCCTGAGCCCCCTCGGGGGAGACCGGCACGAACCGCTCTACATCGACACCCGGAGGGCCTAGGCGGGTGCGCCGCTCGAGCGATCCTCCGCTGGGCTCGCCGAGCGCCTTCCAGAGACTCTCGGCGGTGTGTTTGGAGCCCACAAGCACCGTCTGAGCTCGGGCAAGTCCCTCACTGGCAAAGCCCATGAACCGCTCAGGTTCAGGCTTGACGGTGTACTCAAGCGCGCTCCCATGCACCTTCACCGCATAGGGAGTCTCGTCTGGAAGCGCGCGCGCGAGGATCACGGGACCCATTACAAGATGGTTGGCCAGTGCCATATCGGGACTCACGCGTCCCGCCACCTCGCTTACCGCCTCCACGTTGGCCTGCAAGTAGACGGCGATCTCCGCGTCGGTGCACTCCGCAAAGGTCTTCGCGTCCGTTCCCTCGTAGCGATCCTGCACGTACAGGGGGAGCAAACCGCCGATGTCGGGGCGATACACAGTGCAACGCGGTCCCCCGGCCGATGGACTGCCTAGCGACTCCACTTCGAGCTTGCCGCTGTCCCAGTCGCCAGACGCATCCACAAAGGAGTGCTGCTCGGGGTGACGCTCCTGGCTGAACAGGTGCACCTCGTGGCCGAGTCTCACAAGCGCCTCAGCGAGCCGCGCGTTGTACACGTTGGAGCCAGTCCCGCTCAGCAGGTAGCCATGGAAGATCAGGATGCGCACTCAAGCGCAGACTACTCGGGGCCTTTTACTTTTCGGGGCCTCGGGCCCTTTGCGTTCGGGACGTGGGGCCTTTGCTTTTCGGGGGCTGCCCTATGCGCGTGCGCGCGCACGCGTAGGGCACCCGCTTTTTGTGGCATGCCACGTCCGTTCCGCTCAGATCATGACGCCCGCACGCTTCGCTAGAGTGCCGGGCGTGAGCACCAATCAGCGCTACCGCCTGCGCACCCCTTCGACCGGCCGTGAAGTGCTGCTCGAAGCCACTCCGGGAGAGATCTACCGCGATCGCGACACGGGCGAGCAAATGGAGATCGTGGGCAAGCTGTTGCCGCTTGCCCCGGACCCTTCGCGCCTGCCTTGGGCGGTGGAGAATCTACGCTTCTGCCCCTGGTGCGATCAGCTCGCCCAGAAGGACCTGAACGACTGTCCCACCTGCGGCCGGCGCATGGGGCCCTTGGGCGCGTGAGCGCCGCTCCGCATCGCGCTCGTATCGTCGCGCTCGGTGCGAGTGCCCTAATCCTTCTGTGTGGCCTCGGCCTTGGCGCGTGTGGAGGCAGCAGCGTCTCGGAAACGGTCCCCAAGAGCACGCCTGAAATCTACCCGCCGAACGACACGTCCGCGGAAAAGGAAGCGGCGGAGACCACTTCCACCTCCACCTCCACCACCGCGACGACGTCCACTACTCCGACGACCAGCGAAGGATCTTCCACCACCGGTGGCAGCGAATCGAGTGGCGAAAGCTCCGAAGAAACCTCTGGCTCCTCGGAAAGCGGCGCGGCCGGGGGAACATCGGCTGGCGAATCCTCAGAAAAAGCTTCCAGCGAAAAAGCGCCTTCTGGAGGCAGCGAAGAAAAATCCTCGTCCGGTAGCGTCGGATCGAGTGGCGGCGCCAGCGCGCCCTAGCCTAGAGCGTTGCTCCGTCGCTCCCTAGCCTAGGGCGTTGAGATCAGCGTCGCGCTATAGGTCAAGCGGGCGGTCTGGTAGAGACAGTAATACTGCACGTTCGAGCCGACCGTGACGTGAGCGGTCTGGGTGCCCGTGGTCGTGCACTGTCCCTTACCTCGGCTCGCCCGCCAAGACGTGCCCTTGCCGAAGCCAAGCGCCAAGGCCGGCGCCCAAGAGGGCACGGTGAGAGCCACCACGTCGCCCTTCTTCACTGGCAAGGTCGTGGCGAGTGGGAACTGGGCGGTCTTGCCGAAATACGGTTCGAGCGGCACCACAGGGCTTTGACCGACCAGCTTATAAGTCAGTTTGGGACTCTTCTGGGCGCGCAGAATCGCGATCCCAGCCGAAGCTGGACCACCCTCGTTAGCGTTGAAGTACTTGATCTGCGTCGCATTGGGCTTGCCCAAGCTGATCGTCCAAGCCACGATAGTCCCTGCGCGTGGGGCCGCCTCGGGATTGTTGTTTGTTTCGATCTTGACCTGAAAGCCGGTAGTGCGGCTGACCGCAAGGCACGAAGGCGTCGGGCAACTGGGGACGGTGGGCGGAGTGGTTTCAGGGATCACGCCGACTTCGGTGAGGGTGGCAAGCGAACCCGCTGGGAGAACCAAAGCCAGGCCGCAAGCGGCCGCGATCGTTGTGATGACGCGTTTCATATGGACCATTTCAACAAGAACACGAGGATGTAGACGATGTAGCGGTTCGACGCGCACGTCGCTTCTCCCCCTTTTTCCTAGCTCTGAGCCAGCGCGAATGCTTTCAGGGACTTGCAAGCCCCAATGCCTTAGCCGCGGAGGCTATCTCAGCGGGGTCCCCGGGCGAGGGCACCCATGGCAGGCGCAGCGGATCGTCCTCATAGCGCGGGACTACGTGGATGTGGAAGTGGAACACGGTCTGCCAGGCCGCCGCGCCGCACGAGTTGATCAGGTTGACCCCATCGGCAGCCAAGCGCTGCTTGGCGCGAGCAGCCAGACGCTGCGCCGCGCTGGCCACGGCACCAAGCTCATGCGGGTCAATGCTCAATAGGTCGGGTGCATGGGCGCGCGGGATCACGAGAGCGTGGCCGCGCGTGGCGGGGTTTATATCCATGAAGGCGATCGTGCGCTCGTCTTCATCGACGATCGTCGCCGGCAACTCGCCCGCAACGATCTTGCAGAAGATGCAGTCTTGCTCACCCATTGCTGCCAATCCTAGTCGCCCTCCTCTCGTAGGAACGCGAAAGCCTGCTCGCGCGTACTCACCGCTCCGGTGTACTGCGCTCGCACAAGCCCCTCGAGCAACTCACCCACGCGTGGGCCGGGCGCAATGCCAAGCTCCCGGGCGAGCTCATCGCCGCGCAGCAACGGCTTGGGCGGCCCATCTTGGCGCCAGCGCAATGCGTCGTCCAGCATGCGACGCGCCAACGCCATGTGCGCCTCAATCGCCTCCTCAGATTTCAACCCACGCGTAGCGAGACGGTCGCAGACCGACAGCAAGGTGACGTCGACCTCCACTGGCTCGCACGCTCGCATATAGGCGAACACTGTCTCGCGGGCCAACGGCTGCGGCTCATGCACGAGGAATCCGAGTCGCAGATGGTGGCGCACGAGCCCCGCCACGTGTTCGCGCAAGCGTGTGCTCGCACGCATGCGACCGAGAAGCTCGCGTGCCAAATCGGCACCGCGTGTGTCGTGCCCGATGAAGGTCACGCGCCGGTCAAACACTCGCACCGAACGGGTGGCTGGCTTGGCGGCGTCGTGCAGCAAGGCTCCCCAGCGCAAGGCTTCGCCGCGCGTGAGCCCGTCCGCCAACGGCTCGCCCAGCAGCTCCAGCACGGGCGCGCTGTACTGCACACCCAGAGCGGCGCCCGGCTCAGCCGTCTCCCATCCACCTGCTGCCGTGAGCGTGATCGCATGCTCAAGCACCTCGAGCGTGTGCCCATAGACATCACGGTGGTGAAAGCGGCTCTGCTCCACCCCACGCATGGCCTCTAGCTCTGGCAGAACCACCGTGGTCGCGCCGAGCTCGCTCATCAGCTCCAGCCCATGTAGGGCACGCTCGCAGGCGATGATCCGCCGCAACTCCAAGAACACGCGCTCAGGCGAGATATAGCTAAGCCGGCCCGCCTGTGCACGCGCCGCGGCGAGCGCCTGCGGCTCGGGCTCCAAGCCGAGCTCCACGGCGACACGCACGAGACGCAGCACCCGCAAGGGGTCATCTTCAAAGGCGTTCGGCCCAGCGCAGCGTAGACGCCCAGCGCTCAGGTCAGCCAGGCCTCCGAGCGGATCCAGTGACTCTCCCCCATCCAGCGGCTCGGCAATCGCATTGACCGTGAAATCTCTCAGCGCGAGATCGGCCTCTAGCGATCCTCCGCGCATGCCCTCCACATCCACCTGCCACGCGCCTCCGTGCGCCACCACACGCCAGGCCCCGAATTCTTCAGATAGCGCAAAGCACGCCGCGCTTTCGCCCGCTGCCTTGGCGGCGCGTGCGATCGCGCGCGCCCCCTCCGCGGGATCGCCGTCGAGCACTACGTCGAGATCCACCACAGGCCGTCCGAGCACGCGATCGCGCACCGCCCCGCCCACTAGCCAGGCGCGTCGGCCGGAAAGGCCGACGCGCACGACTTCCAACGCCTCGACGCTCACACCGAATCGCCGTCGCGGTGATAGAAGCGAGGTACTCGTGCGGTCAGCCCGCAGGTCACCTCATAGTTGATCGTGCCCATTCTGTGGGCCAACTCCTCGGCTGTTATCCGTTGCTCGCCGCGGCCGCCGATCAGGATCGCCTCGCTTCCACGTAGGGCCTGCGCTTCCGGCGCACCTCCTAGATCGACCGTCAGATTGTCCATGCTCACCGTTCCCACGATCGGCCTACGCTCGGCCGCAATCAGCACGTCTGCGTTGTCCGACAAGGCCCGCCGCCAGCCGTCTCCGTATCCGATTGGGAGAACCCCGAGAGTCGTCTCGTGCGCAGCCACGAAGCGCCGTCCGTAACCGGCGCTTTGGCCCGGCGCACACGCCTTGACCTCAGCCAGGTAGGAGCTCAGCTCGAGCGCGGGCTCGAGCTGGCGATCCAGCGGGTCGTTCCCGAAGGGATCCATTCCATAGACGGCTATCCCACAGCGCACCATGTCGAAGTGCGAGCGTTTCTCGCGCAAGGTGGCGGCACTATTGGCGGCGTGGACGATGACCCATGGGTAGGTGGCCTTGACGACCTTCGCCCAGCGAATGAAGTCCTCGAGCTGCTGCTCGAAGAAAGGGTCCTCGTGGTCGTCGGCGGTCGCAAAGTGGGTCATGACGCCGGCCAGCTCCACCTCGGGAGCCTCGGCCGCCGCAGTAACCACACGGGATGCCTGTTCGGGGTCTCGTGTACCGAGCCTGCCCATGCCGCTGTCGAGCTTCACGTGCACGCGTCCCCCACCTGCGCTTGAGACCTCGTGAATGTCCTGCTCACGCCAAACGACGACGTCGGCATTCGCTTGCAGCGCTTCGCCCAGCTCTACCTTGCTGAGCGCGCCCATCACGAGCAACGGTATGCCCGTGAAGCCAGCCTCGCGCAACTGGACCGCCTCTCGTGCCCCTGCGACAGCAAGCCAGCCCGCGCCGCCCTCGAGCGCGGCACGGGCACTGTGGATGGCCCCATGCCCGTAGCCGTCGGCCTTCACTACGACGCACAACCCACACCCCTCCTCCAACTCGGAGCGCAGGCGGGCACAATTGCGCTCGATAGCCGCAAGGTTTATACGCGCGAGCGCCCTACGCGTGCTCATGTCCACCCCCGGGCCTGTGGCCACGAGGACCACTCCTATGCCTACCAGAGCCTAGTCCGGGGCCATACGGACGACGGCGGTGGCGGCCCGCGCTCACTCGTACGGCCGGCAAGGCGGCGATCACGTCTGTTGCGATCACGCCCTCCACTGATCCTTGTCGGCGCGCCGCCTCGCGTCCGGCCCGGGCGTGCAGATGAACGCCGCAGGCCGCCGCGCTGAACACGTCGAGCCCTTGGGTCAGGAGCGCCGAGATCACTCCTGTAAGCACGTCGCCTGTGCCGGCCGTTGCGAGCGCCGGACTATCGCCGCGACTTACGGCCACGCGTCCGTCTGGTGCGGCAACGAGCGTATCGTCTCCCTTGAGTACGACCACCGCGCCGGCTTGTGCGGCGGCAGCGCGTGCGTGTCCCAAGCGAGCCCGCTCGATCTCCTCGCTCTCGGTGCCCAGCAAGCGTGCAAGCTCGCCAGCATGGGGTGTGAGCACAGTTGGCGCGCTCCGGCCCGCAAGCTCCGCGAGGCATCCAGCGTGAGCGTTCAGACCGTCGGCATCGAGCACCATCGTCACAGGAGCTCTCAGCGCCAGCTCTCGCGCGAGCGCCATCGTTTGCCCATCGCGCCCAAGCCCGGGACCAAGCGCAAGCACACGGGCGCGCCCGAGCGCATCCAATGCTGCTTGGAGCCCGTCAGGGATGAGCGAGCCCTGATCGTGGGGTAGACCAAGTGTCATGACCTCCATCAGCTGAATGTCGAGGATCTCGGTCAACGATGCCGGAACACACGCGGTGACATACCCGGCCCCCGCTCGCATGCACGCAAGCGCTGCCATCGCGGGCGCTCCCGTCAAACCACGCGAGCCGCCGACAATCACGACATGCCCGCTGGTGAACTTCGTCGAGTTGGACGCTCTCACGGGCAACGTGGAGAGCACGCTCGGAGCGATCAGTCCTGTATCCGTCTTGAGTGGAGCCCCGCGGGGAATGCCGATGTCGATCGCGAGCACCTCTCCCGCACAGCGCTTTCCTGGATGGATCCACAAGCCCGGCTTGGCCAAGTGGAAGGTGACAGTGAGCTGAGCCTTCACCACGTCGCCTGCGACCTCTCCACTCGAGGCATCCACGCCGCTGGGTATATCTACGCTCACCACAAGCCCGTCCGCTGCGTTGATGGCCTGTATCGCCTCCGCGACGGCACCCCGGGGTTTGCCTTCAAAGCCGGTCCCGAGCAGTGCGTCCACGAGCACGACGGCCCGTCGGATTGTCTCATCTGCCGAGGCGTCCTCGATCGAGAGGACATCCACGCCGGACAGGCGCTCGAAGTTCGCGCGTGCGTCTTGGGAGAGGTCGGCAGGCGAGGAGGTGCACACGACCTTCACGTCTCGTCCAGCCTGCTTCAACAGCCGCGCCACGACCAAACCGTCGCCGCCATTGTTACCTTTGCCACACAGCACCGCCACCGGACCATCTGGAGCAACCTGCTCGACGGCCCGCGCGACCCCTTCCCCTGCTCGCTCCATCAGATCGAGCGAGGGCATCCCCATCTGCTCGATCGCCCACCTGTCGACCGCCCGCATGTGCGGTGCGTCGAGCAGCGGTTCACACCAGTCGGGGAGATCGCCCATAAAGAGCGATCTTAAGCGTTACTCAACAGTGACGGTCTTAGCGAGGTTGCGTGGCTGGTCCACGTTGAGCCCGCGTCGCCTGGCGATCTCGTAGGCCAGCATCTGCAACGGTATGACGGCGAGCATCGGCTGGAGCATCCAGTCGATAGCGGGCACCGGAACCGCGACATCGACCTGTCCGGCAATCCGACTGTTGCCTGCGGTGGTGATCGCAATCACGTGAGCTCCGCGTGCGCGCACCTCCTGCATGTTGGAGACCATCTTCTCGAGCACTGGAGAGTCTGTCGCGATCGACACGACCGGCGTGGAATCGTCCAGCAGGGCGATCGGACCGTGCTTCATCTCACCGGCCGCATAGGCGTCTGTGGCGATGTAGGAGATCTCCTTGAGCTTGAGGGCGCCCTCGAGCGCGACGGGTAGGCCCACGTGCCGCCCGATGTATAGGAAGAACTCCTTTTGCCAGTGTTCGTCGGCGACCTGGGAGATCGGCTCGCCAACCTCCGCGATCACCTGATCGATGCAGTGCGGCAGGCGCTTGACCTCGCTCACGAGCTCCGCTATGCGCTCTGACGGGAGCGTCCCACGCAGCTCCGCCAAGCGCAGGCCTAGTAGGTAGATGACGGCTACCTGGCACACGAAAGTCTTGGTTGCCGCTACCCCGATCTCGAGCCCCGCACGGGTGAAAAGGACGCCGTCGGCGTCGCGGGTGGCTTGCGAGCCCATCACGTTGGTGATCGCGAGCACTGTGGCGCCGCGCTCGCGGGCCTTGCGCATCGCGGCAAGCGTGTCCGCGGTCTCTCCCGACTGGGAGATGCCAACCACGAGATCGCCAGGGCCGACAACCGGGTTGCGATAGCGATACTCGGAGGCCACATCCATTTCGACCGGTACCCGCGCCCACTCCTCGATCGCGTAGCGCCCGATCAAGCCTGCGTGGTAGGAGGTCCCGCAGGCCACGATCACGATGCGCTTGACGTCCGCGAGGATCGCCTCGTTGAGGGCCCCGTGCTCGTCGAGGTCCACTCCGTCGCCACGCGCGACACGGTCGGCGATCGTCTCGGCCACCGCGTCGGCTTGTTCGTGGATCTCCTTGAGCATGAATGTCTCATAGCCGCCCTTCTCGGCGGTGTCCTCATCCCAGTCGATCTCATCAACGGGGCGCTCCAGGATCTCGCCGTCCAAGTTGAGGACCGTTACCGAGTCGGGCCGCAAGACGACGATCTCACCGTTCTCCACGTACTGCACTGAGCGTGTATGCGCAAGAAAAGCGGGAACCGCAGAGGCGATGAATTGCTCGCCCTCCCCCCTTCCCACGACCAGGGGGCACTCCTTGCGGGCACCCACGAGCGCGTGCGGCTCCTCGGCACTCATGGCGACGAACGCGAAGTGTCCCTCAAGTTCCTTGAATGCGCTGCGTACGGCCGTCGCGAGGTCTCCCTCATAGTGAGCTGCGATCAGATGAGCGATCACCTCCGCATCGGTCTCGGACGTGAACAAGTTGCCTTCGGCACACAGGCGCTCCTTGAGCGCCATGTAGTTCTCCACGATCCCGTTCACAACGACGTGCAGGCGATCCTCTGGGTCATAGTGGGGATGTGCGTTCTCCTCGCTCACACGACCGTGGGTGGCCCAGCGGGTGTGACCGATGCCTGTGGTGGCGGCCGCGGGCGCGGCAACGGCCACTGAACCACGCTCCTGCTCATGACCCTCCCCCGCTCCGGCATCGAGCTTGGCCTGAAGGGCGCTGAGGTTGCCCACTGAGCGCACCGCCTCGATACGGTCGCCGGCGATCAGCGAGATCCCCGCGCTGTCATAGCCGCGGTACTCAAGCTTCTTGAGCCCGCCGAGCAGGATCTCCCGAGCGGGGCGCTTGCCCACGTAGCCGACGATGCCGCACATCGCGACGACGATATCAGCGGATTCTCAGGCCAGCTCGCGCCGCACGAGCTCGACCAAGCGCGAGCAGGTCGCGTCGGCCTCCTCGTCGGTGGGCGCCTCGACCATTACCCGCACGAGCGGCTCGGTGCCACTGGGGCGCACGAGTACCCGCCCTCGGCCGGAGAGCGCCCGATCCTCGGCCTGCACAGCCTCTGCCACACTCTCGGCGCCTTCGAAAGCGCTCTTGTCGCGCACCCTCACGTTGACGAGCCGCTGGGGCAACTTCCGCATGGCGTCGCGTTCTGCGAGATCGCCCCCGCCAAGCGCCTCGAGCGTAAGGAGGGCCCCGGCGATCCCGTCGCCCGTGCTGTTGAAGCCCATCTCGATGATGTGCCCGGATTGCTCCCCCCCGAGTGCCCACTCTCTGCGACGCAGCTCCTCGAGCACGTAACGGTCGCCTACGCTGGTGCACGCCACCTCGATGCCTGCCTCGCCCATGGCCGAATGAAAGCCGTAGTTGGTCATGACCGTCACTACCACTCCCTCCCCGGCAAGACGTCCCCGGGCGCGCAGATGTATGGCCGCGAGCGCGATTAGCTCATCGCCATCGACTACAGCACCCGTGCGATCGACCGCTAGCACGCGATCGCCGTCACCATCGAAGGCCAAGCCAAGCGCGTGCCCGCCTGCGCGAACCCGCTCCCCGAGTGCGGCAACGTGGGTAGAGCCACATTGCTCGTTGATGTTGCGCCCGTCGGGCGTGGCAGCGATGGTGGTGACGTTGGCGCCCAGACGTCTGAAGATCTCGGGTGCGACCTTGTAGGTGGCACCATTGGCGCAGTCGATCAGTAGGTCCAAGCCGTCGAGGCGCAGCTCAGCGAAGCGCGTCTCCAGCTCACGCAAGTAGTCCTCGTGGGTGCCCCTAAGCTCACGCACCCGTCCAATTGGACTGGCGGAGCGGGCGTTTAGATGAGCGCTTGAGGGGATGCCGACGGCAGGTTGAACACCGGAGGAGCCTTGGAGGCCCAGTTCTCGTTCGATCTCGATCTCGTCCTCGTCGGAGAGCTTGAAGCCGTCGGCCGCGAAGAACTTGACGCCGTTGTCCTGGTAGGGATTATGTGAAGCGGAGATCACGACGGCCAAATCGAAGCCGTAGCGCTTGATAAGCAATGGCGCCGCTGGTGTCGGCAAGACTCCACCAAGCAAGGCTTCTCCTCCGGCTGCGCTTACACCGGCAGCCAGCGCAGCCTGCAACATCTCGCCGGACTCGCGCGTATCGCGCACGATCAGGACCCGCGGACGCTCCGCATGGGCGTGTCCCGCACCTGCCTTGCCCAGCGCGAGCGCCAACTCGGCACTCAACAACTCGCCGGCGACGCCACGGACCCCATCGGTCCCGAACAGCCTGGCCATGGGTGGAATCAGCGCTTGGAGAACTGCGGCCGCTTACGGGCCTTCTTCAGACCGGCCTTCTTGCGCTCCTTGGCCCGCGAGTCACGCGTTAGGAAGCCTCGGCGCTTGAGCTCACCACGCAAGTTCGGGTCGGCCTCGAGCAAGGCACGCGATATGCCATGACGCAATGCACCGGCTTGGGCGGAGATGCCGCCACCGTGCAGGCGGGCGACGACGTCCATGCGCTCCTGATAGCCGACCGTCTCCAGTGGCTGTCGGATGTTGCGTTGAAGCGTGATGCGCGGAAAGTGCTCGTCTAGGGCGCGACCATTGACGAGATAGGTACCACTGCCGGGGCGCAGTACAACGCGGGCGATCGCTGTCTTGCGCTTACCGGTCGCCTTGTAGCGAGCGCCGGCGGCCAAGTCGATCGCGGCCGTGGAGATCGGCTCTGCCAGCTGACCTGCGTCGCTCTCCTCCTCGGACTTGGGCTCCTCATCGTCGTCGATCGCGTAGGGATCCTCGGGACGCTCAGGTGCGAGCGGATCGACACCCTCGGGGACGATGTCGACTTCAAGATGGGCGCCGGGCACGCTCGGCTTGACACGTGGAGTGGGCTCCTCCTCGACCTCCTCCGTGTCGGCCTCCGCCTCCGCATCGGCCACGACCTCGGCGGCGATCTCCTCGACGATGGCCTCCTCTACGACGGCCTCAACAACTGCCTCCTCGACGAGCTCCTCGGCTACGGCCTCCACGATGGCCTCAACCTCCGCCTCCACGACCAACTCCTCAGCGGCCTCGACCGTTGCCTCCTCGACAAGCTGCTCCTCGGTGGCCTCCGCGGAGGTCTCGACTGGCGCTTTGGTGATGGTCTCCTCGGGCTGCTCGGGGCTGTCTGGCTTCGTCTCGTCAGCCATCAGGCCTCGATCTCCATCGGTTGTGGTTTCTGTGCGACGTGGGGATGCTCTGGGCCGGCATAGACCTTCAGCTTGGTGATCTGCCTGCGCGCCAAGCGGTTGCGCGGCAGCATCCCCTTGACGGCGAGCCTGATGATCTCCTCGGGACGGCGCGCGATCATTTCCTCGAAGGTACGAGAGCGCAGTCCTCCTGGGTAGCCGGAGTGACGGTAGTAGCGCTTGTCTTGACGCTTTTTGCCGGTGACCGAGATCTTCTCGGCGTTGATCACCACGACGAAGTCGCCCGTATCTATGTGGGGCGTGTACTCGGGCTTGCGCTTACCACGCAAGGCATCGGCTATCTGCGTGGCGAGACGCCCGAGCGTCTTGCCGTTGGCGTCAACGACGAGCCAGTTGCGCTCGCGGTCTGTGGGCTTGGCGACGTAGGTCTTCATGACGTAAAAAAGGCCACGCGAACTCAGCGCGCGGCGCGAGCGCGAATGATAGCTACTCCCACTCGATTGTTCCTGGCGGCTTGCTGGTTATGTCCAAAACCACCCGGTTGACCTCGCGCAACTCGTTGATCATGCGCGAGGCAATCGTCTCCAAGAGGTCGTACGGCAAGCGCGCCCAGTCGGCTGTCATGGCGTCATCAGAGGTGACCGCGCGAATGACCACTACGTAGCCATAGGTACGCTCGTCGCCTTGGACACCGACGGTACGTACGTCGGGCAGGACACAGAAGGACTGCCACAGCTCGCGATAGAGCCCAGCCTTGCGAATCTCCTCTTGGAGGATGTGGTCGGCCTCGCGCAGCACGTCGAGACGCTCCTTTGTGGCTTCGCCGCCCACAACCCTGATCGCAAGCCCTGGGCCTGGGAAGGGCTGGCGCCAGACCAAGCGCTCGGGAAGCCCGAGCTCGGCGCCCACGGCGCGCACCTCATCCTTGAAGAGGGCTCGCAGGGGCTCGACGAGCTCGAACTGCATGTCCTCGGGCAGGCCGCCGACGTTGTGATGGGACTTGATCGTGGCCGCGCCGGTGCCTCCGCCGGACTCGATCACGTCGGAGTAGAGCGTCCCTTGCACCAGATAGCGAGCAGGGCTCGTCTCGGAGATCTTGGAGGCCTCCTCCTCGAAAACCCTGATGAACTCGGCTCCAATGGCCTTGCGCTTGGCCTCAGGCTCGGTGACTCCTTTGAGCTTCTCGAGGAAGCGCTGCTCGGCGTCGACGGCCACCAAGGGCACCTTGAAGGTGTCCCGGAAAGCGCTGATGACCTGCTCGCCCTCGTCCTTGCGCATGAGGCCGTGGTCTACAAACACACAGGTGAGCTGGTCGCCGATCGCGCGATGCACGAGCAACGCTGCCACGGAGGAGTCGACTCCCCCGGAGAGTCCACAAACGACGTGTCCGTCCCCCACCTGCTTGCGGATTCGCGCGATCTGGTCTTCCGCGATCGACGCCGCCGACCAGGTGCGCTCACACCCGCATATCTCAGTGAGAAAACGGGTGAGGATCTCCTGCCCATAGGGAGTGTGGACGACCTCAGGATGAAACTGGATCCCGTAGATCCCTCGCTCACGATCCTCGACGGCAGCGACGGGCGAGGCTGTGGAGGAAGCAAGTGCGGTGAATCCGGCCGGCGCCTCGAAGACGGTGTCGCGGTGGGACATCCAGCATGTCTGCTGTTTGGGCATCCCGGCGAGTAGGACCCCTGGCTCTGAGACGGTGAGGTCCGAGCGCCCGAACTCACCTACGTCAGCTTGCTCAACGCGCCCACCGAGCTCGTGGACCAAGAGCTGCATGCCGTAGCAAATACCAAGCACCGGCACGCCCAGGTCCAGCAAGTCCCGCTCCAAGGGGGGCGCTCCGGACGCATAGACGGAGGCGGGCCCTCCAGAGAGAACGATTCCTCGCGGTTTGCGCTTAGCGACCTCCTCCAAGCCCACGTGATGGGGCAACAGCTCCGAGAAGACGCCACAGTCGCGAATGCGGCGAGCGATCAACTGGGAGTATTGACCGCCATAGTCAAGGACGACGACCTCCTCGCGAGCCGCCCCTACCCCATCCGACGCCTCCGGGGGCGGCGCTGGGGCTGTGACAGCGGCATCAATCATTTACGAGCTCGGCAGCCTTCCCGTTGGAACCCATGCCCACGGACTGATCGCGCTGGAGCTGCTTGCCCTCTGTTTGCAAGGACGGCGCTATTACGACCTCGGCGCGATTGAACTCGGCGAGGTCCTTGTGCCCGCAGGTGGCCATCGAGGTACGCAGGCCTCCGAACAGGTTGAAGGTGCCATCGTTCTCACGCGCTGGGCCGACGAGTATCTCCTCGAGCGTGCCATTGCGTGTTGTTGCCACGCGAGCTCCGCGGGGCAAAGTCGGGTGGAAGGTGGCCATGCCCCAGTGAAAGCCTCTGCCGGGCGCTTCGTGAGCGCGGGCAAGCGGGGATCCGATCATGACGGCGTCGGCGCCGAGCGCGATCGCCTTGGAGACGTCACCTCCGTTGCGCATGCCGCCATCGGCGATCACTTGGCAGTACTCGCCGGTCTCGAGCATGTGGGTCGAACGGGCATGAGCCACGTCGGCGATGGCCGTGGCTTGTGGCACGCCGATCCCAAGCACTCCGCGCGTGGTGCAGGCGGCGCCGGGGCCTACCCCGACGAGCACGCCGGCGGCGCCTGTACGCATCAAGTGAAGACCTGTCTGGTAGGAGGCGCACCCGCCGACCACCACCGGCACGTCGAGCGAGGGGATGAACTCCTTGAGGTTCAAAGGCTCAGAGACGGTGGATACATGTTCCCCGGACACGACGGTGCCCTGGATCACGAGCACATCCAAGCCCGCCTCGAGCGCCAGCTCGTGATAGTCGAGCACGCGCTGGGGCGTCAAGGAGGCAGCCACGACCACCTTCTGCTCCTTGATCTCGCGAATCCGCTGAGCGATCAGCTCGGGGATGACCGGCTGGGAGTAGATCTCCTGCATCTCGCGCGTGGCAACGTCCTTCGGCAGCTTGGCGATGCGCTCGAGTTGCTCATCAGCGTCCTCGTAGCGCGTGAAGATCCCCTCCAGGTTGAGTACCGCCAGGCCACCGAGCCGGCCAACGATCGCAGCGGTCTGCGGCGAGACGACGCCGTCCATCGCCGAGGCCATCATGGGCAGCTCGAACTGGTAGGGACCAAGCTTCCAGGAAATGTCTATGTCGTCGGGATCGCGGGTGCGCCGAGAGGGCACAATCGCGATGTCGTCGAAGCCGTATGCGCGGCGAGCTTGCTTGCCGCGTCCAATCTCTACTTCCATCGAAGAATCCTTGCAGTCGCGGCGGATGAAACGACCCCGCGCAAAGCAGGGTCGAGAGGGGTCTGGCGGCGGGCCAGGATGGCCTTGTGAGAGACACGATCCAAGTGCTTTCGAGCATATCAGCGCCCCCCGTCGTAGCGAGTGATTCAGCCCTCCCCCATCCCGCAACCTGCAGGCTTATCCGCTTGGGTATGCTCGATCGAATCTCCCCCATCCCGCAACCTGCAGGCTTATCCGCTTGGGTATGCTCGATCGAATGAGCCAGGGCGCTATCCCCAGCTATGACCCGCACGCGATCGAGACTCGCCGCCAGGACGCATGGCGCGAGCGAGACGCTTTCAGGACTCCCGAGATCGCAGAGGACCGGCCGCACAAGTACATAAAGCCATCGGCTCCGTTCACGTCGGGAAATATTCACATCGGGCACGTGCGCAGCTATTCGATTGGGGATGCCTATGCCCGCTTCTGCAGGGCGCAAGGCGAGGACGTGCTGTTCGCGTTCGGCTTTGACTCCTTCGGGCTGCCCGCCGAGCTCGGGGCGATCGCCGGCAAAGAGCCCCCGAGCGCATGGGTGGAGCGTTGCGCTCAGCACATGATCGGCCAGCTTCGACGATTGGGCTTCTCCTTCGATTGGGAGCGCACATTCATGAGCTCCGACGCCATTATGTACCGCTGGTCACAGTGGCTGTTCCTAACTCTTTTGGAGGCCGGGCTCGTGTACAGAGGTAGCGGGAGCGTGGATTGGTGCGATACATGCCAGACGACGCTCGCGACGATTCAGGTCGAGAACGGAATGTGCTGGCGCTGCCACAACCCCGTGCGCTTGATCCAACGTCCACAGTGGTACCTGCGAATCAGCACGTATGTCGAGGAGAACGACAGGCGCCTGGAGGAGCTGAGCGCGAGTGGGATCTGGGACGAGAACGCCCTTGCCTCCCAGCGCTTCGTATTGGGTCGGGTCGATGGGATCGAGCTTGACCTGAAGGGAGAGGACGGACAGTCCTTGACTGTTTTCACCCCTCACTCGGACGCGCTTGGACTGGCTCGTTTCGTGGCGATCTCACCCAAGCATCCCGAGATCGAGCGGTGGGCAGACGGCGCCGAGGTAGCTGAGCGCTTGGAGGAGCTGCGCTCGGGTGGGCTCGACCGCGGCGCTCGTGACGCGGAGGCGATGCCACTGGTCGACACGGGCCGCACGCTTCCCTCCCCCACCGGCGGCGAGCCGCTGAAGGTGATCGTCTCGCCGATGGTCGATGGACGCTTCGGCGCGACCGCCGTACTCGGCATTCCCGAGCACGATCGCACCGACGCCGTGATCGCCGAGCGCTTGTTTGGCGCACCCAAGGACACGCCTGAGGAGATTTCTGAAGGAGAGCCATCCGCTGGGGTACCGAACGTGGAGGTGCGGGAGGCCGTGCGCTACAGGGCGAATGACTTCACGATCTCAAGGCAACGTTCGTGGGGCACGCCGATCCCGATCGTTTACTGCGAGACGTGTGGGACCGTGCCGATCCCCAAGCAGCAGTTGCCGGTGATCCTGCCCCGCGACTTGACGCCGACCGGAACCGGCAATCCGCTGGCCGAGCGGGAGGACTTCGTGCAGGTCAGCTGTCCCACATGCGGGGGCGCGGCGAGACGCGAGACCGACACGCTTGACTGTCACTTCGACGCACTGTGGCTGTGGGTGCCCGTGTGCGTTCCGCCGAAGGAGCGCGAGCAAAGCTTGGAGCACATTCTCGCGCTTGAGGACCTGCGCGCTTGGCTGCCTTCAGAGCGCGTCGTGGCAGGCTCTGACAGCGGCAACTTTGTATTCGACCAGCGCACCATCACTAAGGCACTGAGGGATATCGGCCCGTTGGAGTTCCTCGGTGACGGTGAGCCATTCGCGGGCTGCCTGTTCCACGAGATGGTGATCAGGGATGGACGCAAGATGAGCAAGCATCTCGGCAATGTGGTCGACCCGGACGAGCTGGTGGCGCAGTACGGGGCCGACACGATCCGTCTGGCGGTGCTCTACGCGGCGCGACCGCAACGATCGTTGAACTGGAGTGATAGCGACGTCAAGCGTTGTCACCGCTTCCTACGTCAGCTGTGGGACTACTCACAGGCGCGCTTCTCATTCGATCCGGCGGCCGCGGCACAGCAAACAGACGCGAACGGGACGGCCACCCCCCTTGGAGGAGACCAGCCAGAGATGGGGCCGGACAAGACTGAGCACTTGCGCAAGCGCCTGGAGCAATGGTGTGAGACCGCCGTGGAGAAGATCACGCAGGACACACGCGAGCTCGAGATGCACAGTGCCGTGCGCAACGTGATGCGCCTGTTCGACCGCATCAGGGACTACGAGAAGCGTGTGAATGCCAAGCGTGGGAGCCTGTGCGCGGAGGACCAGGAGGCGTTGGTAGCTGCACTGCGAATACTGGCTCGCGTGCTGATGCCTTTCGCTCCTCACGCGGCGGAGGAGCTGCTGGTCGCATCGACCGGAGCCGAGAGTGCGATCGATGCGACGTGGCCAGCGGGGGAGCTTGTGCCACGATGAAGAGTGCAAGCCGCAGTCAACCAACCCGAAAACGAAGGGGTGAGACCCGATGAGCACCGCTATAGGGCGCGCGCAGGAGAACGAGACAACGCGTTCGTGTGCGACCGAACTGGTGTGCAAGAGATGTGAGGTGAAACGTCCCATCACCGACACCGAGGCGTTCTGCCCGACGTGCGGGAAGTGCTTGGACGTGGCCTACGACTACGAGCTCGCGAGGACGCGCTTGCGTGAGCTGCCGATGGGCGACCGTCCGGAGAACATTTGGCGACTGTCCGAGCTGTTGCCGATCCGGGCGGCGAAGGCTCAAGCGGAAGTAGGTCAGATCTCGGGCATGACACCCCTGATCCCGGCCAACCGACTCGGGGCGAAGCTGGGCCTGAGAAAACTGTATTTGAAGGACGACAGTACGCAGCGTCCAAGCCTGTCCTACAAGGATAGGGTCGTATCGACGGCGATCGCACGGGCCCTCGAGCTTGGCAAGAGCGAGATCGGATGCGTGTCGACTGGGAATGTGGGCACGGCGGTTGCCTCGCTTGCTGCCAAGGCCGGACTCACTCCGTATGTGTTTTATCCCAACCGCCTCGAGGAGACGAAGGCTCGCGTGTGCCGTGCACTGGGCGCGAAGGTGTGTCAAGTGGCGGGCAACTATGACGAAGCCAACCGCGAGTGTCGCAAGGTGGCGGCGAGCAGCGGACTGGAGTTCGCGAACATCACGCTACGTCCGTTCTACGCCGAGGGCGCCAAGACGATGGTCTTCGAGATTGTCGAGCAGCTCGGCTGGGAGGCGCCGGATCACATCGTTTCGGCAACTGCCGGGGGGACGCTCTCCTCGCGTCTGCACAAGGGACTCGTGGAGCTTCAGACTGTGGGTTTGGCCCAGACGAGCTCGACCAAGATGCACATCGCTCAGCCGGAGGGATGCTCGCCGATCGCGAATGCCATCATCGCCCGTGAGCCAGAGATCGAGCCGTGCAAGCCAACGACGATCGCTCACTCGCTGGCGATTGGCTCTCCCGGAGACGGCTACTTGGTGATCGATGCGGTGCTCTCACGCAAAGGCAGTGCTGGATCGGCTAGCGATGAGGAGATATTCGCTGGGATCGATCTGCTCGCGGCGACCGAGGGGATCCTGACCGAGCCGGCGGGCGGCACTACGATCGCGGTGCTACGGAAGTTGGCCGAGTCGGGTGAGCTCGACCCCGATGCAACAGTGGTGGCGATCATCACCGGCAATGGCCTAAAGACGCTCGACGAGCACCCTGCGAAGTCCTGGCCTTCGATGGTGGAGTGCGAGTCAGAGTCGATGCTGGCGGTGCTGAGCGACTTCCAGCACGAAGAGTCAGCCCAGCCGCTGCCTGCATAGGTTGTCCAAATGCGAGTCCCTACGCGCGCGCGTAGGGCACTGCTTTCATGAGAACACAGCCTCGCGCTCCAGCGAGTGCGTCGGTCACCGCCCCGCTCCGGCGGGCACGTTAGTCGCCGTCCGCCCCGACGAGTGCGTCAGTCGCCGGCGGCTGGCGCGTCGGCGAGGATGAGTGCTCGATCTACGGCGACACGACCGGCCGGGATGGATACGTCACGCTCGCGCAAACGGCGCAGCGCATCGGTCTTTTCCGAGCCGGTGATGAGCCACAGCAAGGATCGCGCGCGGTCGAGAACCGGATAGGTAACCGTCATGCGAGACAGACCCATGTAGGGCCCGGTAAGAGCAACGTCGCGATCGGAGACCTCGAGCACGGGATCGCCCGGGACGAGTGAGGCGGTGTGCCCGTCGGCGCCGATACCTAGATGGACGAGGTCGAAGTGCTCAGGCAGGACACTCGCGTAGCGATTGGCCGCCCGCTCGAGATCATCCTCCTGCACTGGCATCGGATGCAGTTGAGCGAAGGCCTGCTCTGGCAAGTTGTCCGAGAGAAGGGTGAGATTGCGATTGGGATCACCGTCGGGTGCGATGCGCTCGTCGACCTGGTAGATCGCGGTCTGCTCCCAGGGGAAGTCGCCGCGCCGCGCCAGCTCGGCGAACATCTGGCCGGGCGTGTGGCCGCCACTGACAGCGAATGTGAATGCTCCACGGGCAGCGATCGCGACCTGTGAGTGCTCTACAACCAGCTCGGCGGCGCGCAAGGCCAAAGAGGTGTCGTCCGGCAGGATCTCGATCGGAATGTCGGCAGTGTTCATGCGGTAGGTGTGCGATCGGTGTTCATAGGATGATCGGTGCTCATGTGCGCATGGAACTCATGTGCCGCGCATGGAACGGTAGCGGCGGATGAGTGCATTGGTGGAGCTGTCGTGGTGAAGCTCGGGCTCGGCGTCGCTTTCGAGCTCGGGGATGATGCGCTGGGCAAGCGCCTTGCCGAGCTCGACACCCCACTGGTCGAAGGAGTCGATGCCCCAGATGACTCCTTGGGTGAAGACGCTGTGCTCGTAGAGGGCAACAAGCGATCCGAGCACCCGAGGGGTGAGCTGCTCGGCGAACAGCACGCTCGTGGGCCTGTTGCCTTGCATAACGCGGTGGGGTATGACGGCCTCGGGGGTACCCTCGGCGCGAACCTCCTCCTCTGTCCGCCCGAACGCCAGCGCCTCGGCTTGGGCGAAGACGTTGGAGGTGAGTAGGTCATGATGGTTGCGCAAAGGATTGAGCGGGCGGGCGAAGCCAATAAAGTCCACTGGAATCAGCCTCGTGCCCTGATGGATCAGCTGATAGAAGGAATGCTGGCCATTGGTACCCGGCTCGCCCCAGTAGATCGCGCCCGTGTCGAAATCGACCGGAAGGCCGGCGAGCGTGACGTGCTTGCCGTTTGACTCCATCGCCAGCTGTTGCAAGTAGGCAGGAAAGCGCGAGAGATACTGGGAGTAAGGCATCACACCGACGGTTTGGACAGCGAAGAAGTTGGAGTACCAGACCGCTAGCAAGCCCATCAAGACAGGTAGGTTGCGTTCGTAGGGTGTGGTGCGGAAGTGCTCGTCCATGGCATGGAAGCCGGCGAGCAACTCGTGGAAGCGCTCGGGGCCGATCGCGAGCATCGTGGAGAGACCGATCGCCGAGTCCATCGAGTAGCGCCCGCCGACCCAGTCCCAGAAGCCGAACATGTTGGATGTGTCGATACCGAACTCGGACACGGCGGCGGCGTTGGTGGAGACCGCGACGAAGTGCTTGGCCACGGCCTCCTCGTCCCCCAAGGCGGCGAGCGACCAAGCACGAGCAGAGCGCGCGTTGGTCATCGTCTCGAGCGTGGTGAAAGTCTTGGAGGAGACGATGAACAGAGTCTCGGCTGGGTCAAGGTCACGCGTGGCCTCGACGAAATCAGTGGCATCGACGTTGGAGACGAAGCGGAAGGTGAGCTCGCGGGCGCTGTAATGGCGCAATGCCTCGTAGGCCATGACCGGTCCGAGGTCGGAGCCCCCGATCCCGATGTTGACGACGTTGCGGATCGGCTTACCGGTGTGGCCTGTCCACACACCGGAGCGAACTTGCTCGCTGAAGTGAGCCATGCGGTCGAGCACGGAGTGCACTTCCTGCACCACATCGACCCCGTCGAGTAGGAGCGAGGCGGAGCGAGGCATGCGTAGAGCCACATGCAAGACCGAGCGATCCTCAGAAACGTTGATGCGCTCGCCGGCGAACATCGCGGCCGTGCGCTCGGCAAGCCCGGACTGCTCAGCCAAGGCAAAGAGCAGTGAGAGCGTGTCGTCTGTGATTCGGTGCTTGGAGTAATCGAGGTAGAGACCGGCGCCGTCGGCCGTGAGCCGCTCACCGCGAAGGGGGTCGGCCGCGAACAGCTCGCGCAGGTGTGTGCTTTCGATTGCTTGGTGATGGTTGGTCAGCTCGGCCCAGGCAGGACGCTGCTTTAGGGATGGGGAGGGATGGTTCGTGCTCATGGCTTTTAGGACTCTCTTTGCATGTTTCCGGCCGGGGGGGGGGGGGGGGGGTTATTGGCTGGCTCGTGCTCATGTCGTCAAAACGCTCTCTGCATGCTCGTCACCGACAGCTACCTGGGCACAGTGGTCGCTGCAGAAGTAGAGGGTCTTGCCGTCTCGGTCCAAGCGGATCGCACGGCTCTTGTCGACCTTCATACCGCATACGGGATCGGTTGCGCCACGACGCATCGTCAAAGCGAACAAGGATGCGAACACGGCGACGCCGAGAACGTTTGTGAATAGCTTGTAGTTGAGCGTGATTTTGCCGAAGATGTCCGCGCGTGTGGGATGTACATGCGGAATCAGGCCGAAGGCGCTGAACAGGCCGTCGACTAGGAGCGCAGCAATCACGATCGTGACGAACATGAGCACGACGATCCGCGTGGCGAAGGGACCGCCGTAGTACTTGCGATAGATGAGGATGATCGGTAGGACGATCAGGTCGGCGAAGATGAATGAAAGAACACCGGCGAAGCCGATTCCCCCGGACCACAGGACGGCAGCCAAAGGGATGTTGCCGACCGAGCAGACGAAGCTGAGAATCGCGATCAAAGGCCCCACCAAGGCGTTCTCGATCAGCTTGACGATGGGCGGAGCGTGAGTGATGAAGAGGGCATTGAAGAAGCTGTTGGGGAGCTGGCCGATGAAGCCCGCCAGCAGGAAGCCGAGCGCGATCTCCTTGTAGAGCATGGCCCAGTCGTTGCGGAAGTTGTGGGCCACGTCTGACCATGAGGAGGCAGATGTGAGTCGCTCACGGATGGACATATGAGCGCCAGCCGAGTGGTGTTGGTGGCCGGAGTCGGCCTGCAGGGCATGTTCGCGCGCCTGCTCCTCCAGGCGCTTTGAGATGAAGGCACGCAAGAGCAGCGTTGTGAGCACGATCAGGATCAAGCCACCGATGAACTCGGCCAAGGTGAACTGCCAGCCGAGCAGGATCCAGATGACGATGCCGAGCTCGACGACCAGATTGGTGGAGGCGAACTGGAAGGCCAGGGCGGATGCCGCTGAAGACCCCTTTTGGAAGAGGCTCTTGGCGATTGCGATGGCTGCATAGGAGCAGGACGAGGAGGCGGCGCCAAGGCCAGTCGCAATGGCCACTGGCCTTGCCCCGGAACCGCCGAGCGCCCTTACGATCCGCTCACGCGGGACCCAAGCCTGAACAATCGCGGAGATCGCGAAGCCAAGCACCAAGGCCCACCACACCGCCCAAGCCATGAGGAAGGCGTCCTTGAAGCCGTCGGCGATCGTGCTCAGCATGATGCCCACGATAGGAGCGCCGTCTCAGAAACAGGCGTTTTCGGGCCTCCGTCAAGAAACGCGACATCTCTCACGCCGCGACTCGCCTAAGATTGAGCGTGCGACGCTCCCGAAGCGCGCGTCGCAAGACCAAAATGGCCTGCAAATCGGTCCTTTTGGGGGACTGGTGTAACGGTAACATGGGGGTCTCCAAAACCCTTGCTCGAGGTTCGATTCCTCGGTCCCCCGCTTACGTGTGCGACGAAGCCACAGCGCTCCAGGCTACCCTGGAGCGGGATGTTGGGACGTCTGGCGATAGTTGCGGTCGTGCTTACCTTCGGGCTTGCGCCCGCGGGAGCAGCCGCGACGCCGCGAGATGTGACCTCAACGCATGCCTACCTCGAGGCGGGCTATACCGCGCTTCACGCGGTCGTGACCAAATGGAGATCGGTCGAAACCAACATCCGCAAGCTCGACATGAAGCTCCACGCGGAATGCCCCCACGTCGGTGCCGGCTCTCCACAGAGCGAAGCTGAGCAGAAGCTGAGCCAGGAGGCCGTCGGCGCGCTGTGGGCGACCGGCTACCACACGAACGGCGCCGCCCTGAAGCGGTTCGCCAAAGCGGTGAGCTCGCTCAGATGGAGCAACCCCACGATCGCGCACAGCGTGCGCAAGTACACAACCGGGCTGCAAGAAATGGTCGCGCTCGAAGTGCCGGATCTGTGCGCGGATGTGCGCGCTTGGACCTCGGCCGGCTTCGGCGTCCCTCCCGCCACCACCGAGCGGTTCGACCGCCACGTGGAAGCGATCGAAGTCAATGAAGTCCCGCGACGACTGCTCGCCCCGTTCGAGCAAGCCTCAGACAAGGGGCTTGCGGCCCGGGTTGAACACCTCGCCACCAGGTTTAGCGAACTCGAATTCTCGCGCGGCCAGAGCGAGTGGAACACCTTGCTTGAAGTGCTCGCATTGAATCAGTAGCGCTAGGGACTGGGCGCGAGCGTCTCACGCTGCACGTACCAGGAAGCCTCGATCGGGTTGAGGAAGTGAGGCGGCTCCTCGACCTGCAGGCGATCGTCGTAGTTGGCGTTGTAGGGGTAGCCGTGAATGATCGATGATCCCGAGAACTGGCCCGTGAAACCGTTGGTGTAGAGGCCTGCGACGGCCCCGTAGACGTTGAGGTTTTCGAGCGTCGCTGTACCACAGATGTAGTTGTCAACAATCACCGCGTGTTTGACGGCCAGCATCGCAGCAAAGATTGTTGGGTTTTTTAGATCCGACGAGGCGTTAGGAGCATCGCATTCGGCCGCGTTGTCGGTGTATTCACACAGTTTCAAAGACGAGTTGTATTTCTCGACTTCTTTCTGTCCGTTCGTTTTGCAAGTTTCTTTTTTGGTGCCAGACCCTTCGTATGTTTCCACCACTGGATGGTAGATGCGGACAAAGTTGTTCGCGATCAGGCCAAGCAAGGCATTGCTGTTCGGCACTCCGCTCGTTGTAGGAGTTGTGACGTTGCCGTTGATGACGATGTCGTTTTCGGAGGCGATAGTGAGCGAACTGGTGTATTCACCGCGAACATATGCATTACCGCACTTCGTGTCTTCCGTGTACTTTGGCTTTGGTCCGTACGGGGAATACGCTTCAGGGCAGGCTTCCTGCTTGACGTAGATCACCCCGTTGGGTGGATAAGCCACACTAACCGAAGTAGTTCCGTGGTTCTTGACCGTCATCGTGCCGCCTTCAAGAATGATTTCCGTCTTGCCTTCGTATTCGTAGGCTGGTTCGACGATGTGCTTCAGTTCTTCATCGCCTGGGGGCGGCTCGATCGAGACGACTTCCTTGGGCAATACGTGCTTGCCCTTGAACACTGGTGTCAATCCGCCGCAACTCAACCCCTCGTTTGAGTAGCCTTCGTCTTCTGGTTTTCCGACGGCGTGTCCGAATTCGATGCGGTCGTTTTCGCTGCGCCCGAAGACCGGAGAGCCGCACACGCCCGCATGGTCCTCCGTGTGCATCGGCCCGTTAACGGATTCGCCATTGATGAAGAAGTTGTTGATGCAGCGACGCGGGGTTCCCCCGTCCGCCGGACGTTCTCCGTAGAACTTGGAGCATTCCGTGTAGTAGGTGGCGGGCAGTTTTTCTTTGAGCGGTTCGCCATAGATCGCCGGATCACCAGTTTCGTACTTCGTGTACCAAACGAAGCTGACGAAGTTGGCGTTGCGGAAGTTCGCGACGAGCGTACGCTTTGCGTTCCCGGAGTAGCCGGTCGACTCGATGCGGAATGTCCCTACCGCCCCAGGTGACTTCTCTTCGAGCATCGTCGCGACCAGATTGTTGGGGTCGCACTTGCGATCATTTTCCGGCGCGCTTTCGGCCGGCAACAGCTGAATAGCGTATTCCTCGTTGAGAGATTTGCCTTCTTCGTCCTTGATAACAGCGCGATGAGTCGTTTCCCCGACCTGATTTAGTGCCGTATTCGCCACCGGCGGATTCGTGCAATAGGTCAGGTAATTGCCATCCTCGGTGAGGTGGTTCTCATAGTTCTCGATCCCGGCCAGAGCCGCGTAGTACGCCTTCTTCTGGGCCGTATCGGTGCTACTCAGATGAATCTCGCCATTGGCGGCCGTGAAAGTCGCTACGAGCAACAGTGAGGTCACGAACATGACGCCGATCGCAACCATCATCGTGATTCCGTCCTGGCGGCGAAGCGCCACCAGGGATCTGCGTAGCATGTCGGTAAATGTACTCATCACAATTCGGCGCATGGTAGGTTGCCAGATTCTTCAGAGGAGGGGGACAGGCGCAGGATCGCCGAGTCTTCGAGTATTACTGGACGACCGTTGCCCAGCGTGGTGTTTTCTTTGTTTTCTTTGCCTTCGGGTACGAGCTTGAATCCGACTGTCACCTTGGCGATCTGGGCGGCTTCTTCCTTCTGGACCGATGCCGACGCTTTACTGTTGAGGACATATTCGGTGGGGTTCAATTCGCCAAGCACCGGTTTGGCATCAGTCGTCTTGTAGTAACGGTAATAACGGAAGACCGGGATAAGTTCTTTTTTTTCGTTTTCGATTTGCTTTACGCCGGTGAGCAGCTTGCGTTTGGTTGCTTCTTTTTCGTTGAATTCGTATTTCGGCGGGACACCCGTGCTTGGCCACGAATTTTCGGTGAAGGTGCCTTCCGTTTTACCAGAAGCGGGCGTATAGACGATTTCGTGCAGCCTGATCGTTGGAAGAGAGGCAGACGGTTCACCGTGAGCGTTTTGGGCGCTCACTTCGCTCACGAACCGCAGCGTCTTTTCGTTGCTGCCCGACCTTATAGGTTCCGCTTTGGCAACCACACAGGAGGAATGCAGCGCCAACATGATCTTCTCAAGCGCCACACGTCCCGTCTGATCGACCTGCACCCGTTCACTGATGCGTGTGACATCCGCCGTGGTGAAGTTGAGCAGCGAGAAGGCGATACCCGTGACGATGATCCCCAGCGACATCGCAACCAAGAGCTCGATCAAAGTCAAGCCGCGCTCGTCGCGCAACCTTCTCAAGGAAGTACGGAGAGAGCTCATGGACACGATCCGGATTCGGTGCCGCTTGGGACGCCGCTTGGACTGGTACCCAAGTAGACGGTGGCGATGCCCCCGCTAGTGCCGCCGTTGGTCCAGGTCGTCGATGGGCCAGTAGGGGTGTTGTTGGAGAATTCGCCTTGCCACTTTCTCCCGCCGCTAGCCACACACATCGAGTAGTTGCCGTAGGGCAGCCCGGGCTTTGGTAGAGCCCCGAGAGGCGTGCTCGTAAATACCCGCTTTGCGTTACAACCCGTATCGGTTGTATTGCCACTGCCCGTCGTTACAAGTGAGCCTTCGGTCGATGCGCCGGCGGCGGTGCCGCTCATCAGCTTTATCTTCACGGGGGCCAGCGGCACAGTGACTTCGGCGAGTTTGCCCGGCGCGACGAGAACTTCCGGGTTGGAGCTTTGGCCGTTCCTCGTCGGCAGGTCCGCTTCGCAAGTTCCGGCGTACACCGTGTAGTTGGTGGTAAATGGGAAGACGGTGCTTGGGGTTTCGATCGTCGCTTTGTAGGTTCCTATTGTCGAAGGTTCTGGAAACGTCCGATAGGACGCCATCCCGGTGTTGTAGACGGCGAACGAGTCCCCTTCTGGCGTAGGAGTCGGTTCCCCGGCATCGGTGAAGCTAACCTTGAACTTGCCGGCTAGCCCGAGGTTGTAGCCCTCCTTCGAAGTGGTCTCCGCCGGGAGGTAGACGGACTGCGTCACGCTCGCGTCTTCGCTTGTGTTCAGGTAGCCGTTGGGGTCGACATAGCCGGTCTTGCTGACGTTGATGCCGTATTCTCCGGGCGCGAGCGCAAGGATCGCGCAGCCGTTGGCTGATGTTTCAAGTTCGTATTTACTCACCGAAGGCGCAGGGCCGCTGGCGACGACCGTGGCACCGGCTAGTGGCGTACCGGATTCCTCGACCTGAACGATCAAGGCAGAGTCGGCGGGGGGGCTATGACCCCGGTCTCGACGACGCCCCCACTCGGTCCCATCGACGGCCAAGTAACTGTGGATATGGTCTTCAGGTAGTCGGCTTTGGCCGCGCTCGAAGTACAGCTGGCGGTGCTGGTGGCGTCCGCGATGTACTTGGAGGTGGTCGTGATCGTGTACGTGGTCGCGCCCAACGTCTTTGTTTCTTTGCGTTCTATTTCGCCGATCTTGCGTATCGGTTCGCTGCGCAGCCGCTCCTCGTCTTGCTGGGCAAGCACATCGGCCTGGGAGCGCGCCCGACTGGAGGACGTGGCTCGGTTGGTGCTGTTTAGTCCGAACAGCACCGCGACCACGACCATCGAGATCAGTGCCGCGCTGATGACCACCTCGATCAAGGTGTCTCCCGCCTCCGAGCCCACCCTCGACAGGCTCCTTATGGAAGGCTCGAGCGTCGATCGTCCCCTCGCCGGCGCACGAGTCATCCCTTCGGCTCGTAGGGCCGCCTGTTTCAGCCGGGAAAAGAATGTGCGGATCATCACGAGTAGTGGGTTGTCCTCGCTAGCCCCTTCGGCATTTCGCCCACCTTGCTTGAGCCCTGAACAGCGCCTGCGACACAAGATTCGGAGCATTGACAAGGAAACCGTCGCCTCGAAGGCTGTGGGACTCCGGCTGCGGCCAACCGATCTGTCGTGTAATTTCAACATGTGGCGAAAACACAACAACAATCGGGGAGGCCGTCAGATCCCGATCCACTGGCGGCCGTAGTGCTCCACACGCTCGTATCAACCGCGGGCAAAGGCATGACAATCGCCCAACTCGCAAGTGCTTGTGAGCGCAATCCGGCCAACCCCGCAGATGTAGACGAGATCGAAGCCGCCATTGAGGTCCTACTGATCGACGGCCTGGCCCAAAGCCAAGACGACCTCTACCAGCCAACCCGTGCGGCGATCCGCGCCACCGAGCTGAGCTTCTAAGTCGCTCGTTGCCCAGGCGAGGAGGCTAATTCGTTGCCCAAGAGAAGAGGCTAAGCGACCCCGTGGAGCAGCACTACCGGACTGAGTCCAAGCGCACGCGCCAGCTTGAGCACCGTACGCAGATTGGGTTCGCGCCGTCCGCGCTCATACACGCTAATTGCCGCCCTGTCGACCACCGCCTCATAGGCGAGCACCTCCTGTGAGAGTCCGGCCCTAGCGCGTGCTGCGCGCAAATTCGCACCGAAGCGCAAGCCGGGCTCCAGAGGCAACTCCACCCTGTCCGAAAGAGCGTCTGCGGGCGCCGGTTGCAGACCAACCCCGTCAAGCAACTCGGCAGGCGTCTTTGCAAGCGCGCGGGCGACACGCACAAGCGTGGAGAGGTCCGGTGCTCGCTCAGCTCGCTCCAGAAAGCTGATTGCCGCACGATCGAGCCGCGTCGCCTCTGAGAGCGCGACCTGGGAGAAGCCGGCACTCAGGCGTGCCGCGCGCATGTTCTCGCCAAACGCGCGCACCTGCTCATCGATCTCGCTGTCTTTTGTATGACGCACGAGCCCATCATCCAAGCTCGCCTACAGAAACACCACTGTGAAAACACAAGCGAGCTTTTCGGGGAAAGTGCCGGGCACAGAGGCCCCACTGGTACCTTCTCCTAGTGATCTCAGATGTTCGATAACGCGCTCGACGATTCCGTCACACACGAACGGCTTGCCAAGGCCGAGCGCCTGCGCGAGCAGGGTATAGAGCCCTTCCCCCACGTACCGAGAGCGGAGCGCACTGAGATCGCGAAGTTGCACGCCGCCCATGATCCATCCGAGCTTGAGGCCGGCGAGCATTCAAGCTTCTCCTATCGCCTCGCCGGACGCGTGATCTCAAGGCGCGGGCACGGCAAGACCACGTTCATCGATCTGCGCGACTTCTCCGGCGAGATCCAGTTGGCTGTGCGCCACGACACGCTGGGCGAGGAGGCATACGAGCGCACGGTGGATCTCGACGTCGGTGACATCGTGGAAGCCGAGGGCCCCATCTATGTCACTCAGCGTGGGCAGCTGGCCCTGAGCGTGCACCACTGCGCGTTGCTCACCAAGGCATTGCGGCCGCCGCCGGCCAAGTACCACGGACTCGGTGACACTGGCACGCGCTATCGCTACCGCGAGCTGGACCTGCTCGCGAACGAGTCCACCCGTCAGCTGTTCGTGACGCGCTCCAAGACGATCGACGCCCTGCGCGCATTCATGGCCGAGCGTGGTTTCATCGAGGTCGAAACGCCCGTGCTGCAAGCACTAGCCGGTGGAGCATCGGCACGACCGTTTCTCACTCATCACAACGCTCTCGACCAGGAGATGTCGCTGAGGATCTCGGTCGAGCTCTATCTCAACCGCTGCTTGATCGGGGGCTTGGAGAACGTGTATGACCTCGGCAAGTGCTTCCGCAACGAGGGCATCTCCTACAGGCACAGCCCCGAGTTCACGATGCTCGAGTGGCTGATGAGCTATTCCGATCACACCGACGTGGCGCGCTTCACCGAAGAGATGGTCGCCTATGTCGCCCAGCGCGTGCTCGGCACGACCGTCATCGAACGCGGCGGCGAGCAGATCGACCTGGGCAAGCCGTGGCGCAACACGACTATGCAGGCGGAGATCCAGCGCGTTTGCGGAATCGACTTCCTCGAGGCCGATCGCGATGAGCTGGCGGCACTGCTGGAGGGCAAGATCCATCCCGATGCCAGCTGGGCACAGGTCGTACAAGCGGTCTACTCCAAGCTCGTGGAGCCAACCTTGAATCAGCCCACACACGTGTACGACTTCCCGCTTGAGTCTTTCCCCATCACAAAGGCCCACGCTGGCGACCCCAGGCTGGCCGAGCACTTCGACGCGGTGATCGGTGGCATCGAGCTGGTCAGCGGCGATTCCGAGGTCAACGACCCGGTCGAGCAGTACGAGCGCTTCGTCGAGCAGCGTAAGCAGCGCCGTGCCGATGACGACGACGCGCCCCATCCCCACGACGAGGAGTACGTGAGGGCACTCGAGTACGGCCTGGCGCCCTCAGCAAGCGGCGGCATGGGAGTCGACCGCTTGCTCATGATCCTCACTGGGCACGAGACGCTGCGAGAGGTCGCCCCGTTCCCGGTCATGCGAGAGATCCGTCCCTCCACGGGCACGCCCAGCGATCCCCTTCTCGATGCCCCTACGTCCTCAACCGTGCGTCCGGACTAGCCGCACGCCCACGTGAGGCTATAGTCGCCTGAGACCTGAGAGATGAGCCAAGGGGAGCACAACTTCGAGGAGCTGCACTTCGAGCCCGCCCCGGCGCTCGACGGCGAGGTGCCGGGTCCCCGCTCGCGCGAGATGCTCGCCGAACAGGACGAGCTGGAGTCAAGCGCACGCTCCTACCCGCGCAGCGTGCCCGTGGCGATCGAAGAGGGTCGCGGCGCAACGATGAAGGACGCGGACGGCAACACGTTCATCGACTTCTTCGGCGGCGCCGGTGTGCTCAACGTCGGCCACGGCCACCCGGCCGTGTTGGCTGCGGCCAGCGAGCAAGAGAAGAAGCTTGTACACGCACTCGACTTCCCCACCAAGCCCAAGCTGCGCTTGATGGGAAAGCTCAAGACCTTGTTGCCCGGCCGCTTGCGTGAGAGCGCACGCTTTCACTTCGGCGGCCCAACCGGGTCGGATGCGATCGAGTCGGCCTTGAAGCTCACACGCGAGCACACGGGCCGCGATGCGGTGATCGCTTTCCAAGGCTCCTACCACGGCATGACCACAGGTGCGCTGTCGGTGACGAGCGACGTTGGCTTCGGCGGACCCACCTCCTCCCCTGTGCACTTCATGCCCTACCCCTACTGCTACCGCTGCCCCCTCGGCCTAAAGCCCGACTCGTGCGAGATGGCTTGCGCGAAGCTGCTCGACACCTCCTTGGAAGACCCCCACAGCGGCATTCCCAAGCCCGCGGCGGTCTTGATCGAGCCGATCCAAGGTGAGGGCGGCACGGTCGTTCCGCCGGAGGGCTATCTCGCTGAGGTGCGCCGCATCACTCATAAGCACGAAGTGCCGCTCATATGCGATGAGATTCAGACTGGCTTCGCGCGTACCGGAAAGATGTTCGCGTGCGAACACGACGGCGTGCAGCCCGACGTGATGACCTTGTCCAAGGCGCTCGGTGGCATCGGCTACCCGCTCTCCTGCATTGCTTATGACTCGGAGCTCGACAGCTGGGGCCAAGGCGCTCATATAGGCACTTTCAGGGGCCACCAGGTGGCCATGGCAGCCGGACTCGCTGCGATCGAGTTCATGTTGGAGGTGGACTTGGCGGCCCACGCAGCCACTCTGGGGGAGCTAACCCTTGAGCTGTTGCGCGATGCGCAAAGCACGCTCTCAAGCGTCGGAGATGTACGCGGTCGTGGTTTGATGGTTGGTATCGAGCTCGTCAAGGACCGCGACACAAAGGAGCCTTGGCCACAGATGGCAGCACAAGTCCGCACGGAGTGCTTCCGCAAGGGCGTGATCATCGAGGTGGGCGGCCACTATGGCAACGTGGCACGGTTCCTACCACCGCTCACGATCACCCGCGCGTTGCTGCTAACCGGGGTGGAGATCTTCGTAGAGTCGGTGCGCACGGCCGAAGTGGCCTTGGCCCAACCCACAGCACTCCTCGCCGGCTGATTCAGGTCCCGTCATAGATCATCAAGACAAGTCCTCCACAGGGGCAGCCAACGTATGTGCAGGCCCGTTTGGAGCGGTATATGACTATTACATTGAGCGCCCACGTTTGGCGCAACTTGTACTCGGGCTGATGTGGGGAGTGGATCCTCGCCCCTTCTACCGCAGCATCGAGGCTGTTGGGGAAATGCCAGAAGGAGCCACGATTCTCGACGTTCCTTGCGGTGGAGGAATCGCATTGCGCGGCCTGCGTCCAGGTCAGCGTGCCTCCTGGATCGGTGTGGACGTCGAGCCCGCGATGCTACGCCGAGCAGGGCGCCGCGCCGCGAGATTTCCGTCCGTGGACACTCGTTTGATCGAAGGCGACATGGTTGCGCTACCGCTCGAGGATTGCACCGCCGACCTGTGCCTCAGCTATGGCGGCCTTCACTGCGTGCCCAATCCGAAGGCGGCCCTCGCTGAGATGACTCGTTGTCTACGCCCCGGCGGACGTTTGCTGGGAAGTACCTTTCTGGCCGCTGGCAGTCGTCGTCAACGTCTGCTGCTACGGGCCGATGACTTTGGTCACACCGGCACCGCCGAGGATCTAAGCGGGTGGCTGACTGAGTGTGGGCTAACCGAAATATCGGTCGATCGCAAGGACGGGCTCGTGGTCTTTAGCGCGTGCCGCTGATTGAGGCTAGGTCGCCTCAGGACGCGTGTCGCTGATGGAGGCCGGGTCGCTTGACCAGGAGTGAGCACGGCAAGACCGCCCAGTTGCCATAGCGAGCATTATCTGAAATAGTAAGACTTATGGCAAATGCTCCCCGCCCCTCTCTGCGCGATGAGCAGAAGGCACTTACTCGCCGTCGCCTGCTCGACAGCGCTGAAGTCGTGTTTGCCCGCAGCGGCTTTCATGGCGCCTCGGTCGATGAGCTCGCCCATGAGGCTGGCGCCACGACAGGCGCCCTGTATTCGAACTTCACAGGCAAGGAGGACCTGTTCCTGGCCCTGTTCGAGGAGCGGATTGCCACAGATGTCAGCGACTACTCGCAGATCGTCGCCGAGGGGGCGACAGTCGAGCAGCAAGCTCGGGGGGCAGCTGATCACTGGATGGAGATACTGCGAGAGCGTCCCGACTATTTCCCCCTCTTGATGGAGTTCTGGGCCTATGCGATCCGCGAATCGGTACTTCGAGAGCGCTTGGCCGGACGATTCGCGGCGCTTCGCTCGGCCAGCGGCCGCCTATTCTTGGAAGCGGCGGAGAGGCATGGCCAGCCGCCGCCAGTCGAGGCCGGAGAGTTCGTGGGCCTGCTTATCAACGCACTCGGCAACGGCCTGGCATTCGAGAAGCTGGTCAGCCCTGGCGCCGTCCCCGATGCTCTATTCGGAGACATGCTCGTGCTCATCTTCAAGGCGTTCGAAGCTCTCATGCGTGAGGACCCGAGCGCAGTCGATCCGCAAAACGCGATCAGCTCGCAAAACCCCATGACCGACAAGAAGGGAGCGAAGAATGGCTGAGAGCCCGTCAAGCTTTGCGGACGGCGCACAAGCATCCCCATCCGGCGGTCTCGGGATGCGCCCGGCAAGCCCAGAGGATGTCCCACGTCTGAAGACGATGCTCGCGGAGGCGTTCTTCGACGACCCGGTTTTCGGCTGGCTGATGCCGGAGGACGATAAGCGACGTGCGCGCCTTCGTCGCTATTTCGGGGTCGATTTGCGCCACTACGCGTTGCCGCGCGGGCGTGTGTGGACCACAGCCGATCTAAGCGGGGCCGCTCTGACATTGCCACCTGGCAAATGGCGTGTGCCGCCGCATACCAGTTTGCTTCAAGGCTCCGCCTTCGGAGTCCACCTACCGAGAGCGGCAAGGATAGGAGCCGCTATGGAGTGGCGCCACATGCAGGAGCTTCGTGGGCCCCACTATTACGTGCGTGACATAGGCATACACCCGGACATGCAAGGCAAGGGTCTCGGCAGTTCCCTTTTGCACCCCACGTTCGATCGCTGTGACCGGGAGGGCTTGCCCGCCTATCTGGAGGCATCTAGTGAGCGCAGCGCCGCGTTGTACGAGCGTCTTGGCTTCCAACACCTAAAAGAGCTGCGTGTCGGTAGCAGTCCGCCGCTGTGGCTAATGATCCGCCCGCCACAATCCACCTGAACCCCTGCAAACTACAAGCCAGACTGGACTCACGTCACGTCTACACCGAGTCGATTCCGGTCGTGCCCGCCATCTTGATGAAGGTCGGATAGACCCCGTGGCTTGTGCGCCTGGAAAAGGTAGCGGTTGAGACTGAAGAAGTAGTTGGGTCCGAGTTCGGTTAGGTCTTGTGCCCACGCTGTGGCTTCGGCCTCGCTCACGCAGTTGCGATCGGCTACGAACGTGGCGATCAGCTCGAGCATTCCGGCGCTGTAGGTGTTGGGGTCATAGCCGGCGTTGAACAACGGCACGATTTGGCGGTCGGTGACTTCCAGTCCAGCATCGCTCAGCAGCCGTGTGAGCGTACGCGGCAGGTGAGGGTGAACTAGGTGCTCCTCCCACGCCGCGAGCACCCGGTCCATACGCTCGTTGTTGCTCGAAGCCCATACGATCGAGTCCCAGTCGGTGTCAAGCACGAGCGCCCGGCCTCCCGGGCGCAGCACCCGCCCTAGCTCCAGCAGCGCGGCGGGAACATCGTCAACATACTCGTAGACCTGTGTGCAGACTGCGACGTCGAAGCTCGCGTCCGCATAGGGGAGCGTGTGCGCGCCAGCTTCTTGGTACTCGATCGGGCCGCTACCAGCCGGTGGTCTGCGCGCCCTGGCGAGGGCAAGCATGTTCTCGCTGACGTCCACCCCACAGATCCGCCCGCTCCTCCCGACAGCAACGGCCATTTCGCGCGCGAGTAGACCAGGACCCGAGCCGATGTCGATCGCGCGCTCGCCGGGCTGGAGCGCGAGTGCCCGCAAGATCGTTTGGCGCTGTCCGATGACATCGGGCGTGGTGTAGATCCTCTCTACGCGCCGGGAGGCGTCCTCGTCGAATCGCAGTGTGGCGCTCATAGTTCGCCTTCGGTTGGTGAATGGCTCACTCTCAAGGAACGCCAGGGTACCGGCTTCGCGCTGCTCACCGGTATCGCATTCATCGCTGGCTTCGCCCTCCTGTCGGCGAAATAGCGATCTAATGCGGGCGGAGGGACTCGAACCCCCAAAGGCATAAGCCCACTGGCTCCTAAGGCCAGCGTGTCTACCAGTTCCACCACGCCCGCGGGGTTGCGTGAGGACCGCTCCAGATTGTATGGTCATTAGTGAGATGGCTTCGACTTCGGGCAGAAACACGCCGGCCGGCGTGATCGTGACGCATCCCAACCGCGGCAAGCCCGCGGTGCAGGCGACTCGTATGACGGTCGTTCTGTTGCTGCTCGTCTCCGCTGCGCTCATCCTGATCGTGACGATCGGAGGCTGGAGTACGCTCGAGGGCGACATTCCGATCCTGCTGAGCTTCGCGATCGTCTATCTGCTGATGGCCTTCTTCGCGGGCCGTTGGAGTCGCGGCGTGCTGCCGATGGCAGCGGCTCTAGGACTCTTGCTGCTCGTGTTCGCGATAGTGGCCGCCCCAAGCTGGTTCGCACGCGATAAGGCCGGCTTTGCCGAACCGGCGCTCCCCGCCAGCTTGCTCGGCGTAATCACGCTCGTGATCATCCCTGTTCAGATCCTCCTGATCGCCTTCGCGATGCGCGGCTTCTCCCAGGGCTGGAACATCGAGCTCGAGCAGCTCGACCCTGGAGCGGAGCATGACGCTCTAGCACGACCGGTCTAGCGTATATTGGGTTCGTTGCGGCGGTGGCGGAACGGTAGACGCGATGCTCTCAAAAGGCATTGTCCGTAAGGGCGTGTGGGTTCGATTCCCACCCGCCGCATCAAATCGATAGACCCAACTCGCGGTAGGTAGACCACAACCGAGCGCTAACGTCGGAGCGCTCAGTCCTCACCAGTTCCTGGCGAAGCGTTCAGCTTCCTTGTAAAGCGCTCAGCCCACGAAGCCGAACAGAGCCTCGGCAAGTCCAGGCACGGCCGCCAGCACACCGAGCGGCAAACCCTCCCGCACTGGCAGGTCCATCACGGTGAGTCCTGCCCGTTCGCAAACAAGCGTCCCGGCCGCGATATCCCAAGGCTTGGTGGTGCGCTCAAAGTACGCGTCATAGCGCCCACAGGCTGTCCAAGCCAGGTCGAGTGCGGCCGAGCCAAAACGGCGAATGTCGCGCACGCACGGGATGAGCCGCGCAAAGACTTCGGCCTGGGCCGCTCGAACATTGGCGTCGTAGGCGAAGCCGGTGGCGACCAAAGCGCTCGACAGCTCCGTGCGCTCGGAGGCTGCAATCGGCGTGCCATTCAAGAGCGGAGCGCAGTCGCGCGTGGCGTTGAACAGCTCATTGCGGCACGGGTCGTAGATCGCCCCGACGAGCGAGCCGCGATCGTCGGCAACGGCCACGCTCACGCACCATTGCGGAATCGAGAAAAGGAAGTTGACGGTGCCATCAAGCGGATCGACGATCCAGGTCAAGCCACTCGTCCCATCCTTGCCTCCCCCCTCCTCACCTAGAAAGCCATCATCGGGGCGCTCCCCGGCGAGCCGCTCACGGATTAGCCGCTCGGAGGCAAGGTCGGCCTCTGAGACCAGATCGGTCGGTGTGCTCTTGCTCGCGAGCGCCTGCTCACGTCCCCCCTGAAAGCGCGCGAGCAGCAAGTCGCCTGCTTCGCGGGCGACGCTGACAGCTAGCTCGAGTAGCTCTTCTTGCAAACTGCCGGGCGCGCTCACGAAAACGCCGCGGGCCGATGCTGCGCCCACGGGCGCTCGGCCTCCAGCTGTCCCGACAGCGACAGCAGCGTCGCCTCGTCGCCAGCCCGTCCCACAATCTGAACAGCACGTGGCAAGCCATCCGAGCCGAAGCCGGAGGGCACGGACGCCGCCGGTTGTCCCGTCAGGTTCCATGGTGCGTTGTATGGAACAAGGCCGATCGCACCGTTTAGTGTGCGCAGCGCGCCAAACCCGTCGAACTGGCCGATGCGTGGCGGCGGCTGGGCCGTCGCCGGTGTGATCAGCACGTCGTTGTTCTCCAGCACGCGATTCAGCTTGGTGCTCAGCGCCTGCTCGCTCCTACGGGAGCGCTCCAGCAACGACGGGGGGATCAGCGAGCCAATCTGCGCCAACGAGCGCGTGCGACGCGAGAGGCGCTCGTAATGAGGCTGCGCGTGTGCTTCGTCGTGAATTCCGCGCAGAAAACGGGTCAAGACGAACGGTCCCGTGTCGTACCCATAGTCGGGGTCTTGCTCTTTCAGCTCGTGGCCAAGCGAGCGCAACAGCTCGATCGTCTGCTCGAACGCGCGCTGGGCATCCCCCTCGAGCCGTGCGAGCAAGAGCGGCGGGATCTTGCTCGAGAAGGCAATGCGCAGCTTGCCGGGCGGGGTGCGGGCCGAGCTGAGGAACGACTGCGCAGGCGGCGCGGGCCGGTCGCGATCGACGGTGGTCGAACCGGAGGCGACGTCGTGGAACAGCGCCGTGTCGAGAACAGAGCGGCTTAGCACGCCGTTGACTGACATCCCATGCCATGCCTCGGCTTTGGGAGCCATCGAGACGCGTCCGCGCTGTGGCTTCAGCCCGAACAGGCCACACCAAGCCGAGGGGATGCGGATCGAGCCGGCGCCGTCGGAGCCGACCGCCGCTCCAACCAGGCCGGCCGCCACCGCTGAAGCGCTTCCCCCGGAGGAGCCGCCAGGAGCACGTTGTAGATCCCACGGGTTACGGGTCGCGCCGAAGGTCGGCGTCTCGGTGAACGGCCAGATGCACAGCTCGGGAACGTTGGTCTTACCGATCACGATCGCGCCCGCCTCGCGCAGCTTACGAACCACCTCGGCATCGGCTGCCACCGGACCGCCGTGGGCGTTCGTGCCGAGCGCCGTGACCTCTCCCGCTACGTCGACGTCGTCCTTGATCGCTATCGGCACTCCCAGCAACGGGCGTTCGCCCCCAGCGCCGCGGCGCCCATCCGCCTGAGTTGCTTCCAGCAGTGCCCGCTCGGCGAGCACGATCCGAAACGCGTTTAGCTGTGGGTCCAAGCGCTCGATGCGACCTAGATAGAGCTCGACCAGCTCGCGTGAGGAGATCTCGCCGGCGGCGATCAGCTCGGCTTGGCGAGCGATACCGGCGAACGCTAGATCGGTGGCGTCCATGGCACAGGAATCTAGAGCAGTGACCCGCGTCATGACATCGCCGCCAGGCCGGTGAGCTTCCCGAGCCTCTCAGGGCTGTCCGTCGCCTCAGACGGGAGTAACGGAATTGCGCTTGGCGGGCCACTCGCGTCGCTTGGCCGACGCATGCGCGAAACGCCGAATCAAGTCATCTCGCAAGCGCTCTGGCTCCACGACAGCGTCAATCACGAGTTCTGAGGCCAGGTGCAAAAGGTCGATGTCCTCGGCGTACTCGCGTCTCAGCTCCTCGGTCTTCGCCGCTCGCTCCACCCCATCGGGAATCGCCTGCAGCTGGTTGTAGTAGACGGCGTTGACGGCCGCCTGTGGGCCCATGACCGCGATCGAGGCGCTCGGCAGGGCGATACAGCAATCTGGGTCGAAGGCGGGACCTGCCATTGCATAAAGCCCGGCCCCATAGGCCTTGCGCACGATCACCGAGATCTTCGGGACGGTCGCTTCCGAGACCGCGCTGATCATCTTGGCGCCATGACGAATGATGCCCTGACGCTCCACTTGGGTGCCGATCATGAAACCGGGCACGTCAGCGAGGAACAGAAGCGGAACGTTGAAGGCATTGCACGTCCAGATGAAGCGCGCGGCCTTGTCGGCCGAGTCAGAGAACAGAACACCACCCTTGTGCTTGGGCTGGTTGGCGACGATCCCGACAGGGCAGCCGTCGAGGCGAGCGTAGCCGACGATTAGCTCCTTGGCCCAGCGCGCGTGAACCTGCAGCAGCGAACCCTCATCCACTATTGCGTCGATTAGGCCGAGCATGTCAAATGGCTTGTTCTCGTCCGCTGGTATCAACGAGGCTATCCCGCCAGTGCCCGCATCAGCCTGCACTCCCCCACCTGGTACGGGGGCTGCCGCCACGCGCGCGAGCGTCGGCGCCGGCTGCTCCCAGTTCGACGGTAGGTAGGACAGGTAGCGCTGCGCGAAGGCGATGCCCTCCTCGTCGCTCTTGACCAATTGGTGCGCACAACCCGAAACTGAGGTGTGCATCCGCGCGCCACCCATCTCCTCGAGGCTGACGTCCTCGCCGATCACCATCTGGGCCATGCGGGGCGAGCCCAAGTACATCGAGGCGTTGCCGTCGCGCATGATCACGATGTCGCAGAAGGCCGGGATGTAGGCGCCGCCGGCCGCGCTCGGCCCGAACAGGACGCACACCTGGGGAACGATGCCGGACATGCGCACCTCGTTGAAGAAGATGCGCCCCGCCCCGCGTCGGCCAGGGAACATCTGCACCTGCTCGGTGATGCGCGCACCGGCCGAATCAACGAGATAAACCATCGGGACGCGCAGGCTGGAGGCACGCTCCTGGATGCGCAGGATCTTCTCGACCGTCTTCGGCCCCCACGAGCCGGCCTTGACGGTGGGGTCGTTGGCCATGAGGGCAACCGGACGGCCTTCGATTGTGCCCACGCCGGTGACGACGCCATCGGCGCCAAGCCCGTCCTCGTTCCAGTTGGCGAGCAAGGCCTCCTCGGAGAAAGAGCCCTCGTCCAAGAGCAGGCTCACACGCTCGCGCACCGCCAGCTTGCCCTGCTCGCGGGCCTTCTCGTGGTGGCGCTCAGGCCCACCCGCAAGGGCTCGGTCGGTCGCCTTGCGCAGATCGGACACGCCGAGAGCCTATTACGCACCGCCCGAATCGGGAACGCTAGGCAGTACGCCGCACGATCCGAAGTCCAGCCCTCGGAATCTAGCCGTACAAAGCCATCTCCAAGAAGGAGGCATTTCCGTGTCCAGTTGTGCCACAGCACCTCCGCTTCAACCGACGACTCAGGCCCGCAGCTGCCGCTTAGCGCGCCGGCGCAGCGCGAAGGTCACCCTGCCTGCGCTGCTCTTGGCGCTGCTTGCCTGCCTCGCACTCTCGCCAGGAACCGCCCTGGCATTCGACCATCCGTTCATCGGTCAGTTCTCGACGGTCTCCTCGGTGGGCAGCACCATGCCGGGAAACGGTGACGTGAACCCCTACGGAATCGTCGTCGTGCCCAGGAGCACGGGCTCGCTGGTGGGAGGAGACATCCTGATCAGCAACTTCAACAACGCCGAAAACCTGCAGGGAACTGGCACCACGATCGTGCAGATGAGCCCGACCGGAAGCCTTTCGCTATTCGCCGAAATCGACCCCAAGAAGTTGCCCGGGACCTGCCCAGGCGGAGTCGGACTGACAACGGCGCTTGCGCTCCTGCCGCACGGTTATGTAGTGGTCGGAAGCCTGCCCACAGCGAACGGAGAAGCCGCCACCGCGCAGGCCGGATGCCTGATCGTGCTCGACAAGCACGGCAAGGTGGTCGAGACGATCTCAGGTCCACCGATCAATGGCCCTTGGGACATGACCTCCGTCAACGAGAGCTGGGGGGCCACCCTGTTCGTCACGAATGTCCTGAACGGCACCGTGGCATCGGGTGAAACACCGACCGCCGGCGGCACAGTCGTGAGGATTCGCCTGAGCATCGACGGCAAACACCGTCCGCCCGCTGTCGCCGCGATGGATGTGATCGCAAATGGCTTCCCAGAGCGCACCGACCCTGCCGCCCTGGTGGTCGGCCCCACGGGCGTTGCTCTGGGCAATGAAGGCACGCTGTATGTCGCGGACACACAAGGTAATCGCATCGCCGCCATAGCCAATGCTCGATATCGCCAAGAACCGCTCGAAGGCGGAGGCGCAACCGTCGCGCTTGGCGGATACCTCAACAATCCGCTCGGGCTGGCCGTGACCCCGAACGGCGACATCCTCACGACCAACGCCAATGACGGAAACATGGTCGAGACGACGCCGGTCGGCGCCGAGTTCCAGCCCTTCGACACCGGCGCCGGCGAAGGCGGGTTGTTCGGGCTCGCGATAGCGCCCTACCGCCAGGGCGTGTACTTCGTCAACGACGCCGAAAACACGCTGGACCTGTTGCACTAAGGGGACGCGGCGATCGTGGGTGGGGTCGAAACGACTGGCCCCGCCCGCGCTCGCATTGACCCGATGGCCTAAGGCAGCAGGCGCCGGTAGCGCGAGCGGCGATGGTCGCGAGCGAGTCGGCGCTCGTGCCGGGCTTGCAGGCGCGCCTCGACGACATCGATATCCGACCCAGGCCCGAGCAGACGCCAGCTGTCGCGCAACAAAGGAAGCAGGCTGAAGATGATCACCCAGATCGGCCAGAAAGCGCCACTGGCCCCGCTGGCTAGCCACACCGCGACACAAAGAAGCGATGCGGTGGCCGAAACGCCGGCCTCCTGGACCAAGCGACGACGTAGGTTCGACTTTCGCTGCACCAAAGCGGCGCGTGCAGCCACCGTGCTGACCGGCAAGTCGGTGCGCAGAGCGTCGAGATCAGCCCGCGTGCGCGCCGCATAGACAGCGCCGAGACGCTCGTCGAGCTCCTCGGCCGTGAGCCTGCCTGAGACGGTGTGCTCGTGCAACTCTTCCACGAGCCGTTCGCGCTCGGCATCAGATACCCGTATCTGTCCGGGATCGGCCATGCTCAGAATGTAGTTCAGATGGGCAAAGCAAGCGTTAGCGCCCTTCCCGCGCTGGCGCCACGCAAGCGGGAGGCGCGGAGTAGGCTCAAGTCATGCAGCCCGAGGACGACTTCGACCTCACCGCGGCAGGGTTGCGCGCCGACGGCTCAGACCTACGTATCTCCGTCGAGGTGCTGGCCGGCAAGCTGGAGGCTTCGCTGCCGACATGCACTCGTGTGGAGCGCCGTGGCAACGGATTGCTGGGCCGGGGTGAGAAGCACGTCCGCCGAGTCGAGGTGAGCCTCGGGGAGACTTCCTATGAGCTGACAATCGAGGGGGACAGCGTACGCGGTAGCCGCGAGCGCAAGGTCGGCGGCATTGCGATCAAGCGCGAGCAGCTCGACGCGGGCCAATGGGTTAGCGAGCTCGCCGCACAGTTGCGCGAGGAGGCACAACGCAGCTCCGAAGCGCGAGCAGCACTCGAGAGGCTGGTGGGATGAGCGAGCGCCTTATCGAGGATGAGCAAGAGCAGGAGCAGTCGCTGAAGCGAGTGGAAGCCGGCGGCATCCCGCTAGCAGCCGAGCGGCGGCTGCGCGAGCTCGGCGAACACGGTGGCGCGTTCACCTCCGACCTATCGGTGGGCGACTTCGCGCTCTGCCACCAGCTTGGCCTGAAGCCGGTGTCGCAAGTCATGGGTAGCTCGATCTATCAGGTCGGATATCAGGCGACGCCGTGGCCGTCGGCGATGGGCGGCAGCTTCATGTTCGAGATGGAAGCGCTCTCGCAAGCCTGGAACGAAGTACGCAGCCTTGCCCTTGGCAGGCTGGCCCAGGAGGCGAGCCACGTCGGTGCGGACGCGGTGATCGGCGTCGAGCTGCGCACTGGTGAGCACGACTGGGCCGAAAACTCGATCGAGTACGTGGTCGTAGGCACCGCTGTGCGTCATGACAAAGAAAGTACGCGCGGCGGACCGGTGTTGACAGAGCTCTCGGTGGCCGACTACGCGAAGCTGCTGAGCGCCGGGGTGGAGCCGCTCGGGGTGGTTGCGTGGAGCTCAGTGTTCTTCGTGGGCGCGTCCTACTCGACGCAGATGATGAGCGGCGTGGGCGGCCTCGGTTTCACCCAAAATCAGGAGCTGAGGGAATTCACCCAGGGTGTGTACAGCGCGCGGGAGATCGTTGTTGGGAGACTTACCGAGCAGGCGGCCAAGCTCGGTGCGAGCGGTGTGATCGGCGTGCGCATCGCGCACGGCATTCAACGGACCACAGTAGGCGCGGGCACGTATTCGCGTGGCGGCCTGATGGTCACCTTCCACGCGATCGGCACGGCCATCAGGGAAGACCGCGCGACCGTCCTGTATGCGCCCGAGACGATCATCGACCTAACGACCTAGAAGCCGAGCCAACACGGAGCGAGAACAAGGATGAACCAGCTACAGATGAGCCCCAGAGAGGGAACGGCATGAGCCCGAGACGAGGAGCGCAGGCATGAACGAGAGCGAGAGCACGTACGACCCCACGTCACTCGAGGGAGTTCCCGAGGCCGGCCGGGCCCGCCTGGAGCAGAACCGGGCGGGCCTGTTCACCTCGGACCTGAGCGTGAACGAGTTCCTGCTCATCAAGCAAGCCGGCTTCGACCCCGTGGGACTGGTGGTGGGCAGCTCGATCTACCACATCGGCATCCAGGTGGCCGGCTGGAAGAAAAGCCAGGAGATGACCGTCTTGAGCGAGGCGATGTACGGGGCGAGGCAGCTGGCGATGACGCGCATGGAGGAGGAGGCGGACCAGCTCGGGGCCGACGGCGTGGTGGGCGTGCGTTTGGACATCGGCCGCTACGAGTGGGGTCAAGACATGGCCGAGTTCATCGCGATCGGCACGGCGGTGAAGCACCGCGAAGGAGTCCTGCACAGGGCCCCTAACGGGAGGCCTTTCACCAGCGATCTGTCCGGTCAGGACTTCTGGACGCTGCTGCGCACCGGGCACCGCCCTGTGGGAATGGTGATGGGCAGCTGTGTGTACCACGTGGCCCACAGAGGCATGCTCAAGTCGATGGCCCAAACAGGGCGCAATGTGGAGCTGTCTAACTTCACCCAAGCCCTGTACGACGCGCGGGAGCTCGCAATGGAGCGCATGCAGAGTGAGGCGCAGGATTTGAGCGCGGAGGGCATCGTGGGCGTGGACCTGCAGGAGAAGAGCCACGGCTGGGGCAGCCACACGATCGAGTTCTTCGCGGTGGGCACCGCGATCGTGCCGAGCGAGGGCCACGACGGGAAGATCGAAGCACCAACGCAGGTACTGGACCTGAGTTGAGGCACCGCGTCCATACGCGTCCGCGCCGCGCCCATACGCGCCCACGTCCAGCCCATACGCGTCCGCGCCTATTCACGCGCGCGCAAGTCTCCCTTTTGCGGATAACACACCAACACTAGACCTCCTCCCCAGGACCCCGGTCCAGCCACCCAACGACATGAAGGAATCAAACCGATGAGCATCGTCACCACAGAAGACCGCGGAGCGGTACGTCATCTAGTGCTGAACCGCCCAGAGAAGCGCAACGCGATGAGCCAAGAACTGTTGCGAGCGCTCGGCGATGCACTGCGAGCAGCCACCGCCGCTGAGTCGGTTCACTGCGTGGTGCTGCGCGGCGAAGGACCGGTTTTCTCAGCTGGTGTGGACTTGGTCGAGCTGGCCGCCTCCGCCGGTGAGCCGGGCAACCTGCGCCCGTTCAGGAACACCTTCCTTGAGTGCCCAAATCTGTGCGAAGCGATGCCAAAGCCGGTCGTGTGCCAGATTCACAAGACCTGCGTGGGCGGCGCACTTGAGGTGGCACTCGGCTGCGACTTGCGCATCGCCTCCAGTGACGCGCAATTTAGCCTGCCCGAGGTGAAGTTCGGGATCATCCCTGACGTGGGCGGCTCGACGCGGCTACCGGCCGTGGTCGGCCTGGGAAGGGCCAAGGAGCTGATCATGACCGGCCGCACCATCGACGCTGCCGAGGCCGAGCGAATCGGCCTGATCAACAGGGTGGTCGCACCCGAGGAGCTCGAGCAGGCGACCCAGGTCCTTGTGGACGAGCTACTGGCCAACTCGCACGTAGCGGTGGGTCGTGCCAAGCGCGTAATCGACGCCTCCGCCCGCCCAACCCTGGCACAGACGCTCGAGATGGAGGTGTCGGTGCAGGAGTACTGCGTGGCCGCGATGCGCGAGCAAGCCCGCGAGGCTGAGCCTGCCGGGGTGTCCGGCTAGCGCCGATCGACTGGGCCGGCCACGAGGGTGTGGGAGCCGAGCGGGCGACCAAGCACCTCCTGAACACGGTGAGCGCAGGCCAACAAGGCATCGAGGTCGATGCCGGTGGAGATCCCCATCTGCTGGAGCATCGAGACGAGATCCTCGCTGGCAATGTTGCCGGTGGCTCCTGCGGGGACGGGACATCCACCCAGCTCGCCGAAGCTCGACTCGAAGCTGGTGATGCCCGCCTGGAGCGCGGCGAGGACATTGGCGAGCCCCTGACCGCGCGTGTTGTGAAAGTGGGCGGTGAGCTGAACGTCCCCGAGCGCGTCGGTCCAGCCCCTGAACAGCTCTTCCACCTGAAGCGGGTTGGCCATGCCGGTCGTGTCGCCAAAGCCGATCTCCTGGGCGCCGGCGTCACGCAGGCGCGTCGCGATCTCGAGGACTCGCTTAGGCGAGACGTGACCCTCGTAAGGGCAGCCGAAGGAGGTGGAGATGACAGCCTCGCAACGCAAGCCCTGCGCGCGCGCGTGGGGCAAGACTTTTTCCAGTGACGCAAGCGACTCCTCGACCGAGCGGTTGACGTTGTGGCGGTTGTGGGTCTCCGAGGCCGAGAGAAACACGTTGACCTCGTCGAAGGCGGGCCGCGCTCGGGAGAGGCCGTCGCGCAACTCCAGAGCCCGCTCGAGGCCACGCTCGTTGGGGATCAGCACGCTGAGAGCGACCTCGGCGGGCGCATCAATTCCGGCCAAAACCTCGGCGGCATCGGCTAGCTGAGGGATCACGTCGGGACGCACGAAGCTCGTGACCTCGAGACGGCGCAGGCCGGTCCGAGCCAGCATGTCGATCAGCTCGACCTTGCGCTCGGTCGGAATGACCTCCGGCTCGTTCTGGAAGCCGTCGCGCGGGCCTACCTCCCTGATCTGGACGGTGTCAGGGATGTTCATACCCTCACCCGGGACGTGCATGCACGTCCCGGCCGGCCGGTACATGTACCGGCCGGGACCAGGTCGCATGCGACCTGGTCATCACCACATCGATAGGCCACCGCTGACGTTCAGCGTCTGGCCCGTCACGTAAGAAGCATCCTCGGAGGCGAGGAACGCGATCGCCGCGGCGACCTCCTCGGGCTCGCCCGAGCGGTGCAGGACGGTCTGGTTGACCATGCCCTGCTTGAGCCTCTCCCCCAGCTCGCCAAGCAGTTGCGGAGCCGCGTTGAGCAAGGGCGTCTCGATCGGACCCGGGGCAACTGCGTTGGAGCGCACCCTGTAGCGCGCCGACTCGCGCGCGATCGCCTTGGTGAAGCCGATCACGCCAGCCTTGGCGGCTGAGTAGACAGAGGAGCCCTGTGAGCCGACGCGACCTGCCTCAGAGGCGACGTTGACGATCGCGCCGGAGCGCCGCTCCTGCATGCCCGGCAATACGGCGTGTGTGACCGCCAAGACACCGCGCAGGTTGACGCCGAGCACGAAGTCCCACAGGCCCTCATCGGAGTTGACGAAGTAGGAGAACAGGTCGGTGCCCGCGTTGTTGACAAGCACGTCCACCGGGCCAAGCTGCTGCTCGATCGCGCTCACTGCGGCGCGCACGGAAGCGGTGTCGGTCACGTCGAGCACACAGCCCAAGCCGTCCAGCTCGCCGGCCACCTCCTGGGCACCGACCTCATTGACATCGCCAATCGCCACCCTGGCTCCTTCTGCGGCGAGCAAGCGGGCGGTGGCGGCACCAATCCCGGAGGCGCCGCCGGTGACGAGCGCCGTCTTGCCCTCGAATCTCATGCGCAGAGGATAGGGATACTTCCGATCCAAGCGTGCCGTGGCGCCAACCCAGGCCGAGACGTGTCTCCCGAATCGCCATGCACCTCCTCGTGGTGGAGACATCCATCCCGTCGGACGGCCGCCCCGTCCTATACTCCGCCGCCGTGGCCGCCTCCCCCACCGACCCCATTGCGATCGTCGGCGCATCGGGCGCGCTCGGCTTCGGCTTGGCGGTGCGCCTTGGACGGGTGGGTGTGCCGGTTGTGATCGGCTCGCGCGAGGAGGGACGCGCAGTCGAAGCTGCCGGCCGTGCCCGCGAAGCGGTGCCCGATGGTGAGTTCACAGGGGCAGAGAACGCACAAGCCGTCGAGGCGGTGGAGACCGTGATCCTGAGCGTCCCCTTCCGCAGTCAGTCCGAGACGCTCAAAAACCTGAAGGGCTCGCTGCGCGCGGGCCAGTTGCTGATCGACGCCACGGTGCCGCTCGCGGCGGCGGTGAGCGGACGCGCGACACGCATGCTCGGCGTGTGGCAGGGATCAGCCGCGCAAGCAGCCCAGGAGATGGTGCCCGAGGGCGTGAAAGTCGTCTCGGCCTTGCACACCGTGAGCGCCTCGTCGCTGACCGACCTCGACTATGACCTCGGCCAGGACGTGCTCGTGTGCGGCGATTCACGCGAGGACAAGCGGAGCGCAGCCCTCTTGATCGAGCGAATCGAGGGTCTGCGCTGTGTGGACAGTGGGCGCCTTGAGATGGCGCGCATCGTGGAGTCGATGACGGCCTTGATGATCTCGATCAACGCGAAGCACAAAACCCACGCGGGCATCAGGATCACCGGCCTGCCCGACGACGCTTGGGAGTGAGCGCTTCCGCCGGACCTGTTGTGGTGCTGGCCGGAGGCACCGGTGGGGCAAAGCTCGCACGCGGCATGCTCGACGTCGTAGGCCCCGACGAGCTGGTAGTGATCGCCAACACGGGCGATGACATTGAGATCTACGGCTCCCACGTCTCGCCTGACCCCGACCTGGTCTCGTTTTGGCTTGCGGATCTAATCGACGAGCGCGGTTGGGGCATTCGCGATGACACGTTCGCGGTGATGGACGCTCTGCGCGAGCTGGGCACCGACGTGTGGTTCAACCTCGGCGATCGCGACCTGGCCTGGTGCTTGGAGCGCAAGCGTATGACCGACGAAGGGCTCCGCCCGACTGAGGCGCTCGCCCGTCTCAACGAGGCGATCAAGGTGCGCGCGAAGGTACTGCCGATGTGCGACGAGCCGCTGCGCACCTGGGTCCGCACGGATGCCGGCTGGCGTGACTTCCAGCAATTCATGATTCGAGACCGGGCCGCGGGAATGGTGCATGAGGTGGCTTTTGCCACGCCCCCGCGGGCGATGGAACCAGCGCCTCCATCCATGGGACTGGCGCCTCCATCCATGGGACCGGCGCCCCCATCCACGGAGCCGGTACGCCCATCCACAGGGCCGGCTCCTCCACCGTCACCCGAGGTGCTGGCGGCGCTGACTACCGCGCGCGCTGTGATAGTCGGACCCAGCAATCCCGTCATCTCCATCTGGCCGATCCTGAGGGTGCTCGGCGAGAAGCTCACCCAGCTCGCCGTGCCGGTGGTATGCGTGAGCCCGGTCGTCGGCGGCGAGGTTCTCAAGGGACCGACCGCCGCATTCATGGCGGCCTATGACCAGCCCGTGAGCGCGGCGGGAGTAAGCGCCTTCTACGAACGAATACAACCGGGCCTGATCGATGGAATCGTCACCGACGAGCCATTCGCGGAGCTGCCCGCTTTGCGGATCGACACCGCGATGCCCGATCAGGCCACGCGTGCGAAAGTGGCCGAACAGACGCTGACTTTCGCCGAGACACTCACCATATGAAGCGTGCATGTCGGCAAACGCGGCCCGTCCGCGATGTCGCGTGAGGATAGGCTGAGCACGATGCGCACAGCCGCGATCTTGCCCGTGAAGCGCTTCCCGCTTGCCAAGCAGCGACTCGGCGAAACCATTGCGGACTCACTGCGAGCAAATCTGGCGCGCGCGATGGTGGGCGACGTTCTGAGCGCCCTTAGAGATTGCCCCGCGGTGGACGCCACGATCGTCGTGACCTGTGAGTCTTCGGTCGCGGCCGCCGCCCGTTACATCGATGCCATTGTCGTGGAGGACACGGCCGAGGACGGCCAGAGTGCCGCGGCCGAGCTCGGGATCGCCAAGGCACTGCGGGAGGGTTTCGAGCGAGTACTGTGCGTGCCGGGGGACTGCCCGACGCTTGACCCGGCCGAGCTATGCGACCTACTCGAGCAGGAGACTGCAAGCGTGGTGATCATTCCCGACCGTCACGGCAGCGGCACCAACGGGCTGTTGCTGGCTCCGCCTGACACTATTGGTCCCAGCTTCGGGCCCGACAGCCGTGCCCGTCACGAGCGGCTGGCGAACGAGGGCGGCTTGATCTGCAGGGTCGCGCAACCCGCATCGCTGCTGCTGGACATCGACACGGGCGACGACTTGGCAGTGCTACGCGAACGCCTTGCGGGCGAGCGGGTGAGAGCACCGCGCACACGCGCGGTGCTGGCGCGAGCCACACCGGATGAGACGGCCGCTAGCCATGACGAGCCCGGCCACTCCTCAGAGGCAGCCTGAACCCTTTGGGCGGGCTTAGCGCATTCGGCCTGAGCGGCTTGCCGGAGATCGTGGCCGGGACTGACCTGGGCGAGCTGATCGCGTACGCGCTGGGCGCGGAGAGCCCGCCCAAGCCGCTACGCGATGGCCAAATCGTGGCCATCGCCCACAAGGCTGTCTCCAAGGCCGAGGGAGCTGTTGTGGACTTGCAAAAAGTGGTGCCCTACGCGCGCGCGCAGGGCATCGCCCTGGAGCAAGGCAAGGACCCACGCGCCGTGCAGGTCGTGCTCGATCAGTCCGAGGAGATATTGCGCGAGGCGAACGGGGTGCTGATCTGCCGCACCCACCACGGCTTCGTGTGCGCCAACGCGGGCGTAGACGCTTCCAACTCCATCGACCAAGACACGTTGATCGTGCTCCCCCACGACCCTGACGCCTCGGCTCGCGCAATCCGCAAGAGGCTGTTCGAGCTGACAGGGACACGTGTGGGTGTGCTGATCAGCGACAGCTTCGGGCGCGCCTGGCGCCACGGTCAGTGCGACATTGCGATCGGCTGCGCCGGGATGACGCCACTCGATGACTGGCGCGGGCGCGAGGACAGCGCCGGCATGGCATTGCACGCCACGTGGCTGGCCGTGGCGGACGCCATCGCGTCGCTTGCCGACCTCGCGCGAGCCAAGGACTCGCGCGAGCCGGTCGTGATCGTCGAGGGCCTGGAGCGCTTTGTGACAGAGGAGGACGGTCCGGGCGCGCTTGTTTTGTTGCGGCCGCTCCAGGAGGATCTGTTTCGCTGAGTCGTGTTAGTACTCAGCGAATGCCTCCCGAGCCAGCGAATGTCTCTGAGTTAGCTAACGCCCTTCGAGGCCTCCTCGCCACTCGTGGTGGCGGGCTTGGAGTGAGACCGAGAGGCAGCTCGCTGTGAGACTGAGTGCCGCGCCGTGGCAAGCACGGCGAGCGGTATCCCGGTGGCCAGCATCCGCCCAGGGCCTATGTTGCGCGAGCCGAAAGCCTCGAACACTTTCGCCGTACGCTCGTCGTGGGCTGCCGCCGAGAAGAAGAGCTTCTCGCCGGCGTTGATCTTCCGGCCCGTGGCGTAATTGAGGATTTCTTTCGTGTGTCCCTTCAATCCACGGGCATGACGGCGGCGATAGCGCTGCAAACCGCGCTCCATAGGCTCGACCCCGCCTAGCGCGGGAGCGACACTATCGGCGAGCCATTCCGAGGACTGCAAGGCGAAGCCACAGCCCACGCCCCACAAGGGGTCCACGGCGCTGGCGGCGTCTCCGATCAGCGCCAACCCGGGTGCGGTGGGGGTGTTGATGACGTTCGTCATGTCGATCTTGCCCACGACCTCCCCGACCAAGCGCGACTGCGCGATTGGCGGAGCGTCGGGTATGCCCGCAATGAAGCTCTGTAGCGCCGCTGCCGGGTCCGCGCGGAATTCCGGCAAGCGCTCCTTGGCGGGCATCACCGCGTAGAAGGTCTGGTCATGGTCGGTCGGGAAGGCGCCCACCATGTCTGGGTCGAGCAGCCAGAGCGCGGAGTTGGGATATCTCTCCGGCGCAGGCCCCTCGAAGTAGCCGCCATAAGCGAAGCGCCCGTGAGGCGCCGTCTTCGTCTCCACACCGGCCAGCTTGGCGATGCGCGAGCCGCGGCCATCGGCGCCGACCACGAGCCGCGTGCGCAGCTCCAAGGTCTGCCCGTGGGGGTCGCGTGCCTTGCAGCCAGACACTCGCTCCCCGTCGTAGACAAGCTCTTGGACGGTGTGACCGAGCACCAAGTCCACGCCAGGCGTGTCGCCGGCCAGCCCGCGGATCAGGGGATCAAGGTGTTCACGGCGCAGGTTGATGCCACTCGGCAAATTGCTTGTGGCTGGCGGCTCGACCCAGCCCCAGCGCGTCCAAGCACAGGCGCGCGAGCGCAGGGCACCAGCCTGCATCATTGGCTCGACGAGGCCCAGGCGCTCCAAGGGGCGTACTCCGGAGGACTGAATGTAGTGCGAGCAGATCCGCTTGAACGCCTGCGGGTCCGGGCTCTTCTCGATGAGGGCAACTCGAGCCCCGGAGCGGGCGAGAAACATGGCGGCGGTGCAGCCGGCGAGACTGGCGCCGACGATCGCCACGTCATAATCGGCCTGGGTGGAAGCCGTGTTCGAAGCGTCTGTGTCCGGCATCTTCAGCTCCTTTGTCTATAGTTCGATCCGAACTATACAGGACGAACTATGAATAGCAAGCCGATCCGATTGACGACAACCTCATATGCCGTGCTGAGCCTGCTCGAGACCTTTGGCGAGGCAACGCCGTACGAGCTCAAGCAGGCACTCGAGCATACGATCGAGAATTTCTGGCCGGTCCCGCACACCACCTTCTACGAGGAGCCGGCCCGCCTCGCGGACGCCGGCTACCTCTCACAGCGCCAGGAGCAGAGCGGTCGCAGGCGTAAGCGCTACGCGCTCACCGATGCGGGCCGTGGGGCATTGCGCGCGTGGGCTGATTCTCCTGGGGCGCCGCCCTCGCAATATCGGGACGAGGGCATGCTGAAGGTGTTCGCTGGAGCCGACCCGCAGGTGGTGTTCGCTGGGCGCGGCGACTGGCATCGCGCCAAGCTTGCCGAGCTGAACGGCTATATGGAGGTTGTGAGGGCCGAGCCCGAGGGCCCGGGCAAGGAGCGGTGGCGTGGCCCTGAAGCGACGCTCGTGGCGGGGATCGCCTATCACCGCCAGATGATCGAGACCTTGGAGCGCTACATCGATGCAGATGCGAGCGAGGCTCAGGCGCTCGCGGCCAAGGAGGGCTCTCCGGCACCCACCAGCGGATAGTGTCGTCTGATCCCGTACAAGGTCGTGCGCTCGGCCGCTGCACGGCCCGCCTCGTGGGCAGCCGCGACGAGCTGGTCGGGGTCGAGCTTGGTGCCGTGGTAGGAACCCGCGAGCCGGGAGATCGACTCCTCCATCAGGGTTCCACCAAGATCGTTGACGCCCCAGCGCAAGGACTCGGTGGCGGCGTCGAGACCCATCTTCACCCAGGAGGCCTGAAGGCTCGGGATCGTGCGCCCGAGGGCAAGCCGGAAGACGGCGGTGTGCTTGAGGTTCTCCTCGCGGGAGATCTCCTCCACGCCGTGGGTGCGCCCGAGCAAGGTCTGAAAAGGGATGAAGGAAAGTGGCACGAACTCGGTGATGCCGCCGGTGCGTTCCTGTAGCTCTCGCACGACGCGCATGTGCTCGGCCAGCTCCCAAGGCTCCTCGATGTGGCCGAACATGACCGTGGAGGTCGAGCGCAGGCCCGCGAGGTGTGACGCTTCGATGATCTCCACCCAGCGCGCCACCGGCAGCTTGTTCGGAGAGATGCGTTCGCGCACACCGTCGTGGAGAACCTCAGCCGCGGTGCCTGGGGTGGAATCGAGCCCCGCGTCCTTCAGTTGTGCGAACACCTCAGACGGTGGCAGCCCGGAGATGTCGCACATGTGGGCGATCTCCATCGGCGAATAGGCATGCAAGTGCAGTTCGGTGCTCGCTTCGCGGGCCGTGAGCTTGGCGAGCCGCAACCATCCGAGGTAGTCTTCAAAATCCCAATCCGGGTGGATGCCCGACTGGATGCAAAGCTCGGAAGCGCCGTAGTCGATCGCCTCGCGGACCCGCCGCACGAACTCCTGCTCGTCGTGCTGGTAGGCATCGGGCGAGCGCTTTCCCTGGCCGAAGCCGCAGAACGCGCAGCCGACGGTGCAGACGTTGGAGATGTTGATGTTGCGGTTGACGACGAATGTGACCGTGTCCCCGGCCAGATCCGCACGGAGCTCGTCCGCCGCGATCCTCATCTCCTCGATTGCCTCGGGGCGGGTCTCAGCGAACAAGGCGGTGAGCTCCGCTGCATCGAGCGGTCGCCCATCGCGCCCCTTCTCGATCGCTGCGCTCACAAGCTCGGGGCGGATCGGAACGGGTGGATCTGTGCGAGTGGGCGAGCCTCCAGATCCCCGCCGCGGGATGAAGCTCCAGTACTTGACCTTGATCGTGTCGAGCACCCCTTGGGCGACCCAATCGGAGTTGATGTACTGCGGATAGACGCACAGGCGCTCGGTGAGGGCGAAGCCATCCGCCTGCAGGCGCTTGCGCACCTGGTGCGGCGAGGGGAAAGGGTGCTCGGGAGAGATGTGGTCGCCATTGGCCGAGAGTCCTCCAAGATCGGTGGCGCCGGCCGCCACCAAGTCACTCCACCAGTCGGCCAGGTTCGGCGGGATCTGGATGCCGACGTCGGGCATCAAGCGCTGGGCCTCGGCAATCAAGAGCTTCATGTCCTCGATCGAGACGGGTCCGGCGCCCTCGGTGGCCCATCCCGGCAGTGCCACCAGTGCCACCCCTACGCGCGCGCGTAGGGCACCCCCTTTGTGAATATCGACATCCTCACGCCCCCCCTCCTCTGGCCCTTCTCCCCCACGCAACACACCCGTCCGCCAGTACTCGCGTGCCGCCGCCTCGGCGATCTCGGCGGGCTCCTGCCCGTAATAGCTCTGATGGGGCACGAAGTTCTGCAGGATCACCTCTTGGATGTGGCCGTACTCGGCGTGCAAGGCAGCGATCGCCTCCAAGGAAGCGATCCGCTCCTGGAAGGTCTCGCCGATTCCGACGAGGATGCCGCTGGTGAACGGGATCTGGAGCTCGCCCGCCGCGCGAATCGTCTCCAAGCGACGAGCGGGATGCTTGGTGGGCGAGCCGGCGTGGACGGTTTGCATGAGGCGCTCTGAAACCGACTCGAGCATGAGACCTTGCGAAGCGGTGACCTCCCGCAAACGCGCCAAATCCTCGCGCGAGAGTACGCCGAGATTGGTGTGCGGCAAGAGGCCCCGCTCCAAAGCCCGTTCACACGCCCAGACGACATATGCGGTGAAGTCCTCATGACCGTAGTCGCTCAACCGTTGGCGCACCTCGGGATTGACCTCGGGGTGCTCGCCGGTTAGCACCAACAGCTCCTTGACCTGCCGGCGCGCGGCCCCATCGAGTATCTCCAACACTTCCTCCGGCGCGTACAGATGCGCCTTGTGAGTCGCAAAGGCGCAGTACTTGCAGTAGCAGCGGCACGTGCGCGACAGCGAAAGCGTGAGGTTGCGCGAGAAGGTGACGCGGCGGCGCATCGTTCTCAGTGTATGCACTCGCCAAACGGGTGACTCGCGCGCACGCAGAGAAAGCCCTCTTCGCGCATGCGGGCGCGAGTCACCCGAATTCGCAAGCAAATCCGTCCGGAGCAGCGCGTAGCTTCTCGTTCATGTCCGAAGACACCTTGCGTCGCGCCGTGGCCGAGATGGTCGGCGCCTTCACTCTCACTTTCATCGGCGCCGGCGCCGCGGCGGCCTCCGGCGTCATCACAGACCCTTCGCTGATCGGCGTGGCGGTCGCCAATGGCCTGGCGATCGGCGTGATGGTGTGCGCCCTGGGCCACATCTCCGGCGGGCACTTCAACCCGGCGGTCACGTTCGGCTTCCTGATCACCCGCAAGATGAAGCCAGCACTGGCACCGGTGTATTGGGTGGCGCAGTTCGGCGGCGCGGCGCTGGCGGCCTTGCTCGTGAAGCAGCTATTGCCCCGAGCGACGACCGAAGCGGTGAAGCTCGGCGTGCCTGCGCTCGGGCATGGCGTGAACGCCAGTTCGGGCTTCCTGTTGGAGGCGATCCTCACCTTCTTCCTGGTGTTCGTGATCTTCGGGTCCGCGGTTGATGCGCGTAACCAGTTCAGCGTCGTGGCCGGCCTGGCGATCGGCCTGACGATCACGATCGACGTGCTCTTCGGAGGCCCGTTCACCGGCGCCGCGATGAACCCCTCGCGCGCTTTCGGGCCACAGCTCGTAGGTGACCACTGGGCCAACGGCTGGGTCTGGTACGCGGGGCCACTGCTCGGTGCGACGGTCGCCGCCGGCCTGTACGCGTTCCTCTATCTGCGTAAGCCCGGAGTCGAGCCAGCGGCAACCTAGTGTCCGAGTCGTACTCGGAACACTTGCGAACGTGAGCGGGGCAAGCGTCTACCTGGCTCGCCATGGTCAGACCGCCTACAACCTCGAGCGTCGTTTCCAAGGTCACCTGCCGGTCCCGCTCGATGAGACCGGCCGCAAGCAGGCAGTCGACCTGGCCGAGCGGGCTAGCGCTGGTGCGGCGGGGATCCCATTCGTCGCCTTGTGGTGCAGCTCCCTCCTGAGAGCACGCGAAACGGCCGACATCGTGGCCGCCCGCATCGGGCTTGAGCCCCGGGAGGAGCCGCGCTTGGTGGAGACCGACGCGGGCAACTGGACGGACCGCCTGTTCGTAGATGTTCAGGCCGAGGACCCGGACGGCTTCGCCGGCTTCATCGAGGGTCGGCCGGGCTTCGGCTTCCCTGGCGGCGAGTCGTTCGCCCAGCAGGGCGTACGCGTGGCCGCAGCACTTGCCGACGTGGAGCAGGGCGAGCTTCCCGCCCTCGTCGTGTGCCATGGCGTGGTCATCCGTATCGCACTCTTTCAGCGCGCAGGCCACAAGGTGGCCTTGGCCGAGCGAGTGCCCAATGCAGCACTCGTCCCACTAGATCCGGCCGAGGCCGAACGCGTCGACGTGGGCGGCGGTGAGGCGTTGCCGCCCAGCTAGAAACAGCCCTCGATCTCACGACCGTCAGCTTGGCTGAAGCAGACGGGTAACCAGCACAGGTGCTTCGCGGGCCATCCGTGAACGAGGCACCACCAGATCGAAGCCGGCCCGCTCAGCACGTTCACGTATATCGACGTCCACGTGAGCGTAGAAGCCCAGAGTGCGTGTTCCACCAAGCGCACCCTCTTCTGTCAGGCGTTCGACCAAAGCGGAGCCGTCGAGATCTTCGTTGGTGAGATCTACCACCAACACGCTCGCGGTGGCGAGCGAATCATCAAACGCTCCTGTGTCGCCCACCAGCTCAACATCATGACCAGCCGCCGCGAGCGCCCCCTGCACGCGAGACCCGAACAGCAGGTCAGGGATCAGCGCAAGTACGCGCGACAAGCAAACTCCTACTGGGCCCGCAAGCGCGCGAACTCTTCGCGCACCGAGTGAGGGCGCCCCCACATCTGGGTTACCTCGACGCGCCCGGTGCGCTGCTCGCGCAAAGCCATCTCACCCTCGATCCCGGCTTCGTCGAGCAAGCGCAAGGCTCCGTGCGTCGTCGGCGCCGAGGCCGCGTGTCCGAAGCGGTGGGCAACGAGCAGACGCCAGTGCCAGTCGTGGTGGGAATAAGGGCGCGCGTTGCAGGTCGCCAAGTAGACGCAAGCGTCGATGTAGCGCGACTCGTCGGCCAACCGCAAGTCGAGCTCGAGGTCAGTCCAGTCGTCGGGCAAAGAGTCCACTATCCGTTGAAAGGTGTCCGCGAGGTTCATCCGTGTGAAGCCTAGCGTGGAGTCCAGCCGGGTATGCGGCAAATGCGATCGCAGCAATATGAATCTCCCGCAAATCCGATCGCCCGTCGAACAAAGAGCGAGCAGCGGATATCCTCGAAGTCGTGGCGGTCACAGACACATCCGCGCTAGCAGCCGAGCATGGGGCGCTGGTCGAGCACTGTGGTCTTGTGGACCGCTCCAAACGGGGCAAGCTCGCTTTGAGTGGGCCACCCGGAGAGCACACGGCAGGCGCCATCGAGTTCCTGAACGGCCAGGTCACTAACGAGCTGGCCGCCCTGAAACCCGGAGAAGGCTGTTATGCGGCTTTCCTCACGCACAAGGGCAAGATGCTCGGCGACCTGCGCATCCTCGCTGTAGGCGAGGACCCCGGAGTAGAGCCGAGCGAGCTACTGCTCGACACCGAGCGCAGCGCCCTGCAAGCGCTTTTCGACATGATCCGCCGCTTCAAGGTTGGCTATGAGGTGGAGCTACACAAGCGCACATTGGAGAGCTCGCTGCTTTCGCTGATCGGCCCGCACACCGACGAGATCGCGGCCAAGGCCCTCGGGTTGACGCCTAACGAGCTTCCCCAGCGCGAGCACGACCACCTGCTCGCTGACTTTGGCCAGACCCAGGTGCGTCTCATCCGCACCGACCTAGGCCTCGATGCGCTCCTCGACTCCTCCTCTGTCGAGATAGCGCGAAACGCACTAATGGGGGCCGGCGCTGTCGATGCAAGTGAAGCGGCGGCCGAGATCGTGCGCGTCGAGCACGGACGCCCCCGCTACGGCATCGACCTCGACGAGAGCACTATTCCGCAGGAGGCAGGGCTCAACGAGCGCGCGGTCAGCTTCACCAAGGGCTGCTACGTGGGCCAGGAGACGGTCGCGAGGCTCCATTACAGGGGCAAACCGAACCGCCATCTTCGCGGGTTGCGCCTCTCCGCACCCGTCGACAGTGGCACGGAGCTGTGGCTGGGCGAGCGTTCGATGGGACACCTCGGAAGCTCAGTCCTCTCCCCCACGCTCGGCCCGATTGGCTTGGCACTGGTCCGTCGTGAGGCTGAGCAGGGCACAACGATCGTCCTGGGCGAGCATGGCGCCAGTGCTCGTGTATGCGAACTGCCCTTCCGATAGAGCTCGTTGTGCGTCTCGTCTCCACCTCGCGCGCCCGTCAAGGCCGCGCCGGGTAGGATTGCAAGCTCCCTCCCGGAGTGGGCGGGTACTTCAATCACCGGAGGTTTTAGAGCACCGTGGCAATCGATCTTCAACGAGTTTCCCAAGTGGACGCCGAGCCGGGCGAGCTACCCGCAACGATGGCCGCGTGGGTCATCCGCGAGGAGCGCCAGGGCGAACCCAAGGACGCCTTCCAGCTCGAGGAGATTGAGGTTCCTGAGCCGGGCGCCTTCGAGGTGATCGTGAGGGTGATGGCCGCGGGCGTCAACTACAACAACGTGTGGGCCGCCTTGGGCAAGCCAGTCTCGGTCATGAAGTACGGCGACCATCCCCAATACGGTCATCACATCGGCGGCTCGGATGCCTCCGGCATCGTGTGGAAGGTCGGCGCCGGGGTGACGCGCTGGAAGCCGGGCGACGAGGTCGTGGTCCACTGCAACCAGGCCTCCTACGAGGATCCCGAGGTTCACGGCCTCGACCCGATGGCCGCGCCCTCACAGAAGATCTGGGGCTATGAGACGACATGGGGATCGTTTGCCCAGTTCACCAAGGTGCAGGCACAGCAGCTCTTGCCCAAGCCGCAAGCGCTTAGCTGGTCGGAGTCGGCCTCCTACGGTCTTGTCTACTTCACCGCCTACCGCATGCTGATTACCCGCTGCAAACTGCAGGCGGGCCAGAAGGTCTTGATCTGGGGCGCAGCCGGTGGGCTAGGCGTATTTGCGACCCAATTGTGCGCCGCGGCGGGCGCCCATTGCGTCGGCGTGGTGTCCTCGGCCGAGAAGGGCGAGCTGGTCAAGCGCCTGGGTGCCGTCGACTACATCGACCGGGCCGAGTTCGCCGGCATGATGCGCAAGGGTGGCGAGAGCCCTGAAGAGGAGAAGGCTCGCTTCCTCGCCTCGCGCGAGTTCGCAAAGCGGGTCAAGCAGATCCTCGGCGATGCACCCGACATCGTCTTCGAGCACGTCGGCCAAGCAACCTTCCCCACCTCTGTGTTCACGGTCAAGCCATTCGGCAAGGTCGTGATCTGCGCCGGCACCACTGGCTTCAACCTCGACTTCGACGTGCGCTACCTGTGGATGAAGCAAAAGGAGATCCTCGGCTCGCACTTCGCCAACGCTTACGAGTGCATGAAGGCCAACGAGCTAATCGAGAGTGGCCAGATCCAGCCGGTCCTATGGCGCACGTTGGGCTTCGAGGGCGTCGCTGAAGCTCATCAATTGATGCTTGAAAACAAGCACCTAGGCAAGATCTCGATCCTCGTCGGCGCGGAGTCGGAAGAGGAGGGCAAGACGGCTGATGGCCCTGGCGCCATTCACGCGGAGGTAGGCGGCTGATGTTCGATAGCCGGCGCCATATGTCCAACCAAATGTGGAGGAATGACTGATGGCGGGCACGGTGATCGTTCCCTGGTACGCGACGGGCTTCCGCGCGGACGACTTCGAAACGGCGCTCAACGAGATCGCCTCGGTGGCATTGCGCTATGGCGCCACCTCATACGCCGTGTACCGCTTTAAAGACGATCGCTACCGCTTTCAGCAGCTGGCCCACTTCGAGCGTCACGCCGACTGGGATCGCTTTTGGGAAGGGCCGGAGATGGTGGACTTCAGGGTGCGCCATTCGAGCTGGTACCAGGTCCCGGTTCTCTACGGCTGGTGGGATCACACGGCCGGAGGAAGCATCGAGGAGACGCACACCGCACTCATGACCAACGGCCACTCGAATGGTGCGCCTGCCGACAAGCTCGTTTGAAGTTCCGATAGATATCTAAATTCGGATACGATCGGCGAGCCGTGGGCATCGTCAAGTACAGCTGCTACCGGGACGGCACAGACCTGACCGAACTGGTGGAGCACGCACGCGATGCCGGCTCCGGCGATACGGTCGTGCCGATCGTCATGGGTCTCACCTCGATCTCGAGGACAGAAGCCCATAACCGGCTTTCTGGGACCAACCGGGATGTTCCGGTGATGATCGAGCTCAACACAGATGACTTGGAGAGCCCTCGGATCGACGAGCGAATCCACGATGTCATCGGAGGCATCCGCGAAGCAGATCGCCCCGAGGCAGTTAGGGCCGCCGAGTGGGAGGTTGGCGTCGAATGCCCAAAAGACAATTGTCGCAATATCTTCTCCTCGCAAACGCTCGCCCTCCACGTCCCGAGCGATGAGCACGTCACGATTGTCGGGCGACCTCCGACCGACATGGACGCATATCTCTCCAGTGCGGCTAAGGAACTTGGACCGGACAAGTCGCTGACGCGGGCGAGCGAATCGGCAAAGTACGTCATCGCCAATGTGTCCCTCGTGGCGCTCGTTGCCGGAGGGTTCGGCATCTTCAGCAACGCTAAGGGTGGCTTCGGCGAAGATCCGGTGCTGTTCGGGGCCATCGTCCTGTTTGCACTGGCAGCGCTCATCGCCGCTGTAGTGGGGCTCTTGCCCCGTACCGAGACCGGCCTGAACAGCAACAACCTGGTCGAGGTCGCCGCGGCATACAAGTCTGCTATCGCCTACCGCGTCTTGTGGGCGCGCATAGCGACAGGAGCCCTGATAGTCGCCCTGCTGCTCGGATTCGTGGTGTTCTTCGTGGCAAGCTCGCCCGGTCCCACATCCGCGATCTCCGCAACATGGGATGGGTCGGGCACGCGCCTGCTGCTCGATGCGGTGGTGACGAGTGAAAAACTTCCCAGCGACGCCCACGTGACGGTGACGCTCACAAATCCCGCGAACCCACAAAAGAGCCTCGGGATGATCACGACCGCACCCGGCAAGAACGGAACCGCCAAGAGCGAATTCAAGATCCCGTGGCCGACCGACCCGGCCAGCGCCCTGGTCACTGCGACGACCGCGTGGGGCGCGCCGAAGAAGAACGGCAGCTACGAAAATGAAAAGGTCGACAAGGTTACATTGACGCCGCCGCCGTTCACTGCTCCCAAGCCAGAATGATCTTTCCCGATCGACGACTGACTGCGCGCGTGCCTAACCGGCGACGGCCCGCACCGCCGCCGCGATTGTCGCTGGGTGGGTGTACGGAGCCATGTGCCCGCCCGGCACCATCTGCAGCTTGGCGCCGGGAACAGTGGCTGCGATGCTGCGCCCACACTGCGGCTTGACCAGCTTGTCCTGGGCGCCTTGGATGACGATCGCGGGCACGCGGATGCCCGCAAGCCCACGATTGACGGTTTCGATTTCTTTGTTGGCAGCCAGGACCTCGCCAGCGTAAGCCTCCAGGTTGCCGTGCTTGAGGTTAATCGCAAGCACACGGTGATGATGGCGCTGGTTGACGGGCGCGGGAGAGAAGGCTTCGGTCTCCTCCGGCTGGGAGGAGACCGTGCGTACAAGCTGAGAGAAAGTGACGTCGGCGAGCGGCGCGATGACTGGCAACTCCATGAACTGGATGAAGCGCGCTTGTACTCGAGTGAAGGCGTCGTCGTGGCGGGAGCAGTTACCTGCCGCGGCATCGACCAGCACAAGCCCTCGCACTTCCGCCGGATGGTGCTCGGCATAGGCAAGCGAGATCGACCCGCCATAGGAGTGGCCTACAAGAATCGGCCGGCCCAGGTGGAGGCGTTCGATCACTTCGTGAACAGCCTGAAGCTGGCGGTCGAACGGAAAATAGCCACCGGTGGAGAAGCCAAAGCCGGGCCGGTCGATCGCGATCGTACGGTGACCGATCAAAGGCGTCACGTCTTCGAAGTCTTCGGCCGTGCCCGGTAGCCCATGGATCAATAGGACCGCCGGTCCTGGACCTGGCCGTTCGAGATAGCGCAGCTTCAATCCGGCCAACTGCAAGAACTTGCCGGTGGGATGTGGCGTGACCGGCAAACGCCCATAGGTCCAGTTGAGCACCACCACGATCAGAGCAAGCCCGAGCACGCTCCACAGCAAGATCTTGCGAATCGACGGTCGCGTGCGCGTCACGCGGCGAAGGCTATATCCCAGCAGGGTCCCGCAGCTAACTCGTTGGCTGAAGCCCGCTCAGCATTCCAGCGGACTGCTTACCGCAAAGCCCACTTAACATTGCTCCAAAGGAGCCATAGTCAGTCCGGCGCCCTTCAACAACTCCCAATAGTGCTCAGCCGGCTCCTTGTGGCCGCTGAAGACAATCGCCTGCCCAGAATTGTGGATGATCGCGGCGATCTCATGGCCCCGCTCGAGCGTGACGCCGGGGATGAAGCGCGCAAGCGTGCGAGCCACATGATCGAAGGTGTTGTGATCGTCGTTGCGCACGATTACCCTCCATGAGCCCCCCATCCCGGTGCCGGGCCCACTGGTGCGTGGCAGCTCGATCGTCTCGCTCATACCGCGCCAGGATAGACCGCCGACATACAATTGACGCCGTGAGCGACCAGCACTCCCCGCATCTGCCCGAGCGCGACCGGCCATGGATGATGCGCACCTACGCCGGGCACTCCACAGCGAAGGCATCCAACGAGCTCTACCGAGGCAACCTCGCCAAGGGCCAGACGGGGCTGTCGGTGGCCTTTGATCTGCCGACGCAGACCGGCTATGACCCTGACGACGAGCTCGCCCGCGGCGAGGTCGGCAAGGTGGGCGTGCCGGTAGTCCATCGCGGTGACATGGCGGCTTTGATGGATGGGATCCCGCTCGGCGAGATGAACACCTCGATGACGATCAACGCCACAGCGGCCTGGCTTTTGGCCCTGTACATCGTCGCGGCGGAGGAGCAAGGGGTCGAGCAGGAGCGCCTTCAAGGCACGACCCAGAACGACATCATCAAGGAGTTCTTGGCGCGCGGCACCTACGCCTTCCCGCCCGCGCCTTCGATGAGATTGATCGCGGACATGATTGCCTACACGGTCGAGCACGTGCCGAAGTGGAACCCAATCAACATCTGCTCGTATCACCTGCAGGAGGCGGGAGCGACGCCTGTACAAGAGATCGCCTTTGCCATGAGCAACGCGATCGCAGTGCTCGACGCTACACGCGAGCGTCTCGGCGACGGTGGGACCGGCTCAGCCGATCGCGCCCAGGCGCTGATGGGAGACGTGTTCGGGCGCATCTCCTTCTTCGTGAACGCGGGCGTGCGCTTCGTGGAGGAGCACGCGAAGCTGCGTGCAATGGGCATCCTCTGGGAAGAGCTCGGGCGTGAACGCTACGGCGTCGAGGACGAGCGCCGACTGAGGTTCCGCTACGGCGTGCAAGTCAACTCGCTCGGCCTGACCGAGGCCCAACCGGAGAACAATGTGCAGCGCATCGTGCTCGAGGCGCTCGCCGTGACGCTCGGCCGCGATGCCCGCGCCCGCGCGATCCAGTTGCCGGCATGGAATGAGGCACTCGGCTTGCCGCGCCCTTGGGATCAACAATGGTCTTTGCGCATCCAACAGGTCCTTGCCTATGAAACGGACATCCTCGAGTACCCAGACATCTTCGAGGGCTCGAAGGTTATGGATGGGCTTGTGGCTGAGCTGCTCGATGGCGCCCGTGCGGAGATGGCGGTCGTGGCCGAGCACGGTGGCGCCGTCGAGGCCGTTCCATATATGAAGGCGGCGCTCGTAGACTCCCACCGCAAGCGCATTCAGCGGATCGAGTCGGGCGAGCAGGTGGTGGTCGGCCAGAACCGCTTTACCGAGACAGAGGTCTCCCCCCTGACCGCAGACGCCGAGGGAGGCATCCTTGTCGTGGACGCCGCGGTTGAGGCTGAGCAAATCGAAGCGGTGCGTCGCTGGCGCTCAGAGCGTGACCAACAGGCAGTGGATGTGGCCTTGGCGGAGCTCGCGCGCGTGGCGAGCAGCGAAGGGACCACGGAGAATCTGATGGAACCGACGATCGCGGCGGCCCGCGCGGGCGCGACCACGGGCGAGTGGGCGAAGACGCTGCGCGAGGTGTTCGGTAGCTATAGGGCTCCCACCGGAGTCGGCGAGGCAAGCGCGGCTCCAGCTGATGAGGAACTCTCGGCATTGCGCGAGCAGGTCGCGAGCCTCGCCGACAGGCTCGGGCGCCGCCCCAAGATATTGGTCGGTAAGCCCGGCCTCGACGGCCACTCAAATGGAGCCGAGCAGATCGCAGTGAGGGCACGCGACGTGGGCATGGACGTGGTGTATGAAGGCATCAGGCTCACTCCCGCGCAGATTGCCGCCTCGGCCCTACAGGAGGGCGTGCATGTGATTGGCCTGTCGATCCTCTCGGGCTCGCATCGTGAGCTAATCCCCGCTGTGATCAGCGCGCTTCACGATGCCGAAGTGGACGTGCCGGTGGTGGTAGGCGGGATCATCCCCGATCAGGATGTGGCCCAGTTGAAGCAGGCCGGGGTCGCCGCGGTCTACACCCCGAAGGACTTCGATATTTCGCGCATCATGCGCGACATCGTTGGAATCGTGGGCGCCGAGACGAACGGACACGGCCCCTCTTCCAACGGGTCCGCGTGAGCCTGGGCGCGAGCCTGGGCAGGCGTCTACGCGAGCGCGACCTAAGCGCTGCGCCAGCTGCACTCAACCTGCTCGAGAGCACCGCGCCAGCCGATCGCGAACAGGCTGGGGCTCTCTTGCACGAGCTCTCCCCCACCGCCCTCGGCGGCGAAGCAAGAGGACATATCGTCGGTGTGACTGGACCGCCCGGCGCCGGCAAGTCGACGCTGCTCTCTGCGCTGTTGCATGCGTGGCGCTCACAGGAGAAGACGGTGGCGATGCTCGCGGTCGACCCGAGCTCAAAGCGCTCTGGTGGCTCGCTGCTCGGCGACCGCGCACGCATCGAGTTCGACCCGGCCGACAAGGGTGTCTTGATCCGCTCTACGGCAGCCGGGGAGCGCCTCGGTGGCCTCGCATCGGCGACACGTGCAGCAGCCCAAGCGCTGGCGGCGGCGTTCGATGTCGTCGTGATCGAGACCGTCGGCGTGGGCCAAGCCGAGACCGAGGTCGCCGATGTCGCCGACACAGTCGCGGTAGTGGTACAGCCCGGGAGCGGAGACGTACTGCAATTTCTGAAGTCAGGGATCATGGAGACTCCCGATGTGCTCGTTGTGACCAAGGCCGACCTCGGTCAGATCGCCCTGGCCACCAGACGCGATCTGAGCGCCGCGCTGCGCTCGTTGGGGAGCAAAGACGACGGTCCGACTCGTGTGATTGCCGTCTCATCGCTGCCGCCGGCTCAGGGAATCGATGATCTCCTAGAGGCCTTGGACGAGCACCGCGCCGGGTCGGATGTCGCCGAGCAGCGCCTTCGTTCACGGCGGGCGGGAGCTTTGCTGGACTTCACAAGCGAGTATGGCGAGCGTGGGCTGCGGGCTTTGGGGGGTCGCCGTGCAGCGGAACGTTTGCTGGAGCAGCAAGACCGGGGGCTTGATACGCATAAGCTTGTCGCAGTGCTCGAACGAACCGCAGGAGCGGATTGAAGTGGCGCGCGACCTGATGATCATGTTTGGCACGTTTGTGCTCGCGAGCGCGCTCGCGGGCGCCCTGGGCGCGGTCAACCTTGGCACCGCGCTTGCCTTCGGCCAGATCGGGTTCGCGGGAAGCGTCGTGTACGTGATGCTCAAGCGCTGAGATAACTGGCGCCGAGCTGCCGATATCCGCCATAAGCTCTGAATCGAGATGTTGCTTCTAATTGGGTTTGCGGTTCTCGCCGGCGCCGGCACGGCGCTGTCACCTTGCGTACTGCCTGTGCTGCCCGCGCTGCTGGCTTCAGGCGGCGTCGGCGGCAGGCGGCGTCCACTGGGCGTGGTGATCGGATTGACGGTGACTTTCACCGTGACGATCGTGGGCATCGCGGATGTGGTGGGCGGTGTCGGGTTGGGCTCCGATCCACTGCGTGATCTGGCGGTGGCGGTGTTGCTTGCCTCTGGCTTGGCGTTGATCGTGCCGGGCCTTACCGATCGTTTGGAGGCGCGGATGTCACGGATGGCTGCCTTCGGGGTTGGTGGGATCCGAATGACCGGTGGCGATGGCTTTCGCTCTGGGCTCCTGGTGGGAGCCGCGCTCGGGTTTGTCTACACGCCGTGCGCCGGGCCGATCCTGGCCGCGGTCATCTCGGTGAGCGCAGCGAGCGGGAGAACGGTGGCGGTGGCGATCGCCTATTCCTTGGGCAGCGCCGCGGTGCTGCTGGCATTGACACTGGGCGGGCGCAAGCTGTTTGACCGCGTGCGCGCCGCGGGTCAAGGGATAGCCTTGCAGCGAACGCTTGGCGTTGTGATGCTCGTGACCGCGCTTGCAATCGTGGTGGGCGTGGACGTGCGCTTCGACCAATACGTGGCCGAACACATCCCGAACGTGAACCTGACGGCGGGCCTCGAAAAATCGAAAGCGGTGGAAAGCCGCCTACCACAGATCACAGGCCACGGCGCGAAGTACGCGACAGCCACGAAAGCGCCGACGGCGCCGCGCAACGCGAGCGACGCCGTGCTGCTCGCCGACGCACACGGGCTGAAGGACCTCGGCCCAGCGCCGGAATTCGCAGATACCGAGGACTGGTTCAACACGCCGGGCGACCGCCCGTTGTCACTCACGGGCTTGAAGGGCCACGTTGTGCTCGTGGACTTCTGGACTTACACCTGTATCAATTGCATCAGAACGCTCCCCTACCTGAAGGCGTGGGATGCGGCGTATCGCAAAGACGGGCTGACGGTCGTTGGCGTAGAGACGCCGGAGTTTGCCTTTGAGAAGGAGGCATCAAATGTCAAGGACGCAATCGATCAGTTTGGGTTGCGCTACCCCGTGGTGCAGGACAATGAAATGGGGACTTGGAACGCCTATGGAAACGAGTACTGGCCGGCTGACTACCTGATCGACGCCAAAGGGCATGTGCGCTACGCGGCCGCAGGCGAGGGCGATTATTCACAGACAGAGACAGCAATCAGGGCACTGCTTGCAGAAGCGGGCGCGCCGGTCGGCGGTAAGAGTCATCCCATCGACGTGGTGACGCCCAGCGAAGTAGCGACACCCGAGACATATCTCGGCACCGCTCGCGCACAAGGTTGGCGTGAAGCGCCGAAGTCTGGCGTCCATGACTATGGGAAGAGTGGGCCCTCGCAGTTGGGGCTCAACGAATTCGACTACAGCGGCACGTGGAATATCGCCGAACAACCCGCCACCGCCGTGTCGGGGGCTGGAATCGACATGCAGTTCGAGGCAAAGAACGTCTACTTGGTGCTCAGCTCGGCCGGAGAAAGCCCGCGCGAAGTACAGGTGCTGCTCGACGGTAAGCCGATCTCGGCTCGTGATGCAGGAGCGGACGTGCACGACGGGACGGTAACGGTCACGGGACAGCGGCTGTACTCGCTGGTATCGCTGCCCACAGATCAGGAACATCGGCTCAGCTTGCGCTTTGCTCCGGGTGTGTCCGGGTACGCGTTCACGTTCGGATAGCGGACTGATCCTCCAAGGGGCATACAATGGACCTCATGGAGGGAGGCCCTGCACCTGAGACCACCGCACGGGCGTGGCTACGGTGCTACCGCTGCTGGTCGCAGAACCTCGAGGTACAGGTTCACTACGAGGGGATCCACAAGATCGACCCGGAGACAGGTGAGCGCTCGGAAGTCGTCGACGAGCTGCAGGAGGCGGTAGTGCAGTGCTTGGACTGCATGCACGACCAGCCACACCTCGGCTTCTCCGGCGGGAGGGTCGAGCCAATCGAGGACCGTTGGGAACGAATGATCGCGGGAACCCCATGGGTAGCCTCGTGCACGGTCACTGTTGAGGCCGATGACGTTGAGATCTGCTCGGGACCGGAGGCTGGCGATGCACTTTCTTATGCCGCGTTCGGCGAGTATGGGGTGAGGGAGTTTTTTACGCATGTGCGTTTCCACAAGCACGAGGAGGACCAGATAGTGGTGCACTTGCTCGTGGAGCTGTATGCGCGCTCACTTGAGGAGGCGACTGAGGTGCTCGAGTCGGCGGCAAGGGGCGCGCTGACGATCACCTCGCTTGCTGAGGAGTCGCGTCCGCCCGCTTCAGCAGCCGGCGAAGCGCACGAACACGATTAGCGGTTGCTGAGCGACGCGATGCTGCGTCCTTGGACGCGTCATCATCTAAGCGGTGAGCGTGCTTGCGGCGAAGATACTGCTGGCGCCGACGTTCGTGATCGGTGCGTCGCTTGTGGCGAGACGCTATGGAGCGAGAATCGGCGGATTGGTGGGCGGACTGCCGGTGGTGGCGGGTCCAATCCTGCTTGTGTTCGCGCTCAGCTATGGTCGCGCCTTCGCGGCCGAGGCGGCTGCGGGCACGCTGCTTGGGATCGTCTCGCTGTTGGCGTTCATCGTGGTTTACTCGCACCTGGCCGGCCGTGCGAGTTGGGCGGTGAGCCTAGTGTTGGGTTGGGGTGCTTTCTTCGCGATGACGGGGTTGCTCAGTACCGTCACGATCAGAGCCGATCCGGCGCTTGCGGTGGTGCTCGTCGCTGTGGCTTTGACGCTCGTGGTGCTCCCCAATGTGCGGGGGGAACGACTCAGCACTGTGAGCCTGCCGGCTTGGGACCTGCCGCTGCGCGGGTTGAGCGCACTTGCCTTGGTGCTTGCGCTGACGGCGCTCGCGGGTCAGTTGGGGGCGAAATTGAGCGGCCTCTTGGCGCCCTTTCCGGTGATCGCAAGCGTATTGGCGGTGTTCACCCACGCCCAGCATGGCGAGGAGGATCTGCTGCGCATCATGCGTGGCTTCGTCGTCGGACTGGTTGCTTACGCCCTGTTCTGTTTTGCCTTGACGGTGTCTCTGGAATCGCTGAGCATTGCTGAGAGCTTCCTGCTTGCCACAAGCTGTGCCTTGGCGACCCAGGCAGTCGCGCTAACTGTCACCTGGCGTCGCCGAGAGCCTGCAACCGAGCCGTTCTAGGCCGAAAGACGCTGCTCTAGCGCCGAGAGCTGCTCGTGTAGCTCTTTGGGAAGCCGGTCGAACTTGCCGAGGTGCTCGTGGAAGTGGGGCAACTGAGCCTTCCACTCGCTGACGTCCACGCGCAGGAGCTCGGCCACGTCCTCGTCCGAGATGTCGAGGCCTTGAGTGTCGAGCCCTTCGGGGCCAACCGGTGGCATTGCCCCAATCGGCGTCTCTACGGCCGCACCATGACCGGCACAACGCGCAAATACCCATGCGAGAACGCGCGAGTTCTCGCCGTAACCGGGCCACAAGAAGCGCCCGTTCTCATCCTTGCGGAACCAGTTGACATAAAAGATCTTCGGCAGCTTGGCGGGATCGGCTTTGCGCCCGATCTCGAGCCAGTGGGCGAAGTAATCGGCCATGTTGTAACCGCAGAAGGGCAGCATCGCGAAGGGGTCAAAGCGAAGTTCACCGACGGTACCGGCGGCGGCAGCCGTCTTCTCAGAGCCCATCACCGAGCCGAGAAATACACCGTGCTCCCAATCGATCGCCTCCGTGACGAGCGGCACGACCGTGGAGCGGCGTCCACCGAACAACATCGCGCTGATCGGTACCCCGGCGGGGTCCTCCCACTCCGGCGCAATCGCCGGGTCCTGAGCGGCTGGGACAGTGAACCGAGCGTTCGGGTGCGCCGCGGGCGTCTCCGAAGAGGGCGTCCAGTCGTTGCCGCGCCAGTCGGTCAGATGCGCAGGTGTCTCCTTGGTGAGTCCCTCCCACCACACGTCACCGTCATCGGTAAGTGCACAGTTGGTGAAGATTGTGTTGCTCTCGACGGTGCGGACGGCATTTGGGTTGGTGTCCTCGCCTGTTCCCGGCGCAACACCAAAGAAGCCGGCCTCCGGGTTGATGGCGTACAGGCGCCCGTCCTCTCCGAACTTCATCCAGGCGATGTCGTCTCCGACCGTTTGCACATCCCAGCCGGGAAGCGTCGGGATCAACATCGCGAGATTGGTCTTGCCACACGCCGAAGGGAAGGCGGCCGCGATGTACTTGACCTCCTTCTCAGGCGAGGTCAGCTTGAGGATCAGCATGTGCTCAGCCATCCAGCCCTCGTCGCGAGCCATGACCGAGGCTATGCGCAAGGCAAGGCACTTCTTGCCAAGCAGGGCGTTGCCGCCATAGCCCGAGCCGTAGGAGGTGATCTCGCGAGTGGCCGGGAAGTGGACGATGTACTTGTTATCTGCGTTACACGGCCACGGCACGTCTGAGGCTCCGTCCTCGAGCGGCATGCCAACCGAGTGCAGACAGGGGATGTAATCGCCGTCCCCACCAAGCGCCTCCAGCGCACCAGTGCCCATGCGGGTCATGATGCGCATCGAGACCGCTACGTATGGAGAGTCTGTGAGCTGCACTCCGATCTGGCTCTTGTCGGAGCCGAGCGGCCCCATCGAGAAGGGCACGACATACATGGTGCGTCCGCGCATGGCACCGCTGAAAAGCTCTTTGAGGGCTTCCTTCATCTCCTCCGGATCACGCCAGTTGTTCGTTGGCCCAGCTTCTGACTCCTGGGGAGAGCAGATGAAGGTGCGATCCTCGACGCGGGCTACGTCGCCGGGATCAGAGAACCCGAGATAGGAGTTTGGACGCTTAGCGTCGGATAGGCGCTGGAAGGTCCCCGCGTCGACGAGTAGTTGACAGAAACGGTCGTACTCCTCGGCAGACCCGTCGCACCAGTGGATGGCGTCCGGCTCGGTCAGGGCTGCGATCTCCTCGACCCATGTCAGCAGACGCTTGTGGTTGGTATTGGGGGCGGCGGTGGCGGTGGTCTCCATGACGTGCGAGCGGCTCCTCGTGTCGCGATGCAGCGCCCTCTGAGGCGCGGCCGCGCCTCAATGGCGCTGGGAACAGAAAAACGCCCTTTGGGGCGCATACTTGCAGCGTATCGCACCCTGGCGAGACGTTTCGTCCAAAACGGCTGCCCTACGCACGCGTAGGGCAAGCTGTTTCGGAGCTAAGTGGAGCTACTCGACGTTGCCCTCTGCCTCGGTCCCGCCGGGCTGGCGGCGCGGTACTAGCACGAGCCGCTTGAACTCGGCAACTAGCACGCCATCCTGGTTGTAGACGCGGGTGTGAACCTTGACGGTCCCCCTGTCGGGCTTGGATTGGGACTCCCGCTTCTCCAAGACCTCGGACTCGCAAAAGAGCGTGTCGCCATGGAAGACAGGTGCGGGATGCTTGAGCTCCTCGGTGGCGAGGTTGGCGATCGCCTTGCCGGAGACATCTGAGACTGACATGCCGAGCGCAAGCGAGTACACGAGCGGACCTACGACGACATTGCGTTTTTGCTGCGATTTGGCCGCATAAACGTCGTTGAGGTGCAGAGGGTGATGGTTCATCGTGATCAGACAGAAGAGATGGTCGTCTGACTCAGTGACAGTCTTGGCGGGCCAGTGCTTATAGGTGGCACCAACCTCAAACTCCTCTAGATAGCGGCCGTAGGGGTGGGCGCCGGAAGCCTCGCGGGCAGCCTGCTCGGTCTCGACGGGATGGGAATCGCTCATGAGTGGGATAGGTCTCCTGTGCTGTGCGTGGTGGGCGTTGAAGCCGCTGGGACTCTATTGTGGAGCCCCAGAGAGCGCCCTCAGACCAGGAGATAAGCCTTGCGCAACCCCAGAGCCTTCGACAAGCCCCTCGCCATCGGCGCGCCGGATCCGGTGCACGAGATTCCCTTCAAGCCTTCGCGGATGATCCATTTCCTCGACCTCTCGAACGAGAAAATGGTCGAAAAGGTGCCCGCCATCGCGCCAACGGTGGACATCTTGCTCGGCAACTTGGAGGACGCCGTGTCGGTGGACCGCAAGGAGGCCGCACGCGCCGGCCTGATCAAGGTGGGGCGCGAGATGGATATGGGCGAGACGGCGCTGTGGACGCGCGTCAATTCGCTCGAGTCTCCCTGGGTGCTGGACGATCTCACCGAGATCGTCGGCGCGATCGGGGACAAGATCGAGGTGATCATGGTGCCCAAGGTCGAGGGTCCTTGGGACATCCACTACGTGGACCGGCTACTGGCTCAATTGGAGGCTAAGGCGGGCATCGAGAAGCCGATCCTGGTGCACGCAATCCTCGAGACAGCGCTCGGCGTGGCCAACCTCGAGGAGATCGCGGCCGCCAGCCCACGCATCCAAGGGATGAGCTTCGGCCCCGCCGATCTGGCTGCCTCGCGGCGCATGAAGACGACCCGCGTCGGCGGCGGGCACCCCGGCTATCGCACGATCGCTGATCCCGATGCCGAGGATCCAACGCTGCCACGCCCCAGCTACCAGCAGGACCCGTGGCACTACTCGATTGCACGCATGGTCGACGCTTGCACGGCGGTCGGCGCGCTCCCTTTCTACGGCCCCTACGGCGACATCAAGGACGAGCTCGGCTGCGAGACGCAGTTCAGAGCCGCCTTCTTGCTCGGCTGCGTTGGCGCCTGGTCCTTGCACCCTGTGCAGATCGGGATCGCCAAGAAGGTCTTCTCGCCCGATCCCGAGGAGGTCATCTTCGCCAAGAAGGTGATCGAGGCGATCCCGGACGGGCGTGGCGTGCACATGATCGACGGCAAGATGCAGGACGACGCCACTTGGAAGCAGTGCCAGGTGATGGTCAAACTGGCGGAGATGCTGGCGCGCAAGGACCCGGAGCTGGCTGAGGCTTACGGGTTCGTGGCGACAGCCGCATAGCCGGCGAGTAGACGCGTCCACGCAGCAGGGCCCGGTAGCGCGTCGCGGTTTCGCGGCGCGCCGCTTCGTGCTGCCCGGATACTGCTATTGTTAACCATATGGCTAACAATGCTCTCCTCGACCGGGCCTTCGTCGCTTGTTCGCACCCGATAAGGCGCGGCATCCTCGAGCGCCTCGCCGGCGGCGAGCTGACCGTAGGCGAGGCGACAGGTGATTTCGGCGTGTCCAAGCCCGCGATCAGCAAGCACCTGAAGCTGCTGGAGGAGGCAGGCGCGATCACACGTGTGATCGACGGGCGCACGCACCGTCTGCAACTGCGCGAGCAACCACTCAACGAAGCCTATGCATGGATGGCAAACCAGCGCGAGCTGTGGGAACGGAAGCTCGACACAGTCGATCAGTACCTGCGTGAGCAGAGAGAGCACCAGCAACCCGTACGGGAAGCGCCACAGCAAGAGAACAACCCAGCGAAGGAGTCGAAATGACCGAGATAACTAAGTCGAACGAGACGAGCCTGCGCCTGCAGCGCACATACGACGCCCCCGCCGAGGATGTGTTCGATGCGTGGACGAACCCCGAGGTGCTGCGACGCTGGTGGAAGGCGAATCCCGCATGGATCACACCTGTCGCCGAGGTTGACCTGCGTGTGGGCGGGCGCTATCGCATCTCGATGGAAGACCCCGAGAGCGGCAAAAAATTCACAGCTGGAGGCGAGTACAGCGAGGTGAGCCGCCCCAATCGGCTCGTCTACAGCTGGCAGTGGGAACAAGAAGACGGCGAGCTCGGCCATGCCAGCACTGTGGCGGTCGACTTTCGCGCCGAAGGGGATCAGACGACCGTGGTGCTCGAACACACCGGCCTCGAGTCCGTGGAATCGCGCGACTCGCATGGACACGGCTGGGAAGGCGTGTTGGAGGCATTCCAGGCACACCTGAACGAGCGCGCCGCACAGACGTCCTGACAGACACGCTCGCACAGCCGCCCAGGAGATCCGACGGGCATTCCCGGTGCGGCGGCGAGGACAAGGCTCAAACACAAACCAAAACAGAAGGAGCAAGAAGATGGCGAACTACCTACTGGCATACACCGGCGGCGGCATGGCAGCAACAGAGGCCGAGCGCGAACAAGCGATGGCGGCCTGGGGACAGTGGTTTGGCAAGCTCGGCTCGGCGGTCGTGGCACCCGGCAACCCGGTCGGCGCGTCCACGTCCGTAAGCGCTTCAGGCAGCAACGGCGGGGCGGGGTCCGGCCTGACCGGCTACTCGGTCATCGCCGCTGACAGCCTCGACGCTGCCGCGGCACTCGTCAGCGACTGCCCGATCATCGCCGCTGGCGGCAAGGTGGACGTGTACGAGACGATCGAGGTGATGTAGCCACCTCGCGTCTGGCGTGCGGGACGGTTGCCACGAGCGCACGTGAGCGGCCGTCCCGGTAGGGTTCCGACGCCCCGTCCCCAAGCAACCAAGGACGCGATGAGATTCTTCGAGTTTGAGGCGCGCGAGGTAGTCAAGCGCGCCGGTATCCCGGTAACCGACTACGGCTTCACCACCGACCCGGCCGAGGCGCGGCAGATCGCTGAGCGCATTGGCGGACCCACCGTGATCAAGTCCCAAGTGCTAACCGGTGGCCGCATGAAGGCCGGCGGCGTCAAGTTCGCCGACACACCAGAGCAGGCCGAGGAGTACGCACGCGAGATCCTGGCCCTCGAGATCAACGGTCATATGCCACGCGGCGTCCTGGTGGACCCCAAGGCTGAGGTCGCCCAGGAGTACTACGCCGGCGTCGTGTGGGACGGTACGCGTAAGCAGCCGGTGATGATCTTCTCGCCCGTGGGCGGCATCGATATCGAGCAGGTCGCCGAGGAGCAACCCGACAAGGTAGGGCGCCGGCACTTCTCGAACATACTGCCGCTGAGCGACTTCCAGGCCAAGGAGGTGATCGCCTCAACCGGCGTCACCGGCTCGGCGCTCAACAAGCTCGTCCCGATCGTGACTCGCCTGGCGAAGCTATTCGTTGAGAACGACATGACCCTTGCCGAGATCAATCCCTTGGGGCAGCTCAAGGACGGCTCGTTCGTGGCGCTCGACGCGCACATGGACATCGAGAACGAGGCCAGGGGCCGCCACAAGAAATTGCTCAAGGATCTTGGCGTCCGCGACGAGGAGACCCGCCAAGCCCGCGAGGCGACCCCCTTCGAGCTCGCCGGCGAGGAGGTGGACGCAACCGATCACCGTGGTGTCGCCGGCAACGTGACCGAGTTCGACGGCAACCTCGGCCTTGTGATCGGCGCTGGCGGCGGGTCGCTGACCTTGTTCGACGCGGTCAGGGCCCATGGCGGCAAGCCGGCCAACTACTGCGAGATCGGCGGCAACCCCTCGGTCGCCAAGGCCTGCGGCTTGGCCAAGCTGGTCCTGCAAAAGCCGGGGGTTGACAAGATCGCAGTGATGATGTCGATCGTCTCCAACACGCGCGTGGACATCGTCGCCCGCGGCGTGATCAAGGCGTGCTTGGAGCTGGGCATGGACCCGTCCGAGAAGATCGCGATCTTCCGTATCCCAGGCGCCTGGGAGGAGGAAGGCTTCAAGATCCTCGAGAAGTACGGCGTCGATTACGCCGATCGCAGCGTCTCGCTCAACGAGGCGGCACGCAGAGCCGTCGAGAAGATCCAAGGAGTTGCCGCATGAGCATCCTCATCGACTCCGATACGACGTTCATCGTCCAAGGAATCACCGGCCGCGAGGCCGTCAACTTGACGCGCGAGTGCCTGGACTACGGCGCCGGCGCCAAGGTCGTTGGCGGCGTCACGCCTGGGCGCCTAGGGCGCGATGTGCATGGGGTACCCGTGTTCGACACGGTCGCCCAAGCGGTCGAGCACCACAGAGCGCCGATCTATGGCTCGGTCGTGACGGTCCCCCCCGCCTTCACCAAGGACGCCGTGTTCGAGGCGATCGAGAACGGGATAAAGCTGATCGTGATCGTCACCGAGCGCATCCCAAGGCGCGACGTGGCCGAGATGGTCGAGCTGGCCACGCTACGCGGCGCTCGCATCATCGGCCCCAACTGCCTCGGAATCATTGTCCCGGACGTGATCAAGATGGGCGGCATCGGCGGCCCCGCACGCAACGCAGCACAGGCCTACACCCCCGGACCGATCGGCGTGATCTCGCGCTCGGGCGGCATGACAACCGAGATGTCCTCGACGCTGTCGGCCGCCGGACTCGGCCAATCCACGGCCGTGTCCATCGGCGGCGACGCGATCATCGGCTCCTCCTACGCAGAGCTAATGCCTCTGTTCGAGGCCGACGAGCAGACGCAAGGCATCGTCATCTACACCGAGCCGGGGGGTCGCATGGAGGCCGAGCTGGCGCGCTGGGTGACCGAGAACAAATCGCGCCTGCCAATCGTCGCCTTCATGGCCGGACGCTTCATGGACGAGATGCCAGGAATGAGCTTCGGCCACGCCGGCACGATCGTGGAAGGTAAGGAGGACACGGCCTCCGAGAAGATTGCGCGTCTTGCGCAGGCGGGGATCACGGTGGCCGAGCGCATCGAGGACATCCCCGGGATGATCCGCGCCAAGATCGAGCAAGGGAGCCCGGCATGAGAGCCGATGGAATCTTCATAGCCATCGAAGTCGACGACGCGGTCGCCAGCGACGCGGAGCTTGCGCTCAAGCTGAGCGACGCGTGCCCGGTTGACATCTTCGCCCAGGCCGACAGCGGTGTGAGCATCGTCGAGAAGAACCTCGACGAGTGCGTTCTGTGCGGGCTGTGCTTGGCCGCGGCGCCGCCGGGTACCGTCAGCGTCATCAAGCTCTACGACAACGACGCAGTCCTCACTCCCGTTTAGTCCCCAGGTCGGCGCCAAGTGACACGCACGCCTTCGGAGGCGCCAGCCACATGGCACTTCTGCGACGGCCACCGGCGCAGGGATGTCAGACCGAGTGCACGCCGGCAGAAACGACTACCAGCGCAGGAGCATCAGGCCAACGGTGACCCCTGGGCCAACCGTCACCATCAAGCCCAGCTCGCCGGCTAGCGGCCGGCGCAGCTCCACGGCGCGATTCATGACATAGAAGATCGAAGGCGTGCCCATGTTTCCGTGCTCGGCAAGTACGTCATAACTGGCCGCCACGTCCTCACGCGACAGGTCGAGCGCTTCTTGGACGCTCTCGATGATGCGCCGCCCGCCCGGGTGCACGAGCCAGTGGTCGATCGCCCCGCGCTCGAGACCGTTCGTCGTGAGAAAGTCCTCGACCAACTCGAGCAGACCTTCGCTGGCCACGTCCGGCAGCTCGCGGATCAGATGCAGGTAGCTGTCCTCAGGGGTCAATTCCATCCGTACGGCGCCCAGAGTGCCTGCGACCTGGTGAACCTTGGAGGCGAGCACGACCGGACCGGCGGCGTTGGCCGGTGCCTCCTCGAACTCGATCAGAGCGGCGGCGCAACCATCGCCGAAGATCGACGAGCCGACAGTCTTGCTGCGCTCGTCATCCTCGGCCGCCCCCATCAGGATGCCTGTCATGCTCTCCGCCGCGACCACGAGTGCCTTTGTTCGTGGCCCGCCCCCCAGGCCTGCGAGGGTCTGGGAGGCCAGGCGCACAAGCGGCACCGCGCTCGCGCAGCCGACACCAACGACGTGGTACTTGTCGGTGGAGGGGTCCATCTCGTAGTGGTCCACGAGTCGGTGAGCGATAGTTGGCCCCCCGAGCGAGTAGAGCGTGGCGCTTACGACCACGCCGATCTCCGCGGGATCGACCTCCAGCTCATCGATCGCCCGTACGGCGTAGTCGAGCAGGTGCTGCTCGATCGCATGGGTACGACCTTGGACGGTGGTCGCCAAGAACTCATCCGTCAAAGTCAGTCGGCGGCGCTCCACCCCGCAGCGGCTGAAGATGCGCTGCGCGAACTCGTCGCCTGAGAGGCCGAGCAATCCGAGCACGTCTTCCTGGGTAAACGATGTCTCAGGACCCGCGAGTGCGATGCGGCTAATGTGCGGAAGCCTGGGGCTCCGGTCGTCCCATACAAGTGGTTGCTCTCGCAAGCCGGGGAGGTCGGCTATAGCCTTCAAGATGGACCCCCTGGAGTCTCTTCGTTCGTAGGGCGGGCGGATGCGGGTCGAAGACCGAGGATACGTGAGCAACCCGTCGATAACCGCGAAAGAGCGGCCGTACGTCGGATCTTCTTCATAGACTCTTCATCCTATCCACATGTTTCTTCACAAACCCTTCGACAGGCGTCCATGAATAGCCTGCAAGGACTACAACAGCCATGGAGCTTGGAGGGAAGTAGATGAAGTTGATCGGCGCAGGAATGCCGCGCACGGGCACACTGACGCAAAAGGTGGCGCTCGAGACTTTGGGCTTGGAGCCTTGCTACCACTGGGTCAACGTGATCGCCGACCTCGACCAGGTAGGCGTTTGGAACCGCGCACTCGACGGTGAGGGTCCATGGGATGAGGTGTTCGGCGACTCTCAGGCCACTGTGGACTGGCCGGGCGGTTACTTCTGGCATGAGCTAATGGACAATTACCCGGACGCCAAGGTGCTGCTCAGCGTACGCGATCCCGAGAAGTGGGAGCCCAGCTTCAGAGAGACGATCTGGAACATGTGCTTCGGCGAGTCGCTGATTCGGCTGCTCTCCAGTGCCCGCGCACAGGTCGATCCGCGCTGGGCTCGCTACTTGAAGCTCGTGGAACGCATGTTCTGGGTCGAGCAGGCGCCATTCGCCGCCGGCCACGAGCTACCCGAGCAGCTAATCGAAGGCTTCGAGCGTCACAACGCAGCGGTCAAGGCGACCGTGCCGCCTGAGCGGCTGCTTGTGTGGAACGTAAGCGAAGGCTGGGAGCCGCTGTGTGAGTTCCTCGAGCTGCCGGTGCCGGCTGAACCGCTGCCGCACGTCAACGATCGCGAGACCTTCTTGGGACGCGTCATCGACGGAGCACTGGCGGCGCTGCAGGCGTCGCGTGCCGAGGAGACCGGCACACGGGATGCCGCAACGGCGTAGGCCGGTTGCAGGCCCTGAGTAGCAGCCGCATGGCATGAGCAGAGCGCGCCTTCTCATCATCCTGCTCGTGAGCGCGGCGGTGGTTGCCGTGGCGATCGTGCTGGGTACGGGCACCCTGACGAGCAGCACGACGACCACGGCCAAGTCGCCGAAGTGCCTGCCGACCACGTTGAGCCACAGCGCCACGTTGGCAGGCCTGAAGGTCGACGTCTCACCCGCACCGGAAACGGACACCGCGAACCCCGACACCCAGATCAGTTTCCTAGGTGCACCGGCCGGCCACATCCACGGGGTCTCTGTCGTGGGCAGCCATAGCGGCAAGCACTCAGGCCACTTGCGTAGCTACTCCCAAGGTGACGGGGCGAGCTTTGTGCCCGACGCCCCATTCGACCCCGACGAGCGCGTCACGGTGCACGCGACGATCGACGTTGGCCACTCCTCCTCGACGAGCAGCCACGTCGGCAAGCCGGTTGCCTTCAGCTTCAGCGTCGATACGCCATATTCGACGAGAAGCGTCCCACCTTTTCACAACCCACAGGCGGCGCCCGCCGACTATCAGAGCTTCGACACGCTACCCGGCACCCAGGTCCCGGTCCTGAGCGTCACAACGCCAGATCGCGACCCGAGGGCCGGCGAGATCCTCACCACAAACGGTCCTGGGCCGGGCCAGTATGGGCCGCTGATCTACACACCCGAGGGTCGGCTTGTGTGGTTCGACCACCTCCCCAAAGGCGAGACGGCCGAGAACCTGAACGTACAGCGCTTTGAAGGCCGGTCCGCGTTGACGTTCTGGCGAGGAAAGGTGCTCTCGTTGGGCTTCGGCCAAGGTGAAGACGTCGTCCTGGGCCCTAACTACCAAGTCCTCGCCAGGGTCCCGGGCGGTAACGGCCTACAGGCAGATCTCCACGACTTCCGAGTCACCCCTCACAGCGTCTCTTACACGACAGCCTTCAACGCGATCCGTTGTGACCTCTCGTCGGTTGAAGGAGTTAGCGATGGGGTAATCCTCGACACCGCCGTACAAGAGATCGACATGAAGACGGGACTCGTGCGCTGGGAATGGCACAGCCTCGACCACGTGGCAGCCTCGGAGTCGGAGACCACGACGCCAACCAAGCCAACTCCATGGGACTGGTTCCACATCAACTCAATCGACCTAGAGCCCGACGGGAACATCTTCATCTCGGCGCGCAGCACCTGGGCCGGCTATCAAATCGAAGGCGGCAGCGGCAATATTCTCTGGCGCCTAGGCGGCCTGAAGAGCTCCTTCAAGATGGGGCCGGGCACCGAAACGGCCTGGCAGCACGACGGTCGCATCCTTCCCGACGGACTTGTCACATTCTTTGACGACGGCTCCAACCCGCCGATCCACGCCCAATCGCGTGGCTTGAGAATCGCACTCAACTTCAAGACCCGCAGAGCACGCCTGGTTTCGGCCTACACGCACTCAGACCCGCCCCTGCTCGCCCCCAGCCAAGGCAACATGCAGACCTTGGCTGACGGCAACGCACTCGTCGGCTACGGCGGCGTGCCCGCCATCAGCGAGTTCGCCACCGACGGCTCGTTGCTGTTCGATGCCCACCTGCCCTACGACATGTCCTTCTACAGAGCTTTCCGCTTCCCTTGGAGCGGACGCCCGTCGAGCCCGCCGGTCGCGCTGGCCAACCTGAACGACACGAGCGAAGAGACCATCTTGCACATGAGCTGGAACGGAGCCACCAACGTTGCCTCTTGGCGCGTGCTCGCCGGCAAGGGTCCCAGCTCGCTCAAGGAGCAGACCAAGATCCCGGCGAGCGACTTCGAAAGCTCGACCACCTTGCCCAAGAAGTACGCCTACGCGGCGGTGCAGGCACTCGACTCGGCCGGCCGAGTGCTTGGCACGTCAAAGCCCGTCACGGTCACCACGTACACCGCCGCACTGCCCGCCGCCGGATGAGCACACCGACCCAGCCCACCCACCGCCAGCTTGCCTGCACAGCGAGCCTGCGCTTCGGCAAGCCGGGATATCCGCGACTCAGTAGGCCGGCTTGGTGGAGTGCTTGTGAGGAGCCGTGCTCGTGGTGCTCGTGGAGCCGTTTGTCGACGTCGACGTCGAGCTGCTCGTTGTTTTACCGCCGCATCCAGCTACTGCCAAGGTCGCCGCGAGGACGGCCAGTAGCGTTAGCATGGCAGCCAGTGACGTCAGTTTCATCGGCCCGCCCCTTCTCGTCGCTCACGAAGTTCGGCGCCCACCCTACCAGGCACTCACAAGGTCCCCGGAGTGCGCACAAGGCAAGCGTTCTTGGAACAGAACATCAAGGACCGACAGCTCCCCGGCAAGTCAGCCGAACAACCTTCCCTCAACTTTCCCCGGAGCGCAGAACATGAGCACCGTGGCGCCGGCAAACCCACAGACGACCGACTCCCAGCCATCAAAGCGCCGGTTGGGTTCACGCGAGGCATGGCTCTTGGGGGTCTGCTGCGTGGCGCAGTTCATGGTCATCCTCGACCTGAGCATCGTCAACGTGGCACTGCCTTCAATCCAGTTGAGCCTCGGCTTCTCGGCGCCGGAACTGCAGTGGATCGTGGATGCCTACGCGATCACGTTCGCGGGATTCCTGATGCTTGGTGGACGAGCGGCCGATCACTTCGGGCAGCGTCGAATGTTCGTCTTGGCTCTGGTGCTGTTCGGGCTCGCCTCGCTGGCTGGCGGCCTCGCAGGAGACCGCGGCACGCTGGTGGCGGCCCGAGCCGCACAGGGCCTCGGGGGGGCTCTGATGGCGGCGTGCTCGCTGGCGGTGATCACCTCATCCTTTGCGCCGGGACCAAAGCTCAATCGCGCGATCGGTGCATGGGCGGCGATGAACGGGCTTGGCGGCGCGGCGGGAATGCTGTTCGGGGGCCTCATCACCCAGGAGCTCAGCTGGCGCTGGGTACTTCTGATCAACCCGCCGATCGCAATCGCGGCCGCGGTGGTGGCCTACGCGGTCGTGAGCGAGCGCCGCCGGGCCCCGGGACGCAGCTTTGACTTGGCTGGTGCGCTGACGCTGACCATCGGACAGATGGTGCTGGTGTTCGGAGTCGTGGAAGCGGGCCTCAAGGGTTGGGACACGCTGGCCGCGCTCGGCCCGATCATCGGTGGCATCGCTCTGCTTGCGGTGTTCGGCGTGATCGAGACACGCGTGGCTACGGAACCGCTGATTCCCTTCAAAGAGCTGACCAAGCCGCTGCGGATCGCCAACAACATCGTGCTGCTGTTCAGCGCATCGCTATTCCCGATGTGGTTCGTGAGCTCGCTCTACTTGCAGCAGGTGCTTGGTCTATCGCCGCTGAATACCGGCCTGATCTTCCTGCCGATGACCTTGATGATCATGCTGGTGGCCTCACGCACCGGCAAGCTCGTGAGCCACTTCGGGGTGCGCCCCGTGCTCGGGGGCGGGCTGATCATGTTGACGGGCGGCATGCTTCTGCTCTCCCGGATCGGATCCAGCGGCAGCCCGATCGTCTACATCATGATCCCCGGCCTCTTGACGGCCGCGGGAATCGCGATGTCGATCGTACCCTCAACGATCGCCGCCACCCAGGGCGCCAAGGAGGGGCAGGCAGGCCTCGCCTCGGGCCTTGTCAACACCTCCCGCCAGATCGGTGGCGGGCTTGGACTTGCGGTCCTGGTCACGCTCGCGACCCAGCGCTCGAGCCACTTGATCGGCACCGGCCAGCAGGTTCCCCAGGCGCTGACTGATGGCTTCCGGCTTGCCTACCTGATCGGCGCGGGACTGGCTGCAGCCGCGGCGTTGGTCACGTTCACGGCGCTGCCAAAGCCCACCGACGTAACCATGCCGGCGGCGCGCCGCCTGGCTATCGCGATCGCAGTCGTCGTCGCAGGCTTCATCGCGGTGGACCTGGCCTTCGCAGGATCGCATGGGGCCCCAGTAGGGGCATACACCACCAAGGGCGCCTACAGCTTCGTGACCGAGCCGACTCTGCACCCCCCCAAGCTGCAAAAGGACGGTCCGATTCTCGCTGACAAGCTGGCGCCCGGCTATATCTTCACCGCCAACTTCTACAACCTGAACTATCCGCCGTTGGTCGGCCAGAGCGGGCCCCTGATCCTCGATCGCGACCTGCAGCCCGTGTGGTTTCAACCGGTACCGGAAAAGGTTGTTGCTTCCAACTTGAGCCTGCAGACCTATGCAGGTAAGCCGGCGCTCGCCTGGTGGCAGGGCGTAGTCACTAATACCGGTCAAACCGAGAGTGGCGAATACGTGGTGGTCAACCAGCACTACCAGCCGGTCGCACGGCTGAAAGGCGCGAACGGCTGGGTGCTCACACTGCACGAGCTTGTAATTAAGGGTGAAGATGCTTGGGTGACCGCGAACAAGAACGTAGCCAAGGACCTCTCTAGCTACGGCGGAGCGTATAACGGCGCGCTGATCGACTCCGCGGTGCAGGAGTACAACCTGAAGACTGGCAAGCTCCTGAGCAGCTGGGATGCGCTGAAGCACATTCCCCTGGGCGACTCGTACGCCAGCGTCCCAACCAACGGGTTTCCGTGGGACGCCTATCACGTCAACGCGATCGCGTTGACCGGCAACGGGACGTTCGTTGTATCGATGCGCGACACATGGGCTGCCTACATGGTCAATAGCTCGAGCGGCAAGATCGAATGGACCCTCGGCGGCAAGAAATCGGACTTCAAGTTCGGTCCGGGTGCCGACTTCCAGTGGCAGCACGATGTCGCACTCGGACCGAGCTCGACAGTGACGATGTTTGACGATCATTGTTGCCAGCTAACTGGCGGAGGCACTTCTGTGCCCGCAACCGGACCGTCTCGCGGGCTCGTGCTCAAGCTGGACCAAAACACGCACGCGGCAACGCTCGTGGCTCAGTATCCCGGCGGGAACAAGTTTGAAACCGAATACATGGGTGCAACGGAGACGCTTGGGAATGGCAATACATTCATTGGCTGGGGTTCGGAACCGTACTTCTCCGAGTACAGCCGCTCGGGGCAGCAGATCCTGGAGGGACACTTCCCCGATCCCGACCTGAGCTATCGCGAGACGCTCGAGCGGTGGGTCGGACTACCATTGACAGCGCCCGCGGGTGTTGCGCGCCAGAGCAACGGCAAGGCCACGGTGTACGCGAGCTGGAACGGCGCCACGCAGGTCGTGGCCTGGCGGGTGCTTGGCAGCTCGAGCGCCAGTAGGGTGACCTCCGTGAGCACAGTGGCAAGGGCCACCAAGTCTGGGTTCGAGACGGCGATCCCGGTGCCGGTGGCCGACCGAAGCTTCAAGCTGCAGGCAGTGGATGCAAACGGCCGCGTGATCGGCACTTCGCGGCCGTTCTCGGCGGTTGCTGAATGACGATTCCTAGGGGGATTCGATGATGGGCGGGAACGGTTCGAGGGCGATACGAGCAGGAGTGCTGATCGCGGCGCTGGCACTATGCGGGGCACTTTGTGCTTGCGGCGATAGTGGGTCCTCGAGCGCCGCAACGAACGACCTAACGCCAACGGCAGATCGCGCCGAGGCTCAAGCAAACTCCGTGGCTGTATCGCCCCAGCCGGGCACCGAGGACGCCTCACCGCAGACCCAAATCAGCTTCCTGGGGGAAGCGGGCACGACCGTCGCAAACGTGAGCGTGGTGGGATCGCGCAGTGGCAACCACCCAGGCAAATTGAAGCGCTACTCAACCGGAACCGGCGAGAGCTTTGTGCCCAACACACCGTTCCGAGCAGGTGAGCAGGTGGCCGTTCATGCACTCGTGGGTGTGGGCTCCGGCACACCCGAAAAGCCAGTGACGACGATCTTCACGGTCGCCCATCAAGCCTCAGTAAGTCAGGCCGAGTTCCCCAACAACCCGGGTGATCCACACGCGATTCAACACTACGTCTCAGCTCCGGCGCTAACCCCATCGACTGTCCAGATCACCACCCATGCTGGGCCTGGCGCAGCTCCAGGGGACCTGTTCCTGGCTCCCTACCAAGGCAAGGGCTCCCCTGGGCCGATGATCACAGAACAGGACGGAACGCTCGTATGGTTTCACCCGCTGCCCACCGGCGAGGAGTCAACAAACTTCCAGGTACAGCAGTTTGAAGGCAAGCCAGTACTCACATGGTGGCAAGGACGGATCCTGAAGGTCGGCTTCGGCCAGGGCGAAGACGTGATCTACAACAGCGCCTACAAACGGATCGGAAGCATTCGGGCAGGCAACGGCTACAAGGCCGACCTGCACGAGATAAGGCTTACTCCACAGGGCACCGCATGGATCGACGAGTTCGACCCGATCAAGTCAAACCTATCCTCGCTGCACGGTGCCGGCGGCGTATTGACCGACTCGGTAATCCAGGAGATCGACATCAAGACGGGCCTCGTGATGTGGGAGTGGCATGCGCTTGGGCACATCCCTCTGAGCGACTCCTACAACCCGATCCCGCACAACGGCAACCCGTGGGACTACATCCACGTCAACTCCGCAGACCCCGGGACCTCAAACGATCTCCTGATATCGGCCCGCAACTCGTGGGCGCTATATGACATCGACATCAAGACCGGCTCCTTCAACTGGCAGCTAGGCGGTAAGCACTCCACCTTCAAGCTCGGTCCGGGCACAAAAACCTATTGGCAGCATGACGCCGAATGGCAGTCCAATGGGTTGATCTCCGTGTTTGACAACGGCTCGACCCCGCCAAAGGAGAAGCGGTCGCGCGGAGTGCTGCTTAAGCCTGACTATGCGGCAAAGACAGTCGCGCTTGCGAAGGCTTATGTGAACCCAGGCAAGACGCTACTGGCGCCGGCCCAAGGTAATACCCTCTCTCTGCCGGGAGGCGACTGGCTCATGGGTTATGGCAACCTGCCCAACTTCACGGAGTACGACTCAGCGGGGCACGTGCTGCTCGACGGCACGCTCGGACATAACGTGCAGGACTTCAGGACATTCCTCGCACCGTGGAGTGCGCAGCCGGAAACCTCACCCGCGATCGCGGCCAAGCGAAGCGGCGCAAGCGTGACGGTGAGCACGAGCTGGAACGGAGCAACCAGCGTGGCTTCGTGGCAGATCTTCGCGGGCTCCTCCCCCACCTTGTTTGTACCGGTCATGAGCATGTCAAAGAGCGGCTTTCAGAGCACTGCAACGGTGGTCACGAGTGCCCCCTACATCGAGGTCCGGGCCCTCGACGCGAATGGGAATGTGCTGGGCACCTCCGCCCCATCTCACGTCGGGTGAGCACAGACCGCGCTGTCCGCCACGGACGAACAGCGCATGCGGGCCCGCCGCGCATAACCGCTTCAGGCCGTTAGCAGCCAGCCACCCCCACACTGACCTGCTCCGACGCTAAGCTATAGGAGCTGTGGGCGAAAACTTCTCACTTATCGTGATGTGCGTGTTCATGCTCGCCTCGTTGGCCTTCCTGGCCCAGCAAATCCTCGCCTACCACTAGGCGTTCGCTGGGCGGCGCCATACTGCGTCCTCGCTCGTTCGTGTGCGGAGCACACTTCACTCGCTGCGTCCTTACCGATCGGAGATCGATGGGATCTCCGATCGGCCAGCTTGCTCAGCGAACGCCTAGACGCTGCCCGCGATCAGCGTCAGGCGTGCTTTCTAGCTGACTTCAGGCGTTCCCGTTCTTGGTGCTTGTCCACGACCGTGGAGATCAGCTTGAGGAACTGGGTGGGTCCTGTGGCCTTGGCCTTGCCGTAGGTGAAGGCCTCAATCCAGTCGGGGACCTTGCCCTCGTCGGCCATGATGTTGAAGAACTCACGGCGCATCTCCACGTTGATGCGTGCATCGTCGGCCGGGCCCTTGGTGACCTCGAAGTCGGGCATTTGCAGGCGGAAGAACTGGACGTCGCCGCGACCTTGCAATTCGACACCGACGACGATCGTCATGGGGGCAAGCGCGGGTACTTCCTCGACGAAACGCCGCGCGGCCCGCTCGATCAGGATCTTGGCGTCCTCGGCCATCAGTCGCTCCCTTCCAGTTGCCAAACGCTCGCCAGGGGCATTAGATCTTGTGCCGTTGCAATAGCTTCTTGCCTATGACCATGCGCTGGATCTCCGAAGTGCCCTCGCCGATCAACAGTAGGGGCGCGTCTCGATAGAGCCGCTCGATCTCGTACTCCTTGGAATAGCCATAGCCGCCATGAATACGAAAGCACTCCTCGACGCAGAAGCGACCGGCCTCAGAGGCGAACAGCTTGGCCATCCCGGCCTCTAGGTCAGAGCGAACACCTGCGTCCTTCAGGCGGGCGGCGCGCAACGTGAGCAGACGGGCCGCATCGACCTGGGTGGCCATGTCGGCCAGCTTGAACTGAATCGCCTGGTGCTCGGCGATCGGCTTGCCAAAGGTCTTGCGCTCCTGGGAGTAGCGCAATCCAAGTTCGAGCGCGCGCTGGGCGATGCCGACGCCGCGAGCGGCGACGTTGACGCGACCAACCTCGAGGGCATCCATCATCTGCGCGAAGCCCTTGTTGAGACCAGCGTCCTCGCCGCCGAGGATGTTCTCGGCCGGACAGCGATAGCCGTCGAACACGAGCTCGGTTGACTCCACACCCTTGTAGCCCATCTTTTTGAGCTTGTCCGGCACGATCAAGCCGGCGTAGTCACCCGTGTTCTTGGAGACTCCCCCCTCCTTCTCGGCGATGAAGCAGGTGAAGCCCTTGTGACGCGGCTGGGCGTCAGGGTCGGTCTTGACAAGCACGAACACGAGGTCGGACATCAGACCATTGGTGACCCACATCTTCTGGCCGTTGATCTCGTACTTGCCGTCCTCGCCCTTCTGGGCGGCGGTTTTGATCGCCTGCACATCAGAGCCCAGCTCGGGCTCTGACAACGAGAAGGCGGCGCGAATCTCGCCCGTGGCCATGCGTGGCAGATACTTCTGCTTCTGCTCGTCGCTGCCGAACTTCATCAAGAGATAGGAGCCGATGAAGTGGGTATTGATGACGCCCGAGATCGAGATCCAACCACGCGAGAGCTCCTCGACGATCATCGCGTAGGTAGTCAGGTCGAGGCCCATGCCGCCGTACTCCTCGGGGATCGTGACCCCGAACAGGCCGAGCTCCTTCATCTGCTCGACAATCGGCTCGGGGAACAGGTCCTCGTGGTCATAGTGCTCAGCGTTGGGGAGGATCTGCTCGTCGGCGAACTGGTGGACCATCTCGGTGATGGCCTTCTGCTCGTCGGTCTTCTCGGTAAAGGAGGCGGGGGCTACAGCCATTCGTGGAGCTCCAAGGTCGGGAATCGGCGTTCGTGTTCGTCGCCAGCAGGATACCTGGGTCGCGCGGCCTGGCAGACTGCGGCGGCGTGAACTTCGCTCGAGACCTCATCGCCGCTCAGCCTCGCGAGCGGCTGGCACTGGTGGAGCTGGCGCGCGACGGGAGTCGCCGCGAGTGGACGTTCGGCGAGGTCGGGCGACGCGAGGCGGCTATGGCAACGGCGCTCTCCCAGCGTGGCGTGCGACGGGGAGATGTTGTGATGACCTTGATCGGCAACCGGCCGGAATGGGTGCTCGCGATGATGGCCTGCTTTCGCTTGGGCGCGGTGGTCTTGCCATGCACCGAGCAGCTGCGCGCCAAGGACCTGCGTCTCCGACTCGAGGTTGCACGTCCGGAATTGATCGTCGCCGACGAGCGCAACCGCGAGCAAGTCGAGGGGGCCAAGCCCTCCTGTCCGGTTATGTGGACGCCAGGACAGACTCCACCGGCAGAGACTGAGGACGTACCGGCCCACGCGGAGATGACCCAGGAGGATCCCGCTCTGATTACCTTCACGAGCGGAACCGCCGGCGAGCCAAAGGCCGTGGTGCACGCCCAGCGCTACCTTTACGGCCAGCGCGTGCAGGCCGAGCATTGGCTGGGCGCCCAAGCAGGGGACCTCGTGTGGTGTACCGCCGCGAGCGGCTGGAGCAAGTCGGCACGCAACGTGTTTATCGCCCCGTGGCTAATGGGGGCAAGTTCCCTGCTCCACGATGCACGCTTTGACCCACACGAGCGACTCGACCTGATCGAAAGAGAGCAAGTGAGCGTGCTGTGCATGGCGCCAACCGAGTACAGGGTGATCGCCAAGCGGGCGACGCTAAGACAGTTGCCGAGCCTGAAGGGAATGGTGGCGGCGGGCGAGGCCCTCAACCCCGAGGTGCTGAAGGCATGGAGGGACGCCACCAGCCTCGATATCAGAGACGGATACGGCCAAACCGAGACGGGTCAGATGACCGGAATGGGGATCGGCGTGAAAGCCCGAGCCGGTTCGATGGGCAAGGCGCTTGAGGGCACTCGGCTAACGGTCCTCGACGGAGAGCTGGTGGCCGACCCGAGCAGCGTGCCAACCTTCTTCCTTGGATATCTCGGCGAGGACATACGTCGAGGCAGAGACGGGAGCTGGATAGTCGAGGACCGCCGAGACGGCGGATCGTGGCACACAGGAGACCGAGTTCACCAAGACGAGGACGGCTACCTGCACTTCGAAGGACGAGCCGATGACGTAATCGTCTCGGCCGGCTACCGGATCGGACCATTCGAGGTGGAGTCCGCACTGGTGGCGCATCCAGCAGTGGCCGAGGCGGCCGCCGTAGCGTCCCTTGACGAGGAGCGCGGAGCGGTTGTACGGGCGATCGTGGTGTTGCGCGAGGGATACCCGCCCTCCAAGGAGTTGGCGCGCGAGCTGCAGGAGCACGTCAAGCGCGAGACGGCTCCCTACAAGTATCCCCGGATCGTCGACTTCGCCACAGAGCTGCCCAAGACCGCCAGCGGCAAGATCAAGCGAGCTGCTCTGCGGTCTGAGCGCTGACTGTCGCCCGTCCGAAGTCGCGCTCAAGCCCCTCGACCTCCTGCCCCACCGCATCCGCGGGGGGCCGAAGGATCAGGAACGCGGCGAGGACTCCAAGCCCGACGCACGTCGCGGCAACGATGTATGCGAGGTGGTAGCCACCGGTGAGCGCGCTGGTAAGCGTTTGTCCGCCAGTGGTCAACGCCTTCGTGTGGTCGGTTGCGATCGTTCCGAGCGTGGCCAGACCGATCGCGCCGAACAGCTGCACCGAGACGTTGATAATTCCCGAGGCAAGTCCAGCATCTTCTGCCGGGGCATCGGCCATCCCCATCGTCAACAGGGGCAAGAACGAGGCGCCTGCGCCGAGACCAATCAGGAGGAATGCGAAGAACAGACCCGGGAAGTAGCTCGCATGCACGCCTTGAGTTGCGAGCAGCAGCAGACCGGCAGCGATCCCAGCGAGACCGGCCGCCAAGGTGTTCAGCGGACCGAAGCGAGTGACTGCCTTCACCGCGAGACCCATCGACAGGGCGGCGATTGAGATCGTCAAAGGCATGAAAGCCAGTCCGGTGTCGATCGCGTCGTAACCGAGCACGCGCTCCAGGTACAGCGCCCCGAGGAAGAAAGCCGAGAACATCCCCGTGACGAGTAGGCCACGGACGAGGCTCGAGCCCATCAGCATGCGCAGTCTCAGGATCCGCAGTGGCATGATCGGATTGGAGATGCGTGACTCCAGGGTGAAGAAGGCGCCAAGCAGCACCAACGAGGTCCCGCCGACAGCGAGCGTGCGCGCCGAGAGGATGCCGTATTCGGTGGACTTGACGATCGCGAAAGCGCCGAGCATCGTTGCAAGCGTGATCAGAACCGACCCGGCGACGTCAACGCCGCCGGCGAGACCGATGCCCTTGTTCTCCTCGATCAAAGCCGAGCCGAGCAGAAACGTGATCACGCCGATCGGCACGTTCACGAAGAAGATCCAGTGCCAGTCGAGCGACTGCGTGAGCGCGCCCCCAGCGAGCAGTCCGATTGAGCCGCCCCCTGCTGAGACAAATGCGTACATACCCATCGCCTTCGCTTGCTCGGCGCGCTCGGGGAACTCGGTGACGATGATCGCGAGGATCACCGCGGAGGCTACGGCACCGCCGATCCCCTGGAGGAAGCGGGCGCCGATCAACATCGTCTGGCTGTCCGACACACCACAGAGGACAGAGGCGGCCGTGAATAGGACCAGCCCGGTGAGGAAGACCTTCTTGCGACCCACGAGATCGCCCATCCTGCCGGCAAGCAGCAGAAACCCACCGAAGGTGATCAGGTAGGCGTCGATCACCCAGGTCAAGTTGCCTTGCGTGAAGTGGAGGTCGTGCTGAATCGAGGGCAGCGCGACGTTCACGATCGTCGCATCAAGCACCATCATCAGCTGGCCGAGGCACAGCACGGCCAAGGCTATCCAGCGACGACGCTCGCGCTTGCGCTCAGCCGTCGCAGCGGCCGTGGCCGTTGAATCGAAGTTGATCTCAGGCTGGTTTGTGATGGTGATCTCGGGCTTCTCTGTGACGCTGGCGTTACTCATGGGGCTCCTTCGGTGGTCGCGAAGTGGAACACCATAGCATGGATAATCATTGAAACAAGTATTATCCATATTCTTGTGATTGTCGTTACATAGTGGTACAATCGGACGGCTATGGGAGTGGATGTGCAAACTGCTCAAACTTCATGTGCCCCGGGATCGATGGTGTTGCTGACCCGGTTGGCAAAGCAGGTCTATAGGCGCAGTAGCGAGGAGCTGCTTGGCATGCACCTGCGCCTGCTGATGGCACTCAGCTATCTGCGCGATCACGACGGGGCACCCCAACAGGAGCTCGCCGAGGCGCTCTGCATGGACGCCAACAACGTCGTACTACTGCTCAACGAGCTGGAGGATGAGGGTCATGTGGCCCGCCTGCGCGATCCCGACGATCGCCGCCGCCACCTGGTCAAGCTGACCGATACGGGACGCCAAGCCCTCGCGGATGCCGAGCGAGCTCAAGAAGGCATCGAGGACGAGGTACTGCAAGCGCTCGACCCATCTGAGCGCGCCACTCTATGGCAGCTTTTGACCCGTGCGCTTCACGGCGCCGAGCCCGCTTAGAGACGCTAAAGCGCCACGATGGCGTCAATCTCCACGCTGGCGCCCTTCGGCAACTGCGCGACACCCACAGTCACCCTGGCCGGCGGCTCGGCGGAAAAAAATGATTCATAGACGGCGTTGACCTCTGCGAAGCGCGTGAGGTCGGTCATATAGACCGTTAGACGAACGGCGTTTGCGAGCGATGCGTCCGCCGCCTCGCAAACAGCCACCAGGTTGACGAGGCACTGATGCGCCTGCTCGGCTGCGCTTGCCCCAACGATCTCATCCGTCTCGGGATCAAGTGGGATCTGACCTGAGCAGAAGAGCAGTGAACCGAAGCGCACAGCGTGGGAATAAGGGCCGACCGCAGCTGGAGCGCCGGGCGCGGAAATCGGTTCGCGCTCAGGAAAAGATGCCATTGGAGCGCGAGCCTACACGGTTCGTTAGATTCCGATTGATGCAACGAGCCACCAGGACACTCGTGCTCACGCTCCTGGCAGTCGCGACGTGGGCTTTGCTTCCGGCGGTGGCCGCCTCCCAGGCCCAGATCGCATGGACGCCGTGCGGAGACTCAAACGAAGCTGCCTGCGGCCACCTGACGGTGCCAATCGACCCCAGCGGTGCTACCCCAGGAACGATCGCGCTGGCTATGCGCCGCCATCGTGCCCCGGTGGGCGAAGCAAAAGATGCCGTGATCGCGCTCGCGGGCGGCCCAGGGCAGTCAGCGATCCCGTTTTTGAGCCAGTTCGGGCAGATACTTGGCCCGATTGCCTCCACACGCGACGTGATCGCTTTCGACCAGCGCGGAACCGGCCTGTCGCACCCGCTCTCATGTCCTGCATTCGAACACCTCACTGGCGGCGGCTCGCCGGGTGCAGTGGCGATCTGCGCGGGACAAATCGGCCCGACTCGTGGCCTCTTCACCACAGCCGACACGGTCGCCGATATCGAGGCCATCCGCCAGGCGGGGGGTTATGAAAAGCTCGTGCTCTACGGAACCTCCTATGGGACAAAGGTCGCCGAGCGCTATGCCCAGGAGTACCCAAGTCACGTCGAAGCGCTAGTGCTGGATTCGGTCGTGCCACCCACGGGCCCCGAACCTTTTGACAAGACCAGCTTTGCGGCGGTGGGGCGCGTACTCAAGCAACTCTGTGATGCGGGGGCCTGCCGGCGCATATCCCACGAACCCGTGAACGATCTGGCGCGACTAGTGAAACGTATGCGCGGAGCGTCGATAGGCGGGCGAGTGATCAGAGACGACGGTCGGGCAAGCGTTGTGCGGATCTCCTCCAACGACCTGATTGGAATTCTCATTGAGGGCGACCTCGACCCCATCCTGCGCTCTGAATTCCCGGCAGCTGTGCGCTCGGCTGTGCGCGGCGACACGGCAGGCATGGCGCGCTTGATGATGCGCGCCGAAGGCGAACCCGAAGAAAGCGAAGAGGAACTGAGCGAGGGCTTCGACTCGCCGCTCTACTACGCCACGATCTGCAACGAGACCCCCTTTCCCTGGAAGCGCTCGGCGAGTTCCAAAACGCGCCTAGGCGAAGCGATTGCCGTACTGCGCAAGCAACCCGCGAGCGTGTTCGCCCCATTCACCGTCGCCAACGCGCTCGCACTAAGCGACGTGCCGGCATGCGCCGACTGGCCATTTACTCCAGGCGCGCCCGAAACCGGGACGGCTCCGCTACCGAATGTGCGCACGCTGATCCTCAGCGGTGCGGACGACCTGCGTACGCCCACAGCCAATGCAACACGGGTGGCGGCCCAGATACCGGATGCGCAGTTGCTGGTGGTGCCGAACACCGGCCACTCCGTGCTCGGCTCAGATCCGACGTCCTGCTCGCAGCACGCCCTACAGGCGCTGTTCGCGAATAAACCTTTGCGCAAGTGCACCCAATTCAGGCCACCCCAACTATTGCTGCCCACTCCCCTACCCCCGCGCAGCCTCGCCGAAGCGCCGCTTACCCGTGGCGATCACGGTCTTGCGGGCCACACCGCCGGTGCGGTGGTACTGACGCTCGCGGACTTTGACAGGCAAATGGTGTTGGCGCTACTCCAACAGCTCGGCGAAAGCTTGCTCGGGGGCCCGGTTCGCACGGGCGGACTACGGGCGGGATGGGGCGGTAGCGATAGCGGCGGACTCGTCTTGCATGGGTACTCCTACGTCCCCGGTGTGACTGTGTCGGGCAAAGTGACCGTCGCCGGTGCGAGCCTACGCATCGGCGGCTCGGCAGCTGTGCACGGCACGATCAAGATCGATGCCCACGGCGAGCTCACCGGCACACTTGGCGGCCAACGCGTACATGTCGCCGCACCCAAGGCGAGCCAGCTCGCCTCGAGCGCGGCTGCATCTGACGGGCAATCGTCCCTGAGCCCCGAGTCGCAGGCAAGCTTGAACGCCGAACTGGAGGCGCGTTTGAGCAGGCTACTTGCCAAGCCAAAGCGACTCGCTACGTTGCACGCAGAGGGCACGGAGGCCCTCCTGCGCTACATGCTCGGCGCATCCAATTGAGAGACCTCACCGGCGAGCTCTGATGTGTCGGTAACGTGGGCGGTCGTGTCGCGGCGGATCTTGATACTGATGCTCGGCGTGCCGCTACTCTCGGCAGTCATCGCCATGGCACACATAACCCCGGCGGCGGCTTTGACGTTCACTCCCTGCACACCTGGAGCTGGAACCGGATTCTCGTGCTCGACGCTGAGTGTCCCGCTCGACCGCAGCGGCTCGGTGGCGGGCAGTGTGGCATTGCATGTGGAGCGCCTTGATCCAAGTCCCACCGTCCCCACGCCGAGCCACGCCGCCGTTGTGGCACTCGCAGGGGGACCCGGCCAGGCAGCATTGCCACTAGCGGCGGGAATGGCCAAGACGATCGCACCAGCGCTCGCCACTAGAGACCTGCTCATGTTCGATCAACGTGGGACTGGAAGCTCGGGTCCTTTGGCCTGCCCAGCCCTCGAAGGCTTCGAAGCGCTCGGCTCAATCGGACAGGCTTTCGAACACTGCGCCAAACAGATCGGGGCGAAGCGAGGCGCCTATACGACACAAGAATCAGTAGCCGACATCGAGGCTCTACGCCAAGCCGCAGGCTATGAAAAGCTGGTGCTGTTTGGCGTGTCTTATGGGACGAAGGTGGCGCTCGAGTACGCCGAACGCTACCCCCAATACGTCGAAGCCTTGGTACTAGATTCGGTCGTTCCCCCCGAGCGTGCCGATCCTTTCTCTGTAGGCATGTTCCAGGCGATGAAGCCGGTATTCGAAGAGCTGTGCTCAGCAGGTGCTTGCAACGGCATTACCTCCAACCCACTTGGTGACATTGCCCGCTTGGTGGAGCGCCTGCACTTGCACGCACTGAACGGATATGTGTACGACGGATCGGGACACCGCCATCGCTCCACACTTTCCAACGTGGACCTCTTGAATCTCATTGGAGCGGGAGATCTGAACCCCGCTTTGCGCGCGCTGCTGCAGGGCGCTGTACAGTCGGCCTTGAGGGACGATCCCGCCCCGCTGTTGCGTCTGAACCTGCTTTCAGAGGGCTTGATTCCGAACCTGCCAGGCACCCCTTTCGCAAGCACCGCGCGCAATCTGGGCAGCCCCGGCACACCTCAGTCGAGCTCTGACGGGATCGATGAAGCTCTATTTGTTGACACCACATGCGAAGAGTCCTCGCTGCCTTGGCAACGCTCTGCGCCACCCCAGACGCGACTCGCCGAAGGGCTGGGCGCGCTGCGAGCGCTTCCCTCTTCGGACTTCTACCCCTTCGATGCGAGCACCGCGTGGGCAGATAGTGTGCTGCCCGGGTGCGTGCAATGGCCGAATGTCGCACCCCCACCTCCAGCGATCGGGGCACTCCCGAGCGTGCCAACGCTGATCCTCAGCGGAGCACAGGACCTGAGGACGCCCACCGCCGGCGCCGAAGCGGTTGCAGCGCGCATTCCCGGAGCTCAGCTTGTAGTGGTGCCTTATACCGGTCACTCGGTACTCGGGACCGACTTCAGTGGCTGCGCACAGACGGCGCTGAAGGACTTCTTCTCCAGCGAGACGGCACAACAGTGCGGGGCAATCCACAATCCGTTTGCCCCCACCCCGATCACTCCCTCCAAGCTCACGCTGGTCAAACCCGTCGGCGGCCTAGCCGGGACCCCAGGCAGCACGCTGGCGGTGGTGCTCGACACGATCCTGGACCTCGAACGACAGGTGGTGGGCGCCACCCTCCAAGCCGATCAGGAACTCCCCAGTGGCGCGCGCTTCGGTGGCTTGCGCGGCGGGTACGCGCAAATCACCTCCTCAGCGCTTAGGTTGCATCGCATGTCGTTTGTGGGCGGCGTACAGATAACAGGCTCCTTCCCAGTGGTACATGGGCACCTGCGCCCCACAGATTTGAGCGTGGAAGGCTCGCGGGCCGCACGTGGCACGGTCCGCGTGGGCGCTGGTTCACACGTGAGCGGGACCTTGGGTGGACGCCACTTCAATGTGAGCCTCGCCAAGGTGAAGCTTGCAAGCGCCGCCAACAGTGCTCCCATAAGTCTGCCGGGCCTCAATCTGCGCTTCCCTGCGCCCCCGCTCGCGCGTCTACCCTAAGTCACCATGGCAAACGCGCTCGCCGCCGAGAGCTCTCCGTACCTGCGCCAGCACGCGGAGAACCCCGTTGACTGGCTGCCCTGGGGCAACGAAGCGCGGGAAAGTGCGCGCGAACGCGACGTACCGATGCTGGTCTCGATCGGCTACTCCTCTTGCCACTGGTGTCACGTCATGGAGCGGGAGTCGTTCGAGGACGAGGACACGGCCCGGCTGATGAATGAAGGCTTTGTGTGCGTGAAGGTAGACCGTGAGGAGCGCCCGGACGTGGACGCCCTTTATATGGAGGCCGTGCAAGGCATGACTGGCCATGGCGGCTGGCCCTTGAACGTGTTCCTGACACCCGAGGGACTGCCGTTCTATGGAGGCACCTACTTCCCACCGCAGCAGCGCCCGGGGATGCCCTCCTTCACCCAGGTGCTGCTCGCCGTGAGCGAAGCCTGGGGCGAGCGCGGCGATGAGATCAGGGCAAGTGGCGAGCAGTTGCGAGAGAGACTCTCCGGCGGAGCACTGCTGAAGCCCTCCGGGGACCCGTTCGAAGAGGCTTCGCTCAAAATGGCAGTGGAGCGCTTGAAACAGTCATACGACGCGATTAACGGTGGCTTCGGCGGGGCGCCAAAGTTCCCTCAGGCCTCAGCGCTGGAGTTCCTCATGGCGCGCGGGGAGGTCGAGATGGCGCTGTATACGCTGCGCTCGATGGCCGGTGGCGGCATCCACGACCAGGTGGGCGGAGGCTTCCACCGCTACTCGGTCGACGACACGTGGACGGTGCCCCACTTCGAGAAGATGCTCTACGACAATGCTTTGCTAGCTCGCGCTTATCTGCATGGCCACCAAATCAGCGGCAAGGAAGGCCTGCTGGAAGTGTGTCAGGACACGTTGGACTGGGCCTTGCGCGAGATGAAGGGTCCCGCGGGCGGCTTCTACAGCGCCCTTGACGCCGACTCCGACGGCGTGGAGGGCAGCTTCTACGTGTGGACGACGCCCGAACTGGAACAGGTGCTCGGCGAGGACGCAGACGTGGCCATCCGCTGGTTGGGCGCCACAGGGACGGGCAATTTCGTAGACCCACACCATCCAGCGCCGGGGCTGAACGTGCTCGAGGATCGCGGGCCACGTCCGGATCCGCACATGCGCGGGCACATCCGGAGTCGGTTGCTGGAGGCCCGCGCCAAGCGCACAAGGCCTGAACTCGACGACAAGTGCCTGACGAGCTGGAACGCCTTGATGATCTCGGCGCTAGCCGAGGCGGGTGCACATTTGAGCAACGCCCCATCCAGCCCACATGGCCCGACTCCGACTCCGACTCCGACTCCGACTCCGACTCCGACTCCGACTCCGACTCCGACTCCGGGTGACGTGTATCTCAAGGCGGCCGTGGAGTGCGCCGAGTTCGTACTGCGCGAGCTACGCACCGACGAGGGCCGGTTGTTGCGGACCTATAGCGCGGGCGAAGCAAAGATCAATGCCTATCTCGAGGATTACGCCTTCCTGCTGGAGGCGTTCCTAGCGTTGTTCGAAGCCACCTGCGAGGAGCGCTGGCTCAGACACGCCACAACGCTCGCCGATGAGCTAATCGAGCGCTTCTCGGATTCAGAAAACGGCGGCTTCTTCTCAACAGCCACGGACGGCGAACAGCTGATCGCCAGGCGCAAGGAGCTTGAGGACTCGCCGATCCCGGCAGGCGGATCGAGCGCAGCGATGGGCCTGTTGCGCCTCGCGCAGCTCACCGGCGAGGAACGTTATGAGAGCCACGGCGCGAGTGTGATCGAGCTGTTGCACACAATCGCACCGAAGCACCCAACTTCGTTCGGGCACCTGCTGCAGGCCATGCACTGGTACGTAGCCCCGATGCGCCCGATCGCCTGTGCCTTGCCGCCACGACATACGCCAACCGCGCTCCGTCAGTGACTCGCGGCGGCCTTCAGTTGGGAGAGATCAACCACGTTGGTCGGAGCCGTAATCGTGACCGGCTGATTCCAATTGTCGAAGGTGATCTTGCCACTTTCCGTGCCGCCCTTTGAGATCTGCAACGGATAGGGCTTACCGGTGGTGGCCACGTAGAGAGTGCCGTCCTTGACCGTGTCGGTGATGGCTATCACCTGTTGACCGTTGACGGTCGTGGTGGCGCCCTTGACGAGCGTTCCGTGAGATGCCAGCGTGGTGTCGATCAGTTGGCGCATATCGGCCAGCTGCTTGAAGGAGGCGAATTCTCCGCTCGCGGCAGACGCCTTGAGCCACTTACCGTTGAACAATTGGGCGGCTGCGGAGCCACCGAGGCTGCGGTAGAAAGCTGGACTACCACTGATGTAGGCAGTGTTACCGACCAGGATCAGCTTGAAGCTGGCTCCGTTTTGTGAAATTTCACCCTTGGCACCCTTGCCGGCGACAAGGTTCAAGTCGAGCGTGAGAGGCGTGCCACCGCTCTTGAGCGAGCCGGCGACGTGCACCGCGCTGGCTGCGTCGGCGACGGCCTTGCTTTCGCTGACGATCTGCTCGGCGCCCTTGGAGGTGATGCTGCTGCTACTCGAGGATTTCCCACAGCCGGCGAGCACAACGAGGACGAGCAAGAACACCGTCGTGGGAATGACTCGCGAGCGCACGATCGGAGCATGCTAGCCCTCTGTGCGGACGGGCACGGCTAGAGGATCGCCAAGTACCTGTCCAGCTCCCACTGCGTGACTTGCACGCGGTAGTCCTCCCACTCCTGGCGCTTGATCTCGATGTAGCGATTGAACATGTGCTCGCCGAGCGTGCGCAAAACTAGCTCTGACTCCGCGGTGATCTCAATCGCCTCTCCCAAGGACTCGGGCAGTTGGCCGATGCCCAGACGCCGGCGCTCCTCGGCTGTGAGGTGGTAGAGATTCTTCTCCATTGGGTCGGGCAGCTCATAACCCTTCTCGATCCCCTCCAAGCCTGCCTGTAGGAGCGCCGCAAACGTCAAGTAGGGGTTACAGGCAGGGTCGGGGCAGCGCAGCTCCATGCGCGTGGCCTGCTCCTTGCCGGGGTGGTACAGAGGCACGCGCACCAAAGCCGAGCGGTTGCGACGCGACCAGGCGGCGTATACGGGTGCCTCATAGCCGGGCACGAGCCGCTTGTAGGAGTTGACCCACTGGGCGAAGATCGAGCAGATCTCGCGTGCGTGCTTGAGCTGACCCGCGATGAATGCCTTCCCTACATCTGAGAGGAAATACTGATCGTTCGGGTCGTAGAAAGCGTTCTTTCCCTCCCGGAACAACGATTGGTGGGTGTGCATGCCAGAGCCGTTCTCTCCGAACAGGGGCTTTGGCATAAAAGTGGCGTGCCAGCCGTACTTGACCGCGTACTCCTTGACGGTGATGCGATAGGTCATGCAGTCGTCGGCCATCTTCAAGGCCGGCGCGTAGCGCATGTCGATCTCGTGCTGGGAGGGGCCCACCTCGTGATGGGTGTACTCGACATGAATGCCCAACTGCTCGAGCGCAAGCACTGTCTCACGGCGCACGTCGGTGCCAGCGTCCAAGGTGGTCAAGTCGAAGTAGCCGCCTTCGTCGAGCACCTCGGTTGACTTGGAGTCTTTGAACAGGAAGTACTCAAGCTCCGGTCCCACGTTGAAGGTGTCAAAGCCCATCGCGTGGGCACGCTCCAAGGCACGACGCAAGACGTGGCGAGGGTCTCCCTCATAAGGAGTCCGCTCGGGGGTGATGACGTCGCAGAACATCCTCCCCACCCCTTGCTCTTCCGGGCGCCACGGTAGGACCGCGAACGTCGAAGGGTCGGGCATCGCGATCATGTCGGACTCCTCGATCGCGTTGAAGCCGGTAATCGAGGACCCATCGAAGCCCATGCCCTCCTCGAACGCATCATCCAGTTCTTGAGCGTTGATCGAGAACGACTTCAGCTGACCGAGAATGTCGGTGAACCAAAAGCGAATGAAGCGGATGTTGCGCTCGGCCACCAGGTCCTTCACGTCCTGGGCGGTCTTCGGCTGGTCGCTCGTGGGCATGTCGGCCAGCGTAATGGATGGGCCAGCGAGTCGCCATGGACGGCTGGCCAAACATGACAACCGCAGGCCGCTGGGACGTGTTCTGAGCAAGCGATTGAGGGCGCAGCATCGCGCCGCTCAGAGGACGCCTTAGCCGTGAGAGCTGAGCACTGCCGCTAGCACCAGAAGAAAGCCAAGCAGCACTGCCCAGGCAGCGATCCGGTCTGGGTGAGGCCCAACCCCGCGAGGGGCACGGGGGCGTGCGCGCCGGCGAGACTCCGACTCACGTGCAACCGCGGCGTCGCTCTCGACCAGTATCAAGCGTCTGCCTGGGCGTATTTCGCGCACGCCACGTCGGGCTACGGGAGCTGCCCTCACGCGCGCATCCACCGCGATCATGTTCTCACGGGCGCGGCGACGCTCGATCCGCTCGCGCACATCCTCGACGTCGGCCCACCACGCGCGGGCCTCGGAAGCTCGTGGCATCGGCGCGTGATGCTAACAGCGCTCCCGGCGCCAAACGCCGCCTCGCCAGACGGTGCTAGTGACCGGCGGTCGCGGCCAAGAAGTCCGCGATCGATTCGGCGTCACGGCCCTGGTACAGCCCGGCCGGCATCTGGCCAAGACCACGGGCACGTCCTTCGGCGATCGCGTTCAACACGAGCGCCTTACGGCCAGCTTCGTTTGAGATCTGCGACCCGAGCCGGACATCGAGGTTGGGCCCTACGTGGCCCTCGGCGTTGGCCGCCGAAAGCGTATGGCAGACAGCACACGAGTCTGAGAACAGCACACGACCGTGCTGCTCCTCGGCGTTCAGGTGCACCCCACCGATAGCGGCGCTGGCCTTGTTGTTGCCGTTGGCAGTGAGCACGAGCAAGGGGACCGCCAAGCCGAAAGCGAACGCAAGCACCACAACCGCCATGACGACCCGCTGGCCGAGCTTTGAATCCGTATGCAAGGACTCGCGCGCGCCGCGTGGCCCGCCGCGCATCGCGACGAAGAACACACCGAGGCCGAGTACGACCCAGAGGATGATTACGGCGTAGATCATCGGGTCGGCACGATACATGAGCTCCCGGCCCAAAGGATCTCTCGCCTCTCATGCACGAAAGGCGCCTTAAGGAACCTTTAGGCGCCCCATAAAGACGGCGCTACGCTGGTGGTAGCTGTATTCGCCGAGGACTGAGGATTTGCACACGTGAACATTCTGCGCCGCCTTCCCCTTTCCCGCCTGCTGTTGCTTTGCGGAGTGGTTGTGGCCGTTGGGATCGGCGCAACCGCCCTGGCATTGGCAATCGGCACGGGCCCAACACCCCCGCCCAAGCCGCTTGGAGAGGCGCTCCACGAGGCATTGGCCGCGCCACAAGTGAGTGGTGTGAGCGCGCGCATCCAGTTCACCAACCACCTACTTGAAGGCGCAAGCCTCGCAAGCAACGGCGGCGAAGCCAGCCAGCTCAGCTCCAGCCCACTCATCTCCGGCGCTTCTGGGCGGCTGTGGATCGGCTCTGAAGGTCGCGCTCGCCTGGAACTGCAATCCGAAAAGGGCGATACGCAAGTCCTCTATGACGGGCACAGCGTGTCCCTGTACGACGCTTCCACGAACACCCTCTATCGCTACACGCCCCCAGCCCCGTCGAGCGACTCGGGAGGCCCATCTGACTCCACCACAGGCACGAGCCCCCGTGGTGTACCCACGGTCGGCGAAATCGAAGAAGGCATCGCTCGCGCCAATAAGCACGCCGACATATCCGGCGCGACACCGACCAATGTCGCGGGGCAGGCGGCATACACGGTGCGCGTCTCTCCCCGCGAAAACGGCGGCCTAATCGGAGGCGCCGAGCTTTCCTGGGATGCCACCACTGGTGTGCCGTTGCGAGCCGCCGTCTATTCGACGACCAGCTCCTCCCCTGTGATCGAACTGGCAGCCAGCGAAATCTCATATGGACCAGTCGCAAGCTCCACACTCGACTTCACCCCGCCGGCCAACGCGAAGGTCGAAGAAGTGACGCTCCCCGCCGAGCACGGCCCAGGGACACCGGACTCCTCCGGAGCAGGCGAAAAGCCGCATGTGACCACCCATGGGGAAGGTCTTGGCGGGATCGCACTGCTCGAAAACCCAATCAAGCCGGGCGCCAAGGAAGCCACCAGCTCCGAGCTGGAAGGGCTGCCGAAGGTCGACATCAATGGCACAAGCGCAACGGAGCTGCCCACCCCGCTCGGCACGTTGCTGAGCTTCGAGCGCGCCGGCGTGCGCTACGTACTTGCGGGCTCAGTCACTCCAGCGTCGATCGAGGCATTCGCTCGGGGGCTCTAGCGTGACGGACACCGAGGCCCAGCCGGTTAAGGCACGTGGCCTGGTCAAGCGCTACAAGGATGTTCTTGCGGTCGATCACATCGATCTGAATGTGCAGAGCGGCGACGTATACGGCTTCCTCGGGCCCAACGGCGCAGGCAAGACGACGACCTTGCGCATGGCGCTCGGGCTAATCACCCCCAGCGAAGGAGTTGTTGAGCTGTTCGGACGCGATCCTTTGCGGGACGGTGCACGCGCCCTTCAGGGAGTCGCCGGGTTCGTGGAGGCACCGCGCTTCTATCCGTATATGAGCGGGCGCAAGAACCTGGAATTGCTGGCTGCCTTGGACGGCTACGGTGCATCTGAGCGCATCGAGGAGGTGCTGGAGATCGTCGAGCTCGCGCCACGCGGCAAGCACAAGGTGGGCGGTTACTCGCACGGTATGCGCCAGCGCCTAGGGATCGCGGCCGCCTTGCTTCGCCGCCCACGCCTCTTGATCCTCGACGAGCCGGCCACAGGCCTTGACCCGGCCGGCATGCGCGACATGCGTGGCCTCATTCGCCGCCTCGCCGATGAAGGCATTACGGTCCTCCTCTCCAGCCACCAGCTCCCCGAGGTGCAAGAACTGTGCGACCGCGTCGCGATCGTGGATCGAGGCAAAGTCGTCTATGAGGGTGCTTTGGCCGATCTGCGTCGACAGGGCGGCGCTGGATACCGTTTGCGCACAACCGACGATCCACGCGCACTGGAGCTGATCCAGGGTCGCCAGGGCGTCGAGCACGCGTCGGCCGGCGGCCATGGAATCGGCTTTCAAGCGCAGGAGAGCGACGTTGGCCCACTCTCGCTCGCACTTGCCGCCGCGGGCATCGGCATCCTCGCGCTGACTCCCGAGCTGGCAACACTCGAGGACCTATTTTTCCGCCTTACGGAGAACAATGGCGCCGAGCCGTCTGCCCAACTCGCGGAGGCGCTTCTATGAGCAGCGTCACTTCCTCCCCTCCCCTATCGGCACCCGCCACGGTCGGGACACGAGGACCATCTACCTTCACCGTATATCGCTGGGAGCTGCGCAAGCTGATCGCTCAGAAGCGCACGTATATGGGCCTGGGCTTGGCCGTGATCCTGCCCTTGATTTTCGTGGTCGTGCAGAATCTGCGCCAGCCTCACGGCAACGAGGGTGGCTCTATCTTCGCCACGCAGATCACCCAGTCGGGACTGGCGACCCCGGTGCTGATGCTCTTGTTCCTCTCCGAGTTCATGCTCCCCTTGATCGCGGCGCTCGTGGCAGGGGACATCGTGGCGGCCGAGGATAGCAACGGCACGCTCAAGACCATCCTCACACGCTCGGTCAACCGTGGCCAGGTTTTCGCCGGCAAGGCTTTCGCGGCAGCTAGCTACGCCGCCCTCGCCGTCTTTCTCTCGGCTGCCGTGGCCACGGTCGCCGGAGTGGCCTCATGGGGCTTCAACCAGATCATCACTTTCTCGGGGAGCACCGTCTCCGCCTCGGAAGGCCTGTTGCTCGTGTTCGCAGCCAACGCCTGCTACTTGATCCCATTGCTCACGGTCACGAGCATCGGCCTGCTGCTGTCCGCCTCCACGCGCAACAGCACGGCTTCGGTGATCGGCACGGTTGGGCTTGTGATCCTGCTTTTCATAATCCAAGGTATCCCTGGTCTGGAAGGGCTCAGGCCCTACCTCCTCACCGAACAGTTCGAGAACTGGCACGGCCTCCTGCGCACTCCCACCGACTGGGCGCCCATCTGGCACTCCTTGTGGGTGTGCTCCTTGTACGCGGTGCCGGCCCTGTTCTCGGCGTACCTCGTGTTCCTGCGCCGCGACGTCGCGGGCGGCTGAGGCCGGCAAACCGTCCGAACCTGCTCGTACAATTGTCTGCGACGGTGGGTGTTGCGTCGAGGTCGGCGCGATCGACTGACAATCGGGAATTCGGGGTAGCTCCTCGAATGGAGTTCGAGTCTCCCGCCCGCCGCCAAGATATCCGCTGAGCTCGGTCTAACAAGGTGCAAATGTCATGCGCTCGCGGGAGCACCCGCCTCGACGTTAGGACCGAGCCAGTGGGTGACTCTGTTAGGATTACTGACGATTGTCAGTCGGTTGGAGGTAGCTCCTCTAACATCCACACCCGACCCGCTCCGGCGGGTCGAGTCGTTTAACCGACCTCGGCCGGCAGCTCCACAGCCCCGACCTCGACCTCGCCAAGCAAGCGCCGCGCCTCCTTGGGATCGATGAGGCCGGCCCCAAGGCGCCCGGTGGACTCGGCGCCACAGGCCACGCCGTAGCGCAAGCACTGGTCGGGTGTGCGGCCCTCGTAGCGTGCGGCCACGTAGCCCGCCAGGAACGCGTCGCCCGAGCCTCGCTTAGCGATCGGGTCACGCGGCGCGGTGCGAGCGCGGCGCAAGCAAGACTTCCCTTCGATCAAGACATCGGCGACGCAACCATCGCCCATCGTCATGATCGCCTCGCGCGGACCGAGCTCGACGATCTCGCGCACCGCGAGCAGGCGTTCCTCCTCGCTCGTGAACTCATGGCCGACAAGCTCCTCGGCCTCCAAGACGTTGGGTGAGACTACGTCTGGCTCGGCGCGCACCGCGTGCAGCAAGGGATCGCCGTCGGTGTCGATTACCGTGGTCACGCCGGCCTTCTGCAGCTCGCGGATCAAGGTCGCATACAGGTCTGGCTCGACCCCGCGCGGGAGCGATCCCGCGAGCACAACGATCGCGGCGCCACGAGCGAGATAGAGCAGCTTGTCGCGGAACAGCTCGACCTCCTGCTCAGATACCGACGGGCCCCGTTCGTTGACCTCGGTCTGCTCGCCGTTGGTGGGGTCGAGCACGGAGGTATTGGTCCTCGACTCGTCGCGGATGCGCACGAAGTCGTTGAGGATCGCCTCCTCGGTCAGCTGCTCCACGATGTGTGTGCCCGTAGCCCCGCCCGCGAGCCCCGTGGCAATCACAGGCTGGCCGAGCGCCTTGAGCGCCCGTGCGATGTTGACGCCCTTGCCGCCCGCCATCGTACGTTGCTCCACCGTACGGTGGCGCCGTCCGAGGCGGAAGTTGGGCACCGAGAGCGACTTGTCGATCGCCGCGTTGAGCGTAACCGTGATGATCATATGTCCATCACCTCCGTCTTCTGCGTCACCGGAGCCATGCGGGCGCCGCCTGAGGCTCCACAGAGGCTAGCGGACGCAGCCGCGCCAAGTAGAAAATCTTGGTAAATAGCCAGACCGGCCCACGCCGGCACTCTGCCCCGACGAGGTCCTATCGAGATACGCCCCAGGCCAGCTCGCGCAAGCGTTCTGCCTCGGCGCGCGCCGCATCCGCAGGATCGCTCGCGCCCACGAGATGAGCGCTCGCGATCGAGCGCGATGCAGCGATCAGACCGCCCGCGCGGCCGGGCACAAATGCCGCAGCAAGGTCCTCAACGCGACCCCCTTGGGCGCCGACGCCGGGCAGCAAGAACACGGCGTGAGGCATCAGCTCGCGGGCACGCTCCAGATGCTCGGGCGCAGTCGCCCCGACGACCGCGCCGACGTCGCTCAGGCCGCTCTCCCCCACGCCATCGCGTCCAAGCACGTCGACGAGCTCGGCGATCCGCTCCCACACATGGCCTCCACCAGCAAGCTCCAAGTCCTCGATGTCGGCCGCACCCGGATTGGAGGTGCGCACCAAGGCAAGCACGCCGGCACCAGCCTCGCGCGCCGTCGAGACGAACGGCTCGACGGCGTCGCTGCCCATCAGCGGATTGACGGTGACCATGTCCGCGCCCAATCCGCGCACCGAGCCGAATGGCGTATCGGTCGAGCCCAAGAGCGCTCGTGCATAAGCGCGGGCAGAGACATCGATGTCCCCGCGCTTGCCGTCGGCGATCGTGAGCAGACCCGCCTTGCGCGCGTGCACGACGACACCTTGAAGCGCAGCCCAACCGGGAGCTCCCAGTTGCTCAAAGCGAGCGAGCTGCGGCTTGATTGCCACACACGCCGGACCGGCGGCGTCGATCAGGGCGAAGCAGTGCTCGAGCACCGCTTCGGCGGCACGCTCGCTTGGCGAACCTCCAGCCGAAGCAGGTATGCCGGGCCACAAGGCAAGCGGGTCGGGATCAAGGCCGAGCACGATCTGCGATTCGCGCTTGGCAACCCGCGAAGCGAGCTCCTCGCCAAAACCAGCCCCGGCCGGGACTCCCCGATGAGAAGCCTGCTCCCCTTGACTGGGGATAGGCGGAGATGCAGGTGAGGCCACGGTCAAGAAGAATACGCTTGCGTGACACCGCTAACCCGCTTCAGCTGGATCGCAACCGTACTCATCGCCGTGATCACGGCGGTGTTGCTGTTGTTCTCCGGCTACACGGGCTATGCCGCCTTGAGCGTGGCGGTGGCTGGCTCGGCCGCGATCAACCTGCTGTAGAGAAGCAGCCTGGCAGACCGGTTCTAGCCTGGCAGACCGGCCCTGCCACCTCTATCAGCCGCCTCGATCAGCCGGAGGTGAGCCACCCATGCAACGCGCGTACAGCGCGGCCACGATGACTGATCTCGTCCTTGCGCTCATCTGAGAGCTCCGCCATCGTGCTTTCGCCTGGCTCCTCGTCAGGCAGGAAGGCGGGGTCGTAGCCAAAGCCCCGCTCTCCACGTGGGCGCTCGGCAAGGCGACCGGTACAGCGACCTTCGAAGACTCGCTCGACCCCCACCCCAGGATCGACATAGGCGAGTGCACACACATACGCCAAGGCGCTCCCAGCGGGCGCCTCAGTTAGCAGCTTGGCGAGGTTCTGCTCGTCGCTTGCCTCCTCGCCCGCATAGCGCGCCGAGCGAACCCCTGGCGCACCACCCAGCGCGACAGCTTCGATGCCCGAGTCGTCGGCGATGCTGGCCCTACCGGTGGCAGCCGCGGCAGCGCGAGCCTTGCCGAGCGCATTGGCCTCGAACGTGTCGCCGTCCTCAGGCGGTAGGACAACATCCTCTGGCAGCGCATCCACTTCGAATCCCGTGAACAGGCGCGCGAACTCGCGTCGCTTGTGCTCGTTTCGTGTTGCGAGTAGCAGTCGTCTCACGAAACGTCGGCGAGCACCCGCTCCTGGGCGGCGCGCAGCTCGTTTATGCCGGAGGCGGCAAGCGCAAGTAGCTCGTCGAGCGAGGCGCGCGAGAGCGGGGTGCGCTCGGCTGTGGCCTGCACCTCCACGAGGCCTCCTTCGCCTGTCATCACCACGTTGGCGTCGACCTCCGCATTGGAGTCCTCGCCATAGTCGAGGTCGAGCAGTGCGGCTTCCCCGACGATCCCGCAAGAGACAGCCGCGATCGAGCCTGTAAGCGGCGAGCGCTCGAGCTTCTCTTCGCCTTGCAATCGCGCGCATGCGAGCGCAAGCGCGACGTAAGCTCCAGTTATTGACGCGCAGCGAGTGCCACCGTCGGCCTGGAGTACGTCGCAATCGAGGTAGACAGTGCGTTCACCGAGCGCGCTCAGGTCGATTGTCACTCGCAGCGAACGGCCGATCAGTCGTTGGATCTCGACTGAACGCCCGTCCAAGCGCCCCTTGGAGATGTCGCGTGCCTTGCGGTCGCCGGTCGAGGCGGGCAGCATGCCGTACTCCGCCGTGAGCCAACCACGGCCCTTGCCGGTCATCCAGCGCGGTACGCCCTCCTGCGCGGAGGCGGTGCAAATGACGCGCGTCTCACCCATCGAGATCAGGGCAGAGCCGGTGGCGGTACGCACGAAGCCCGGCTCGATCTCCACTGGCCGCAGCTCGCCGGCACCGCGTTCATAGCTGCGTTTCCGCGGGCTCACGCGAGCGCCCCCACACTTTGCAAGTCGATGTGCTCAACCTCGCCGAGTGGCATCTGCAGAAAACGCGTGCCTGGCTCTCGGAAGGCATCGACGTCGCCTGTACACAGGAAGCGATAGTCCCCCTCGCCCTCGCTGCGCGGGTTTTGCAAACCGCGCGTGGAGAGAGCATGCTCGACCTGGCGCGCGAGAGCGCCGCCTGAACTCACGAGCGTGACACCCGGGCCGAGCATGCGTTGCAGCATTGGCGAGATCAAGGGATAGTGAGTGCAGCCCATGATCACTGTGTCAACGTCAGCCTCGCGCAACGGTGCGCAAGCTTCGCGCACCGTCTCAACTGCTTGCTCGTCGAACTGGCGGCCCTCCTGAATGACCGATGCGAGCGTTGGGCATGCCACCGGGTGCAGAGTAACGTGCGGATCGACCGCACCGACAGCACGCTCATAGCTGCCGCTTGCGACCGTAGTGGGAGTGGCGAGCAACCCGATGCGCCCGTTACGTGTTGCGGCGACCGCCCGCAGGGCCTCGGGGCGCACAACACCGAGCACGTCCACTCCGAGCGTCGTCTCCATCATGCGCCGCTCGAGGATGGGCAGAGCGGCAGCGGTAGCTGAGTTGCAGGCGATCACAAGCAGCTTCGCGCGGTGGCGCAAAAGCTCCTCAGCGATCTCCGAGGCGAAGCGTGCAAGCTCCTCAGGGGTGCGCTCGCCATAGGGGAAGCGCGCCGTGTCCCCCAGGTAGAGGAAGTCCTCGCAGGGGAGCCTAACCAGCAGCTCGTGCAGCACCGTGAGCCCGCCCACCCCCGAATCGAACACACCGATCGGACGGGCGCGCGGATCACTGAACGGAGGGCTCATCACGCAGGCCATCATTCCAGAGTCACTGGCGGCCACCCAGCGTCGATGCCTGAGCCGGGCAGACCACCCGAATGCCTAAGTCGGTAGACCACAAGCTGTGTAGAGCGCCTTAGCGCTACCGTCAGCGCTCGTGCGCGCGCTTGTGCTGTCCAACATGCTCGCTGACGCGGGCCATCCCGAGCGTGGCAGCTTCGTGCGCGACCAGGTCGACGCGTTGTGCAAGCTCGAGGATTGGAGCGTCGAGCTGTATGAGTTCGCACCCGGTGCACGGGCCCTGGCGGGCACCGTGAGAGACCTGCGCAAGCGCTACGCCGGCGAGCGCTTTGACGTCGTGCACGCCCACTTCGGGCTGACTGCATGGTCGGCCCTGGCCGTGAAGGCTCGCGGACGTGCGCTCACCGTGCACGGCACCGACGTGCGCCATCCCCGCACTCGCCTTGCCACACGCGCAGTGCTGCCCACGGTGGGACTGCTCGCAGCGGTATCGGAAGCGCTCGTCCAAGAAATACCCGGCCGTCGCGCGCGCGAGCGAGCCCAGGTACTCCCATGCGGGGTTGACGTAGAGCGTTTCAAAGCGATGCCACGCGCGCGCGCGTGGGGCACACTTAATTTGCGCCCACAAGACCCATATGTCCTGTTCTCCGCCGACCCGGCTCGTCCTGAGAAGCGCTTCGACCGTGCACAAGCGCTCGCCGAGGCAGTGGGGGCGCAACTGCTCACGCTCGGCGGCGTGGACCCTGAGCGGGTACCGCTGTATGTGAACGCCGCACACGCTGTGGTGGTGCCCTCTGAGCGCGAGGGATTCGGGCTGGCAGTACTCGAGGCATTGGCCTGCGACGTGCCAGTGCTCGCAACTCCTGTGGGGGTGCACACGCAGGCGCTCGAAGGCCTCCCGGGAACACTGTGCGCGCCATTCGAGCTAGAGCGCTGGCGGGTGGCGCTGGCGCCGATCGTGTCCGAGCGGGACCCGCGCATAACCGGCCGTGTACGCGCGGAAACTTTCTCGGCGACACGCATGGCCGAGCGCGTGGCAAGCGCATGGCGCTCACTCGTCGCAGAGGCCGGATAGCATGGGAGCCGTGGCAGGCGTACCCGAAGGGCACAGGACAGACGAAGCCGGGCAGACGCCGCGGGCAGCGGACGGGACGCAGCAGATGGCCGCCCAACCTCAGCCTACGCCTGGACCGGTAACCGAGCAGACAGTTGATCATGCCCAGCCGGCCGAGAAGCCGGAGGGCGAGCAGAGCTCGGCACCTGGCTTTGGCGAGCGCGGGCGTATGCGCCGCAGAGCACGCTTCCTGCGCAAGGCGCGCGAGCTCGCATACCGCGATCTCGGTGGCTTGGTATTCGATCTCCACCGCTTTGGACAACGCAATGACCCGCTAGTACTCGCCAAGCTCGCGACGCTTCGTCAGATCGACACGGAGGTACGCGAGCTCGAAGCGGGACTGCGTGAACGTAGACCGGTGACCGTGCTCCGCGAAGTGGGAATCGCGGCATGCCCGCGCTGTACTGCGATTCATGGCAGCGACGACCGCTTCTGCCCTGGATGCGGACTAGCGTTCGACGCAAACGCCGACCGTCCGATCTCAACCGCCCCGGTAAGCTCGGCGGTTCAGGCACATGCTGTGGCTGAACCCGCGCCCGCACCCACACCGGCGCAGGCATCCGGATCCACCTCCCCCGCTTCCACACCATCATCCACATCGGCTCCGGCTACTTCACCGGCGCCGCCAGCAACCTCGAGAACGTGGCCTGAGCGTCCCATCAACCCCCCTACGGCCCCCGTGGGGACCAAACCTGAGCCTGCCGAGCCCGAGCCCAAAGAGCCCAGCCGGGTTGAGGAGGAGGAACCGACTCAGATCCTGCGACCGCCGGCGAAGGGCATATGAGCGTGGTCCCCGCGCCACCCGCGAATGCACCGGGTGGAGAAGCTGTGCAAGAAGCGTGTCCTCTGTGCGGGTCTCCACTGAAAGTGGAGCAAAGCTGGTGCCTGCACTGCGGAGCAGCCGCGCGCACAAGGCTAGCGGCGCAACCGAAATGGAAGGTGCTTGTGGCGGTGTTCGCAGTGATCGTGGTGCTGTCGCTTGGTGTGCTCGCGGCGGCACTCGTGACACTCGCCGGATGAGCCCTGCATGAGCCTCTCGGCCGAAGGCTCAACGCCTCCACCGGCACAGGCCCCTCAACGAGCACCCACTCTAGGACATCGACAGAAAAGCTGTCGAGGCACAGACGTCGACTTGGTCGTGGTCGGAGCGGGCGCGGCTGGGCTGTATGCAGCACTGTGCGCCGCGCGCGAGGGAGCACGCGTGGCGCTCTTGTCGGCGATGCCCCTGGCGCAGACCGCGAGCTATTGGGCACAAGGCGGTCTGGCAGCCGTATTGGCAACGGACGACAGCCTGGAGCTCCACTTGAGCGACACCGAGCAGGCAGGACGCGGGGCGGTGCGCCCCTCGGCCGCTGAAGTGCTCGTGAATGAAGCCCCCGATTGCGTCCGCGACCTCGAAGGACTGGGGTTTCACTTCGACGCCGATCGCCGCGGGCGCTTGGCACTCGGCCTGGAGGGCGGGCACTCGGTGCGGCGCATCGTGCACGCCGGCGGGAGCGCCACGGGACGAAGGCTGTTGCGTGAGCTCTCCGCACTGGTGGTGGCTAACGAGCGCGTGAAGGTGATCGAGGGCGCTCGCGTTGGCAGCCTGTTGTGCGATGAAGGGCGCTGTCACGGGGTGGTGTGCCAGCCACTCGGGGACTCCTCTGCGCCCAACTCGGAGGGGCGCACGGTGACTGCGCGTGCGGTCGTGCTCAGCACCGGTGGCGCAGCAGCGCTATGGGCACGTACCACCAACCCACCTGGATCGGTCGGCCAAGGCCTACTGCTCGCGTACGCCGCCGGAGCCCCCCTCGCGGATCTCGAGTTCGTGCAGTTTCACCCCACCGCGGTAATCGGTGTGGAGGGCCGCGAAGGGTTCCTGATAACTGAGGCTATCCGTGGCGAGGGAGCCACGCTGCACGATGCTGCCGGCGAGCGCTTCGTGGACGAGCTCGCACCACGCGACGAGGTCTCGCGGGCGATCAAGGCCAAGTTGCGCGAGGAGGGTGGGCGTGCTGTGAGCCTTGACATGCGGGCGATCGACCCAGGCCTGTTCCCAAACGTGGTGGGTGCGTTGCGTGAGTCCGGGCTCGACCCGACGCGTGAACTGGTACCGGTTGCCCCGGCCGCCCATTACACGATCGGAGGGGTGGTGACTGATCTGCACGGGCGCTCGGGTGTGACCGGGCTATACGCGGTCGGTGAGACAGCTTGTACGGGATTGCACGGGGCGAACCGACTCGCATCGAACTCACTGAGCGAGTGCTTCGTGTTCGGGCGCAGGGCGGCACTTGCGGCGCTCGAGGAGCCTTTGCTCCCGTTGTCGAACCCGAGCCCGGCGACGGTATCCCCGGCTGTCAGCCAGGCACCAACTAAGACTCTTGAGCCAACCGTTCCGACACAATCTTCCGATACTGGCCTCAGGCCAACCGCACCCGTTGAGCAGAGCACCCGGACAGCCTTGTGGGAACACGCGGGGATCGAGCGCTCAGCCGGGGGGTTGACGAGGCTACTCGCGGACCCTCACCCGCTTGCGCGCTTGATCGCACGGTCGGCGATCAAGCGTGAGGAGAGCCGCGGGACTCATGCCCGCAGCGACCGGCCCGAACGCGACGCGCGGCTCGACGCTCGGCACGTTACGGTCGACGGCGACGACCAACTCAACTGGAAAGAGTGGCAGTAAAGAACTGTCTCATCAACCGTTTGGGGGCAAGTTCCATAAGGTGCGGATAGCGGGACTGAAGCATTTCAGGGGCCAGAAACGGCGCATCATCCGAAAAAAACGCCTATTGAGCACCAAACATAACCTGGGCTTAATGAATTACTTCTGTGCCGCTTAGGAATGGCTTGGATACTTGACAAAACCGGTCCTTTCGATCGGACAGGGTGTTCAAGGAAGCAGAGCCCATGTACCAATTCAGTCGAGCCATATACAGGGAGTTGGCACCGTACATAACGGAGTCGCGACCCGACGCGGAAGGGTCAAACCATAAGCACGTGCTGGACGCGTGTGAGTCCGCGATGGAGCGCCTAGCCACCGACCGCCACTATTTCGCCAAGCCGGCACGCACGCTGTTCTGCGACATCAGGACTTACTTCCCGATGAGTGCTCAAGAGCGGGTGCTGCAGACAGTGTGTCGCTACGTCGGCCTTGCCCAGCGCTTCCTTGTGGAGCATCCGGTGGAGGCCTACGCGGCGGTAACCGACGAGCCACCGACTTGCCGAGCGACCACGCGTAAAGGCTCAACATGCCAACGCGTGCCGTTGCCTCACAACGGCTATTGCCCGTCACACCAGCACCTGGCAGACACCGAGCACCAAGAGCGCTTGGCAGCAGCTTAACGCCCACCTGACGGCCGTCGGGGTCCGCGCACGTGACCATTAGCACGGACGCGGACCCCGTCAACCGTCCGGAATAATCTTCGAGCGATGCTGCTTGGGGTAGATGTCGGCGGGACCTTCACCGATGCGGTACTGGTGGAGCCCGATGGAACGGCACACACCGCCAAGGCGCCAAGTACGCCGGGCGAACAGCAAGTGGGCGTGCTAGCGGCAGTGAAGGCGGTACTCGAGCGCGCGAGCGCACAGGCAAGCCAAGTTGAGCGGTTTGCGCACGGTATGACTGTCGCCACCAATGCCCTGCTCGAGCTTTCCGGCGCCCACCCGCCCGCGCGCACTGCGCTTGTTGTGACCGATGGCTTCACCGACATCGTCGAGCTGGGACGTCAGGCACGAGCAAGCCTGTATCGCCTGTGCGAGGCGGGTCCCAAGCCACTAGCTCCACACGAGCTTCGCTTCGGCGTGCCGGAGCGGATGGGACCGGATGGTCCGTTGCGCACACTCGATGAGAGCGCCTGCGAGGCGCTGCTCGAGCGTCTAGCGGCGGCCGAGCCCGAGGCGGTGGCTGTGGTCTTGCTGCATTCCTACGCCCACCCACAACACGAGCGCAGGCTGGGTGAGCTGATCAAAGAGCGCCTGCCAAGGGTGCACCTGTCGCTGTCACACGATCTGGTTGGGACGTTCAGAGAGTACGAGCGGGCCTGCACCACGGAGGTGGACGCCGCCCTGTCCCCCCTGTTGAGCGCTTACTTGGAGCGGCTCGGACAGCAGGCCGCCGAGCAGGAGCTGCCGGAAGTGCAAGTGATGCAGTCCTCGGGCGGGCTTACTGACGCTCGCCGTGCCGGTACCCATGCCGCGCTGACCGTGCTCTCCGGACCGGCTGGCGGTGTCGGCGGTGCCCTGCTGCTGAGTGAGGCAAGCGGGCAAGCAGACGTGCTGTGCTTCGACATGGGCGGCACCTCTTGTGATGTGTGCGTGATCGAGGGCGGCAAGGTGGCTGAGACCGCACAGCGCACCGTGGCGGGACGACCGCTGGCCCTACCCGCGCTTGACATCCACACTGTGGGAGCGGGCGGCGGGTCGATCGCGTGGCGCGACGCGGGTGGAGCGCTGCGCGTCGGGCCGCAGTCAGCGGGTGCCGTACCGGGGCCGGCCTGTTACGGCCGTGGGGGCGAGCGTGCGACCGTGACCGATGCGAATCTGGTGTTGGGCAGACTGCTCGCCGATACCACGCTCGCAGGGGACGTGAGGCTCGATCGGGAGGCGGCCGGAAGTGTGGTGGAAGCACTCGCGCGCGAGTTGAACCTCGATCCGGTCGCGTGCGCGGAAGGGATCGTGCGTGTCGCCGAGACCGAGATGAGACGCGCTTTGGCGGGGATGACGGTCGAGCAGGGCATCGATCCGCGTCGTTTCGCCTTGATGCCGTTTGGTGGCGCAGGGCCCCTGCACGCGGCGTCGATGGCCAGTGAGCTGGAGATCGAGCGCGTAGTATGCCCACGCGCGTGCGGGGTCCTCTCGGCGCTTGGGCTGGCCGCTGCGGCTCCACGACGGGACGCCTCAAGAACGGTGATGCTCAGTGGCGCGGCTTTTACCAGCCGGCGCGTCAGCGAAGAGCTAGAGGCGTTGAGCCAGCGTGCCGCCGGCGAGCTTGGCGGTCCGGTGGAGCGCACCGAGGTGCGTTATGAGATGCGCTACCGGGGTCAGTCGTTCGAGCTAGCGGTGGAAGGCGAGATAGATGGGCTCCGTGGAGCGTTCGAGGAGGCACATGAGCGACGCTACGGCTACCGCGATGAGGACGCTGAGGTGGAGTTGGTAAACGTGCGCGTGTCTGCCCACGGACCGCGACCGGCCCTTCGGCTGAGCAGCCCGACGGAAGCGCCGGCAGTGGCGAGGAGCACGCGGGTGGTGTTCGAGGGAGAGGCCGTCGAGGCGGAGCTATGGCGCGGCGAGCTGCCGGCGGGCACCCGCGTGTGCGGGCCGGCCCTGTGCGCGATGTCTGGATCAACCCTGCTGGTACCACCGAGTTGGATTGGGAGCGTGGATGAGCATGGGAGCGTGATCCTGACGAGGGAAGGCACGAAACCGACAGGTGGCAACCCACCGCGCACAAGCTCACGCGCAAGCTCGGGGCAAGAAGCATGAGCGCGCTCGACCCGATCGAGTTGCAAGTGATCGTGGGTGCCCTGAGGGCAACGTGCGAGGAGATGGGCGCAACGCTCTGCAAGGCCGCCCACTCGGCCAACATTAAGGAGCGCAAGGATGCTTCTACTGCACTGTTCGACAGGCATGGCGAGATGGTGATGCAAGCGGAGCACATTCCCGTGCATCTTGGCTCGATGCCGGCCGCGGTGAGAGCGGTGCTGGGCAAGGAGCACCGGCCTGGAGTGTCCTGGGTGCTGAACGACCCGTTCGCCGGCGGCACACACCTGCCCGACATCACAGTCGTGACTCCGGTGTTCGTTAGTTCGTTTGAGGGTGCCTCTCGCGGGCGCACGCGCGCACGCGAGGGGCACCCCAATTTGGTGGAACACGACACACCCCGCTCTGCCGAGCCCGGGCATACCGTCCTCATCGGGTTCGCGGCTAACCGCGCCCATCACGCCGACGTGGGCGGAAAGTTGCCCGGGTCGATGCCGGCCAACAGCCGCACGCTCGCAGAAGAGGGCGTCGTGATCCGTCCGCGTGAGCTCACGGCCGAGGCGATCGAGGAGCTTGTTGAGCAGATGCGGGACCCCCAGGAGCGCAGGGCCGATCTGAAGGCGCAGCTCGCCGCCAACCGGACTGGCGTCCTCCGACTTATCGAGCTGGCTGAACGCGTAGGCGTGGAGCGCCTGGAAGGGGCGATGGACGCAGTACTCGACTATGCCGAGCGACGTACACGCGCGTGCATAGCCGGACTCGAAGATGGCGTGCGCGAAGCCGAAGACGTGCTGGAGGCGACTGAGGGCGACCTGGTACTGCGCGTTAAGGCCACCGTGGAAGGTGAGCGGCTTGTGCTCGACTTCAGCGGCTCAGCTGCTCAGCACGAGGGCAACCTAAACTGCCCCTTGGCCGTGACCCTGTCGGCATGCTGGTTTGCGGTGCGAGTGCTGACCGATCCGGACATCCCGCCATCAGCGGGCGCTTACCGCCCTGTGGAGGTGGTGGTCCCGAAGGGCTCGCTGCTGAACGCACAAGCGCCCGGGACTGGGGAGCACGAACACCTCGCCTCACATCCCGCCAAGCCCGCCCCTGCGGTGGCTGCCGGCAATGTGGAGACCTCCTCGCGCGTGGCCGACCTTGTGCTGGGGGCTTTCGGATGCGCGCTCGGGCAAGGGACAATGAACAACCTGACGCTCGGCAACGAGGACTTCGCCTACTACGAGACGCTCGGTGGCGGCCAAGGCGCGTGTGAGGACGCGGATGGTCCAAGCGGGGTACACGTGGCGATGAGCAACACGTTGAATACGCCGATTGAGGCGTTGGAGCGCGAACTGCCGTTGCGCGTCACCGAGTATGCGATGCGTGGGGGCTCAGGGGGTGCCGGAAAGCACAAAGGCGGGGAGGGCGTGGTGCGCGAGATCGAAGCTCTCGAAGATATGACCTTCTCGCTGATCGGAGAGCGCCGCCGTCACGCTCCCCCTGGCGCGGATGGCGGTGAGGCGGGTAAGTGCGGCCAGGACACGCTGATCGCAAGCGGCGAGCCGCCGCGGCGATTGCCTGCGAAGCTGACGGGTAGGCTGCAGACAGGTGAGCGACTTCGCATCGAAACTCCCGGCGGAGGAGGATATGGCCCATTCTCCGAGCCGCCCGACCCAGCCCCTTCTCGCTCGTGAGCGACCGACGGAGGAGCATGCGCATGCCTGAGCCGATCGGATTCGTGCATGCCTGAGCGGATTGGGTTCCTGGGCCTGGGGATCATGGGTTCCCGCATGGCCGCGAACGTCGCCAAGGCGGGCTATGAGTTGAACGTGTGGACTCACACGGAGGGCAAGGCCGATCGGTGGGCTTCCGAGCACGGAGCAGTCGCAAAGGCCACACCGGCGGAGGTGGCGAGCGCAAGCGACATCGTCGTAAGCATGGTTGTCGATGGAGCGCAAGTGGAGAGCGTGCTGTGCGGACCAAAGGGCGTCGCCGAGGGCATACCTGAGCAGACCGGAAGCAAGGACAGAAGCCTGCTGTGCGTAGACATGTCGACGATAGCCCCAACCGACACGCGTCGTATCGCCGCGCGCTTGGCCCAGCAAGGGATCCAGATGATGGACGCGCCCGTTACCGGATCCTCGCCTCGTGCCGAGGCGGGCACGCTGACGATCATGGCCGGCGGCGAGCCGGCGAACTTCGAGCGCGTGAGATCGCTGCTTGAGAGCATGGGCGAGCTGGTCGTGCATGTCGGCGAGCTGGGCCAAGGAGAGATGTTGAAGCTGATCAACAACTCCTTGGGCGCGGCAAACGCGGCAGCGGTTGCGGAGGCACTATTGCTGGCTGACGCCACCGGCGTGGACTTGGACGCGCTTGTGAAGGTGACGATGAGCGGATCGGGCGCCTCGGCTCAGCTGCAGATGAAGTCGGGGGCGATGCGCGAGCACGACTACACGACACTGTTCAAGACCGAGCACCTACTCAAGGACGTGCGCCTGTGCCTGGAGGAAGCACAAGCGGCCGGCATCCCCTTCCCGGCCGCCGCCCACGCACGCGACGTGCTTATAGCGACGATGGGAAGGGGCCACGCGGCCGATGACTATGCCTCCTTGATCGAGGCGGCTGAGGGTCTTGCCGGCCGGCGCCTGTGAGCCCCATGTCAAGCCGGAAGGTGCGCTGGGGAGGCGCCTGAGACCGCGCCTGTGAAGCCTTCGTAACCCAGTTAGGGCTGAAAAAACCCTCAATTTGCAGGGGATTTGGGATTCTCGCTCGGATTTCGTATCTTTAACGGAGCGAGACCCCGTGCCACCAGCCTGTTTGAGGCAGCACGGACGGGGTAGCGCGCTGTTCACACGATCCCTCGTATTCAGGTTCTTCAATATGCCAATTGCTCTTAAGGAATGGGCGGTCACCGTCCGCGCTCTCGCTGAAGGCGAGCAGCTGATCACCCTGCGCAAGGGCGGAATCCGCGAGCCGGAAAAGCACTTCAAGCTCGAGCACGACCGCTTCTTTCTGTACCCCACGTTCGACCATCAGCGCAACGACCTGGTTCGCGAGTCCCATCAGCCGGAGCTGCGTAGGGCACTCGAGGAAGGCGTGTGGAACGACGGCGAGCCGCCGGTGCAGGCATTCAGCGTGGAAGGCGGCATTCAACAGCCTGAGCGCGTGAGGATCAGGGCCTGGGCCGAAGTGGCCGGACACTTCACGATTTCCGACCCACGCTGCGTGGACGCACTGTCCCCGTTCTACGTGTGGACGCCCGACTACGCCGAGAAGCGACTTGAATGGAAGCGTCGCCACCCGCTACACGTGCTGCTGCTGCGCACCTACCGCATCCCCCGTCCCGTGACCGTCAAGGTCAAGGACGAGTATGGAGTATGCAGCTCGTGGCTTGAGCTTCAGCGTGAACTACCCTTCGAGGGCACGCCAGTGCTCTCCGACGGCGAGTTCGAGCGCGCCGCGGAAGAGATCGAGGCGATCACGCGCGAGGCCAGCCAGTCGATGGGCCAGCCGGTCCTCGTTTAGGCGAGAAGCTCCCGGGCCCGATCGGCTTGGGAGACCGGCACCAGCACGTCGCGAGCTCCCGCTGAGAGCAAGTCGGGAACATCGAAACCCCCGTTGCGCTTGAGCATGCTGGGGATCTGCTCCTGTCGTAGGAGTCCTTGAATCAGTTCCGCCTCGGCGAGATTGTGCGCGTAGGCCACCTTGACTAGGTGCACACGCTCGCGCTTAGACCGCGATTTGTGCGATCTCCACCTCACGTACGTTGCCCTCCTCGATCAAATATGAGCGGATCTCCGGCGCGGTCGCATCGGCCAAGCCGACGATGATCCACTCGACGCCGGGCCAGTGGGCGGCGAAGTTGATGTCGGTCTGGGACGGGTAAGGAGCCGTGTGGGTGTGAGAGTGGTAGATCGCTCCGATCTCCCAGCCGGCCTCGTCGAACTCGTCTATCGCCCGAATCACGTCACGTCCGTCGATCTCAAAGCGCTTGGGGCTCGCGTGGACGTTGCGTGCGCGACGTACCCGCATCGCTTGCGCCTGCTTGCCCTCAGCGGCAGGGATTACCGCCACGACACCACAGCACTCGTTGGGGGCCTCTTCGCGCGCATGGGCGAGGATCTCCTCGAGCAGCTCAGGTGAGATGTCCATGGCTCTCTCAGCGATGCCCTACGCGCGCGCGTAGGGACCCCGTCGTCGAAGCAACACATACCAAGCCGATCTGGCGCACTGTCACCACCAGACGGTGGAGTCGAGGTTCTCGATCTCCTCGATGGGCAGGGTGTAGATGCCACTCGACAAGTACTTCCAACCGTCGTCGGCCACGACGAAGACGACGTTGCCCTCGTCGAGCTCGCCGGCGATGCGCACCGCGACGCGTGCGATCGCGCCACTCGAGACACCGGCGAACACGCTCTCCTCGTCAAGCAGCTTGCGCGTCCACAGGATCGCGTCGGTGTTGGTGACGAAGATCTTGCGGTCCAAGATCGAGAGGTCGATGATCGGCGGGATGAAGCCATCGTCCAAGGAGCGCAGGCCCTGGACGGGCTCGCCCTGCATTGGCTCCGCGGCGACGATCTTGCAGGCATCGCCAAAGGTCTCCTTCAGGCGCCGACCGTTACCCATCAGCGTCCCGCCCGTGCCCAGGCCAGCGACGAAAGCCGACACCTCGTCCAGCTCCTCGAGTATCTCCAAAGCCGTGCCGTTGTAGTGGGCGTTGGGATTGGCGACGTTGCCGTATTGGTAAGGCATGTAGTAGGAGGAGTCTTTCTCGGCCATGTCCAAAGCCATCTCTACCGCGCCGTTTGAGCCCTTAGAGCCCTCGGAGTAGACAATCTCAGCGCCGTACATCTTCAAGAGCTGGGTGCGCTCGGGAGTGACGTTCTCAGGCATGACCACCTTCAGGCGATAGCCCTTGCGCGAGCAGATCATGCCGAGTGAGATGCCTGTGTTGCCGGACGTGGGCTCAAGGATCGTCTGACCGGGCATGATCGCGCCCTGGGCCTCAGCGTCCTCGATCAAGGCACGCGCCACGCGGTCCTTGACAGAGCCGGTGGGGTTGCGCGACTCGAGCTTGGCCCAAATGCGTACGCCCGGCTTGGGTGAGAGCCGCGGAAGCTCCACGAGCGGCGTATTGCCGATCGACTGGACGATGTCGCCATAGCGACCCCCGCAGGGCTTGTTACCGACCCGCTCAACAGCCATTACTTCACGGAATATAGCGGCGTCTGGCCAAAGCGCCAAGAAGCGAATATGCTGGAGGCGGAGATGGCAGGGGACTTCGACTTCGACTGGTTGGTGATCGGCTCGGGCTTCGGCGGGAGCGTGTCGGCCTTGCGCCTGTCGGAGAAGGGCTACAAGGTCGGAGTGCTGGAGTGCGGGCGGCGCTTCGCAGACCACGAGTTCCCTGAGTCCACGAGCGACTACAAGCGCTATTTCTGGCGGCCGAAGATCGGCTGGAAGGGCATCTTCAGGCTGACCACCTTCAAAGACGTGTCCGTCGTTAGCGGCTGCGGGGTCGGCGGAGGGAGCCTCGGCTACGCCAACACCCTGTATGTGCCGCCGACGCCGTTCTTTGAGGACGCGCAGTGGGCCGGGATCGCCGATTGGGAGAGCGAGCTTGCCCCCCATTACGACGAGGCGCAGCGAATGCTCGGCGTCACGATGAACCCACATGACGATCCGGCTGACCAGTTGTTGCGTGAGCTTGGTGAGGAGCTGGGTGTTTCTGACACGTACAAAAAGACGCCTGTAGGCGTGTTCTTCGGCGAGCCTGGCAAGCGCGTGGCAGACCCCTTCTTCGACGGTGAGGGTCCCGACCGCACCGGATGCGCGCTGTGCGGACGCTGCATGGTGGGTTGCCCTCATGGCTCGAAGAACACGCTCGTGAAGAACTACTTGTATCTGGCTGAAAAGCGCGGCGCGAAGGTCAGTCCGGAACGGACTGTGATCGATATTCGCCCGCTTGGGCCGGGCGACGGGAGCGAGGGCTATGAGGTCGAAAGTGTGCGCTCGGGAGCCTGGGTGCGCAAGGAGCGCAAGGTGCAGCGCGCGCGCGGCGTGGTCGTATCAGCAGGGCCCCTCGGGACGAATACGTTGCTGCAGCGCTGTCGCTTGGGCGGCTCCCTGCCGCGCATCTCCACGCGATTGGGCGAGTTGGTGCGTACCAACAGCGAGGCGATCCTCGCGGTAACCGTGCCTGAGGACTATCCGGAGAACTTGATCAAACGGGTGGCGATCACCTCCAGCATCTATCCCGACCCGCACACCCACATCGAGACGGTCACCTATGGCAACGATGGCGACTCGATGAGTCGTTTGAACACGCTGCTCACCGGCGATGGCACCCGTGCTACACGCCCACTGAAGCTGCTCGGCCAGATCGTTCGCCACCCCAAGCGCTTTGGGCAGTTGGTGCGTCCCAAGAACTGGTCGCGACGCACGATCATCATCCTGGTGATGCAAACGCTCGACAACGCAATCGCGCTGCGCCCCAAACAAGGGCCTTTTAAAACGCTGTGGCTGAGCACCGAACAGGACCCTGAGCGTCCGATCCCGACCTTCATCCCGGTTGCGAACAAGGCAGCCGAATGGTTTGCCGAGCGCACCGGCGGCATCGCGCAAAGCTCATTCACAGAGGCAGCGCTGAACATTCCAACCACTGCTCACATCCTCGGCGGAGCCGTGATCGGCGCGGATGCCGAGAGCGGCGTAGTAGACGCTCACCAGCATGTCTTCGGCTACGAGAACCTGCTCGTGTGCGACGGCTCGGCGATCCCGGCAAATGTGGGCGTCAACCCCAGCCTCACGATCACCGCGCTCGCCGAGCATGCGATGAGCCACGTGCCCGCAAAGGGCATGGCTGGCATCGAGCCGACTTCAGAGCCCCTAGCCGCGTAAGCGCGAAGCCCGCCCGATCAGAGGGCGCTTTGTGTTCGAGGGACAGACTCGCCAGCTGAGCTGAGGTCTGCGACACGGAGCCGTAGACGCACCGGACCGCTCAATCGGAGCAGTACGTTGAGCACACCGCGGCGATCGGCGCGCAGGCGAGCGATCGTGCGCCAGCGTCCATTGCGGCCCTGCTGTTGCAGTAGAGCGGACTGACGTCCGTGCACGAGCAACGCCCACACACGCACCTGTCGCCTGTTCACGCGCAGTGGATCGAAGGGCAGGGTGAAGCCTCGCAGGAAAGGCTTGGGACGGGCCAGAACGGGATCTCCGCCGGGGCCCGCCGAGTAGAGGCCAGCAGGTCGTGGGTAAGGGCTGAGAGTGCCGTCGGGCGCGGATAGCAGGGTCCCGCCGTAGGGATCGATCAGGAACTGCCAGTCGACGAGACTCACGCCGGCCACCCAGAGGCGGTGCAGGGCGCGCGAGACCCAGGCAGCCTGTAGCGCCCCGGACACTCCAGTGGCGCTTTGCGGGGCGCTCTCCCAGTTCAGCTCAGTGACCCACACCGGCCGATGTCCGGCCGGCAATACCGTGTGCCGGCGCTCGGCACGCCGCAAAAGGCTGGTGATCTTGCCGATATCGGATACCGCCGCGTCAAGCGAAGAAGCAGCTGGAACATCTGGGTTGAACACGGACAATGGATGGAAGGCGAGCACGTCCATGTGAGGCTCTTCACCACAGCTTGTGTGGCCCATATCGAGACAGAGCAGACCTTCCAGGAACGTGACCGGGGCCATCACCCCCACGCCCGCGGGTTCGCCCTCGGGAGCGATGCCGGCAGCGATTACGGTGTCGCCGGGCTCGACCGCCTTGACGCCGGCGTAGAACCCGTTCAAGAGCTGACGGTAGAGCAGCGGCGAGAAAGCGCTCCAATGCCTTCCCCTCGTCACCCATTGGGGCTCCAAATAGCGTGCCAGGTTGGGCTCGTTCCAAGCTTGCAGCAAGCGCACGCGCGGCAGCGTATTGCTGGAGTAGAGCGGGTCGGGAAAAGCACCGTCGTAGCGATGGGCCAGCGCCATCGCGAACTGTTCGAAGGCAACCGGACTGGGCGCCCAGCTACCGCGATAGGCGTAGGGCCACGGATGCGGCGCTTCGGCGAAGGCGGGAGCGTGCGAGACGACCAGGAGCGGTCGCAAGCCGGCGGCGGCGGCGCTCCGCACAGCCGCGTCGAGCCGGACGAAGCGGTATGAGGGGCTCGCCGGATCGCTCGCCTGAAAGCCGGGAGGCGGGGCGACCTCGACGGTGTTCCGCCAGTCGACAGGGATGCGGGCAATGGTGCCGCCGAGAGCTTTGATTCTGCTCATCATGAGCGCTCGGACGCTGGTGTCTTCGCTCAACATGGGTACACCATCGGAGACTCCCCGCACGAGCCCTCCTTGCGGAAAAGGGCCGTAGAGCAGCGCATGGTTCTGTGCCTGTTGCAGCGAGCGCGCGGTATGGGAGGGCAGGGCGCCGGGTGGCGGCTCCACTCCGAAGGGCCGCGGCGGCCCATCGGCGCCGGTACGCGAAGGCACGGGCAGGACGGCGGGCGGCTGCAGCCAGGCGACCGTGGAGAGCAGAATCGAAGCTGTCCGAAGAACCCGGTTCACGGCCGGCTCGGGTGCGTCTAACGGTGCAGAGTGAGAGAACGACGTTCGAGCGTGACCTTGGCGCCCGAAGCAGCAGTGAGCGTCGTTACCAGGATCACTTTGGCGCTGTGGGCGCGATCGAGCAGGTGACGACCTTTGCCGGTGACGTGCATCGTGACGCCGATCGTGCCGGGCACCTTGGCTGTGGCCGTGCCGTGCGCCAGTAGGACCGCGGGGGGCTCGCGGTGAGCACGTCTGTGTTTGCTCGCTGCGAAAGCGGGCACCGCTCCGTGGTGCATGTACAGATCCTCGACAACCTTGCCGGGCTGGTTAATCGTCACGTGGGTGGTCCAACCGAAGTGGAGCAGACGATGAATCGAGGTACGCACGAATTTCACTAGCGAGCCCGCCAAGGCGGGCGGAGGCGGAGGTGGTGGCGGAGGCGGCGGCGGGACCGGACATGCGCCGACCGGACGGTCGTTCTCGCTGGTGTAGGTGAAGTTGCCGCCAGCGACGGGGGTGGTCAATAACTCGGTGGCGGAAACGGTCTTCCCAACGACCAAGGGAGTCAGAAAGCCGCCCGCGAAGGCCGAACCTGTGAGTACTTGGACCTGCGCCTGCCCGCCGAAGGGAGCAGCGCGGTACGAGTGGCGGGACGCGGCGGTGTAGTAAGCGCCTTCGATCGTATAGCCGGCGGTGCGCTGCCCGGAGAAGTTGGTCGAGCCGGCGCACACCGTGGGATCGAGCGAGGGCAGCCCGTCGTAGACGACCGCCCCCCTTACGACCCCTGCAGGGGATTCCAGCGTGACCACGTCGCCCACCTGCGGCACTTGCGAAAGCCAGACGCTACCGCCGTCGCCCGTGTCCTTGTCCACGACGAGGCCGTTGTGCGTAATCGACGCGACGACTTCCGCTTTTGGATAGGACACTTCGGCAGCGACAACCTGGATCGAGTTTTCTGGCTGTGTAGTCGCCCCCTCGACGATCTTGAGCGAGTATTCGGGCGCAGGTTTATCAGCCGAGGCCGGCGCGGCCAAAAGCACCCAGACCGCAAAGGCGGCCAGCACAAACGCTGACACGAAGACAGCGACAACCCTGAGGCCTCGCGGATAGAGCAGCTGACCGGTTCCCATTGGCACGAGAACATAGTCGTGCGCCCGGTCGGAATATTTAGCCTTGGGCGAAAAGTTGGACGTTCAGCAGCCGCCGGCCATGGCCGGCAAGATCACAACCGTGTCGCCATCTGACACAGCGGTATCCAAGCCATCGAGCACCCGCACGTCCTCATCGTTGAGGTAGACGTTGACGTAGCGGTTGAGCTCGCCACCCTCAGCGAAGATCTGCGTGGCCGTGGCCGGATGCGAGTCGGCAAGGTCGCGCAGAATCTCGCCGACGTTCTCGCCGCTTGCTGAAACCTCGCGCTCGCCGCCCACGGAGGGACGCAGTACTGGTGGGATCTTGATCTTGGCCATCGTGAGCGGCAGCCTACCCGGCCGCGGCGCAGAACGCCTCGTAGTCCGGAAAGACGCCCATCTCCTCGTCGGAGATCTCATCCGGCGGACGCGAGCAGATCGGGCAGTCGGGGTCACGGTGGACCTTGACCTCGGTGAGCGTGGCCGCAAGCGCGTCGTAGAGCAAGAGGCGCCCGATCGCGGGATCGCCGATACCGAGAATCAGCTTCACGACCTCCGTTGCCTGCAGTAGCCCCATCGTGCCCGGAAGCACGCCGAGCACGCCGTTGGCGCCGCAGGAGGGCGCGAGCTCCGCGGGCGGGGGCTCACGAAACAGGCAGCGATAGCAAGGACCCTCATAGGGCTTGAACACCGATAGCTGGCCGTCGAAGCCGAGGATCGAAGCCGACACGACCGGGATCTGGAGGCGCACGGTGGCGTCGTTGAGCAGGTAGCGCGTGGGGAAATTGTCGACGCCGTCGACGATCACGTCATAGCCCTCGATGATCTCCATGATGTTGGAGGCGTCCAAGCGCATGGGATACTTGACGACGTTGACGTCGGGATTGAGCGCGTGGATCGACTCCTCGGCGGAATCGACCTTGGGGATGCCGACTCGCTGGGTGGAATGGATCACCTGGCGCTGCAGGTTGGACAGGTCGACCACGTCGTCATCGACGATTCCGAGCGTGCCCACGCCTGCCGCGGCCAGATAGAGGGCGGTCGGGGAACCAAGCCCCCCGGCGCCGAGCAGAAGCACCTTGGCGTCGAGCAGCTTCTGCTGGCCGTCGGTGCCGATCTCGGGAATTAGGAGGTGGCGCGAGTAGCGATCGCGCTGTTCGGCCGTAAGGGTGCGCGGCACATCGACTTCGTAGCCGCGGTCCTTCCACAGGGCGATACCGCCGGTCATCGACTCAACGTGCTCGTAGCCGAGGTCGTCGCGCAAGGTGCGGGCGCCATAAGCGGAACGGTTGCCGGAGGCGCAGTAGAGGATGATGTGGGCCGAGCGGTCCGGCGTGATCCCCTCGATGCGCGTCTCCAAGTAGGAGCGCGGTACGTGCTTGGCTCCGGGCAACAGGCCGGAGGCAAGCTCCTCGGCCTCGCGCACATCGATGATCGTGACTCCCTCTTGCAGAAGCTCGTTGACCTGGGAGGGATCGATCTCGTCGATTTCGCTCTTCACTTGGCGCAGCAGGTCCGCGCTTGACGGGCTCATCTGAAATCTCCTGAATTGCAGTCGGGATTCATGGGACTCTACAAAGTGTAGCGGGGTGGGGGCAAGATTTGAATGGTCGCTTAGGCTCCCCTCGTGCGTCCCCAACTGCGCTTCGTGTTGCCGGCCGTGTCAGCCCTGCTTGCAATCGGACTCATCCTTGTGCTCGTCCTGGACAACCACCACGGCACATCCAGTCCCGCGGGCCAATCAGCTGGCCAGAAAGGCGCTTTCGACGGGGCGGCCTTCCCGCCCGGAGTGCACGCTCCCGATTTCACGCTCACAGACCAAGACGGGCGCAAGGTATCGCTCGGCTCATACCGCGGGCAGGTGGTGGCACTGGCTTTCCTCTCCCCCGACTGCCGGACGTGCGTGCTCGTCGCCCAGCAAGTGCGCGGTGCGCTCGACGAACTGGGAGCGACGCCAGGAGCGCGGGTGATCTTTGTCAATAACAGCGCTGCCCTACGTGCGGGCACACACGCGCGCGTGGGGCACCTCTTGGCGCAAACATCACTGGCGGGACGCGTCGAGTACTTGACAGGCACCGAGGCGCAGCTACAACCCGTGTGGCGCGCCTACCGGATTGCACCGGTCAGCACAGGCGACGCAGCCGCCGAAGCAGCGGTGACCGTCTTGCTAATAGATCGCCAAGGCACCGAGCGGGTCGGCTTCGGGCTCGAACAGATAACGCCCGAAGGACTTACCCATGACATCCGCCTGCTTCAGGCCGGCTGATACCCTAGCTCTCAGGTAGGTATTTGACGATGATGTTCTCAACAAAGGCCGAGTACGGCGTGCGCGTGATGGTGGAGTTGGCCCGCAGGGCCAGCGAGAGCGCCGACGGCGCCGAGTCGGTAGTGCCGCTGGCGGAGATCGCCGAGCACGATGGCATGCCACTCGCCTACCTCGAGCACCTCGTAGCAAGACTGCGTAAGGCGGGACTGATCGACAGCCGCAGAGGCTCGCGTGGCGGCTACCTGCTTGCGCGTCCCGCCGAGGACATCACGATGGCAGAGGTGGTCGAGGCTTTGGAGGGCTCGATCGCGCCGATCGAGTGCATCTCCCAAGGACCGGACGGCAGCGTGGTGTGCTCGCGCGAGTCCGATCCAAACCATGTGTGCCCCACCAAGCTGCTGTGGACACGTGTCCGTGGCTCGATCGTGCGCACCTTGAAGGAAACAACGCTTGCCGACCTGACCTCCACTCCCGTCCCCGCTTAGAGCAAAGGAACCATGGCTGACCTCGAAATCATCAACCTGCACGTGCGCACCGAGGATCGCGAGATCTTGAGGGGCGTCAACCTGACGATCGACAAGGGCGAGGTCCACGCCCTGATGGGACCCAACGGGTCAGGCAAGTCAACGCTTGCCAACACTTTGCTCGGCCATCCCTCATATGAGGTGACTGAGGGCAAAGTCGTGTTCAAGGGCGAGGACATCACAGAGGCCGAGCCGCACGAGCGGGCCAAGTCGGGGCTGTTCCTGGCCTTCCAGTACCCCGTGTCGATCCCGGGCGTGTCGGTGGCCAACTTCCTGCGCATGGCGATCAACGCGAAACGCGAGGAGCCGATCAAGGTCAAGGAGTTCGGCCAGCAGTTGCAACACGCGATCGAGCTGCTCGACGTCGATCGTGCCTTCACCTCACGCCACCTCAACGACGGCTTCTCTGGCGGCGAGAAGAAGCGGGCGGAGATCCTGCAGATGGCGATGCTCTCCCCCGACGTGGCGATCCTCGATGAGACCGACTCGGGTCTGGACATCGACGCACTGCGGACCGTGGCCGAGGGCGTGCAGCGCCTGCACGATGAGCAGGGCCTGGGTGCGCTAATCATCACCCACTACCAGCGCATCCTGCATTACGTGAAGCCCCAGTTCGTGCACATCCTGATGGACGGCCGCATCGTCTTGGAGGGCGGCGTCGAGCTGGTGGAGCGCTTGGAGCGCGAGGGCTATGACCAGATCCGCCAGGAGGTGGGCGCCGGTGCTGCCTGAGCCTTCCGGGGACGGAGAGAACATCGCGGGAGCGCCTGGCGCGGCCGCTAACGGAGCCGCGACACCCGTAGCGGTCAAGCCGGGCCGCCATCGCGAGGCGTCGCTGTACCACGCGCTGGCCGGCGCCGGAGCGGGCACGGGACACACGCTCGCCGAGCTGCGCGCGGAAGCCGAGCGTGCCTATCAGGAGAGCGAGCTGCCTGTTTGGCGGCGCTCAGGCTTCTGGACAACCAGTTTCTCCGAGCTCGACCTGGAGGCGCTTGCCCCCCGCGAGCACGCGCGCACGCAAGGTGTCCCGGACTTCGTTGCCAAAGCCATACCCGACCGCCCTCGCGCAGGGCGCATCGTGCAACTGGACAGCTCAGTCGTGTACGTAGAGCTCGATCCCGAGCTTGCGCAGCGCGGAGTAATCCTGTGCCCGCTGGAGCAAGCCGCAGAGGAGCACACAGAGCTGTTCGAAGCGTGGTACTCAAAGCGCCTGACGATCGACAGGCACAAGCTTGAGGCCGCCAACGCCGCCTTCTGGAGCGACGGGGCGTTCTTGTACGTACCGGACGGGCTTGTGGTCGAGGATCCGTTCGAGATCGTGTACGCGATCGGTGGCCCGGGCGTGGCGCAGTACGGCCGCACGCTTGTCATCGGCGGGCGCGCCAGCGAGTTCCGTGTACACGAGCACGACCTTGCCAATGACTTCTCGAGCGCCGATGCCAACGCGAGCGGCGCCCAATCGCTCCACGCGGGCGCCTTTGAGATGTACCTCCAAGACGGCGCTCGTTGCCGCCTGGCACAAGTCCAAGACTGGAGTCCCGCCCACCCAGGCGAGGTATTCGACGCCTCCACGCGCTTCGTGGGAGTGGGCCGCGACGCTTACTGTCACTGGCTACCGGCGCTGCTCGGCGGCCACCTCGTACGCCACCACCTGGAGCTAGCCGTGAGCGAGCCGGGCGGAGATATGGCCTTCAGGGGCCTGTTCTTCACCGAGGCAGAGGAGCACCTGGACACGTTTGCGGTCGACCTGCACGAGACCGGCCCGAGCGGCGGGGACGTGCACTGGCGTGGAGCCGCCGCCGGCCAGAGCCGGGCCAGCTTCGAGGGCTTGATCCAGATCGACCCGGGAGCGCAGAAGACGCACACCTACCTGCAGATCCACACGCTGATGCTCTCCCCGAAGGCGCGCCTGGACGCGATCCCCTCAGTGCTCGTGTCGGCCGACGACGTGTCCGCATCTCACGGCGGCACCGTGGGCGAACTCGACGAGGCGTCGATCTTCTACATGGCAAGCCGCGGCCTGGATCGCCCATCAGCCGTGAGGCTGCTCGTGGAGGGCTTTTTCGAGCCGGTGTTGGGCCAGCTTGAGGACGAGCCGCTGGAAGATCTCGTGCGCGCGAAGATAGCCGCCAAGCTGGCCGCGGCGCGCGAGGACATCGAGGCATACGCGACGGCGAGATGAGGAGCTGGACTGAGCGATGAGCGTCTCCGCGACCGAGCACCGGCCGGCCCTATCGCTCGACGTGCGCGGCGACTTCCCGATCCTGGCACGCGAGTTCGATGGCAAGCCGCTGATCTACCTCGATTCGGGCGCCACCTCACAGAAGCCGGCCGCCGTCATCGGTGCGATGAGCGAGTACATGAGCGCGCACAACGCGAACGTGCATCGCGGCGTGTACGAGCTCGCGCAGGAGTCCGATGCCGCCTATGACGGCGCGCGCACAAAGGTCGCGCGGTTCGTCAGTTGGGAGCCGAGGACGACGATCTTCACGAAGAACGTGACCGAGGCGATCAACCTCGTGGCCTACGCCTGGGGACGCGCCAACGTGGGCACCGGCGACGCGATCCTGACGACGCAGATGGAGCACCACGCCAACATCGTGCCGTGGCAGCAGCTCTGCAAGGAGAAGGGCGCGGAGCTGCGCTACCTGGAGGTGGACGAGCGCGGCGAAATCTCACTCGATCAACTCGACCGGGAGCTCGCGAAGGGCGACGTGAGGTTGGTGGCGTTCACGCACGTGTCGAACGTGCTCGGCACGATCCTGCCGGTGGCGGAGATGACGGCGCGCGTGCGCGCTGCCGGCGCGGTCTCGCTCGTGGACGGAGCACAGGCAGTGCCACACATGCCCGTGGACGCGAAGGCACTCGGCGCAGACTTCTACGCCTGGACCGGGCACAAGGCGCTCGGGCCGACGGGAATCGGCGTGTTGCACGGAGATGCCGAGATCCTGGAGGAGATGGAACCGTTCATGACCGGCGGCGACATGATCGCCTCGGTGGACTTCGACGGCGCAACGTGGAACGAGCTGCCGTACAAGTTCGAGGCGGGCACCCCGCCAATCGCAGAGGCGGTTGGGTTGGGCGCCGCAGTCGAGTACCTCTCAAACCTAGGGATGGAGCGCGTAAGGACACACGAGCGCGAGCTGACCGGCTACATGCTTGACCGCTTGCGAGAGGTGCCCGGCCTGCAATTCGTGGGCCCGCCCGAGGCTGAGAATCGCGGCGGGCTCGTGTCGTTCACGATCGAAGGCATGCATGCACACGACATCGCCGAGCTGGCCAACCGCGGCGGCGTGTGCATCAGGGCCGGGCACCACTGCGCGCAGCCGCTGATGCGCTGCCTTGGTGTCGCGGCCACCGCGAGGGCGAGCGTCGGTGTCTACAACGAGCCAGGCGACGTAGATGCCCTGATCGACACATTGCTCGCAGGCAGAAGGGTGTTCCAGCTCTAGAAGACAGACACGCACGCACGTGGTGAACCCAGCGATTGCGACCCCCAACCAAAGCCACCGTTCCGCGACACGCACGAGCAACTATCCCTCATAACACGCATCCGAGAGACACAGCCAAATGGACGACCTTTACCGCGATTACATCCTCGACCACTACAAGCGCCCGCGCAACTTCGGCGAGCTCGACCCGCACGACATGGAGGGGCTCGAGCACAACCCGTTGTGCGGGGACGAGCTAGGCGTGCACATCAGGATCAAGGACGGCCACATCGAGGATCTGCGCTTCCACGGCCACGGCTGTGCGATCTCCCAAGCGTCAGCTTCGATCGCCTCGGAGGAGCTGATGGGTATGAAGCTCGAGGAGGTCGGCAAGCTGGACGCGGATTGGGCGATCGATCTGCTTGGCATTCCCGTGTCAGCGACCCGACGCAAGTGCGCCTTGCTTGGCCTGAAGGTCGTCAAGGGCGCCGTCACGGGCGATAACAGTTGGCCAGTGAGCGCGCAATGATGGAGGATCGACGTTCGTGCTTGGACGGGCGATACGCCCTCGCATGTTCCGAAGTCGCCCGAACATATTTCAGGACCTCGATACAATTCCTAGTCCAGAGCACAGGATTCACAAAGGGAGCCCTATGGCCACGCTAGACCGCACGAAGATCGCCAAGCCCAGCCCGATCGTCGAGGACGAGCAAGGCCAACTGCTCGCGCGGAAAGGCATCTCACGCGAGGTGATCCGCGAGCTGTCCAAGGTCAAGGGTGAGCCTGACTGGATGGCCGAGAAGCGCGTCAAGTCGCTTGAAATCTATGAACGCAAGCCTGTCCCCACCTGGGGCCCGGACCTGAGCGGCCTGAACCTGGACGAGCTGGTGCTCTACTCCCCTCCTACCGCCGGGCGCTTCAAAAGTTGGGACGACGTGCCGGAGGAGATGAAGCAGACTTATGAGGACCTCGGCATCCCCCAGGCTGAGCGCGAGCACCTTGCCGGTGTCGTCGGCGTGTGGCGCCAAGAGCCCGTGTATGAGGGCCTGAAGGAAGAGTACGCCAAGCTCGGGATCCTGTTTTGCTCGATGGATACGGCCATCACCGAGTATCCGGACCTGGTGCAGAAGTACTTCATGAACAAGTGCGTGCCGCCGCAGGACAACAAGTTCTCGGCCTTGCACGGCGCCGTGTGGTCGGGCGGCTCGTTCCTGTATGTGCCCAAGGGCGTGAAGGTTGACCTGCCACTCCAGGCCTACTTCAGGATGGAGGGCGCCGGCGAGGGCACTTTCGAGCACACGCTGATCATCGCCGACGAGGGCTCGGATGTGAACTACATCGAGGGCTGCACCGCCCAGACCTACTCGGTCAACTCGATGCACTCCGCGGTCGTTGAGATCTTCGTGCACGAGGGCGCCAAGGCGCGCTACACAACCGTGCAGAACTGGTCCAAGGACGTCTACAACCTCAACACCAAGCGCGCCATCGTCGACGCCGAGGGCACGGTTGAGTGGGTGGGCGGCTCGATGGGCGCCAAGTACGTGATGCTTTACCCCGGCTCGTTCTTGATGGGCGAGGGTGCGCGCGCCGACCATTTGAACGTCGGTGTTGCCGGCAAGGGCGTGCACAAGGACACAGGCGCGAAGGTGGTTCACCTCGCTCCCAACACGACCTCCAACATCCTCGCCAAGTCGATCTCCAAGGACGGCGGGATCATGGGCTACAGGGGCCTCGTCAAGATGGGCAACAACTCCGCCGGCTCCAAGGCCAGGGTGCAATGCGACGGCTTGATGATGGACGGCGAATCCAGGTCCGACACCTGGCCGGACATCCAGATCCAGAACCCCAACGTGGCTGTCGCGCATGAGGCAACGGTCGGGCGTATCTCCGACGACCAGTTGTTCTACATGGGCTCGAGGGGCTTCACCGAGGACGAGGCCGCCGCGATGATCGTCAACGGCTTCATCGAGCCCGTCACCAAGGAGCTGCCGATGGAGTACGCGGTCGAGCTCAACCGGCTCATCCAGTTGGAGATGGTCGGCTCCATAGGCTGAGCTGCCTCGGACACAGCGCCCCGGCCGCGAACCGCCCAGATTGCCGCCTTGCGCGCTCCGGTAGACACGATCGCAGCACCCCTGTTCCCCACGAAGCTTCCGTGGCTGAACACGAACGGCGCCCAGGCAAGCATCTTGCAGCGTGGCAAGCCGATGCTGGTGGAGTTCTGGGACTTCTGCAGGCCCAACTCGATCAGGACGCTGCCGTACGTGAAGGCATGGCACGAGCGCTATGCCGACGATGGGTTGCGCGTGATCGGCGTGCACTGTCCTGGCTTTGAGCCCTCGCATGACGAGCAAGCGGTGCGCGATGCGGTCGAGCATCTGGAGATTGCCCATCCCGTTGTGATCGACACCGAGTTCGAGGTGTGGCAGGAGTACGAGAATCGCGGCTGGCCCGCGCGCTACCTGTTCGACGGGCATGCCCGCCTGTTCGAGTACCACTACGGGGAGGGTGGCTACGAGGAAACCGAGCTCGCGATCCAGGAGCTACTCGGCATCGAGCGCGAGCCGCTCCAACCGCTACGGCCGGAGGACGCACCGAACGTCCGCCTATTGCGCCAAAGCGAAGAGCAGCCAGGAGCTTGGTCGGGCCCCTATGAAGCAGGAAGCGTATGGGCAGTCCTCGATGGCACCGGCACCGTGACGGTCAATGGAGACACGACACTGGTCGTCGAGCGTCCCGGCGCCTACAAGCTCATCGATCACCCCCGTCATACCAAAGCCATGCTCGATCTCGATGTGGGTCCCGGCGTGGAGTGCTATGCGACGTGTTTCACACCGGGAGTGGCTTGAGCTCAAGCGAGTGATTTTGAGCTCAGCGGAGTGACATAAGCTCAGCCCGGCAGTGGCTTGAGCTCAGTATTGGAGTGATCGTCCAACAGCCTTCGCAACACAGGCGGCCCTTCATCCTCAACGAACACCGAGCCGCCTGGCCAGTAAGGGCTCTCGCCGGGATTGACGGTGACGAAGTAGGAGTCATACGTCCAACAGCCTGCATTGATCAGCCGCGCACCTGCCGGCCCACGCCACTCGGCCGCGAGATCCGCTTGCCTTGGGCCCGCGCGATGGGTGTGGCCGAAGATCACATGAGCATCCCCGAGTCCCAAACGCGCGGCAACCTCCCCCATCGCCCGCAATCCGGCCCGGCGCAGCTCGTCAGTCGATATGTCGGCATGGAACGAGCCGATCCCGGCCCTGTTGAGCGCCGCAATCGCGAATGGGAACGCACCCGCCAGCGCACGTGAGCGCAGGTTGACGCCGGAGCGCGCGCCCGGCGAGTGACCGTTTTCCGAGCCGTCAGAGCCTCTGATCGCGCCCTTACGAGCGCCCCGAGCGCCGCGCTGGGCTCCGACGAGCGCGCGCCACACGCGGACCGTGGACTGCCCGTTGAGTGTGGATCCGGTCGGGGCTTGACGGGCTACCGCGTCTACCCAAGCGAATACGGGCGCAGTGACGGCCTCGTAGTCGCTCACAGCCGCGAACTCCTCCGCAGACCGGCCCAGAGCGCGCGCGGTCAAGCCGATTCCAAGCCGCTCCATGGTGGGAATCGTGAGGTGGCAGTCCAAGTAGTGGCCGTGCGTGGCGTACACGTCCGGGCGCAGCCACAGACCAGGAAAGGCGGCACTGAGGTGCGCCGGCTCTGCCCAGGAAGCGAGCGCCGCGAGCATCGAGGAAGCCTCCTGGGCCGAGAAGCACTGCTCGAGCCCAAGCGGCTGTTGTAGAGGACTTTCATCGCGGCGCCGTAGCCATGACTCGGCGAGTGCATGGTCGTGATTGCCCGGGACGACCACGATCTCGCGTCCGGCGAAGGCACGCCCAAGCTCTTCAAAGAACGGTCGGGCAGCCGCGAGCGCGTCGCGCCTGGGCCCATGGCGCAGCTCCAAGACATCGCCAAGCAAGACAAGTCGATCGACGTCGGAAAGCGCCTCGATGAAGGCTGCCCTTGGCTCCGCGCGGCGCAGCACGTCAGCGCCAGAGGCGGCCCCGAGGTGCATGTCGGAGATAACTAGCGTGCGCATATTGGTACGCACCGCACCACCCGCGGCCGCGCGACTCCGCTCAAGAAGATGCCGCGACTGCCTCGCGGATCGGCTTGGGCAGCATGAAACGCACGTCCTCGCGCACGACGTGGAACTCGGAGACGTCCTCGACCCCGCGCGCGCGGAAGAAGGCGAGCAGGTCCTGTACGAGATCGTCGGGTGCCGAGGCGCCTGAGCTGATACCGACGACGCGCTTGCCGATCAGCCACTCCTCGCGTATCTCGCCGGCGTGGTCGATCAGGTAGGCCTCGGTGCCGCAGTCGTGGGCTACCTCGACGAGCCTGACCGAGTTGGAAGAGTTGCGCGAGCCGATCACGAGCATCAGGTCACAGCCGCCTGCCATCTGCTTGACGGCGGACTGGCGGTTGGTGGTGGCGTAACAGATGTCGTCAGTACGCGGGCCGGTGATCTTGGGGAAGCGCTCGTGCAGACGCTTGACGATTGCGCTCGTTTCGTCCACGGAGAGCGTTGTCTGAGTGATGTAGGCAACGCGCTCCGGATTCTCGATTACCAGCTCGTCGACATCCCGCTCGTTCTCGACGAGCACGATGTGCTCGGGGGCCTCCCCCATCGTGCCCTGTACCTCCTCGTGACCGTCGTGGCCGACGAGCACGATCGTGTAGCCATCCTCGGCAAAGTGGACCGCCTCGCGGTGGACCTTCGTGACGAGCGGACAGGTCGCATCGATCGTGTCCAGATTGCGCGCCTGGGCGTCCGCGCGTACCTTCGGCGAGACGCCGTGCGCAGAGAAGACTGTGAGCGCACCCTCGGGGACTTCGTTGACGTCCTCCACGAACACGGCACCCCGGTCGGCCAACAGCTCGACGACGTGCTTGTTGTGGACGATCTGCTTGCGCACGTACACGGGCGGGCCATGTAGGTCGAGCGCTCGTTCCACCGTCTGCACGGCGCGATCCACGCCTGCGCAATATCCACGCGGCGCGGCCAGCAAGAGCTTCTCGACTGTGTTCGGCGCTGTGGGCGGGTCGGTAGGCACTTTGTTCATTGTAGAAGTACCCTTGGCTGATGGCACAGCGACACCTCGACAGGCTCACCGCGGTCGATGCCTCCTTCTTGCACCAGGAGGGACAGAACTCGCACATGCATGTAGGCGGACTAACGATCGTGGAGGGCCCTCCACCGCCGATGGAGGAGTTCCTCGAGCAGATTCGCAAGCGCCTGCATCTCGTGCCCCGCTATCGCCACAAGCTTGCCTATACGGCGCTCGACAGCGGCCGTCCTGTGTGGGTCGACGATCCAGGCTTCAACCTCGAGTTCCATGTGCGCCACACGGCGTTGCCCGCCCCAGGCAGCTGGGAGCAGCTGCGCAACTTGACGGCCCGTATCTTCTCGCAAGCGCTCGATCGCTCCAAGCCTTTGTGGGAGATGTGGTTGATCGAGGGTCTCTGGGACGACCGTTTCGCCTTGATCTCCAAGACCCATCACTCGCTGATCGATGGCATCGCGGGCGTTGATCTTGCGACAGTCTTGTTCGACGTTGCCCCCGACCCAGAGCCATTGCGTCATTCCGGGCGCCCGTGGAAACCCAACCCTGAACCGGATACAACCGGGCTCCTGGCCGTAGGCCTGCGTGGAGCGGCGCGCGCAGGCATTGAGATGGTCAGTGGAGCACTCAATGCACTGACTCACCCCGAGCAAACCTTGGAGCGAGCCCGCGAGGCCGCCGAGGGTATCGGCGAGATCGTATGGGCCGGACTGAACCCGGCACCGGTGACGCCGTTGAACGTGGAGATCGGCCCCCATCGACGCTTTGTCGGGATCGCCGCGCAGCTGGATGATTTCAAGTTCGTCAAGAACGCATTCGGCGGCACCGTCAACGATGTGGTGCTCGCCGTCGTGACCGGCGCCTTGCGCTCTTTCCTTATCGCGCGTGGAGTGCGCACCGAGGGTATGGAGATGCGCGCGCTCGTGCCGGTATCAGTGCGCACCATCGGCGAGCGTCACGAGGGTGGCAACCGCATCGTTGTCATGCGCGGGCCGCTGCCCGTGTACATCGCCGATCCCCTGCAGCGTCTGCGCTTCGTGAGCCACGCGATGGACGGCTTGAAGGAGTCCAAGCAAGCGCTCGGTGCCGAGGTAATCGCGGGCGCCCAGAACTTCGCGCCGCCAACGATCCTGGCGCAGGCCTCACGCCTGAACTTCTCCACGCGCCTGTTCAACCTGATCGTGACCAACGTGCCGGGTCCCCAGTTCCCGCTGTATGTGCTGGGGCGCCGTATGGAGCGTGTGTTCCCGGTGGCGTTCCTCCCCGAAAACCACGCTTTGGCGGTGGCGATTATGTCCTATGCAGGCGAGATGAACTTCGGCCTACTCGGCGACTTCGACGCCCTGCCGGACATCGAATCGATCGGAGAGAGCATCAAAGCTGAGCTGTCCGAGCTGGTCGAGTTGGCCAAGGAAAAGCAGGCCGCTCAGCAGGCCACGACCGCGAAGCCGAAGCGCAAGGCCAAGCCGAAGCCCAAGCGCGCTTCTCCCGTCAGCCCCTAACCAAAACATGCTGCTACCGGCGTCGCTGGGCAAGCGATGCAAGGACGCACCGAGCGAAGTGTGCTTTGCACACGAGTGAGGGAGGACGCCGCAGCGCGCCGCTCAGCGGCGTCAGTAGCCCAAAGCGAACTTCGCGTCCTCTGACATCTTCTCGGGCGTCCACGGAGGCGTGAAGACCATCTCCGATTCGACCGACGCGACGCCTTCCAGTTCGCCAACGAACTCGTCGATCTGTTCTGTCACCTGGGGTCCGATCGGGCAACCTGGCGTCGTGAGGGTGAACGTGACGTGGACATCGCCGCCCGAGACCTCGACGCCATAGATCAAACCTAGCTCCACGAAGTCGAGGCCGAGCTCCGGATCGATCACGTTGGACAGCGCATCCATGACGTCATCGACGGTGATGGTCGTCTCTTCCATGACTTCAGTCTAGTTGTATGAGCCGAGGCGATCCCACTGGTACAGCTGGATGCACTCGGAGGCCAGCTCGATTGCTCGCTCACGGGATAGATGAGGTAGGACCGTGTCGAGTGCCTGGTCCTCGGCGACGCCCGCCTGGAAGGCTTCTTCTCCCTTGAAGCCTGCCGCGATCTTCAAGGCCTCACGGCGATTCTCGCCAAGGCTGGGGAAGACTCCAACCAGAAAAGCTGTGTTGGGCACCGGTTGACCGACCTCAAGCGAGGCGTGCCAGGCGGCGAGCAGATGCAGATCGTCCTGATCGAGGCCGGCGATTGCGCGCTCGTAGTGGAAGGTGAGCTCCTGGTCGGGCAGGTCGTCGACCCATGCGCGCACAACCTCGCCGACGAGCTGCCGGCGGGCCTCGCGGCCGACGGAGTCCGCGATCACACGGATCGCATCGTGAGGCTCGATGAAGCAGAGCGGCATGGCGGCTCCCTTGTCTGGCGGAAAGGAGAACATGACTCGCAGGACTTTAGGGGCCGGTGTGGACGGCAAAATGAGCCGCCCTACGCGCGCGCGTAGGGCGGCTCAAAACGACACACCCAACCGAAGCGCCCACATCGCTCCTTACTCCGCCAACTGACCTACCTATTGAGCCTCGGGCACAAACGGTCAGACCGAATCAGACTTCAAGCGCCACCGCAGCTCGCTCGACAGCATGCGGGTCGGAGGTGTCCTGCGGGAACCCAAGCGTGACGCGCTCCTCTGAGGCCCAGTTCGCCAAGGCGAGGTCGAGCGCTTCGATTGGAGTGGAGAGTGCCTGGGCGAGCGCTGAGGCACGCCGCTCGATGTGGATCGGATCGCCGATCCCGAACACACGCTTGGCGGCCGGCGGTGTGGGATCGGAGACGATCAGCGAAGCGCGCGTGCCGAGATGCAGGGAATCGGCGCGCAGCTCGTACAGGCCGAGCCGTCCGAGCGTGATGAGTAGGTCGTAACGGCCCATGCGCCCGAAGCCTGGCAGGGCGAGGCGCTCGAAGACTCGCTCGAAGCGTCGCTGCGGCGTCCAGGCCGGCTCGCCGGTGAAGGCAGACTCCTGCGAGCCAGAGTGCTCGGCGAAGCGCCGGTAGGCGATCAAGGTCTCGACACCACGGGCAGGATCGTGGGAGCTGCGCGGGCCGAGCGGGACTTCGTCGAGCTCGGAGACCGTGCCCGAGGCCCAACTGGAGAGCAGGGCTTGGCGAATACCCGCGAACGACTGATCTCCCTGAAGCGGTGAGAGGTAGGCGGCTAGGAAGCACATCCAGGTTGCCTGCTCTATGTCCCCGCAATCGCGCGCCTCTGCGTACAAGCTAGGGGGAGCCGCGGTCAAGGTCAGCAGGCGTCCGCTGGCAAAGCCGATCTCGCGCACAAGTCGGCGTGCGTCCTCAGAGGAGTGCAAGCCGGGAACGAGCTCGCAGCGATAGCCGTCGTCCTCAGAGCGCGTCTCGCGCTGGATACGCACTTCCTGGGTCCGCCGGGTGTACGTACGCCCGGCTGGCCGCATGGCGCCCGCTCCGGCGCGTGAGGTCGTTCCTGCGCCCACCCTCCCGCTCGTGCGAGTGCCGCCAGTGCGAGCTCCGCTCGACTTGGGCTTGGCCGCATGGCTCGGTTTCTGTCCAGGCACCGTCTCGCGGCAGATCGGACAACGCTGGATGAAGCGGTTGTGGCGACAGAACGTTTGGGTCACAGGGTTAACGCTAGCGAGCGCAAGCGATTCTCCCGGCATCAGCGCCCTCCACACCTATGACCGCATAAGTCTCAGGGCTCAAGCGAACGCAATGACGAAGCTAGGCGGAGCGCTAGACGACGGCAACGGCAGAGCGCGCGGGCAGCGGGAGCGCAAACCCGCGTGTCCTCGCTCGCTCGGTCCCGGCACGCCGCTCCGCGTCAAGCGCATACAGGTAATCGTCGAAGTCAACTTGGATCGTGTGGCGCTTGGAAGCCACATAGCGCTTACGCATAGCCGCCTGGTCTGAAGCAATGTCGCGATGCACCTCGGCCAGCGAGGGGAGCGCATACTCCCCGCGCAGATAATCGCCGACCCAAGCGCTCTGGGCCTCGGCGAGCGGCATGATCGCACCCAGGGGTTGCAACAGGCCGATGAAGAAGAGACCCGCGATGTCCGGATGGAAGACGCGCCGGAACAACTCGATGTGGTTGTCGGGTGCGCTCAGGAAGTCGGCGTCGAAGAAGGGAAAGCTGATCTTGTAACCCGTGCAGTACACGACCACATCAGCATGTACCTCGCTGCCGTCGACGAAGCGCACCGTTTCCCCTTCTAGAGAGGCAATGTTCGGCTTCGGCGCGATCGTTCCGTGCGCGATCCGGTCGAGTATGCGCCCTGACACGGTCGGGTGGGACTCGCCGAACTTGTGGTCTGGCTTGGGCAGACCGTAGCGCTCGGGCGAACCAGTGATTGTCTTGATCGTCTGGTGGATCATGCGCTGCCTGATCGCGAACGGGACCCTAGGGTTGTTGGGAAGCTGGTCCACCGGCTTGCCGAACACGTACTTGGGGATGATCCAAGCGCCTTTACGCGCCGCCAGGTAAGTGTTCGCCGCCACGTAGGAGGACTCCACGGCGATGTCCATTGCCGAGTTGCCCATGCCGAGGACCACGACGTCCTTGCCTGCGAAGATCGAGTTGTCCACGTAGGAATGGGCGTGCAGCTGGGTCCCCTGGAAGGTGTCCGCTCCAGGGAAAGCCGGTTCGGGCCAGCGTGCGTCCCAGTGATGACCGTTGGCTACGAGTAGCGCGTCATAGGTGCGCGCCTCCCCCGTGTCCAGTCTTACTTCCCATGTCCCGTCCTCGCGCTTGCGTGCATGCTCGACGCCGGTCTCGAACATGATGTGCTCGCGCAAGCCGAAGTGATCGACGTAGTTGTCGAAGTACTCCTTGATGTGCGTGTGATGCGGGAAGTCGGGATAGGAGATGGGCATTGGATAGTCCGCGTAAGCCATGCGCTCGCGCGAGACGTTGATGAACAGGTCCCTGTAGGCGGCCGACATGCCGTTGCGATTGCCGAACACCCAGTTGCCTCCGACTTGGTCGGACTTCTCTATGCAGTCGAAGGGGATTCCTCGGTCGAGCAGGGCCTTGGCGGCTGCGATACCGGAGGAGCCGGCGCCAATGATGCAGACACGGGGAAGCGTGCTCCCGATGCCACCGTCTCCGCCGGCGCTTGCGTTGCCCGGCGCGGCTACTCCGTTCTGCGAAGGCTTGGCCACGTGGCCAGTCTACCGACCAGCCCAGAGATCTAGCGGCTCGTACTGCCAGCCGACCAACCACCACATTCGAAGCGCTCCCCGCTTAGGTCTGGCCGGCGGCCTGTAGAAGGATCTCGCCTCGGGGCGTCAGCATCCAGGCCTTGGCTTCTCCCTTGGAGGGTTCTCCGCCCGCGTTGTGCACGAGTCCATTGCGCTCCAGGCGACCCAGCAGCCGCGACATCTGACCTTGGTCTGAGACGCCCGCGATACTCGCCACCTGTTTGTTGGACGACCCGGGAGTGGCCGCGATCGAGGACAGCACCAGAACCGTCCGGTAGGTAAGCCTCATCGTGAGGTCCTTGAACGGCTCCGGCAGCAGCTGGCGCTCACGGCCGGCGCGCATCTCCGGCGTTGAGGTGTCGAGCTCGGCTTGCGCCGCTGAGGCGCCGAGATAGGGATGTACGACCAGACTCATCAGCTGGCTTGTCAGGCCGAGCAGCGACCTCCCCTCTGACATCGGTTCGAGCAATCGAGCATGCACGACGGCGAATACAGCTCCCACCACACCCTCCGCCGTCAGCGGCGGAGGGGTCTTACCTGGCTCGCATTCAGCCCGTCCCTCATCCACGGCTGCGATCAATCCGTGGATGACGTGAGCTCGTCGCTCGAGGACGACAGGTCCAGCCGACAGAGCCTCGACGATCAGCAGGCGCGCCAGTTCGGGACGCTCGTCCCACACGCCAAGCAAGGCTGTCAAGGCGCCTCGCATTCCCACACGCCAACTCTCATCGGCGGAGCGCTCCTCCATGATCGCGTTTCTCGTCTGCGCAAGGGCCTCCTCGAAGGTCGCCACGAGACAGCCTTCGCGGTCCTCGAACAGTTCGTAGAACGTTCGGCGGGAGACCCGGGCTCGCTGGCAGAGGTTGAAAACTGTCACCTCCTGAGCGCCTCCCTCATTCGCAACCAGGTGAATAGCCGCGCTCAACAGACGGCGTCGTTGCATCTCGGCGACGTGAGCGCCCTGCCGACTACGTGACGCAGCATCTTCAGAGGCTCGGCGCTTGAACCGTGAGGGCATCGTGAACCTCCTCTCCGGCCGAGGTGAGCATCCACGCGTTGGGCTCGCCCCGATGCGCGCCACCCCCGGCGTTCTCGACGAGCCCCAGTCGCTCCAGCCGTGTCAACAACTTCGAGACCTGCCCTTGATCGGCGATCCCCGACGCGTCGGCGATTACCCTGTTGGAGGAGCTCGGTCGTTCCGCCACCGCCAGCAGAGCGCGCATCGTGCGATAGGTGAGTCTGATGTCCAACTCCTTGAAGGGGTTCTCGGGCCTTTTCGACGGCCGCACGGTCCCAGTAAGGACGGGCCGGCTTAGCTCACGGCGTGCAGCGGCCGGGCCGAGATAGGGAAGTACGATTGTGCTCATCAGCGGATTTACAAGCTCGACTAGTGGCCTTCTCTCAGACAGCAGCACCCGATCCTGGATGACTGCGCACACAGCCCCTACTACTGCCTCGGCGGTCAACGGTCCGATTGCGTCGCTCCGCGCCTCCCCGTCTCCTTCCTGAACTGCCGCCATGACTGTCGTGAGCACGAGCTGGCGACGTTGCAACGCTCTAGCCCCGAGCCCAAGCGTCTTCACGACCACGAATCTGCCCAGGTCGGGGTCCTCGTCGAATAGCTCAAGCAACACCGTGAGCGCGGCCCTGATCTTCTCGCGCCAGCGAAATGGCGCCTCATACGCTGGAATCACGCGCCTGGCTATGCGCTCGAAAGCCTCATCCAGGGCCGCAAGCAGGCAGTCCTCGCGGTCGTCGAAGATCTCGTAGAAAGTACGCCGCGAGATCCCTGCGCGAGCGACCACTTGGGCAACTGTGACGTTGCCGTCACCGTGCTCGCAAGCGGCCTGAATCATCGCTGCGAGCATCCGTGCTCGCTGGATGTCCACTACCGACTTGTGACCCAACCCGTTAGTCGTCGCTGAGCGCCTGTCCGACGCGCCCGTCGCCGCGACAGCGGAGACGGACAGCGCCCTGCCTGTGATGGACATGTCATTTCTTCTTCTTGGTCTTTGCCTTGTGTTTGGTGCAGCCTGTTGGTGTGACGGGTGTGTTTTGTGTGAGTGTTGCGCCGTTTTGGGCGGTGAATGTGGTGGGCATGGTGAGTTTGGTGGTGCAGAGGTTGCCGTTTGCTGCGAGTGCGCTGTTTGGTCCTTGGGGTAGCTTCAAGTCGAAGTCGCCGATCGGGACGTCGGGGACTTGCTTGAACGTGGTGCTGGTGATTCCGGCTTTGCTGATGAATGTTGTGCCGACTAGGTCGACGGTGACGCCGTAGCCTTGTAGTACGACGACGAGGTCTGGGAATGCCTCTCCGCCGTGGGATACGAAATACGCCGGGCCGTAGAGCTCGACGGGCAGGACCGGTGTGTGCGCGATGGCGGTCCCGATCTTTGATCCTGCGGGGCAGGATGCGGGGTTCTGGTCGAATGTTGCTGCTGGGCACGCCTTTTGTAGGGTGGTTAGGCGTGAGGGTAGTTGCTTTGGCAGGCTGACCTTGACCTTCGCGATGTTTGCTTGGTTACCCATCGAGTTCTTGGGATAAGTGAGCTTCGCATCGATGCTCGCACCCCTAGCCCGCGATGTTCTCCCGTTCGTGGACACCTTGAACGTGGGTTTGAAGCCGAGACGCGCACAATTCGTCACTTGGAAGCTTGAGCTGACGGGCTTTAGCAGTCCTTCGCCACCCGTGAGGGTGCCGGTGATTGCTTGTGGGTTGCAGTCGGTGGGGTTGAAAATGAATCCTTGCCTGTCGATGTTCACGTTGATCACACGCAGGTCGAGCGGGATTCCTTGAAGCATCGTTGGCAATGGGTCGGTGTTGACCGTTAGTGCTGCTGTATGCGGGTCAACCGCGATCGTGCCCCTGACTACTACCGTCCCGAGGTCGAACGGACCGGCCTTCGCGGGCACCACGACCGATAGACCGTATGGTGCTCCCTTGTAGGGGCCTGTAGCGAATACTTGACCGTCATGCACGTAGTACGGTGTCGCACCGGCGCCTGCACCTACCGTCAGGTCCCCGATCTTTGATTCGGGACCACAGGTCCCGAATGCTGCTTGCGGTTCTTGACAGAGTTTGATCGTCGAGAGCGTTCCCAGCAAGCCGGTCGGCAAGCGCATGCTGACACCACCCAACTGTTGGTCACCATCAGCCCTGCTCATCGTCAACGACAAGGGGCTGAACGCGCCGGCTTGATTGTTGACCGTCCCCGCCGTGAAGCCCGGAGCGAACTGCGCAGGCGCAGGACAAGGCCCACCACCGGGACCGCTAGTGATCTGGAACGAATCATCCACGGTCACTGGCGGGCTGCCGGACCATGGCGTCAGTTCGACACTCGTTGTGTAGGTGCCGCAAGTGTGGGGGTTTACCAGTGGTGATCTGGTTCCGCCGTCGAAGTTGACCTTCAGTTCACTGAACGGTAGTTGTGGGCTGTTGTCGAACACAGCCTTGATCTGGCCTGTTTGCTGGTCGAGGTTGACCTGTCCTGGGATCTTCAAGACCACGCCGTGACCTTCGACGACCAAATACAAGGCGATCAACGAACCGAACGGGTTTTCAGTCTGCTTCCCCAAATACAAGTGCCCCTGCAACGCTTCCGGCAGCACAGGCGTCACGATTTCAACAGACGCCAACTGTGAGGAGTCAGGACATTTCGCGGGCAACCCATTCGAAAGACCAATCTGTTCAAGTGAGCACGCACCCAACCCTTCAGCAGCAGACGGCGACACCGACACACCCGCAGGCAACGACACAACAGTCCGCTTCACATCCGACGTGCCGATCCCAGTTGGGTTGGTCAACCCGTCCTGCGGCAACGAAATATCCATGCTCAAACCGCTTGGCGTATCAGCCTGGTGGTTCGTAGGCTGAACAGCCACAGTCGGTTTGAACGGCACGACACCACAACCAGTCGTACCCTGACGATCACCCCATTCGCTTTCTGCCGCGGGATAGTCGGGTGGGAGATGATTGAACAAGCTACGCGTCAGGAACGAACCGGGTTCAGCCCATGAATCTGTCCGCAACTCCGTAGACAAGCCTGTCCCGTCCTGCGCGCACGACACTGGCATTCGCAGAAAAGCTTCCGGCGTCGAAGGACTGCTGTTTGGGCCTTCGATCGTGCCAGGCGCGCCCGGGCATATCGCGGAGTCCTGGTCTTGACCTTCATACCGATACGCATCACACCGTTGTGCGTCGTGCCGCGGGTCAGCCGGCACGCCCCAGAACGTGGTGTCGACGCCGTCGACAGCTATCGCGACGGGAATGTTCGCCGAGGCGATCGTCACGCCGAAGTCTCCGCCATTGCGCACATTGGCGGTCAGCGTGATCGTCACCCCGGCGACGCTGAACCCGAACTTCGCCGGTGCGCCAGGCGGCGGCACCATGTTGAACAACGGGAACACCTCTCCTTCGGACAAGATAAAATACTTCCACGGAGTTTCCAGGTGCACGCTGCCTACAACCGAGGACAACGGACAATCGGGTCGTGTGCCAAAAGTAGCTAGCCCCAGGCCGGCCAGCTGACCTTCAGTGCATTGGCCCATTGCGTTGGGGTTTCCCAACAGCCCAGGTGGCAAGTCGACGAAGACATCCTTGGCATCGACGTCCGGCATTTCTGCCGGATTGTGGAGAACTTCTTCAAGTTTCGGGTCGACGTGACTATTGAAATATACGTGGGTCTTTATCTCATACGGATGCCCACCAGCTTGTGTGTACGCATCCCCTATCGGGTCGGAGGTGATCTGCTGATCGAACGCCTTTACACCAAAATCGGCGTGAGCTATTGGTGAGCCTGCTACGAGCATGAGACACGTGCACACGAACGCGACAAGGCCGGCTGCGACGCCAAAGGCTTGGCGTCGCATCTGATCCCGATCTGTGTTGTATGTGAGGATCTCAGTCATGTCGATATTGCGATAGTGCATTGTCTTTCCCCCTCAGCGTGCTGCTCGACGGGGCGCTCTGACCGTCGCTCGATTGACGTGATAGGCCTTCCTGACGCGCGCTCGACACTTCGCCCGCTTCCTCTTCGGCTTTTGCTTACATGCCTTCAAGGCTTGTGCCAGAGTCGGTCGCTTGCGCTTTGTCTGCGTCTTTGACGAGACTGTCTTGGGATTGCCTTCCCCTGCGAATGTCGCCGAAGACGGGAGCGAGAATGTCGGCGCACCGCTGGCGGGCCCTCTGCATTCTTCGCCATTGCAAGGCGGCGGGGGCGCTTGGTTCTGAGCGGGTATGCCACCATCGATGCGCGCGTCGTACAAGTCAGCTCCGCTGTCGCTGTCGATGCGGACCAACTGTTGACGTGTAGTAAAGAACACGTTGCTACCGTCCGGCGATGCCTCCACAAACGTCGCATTGCAATCGCACCTGCCGTCCGAGAGCAAGTGGACTTGGTTCGTGACGGTGTCGTACTCGTACACGTCGCGCCGGCCGTTGATGTCCTGCGGCACGAGCGAATCCCCCGTATCGAAGAATACGTAGCGACCGTCCTGCGTCATTGCGTTACTCAAATACTGAGTTCCACCCGCGATGCTGGCCTGATCCTTCCCCTCAAAACGTGCTTCGCTCGACGGAAGTTCGCCGTTTGGAGCGCACGACACGCAAGTCAGCTTGTCGGTGTCATAGTCATAAACGTAGATCAGCGAATAGCCGTAAGCACCTTCGTTGAGAGGAACGTTACGCACGCCAGCTCGCTGTGCAGTTGACAAGCTAGTGCTCGCAAAAGCGATCTTCACGCCATCAGCGCTCATCCTGAATTCGTCTTGGAGAAGCGGGTATAGAGAACCACGCTCTCCCCAGCTGGGTCCCGCCCCAGTCACATTCGAGTCCAGGTGGAAAGCTATGTAGCGGATGCTACCGTCATGCCATACGAACAAACTCTTTCCAAGCCTATTGTCCGGGGCCTGCTGACCCGGTATTTCGCCCCCGATGAAATATACAAAGCTTCCGTCGTCGCTGATCGTCGGCATGGGAGCGCCTTCCACCGCCGGTGCAATGAAAGTCAAGCGTTTGCCAGCCGGTGCGTTCACTTCATACATGTAGAGATAGCCGACGCCGGGCTGACCGTTAACGATCGGCTGCGTATCGTTAGTCAGCTCCTCTTGAGTTTCAAAGAAGACCTTCGAATCATCGGCCGTAGCAGCAAGGAACCGTGCCGGCCTATATCCCAGTGGGTCTGGAGTCGAGCGCTCGCTCGCGTTCAGCTGCACTGTCGTGGTTTTGTCGATTCGCATATACAGATCGCCATAGGCGCTGTAGCTGTCAGACTCTTCACCTAGTGTTTGTGTCAATGGTCCTGCCTCAAAGACGATGCGCGAGCCGTTCGCCGATATCGCGTTCTTGTCCCAATGCCCTTCGAAGCCGGGTCCTTCCGAGCCGCCGAAAGCTCGACCAAGGCCAGCGCCGCTTCCCCCAATCGATTCGGCTGCTAGGCAGGGCGGAGTACCGCATGCGTTGGCAGGCAGCACACCGGCGAATTCCACTTTCCCACTGTGCCATTCGTACAACTTTGGCAGCGAGGGATCCATACCCTTGGTTTCAGCGGTGAGATCGCGGTAGGTTTCGAACAGGATGCGGCTCCAATCATCCGATGCCCAATCAAAGGTGATTTCGGCCTGACCGGTTTCCTCTCCCTTGGGAGATTCCAGGGGGGTGACCGAGTCGCTCAGCAGTTCGTAGTGTCCTACGCCAGGCGTCTGCAAATCATTTCGCAAATAGAGGTTGCTGACATGTTCGACATTCGGATGACCGCCGATCACCGGGGTACGCCCGAAAAAGACCCCCTTCGAAAGATCTGGGGATGCGCCGAGATAACTAGACGGGAAGAGGGTGCTGAACAAGACCGAGCCCTGCTCGGGGTTGATCGCGTGCGACGACCAGCCTTCCTCGCCGCGCTTAGCGATGTACTCAGCGCCTGGATCCTCGCTGCCTATCGCGTCGCCAAAGGCAACCTTCGAGAAATACTTGATCGAGTTGCCGTCCACCGCACTCTGCGTACGTCTCGGTTGCGCAGCAATATTTCCCCCGGCCTTGTCGACTGGAGAGACCATCTCATAGGCACGGCACTCAGGCAGCAAAGAAGCCTGCTGCGTTTGCCGGATCGCCGCGTTTGGACAGGTATCCGCAGCGTTGGCTAGCACAGATGGTACGTTCAGGACATAATCCGCTCCATGCGTCGTGCCGTAAGCGTTGGTGGCCACAATACGGAAGTGATACGTCGTGCTCGCCTGCAGTTCAGATAGCAACTGTTCAACGGTGACGTATTCGTTGCCCGCACCGATAGCGGCATCTTTTGACAAAGGCACGCTGCTCCCATAGGACGCGTCAGGCCCGTATTCCACGTGATAGGTGGTATCTGATCCCATCGGGTTTATCTGTGCTTCTATCGTGGCGCCTTCATAACCAACGTGGCGCGGTGACTCAGATTCGATCAGAGGCGTGCTGGGCGTCGTGAATTCAGTTGACGAGGTGACACTCTTGCCGTTCGTGTTTTCGGCGACGAGCCTGAATTGGTAAGGAGTGTTTGCGGTTAGGCCGTTTGTGGTCGCGCTAACTTCGACCGGTGCGCTGCCTGAGCCTGGCGTCTGGGTACAGGGAACTGAAGTGGTAAACGCACCCATTCCGTATTCGAACCGGCATGAGGTGACCTGCACGCCGTCTGGATTGACGGTGCCGTGCAACACCTCGCTGGTTGTCGTGACACCTTTGGCTTGGCCGAGCGTGGCGTCCGGGACTATCGCCGCGGGCGCGAGAATGTCTACTCGCTCGCGGTTGTTATCCGCTACATACACCGTGCCATTCGTGGCCGCGAGACCATAGGACCCGCCGATCGCTTCCTCACCACCGTTGGACGTTGTGAGCAGGGTGCCGGTTGAGTCGTACTGCAATACCTGGCTTTCCTGATCGACGTACACGTCATCGTTGGATGCGTCTACAGCGAGTGAGCCACCCAGTTCGCTGAGCATCGTCCCTGTCGCGCTGAGGACACCAAACTGAAGCGCCGCATACTTGTACACAGCGCCACCCGGTGTCGATGTGTACACGCTCCCCGAGGAATCGACAGCGACGTTGCAAACGCTTTCAAGACCATTCAAGGAGGAGTTGTAGTCCGTGTTCACAGCAGGATTGGCGGAGGGCACATACTTGAAGACGTGGCCTGAGCTGAGCCCGACATACACACTGCCATCACCACCCACCGCCACACCACACGGGCCACCCCACACCCCCTGTGTCGCAGGGACTTCAGATTCGATGCCCCCGTTCAATTCACCCAACAGTGCGCCCGTTGGGGCGTATATCGCGACGCGATTACCGGTCGCCACATAAATATCGCCTTTGCTCGCACCACTACTGTCATCGACCGCGACCTCGCCCGTACCGTTGAATTCGACGTTTTCGATCGCGTTCGTACCAGTCGCAGAGAACACGACAGGAACACCCGAAGGACTGTACTTGTGGACAGTCCCTGAGCCGCTCGCGTCATACACATACACGTCACCCGAACCATCAAGCGCGACACCCTCAACAAAGGATTCCGCGGTAAAGGATGAGGACAACGAGTGCGTAAGCGCGCCCGAAGCAGACCCCGAAACACCCAACACCACAACACAACACACCAACAGAGCCTGCAACGCGAGGCGACGAGCACCCATCAAACCAACCCCTCCCACGAGAACGATCCACACGAAAACAACCCGCGGGACCGCGGGCACAACAAAACCACCACGAGCCAAGAGCTCGCAGGAGCAGAAGAACATGAAGCGTCGAAACAGCGACGCGAGGAACCAAGCCGGGAAGGACTGGTCCTAAACCCGGCAGGCCGCGGACTTACACCGCAGCAAAGAGAGCTAGCGCCTGAACGCCGGCTCGGCCAGAGAGAGAGAGAGAGAGAGAGACGCGTCAGCGACGCTGACGCGTCCTATTACAGACCCATCAGAGACACACAGACTCTCAAGAACGCTATTCCCCAAAGAAAACACGCGAACAACAACTCCCTCTAAAAAAAATGACCGGTCCCTCTCCCAAGGTCCCTGGTGAAACCGGTTAACGTCGACCACTGGGCCAACCCAAACCCGACCTATGTTTGGCCGCGCGCCATACAGACGGCGGACATGGCGACTTTATACCCGATCCGCCAGTTGTTGTCAAGTCCTATTAGGCACACGACCATCCCGAACTGCCAACTGCGGGGGCCACCTATAGAGGGAGAGAGCTGCTTCTATTCGGCCGGAACGCCCGGTCCCACATGCTGTGGCGGACCCTCTGGCCCTTCGTCGGCATCAGCGTGGCCAGCGAGCCCGTTGTCCTGGGGCCCACCAATGCCGGAGCCGTTGCTCACGCCCGCGAGCGCTTGATCAGCCCGCAAACCAGCCAAATAGCGATCGACCATGCGAGCGCACTGGCGCCCCTCGTTGATCGCCCACACAATCAAGGACTGCCCACGGCGCGCATCGCCGGCGGCGAACACGCCGTCCACCGAAGTCGTATAAGGCTTGACGGCCTTCACGTTGCCACGCGGGTCCTTCTCCACGCCGAGCTGGTCAAGCAGAGCCTGCTCGGGGTGAAGGAAGCCCATCGCGAGCAACACGAGCTGGGCGGGCAGCTCGCGCTCTGAACCGGGCACAGGCGCGAATGGAGGCGCAGGCTCAGCCTGGGCAATGTGTAGGGCGGCAACATTGCCAGCATCATCCTGGGAGAAATGGGTTGTCGTGACCGAGTAGTCCTGCTCGCCGAGTCCAGCCGTACGGGCCTCCTCCATCGCATAGGAGAGTCGGTACTTCAGGGGCCACTCAGGCCACGGCGTGCGCGCATCGGGGCGATGCTCGGGCGGCTCGGGGAGGAGCTCCAGCTGGACGATGGAGGCGGCGCCCTCGCGCAAGGAATTGCCAACGCAGTCGGCTCCCGTGTCGCCACCGCCGATCACAACGACATGCTTGCCGGTGGCCGTGATCGGCTGCGCAGGCATGGGCGCCGCAACTGTGGGCTTGGGGCCGTACTCGGAGGCCACGAAGCGATTGCGTTGGTAGAGATAGTCCATTGCATAATGAACGCCGCTCAGCTCGCGGCCCGGTACGGAGAGGTCGCGCGGGACGCGCGACCCGGTGGCAAGCACGACGGCATCGAAGCGCTCGCGCAGCTCCTCCACAGTCACATCCGTGCCAACGTCCACGCCGCAGCGAAGCTCCACGCCCTCGGCAACCAACTGCTCTACGCGCCGTTGCACGACGGTCTTCTCGATCTTGAAATCGGGCACACCAAAGCGCACGAGCCCACCTGCGGCCTCGTCGCGCTCGAACAAGGTCACGGAGTGGCCGATGCGGCGCAATTGCTGAGCGGCCGCCATGCCGGCCGGCCCTGACCCCACGACCGCGACCGATTGACCGGTCTCCCGCTTGGGGGGCTCCGGCTTGACCCAACCCTCGCGGAAGGCCCGGTCGATGATTGCGTGCTCGATCTGCTTGATCGTGACCGAGTCGCCCTCACGGATCTCGAGCACGCAAGCCGCCTCGCACGGTGCGGGGCACAAACGCCCAGTGAAATCGGGGAAATTGTTTGTGGCATGCAACTGGGCGATCGCCTCAGGCCAGCGGTCGCGATAGACGAGGTCGTTCCAGTCCGGGATCAAGTTGCCCAAAGGACAGCCGTTGTGACAGAAGGGCACGCCGCATTCCATGCAGCGTGCGCCTTGGTCACGCAACTCCTGCACGGGGCGCTCAACGACGAACTCTTGGTAGTCGTGGGCGCGCTCGCGGGGGTCACGATAAGTGACCCCATGCCGCTCTATCTGAAGAAAGCCGCCGAGCTTGCCCATCAGGCGGGCACCTCCTCGGCCTGCTCACCCTCGGATTGTGCTTCGGCAGCCTCAGCCAATTCGCGCAGCACTCGCTTGTAGTCGTGGGGCATGACCTTCACGAACGCACCCTCGGCCAGCAATTGATCGAAGCGGGCGAGCACATCACGCGCGACCGGAGAGTCGGTGTGACGCTCGTGCTCCTCGATCATCGCCCTCAACTCGATCGCATCGGCACCCGAGATCTCGTCGAAACCGACCATGCCCATGTTGCAGCGAGCGGGGAACTCCCCCACCTCATCCAAGATGTAGGCAACTCCACCACTCATGCCGGCGGCAAAGTTGCGGCCAGTGGCCCCCAGCACGACCACGCGCCCGCCTGTCATGTACTCACAGCCGTGGTCGCCGACGCCCTCCACGACGGCCCATGCACCCGAGTTACGCACGCCGAAGCGCTCGCCTGCGAGCCCGCGGAAGAAGGCGCGTCCGGCGGTGGCGCCGTAAAGCACGGTGTTGCCGATGATCACGTTCTCTTGGGCGATGAAGTGCTCGCCCACATCGCGCGATGGTCGTACCGAGACGACACCGCCGGAGAGGCCCTTGCCCGTGTAGTCGTTGGTGTCGCCCTCTAGCTCAAACGTTACGCCAGGCGCAAGCCAGCCGCCAAAGCTCTGTCCGGCCGACCCCTTGAAGCGCACAACGATGGAATCCGGCGGCAGACCCTCGGCGCCACGAGCGCGGGCGATATGGCTCGAAAGGATCCCACCGACGCAACGATTGACGTTGCGGATAGGCAGGTCCATCTCAATCGCCGTGCTCGCGCGCGCGCGCGGGGCACCTGCTTTTGCAACATCTTCCGCCGGCGCCGGCAAAATACGCTCCCGCGCATTCTCGAACTCCCCCAGGTCGCCTGCTTCCCCGTTGGAGCTCGTTCCGCCGGCCTCGATGACCGCACGCGAGCGCTCTACAAGCTCCCAGTCGAGGGCGTCATCGAGCACGCTTGGGGGTGCCTTGATGCGATGACGCGCGGAGCCCTCAGGCAGATCGATATGAGCGAGTACGTGCGTGAGGTCAACGCCGCGAGCCTTCCAATGCTCGATCGCGGTCTCGGCGCCCAGCAGGTCGACGCGGCCGATTGCTTCGTCCAAAGTGCGCAACCCCAGCGAAGCGAGGATCTCGCGGACTTCCTCGGCGACGAAAAAGAAGAAGTTGACGACGTGCTCGGGACGACCCTTGAAGCGCGCGCGCAGCTCGGGGTCCTGGGTCGCTATACCGACAGGGCAAGTGTTGAGGTGGCAGGCGCGCATCATGATGCAGCCGGTCGCGATCAATGGAGCGGTCGAGAAGCCCATCTCGTCGGCTCCCAGCATTGCGGCTATGACGACGTCGCGGCCAGTCTTCAGCTGGCCGTCCGTCTGCACGACGATGCGCGAGCGAAGGTCGTTGAGAAGCAAAGTCTGCTGAGTCTCGGCCAGGCCGATCTCCCAGGGAATGCCGGCCGCCTGGATCGAGGAGAGCGGCGAGGCGCCGGTACCACCGTCATGACCAGCAATGAGCACGCGGTCGGCGTTGGCCTTGGAGACGCCGGCGGCAACCGTGCCAACGCCAACCTCGGAGACAAGCTTGACCGACACCTGAGCCTCGGGGTTGGAGCAGCGCAGGTCGTAGATCAGCTGCTTGAGATCCTCGATCGAGTAGATGTCGTGGTGGGGCGGCGGCGAGATCAAGCCGACCCCGGGGGTTGTATGACGGATCGAGCCGATGTAGGCATCAACCTTGTGGCCGGGCAGCTGGCCACCCTCTCCCGGCTTGGCGCCTTGGGCCATCTTGATCTGTAGCTCGTCCGCATTGACGAGGTAATGGATCGTCACGCCGAAGCGCCCTGAGGCGACCTGCTTGATCGCCGAGCGACGCCGGTCGCCGTTGGGGTCGGGGGTGAAGCGCGCCGGGTCCTCCCCACCCTCGCCTGTGTTCGAGCGACCGCCGAGGCGATTCATCGCGATCGCCAAGGTCTCGTGGGCCTCACGTGAGATCGAACCAAGGCTCATCGCGCCGGTACAGAAGCGACGCACGATCTCCTTGGTAGGCTCAACTTCGGAGAGCGCAATGGCGGCGGCAGATTCAACACCCGGTCCACCGGCCTCACCATCAACATTGCCCTCGCGCCCGGGCCCGATCCCCTCGCGCTCGGACCCGATCCGCAAGAGACCGCGCAAGGTGGCCTTGCGAGCAGCGTCCTGATTGACGGCCGCCGCGTACTCACGGTACTTCTGGAACGCAGGCGAGTCGCGCACCTCGGCGTGCGCGTCGGTGTCGCCGGAAAGCGCAGCAGAGACGTTGCCGTTGGCTGAACGGACGGCGTGCTGGACCAAGGCAATCGTCTCGGGGTTCCACATGTGATGCTCGCCGTCACGCCGCCAGGCATAGACGCCGCCGACCGGTAGAAGATCATCGTGTCGATTGGAGTGCTCGAGCCACCCGGCGCGCGCGTGGCGCTCCAAGGCCTCGATCGCCAGGACGTCCATGCCGATGCCGCCGATGCGCGAGGCGGTGCCTGTGAAGTGGCGATCGATCAACTCACGCTCCAGACCGACGGCCTCGAAGATCTGAGCGCCGCGGTAGGACTGGATCGTGGAGATGCCCATCTTGGAGATCGTCTTGAGCAGGCCCTTGCCGATCGCCTTGATCGTGTTCTGGGCGGCCTGCTCAGGGGACAGCGAAACCGAAGAGCCGTTCTCGACTCGGGTTATGTGTCCCTGAGCGACAAGCTCATCCAAGCTCTCCAGCATCACGTAAGGGTTGATCGCTGAGACTCCGTAACCGATCAAGGTGGCGAAGTGGTGGACCTCGCGCGGCTCACCGGACTCGAGCACGATGCCGGCACGTAGACGGGTGCCCTCGCGCACGAGGTGGTGGTGCACCGAGGAGACAGCGAGCAGCGAAGGAATCGCGGCACGCCTTGGCCCGAGCAGACGGTCGGAGAGGATGATGATGTTGACGCCCTGCTCAATCGCCTCGTGAGCCTGTTCGCAGACGTGCTCGAGAGCACCCGTTAGTCCCGCGGGCCCGTCGGCCACTGGCCAGGTGATGTCCAAAGTGCGCGAGGAGAACACATCGGTTGAGATGTGACGCAGTGTCTCGAGCTCACGGTTGAGCAAGATCGGTTGGTCCAGCTCAAGCTTGTGGGCGTGCTCGGGAGTCTCATCGAAGAGGTTGCGCTCGGTGCCGAGGCTCGTCGAGAGGCTCATCACGATTTCCTCGCGGATCGGGTCGATCGGCGGATTGGTGACCTGGGCGAAGAGCTGCTTGAAGTAGGAGAACAGAGGCGGAGCCTGATCGGAGAGCACGGCCAAGGAGAGGTCGTTGCCCATCGAACCGATCGGCTCTGCCGCTTCGCGGGCCATGGGCTCGAGGAGCACGCGCAAATCCTCTTGGGAGTAGCCAAACGCACGCTGGCGTCGGTGCAATGGCTGATCAGAGAGCGTGACCTGCTCTGCGGGTGGCAAGTCCGCAAAGCGGACGGCGTTGCGCGCGTACCACTCTCCGTAGGGCCGCTGCGTGGAGATGCGATGCTTGACATCGCTGTCGTCGATGATGCGACCCTGCTCGAGGTCGACGAGGAACAGCTTGCCGGGCTGTAGGCGCCCGAGGCGCAAGACCTCCTCAGCCGGCACATCGAGCAGGCCAGCCTCGGAGCCGAGCACTACATGGCCGTCCTTGGTTATGACCCAGCGGCCAGGGCGCAGGCCGTTGCGATCGAGTGTGGCGCCAACCACACGCCCGTCGGTGAAGGCAACGGCGGCGGGGCCGTCCCAAGGCTCCATAAGACAGGAGTGGAAGGCGTAGAAACCCTTGAGCTCCTCGGGCAGATCCTCGCGCGAGCGGTAGGCCTCGGGGATCATCATCATGACCGCGTGCGGGAGCGAGCGCCCGGCAAGCATGAGCAGCTCCAAGACGTTGTCGAACGTGGCCGAGTCAGAATTGCCCTGGGTGACGACTGGCAGCACCTTGGCCAGATCCTCCCCGAACAGCTCGGAAGCCAGCTCAGACTCACGTGCGCGCATCCAATTAACGTTGCCCATAACTGTGTTGATCTCGCCGTTGTGGCAGATCACGCGGTAGGGGTGGGCCAGCTCCCAGGAGGGGAAAGTGTTGGTGGAGAAGCGCGAGTGGACAAGCCCCAAGGCGCTCTTACAGCGCTCGTCACGCAGGTCGGGGTAGAAGGCGCCCAGCTGGTAGGAGATGAGCATGCCCTTGTAGTTGAGGGTGCGCGATGAGGATGAGGTGACGTAGAAGCCTTTGCGCTCCTCCTCAGGCCACGCAGCCGTGGCCTGTTCGCAGACGCGCCTGATCACATAGAGCTTGCGCTCAAAAGCATCCTGGTCGAGCCCAGCAGCAGCACCAACGAACAGTTGGCGGATGACCGGGCGACAAGCAGCGGCGGTTGCGCCCGTATGCTCGGGGCATATGGGGACCTCGCGCCAGCCAAGCACGCTCTGCCCCTCCGCGAGGATGGTTTGCTCGAGCAAGCCTTCGATCCGCGCGCACGCAGAGCCCTCAGTTGGTAGGAAGCACATCAAGACTCCGTAGGACCCCGGCGGAGGCAGCTCGAAGTCCGCAACTGCCCGCAGGAGCTCGTCGGGCATCTGCATGAGGATTCCCGCGCCGTCGCCAGTCAGGGGATCGGCTCCCGAAGCACCCCGGTGCTCGAGGTTCTCCAACGCGGTTATCGCCCGCGTGACGACCTCATGGGTGGCGACGTTGTCAAGGCGCGCAACCATGCCCACGCCGCACGCATCGTGCTCATAGCGGGGGTCGTAGAGTCCAGCGGCCTGTGATGGCAATGTGTGCGAAGTCATGTGAGTGCTGCCTTTGGGGCGGCGCGTCCCTGAGGACTCAGCGCCCTCGTGGGCATGGGGGGTCGGCACCTGAGGCGGAGCTTGAAAGGGTAGCATCGAGATCGCTCGCCGGACACTCGCCTGACGTGTGAAATCCGTCCTGGCCGGGCATCACTATGTGCGAGGACAACAAGCAGTATCCCCACGGCAGACCGCCAGGAGAGGCAATGACGCCGGACATGGAGCTCACGCTCGACGCGCGGGCCGAGAACATTGCGATAGTTCGGCACGTCCTTGGCGGCCTCGGCGAGGCCTGCGAGGTGCCCGAGGAGAAGCTCGCGGACATTCGCCTCGCTGTCACCGAGGCGTGCGCGAATGTCGTCGTACATGCCTATCCGGATGGCGAGCAAGGCCGGATGGAGGTGGTGGCCAGCATGGAGGAGGAGAGACTCACCGTGCTCGTGCGCGACTGGGGTCGCGGTATCAGACCGCGACCCGACAGCCCCGGTCTCGGGCTTGGCCTCTCGTTGATAGCTGCGCTTGCGGAGACCGTGCAGCTGGGACACGACAACAACAAGCACACCGAGGTGCGGATGACTTTCGCACTGAGCGACCCAGTGCCAAGCATGAATGGACACGGCACGTGAACGAGACGCTAGGCGAGCGCGAGCTGGGCGACACGAGCAACACCGACCAGCCACAGTCGCCTGGACCGACCGGGGTCGTGCGCGTGCGAGTCACCGACGGGCCACTCGTGGGTCCTGTACTGCGTCGGATCGTCTCGATCGTGCTCGCGCGCGCCGACTGGCCGCTTGACAGTCTCGATGATGCGCTGCTTGTGTGCGATTCGCTAAGCGCGCATGCTCCTGCTCACGCGCGCAAACGATGTGTGGCGCTGACCATGAGGGCCGACGAGCACGTGGCGGAGCTGCGCGTCTCCGAGCTGACCTGCGATGGCGCCGCGCGACTCCTTGAGGACGCGACCTTGCCCGTGGTTGGCAACGTGCTGCGGAGCATCGCCGAGAAGGTATTGGTCGAGGGCGAAGAGAGCGGCGAAGGCTCTCAGTTGGTGCTGGTGCTCAGCTCAGGTTGACTGTTCCGGGCCGCCCTGCCTGACCGTGCCGCCCAAACCTGAACCGGCCTGTAGGCATCAAGAAGCTAACGGCATCACCACGGCTGAAGGCATCACGGCATTAGCCGCCAACCCGCTCCAAGCTCGCTTCGAGCGCCTCCATAACGTCGGGCGAATCGGGTGGAGGCTCGGGGGAAGCACTCAAGGGGATCGGCTCACCGGCGGCCTTGCGGTCGATCAGATCGAGCACAGCCTCGCGGAAGGTGTCTTGGTACTTGTCGATGTCAAACGGCTCGGCCACCGAGGCGACGAGCCGGCGGGCCACATCGAGCTCCTGCTCGTCCATATCGCCGTCAAGTCCCTCTAGCTCGCGCAGACCGACGGTGGGGTTGACCTCGTCGCCGTAGCTCATGGTGAGCATTAGGAGCGCGTTCTCTCGTGGTCGGATCGCCACCAGTCGTTCTTTGGAGCGCATGACGATACGCCCAATAGCTACCTTGCCGGTGTCTTGCATCGCCCTCAAGAGCAGCCGGTAAGGGTGTGCGCCTGCGATCCCAGGCACGAGGTGATAAGGACGGTCGAAGTAGATCGGATCGATTTCCCCGAGCTCGACGAAGTCCTCGACCTGGATGGTGCGTGTGAACAGGGGTTCCAGGGCCTGTAGCTCGCGTGCCTCAACCGGGATGTAGCGATCGGGTGCGATCTCATAACCCTTGACGATCTCATCGAGAGGGATCTCTTCTCCGTCGAGGGAACAGACGTGCTTCTGATGGATGCGCCCACTATCGAGGGAATGGATTTGGTTGAAGTGGACCGTCTTACGCGTGACAGCGCTGTACAGCTTTACGGGCACGCTGACCAAGCCAAAGCTGAGGGTCCCCATCCACATAGCTCTTTGCATCAAGAAACATGTTGACTTCTAATTGGGACATTGTCAAGCCTTATCGTCAACACCAGCACGCAGACGCGTCAATGCCTGCCTGATGAGACGTGAGACCTGCATTTGGGAGACGCCGATCCGCTCACCGATCTCCGCCTGCGTGAGGTCGTCGCTGAAGCGCAAGCGCAAGACGATGCGCTCGCGTTCTGAGATACGCCACATGAGCGGCTCCAAGGTCGCGCGCTCCTCCGCCCGGTCGAAGCCGAGATCGCGCGTACCTAGACCCTCGGCCACACTCTCCGTCTCCTCCTCGCGACCGGAGCGCGGCGAGTCCAGCGAGCTCGCACGGTAGGCGCCCATGGCCTCAAGTGCCTCGAGCACCTGCTCGTCCGTGGCTTCCACAGCCGTGGCGATCTCAGGCACCGACGGTGATCGACGTTGGCCGAGCGACAGTCGGGTGACCGTCTGATCGACGCGCAGAGCCAGCTCCTGGAGATCGCGGGGAACACGCACCGACCAGGTGCGATCGCGGAAGTGCCGCTTGAGCTCACCAAGGATCGTGGGGACCGCGTAGCTTGAGAACATGACATCGCGTGAGCAGTCAAAGCGATCGACGGCCTTCAGGAGGCCGATCGAGGCAACCTGAACGAGATCTTCAATCGGCTCATCCGTGTGCTGGTAGCGACGCGCCAAGCGACGAGCGAGCGGCAGGTAGCGCTCGACCAAGAGCTCACGCGCAGCCGTGTCGCCGTCGATGTGCATGCGCGCGAACAGCTCGAGATCAGGTACGACCGCCGGCATATGAGTGACCGTAGCCAGTGATCTGTGCGTTGGCATCAGTTCCACTTCGGCGCTCCTCCGACCTCACGCTCATCCTGGACCTCAATACTTCAGGCGATCGCGAAACAGGTGATTCCGTGAGCGTACCCCCTAGGCGGAAGGATTCCAATGTGGCGTACCGCTCACTAATGGTGCGGGTTTCCCCCATGCGGATCCTCAGCCATAGTGCGATCTTCCCCCCAAGAGCACAGACCGCCCCGGCCAGGGCAGGTGAAACAAATCCCTCGGTGCGGACGTTCGGTCACGGTAAGGCCATCGACTCTCGCGCTCTCGATGCGGGAGAGCAGCAGTCCGCGCAAATGGTGGCGTTCGCCCGAGGTGAATCGAATCGCCACCCAAGTGTCGGGACGCTCTAGGAACCAGTGAGCTACTTCCACTTGCTCAACTCCGTCTTCGATCGCCGCGAGTGCATAAATGAGCCTCTGGATCGAATAGTCGCGTTGTACGAGCCTCTCAAGGTCCTCAGAGCCCACGAGCCGATCGCTCTTGTAGTCCACAATCAGACTGCTGCCGTCGGGCTGCTCGACAATCAGATCTAGAACGCCCGTAATGAGCGGCTCACCGGGATCGAGCGAGAAGGCGAAGGGATGCTCGCGTCGCGGACGGCGCGTCGTGGCAAGCCGGCGTGCTGGGTCTGAGGCAACCGCCCGGTCAATCAGCGCTGCAATCCGCTCGCGCTCGCCAGCACCGACGCTCGCCCCGATCCGCCGCGCCACGATGCCCACCTCCTGCGCAGAGGGCAGTTGCGGACGTGCGAAGTCGATCGACTCAAACAGAACGTGAACGATTGTGCCGCGCGTGCGTGCCTCGATTCCACCGTCATCGCCACCGCGAGCGACAGCGCGATTCTCGGGAAGACCTAGAACGCGTTCGAGGTAGTAGCGGTAGCCGCAGCGCTCAAGCTCCGCGAGAGAGGTGTAACTCATCGTGGCACTGTGGTCCATGAGTGGGGCTTGGGCCAGCGGCGCTGCCAGGGCCGCATCGCTATCCGCGACCGACCCGTTGCCTAGCCGCATCCGACCGTTTCCAGCCTCGCTGACGGACGGGCTGCGCCCGCTGATGGACAGGCTGCGCGGCTTACCTTCAGGGTCAACGCCCCTCTGAACCTCGTCGCCCGGCGCACTGAAGACGCAACGCACACGCAGGCCGCCGCCCATGTCGACCGTCAAAGCGTCGGTCGGGCGCTGATCGGACGCGACAAGTGACGGCACATCCGCGAGGAGGGCCGGCGCGAGCCATGCGATCGGCGCCACGCCCGGTCTCGAGGGAGGCCAACGCTCGAACGAGGCTGACCCACTCAGCAACAGCCTGTTCTCCGCACGCGTGCAGGCTACGTAGAGCACGCGATGCTCCTCCTCTTCCTCGGCTGCCCGGCGCTCCTCGCGCAACTCGTCGTAGTCGAGCGCAGAGGACGGCTCGGAAGTGGAAAGCTCGAGCAGGCGCAAGCCGACGCGCACACCATCGCGGTCGACCAAGAGCTCCGGGGATCGCAGATTTGGGTCGCGTCCAAGATCGGCGACGCATACAACGGGGAACTCGAGTCCCTTGGCCGCATGAATACTCATCAGGCGCACCGACTCGACCGCACCGTCGCCCACAGGTGCATCGGCCTCGCGCGAACCCGCGGCCCGCTCCAAGTGGGTGACGTGATCGAGGAAACGGCGCAGATCGCGCCCCTCCTGAGCCTCGAAGCGGCGTGCCAGACGGATGAGCTTCTGAACGTTCGCGAGCCGGCGCTCGCCCCATGTCCTCGACAAGACGTACGCCTCATACCCGGTGGCCGCAATCGCGCGCCGCAAGAGCTCAGAGATGGGATGTAGCGGGGCTGCCGCGCGCTCTGTCGCGAACAGCCGACGAAAGGACGCTATGCGCATACGATCGGCAGAGGCGAGCAACGGATCTAGTTCGGGCGCCGCATCGCTGAGGGCAAGCCATACGCCGCGTTTGCGCTCCCGGGCGACACGGGCGATCGAGGCAAGCGCGTCGCTGGATGCACCAACTAGAGGCGAGGCGAGCGTCGAATAGAGCGCGAGCTCGTCGAAGGGGTTTGCAAGCGCGCGCAACCAGGCAAGCAGGTCACCGACCTGCTGATGACCCCAGAAGCCACCAACCCCAGCCAAAGTGGGCAGTCCGTGGCTGCGCAAGGCACTCTCATAGACCGGGACGTCACCGAGCGCTCGTAGCAGCACCACGATCTCCCCTGCCTGAGCCTGCCCAGTAGAGACCAACTGGGCGATTCGACCGGCAAGCAGACGGGCTTCTGCTTGGCGCCAAGGCGTCGCTTCGGGCATGCCGCGAAGTTCCTCCTCGCCCGGTAGGCGCTCCCAGCCACGCTTGTCGGTGAGCAAAAGCTCAACGACCGGCTCCCCTCCCGAGGAGGCCGAACGCGTGGGAGTTAGCGGTGCGAAATGCTCCCCCATGCGCCCAGTGAAGATCCGCTCGACCGCCGCGAGTATCTCGGGACGGCTGCGGAAGTTACGAGTCAACGCAAGGCTCGCACCATTCTTGCTCAGCCGCTCACGACGTTCACGGAAAAGGCCAACGTCGGCATGGCGAAACCCATAGATCGACTGGAGCTCGTCGCCGACGGTGAACAGGTTGTCGCGATCGAGCGTCGCCAGAACCTGGAGCTGGCGCGGGCTGGAGTCCTGGAACTCGTCGACCATGAGCAGTTCGAAGCGCTCGGCCCAGGCCTCGCGCACGTCGGCGCGCGCTTGCAAGAGCGAACGGGCTCGCAACTCCAGATCGTCGAAATCGAGCTTCGCGCGCAAGTGCTTTCGCTCGGTGTAGGCCTTGTCGAAGCGCTCCATGAGCTCGTCGATGAGAGCGCAGGCCTGCGAAGCCCGGTCATCCCGTGCAGCCGTACTCTGCTCAGCGGTCCGCTCCTGATCTGTGTCGTCCCCGCCTAGCCCTCTGTCCACATCAGGCCCCCCGACCGTGCGGTCCCGCGCCACCGCGGGTAGCCGCGGCTGCATCTGGCCCAGACTGCGCAGCTGGGCATATGCGCCAAGCACCATGGCGCGCAAGGGATCGGCACCGTAGGCCGCGACAAGATCAACCGCATCGGGGCGAGATCCATCGAGGAAGCTCGCGAGCGCTTCGCTGAACGCAAGCACACGCAGCCGCTCAGCGAAGCCCTCTTCGAGGATCTGGAAGCCAGGCTCAACGCCAGCCTGAAGCGGATGGATACGCAGCAAGCGCGCGCAGAAACCGTGGAAGGTAGACACGTTCGCTGCCTCTGCCTCGCGTGCGAAATCGCGCTCGCCAAGCTCCAAGAGGCGCGCCCGCACCCGCTCGCGCAGCTCCCCCGCAGCCCGCTCGGTAAAGGTGATCGCGAGTATGCGCCCCGGAGCGATGCCATCCTCGCGCACGGCCCGCACGAAGCGCTCCACCAGTACCGAGGTCTTGCCGCTGCCAGCGCCCGCCGCCAAGAGGAGCGAACCATGGCGACGGGCAACCGTCTGCTCCTGCTCGTCTGTGAGCACGCGCTCTTGCCGATAGTCGAGTACGAGCTGCTCCATTGAGGCCTTCAGAGCTCGCAACGACAGATCGTGGGGTACGCGCATCCGCCGTTGTAGGCGCATGTGTCGGGTCGCGGAACTAGTGCGCCAGACCGTGCCTCACGGGCAGCCTGACGCGCGATCGTCACACACTGATCGATCAACGCGAGCAAGTCCTCTCGCTCGAGTCGGTCCGTACGCACGCAGTCAAGGTCAAGGCCGCTGTCGGCGTCGATCACCCCGCGCGCCTTGATGTCCCTGCCTGCCAGCGGCTGGTAGAAGCCTCCGACAGGATTATCGCCGAGCAGCTGCTCTACTGCGCGCATATAGAGCGCGACCTGAAAAGCACCGTCGGTCAGCCATCTTGCTCCCGCCGGCGCAGAGCGTCCCTTGTAGTCGTACACAACCGCCTGTTCCCCGCCCACGTCGACGCGGTCGATACGTCCGCGCAAGAGAACCCCTTCGCCAATGTCCAATGGCGGCAGACCGTCCTGCTCGAACCCGAACTCGAGCTCCAGGTGAGTCGGCTCCAGAGGGCTGCCCTGCTCGGACGCATACTCCAGATACCGCTCCAAGTCGACAGCCAAACGCCTGCGCGCGCCCGGCAGGCGCTCTGGCGCGACCGACAGCGGATAAAGCGGCTCGTGCTCGGCCAAGGACTCGCGCATCAGTCTCTTGGCAAGACCGAGGTTTGCGGGAGTTAGACGCGCGGAGCCATTGCGCTCGCGCAAGCGCTCGAGCGTACTCTTCAAGGCCGCGTGGGCCAGACCGCCGCGTGCGATTGGCTCGGGGCGGGGATCGATCTCCTCCGCTCGCAGGACCCGCTCCACAAACCACTTGACGGGACAGCTGGCCCAAGTCTCGAGTGACGAGGCAGACCACAATGAACGCGAGCGGAACTCCTGAAGCACAGCCTCGTCGCGCAGTGGCTCGATCGGATGTGGCCTCACGCCGAGCGGTCCGCCGCGGCCCGTCCCCCCGTCGATTAGCGCGGCTCCGTCGGATTCCAAATCAGTCAAGCCGACACCGGCCGACCGGTCGCTAGTTGGACTTAGACAGGCACTCTCACGCGCCGCCATCGGGCCTGCCGGCCGGCCGGGTCCAGGCCAGCTCGCGTCCCCGGCAACGCGACGGACAGTTCGATCGGTGAGCGTGCGAGAGAACAGGTCGCAGACGTCATCTACGAACAGTGAGCGGGCGAGCGGGGTACCGTCTTCGTCGGCGCTGTGCCAGCTGAGCGTGAGACGCTCGCGTGGGCGAGAGCTCAGCGCATAGAGCAGGTAGCGCTCGGCTGCAAGCGCGTCAGGGGCGCCACGCAAGATAAGCCCAGAGGCGACGGCCAGCCCGCGCCGATGCTCCTCTCCAAGTAGCGGGTGGGGCATGGCTGGAGCCGGAAACACGCCTTCTTGGAGGCCACATGCGAACACCATGCGCACGCGCCGCGCCCTGAGCGAAAGGGGATCGACGACGGCCACCCGGCCCTCCTGCGGACGGGCGGCGTGGGCCGACGCCGGTAGCTCCAGTCGCTCCAGGACCTCCACCAATTCAGATGGCATCGGCGCGAGATCGGGCACCGAGCGCCCTATCTCGCCTAGCTCCTCGAGTGCCCGGCGAGCGCCTGCCAAGGCCAGCGCCTCGTCGAGCTCGTCCTCATCGAGTATGGCTGCTGTGGCTACGCGCGGAGCACTGAAGAGTCGTTGAAGCTCGGCTGTGAGCGCTTCCGCCAGAACAGGCAAGCTCTGCTGGGCGGCATCGGATAGGCGCTCGATGCGATCTAGGGGCCACTGCTCGGTCTCCCACAAAGCGCGAGCGGCTGCTGCATCGAGCACGCCATGCCTGCGCGCACTCGCCTCTAGGTGGTCGGCCAACTCGGAGCGATCGAGTACGCCGGGGACTCGCAACCAGGCCAGCAAATCGCCAAGCTCCCCTGTGCCCAGCGCGCAGCGGAGCATGCCAAGCAAGCCCCGGCCGATAGCGGTATGGGCGAACATGATTTTGGTTCGCATGCCATAGGGAATGTCGAAGTCGGTAAGTACCTCAGCGAGCAAGGGAGCGATCGAGTCGGGGGAGCGGTGTGCAATCGCGATCTCATCTGCCTCGAGCCCCTCATCCAAAAGCGCCCGAATCTCGCCCGCGACAAGCTCCAGCTCGGCTCGTGGACTACCACCCTCGAGCAGTCTGATTGCCTCGTCTGGATCCGCACGCGTGGGGAAATCGACCAACAGCGAACGCTCCAGGTGGTGGAGAGCTTTGCGTGCCGTAGGCTCGTAGTAGTCGGCCCGCGGCGGCAGTTGCATATGGGAGTCGGCAAGCGGGGCGAGGCGTTGGAAGGTGGCGGCTCGACCGGCGAACACGACGCGCCCAAGCTCATATGGGAGCGAGACAGTGACTCGTGTTCCGACCACTCCGCCGAGCGTCTCGATCGCGTCGAGCTGCAGCTCGGTGAAGTCGTCAAATCCATACAAGGCCACCGGTGTGGCTTGCCATAGGGCGGGGCTGCGGCGCAAGGCATCGAGCGCATCCGTTACGCGCATCTCACGATCAGCGCGCCGCATCCTGGCAAGCGTGGCGTGGTAACGCTCGAGCACATCGCAGACCCATGCGAGTGTGGCTTGCTCTCCACCGGAAGCCGCCCACGCCCGCAGCGCGCCACGCAGACGTGCGGGTGTGACTCGCTGGATCTCGAGCTCGGCCACGAGCTTGGTGAGCTCACTTGCCGTGCCGGGACGCACGCCGGCGATCCGGGCAAGCAGGCGCTCCCGCGCGAGCGGGCCGAGCGGCGTAACCCTGTTGCCGGTACGCACGAGCACCTCTGCCAACAATCCCTCGAAGCGCTCGACCCGTACGCCCAAGGCGAGTCCCCCTTCGGCCAGCTCGCGGCGGTAGCGCGCCTGGTCGGCCTCGGTGGGGACAACCAGCAAGGGTCGCTCTCCACGCGCAAGATGACTCCTGACAGCCTCCAGCAGAAGATGCGCCTTGCCGGCGTTGGCAGGTCCGGTGACAAGTGCGATGGGCACACTCCCCATCCTGGCGCACCCGCCCGACGTGCCCGCCGCAAAACCGCCCGCCGCCTTCTACCGGACCTAGCCACCCACGCGTGCGTAGGGCACCTACCGGAGAAGCGATGCACCCTCGGCCACCCGAAGAAGCGATGACCTAGGCCGCGCTAGCGGCCACCTTCTCCTCGCTGCCTGCCCTCTCGGCCTCGGCGTCCCCCTCTGCCTCCGCCTCCGGCGGCTTGGCGCCCTCCTTGGCCCACGCCTCATTGAACTCTACGCGCCACTTACCCTCCTCGTCCTGGGAGAGCGCGAGATGAGCGCGGAAGTTGCGTCCGCTGCGTGCCTTGAAGCCGGTGACCGCCTTGGAGGTGTGTCCGGCGCGAATCAGCTCCTTGGCGATCGCCACGGAGAGCTGCTTGCCCGACTTGCCCTTCCAGATCACAAAGCCGCACCCCGGGTCGTCGCGCGCCCAGCACGAGTAGCCCTTGCGGTTCTCTTTGATGTCGTGCCCACAAATCGGGCACGGTCCAAGGTTGGCGCGCGGGATGCGCACATCCTTGAGTTTCTCGTCAAGCTCTTTGACGGTGAGCTCGGCAAATCCGGCAATGTCGTTCATGAACTTCTCGCGCGAGTCCTCCCCGCGCTCGATCTTGTCGAGACGATGCTCCCACTGGCCAGTCATGTCGGGCGATGTGAGCGCGTGCTCGCCGAGCAGCCTGATGACGTTGAGGCCCTTATCTGTGGCCACCAAAGCGCGCGCCTCGCGTTCGATGTAGCCGACCTGGATCAGGCGCTCGATAATGGCGGCACGCGTGGCGGGTGTGCCTATGCCCGAGTCCTTCATCGCCTCGCGCGTCTCCTCGTCGTCGACGAGCTTGCCGGCCGTCTCCATCGCTCCGAGCAAGGACGCGTCGCTATAGCGACGGGGTGGCTTTGTTTCCTTGCGCTCACTTGCAATCTCGAGCGTCTGCGCGGACTCACCCTCACTGAGCTTGGGTAGCTGCTGGTCGGTGCCCTCGTCTTCTTCGGCGGCGGACTTTGCCTCTGAGGGCATCTGCCCGTAGACACCGCGCCAGCCGGGTACGAGCAGGAGCTTGCCGCGTGTGCGAAAAACGCATCCGCCGGCGTCGCTGCCAGCAGGCAAGACAGTGGTCTCGACACGCGTGTTCTCGAACACCGCCTCAGGGTGGAAGACGGCGAGGAAGCGGCGGACGACCATGTCGTATACGCGTTTGTCATCGTCGCCCATGCGATCCACGGCGTGCTCGGCCTTGGTCGGGATGATCGCGTGGTGATCGGTGACCTTCTCGTTATTGACTACCCGAGCCAGCGGGAGTACGTCCAGGCCCGTGACATAGGCGGCCGCCTTGGCGTACTCCTTCTGTCCCCCCACGAGCTCAGCAGTGGGCTTGATCTCCTCGACCATGTCGGTCGTGAGGTAGCGCGAGTTGGTACGGGGATAGGTGAGTGCCTTGTGCTCCTCATAGAGACGCTGTGCGGCCGCCAAGGTACGTCGCGCAGAGAAGCCATAGCGCGTGTTGGCCTCGCGCTGGAGACTCGTGAGGTCATAGAGCATCGGAGCACGCTCGCGTTGCTCCTTCTTGTCGAGCTTGGTGATCGTGCCTTGCTTGCCCTGGCAAGCCTCGACGATCGCGAGCGCCTCTGCCTCGGTCGCCAAGCGCGGCTTGGCGCCCATGTGAAAGCGGCCCTCATACACGCGCGCGCTGGTCCCCTCTTCGTCGGACTCTCCCCCCACACCGGCGGAACCATTGTCGGCTCCATCCCGACCTGCCTCCCCGGTCTCTCCACCGAGCGGACCGGCGTCGAAAGTGGCGTCCACAAGCCAGTAAGGCTCAGGCACGAAAGCTTTGATCTCTTCCTCGCGGCGCGCCACGATCGCGAGTGTGGGCGTCTGCACCCGCCCCAATGAGACCGCGCCGTCAAACGAGGATTTCAAGCGGATGGAAGCGGCGCGAGTGGCGTTCATGCCTACGATCCAGTCGGCCTCCGAGCGGGAGCGAGCGGCCTGCTCGAGCAAGGCGTAGTCCTCGGCGGGGCGCAACGACTCGAAAGCACTCTTCATGGCGGCGGTGGTCATCGAGTTCAGCCACAGCCTTTGCACCGGCTTCTTGGCTTTGGCCTTCTCGTACAGGTAGGCGAAGATCAGCTCTCCCTCGCGCCCGGCGTCGCAGGCGTTGACGACCAAGGAGATGTCCTCGCGCCCCAGCTGGGCGGTCACCACGGACATCTGCTTGCGCGAGCGCTCGTCGCGCACCACAAGCTTGAACTTCTTCGGCACGATCGGCAGGTCGGGCATGCGCCAGCGCTTGTATTTCGCGTCGTATTCGTCGGGCTCGGCAAGCTGCACAAGGTGACCGACCGCCCATGTGATTACGTGGTCGGGACCCTCGAGCCAGCCTTCCTGCTTAGCGAACGGACCTGTTAGCACACGCGCCAGGTCGCGCCCAACCGACGGCTTCTCTGCAATCACGAGCGTCTTTGACATGGCGCCCAGCGTAGCGGGTGGGTTAAATCTAGTCCTGCCCACCTCATCTGCTCAGCCTGTGAGCCACCTAACAGAGCACTCACCACCCCGAGCGCGTGGCCGGCGCTCGGGGTGGATTGGACCCGATCAATCCCCGATCGGCGTTCGGGGATTGGTGCCCCAGAAGACCTGCGTGCCGAGCATCCCGATCATCGTGACGAGTACCAAATTGAGCACCATGGACTTAGCTGTTGCCCTGCCCACGCCCACGGGCCCACCCGAGGCCGTGTAGCCGTAGTAGCAAGCCACCAGCACGACGGCGGTAGCCATAAACATCGCCTTTATGACGCTGTAGAGATAGTCCAATGGATTTTGGTATTGCCAGAAGACCAGCAGATAGCCACCTGAGGTGGTGGCCCCAACCTGCTTGACCACCGCGATGTAGGAGGCCAAGAAGCCCACGCCGATTCCCGCTATGTACATGAAGGGCAGCACCAACCACCCAGCGAAGAGGCGCGTGGCGCACAGGAACACCATCGAATCGACCCCCATCACTTCAAGGGCGTCGATCTCATCGTTGATGCGCATCGCCCCCAGCTCAGCCACGATGCCGGTACCGACCTTGGCCGCCATCATGTAGCCGAACGCATAGGGGATCGCCTCCCGCAAATCGCACCAGGCCGCGAACGCACCGGCAATGCTTGGCGCTCCTTGGGCCTGGGCGAAGTAGGCGCCTTGGATCCCACAGGGACCAAGCCCGATGATGAACACCATGATCCACAAGACCGCCGTTGAGGAGACGATCAGGAGCCCAGCCTGGCGTGTGGCCTCGCCGAAGAAGCGCAGTACGCGCAGACTCCATACGTCGCGCACGACGCGACCGGTGAACTGGCCGATCTCGCCTGCGGAGGCAAGCCACTCGCGCGCCGTTGGGGTCGATTCAGTCACCGGACGGTGATGATGTTGGGATGGGTAGCGAGCAGTACTTGCGTGAAGGCGTAGTTGAACGAGCCGAATGCTATGAACGAAGCGACGACGGCTTGGTTCACGGCTCGTCCGACACCCTCTGCGCCTCCTGAGGCGGTCATGCCCTTGTAGCAGCAAATGATGGCGATGATCGCCCCGAACACAGCCGTCTTCAAGCTCGATCCCCACAGGTCAGTGGTGGAGGTGTTGTTGAAAAAAGTCGCCCAAAAGGGACCCAAGGGCTGTCCGTGGACAACGGCGGCCAAGATCCCGCCGAACAGGCCAAACAGGATCGCGTAGATGTTGAACAGTCCCGTGACAAGCATCAGCGCGAGAAAGCGCGGTACGACCAGATTCTTGACAGGGTCTACGCCCAATACCTGCAGAGCGTCGAGCTCCTCACGAATCTTGCGCGCGCCCAAGTCCGCTGTGATCGCTGTGCCAGCTGCTCCCGCAAGCATCGTCGCTGTGATGAGCGGGCCGATTTCGCGCACGACAATCACGCAAAAGAAGCCGCCGAGGCGATCAAGTGAGCCCAGGACTGTGAGGAAGTTCGCCGCCTGCAAGCCCGGAGCACCGTAGGAGATCGCAAAGGTGGACAACAGCAGCGGCAGCCAACAGACCCGCAGCGCGAACAAGAACTGCCACACGAACTCGCCGCCGTATGGATAGGGCGGCATCACCACAGCAGAGACAGTCTTGCCGGCGAGGATCATCATGTCCCCGACTTCCTCGAGCAGGCTTCTCGCCGGAAGCAAAGCCCGGTTGAGCATAGGACCCCCCCACCCCGCGCCACCCGACGCGCCAGGAGGCGACATGCCGGGAGGCGACGTGCCGCGGTGGCCAGACGCCGTGCTCTGACTCGACTCGCCGGCTCCCGCGCCGCCCAACTCCCGGTGACCCAACCCACCCATAGAAATAGTGTACTAGTTCACTAGCACTTTATGTTTTGGACATGGAAGCGACTAATGTGGAGTGCATGGCAAGAGACGACCATCGCGATAGGGGGCCGTCAGAGGTGCCTGCCGAAGCACGCTCCCCGCAGGTGCCATCGCAACCGCCCAGCAACCTCGCTCAGAGACGGGGCCACATGCCTGCGAGCACCTCCAGACAAAGCCCACCGGTGGCGCTCGAGCTCGACGACCTGAAGATCGACCGCGACGGGGAGATCCCGATCGGTGTGCAACTCGCGTGGGCCCTGCGAGCAAGGATCGGCGACGGGCGGCTCATCGCCGGCCAGCGCCTGCCTGGTCTGCGCGAGCTGGGCGAGATGTTGGGGATCAACGCGAACACGGCGAGGGCCGTATACCAGCGCTTGGAGCAGGAGGGCTTGATCGACAGCCGCCAAGGCACCGGCACCTTCGTGGCAAGCGTCGCGCAGGAGCCCTCCGCGGTTGGGCAGATCGCCGCCGACGCCGCACAGGAGGCACGCAGGACGGGCGTAGATCCGCGCGAGGTGGCGGCCGCGCTATACGTGACGGCCGAGCCGCCTGCGGACGCAACCGCACAGGCCACCGAGCGACGCAGGGAGCTGCGTGGTCAGATCGCGGCCCTTGAGCAGACGCTTTCAGAGATACAGGCGCGTCATCCAGGGTTGATCCCAGCACCGTCCAGACCACTTAGACACGCCGGGCCGCGCCTGCTGAGCGCCAAGGAACTCGAACGCGTGCGCACTGAGCTGGTGCGGCGACTGGCTGCAGCCGAGCCTTTGCTCGAGGCCCAGACAGAAGATGATCGTCGGCGGGTGCCCGCGCGGGCGCGCGCGAAGGAGGGGATCGGCCGACCCAAGGCGCAAACCGCCGCTACCGGGGTTGGCACACAATCGGGGGAGAAGAAGATCAAGCCGGCCGGAGTCAAGAAAGCAGCAAATCCTCGACCGAGTACGCGTCCCTCCACCGCCTAACCGGAGCTCCCCCCAAGCACGAGCCGGTCGTCCCAGCAGCCGGCCATCCCGGCACCCCGTCATTCCGGCAGTCCGTCGTCGCGGCAGCCGTCATCCCGACGAGCATTCGCCTGTCCCGACCATGCGTCCTGCACCGGCAAGTACTTGAGTGACCGTGGCGTTGGCGACCCCATAGCCTGCGTGGGGTCCCCCTCCCGTGGTGGAGGCAAAGACCGTTGTGAGCACGCGCCCGTTGCGATCGACGAGCGGGCCGCCGGAGTTGCCAGGGCGGACGAGACCTCGCAAAGGCGTGAGCAGGCGCGATACGGGCCCGCGACCGTAAGCGTCGTCGGTAATGATCCTCTGGGTCGTGCCGATACGTCCGGGCTGGGCATCGAATGGGCCATTCTCGGGATACCCCAAGATTGCACCTGCTCGCCCGGAAACAGGTGTGGGGTCGAATGCCAACGATGGCAGACTCAGGCCTGGCACCCGCAGGACGGCGATGTCGTCGGTCGGGTCGAACGCGATTGCGTAGGCACTCATCTCCGGTTCATGCCCGCCAACCTCTACGGTCGTGTCGTGCTCGCCGGCGATCACATGCGCGTTGGTGATGACGACCCCAGGCCGAGCGATCCATCCGGAGCCCTCTATCGCAAGGCCGCAGGCTGTGCCGAGCACGCGCACGACACTGCGGGAGGCAGCCCTCACTCCGGGGTTGTGAGCAATCGCCGGTGGCGGTGCGGATACGCCGGGAAGCGGACCGGATATCGAGGGTAGGGGATCCAGGCTCGCCAGCACGTTCAAGATCGGACCAGTGGGCGGCAAGAGCTGGTTGAGCTCGCTCAGGATCTCTGAGCGCTGGATGTCGGCTCGCAGTTGAGGGGTCGAGGCTGTTTGCAAGATCACCGCGGCGAGAATCCATGCGATCGCCAGGCCCAAGGCTGCGCTGAGCAAGGCGCCCAAGACCCCATCGAGCAGGCCGAGGCCCGGAAAGACGAGTACGCGACGGAGCTTCAGGCCGACCCCCTCAAAGCCGGTGGCCAAGATGGCTCCTGCGAGCAAAGCACCGATCAGACCGAATGCGGGTGCATAGACGGAGGCAGATCCCTTGGGTACGAGTAGAGGACCCACACGAGTTCCGATGAATGAACCAATGGCGAAGCCGCAGAAAGAGAGCACAGCGACAATGAAGCCTCGCCGGAAACCGAATAGCGCGAGCAAGGCAGCGAACGCAACGATGATCCAATCGAGCCGTGTCACTGCTCATGTTCTACCGTCCCGAGCTGTGATCACCTCCAATGCGCATGGTCGAAGCGGCTCGGATGCGCATTCTCGGCGCACGCGACGCGCCGTGCCTGTGGTGGCACTTGCCGCGATCGCGTTCCTCATAGGAGCGATCGTGGGATCGGGCCACCACGCCTCCGCGCAGCAGCGCGTGGCCGAACAATTCGCCAAAGCCTGGGTGAGGGGCGATTACGCGACCATGTATGACGACGTCGCCCCAGCGACGCAGTTGAGGATCTCGGCAAGCAGGTTTGCTTCCACCTATAGGCAAGCTGCACGTACAGCAACCGAGAACAGCCTGCAGGTGACTGGACCTGCGCGCAGCAGGCAAGGAGCCTTCGTGGTGCCCATGCGTGTGGGGACTCGTCTTTGGGGCACCCTGACCGAGGGACTACGTGTGAGGGTTACGAGCACCCCGGGCGGGCCCAGGGTGATGTGGTCGCATGCTCTCCTCTTCCCGGGCTTGCGGGCCGGAGAGTCGTTGAGCAGAAACATGACTTTGCCGCCCCGCGCAGCCTTGCTCGCACACGATGGGTCGGTCCTGGCCGATGGCCAGGCAAGCGAAGCCGGGGTGCGTAACTCGCCGCTTGGCACGGCGGCCGCCTCGGTGGTGGGGGAAGTCGGCCCCGTCCCTAGCTCACGTCTTAGCCAACTGGAGGCAGAAGGGGTGCCGACTGAAGCGATTGTTGGGACGAGCGGACTGGAGCTGGCGCTCGACGAACGCCTGCGGGGCAAGCCGGGGGGTGAGCTCTTGGCTGGTGAGCGTGTGCTGGCTAGTGTCCTACCGAAGGCAAGCTCGCCCGTGCATACAACCATCTCCCCCGGCCTGCAGAAGGTGGCCGTGGAAGCACTTGGCGGACAACTCGGCGGGGTCGTCGCTTTGAACCCAGCAAGCGGTGAGATCCTCGCTGTGGCGGGCATCGGCATCAATGATCTGCAACCGCCGGGATCGACCTTCAAGATGGTGACGCTGACCGCGGCGCTGGAAGCCAAAGCTGCCAGCGAGAAGAGCGTATTCCCCTATGCGACTTCGGCCACGCTGGACGGCGTAAAGCTCGAAAATGCGAATGGAGAGTCCTGCGGAGGCAGCTTGGCACTCGCGTTCGCGGTGTCGTGCAACTCGGTGTTCGCGCCGCTTGGGGTGAAGGTCGGAGCGTCCCGCCTGGTACAGACGGCAGAAAGCTTCGGCTTCAACCACGCATCGGGTGTGGAGGGAGCCGTCGAGAGCTCGCTCCCCCCTGCCTCACAGATCCAAGGCGAACTTGATGTCGGCTCGACCGCGATCGGGCAAGGCCAAGTACAGGCGTCGGCGCTTCAGATGGTTACCGTGGCAGCCACCATCGCGGACGGCGGACGACGCCCGACACCTACCTTCGAAGCTCACCATGCAGCCCGGCCGCGCGTGATGAAGGCCGCGACCGCGCGCACAGTCAGACGCATGATGATCGGTGTCGTACGCGAAGGGACGGGCGCCTCCGCGGCCATCCCGGGGGTCGTGGTGGCCGGCAAGACGGGCACTGCCGAACTGGGAGCCCCGAGCTGCGCTAGCGGGCATGAACATGACTCCGAAGGCAAAGAAAGCTCCGGCGAAGACGAAACCGAAGACAAGCAAGGCGAAGAAAACTGCTCGGGTGGTAAAGACCCGCAGAACACGGATGCCTGGTTTGCGGCATTCGCGCCAGCCTTGAAACCGAAGATCGCGGTTGGAGTGCTACTCGTGAAAGATGGCGCCGGAGGCGAAACGGCCGCGCCCGTTGCCAGGCAGGTACTCGAGGCGGGACTGGGCTAGACGTCCAGCTCGGCCGAGGCCGTTTCCGAAGGATCGAGAGGATCGACGATCTTCAGCTCGAGCGGCCGGTTGTCGAGCGACACGATCTTGATCTTGTAAAGCAGGAGGGCTCCCTGCGTGGGGCCGTTGGCAGCGACGGTGTTGAGTGCTGGAATGCGTGATTTGGCGGCCAAAAGGCCACCGCGGTAGGCAAATTCGTTGGTGAGCCCAGGGACGATCGGGCGGTAGACATTCTGCTGGGTGTCGGTGATCGTGAAGTTGGTGGCCGCTAGATGGGGCGTGGAGCTGTTGTTGTAGACCTGCATGAAGACGCCAAACCACTCTTCCCCTGGCCGTAGCCGACGCTGCGCAAGGGTGAGCCCCGTCAGATAGGCGGCATCCTCGGTGTCATAAGGATTGAGCTGGCGCGAGAGCTGAACCTCGTAGACCAACGGTCCCACGTTCAGATAAGGCGCGTTCTGGCCGGACTCGCCAGCGTAGGTGCCTGTCGTGACACGCGTGTGCGAGTCGTCTGAGCAGGCACTCAAGGCTAGGACGGCCACCAGCAAGAGCACGGCTAGGGCGAGCTTGCCTATCGGGCGGAGACCGTGGTGGGAACGGCGTTTGATGAAAGAACTGGCCATGCGAGCGGGCAGTTTATCCGCCGGCGAGGGTGACGCGCTCTCCGCGACCTTCGCCTGCCTCCAAGATCGAGCGCAGCCGGCGCATCGCCTTCTCGTTCTTGCGCTTCAGCCACGAGCGGCCCCCAAACGCCTCGAGGATCCGGTCGGACAAAACCGACGTTTCGGTCTCGAGCGTGAACTGGACGCGCGTGGCGCCGCCTGGCGCGGGATCGAGCTCGTAGACACCGAGCGTGCGGATGCGGTTGGTCTTTCCGGTGCGACCTACCTCGACGATCCGGTGAGGGCGGGCGACCTCTGTGAACGTCGAGTCTCCCCAACTGAAGCGGTTGCCGGGGGCCTTCACGCGAAAGCGGGCTCCAGCTCCACGACCAATCGAGTCCTCCCGGGTCAGGTGCCAGTCCACGAGGTAATGGTCGGTGAACTCGGGGTGGTTGGCGATGTCCTGCAAGTAGTCGAAGACCTGCTCGCGCGGAGCGCTGATGAGAATCGAGACCGTGAGAGGGTGCACGGCGCGGCAGTTTATTGACTGCTCAAGCGGCGCGCGCGGTGAGCCGCACGGTATGGCCCAGCTCGCTATGACGCACGATCTCCGTAAACAAAGGAGCACTGCGACGCAACTGACGGCACAGCTCGCATACGATTCCGGAGGAGCGCTCATAGACGTGGACGTGCTCCCCCACGAGCGGCGTGCGCTCGCAGTCGACGCAGCGATGGCGGTCGGCCGTGAGCGATCCGACGCCGCGCTGCAGGAGATAGCGCTCGAGCTGCTCTACGTCTCTATGGGGAGAAGCCATGGTGGGTAGGTTCGCCGTATGCAGATCGGCTCCTCCCGGGAAACCGCGCGGTTCTGACGCGATCTTCAGTGATCTTTCGGTGCGAATCGTTTGGACGGCGATTTCGTGGGGTAGGCTCGAACTATGCGATTGAGAGCGACGAGCGAGAGTGCGCTAAAGCCCCGGCCGAAGCTCGCTTGACACCCTGGCTATGATTGCGACCAGATTCCACCCTGTAGAAAGTTCCCGACGTTCCGGGAATCCGAGGAAGGGGAAAAGCGGTATGGAGTCACATACTTCGGGCACGATGGCAGGCAGCGGATCGTTCAGGTGCCAGAGATGCGGATATATCCTGACCCTCACTTCGCTCGATGCGTTGCGCGATTGTCCGGATTGCGGTAGCCATGATTTCGTGAGGGCGTCGTTGTTCAATGCGACCCCAGCGATGGGCGAAGTCTCACCGCGAGCACACTCGCAGGAGACCCATGAGTGGGTGACACGAGCCCGCGAGGAGCTACAAGAGCCAGGGGAGTATGTGCTTTACGAAGACGGCGAGGAGACGAAGACGGTGGCCCTCACACGCGAGTGGACACGTATCGGGCGCAGCCTTGCCGCCGACGTGCGCTTCGATGACCCCACCGTATCGCGACGACACGCGCTTGTCGTACGTCAAGCCGACGGGGTGAGGGTGCTGGACGACCGGAGCCTCAATGGCGTGTTCGTGAACGGCGAGCGCGTGGAGTGGAGAGCACTCCATGACGGGGATGAGATCCTTGTGGGGCGCTATTGCCTGACGTTCGTAAGCGTGCCCGCTCAGGCAATCGAGCAAGAGGACTCTGATCGAGTCCACACGCTCGGCTGAGCATCAGAGCGCCGCGGAAGCCTATTCCCCGTACTATCGGCCGGAATGGCCCAGACGATCGCGGTGCTTTCGCAAAAGGGGGGCACCGGCAAGACGACGACAGTGCGCACGCTCACCGACGTGCTTCGACGAGTTGAGGTGAAGACGCTCGCAATTGACCTCGACCCACAGGGCAATCTGTCGGATTACTTCGACGTGCCACCCGACAGCGAGCCGACGATCGCCGACGTGCTCGCGGGTAAAGCCGACGCTCGTGAGGCGATCCATGGAGGCGTGATCCCGGCAAGCTTGAACCTCGCGGAGACGGAGCTAATGCTCGGCGGCAAGATCGGCCGCGAGATGACCCTGCGCCGGGCCTTGGCCGACGTGCGGGGAGACTATGAAGTGATACTGGTGGACTGTCCGCCCTCGCTGGGGCTGTTGACCGTTAACGCGCTGGTGGCCGCCGACTACGCGCTCGTGACCGCAGAGGCTCAGTATTTCGCGCTGCAAGGCGTGGAGCAGGCTTTGGAGGTGATCGAAGTCGCCAGGGACAGCCTTAACGACGAGTTGGAGCTAGTGGGAGTGGTGCTCAACCTGGCAGATATGAGGACGGTGCATTCGCGCGAGGCGAAGGCATCGCTACAGGAGCGATTCGGGGAGAAGGTGTTCGATACCACGGTGCGTTCATCGATCGCGTATGCCGAGTCCGCTGAGAGGGCCGTCTCGATCGTTGATCACCGTCCCGACCTGGGCGCCGACTACGTGACCCTTGCCGGCGAGCTCTTGGAGCGCCTTCCGGGCATGCAGGACGCGCGCGCCCGCTTGGCCAAGCTCGGCTGAGAAGGACAGCCACGGTTGCCCTACGCGCGCGCGTAGGCACCCCTTTTGGGCAACACCGAACCCAACACCGCCCGTCAGTGCGCGTGGGTCAACCTGCGTGCGGGTCAGCCGGCCAGCTGGGGCGTGGGCTCGCCCCGTTCGATCCGGCGGCGCTCGGTCGAGGCGACCATTTCGAACTCGGGGATGCAGGAGCCGCGCTTGAGCGATGAAGGGGCGAATGCGCGTGCCAAGCGTCCGGAGGCAAGCGCAGCGGTGCAGGCAGCACGCTGAACACTCGTGTAAGACAAGCCGTAGAGCTCGCGCACGCGTGCAGGCAAGGAGCCGAGCATGACGAGATCGTGAAGGCGCTTGCCGAGCTGGCGGTTGGCCGGCATCGGGATCTCGAAAGCCGAGGCGTAGCCTATGAGGCGTGCCTCGTCAGTCAGGTAGAGGTCTTGGCCTGCAAGTTGGCCTTCGTACCAGAGACGGTACTCGCGGTGAGTCTGAGGAGCCCCCGAGAGGGGCATCTTGAATAGCTCGGCGAAGCGCAAATAATCCTGCCACAGGGCTTCGCGCTCCTGCTCTGTGAGCCGTCTGACGAGCCGGTCATAGAACCATTCCGAAGAGTCGGCTATAACCGCGACTGTCCACAGCATCAAGTCAGGGTCAAACGCCGAGTAGGGCGTGCCAGCGGGGTAGCGAGGTCCGGCGTCCTCGGGCAAGCTCCCGACGACGCGCTCGTGCATGCCGTCGACCATGGTCAGGACGCGATCGGCCTCGGCGCACGTGCCGAAGAAGACGGCCTCGAACATGCCGCCGGTATGGGTTATCCGGCGGAAAGGCATGCGCTTGTTGCGGGTGTGAAGGCTGGTGCCGACATAGTTGAGCGGCTTGATGGCGCCTACGCAGAGCCCACGCTGGCCGTACATGAGCCCGACAGCCTTCTCTTCGTGGACGGTCCGCAGCATTGAGCGCCCACGCGGGAAATAGCCTTCATCGGTGCCGCCGATTGAGTCTTTGGCATATGAAGTGTGTGTGCTCACCGGCTACAACTCTCCCACATAGGCACCTTGAGCCTCAAACGGGGCTCGCATCAAAGTAGCCCAACCCTCGATCTCCGCACGCAAAGCCTCGACCACGGCACCGGTTTGCTCGTAGAAGCACCAAATGAGCACGGTGGGCCCGGCGCCGGAGATGGTCGCCCCGAGCGCGCCCAAGTCACGTGCTCGCAGGGCCAAGTCGTAGGAGCGGGGGAACAGGTGCGAGCGCCGCTGCTCGTGCAGGTTGTCGTGCAGACCTCTGGCGACGAGATCCCAATCGCCCCGGGCGAGCCCCAAAGTGAGCAAGGCACCGTGGGCGACATTGAAGACGGCCTGCTCGATCGGCACCTCAGCGGGGAGGGCTAGGCGCGCCTCGCTCGTGCGCACCGGCTGCTCGGGCACGACCGCCAGAGCCTCGAGGCCCGTGGGCGGCTCGAAGCGGAAGGCATCGTCATCGGCGCATATGACGAAGCCACCGTGCAAGGCCGCGGCGACATTGTCGGGATGGCCCTCCAAGGAGGTAGCGCATGCGAGTAGGTCAACGTCGAGCTCGAATAGGTGATCGGCGGCGAGTAGGCCGGCGACGATCGCGGCGGCACTTGAGCCGAGACCGCCGGTGAGCGGGATCTCGGAGGAGATCCGGAAAGTGAAGTCGTCGGCTGGGTGCAGGCTCTCGAAAGCCTTGACGCATAGGTTGTCGCGGCCGCGGGGCACGTCCAAGGCGCTGTCTACGGCAAACTCGCCTGTCTCGATCACCTCGAGCTCGAGGTGCAGGCCGAGTGCGGCCGCGAAGCAGTCGAAGCCGGGGCCGAGGTTCGCCGAGGAGGCGGGGGCGCGAACGACCCGCCTACGGATCACTGGGGATCGGTCCCTAGGACCGCCTCTTCGATCGCGCCGATATCGGCTTGGCAGGCGATCACTTTGCCACCGTTGTGCTCGATCGCGGTCTGGGGGTCCTTGATGCCGCGTCCGGTGAGCACGCATACGATCTGCTGGGCATCGCCGGCCCCGTACTTGAGCAGACCGGCGACCGATGCGGCCGAGGCCGGCTCGCAGAACATGCCTTCCTTGGAGGCCAGCAAGCGATAGGCGGAGAGAATCTCGGCGTCGCTGACGGAACGTATCTGTCCCCCCGAGTCCGAGGCAGCAGCGAGTGCGTCCTCGCCACGTACGGGATGGCCGATGCGGATCGCAGAGGCGACAGTTTCGGGGTGCTCTACCGGTTGCCCGGTGACCAAGGGCGCGGCGCCTTCGGCCTGGAAGCCGAACATCTTTGGGGTGGCCCCCATCTCGCGGAAGCCGCGCCAGTAAGAGGTGATGTTGCCGGCGTTGCCGACCGGAATGCAGAGCGCCTCAAGCTCCCCGTCCAAGTCCTCATGGATCTCGAACGCGGCCGTCTTTTGGCCTTCGATGCGAAATTCGTTGACCGAGTTGACGAGCACGATCGGGTGGGACTCGGCGAGCTCACGCACGAGCTTCAAGGCTTGGTCGAAGTTGCCCGCCAGAGCGATCACGCGGGCACCGTGGATCAACGTTTGAGCCATCTTGCCTTCGGCGATCTTGCCGTCGGGCACAATCACAGCGCAGGTCATGCCCGCACGCGCGGCATAGGCGGCGGCACTGCCTGCAGTGTTCCCGGTCGAGGCGCAGATCACAGCCTTGGCGCCATCGCGCACGGCGGCCGACACCGCACAAGTCATGCCGCGATCCTTGAACGACCCGGTGGGATTTGCTCCCTCCAGCTTGAGACGTACTGAGGCGCCGACCATCTCCGAGAGCACGGGCGCACGCAACAACGGGGTGGAGCCCTCTTGGAGGCTCACGATCGGGTCCCCCTCCTCGAAGGGAAGGCGATCGCGGTAGCGCTCGATCAAGGGGACGTGGCTCTTGGACATGGAAATGGCGTTGCTCACATGAACTCCTCTTCGATGACTCTGATTGCTCGGGGGGTGGAGCGCAGGAAGTCGAGCGCGGCGATCCGTTTCAAGGCCTCGCGCAGGCGGGTCTCGGCCAAAGGGTGAACGACCATGACCAGGCGGGCATGCTCGCCCAATCCATGTTGGACGACCGACTTGATCGAGGCGCCCTGCTCTCCAAGCACCTGTGCGACTGAGGCGAGGGCGCCGGGACGGTCGGCCATCTCCATGTGGATGTAGAAGCCGCTCTCCACGTCCTGCACGAGCGGCAAAGGATCGACTGGCGAGGCAGGCACAGCGGGCGGGAGCATTGTGCTCACCAAGTCACCGAGCACAGCGGAGGCGGTCTGGCGCCCGCCGGCGCCAGGACCGGACATGGTGATCTCGGTGATCGCCTCGGACTCGACGGTGACAGCGTTGAAAGGTCCATTGACCGAGGCCAAAGGGTGCCCGGAGTAGAGAAAGGCCGGGTGGACGCGCACCGAGAGGCCCCCGTCACGCCGCTCGGCGGTGCCGATCAGCTTGAGACCGAGCCCGAGCTCGCGGGCATACTGGAGGTCGTCGGTCTGGAGGTGCTCGATCCCCTCGTAGGGAACCTCGTCGATATGGACGGGGGTGTTGAAGGCGAGTCGCGCGAGGATCGCCATCTTGGCGGCGGCATCGCGGCCGGACACATCCTCTGAGGGGTCGGCCTCGGCGAAGCCAAGGCGCTGAGCCTCGAGCAAAGCCTGGGCATAGCTGGAGCCGCGGGTCATCTCGCTCAAGATGAAGTTGGTGGTGCCGTTGACGATCCCGTGGACGCGCTCGACGTGAGCGCCAGCCAAGGACTCGGCAAGCACGCGTACGACCGGCACGACACCCGCGACGGCCGCCTCGAAGCGCAACTGGGCGCCACCCGCACGTGCTGCCTCGAACAGCTGCTCGCCGTGCTGGGAGAGCAATTGCTTGTTGGCGGTCACCACGTGCTTGCCGGCTGAGAGCGCGGCCAACACGTGGGCACGAGCCGGTTCGATCCCCCCCATTAGCTCGACGATCGTGTCAGAGCTGTCGAGAATCTCAGGAAAGCTGCCCCGGCTGGTAGTGAGAGTGCCGCTCAGGACTGGCCGAAGTCCAGTGAGCCGCTCGATTTCGGGTGAACGCTCCTCGAGCAAGGTGGCGAAAGCCGACCCGACCGTGCCATGGCCGAGCAGACCGACGTTGAAGACACGCGTGGCCGCGACGGTGGCGGGGGGAGCCGCTATTGGCGATTTCACCGATGCGAGCGACCCGCTCGGGGAGACCTCGGCCCCGGCGACCCCGCTCGAAGGCGTTTCGTTAGCCGACATCGCGGCCCGTGAGGTCGTGAAAGCTCTCGCGGCGGACCACAACACGCGCGTCGCCATCTTTGCAAAACAGTACAGGCGGGCGGGGAACGCCGTTGTAGTTGCTTGCCATCGCGAACCCGTAAGCGCCGGTCGCGGGCGTAACGATCACATCGCCCGGCCGGGGGTCCGCAAGGAAGGCTTCGCGCACGATCACGTCGCCAGACTCGCAGTGCTTGCCCGCGAGCACGCAAGGTGTGGCGCCAGAGGGACCATCGCCCGCACCGAGCGCTCGCCCGGCCGCGCCATCCGGGTTGAACCGATCAGCCAAGTGCGCTTCATAGGTGGCGCCGTAGAGCATGGGGCGCAAATTGTCGGACATGCCCCCATCCACCGCCACCCAAGTGGACACATTGTGCTTGACCGACTCCACCGTGTAGAGCGTGACGCCAGCGTTCGCGGTGAGAGCACGCCCTGGCTCGACCAAGATGCGCTTGCCAAGGTCGATGCCAGCCTCGTGGGCAGCGCCAATGAGCGCACCGGCCCATTCCTCGATCTCAGGTGGGTGCTGAGCCTGGGTGTAGGCCACGCCAAGACCACCGCCGAGGTCATAGGTCGAAAACCCACCCACCCGATTGCCGATGCGGGCCAAAGCCGCTGCCTCGCGCCGAAACGGCTCGATCTCCAGGAGCTGGGAGCCGATATGAGCGTGGACGCCTTGGAGGCTCAAGCCGGGGACTTCCCGCACGCGATCGATCGCGGCAGGCAGATCGGCCATTGAGAACCCAAACTTGGAGTCGGCCTGACCGGTGGAGATCTTCTCGTGCGTGTCGCCGCGCACGTCGGGGGTGGCTCGGATGAGTACAGGTTGAGCGTTGCTTTCTCTCTTCGAGGATGACCGGGTCGCATGCGACCCGGTCCCGGACCGTGCATGCACGGTCCGGCCGGCCGGCGCATGCGCCGGCCGGACAGCATCAGCTCGACCAGCATGCCCGTCGGCCATTCGGCTCGACGACAAGTCAGGATCAATGAGCCTCGCCAAACGCTCGACCTCATCGAAGTTGTCGATCACGATCAAGCCGATGCCGTGCTCCAAAGCCATGCGCAGCTCAGTCTCGGACTTGGCGTTGCCGTGCATCAAGATCCGCTCGGGCGGGAAGCCCGCGTTCAAAGCCAGGTGGAGCTCGCCGCCGGATGCCACGTCGCACCAAAGCCCCTCTTCGGCGAACAGCTTGAGCACCGCGGTGCAAGGAAATGCCTTGGAAGCAAACACCACGTGAAAGTCCTCGTGGCCCGCCTCGCGACCGGCCTGCACGAATGCGCGCGCCCGCGCCCGCAAGTCATCCTCGGCGACCACATAGGCAGGCGTGCCGAACTCGCGGGCCAAGTCGATCGTGTCGCATCCGCCCACCTCAATATGGCCGCGCTCATTGAGGCGGCTTCCCAAGGGGAACACATGCGAAAGGCTCGTGCCGATGGCCATGCCGAGATTATGGCGCTTCACCTGGGACGGAACTCGGCGCCCCACGCGCGCGGGCTTCTTTTAACAGCAGGCTTACTTCATGCAGTGGACGCGCGCGCACGCGCAGGGCGCTCCGAAATGGAAACACCACCCCCACCGCCCGAAGCCGCCCAACCGCCCCGGCGTGCCATCACAGACAAGAGCACCACACCGATCACCATCAAGACAACGCTCTCAAGCTGGGGAGTGGTCAAGCCGGCCAAGACCTCTTTGTTGCGTCTAACGAACTCCACGAGCAAGCGCTCTAGGCCACTGAAGACCAGGTACAACCCGAGCACCACCCCCGGGCGCACATGATCGCGCAGCTTCCATAGGAAGTAGGCGAGCAAGCACATGGTGACGGTCTCATAGATCGGTGTCGGCTGGACCGTCACGCCAGGCGGTGTCGGCACAGTCCCGTGCGGATAGCCCATCGCCCAGGGCAGTTTGGAGGCGATCCCATAGTCGCCATCGCCCGAGACCTGGCAGCCGATCCTGCCGATGCCATAGCCCAAGGCGAGCACAGTCACGCACATGTCGAAGGTCACGAGATTGAACATGTCGCGCCAGCGCATCCAGGCGATCACCGCGATCGCGCCGCCGATCGCGCCGCCGTACCAAACCAGGCCGGACCCGGAGAAGATCGAGCCGAGTAGATCGTGCTTGACCTGCGAATAGTTCTGGATCACAAAGTAGGCCCTCGATCCGACCAAGCCTCCGAGTAGCGCTGCGAACACGATCTCATAGGACCAATCGACTGGCTTCTCGAGCTCGCGCAGGCGCCGCGCGATTACGAAGCCACAGGCAAGGAAGCCAAGCGCGAACGTAACCCCGAACGTCTTGATCGAGATCCCGAGCAGGTGGACTTCGGGCTTCACTGAGACATCACCACCAGCGGACTCTACAATCAACAGAGATGGCCAAGCGACATTCCAATTTCGGCAAAGACAGCGGCTTGCAAGCGCGGATGCTCTTGACGATGTTCCTGCTTGGCGTGGTCTATGTGGTGTTCGTGGGCGCCCTGTTCGCTGCGGGCGCAGCGGCCGGCGTCATCGTCGTGGTCGCCCTGTTCATGCTGGCCTTGCAGTTCTTCGCCTCCGACAAGATCGCCCTCTCAACACTTGGCGCCAAAGAGGTCACACCCGAGGAAGAGCCTGAGCTGCACGGCATCATCGAGCGGCTCTGTGTGCAGGCGGACCTGCCCAAGCCGAGGGTGTTCGTGATGGACACGCCGATGCCCAACGCATTCGCAATGGGCCGCTCTCAAAAGAAGGCCACCGTGTGCGCCACCACCGGGATCCTGAGAATGCTCGACACGGCCGAGCTCGAAGGTGTGATGGCGCACGAGCTCACCCACGTGATCAACCGCGATGTGATGGTGATGACGATGGCGAGTTTCTTCGCCTCCCTCGCGGCCTTGATCGCTCAGTTCACGCTTTTTTTCGGGGGTGGCTTCGGCGGCGGCTACAGCCGCAACAGGGAAGAAGAGGGCGGGATCATGCTCGTGCTGTTGGTCTCGGTGCTCGTGTACGCGATCTCCTTCCTGCTCCTGCAGGCGCTCTCGCGCTACCGCGAGTTCGCCGCCGACCGTGGCTCGGCCGTGCTCACAGGTAGGCCGAGTGCCCTCGCATCGGCGCTCCTGAAGATAAGCGGCACGATGGAAAGGATCCCCAGTCAGGACTTGCGCAAGGCCGAAGGCATGAGCGCTTTCTTCATTATTCCGGCCAGGACAAAGCAGTCCTTGATGAACATCTTCTCCGACCATCCTTCGCTCGAGAAGCGCCTGGACGCACTCGGCCGGCTGGAGTCCCAGTTGCAAAGCGCCGCCTAGGGACGTGGGCCTCAGAGACATACTGACTGGCCGTCACGAGATCAAGGGCCCAGCGCCTGACCGTCTGTTCGCGATCTCCACGGCCTATATAGCGCTACAGACAGAGCACCAGATCGAACCGGCGGGAGCCGCCGCGATCGTCTTCCAAGCTCTACAGACGAGCGAGTTCGAAGGCGTGATCAAAGACATGGAAGAAGTGGTGGTGGCCACCGGCGGGGAGAACAACACCCAGGTCCACACCGAGGATGACCAGTTCGGCTATCGCTGGATGGTCTTGAAGGACGGCGAGATCGAAGACTTGGCAGTAGGCATAAACGCCGTGAGCGGTTCGATCGAGACCGCCGGCTATGGCGAGCGCTTGCTGTGCGCCGTGTTCGCCTTCAAGGACGCCAAGGGACACCAGCTGTACTTCATCTACAACTACAAGCGTGGCTACTGGTACCCATTCGTCCCTGCCTCAGGCACCAGCACGTCGAGCTCCACCCAAGCAAATCAACGTTCCACCGAGCGCGAGCTACAGCTCAAGGCCCAGATGGCCTCCGAGCTGCCAATCGAGCCCGAACTAGAGCGCTGGTTCCCCCTCTGGGGAATCCCTATCTGATGGTCCCGAACCAAGCCGTCTGACGGCCGTGGACCAAGCAGTCCAAGGACGCAAGCCGCGCAGTGTGCTGCGCACATAAGCGGCTGAGGACGCAGGAATGCGCCGCGTCCACGGCCGTCAGTCTGGGATCAGGCCCTCGCCTGTGAATTCCTCGGCGGCTTCTGAGACCGTGATGTCATCAGGAGGCAAGATCAAGTCCGAGGTCTCGATCTCCTCATCACCGATCAGCGAGCCATTGGCTCGCACGAAGTCGAGCAGCTCGGAGAAGGCCGCTTTGAATGCTGCCTCATCACCCACATCAATGGCCTTGAGCACGCTCGAGTCGAGCTCGTTGAGAGCGCCATGAAGTCCGTCGTCCAGCCGGTACTGGTCCTCGCCTGAGATACGCACGATCATGCCGACTGCTCCTTGGACCCGTCGCCTTCGGCCGGAGCGCTCTCGGGCCCCGATCCGAGCTGCCCAACTCCAGCACCAGCATCACCCGCCCCGAGTTCGCCCTTCATCTTGGCGAGATCATCGTCCACTGCTGATTTGCTCGAGAGCGATTTCAGCTGGCGATCGATGTCGTCTTCTCCGGGGCCAAGGGCCGTGATGTCGTCGAACGTGCCTGCCGCCTCGAGCTCTGAGACCGCATCGGCACGGGCCTTCATGTTTTCGGTCTTGTCCACTGCCCGTTGCATAGCGAGACCGACGTCGGCCATCTGCTCTCCCACTCCAGTGGCCGCTTCGGAGATCTTGACCTGCGCTTCGGCCGCCGAATACTGGGCCTTGATGACCTCCTTCTTGGTCCTAAAGGATTCGATCTTGGCGCGCAGCTTCTGCTCCGAGTCGGTGAGCTTCTCCTGCTGGGCTTCAAGTTCTGTGACCTGCGTGTCGAGCGATTGCAGCTCCGTCTGGGCGACGTTCTTGCGTTCCAGGGCCGTGCGCGCGAGATCTTCCTTACCAGCGGAGACCGCCTGGCGAGCTTGGGTGTCGAGCTTGACGACCTGTTGTTGGAGCGAGGTCTCTTGCAATTGCAGGCGCTTCTTGGCGGTCACCACGTCCGCGATGCCCTTCTTGACGTTCTGAAGCTGTTCGACTTGCTTCTGGTAGCTGTAGTCGAGCGTCTCGGCGGGGTCTTCGGCGCGATCCAAGAGCTTGGAGACCTTGGCCTTCACGACGGTTGACATGCGCCCGGTCAAACCGGCCATCTGATCCTCCTGTGGGGGCGGGAACGTGAGCTACAAGGGTAGCCGAGAGTAGCGGCCGGGCCCTCCGCAAGCCGGTGGGGTGGCCATATTCAAAAAGGGGTGCCCTACGCGCGCACGTAGGGCACCCCTTTTTGCAAAGACCACAATCCTTGCCCCGCGCAAGCCCAAGCCGCGGAGTCAAGCCCTAAGCCTCGGAGTCGATACCTCTAGAGACTTGTCGGATGGCGAACCGCGTAACCGCCATTGCCGGGCCGCAGCGGACGCCAGCGGGGACCCTGCTGGTTTGAGGGATCGTCAGCTGCGCTCGTGTCCAGGCGTAGCCCCGCAACAGTCATATAGGCGTGCCCCCCGTTGGCAAACACGGTCACCCAGGTCCCCACGCCACCGGAGTCCCAGCCCATGAATTCGCTGGAGTCCATCGGCGTGGCAAGCAGGTTGGCGCCATGTAGAGCGAATGAGACGGTGCCCGAGCAGTCGTAGCCGGGCGAGACAAACGAGGCATGGCCTCCGCCGAAAATGTAGGGCAGGCCGATGATCTGGTTGCCTGTCCAGATGATCTCCTGCACGGATGCCGGCGCCGACATAGGCGCTGCCGCAAGACCGTTCACAACGCGGGCGGTGGCGCCCGGGACCAACAGCTCGGGCTTGGTGTCGGCCGCGACGCCGACCACGCTGCCGCCGGTCGCCGAGGTGAGTTCGGCGGGCGTCTGAGGCGCCACATAAGGAACAACCTGGCCCGTGACCGTCTTCTCATAGACGGGACCTTTGTAGACCAAGCTCGTGGACTTCGATGTGACGGGAGCCGTATGGCGCTTGGGAGCCGGCGGCTTCGCGGTCGGAATGGCACCCCCAGCAGACGTACCAGGAGCAATGGTGGCAGATGCCCCACCGGCCGAGACACCGCCGGTGGTGGCGAGAGCTGGGGCCGGTGACCCCACCACAATCAGCATGCAGAAAAGCGTTGAGCCTAGGGCTCGCAATCGCACAACAACCTCTTTCGTCGGCCTGCGGGGTTAGCTGACGGGCTAGCGCTGAAAGAGCCTGCGCTTCTCACGGTGTGACCGCGGGATTCGCCCCAACAACTTGGGTCCCCCGTTCCTTGGCTTCTGGCCAAGGACTCGGCGTTATGGGCGGGAAGCTATCAAAGTGCAATGACGGTTGCATGCGGTGGATGACCAGAAGCCTGGTTTCCCCCGCAAAATCGGGGATTGTGAGAACGTTGTTGAAGGACCTTCGAGCCAGAGAGCGAATCTCCTTCGCTTTCGCAGAAAGAGGTCACGAGGGCGCCGTCCTGCTCGACGACTGCACGAGGCCCAGCCGGCCATCCTCCTCGAACGGCCACGCGAGCCTCAGCGGAGCCGTCCTCCTCACCGACTGCGCAAGCCTCGGCGACAGCCGTCGGACGCGGCGGGTAGCGTGACATAGATGCAGATGGGATCTCTACGCTTGGCGGCGCTGGTGGCTGTTTGTCTGTTGAGCGGATGCGGCAAGACGTTGTCGTCACGTCCAGCGCGGTCTGGTCCTGGTCCGGTGGCAGCTGTGAGCGCCCAGGGTGCCGGCGGGCTGTCCACCAAGAACACGACCCGCTTGGGAGGGGCCGACACCGCGACAGATGCGGCCGCGGTGGGGGTGGCGGTATATCCGGGCCTGACCCAAGCCACGCGACCGCGGGCAGTCGTGATGGTGGACGCGCGTGACTGGCCCGCGGCGCTTGCCGCGTCGACTTTTGCCGGTAGCCCCTTGCACGCCCCGCTGCTCTTCAGCGAAGGGCAAGCCTTGCCCGAAGCGAGCGAAGTGGCGCTCAAGACGATGAAACCGACGGGAACGGGAGCCTTGGGTCCGAGCCCAACCGGTCCCGCCCAACGGACGCAGGTGATCCAGGTAGGCGCCACAGTCACACCAGCTGGCTACACGGTGCGCTCACTTGCAGGTGAGAGTCCAGCCGCATTGGCGGTTGCGATCGAGCAGACCACGAGTGTCCTGCGCAAACACGTGCCCCACGAGTTGATAGTTACGGCATCCGAAGCACCGCCGGCTATGACGATGCCGGCCGCCGACCTGGCCGCACAAACCGCGGCCCCGATCCTGTTCGTCGAACGCTCCAGGATCCCGCAAGCAACTACGGCAGAGCTGCGACGTTTGAGGGGCAGCTCGATCTATGTGGTGGGCCCAAGCAGCGTGGTTAGCCAACGGGTGGCAAGAGAGCTGGGACGCTTTGGCAAAGTGACCCGTATTGGAGGGCTCACACCTGCGAGCAACGCCGTCGCGGTGGCCCGTTTCACAAACGGGACCTTTGGTTGGGGAGTGGTGGAACCCGGTCATGGGATGGTGTTCGCGAACGCTGCCCGTCCACTGGACGGGCCTGCCGCGGCGCCCCTGTCCGCAATCGGCGACTACGCACCGCTGCTGCTGCTCGAAAGCCCTGACGAAGTCCCGGCGACGCTCGATGGCTACCTCAGCGACCTGCAGCCAGGCTCGCCGTCCTCAGGGCCCGTGCACGGCGTTTACAATCACGGCTGGATAATTGGCGATACGAGTGCGGTGTCCACAAAGACCCAGGCAAGCTTGGATGCGCGCCTTGAGATAGCGCCCCACCCCACGCCCGAAGCCCCGATCTCATCACCCACTACATCAGCCGACGAACCAACATCGACTACAGAACCAACACCGACTACAACAACCAGCGAACCGACACCGACGACAGAACCGTGAGTAGACAGTGAGCCAAGCAGAGAGCCCTACCCGTATCTTCAAAGAGCACTCAGGCGAGGTGACCGTGGAGGACGTGCGCGAGCTAATGGGCGCTTCAACCCCGCACTTCGCCCTACAGCTACGCAACCGCATCGCTCGCCTGATCGCGGGACTCCCGGACGGTCACTCCGCACGCGTGGAAGGCGAACGCGAGATCGTACGCTTGGAGCTTCTAGGCATCAAGGGCGAGACGCGTGGCCAAGACGCGAACGAGGGTGAGCACCCAATGCCTTCGCTTAGCCTCGGCTAGCGATGTAATTCAGCCTCGACTAGAAGTGCCGGCCAGCCTCGACCAGCAGTCTTCGCCCAGCCACGGCTAGCGCTCGCTCAGCCACGGCCGGCGGCGCGGGCACGAGCATCGAGAAAGCGTGCGCGAAGCAACCTGAAGAGCACCACGAAGACCGCGATGTCCACGGCGAACATGCCGACGTTCAAAACTTGTGATGGCTTTGCGAGCAACGAGTATCCGAGCACCACGACCGAGTGCAAGACGATCACGGGCAGCAAGGCGAGCAGTAGCGTGTGAGAGCGAAAGCCGCTGGAGTGCTCACGCCAAGTGACCTCGATCGTGCCTAGGCCGACGGCCGCGATACCAGCCAGCAGGAGCGGCCCACCGGACGAAGGGCCGTGGCGCAAACGAGATACAGCAAGCACGAAAGCGATCGCTCCGGCGAGGATCAAGAGCTCCGAGAGAGGCAAAGGATGCCATGGAGCTTGGGGACGCTCACCAAAGGTTCTGGTGGGGACCACCGGCGGACGCGGCCCGGAGCGCGACTTGCGTTGAGCGCCGGACCCGGCTTTCTCAGGCTGAGCAGACTTGCCTCGATCGGGTTGGTCTCGATCGAGCGAGGAAGGGCCGGCGGGGCGCGGCTTACGGGAGCGACCTCGAGGTCCCTTAGTGTTGCTTGCCACTCCCACAGTCTAAGCTGAGCCGCTGTGGCTGGGCCCTTGAATACATGGGAGCGCTTGGCGGATCTGCCTCTGGAGATCGACGCCTACCAACTCGAGCCGCTGCAAGCGCTTGTGTCCAGCGAGTTCAAGCGTAAGAGCACGGTGATTCACATCATGGGCGCCGGCCAGGAGGGCATGGGCGAGGACGTTACTTACGATGCGGTCGACCACGAGATCCTGCAAGCAGCCGGGCCCGAGCTGCCAATTCGAGGAAGCTGGACGATCGGCTCCTTCTCCGAGCGACTGGCACAGCTGGACTTGTTTCCCCAGGAGCCCCAAAGGGAGGTCTCGCGGCGCTATCGCGTGTGGGCCTATGAGTCGGCCGCGCTCGATCTTGCCCTTCGCCAAGCGGACACAACCTTGCACGACGTTCTCGGACGAACGCCCGAGCCGGTTCGCTTCGTGGTTTCGCTGCGCTTGGGCGAGCCACCTAGCATGGACCCGATACGCAAGCGCCTGAGCGCCTACCCAGGACTGCGTTTCAAGCTCGATCCGACGAGCTCCTGGAGCGAGCAATTGATCGCCGAGCTCGTTGAGACGGGCGCCGTGGAGTCAGTGGACTTCAAGGGCTACTACTCGGGCTCGATCGTTGATCAGGCGCCCGACCCGGTGCTCTATAGGCGCGTGGCCGAGGCTTTCCCGGACGCGTGGATCGAGGATCCTGCATTGACGCCCGAGACCGATGCAGAGTTGGCGGAGCATCGTGAGCGTTTTTCATGGGACGCCCCTATCCACTCAGTTGCGGACATAGAAGCGCTTCCGTACCCGCCACGGATGGTAAACATCAAGCCGTCACGGCTGGGTGGATTGCGCAATTTGCTCAGCGCGTTTGACTACTGCGCCGAACGCGGGATTGGCAACTATGGTGGCGGGCAGTTCGAGCTCGGGGTGGGACGTGGTCAGATCCAGTATCTCGCCTCGTTGTTTCATGCCGACGCGCCAAACGATGTGGCGCCGACTGGATATAACCTGCCCGAACCGCCATCGCAGTTGCCGCGGAGTCCGCTCACACCAGCAACCCCAGCGCTTGGATTTCGCTGGCTGCAGTAGGTCTAAACGAATCCGGGTCCCGACGGAATTGCCGACGGGACCCAGGATTCACATCTACTGCATTGCTACCTCGCTACACGCGAGCGATGATTATTTTTCACTTGCTAACACGGCAGCCTCAGCTGCGTTTTCAAGGGTCCCCTTGAGAATCGCCGTGTTGTTGCCAGAGACGGACGGCAATCCGAGCTCCAGATTCACCGCCCCATCAACCACGCCGGTGAAAATTCCGAACAGGATCTGCGAGCCGCATCCTTCTGCTTCGGGCGCCGCAAACGTGTTGTTCACGAGCGAGTTTTTCCTGAGAATGAGGATGCTTTCATCCTTGAATTCCGGTTCACCGAGGCTACCCGTGATGGGTTCATTCGGTAATGCCGGGCTCGTGGTGCCAGTCGTGAGTTCTATGTTGACTGGTTTCGAGCTGGAACCCACGTAGCATTTCGGCCCGAGGAATTCATTTTCGAGATGCACGCGCACAGGAAGGTTCAGTGCATTCGGCGCGCCTGTCAGCAGAGCCCCCCTACTGATGCTGATATTGCCGACGAGTTCGGCAGTGGCATTGACGCCGGTAATGCCTTTGCTGATGAATTCGTTGAAGATTTTCTTGAGCGGTTCGGGGAAGAATTCGGGGGCCATTATTTTGAGCAGACCACCCGGAACCGACTGGGGTGTTTTCGAAAGCGTTTCGGCACCATTTGCGGCATTTACCCAGGTTTCTGCCCCGGTTGTTTCGTTGTCGATGATCCCGCCTTGAAGTGTGATCGTTTTCGTGATCGGCACTTCAGTTTTCTTGATCTTGAATTCGCCACTGGTGGTCTGCGCGAAGACGCAGAAGTTGACCCCGGTTACTTTCGTCGGACAGTTGCCGAAGTTTACAAAGTCTCCCGTCGGTTTCAGAGCGAGCGCGGGCGAGGCGAATGCGAGCGCCATCAGCGCCGCGGCGACCACCGCAAGTAGCCCCATATGGGGTTTGCCCATTCTAGTCATCCTAATCCTCCTGGTTTGGTTGATGCTTCAAGAGCGCCCTTCTTCCGGCTGATTTGACCCGAATCAGCTGGCGCCATGCCCTTATCGTCAGGTAACGAGAGACACGACGTATCTTTTCTATCGGAATATGGCGCGGTCACGGTTCTACCGGAAAGGACTGCACATGTCAAGGAGAAGAATTCCCCTCTGTCAAGTGCGAGAACGTCAGCAAAGGCCCCACGAGAGACACCTCTGGATCGAAAGTCTGCTAGCCGGGAACTCAGTCTCCGCGGCGCTTTCTTGAGAGCAGGCATCGAGATTTGACTAGACGGACCGGCAGACTCGCAGCGTAGTGGGCCCCGCAGGACGCAACTTCTCTGTCCATCGGCGGTTTGGAGGGCCATAACCGCTAACGTCGAGCATCGCCGGCGCGCGCTGCCGGCCGCTTCGACTCGATCAAGGGCAAGTCGAACGGGGCTCAGGGCCCAGAAGCAAAGAAGGGATGGTTGTGGCAAGAGACGAAGTCCACAAGCGATCTAGTTCGATGGCCGCAATAACGGCGATCCTGGCATGCTGCTTGCTGGCCTTGAGCTTCGTCCAGCCCCCCCTTAGCTCAGCCGCTTCACCGGGCGGAGCGGTAGCGCCCAGTGGCGGAGGCACTCCCTCGGGGGGAGCAACCCCGTCGGGATCGGCCTCGAGCAAATCAACCGGCGGGAGTACAGCCAAATCCTCGCCCACGCCTGCAGCCAAGAGCCCGACGGCACATTCCACCAAGCTTGCGATCACCGGCATGGCGTGCGTGCCGGCAATCCACTGCTCGACCAACCCGCACCAAGTGTCCGTGCGCGGCGAGCTGCTCGTGAAGGGTAGCGGCCTGCGACCTGGGATGGTGGTGGCGTTTCCCCACAGCTATGGCGCCCGTATCGCCCGTAACTCACCCACCGCGCACCTCGCCAACTCTAGGCTCGGGATCCTGGTACACGTCCCGAACTCGGCCCATTCGGGACGCCTCATGATCTTGCTCAGCCATGGGCGCCACTCTAATTCCTATGGGCCGATTCAGGTTGTCAATCACGCCCTGCACCCCCCCACTCCCCCTGCGGCGCCTTCGACGGTGGCCGTGACGCCCTCTGGAAGCGCGTTCGACGGACAAGGCATGTGGATCTGGTACGTGAGCCAGTCGGACGGAGGCAACCTCGCGTCGATCGTGGCGCAGGCGCATGCAGCGGGCGTAACCACCCTCTTCATCAAGAGTTCTGACGGCTCCTCCAACTACTGGAGCCAGTTCAGCCCTGAACTAGTACAACAACTGCACGCCAACGGGTTGAAGGTTTGCGCATGGCAGTACGTGTACGGAACAAACCCCGCAGGAGAGGCCAACCTCGGCGCCCAGGCTGTCGCGACTGGAGCTGACTGCCTCGTGATCGACGCCGAGGCCGAGTACGAAGGCAAGTATGGAGCTGCCCAGACTTACATCACAGACCTGCGAGCTAAGATCGGCCCCACCTATCCGCTCGGGCTGGCGTCTTTCCCCTACGTCTACTACCACGCGGCGTTTCCTTATTCGGTGTTCCTCGGCCCGAACGGGGCCCAGTTCAATGCGCCTCAGATGTACTGGAAGGCGATAGGCAACTCGGTGGATACGGCTTACGCGAACACCTATATTTCAAACCGCGTATACGGTCGTCCGATAGTGCCACTCGGGCAGACCTATGAAAGCCCATCCTCTTCTGACCTGGTGCGTTTCCGCGAGGAGGCCCCTCTATACGGGGCCACCGGGATCTCCTTCTGGGACTTCCAGGAGACCTCGGCGGCCGGTTGGGCGGCGCTCGCGGAACCCTTGGCGCCGCTTACCAGCGTTGTACCCAACCCATCTTGGTCAGAACTGTCGCAGGGCAGCAAGGGCGACCCAGTGTTGTGGATGCAAGAGCATCTCGCGGCTGCGATCCCCACGCAAGCCACAACAGGCGTCTTCGATGCGACCACCACCACGAACCTTGAGCAGTTCCAAGCCGCCCACGGAATCGCCGCTAGCGGCCACACCGAAACAGCTACTTGGCAGGCACTGCTAGCTCTCGCGCCGGTCCCAGTCAACTGGACAGGCGGGGGACCTAAGGGCTAGAAACGTCGAGAGCCCGGCCAAGCCGGGCTCTCGAAATCCTCGGGCTTGCCTCCAGAGGCGAGGTTGTCAGACGCGCTGGATCAGCGTGCCGGTACCTAGCCCACCCCCGCAGCACATGGTTACGAAGCCAATCTCCTTGTCGGAGCGCTCCAGCTCGTGTAGGAGGGTGGTGATCAACCGTGCACCTGTCGAGCCGAGCGGGTGGCCGAGTGCCATCGCGCCACCGTTGACATTCACGCGGTCCATGTCGGGATTGTGCTCGCGCTTCCAAGCCGCCACTACTGGGGCAAACGCCTCGTTGATCTCGAACAGGTCGATGTCATTGATGGTCATCTTGTTGCGCTCAAGGATCTTCGCCGTCGCCGGGATGGGACCCTCGAGCATCTTTACCGGGTCACAACCCACGGTCGTCTGATCAACGATCCGAGCACGGGCTTTCAAGCCAAGCCCCTTCGCCTTCTCCGCCGACATCAAAAGCACTGCCGCGGCGCCGTCGGATATCTGCGAGCTGTTGCCCGCTGTGATCTTCCCATCGGGCTTAAACACTGGTTTGAGCTGCGAGAGCGCCTCCAGGTTGGTGTCGGGACGGATACCCTGATCGGTGACATAGGTGTCACCGTTGACCGCGAATGGGACGATCTCGCGCTCGAAGCGACCCTCCTCGGTGGCCTGATGGGCCAGTTTGTGCGAGCGCACCGCCAGCTCATCAAGCTCGGAGCGAGGTATCTCCCACTCGTCGGCGATCATCTCCGCGCCGAGTCCTTGGCCGACAATGTTGTGCTTAGCCATCAACTCGGGCGTGAATGCGAAGCCGAACTCCTGCTGGGTCTTCATACCGGCAGCAAACGGGAAGTGACCCATGTGCTCGACGCCACCGCCGATCATCGTGTCGTGCACGCCGGCCGCGATCAAAGCGGCCGAGAAGTTGACGGCCTGCTGCGCGGAGCCGCACTGACGATCGACGGTCGTGCCCGGGGTCTCGATCGGCAGACCCGCCTGAAGCCAGGCATTACGAGCAATGTTGAAGCCCTGCTCGCCGAACTGTTGCACGCACCCGGCCACCACGTCTTCGACCAGCGCAGGCTCGATGCCAGCGCGATCGATCACCTCGGTATAGACCTTAGCCAGCAGCGCGTTGGGGTGAGTGTCCTTGTAATAGCCCTTCTCCAAGTGGCCGCGACCGATCGGTGTGCGAACCGCCTCGACGATCACGACCTCACGGCCGTCTGCTTGCCTCATGATGGAAGTCCTTTGCTCGTCTGTTGCCGGTATGCCGCGGCGTCAAGCCTGGCTTGTGCATGCGAGAGGACCATGGCGCGATCCCAGGAACGCGGACGGTGCTCGCTCCCTCTACTGTATCGCTCAGCAACCATAGATTGACTGGTCAGTCAACCAAACGCCGACATATCGCCACAGGAGCGAGGAAACCTTGAACGAACGCATTGGAATAATCGGCAGCGGAACGATCGCTTGCGGCTTGGCCGCAACCGCGGCGCATCACGGTCCCGTGTTGCTTATGGCTCGCTCGGAGAGCTCGGCCGACCGCGCCAGGGCCACCGTTGAGAAGACCCTCAGCCGCTTGGAGGCGGAGATCGACCCGGAGCACATCCAGATCGTGACCGACCTTGGTGCACTAGCGCACGTGTCATTCGCCGTGGAGGCGATCGTCGAGGACCATGACGTCAAGGCCGGACTGCTGGCCGATCTGAATGGCATTCTCGACAGCCAGGCGATCCTCGCCTCGACCACATCGTCGCTTTCAGTTGAGCGTCTTGCAGAGGCCTCGGGGCGCCCGGAGCGGTTCCTTGGGCTACACGTATTCAATCCCGTCACGAAGATGAAGCTAGTCGAGCTTGTGTTCCCAAAGGCAGCTTCTGGGGAGACCCGCACGCGTGCCCTCGCACTGTGCGAGGCATTCGAGAAGACCGCTGTCGAGGTGCCTGACGTGCCCGGGTTCGTAGTCAATCGCCTGCTCTTCCCCTACCTGTTCAGCGCAGTGCGCCTGCTCGAAGAGACGGGCATGGAGCCGACTGATATAGACACATGCATGAAGCTCGGCGCGGGGCATCCGATGGGGCCGTTTGCTCTGCTCGACTTGGTCGGGCTGGATGTGTCCAAGGCCATCGGTGAGACTATTGGCGAGGCGATCCCGTCGCGTGTGGATGAGCTGATCGCCGACGGTGCATTCGGACGCAAGACCAAGCGAGGTTTCCTCAGCTACTGAGCGATCTTCGTCATTCAGCGAGAGCTCGCTCAGCTGCTCGCTATCTACGCCGTTTCACACCCGGGACACCCCGGCACCCGGCGCAACTGTTGGGAAAAGCTCACCGGACTTTTAGGTGTGCTTCATGAAGCTGGCGATACTTGAGGGGCGACATAGTCGCAAACGCACACCCGCCTCCTCCCAGTGCACACGCTCCGGCCCGCTCCCCCGCGGGCCGGACGTGTCTTTGGAGCCTGCACCATCATGCAGCTGGGCCAGGTGGCGCCTCGCGCGGGGATACCTCACGGACGGCAGTTTCGCGACCGTCGGGCTCGACCACACGAGCAGAGCGACGCGCCCGTACCCGCACCGCCTCGACGCGATTGTGGTGGACCGACTCAACTCTGATCGAGAAGTCCCCAGAGCTGATCGTGTCACCCCGACGGGGCAGGCGACCAAGCTCGGCGAACACGAACCCACCGACGGAGTTATAAGCGTCGCTGTCGATTGGCAGCTGGACTCCATAGTCGAGCAGATCAGCGATCGAGACATGACCGCGCACGAATAGGTCACCGTCGGCGAGCCTGCGCACCTCGCCGGCGGCGGGATCGGTCTCATCGGCGATCTCCCCTACGACCTCCTCGATGATGTCCTCGATCGTGACAATACCCACGACCCGCCCATACTCGTCGACCACGACGGCCATCGAGGTGCGCTGGCGTTGGAGGTCGGCCAACAGGTCGTCCAAAGGCTTGGTCTCGGGAACGATGGGCGCCTCGTGCATGATCGGCTCAATAGAGGCATGCGGACCGTCGTGCATGAGCAGCCTAGCTAGCGAGGAGGCGTGGACAAGCCCGCGCACGCGGTCTCGATCCTCATCCTCGATTACCAAGAGCCTCGTGTGGCCGCTTGAGATACACAGCTCAAGCGCCGTGTGGACGTCCTGAGATACATCCACAGTAACGACAGCCGGAATCGGGGTCATCACCTGCCTGGCCTCCTGCTCGTGCAGATGGAAGACGCCCGTGAGCATTCCCGCCTCGCCGGGATCCAGATGCCCGCCGGCATAGGACTCAGCGATCAAGCGCTTGAGCTCATCGGGCGATCCCCCTTCCTGACGCGCTGTCATCTCGACCCCGAGCAAGCGCAAGATGCGGCCGGATACGACCGTGAGGCCGATGATGACGGGATGAAACAGCACACTGAACGCTTGTAGAGGCCTTGCGATCCGGCGGGCAATCGTCTCGGAGCGGTCGATCGCATAGAGCTTGGGCACCATCTCTCCGGCGATGAGCTGCGTGGCCGCGATCAAAAGGAACGCCACGACCACCGAGATGGCGATCGCCGCGTCGTGACTTGGCGTACTACCGAGCGCTTCTCTGAGGATGGCCGACAGAGCAGGCTCCGCCAGTGCGCCGATCGCGATCGAGGTCATCGTGACTCCGATCTGGACCGCGGAGATGTATTCGTTGATGCGATCGAGCTGGTGAAGCGCGAGCGCGGCTCCGCGCGAGCCTTCCTCGCGCATCAGTTCGAGACGCGCACGCCTGGAGCGCACCAAGGCATACTCAGCGGCAACGAAGAACGCGTTGATCGCGACCAGCACGACCGCGAGGATGAGCTTCAGCCCATTCACGCCGGACTGGCCAAGCTACTTCGGGGAGGTTGGTCGTCTTCTTTCATTTGTAGCCGGCCGCACAACGGTAGCAGGAGGGCTGGTCGGCTCATTAAGCCTTTCTCAGGCAAGCTGGTCGATGTGAGCCGCCATGTCGAAATCGGCCTGCGTGAGGCCACCCTCTGAGTGCGTGGAGAGCTCAAGGCGGACCTTGTTCCAGCCGTGAACCAAGATGTCAGGATGGTGGTTGGCCGCCTCGGCGGTGTTGGCGACACTGTTGACGAAGGCGATCGCCTGGGCGAAGTCCTTGAGCTTCCATTCGCGTGCAATCGCCCTGTTATGACGATGCCACTCGCTGGATGCAAGTCTTGTATCGATCTCCGGATCGGAGAGGAGCGCCACGTTGATCAGGATACCCACGTTCAGGCAATGCCTGTCCCAGCGGACCCCGCCACAGCGATGGCCCCGACGATCGAGGCAGCGGAGAGCGCGGCGCATGCTGCCAAGCCGAGCCAGGAGCGGCGATGATCGTCGGCGGTCCTGATCGCCAAGCCAGCGAGCGCACCCCCGATCAGACCGCCTATGTGAGCGCCCACCGAGATGTTGGCGAGCGTGAAGGACAGGATCAGGTTGATGATGATGAGCCCACCGATGCCCGACTCCATGACACTCATGCGCCGGGCCCTGAGCTCGATCACCGCCGCACCCATAAGCCCAAAAACGGCGCCCGAAGCCCCCAGGCTGGGCGCGCCTGTCGCCACCAGAGCACCCAAGGATCCGGCAAGTAGCGAGGTGAAATAGATCGCCGCGAACTTGACCGACCCGAGCGCCGGCTCGAGCATCATGCCGAGCAGATAGAGCAGGTACATGTTGAAAGCTATATGGAGCAAGTTCTCATGTAGGAAGCCACTCGTGATGAGCCGCCAATACTGGTGTTCCACGCCGATCCCGTAGCGGTAAAGGATGCCTTCTTCGATCAGCGGCCCGTGTATGGATGAGCCGCTCAGGGTGAGCTGACCCTCCTCGCCTAGATACGCCAACACGTTGATCGCGATCAACGTGAAGGTGACGCGCGGACGTGTGGCCATATTGCGCATCGTCATCACGCGGGTCCCTTGTTTGGCGCACTCCGGACAACGCATTCCCACGGAGGTGGGAGTCATGCAATCTGGACAGATGGGGCGCCCACACGAGGAGCAGGCGACTCCCGTCTCGCGCGAGGGGTGGCGGTAGCAGGTGGCCATGGGGAGGCGCAGACGCTAGCAGCGGTATCAGCGGGCGTGGCAAGGTCGAACGACAGCGTCAAGACGGAAAGCGTGCGTGAGCCAGGAGGTACGAGGACTTGGCCGGCAAGCACGCGTGCACGGCCTGAGACGCGCGCTTGACGAGGACCTCTCTCAGATCGCAGCTGGAACGCTGCCGGCCATCTTGCGTAGCCCAAGCCGCATCCTGCCCTTGACGGTACCAATCGGCGTGTTGAGCATCGTCGCTATCTCAACATGGGTGTAGCCACCGTAGTAGGCGAGCGTGATCACGCGACTCTGCTCGGGTGGGAGCCCCTCGATCGCCGTTCTCAGTTCGCGAGCTCGCTCACGCCGGCCAACCTCGCCGTCGGTGTGTTCGCGCGCTTCGAGCAACTCCTCGGCAGATCGCTCGCCGGAGTCAGCGAGCTCGTGAGCCACGCTTTGACGCAGCACATCGATAGCGCGATTGCGGACGATGCCGAGCAGCCATGCCCTGACGCTACCCCTGCGACTGTCAAAGTGAAGACGGCTGCGCCACACCGACAGAAATGCCTCCTGAACAACCTCTTCGGCGATTGCCCTCCGCGAGCACATCTGTGTGGCGAGCGCCACCGCCGCGCGAATGTGACGGCGATAGAGAAGGGCGAATGCATAGGGGTCCTCGACTGCCACAAGGCCCATGAGAGCCTCATCGGAGAGGCGACTAGAGGCGGCCGACAGCGATTCGTAGGAATTGGGAATCGCGGAGTTGACAGACAGACGGGCAGCCGGCTGACGAACCTCTGGTGGGCACACCATGGCAGTAGCAGGCTTGTCCTTGAAATGTCCCATGTGTCTGACAATCGGAATCGTTCCGAAGAAGACACTGTGAAGCCTATGCCGCAAGATTGCAAGCGGACTTGCAAGGCAAGGCCGCTTTCACCGAGAAACTCGGCGTGCTCGTCGGGGTCCCTCAGCGGTCGCCGAGCAACCGGCGCGTGTGCTCGCCGAGATCGCTCACAGCTCGCTCTGCCACTTGCCGGGCACCACGCAGAGCACCAGCCTGCGGACGAGGTCTGTGACGTGCGCGCAAAAGCACGAGCGCAACACCAGCGCTGCCTCCAACCACGACGGCTGTCGCGGGGCGAACCCAATTGCGCGGATCGCGCATAGCCGAGAGCTCCCATGCCTCGAGCTCCTCGGCAGCACTCTCGGTGAGGCTCGTAAGTGCACCCTCCAGTCGCCTGCCGAGATCCTCGGGCGGCTCAATCGGGGAGAGCGCCTCGTGGAGAAGCCCCTCAAAGCTTGCAGCCTCACCCATCACTAGGGCCCCCATCCGCTACTGCGACCAGCTCCTCGAGCTGCTTGATAGCGCGATGAATCAGTACCTTGGTGGCGCCATCCGTGCGACCCATGGCGCGCGCTATCTCGCGGTTGTCCATGCCGAGCGCAAAGCGCATGATCAAAGCCTCGCGTCTGTCGTCCGGCAGGCGTTGCACTCCGTCTAGCACCCGGGACAGCTCTTCCCGACCCTCCACCAAGTCCTCCGTGGTGTGCGAAGCGACCAGCTCTGAAGTCTCTTCCAGCGGCGAGGCCGGGCGACGGGAGCGGTCGCGATAGAGATTGGCTGCAAGATTGTGGGCGATGCGAATCAGCCAAGGACGCAGCGGCCTGCCGTCGGACTCGCGCTGGGCACGCTCGAAGTGACGGTAGGCCTGCAAGAAGGTCTGCTCGGTGAGGTCCTCCGCATCGTGATGGTTGCCCACCCGATAGTAGGAATAGCTGTAGACGTCTCGCAGGTGGGCTCGATACAGCTCTGAGAACTCGGCGTCCAGTTGCGCCTTGGACTTCTGTGATTCGGGAGCCACTCATCGCACCCTACCCTCCAAAGCCTTGACTCAAGTCCCTCACGCGGCTTGCGCGTGACGCTTAGTTTCGCCTGCGGCAAGCTCCGATGAGGAAACAGCGCGGGTCCCTCCAAGCCATTCCCACTGCAAACTCACGCACGCCCATATCCGCTCGGCAACCCCCAAGGCTATCGACGGTGAAGGATGCTCGGCGCGCGGAAATCCGAGTGGACGACCGCAGCGAAGAACGACCTTACGGGGGCGGATGCGCCACCCTCTGCGAACGTCCTCGGTGCCTATCACCGCGACGGGAACGACACGTGCTCCGGTTTGCAGCGCCAGACGCCCAACGCCACGATGCGGATTGCCGAGTGGGCCAGGGCGCACGCGCGTGCCCTCAGGAAAGATCACAACGCAATCGCCCCTTTCGAGAATGGCGCGGGCGGTGGACATCGCGTGCTCGTCTCCCCTACCTCGATCGATCGGAAAGGCGCCAAGACTGCTGAGTATCCATGCTTGCCAAGGCCGCTCGAACAGCTCGCGCTTGGCCATGTAGTAGACCGGCCGACGCGTGAGCGTGCCAATCACGAATGGGTCGAGAAAGCTGCGGTGGTTGGCTGCCAGCAACACCGGGCCCGAGCTTGGCACGTGCTCACGACCGCGGCGATCGAGGCGGAAGTAGAGCAGGAAGAACGGAAGCAATACCGCCCGAGCAAGCCAGTAGAGCAAAGGGTTGACACCGAACGAGAGAGTGCGCTCGCGCAACTGGTTCAAGTCCGACGCGGGTACCGTGGAATCTGGGGCACCTGCTTCCGACACGGTGACCGCGAAGTCCGTCGCTGCGTGAGCCGGCGAGTCCACGGACAGCAAGCGCCCAGCTGACCTCGTCAGGCCACCGTCAGCCTGTACATCTCGGCAAGGCGCAATTCGATCGTCCATACACTGGGATACCCGCATGCGCAGGCGGCGTTACAGGCCCCGGACCGCTACCCTCGATGCTCGTTGCCGGAGTAGCTCAGCTGGCCAGAGCACCTGTCTTGTAAACAGGGGGTCACGGGTTCGAATCCCGTCTCCGGCTTTCGCCGAATCATCCGTATCCCGCCAGGTCGCCCTGAGGGGAGCCATCCAGCAATCCGCAAGCCCTAATGCGCCGCGGAAACCTCCGAAACAGGTCACCAAGACCTCATCGGGGCCTGGAAGCCGGCAAGATCACAGGCGCAGCAAACGTCAACCCTTTTTGTTTCCGACTCCTTGAAGGCCCCTAAAGGCCCCCAACGAGCTGCACCAAACCCGCATCTCTTGCAACGGCCACGCAAAGCAAGCTCCCTCTACGATCGCTCAAGCCAATACGGAGCCCAAGATCAGGGTCGAGAGCCCTGTAACTGGCGGAAGCAGCCCAGATAGTCGAGCGCCTCGACTATTGTCACTTACTTGAGCGAAGTCCACTGGTTAGAAGGTGGGTCTGAAAACGGTGTCCGCTAAGCACGCCGTCCTAGGGCTGGTGATTGATCAGCCTAGCTATGCATACAGAATCGCTTCCGGAGTGCGCCGGCAGCTCCGCTTCGCCGACCTTGCCGATTCGTATCCGTATTGGGCGCTTGAGAAGCTCGAGACCGAAGGTCTTGTACGCAGGGTGGACGAGAGCGGCAACCCACTCCGTAATGGCATACCAGGTCGGCGAGCCATCTATGAGGCGACCCCCTTAGGGGTTGCCTCATTCGAAGGCTGGCTGCTCTCGACCGCAGCCGAGCCTCCACTGCGCGACGACCTGCACTTCAGGATCGCTTTGTGCCGCCCACGTGATGCGCCGCGCATGATCGAGTTGATTCAGGGCCAGGAGCTTGTCTGCCTTGGTCGTGTCCAGGATCTGAAGCGCACCTCGGAAGCCGACGGCATCGAGGGGTCGGAGTGGGACAGGATGGTGCGAGTGATATCCAGGGACGCCGAGCTTGCGTTCTGGAACGCTCGAATCGAATGGTTGCAGGGGGTGCGTGAGATGCTAGAAGCGCTGCCGGCCGAGCCTGAAGAGAGCGGCGCTGAAGCTTTCCCCCAGTCCCGCCAGACCGCGATTCAGCGCTGAAAAGTTCAGCACTGACTAGCCCAGGTGGGTATGGATGAGCACCATTGTCCCTGTAGCCAGATGCAGTCCAATGTTGTGAGGCGCAGGGAAGGGAAGCCCCATTAGATGACGACCATGTCCCCTATACGCGGAGGCATCTTGCATCTCCCAACATCTCACGAGGGTCGCTACTCGCAGTCGCTCGAGCGTGGGCTCGCAATCCTCAGAACGTTCACCCCTGACCGGCCTTGGTTGGGGATCGCTGAGATCGCCGAAGCACTCGAAATGAGTCGCCCAACAACCCATCGCTATGCCTCGACCTTGGTGGCACTCGACTACCTGGAGCAGGGCCCAATGCGCAAGTACAGGCTGGGCATGCGAGCTGGCGACCCCGGTCGCTCGGCTGTGAGCTCTACAGCCCTTGGAAAGCTCTCCCATCACCACCTTGCCGAGCTGCGCGATCGCAGCGCTTGTACGACTAGCGTGGCGCTGCTCGATAGCGCAGACATCGTTTACGTGGATCGTGCCAGGAGCTCGGCGCAAGGGCAGATCGAAGTCGAAGCAAGACTAGGACGCGGCTCGCGCTTGCCTGCGGCGAGAACCGCCATGGGCAAGGTGTTGCTGGCGCACCTCTCCCATCAGGAGCAATGCGAGGCGATCGATGCTATTGCCGAGAACGCCGGCTCGCGAGCGGCTCTTGCGGAACGCAAAGAGCTTCTCGACGAGCTAGTCGAGATCCGCGAGAAAGGATGGGCGCTGGCCGATCAAGTACACGTAGAGGGCCAACGATGCGTGGCTGCTCCACTTAGATCGCGCTCGAGGGAGGTGATCGGGGCTGTTGATATCGCAGCCGCGAATTCAGCGTTCAGGCGCGCTCAGGTACTCGAGCAGCTGGTTCCCTTGGTAACGGCGAGCGCCGCGGCCATGTCGGTCGAGCTGGGGTATAAGCCCTCCGCGTAGGAGGATCTCAAGCTTCGAGCAAGCCAATGTCAGCCGCGCGCGCTACGGCATCCGAGCGCGAGGAAACATTGAGCTTGCGATAAACCGCGTGAGCTTGAGTCTTGACCGTATTGGTGGAAACGTGCAAGCGAACACCGATCTCGCGAAAGCTGAGGTGGGTCGGCATGAAGCGCAGGATCCGTAGCTCAGCCATGGTGAGAGTGGAGGGACCAGCCAAGGCCACAGTGGAGGCCGAGTCGACCAAACCCCAGGTGTCGTCCAACCAGCCCTCGAATAGAACGGCGTCTGGGACCCGTCGCGCCAAGTGTGAGGCCTCGGCGAGCAATGTGCGTGCAGCGGCGATGTCCGCGAGCCGTAGGGCCGCACGAGCCAGCATGATGCGAGTCTCGGCCTCATACCACGGGATGAAGTCGCTCAGCCCGGCCAGCAGGTGGGCAGCACGACGCGCATCGCGCTTGCCCTCGTCGACACGACCGGCGTGAGAACGCACGTCGGCGGAGACCGCAAAAGTGAGCGCCGCGGTGGGATAGGAGGAGAGGCCGTGACGTTCCACCTGTCGAACGGCGCGCGCAATCAGGTCGACGCCGTGATCCCAATCGCCTTCTTCAACGGTGATCATCGCCAGCTGTGAGAGGCAAAGGGTCTCAACATGGGGAGCTGAGACGGCACTGCGATGGACACCTTCCTCCAGATGCTCACGCGCCTGAGAACGCTCGCCCGTAAGGTGATCGGCCACACCTTGAAACAGGAGACAGATCGAGCGCCACGGACTGTCATCATCCTCGAGCGCGTAGGCGCGGGCTGCGTGGCGACCCATGGGAACCACTCCTCGGTGACCGACCACCGCTTCTATCAAGGCCACACCCGTCGGCAACGAGGGAACCTGTGGGGGTGAGCTGTCGCGCGAGAGCGCCGCGGCACCAACCAAGCCGAAATGCTCGGCTTGGCGTAGATCCCCGACCGCCAAAGCGCTGTAGGCCGCCGTCAGGGCAAGCGAGGCATGGCTCGATAGTGCCTCTGGTGAGAATTGGTCAAGCCAAGTCTGCACGAGGTCATTACGTCCTTCGGTCACATAACGAGGAAGCTGACCCCAGAGGAGATCTCCCGTCCGTTGTGCATCAGATGCAGCGACAGCGTGGGCGATCGCTTCGTCGAAGTCTCCGTGTGCCTCATACCAGGCGCTTGCCCGCAGATGTAGGTCAGCCTCACGCTCACTGTGGACATGACGCAGCTCCCCCAAAAGCATCTCGCGCAAAAGCCGATGCAGGCGATAGAACCTCCGGCCGCGGTTAGAGACCTCAAGCGGGAAGCCCGAGTGGAGCAGACCATCGAGCATTCGCATCGAGTCCCTGCAGTCGAGCAAGGCGTCGCAGAGCGAACATGAGAGCTCCTCGACAACGGAGCTGAGCACCAAAAAATCGACCTGCTCGTCGCTGAGGTTGGTAAGAAATTCGTCTCTGAGATAGTCGGCGACTACGCGATGGTCTCCTGTGAAGCGCGCAAAGGCTTCCCTCGCGTCAGGCTCACCCTGCGCGGAGAGCGCCGCCAGATAGAGCCCTGCAGGCCAGCCCTCTGTGCGCTCCACAAGTACCCGAACGTCTACCGGCGCCGCTTGGACGTCGGCTGCGCGAAGCAGACCGGCAGCTTCAGGCGCATTCATTGCCAACTCGCGTGGGCCGAGCTCGAGCAATGCGCGATGAGCGCGCAGCCTGCCGAGCCTCAAGGCCAACGGCGTGCGCGAGGACAGCACGAGTTGTGAGTCGCGCGGCAGGTGCTCGACGATTGTGGCTAGGACCGGCAAGGCGCGGGAGCCTGCGAGAACTTGCGCGTCGTCGAGAATCAGGACGATTGGGTGAAGGCAGCGTTCGAGCGATGAGACGAGCGCAGGCAAAACGGTCGCGGCGAGTTCGAGCCCGGAGCCCTCCAGCGCCCGGGCAACCTCTTCATCCAACGGGTCAACGTCCTCGAAAGCCGCGACGATGGCGCGCATAAAGACGATTGGATCGGCATGCCACTCCTCAAGCGCCAACCATGCAATCGCACGCGAGTCTTGTCCGGCCCACTCGGTCAGGAGGCTGGTCTTGCCATAGCCTGCGGGCGCAACGATCGAAACAAGTGGCATGTCGCGTCCGCTAGCGAGCATGAGCAACAGCCGCGGCCGCCGGACCAACCCCTCTCGGGAAAGCGGACGGCCGCTCTTGACGGCAAGCGACATCGGACAAAAGTAGGGCTCGAGTAGAACTTGGGCATCCGCGATGAGGCGCAGTCCGCCGCTGTGAGTACGTACTTTTTGTAAGTAATAACCACGGAGTCGGGAAACTCGCTATGCCCGACTGCGCTCAAACCTCAACCGGCAGGGTCTAGCCCAAGCGCAAGCATGATCTCGGGGGCCGCGGCCACCACCCGTGGCCCACCGACCTGTGGCGCGACGGCGCGCAAGACGCCCGTGATGTCCTCAGGCGTGGCGCCTTCGGCGAGCGCATTGGGCACTTGCCACGCGTAGGAGGCCGGTGGAGAGTCGAGCGCTACCAGCGCAGCGATCTTGACGAGCGCGAACGTACGCCCGTCAAGACCGCTTGCGGCTAGGTCCACCTCGCGCAAACCGACGGCTGTCTCCAGCATGTCTAGCTCACCCGCCGAGATGCCCTCGAGCGTACGTTGTGTCTCCTGTGTGACAGCCATAGCGATTCCTCTCGTTGAATGAGATGGCGAATCCTGCTCGGACCTGTGGGTGAGTCGCTCACACGACCTTGCTCTGACGGCCGCCATAGGCAACAAGGCCGTAGATGATGAGGATGTCGAGAGCAAACAAAGCCAATGACCCGAACGGGTAGGCCGGGATGAAGATCAACTGGATGATCGCGTTGACAGACGCCGTGAGGATCCCGATCCAGCGTCCCCACTCGACATGCCCGAAGATCGCGATGGCTGCACAGAACTGGATTACCCCCGTGATCATGATGACCCAACCCCAGGTGTTGAGATCACTGATGATGTAGGTAACTTCGCGAGCATAGAAGTGAGAGTTCGAGATCGCAGCGATGCCGTAGATGAAGTTGAGGACCCCGACGATCGCGATCATGATGCCCGCGAACGCGACCCAGCCTTCCCCTTCGTAGAAGTCATCCGCGCCCGAGCTGCCGCTCCGCGAGGATTGAGGTGGAGCGTCGTAGCCGCTGTCCATTTGTTGCCTCCTTGGAATGTGCGATGAGAAAGCGCGCTATGCGCCGGAGTCGAAACGTAGGTCCCTAGCGAGCCGCGCACATCCCCCAAAGAGGGTGATATGGGACAGGCGGGGACTCTCGCGAAGGAGGCCCGCCGGGACCGATCTCAGAGGCCGTTCTTCAATCCGCCGCCACAAGCCCTCGATATTTCGTCCTCGACAGGGGCCCCGCAGGGGCTCTCCCAACTAGGACCGCCCCCCAATACGCCCGCTCAGTAGTAGGCCACGCGCGCGCGAGGCATTATGCGGAGGTGTGGACGGTTTGGAGTAGGGATCATTCGGGAATGCTCCATAGCGCAATGAAGATTGGCCGTTGATGCATCAGCGCGTGCGCTGCAAGGAGTGTCGTCATTGGACAGATGCTCTGCTCGTATGGGCCGCAGGTGATTGCTGCCCGAATTGCAATGCTCCGATCCTGGGCTTCGATAGTGAAAGCTCCCCAAGACCGAATGAAGGCGAGCAGACGGGACAATCCCCGAACAGGCTGGCACAGCCTGGGCTCAGTCGCTTGGGTGGAAGACCCTTAGATCGTGCCCGCGCCTAAGGTCCTGAGTCGCACGTAGCCTCCCAAGCGCACCCACTCAAGACTGGCGCTGGCCGCAGATGCCTAAGACTGACCTTCCGGTGGCAACGTAGAATTGCCTAGTGATTCCGCCATCAAGGTCGAGGCGGGGGACGGCGTGACGGTGATATCGAACGGAGCGCTTGCGGCCCCTTGATTCTCAGGTCCACCGGGGATGTAGACACGTACTAGCTTGGCGCCGGGCTCATAGAAGTGGTGGGAGATCGCGTAGGCGGAGCCTGCTCCAATGAGCCACACCTGGATGACGTGGAATCCGGGCCCGCGGGCATTCTGGCGTTCGAGGTAGATCACATGATCTGTGTGGTCTGGCGAGACGGTTCCCGAGAATGTGATGCTCTGACCGGCTTGAACCGTTGTGGAGGAGGCCTGCGCGGTGAGCAGGTCCTTGACGCCCTCGTAGAGCACCGCCGATGACACCGGCCGGCGGAAGATCGCTGGACAGGGCTCATCAGGCGGGCACAATTGAGCTCCCCCGGCGCCCTTTACCCGGTAGAAGGTGGAATTGACCGGTGACTGTGGCGGAAATGCGTATTCGCCCTCCGCGTTTGCCGTGACCTGAGCCACTGGCGCAAAGCCACGCTGATGGACGGTGCGGGCAAGCAACGTCACCAACTGTGCTCCCCCCGCTGCGACCTTGCCACTGATCGTGGCCGCTTCGCCAAAGACAATCGGGTCGGCCGAAGACTGAATCGTAAGCTTGGGATTCTGAGCTTGAGAGATCGAGTAGGCGAGCAGATTGGATTCGCTGGGGACATTGCGACCCTGGGAGCGCACGAGCACTCTGATGTTGGCATCGCCGGGAACGATGAACCTATGGAAGATCGTGAAGCTACCCGAGGCTTCCACGATGGACGAGTCGATGCGATGCCATTCGTTGCCTGTGAGCGAGTTCTGACGCTGAAGAATCACACGCGCGCCCACGTCCACGGGAGAGACCGTGCCCGTAAACGTGACGCGATTGGGAGAGCCCGTAAGCAACTGGCCTTCGGCAGGCCCGCTAAGCGTGGCCTGGGCGGAGACATGAACGCGCTTGGTAGCTGAGCGAGCGCCCTGAGCGCGCACGTACCAGGAGCGATTGGTTTCGACCACACCATCTGCCCGCGAGATCGCGTAGAAGCCGGCCGAATCTGTTTTCACGCTCTGCACATAGGTGAATCCGGGCAGGTCCCACACATGATGGAAGAGCTTCACTTCCTGATGGGCCTCGCGAGCGGGATTGGTACAACGCAGGCGCCCGAAAATGAGCACTTCTTCACCGGCGGAAATATGGGCGGGCGTGTTGAGACTAATCTCACAACGACCATTAGGAGATGAGTGCTTGCGGGCCAAAGCGCTGGCCGGGGCCAGCGCCAACATCGATATGGCGGCCACGATGGCCGGAATGAGTGTGCGTGAACGCATCGTCGCCTCCCTTGCGATATGCGGCGTGATAGGGCTTTGCGAGTGAAAACACTCCGCGCCCGCATTTGATGCGCTCCTCGGGACTCTGCGCTCGGTCGTCGCTGAGCGCAACCTGAGCGCTCAGCTCCACTCCCACTTCAGCCTAAGCGCCAAGCTCCCCTCCGGTTCAGCTTGAGTGCCTGGCTCCGCCCCGATTCAGCCCGAGCGCTTGGTCTGCTGTTCGAGCACCTTGCCGAAGGCGCGCTCTACCTGGGTAGTCATGCGCTGCTTGAAGATGGCGAGTAGTGCCTCGGAGGCGATCGGGCGCAAGGCATCGGTCGCCTCGATCATCTCCTCCCAGCGCTCATCAGGCTGACCGGCTTGCTCGAAGGGCTCCCACAGCTCTTTGAGGAACAACCTGACGAAAGCACGAGAGATCGACTCACAATCGCGGGAGACACGCTCGACCAAGGCCAAGGCTGCGGGCAAAGGGATCCCGAGCGCGGTGACTTCTTCGGCGGCTTTCATGAGTGCCGGGCTCGGAACTTCAAAGCGGTCATCGCCCAACGGGATAAGCAGCCTGAGCTTGCGAATGCGCTCAACGCTCTTAGTATCGACCTCACCGAAGCGTCGCTGCAGGTCCTCAGCAGTGACGACCTCTGGCGACTCCGTTGCATAGGGCGTAGTCATGGCGTTGCGCAATCCGAGCAGGCGGGAGGCCACACCCCCGGAGGAGCTCATGAGGCGCTCGATCGCCGCCAGGTTGAAGCCATCGGCTTGAAGGTCGAGGATCAGGCGCAGGCGGGCGACGTGCTCCGCGTCGTAGTAGCCGATGCGAGCACGCACCTCCGGCGCTGGCAAGAGTCCACGGGACTGATGGTTGCGGATGTTGCGTACCGACATCCCGACCTCGGCGGCGAGTTGCTCGATTGTGAGCCCGTCCTCGAGCGGAGTCGTATCTGTTTCTGCGGTAGCCACCTCGATTCAGGATACCATTTTGCATGTAACCTCATTTGAGGTATCATTGATCGAGGTCAGATGAACGCTTGTCCCAAACTACTGCTTAAACTGCTCCATGGCTGAGCGCGGCGCGGTCCCCCCGTTCCCGAGACTCGCCGCCGGATCATGGGCCTCGTGAAGTCCTTCACATCGCCCTTGCTTCCGGACGACTACCTGGAGCTCGTCAACCCGCTTTGGTCCACACGCGAGCTGCGCGGACGGGTGGAGCGTGTGGAGCGCGAGACGCACAAAGCCGTAACCGTGTTGATCAAGCCCGGCTGGAAATGGGAAGGCCACCGTCCCGGGCAGTATCTGCGCTTGGGTATCGCGGTGGATGGGATACACCACTGGCGCGCCTACTCCTTGACCTCCGAGCCGGGGCGCTCTGACGGATGCATATCGATCACGCCGAAGCTAGTCGAGGGCGGCAAGGTGTCGCCCTTTCTGAACGGACGCGTTCGTCCTGGAGCGATCGTGAGACTGGGAGGCGTGGAAGGTACGTTCGTACTCCCCGACCCGCTGCCCCCCAGCCTGCTGTTCGTGAGCGCCGGCAGTGGGATAACCCCGATCATGAGCATGCTGCGCAGCATCGCCGCGGGCGGCCCCCTCGAAGACATAGTGCACGTGCACTGCGCCCACTCGGCCGAAGATGTGATCTTCGCGCGCGAGTTGCGCGAGCTGAGCACCCGCCACCCTGGCTACAAGCTGCACTTGCGTCTGACCGGCGAGCAGGGTCGTGTGACGCCGGAGCAACTCGAGGGAATTTGCTCTGATTGGGGACAGCGCGAGGCTTTCGTTTGCGGCCCCGCAGGACTGCTGGAAGCGATGAGCGAGCATTGGCGCACTCGCGGCGATGAGCAGCGGCTACACATCGAGCGCTTCCAGCCGGATGTCCATGTGGGCGACGGCGAGCGCGGTGCGGGCGGTGAGATCCGCTTCTGCATTAGCGGAGTCGTGGCAAGCAGCGACGGAGAGCAGCCGATCCTCGAGGCGGGGGAGAAAGCTGGCGCCGCTCTGCCATATGGATGCCGGATGGGGATCTGCCACACATGTGTGGGGAAGCTGAAGGCCGGGAAGGTACGTGACTTGCGTACCGGACGTGTACATGGAGCACCTGGGGAAATGCTGCGCACCTGCGTGAACGCGCCCGAGGGCGCGGTCGAGATCGATCTTTAACCCTGAGACCCAAGGAGTCAACGATGCCCACGACCCATGCGGAGAGCCCTGTCGCTGCAACCGCCACGCCGCCCCTCCCCCTCTCCTCCCCCCCCAGTTCCCAGACGACCTCCCCGTCGGCAGCCAGGCCCTCCCTTGCCGAGGAGCCCGAGAGTCCGCTTGCTCGGCTCAGCCCCGAGCAGATTGAGGAGCTTGGACGTGAGTTCGACGCAATCCACGACGAGGTCTTCGCCGACCTGGGCGAAGGGGACGCTAAATACATAAGGAACACGATCAAGCTGCATCGCTATCTGGTACTAGCCGCTCGCGCAATGCTGGTGGGCTCGAGTAAGAGGCCCTTCTGGCTGGGCGGTACCGCCGCCCTGTCGGTGGCCAAGATCCTCGAGAACATGGAGATCGGCCACAACGTGATGCACGGGCAGTGGGATTGGATGAATGACCCGGACATAAACTCAAAGAACTGGGATTGGGACACCGCCTCGCCCGCCGATGCATGGCGTCACTCCCACAACTATGAGCATCACACGTTCACGAACATCCGCGGCAAGGACCGCGACCTGGGCTACGAGATCATGCGCATCGACCCGCACCAGCCTTGGCACCCGGTGTACCTCCTGCAGCCCCTCTACAACCTGCTCTTGATGGGCTTCTTCGAGTGGGGGGTCGCCATGCACGACCTCAACTTCGATGCGATCAAATCGGGAGAGAAGTCGAAGGCGAAGGTGATGGAGGAGCTGAAGGCGATCGGGGTCAAGGCGCGCAGGCAGGCTGTCAAGGATTATGTCGCCTTCCCGCTGCTCTCAGCGGCGGCTGCCGCCGCAATCGGCGCAGCCAAGGGAGCCGACCCCGCGACCGCCACAAGAGGCATGACTGCGAGAGGCTCCAGGCGCGCCTTCAAGCAGACTCTCGCCGCCAACTTCACGGCGAACATCGTGCGCAACGTGTGGGCATACTCGATCATCTTTTGCGGGCACTTCCCCGACCAGACATATACGTTCAGCGCAAAAGAGGTCGAAAATGAGACACGCGGCGGCTGGTATGTGCGCCAGTTGCTGGGCTCGGCCAACATCGACGGGGGTCCCCTGTTCCATCTGATGGCTGGCAACTTGAGCTTCCAGGTGGAGCACCACCTGTACCCCGACATGCCGTCCAGCCGCTATGCGGAGATAGCCCCGCGCGTGCGGGACATCTGCCAACGCTACGGCTTGCCCTACAACACAGGACCGCTGCGCAAGCAACTGGGAAGCGTGCACCGGACGATCCTGCGCCTGGCCTTGCCAGGCGGCAAGCCGCGTAAGAAGCCTGGGCCTTACAGGCCCAGCTAGGACGCCACCAAGCGCGTGCGCAGATGGGCGCCCACCTTGCGCTTGACACGCTGCAAGGCGTTGTCGACTGTCTTGGTGTCGCAACCGAGCCGCTCGCCGACCTCCTCATAGGAGCACCCGTCTAGGTAAAGCGACAGCACACGGCTCTCCAGCTCCGAGAGCGCCGTCGAGAGGCAGCCCACAAGCGAGCGAAGCTCCTCGGATGAGATCACGCGATTGACCGGGTCGTTGACGGATGGCCCGGCGATCGTCTGGTCGAGCGTGGGGACGTCGTCACCCGCCGCCGCCGGAGTCGATGAGAACGAGACGTACTGATTGAGGGGGGTGTGCTTGTTGCGTGTGGCGGTCTTCACGGCCGTGATGATTTGGCGTGTGATGCAGAGCTCGGCGAAGTTGCGAAACGATGACTCCCGATCGGTGCGGTAGTCGCGAATCGCCTTGTACAAACCGACAAGGCCCTCCTGGATGAGGTCTTCGGAGTCGCCCCCAGCCAGGAAGTAGGACGAAGCCTTGAGACGCACGAAGCCGTGGTAGCGACGCACGAGACGATCGTAAGCAATGCGATCCCCCTGCTTCGCAAGGGCGATCAAAAAGCCGTCATCAACCTTAACTTCAGATTGAGTGTTATGGAAGGTACGTGCCACGAGCAGATCCTTTCTTGGCTTATTGCAGCCAAAACATGCTCAGTGGCGCACTCCTCCCCTGGCGCCAAAGCTATGAAGTCAACCTTAGGTTGAGCGTTATGGGCGGCAGCTTCGCACAGTTATGGAGCCTTGTCAAGCACGACTTCGCGAGACTGCAAGATTCCATACAACAAGGCCGCCGCGGCCGCGGCTACCCCGAGCGACTCAATACGTCCATGCATGGGCAAAGACACGAGCTGATCGCACGAAGCTGCCACCCTAGGGCGCAAGCCAGAGCCCTCGCTGCCGAGCACGAGCACCACACCGCCGCTGTAGTCGGGGCCTGTATAGGGCACCGCGGAGCCGACCTGCTCGATCTGACCAACGGTCCCCGCACCGCCACGATCGCGACCTGCCTCATGCCCATCGCTCTTGAAAGCAGGTGCACTCGCCCCATAAGACCAGCAGCCGATGCGACTCGCGTCACCCAAGAAGTCGGCCACGTTGCGAACACGCGCAATACGAACATGCTCAACTGCCCCTGCCGAGGCCTTGCATACGGCGGGAGTCACTTCCGCCGAGCGTCGCTCGGGTATGACCAGGCCTGTCACTCCCGCACACTCAGCCGTGCGGCAAATGGAACCAAGGTTCTGGGGGTCTTGAACTTGGTCCAGCGCCACAATCAGGGGCGAGTCCACTGCAAGCAGCTCATCGGAGCCAACGTAGGGATAGCCGCCCGCCTCAGCACACACACCTTGGTGGGCCTCCGAGCCGCAACGTCGCTCAATGTCCACGCCGGCACAGACCTTCACCGCGAGGCCATCCAGCCACGGCTCACGCGCGGCACTCGACGTGGCCCAAACCTCTGAGACGCTGTGAGCACGTCGCCCGCGCAGAGCCTCATACACGGGATTGCGACCGTAGAGGATCACCGCAGTGCCTTGCGTACGGAGCTACGATCGTGAGCGGTCACGAGCAGGGAGACATAATCACGAACCCGAGAGCGGCAACAACTCCGGGCCGGCTGCGGAGTCGCGGATGTCCCACCCACGCGCACGGATCTCATCACGCAAGCGGTCAGCCTCCTGAAAATCGCGCTCGCGCCGGGCCGTCTCGCGCCGAGCGAGCAAGGCAACGGCCTCGGGATCCGTTGCCTCAACGTTTCCGCTTGCACCAAGCGGCTCCAGTCCCTCAAAGCCAAGAGTGGCGAGCATCTCGCGCAGGTCAGCATCGCCGACGGGCTCGCCGCGATCTCCACGGCGGTTGGCCTCACGGATCCACTCGAACAGACTGGAGAGCGCCTTAGGGGTGTTGAAGTCCTCGGCAAGAGCGCCGAAGAATGCATCCTTGTGAGGGGCCATATCGAGCGGACTCGCCCGGCCAGGCTCTAGGCGCCGGAGCGCGTCACGGATGCGATGGACGCGACGGTCAGCATCCTCGAGCTCAGACGGAGAGAAGGCAAGCGGTTGACGGTAGTGACCACCGATTAGGTACATCACGACGGCATCGCGCCCATAGCGCTCGATCACCTCGTGCAAGAGAGCGATGTTGCCGGCCGACTTGGCCATCTTCTCGCCCGTAAGCTGGATCATGCCATTGTGCATCCAGATCCGGGCTAGCTCGCGGCCACGCGCGGTGCGTGTCTGGGATGCCTCGTTCTCGTGATGGGGGAACACGAGGTCCGAGCCACCTCCGTGGATATCAAAGCCAACTCCCAGCAGGGACTCTGCCATCGCCGAGCACTCGATGTGCCAGCCGGGCCGGCCTTCTCCCCATGGGGCGTCCCACCAACTGTCCTCTCCCGGCTTGCGCCCCTTCCACAGAGCAAAGTCGAGTGGATCCTCCTTACGCTCGGAGCCCTCTATCCCCTCTCCTTGGTCCATATCGTCGACGCGCCGATGGGACAAGCTCCCGTATTCGGGATCCGAGCGGACACGGAAGAGGACATCTCGACACACCTCACCTCCCTGGCCCACGCCCGCGTTACTTTGGCGTTTGTCCTCGGGCCCCGCAGCCAACAGCTCCGCCTCCTCGTCGTCGTACTCGACCACGTAAGCGTGACCGGAGTCGATCAGGTCCTGGATGTAGGCGATAATCGCCCCCATCGTCTCGGAGGCAAGCGGCTCGTGATCGGGACGTCCGATCCGCAATGAATCAGTGTCGGAGACATAGTGGGCCATCATCTCCGCGGCAAGCTCAGCACTCGCGCGACCGGCGCGGCGTGCCGGGTCGGGGCTGTCCGGATCGCCTCGCGCAGCGTCATAGATCTTGTCATTGACGTCGGTGACATTGACTACCAATGTCGCCGTATATCCCTCGTGCTCGAGCAAGCGCTTGAGTAGGCTGAAGAGGACAAACGGGCGGGCATTGCCAATGTGGATGCGACTGTAAACGGTCGGTCCGCACGCATAGATGCCAACCCGGCCTGGATCGCGAGGTTCCAGGCGAAGAAGCTCTCCGGTGCGTGTGTCGTGCAGCTTGATCTCTCGCATCGCCGGGCAACAGTAGCGCGCGCCATCGCCCTCAAGACTTACCGAGCCTGTAGGCCCACCGCCTGCTTTTGCCATTGGCCGCGGTCACCTCGGGCCAAATACCAACGTTAGCCCAACCAAACTCAGCGCACGACCAGCTTCACCCGAGCCGAGAGCCTCGCGCCGTGATTGGGGGTGAACTTCAACTGGATAGCGAGTTTCAGCCGGTGCGAACGCTTGTGAGCCAACAGGTGCCGCTCATTCCTTGACAAGGCAAGCTTGACCGTCGCTGTACCGGCCTTGGCGAATGTCTTGGACCTCCGTGAGAAGCCACGACCATTGGCCACAAGTCTCCCGGCGGACGGTACGCTGACCACGATCGTCCCAAAGCGCCCGTGAAAGCCGTGGTGCAGCACTTTGATCACCGGTGGGCAGCCGCCGACGGTGATCGCTGGGCTTTCTTTGACGACCAGCCCGTTGTAAGCGACGATCTTCGTCGGTATACGCAAGTTCCCAGTGCATATGTTGCCGTGCGCCGCGAGCGCCGAGCTCGGCCCCGCGGGGAGATGCAGTTCGAAGCTGAGGATCGGTGCGTCGGGAATATTAGAAAACGTACTGCTAGTGATCCCCGTTTTGGAGATGAACGTTTCACCATTCACCTGGATCGTGACTCCGTAGCCTTGCAAGACCATGACCACTTCGGGGAACTGGGCGCCACCGTGGCTCACCAAATAGACCGGTCCGGCGACCGGCGCCGGCAATACCGAAGTGACGGCGCTGGCGGTGCCCACATTTGAGCCTGCTGGACAGGCCGCCGGATTGTCTTCGAAGACGGCGACGGGACACGCCTCTTTCAGCGTGGACAACCGCGAAGGAAGCTGCTTGGGCAGTTCTACCTTGACCATCTGGGCGTTAGACTCGTGCGCAAACCCCGCGATGATCTTCACGTTGAAGCCGATCCCGTTTTTTCGCGACGGATGACCAGTAGTCGAGGCGGTTAGCTTCGGAGCGAAGGGAAGCGCCGAGCAGCCCGTTGACTGAAACGGCGTCGAGATACCCGACACGGTCGCCTGTGTGCTTGTGACCGCTCCGGTAATGACGGTTGGCGCGCAGCCACTCGGATTGAAAGTGAATTCGGGGCGGTCAATGACGACGTCGATCGCTTTGAGTTGAGGAGGGAGACCTTCGAGGCTGCTCGGGATCGAGTGAGATCCGCTGGCATCCGTGACAAAGGTCGCCTGTCCTGTGCGCCGGTTGATGTCGATCGCTGCGCGAATCACGAGCAGACGACCTTCGGGTCCGAGGTTGAACGGCCCCGCAAGCACGGGGATCACCAGCGACAGGCCGAAGGGACCACCTCCATAGGGGCCGGTGAAATAGACCTTGCCGCCAGTGAGAGCGAACGGTTCAGGCCCGACACCAACGGAAGCGGTGGCCTCGCCCACGAGACTTGACGGGCCGCATGCGCCCAGCGATGCTTGTGGTTCGGGGCACAATTCGACTCCGCCAAGCGTGGCCAGCAAGCCCTCCGGGAGGGTGGCGGACACGCTCTTGAGGCCCTGTTCGCCGTCATGGCGCAAGATCGCGATCGTGAGCGGGCTATAGGCGTTGGCCATTTTGTTGGGCGTACCGGCCGAGAAAGACGGGTTGAACGCTTTAACGCAGCCTTCCGTAACCTGAAGTTCGTCTGTTGGACCGGCGAGCGCACCCCCATTCCAGGGTGTTAGCGAGCTGGTGGTGGTGTAGCTGCCACACGTTGGCGACGTGACAATCGCCGCCTGCGGTCCGCCCACAAATTCGAGCTCTAGATCTGCAAGTGCAAGCTGCGGCGCAAAAGCCTGTTCTGTGATCGGATCTCCGCCGAGACGCAGTGTCAACTGACCCGTTTCCGGATCTACGCTAGCTTCGACGGGGAGCTTGAGCACTACTCCTGAGCCTTCAGCAACGAGGTAAAAGGCGAGCAGCGAGTGGAATGGGTTGGCGCCACCGCCGGCGAGATTGCCCTGCTGGGCGAGATAAAGGCCGCCCTGAATGTCTTCAGTCAGAAACGGCGTCGCAACTCGTACCGTGCCCACCCGTGAGTTCGCCGGGCAGTTACCCGGTTCGCTCGAGCTCAGGTTGATACCTTCCGGCCCTTCCAGGGGACAGCCCACGAGACCGCTGGCGCGCGAAAGATTCAACGCCATTCCAGACGGGAGCGTGACCGTGGCGCCCTGCAACTGAGCCTCGCCTAGCCCAGTCGGGTCTTCGCTCTGTGGCATATGTAGGTGCAAAGTCAAGCCGGTGGGGCTTTCGGTCATTGAGCTTTCTGCCTGCACCAGGAGCGCGGGGGTGAAGTCGAGCGCCTGACAGGCGCTGAGAGCAAGCGCGCCGCTGAGCGGGTCAGATGCCGTGGCAGTGAACTGACCCTGTTCTTGCCACGAGTCGGCGCGCAGAGACGCGACGGGCGCCACGAGGCACTGCGTTGGCAGCGTGAGAAATGGCTTGGCGGCGGTGACGCCGGCCGAACATGTGCCATGGCTCTCTACGCAATCCCCCCGTTCGTGATCGTGGGCCGTTTCACCTGGCACACCCCAGAACGTCACGGTGCTACCAAGCACGTGAGCGTCCTGGGGGATGCCTGTCATGGCCACCGTCAATCCGTAGTCGCTACCTGTACGGATCGATGGGGTCAGATAAATCGCAGATCCCCCCGCCCTGAAGCCAAACAGGGCCGGCGAGCGCGTGGGCGGTGTTAGATCGTAGATCGGGCTAGCAGACACTTTGCGTTCGGCCAGCGTCGAAGGCGTGACGTTTTCGATTTGAACAACCCCAACGGCCGAGGCGTCCGGGCATCCATCTTCGCCCGTGCTCGAGTTGACCTTGGCAAATTCTTTTTCGCCGCAAAGCGGAGTCGCGAGCGGGTCAAACGCGACGCCCGGGGGGAGTTCGGCCACGACATCGGCGAGGTCGCCGCCCTCCGACAGGAGCCGCCCTTCGGAGTTGGTGGTGGTGTTCAGCTTAAAGCTCGTGGTCAGCGCAAACGGATGGGAGCCCGCAAGCAGATCGCTCGAGGCATCCGCATTGCTCGCGAGAACGCTCGAGCTTTCGAAGCCCAAAGTCGGGCTTGCGCCGGCGTTGCCGACCATCACCATGCTCAAAGCGAATATCGAAACGCAAGCAACAGGACCAACGATCCGTGATCCAAGCCTCATGCGACTCCTCTCCATTCCGGCGCGTTGTGTATGGATGCGGCGCGACTTGCGTCGATCCACCGCACTCAAGACAATCTATGTACTGCTGTGTTTTATAACAGATACACAACCAGCCTGCCTAGCCCCATTTCGACCGCATACTCTATTTCCCTATTAGATCGGCACCAATACTAATGATCTGTGACTCAGCCCTGACTAACACGCGTCCGTCAGTGGCTGCCGTTTGAGAGTTCGTGTAACCTTCTGTACGTCAATGGTCGCAGTTACTGTGATAACGTAGCCTCCGCTCGACCGTCCTATGCCCAGATCCCCCCAGTCCGCCAGCAAAGCCGTCCGATCGGTCTCCAGAGAACGCTCTGACACCGTGTCGGCAAATGGAGCCAAGCCCGATCAGCGCGACCGGCTGCTCGCCGCGATGATCCTGCTTGCTGGCAGCGTGGGATACGCAGAGGTGAGCATCGCCGACCTGACATCGCGGGCGGGCATATCGCGCCAGACCTTCTACGAGCTGTTCGTCGACAAAGACGAGTGCTTTCGCGGGGCTTGTCAGCTCGCGACTGAGCGCGTGCTTGGCCCTTTGCGGGGCCTAATCGAGCAGGACAACTGGTGGGAGACGCCGCGTGCGGTAGTTCGAGCAATCCTCGACTTGATCGACCAGGATCCTGAGTCAAGCTGGTTCTTTTTCGTCGAGAGCCTTGCGGCAGGGACACGCCTAGATCCCGAGCGAAAGCGTGCACTGACCACCTATGAAGCTCACGCAGAAGCATTTCTCGACCGCGCGCCGGCGACCGGCTATGCGCTCGACATCCCACCCGGGGCATTGCTCGGGGCCATCCGCAACGCCGCGATCCGCGGGGTAGGTGCCTTGCACATGCACGTCAATGCCCTCCCACCCCCGCCAAAGCTGGAAGACGAACTGCTGGAGTGGATCCGCTCCTACGCGATCCCCGCCCACCGGCCGCGTTGGAGCACCGGACCCACTGCACTCCTCCCTGCCCACCCAAACATGGACATGACCCGGCCTGCGATCCCAATCCTGAGACGGCCTGAGCCGTTGCCGCGCGGGCGCCATCGCCTGCCACGAGCGGTGGTGGCGCGCAGCCAGCAAGAGCGGATCCTGCACGCCACGGTCGAGGTCACCCATGCCAAGGGATACATGGCGGCGACGGTCGGCGACATCGTGCTGGCGGCAGGCATCGGCCGGGATGTCTTCTACGAGCACTTCACCGACAAGCGTCATGCCTTCCTGGCGACCCAGCAGCGCGCCGCCCAAGAAATATTCAACAGGTGCAGGCACGCATTCTTCTCCTATCCAACATGGCCGTGTCGGGTCTATGGATGGCTGCGCACGCTGACGCTGATCCTGGCAAGAGAACAGGCGCTTGCGCGCCTTTGCATTGTGGAGCCCTACGCGGCCGGGGCGCAGGCGATCGAGCTCACACAACAGATGGCGGCGCTATACGCCGTATTCCTTGAGGAAGGCTTCCGCATACGTCCGGAGGCCGAAACGCTGCCCAGCCTCTGCTCGAGCGCGATCGTGGACGCTGTATTTGAGATCCTCCGCGGGCACGTAGCTGCCGGCAACGCAAGCGAGCTTCCACGTCAGGTGCCCCAACTCACCTACATAGCGATCGCCCCCTTTACGGGGGCCCCAGCCGCCGCCGAGATAGTCGAGGACCTCATGGCCAGTACCGCTGCATGAGCGTGACGGCCGACCCAACCCCAGCCCCAGGTCATAGACAAAACCATGAGCACCCCATTTCAGGAGCCTGAGCAACCCTCGAGCACTCAGTCATGTCAACGTGAGCTGACTCTGCTGAGCGCGATTGTCGAAGTAGTCGCGCTCGAGGGCTACGTGGACACCACCGTGGCGAAGATCACGGCGGCGTCCCGCCTTTCCCGTACGACGTTCTATGAGTATTTCAAAGACAAGCAAGACTGCTTCCTCGCCGCTCAGCACCTGCTTGGGGTGCGCTTGCGCGAGGAGGTGCAGCACAAAGTCGCAGGCGAGGAGCCCGGACGAGCCCTCGCGAGCGCACTCGAGGCCCTGGTCACCTTCGCCCAGCGAGAGACCACCTCCTTTCATCTGCTTACCCACGAAGCCATGATCGCCGGGCCTCGCTCACTGGACGTACGAGACGAGCTGATGCTGTCTATCGAGCACACGGTCGAGCGAGCGCTCTCCTCTGGTGAGACAAAGATGGAGGCAGACGTACCGACCAAGCTGGTGCTAGGCGGTGCAATCAGGCTGATAGGGATGTCGATGCGCAGAACTGGCAACGCACCGGAGCTCGATCTGGTCGAGCTACCCAGATGGCTCGACTGCTATCGCGTCCCCCGGGGAGAGACACGCTGGCGAGAGGTAACTAGCGCACCCACAGTGGCGCTTGAGAGGAAGGGCTCAGCCAGGCCGATCGTTCCACAGCCACTGCCAAGGGGACGTCATCGTCTCTCTGAGCAAGTGGTGAGCGCCGTGCAGCGCGAGCGCATCCTGCACGCAACCGCACAGGTCGTGTGCGCCAAGGGCTACCCGACGAGCACAGTGGCTGACATCGCCGGCGCCACGAGCATCTCTCGTGAGGTGTTCTACGGTTTGTTCAAGGACAAGCGAGATGCTTTCCTACAAGCTCAACAGCTCGTGTTCGAGCAGATGATCGCGGCCAGCGCTGGTGCGTTCTTCACCTCCGAGACGACTTGGCCCGAGCGCATCTGGGAGGCCCTTCGTACCACCACAGCATGGATCCTCGACCAGCCGACGCTCGCACACTTCGACTTCATCGAGGCCTATGCATTGGGGCCTTCTGACGCCAAGAGGGTCGACCAAAACGTACTCGCCTTCAATGTGTTCCTCGAGGAGGGCTACCGTTACCGCCCGCATGCGGCCGAGCTACCACGGCTGTTCGCCGAGGCGATCGCCGGCTCGGTGCTCGAGCTGGCGGCCTTCTATATACGCCATGATCGTGTGAGCGAGACGCCGGGCCTGCTGCCTCTGCTGGCTTACGTGATCCTCGCTCCATTCACCGGGGTAAAGAAGGCCAACGAGCTGATCGATTCCCGGCGTGAGTAGCAATCGATTCCTGGCACGCACCCGTACTGCCTTCCCCAGCTTGACGCCCAAGCTATAGGTCTGGCTCCTCAGCGCCGCGATCGAGCTCGGCACTGCAGCTATAGACCGACCGCCCTACCCCGCCGTGAGCCAGAATTTGGTCGAGGCCTGAGATCTTCAACAACGCGGGCGAGCATAGGCCCCTCGGACACGGTGCGCCTCGTGGTGGAGCTTCGTAGGGCTCCCGCTGTCCACACGACGCGCGCAGCCGCATTCCCACTGCCGCGGCTCCCCCAAGCCACGACAGTGGCGGCTTCGCAGCCTTGCGCGGATCTCGAGTCCGGCGCTCGGCGGCAAGCCGTGTATCCGGGTGCGCGGAGCAGTGCCTTTGCACACACCGGCGCGACTGTCCTCGCCCATTCATCCCCCTACCCGACATAGCCCGAGGCTAGTATCGCCCGGCGCTCTGCTGCACCGTATTTCCTCCGTTTTCGAAAGCGGCCTTCGTACGCTGCGTAGGTCCGATAAGTTCCGGATAGCAGTTTGATTTGCCTTGGGTAACAAGAGCACTGCGGGAGGCGAGAACGGTATGAGTGATTCACTGGACGAAGATCGCCTAAGGCGATTGATCGCAGTCGGTGGCTCGCTCATGTCCGAGTTCGACCTCGACACGCTGCTCTCACAGTTGTTGGAGGTTGCACACAAGCTGACGGGCGCACGCTACGCGGCTCTCGGCATCCTTGACGATGAACGCCGAGAGATAGACCGTTTCGTCACTCGAGGAATCGACCCGGCAACCCATCGCGCTATCGGAGACGCACCAAGAGGACGGGGCATCCTTGGGCTGCTGATCGAGGATGCGGTGCCATTGCGGCTGCACGACCTGAGCCAACACCCCCGCTCTTACGGCTTCCCTGCAGACCACCCACCGATGCACAGCTTCCTAGGGGTGCCGATCATGGTCGGTGGCAAGCCTTGGGGCAACCTTTACCTCACCGAAAAGCACGACGGCGACTTCGACCTCGCCGACGAGCAAGCGGCGGTAATCCTCGCCTCTTGGGCCGCGATCGCGATCGAGAACGCCGGGCTCTACGGTCGCTTGCGGGATCGTGGCGAGGCACTCGCGCGGACGGTTCGCAACTTCGAAGCAACCGCCACGATCACGCGCGCCGTCGGCGCGGAGACCAGCTTGGATCTCATCCTGGAGCTGATCGTCAAGCGCGGCCGGGCACTCATCGACGCGCGTGCGATGTTGATCCTGCTGCGCGGCGAAGAGGAGGAGAGTCTCACGATCGCGGCCTGTGCCGGGGAGGTTGACGCATCGGTGCTCGGACGGCGAATTCCCGTCGAAGGCTCATCCGTCGGCGCTGTGCTGAGCTCGATACATCCGGCGCGTATCCGCGATCTCGCAGGCCACCTGCACGTGGCCTCGGGCAAGTTGGGCGTGGACATGAGCTCGAGTCAGCTGGGAGTGGATAACCCACATTCAGCTCTGCTCGTGCCACTGGAGTTTCGCAGCCGCAAGCTAGGCGTATTGATCGCCCTCGACCCCCTTGGTAAGAAGATCGCGTTCGACGACGAACAGCAGACGCTCCTGCTCGCCTTTGCGGCGAGCGCCGCGACCGCCGTGGCGACCGCGCAGTCGGTCGAGCGCCGTCGCTTGCACGACAGCATGGCCGCAGCCGAACGAGAGCGCCGACGCTGGGCGCGAGACTTGCACGACGAGACCCTACAAGGCCTCGCCAGCCTTCAAATGGGGATCGATACCGTCATGCAGACACACGATCCCACTCGAATCGAACAGACGATGCAAGCCTTGGGGGAGCGGGTCGGGCTCAAGATCGCCCACCTGCGCAGCCTCATCGCGGAGCTACGCCCGGTTGCGCTTGACGAGCGCGGGCTAGGACCCGCGCTCGAAGAATCTCGCAAGCGACGTGTCGGCTTCCGCCGGCATCGATGTGAAAGCGGAGGTGAGCCTGGGCAGCGCCAAGAGCGAGCGGCTCGCCTCTGAGCTGGAGACTGCCGTCTACCGGATCGTTCAGGAGGCGCTCACGAATATCGTCAAGCACGCCGACGCTCGGCACGTCGCGATCGGCGTCACTTCGAGCGAGGGCGGCATCGAAGTCAGCGTCTGCGACGACGGCTCAGGCTTCGATCCCGCCACTCCGCGCGACGGCTACGGCATCGACGGCATGCACGAGCGTGTCGAGCTCGCGAACGGCAGCCTCTTGATCACCAGTGCCCCAAACGCAGGCACAACTGTTCAAGCGTGGCTGTATCCCGACGAGCGCGCAGCGGCCTAGCAAGCCTGCGCCCAGCGATGGCAGCCGACCCGCCTAGCCAACTACCAGGTCGTCCAGAAGTTGATTGTCCATGGCGTAGCGCACGAGTTCCGAGCGCGAGGAGCGACCGGTCTTCTGCTGAACCCGCGCGCGGTAGGACTCGACCGTTCGCGGGCTCAGATAGAGCTGGCCGGCGATCTCTGCGTTGGTATGGCCAAGCGCCAGCAATCGCAACACCTCGAGCTCCCGCGCAGCAAGGCCATCGGGCGGCTCCTCGGCGGCCGCAATGCGCGCGCCCAGTGAAGGGCTGAGATAAGTGCGTCCCTGGTGCGCAAGTCGTACAGCCCGCACAAGATCCATCCCGGCTACCTCCTTCAGCACATAGCCACGAGCTCCAGCCCTCAGGGCAGCATGTGCAAACTGCGGCTTGCTCTGCATCGTAAGGATCACCACTGCCGTCTCGGGAGACGCCACAGCAAAGCGAGGAAGCGCTTGGAGGACCGATCCGCCCGGCATCAACAGGTCGAGCAGGAGCACGTCGGGGCGGTGCACCATGGCCAGGTGCAGCGCCGCATCAACATCGCCGGCAGTGGCAAGGACCTCGATCCCTTCCGCCGCGTTGATAACCATCGACAGCCCCTCGCGCACGACCTCGTGATCATCGACGATTACAACCCCGATATTGCCTGTCTGTCTAGCAGAGGACCTTGCGCCCATCGACTCAAAGTAGCAGTCAGTACCTATGTACTTCCTAAAACCTTCAGAGCTGGGCTACACCTCAGCCGACGTGGCGCAAGCTGACGATCGCCAGCGCTGCGACGCCCTCGCCTCTACCGACAAAACCGATCCCCTCGCCCGTGGTGGCCTTGACGTTGACGCGCGGGATGGCAAGCCCAAGCGCCACCGCAAGCGACTCGCGGATAGCCTCACGGTGGGAACCCAACTTGGGGAGCTCCATGACAACGGTGGAATCCACGTTGACGAGCTCCAAGCCCTGTGCGCTCACGAGCGGGAGCACCGTCTGAAGCAGCTCGAGCGAATCGATGTCGCGATAGCGCTCGTCAGTGTCAGGGAAGTGCTCGCCGATGTCACCCAATCCAGCCGCACCCAGCAAGGCATCGATGACGGCATGAGTGAGCACATCAGCGTCGGAGTGCCCGTCGAGGCCAAACTCGCCGGGGATCTCGACGCCGCCCAAGATCAGCTTGCGCCCAGGCACGAGGCGGTGCGAGTCGTAGCCGATGCCGCTGAGCGCCGTCACACCACACCGGCCCCAATCGACTCCAGACGGCGCTCGCGGCGCTCGAACACGCACAGCTCGCTCACACCAACGCTGTCCAGCAGCTCCAAAGCCAGGTCATAGTCGGCGCCTACATCCTCGGGACGATGGGCGTCGCTCGACAAAGCCACGGGCACACCGGCTTCCACGCACATCTGAAGCAGCGCGGGCGCCGGATAGATCTCCTGCGCACGCTTGCGCAGCCCGGCAGTGGACACCTCTATCGCCACGCCCGACTCCGCGATCCCCTCGATTGCAAGCTCGTAGTAACTGCGCAGGTCGCCTTCCGGGAGCGGCCGTCCGGGGTGAGCAGATCCCCAAACCTTGACCAGATCCGGGTGGGCGAGGATGTCGAACAGGCCACTACGAGCCGCCTCGCCGAGCGCAAGGAAATAGGCGCGCCAGATGTCCTCAGGACTGCGTCCAGTTCCCCACACGCTGTAGTCGTCCATGTCGAGTGCATGGTCTGCCAGGAAGTGCACCGAACCGACGACATAGTCGAAATCGCGTCCGTCGAGCAGGTTGGCGATGCGATCCTCGGCTCCTGGAATGAAATCGGCCTCGATCCCCAAACGCAGGTTAGTCTCCTCCCGCACGAAGCCGCAGTATTCGTCGAGGTCGTCGTGGGCGAATTCGCGCCACAGGGGATGCTGCCACACACTGAGTGACTGACTGAAGCGATAGACGTGCTCTGAGACGCCTAGCTCGGCGATGTTGCGCTCATTCGCTGCCTCGCGATAGCGCTCCACATTGGCCGCAGTGAAGTACTCCGAAGGCGTCGCGGCGAGCTCGTCGGGGCGTAGATGGAGGTGATAGTCAGTGAGCATGATTTGATCGTCCGCAGGGGGGGACGCCACGCCAGGGTAGCGACCGCTGGGGCTCTACACCCGGCGCCGCGCGAGCAGAAGCTCGGCGAGATCAAGATCGAGAGCGGTTGTCACCTTCAGGTTCTCAGCCGGTGCTGGCACCACGACCACGTGCCCGCCCGCGTGCTCGACCAGCCAGGCATCGTCGGTGGCCTGCGCCAACACCTTATCCGGCACGTCAAGCGCCCGCTCCAAGGCATCCCGGCGGAACGCCTGGGGTGTCTGCACCGCCCACAGGCCGGCTCGATCGAGCGTTTGGATCACCTCCCCGTCGTCGCCCGCCTGCTTGATCGTGTCGGTGACCGGAGTGGCCGCAATCGCAGCGTCCGCACCCTCCTGGACAGCGCTCAGCGTGGCCCGCACCAACTCCGCGGTGAGCAATGGGCGAGCGGCGTCGTGGACGAGCACCAGATCGCCTGGACCGGCGACCTCCAGAGCAAGGCGTACCGACGCAGAGCGCACGGCGCCGCCCCGCACCCCGATAGTTCCTGCGGGGGCCTCAATCCCGGCCGGCAGAGCCACCACGATGCGCTCGATTTCGGGCATCGAGGCCAGCACGTCGACGCTCCACTGAACAAGCGGCTGGCCCGCGAGCTCGACGAACGCCTTGGGACGCAAGGCGCCAAGACGCTCGCCTAGACCGGCGGCGACGATCAGGGCAACAGCCACCGTTGCCCTGACTTCACCTGGAGCTACCGCGCACGCGGCGGATGATCATGTGTATGAGCAACTGCCGCGTGCGCACCCAGAGGGCACAAGCGAAAGCCCGCTACTTGCCGGCGACCGCGAGCTGGCTCGAGGCGGAGGTCGCCAGAAGCTCGTCGAGATAGCTCTCAGCCTCGTCCTCGTCCTTGTCGAGCGCGTACATGAGCTCGGAGGCAAGAATCTTCTTTGCACGCGTGAACATCTGCTTCTCACCGGTAGACAGACCCTTCTCGCTCTCGCGTAGGGCGAGGTTGCGCACAACCTCGGCGAGCTCGTAAATGTCGCCTGTCTTGATCTTGTCGCGGTTGTGCTTAAAGCGTCGGTTCCAGTTCTTTGGCATCTCCGACACCTCCGCCCGCAGCACTGCCAGGACCTTCTGGACCGTCTCCTCGTCGATCACCCGGCGCAGGCCCGCAAGGGCCGCGTTCTCGGTGGGGACCTTAACGGTCATGTCGTTGTGGAGGATCTTTATCGTGAGGTACTCACGTGTGGTGCCAAGCACCTCCATGTCCTCCTTGCTGAGCACCTTGCCCGCGCCGTGATGGGGGTACACGACGTGGTCGCCGAGCTCGAACTCGATGCACTCCACCTCGCGGGTGGCCTCGAGCTCCTCGATGAACGATGTTGCGTCTTCGATTGTTGCGGGGATGGTGTCCTCCTTCGTCGCGCCGGCAATGGGGCCGGCCATGTTGCGCCGGCATGGGACCGGCTATGTGTCAAGTCTGTAGGTAGCGGTCCACGAGATTGATCTCCTGCAGGCGGCGCAGACCCTCGCGGATGTCCTTCGCCCTTATCTCCCCCACTCCCTCGACCCCCTCGAGCTCAGCGTCGGTAGCTGCCAGGAGCTCGTCCAGGCCGCCGAACTCATTCACGATTTGAGTTACGACCAACTTGGGCAGACGTGGGATGCGTCCCAAGATGCGGTGGCCACGTGGGGAGACGGGATAGTCGAGCGTGTTGAGCTTGCGGTCATAGCCGAGTAGCTCCGCAAGACGGCCGAAGTCGAGTAGATCCTGGTGCGCAAGACGCCCGACCTGGTCAAGGGCGGAGGCAAATGCCTCGTCGGAGTAGTCGGCCAAGTAATCCTGCACCAAGGCAGCCTTCTCGGCCGTGGTGCCAAGGATCGTCTCCTCCAATTGCATCTCGATCAGCCGTCCCTCGCTACCGAGCTCAACGATGTAGCGCTCGATCTCAACCGCCATCCTCGTCACTAGCTCTGAGCGCTGCAAGACAGTGAGCACGTCGTGCAAGGTCACGCCCCCCTCGAACTCCAAAGCCGTAAGGCGGGTGGAGACTTGGTCAAGGCGCTGGCGGTACTTGTCGAGCGTGGCCAATGCTTGGTTGGCCTTGGAGAGCACGACCGTGATGTCTTGGAGGATGTACTTAATCCCGTCCACGTAAAGCGAGACAACCTCGCGACGCTGGGATACCGCGATCACGAGCGCGTCGGTTTGCTTGGAGACGCGTTCGGCAGTGCGGTGGCGAGTGCCCGTCTCATGCGAGAGGATCGTCGGGTCCGGCATCAGCTGGACGTTGGCCATGGCGATCTTGGTCGCGTTGGTGTTAAGGATAATCGCCCCGTCCATCTTGGCTACCTGGTAGAGAAAGGCTGGGGTGTAGTCGATTTCGAGCTTGATGCCGCCCGAGAAGAGGAAGCTGAGCTCTTCAGGGTCGCCGATCACGATCAAGCCGCCCGTGCGAGCGTGGAGAATACTCTCGATCCCCTCCCGCAAGGCTGTACCGGGAGCAACCATCTCGAGGGCTCTGACTAGCCCTGGCTCGGGTCGCGCGTCCGTGTCGAATTCTTCACCGGATCGTGAGGCCACAACTGGCCATTCTAGGGCATTTAGCCTTTTTTTATCGCCTGCCTACCCTGTTCGGAAGGTACGAATCAGCCAGCCCCCGCTCTGCGGGAAGGAAAACGCGAATTTGGAGTCAGGCGGCCCGCGCCGGACGGCGTGCAGCGGCCGGGAGCGCAACAGTGAGCGCTTCACGCAAAGTGGACGCCTCACGCGCTTCTCCGCCGCTACCCGTGGGGGCGTGCACCCCCGCTAGACCGTGTCTAGAGGCCTCTGCGAGCCGCCGCTCGGGGTGGCCCACCCAGCGCAGCTCGCCGGTGAGACCAAGCTCGCCGAAGCATCCGCACGGCGAACCGCTCAAGGCCACTCCACGCGCGGCAGAGGCCACGGCGAGCGCGATTGCGAGATCCACCCCGGGCTCGTCCACCCTTACGCCACCGACCACGTTCACGAACACATCACTCCCGCCGACGCCGATACCTCCATGGCGACCGAGGATCGCGAGCACCAAGGCGAGCCTGTTGCGATCCAGTCCGGACACAACCCGGCGCGGCTGCTCGAGCTCCGAGGGAGCCACCAAGGCCTGCACCTCTACAAGCAAGGGCCGCGAGCCCTCCATCGCCGCGAGCACAACGCTGCCAGGAGCCCGCGTCGCCTCGGCCACGAAACGAGCCGAGGCATCAAGCACCTCGACTAGACCGCCTTGGCGCATCTCGAACAGACCAGCCTCGTTGGTGGAGCCAAAGCGGTTCTTCAATGCCCTCAGCTCGCGATAGGGGCGCTCGCGCTCGCCCTCGAACTGCAAGACGCAGTCAACCAGGTGCTCGAGCACCCGCGGACCGGCCAAAGCGCCGTCCTTGGTGACGTGCCCCACGAGCACGACGGCGATCGAGCGGGCCTTGGCCAGGTCCATGATTCGCGCCGCCACCTCGCGCACCTGTCCCACTGCGCCTGGAGCACCTGAGAGCTCACCCGATCGTAGGGTCTGGACCGAGTCGATCACACACACACTAGGAGCGTGTGTGGCAATCACATCGAGCACCACATCGAGGTCCGTCTCGGCGAGCACCGGCACCTCCAAGGCGCTTGGCGAGAGCCGCTCGGCACGCAGCCTGACCTGCTCAGCGGACTCCTCGCCGCTCACATACAGCGTCTTGTGTCCTGCTCCGGCGATGTTGCCGAGCGCCATGTTGGTCAATGTCGACTTGCCGATCCCCGGCGAGCCTCCGAGCAGGACGAGCGACCCGGGTACAAGCCCACCGCCGAGCACCCTGTCGAGCTCGCCGATACCGGTCTGCAGGCGCGACATCGGTGCGGCGGCTACCTGGGATAGCGGCACGAGCGGCGTTCCCGGCGTCCGCCCCCCCGCGCGTGCGCGCGCACCAGGCATGCCGTTTCGATCCACGCTGCCCACAGCCGAGCGCTCCTCCACAAGCGTGTTCCAGGCGGCGCAACCTGGGCACTGACCGTGCCATTGCGCCGACTGCAGACCGCATTGCGAGCAGATGTGAATCGTCTGGGGGCGAGCCATCAACCCACCCTACGCTTCACCCCCGACGGCACCTTACGCGCGCGCGTAGAGCACACCAATATGCTGAACCAACACCCGAGGCAAGACTCGTAGAGCCCGAAGCAAACTCACGAAGCACCACCCGACAAAGACGGGGCCGGCGTTCCTCCCCAAAGAAGGCCAGCCACCCGCTAGCCCTGGCCTACCACCTCGCTACGGCGCTCGTACAAGACCACATCACGCCAGCGCCCGTCAGGCATCTGGCCGATCCGCTCGTGGGTACCAACAACGCGGAAACCAAGGCCTTCGTGGAGGGCAATCGAAGCGGCATTCTCGGGAAAGATCCCCGCCTGGAGAGTCCAGAAGCCGGCCCGCTCCGCCGTTTGAATGAGCTCAGCCAAGAGGGCAGTTCCAACCCCACGCCCCGCATACGCAAGGTCGACGTAGATACTGACGGCGCCTACACCGCGATAGACATGACGCCCCGATACAGGGCTCAGAGCAGCCCAACCGATCACTCCAGAAGCATCGCGTATGACGAGACGCGGCTCAGGCGAGCGTGCGGCCGACCATTGCTCCCAGCTTGGAACCTGGTGCTCGAAGGTGGCGTTGCCCGTCGCGATGCCCTGCTCGAAGATGCGCGCCACGTCCGGCCAGTCCTCGACGACCATCCGCGTGACCCTCACCCGCGCGGACATGCTGTCGCCTGTGCGAGGCGGAGTGCTCAGCGTCGCCCCGGCCTAGGACTCGGCCGGAGACTCGTCGTGCGGCTCGCCCTCATCCACCGGAAGCTCGGCGCCCGGCTCAGGCTCACCGCCGCCGGCACCTACGCCCACAGGGGTCTTCTGCTTCTTGGGCTTGACGATCCTGAGTCGCACCTCACCCTCTTCGCCCTCAGGGGCTGGGTCTACGACGACCGTGGCGCCAGGTGTGAGCTGCTCACGCAGGACGAAATCGGCCAATGGATCCTCGATGTAGCGCTGGATTGCGCGACGTAGCGGACGGGCCCCCATCGCCGGGTCCCAGCCCTTGTCGACGAGTAGGTCCTTGGCGGGATCGGTCAGCTCCAGTTGCAGCTCGCGTTCGGCCATCGACTCGCGGATGCGCACCAGGAGCAACTCCACGATCTGGCGGATCTCCTCCTTCTGCAACTTGTGGAAGACGATCACGTCGTCGATGCGGTTGAGGAACTCAGGGCGGAACACCTTCTTGAGCTCGCCCATGATCCGGTTCTTCATGTCGTCATAAGTGATCCCGGTCTCGTCCTCAGACACGGCGAATCCGAGCGGTGTGTTGCGCGCAATCTCAGCCGCCCCGATGTTCGAAGTCATGATCACGATCGCGTGCCTGAAGTCGACCGTGCGGCCCTGAGCGTCCGTCAAGCGACCATCCTCGAGAATCTGCAGGAGGATGTTGAATACGTCCGGATGGGCCTTCTCGATCTCATCCAAGAGCAAGACCGAGTAGGGCTTGCGTCGCACGGCCTCGGTCAGTTGACCGCCCTCGTCGTAGCCGATGTAGCCCGGAGGAGAGCCGACTAGACGCGAGACAGCGTGCTTCTCCATGTACTCGGACATGTCGATCCTGATCATCGCTTCGTCGTCGCCGAAGAGGAATTCGGCCAAAGTACGGGCCAGCTCGGTCTTGCCCACGCCAGAAGGACCGAGGAAGATGAACGAGCCGGTCGGGCGCTTGGGGTCCTTCAGGCCCGCACGCGAGCGACGGATCGCCTTGGAGATGACCTCGATCGCAGGGTGCTGACCGATGACGCGCTTGTGTAGTTCCTCCTCCATACGCATCAGCTTCTGGGTCTCGGCCTCGGTCAACTTGAAAACTGGAATGCCGGTCCACATGGAGACGATGTCGGCGATCTCCTCCTCGCCGATCGCAGGACGCTCAACAGACTCACCAGACTCCCACTCTTCCTCAAGCTCCCGCTTCTTGCCAGCGAGCTTGCGCTCCTGGTCGCGCAGAGCAGCCGCCTTCTCGAATTCTTGGTTCTCGATCGCCTGCTCCTTTTCGCGACGCGTGGATTCGATCTCCTCTTCGAACTCACGGTTGGCTGGCGGGGAGGTAAGCGACTTCATCCGCATCCTCGAGGCGCCCTCGTCGATCAGGTCGATCGCCTTGTCGGGCAGGAAGCGGTCTGAGATGTAGCGGTAGGCAAGATCCGCCGCGGCCTGCAAGGCCTCGTCGGTGATCTGAACCTTGTGGTGTTGCTCGTAGCGGTCGCGCAAGCCCCTGAGGATCTCGACGGTCTGCTCGATCGTCGGCTCCTCGACGCGGATCTGCTGGAAGCGACGCTCCAAAGCCGAGTCGCGCTCCAGGTACTTGCGGTACTCATCCAAAGTGGTCGCGCCAATCGTCTGCAGCTCGCCTCGAGCCAAGGCCGGCTTGAGGATCGAGGCAGCGTCGATCGCGCCCTCGGCGGCACCCGCACCAACGAGGTTGTGAAGCTCGTCGATGAACAGGATGATGTCCCCACGCTGGGTGATCTCCTTCATCACCTTCTTCAGGCGCTCCTCGAACTCGCCCCTGTACTTAGAGCCAGCCACCAAGGCAGCCAGATCGAGTGTGTAGATCTGCTTGTTCTTGAGCAGCTCGGGCACGTCGGAGTTGATGATGCGCTGAGCCAAGCCCTCGACCACGGCCGTCTTGCCTACGCCGGGCTCACCGATCAGGACCGGGTTGTTCTTGGTGCGCCGTGAGAGGATCTGCATGATCCTCTCGATCTCGGTCTCGCGCCCGACGACAGGGTCGAGCTTGCCGTCGGCGGCCAGCTTGGTCAAATTGCGCCCGAACTGGTCCAGCAGCTTGGAAGACTTCTTGCCCTCGCCAGGACCAGAGCCAGAGCCAGCACCCGCGCCCGCTCCCTGGCGGCGCCCGCCAGGACCGGAGAGCATGCGGATCACCTCGTTGCGGATCTTCTCCGAGTCGGCATCAAAGTCGAGCAGGATGCGCGCGGCAACACCCTCGTTCTCGCGCACGAGCCCAAGCAGGATGTGCTCCGTGCCAATGTAGTTGTGGCCAAGGCTCAAAGCCTCGCGCAGGGCCAGCTCCAAGACCTTCTTGGCGCGTGGCGTGAAGGGGATCTGCCCTGAGGTGACCTCCTCACCGGAGCCGACGATGCGTACCACTTGGGCACGGACACGCTCGACGGTGATGTCAAGGCTCTCCAAAACGCGCGCGGCAAGACCCTCCTCCTCGCGCAAAAGCCCGAGCAGGATGTGCTCCGTGCCGATGTAGTTGTGCTTGAGCGTGCGCGCCTCCTCCTGCGCGAGAACGACCACCTGCCGGGCCCGTTCTGTAAATCGCTCGAACATGGGTGCTTCCTTCCTGTGAGGGCGGAGCCTCTCCGCGGGTGCCGCACGCCTTGCGGTCCCTATCGGCGCCTTTCAGGCAGTCTACCAACCGGCTATCCCGCCTCAGGCGCCGCCCTCGCGTCGCTGGGGTATATGCAGTAATAGACCCGTGCGCGAACGCTAGTTGCGCATCGCTGGGAACAGCACTACCTCGCGGATCGAAGACTGACCGGTGAGCAGCATCACGAGCCGGTCGATCCCCAAGCCGACCCCACCTGTGGGCGGCATGCCATGCTCCAAGGCCTCTAGGAACAACTCGTCGTGGGGCTGGGTCTCCTCGTCGCCTGCCAGAGCCAGACGCGCCTGGGCCTCAAAGCGGTCGCGCTGCTCGTCGGGATCGGTGAGCTCGGAGAAGGCGTTGGCAATCTCCATACCGCCGGCGAACGCCTCCCAACGCTCGGCCAGACGCTCATCGTCGCGATGGGCACGCGCGAGCGGCGAGAGCTCGATCGGATAGTCGAGCACGAACGTGGGTTGGACGAGCGTTGGCTCCACGTACTTTGAGAGCAGGTCGTCGGCCAGCTGCGGCCAGCTGCGGTCCCCTGTCGGCAGCGCCAGGCCCTGCTCGGCTATGGCCGCCGCCAGCGACGGAGCGTCGCGGTGGGTTAGCAGGTCGATGCCGGTTGCCTGCGCGATCGCCTCGACGAAGCGAATCCGCCGCCACGGCGACGCGAAATCGAGCTCCCCTTCATACGCAACGGCGGCCGCGGCTCTCGCGACCATCTGCTCCAGGCGCAATGCCTCGCTGGCATAGTCGGCGTAGGCCTCGTACCACTCGACCACCGTGAACTCGGGGTTGTGCTTGGTAGAGAGGCCCTCGTTGCGGAAGTTCTTGCCCATCTCGTACACGCGCTCGAGTCCACCCACGATCAGGCGCTTGAGGTAGAGCTCGGTGGCGATACGCAGGTAGAGGTCGCGGTCGAGCGCGTTGTGGTGGGTCGTGAACGGTCGCGCCATCGCGCCTCCGTAGAGCGGCTGCAGGACGGGCGTCTCGACCTCAAGAAAGCCCTCGCCGTCGAGGTAGGCCCTTATCGCGGAGACGATGCGGGCACGGTCGGCGAACAGTTTGCGGGCCTCCTCGTTTGCGATCAGGTCAAGCTCGCGGCGGCGCTGGCGCGTCTCGACGTCGGTCAAGCCCGCGTGCTTATCGGGCGGCGGGCGCAAAGCCTTACCGAGTATCTGGAAGCTATCCACGCGCAGGGTCAGCTCACCATGGCGCGAGCGCAGTGGAGCACCATCAACGCCGAGCAAGTCCCCCAAGTCGAGCGAGAGCAGCTGCTTGAAGGCTTCGGCACCGAGCACGTCGGCGCGCGCGTGCAGCTGGATCTTGCCGCTGCGATCAACCAGGTCGAGAAAGGCGGCCTTGCCGGCGCCTCGTCGCGCCGCGATACGACCGGCCACCCGGTGGAGGTCATCGGTCTCCTCGGCCACCTCTAGGTGCTCATAGGCCGCACGTACACCGGCGATCGGCTCGACGCCGGGGAAGGAGTAGGGCGCGAGCGCCGCTCCCTCCTCGCGCAAGCGCTCCGCCTTGGCGCGGCGCTCGGCAATCAGCTCAGGGAGGCCGTGAGCTGTGCGCCCCCCATCAGCATCACTCGCGTCGTGAACTGTCTGCTCCCCAACGGCGTGACTCGCGCGCACGCGTGGGGCACCGTCGTCAGAGTGATCCACCTCACCGGCCCCAGGGCGCTTGCCTGTGCCCTCGCCCGCGTGCGGGACATCTCCTTGCGGAGTACCGGCTGCCTGCTCGTCCTCGCTCTCGTTCTCGCTCACAAGCGAGGAGCCTACGTGAGCCCGACGTCGATCTTCGTGATCTTGAGCTTGCGGGCGGGACCGCGTGGGACCTGAACGGCGACGACATCGTTGCGCTTGTGTCCGATCAAGGCCCGCCCTACGGGAGACTCGTTGGAGAGCTTGGCCTCCTCGGGGTTCGCCTCGGCAGAGCCGACAATCGTGTACTTCACTGACTTGCCGGTCTTCTCGTCCTTGACATGGACGACCGAGCCCACGCCGACGACGTCGGTCGAGATCTCGCTGGCCTCGATGACGGACGCCATCCGCAGCTTCTCCTGCAGCGTGGCGATGCGACTCTCAAGCATGGCCTGCTCATTCTTGGCGTCGTCGTACTCGGCGTTCTCGGCGATATCGCCGAACTCGCGCGCCTCCTTGATGCGTTGAGCCACCTCACGGCGCTTGGCCGTGGAGAGCAGGTCGAGCTCGTCCTGAAGCTTGGAGAGCCCTTCGGGAGTGAGGATGACGTCCTTCGGCATGCGAGATGAGCGGGGATTGCTCCGCGGGTTGGCTTGGAGTGATGAAAAACCCTGCCGTTTCAGGCAGGTACGACCGCTCTTGGGAGCGCGGCGAGCGCAGCAGTATAGCGAGCGTCATCCAACGTGGCGGCTCTTTGCAGGGACTCACCCAAAGCCTTCGCGTGAGCCCGGTCGAGACCCAGGCGAGCGACGTACCAAGGGTAGAACTTTCGCAGGTAGCGAGCGGCACGAGCTAGCCCGAGATGCTCGACGGCTCGATCGATCGTCCAGTCGAGCTCGGCGAGCACCTCCTGGCGCGTCGGATCGTCCTCGCGGAGGCCAAGCAGGCGTTCGAACAGCCACGGGTTGCCGAGCGATCCGCGCGCGAGCATGACGGCAGTGGCGCCGGTTTGATGGAAGGCGGAGAGCGTGGACTCGGTGTCGTGCAGGCCGCCGGTAAGGATGACCGGCGCGTCCAAGCTGGCAGCCAAGCGCGTCGCGAGCGCATAGTCAGGCACGCCTTTGTGGTGAACCGCGGCCGAGCGTGGATGGAACGCGATCGCCGCGACACCCGCCTCCCGGACGAGGCGATGGGCCAAGACAAAGCCACTTGTGTCGCCGGGACGCCTGCCTGAGCGCAGCTTTACGGTGACGGGCAGGCCGCTGCCGAGACGTGCGGCACGCGCGACGGCGACCGCCACGTCAGGGTCATCGAGCAAGGCAGCGCCAGCGCCGGTCTTGCAGACCTTGGGCACGGGACAGCCCATGTTGAGGTCGATGGCGTCCGCGCCGGCTTGCGCGACGGCCTTCGCCGCCACTCGCATAACTTCGGGATCCTGGCCGAACAGTTGGATCGAGACAAGTCCTGTCGCGCTCGCGCCGTCATTGCCCTCCCCCATGCCACGCCACACTTCCCGCTCCCGCGGGTCGATGCGCAGCATCTCTACACAGGTGCGCTCGTTGCCGTGGAAGATGGCGTGCGAGGAGAGCATCTCTGAGACCGCGAGGCCAGCACCATGGCGCTTGGCCTGGAGGCGCACGAACCAGTTGCCAATGCCGGCCAGCGGGGCAAGCATGACGCGGTTGGGAACCGTGAGCGGCCCTAGCTCCCACCGATCTGTAAGAAGGGCCTCAGTTGCCATGAGCCCATTATGGGGAGCGCTACGCAGCGTTCAAGTCGTTGATAAGACGCAGGCCAGTTAGGGTCAGAAGATCATCTACCTGGTGAATCTCCTCGGTAAAGGGGACAACCAGGCTCGATAGGCCACCTGTGGCGATGACGTCGGCTCGTACGCCCAGCTCGTCGAACAGGCGACGCAGGATCGCATCGATGGCGCCGGCATAGCCGTAGACGACACCGGAGCGGATCGCGTCAATCGTGTTCTTGGCGATCACCGATTTGGGCGGAGCCAGCTCAACCTTGGGTAGACGCGCACCGCGCTCAGTGAGCGCGTCCAAGGAAATCTCAATACCGGTCATGAGCGAACCTCCGACGTACTCGCCGGCAGCGGAGACAACGTCGAAGGTGGTAGCTGTGCCGAAGTCGACACAGACGGCGGGACCCCCAAAGCGGGCGCGCAGAGCAACAGCGTTGACCAAGCGGTCAGCGCCGATCTCGCGCGGGTTGTCGTAGCGGATCGGCATGCCGGTCTTCAGGCCTGGGCCGACGACAAGCATGTCGTGGCCAAGGTAGCGCTTGGCCATCGCCGTCCATTCGGGCTCAAGGTGGGGCACGGTCGAGGAGATGATCGAGCCGGAGAGATCCGCGAAGGAGACACCGCGCAGCTCTAGGAGATTGCCAAGCGCAGCGCCGAGCTGGTCAGCGGTCGACTCGCGTACGGTGGCGAAACGCCAGTGCTCGACGAGCTCCTCACCGCGGAAAGTGCCGAAGTGGGTTTGGGTGTTGCCTACGTCGACGACAAGCAGCATGGCGGGGGATTATGGGCTTAGCGCGCCTTTGCTGCACTGACGCCCGCCGAATTTCTTGCCTGCGTCCTGGCCGGCGAGCCAGCCAGGACGCACGAAGGGGAGCAATGGGCCTATGCTGCGACACGTGAACGTGAAGCTCTACACAGTGCCCGGCTCCCATCCTTGCGCGGCCGTGGAGGTCGCACTTAGGCTGAAGTCGATCGAGTACAAGCGCATCGATCTGTTGCCGCTAACCCAGCTTGCGTGGGGTCCGTTGCGCTACGGCGGGACGACGGTGCCCGGGCTGCGCATTGACGGTGAGCGACTGGCAGGCTCGCGCACGATCATGCGTCGCTTGGACACGCTTGCACCTGAGCCTTCGCTGCTGCCGCCGCTGTCGGACGCCGTTGCGCGTGCACGCGTGTTGGAGGCAGAGCGCTGGGGCGATGAGGTACTGCAAGCGGTACCGCGACGCATCCTTGACGCGGCCTTTTTGCGCAACTCGAAGTGCATGGAGAGCTACGCGGCCGACGCGAAGCTGCCGCTCCCGCGCGCGCTGCTACGTCCCGCGCTGCCGTTGACGGCAAAGCTGATGGCCCACCGCAACCAGGCGCAGGATGAGAAAGCGAAGGCGGACCTTGCAGCGCTACCGGCCCAGCTGGACCACATCGACGCTTGGATTGCCGACGGAGTACTCGGTGGCGAGGAGCCAAACGCCGCGGACCTGCAGATCGGAAGCTCGATCCGCCTGCTGATGACGATCGCGGACGTGCGCCCACTAATCGACGGCCGCCCCGCCCACGGTCTTATGCGCTGGTTCGAGCCCCAGGCGGGCGAAGCCCCTCCAGGCACATTGCCGGCGGAGTGGTTGCCAACGCCGGCAGCGGCTTAACGCGCCGGCCTCGCGCTCGCTCGTCGCGTACATCTATCCCAGACTGCACCGCCACTACGAGCGCAGCGTTACGCTCCGTGTGATTGTCTGCGCTGTGCCATGAGAAGGCACAAACGTGATCTTGACTGTGAGAGGCAGCGAGTGATGACGTGCGAGCGCATGCTTGACGCGCGAGTTAAAGGCAACTGTTAGGGAGAGGCCACCGGAGACCACCGACTGCCGGGTGAGGCGCCCAACCACGACCTGCTTGGAGCCGGAGCCCTTTCCGAGCAGAGCGCCCTTGGCAAGCAGTTCGATCTCGAGACGCCCACCTGCTCCCGTCTTAGCGACCTGCACCGAGACGTGTACTGAGGAGCCGTGGTGTGGGACGGTGAGCTTGAGCGAACTCGCCACCAAGGGCGAGCCCAACACCGGTGTGCCTTCGGGCGCGGGAGGCAAGGTCGAGGCCGGCGGGACGATTGGCGGCAATGTGGTGGTGCCCCCAAGTTCGGGGGCTGTCGTCGGTGGTGAGGGTGGCGGCACCAGTGGGGGCGAGGTCGTCGTGAATTGACCATCAACCCCGGTCGAGGGACCTAAGCCGTTGCGTGCGATTAGCTTGAAGTGGTAGACGGTTCCCGGTAGGAGACCGGTAAGGGTGGCTGACTCGGCGTGCCCCGAGTGGTCTTCTCCGGCGAGTAGTTCACTCGTGAGCTGTCCATAGCTCGTCGTAAGGCCCCATTCGAAGAGGTATTGGGTCGACAGGCCGTCGGGATTGACGGTGCCTTTGAGCGTTGCCGAGGTTTCGCTCACGGCCGTCGCTACACCCGTGGTGGCGATCGGAGCGCCGGGCGGTGAGGCGGTGGTGAATGTCTGATCGGCACCGTGAACCGTACCCGAGGAGTTTTGGGCGACCAGCTGGAAGTGATAGGTAGTACCTGGGGTGAGCCCACTCAGCGGTTCCGAGATGCTTTCGGTACCAATGGGAGATGTCAGTTTCTTTGCGGTTGCGGGAACGGTACTTCCGTAGTTCGTGGTGAGACCGTAGTTGAAGAAGTAAGTGGTTTCGTGGCCTTCCGGGTTGACCGTACCGTGGAGCGTGGCGCCTGTTTCGGTAACCGCTGTCGCCGGTTCGCTGGTCGCGACCGGTTCTCCGGGATTCTTGACGGTGATCGTGCCGGTCATTTCCGGTCCGTGCACTGTGCAATAGAACGTGTAAGTACCGGCCTGGGAGAACGTGCAGGCGCCGCTCCATTTCGTCCCAGACACAGTGGGAGTCGTGCCAACAGGCACCTTGCCCGCGCCTTCTTCACAAGTCGGCTTCAGCGCACTACGCCATTCGATCCCATGCGGCACTTCGGTCGAGTTACTCAGCGTGACGGTGCCTCCAGTCCCAACGGAGACCTGGGTGGGCGACCAATAGTGGCTGTAGAGGCCGGAGTTGACCGCTTCGATAGAGGGGCCGGCCGAGCTCGCGAGAGCTGGCAGCCCCGCGACAGCGAGTGCCAGCGAGGTAAATAGGAGTAGGTAGCGCTTGCGTGTCCTCATCTTGTGTCCCCTCTTTCAGCCGTGCAAGGCCACTGTTCGTATGAGCGTTGTGGGTTTGCCGTTGAGCGGGATGAGCACGAACCTCACGGTCAAGGCAAGGCGACGACGGCGGCTCAGAGCGTGTCTGGACTTCGCATCGAGCTTCACCACGAAGGGGAGGAGACCGGCTCGCACAGAGCTGCGCAGGAGCCGGCCAACCGTCACACGCTTGCTGTGCATGGCCCCCTCGAGCGTTGCGCCGTTGGCAAGCAGGTCGACTTCGAGGCGGCCGCCGGCACCGGCCTGGGATATCTTGAGCGAGCCGCGCACGGACGTACCGTGCTGATTGGCATGCAACGACGGCGCGCCGTTGAATGGCGAACCGACCGGGGCTTCGACTTTGGGAGCAGGCGTGGTAGTAGGGGTGGAGGCGGTCGGAGTTGTAGTCGTGGTGACCGTGGTTGCCCCATTGGAGCCAACGGTGACCGTGCCGGTCATTTCCGGTCCGTGCACAGTGCAATAGAACGTGTAAGTACCGGCCTGGGAGAACGTGCAGGCGCCGCTCCATTTCGTCCCAGACACAGTGGGAGTCGTGCCAACAGGCACCTTGCCCGCGCCTTCTTCACAAGTCGGCTTCAGCGCACTACGCCATTCGATCCCATGCGGCACTTCTGAAGAGTTGCTGAACGTGACGACTCCGCCGGCCAGTACGGATACCTGCGACGGCGTCCACGAGTGGTGTTCTTCGGCGTAGAGACCACTCCCCGGCGTATTGGTCGCTTCAATCGATGGACTCGTTTCCGAGCTCGCGATCGCTGGCAGCACAGCGGCCGCGAGACCGAGCACCGCCACCAGTAGTACGTAGCGCCAATGCAACCTCACGATCTCAGCCCACCTTTCCCTTGAAGTTCAAGCGTCCTCCCAAGAGGCGCCGGCTCCCCGGAACCCCGACCGCCACGGACCCAAACCGCCACGCGTCGCGCCTCATTCGTCAAGGACGCCGCCAAGCGGCGATCCTTCCCAAGCGATCGCACGCGTCTCCGATTCGCTCACACCAAGAGCGCCAGGGGCGCTACAGTCGCAAGATCGGCTCACCCGGGCCCCGCCGCCGTTTGCGGAGCTCGAGCGATCACCAAACCCCATGCGCGCCCTGGACCCGCAGTCGCTTACCCGACACATCGACCGCTTGTATCGCGCGGCGTGGGCACTGTGCGGCTCCAAGGAGGATGCTGAGGATCTCGTGCAGGACACGTTCGCGCGTGTACTGGCAAAGCCGCGGACGCTACGCGGAGACGACGAGCTGGCATACCTGATGCGAGTTCTACGCAACACGTTCTTCAGCTCGCGGCGCACGGCTTCGCGCCGGCCGCAGACGGGTGCATCGCTAGAGGATGTGGTGGCGGCCGACCCACAACCGACTTCACAGCCGGAAAGCGCTTTGGACGTCCAAGAGCTGTATGCGGCGGTGGCTCAGCTTCCCGAGGACTTCCGCCTCGCACTAGTGGCCGTGGATATTCTCGGTCTGTCCTACCGCGAAGCGGCTGGAGCGCTTGGAACGAAGGAGGCGACGATCACAACGCGCCTATTCAGGGCACGGCGTCAGGTAGCCCGCCAACTCACCGACGAGCCACAAATCGATGACGCTAGGAGTTTGGGAGGAACGTCGGTGAAAACACCCACAGCGGGGGTGCAGGAGCGCGGCGACTCCTCAGAGCGTCAGGATGCAGCGAGGAAGTTCTCGCCGGCACGGGAAGGGACGACCTCACGCGAGCGTCTTGCTGAGCAGGGACACCTATGATCGAATTGCCGAGAGATACAGAAATCGAGCTGGCTGCGTTGGCCGACCACGCACTGACCGGGAAGCGCCGCGAACAGGCGCTCGCGCGGGTGTGCGACTCAAAGGAGTTGCAGGCAGCGCTGGCCGAGCAACAGCGCGTGGTCGACCTGATGACTTCAGTGGACGTGCGAGCCCCGGAGTCGCTGCACCAGCGTGTCGAGGCGATGCTCACTCCCAGTGAGCGTGCAGAGCAGTCCGGCTCCCAACACCGACGCACGTCCCGTCGTCCCTGGCTGAGCATGCCGCGCCTTGGCATTGCGGCGATGGGCGCGGCGACTCTGATCGTCGTGCTTATCGCGATCGGCCTGCTCGGAGGACACAGCCATCCTGGGCCCTCGAAGCTGAACGTGCAGCAAGCGGCCGTGCTCGCGTTGAGCCAGGCAAAAGGACCGGCTCCGGTAGAGAATGAGCAGCATCGCTCACAATTGACGGTGGCGGTAGACGGGGTGCCCTTCCCCTACTGGAAGGAGCGTTTTGGATGGCGCAGTAGCGGTACACGTAGTGACCGAATCGCCGGACGGACGGTGACAACCGTGTTCTACACCGACAACAAAGGCCGCCAGGTCGGCTATGCGATTGCCTCCGGCAGCGCTCCGGCAACAAGCGGAGGAACGATTGTGCGTCGTTGGGGGGTGTCCTACCGGCTACTCAGCCACGATGGCGCAACAGTGGTGACCTGGCAGCGTGACGGCCACCTGTGTGTGATGGCTGGACGCGGTGTGGGCGCTCGCACGCTTTTGAGCCTCGCCAGCTGGGGTAGCGAGAAACTGCACCCTGCCTGACCGCGGGAAGGTCCGTGGCCTGCATGGCGTCTGTGCTGTTAGCGACAGCATGGGGAAGATCCCGCAGAGAGGAGCAAGAACGATGAGAGCAAGAACATTTGCCAGCGTGCTCGCGACGCTTGCCGTCGCGACGGGCACAACGATTCCGGCACTGGCTTCAGGCGGTCATGCCGCAAGCGTGCACTCGGTGGCGCTCAAGAACATCAGGTTCCACCCAGGCACTCTGAGCATCAAACGTGGCGACACGGTGAGCTGGTTGTGGGAGGACAAAGGCGTTGAACACAACGTGACTGGCAGCGGCTTCAAATCGAAAACGATGACCAAAGGCTCGTTCAGCGTGCGCTTCACTAGAGCCGGCACTTTCAACTACCGTTGCACGATCCACGCTTCTGAAGGCATGCGCGGCAAGATCGTGGTGCACTAACCGCACCCGAGCCGCCGGCGAGCCACTGCTAGTCGCCCACAGCGTTAGTCGTACGGATCACAACAAGTCGGGACGGATCGCCTGGGGAGCCAGCCTCCCCCAATGACGACCCGCCCCGTCCCCGGAGCCTTTTCTTGGCCCTCAGGATTCGTGCGGCACCTCGTGCAAAGAGGGCGGATCCGCCCGAGCCCTCTCAGCGCGTAGAGCGCAATCCGTGGAGCGCCTCAATCGTCATCCACCTTGGCGCCGCTTGGGGTGAGCACGTACCAGTCGGCGCCAAAGCCATTCACTCCCTGACCGTAGGCGTCGCCCGAGTCTTTGTCGCGCGCGAAGAAGTAGAGCGGGTGTCCCTTGTAGGTGACTTGGGTGGTGCCGTCGGAGCGCTTGATCGTGCCGAGGTCGGCCGAGTGCGCCGCGCCGACGACGGTTGGAGCGTCCCCGGTCGTGACAGGCGGCCACACCGAGGCGCATGCACCTGAACAGCTGGAAGCAGCGCCTTTGTCGCCCTCGAACATGTAGACGGTCAGCTTCTTGGGGCCCGCCGCGAGGACCGTGCCTAGTTTGGATGCATGCTTGACGGTGACCGTCACGCCGCTGGAAGCCGGCGTCGTCGCAGGAGTGGTGGCCGCGGCAGTGGTCGTGGTCTTTTCGCTTTCGGCTGGGTACGCGGAAGCGGCTGAAGTGGAGCTCGAGGATTTCGAGCTACCGCAGCCGGCTGCGAGCAGGGCGGAGGCGCCCAGTACGGCGATCAGGCCGGTGGTTGGTGTCTTCATGAAAGGCTCCCTACGGTCGTTGACGTCGTACGAGACCCGCATGAACGGGTCAGCAGGTAAGACGCCGGTCCGACGCGATCCTTCCTATTGGCGCAAGACGCCCGACAATGAGGATGGACGACCACGAAGTCGTTTTTAGGCCTACCGGGGCATTGAAATCTCACACCGACAGTGGCGGACCTGCCCAACGCACGCCCTCGCTGACTGCAAGAACGGCGAGCGCGTCCGACAGGCGGGTGCCGTCAGGCGTTGCCAGCATGAAGTCGAGCTCTAGCGCGGGGATCAGCACGAAGCGGCGCGAGAGCACCTGCTCGTGGGGCAAAGTCATACGCTCGTCGGAGAACTGAATGTCGCCGAGCAGAAGAATGTCAATGTCGATCGGGCGCGGCCCGTGACGCACGCTCTCGGAATGCCGCCCAAGCTCGCGCTCTAGATGCTTAGCCGTGTCGAGCAATTCAAGCGGGCCGAGTTCCGTCTCGACGAGCACGCAAGCATTCAGGAAGCTCGGCTGGTCGAGCACCTCGCCGACCGGGTCGGTGTCATAAACAGACGATGCAGACGTGACGCGCACGCCAATCAGTGTGAGCGCATCGACCGCAGCCTGCAAATGGGCGCGCCGGTCGCCGACGTTGGATCCTAGGCCGAGCAGGCCATTGCGCTGGGGCATTGCGACAGAACGCTATAGGTCTTATGCCCCGCTGGCCTCTGGCAGTGGGCCCTCGCTCAAGCCAAAGCGCCTGTGCAGGCGCCGCAAGGGCCGCGGGGCCCACCAAGTTAGCTCCCCGAGCCGTCCCATCAAGGCCGGTACAAGCAAGGCCCTGACGATCGTGGCGTCAATCGCCACGGCGAGCGGTACCCCGACTCCGAGCTGCTTGACGAAGAAGATGTGAGATGTCGAGAACGCACCAAGCGCCACGCAGAACAGGAGTGCGGCCGCAGTGACCAAGCGCCCGGTTCGCTCCAGGCCGTAGGCGACGGCATCGCGTGTCGCGCGGCCATCGTCGTGAGCCTCCTTGATGCGCCCGAACAGGAACACGCCATAGTCAGTGGACAAGGCGAAGGCGATGATGAACAGGAGCACGAGGTTCGACTCCTCCAGGCCACCGATCGGGGTGAAGCCGAACAGGCTATCGAGGTGACCATCCTGGAAGATCAGCACCAGCAGGCCGGCTGCGACCGCAACTGTAAGCAGGTTCATGAGCAAAGCCATGACTGGCAGAATGAGTGAACCGGTCATCAGGAACAGGAAGCCAGCAGTGACCACTGCGAGAATCGCGAGCGCAAGCGGCAGGTGCGCAGAGATGGCCGCCTTCTGGTCTACGAACCAGGCGGTGGCTCCTCCGACCAGTAGGGCCGGCGCGGGACCGATTGTGCGCAATCTCTTGACGAGCGCTTGGTTAACGCGTGCGGCCTCCACGCCCTTGGGCTGAAGTTCGACTTGCCACACGCTCCGGCCTAGGTAGCGCGGCGGCGCCACGGCAGCTTGGGCGCCGGCTATCTGGCGGGCACGAGCAGCTATGGCGGCCACTGGCGGTGTGACCGCGGATACGGCTTTGACATCTGACTTTGCTGCAGGCTCGTCTCCGCTGAGAAGGCCCGGCCCTGAAGGTGCCGGGCCCGCGGAGCGGGCGACGATGGTGATCGTCTGTGAGGCATCTACCGGGAACTCACGTGTCAAGGTTTCGGCGACTTGACGCGCTTCGGAGGCCGCTGGCAGGACATGGGCGTCGGCGGGCGTGAGTGCCATCCGCAAAGACGGCAAAGCGGCGAGGAGCAGCACTGCGGCTGTCACTAGGGCCACCAGCCCTGGACGGCGCATGACTCCTCGCGCGAATCGGTACCAGCCACCCTGCTCGGAGGCTTGGGCGGTGCGCGCGGCGCTGCGTTGCAAGCGAGCGGGAGAGAGTGCGTCGATGCGCGGGCCCAACGCCACCAAGACCGCGGGAAGCACCAGCAGGGAGACCGCCCCCGCGGAGAGCGCCACGATCGCGCCACCGACGCCCATCGAGTAGAGGAAGCGAATCGGGAAGACGAGCATCGAGGCCAAGGCACCGGCAACCGTGAGCGAGCTGTAGAGCACAGTACGGCCAGCCGTTTGCAAGGTGCGCAAGAGGGCGGCCGGCGTGTCGGCCCCGCCAGCCAGCTCCTCTCGATAGCGGGCGAGCACGAACAGGCTGTAGTCGATCCCCAGCCCAAGGCCCATGCCTGTGACCAGGTTGACGGCGAACACCGAGATCCCGGCGAACTGGTCGATCAAGCGCAAGAGAATGAAGGTGAGCACGATCGCAAATCCCCCCACCAGCAAGGGCAGAGCGGCCGCTACGAGACCCCGGAACACCCAGAAGGAGAGCAGCAAGAGGATCGGGAAGGCGAACATCTCGGCCCGTTGCAAGTCCGAGGATGTGGTCTTGTTGATCTCATCGAAGGCGACGTCGTTGCCGCCAAAGCGGACCCTGCTGCCGGCCACCTGGGCTCGCACGCGTTCGACGGCATGGGTGGAGTCTTCGCGATTGGCGAACGCAGCCAACACCAATGTGAGATGTCCATCGCGAGAGACCAACTCGGGCAAGTGCGTGGATCGATAGTCGACCGCACGCTGGAAGCCGGGCTGAACCGCGAGCAAGGAGGCCACGTGGGCACCCTCACGCTGAGCGGCGAGGTTCGAGCGCGCGTCGCCGCTGCTCGGCACGAGCGCCGCCAGGCCATATGTGGCGGTCTGACCGGTGGCGTGTTCGATCGTCTTGAGGACCTGCTGGTTCTGGGATGCCGGGTCCTGGAAATCGGAGTTTTCGCTCTTGAGGATCGAGACCACCGGCGCACCGACTGCCGCGGCTACTAGGAACACGATCCCCGAGACGATCAGGATGCGCCGCGAGCGACCCACCGCAAGGTCGGCAAGCCGGGAGATCACCGGCGCTCCAAAATACGGTTCCAGCTCAGGACGTAGCCCACGAAACGGCAGATTAGTGACTGCTAACTAATCTGTCAAGCACCGGTGGGCGCTCGGCGATCGCGCTACCCCCGCGCCTCGCGCCAAACCTCCACGGAGACATCATCCACAGGCAATGGGATCGGCGGCTCTGGCTTGGAGGCCTTGACCCAAACGCCTTCCAAATCGAAGTCGCCGAGCAGGCGATCGGCGATCGCGGAGCAGAGGCGCTCCAAAGTACGGTAGGAGCGCTGTTGGGCGATCAAGGCGACCAACTGGCAAACCTCGGCGTAGTCGACCGTGTCCTCGACTCGATCGGTGACGGTGGCGTCGGTCTCACCTACGTCGAGGCGCAGGTCGAGCAAGAGGCGCTGACCAATCTCCCGCTCAGCCTCTGTGACACCGTGGTGGGTGTAGAGCGAGAGGCCCGAGATCTCGATCGTGACGGTCTCGAAGCCCTCCTCCTCGTCCTCCCTATCCTCATCGTCCTCGTCGCCCTCGTCCTCGTACCCAGGCTGTTCCTCAAGATCTTCAAGCTCACGCTCGTCTCCTGCGGCTCGCTCATCCTCCGCGGCAGGCTCCTCGTCACTCAACTTGTCGTCCTGGTCACCGTCCACGTGGGGCCAAACGTAGCAGCCACCACCGCCAAGGCGGCACTCACCGGCGCGACGTCGTGGACACGGAACACGCTAGCCCCTCGCTCGAAGGCCATGACGTTCGTGGCTATCGTGCCAGGTAGTCGCTCAGACGCGTCTGTCGCTCCAAGGAAGCTCTTGCGTGAGGTTCCGATGAGCAGTGGTCGCCCCAAGGACAGGAGCTCGTCGAGCCGGCGCAGTAGCTCAAGGTTGTGGGCAACGGTCTTGCCGAAGCCGATGCCAGGATCGAGCAGGATGTGAGACTCCTCGATTCCCTGATCCACTGCGAACGCCAAACGCTCCTCCAGAAATGCCTTGACATCGTCTACGACATCCCTATATCGAGGCCCGCCCGCCCGTTGCATGGTGCGCGGCTCGCCCAGCATGTGCATCAGGCAACAGTCGACTCCGCTGTGGGCAACGACCTCCGCCATCGAAGGATCGGCGCGCAGAGCGCTGACATCGTTTACGAGCCTCGCACCAGCAGCAATCGCAGCGCGAGCGACCGCAGCCTTAGAGGTGTCGATCGAGATCTGTGCGTTGCCGCTGCGCTGGGCCAAAGCCTCGACGACTGGAACTACCCTGCGTAGCTCCTCCTCGGTCCCGACAGGCTCGGCACCTGGTCGCGTGGACTCTCCTCCGATATCCAAGATGTCAGCCCCTTGTTCGACAAGCTCCAAGCCGTGCGCGATCGCAGCACCAGAGTCCAGGAACAGGCCGCCATCGGAGAATGAGTCGGGAGTGACGTTGACGATCCCCATGAGGCGGTAGCCGGGCACAGTCACCAGCCTATGCGCCATACGCCTGGGATGGGTCCGAACCGAGCGAATGGCCCATTCGCCCTCGCGGAGAGGACCGAGAGCCTGCCGGGTCAGCTCAGGTGATGGAGGGTGGCTCGGGATCGGCTCCGCGCATGTCCGCGGTGCCTCCCGCCAGTCCGGGGCGCGGCAGGGGACGTGGGGCTTCACGGCCCGGGCGATCAGCCTGGGCAGGCGGAACCGGCAGCTCTGGCGCGGGTGGCTCCTCGGCGCCAAAGACTTCGAGCTCATCCTTACCGTCGAGCAAGGCTTGGAACTCCTCCTTCTCGATCGTCTCGCGCTTGACAAGAATCTCGGAGATCTTGGTTAGGTCTTGCTTGTGCTCGGTGAGGATCGTCTGGGCGCGATGGTGGGCGGCCTCGACGATGCGGCGCACCTCATCGTCGATCTCGCGGGCGATCTCGTCGGAGTAGTCGGGCTCGGTGGAGAACTCGCGGCCGAGGAAGGGTTGCCCGTGCTCGTGGCCGAACACGCGCGGCCCCAGCTTGTCGGACATGCCGAAGCGCATCACCATCTGCTTGGCGGTAGCCGTAACCTTCTCCAAGTCGTTGGAGGCACCTGTGGTTATCTCGTTGAAGACGATCTCCTCTGCGGCGCGACCACCCAAGGTCATCGCCATTGTGTCGTTGAGCTCGGCGCGCGTGGTGAGGAAGCGGTCTTCCTGGGGCATGGAGATCGTGTAGCCCAAGGCCTGCCCACGCGAGATGACCGAGACCTTGTGGACGGGATCGGAGTGCTCCAGGAAATGGCCGACGATCGCGTGGCCCATCTCGTGATAGGCAGTGATGAGACGCTCCTTTGAAGACATGACGCGCGTCTTCTTCTCGGGGCCAGCGATCACGCGCATGATCCCCTCCTCAAGCTCTTCTTGGCCGATCTCACGCTTGCCGATGCGCGCGGAGAGCAGCGCAGCCTCGTTAATCAGGTTCGAGAGGTCGGCGCCTGTGAAACCAGGCGTCTGGCCCGCCAGGGCATCGATGTCGATCACCTTCGCCAAAGGCTTGCCGCGCGTGTGGACCTCGAGAATCTTCGCACGGCCCTTACGGTCGGGGCGATCCACGGCAATCTGACGGTCGAAACGGCCTGGGCGCAGAAGCGCCGGGTCGAGGATGTCGGGCCGGTTGGTGGCCGCGATCATGATGATGTTGTCCTTGGCCTCGAAGCCATCCATCTCGACGAGCAGCTGATTGAGCGTTTGCTCGCGCTCGTCATGGCCGCCGCCGAGGCCGGCGCCACGATGGCGGCCGACGGCGTCGATCTCGTCCATGAAGATGATGCAGGGAGAGTTCTGCTTGGCCTGCTCGAAGAGGTCACGTACGCGCGAGGCGCCTACGCCGACGAACATCTCGACGAAATCCGAGCCGGAGATTGAGAAGAAGGGCACGCCCGCCTCGCCCGCCACAGCGCGTGCGAGCAGGGTCTTGCCGGTTCCGGGTGGGCCATAGAGCAAGACGCCGGTCGGAATACGAGCGCCCAAAGCCTGGAACTTCTTCGGGTTCTCGAGGAACTCCTTGATCTCATGGAGCTCCTCAACGGCCTCGTCGACCCCCGCGACGTCACGGAAGGTGATCTTGGGGGAGTCGGCCGAGAGGCGCTTGGCGCGCGACTTGCCGAACGACATCACACGCGAGCCTCCCCCTTGGACCTGATTGATCAGGAAGAACCAGAAGCCGAGGATCAGGACCAAAGGCAGAGCGAACGTCAACAAGGACGGCCAGATGGACGTTTTGTTGGATTCGATGTTGAACGGCGTATCCGTCTTTTCCAGCTGGGCGATCAGCTGAGGCGAAGCCTGGTCGACGTAGCCGACTTCGTATTTTTCTTTGTTCTTGAGCGTGACCGCGACAGAGTTGTCTTTGACCTTCAGCTCCGCCGACTGGACATTGTGGTTGGGAATGTCGGTCGATACGAGCGTCTGGTAGCTGTGCGTGGGCCCCTTCTGCGAGCTAGGGACGACCAGCTTGGAGAGGAAGAAGGCGAGCACGACCACGATCAGGATCGGGAAGGCGGCGCTCTTGAAGAATCGGCTCATGGCTTTGATCCAGGGTGTGCTGAAGTCTTGGAGGTCGTGACCGCCAGTCCCTCAGCCTACCATGCGAAGGCCCACTTTCCGGGCATTAGCGGCTTACTGGGAATGGCCGAGACGAGGTCCTAGGCTAGCGACTCAGTCCCTACGCGCGCTCATTTAGCGCCCTGGCCGGGCTCCAAGACAGCCACGTACGGAAGGTTGCGGTAGCGCTCGGCGTAGTCCAAGCCATAGCCAACCACGAACTGGTCGGGAATCTCGAAGCCAACGTAGCGCACCGGCAGGTCCACCTTGCGCCTGGATGGCTTGGTTAGCAGAGCACAGACCTCGAGCGAGGCTGGGTTGCGCGAGCCCAGGTTGCGCATCAAGTATTGGAGCGTGAGGCCCGAGTCCACGATGTCCTCGACGATCAACACGTCACGGCCTTCGATCGAGGTGTCGAGATCCTTAAGGATGCGAACCACACCTGAGGAATCAGTGGCTGAGCCGTAGGAGGCCACTGCCATAAAGTCCACCTCGACGGGAATGTCGATGTGGCGCATCAGGTCTGCCAGGAAGAGCACCGCGCCCTTGAGGACGCAGACAAGAAGCAACCGGCTGTGGGCATAGTCGCTCGCGATAGAGGCCGCAAGCTCTTGGACACGCACCTGAAGCGTCTCACGCTCAACGAGCGTCTCGCCAACGGCACCAGTTTGCACCGGCTTGTCCGGAAAGGCCTCGACTAGAGTTCCCGGCATCGACTCTCTTGCGCCCACCGGGCGAGTGTAAACCGCTCAGCAACTCGGCGCGCTCCTCAGCACCAACTACGTATCCGGCTTCTCAGTATCTCAAGCAATAGCGGCAGACCAACCGGCGGCCAAGCGGGTCCACATAGGTTGCGGCGAGCCACACTTGTCCTATGAGCACGGTCTGGTGCCCGTAGGACAGTTGCTGCACGCACAGTTGATCGCACAACCTTACGTCAACTCGCATATCTAGCCGCAAAGTATGGTCAGGATACTTCGCTCCGATAACACCCTATGCGGGCGGGGGGTACCTGAACTCAAGGGAAGGCGGACTGCCGTAGCAGCTACCTTTGATGTCCAAATCCCCAGGGGGACATTTCGGAGGCGGTATGTGATCCATCGCCCATTTTCCGAGCGTCACCAAGCCTTTCCCCTCGCGTTTCGCAACGTATTTCACAACTTTGCCGACTTTTTTCAAGAGTTTTTTCAGGAACACGTCCTGCCTACAGCCAAATCCGCCTTGAGGGGCAGTTTCGCATTCGGTGGCCGCTTCATCCTGATGGTTAGGCGTGTCGCTTGAGAACAACAACGCGTCAGCACTGCCTTCGCCTCTCACTAGGGTGGCGCTATCGGGGCCAAAGCCAACTTCATACGCACCCCATTCTTCTTCCCCTTCTTCTTCTTCTTCTTCCCATTCTTCTTCAAATCCTTCATATCCGAAGCCCGCCATTTCCGCCGCTTCGGCAGCACGCATTTCAGCTTCCAATCTCGCAGCCGCTTCACGTGCCGCTTCTTCAGCGGCTATTTCAGACGAATGCCCACCAACCAGTTCCAGGACCCACGTCGGAGTACCGGCAGCAGTCGTATACATACCCGACAGATCAGATTCATTGAGCGGATCCCCGTTGGTGTACGTATACGCATTCGCCGCACCACCCGGTACCGGGTCCGGCTGCAGAAAACGTCCGAGCTGGGGAACGTAGCTTCTGACCCCAAGCGTCATGGCCCCAGAGGGCAGTTCGGTGGGCACATAATGTGAGCCATACCATGAATACTTCGGAGGTGCGCTCGTCCGCGGCACCCCAAACTCCGTCGTGTCACTGTTTGAAGCGAGTTCCGTAGCAGTTTCGCTCAGGTACGCGGTAGCAACTATGTCGCCGTGCAGATTCGACAGCTGCAGTACCGGCGTTTCGCCGTCGTGCTGTACTGCTACCAATCCACCGCCTATACCCGGAATATTGCGTTCCCATTTACCTGACAGTTCGCCCGTCCACGCAGGGGTACCTCCGCCAAATGCATAGTGGTCGATTACCGTGGATACGACGGTGCCTGTAGAGACCGTTTCGCGTGTCCTCATCGCAGGGTCAAGAGCGTAGCCGATCGTCTGACCTTTCTGTGTTTGGCTGGCAACCTGATTGTTTACATAGTAGGTGCTCGTAAGTTCAGAGCCTCCCGCGTCGCCAGCGGGAAGCGCAGTGATGTCACCAAAGGTGTTGTAGACAACGCCCGCATCAGCCACACGGTCCCCTTTGTCGTAGCTATGCGCTTGACTCGTGCCACCTTCGGTCGCACATTTGCCTTCGAGCCCCGGTTCCCGCGTCTTCACTTCGGTACGGTTCGTCTCGGCATCGTAAGCATAGATACGCGTGGTGCAGCCTTTGCCAGACGGCGTGTCTTGAACCTGCGTGAGGCGTCCTACTCCATCGTAGACGTAGTTTTGCGCCGATTGGTTACTCGCCTGGGCAAGCCACTGTCCGTGGATCGATGGGACCACCGCGTCGTTGAACCACGTGCAGCCGGTCGTGCAATGAGTCGTCTTTACGTATTCGAGACCCACGTCTTCCCCGGCAGCATTCAAGACATAGTTCGCAACCATGCCATTGGGGTAGACCTCGGTGGTCAGGTTCCCTTCCACGTCGTAACCGGCAGTGAATGTCCCAGCCGAGGAGTCAACGAGTTTGATCTCCGCTCCGCTCGTCGCGTCGTAGCCGTAGGTCTGGGTGCCCTTACCGTCGTTCGTTGTTTCAATCCGGCCGTCGAGGTCATAACTGTAGCTACTCGTATTTTCATCGGCATCGGTGTAAGACGTAAGCTGATCCAACTTGTTCACAACGCTGGTTAGCGTCTTGGTTTTCCCTTCGACGGTAGTGCTCTGTTTCACCAGCACTCCCGATTCGCTGTCATATTCGCTCGTCACCTTCGGCAGAGCCGTCCCAACCGTGGAAGTCTGTTCACTAGTTTTGGCGCGCCCACCTTCGTCATAGGTGAATGTGCTCGTACGCGTTGTAGTACCGACCGTCTCGGTCTTTGTGAGGATCTCGTCGAGCTGGTTGTAGGTGTATTTCACGACAGGTAGGTTCGGAATACCGCTGGTGTTTGGTTGTTCGGCAGGTTGTGTTTGACAGGCTAGGCCTGCCCACTCAGCATGTTCTCCGCATGAAGAATATTTGGAGTTTGCGGCTGCGCTGTAGTAGATAGTCTGCGTGGCGTGTGTGCCGCCGTTGGACGCCTGTTCGGCCCAAGTCCACTTCTCGATTCGGCTGTTGCCTGTGTCGAGAACGAACGCATTGTTGGAGCCGTCGAGCACCAATCCGGCCGGCGTGCTCATTTGGCCGCTGCCGCTGCCCGCTGTTCCGAATTTGTACACATAGCTGCCGCGCGACGAAAATGTCTCCATGCGGTTGTTGCCACCGTCGGCCACGAGAACGTTGCCTTCAGAGTCGAATGTCAGGCCTTCCGGTTTCGAGAGCTGACCTTCGCCACTGCCCAATGAACCGAACTGCTTCATGTAGGCGCCTTCGTTGGTGAACTCCTGCACGCGATTATTGCCGGTGTCGGCGATCCATACGTGTCCTTCTGGATCAAGCGACATTCCCTCGGGTGATTTGAGCTTTCCGTTCGTCGTGCCACTGCCCCCGAACGACCTCCATTCAAAGCATTCCGGGGGATAGACCTCGACCACTTTGCTACTTCCCTTTTCGAGCACGTAGAGGAACCCTGCTTCTTCACCGGATTTCACGAATGCAAGTGCCGTCGGCGCGCTAATCGATTTGAAACTGAAATTTTCGACTACCTTGAGAACGCCGCCAGCCGTGTTGAGCTCCTGCAGTCTGTTGTTTCCTGTGTCGGCTACCCACACGTGATTTTCGGCGTCGATCGCTATGCCTTCTGGTTTTTTGAATTGGCCAGATCCGATTCCTACGGTGCCCCACTTGGTCATGTAACCACCTGTTGAGGAAAACTCCTCTACCCGGTTGTTTTCCGTGTCTGCAACCCAGAAGTGCCCTTCTTTGTCTCGTGTGATCGCACCAGGTTTTGACAGCTGGCCTTCGCCACTGCCCGCCGAACCATAAGCGGTCGAATATGTATACGTCATCGGAGACGTTTCGGTGGCCGCACCCGCGCCAGGCGTGCGGGTTTCGGTGATGTTGCCGGTCGCGCGGTCATAGCGCGTCGTGTGAACCAGTTTCAGTCCGGTCGAGTCGTTTGTCACAGAGGTCGGCTTGCGCAGAGCCCAACCAAGATTTTCCTGGGCGCTATAGGACGTAACGGTGGTACGCACGTCTTCTTCTGGTTTTTCAACGATCTGTGCGCCCGCGGTCACCTTGGTGACAAGTCGATAAGGGCCGCCTTCGGAGGGCGCGCCTTCGTCGTGGAAGTATTTAACGTGAGCCCGCGCCTGAACTTCTGCGCCGCTCGCAAGCTTGACCGTGTGACGAGGACCGAGCGTCGTCGCTAGCTCGGTACCTTCGCTTTCGAACGTGCTCTGCGTGTCGAGATAACGCGATACTTCGACCGATTTTGCGCCTTCACTGAGCGCCTTTCCCCGGTCGACAGGGGTAAGCGTGCGTACAATGTCGTTATAGGAATTGTATTCGGATGTAGAGATACCGCCGCCAGGTGTCGCGACGTTCACCAGTCGATTACTGCCATCGAGGTAATACACGGTTGCGCGCTTGTAGTCACTCGCCGGGGTTGTCTGCAACTCGTCGGGCGGGAAGATCGCTGTCGCATCTACAGGGTCGTCTTCCTGGCCCCAGGTGGCAGCTTCGGTGCTACCCAAAGCGTACGGTGCGCCTATTCCGTGGACAGGGACTTTGTATGCGATTGTCGTCACGGCGGTAGTGCCGACGCTGGGAGGCGCGGGCGGTTCGGTTTGCACGTTACCGGCGGGGCCCTTGACGATCCTGTTGTTTCCATAGTCATCTACGTACAGAGTGCCGGTCGCATTGAATGCGAGGCCGACTGGGAATTTGAACTGTCCTTCCCCGGTCCCCGCCGTGCCGAATGTTGTGAGGAACGTGCCGTTCGTGGTAAATGCCTCGACACGGTTTTTGCCGGTGTCGGCGACGTACAGGGTGCCCGTCTTCGGATCGGTCGCGATCCCTTCTGGTCCTTCGAACTGACCATTGCCGGTGCCTTTGCTACCAAACTTGGCAACAAATTTGTATTCGCCATCGAACTCTTGGACCCGATTGTTCCCCCAGTCCGTTATGTAGGCGTTGCCCCCTGAGAATGCGATACAGGTCGGTTCGAGGAACTTACCGTCAGTTTCGCCTTTTTCGCCGACTTCTTTTAGCAGGGTGAAGGATGTACCGCTCTGGGAGTAGACATCAACGCGCGAGTTGGTGGAGATATCGGCTACCCAGATATTCCCGCTGGAATCGATCGCGAGTCCATAGGGATGGCTCACTTTTCCTTTGCCGAATTCCGTGATGTATTTGCCGCCGGAGGAGAACTCCTCGACCCGTCCATTTTTCTGATCCGAGACATACACATTGCCAGTGCTCTGGTTTATCGCGATCCCAGCAGGACTATCGAACTGGCCTTCTCCGGTTCCGAACGATCCATACGCCCCGAGGAATGTCCCGTAAGGCGAGAACTTCTCGATCCGATTGTTCGACGAGTCGGATACCCAAAGGTTCCCCATAGGATCAATTGCGTCGATAATCGGTTTGTTCAATTGCCCATTACCTGAACCCAAGCTGCCAATTGCTTGACCATATATAGGCGACGGTGTCGGCCACCATTGAGAGACGCGATTGTTGCCTCCATCAACCACAAAGATCGTGCCTTGACTCGTCGTAACCAGACTCGTCGGCGTTTTTAGCTGTCCCGCACCCGTGCCAACCCCTCCAAATTTCGTCACATAGGCGCCATTAGGCGTGAATTGCTCAACCCTATTGTTGTTACGGTCAGTAACAAGAAGGTCACCGCTCAACGGCTCCACCGTGATTCCGTACGGTTCAGCGAACTGTCCGTTTCCTGTGCCGCCTGCACCGAACTGAGTGATGTACGTGCCACCGACCGCGAACTCCTCGACGCGATTGTTCGCTGCGTCCGTCACGTACAGGTTGGATCCGATGAACGCGATGCTTCGAGGCGATTTGAACTGACCATTGCCTGCGCCGACCGAACCGACGGCGCGCAGGTAAGTGCCGGTCGGGGAGAAAGCCTCCAAGCGATTGTTGCCTGTGTCGGCGACCCAGATGTTGCCTTCCGGATCGATCGCCACCCCGCTGGGCGAGGACAGCTGTCCGTTACCCGAACCACAGGTGCCAAATGCCCGTTCGTATTTCCCGGCGGAGGATATCTCCTCGATACGGCAATTGCCGCTGTCGGAGACGTAAAGATTCCCTGAGCCGTCGATCGCGATACCCCACGCGCCTTTGAACTGCAATTCACCAGCGCCTTCAACGCCACCAAAAGACGTGAGATAGACACCGGCGGGTGAGAACTTCTGAACACGATTGTTGGAGTAATCGGCGACCCACAGATTCCCTGCACTGTCGACCGCGGCGCCCGACGGCGATTTGAACTGACCGTTACCAGTCCCGACCGCGCCAAACTGGATCCCCGAAGTCGAGGCGATCGCCGCCACAAGTTCGCTCGCGGCGGTCGACACCACTACCGCTCCACCCGTGTTGTCGGCCGTGACCCTGGCAACCAGGGTATAACCCCCGTCAGCAACAGTCGGAACATAGCTCTGATTGCGCGCACCATAGATCGGCACACAATTCGACCCGCCGGAGGCGCAACGCTGCCACTGATAAGAGTACGCAAGAGGGCTGTTACTCCAGGTGCCGTTGGTGACGCTGACGGCTTTACCAAGGACCGGACTTGAACTGGAGAGCGTGGGCACAGCCGTGTTGGCAGGCGCAACTCCTTCACCCAACGTCGTGGATGCGCTCGGACGACTGACAGATTGCAGTCGACCGGTATTGGTGTCTCCTGCGTTGCGGCCGTAAGCCAACAACCACGGCTCCTGCCCTGGCGTGGCCACGGCCGTGAGGTGCCCTTCGCTGTCGTACCCGTACTTCGTCTTCAGAGTCGGCGAAATTCGAGGGTCCCACTCGGCACGCAGCTTGCCTTTGTTGTCATAGCTGTATTGGGCCACAGACGTGGTCGTCATTTTGGACGCCGCCGGGTCCCAGGCCGTCAAGCTTATGTGCGCAAGGCGTCCAACGTAGTCGCCCCACCCGCTCGACGCTTCACTGGTTGCAGTGGTGCTAGCCGCGTAGCTGAACGTCAAAGCCCGACAACCCTTGTTGAGTGTGGGCGAGCAGGAGATGCCCGCGGGAACCGGCGCAAGTGCCTCGGTCGGCTCGGTGATGCCACTGACAGTCTGGAATGCGTATGTGATCGCGTTGGTACCGCCAGCGCCTTGCGTGATGGCGGGCATCCACACGCTTCCGCTACCGCCGCTAGGCGTCGCGAAAGTCGTGGTCGCACCGTTTGATGTCAAGATGAAATCTTTCGCTCCTGAGATCGTGACTTCCTTCAGGCCGATGTTGTTGTTGCCGGCCGGCGGGACGAAGCCACCGTGACCATCACTTGCGAAGACCGACTGTTCGCCGCTCGCCGCAGTCAAGACCATGCTTCCCGAGGATGCTTTTGAAAGATTCTGCTGGCCCGCGAGACTCAGGTTCCAATAGCTGCCTAGCGGTCCTTCCGCCACACTCGTGAGATGGTCCGAACCATAGCTGCGGGAAACCATCAAAGCTGCGCTACCCGACCCGATCACCGTATCCGTCACACGCGTAGTGAACTCACCGTCCAGTGGGTTGACGTTACCGGGCCCGGCCGGAAGCGGCGTGGCATGATGCACCGTGAGGGTCGTTTCTTCTTTGGCCACATTCCCGGCGTTGTCTGTCGCCGTGATCGTCACGGTGTGCAGACCGGCTCCATAACTTTCAGTCCCGAGACTCCATTCGCCCGTGGCAGCACACGGTCCCGGCGTACAGCCCGATGAGGGGCTGCCGATCTGTTTGCCATCGATCGACAACACTATGGAGGCGACCCCAGAGCTGATCGTGCTACCAGATCCATCGGTGGCGTTGGCCGTCAATTTCAAGTTGGCGGAGCCATCGCCAATTTCGTGGCTCCCAGGGAGCCCACCGATTACGAGGTTGTGAGGAGCCGTCCAGTCAACCTTCACTTTGGTGATACTCGCGGTGCCCGTCAGGGTATCCGCATCGCCAACCTTGGTTTCGATCGTGTCTTCACCGTCAGGCAGTCCCTGGGTGCTGAGAACGGGAGAACGAGTCATTTCGCACTCCAACCCCCGACATTCCTCTTTGCCTTTGTAGATGTTTTCGTTGGCTTTGTGCCCGGCACCCCATTCCGCCGCATTGGGCGATTTGAAGCTGATTTCCCACACGCCGATCCCAGGGTCTTTGCCGATCACTTGGAAGACCGAGTTCGGACCACCCCAGTTACCCGCAAAGAGAGCGTTACGCGACGCTCCAATGGTTTCTTTTGCAGTTTCAAAGCTGATGGTAGGAGTTTTTTCCTGCGACAGCTTGACTTCAGTGTTGTACATGATCGATTCGACGCTCGAACCGGTCGATTTCGCTATCACTTCAAACAACGCCGAGTTTCCGTTTGCACCAGCCGCCGTTACCACATGCCAGGCCCTTACTCCGCTTTCCGGAAGTTCGGCGATGCTTTCATAGGACCCGCCTTTGGCGATTCCCATGTAGGTCGTCGCGCTCGAGTGTTCAGTTGGCGTATACGATTCGACTTTGAATTCGGTGATCTTGGATTCGCCCTGGGTCGTATAGCTGAGCAAACCGAATTGTCCGGTGGTGTAGGGTTCTTTGAGGAAATCCTCTATCCCATACAAGCCGTGTTTGGTTTCGGTTTCCTGTTCTTCTACCGAATTAAACGCTTTGCTGTTGTTCGACGCGTAGGCCCAATTGCCGAAGCCGGTGATCTGACTGTAAGCAGTCTGTTTGTCGACGATAGTCGGGTCGACCGCAATCGGGTATCCGAAGTCGCCCGAGCGATGTGACACATGCAAGGCGAGCACATTGCCCCTTACCAGGTGCATCGATACCGGTACCGACAGGCCAGAGGAGTCTTCGGCGTTGGGCAGCAGAACTGCCGCAAGCGAGCGCCCATGCAGCTGGATGTCCACGCCGGCGCCGTCCTTGGACATCAGCGCCTTTGCGTCGGCGGGCAAGCCCATCCGGTAGTAGAGATCCTGGGGACTGTCGACTGAGCGCAAGAAGGCGTAGCTCTCGAAGCCCGTCGAAGTTGGCTTTACTGCCGCATCCGTATCCGCCAAGGCGTTGGGGTAGATCACGGTCTGCCCGACGAGCGATCCCGCGCTGTCCAGCGGTGCACCCGAAACATTGACAGGGGTGAAGGTCACGCCACTGTTGGTGATCCGCACGCCCGAGCCCAAGCTCTTCGAGATCTTTATAGGCACCGAAGGGCTCGCCGGAACAAAGGCTCCCGCAACGCTCCTCAAGCTGAGATCGACCGGAACGCTTCGTCTGCCTTTTTGGGTCGCGATAGGCGATCGGGACACGAGCACGGCGTGCTTGCCATCGCCAAGGTCCACCTGCGCCGCGAAATCGTTTAGGTAGCGCCTCACTCGCTCACCTACCGGGAGCCTCGACAGCCCGCCGGCCTTCCGCTCGATTGTCTGCGGGAACGCTTGACGAGCCAGCGCCTTGGCGGAACCGTTGCCAAGGTGCTCGAAGGCAGTACGAGATGCCGCTCGTCGCGCCTGCACGCTGGGATCGGCTCGGCGCGCGGCTTCCTCGGCTTCGACCTGCGAGCCACCGTCGAGCAGGCTCAAGCCGGGAACGACCAGAGAGTCCGAGAAAGGACCGTCCACGGGTCCACCATTGCTTGTCGGCGAGATACCAGCTTGCGCGAGGCTTGCAGAGAAGCACGCGATACTCAGGATGGCGCATAGCAACCCACACACCATTGGACGTACAGACCTCAGCACAATGGACCCCCGGACACTCGCTTGATCGCCGCACGGTGCGGCGCGATACCAATCTGGCGGCAACCTAACGGCAGGAGCCCTACTTGCGAAAGTCTTTCCCGACTATTCTGGCCAGACTATTCAGGCCAGACCATCTAGCCGTGCAACGGCCTCAAATCTTCAATAGCGCTCTCTGTGCTTGCCTCGACGGTTGATCATCGCGTAGCTACAGACTTTTAATGTCGGGGCGGGTATTGCCTGCGCGCAGAAATCTTCTGCATCCGCAGTACCCCGTCCTCGACAACGGCGCCCACGAGAGCTCCGACGTGCAATTCGGCGCGGCCGCCTCGCGCCGCAAGATCGATGATCTCAGCAACCCTCTCCCCGGCTTGCGGCACATAGGCGCCTGCAGCATCCTCCGCTAGGCGAATCACAACAAGCCGTCTGAGGGTAGAGGGCAGTCGCTTCAAGCGCGTGATCGAAATGCTCTCTTGCCCTCCTAGCTCCGTCTCCACCAGCAAGTTGAGCAACTCGGTCTCCTCACGCAACAACTCGGCGGTGCGCAACACGTTGGCCTGCGCCGCCGGATGAACCTCATCCAACGCCTTCACGAGGTTGTGCCGCACACGTGCTCGCGCAAACCGATTGTCCTCGTTACTCGGGTCCTCGCGCCATTCCAAGCTCCGCTCCCTGCAATAAGCGGCCGTATCCTCACGAGTGAGGCCTAGGAGCGGTCGTACCAAGCCCCCTTCAGTAGCGGACATGCCCAACAGTGCCCGGCGCCCTGGCGACGCCGCGAGACGGTAGAGGATCGTCTCAACTTGGTCGGTAGCGGTGTGCCCGGCCGCGATTTGCGCGTCGTGAACCGTTGCCAGCTCCATCGCGGCCCGATAGCGCAGATCACGCGCCCAGGCATGCAGGTTGCCACTTGCGCCGGGCTCCCGTGCGACGCGCACTACTTGGATCTCTACGCTCAACTCGCCGCAAAGCTCGCGACAGTGGGCCTCGTCGTGGTCGGACTCGGCACGCAAACCGTAGTTGACGTGCAGGGCCCACACCCGTTCGGCGCCGAGCAGCGCCACGGCGACATCGAGTAGGCACACCGAGTCACGACCTCCTGAAAGCATCGCAACGACCGCCCTACCGGGCGGCAGCAGTCCGCTTGCGCGCACCTGCTCGCGTATCTCCTCGACGGTCATCGTCCTACCTCATCACAAGACCCCAGCGACGGCGATGCATCGACGGAGCACAGCTCAGCCCTCGGGCGTCAGGGCATGAAACAGCTCGATCGGCTCGGAGAACCCCTTCAAGCCGATTTCACCGATCAGCTCGAAGCTCAGGTCACCCACACCCGCTGCGCTGTCCACGACCGCTCGGGTTACGAGCACCTCACCGCCGGCGGCCCTCGCCACCACGCGCGCTGCCTGGTTGACGTCGCGCCCGTAATAGTCGCCGTCGCGGTAGAGGGCCTCCCCGAAGTGGATGCCGATGCGCGGGGCCGGAGCCTCGGGCTCGACTTCGCCCTGGAAGCCAACCGCCCACTGGGTCAGCGCGACCACATCGGCGCCGACCACCATCACCTCATCGCCGAGCGTCTTAATCACGCGTGCGTCGATCGGCAAGGAGTGCTGGACCGCCTCGACGAAGCGTTCGACTACCCCGACGGCCTCCTCGTCGCCGCGCTCCTCTGTCAGCTTCGTATAGCCGGCGAGGTCGGCAAACGCGACCACCACCCTCATGCGTCCTTCCTCGGGCGCACTGCCTGCCAGCTCGGCCTCCATGTGGCCGATCACATCCTGCTCGATGAAATGTCCGAGAAAGCGGCCATGCAGATACCTCATGAAAGGCGCGGCAAAAGGCAGCAGCTCACCGGCGAGACCCTCCATTGCCTCGGCCATTTGCACACCCGGGATGCCCTCGCGCATCATCGGCTCATGCACGTAGATGTGGATTAGGCGCACCTCGGCATCAGCGATCTGCGCCAAGGTCTGTCCGTAAACACGAGCAAGCTGCAGGAAGGCAACCTCGGGCAGACCGGCTGTCAGCATCGCGGCGATGTAGCGCAACATCTCCATGTCTTCCTCGGAGATCGCATCCACCGAGAGCGTGCTCAGACCAAGGCTCATGTAGATGCGTTGGATCAAGTCCTCATCAACTTCGGCCTCGCGTGCGGCCTGAGCCAGCGTGTAGCGGGCCTCCGGCGGGGCGAACATACCCTGCACGTAGCCGGCCAGCTGCCCAGACTCGCTCGCGCGGCGAATCTGCTCGAGCGTATGGCCACGCTCACGCAGACGCACCACGATCCGCACCTGCGCCACCGCAGCCGGCGTCCAAATCCCCTCGTACTGGGGCACCAGTCCCTCCTTGACCCAACGCCGCACCGTCGCCGCTGATACGCCCGCGCGCGAGGCTACCTCGGCGAGCGTGAGCCCGCCCGGGGTCGACTCGGCCTGCTCGTTTGTCGTGGACGCCGCCATCAGCGGCAGTCTAAAGTCGCTGAGCGTGAATCACAGCGACCCGATCCGAGAGCCCACTGACGAGCCGATCGCCTCGCGCCGCGAGGACCCGACAGGGAATGTCGGAACGGTCACCCAGCACCACGGCAACCAGATCCATCTGCACCCCACGGCGGCCTTGGCTGAGCGGGTGTTGCTGCCAGGGGACCCGGGCAGAGCGCTCGCACTGGCGCAGTTCCTACTCGAGCGGCCGCTCATGTTCAATCACCACCGCGGCCTGTGGGGCTACACGGGAACGGCCGCCGACGGTGAGCTGCTCACCGTGCAGAGCACCGGCATGGGGGGCCCAAGCGCCGCGATCGTCTTGCACGAGCTGATCGCCCTCGGCGTAACCCGCGCGATCAGGGTTGGGACGTGTGGGGCACTCAACCCTTCGCTCGGCCTGGGTGATCTGGTGGTGGCACGCGAGGCGATCGCCGCTGACGGGACCAGCGTGGCGCTGGGTGCGGATGGGCTGGTCCAGGCCGACCCGACCCTGACCGACGCTTTGGTGGCCCAGCTCAGCGCCGGCGACGGTCGCGTGGGCGCGCTCACACCGCGGCTGCATGGGCGAGCTTGGCACCACGGTCGCATTGTGAGCACCGACCTCTTCTACGAGTCGGACTCAGCACGTAATGTGAGCTGGAGCGCCGGAGGGGCACTCGTCGTGGAGATGGAGACCTCAGCGCTGTTCGCCGTGGGGACCGCAGCCTCTATCCAGGTCGCGTGCATCTTGGCTGTTAGTGACACCTTCGACGGGCCTGATGCCCGACAGCGGATCGGCGACGACGCGCTTCTCGAGGCGGCCGAGGCGATGGGCAACGCGGCAGCAGCCGCGCTTTCTGTGTAGCTCAGGCGCTCTTCTTGGCGCTAGGTACCCGCGCCGGACGCTTGGAAGCGCTTGCTGTGGAGGACCCCTTGCGCGGGCGCACAGCGCCGCCGGCCGCTGACTTCTTAGTCGCTGGCGAAGTCTTCCGGGCCGCAGGGGACGCTTTCTTGGCCGCTGGCGAAGCCTTCGCCGACGCGGCCTCGCGCGCGCGCGTAGGTGCCGCCTCAGCGGAAGACCTACCAGGCGCCGAGAGCTTGCTGCTAGGCGCCGAGAGCTTGCTGCTAGGCGCCGAGAGCTTGCTGCTAGGCGCCGAGAGCTTGCTGCTCAAAACCTTCAGCTGCTCCTCCATAGCGGCAAGCCGCCGTTCGACCGAACCCTCAGAGAGCGCGCGGTTGATGCGGTGGACGCCGTCCTCGATGCCCTCCAAACGCTGGGAGACCGAGCGCAGGCGCCGCGTGAGTCGTTCGATGTCGGCGGCGGTGGGGATGTTGAGCGCGCTGAGCGCCAGCTCTTGGGCTTGGGCGGCGCGCTCGCGCGCATCGAACGCCCGGCCGATCGTGCCTGTGACAAGTGGATTGTCGAACAGGTCAGCAAGCGCCCGGCCGAGCTTGTCCTCGGTGCCTGTGGTCAAGCGCTCGCGCAGCTTGGCGGTGTGACTGGCGGCATCAGACATGCTCAGCTGCTCCTTGCTTGATTCATGGGCGCGTCACAGGCTAGTCGAGTCGCGCAAGGCTTGCCAGACGGGATACCGTGCCCTCATGCCCGTGCGCCTGTTCACGTTCATCCAGATGGAGCTTCCCTGGGAGTTGGGGCCCGCTGACGGCCGCTACCTGTTGCGAAAGCCCGTCGGGCCAGAGGGCAATGAGCCACAGCATGTGGTGGTGCTCTCGACCGTCGGAGCCGAACGTAGAGGCCTGCTGGGAGGCCGCTCGCGCACGCGACGCACCGATGCGCAGGCCGCACCCGTGCCCGTCGCACGCGCCACGATCGTGGACCCGGTGCCCCTATCTGTAGACACGCAAGCTCGCAAGTGGCTTGAGCAACTCGACCCAGAGCGAGAGGCGCTCGCCGCCGCAAGCGTGCTCAACAGAGTGCTGTGGGCACACCGAATCGCTGGCGCCGCCGCCCACATCCACGAGGTCTCCCCCACCCAGGCGCTTGTGGTGCGCGCCGGCTACGGCGAGGGTGAGCAAGTCGCTGACGGGCTTTGGACTGACGCGCGCGAGTTGGTCCTCTCACGCAAGCGCGCCGGACGACGCGCCAGCGTGTTGCGTCCACAGGAGCGCTTGGCAATATTGCTATCAAGCCGCGACAGCGCACTGCTGTGCGAGGAGCTTGTGTTGCGTGCGCGCTTGGACCTTGACGCCGGTCGCCTGGCGCTAGCGGCAATTGAGCTTGAGCGAGCGTATGCAGCGGCGCTGCTCGAGCTGCCCGCAGAGGAGCGCGGCGACTTGCGCGAGCGGATCGATGAGCTGGCAGAACTGCGACGCGAGGTCGAGCAAGCCGCACGCATCGCGCTTCCCTCGGACCCGCCGACAGTTGATAGGGCAGACGAGCCGGCAGGCGAATTCGGCCAAGTAGCGACCGTAGCTCCAGCGCTATCTGCCCGGGTGCCCATTGGTGCACCTGGAGAACCGGACGAGCAGGTTGTCCGGCACGCGCTGGAGCGCCTGGAGGCGGCGCTGCGCGCACGCACCGCACTCGGCTTTAGTGTGCGGTGAGCATGGACCCCACGAGAACAGCGATCGGCACTTGGAGCGGAGGACGCTTCATGCATTTCGGCGAGCCGCTCTCCGATGAGCGCCTACTCGCTCTGCTGCGCCCGGGCGAGGGAATCGACACAGTCATGAGCGCCGACGCTTATGGCGCCGGGGAGGCCGACCGCCTGCTTGGAGCCGCGATCGAGAATGTTGATCGCGACAGCTTCTGCCTGATCGGCGCGCTCGGCCACGATTTTTATGAGGGCGAGCGCGAGGGCGCAAAGGGCTTCCCGCGTTTCACCGACCCGCGCCTGCGCGCAGAGGGCGAGTACGGCGATTACCTGCGCATGGCCGCTGAGGCCAGTCTGGAGCGCTTGGGCGCCGACCGCTTCGACCTGCTGCTGCTTCACAACCCCGACCGTACCGGCTACACGAGCGAGCAGGTGTGGGAAGGGATGCAAGCGTTGCGCGAGCAGGGGCTCACGCGCCTGCTTGGAGTAGCCCCAGGTCCCGCAAACGGCTTTACGCTCGACCTGATCGACTGCATGGAGCGCTTTGGGACGCTGATCGACTGGGCGATGATCATCCTCAGCCCGATGGAGCCGTGGCCGGGCGAGCTGGTGCTCGATGCCGCCGCCGCCAACGACGTAAAGCTGATCACCCGCGTGGTGGACTATGGCGGCCTGTTCCACGACGACGTGCGCCCTGGGCATGGGTTTGCCGAATACGACCACCGCAAGTTCCGTCCCGCGGGGTGGGTGGAGGCGGGGGTCGAGAAGTTGGAGCAGATGCGCCCTTATGCCGAGCGTCATGGGCTTACGATGCTGCAACTCGCGTGCCAGTGGAATCTCGCTCACCCCGCAGTCGAGTGTGTCGCCCCTACGTTGATTCAGGAGAGCGCCCCATCATCCGATCCGGGCGCTGAGCCGAAAACCTCACGCCCGATCGAGGCCAAGCGCGCAGAGCTCGCGAAGCTACCGTCTCAGATCCTGCTGAGCAACTCAGAGCTATCGGAGCTACGAGCGATAGGGGACAACCGAGGCTCGATGACGCTCAAGGGCGCGAGCGTCGAATATGAGGGCGAGCCGCTCGCCGACCGCTGGACCCTGGATGAAGAGCTCACCGAGCTTGCAGCTCGCTGGGAGATCGCACCACGGCGCGATCTCATCAAGCTTGGATAGACGGCAGCTAAGCAGGGCTGCCGGGCACGGGCGAATCGACGACAGCCGGCAGCGTGGATGCCATCGAGCTGGTCCAGTTCTCCAGGAACAGATCGCAATCCTCAGCCGCCAGTGGCCGTGCGAACAGAAAGCCCTGGCCGTTGTCGCACTTCTCTTCGCGCAGCAGCGAGAGCTCGTCCGCTCCCTCGATGCCCTCAGCAAGGGTGGCAATCGATAGCGACTTGCCGAGCTGGACGAGTGTCCTGATCAAGGTCTCGCCCTCCGCATCGTCGCGCAGCCTCGAAATGAACGAGCGGTCGATCTTCAAAGCGTCCACGGGGAAGCGCTGGAGGTAGGCGAGCGAGGAATAGCCGGTCCCGAAGTCATCGATCGCGATGCGCACGCCCAACTGCTTGATCGTCTCAAGTCGTCGCGCGGTCTGCTCCGCGTCGCTCATGATCGTGGTCTCGGTGATCTCGAGCGTGAGCGCGTCGGGCTCGATCCCGGACTCCTCGAGTACCTCGGCGAGCACCTCGACGAACTCGTCACTATCGAGCTGGCGGGCAGCCACGTTCACGGCCACGCCTACGCTATGACCAGTCTCGCGCCAGCGCACGCACTGCAGGCACGCCTCGCGCAGGACCCATGCGCCCACGTCGATGATCAGACCGGTCTCCTCGAGCAGTGGCACGAAGTCATCGGGCTGGACAACGCCGCGCTTGGGATGACTCCAGCGAATCAAGGCCTCCATGCCGGTGGGAACCATCTCGCGCAGGTCGAACGTGGGTTGGTAGACGACGAAGAACTCTTCCTTCTCGAAAGCTTCGCGCAAGTCCATCTCGAGTTCCATCTTGCTCTGGACGTCATCTTGCATCCCCGACTCGAACACCACATAGCCGTTCTTGCCCTCCCACTTGGCGCGGTACATGGCGATGTCGGCGTCGCGCAGAAGCTCTTCGGCGGTGGCACGGTCACCCATCGCCACACCGACACTCGCCGTGACGATCAGGCGGGTGCTCTCGGCGCCGTCGAGGACGAATGGCTGCTTGAGCGCCTCGAGCAGACGCTCGGCGATCAGCTCGGGGCCGGCGGCAAGCGACATCCCTTCGGCTACGACGACGAACTCGTCGCCGCCGAGACGTCCGAGCGCGTCGATATCGCGCACGACGCCGCCCAGGCGCGAGGCGACCGCGCGCAACAGTTGATCGCCGACGCCGTGTCCGAGTGTGTCGTTGATGCCCTTGAAGTTGTCGAGGTCCACGAATAGGGCAGCCACGGGCGTTTGGCTACGCCGCGCACGCACAAGCATTTGCTCGACGCGGTCGAGAATCAGAGTGCGGTTGGGTAGACCGGTGAGGGCATCGTGAGTGGCCATGAAGGCCAGCTCCTCCTGGCGGCGGGACAGCTCCTCATGGGCGCGCTGGCGCTCGTCCTCGAAGGACTGGCACATGCGCACGAGCGTGACGTCGAGGCTGCGCTGAAGCATCGACAGGACTCGGGTAAGCACGGTCGCGGGCAATGAGAGCTCCCGCACCAGCTCTTCGACCACGTCGGCGGCCGCGTCGCGCCAGCGCAGGCAGCGCTTGGTGACCTCATTAAGCGGGGCGGCCCGCTGAGCGGCGAGTTGACCGAAGATGCTCCAAGACTCTTGCCCTACCTCACGCGCCACCTCAGCGCCCTCGCCAGCCATCCATCTGGCGACCGCGATAGTCGAGACCGTTCCTACCTTGACGAAGCTCTCTTCGACGATCGACTCGAGCACGACGCTCGATTCCTCGTTGCGCCGTCGGATTCCGTCGACTACGTCCTCTGTACGCTGGTTGAGGGCCTCGCCGAGCTTGCGCAAGTGTCGCTCGAGCTCCATCCTCGCCGCGGGCGAGATCTCCTCGATCTCCTCAGCGTCCCCAGTCACCCCGATCTCTGACATGGGTCGAGATGTCGGCAGCCGCCGAGGTTAGCTTGAGCTATCGCGGCAAGTTTGGATGCAAGCTCAAAGCGCAGCATCCTGCCGGCGCAGCACTCAGCGCCTCAGAAGCCAGCTCAGGGGGTACCTTGCCCAGTCGTCTAGAAGCGCGGCTCAGCGATCTGAACAGGCTTAGCGACCTTGGAAACGCGGCGCGCGCTTGCCGAGGAAGGCGGAGATGCCCTCCTTGGCGTCCTCGCTGGCAAACGCCGCCGCGAAGCCGCGCTTCTCGGCCTCTATGCCCTCGTCGAGGTCGCCCAGTGGGTGGGCCCCTACCAGCTTGATCTGCTCCAACGCGACCGGCGCCTGAGCCGCCAACCTGCGCGCCCATGCAAGCGCCGTGTCGAGTAGTTCGTGATCCTCAACCATGCGATTGACCAAGCCCAGTTCAAATGCCTCTTCAGCCATGATCGGGTCGCCGACGAGATTCATCTCCAAGGCCTTGTTCTCCCCCACGAGCCGTGGCAGGCGTTGGCTGCCGCCAAAGCCAGGAATGATGCCGAGCTTAATCTCCGGCTGACCGAAGGTTGCCGAGCGCGCAGCAATGCGCACGTCGCAGGCCATCGCGAGCTCGCAGCCGCCGCCGAACGCAAGCCCGTTGACGGCGGCGATCGTGGCCACCCCAGCGGTCTCGAACTCGCGCAAGAGCGCGTGGGCGGCGTGAATCAGCTGCTCGCCTGAGGATGCATCCATCGAGGTGAACGCCTTGATGTCGGCGCCCGCGCTGAACAGGAAAGGATTGGAGGAGGCGATCACGAGCGCATGCACTTTGCTGTCCTTAACCTGCTTCCAGACCTTGCCCAGATCCTCGATCACCTGCGGGGCGATCGAGTTCATCTGACCGTTCGCAAGCCAGGCGATTGCGACACCGTCAGGGCGTGTCTCGAGCTTGACCACCTCTGCTGGCTGCTCAGCGTCGGGCTGGGGATAGGCGTAGAAGCCCTGACCACTCTTCTGGCCCAGCCGGCCTTGGGCGACCATGCGACGCAGGATCGCGGGCGGGGTGAAGCGCTCGCCATAACGCTCGGCGGCGTTCTCCAGACGCTCGAGCACAGAGTCCAGTCCTTCGATGTCGGCCTTCATGAACGGCGGCATCAAGCCACGCCGGGGGTCCAGGCCAGCACCGGCCATCATCCCGAAGTCGATGTCGCGGTGGGTGGCAACACCCTCCTGCAGGACGAGCGCGGCCTCGACGAACGTCTTCAGGGTGAGCAGCTCCACGATCTCGGCCACATCGGGGTCGGCGTCGCCTTTGAGGTTGGCCTCGCCGGTGGGGCTATAGACGCCGTCGCCACCGGTCTTGGCGCCAAGCTTGCCTTCGGAGACGAGTTTCTGCATGCCCTTGGGCACGTAGAAGCGCTCCTGGCCGTAGGCATCGGCGACGTGTTCGGCTACATGCAGGACGGTATCCAAGCCGAGCAGGTTGACAAGGAAATAGGGGCCCATCGGCACGACGCCGGCGGCACCAATGCCTTCATCCATCGCCTTGATCGAGAGTTTCTTCTCCTCCTGCTCGCGCCAGATCTCGGACATGCCGGCCATCAGGATGCGGTTGACGACGAAGCCGGGGACCTCCAGGCAGGCGATCGGCTGCTTGCGAATCGCCTGGGCGAAGGTAAGCGCGGCGGTGACCGTTTCCGGCGAGGTCTCCTCGCCCTCGACAATCTCCACCAAGGGCATCACCGAAGCGGGATAGAAGTAGTGGAAGCCGACGACCTTGTCGGGGCGCATCGTTGCCTCGCCGATCTCCCCAATCGACAAGGAGGAGGTGTTGGAGGCGAGGATCGCATGGCCCGGAGTGACCGCGTCGAGCTCGGCGAACACGGCCTGCTTGATCTCCATGCGCTCTGGCACCGCCTCGATCACGAAGTCGACGTCACCGAAGCCGCTGTAGGAGGTAGTGCCCTCGATCCGCCCGAGGATCTCCTCGATCTGGGCGGCGCCTTGCTCGGCGGTGATGCGCTCCTTCTTCACCAGCTTGCCGACCTGACCCTCGGTCACTTTGCGTGCCTCGTCCAACCCGGCCTGCACGAGATCCTGGTTGATGTCCTTGAGCACGACCGGGAAGCCCGCGGCGGCGATCGTCTGAGCAATCTGCCCGCCCATGGTGCCCGCTCCGACAACGGCGGCCTTGAACACGAACATGCTGGTGATCTCCTCTATTTGACGGTGGCTCAGCTCAGCTCTTACAGCCGGTGCTGCTGTGCCGACGGCGCATGCGCCGTCGGTCGGACCGTGCATGCACGGTCCGTGGGAGGGCCGCATGCGGCCCTCCCGGCCATGCCGCATGCGGCATGGCCCATCATCGACATCAGGCTAGACAGCCGCCGGCTCCTCGACGCGCCGCGGAAGCAAGGTTTCGCGCGCAATGACCAGGCGCTGAATCTGCGAGGTGCCCTCGTATAGCTGCATGATCTTCGCGTCGCGGAACAGCTTCTCAACCGGGTACTCCTTGATGAAGCCGTAGCCACCGTAGACCTGCACGGCGTCGGTGGCGATCTTCATCGCGGCGTCGGCGGCGAAGCGCTTGGCGTGTGAGGAGACGAGCGTGTTGCGCTGACCGCTGTCCAGCAGGTATGCCGACTTCCATGTGAGCAGTCGCGCCGCCTCGATTTCGGTGGCCATGTCGGCGATCATGAACTGGATCGCCTGGTGCATCGCGATCGGCACGCCGAACTGGACGCGTTCGCGCGAGTAGTCGGTGGCGAATTCAAATGCGGCGCGCGCGATGCCAGTGGCCATCGCGGCCACACCTGGACGGGTGCGGTCGAGCGTCATCATCGCGAGCTTGAAGCCGGCGTTTTCCTCGCCGAGCAAGTTCTCCTCGGGGACCTCGACGTCGTTAAAGGAGATCGTGGCCGTGTTGGAGGCGCGCTGTCCGAGCTTGTCCTCCTTCTTGTCGACAACCACTCCCCAGTCACGCTCGACCACGAAGGCGGAGATGCCACGGTGACCAGCGTCCTTGTCGGTCTTGGCGTAAACGGTGTAGTAGTCGGCATAGCCGCCGTTGGTTATGAAGCACTTGGAGCCGTTGATGACGTACTTGTCGCCTTTCTTGACGGCCGTGGTGCGCATGCCGGAGACATCCGAGCCGGCGTCGGGCTCAGTCAGGCAGAAGGAAGCGAGCTTGGGCGCTTCGGTGAGCATGCCCAAGTACTTCTTCTTGGTCTCCTCAGAGCCGCCCAAGGCGATCGGCGCGGTGGCGAGGCCGTTGCAGCCCAAGGAGGTCTGGATGCCGGAGCAGCCCCAGGAGAGCTCCTCCTCGATCAAACAGCCGTCGAGGTAGCCCGCTCCGGGCCCGCCGTACTGCTCCTCGATGTGGGTGTTCATCAGGCCGACATCCCACGCCTTCTGGATGATGTCTGCCGGCCAAGTGCCGTCCTTGTCGTACTCCCAGGCGACCGGCCGGATCTCTTTCTCGGCGAAGTCGTGGGCCATTTCGCGAAGGTTCTTCTGCTCGTCGGTGAGCGTGAAATCGACCATGGTCTGGTGTTCTCCTAGGACGGACGCAGGATTAGATTGACTAGTCAGTCAATCGCGGCTCATGAAGCGTAGCGAAGCTCCCGTTTGGGTGCCCTACGCGCGCGCGTAGGACAAACCGCATCGTGCCAACGCAGCACACGATTCGACATGCCGCATGGCAAGAGCACTCGAAGTGGGCCACAATCAAGCAATGGAACCGTTCACGTTCGTCGTGGTTGGCGCCGTGGTGCTGTTCGTGCTCGTCGGCGTGGGCTCGTACTTGGCTGGCGGCAGTCTGTACGACAAGATCGGCGAGGGCGGCCTCTCGACCGGCGCACCTAGCGCTCCGCCGATGAACTCAGCTTTGGTGCGCGCTGAGCGTGAGATGGAAATCCGCCAGATGTTGCAGGCGCGCAGCGACAGGCAGGTGCGCAACGGCGGCGAGGCGCTTGACATCGATGCCGAGTTGGCCTTGCTCGATGAACCCGAAGAAGGCGCTACGACCGGCGGGCACGATGCGGGCCTGACCGAAGAGGTGCGCCAACTCGTCGTGGCGCGCAACGAACGCAGAGTCCGCAGCGGCGAAGAGCCGATGGACGTCGAGTCAGAGGTCAAGCGCACGCTGGCCGAACTCGATCCCGACGGTCTCTAACCAGCGGCTCCAGCCAACAACCGGCTGGTCAGCCTTTCAGCGGTTCCAAGGTCCCACCCGTTGTAGCTCCCGAAGCACCCTGAAGTACTCCGACCAGCTGTTGCAAGGCGGGTAGCAGCTGCGAAGACGGCTGCGGGTTGGCGGGCGTGGAAATCGTCTGGGGCTTGTTGAGCGAGGAGAATTCCAAGCGGACCTTGAGCTCGGCGCTACTGAGACCGCCAAGCAAGGCCTGCGTCTGCGAGGTACCAGAGACGGTTGCTGTGACTTCGAGGCGACGCAACAGATGATCGGACTGGCCGGTGTATACGTCGACGTGAGCATCTTTGATCGACTTGGCCAGTTCCGTGACCAGCGCGGGCGAGAGCCCGCTTGAGGAGCCGCCTACAGGCGAGCCTAGTCCGAGCGAACCACCAGCCTGTGAGATTTTGGCAACGTCGGTAAGCAGAGCGGGAATGTCGACGGCGGCAGTGAGGTGCACTGTGGACACCCCGGCAATCGTGGTGGTACCGACTTGCGTGGGATTGGTCAACCAGTGGCCTGGTTCGATCCCAAGTGCTGAGAAGGTTGAGTGGACTTTCGATGTGGCCGCGGTACTGGTGGCCTTGGCGTAGCTTTCTTCGATCGTCTTATAGGTGCTGGATGGCATGGAGAACCAGGTACCGGCCAGCTGCACAAACAGGGCGGAGCCGGTCGAGGTCGCGCCCGCCGATAGGGGATGCCCGGCGGCGCTGAGCTGCAATTGCAGGTCAAAGCGGGGGAGCTTGCCGGAGTCCCTATCTTCGAACGGTCCGGCGAGCGTGACAGCAAGCGGCTGGGTAGTCGTGCTCTTGCCAGTGGCCGACAGCGAGAACGAGAGGTTGACCTTGCCGCTTTCAATCGGCGTGTGCCCGGAGAAGGTTTCACTTAGCAAGGACTCGGCGCTGCCTGAGGATCCGCTGCACGCCGAGAGCAAGAAAACGCAGGAAGCCAGAGCAAGCAGCGCAACTGCCGCACGGATGGTGGTGTTCTTCAAGAGTGCCCTCAACGCTTCGACCCCCCCGGACCGCTGCAACGTATGCTGCGACTTCCTTGGCAAATGAGCCTAGCATCAGGCGCATGCTCGCCAAGCCGCTTCGTGCGCTGGCGCTTTGTGCTGTCGTGAGCGCCTTCTGCTTGGTGCCTACCGGCGCGAGCGCCGCCGGACGCCCGACCACGATTACTTCCCACCACGCCGTGAGCGCTCAGCGTGTGACCGTGACCTCCGCCTTGCAGCAACTGCTGCGCGGCGCCGGGATCACCGAAGCCGCCTACAAACAGTATCTGGGCGCTTATAACGCAGCGAAGAGCTCGCTGCGCAGACTGTCGGGGACTCGCGCGGCCGAACTGGGAGCGGTGCTGGCAAACGTGGAAGCGATGGCAAGCAAGGGATACTTCAGCGCCTCGCGACTGCCGGTGATTTTCACAACGCTGGAACGCAATAGGCAGTGGTGGACTACCGAACGGCTGCTGGGAGCCGATCAGCGTGTGAGCTTCACTACAAGCAAGCTGATCTGGGAGTACTACCCAGGCCAGGGCATTGAGATCCAGTGGCTGGCAACGTTCGGCAAGGCCAACGGTTACTTCCTTGCCAAAGAAACAACTGCGCTGAAGGAAGTCCTGAACGAAGCGATCGCACTGGCGACCCAGCGCGCGGGGGGAATCGCGTGGGAGTACATGTTCCAGTTCGATGGCGGCTCGCCGCCTTGGACCAGCGGCTTGTCCCAGGGCACAGCGTTGCAAGTCCTCGCGCGCGCATGGTCAAAGACGCATGAACCGCAGTACCTAACAGCCGCACAGCAAGCACTCGGAATCTTCAAGACGGGACCGTCTACCGGCGTGAGGGTGGCAACCCCCGCCGGGGCGCACTATCTGGAGTACACATACGCTCCAAGCGAGCGGATCCTCAACGGCTTCATCCAGAGCCTGGTTGGGCTCTACGAATACACAAAAGCTGACGGGCGACCCGGTGGGCCAGCAACTGTTCGAAGCCGGCGATGCCGAGGCACGCGCCGAGGTGCCTCACTACGACACCGGGGCGTGGTCGATGTACGACCAGAGCAGTGAATCCGATCTCAACTATCACGAACTGCTCGCCGAATTTCTCGAACACCTGTGCGAAAAGACGGGCAAGGGCGAGCCGCTGACGCCAACCACCGGCCCTATCCCGGGCGATAGCATTTATTGCACGACGGCGACGAACTTCCGCGAAGACGAGAAGACCCCGCCCATGATCGAACTGCTCACGAAGAACCTGAAGACGAGTGAACGCGCGGGCGTGCAAGTGAAACTCTCGAAGGTATCCACCCTGAGCATGAGCATCAAGCTCGGCGAAAAGACGGTGTGGACGAACTCAGCGACGGTCGAAGGTGGCAAGCCACGCCTGCTATGGGTCACGCCTTCGAAGGCCGGCTTGTACACGGTCGTGTTGAAAGCGAAAGACCTTGCTGGCAACGAAGAAGTCTCCGATGGCGCGATCGTGGTGAAGGCGGCATCGAAAGCCAAAGCCAAGAGTTAGGTCATACAATCGAGCCATGCCGGACGTTCCCCAAACTTGGATCCTGACCGCCTCCCCCGAAAACCACGAGGCAACCAAGGCGCATGGTTTTGAGGTCATCGGGATCAAGGAGCGTAACCGTCCAAGGGCGCTACAGATCGAGCCGGGGGACCGGATCGTGCTGTACCTGACAAAGGTGATGTCCTTTGCCGGCAGCATCCTCGTAACGGGCGAGATGTACGAGGACCGCACGAAGCTATGGCCCGGCAAGCCCGGCAAAGCCGACGCCTACCCTTGGCGCTTCCCGACCGAGCCTGAGATTGTGCTCGCGGACGACGAGTGGTTGCCCGCTGAAGAGTTCGCGACCAAGCTGGAGCACATCAAGAAGTGGCCGGCCGAGCACTGGAAGCTTGCTTTCCAGGGGCAGTTGCGGACGGTGAGCGAGAAGGATGCGAAGTTGCTGGTAAAGCGGATTGGCGCTGCCGCCAAGACGCACGCCTGACTATCCAGTCAGGTTGCAAGCCCTGCGATCGCTCCGTGAACCTCGCTTCCGCGTTCTGTGAGTCGCCACTTGTTGGGCTCGCCCTTCGTGCGGTGCTCAGCCACGTTTTCGATCAGCCCGAGATGTTCCAGTCGCGTGAGAAGCTTTGAGATCTGACCCTGGTCGCGAATTCCGGATGCATCTGCGATCTGGCGGTTGGATGGACAGGGTCCACCTCCATTTTGTGCGCCAACCGTTGTGAGCACTCTCATCGTGCGATAGGTCAAGCGCATGTCGAGGTCGTGCAAAGGGTCGCTCATAGACCTGTGCGCGTTAACGCGCACCTGCGGCACCGACCGCTCGAGCTCCTTGCGTGCCGCTGTAGACCCCAGGTACGGCAAAACGATCATCGACATAAGAGGATTGAGCAGCTCGAGCAGGGAGCTGGCCCGCTCGTCAAGCAGGCGTGAGTGGATGAGCGAGAACACAGCACCGGTCAGGCCCTCGGCCGTGAGCGGTGGCGGTCCACTATCTGCCTTGCTTCTTAGTCCTCCCTCGTCGATCGCGGCGACGATGTGGGCCAGCACATGGGCACGACGCTCGAGCGCCTCAGGCCCGGCGCCGAGCACCTCGACAATCACAAAGCGAGCGGCGACACGGTTGATGTCCAGGTACTCGAGCAAGGCCGCCAAACTTGCCCTCATCCGGACAGGCCACTTCGAAGGCTGCCGGTAGGCCGGGAGCACAGTGACCGCAATCCACTCGACTGCTTGGTCGAACGCCGCGAGAAAACAATCTTCGCGATCTGCGAACTGCTCGTAGAAGGTACGGCGCGACACGCCGGAGCGGGCTACGACACGCGCAACCGTCGCGCCACTCGCCCCGGACTCCGCGCAAACGTCCATCATGGAGGCAAGCAGCCGGAGGCGTTGGATCTCGCCTAGACCTTCAGGCTGGGCTCCGCCTGCACCCAGCGTGTGCTTATCGGGCGCCGTCCGCGTGGACGGCGCCCTGTCGCTGGCTTGCATGTCATTTCTTCTTCTTGGTCTTTGCCTTGTGCTTCGCGCAGCCAGTGGGTGTGACGGGTGTTGTTTGTTTGATGGTCGTGCCGTCTTGGGCGATGAACGTTGTGGGCATGGTGAGTTTGGTGGTGCAGAGGTTGCCGTTTGCGGCGAGTGCGCTGTTTGGTCCTTGGGGTAGCTTTAGGTCGAAGTCGCCGATGGGCACGTCGGGGACTTGCTTGAAGGTGGTGCTTGTGATCCCGGCTTTGCTGATGAATGTGGTGCCGGTGAGGTCGACGGTGACGCCGTAGCCTTGTAGGACGACGACGAGGTCTGGGAATGCCTCTCCACCATGGGAGACGAAGTAGACGGGCCCGGAGAGCTCGACGGGTAGTACCGGCGTGTGTGCGATGGCCGATCCGATCTTTGATCCTGCGGTGCAGGATGCTGGGTTAGCATCAAAGGTCGCTGCGGGACACGCCTTCTGTAGCGTGGTGAGTCGTGAGGGGAGTTGCTTTGGCAAGCTCACCTTGACCTTCGCGATGTTTGCCTGATTACCCATCGAGTTCTTCGGATACGTCAGCTTCGCGTCAATACTCGCCCCCTTAGCCCTCGATGTCTTCCCATTCGTAGAGACCTTGAAGGCGGGTTTGAACCCAAGGCGAGCACAGTTCGTCACCTGGAAGCGAGACGAGACAGGCTCTAGTAGTCCTTGACCGCCCGTGAGGGTGCCCGTGATCGCTTGTGGATCGCAGTTGGTGGGGTTGAAGATGAACCCTGACCGATCGATATTCACGTTGATGACCCGCAGGTCCAACGGGATGCCTTGCAACGTCGTCGGTAGCGGATCCGTATTCACCGTTAGTGCCGCTGTATGGGGATCAACCGCAATCGTGCCCCGCACGACGACAGTGCCGAGGTCGAACGGTCCGGCCTTCGCCGGCACGACGACGCTCAACCCGTATGGTGCTCCTTTGTAGGGACCGGTAGCGAAGACTTTCCCACCGTTTACATAGAACGGGGTGGCACCTGCGCCTGCTGCGACGGTCATACTCCCGATCTCGGATTCAAGTCCACACGTCCCCTGAGCAGCCTGCGGTTCCTGGCAGAGCTTGACCGTTGAGAGCGTGCCCAACAGCCCAGCGGGTAGTTTCATGCTGACCCCACCCAATTGTTGGTCACCGTCAACACGGCTCATCGTCAACGAGAGCGGGCTGAACGCTCCGGCTTGATTGTTAATCGTCCCCGCCGTGAACCCTGGCGCGAACTGAGCCGGTGAGGGGCAAGGACTGCCGTTGGGACCGCTCGTGATCTGAAATGAATCATCGACTGTCACTGGCGGGTTTCCTGACCACGGTGTCAATTCCACCGTGGTGGTGTACGTCCCGCACGCGTGTGGATTGACCAGCGGGGACCTGGTACCACCATCGAAATCAACCTTCAGGTCGCTGAACGGCAATTGCGGACTGTTATCAAATATGGCCTTAATCTGGCCCGTCTGGGAATCAAGATTGACCTGACCTGGAATCTTCAAGATCACACCATGACCTTCAACGACCAAATACAATGCGATCAAAGAACCGAATGGGTTTTCAGTCTGCCTCCCCAGATACAGATGCCCCTTCAACGCACCTGACAAAACCGGCGTCACGATTTCAACCGACGCTAGCTGTGAAGAATCAGGACATTTCGCAGGCGTGCCATGCGCGAGATCGATCTGTTCCAGGGAGCACGCCCCCAATCCTTCAGCGGCTGACGGTGACACCGACACACCAGCCGGCAACGTCACAACAGTCCGCTTTACATCGGCTGTAGTGATCCCAGACGGGTTTGTCAACCCTTCCTGAGGCAAGGAGATATCCATGCTCAACCCGCTCGGCGTATCAGCCTGATGATTCGTCGGCTGCACAGCAACACTCGGCTTGAACGGCACGACACCGCAACCACTCGTACCCTGCTGAGCACCCCATTCATTTTCCGTTGCGGGGAACCCTGGCGCCAGATGACTGAACAAGCCACGCGTCAGGAACGTTCCGGGTTGCTGCCACGAGTCCGTTTGCAGTTCGCTGAACATGCCCACCCCTGCCGGGGTGCATGACACAGGCATCGTCAGAAATGCTTGCGGTGTGGCTGGACTGCCGTTTGGTCCTTCTGTGGTACCGGGTTCACCCGAACACACCGGCAACGGTCCTTCTCCATGCACGTACTGCCACGTGTCACAGCGCTGCGCGTCGTGACTGGAGTCGGCAGGTACACCCCAGAAGGTAACGTCAATACCGTTGAGCGGTATCGCGACCGGAATGTTGGAGGACGCGACTGTCACGCCGAAGTCCCTACCGTTGCGGACGTTACCGGTCAGTGTGATAGGTACACCGAAAATGTTGAACCCGAACTTAGCTGGTTCTCCCGTGGAAGGCACCATGTTGAACAGTGGCGTCACGCCACTCGGCCTGAAAAGAAAATACTTCAAAGGCGACTCCAGATGGATCGTGCCAACCACCGAGGACAGTGGGCATTCCGCAACAGTACCTGCGACCGATTCCTTGGCGCCGGTTAGCTGATCTTCAGTGCATGCCCCCAACGCGTTGGGATTGCCAAGCAGACCTGGCGGGAGCGCCACATTGATGTCCTTCACATCACCATCGGGAGCGTCCACCGGAAAGCCGAAATATTCGGTCAATGGCAGATCGATACGAGTGTTGAGCGCTACGTGGGTTGTTATCGCATATGGGTGGCCTCCCGCTTGTGTGTAGGGGCTACCGGCCGGATCGGCTGTGATTTCCTGGTCGAACGTTTTGATACCGAATTCCGCACGTGCAGGCGACGATCCCGCCATCGCCGCAAGAATGGCGCTTAGGAGAGCGACAACCAAAATCGTTCGATTGAGGGTCCTGCCACAAATGACGGTGCTCGTGGAATGACTGTTGTTGTTTCGCATTATCATGCTCCTCTTAGCGTCCAGCTCGACGGGACGCTTGCACCCTCGTCGCTCGATTGACGTGATACGCCTTCCTTATACGCGCCCGACATCTCGCCCGCTGCCTCTTGGGCTTGTGTGTACACGCCCTCAACGCTTGCGCCAACGGTGGACGCTTGCGCTTGCTTTCCGCCTTTGTCGGGGGCGGTGCGGGGTTGCCCGCGCCCGCAAAGCTTGCCGAGGAAGGCACAGAGAACACCGGCGCGCCAGCAGCCGGACCACGACATTCTTCACCCTCGCAAGGCGCAGGCGAGGTTTGGTTCTGTGCCGAAATACCGCCGTTCACACGTACGTCATAGAGATCCGCATTGTTATCAACGTCCGCCCGAACCAATCGCTGACGCGTCGTGAAGAACGCATCGCTACCGTCAACCGAGGCATCTACGAATGTCGCGTCACAATCACATCTAGCGTCAGAGAGCAAGTGAATTTCACCCGTGACAGTGTCGTACTCGTACACATCGCGCCTGCCGTTCGTGTCCTGCGCTACCAATGCATCGCCCGTATCGAAGAACACATAACGACCATCACGACTCATTGCACTGCTCAAATACTGGGTAGCCCTTGCAGGTGTGTTGCCGGCCCGACCCTCGAACCGCGCAGAACTCGTCGAGAGTTCGCCATTTGGATTGCAAGACGCGCACGTCATCTTGTCGGTGTCGTAGTCATAGACATAGATCTCGGGGTGTTCGCCGCTAAACCGAACCCCTGCGCGCTGCGCGGCATACGGTTCGTCCGAGGCGAAGGCGATCTTGCTCCCGTCGGCGCTCATACGGAATTCATCCGCGCCCCATTCGGTCACACCCGCTTCACCCCATTTCGGTTCTCCATGCTGGTTTTGCCCAGTGTGAAACGTAACGAGCCTAATGGCCCCGTCGTGCCATACGTAGAGGGCGCCGACGCTAGTGTCGGTCGGGACGGGCTGGCCAGCTATGAGCATCTGCTGCCCGAAGAAATACATGAAGTTTCCGTCTTCGCTAGTGGCTGGTACCGGTGCATGTTCAACCCGGGGGTTTCCTGAACCGTCGTCGCTCGGTTCACGGTCCACGGTAATCAAGGTGAGACGTTTGCCCACTGGGGCTTCCACTTCGTACTTGTAGAGATTGTTGTCGCTAGCTTCTGCGTCGTTTGTGAGTGCCTCTTCGGTTTCGAAGAAGATCTTGGAGTCATCCGGTGTCGCCGTCACAAAGCGTGCCGGCTGGTGGCCACGTGGATCAGGATTTGATGGCGAGCGCTCGCTGGCGTTCAATTGAACCGTGCTCGATTTGTCGATCCGCATATAAAGATCGCCAAACGTCTGGTTAGCAGCCACGAGGAGTTTTCCAAATGACCGAGTTAGTGGACCGGCCTCGAACACGATGCGCGAGCCGTCGGCCGATATCGCGTTTCTTGTCCAATCTTGGTTGAACGTGCGTTCTTCCGGCGCTCCGGCCGGGGTGTTGATGCCGGCGCCGCTTCCTCCGATAGATTCGGATGCCAGGCACGGCGGACTTCCGCAAGCACTGTCTGGCAAGACCCCGACGTATGTGACAACGCCGTTGTGCCATTCGTACAGTCTGGGACCGGGACTCAAACCAGCGGTGTCAGCAGTGAGGTTGGCAAAGCTCTCAAAGATGACGTGGCTCCAGTCCGCCGAAGCCCAGTCAAACACGGCTCCCGGCTCCAACGGGATGCCTTTGATTGCTTCCAAGGGAGCGAACGCGTCACTCAAGAGCTCGTAGCTGCCGGCACCGGGAGATTGCAGGTCGGTGCGCAAATAGAAATTTTCGAGATGTTCGACATTGGGATGCCCAGAAACCACTGGCGTGTGCGCATAAAAGACGCCCTTAGAGAGATCCGGCGAAAGACCTTCATAGCTCGAAGGCGCCAACGACCCGAGGAACACAGACCCTTGCTCAGGGTTGATCGAGTGAATAGCCCAGCCATCTTCGCCCCGTTTGGCGATGTACTCAGCACCAGGGTTCTCACTGCCGATCGCGTCACCGAACGCGGTCTTCGAGAAGAACTTGATCGAGTTGCCGTCAACCGCTGCTTGTGTGCGCCGGGGAACCGCCCCGATATCACCGCCGGCCTTGTCGACCGGGGAGACCATCTCATACGCGCGGCATTCAGGGAGTAGCGAAGCCTGCTGCAAGGCACGCACCGTCGCGTTGGGACAACCGTCGGGTGCCCCCGAAGGGAGCGCCGGCGTCCTCAGAACATAGTCCGGTCCTTCGGTAGTCCCGTTCGTGTTAGTGGCGACCACCCGATAGTGGTAAGTCGTGCCAGCCTGCAAATCGGAGATCGGTTGTTTGACCGTGACATATTCGCTGCCTGAGCCAACAGTCGCATCTGAGGCCGGTGCCCTGGTTCCGTAGGAAGTGTCTGGCCCGTATTCCACGTGATAGGTGGTCGCTGCTTCCACGGGGTCTATCTGCGCTTCGATGACAGCGCTTTCATATGACACCTGGCGCGGTGACTCAGACTGGATCAACGGCATGTTCGCCGGTTCAGAAGCAGAAGCCGAACCCGACAACGACCAGCCGACGACACATAGAACCATCAAAGCCTTCAAAAGGACACGTCGAGCACTCATCAAACAAACCCCTCCCAAGAGAACGATCCACACGAAAACGACCCGCGGGACCGCGGGCATGACAAAACCGCTACAGGCCAACAACCCGCGGCGGCGGAAGAACATGAAGCGCCGCCAAGACGACGTGAGTACCCTCTGGGGCACGAGCAACCGAACCGGTCCTCATGACCGGTAGGCCGCAGGCTTATGCCGCGGCGAAGGGAGCTAGCGCTTAGGTGCCGGCTCGGCCAGAAGAGAGAGAGAGAGAGAGAGAGACGCGTCAGCGACGCTGACGCGTCCTATTACGGACCCGCCATGGCCGCATGGACTCTCATCCACGCTATGCCTCGAAACTTGCACGCGAAACTCAGGCTCCCTCATAGAAGCGACCCGGCTCCCTCTCCAATGAATCCCCAACTGGCTCCTGCAGGTCAGCCCGTAAAGGCAGTAACCCGAACCAGACCTATTTCACGACACCCCCACAAAGGGGATGCCATCTCATGAACAACCTTATACCCGAACGACAGCAAAAGTCAACCCCCCGAGGGCGAACTTCTTACTGACTCCTCAAAACGCCCGTATTTACAGGCTATCTGGTAGAACGCGTGCCTTGGGATGGCTGCTACACCGAAGCTCTCAGGCGGCGACGCGGAGAAATGGTTGCGGATCTACACGACGATCGTCTCCCGTACCTCTACGCCTAGGTCTGTGAGGGTCCATGCGTTGGGTTCCCCCTTGGTGCGCAAGTTGCTTGAGTTGCGAATCAGCCCCAGATGCTCGAGACGGGTGAGCAGCTTCGAAATCTGGCCTTGGTCGCTGATTCCTGAGGCATCGGCGACCCAGCGGTTGGAAGCGTCCGGATGAGATCCAATTGCGAACAGGACGCGCATCGTTCGGTATGTAAGGCGCATCTCGAGCGCGCGCAAAGGGTCACTAGCCACTCGCACGCCACCGTTGACCTGGGGAACCGGCTGCCGATCTTCCCTACGAGCCGCGGCCGGCCCCAGATATGGCAAGACGATCATCGACATAAGCGGATTGAGCAGCTCTAGCAGCGACGTACCTCCACCCTCAATCAGCCGCGAATGGATCAACGAGAAGGCACCGCCTACGAGGCCCTCGGCTGTGAGCGATGGCGGCCCATCGCCGCTTTTGCCTTCGGCTCGACCCTCATCTACGACTGCGACGACCCGAACCAACACGCGGCGACGACGCTCGAGCGTTACGGGCCCAGCCCCGAGAGCCTCCACGATCAACAGCCGACCAATCGCTGGATTCTCATCTAGAGCTTCCAGCAGCGCTCTAAGCGAGTCCCTGATGCGCTCTCCCCAGGTGTCTGCCCGGTTCAAGGTTGGAGCCACCGCTGCTTCCATACGCTCGACGGCCATGTCGAAGGCTGCGAGGAAGCAGTCATCACGATCGTCGAACAACTCGTAGAAGGTGCGCCTGGAGACTCCCGACCGCGCCACCACGCCGGCGACCGTGACCTCGCCCACGCCCCGCTCGGCCGCGACCTCCACCATCGCCCCCAGAATTCTGGCCCGTTGGATGTCGGACACCTGCTCGGGTCCGAACTCCCCCGATTGAACGGCGGTGCCCTCTCGTTGCGCCGGTGAGAGCCTGTGCGCCTTGGACTTGGAGGTCATGGCCAGTGGGACCTCGATAGCGGGAATCACCGAGTACCTGTCGAGGGCACCCGGTGAGACTCCTGACTACCCCTTCTTGCCATTCTGATCGCCGTGGCCTGTGTGATTGCGGCCAACCTTCTTTGCCTTCTTGGCCTTGTGTCTTGCGCAGCCGGTTGGTGTGACGGCTGTCGATTGGTGTATTTCTGCTCCGTCCTGAGCCACGAATGCCGTTGGCATCTTCAGGGTGGTAGTGCAGAGGTTCCCGTTGGCTGCGAGCGCGCTGTTGGGTCCTTGGGGTAGCTTCAGCTCGAAGTCATTGATCGGGACGTCTGGTACCTGCTTGAACGTGGTGCTGGTGATCCCGGCCTTGCTGATGAACGTCGTGCCGACCAGGTCGACTGTCACGCCGTAGCCTTGTAGGACGACGACGAGGTCTGGGAACGCCTCTCCACCGTGGGAAACGAAGTACACCGGACCGGACAACGGGACTGGTAGTACCGGTGTATGTGCTAGCGCTAGCCCGATCTTCGATCCTGCCGGACAGGATGCCGGGTTCTGCTCGAATGTCGCGGCGGGACAGGCCTTTTGTAGGGTAGTGAGTCGTGAGGGCAGTTGCTTTGGCAGGCTGACCTTGACCTTCGCGATGTTCGCTTGGTTACCCATCGAGTTCTTGGGATAGGAGAGCTTCGCGTCGATACTCGCACCCCTCGCCCGCGATGTTTTCCCGCTCGTAAACACCCTGAACGCGGGTTTGAACGCGAGACGAGCACAGTTCGTGACCTGGAACGGTGAGCTCACAGGCTCCAGTAGTCCCTGCCCACCGGTGAGTGTGCCCGTGACCTGTTGTGGATCACAGTTCGTCGGATTGAAAATGAACTGTGGCCTGTCGATGCTCACGTTGATCACACGCAAATCCAACGGGATGCCTTCCAGGATCGTCGGCAAAGGGTCCGTGTTGACCGTCAACGCTGCCGTGTGCTGATCGACAGTGATCGTGCCCCTTACTACGACAGTCCCGAGGTCTATCGGTCCAGCCTTCGCCGGTACGACGACACTCAACCCGTACGGTGCGCCCTTGTAAGGACCTGTCGCGAACACTTTGCCACCCGTTACATAGAACGGATTAGGTCCCGCACCAGCCGCGACAGTCAACTCCCCGATCTGTGACTCGGGCCCACACGTCCCCTGCGAAGCCTGCGGCTCCCGACACAACGTTACGGAGGAGAGGGTTCCCAATAGTCCTGTGGGTAGTTTCATGCTGACCCCACCCAACTGCTGATCCCCATCAGCCCTACTCATCGTCAACGACAGCGGACTGAACGCTCCCGCCTGATTGTTCGTCGTCCCGATGTTGAACCCGGGACTGAACTGTGCGGGTTGGGGGCACGGCCCACCCGCGGGACCTGATGTGATCTGGAACGACCCCCCGATAGTCGCGGGAGGACCACCGGACCACGGTGTCATCTGACCCGTCGCAACATACGTACCACAAGTGTGGGGGTTCACCAAGGGTGAGCGCGGTCCACCCTTGAACTCGAGCTTCAGATCATCAAACGGAAGTTGCGGACTGTTTTCAACTGTCGTAACGAGCTGACCCGTCACAGGATCCAAGTCGATCTTCCCAGCGAGCTTCAGCGTCACTCCGTGTCCTTGCGCGACAATATAGATCGCGAGTAGTGATCCGAACGGGTTTTCAGACTGCTTAGCCAAATAGATCGACCCGGACAACGGTTCTTCAAGCAACGGCGTATCGATCGTCACCGTCCCGATCTTCGAAGAATCAGGACACCCAGGATCACCACCCGTACTCAACCCAATCTCTGAGAGACCACACGCACCGAGACCGTTAGCCGCCGACGGCGACACAGACATTCCCGCAGGCAACGCGAACACCGTCTTCTTCACATCAGCCGTTGCAATCCCTTCAGGACTCAACAGCCCATCCTGAGGCAGCTTGAAATCGATGTTCAACCCCGTCGGAGTGTCAGCCTGATGATTCGTCGGTTCGACAACCACACTCGGATTGAACGGCACCACACCACAACCAGTCACACCAACAGGAGCACCCCACTGGCTGGGAGGCGCAGGAAAGCTTGGTGGTAGATGCGTCACCAACGTCCGTTCATCAAACACACCCATGTCATCCCACGAATCAGCCCTCAACCTCAACAACAAACCAGTCCCAGGCGCAGTACACGACACCGGCAAAGTAACAAACGCCTTCGGCGCCAACGGATACGAGTGCGGACGTGCCGATTCGACGGGGGATTCTGCCTGGCATTCTCCCTGTCCGCTGGGGCCCGGAATGAAACCGAGCGCACTGAAATCACAGCGTTGCGGGTCGTGGCGGGGGTCTCCCGGGTTACCCCAGAACTTCAACGTGAACCCATCCACCGCGATACCTATCGGAATGTTCGCAGAAACGATGTTGATCCCGAAATCGCCACCGTTACGCACATTACCCGTGAACGTCACAGGCGTATCAAGCGCGTTGAAACCAAACGCCGCAGGAGCATTAGACGGCGGCACCATATTGTACACCGGATATTCCCACGTTGTGAAACCACCGAAATAGACATGCGTCAGATCACTCTTGAGCACTATGGTTCCCACTTGAGAGCCGATCGGGCACGTCGGGATAGTGAAGAAACCCGAACCGATCGGCATTCCTACGAGTTGCGCCGCGGTGCACTGTGGCAGACCGGCCGGATTACCCACGAGGCCTGGCGGGAGTTCCGCGATCACATCCTTGGTATCAGCGTCCGGCATCTGCGTTTCCTTGCCCTGCAATATCGCCGGATGCGTATCGTAATACACCTCTGTGTCGATCTCATAAGGGTGACCACCGGCCTGCGTGAACGTCCCCCCGGTCGGAGAGGAGAGGATCTGCTGGTCCGCGCTTGCGATACCGAAATCCGCTCGCGCGACTCCCGCCACCGCCACCCACAACACCACTACCGCCGCGAACGCGATCACCGTCACCAGACCGAATCTATGCGTCCTGTTCAAAATGGCATTAGACGTAATCATCATTACAAACCCTCCCTATCGCCCATGCCGGCGAACCGTACGCCGCGCGCTGCCTTTACCAAACCTCGCCCTCGCGACACTCCTGCACTTCACTCTCCGCGCCCCGCGCTTTGCATTACACTTTCGCAAAGCTTGCCTGAGGCGCTGTGCACGCGTGAGGCCCTTCACCTTGACCCTCACACCCGCAACCGGAGCCGCAGCCGGATTACCAGGCCCCGAGAACGACGCGGAAGAAGGCACCGAGAACGCAGGTGGACTACCCACAGGACCCTGACATTCCTCACCCGTGCACGCCACCACTGGTGGCAGGTTCTGCCCGGTGATACCACCATTCACACGAGCGTCATACATGTCCCCCGCAGTATCGATATCAGCCCGCACCAACGACTGATGGGTCATAAAGAACACGTCACTACCATCAGGCGTCGCTTCCTGAAAATAGGAATCACAACCACAGCTACCCGGCGACACCAAACGCGCCCGCCCAGCCTGCGAATCGTACTCATACACATCACGATGACCATTCACATCCTGCGGCACCAACGCATCCTGCGTATCGAAAAACACAAACCGACCATCGCTACTCAACCAACGCTTCTGCAACTGACTCCACTGATTCGCAATTACACCATCAGGAGGCGGAAACCGTTCCGTTTCAACACTGGAAACCGGTAGTGCGCCACTCGGATTACACGACACACACGTCAACTTGTCACCCGTGTAATCGTACTCAAAGAGCTCTTCACAGGTACCGACGGTGTCGTTACAGCCTTCGATGTTTACTCCTGCGCGTTTAGCGACCGACCGCGAACGACTCTCAAACACCGCGTGCAAGCCGTCCCGCGTCACGCGGAACTGAGGCATCAGATAACTTTCCTTGCCGCTCCAACCACGATAACCTTCACGGTTTTCAGACCCATGTACACCTTGGCGACCAATCGTCCGCAGTTCGCCATCGTGCCACACGTAAAGCTCTTCTTGTCCATACGGCACCGGTTCCTGCCCAGCCACGAGCGCGTTGAGACCCGTGAAATACACGTAGCCACCGTCGGCGCTGAGGCTATCGACAGACATGCCTACGACGCGGTCATGATCTTCGTTGAAGCCTTCACTTGGTTCGTGGTCGACGGAGATCAGGGTGAGATGTTTACCTTCAGGAGCGTTGAGGTCATACATATAGAGAAGACGTGGGGCGGAAGGGTCGATAGCTTCGTCGGTCAATGCTCTCGATGTCGTGAAGAAGACCTTCGAGTCGTCTGCCGTCGCACCCCAAAACGTGGCAGGCGCTTTCGATGGGTCCGGCGTCGACCGCTCGCTGACGTTCAGCTGGATCGACCTTTCGCCGTCGATTCGCATGTAGATATTGCCCCCCTGCGGGAAAAACGCATCGGATGCGGTGAGGGGGCCACCGGTGAAAATAAAGCGAGTACCGTTGCTTGACATTGCATCGGTACCCCAGGTTTCGCTGCCTGCGCCTTCCCCTGCGCCTGGGAGTGATGATTCGGCTGGTTCACCATTGGGGAGGATGCCTGCGAGCGTTACCGTCCCGTTGTGCCACTCGTAGGCCTTGGGCAGTTCTGGGTTTAGTGTGCTTGTTTCGGGTGTCAGGTTGTCGCGGCTGGAGAACAGGATGTGACTGAAGTCCTTGGACGCGGCAGCAAAGTTTATTTCCCGCGATGCAAAACCTTGGACCTTGGTCGGCCGCGGGGCGCTCGAGTCGCTGAGTAGTTCGTAGTTGTCGGGGTTTGGGTTTAGTAGGTCGGTGCGGAGGTAGAGGTTCTCGGATTCGGCTACGTTTTCGTGACCTGGTCCGATCGGTGACATCGCGAAGTACACGCCCTTTGAGAGGTCTTCGGAGAACGCAAGATACATGGATGGCATACCCACGTTGACGACTTGTGCTTTTTGCGGTGGGCTGATCGGGTGTGTCGCCCAGCCTTGACTGTTGTTGGATCGTTGGCTGATGTACTCCTCGTAGAAGGTGCTTGCGCCGGTGATCGGTCCGAATGCTCGGGGTGAGTCGTACTTGATTGCGTTGCCGTCGGGGGTGCTCAAGACCAGGTTGTCGGCTGCGACGTTCCCGCCGTCCTTTTCTGGTGGTGAGACGAGCTCATAAGCGCGACAGTCCGGGAGCGTGGACGCGAATTGGGTGTTACGGATTTCCGCGTTAGGACACGTGTCGGCTGTCTGTACGGGTGTCGTGTAGGTCGTGAACGTGTGGTCTGGTCCGTTGGTCACACCCCATGTGTTTGAGGCGACAACGCGGTAGTGGTAGGTGCCAGCGTCGTTGAGGCCGGTGAGTGGCACGCTGACCGTAACATCTTCGCTGCCGGCACCGACGGGCCCGTCGGGGATCGGCACTGTCGTCCCGTAGGAACCGGTGGTCCCGTATTCGAAGTGGTAGGTGCTTGCGGTGCCTTGGGGGTTGATCTTCGCGGTGACGGTCGCGTTCTCATACCCAGCGTTTTCGACCGTGGTGCTGTCGATGGTTGGGGCGCTGAATGTCGTGAAGGGTTGTTCTTGACTGGTCGCGGTCCCATTTGCGTCCGTCACCGCCAGACGGTAGGAGTAGGCCGTTGCCGGCGCGAGGCCCGTTACGGTCGCTGTGACTTCGACAGGTTCGTTACCAGAACCAGGGCTAGCAGCGCAGGGAACGGTCTGTCCCGCGACTTCGAACACGCAAGCGGTGACGGGCATCCCGTTGGGGTTGACCGTCCCACTCAAGTGCGCGGAGGTGCTCGTGATACTCGACGCGGGATTAGCGGTCGCGTCAGCCAAGAGAAGTGTGGGGCCGTAGATCGCGATCCGGCCGTGTTCGTCGTCAGCGACGTACACGCGACCCGTGGTGCCGTTCACGGCGAGACCGTGAACGTTCCCGAACGATCCCTGTTCTTGACCGGAGAAGCTGGAGACCAGACCCCCACCGTTCGCTTCAAACCAGCTCACCTGACCATAGGACGCGACATATGGTTGGTCGGTGGAGGGATCCACACTCACGGCGCGTCCTTCCCCGATCGGGTTGCCGAAGGACTGCATTTCAACCGGGGTGAACTGCAAAGCTTCGAAACGATTCACGGGACCTTCAGGCAACGTGCCGACATACACCCCACCAGAAGAGTCAGAAGCCAACTGGCAAGCATTACCGACACCCCACAACCCACCCGTATAGTCACCACTGCTCACAAGACTCGACGACGGGGCGTAACGGCTCACACGCGTACCGGAACCACCCAAGAACGCGACATACAAGTTCCCCGTGGGATCGACGGTCACACCACACGCAGAACCCCAACCCGAAGGCGGTATCAAACTCCCGAGTGAGACACCATTCGCGCCGTACACGCGCACCACGCCACCGGCGGCAACATAGATGTCGCCTTTCGCGGGCCCGGCGGAATCGTCGACAGCCAACTCGCCTTCGCCTTCGCCGGCGCTACCGACGCCTTCGATCCTGTTCGGTTCCCCCACTATGCCCGAGAAGCCGAGCGGAGCGCCAGACCCGTCGAACTTCAGGATCGCGCCGGCGCCTTCGCCGAAGCCAGGGTCGTACACGTACACATCGCCGGAAGCCTGATCGACAGCCACACCCTCGACACCCGAGAAGGGTTCGCCGCCCCGTTGGAAGGCAGAGACGAAATTGTGGGTGAACGCGCCCCACGCGGTGCCGGTCAACGCGACCAACAAACCAACCGTCAGCGCACAACACGCGAGCATCGTCCTGGAAACAAACCGGCGAGCACTCATCAAACAAACCCCTCCCACGAGAACGATCCACACGAAAACGACCCGCGGGACCGCGGGCATGACAAAACCACCGCAAGCCCAGGGCTCACAGCGGCAGAAGAACATGAAGCGCCGTAACAACGACGCGAGAAACCAAGCCAGGAAGGGCGGACCCTAAATTCGGCAGGCCGCGGTCTTACACCGCGGCAAGAAGAGCTAGCAGCTAGGCGCCGGCTCGGCCAGAGAGAGAGAGAGAGAGAGACGCGTCAGCGACGCTGACGCGTCCTATAACGGACCCGCCAACAGGACACGGACTCTCAAATACGCAATGCGGCAACGATTGCACGCGAAACTCTGGCTCCCTCATAGAAGCGACCCGGCTCCCTCTCCAATGAATCCCCAACTGGCTCCTGCAGGTCAGCCCACGAAGGCAACCCGAACCAGACCTATTTTCGGGCACCCCCACAAGGGGGGATGCCATCTCGTGAACAACCTTATACCCGAACGACAGCAAAAGTCAACCCCCTCGCAAGATTTTTCTTGACTGGGAGGAACAACCACATTTGCATACTGTCTTTGGGATCTCCGCAACCGGCCTGGTTGTGGCACCACCCGGTCACCAAGCCCCCGGCGGCTCGCGCTGGGGCACGCCATACAATCGAAGCATGCCGCACAACCCCCTCTGCGCCCGCGCATGACGCGCCTATCGCGCGCCTGGGGGGCGCTTGCGCCCGAGCAGCGCATCGCCGCGGTGGCGGCGGTGGCGTTGCTCGTGACGATGTTCTTCCCGTGGTATGAGCTGCAGTCACTCGACCGCAAGACAGGGGTCATCAACTCCCACTCGATCAGCGCCTTTGGAGATGTGTCGTTCGTGGAGGCCGCCGTCTTCCTGGTGGCAGCCGGGGTGATCGCGCTCCTGTTCGCGCGGGGCGAGCGCAAGGACTTCCACATGCCCGGCAACGACGGTGCGGTCGTAATGGTGGCCGGAGGCTGGGCGACCTTGCTGATCTTCTACCGCGTATTCAGCCGCCCCGCCGGGCACGGCTACCCGGTGGGCATCCAATGGGGCTTCTTCCTCGCTTTCGTAGCCGCTGGGACACTCACCTATGCGGGCTGGCGTATGCGCGCGACGAGCACGCCCGAGCCACCGCTCCTGCGCGCGCGTACGCGCGCGCACAGGTCCCCCCCTGTAGAGGACATAACAGTCGTGGCGCCTGAGGACACGACAGTGGTCGTCCCTTCCCCTAGGCGTGTAGAGCGCGGAGCCTCGGCACATGCCCGCAACCCACAACCACCAACAAGCACGACGCAACGATCCTCCTCAGAGGCCCCCACTTCGGTCACCCCGCCCGCGAGCGAGCCAGGGACCGGCGACTCCGAGGACGCAGCAGCAGCCCCAACTGCACCAGCGCGACGGACAGTGGGGCAAGAACGAAAACGCCCGCGCTTCCCACCCAAGCCCTCGGATCAGCTCTCCTTCGAGGACCAGCCCTATCATTCCCCCGACGATGCCTGAGGGACCAAACTCCTCCACCGAGGTCGCCGAAGGCCTGAGCTCGGTCGGCTACCTGCCGAGTCAGTCGACTGCACTCGTGGCCTATCTGGCGACGAAGCTCGGCAAGCCCGTGCTCGTGGAGGGGCCCGCGGGCGTGGGCAAGACCGAGCTGGCGAAGGCGCTCGCGCGTTATCTCGGGCGTGAGCTGATCAGGTTGCAGTGCTACGAGGGCCTCGACGAGGCCAAGGCCCTGTATGAGTGGAACTACCGCAAGCAGCTCTTGCGTATCCAGGCCGAGGCGAGTGGCACCGGCTGGGAGGCCGTGCAGGAGGACATCTTCGGCGAGGAGTTCCTGCTGGCGCGACCCCTGATGAGCGCGATCGCCTCTGAGCAGCCTGTGGTCTTGTTGATCGATGAGATCGATAAGACCGACCAGGAGTTCGAGGCGATGTTGCTGGAGGTGCTCTCGGACTTCCAGATCTCGATCCCGGAGCTCGGCCGGGTGACCTCCACCACCCATCCTGTGGTTCTGCTGACATCGAACAATTCGCGCGAGCTGACCGAGGCGCTCAAGCGCAGGTGTCTGTATCTGTGGCTTGACTATCCAGCGCTTGAGCACGAGCTCGAGATCGTGAAGCTGCACGCGCCCGACCTGTCAGAGGCCGTGGCCCGGCGGCTTGTCGAGGTCGTGGGCATGGTGCGGGAGCTCGACCTGAAGAAGCCCCCCTCGATCGCCGAGTCGATCGACTGGGCGCGCGCCTTGCTGTTGCTAGGCGCGAAGGACATCGACGCGGAGACGTTCAACCAGACGATGTCGGTGATCGTCAAGCACCGCACCGACATGGACATCGTGGCCGAGCGCGTCGGGCTGAAGCTGGCCGAGGCCGATGCCCAGCCTGCCTGAGCCACCGCCCTACTCCTCACCACCCGAAGACGTGGCTGCCAGCTCCCCCAGCCCGCCAAACGCGTCTGTGCCAGAGGGCATGGCTGCGCGAATCCTCGAGCTGGGTGAGCAACTGCGCGAAGAGGGCGTGGCGGTCGGTACCTCAGAGCTACTCGACGCCTTCGCCGTCTTGCGCGAGATCCCATGGACGGGCGCAAGGGGACTTCCGTGAGGCGCTTGCCGCCACCTTGGCCAAGAGTCAGGAGGATCGACGTACGTTCGAGTTGGTCTTCGACCGCTTCTTCTTCAGGGCCGTAGAGATCGCGTCGGTGCGCCAAGGCGTCGAGGAAGCGAGCGGATCGGCGTTTGACCTGAGCGACCTCTCAGAAACCGAACTGGACGCCCTGCGCAAGCAGATAGCCGAGGCCTTGCGCGACGGTGCGGAGGGCGCGATGCGTGATCTTGCTCGCATGGCGATCGCCACGTTCGGCCAGGCCGAGCAGGGCTCCGGCGTGATCGGCGTGGACGTGCAGCGCATCAGGCGCGCCCTGGGACTGCGCGCCGAGCCCCAGCCCGACCTGCCTGAGGATGACCCGCGCCGCGACGGTGTTCCGCGCGATGCCTTGCGCCGCTTCGAGGCCTTGATGCGCCGCGAGCTCGAACGAACTCAGGTGCAGCGCTCCGGGCGCCTGCCTCCCGCGCGGCCACTGGGCGAGCTCGATCGTGCCTTGCCTTCGGGACCGTTGGCCGATCTCGCCGCCGTGCACCGTGTGGTCACGCAGCTGCGCCGGCGCCTGGCCACCCAGGGCAAGCAGAACCGAGGCCACCGCCACCACGCCCATGTGGATGTGCGTCGCACGATGCGGGCCTCCTTGCAGACGGGCGGCGTACCCGTCGAGCTGCGCTTCCGCCCGCGCCGTCCCAGACGCCCGGAGATCTATGTCTTGTGCGATGTTTCCACGAGCGTCACTTCCGCCTCGGTGTTCTTCCTGTCAGTGCTCCACGCGCTGCACGACTCGTTTCGAAAGATGCGCTCGTTCGTGTTCATCGAGCGCATATCCGAGGTGACCGACGTGTTCGAGCACGAGCGCGACTTCAGGGCTGTCTCCGAGCGCATCTCAAGCGACGCGGGCGTGGCCGACATTTCCGGCTACACCGACTACGGGCGTGTGTGGTCGGAGCTGCTCGAGCTGATCCAGGACGATATGAGCCCCAGGTCCACCGTGATCGTGCTCGGCGATGCCCGCACCAACGGCCGCGATCCGCGCGCTGACCTGTTCGGCCAGGTGGCGGCCCGCGCGGGGCGAACATTCTGGCTGAACCCCGAGCCACGCCTGTACTGGAACTACGGCGATTCGGTGATCGCCGCCTACGAGCAGTACTGCACCGCCTTCGAGTGCTGGACGACCGCCCAGCTCGAGGACTTCGTCAAGGCGCTAACGCGCCCTGTCATCGCCGCACCGCGCTAGCATCGAAACGAGCAAAAACCAGGGGAGCTGGCGGGAGAAGCCGGCTGAGATGGCATTTGATTGGGTCCCCGGACCCGACTCGATGCAGACCCTTCGAACCTGTGGGGTAATGCCCGCGGAGGGAGCGCAGTGCAGACCCAAGAGAAGTTCCGCGAACGCCAGGCGCCACCGGCACGTGGTACAGGCCAGGCCACCGCCGAGGAGACGAGTAACGCTCAGGGCGATCACGGGGTCCGTTTGAACGGAGTCAGCCGCGCTTATGAAGACCGCCGAGGCACGGTGGTCGAAGCGCTTGCCGGGGTCTCACTGCACGCATCGCGCGGGTCGGTCCTCGCAGTGGTGGGCCCAAGCGGCTGCGGCAAGACGACCTTGCTTGAGTTGATTTGCGGCCTGCAACAACCTGACGCGGGAACCGTGGAATGCGATCAAGCCGTGTTGATGCCCCAGCGTGACCTCTTGCTGCCATGGCTAAGCGCGGTTGACAACGCCGCCTTGGCACTGCGAATTGCGGGTGACTCGCGCGCGCTCGCACGTAGGCGTGGGGCAGCCCTGTTCGAGGAGCTCGGCCTGGGCGGCTTCGAGCAAGCGCGTCCGCAGGAGCTCTCCGGCGGAATGCGCCAGCGTGTGGCCTTCCTACGTACCTTGCTCTCCGGCAAGCCCCTGTTGTGCTTGGACGAGCCCCTCAGCGCGCTCGACGCGATCACGAGGCAGGAGATGCAGGAATGGTTGACCGGAGCGCTCTTGCGCGAGCCCAGAACCGTGGTGCTCGTGACCCATGACGTGGAGGAGGCGATCGTGCTCGCCGACCGCGTCGCGGTGCTCTCCCCCCGCCCCGGTCGCGTAGTGGCCGAGTTGATGGTTGGTATCCCCCGTCCCCGTAAGCGCACCGACCCCGAGGTGGTGGCCTTGCGCGAGCAGGCCTTCCGGGTGCTCCAGCGAGGAACAGGATGATCCGACGCCTCCTGCACTTCCTGCCGGCGGCGCTGCTGGCGCTCGCACTGCTCGGGATATGGGAGCTCTATGTCGACCTGGGCTCGGTCAGCTCAATCGTCTTGCCGGCCCCTCACGAAGTCGCCGCTGAAGCGTGGAGCAACGCCGGCCTGCTGGCAGCCAACCTCGAACTGACGGCTCAGGAGGTGGGCCTGGGCGTGTTGCTGGCCTTGATCCTCGGCTTCGTGTTGGGTGTGCTGATCCATCTCTCACCGCTCCTGCGCCGCGCGGTGTATCCCCTGGCGGTCGGCTCGCAAGCTGTGCCAGTGGCACTAATTGGCGTGCTGCTTGTGTTCTGGTGGGGATTTGGCGTGCTTCCGAAGCTGTTTGTGATCGTCTTGATCTGCTTCTTCCCGGTTGTGGTGACGACAGTGGACGGCTTGGCCTCAGTCGACCCTGACCAGCTCAAGCTGCTGCGCACACTTGGCGCCTCGCGCTGGCAGGCGTTGCGCTTTGGCGAGCTTCCCGCGGCCATCCCGGCTGCGCTGAGCGGCGCGCGTATCGCGCTTGCCGTAGGCGTGATCGGCGCCTATATCGCCGAGACCTCGACCGCCACCTCAGGCCCGTACGCCGGGCTCGGCCACCAGATCAACGCGGACATCAACTCCTTGCAGACCTCGCGCGCCTATGCGGCCGCCGTGGTGCTGTTCGTGTTTGCGATCGCCTGCTTCTACACCCTCGCCCTGGCAGAGCGCGTGCTCGCGCCCTGGGCACAAAAGCCAAGAGGAGAGTTCCCTTGAGAGCACCGCAATCCCCGGCACATCCCCACGGCAGGCGCATCCGCTGCATACTCGCGCTGCTCGCCCTCTCCTGCCTACTGGCACTGGCTGCCTGTGGCTCCAAGCAGGACGCCGTTTCGGCGCCGGGAACGAAGCCTTTCTCGGTGATGCTCGATTGGTTTCCCAACGCAGACCACGCTTCGCTGTATACGGCGATCGCTCACGGGGATTTCGCCACGACCGGGCTCGACGTGCGCCCAGTCGTACCCACCGAATCGGCCGAACCGCTGAAGTTGTTGGCGGCGGGCAAGGTGGACATGGCGATCTCATATGAGCCTGAGCTACTGCTAGCGCGCGATCAAGGCTTGAAAGTGGTGTCGATCGGCGCGCTCGTGCAGCGTCCGCTGACCTCGATCATCGCGCTGCCCAGCGCCCATGTACGGAGCGTCGCCGACCTCGCGGGCAAGCGTGTGGGCACCGCCGGGATCCCCTACCAGGCCGCCGAGCTGCACACCGCTCTCCAGAACGCGGGGGTGAATCCAAGCAGCGTCACTGAAAGCGATGTGGGCTTCAACCTTGTACCGGCGATGCTCTCAGGCAAGGTGGCGGCCACATTGGGCGGTTACTGGAACTATGAGGCGATCCAGCTTGAGCAGATGAAGAAGAAGCCGGTCGTGATTCCGATCGACAAGGCGGGCGTGCCGACATATGACGAGCTGGTACTAGTCGTGCGCGAAGACGAGGCTGGCAAGCGCGGGCAGGACCTGCGCGCTTTCCTACAAGCGCTCACGCAAGGCGAGAAGCAGGCGCGGGCCAACCCGGCGGCCGCGGCAGCCCTAGTCGTGAAGGCCAATCCCTCGGCGCAAGCCAAGCTTCAGCTTGCCTCGATCGAAGCGACCTTGCCGGCGACGCTACCGAGCGAGCACTCCAAGCCATACGGTTGGCAGGACCCCTCTGCCTGGGCGACATTCGGGCGCTGGATGTTCGCGCACAAGCTGATCCACTCAAATCCCAACACGGCTGGCTTGCCACCGTTCACCAATGAGTTTTTGCCTGGCGAAGGCATATAGCGGCATCCCGTGCAATTAGCCATGTACAGACCAAACGCGCTTAGGATGGATCCATCCGTACCGGCCCACGCCGACACCGGTAGTTCTCCGCAAGCTAACGACACTTGCAGGCGCTAGCGTCCCGCACGTGACGGAACAGGGTCGACAGGCGGAACAAGCACAGGCCCCCAACCGGGCTAACAGCGCGCAGGAGACGATCCATATCGTGCTGGTCGACGATCACGCGGTAGTACGCAGTGGTCTGCGCTTGCTGCTGGAGAGCGAGAGCGACTTCGAGGTGGTAGCTGAGGCGGGCGACATCGAGAGCGCCCAGCGCTATGTGCGCGGCCACCACCCCGACGTGCTGCTACTCGACCTGAACATGCCCGGCGGATCGAGCCTGGAGGCGATTCCACAAATTCGCAAGCACTGCCCTAACACACAGATTGTGGTGCTAACGATGCAGCAGGAGCCGGCCTTCGCACGGCATGCGCTGAGCGCAGGGGCGATCGGGTATGTGCTCAAGGAGGCCGCCGACGACGAGCTGGTCGAGGCGGTGCGTAGAGCCGCGCGCGGCGAGAGCTATCTCAACCCGCGCCTCGGGGCGCGGCTTGCTTCCGAGCCTGCTCCCGGTCCACCGGATGACTTGAGCGAGCGCGAGGTCGACGTGCTGCGCTTGATCGCATTGGGCCACACCAATGCCGAGATCGCCGAGCAGTTGTTCCTGTCGGTACGCACGGTGGAGACACATCGTGCGCACATCCAACAGAAGCTGACCCTCTCCTCGCGAGCCGAGCTCGTGGGCTATGCGCTCAAACGCGGGCTGATCAAGTCGTCATAGCGGCCAGTAGTTCCCGATCTGGGCGGCCGCGAGCGAGGTGAGCAATTCAGGTGCGACCGAGCGCGCCGCTTGGGATCCGGTGAGGGCCTCAAGCGTCTCGACCACGCAGTCGGCCAGCACGATTGGTTCATAGCCTCCCTCGAGAACGGCGCCAACCGGCACGCCGAGGCCGCGTGCCATGTCCCGCACTTGCCGGGCCATCTCCCCGAATGAGGTCGTCTCCAAGCACACGCCCGCCAAGGGATCTTCGCGGTGAGCATCGAAGCCAGCGGAGATGAGCACTAGGTCGGGCTCGAACGCAATTGCAGCCGGCAAGACGACGTGCTGGATCAAGGACAGCCACACGTCCTCTTCGCAGCCGGCGGGCACGGGCAGGTTGATCGTGTAGCCCTCACCCTCTTCGCTCCCCACGTCCGCCAGCGGCCCGCTGCCGGGAAATAGGCCTGCCTGATGGATACTCGCGTAGAGGACATCCGGGCGCCCGCGAAATGCCTCGGCAGTGCCGTTGCCGTGATGGACGTCCCAATCGAGCACAAACACGCGCCGTGCCCCAAGCTCGCGAATCGCCAAGGCGGCCGCGATCGCAAGGTTGTTGAACAGGCAGAAGCCCATCGCCCGCGCCGGTTCAGCATGGTGGCCTGGGGGACGCACCGCGCAGAAACCGAAGTCCGCCTCGCCGGCCATCAAGGCTCGCGTCATCGCACACGCCCCACCCACAGCGTGCAGAGCGGCGCGATCGGAGGCCTCGCCGACATAGGTATCGGCGTCGATCGTCCCGCCGCCAACGGCACATAGCTCGCGAATCGCGCGCACGTGCTCGGGGCTGTGCACGAGCTTGAGCTCGAGCTCGCTCGCGAGCGGAGCCTGTCGGCGCTCCCAGCCGAGCCAGGCGCGCTGCTCTAGTGCCTGCTCGATCGCATACAGACGCTCGGGCGTATCGGGATGCAAGGGCATGTGCGCACGCGGATCGTGCTCGAGGCAGGCTGGGTGGTCGAAGTAGAGGCCGCTGCTCATGTCAAGCACATCATGAGGCCTGCGGGCCACGTCCGGTTAGGAAAGAGCAAGTTGGTAGGCATTTGGCAAGGTCGGGTAGCAGTTGCCTTGTGGTACATCCCCGAGCGGAGTGAGTAGCTCGTGCGGATGGGCATGCGATCCGCGTAGGAGAGCATGGTGACGGACCAAACTCGGAAGGATCGAGCCTTTGCACAAGACCACGTGAATGTTCAAGACTGCCCCGACCGCGCTGTCGTGGTCTCAGTGCCGCCCCCCGACCCGAGGGCGGTGAAGATGGCGCATCACTTGCCGGGACAGGCCGACGTCCGGAACTCCCTATCTGGACGCCAAAGGAGATGGTCGCGCGCGGAACCGAAAAAACGTTCCGCGCGTGACCCCTCCTGATTGATCGGCTGGCGTCAAGTAGGAACAGACACGCGAAGCAGGTCGAGGAATTGCCTCGCGTGAGGCAGGTCGAGGAATTGCACGTCGGCGATCTGCGCTATGTTGCAGACGCTTGCGGTGGCGGAACTCCGGTGTGACTCCGGGGCTGACGCGCAGCGGTGTGGGTGACGAACGGATCGTGGTTCCACTGAGTCGACGAGGGCTTGGGAAGGAGATCCGGGAGGTCGATCCCGAGCCCGAATACGCCTCGCATTCAGTGCCCGATGGTAAGCCTCGCGTATAGGCGGCCGGTGCGCCGCCTATGAATGCGTGCGTGTCGCCGCCCCAATTAAGGAGATGGCGACATGAAGCACCCACTCAGAGTCAACGGGCTCGCGGCAGCGATGCTCCTAACTCTTGGCCTTGCGGCTTTCGGGCCCACGGTTTCTCCCGCCGCTGCTGTCACTGAAGCCGAAGAGACGGTCGCCGCGAAGCATGGCGCGGAATGGATGACCTTGCTACAGGAACCCAGCGGCGAACTTGCCTCCTTCGGCGGGGACTGGTCGATGATCAGCTTGGCGTCGGTGGGTGTCAATGCGGCGGACGTGCGTGTCTCGCTGACTGAACCGAGCGCACAGGACTACTACCTCTCGCTTTGGACGGGCGAACCACCGGCGTTGTACTCGGCGACTGATTTTGAGCGGGCGATCCTCACGGGCTACTCGGGGGGCTCCAGCCCGCGCGTCTGGACGCTCAGACGAACCTGGTCGCTGACCTTGCCGCCCAGTTCAATGGGCATGAACTCGGCGAAAAGGGTGCGACCAACGCGGACGTCTTCGGGGTGCTCGCACTGTCGGCCGTTGGTGCACCGAGAGACGTGGTCGACACGCTTGCGCAGACCGTGCGAGAACAGCAGAACCCAAGCGGTGGCTGGAACTACGCCGCGGGCACCAAAAGCTCAGAAGCGGACCTGACGGGTGCCGCACTGGCGGCCCTCTGTACGGCCGGGGTGCCTAACACGGACCCGGCGATCGTAAGAGCCGAGAGCTATTTGCATACCGTCCAAGACACCACCACGGGCGGATTCATCAACCCGACTGTCAACACGGACTCGACGGCCTGGGTTGTGAGTGGGCTCGACGCCTGCAAGATCGACCCACAGACAGCTGAATGGACGACTACGGCGAACAAGACGCCGATCGACTTCCTGATTGCTCAGCAGAACGAAGACGGCAGCTTCCAACTCCATGCGCACGACGAAGAAGAGGACTTCTACGCGACCCAAGACGCGGTACGTGCGCTCAGCGGTGCGGGGTTTATCGCGCCACCACCCTCGCGTACGGAAGCCGGACAGCCGGCGGTGCGACCGGCCCCGACGGTGGCCGCTGGCACACCTGTCCCGATGACGCTCGTGATCGACAGCGCCGGGCACGTCACGGGTGGCAGCTCGATCCGCATGTGCAAGGTCATCGCCCCGGTGGGAGCCACCGTTGCTGAGATGCTCACGGCCGCAAGCGAAGCGTCCATGCCTTCCTACTGCCTCTCAGACGTCTCGCTCCAGAGCGGACGCATAACTCGGGTCAACGGTGTTAGCGCCGAACCTGGAAATACAGCGTGGGAGATAAGCAGGGAAGGCAGCGCTGGCGTTCTGGAAACCAACGGGACGCTCGGACTCGGCGCACTGGTAGAGGTGCAACTCGTCCCACACAGCGAAGCGCCAGAAGCACCGGCGCCATTGCCATCCCCGTCCGGCACGACAAGCACAGCCCTAACGACGACGACACCGACACCGGAAGCGGGACACGCCCCCGCAATCGCACCGCCAGTTCGGTCGCTACAGGTGCGGGTCGGGCCGGTCACGAGAGTGCACCACGGTCACATGACCGTCGAGCTGACCTGTTTGACGCCAGCCGGGACCGCCGGCTGCTCAGGTGCAGTGCGCGTGCGCATCGCGTTGAGAACACGACACGGAGGTCCCGTCCGGCAACGTGTCGCGGGCGAAACGGAGATCCACATCGCCGCTGGCACATCGAGCACGGCAACAATCCCTCTCAGCACAGCGGCACTCAAGGCTCTACGCATGCACGATGACCGCGTGGCCTGGATCGTGGCAGCAATGCCCGCCAGTGCGAGTGCCAGCGCGAACGCATTCACAGTTCTGCGCTGAGACCGCTAAGGCCTGGAAGCAGAACTCTCGCAACACAGTAGGAGACGTCGCGTAGGCACTGCGCGACGTCTCCTCGGCTCACTTCATCAATCCCGACTAACAAGACAACGAAAGGGAGTCAGTCATGCCAAGAAGACACATCGCGACTCTAGTCACTGCCTCAATACTCGCCCTGCTGACGGCAAGCGCCCCAGCCATCGCCGGCACACCAGCCACAGTGAGCGTGCGAGTCGAGGGAGCCACGTCGACGTTGCTGCCACTTACAACCCTCACAACAAACACCACCCCCACACCGCCGCCGGGAAACTGTCCGGGCACAACTGCCGCCGGTGCCCTGCAGCTCGCCACTGCGGGCAATTGGGATCACGAAGAATACATCCAGACCGTTCTCGGCGAGACGCATGAATGGACGATGGCCGACCCTCGCTATTGGGCGATTTGGATCAACGACAAATACGCCGAAGAAGGCGCTTGCTCACTCCAAATGAAAGAAGGCGACCGACTGCTGTTCCTAGTCGATAAAGCCACCGCGCCCGAATACACCCCGACTGTCCTCCCACTCGAGCTGAGCGGAGCGCCCACGGAAATCACGCAAGGCGAATCGGCCACCGTGACGGTCAACAAGTACAGCACCGCGGGTGTCGCAAGCGCCGCAAACGGTGTTTCGGTGAAAGGGGGCGAAGCAACAGTGACAACCAACGCCTCCGGTCAAGCGACGGTCAAATTCAACACCCTTGGGACCGCCCATCTGAAGGGAACCAAGAGCGGGTTCGCGCCAACCGCAAGCGTCGCGGTGTGCGTACACGCATCGGGCGGTCACTGCTGAGACAGGACGACCGGCTATTGCCCCCGCCCGTGAGAGCGGGTGGGGGCACCGGCATGCCAGCTTGATGATCGACGAGCTGACTTTCCCCGGCCTCGCTATCCCCTCGGAAAGGGGTCTGTACATGCGTACCTTCCTCGTAGCGCTCATCGTCGCGTCGCTAGCACTCATTATCGCTTCCGTTGCCTACGCGACACCCACGCGGGTCAACGTACGGATCGAGGGCAAGAGCGAAACCCTGTTTGAGGGTCCGATCTGGACCGAAGGCCACGACGTGGAGGCATCCTCGGATACCCAAGCGCGTTCATGCGACGGAACCAACAACCACGCGCATGCAACCCCTGGCGCCACTCCGACCGCTTCCGCCGCGGATGCGATGCGCATCATCGGGGGAACATTTGACGCTCAGTGGTACGGCTCGTCGTTTGACGATTACTTTCTGACGCGCTTCGGCCCGGACGAGGAGAGCATTACCGAAGGCGCCTACTGGGGCGTCCTCGCAAACAACGTCCTCACCAGCGTCGGTGGCTGCCAGTATGAGCTTGACCAGGACAACGAAGTCCTCTGGGTCTATGACGCCTTCAAAGCAAGACCATTCCTCGCACTCCTACCGGTGACTGGGGACTACACCTCTGGCCTGCGTCCGTTGAAGGCAACCGCGGAACTTGGCAAGCCTTTTGAAGTCGAAGTCATCAACTACGCCGATAACAAAGAAGGCACCCCCCCTTCCACTCCTGAGCGCGCAGGCGCCACTCCAGAGCCGGGAGCCAAGATCTCACCGGTCCATACCGCCACAAACGGCTTAGAGAGGATCGAAATCGAAAGCTCCCTCTCGGTCATCACCGACGTGCATGGCAAGGCAAGCATCATCTTCACCAAACCAGGCTGGCACAGGATCAAGGCGACTGTCGTGACATCGCAAGGGATGGAAGCCGCGGTGCGCTCCAATCGTCTCGATGTGTGCGTTCCGCCGGAAGGCCAAAGCGCCTGCGAAAACCTACCCGCTGAAGATCAGGTGCGCACCCCGCCACCCCTCGAAAAAGAAGCAGAAAAAACCCCAGAACTGCCCATCGAACCAATCCGCATCCCACCGAAAGAACTCAAAGGTCCCGTCAGTGCGCAACCGAACGGGCCAGAAGTACCCCCATCCACGTCAATGTCTTCGGCTCCTCCGACGACGCCCTTCGACGGGGCGACGTCCCCGGAGCCACCCATCATCCACAAGGCAAAGCAAAAGCGGCGAGTCGCAAAGCAGCCGGTCCGTGTTCGCTGTCCCCGAGTGCGCGGGCGGCACACAACCCGTTCCCCTCACGCGTCGCGTAAGTGCAAGATTGCCGGGGCGCAGCGTCTTAAGTCCAAGCATCGTCGCCGACTCCGACGGCACAGTCGTAGCTAACCATGATGATGTTCCTTTACCGTGCGCTGACGGCAATTCTCGTGCTCTGTTCGTTGCTCGCGATCGGTGCTTCAGACCGGGCACAGGCCACTCCAAATAACTCGACCAACAAGGCGCGGCTTGAGAGCACTGTGCGGTTTCTACAATCGGCACAGAATCCTGACGGTGGATTCGGCGGCAACCTTGGTGGAGAATCCAACCAGGACTTCAGCGCATGGGTCACGTTCGCACTGGCCGCAGACTCGATAAACCCTCAAGAACAAGCCACCGCCAACGGCGGCGTTGACGCCTACACATACCTGACAACACACGCCGCTGGGGCCCTACACGATGAACTCTGTCAGCCGATCATCTGCACAACCTCGCTGGAGCGCGAACTGCTCGTGGCCGATGCCGCTGGCACATCGCCACATGATTACGGCGGCATTGACCTAGTCAACGAACTGCTAGCGCGCAAGCTCCCCGATGGGTCCTTCCCGTTTGTGCCGGGCGGCCACGGTGAAATCAATGACACGATCTACGCAATCCTCTCCCTTAGCTTGGTCGCGGAACCCGCGACCAAGAGCGCCGTCAAGCAGGCCATCGAGTGGCTGATCGCCGCCCAGAATCAAGACGGCAGCTGGTCTCCACAGAACTCAAAGACCGAAGCCGGCGAAGTGGACATGACAGGCGCGGCGCTTCAGGCGATCAACGCTCCCGGACAGCCAACCCCAGACGAATCTGAGCAAAAGGCCCTCAAATATCTACACGAAGCCCAGGAACCAGACGGAGGTTTCCCGGAGAGACCAAGTGAAGGCGAATCGAACGTGGCATCCACGGCCTGGGCAGTACAGGGCCTGTGGGCAGCAGGGGAGAACCCGGAAAACTGGGTGAAGAGCGCGGGCCGCGAACCGCTGGACTACATGGAATCCCTACAGCAACCCGACGGTCACATTCGCTACCGGGCGCGCGAAGAACTTAACGGTGTCTGGATGACCGCATATGTAGCACCGGCGTTTGCCGGTCAGCCTCTGCCGATCCCACCTGGAGTAGATCCCCTTCGCGTTGATCCTGCTGATCCGCCTCCACCGAGCGAAAGCTCGACAGCGCAGCCAGCTCAAGGGTTGACAACCCCTCCAGCTCAAGGATCGGCCGAACCAGGTCAAGGTGGCGAGTCCTCGCAGCCCGGCGGCGGCGTGATCGCCGGCAACGGCGGAGCGGGCGCTCCATTGTTTAGTCGCCCCCAGCCCCAGAGCAGGGGCACGAAGCCCGGTGGGCGACGCCAGCTGCACAGCACCCATGCTCGTACCCACAAGAATGCCAAGCAGCATCGAAATCCCGGCGCCCGGCGCCCGACAACGGATTCCACGGTCGTAACTCAGGCGCCTGAACGGAGGGGTAGCCACCCCATGACTGAAGCAGGAATCCACGGACTCTCCACTACTGCTGGCAGCTCCCAGCAGTCCAATGACCAGGAAATCAAAGGCGTACCAATCGGAGTACCAGAGAGCACAGATGTTCAAACCGCACTCGAACCAGGCGCTCCAGGCTTGCACGGCGCGGGGGCCGGAGGCAATCAAACTCCGCTGCTGGCGATCGGTATCGCGGGCGCGCTGCTCCTGTCCATCCTCATCGGCACGCAGATCGAGCGAAGGCGCCCTGAGGTGTTCCTGTGAGCACACTCGCAGCCACGGACGGCCTCGCCGAAGCGCTTGCACGGATCGCCTCCTCGCTGCGCATCCCCGTCCTGATCCTTGCGCTACTGGTGCTCCTCGTCTGCGCGGTCGAGGTGGGACGCTTTGCGATCGAGCTGTGGTCTCGTGCACGCGCCGGACGGGGCGCGCTGCGAAGCATCGCGCGCCAGGTCCTCGCCAATCCCGAACACGCCGCTGCTCTCTCAGCCCGGGCACCGAGCTCGTTCGCGAGAGACGCACTCCTTGAGATAGCCCGAGCAGTCCTGGCCGGGGAGGAGACCGGCATCGAGTACGCGCTCGCCGACTACGAGCTCGCAGTCCAACGGCGCCTGGATCACACCCGTATCCTCGTCCGCGCCGGACCGGCGCTCGGCCTGATGGGCACCCTGATCCCACTCGCACCGGGACTCGCAGCACTTGGTCGCGGCGAAGTAGGCACGCTAGCCACAGACCTTCGTACCGCTTTCGCCGCAACTACTATCGGGCTGCTTGTCGGCACCGTCGCGTTCGCGCTAACGCTCACCCGCACACGCTTGTACAGCGAAGACCTCACCGCGCTGGAGCGGGCGACGATTCCCGCGACCGCCGCATCCGCCCGTAAAGATTCGGGCCAGATGCCTGCCCCGGCTCCGCATGCACTTGCCATGCAAACACGCACCACAACCCAGCTCAGTCCGCCGATCCCAACGGACGCAGGCCCATGAATCGCCGCACCGGGCTCGGCCGCCACGGCCGTATCGAAGACGCCGCCGGGGACCCGCTCGACGGCCTTGTCAACCTGTTCGATATCGGCATCGTCCTCGCAGTGGCGTTTCTAATCGCAGGGCTCGGACTGACGCTCAACCAGCACACCCATCGTCTGCAAGCACGCACCCCAACAACCCAGCAGACCCGAACGCTGCCCTCGCCACCCTCTGGCGCGCCCACCGCGAGCGGCCATGGCCAGCTAGTCGGCACTGTTTACCGTCTTGGCAATGGCCAGCTTGTGTACGTACAGAAGCCACGCTGAGCTGCACCTTGGGGCCCCGCCCTTACCTGGAAGTCGGTGGCGGGATTTGGACGACAGGCTCGATTGCCCGAACTATCCGAACCCCGGCCCACCGTCTAAAGTGTTCTAACCGCTATCGGAACGGGGTTCGTGTTGCTATACGTCGGACTGGGCATCATCTACATCTTTCTGCTGCTTTTCCTTGGTGTTAGAACGTTCCAAAACCGGCATTGGGTTTTGCTGGTCCTCGGCTTTGTGATCCCCCTACTCTGGATCATCGGAGCAATGTTGCCGCCAAAGGGCATGTCCCACATGGATGAGCTCTATGCGCGACACGACGAGATGGACTGAGGGCAAAACGCTAAAGTTGCCGCTTGATTGAAGGAGACTTCGTTGTGCGAGCTTGCCGGCCGGAGGAGGCGCCGGCGGTCCTCGCCCTATGGCTTCAGAGTCGCAGTGAGCATGCGACCACTGCCGACCGGCTCCTCGATGTGCAAAGGCTGCTCTCAGAGGAGTCGGGCAGCCTGCTCGTCGCCGATGCTGACGGTCTAATCCTGGGCGCATTGATCGCCGCATGGGATGGCTGGCGGGGAAACATGTACCGGTTGGCCGTTCACCTCGATCACCGTCGTCGGGGTGTCGGCCTGGCACTCGTGCGAGCCGGCGAGAAGCATCTATATGGGCGAGGCGCTCGTCGGATCACCGCCTTGGTCGCGTATGAGGATGAGGTCGCATCGGCGTTCTGGGAGGCAGCAGGCTACCCGCAGGACGACGAGATTGGCCGCCGCGTTCGCAACCCCTAGACTCGTCTTGCAGACGGCATATTTAGTCTCCCGCGCTTACCGGCAGACATGCTCCACGGCGAAAATAAGTCGTGTGGGAGAATCCCGACAATGACTGCTCAACTCAAACACGTCGACCCCAACCGTCCGCGCAGTTTGTTCAGCCGCGCCTTTGCCGCGTTTTCCGCCACCCGCCTGGGACGGCTCCTCTCGGCCAAGATCGTTTGGAAGATCGACCCATACCTGTTGCAAGTAACTCGAGGTCGCATCGGCATGGGCCTCGTCCTCCCCACCGCCCTGCTCGAAACACAGGGAGCGAAGAGCGGCGCGGTGAGGCGCAACGCAGTTATCTACTTCCACGACGGAGATCGGGTCACAATCATCGCCTCAAAGGCGGGCGCTGAAAAACACCCGGCCTGGTTTCACAACCTTCGCGCCCACCCCGATGTTACCTTCGGTGGTATCCCGATGCGGGCGACGGTGATTAGTGACGAAGGCGAATGCCACAGGCTCTGGGCACTCGCTGACCGGGTCTTTGCACCTTACGCAAGCTACCGTCAAGAAGCGGCGAAAGTGAACCGGACCATCCCAATCATCCAGCTCACCACGCGCGGATGATCTGCTCGCAAACGATGGTAGCTAGATGCGGCCTTTGTCAAGCTGAATGAGCGATGTAGCATCCCCCATTGTGTCGCGCCTGCCCGCGTTGAGCCCTGCTGAGGCTAACCCCCAAGTGCGCTCTGCTCTGGAGCGTTTGCCGCCGCTGGCGATCTTTCGCATGGTCGCCAACGCTCAAGGCACATTCGTCAATTGGCTGCGGTTTGGGCGCGACTGCCTGGACGGTGACCTGTTCGACCCAATCTTGCGGGAGCTCGCGATCCTGCGCGTCGCGCGGCTAACACCGGGAGCGGAATACGAGTGGGCTCAACACGAGCCAATCTTCCTGGCAGTTGGGGGCTCCGCTGCGCAACTCGTTGCACTCCAGAACGACGAAGTCGATGCTGAAGCCCTCGGAGAGGATGGGCGATTGGTCGTTCGCTTCACCACCCAGGTGGTATTGGACGCCGCGCCCGACGAGGCGACCTTCGACTCGATGAGTGCCCGCTTCAGCGCCGCTGAGATCGTTCAGCTCCTGCTCGTCATCGGCCAGTACATGATGCTCGCCCGCGTGATGGCGACATCAGGACTCCAATTGGATGCCGTGCTTGGCGCCGATGTGCTCGCGGGCATCCAAAGGCCCGACACCTCAAGCGCCAAGGATCAGTAGCTCCACGCACACCGCAAACGACCGGGGGCGCTGCCCGGCCGGGCAATAAGTCAACCAGGACAGTCGATCCAGCGGTACATCAACCCATCACGAACCTCGTGGTAGGAGGGAGGAGCCGGCGGCGGGTCGAGAGACAGCCGCGCGATTACCTCGCGAGCTCCGTGCAGATGCTCCTCGACCGCAGTGGTCCAATGAATGTCGGGATGGAGTAGGCGCTGAAGGCGTGTCCAATTGCGACGCTCGATCGCGTCGAGCACATCGCCTACCGCGGGAACCTGCTCCGCCATTTCACAAAGTTAGAGCACGAGCGAATCGGCGGATTCCTCGGAGGGCGCGGCGGCACCGCTAGGCTGGCTAAACCAAACGGTCCGTTGGCACTTGCCCGGAGCCAATCAGCACGGAGCCGGCGAACACAATCCCATCTCGATCACGACGCGAGGCGCTTGCGCCAAGACCGAGAGCCCGCTGCTCGATTTCCTTGCGGACGTCCGGCTCCATGCCGGCCAACGCGATCGCGAGCGGACCAGCGAGCTTCGGCACACGTTCCCACCATGCCTCCAGCGAGTCCGCGTGCATCGGCGTTTCGATGGTCTCTATTTGGATGTCCGTCAAGCCGCCGTCCTCCAGTGCGGATCTCAAGATCTTGGGGTCGTCAAGTGAGAACGGGCCACGGATGTTCGGCGGCGGGAAGGGCACTCCGAATTGCTCACCCACGGCGTCCAAGACCAAACCGAGCCACGGGTTCCGATCCCGAGGACCCCATGTCATGGCCGCATATCGCCCTCCTCCTCGCAGAACGCGCGCGGCCTCCCGAACCGCACCGACAGGATCCTCGGCGAACATCAAGCCGTGTCGACTGATCACAGCGTCGAAGTGCCCACTCTCAGCCTCAATCTCACTCTGGTCGAAGACCGCGGTGCTGATCTGCGATTGGCCGCTCGCCCTCCTGGCGGCCACAGCAACCATCTTGGCGGCGTCGTCTGAGAGCACGACTGAGCCTCTCGGCCCGACCCGCTCAGCCGCGGCCAGACCAGCGCCTCCTGGACCGGCGGCCAAATCGAGGACCGCGTCGCCCTCACCGATGTCAGCCGCGTTGAGCAGCAACTCGGTTGCGAGCGCCAGGTGGCTATCGACAAATTGGGCGCTTGCCTCCCATCCTGGCGCGACGCTGTCCCACATTTCTGACATTGGCCTGCATCATCCCACTTACCGCACAATGACTCCATCTGGCGGTGTACGGGGTCGGGACGCTTTGCCTAAAAATTTCCGGGCGGTGTCGATTTCGGCTGAGCTCGTTCGAACGTGCGGGTAGAAACCACCCACCACCACAAGGAGGCACCAATGCGTTTCATGGTTCTGGTCCCCGGAAGCGCCGAGTCCGAGGCGGGCGAAATGCCCAGCACCGAGGCCCTGGCAGAGATGACGAAGTACAACGAAGAGCTCGTCAAGTCAGGCGTGATGCTGGCTGGCGAGGGCCTGCGCCCGACCTCCAGGGGCGCAAAGGTCCGCTTCAACGGAGGCGAGCGCACTGTCATCGACGGTCCGTTCACCGAGGCCAAGGAGATCGTCGCGGGCTACTGGGTCTGGGAGTGTGCGTCGCACGAGGAGGCCGTCGAGTGGCTCAAGCGGGCGCCGTTCGACGGCGGCATCGAGATCGAGCTGCGCCAGATCTTCGAGGCTGAGGACTTCGGCGAGCAGCTGACGCCCGAGCTGCGTGAGGCCAACGAGCGGCTGCGTGAGCAGGCCGCCCGGAGTTGAGTGGGTGACGTCCTCTGCCACACAACGTGCGATCGACGCTGTTTGGCGGATCGAGTCGGCCCGGCTGATAGCCGGGCTGACTCGCATCGTGCGCGACGTGGCGGTGGCCGAGGACCTGGCCCAGGACGCGCTCGTGGCCGCGCTCGAGCAGTGGCCTGAGTCAGGCATCCCGGAGGTGCCGGGCGCATGGTTGATGGCCACTGCCAAGCGCCGCGGCGTCGACGCGTTGCGCCGACGCATTGCATTCGAGCGCAAGCAGGCGCTGATCGGGCACGAGCTTGAAATCCTCCAGCAGCTCGATCAGCCCGACCTCACCGCCCATGTCGACGAAGTGCAGGACGATGTGCTGCGCCTGGCCTTTATGACGTGCCACCCGGTCTTGTCCCAGGATGCGCGTGTCGCGCTTACGCTGCGCCTGTTGGGCGGCCTGTCGACGCCGGAGATCGCGCGGGCGTTCCTCGTCTCCGAGGGGACGGTCGCGCAGCGCATCGTCCGCGCCAAGCGCACGCTTTCCGAGGCGCATGTGCCCTTTGAGGTTCCCGGTCGCGATGAGCTGACCGAGCGTCTGTCGGCGGTGCTCGAGGTGATCTACTTGGTGTTCAACGAGGGCTACGTGGCGAGCGCCGGCGAGCAATGGACGCGGCCGGCGCTGTGCGCGGATGCCCTGCGCCTGGGAAGGATCCTGGCTGCGCTGATGCCACGCGAGCCTGAGGCACACGGCTTGCTGGCCTTGATGGAGCTCCAGGCCTCGCGGCTACGGGCGCGAGTCGGGCCGCGTGGCGAGCCGGTGCTGCTGGCCGATCAGGACCGGGCGCGCTGGGACCACTTGCTCGTGCAGCGCGGTCTCGCCGGGCTGCGACGAGCCGAGGATCTCAGCGGCGCGTTGGGGCCGTACACGTTGCAGGCGGCGATCGCCGCCTGTCACGCGCGGGCGCGAAGTGTCGAGCAGACCGACTGGCCGCGGGTCGTCGCGCTGTACGACGGCTTGGCGGCGCTCACCGGCTCCCCCGTTGTGGAGCTCAACCGCGCTGTGGCGGTGACGATGGCCTTCGGCCCCGAGGCCGGACTGGAGCTCGTCGATTCGCTCGCCGATGAGCCTGCTCTGCGCGGCTATCACCTACTGGCAGGCGTGCGCGGTGACATTCTCGTGCGCTTGGGGCGAATGGTGGAAGCGCGCGAGGAGTTCGCGCGCGCAGCCGACCTGTGCCACAACGAGCGCGAGCGCGAGCTGCTGCTCTCGCGCGCGCTCGCTTGCGGCGCCTGAGAAATCGTGAACCCAGGGACCCGGTCAAATCGGGGAACCGGTACACCCGATCGAGCCGGAGAGCCCAGGCGCCCGATCAGGCGGTGGGCGCCGGCTGCATCACCGTGAAGGAGGCTCCCTGAGGATCGATCAGGCCGGCGAAGCGCCCGATCGGCATGTCCATCGGCTCGTTCCTAATGGTTGCCCCGAGCTCACGAGCCTTGGCAACGATGGCGTCGCAGTCGGCGACCGCGAAGACCACGCCCCAGTGTGGCGGGATCTCGGCCGGGAAGTACTCGTCGCTCATCTGCATCATGCCCCCGACCTGTTTGCCGTCCAGCTCCCAAACGGTGTAAGTGCTCGGCGCACCCTCGAACGTGGGCGGACGCCCCTGCCAACCGAAGACTGTCGAGTAGAACTCCTTGTCGGTGTCGGCGTCACGCGTGAGCACCTCGTTCCAGCAGAACGAGCCCGGCTCGTTGACCAGGTCGGCGCCGGTGAAGCTCTTCGGCTGCCAGACGCCGAACACGGCACCGGTGGGATCGACGAAGACGGCCATCCGCCCGATGTCCATCACATCCATCGGCTCCACCATCACGCTGCCGCCCGCCGCCTTGACCTTGGCGGCGGTCTCCTCGGCGTCGGCAACACTTACGTAGGTCATCCACACGGTCGGCTGGGTGGGCGGGCCCTCATTCATGTGGCCCATCAGGCCGGCGACGCTCTTGTCCTGCAGCTGGAACATGCGGTATCCGCCGCTCTCCTCACCTCCCGCCTCGGTGGTGACCCAGCCCATCAGCTCGCCGTAGAACTTCGCGGCGGCATCGGTGTCTGGCGAGGACAGTTCAACCCAGGACGGGGTGCCTGGTGCGTAGTCGGGCATGGTTTCTCCTTTGCGGACGGGACTTCATACGAGAGTGGCAGATCGGCGCTTGCCATGCACATCCATGAGGCGGCTATTCGCCGCGATGATGACTGGGGACGACGATGCCAGCCTCGTAGGCAAGTACGACAGCTTGGACGCGGTCGCGCAGGTCAAGCTTGGAAAGTACCCGCGCCACGTGTGTCTTGACCGTCGTAGCGGAGACGACCAATTGCTCGGCGATCTCGGCGTTTGAGAGGCCGCGGGCGATGAGCCCGAGGATCTCGAGCTCGCGCACGGTGAGCTCCTCGAGCCCTGGCGGGGACTCGGGCGTGCGCGGGTGCTCGCGCACGAAGGACTCGATCAACCGGCGGGTGACCGATGGGGAGAGCAACGAGTCGCCCTCGGCGACAACACGGATCCCGGCCACGAGCTGCTCCGGCGGGACATCCTTAAGCAGGAACCCACTGGCACCGGCATGGAGCGCATCGAAGACATACTCGTCGAGGTCGAAAGTGGTCAGCATCAGCACGCGCGGCGGCTTGCGGCTTGCGGCGATGATCCGCCGTGTGGCCTCGAGGCCATCCATCTTTGGCATGCGGATGTCCATCAGCACGATCTCGGGCTGGGAGCGACGCGCGGCTTGGACCGCCTCCTCCCCATCCTTGGCCTCGGCGAGCACACGCAGGTCTTGCTCTGCTTCGAGGATCATCCGAAAGCCTGCCCGCACGAGCGCCTGGTCATCGGCGATCAGGATGCCGATGCTCATGCCGGAACCGTCGCTGCCGCCGCAGCAAGCGGCAGCCTGGCTTGCAAAGCAAAGCCGTCGCCTTCCGTAGGCACAGCGCGCAGGCTGCCGTCGTACAGGGCGAGGCGCTCGGATATGCCGCGCAACTCCTGTTCGACTTCGGGCATAGGGCCATCGCCGCAAACGTCGAGCTCGAGCCGCCCCGCGCCATAGCGCACGGTGACCGTCACGTGGCTACTGCGATGGTGGGCGGCGCTGAGCAGCGTCGCCTCGATCACCCGGTAGCCCACCAGGTCAAGGCCGGGCGTGAGGTCGATCCGCTCGCCCTCGGTATGAAGCTCGCAAGCAAGGCCAGCTTGGCGAATCGAGTCGAGCAGGCTCGCGAGCTGGTCGAGCCCGGGTTGAGGGGAAAGCGCGCGCTGGTCCTCGTCCTTACGCAGCATCCCAAGCAGGCGGCGCATGTCGGCAAGCGCCTCGCGGCCGGTCCGCTCGACGATCAGAATCGAGTCGCGGGCCCGTGCGGGGTCACTGCGCAGCAACCGCCGTGCCCCGCCCGCCTGGATCACCATCGCGCTGACACTGTGGGCGATGATGTCCTGCAGCTCGCCGCCAATCCGCTCGCGCTCCTGGGCAATCGCGGCACGCTCGTGGCGCTCGTGCTCGAGGGCAGCCTGTGCCGCCAGCTCGCGAAAAGCGCCCGCGCGGCGACCGCGCTCGCGGGCCACACGCCCGACGAACCACGGAGCGGCAAACACCACGATGAGCACGAACAGCTCGGAGCCGACCGCGCTCGAGGCGTTCGGTTCAGTTAGGAAGACGAAGCCACTGAATGCAATGGTGCCGAGGGCAAGCGCTCGCAGGCCAGCGCGCAAATCGAGCCACGCGCCGGGACCATAGGCGAGCAGGGCCAAGGCAAGCATTATGCTGATGCCGCTCAAAGCACCGAGCCCGTTGCTGAGCAGCGCCTGGATCGTCATGACGGCCGCGGCGAAGACAAGCGCGGCGGCAGGCCGGCGACGTCGCACGGCGACTGGCGCGACTACAAGCGCGGCCGCAACCATGGTCAGCGGCAAATGCGCGCCCCGGGCAGTGCGGTCAAGCAAGCATTCGAGCTCGATCCCGATCAGGAGCGCGACCGCTACGAGCATGTCGACGTGCTCGCGATCGACACGCGCCAGGCGCTCGCGCAGGGCCATCATTGGATCCGCTCCTCGCACGGGGTCCTTCTTTTTGGACCAGCTCCCTGCGTAATGCCCGTCATTGGACCTGCTCCTGGACAAGTGGGAGTCGCGCCCACACCGCAAACCCACGCGCCGGGCCGGCGCCGGCCCGGATGCTGCCGCCGTGGAGTGCGGCCCGCTCACGCATGCCGGCGATGCCATGCCCGCCCGCGAAGCCATTCTCGGCAGCCGGGCCGCGCCCGTCGTCTATGACCTCGAGCTCGAGCGCATCGCACTCCCAGCGCACACGCACTTCGGCGCTGGCTGGCCCGGCGTGCTTGATCGCATTGGTGAGGGCCTCTTGAACGATCCGATATGCGCACAGGTCGAGCGCCGGTGAGAGCAGGGCCGCGTTGCCCTCCACGAGCAGATCGGCGGTGAGGCCGGCCGCGCGCGTGCGGGCGAGCAGGTCCTCGATGTCGGCGAGCCCCGGCTGCGGCGCCAGTGCGCGTGGGTCGCGGCCGCCGTCAAGCGCGCCCAAGAGCCTGCGCATCTCAGCCAAGGCCTCGCGCCCGGCGCGCTCGACCGAGCGCAGCGAGGCATCGGCGCGTTCGGGCTCGGAGTCCATCACCGTGCGCGCGCCCGCGGCCTGGATCACCATCACTGACACGCTGTGGGCGATCACGTCGTGCAGCTCCCGCGCGATCCGTGCCCGCTCGCCGCTGGCCGCCGTGTTGGCGCGCTGCTCGCGCACCGCGTCGAGCTGCTCGGCGCGCTCGCGGTATGCCCGTTCGCGGATGCCGCGCTCGCGCAAGAACCGACCGGTGCCCCACGGCAGCAGCACCAGGAAGGTACCCGTGAAGAGGAAGTCGGAGAATTTCCCCGTCTCGATCATGACGCTGAGGCAAGCTCCCACGAGCACAACCGCCAACGCCAGGCGAGCACGCCGAGCGCTCAGGAAAGCCCCAGCGCCGTAGAAGACCAGGATCAGCGCCAGGATCGCGCTCGGATTGCTCTGGGTAAGCCTGCCGCCGGCGGCATCCTGGGCCGCTACCGCGACGAAGACCACGAGCAGCACAGCGAAAGGCCAGCGGCGGCGGACCATCACCGCCGCGGAGATCGCCACCGCCGCGAGCGCCTCGGCCACCCGATGATGGACGCTCACGCCCAGCCAGATCTGAAGCTCCATTACAAGCAGCAACACCAACCCCACCAGCTCGTCGACCCGCACCGGATCGAAGCGAGGGAAGCGGCCGGAGGGGCCGCGCGCGCGGAGGAGCATGTCCGCAAAAGTAGCGCCGTGCTGGGTCTAGGGCGTCCTCACCGATGACGATCCGCCGTCATCCCCGAGGAGGAGGCGACCGCTCCGCCAGACCATCCCGGCGAACGAGCCACGATCGACCGATCGGCCGACGACAGAACGCGCCCATCGCCATACGTTGCCAGCAACAACTATCGAACCAGGTGGCCTTCAGAAAGGAAGACCCCATGCCCAATCGTCGCATTGCCGCGCTCCTACCCCTCCCCAACCGCCGGGTGCTCAGAGTCATCGCGGTCGCGGCGACGCTGACCGTCGGGCTGATAGCCGCGGGTTGTGGAAGCGCCAGCAAAACCACCAGTGCCTCCACCGCAGCGGCGCTCTCCAAGCCAGAGTTTCTGGCACAGGGCAACGCGATCTGCGAACAAGGCAACCAGACCCTCACCGCCGCCGAAAAGGCCCTCGGCAAGCAGCCCAGTGAAGCGAAGTTCAAGGCCTACGTGGCAGACACGTTCGCTCCGACCGTCCAGAAGCAGATCGACGGGATACGAGCCCTCGCCGCACCAGCGGGCGATCAGGCCAATATCACCAACATGCTCAACCTAGCCCAAACAGAACTCAACCAGGTGAAGGGCAACCCGGCGGTGCTCAACGAAAAGACCTTCGTCAGCTTCGCCAAGCTTGCACATCCATATGGGCTAACAGCTTGCGCCCCTAACCAGTAACTACCAGTTCATGTCTTCCCGGTCGGCGCATGCGCCGACCGGCGACGGCGCACATGTGCGCCGTCGTTCGGGGCGCGCATGCGCGCCCCGCGCAGGGCCGCATGCGGCCCTGCGTTCCGACCCGTACATGTACGGGTCGGCCCCCGGCACATGTGCCGGGGGCCGACCCGATGATTTGGTGACGATCAGTGGACCCCTGGGAGCACCTGCGTGCCTTCGATCTGGACCGCTTCGAGCGCGTCCGGATCCAGCCCGAGCAGGTCGAGGATCGTGGGCGCGATCTGGGTCGTCTCGACCCAAGGGTGGTACGTGCCCGGCTGTACCGCTCCCGGCGCGTAGACGACGATCGGCACGTCACGATCGGCCGGGTTGGCACCACCATGCTCAGCGACCTTGCTACCACCTGTGTAGATCACACCGACCTGCACCACACCCCACACGTCCGGGTGGCGTGGATCGCTGCGCGGCACCCCGAAGTATTTCGCGGCTTCCTTGCCGGCGAAGATTTCGGTCAGGCCCGAGTGCGCCAAGGTGCGCGTGCTGCCGTCATAGGCGACGCCCGTCGCCGTGTGATTCCACAGATATTCCTTGACGAAGTTGGCAGCTTCCTGGGAGGTGTTGGACAGGTAGCTCTGCCAGGCGTCGTCGTCGGTTCCAGCCACGATCAGGGCACCGGCTCCAGGGTGAGCTGCTTCCCAGGCGGCGTTGATCGCTTCGATGATCGGACCGTCCTTGATTTTCACCAGGGAGTCCGGGTCCTGGGGCGACTGGCCGTGCTTGGCGGAGACGATGATGGCGGTCGAATCCGCGAGACCTTGGGCCTTTATCTCTACGTCAAGCGCTTGCATTTGCGCGTTGATGTAGTCGAGCGCCCGCTGGAGCAACGGCCCCGGCGTGTTGGTGCCCGGGAGGTACCCGCCGCTGAGACCATCCGATGTGTGCAGCTTCTCCGCGGTGGAGACGGTCTGGAAGTTCATCCCGAAGATCGCCGGCACGCCAACCTCGGTCTTGCGACTGTGGTCGTAGCCGTCGATCTCGTTGAGCACCGCCTGGACCTTGTAGGAGTCGTATTGCATCGTCGCGGCGTTGTCTTCGGTCCAGCTGATTTCACCCGGGTAGGGAGTCCCGCTCGGTTCGAGCGCGATGCTGTCGATCTCGGGCGTGAACAGGTCATCGATGCTGTTGCCCGCCGGGCCCTCCAGGGCTTCGTAGGCAGGGTGCTTGTCAGACCATGCGGTCCGCAGGCCGTGATCGTGGGCCACTTCGAAGATCGTGTTGACCTCGAGATATTCGTGGGGGTAGATCGGCTTGCAGGTCTGGGGATTGACGGGCAATGCGGCCGGATTGATCAGCGACTGCGGCTGGGCGGTCATTTCGAGAATGCTTCCGGGCAGGCCGGTGAGACCCTGGCCGGCATCGAGCGCCGTCGCATTGTTGTCATCCGGCGAGTCATAGATGACTTCGCCGCCGGTGGGCTGACCGTGACATGAGGTCGTCCCCGCAGGCAAGACGGCATGGCTGTACTCGTCGTCGTAGTAGATGCCGGTCGTGCGCGGGTTGCCGCCGGTGACCTGGGCGGTCATGCCGGGGAACGAGTCAGAGGGGATCGGCGTCTGTGCCTGTGAGTACTCGGCGCCGCCGCCGACGAGCTTGGCCAGCTCAGAGCTGGGGTGGTTGGCGACATACCATTCGAGATCCGACTGGTGCAGGCCATCGACCGAGATCAACAGTACGTGGGAGATGGAGTCCGCGTGGTGATGTCCGTGATCTCCGGGCCCTCCCCCATGGCCGCCGCGGTGTTTTCCTCTGTGATCCCCAGACCGTCCTCCGTGGTCCCCGGGGCGTCCACCATGATCGTCGGACCCTCGTCCGTGCTCCTCGAACCGTCCTTTGTGGTCCCTCGACTGTCGTCCGTGACCTCCCGATTGGTCTGCGAAGACCACGGCCGCGGGAGCGACCATCGCGATGGCCCCGACGGCAAGCGCAATGCCTGCGCCGCGGTGCACTCGTCCAAGCATGAGACTCTCCTCCGTTTGGGGTGAGCAGTTACTTGCAGTACTAACCAGACACCCGAGCGTCGAAGTTGCCGAACTGTGGCGATCGTGTAGCGATGTCGTAAATGGGCCGCATCGTCAATATGTCCAGAGCAGTGCTAAGGGGACCCCATGAAGGTAGGCTGCCGAGCGTGCACATGAAGCTCGCCCGCACCGGGACGGTGTGGCTCGTCTGCCTGTTTGCGTGCGCGCTGGTGCTCTCGCCCTCCTTGGCGACCGGCACCGAACCCCAGATCACTATCAACGCCACCGAAGGCAAGCCGTTCAACGGCCAGGTGGCCGATATCCCGTCCCAGTCGCTGGCGTGTCCCGTGCAGGATCTGAGCCACGAGGAAGCATCGATCGTGTGGGGCGATGACCCGACCACAGAAGGGACAGTGAGCGTCGATGAGGCAGGGACCGGCCTGTCGGTCAGCGGCACCCATACCTACCTCGCCGCCGGCACCTACGAAGGCGCGGTGAAACTCGACTACCAGTGCAACCAGGTCCAGTTTCCAAAGACCGTCGCGTTCACGGCCGATGTGAAAGCGCCCTCTCAGGAACCCCCGCCCACCAAAACCACTCCCACGACGCCGACCCCCACGACACCGACTACCACGACGCCTGCACCCACGCCTACCCAGACAACTCCGCTGCCCATCCCACCACCGGCGCCCGTCGTGAAAGCCACCTTCAGCGTGGTGTCACAGACCCCAGGACGTGTAGTGCTGGAAGCTTCGGCCTCTGTCCCACCGGGCACGAGCGCGACGAGCTACAGCTGGAATATCACAGGGGGAGCCCAACCCGACGCTGTCTGCCAAGGCAGCGAGCCGCAGCTAACCGTGATGACCAAGGGCGCGCTCAACACGACAGTCAATCTGACAGCCACCGACGCCCAAGGGGTCGCGAGCACCGCACGCATACCGCTCGCGATCGCGGCTCCGGACTTCCACCTATCGCACGCCGCCCGCACGGCCAGGCGCGCAGTCCACGCGTCGGCCACAGACGCCGCCCGCGCGTCGGCCACTCACACGAATGCTCCTTCGGTGCGCCGGGCAGTGGGAGCGCCGGTCAGTCCCTCCTTCTCCGTACTGGGCGAATGCTCGGGGATCTTGCACCCTGCGCTCGAGCCGCTCACCAGCGCAGGCGAGCGGCTCGCCGCCAAAGGTGTAGGGCTTGGCGTACGCCCACTGGGGAGCGTCGGAGCCCCGCCGGAAGAATGCACGCAGGACATCCAGTTCGGCGCCGCCGACGTGCTGGGCTGTCTGAAGGAAATCGGCGAACCAGGCGAACTTCCCGGGGGCATCACGGCAGCGTTGGCGGGCCTGTTGTGTGGAGTGCACGATAAGTCCTTCTGCGCTCCCGCCCTGAGCGCTGCCGCACACGCCGGTGCAAGCTTCGTCGAAGAAGAATTGGGCAGCGCCTCTGCCGCCAGGACAAGCACCGCCGGGACGACCAGAGCCAGGCAAGCATCGATCGTCGAGCAACAGGCGATGCAGCTCGTTCCCAGCGCCCTCAAACGAATGGGCTTCCCCAGTTATTACTCCTGGACCGCGATACGCATCGACGGGCTCGACATCGATCCTCAGGGCGGGCAGCCGATCCTCGTGATTCCCTCGGCGAGCATCGTCGTCTCAGCCGATGCCTCTATCTACCTGCATGGCTACCAGATCTCTCCAGTGCACACGGTGGCTCTGTATCTCCCGAAGGCCGGCGGAAGCCTTGGCGAAATCTCACTTGCCCACAAATTGCCGATCATCGGCAGCCTGCCCTTCAGCGGCAGCATCTCCTTGGCACTGGAGCGCGCTGGGGCCACACTCACAAACGGCGACACCTGCGCCTTCGATTGTGCAGCCGTCTCGGTGGAAGCCGAACTTCCGGGTGTTTTCAGCGACGGCGAAGGTGATGGGCTGAAAGCCGGTGGAGTGATCACCGCGGACAATCAGCAAGGGCTGCAGCTCGACTCCTTGGAGGTCAAGATCCCCCATGCCGAGATCGCGGGGATCGGCGTCGACAAAGTGGACTTCCGCTACCGCCACAGCGACGATTCCTTGCGCGGAGAAGCCACACTCGACCTGCTCGCAAGTGGCGAAATCACCGCCAGGTTCGCTTTCGTTCACGGTGGCTTCCAGGAAGGCCACGTTGCTTGGAGCGCGGGCGATGGACCCGGCATCGACCTCGGCGGGCCGATCCCGATCTTCCTGACAAGGCTCGGCGGCGGCATCACCGTCAACCCTGCCGTGCTCAGCGCCGAAGGCGCGATCGCGGGCGGCGGAGACGTGATGGGCTGTTCGCTGTTCGGCATCAGCGGGACCCTCACGATTCAGTTCGCCCCGTTCGAACTGAACGCGAACGCTGCGGGCGAAATGCTCTGCAACCAGGTCGCCGAAGAGTATTTCCGCGTTGACGAAGCAGGCGATATCGGTTTCGGCGGCAACGTGCACATAGAAATCTATGTGCTCTCCTTCGAAGCTGGGATCGCCTTCGAAGTCAGCCAAGGTCATTTCCAGTTCGATGGCAACGTCAACGCCTGCCTGCATCTACTCGGCGAACATTGTCTCGGTGCGGAGGTGGTCGTCTCCGACCATGGCATCGGCGCCTGCGCCGACCTCGGCTTCACCCATGCGGGCGCCGGCATCGTGTTTCCCGACGAGACTCACTTCATGCTCGACTCGTGTGACATCGCCCAGTTCCGCTCATTGCCGATGCCCGCGAACCTCGCTTCCTTGCGTCACTTCCCAAGCAGCTACAACCCATCGGCGAGCACAGTTCAAGACGACCCAAGCGCACGTGGCCCATCGGCGATTGCGGCTCAAGCGTTGCCAAGCTTCACCGTGCCGCACGGTCAAGGCGTCGCCGCGATCGGCGTACGTGGCACGGGCGGTGCGCCAAACGTCACGTTGAAGGGGCCCGATGGGCGCACCATCGAAACACCCGCGGACGGGTACTTGAAGGACCCCAAGGAGGTGGTGATCGCCGATGGGAGCAAGACGATGGAGACCTATTTCTTCATCAATCATCCAGCGCCCGGCAAGTGGACGATCGTGAGCAACCCCGGCTCGGTACCAGTGACCGGCGTGGACCAAACGGCCGCGCTGCCGAGCCCCAGCCTGCACGCCAAGTTGAGCAGGGCCGGAAAGGGCAAGGAGCGCCTGCGCTACTCGCTGCGGAAGATCCCAGGACAGCAGGTGAGCTTCGTCGATGCCCACAAAGGCCACGGTTTCCGCGTGCTTGGCCAAGCGCACGGATCCAAAGGCACGATCATCTTCAGCCCCTCCAATGACCTCGGCCGACAGCACGAAATCGTCGCCTGGGTGACCCAGGACGGCCATCCCAGGGAAGACGTCACGCTCGTCCACTACACAACACCCCCACCGGGAGCGCTCCCCGCGCCGCGAGGGCTGAAGGCCACGCGCCACGGTAGGACGGTTACGGTCCACTGGCACGCGGTCGCAGAGGCCGTCGGCTACACGCTGACCGTTCGCCTCTCAAACGGCGTGCAACAGCACTACGCGCTCGGGATCCGCGGCTCCGGTAAAGGCCGCCGCCTGACGCTCTCGATGCCGGGCTATCTCGGAGCCAGCGTGAGCATCGCCGCCCAAGCCTCAGGACACCACGCCGGCAGGCGCGCCACGGTGAAGCTGCATGCGGGTCCCCGGCCACGAGGCGTCGCGATCAATCCGTATATCGCCTGAGCGGACTATCTGGGAGGCGGCCTATCGAGGCGTGCGTTCCACGCTCGTTCGATCTGTTGCATGAGCGCTGGGTAGACAATCCAATATCGGAACGGCTTGATGAGCGCCATGTATCCCTTCCCGAGCGGACCGCGTGGCTTGACGTAGACGGCCATCTGCCCTTGATAGCGGCCTTCGCCTTGATCGACCCAGGCTAGGTGCATCACACCGTGCACGGTCTGGTTTGAGATCTCCGCGGCAAACTCAACGTCGGTGCGATAGAGAGGCGCGAAAGGCAGGGAGTTGAAATGCAGATCCGCCGCCGTGTTGCGCAGATCCTCTGGCAGCCGGTCGGTGAGTGAGGTTTCGTCGTTGTCTGGAATCGACAGTTTGTCTGCGACATCGTCTCGACCACTGTCGATCGGGGTCGAGATCCTGCCGAGGCCGAACCAGCTGCCGAGACGATCGCGGATACCCCACAGGACGCGAGTTGGGAGGGATTCCGCATTGGCCGGATTGAAGGACACAGCCATCTCGATAGCTGTTTGGAAGTCCTCGCTGCAACCGCTCACGGCGGGAAGGGTCCAGACGTCCTCCAAAGTGAAGTCTGGCACGATCGCGCGGATACGCCAGGGGCGCGATTCGTGTGTTGCGTTCGGAAGTCTCAAGCCGATCCTCGATCCATACGATGCCGTATGGATGTTAGTCGGCGAGCTTGAACCTGTCAAGACGGTGCCGTATAGATATGCCGTGGCCAACGTTCAGACTCCACGCAGCGCATGGGTCCATGCGGCGCTGAAGGCCCTGGCCGCAGGAGGCCCAGATGCCGTGCGAATCGAGGCGTTGGCTGCGTGCTTGGGGGTATCCAAGGGGGGCTTCTACTGGCATTTCGCAAATCGCCAGGCGCTACTTCAGGAGATGCTCGATACCTGGGAGAAGGCTGTCGTCGAGGACGTCATCGCAATCGTCGAGAGCCAGCCCGCCGATCCTCAAGCCAAGTTGCAACAGCTTTTCGAACTTGCCTCCGAGCTGGCCTCCTCGCCCGATGGACTTGCTGTGGAGCTGGCGCTTCGTGACTGGTCGCGCCGCGATAGTGACGTCGCCAAGCGAGTGCGCCGGGTCGACAACCGACGCATGGAGTACATGCGCTCGCTGTTCGGGCAACTCTGCGCAGATGAGAACGACGTCGAGGTCCGCTGCATGCTGGCCTTCTCGCTGTTCATCGGCAGCTTCTTCATTGCGGCGCAGCACGGTGAGATGACCCGATCGCAGGTACTGCAACTCGCACTCGATCGACTGCTCAGCGAGTCGTAGGACTGACATGGCCCGCCATACCAACAATGCCGTAGCGTGGGACGAGAAGGTCACGTGAGACGTCGAGAACGTCCGGTACTCGTCTATGACGGGGATTGCGCGTTTTGTAAGAAGTGTGCGCGCTTGCTGGAAAAGATCGAGCCGTGCGCAGAGATCATCGCGTGGCAGTGTGCCGATCTGGCTGAGCTAGGGATAACCGAGGAACAGGCAACCGATGCTGTGCAATTGGTTCAGGTCGAAGGCAAGATACGCTCGGGACACGAGGCGATAGGAACGATTCTAAGCACCGCTGGAGGAACCTGGAAGATTCTCGGCCGCACGATCCTACTGCCGGGGATCTCACCGATTGCAGCGAAGGTCTACCGACTAGTTGCCGACAACCGGAGCCGGCTGCCAGGAGGTACGCCTGCCTGCGCGACCATCGATGAAGATCAAAACCGACCGGCGGCGTAGCCCGAGGCATCGACTGGGTTTGAGCGCAGCAGACCCCCAACCACGACCGCCAAAGAGCTCGCGAGCGCGAGCCAAATGCCCCAACCGAGCGACAGCGAGAAGACCCCTTCGAGTGGCGCCGGGCGCTCAACCATTCGAAACAGAACACAGACGGTCGCCAAGAGTCCGACCAGCGCGATTTGACCGCTGCCCGCCTGGGTCGAGGCCCCCGCGAGGCGCAGCAGCGCTGCGAAGAAGGCAATCGCGGCAAGTATCAGGAGTATCACGTTTAGGTATTTCAACGCCTCGTGTGCGCTGAGCGTGGTGATTTGATGACCGCTGAATGCACCAAACCCAAGGCCAATAGTTTTCGCCTGGGTCTGAAAGGTGGCGTTCCCATATTGCTGCGCCACATTGTTGAGCGCCTGCTGGGCAGAGGACGCTCCACTGACGGTTAGTGTGACCCCGTACCACGGCAGGAAGACCGACACCGCGAGCAGCGCCGCGCCGATGGTAGAGATGAGAGCCCCCAGCCGTAGGTGATCTTCGACCATCGTAAGCACCGAATCGGCAGGCTCGCGGCCAAGCTTGAGCGACGTGGTCCTTGGTTCGGTGGGCTACCGGCATCCTCAGCAGATGCAAGCCGTCGCATATCCGCTTGGAGGCGAGTTTAGTTGCAGCTCGTGTCGCGGCGAAGTACGATCGGCGCCTATCTATCTGGGAGGTTGCCGTGTCAGCCGCTGTGCCGAATCCCGAGCTCAAGGCGCGCCATCGTGCGATGTGGGCCTCAGGCGATTACCCGTCGATGGTCGAGACCTTCTTGCTGCCGTTGGGACCGCGACTCGTCGAGGCCTGCGGCATCAGCGCCGGGATGAGCGTGCTGGACGTCGCCGCGGGGACCGGCAACGCATCGATTCCGGCGGCCGAACGTGGCGCGCGCGTAACAGCAAGTGATCTGACGCCCGAGTTGCTCGAGGCGGGCCGGGCCCAGGCTGAGTCGAACGGGCTCGAGCTCGATTGGGTCACAGCAGACGCTGAGAACCTGCCGTTCGAGGATGGGGCGTTCGACGTCGTGATGTCCTCGATCGGTGCGATGTTCGCGCCCTACCACCAGGACGTCGCTGATGAGCTGGTCCGGGTCTGTCGTCCGGGCGGCACGATCGGGATGCTGAATTGGACACCCGAGGGCATGATCGGCTCGCTGTTCCGGACGATGGGTCCGTTTGCCCCGACGCCTCCGCCCGGCGCACAGTCGCCGCCGCTGTGGGGCAGCGAGGACCACATGCGTGAGCTGTTCGGAGAGCGGGTCGCTTGGCGCACGCTCGAGCGCGACATGCTGGAGATCACTGCTTTCGAGCATCCCCACGACTACGGCGAGCACTTCAAGGCGCGGTACGGCCCAACCATCGTCGCGCGCGCGAACGCGTCTAGCAACGGCCGCGAGGCGGAGTTCGACGACGCGCTCGACCAGTTCTGTGACGAGTGGAACCTTGGCACCGTTGAGCAAGCGCGCTTCGAGAAGGAGTACCTGGTCGCAGTTGGAACACGTGCGTGACGACGCGGTTGCGCAGCATGTCTGCTTTGCGCCGTAACGGGGCGTGCGGCGGGCGAGCGGCGTCAGGGAGTGAGGGCCGCCATGCTGAGCAGCGCCAGGGAGTGAGGGTCGTCCGTGCCGAGCGTACCAGCGCCTGCCGAGCAGGCGCTGGACGTGCCAGGAGCCCGTCCAGACCGCGCCGATCGGTTGGATCCAGAAGCGATCCGGCAACTCGTCTAGAGGTTCGACCGCTCCCGGCTCGACCTCGGCTATGACGAACCCCGGGCCCTCGTCATAGCCGCGCGAAGCGAGCACGGTGCCGTCGGCCGCGCAGATCTTCGCCCCGTTACCGAGTGCGCAGCGGTAGCGGAACATCGAAAGTTGGTCTCGGGAGTCGAGCCTGCCGCAATGAGCTGCCTCCACGACAGGCGCACCTACAAGTCTGGCGAACGGGGGCGACCACTGCATCAGACCCTCTTGCCGCTTCCGTATCCGGTCGCGCCCTAGCAGTCGTGGCCAATATTCCGGCATTTGCCAGGTGAACGAGCCGCCAACGACGAGGTCGACGCCGCGCAGTCGCTTCACGGTCTGGGTTCGCAAGAACTCGAGGCACAGTGAGACGCCAACCTTCGTCTCGTCTACCGCGAGTACACCGTCGTCGTTCCCGCCGACATACCAGCAGTTCTCCCACATCGTCGGAATGTCCTTGTCATGCCTGCCTATCAGCCCGTCCGGGCCCACCAGGAAAAAAGCGTTTCGCACCTCGCCGTCGTCATCCCGACAAAGGAACGAGCCTCCAACCTTGGCCCCATACCGGTCAGCCAACCGCAGCAGCAGCTCATAGGCCGGCCCATCGGGAGGGAGAGACGTGTCGGCAAGCTCCGGATGAAAGCCCATGCCCGTGCTGAAGAACTCCGGCAGCAAAATCCATTCAGCGCCGGCGGCACCCGCTTCGTCAGCCAGCCGCTCGCAGGAAGCCAAATTGGCCTTTACGTCGCCGATCACCGGCTCAAGCTGGATCGCTGCCGCCTTCATAAGTGGTGAGTATCCAAGGTTGACTGCCAGTATGTCGGACGGTGTCGCGCCGACCATGCAGCCTCCCAGCGTTGGTCGGGACCTCTGCTCACCGAGTGTTACTTCACGATCGTAAAGCTCAACGGCGTTGACGCAGAGCGCACTCCGGCAGAGTTGGTGGCCGTGATCACAAGCGTGTAGCGCCCCGGCTTGAGCTTCTCCGAGGCCGAAAGGCGGCCCTGGAACGCCACCTTGTTGGCGCCACTGTGGCCCGTGAAGGTGAGCTTGCCCGCCGTCGCAGTGCGCTGGCAGGCGGACTTGCGGCGATTCTTCCCGGTCTGAGTGACGCACTTGCCCCCAACTTTGCGGCCGCTGACACTCTGGGCGAAGCTGAAGGTCACGGTTGCCCGCTCGCCCAGCGAGAACGAGAAGGTCGTTCCAATGGGCCCCTTCGCGCGGCTGATGCTTACGAGCCGATTACCCTCACGCCATCTCGTCGTGGATTGGCGTGCGTTCCGCACTGCAAAAGGCAGGGACGCTGGAGGCGGGGAAGTTTCACTGGGTACCGACGGCGACGGGGATGTGGGTTGGGCCGGCGGAGTAGTAATTACTTCGGTCGTGGTGGTTGTGCCTCGGGCTTCGATCGTAAACGTCTGATCGCCACCGTAGGCCACTCCACCAGAGTTTTCGGCGACGACTCGGAAGTGATAAGTCGCTCCCGGTGCAAGCCCGCCGATGGCAGCCGCAAGTGGACTTGGGCCGCTGGAGGCGCCAACACTCTGGGGGGCAGTGGAGGCGCCATAGGCCGCGGTCGTCCCGTATTCGAAGTACGCCGTGCTCGAGCCTCCTGCACCAAGGGTGCCGTTGAGGGTCGTCCCGGTTTCGCCGATGCTCGTGGCTGCACCTGTCGTCGCGGTAGGCGGGTCCACGAAGGCCCACGCCGCGCCCGTGCCGCTGTTGTCACGCCAGGCGCCGATCAGCGCCGTGTCGCCGTCGGCGGACAACGCGACATTTGTGCCGAATTCGCCTTCTCCTGTCTCACCCCCGCCAGTGAGCTTCCCGCCCTGCTGGCTCCAGGTGGAGCCCGAGCGGGTGAACAGCCATGCTGCGCCCCTGGTGCCGTTGTCGGCGAGCCCTCCGATCAGCGCAGTATCACCGTCGGCCGACAACGCAACGGCGACCCCGAACCTGCCTTCTCCGGTCTCGCCCGCGCCGGTCAGCTTTCCGCCCTGCTGGGTCCACACGCCGCCCGAGCGTGTGAACACCCACGCCGCACCCTTGCTGGTGTCGTCGTTCCAGGCGCCGATCAGCGCCGTGCCACCGTCGGCGGAGAGCGCGACGATCGTGCCGAACTTGCCTCCTCCGATCTCGCCCGTGCCGGTGAGCTTTTCCCCCTGCTGGCTCCACACGCCACCCGAGCGCGTGAACACCCACGCCGCGCCGATGCCGCTGTAATCCTGGTTGCCGGGGTGCGTGCTGTTGTCGTTCCAGCCACCGATTAGTGCAGTGTTGCCGTCAGCGGAGAGCACGACGTTCGTGCCGAACATGCCTTCTCCGATCTCGGCCCCGCCGGTGAGCTTTCCGCCTTGCTGGGTCCACAGGCCGCCCGAGCGCGTGAACACCCACGCCGCGCCCTTCCAACTGTTGTCGAGCCAGCCACCGATCAGCGCGGTTTTTCCGTCTCCGGACAGCGCGACGGTATAGCCGAACCAGGCCGCCCCGGTCTCGCCTCCGCCAGTGAGCTTTCCCCCCTGCTGACTCCACACCCCGCCCGAGCGCGTGAACACCCACGCCGCGCCAGTGTCACTGTTGTCGCCGGGCCCGCCGATCAGCCCCGTGTTGCCGTCGGCGGAGAGCGCGACGCTGGTGCCGAACCCGCCCGCTCCGCTCTCGCCTGTGCCGGTTAGCTTCGGCCCCTGCTGGCTCCACACGCCGCCCGAGCGAGTGAACACCCACGCGGCGCCCTTTGTGCCGTTGTCGTTCCAGCCGCCGATCAGCGCCGTGTTGCCGTCGCCGGAGAGCGCGACGAGCACGCCGAACTCGCTGTTGTCCTCTTCGCTGCCGGTGAGCTTCTCCCCCTGCTGGGTCCACGCTCCGCTCGAGCGTGCGAGCGCCCACGCCGCACCCGTGGCGGTGTCATCCTCGGGCCCACCGACCAGAGCAGTGTCACCATTCGCGGAGAGCGCGACGCTCGTGGCGAACCTGCCTGCTCCGCTCTCGGCCGTGCCGGTGAGCTTTTCACCCTGCTGGGTCCAGGTGGAGCCCGAGCGCGTGAACACCCACGCGGCGCCCGTGTCGCTGTTGTCGCCGGGCCCGCCGATCAGCGCAGTGTCACCATTCGCGGAGAGCGCGACGCTCGTGGCGAACCTGCCTGCTCCGCTCTCGGCCGTGCCGGTGAGCTTTTCACCCTGCTGGGTCCAGGTGGAGCCCGAGCGAGTGAACACCCACGCCGCACCCACGTGGCCATTGTCCTGCGGTCCGCCGATCAGCGCCGTGTTGCCATCGACGGAAAGCGCGACGCTGTAGCCGAATTCGCCCGCTCCGACCTCGCCCGTGCCGGTGAGCTTTTCACCCTGCTGGGTCCAGGTGGAGCCCGAGCGAGTGAACACCCACGCCGCACCCGGGCCGATGACGGCCAGCCCGCCGATCAGCGCAGTGTTGCCGTCTCCGGACAACGCCACGCTGTAGCCGAACCGGCCGGGTTCGCCCGTGCCGATGAGCTTTTCACCTTGCTGGGTCCAGGTGGAGCCCGAGCGAGTGAACACCCACGCGGCGCCCGTGTCGCTGTTGTCGCCGGGCCCGCCGATCAGCGCAGTGTCACCATTCGCGGAGAGCGCGACGCTCTGACCGAATTCGCCTTCTCCGGTGTGACCGAATTCACCTGCTCCGATGTGGCCCGTACCGACGAGCTTGCCGCCCTGCTGAGTCCAAGTGGAGCCGGAGCGCGTGAACACCCACGCCGCCCCGGCGTCCTTGCTCTGGTAATGACCGCCGATCAGCGCGGTATTGCCGTCTCCGGACAGCGCGATGCTGTAACCGAACCGGCCGGTTCCGGTCGCGCCCGTGCCGGTGAGCTTTCGCCCTGCTGGATCATCGGGTCGATCCGCACCGGATAGCGCGCACCGGCCGCATCGACCCGCAGCAGCAGTCGCCCGCCGTCAATCTCAAGCCAGCTACGCAACGCGTGCCTGCCGGCGTCTGTTGCAAGCAGGCCCGTATAGCGCAGGACAGCGTTGCCGGTACGACTGATGGCGATGCTCTGACCGCCCTTGGCAAGTGAGGCCTTCACATTGCTGGAGAGCTGCATCGAGAGCGTCAAAGGCCCATTCGTGTGCCCGCTTGGCGCGCGCCGGACGATGAACCCTTGCTCGAGCCCGAGCGGACCGTTCGCATACCACTCGTCCAGGCCGGAGTGCCGGTAGCGGACGCGATTTGCACGAGCGCTCGGCGCGACCTGCGCCAATGGAGCGAGCGCAGAGCCATATCCGACGGCGAGAAACCCAAGTCCGACCTCGGTGGTCCCTGAGCGCACCGACACCCCCGAGCGGGTGAAGCTCGTGCTCAGGTGCTGTGCAGGGCTCGACGCTGTGAATCGTCCCTTCAGGCGATTAACCCGATACGCCTGATTTTGAGCTCCCAATGCTGCGGACACAGGCCCTCGTGCAGCCACCGGGAGACTCTCCAGCCCTGCGTGCGAAAGGGGACGGGCTCGCACGTGTGTTGCGCCTACGGAGCGCCCCCAGGGAAAGCTCTCACGCACCGCTGTCCCGACGGCCAGCGCCAGCAGTGCCGCCACGAGCAGCAGCGACCACAAGCCCAGCGTCTGGACCCGTGACACACGGCGAGCGTCCATCAAAAGAGCTGGCGCAGATCGCAGCTGGCCTGCCGGCCGAAGCTTCACAGTCCCCACTGATCGTGCCTCCATTGTCCCGGCCTCCCCCGGTCCGCATCCCCGCTGCGAGTGGAGTCTGGCAGATCCGCTGTTGACTCTAGCGCTTTGCGTATCCCCGAACTGCCATTGACAGACGGACGATGGATCTCGTGCTGCACCGTGGGGCTCTCGGATCCGCCGGCCAATTCGGGGTCCGAGCCCTAATCGGTACGAAAACAACACCAGCCGAAGCCTGGTTTTGAGACACGCCGCAGGTTACACTGGCGGTGTTCTCGGCTTGAAGCATGTGTCCATGTGATTTGGGGGAGGCAACGATGCGATCGCGTTCGACGAGTATCGGATGGGTCCGGGTCCTGGCGACGCTCTTGGCGCTCGTCGGGGCGATGCTTCTCTTCTGCGGCCAGGCTGTAGCGGACGAAGGAGGCCCCGAAGACACCCCGCCGATGATCGGCGGCGGCACGGTCACTCCGAGCACCCTCTCCTACGAAGGCGGGAGCGTGCAGCTAAGCGCCGAAGTGACCGACGATTTCGGCGTCTCGATGGTCTATGCGCTGATCTACGACCCCGACGGGTCCACCCAGCTGATCCAGCTGTACCAAGGAAACCTCAACACTTACTACGGCACGCTCGAAGTCCCAGCTAACTACTCCAACGAACAGGCGAACTACGGCGTCGAAATCCAGGCCTGGGACACGAACGGAGGCTACGCGGGAACCCTCATTGGCGGGGTCCAGGAGGAAGCCGCGGCCCCGTTCGATCAGTATCCCTACGTCTTCGGAGAGGCCGTGACGCCGTCCTATCTGCCCGCCGAAGGCGGACAGACGACGATCAGCGTCGAAGCCAGCGATGATCGCTCGGTCGCGAATGTCTACGCGCTGCTCACAACGCTGCCTGGCGGCGGCGACACGGAACTGACGCTCGAGCCCAGAGGCGAAAACCGCTACGAAGGCACTTTCACGGCGCCCGCGAACTCCGGCCCGCACGCCGCCGAATACCTCGTCGAAATCATTGCCGAAGACGACATCGGGCAGCAGACGCGCGTTGGCGCCGGGACGCTTGTCATCGAAGCGCCGCCTGTGACGCCGAGCGTCGGACAGCTCAAGAGCTCCTCGAGCATCCGTCAGTTCGGCGCGGTCCCTGTCGGCAAGGCGGCCAAGGAGTTCGTCTTCTTGCGCAACACTCCGCGCCGGGGCGGAGCGCCGGTCGAAGGGACGGTGCAGATCAGCGGCTCACCTGGCTTCTCGATCGTGGGGTCATCGACAGGCCACTTCGTGATCAATCCCGGCGAAAGGCGCGCTTTCCAGGTGAAGTTCAAGCCGACGACCAGCGGACAGCAGACGGCCTCGCTGGAATTCGTGCGAGACGACGGTGGGCAACCCGGCTTCGCCGTCGGCCTCTCCGGCCGGGGCATCCGCCCCCGCCGGGGTCGCTGAGCAGCACGGCGTCGCCGCCACGGCACACTAGCCCTGCAGGTAAGCGAGCACACCAGCACGCGGTGGTGGTTGGTCGTCGACTGCCCGAGGTCCAACTTGGCGAGGATGCTTTGCACATGCTTCTCGACGGCTTCCACCTTCGCGGTCCTCTAACCAATCGGGGCGATTGGTAATGCTTGGCTTCATTGTTGGCGATTGATGGGGTCGTGTGCGGTTTCGGGTGCGGTCTGCGGCAGATCGAACAGGGTGGGCTGCTCGTGTCGCGCCCGCCGAGCCTTCCGACATGCGGTGGCGCTTGGTGGAGTGGCCGCGTGTCCGTTGGCGGCGTCGGCGTATGCGCCGACGATGCGGTCAAGGGCGCGGCTCTTGTCGCGGTGGCCGTAGAGGCGGCGGACGAGGTTCCCACCGTCCTGATGACCGAGCGCGATGGCTACGTCCTCGGATGACATTTCAAGCTCGTTGACCATGTACCAGCCCGCGAAGTGTCGAGTGGCAAGGTAGAGACTGCCTTCCCAGCCTGCGGCGGCTCTGACGGCCTTCCAGTGGTAGGCGCGGGAGCTTGGTGTCCAGTGCTCGCCGCGTAGCGAGATGAAACAGAATTCGCCCTCACGCGCCAGGCTGGAGAGCGCGTCGCGGGCGTGTGTGGTCAGCGGTGCCTCGCGCCGCAAGTGATTCTTCGGGCGTGTCGAAGGTGCGGGTCGCGGCGCTGAACTGCTCGGCTACGACGATGCGAGCGCGGTCGAAGTCGATCCGCTCCCACCGCAGCGCGTCAAGCTCGCCGGGGCGAAGGCCAGTGAAAGCGGCGACTTGCAACCACGCCGCGAACGACGGACACGCCAGTTTGCGGGCGTGCGCGATGATCTCCCATACCTTCTGCTCGGTCGGCGGTTGCTGGTCGCGTCGGCCCTTGCCGCGTGAGATGCCGAGCTTCTGAAACGGGTTGCGGTCGATCAGCCGACCAGCCTTCACCGATGCCGCATCGTTGAACATCGAACACAGCCCCTGGACCGACCCGGCACGGCCACCACCGGCGAGCCAGTCGGCGACGATCTCATCCCCGACTTGAATGATCGGAACATCGCGGTAGCGCTTGGCGAAACTCTTGGTCAGCTCGCGGCGGCGGATGTCGCTCGACTCCTTTGGGCGCGCGAACAGCGGATCGGTTGTCCAGCGCTCCCAGAAGCTACGAACGGTCACGTCCCTTGCACGGACGATCCCCAGCCGCTCGCGCGCCTTCTCGCGCGCCCGCTTCGCCTCGGTCTTGGTCGCGAACGTGCCAGGACCACCCACGATCTTCGAGACGCTGAGGTTCTTCCCGGTCGCGGGGTCGTAGACCTGCGCTCGCCAGCGACCCGATGGGAGCCGTGTAACGCTCACGCGGCCCTCCCCCGTTCCGACGCCCAGGAGATAGCCACAGACGGCCGGAAACGGCGCGTGCGCCGCCCCCACGTCACCGACGGCATCCCCTCGGCGACCATCCGATCCACTGTCGCCAGGCTCACACCCATGATCGCGCGCCAGCTCAGCGCGCGCCACGTAGCGCTCAGGCGCTACGGGTTGCACGGCGGCTGCTCGGGTTTCCGGGTTTGGGTTTTGTCCCCTCACACCGGTATATGACCGTGAGCGGCCGAAAACGGCCACCGACTTTGCCCTTGACTCCCGCAACGAGCAATCGCCGCCCCTTGTCCGATGCGAGCACGTCACGCGCTTGGCGGTGCGCCGGATCGCCGAGCGAACTCCAGCGGGTCGATCCCGAACGATCCGGCACAGCGAGGCGAACCACCGTCAGAGCGAAAGGTCGTCCATACGCACGGCGGCGCGGGTCGCGAATACGAACTCTCCGCAGCGGTGGATCAAGCCCGCAGCGTGCAGACTTGCGACTGCATCGACAGTCCCGAGATGCTCGCCGCGCTCGCGTTCAAGCTCCGCAATCGACCAAGGCCGCCGCGAATCGGAAGCCAGCAACAGACTGAGGATTCCTTTTCTGCCCGCTCCTCGTCATCAGCGGGCATCCGGCTAATCTCATCCTGCATGGGAAGGTCCTTCCTTTCCTTGCCACGCCCCGGGCAGTTAGAGCTGCGCCGGGGCACTTTTTGATTGGGATTCCGTCAAGCTGAGCGCCAAGACGCGATCAGCACTACCACTTGCTTGTCAGCATACACTAAAAGAATGCTGTATAAATGTCTGACGTAGAACAAAAGCCCGATCTCCCGGCACTCCACCGCCTCGCCTACTCCCAGGATGGTCTTTTCACGACGCGACAGGCCCAAGAACGGGGTGTCAGCGCACAGCTTCTCGCCCACCACGCCCGATCAGGCCGCTTCCAGAGGATGCGACAGGGGCTCTACCGCCTCAGCGACTACCCAGCAGGCGAACACGATGAGATACGCGCCGCATGGCTCACCGTCGGGATGGAAAGGGCCGTCGTCTCGCACGAGAGCGCGCTCGTGCTGCATGGACTCTCCGATGTCCTGCCAAACACAGTGCATCTTCTCGTCTCCCGCGAGCACCGGGGAGTCCGGGCACCCAGCGGCGTAACCCTGCACACCGCTACCGCGCCCATACCGAACGGCGACGTCACGACCCGCCACGGCATCCGCGTCACAACCCCGGCGAGGACGATCATCGACGCGGCACGCTCAGGAACCGCGCCAGAGCAGATCCAGATGGCCGTCCGCCAGGCCCTCCAGGAAGGCCGCACCACGCCGGACCAGCTCGCCGAGCACGCCGAGCGAAACGGCGGACACGTCGCCGCACTCGTGAAGCAAACAACCGAGGAAGCTACCGCCGCGTGAAGTACGACACCGCCGAGGCATTCCGAGCTGCGCTTGACCAGCGCATCCGCAACGAAGCGACCACGACCAAGCTGCCGGTGATGCGGCTACGCAAGCGCGTCGCCTTTGAGCGCTTCCTCGCCAGGCTCGCCATCGCGGAGCCAGGAAGCTGGGTGCTCAAGGGAGCGTTCGCGCTTGAGCTGCGACTAGGCGTGCGAACACGAATGACCAAGGACATCGACCTAGCGGGAGCCGACGACGAGCAGACCGCGACCGCAAGACTCATCGCCGCGCAGGCGATCGACCTCCACGACCACTTCAGCTTCGACGTAGCGCGCACCGCCGCACTCGATCAAGCAGAAGCATTCCGAGCCGTCCGCTACAGCGTGACCGCCGAAGTCGCCGGACGACGCTTCGAGCAGTTCCCCGTAGACGTCGCCCTCAACGAGCAGCCAACCGCCCCCTCCGAACGACTGCCAATCCCGAGCCTCCTGGACTTCGCCGACATCCAGCCCATCGAGATGCCCGTGATCGCCCTGGAGCAGCACATCGCCGAGAAGGTCCACGCATACACCGCGACCTACGGCCCACAAGAACAACAGAGCACCAGGATCAAGGACCTCATCGACATCCTCCTGATCGCCGATCTCGCCGCCCCACACGCTGACCGCCTACGCGCGAGCCTCGACGCGACATTCAGCCGCCGCGAGCGCCAGCCCCTCCCCACCGCGCTCCCGCCACCGCCAGCCTCGTGGGCAAGCCCCTACACCCGCGCCGCCGCAGACGTCGGGCTACCAGCCGACCTCGGGACAGCGCACGCCGAGGCCGCCACGTTCCTCGACCCAATCCTCGCCGGCACCACGACCGGCCGCTGGAACCCCACGCAGAAGCGCTGGACCGCGTCCTAGTCGCGAGCCCCTTCAGCCCGCTCCCTGGGCACCAGAAGTCGCGCACAGACTAGATGCACGGCAAAGCTATGGCTGTGCAAATCCAGTGCCAATGAGATCTCGATCGACCGAATGTACGTCTGCTGATTCGTAAATGTTTGTCCCAAACTTGACGCTTGTACGTCGCTATGCTAGGTTTCGCGAAACAAACAAATAGGTCCCGATCCCTTCTTGCCCGTGCCAGAGCTAGCGAGAGATCGGGACCACAACCTCGGCCAAGCCGAAGGAGGAATCATGGTAGCGATGACCGTTAAGTTCCCCGCCCTGCGCGGACGAATGGGGAACCGCCTGTATTACGTCGGGATGGTGCCCCTCAGCGCCGTACCAAAGCTGTTCACGTTCGTCGATTGGGCGGGGCTGCCGCCTGAGGCGCGAGCTCAGCGCAAGCTCGCTCAAAAGCGTGTGCCTGAAATCACGAAGTACATATTGGAGCACGAGGACGACTGGGTGTTCAGCAGCTTGACAGCAAGCTTCGATGCCGAGGAGCACTTCGCTTCCTCCGAGCTCGATGGTGATTTGGGCGTACTGGAGCTACCGCTAACAGGCGAGTTCCTCATCAATGACGGCCAGCATCGTCGCGCGGCGATTATTGAGGCACTTAAGGAGAACCCGCTACTCGAAAAGCAGTCGATCAGCGTCGTGTTCTTCCCTGAGGAGAACATTGAGCGCAATCAGCAAATGTTTTCGGACCTCAACCGCACAGTCCAGAAGACGAGTCGTTCTATCGACATCCTCTACGATCATCGCGACCCGCTCAATCAGGTCACGCTAGCGGTAACTGAGGCGGTGCCGATTCTCAAAGGTAAGGTCGATAAGGAGGCGGTCTCGCTCGCGGCGCGTTCCGCGAAGTTCGTTACCCTATCGGCGCTCTACGATGCCCACTACCAGCTCGTTGGTCGACTGCCAGAGTCGCTGGGCGATGACGATCTCCAAAGCGCCATCGATCGCGCAACGGAGTTCTGGACGGCAATCACTGAACACATCCCCGAGTGGGGAGACATCCGCGACGGCAATCTCAAGCCGTCAGAGGCACGCGCTGAGTTCGTGCATTGCCACGCAGTGGGATTCTGGGCGCTTGCTACCGCTGGGAAAGCATTGATTGATGCTTACCCGGATGAGGTCAACTGGAAGGCTCGCCTTTCAATGCTTGAGAAGATTGACTGGCGCAAGACCAACGACGATTGGCAGGGTATCTGCATGCTCGGCAACGACATCATCACTCGTCGCCAGACTCGTGAGGCAACCTCCAAGTACATTCAGTGGCATCTAGGCCTGATTGCGGACAAGCCTGGCCCGGTCCTGGAGGTCAGCGCCTAGCCCGCCGATTGAAGCTACTACGCCGGGGCGCCAATACATGGGCGCCCCGGCATTACTGACGAGGGCGTTCTGGCCAGTGCGTGCGACCACGTCTACGCCACACGTGCAGCGTGTGCGGCCCATTGAGCAAGGCGTGTGCAGTCCGTGTGCGGTCAGGCCAAGTGGCGGGGAAGAGCAACCGCCGCCGCTGACGGACCTTCGGCTAGCAATCATCAATCACCGAGCCAAATGGTGAGGCTCTAGCCGCCTCCAGCCCACCCCAGCATCCAACAACCTACAAATCGGGGCGCCCGGTTAGAGAACCAGCAAACACGGGGGATTTCGGCCGCATGCGGTCCCTTTTGCGGTCCTCATACCGCGTCCATACCGGACCTCTCGCTTCTTGAGACCCGGTGTATGCCATGTTGAACATTCGTGTGCTGTGCACAGACAAACGAGCTGCTAAGGTTGTACGTACATTGATATGCACATACTAGGAGCACGAGGATGAGCACGATCGGGGTCCGTGAGCTTGCTAGGCACGCAAGCTCCATCATCAACAACATGGAGCAAAACAAGGAGCCGACCTTGGTCACCCGGCGCGGGCGGCCGGTTGTATACATGCTCCCTGTTGACTCGGAGGAGTTCGAGGACTTTGTGCTGGCCCACGCACCACAGTTCGTGGACGGCATGGCCGCCGCCGATATCGAACTAGCGACCGGCGAAACAGTGTCCCTTGCCGAGGCGCGCGCGGAACTCGAAACAGACGAGCCCTCCGGCCTTCATTAGCCACCAAACTCGCTCTGGATGTACCGCGTAGAGCTATCCAAACGTGCGCTGCGCGACCTACGGCGCATAGACCACAAGAGCCGAAAGCGACTGCTTGATCTTCTCGAACATGACCTCTCCACCGAGCCCCAGCCGGCGAATCTCGACATAAAGCCTCTGACCGGCCGCGTCCCGTGGCTGCGCCTCCGTCGCGGCGAGTACCGAGTCCTCTACCGGCCTCTCACGAGCAGCGAGCTACGAGCCCTAGCGGCGACAAAGCAAACCGGCTTCCTTGTAGAGCGTGTGATTGAGCGTGGAGAGCTTGAGCGAGCAGCCTCAACCCTGCCAACATAGGCGATAGGAGATCAGTCTCTGTGGCTAGCGCAGCAGCTCGTGAGCATGGCAAGATTGCTTGGCGCAACCATTCTGGATACGGCTCTCCCTCGTGAGCCGGATAATCGCGAAAGCTTGTCACGTCAGCATTGTCGCTGGCGACGCGCTTCAGTACCGTGTCAGATTCAGCTCTTTGGACTGATGAGCAGGCTTTCCTGCCTGGGCCATTCGTCCATCTCCACAGGTTGGCCTTCGTTGTGGACGAAGTGAGCGAGTACTCCCTTTGTGCCACCGAGCGGCTGCGCTCGCGATCACCCTGACCGGTGGTAATCGCAACGATGTCACCCAGCTACTGCCGCTCATCGACGGCGTCGGTCCCGTGGCGGGCAAGCCCGGGCGTCCCCGCCGGCGCCCGAGCGGGTACTCGCTGACCGGGGCTATGACCACGACAAGTACCGTCGCGAGCTCTGGAAACGCGGGGTGAAGCCCGTGATCGCTAGGCGCAACACCGAACACGGCTCAGGGTTGGGCAGGGAACGCTGGGTCGTGGAGCGCACCTTCGCCTGGTTGCACAACCTGCGCCGGCTGAGAATCCGTTACGAGCGCTCAGGGGAGCTGCACATGGCGTTCATGCTGCTCGGCTGCGCTGTTGTCTGTCAGCGCAAGCTCACAGACGCCTGAATCATTCCTCGTCTTCTCCGTCGCCGTCGAAGCTGCGTCGCCCGTACTGGTCGGGGATCGAACCCCAACCCCAGATCACCACCGGCCCCCCGGGCACGATCCCGTACTCCTCCAGGGAATCGCCCTTCTCCGGCTCGACGCTGCAGCGGTGCTGCCAGTTATCGCCGAGATCGAAGACGTACTCGAACTCCTCGCCGAGCTTGACCTCTTTGCCGACCTTCAGCTTGGCATGGTCCAGCCACACAAGCTCAGGGCCGAACGAGTCGTCCGGATAGCCGATCAGCCGGCCATCAGCCAAGCTCGAAGTTGTGCAGATGCGCGAGATCCCACCGCGCGAACGCCACATCGATCGCCGCCGCGAACTGCTCAAACGAATGCGACGGACCAACCAGAAAGACCCGCCCAGGCGACGGGTCGCACACGACCCCACGACCGCCGAGCAAGTCCACCCTAATCCGAAGCCACGTCCGCGCCACCGCCCCAACAGCCTACGGAGGTTATGAGACAGCTTCTAAGGCAATCGGGGCGCCCGGTTCAGATCGGCTTTGCTATGCAGTTTTCGGGCCTCCTGCGGTCTTGGTGCGGTCCCAAATCAAGGGGCGTCCCGGCGATCGCGCTCCCGGTCTCTGCGGTCCTGCCGGCAGGACCGCAGAGACCGCACGGCCGTCAGGCGTTCCGCGCGGCCTATGATCTCCGACGCTTCGACGCCGCGCACACGCGCCAAGCGGATCATCTGCTCGTAGTTGAGGCTAGGAGCTCGCCAGCCTCGATCGCACACACGCCAGCCAGCAATATGCCGCGCACGCCGTCGGCGACCTCCCGCTCGCTGAGGCCGGCTCCTTCGCGTGCCTCGCGGAAGGCGCGTCCGAGGTTCGCCAACTCCTGCTTGTCGCCGTCGTCCATCGTGGGCTCCTCGCTCTCGGGGCGGGCGATCAGAGCAGCGCCCAAGCGCGATCTCAAGAGGCGTCGCCGGCCACGCGCTACCGGGCTATCGAGAACATGTCCCTTCACGACCAACGAAGTAGGTCCACTCCAAGACTAGGAAACTGCCAGGCATGATGCGACCGACGCACTGCTCGACGGCCACATCGCACGCGCGCGATAGTTCGGGCGATGTCGCGACGTGAGGAACCGTCAAACCCCTCAGTGGAACCGCTGACAGCGGCGGTCGAGAGCTACGCTGCCGGCAACGCGCTCGGTTGTGCCCAGTCCGTCATACCGGCGCTGCCGCGAGTCGAGCAGCTGAACTTGCTCCTGTTGCTGTTCTCGTCATTGGCCGACCTGGGGATGAGTGATCTCCTTGAGCGCATTGCGCCTCCGATCATGGAGATAGTGGAGACAGCCCCGAATGTAGATCCCGAACTACAAGCGTCAATAGCTGTCGCGCTGGGCGTGCAGCCGCCACGGCGAGACGTCGGTTACTACGAGGGTTCCGAGATGCCCCGGCTCGCCTTCTGGGCCTCGCGACGCCTCGCACACGCGGGCGATAGAGACGCCGCCCACCGTCTGCTCGAGTTCAGCCGTACACACAGCATCCATCCAAGCGTCGAGGGTTATCTGAGCGATGCGCTATCGAAGCACGACCCGGTTGCTCGCCTGGGACCCAGCGCAGTCGATCGGGCGCGCCTGGCCCTCCAGCTAGTGCTGAAGCTCCGGCGAGCTGACCTCGTCGAGGGAGTCGCAGCGAACCTGACTGCCAGCGGGGAGCCTGCCGCCATCTTTGAAGGAGCAATAGCCCAAGCGCTGTTGCTCGCTGATGATGGGGACAGCGAGGCTGTCCTTGAAAAGCTCATCGCGCATCGTGACCTCATCCCATATGCGCTCCCGGATGCCCTCGTACAGACGATCTGGCTGTTGCTGATGCGAACGCCGGATGGGCCCGAACCGGTGCCCTCCCTCGTTGACGATCTATTCCGTGCACTCGCGGCAGCCTGCTCGCGCGCTGTTGCTGCCCGCTGGGCGGCGGTTCTGCTCCTACAGGTCCACGAGCTGGGCGATGATGGTCCGCGATGGAGGCGTGTGCTGGACTTCGTCATCGCAAGCGATGCGCTACCCGAGGCGGAGCACGATTCGCTCCACATAATTACGCAGGCGATTCTCGAGCATGGCGACCCAGGCGACTTCGTGCACCTTGACGCCGCCTACGTTGCGCACGACGCGAACAAGGAAGCACGCGCGGAGCTCGCGATCAGCGGTGCCCTCCGGATTGCGGGTGAGGGCAACGGAGATACTGCTCACAAGGTGCTGCAAGCTTGCGTAAAGCGTCTGAGAGGCAGACTCGACGACGAGAGCGCAGCCCAAGATCATTTGCTTGTGACGCTTACGCGGCTCGCCTTTCACCAGGGCAATCTCGAGTCAGCGTTCGCTCCGCTGTACGAGCTGCGCTACCGCACCGAGCGGGTGGGGGGTCTGGATGCCGCCGTCGTCGTGGAAGTGCTCACGTGCCTCGGCGAGATCTTCAAAGTGATGGGGTGCCTGGGAGTTGAGGAGCGGTACCGCAGCGAGCCGCAGCGTCGCCCGGAGTTGCAATACCCCGAGGTGGACGAGCCTGCGAGAAGCGATGATTCGCTTCCCCAAGCCGCCTATCCGCGCGGAGACTCAGGATCCACGCCTTCGCCGCTCGATCCACTTCTGTCCCACCTACAGCAGCTTCCGCAGAGCCGGTCTAGTGGTGCCAGCGTCGTGGCGGGTATCGAGCAGGTTCTCGCGTACCTAGAGTCGAGCCCGCTTCGAGATGGTCCGCTAGGCAGCGCGGTTCACGAGAACCTTGCGGTCGAGCTCGTCAGATTGGGCCAGTACGACCACGCACTCGACCACTGGATTACCGCGATGCAGCTGACCGTTCGTCACATTTCGGCGCTCGCGGCGGTCTGCCCCGTTGAGGATCTTCGCGAAGTCTGCCTCGCATGGGCGCATCGTGGGGACATGGCTCTATCGATCGCCAAGCAGGAGGGCAGCGAGCGTCGGCAAGCGGCCCTCGAAGCGGTACTTCGCCTACGGTCCCTATGGGCGGACCTGCGCGTCTTGCGACGCGATGCCAGCGCGGACGGAGGCTCGCCTCGCCGCCGGTCGATCGCCTCGACCCGCCGGCGAATCGCACGACTGCTGCTTGACGGGCCGACACGCGACACTACAGAAATCCAGACCTACTTTCGGGCGCTGCTCGATGCGCGCCGGGATCGTGACCTCGATGAGATCGCAAGCATCCACGAAAATTCCCCTTCCACCTGCATGGCGGCACGATTGCGCGCCGCGTTCGACGCGAGTATCAGGGCGCTCGGAGACGACGAGGCGTTCGTTGGCTATCTACGTGTTGGCGAACATGACCTCGCTCAGTCCGCCGAACATCTCGCCGGACCGAGCCATGAACGCTATCTCGCGGTCGTTCTGCGAAATGGCACCTTCGACTCGGTAGGTCTAGGCATCGCGCAGAGGGTTGACGTGATCGCCGAGGCATTCGCCGCGCGGCTGCGTGCCGACGCGCTGAGCGCCCACCCAGATGGTTCGAATCTCGCCTTCGCTGAGGCAGCCACGGTGACGCTCGTGGATCCGTTGCTAGACATAGTTCAGGGCGCAGCAGCGGTGCACGTGATGGGGGAGGGCGCACTCGCGGAGCTCCCGTGGACGATGCTCTGGAGCCTACGTGCATTCGAGCCGAACGCACTGCGCATCGTTCATTCCTTTACGCGGATTGGCCGCTCACGCGCTCAGTCCGTTCGCCTGACGCCCGAGGCGCTCGTGGTTGCACGGCCGGACTACGGGTCGCCGGATCCCGACCTTGATCACGACGGTGTCCGGCATTTTCGTGATTTGCCGACCGCGGAGATCGAGGCAACGATTGTGGCACAGCAGTGCGGGTGTCTACCTGTTATCGGCCGTGCCGCGGACGCGGATGCGGTACTGCACGCCGTCCCCAGTGGCGTGCTACACATCGCCAGTCATGGCTTCGCGCTGCGCTCCCGTCTGGACACTGAGGTCGCAGAGGGCTTCGCGGAGGCACTCGTCGACTGGGGCGGAGAGATGTTCGTGCCGCGCGAGGACTTCATGCTTGGGCCGCTCGATGCAAACCGGGCTAGCGATCCAATGCTGCATAGCGGGATCGCGATGGCAGGCGTGAATGAATGGCTGGCAGCTAGCGGGCGGTGCGCGGTTGACACCGGGCTGATTACCGCCGAGGATCTGTCGTGGTGCCAGCTAGGCGACGTCGATTGCGTCGTCCTATCAGCATGTTCCTCAGGCGTTGGCAAGGGCAATCGGGCACTTGGCAGCCGCGGCATGCGCTTCGCAGCGAGCGCGGCTGGAGCAGACTGGGTCATTGCAAGCCTCTGGCCGGTGCCGGACGTCGCCACTGCCCTCCTGATGGAGTGGCTGTACGAGGCGTTCGCTGCCGGTCTTGTGCCGCCGAGCGCGCTCGTCCAGGCCCAAGAAAGGCTTCGTGATGCCGATCTGACAGCGATCGCGGCGTCAGCGACAGTGCGAGCCCTGACAAAGGCGCCCGCCTGCGCGAGCGCACGGCGCTACGTGAGGGCAATTACCCAGCAGGGAAACAGCGCGCCATTCGCCCACCCTTACTACTGGTGCGGCTTCGTCTGCTCCGGCTGACCTTGCGGGGACGCCTCGTCAGTATCCATCTCAATAGTCGCGTTCGAAGCCAGTCGATCGCGCACGCGCCCGACGACAGACAGCAGCGCATCATATGCGCCCCGTGCGACGATCGCTATCGCAACAGCCTCAACCGCGCTCGTGCGCTCCTCAGACGGCGGTGCCCATTCGACAGCGAATCCGGCTGCCTGCAGTTCATCGACAAGCTCGTAAGCGCCGTCGAGTGGCCCTTCGTAATGAAAGAGCGTTGCATCCGACACTACGTGCGAGTCTACTTGCTGAGTTAGGCGACGGCTTTGCCGCGCGACATGCGCCCGGCCCCCGCCCTGTGTTGCTGAACTCGGCGACCCTTCGGTCGGTTTCGAGGTCATACGGCCGCGAGGAGTTCCCGGCTGCGAGCGAGGGAAGGGACAGAACCTCACCCGGCTCGATCAGCTCCTCAATCGCGAGACCGATCCCGACGGCGTGGATCACATCGTTGATCCTGCCGAGTTGGCCGCGGATCAGCAGAGCGCTTCGCAGTAGCTCAAGCGAAACACGGCGACTGCCGAGCAGTTCCTGAAGTTCCCCGCCTCGATGTCCCTCCAAGGCGTGCTCAAGATCGGCGATCGTGCTCGTCAACTCCCCGTCACCGATGAAGGCCGCGAGGACTCGTGCGGCGTCCCGCAACTCCTGACCGTTAGGCATGAGTCGAGCACATATCTAAGTTGTCGCCGCCGCAGCGAACTGCTCGACCTCAACGAGACTTGTGAGCGCCGCTTCGGGAGGCCAGGTCCGGCCGCCTGACTGAGCGGGCCAGATGCACCGCCGCGCTGGACGCCAAGGGTCGTCGGGGGCGGTCGTGAACTCCCAGCCCGGAACCATCCATCCAACCAGGGAGATCACGAGCCGACCGATGACCATTACCGAGGTATATGCGTCGGGCGGGCGCTGAACCCCAGGCACCAAAGCCTCTAGTTGCAGGTGGCGACTGGGAAGCGGCGGCGGGCACTCGCGCCACGCCGAGCTCCAGAACTCAATGAGGATCGTGCCGTGCCCTTGCCCATGCAGTCGGTCGGCGACCTTCATGGGAGTTCTGCGCTGCCGTCGTCCAGTTCGACGCAGACGGCATCCGCCGCCTTGCTCGGTCGTGCGTGGGGCCGTTATGGTCGGCGTTGTGGCGCGAATACCCGATCAACAGCTCTTGCAGCGGCTCAAGGAGCTGGCTGAGCGTTATAGCGAGACAGCCATGACGATAAGGATGGTCGAGGAGCGAACCGGCATCCGGGCCGCTGCTGCCGCAGGCGAATCTCCTGGACGCTTGGAGTCATGTTGCGTCGGTGCTTTCGGATCTTGGAAACGAACGAGAGCAAGCGATCGAGCAGCTCGACTGGGCGGAAGCGCATTTTCGTGCAGCGCTGGGTGAGCAGACCACGGCAATCGCATCCCATCGTCTTGCCGATCTTGCGCAGCGCTGGGACGAATATGTCCGCTGCGGTCTTGAGGACGCCGAGACGCTAAGGCTTCGTGAGCGTGTCGGAGCTCTCATCGACGAATCCCGGCGCCGTGGGCTCCTTGCCGCGAGCTGGTCAGAGGTGCTGGCCGCCAGTCGACTCGCGATCGAGGCGATGGATGCAGTCGCGGTTCTCGAATCAGCGCCTAAACGAGCAGCTTGCAGATAGCTCCACCGGTGGAACGAGCCGCTCGCTTGTCGAGGGGGCGTCGGGCCGTGAGTTGAGCGGGGCTCTTGGCTAGAAGCTTGTGGTGGGATGCCGAATCGAGGAGACGACACGCCGACGGTCAGGAAGCTCGATTTCTCTGGGCTTGACCCTGAGGGCTTCGAGCGTCTCATCTTCAACCTTATTTCCTCAGATGCCGCTTACGTCAACCCAACTGGCTGACCCACATTAATGCGCCCGACCGTGGTCGAGACCTGTCCGTGGAACGAATCGTCACCGATGGCCTGCTTGGCTCTCGCCACGACCGCGTATTCGTGCAATGTCGTCACACATCTGCGTCTCTGACCGCAACCGACGTCGAACGAGCCGTGACCCCTCTGCGCCTGTGGGAACCTCCGCCGGTTGACTACCTCGTCCTCGCCACGACGGCTCGCTTCACGACCGATGCCATCCAGTGGATCGAGAACTTCAATCAGGATGCCCGCACCCAGATCGTGATGTGGCCCGACAGCCATTTGGAGCTGTTGCTCGCTGGCAGGCCATTGGTTGTCGATGCCTTCGGACTCGGCGGTTACGCACACACTTGACTAGCTTGGGGCGCCGCCTGCTCGGAACCGAACTCAACATCTAAGGTGGACAGCCCAAACCTGGCCTGTGCCACAGCCCGCGGGTCGCGCCAGCGATTCCAGGATGTATGGAACCCGAGAGAACACCTTCAAGGTGTCCCGTAACCTTTCGGGAATGACGAGCCGCCGAGAGCAACGAGCACAGACAGTCAAAAAGCAATCGTCACCTGCGCAGCCGAAATCGCTCAAGGAGGCATTCGGGCTGGCTTCACAGGCGGAGATGTACCTGCACGTGCGCTTCAGGAGTTCCACCACTCGGCAAACCCCGGACCTATGGGTTCCGGTCGACGCGCTGCATCGCGGCTCAATCCTTGAGGCACCACAAGCAGTCATGAACGCCCACGATCGGCGGTTGCACTTTTGCGATCGACCGTCCTCTTCGTAGCGCTCGCCGCTGAGGCATTCACAAACGAGCTGCTAGATGAGCTGCTTTCGCCAGCCGATTTCGATGCGCTAGACAAGCTGCCCACACCCGACAAGCTCTTGATAGGCACCCAGCTTGCGCAGACCGGGGAGTCATACCTTGAGCGGGGAGCGCAGCCACTTCAGGATCTGACGTTGTTGTTCAAGACACGCAACGCCTGGTCCATGCGCGACCGCAGGGCGGCATAGCTGCGTGGGACCGAGACGTTGAGGAGGCCGACGAGATGGTGATCGGCTCGAAGGCGGCGCTCACAGCAATTCTACGAGTGGCTGAGACGATGACGATGTGCAACGATCTTCGCGCGCATCCGATCCTCCACGAGGGGCTAGCAAAGATGATCCTCCGCCACCGTGGGCTTCTTGAGCGCCACCAGGATCTCGCTGGACCAACGATTCTGGACTTGCCTACCCGCGACGCTCCCGGGGTACCTCCTCTACGAGATCAGATGATGGAAGTCGTGGCAGCGAGCCCGCGAGCAGCTAGGAGAACCGCATGACGCGCGTGGGACAGCAGCGCAGGCTAATAGCTTGGAACCACTACACGACAGCGACGAGTGAGTGCCTGCTCGCTGCCACCACCGCAATCCCACCGCCGGCGAAGCCCCCGAGCGCCGCCGTCTTGGATGATGCGCCGAATCTCGGGGTCGCTCATCCCGCTCGCGGGAGGCTGCGGTCCTTTTGCGGTCCGTTTCGCCCGCCACCGCGGTCCCTCTGCGGTCCCAATCCCCCCGAACGTCCCCGAATCCCCGCGAATACCGCCTCTGCCACCCTCAGCATCTTCGCGACTTTTCGCTGCTATTCGCGGGTATTCGCGGTTCTTGAAGACAATCGGGGCGAACGGATTCGAACCGGGGACCTTGCCGACCCGAGTCCCGCGTCTCTCACGAAATTCGTCGTGAAAACTCCTGCAAATCGGCTGCTCGGGGATCAGCCCGCCGTCTACCTACCATGACACGGTGCCGAACGATCCTCAAAACTCGAACGAGTCCTTCATCCTGGACGTAATCCCGCCGCTGCCCTTCGAGCAGACCGTCGAGCTCGAGCGAGACACCAGCGCCTACCTGCAGGATCGTGGGCTTCGCGCCGGTCCATGCCCTCGCGAGCAACTTACGGACGCCCTTAAGGAACGTTGCAGGTTCCTGACGGAGGCATCGTTCTCGCTCGCCGCTCGATGCGAGCCAGTGTCGCTGCTACGCGCCCTCGTCGCCGCCAACGAGGGCGTACGGGCCTGCCTCTCCTCCCTGACGTGGGCCGCTACCGACCGCCCGGATGTATCGCTGTCGACGAAGGAATTGGCACGCGCGGAAATACCCGTGCTCACGCCGCTCGCCGTGTCGCTTCGCTTGGTCGTCGAAATGATCAGCGCAAGGCCCCCACAGGGAGACGCCGAGGCGTTGCCGGAGCTGCTGACAGCCTTGTGGGGACACGCCGACGAGGTTCTGCGCCTGGGCACCGCAAGCGACCTCATCCACAATGAGCTTCTGCCGAGCGAGCTATCCATGTCACAAGGCTTGCTCGAGCTACCGCGGCTCACCGACGCTCCCCAGCACGAAGATCGCGTGATTCGAGTTCTCCGTGAGATGCCCAATCCGCTCGCGACGCTCTTTGACGATCCCGGCAAGGCCTTTGAACTGACTGCAGCCGAGACGGCAGAAGAACGCGCCCTCTTCGGACACGTCGCAGCTGCGACCGCGGAAGTCGCGGGCGTCGATCTGTACTCATGCGCCATGATCGTGGGGCGACTATCCGAACTCGGGGGCCTTCGATCTGCCGACCATCCAGAGGGTTACAACCCAGGCGGGATCTATCAGACGTCGGAGGACGAGCTCGTCACCAAACTGTCAACGCGTTTGAATATGGAGCCGGCGCCCGTCAGGAAGCTCATCCGCTTTCTCTGCCTGGAGCCGAATCCCGACTACCCAGGAACGTCAGACATGCCGTGGGTATACCAGCGTCGCCGTTCCTATCAAGCGCGGCCACTGGTTAGGGCTCCTGCGGAGCGGGATCTGATTTGGAGCGGATTCCATACTTATTCAGCCCTGCAGGTCATACTCGGTCAACTCGGCCACGCCAATCTCCCCGGAGTAGACCGCGATAGTGAGCTGGGACGCGCGATGGGCGCCTTCTCAAAGTGGGGCGGCAAGGTGTTCGAGGCAAAGGTGCTCGACGTCGCGAGAAGCGACCTGCGTCTCAAGGCACGGAAAATCAACAAGCTCAATGGCAGACGCCTCGCCCGGGCAAACGGAGACCCATTGGGCGACATCGATGTTCTCGTCGCCGAGCCCAGGTCGCAAACGCTCCTCAACATCGACGCAAAGTCCGGCTCTGCTGCGCGTACTCCGCGCGAAGCCTACGGCGAGCTTGCGCGCTTCAGGGTCAGCGGGAAGGGAAAGACTGACGCCGATCACCTTCTAGAACGTGCCAAGCTTGTAGAAGAAGCCCTTCCGGATGTCCTGGTGCAACTGGGCGTCGAGTCGAGTGCCGACGGCTGGCGCGTCCGTTCGGCGATCGTCCTCAAGTCACCACCGGTCGCGAGCCTGCTCGACCCGTCGGCGCTGCCGATACTCGGCTTCGTCGAGCTCGCCCAGCTCGATCTCCAGAAGTGGATAGCGCAGCTGCCCTAACAGACCGTTGACGAGTAGCGTCTTGTCCGTTTCGTCCTATCTGCCCATCTGGAAAGGTGCAGGCCTGGTCGATGCGAGCGAGGTCGCGCGGATGGCCGGCCGGACTCGTGTCGGTGGGTCTATGAGCACGCGGGCGTTCTCGGTGCCGTGCCGCTCGGCAGTGAACTCACCTTACGGCCCATTCACTGCCAAAAACGCGAAGGACTGAACCGTCATGAAAAATGGCTGATTTGCAGGGATTTCTTATCGGGGCGCCCGGATTCGAACCGGGGACCTCGCCGACCCGAACGGCGCGCGCTACCAGGCTGCGCCACGCCCCGACGCAGCTTGCAGTATCCCATAAGCGCGCCCCCACAGGTTCCTAAGCACCGAAAGCATCGACGGGAGTCAGCGATAAAGAGCTCCTTCGCGCGCGCGACGCGAAGGAGCCACCTATCCGGAGCACAAACACCTCAACCCACCCAGCCGCACACACGCTAACCCCCACCGCTAAGGTCGCCCCATGCCCTGCCACCTAAATGAAGCCATCGCCGACCTAGACCGCCTGCTAGAGCCAAGCCGCTTCAGGGACTACTGCCCCAACGGCCTGCAAGTCCCCGGCAAAGCCGAGGTAGCGAAGATCGCCACGGGGGTGAGTGCAAGCGCCGAGCTGTTTGAGCGGGCCATCGCCGCCCAGGCAGATCTGTTGATCGTCCACCACGGCATCTTCTGGGGCTCACGCCCCGCTGCTATCGACGCGCCAATGAAGCGTCGCTTGAAGCTCTTGTTCGATGCGGACGTGAGCCTTGCTGCGTACCACCTCCCGCTTGACGCCCACCCAGAGCTAGGCAACAACGCTCTGATTGCCCGCGCGCTCGGGGCCGACACACTCGAGCCTTTCGCCCCGCACGAGGGGGAGCCGATTGGATTCCTCGCGAGCTTCCCTGGCGAGGGCATCGAGGCAAGTGCCCTGTTCGCGCAGGTTGCCACGGTGACCGCCCGCGCTCCGCTCGTCTTCGACGCGGGCCCTGCACAGGTACGCAGTCTGGCGATCGTGTCGGGGGGTGGGAGCAACTATCTCGGCGAGGCAGTGGCCGCTGGAGCCGACGCGTTCCTCACCGGTGAGCCGACCGAGCGGGTCATGAACGAAGCCCAAGAGACCTCCATCCATTTCATAGCGGCCGGCCACTACGCGACGGAGACCTTCGGCGTGAAGCGCTTGGGCGAGTATCTGAGCGAGCGCTTCGACTTGGAGCACATGTTCCTCGACATCCCCAATCCTGTTTAGAGCGGGCCCAAACCGGGCTATCCCTTTCTGGCCCAAGGGCTTACGAGAGCCACAAATGGGGTGATCCCCTGCTTGTGTATGTCCGCGTGAAGGGGTATATGTACGCGTAGGCACACAACATCGATTGGAGGACTCCCCGATGGCCAACCACCTCACCCCCACGGAGCTAGCCCGCGCGGCCGGTTTGGGGCGCAGAGAAGTGCTCTCGAAGTGCCTGGAGAATGGGGTTCCCGTCTTTCAGGGACGCATCGACAAGAGCCTGTTCCTGGCTAGCGTGAGTCAGGGCAAGCAGAAACAACGCCCGGCTTCAGCCGACACCTGATTCATTCGCGGGAAACAGAACCGGGTCTATCCACAGAGCCCGTCTCCACGGCGTCAGCCTCCGCGGCCAGTGGCTGCGGCTTTCGAGGAGCAGACTCTCCAACAATATGCGCGCGGAAAGCCCTAACATCCAAAGGGCCATATAGGGGTCAGTCATCGAGGAGGAGAGTCGCGTCATGGAGGCCAGTGCCGTAGAGACGTCCACGGGATCGGACACGATCGCCGATTTGATCTCACGCTCGGCCGCGGTTCGCCCCGAGCATGTCGCCGTTCGCTACAAGCAGGACGGTGAGTGGCAGGACGTGACCTATAGGCAGGTGGCGGACACCGTCGAGGAGATTGGCCTCGGCTTGATTGATGTCGGAGTGCAGGCGGGCGAGCGCGTGTGCATTCTCGCCAACACCCGCCCCGAGTGGTCTTACGCGGACATGGCGATCACCTCGGTGGGGGCGGTAGTCGTGCCGATCTACCAGACCAATTCTCCTGAGGAGTGCCTATGGGTGATCTCCGACTCGGGCGCCAGCGCGATCGTGGCCGAGGATGAGGCTCAGCTCGCGAAGCTCGCCGAGATCAGCGACCGGGTCCCCAACCTGAAGACCGTAATCGTGATGGACCCCGCCCCCGGCGAGAGTCCCGTCCCAGCCATTCCGCTGGATGAGGTACGCGAGCGTGGGCGCACACGCGATGCGGCTGAGCTACAAGCGCGTCGCGATGCCGTGGGTCCAGAGGACTCGTTCACCTTCATCTACACCTCGGGGACGACTGGGCCGCCAAAGGGTTGCGTACTGAGCCACGGCAACTATGCCTCGATGATGGACATGCTGCGCGGTGTGGGCCAGATCGAGGACGACGAGGTGATCTACCTCTATTTGCCGCTTGCCCATGCCTTCGCCCTGCTGATCCAGCTGGCCGCCTTTGACCTGGGTGCCACGATCGCCTACTTCGGTGGCGACACGAAGCAGATCGTGGGCGAGCTGATGGAGGTCAAACCGACCTACCTGCCCTCGGTGCCACGCATCTTCGAGAAGATCTACACGCTCGCCAACGCGGCCTTGGAAGCAAAGCCCGAGGAGGAGCAGGAGCAGGCGCGCAAGGCGATCGCACTTGGCATGAAGGTGCGCAACATGGAAGCCAAGGGCGAAGAGGTGCCCGAGGAGTTGCGTGGGCCGTTTGCCGAGGCCGACGAGAAGCTGTTCAAGAACGTTAGGGCGATCTTTGGCGGGAGCGTGAGGCACGCCGTGAGCGGAGCCGCACCTATCTCCAAGGAGATCCTCGAATTCTTCTGGGCCGCCGGAGTACCAGTGCTCGAGGGATATGGCATGACCGAGACGGCCACCGCCGCAACGGTATGCACGGTCGAGGATCACAAGTTCGGGACCGTGGGCAAACCTTTCCCCGGTGTGGAGATCAAGATCGCCGAGGATGGCGAGGTCTTGATCAAGGGCCCGAACATCTTCCAGGGCTACCACAACAATGCCGACGCCTCGTTCGGGTCGATCGAGGACGGCTGGCTGCACACCGGTGACATCGGCACGCTTGATGAGGACGGTTTCCTGTCGATCACGGGGCGCAAGAAGGACATCATCATCACCGCCGGGGGCAAGAACATCACCCCAGCCAACCTGGAGAACGATCTGAAGCAGTGCCGCTGGATATCCCAGGCCGTGATGCATGGCGACCAGCGTCCCTATCCGGTGGTGTTGGTGACGCTGGACGAGGAAGAGATCGCAGGCTATGCGCGCGAGCATGAGCTCCCTGAGGACACTGCCACCCTGTGCGAAGAGGCGTCGATACGAGCACTCATCGCCGAGCAGGTGGAGCGCGCCAATCAGCGCTATGCGCCAGTGGAGCAGGTCAAGCGCTTTGCGATCCTTCCGCATGACCTGACCCAGGAGACGGGTGAGCTGACGCCGACACTAAAGGTCAAGCGCAACGTCGTATCCGAGAAGTATGCCGACGTCCTCGACGCGCTATACGCGGGCTAAGCCCAGGCAGCTGCGAGCATAGACAGACCATGCGTACCGATCCCAGTGAGACCGGCGGCCTTTTTGTTGGCCGCAGACCCGGCACAGCGCCAACGCGCTTCCGGGCGCTGCCCGAGCGTGGCAGCAGTGCAAGGCAACGCATCGACAACAACTTGGCCAGACTCATGCTGGCTGCGATGGTCGTGGGAAGCCTGCTCTGCTGGGGGCCCATACCGCTCGCTTGCCTGTGGCTCAGCGCCCAGGCGAACTACATCACCGGGAGCGTGTCCTTCGGCGTATTGATAGCGCTCGTGGCTCTGTTCGTGCTGCTGTTTGGCACGTTGATGATCCTGCGCAGACTTGATAACGCTTGGATCCTCGTTCGTCGTGCCGCGGGACACGACCAGCGCGTAGGCGTACTGCCGCGCATTTTCGCGATCACAGCAGCCGTCTGCGCGGCAGTGTTCTCGTTCTGGTTCGTGGTGATCCACGGCCCCGGATCGAGCTCCATGCCAGGGAACAAGCCGTAGTAGATATGGGTTTGCTCGACTATTACAAGCAGTTCGAGGGGATGAGCGAGGAGGAGGTCAACGAGGAACTGCGCGAGGAGGCCGCCGAGCGCAAGCGCAAGGCACTCACTCGGGTACAGACGCTCGATCTCTCCCATACGACCTGGCATGAGCTGCCCCATCCCGAGGTGGTGAGCGCCATCACGTTTGTGGCCAGACGCGGGATGCAGCGCTACCCGCACACAAGAGGCTCGCAGCTGAGGGCCCGCCTCGCCCAACGCCACAGCGTGGAGCCGGCGCGCGTGATCGTGGGCAATGGTGCCGCAGAGCTTTTGAGCGCAGCCACCCGCGCACTAATCGAGCCCGGCCAGGAGCTGATCACCGCGTGGCCGTCCTATCCCTTGTTCCCCATCATGGCGCGCCGGGCGCACGGCCGCGCGGTACCGGTGAGCGGCGGCGTGGACGCTTTGCTCGAGGCGGTTGGCGAGAGCACGCGAGTAGTGGCCTTGGCGAGCCCGAACGATCCCACCGGCGAGCTCTTGCCCACGGGGGAGCTCGAGCGACTGCTCAGCAGCCTGCCGGACACGGTGGGCGTATTGCTCGACGAGTCGCTTGTCGAGTTCTCAGACGCCCAGCCGATCGACGCCTCGCTTGCGCTGCTGGAGACCCACCCGCGCCTGCTGGTGTTCCGTAGCTTCTCCAAGGCTTGGGGCCTCGCTGGATTGCGCTGTGGCTATGCGATCGGCGGTCCCGGCTCAGAGGAGCTACTGGCCGAGCTCGAACCGGACTTGGGCGTGAGCGAGATATCACAGGCGGGCGCCTTGGAGACCTTGCGCAGCTGCTCGGAGTTGCTCGCCAGGCGCGTCAAGCGCGTGGCCAAGGAGCGTGAGCGCCTGACCACAGCGCTGCGCCAGCGCCACTTCGAGGTGAGCGACAGCCAAGCCAACTTCTTGTGGGTTGCTCATCCCTCACTCGAGGGCGGCGAGCTAGCCGAGCGTCTAGCACGCGCCGGGATAATTGTCGCTGCTGGAGCACCGCTCGGCGAGCCGCGTCACGTGCGCATCGCGATCCACGACGAGGCGGCCTCGACGCGGTTGCTGAACTCGCTCGACAGAGCTCTCCTCTAGCCGGCCGAGCCGGACTGGCGCAGCAGGGCGCCCGTGGTTCCTTCGAGGATTTTGCGCCACGCCCCGACCTGCTCCTCTTCCGCCTCGAAATGGTCGACCACGCGACGCACCCGACGCTCTGAAATCTCGATGCCGTGACGCGCCCAGATCTCGCTGTAGCGCTCATACTGGTCGAGTAGGTGATAGGTCACTGATTGGAAGCCATGGCGCGCGATCTCGATGCGCGAGGAAAAGCTCATGATTGGGGTCTCGAACATCAGTGCATCGGTGGGCTCGGGCTCGATCAGGACGATGTCCACGCCGGGGTAGCGCTCCTCCCACATGCTCGCCAGCTCATGCAGGCGACGGTGGCCGAGCAGCTTGAACGCCTGGTAGCCGATCTTGGAGAAGCCCATGTCCGAGATGCGCCTCTCCGGGGGCCCGTCGCCACCATCAGCGCGCTCGTTGACATAGGGAACAATCGGGTTGATCACGATCACCAGCGCCGCACCCGCCTCGACCGCGATATCGAGGTTGGTGGTGGACACAATGCCACCATCGATCAGCTCGCGATCGCCCACCTTGACCGGGGCGTAGACCATCGGCAGAGCGCCGGAGGCACGTACGGCGGTGGAGATCGGCACGTCGTCGAAGCCGTCAGCACCGAACACGATCCGCTCGCAGGAGTCCAGGTCCGTGGCGACGAGGTAGAGCTCGTGCGCGAGCTCCCTGAAGTCGTTGCTGCGGCGCGTGTCCTCGGCGAACACCTTGGCCAGGTAGCGCTCGATTCCCTCGCCCGTATAGGCACCGCTCGGCAACACCTCAGCAAGCCCGAGCAGAATGTCGATCAGGGACACTTGGCCAAGCTGAGGCAGCAGTTGGCGCGCCAGTAAAGCCGCGCGCAAAGGCAAGCGAACACCGGTCCTCACCACCTCGGAGAGATTCAAGCGCAAGAGGTCGCCGAGGTCGATGTCACGGAAGGCCTGGGGACCTTGGTGGGTCACGACCCGCATCATCTCCTCCGGGGTGACCCCATTGGCGCACAGGGACGCCACGAAAGCCCCAGCGGAGGTGCCCACATAAACGTCAAACTGGTTGATCGTGCGATTGGCGGCGAGCAGGTCGAGGGCGCGCAGGGCTCCGATCTCATACACCCCGCCGGTGAACCCTCCGCCACCGAGCACCAAGGCCGTCTTGTCGCGACGTGGTCCGCTGCGCTTGGAGGTTCGCGCAGGAGCGCTCCTCTTGGAGCTGGCCCGTGTTCTAGAGCCCGACCCGCCCTTAGCGGGCGGCTTCAACTTGACAACCTCACCCATGAATACTGATTGTACGTACTGTTACGTGATTCCATGAATCTTTCGGGGCTTCCACGCGCACTCGCGGCCCTGCTGTGCACCGCTGCAGCTGCGATCGCGAGCACACCAGCCAACGCCGGCGCGGCGCCAATCGCGCGTAGCGCGCTGACTGGACAGCTACGTCATGAGCTTGCGATCGCAGGACCACAGTCGGGAGCCTATGTGTTCGACCTGACAACAGCGACGCCCCTGTTCAGCGAACGCGCCGAAAGCTCCCGGCCACCAGCCTCGGTGGAGAAGCTCTATACCGCCACCACCGCTTTGGAGCTGATGGGGCCGGAAGCAACGCTCTCCACGACCGTGCTCGGCACTGGTCACCCCGGAGCCAATGGGCGCTGGGAAGGCAGCTTGTACTTGCACGGCGGCGGGGACCCCACGTTCGGTAGCGCCTCGTTCGTGTCCTCCCACTATGGCGGCCAGGGCGCAACTGTGACCAAGCTGGCCGCGCTCGTGAAGGCCGCGGGCGTTCGCGAAGTCACGGGCAGCGTAAACGGCGACGAGTCATGGTTCGACTCGCTGAGAGGCGAGCCAGCAAGCGGGTACGCATGGGATCCAGACCTCGAAGGCGACCTGAGTGGGCTCGCCTTCAACCGCGGGGAAACAGGCTCCCAAGGCGGCTCCCACGCGCCCGCCTCTTATGCCGCACTCGAGCTGCGAGGAGCACTCAGGGCCGAGGGAATCAAGGTTCATGGTGGCGGCGCCGCTATAGCACCGGCTGGAGCAACTGTGGTAGCTACCGAGGCCTCACCCAACATGAACACATTGCTGGGCCTGACCCTGCCGCCCTCAGACAATTTCTTCGCCGAGACACTGCTCAAGGATCTCGGAGCGCGCTATGGCGCAGCGGGCACAACCGCCGCGGGGGCTGCAGTCGTGCGTGCCACGATCGCCCATGACTTCGGCTTGCACCCCTACCTGCTCGACGGATCCGGGCTCTCCCACTCAGATCACACCACGCCAAAGCAGGTGGTGGAACTGCTCACGAAGCTCGCTCCCACTCCCCTAGGCACCACTTTGCGCAACGACCTGGCGATCGCCGGGCACACAGGCACCCTGGACGAACGAATGCGCCACACCTCAGCCTCAGGACGCTGTCAGGCAAAGACGGGCACGTTGATCGGCGTGTCCAACCTGGCCGGCTACTGCCAGAGCGAAGGCGGAGACATCCTCGCATTCGCGTTCTTCACCGACGGCATCGAAACCGGCAAAGCCCACACGATCCAAGACAATATGACGATCACCTTGGCGCGATACTGAGCTCGTGACGCCCATCGGCGATGGCAAGCCAAGGGAACGAACAACGATCCCAACTACACGCCCCGTCTCTAAGCGTCTCCCAACAGATCGAGCAATCCGCGCTCGTCAAGCACGCGCACGCGCAGACGTTCGGCCTTCTCGAGCTTCGAACCCGGACCCTCGCCAGTGACGAGGAAATGCGTCTTCTTGGACACGGCGCTCGTCACACGCCCCCCGGCCGCCTGAACGCGCTCGGTGGCTTGCTCGCGCGAGAGCGTGGGCAAGGTGCCGGTAAGCACCACCGTCTTACCCGCCAAAGGCCCGCTTGTGGGGGCCGGCCCCGCTTCGGCGAAGCGCAAACCGATGTCGCGCAAGTCTCTGATCAAGGCGAGCATGCGCTCGTCGTGCAACTGAGCCTCGATCGACGTGCTCATCTTCTCGCCGATCCCCGGAGTCTCTGCGATCTGCTCGGCGGTTGCATCCAAGAGCGCCACGATGTTGCGGAACCTCATCGCGAGATTGCGACCGGTGACCTCCCCCACCTCCTCGATCCCCAAGGCGAACAGGACGCGTCCGAACGGACGCTGCTTGGACGCCTCGATCGCGCCGAGCAGATTGTTCACGGAGATCTCACCGAAGCCCTCGAGCTCGAGCAGCTCCTCGCGGTGCTCGCCCAAACGGTAGTAATCGGCAGCTGTCTTGACAAGCCCCTTCTCTTGGAGCAAGGCCACTTGCTTCTCGCCAAGCCCATCGATATCCATCGCAGCTCGCCCCACGAAATGCTTGAGCAACTGCCAAGCCCGCTCGGGACAATCCCTGTTGGGGCACATCGTGAACACCGACTCCTTGGGCTTGACGGTCGGCGTATCGCAAAACGGGCAGCGCGCTGGCGGGCGCGTCACGGGCGGACGGTCCTTGTGCTCAGCTACGTGCGGCGCCGGGGAGACCACCTGCGGGATCACATCGCCCGCCCGCAACACGATCACATCCTCGCCAGCTCGAATGTCCTTGCGTACGATGTCCTCCTCGTTGTGCAAAGTGGCGAGCTTGATCGTGACACCGCCCGCCGCCACCGGCTCGAGCATCGCGTAGGGACGCAGGTCGCCGAACTTGCCCACGTTCCACATGACCTTGTGCAGGCGCGTCACGGCAGTGGTGGGCGGAAACTTCCAGGCCACTGCCCAGCGCGGGTCCCTGCCGACCGCGCCGAGCCGGCGCTGGAGCTTGAGATCGGACACCTTGATCACGACGCCGTCGATCTCGAAGTCGAGATCTCCGCGACGCTCCTGCCAAAGCAGGCATTGGGCGACTACCTCCTCCTCATTGTCGAGCCGCTTGATATCCCGATTCACGCGAAAGCCGTGTGCCCGCAACCACTCGAGTGCCTCCCAGTGGGTCTCGAATGACAGGTCTGGCGCGACACCAACTTGGTAGGCCCACATCGACAGCGGCCGTTCTGCCATCAAGGAAGGGTCGAGCTGGCGCACCGCGCCAGCGGCCGAGTTACGCGGGTTCATGAACGTTGAGAGCTCATTTTCGGCGCGTCGCTCATTGACCGCGGCGAAGTCCTCAAGCGACATGTACACCTCGCCTCGCACCTCCAAGAGGGGCGGCGCGTCCTCGATGTGCAAGGGGATTGATCCGATCGTGCGCAGATTGTGCGTCACGTCCTCCCCCACTTCACCGTTGCCACGGGTCGCTCCACGCTCGAGCACTCCATCGCGGTAGAGCAAGCTCACCGCCAGGCCGTCCACCTTAGGCTCCACCACGTACTCGAACCTGGTCCTCACGATCCCTTCGCGCCCCAAGTGAGTCTTCATGCGCTCGACCCACGCCCTCAGCTCGTCCTCCGTGCGCACGTTCGAGAGCGAGAGCATCGGCTCCAGGTGGTTGACCTTCTCGAGCTTGCCCACCGGCTCCCCGCCTACGCGCTGGGTGGGTGAGTCGGGAGTCTGCAGCTCGGGATACTCCGACTCCAACGCACGCAGCTCGTCCAACAGGGCGTCGTACGCGTCATCGGCGATCTCAGGATCGTCGAGTACGTAATAGCGATGGCCGTGATACTCGAGCTGCTTACGCAACTCCGTGGCTCGCTTCTTCGCGGCTCCGCTCACGCGCTCCCGCCGTCGAGCGCGGGAGCGAGCAACGCTTGCAGATCGAACTCCCGCAAGACCTCCAGGCCGCCGCGATGAGTCAGGTCGAAGTGGATCGGCGTCACGGCGATACGACCTTCCGCCACCGCGGCGAGGTCCGTACCCGGATCGTCGTGGAAGCCTGGATCGGCCCCATATATCCAGTAGCGAGTCCGCGTCGAGGTGCCGTTCTCATCGGGCGCCACCTTCAGCTCGTCACGATAAATGCGCTTGCCCAGACTCGTCACCTCCACCCCCTCAGGCTGACCAGCCGGCACGTTCACGTTGAGCAGAGTCCCCTCAGGTATCGGGATCTCCTCGATGCGCTCTACCAAGCGTGCTACGAAGCCGGCCGCCACCCCAAAGTCAAAGCCGCCGTCATAGCGAAAGTCGAGCGCTCGCCCACGCGACTGCTGAGAGGCCGCAATCGCCGGCAATCCGAGCACCACACCCTCCAAAGCCGCCGCCACGGTGCCTGAGTAAGTGATGTCATCGCCGAGGTTCGCCCCATGGTTGATCCCAGCCACCACCAGTTGCGCCTCAAAGTCATCCACGAGACCGAGGCGTGCAAGCCGCACACAATCCACCGGCGTCCCGTCCGTGGCATAGCCGACCGTCCCGTCTGAAAATGCGATCTCCTCTACCCATAGCGGCCGCCGCGTGGTGATGGAGCGCGCCATCGCCGACCGATTGCCATCCGGGGCAATCGTCACGAGACGCACACCTTCGACCTCCATCAAGGCACGGCGCAGGGCCTGAAGCCCATCGGCTTCGATCCCGTCGTCATTTGTGAGCAGCACGTTGAGCATCGCCCCCCCAGCATAGGGTTCGCTGCGGTCCCTTCCCTGCCCAAGAGCCATCCTACGCGCGCGCGTAGGGTGGCCCAAACAGATGACTATCAGCCCGGGGGATAGCTCACCGACACCAGCGCAAGCCCACGCGCGGGCGCGGTCGGTCCCGCGTGCGAGCGAGGCCTGCCCTCAAGTAGTTCGGCGAACTCGGCGACCTCACGTCGTCCCGCGGCGACCTCGAGCATCGTCCCCACCAAGACGCGGTTCATGTGCCTAAGGAATGTGTCCGCCTCGATCCACAGCTCGAGCACGTCCCCACCCACCCGCCACTGCGCTTTGATCACTGTACGGTCGAATCGCGTGTGCTCGGTCTCGGTTGGCGTAAAAGCGGTGAAGTCGTGCCTTCCCGGGAGTAGCTTGGCGCACTCTTCCAATAGGGAGCGATCGAGCGGACGCGGCCACCATAGGGCGCGTCCCCGCTCGAACACGTCCCTCGTGCGGCGAGCCAGCACGCGATAGCAGTAGGTCCTGCTCGTGGCGCTGCGCCTTGCGTCGAATGCCTCAGATGCCGGTTCGCAGGCGAGCACCGCCATGTCGTTGGGTAGCAGGGCGTTCAGGCGCTGTGGGTCGAGCGCCTCGTGGCGGTAGCTTACGACCTGCCCCCATGCGTGCACGCCCCTATCGGTGCGACCGGCGACGGTGAGCGTCAATGGCCCGCCGTCGGCATCAGTGTCGCCCAGGACGGTACGCAGCGCCCGTTCGATCTCCCCTTGTACGGTGCGTTGGTTGGGCTGGCACGCCCAGCCGGCGAACTCGGTGCCGTCGTATTGCAGCGTCAGCTTAGAAACCACGCGAGGCGCGGCGTCCGTTACACCAGCTCGAGATAAACCATCTCGGTCGCGTCGGAGCGACGCGGCCCGAGCTTGAGGATGCGCGTGTACCCGCCCGGCCTGTCGGCGTAGCGGGGAGCCACCTCGGTGAACAGCTTGTGTACGGCGAACTTGTCTTGGGACAAAGCCGAGAGCGCCTGACGACGCGCGTGCAGGTCACCACGCTTGGCCAAGGTGATCAATTTCTCGATCTCAGGCTTTACAGCCTTGGCCTTGGCTTCGCTCGTCTTGATGCGCTCATGCTCGAGAACCTCCTTGGTGAGGTTCATGAGCAAGGACTTGCGGTGTGCCGAGTCGCGGCTGAGCTTGTTGCGTGTCTTCTGGTGTCTCATGGCAGTGTCTCCGAACGGATACGCTCGCGACGGGTCAGTCTAGAGCGCTGACCGCGCGCGCGAGCTCTCCCTCAGTCCTGGCGCAGGTGCAGGCCTCTTGCTTCGAGCGTTTCGATGACCTCGTCGATCGACTTCTTGCCGAAGTTGGGGATCGCGTTGAGCTCACCCTCGGACTTAGAGATGAGGTCACCCACCGTCTGGATTCCAGCGCGCTTGAGGCAGTTGTAGGAACGGACCCCGAGCTCGAGCTCCTCGATCAGGATGCTCCACTCCTCGCCCTGAAGGGCAGCCGGAGCGCCACCGCCGCCGACTGCGAGGCCGTGACCGTCCAGTTGACCGCCTGGCGCCGCGCGCAGCTCTTGGATGCGGTCGGCATCGGTGAAGATCGCCAGTTGGGAGATGAGCAACTCGGCCGCCTCGCGCAATGCCGCTTGCGGCTCGATTGAACCGTCGGTCTCAATGTCGAGCGTGAGCTTGTCGAAATCTGTCTTCTGCCCAACGCGGGCTTGCTCGACTGCGTATGCCACACGACGCACGGGCGAGAAGATCGAGTCGATCGGGATCACGCCGATCGGCTGATCGGCCGACTTGTTCTCCTCAGCGGGCCGGTAGCCGCGACCACGACCGATCGTCATGTAGAGCTCGAGCTTGGTCTTCTTCTCGAGCGTCGCAATGTGTACGCCCGGGTTTAGGATCTCTACGCCTGCCGGCAGGTCGATGTCCTTGGCCGTTATCTCTCCGGGACCGGTCACGACGAGCGGCGCCTCAACCTCGGAGGCATCGGAGTGCATACGGCACACGATGCCCTTCAAGTTGAGCACGATGTCAGTTACGTCCTCCTTGACGCCCTGCACTGTGGAGAACTCGTGCGCCACGCCCTCGATGCGCACGCTCGTGACGGCGGCGCCGGCGAGCGAGGAGAGCAATACACGCCGCAGGGAATTGCCGAACGTGTAGCCGAATCCGCGGTCAAGCGGCTCGATGGTGAACGTGCCACGGTTCTGCTCCACGGACTCGCTGGTGATCCGGGGGATTTGGAAGTCGAGCATCAGGGTCCTAACGTCGTGTTGGTGTGAAACCGGCGCTTGCTGAGAGCGCCGGCTCTGGCGCACCGCCACCCCCAAGAGGTGGTGGCGCGGGGAAAGCGTCTACTTCGAGTACAGCTCGACGATGAGCTGCTCCTGCACCGGCGCGGCAACCTCTCGCCGCTCCGGCTTGCGCAGCACCTTGGCCGTGAGCGACTCATGGTCGGCCTGGAGCCATGCGGGAATCTGTCCGGTGAGCTCAGTGGCGTCCCTTACCACCTGCATAGCCGGGGTATCAGCTTTGATCGCGATCACATCGCCAGGGCGCACCTGGTAGCTGGGTATGTCCACCCGGCGGCCGTTGACCGTCCAGTGGCCATGCCTGATCAGTTGGCGGGCCTGCCTGCGAGAGGCCGCAAAACCAAGGCGAACCATGACGTTGTCGAGGCGGCACTCCAGTAGCGCGAGCAGGTTCTCACCGGTGATCCCGGGCTGGCGCGAAGCCTTCTCGTAGTAGCCGTGGAACTGCTTCTCAAGCACACCGTAGTAGCGGCGAGCCTTCTGCTTCTCGCGCAGCTGCAGGCGATACTCGCTCTGCTTCTGACGACCCCTGCCGTGCTCTCCAGGCGGGTAGGAGCGGCGCTCCACGCCGCACTTGTCGGTCAGGCAGCGCTCCCCCTTGAGGAACAGCTTCTGGCCCTCCCTGCGGCACTGCTTGCACTGTGGGCTTGTGTCTCTTGCCATGGACCTAGCTCTCTGCGATCAAGTTTGTTTAGACGCGTCGGCGCTTGCGCGGCCGACATCCGTTATGGGCCTGCGGTGTGACGTCCTTCACACCGGTCACCTCGAGACCAGCGGCTTGCAGTGAGCGGATCGCAGTCTCGCGACCGGAGCCCGGTCCCTTGACGTAGACCTCGACCTTCTGAAGCCCTTGCTCCATACCCTTGCGAGCCGCCGCATCGGCCGTGACCTGGGCGGCGAACGGAGTGGACTTGCGCGAGCCCTTGAAACCCGCGCCACCGGCCGACTCCCACGCGAGCACGTTGCCCTGGGTGTCGGTGAGCGAGACGATCGTGTTGTTGAAAGAGGTCTTGATGTGGGCCTGGCCGACCGGCACGTTCTTCTTCTGGCGACGCCGACCGCGGGCTGGACGCTTGGGAGCGGCCATCAGCGAACCTTCTTCTTACCGGCGACCTGCAGGCGCTTGGGACCCTTGCGCGTGCGTGCGTTGGTCTTGGTCTTCTGGCCCCTGACGGGCAAACCGCGACGATGACGCAGGCCGCGGTAGCAGGCGATCTCCTGGAGGCGCTTAATGTCCTGAGAGCGCTCACGGCGCAAATCGCCCTCGACGGTGAGCGAGCGGTCGATCTCGTCGCGCAGACGAGAGATCTCGTCCTCGGTGAGGTCTCGGATGTAGGTCTCAGGAGAGACCTTGACCTCGCTCAGAATCTTGTTGGAGGTTGAGCGACCGATGCCGTAGATATAGGTGAGCCCTATCTCGGCGCGCTTGTTCAAGGGGAGGTTGACCCCGGCGATACGTGCCATCTGCCGGTCAGCCCTGCCTTTGCTTATGACGCTTGTTTTGGCAGATGACGAGCACCGCTTTGTGGCGGCGGATGATCCTGCACTTCTCGCACATCGGCTTGACCGACGGTCTTACCTTCATGATCCCTTTCGGCTGGTCCCTGCGACCCGGCTCTGGCTGCCGGGACGGCTGCCGCTACCGCGTCGTGGTTTTGCCCTCACACGCCAAGCTTCCGCGCATTCGAGCAGGACAGCGGATATTAGCAATTCCTAGGCAGAGGTCGCGGCCTCCTTAGGCACGCCCGACCCACGCTCATGTGCAGGGAGGTGCCAGGGGGTCAAAATGCGGGGGCCCGCGGCTGTAATCGCCACCGTGAACTCGAAGTGTGCTGCCAAGGAATCGTCCTGGGAGAAGATCGCCCAACCGTCTCCTGCCACCCGGACCGCAGGGCGCCCGGCGGTCGTCATCGGCTCAATCGCGAGCACCATGCCCTCCTCAAGCAAAGGGCCCTTGCCGGCGCGGCCATAGTTGGGCACCTGAGGGTCCTCGTGCATGCTTTTGCCCACGCCGTGCCCTACGAGCGAGCGCACGACGGCCAAGCCCGCTCGCTCAGAGACCTTCTGAACCGCATGCGAGACGTCCCCCATGCGATTGCCCACACGACACTCCTCCACACCCGCGTACAACGCTTGCTCCGTCGCCTTCAAGAGATTCTCGGCGAGTGGAGTCACGTCGCCCACGGGGAATGTTCGCGCGGCGTCGGCCACCCAGCCTTCGAAGGTCACGCCGATATCCACCGACAGTATGTCCCCACGCTCCAGCCGGTACCGGCCGGGGATCCCGTGCACGATCATCGAGTTGGGCGACGCGCAGATCGAGCCAGGAAAGCCGCGATAGCCCTTGAACGTGGGGGTGGCTCCTTGCGAGCGGATGAAGCGCTCGGCCGCAGCGTCCAGCTCCTCAGTGCTCACGCCCGGACGGATCTTGCCAGCAACGAGGTCAAGCGTCGCCGCCTGGATCGCCCCAGCGGCGGCCATCCTCTCGATCTCCTCAGGTGACTTCTTGATGATCACCCTAGGAGCTTATCTTTCCCACTGTTCCTGTCCCACTGCAAGCGGGGCGTGCCCGGCATGGGCTCAGAAGGTGGGAAGGCACGCTAAAGCTCGTCCTCGAGGCGCAACGTGGCAATCGTGGCCCTAATGTGATCGTGAACCTCATCGGGATGGCGCTGCCCATCGAAGCGACGCAACAGACCCGCCTCCTCGTAGTAGTCGATCAGAGGAGCCGTCTTGCGCGCATACACCTCGAGGCGCCGGCGGATCGTCTCCTCCTTGTCGTCATCGCGCTGGATCAAACGCGAGCCATCCTGATCACAGATTCCTTCGAGCCTAGGAGGATCGAACTCAACGTGGTAGACGTGGCCCCCCTTCGTGCACACGCGGCGTCCCCCGAGACGCCGTACCACCTCGTCGTCTGGCACATCGATCAAGAGGACCGCGGTCAAACGCCGCTCGGACTCAGCCAAGGTCTCCCCGAGCGCGTCGGCTTGGACCGCGTTGCGTGGGAAGCCGTCTAGCAAGAACCCTTCTCGCGCATCCTGCTCGCCGATGCGCTGACCGATCATGCCGAGGATCACCTCGTCGGGTACGAGCTCACCGGCGTTCATGTACTTCTCTGCCTCCCTGCCAAGCTCGGTGCCTTGGGTTACCTGGGCGCGCAGCATGTCGCCGGTAGAGATGTGAGCCAAGGCGAAGTCGGCCTGCAGGCGCTCTGCCTGAGTGCCCTTGCCGGCGCCGGGGGGACCGAGCAGGATGAGATTCGTCTCGACCATAGACTGAGAGAGCGTACCCGCTGCGGTTGTGTCACGGATGCTCGCCCGCGCCAACCTCCCGTGACCCCAAAGTTCTCACCCGAGGGAGCGAATGGGTCCGGTGCCGCTACTTCAGGAAGCCCTCATAGCTGCGCATCATCAGCTGCGCCTCGAGTTGCTTCATCGTTTCCAAGGCAACTCCGATCACGATCAGGATCGAAGTACCACCGAAGAAGAAGTTCTGGTGTGTGCGAGCGATCAGGATTGCGGGAAGGGCCGCCACGGCCGCGAGGAAGAGCGCGCCGGGGAAAGTGAGGCGAGCAAGGATCCGGTCGAGGAATTCGGCGGTCGGACGCCCTGGGCGCACGCCCGGGATGAAGCCACCGTACTTCTTGAGATTGTCGGCCTGGTCGACCGGGTTGAACGTGACGGCCGTATAGAAGTAGGCGAAGATGATGATGAAGATCGACTCGCCCAATATGTAGTGCCAGCCGTTGGGCGTGAAGAAGTTCGACACGTCTTTGGCCCAAGGTGTTTTGATGAGCTGTCCGACCGTTGGCGGGAACGCCATGATGCTCGCGGCGAAGATGACCGGGATCACGCCCGCCATGTTCAGGCGCAAGGGTAGATAGGTTTGGCCGCCTTCAGTCATGCGCCTGCCGATCACACGCTTTGCGTACTGCACGGGAATCCGTCGCTGCCCCTCTTGCACGAACACGATCCCAGCGACAACAGCGAGCACGAGGAATGGCATCATCACCTTGAAGACCTGGTCCTGGCTGGTCCACCACACTTCGATGCCGGCAGGCAGGCGTGAGACAATCGAAGCGAAGATCAACAGCGAGATGCCGTTGCCGATGCCGCGCTGAGTGATGAGCTCGCCGATCCACATCAAGAGCACGCAACCGGCAGTCAGGCAGATCACGATCAGGAAGATGTGGGGCGCGTCAAACTTGGACACGACCGCTTCGTTGGCCGAGGCCGAGAGCGAGTGGAATAGGAATACGTAGCCGATCGACTGGGCGAATGCCAAGCCCACGGTCAGGTAGCGCGTGTACTGGGTTATGCGCGCCTGACCGACTTCGCCTTCCTTGGAGAGCTTCTCCAAAGAGGGCACCACCACTTGCAAGAGCTGCAGGATGATCGAAGCGGTGATGTAGGGCATGATCCCGAGCGCAAACAAGGCGATTCGTGAGAGGCTGCCGCCGGAGAACAGGTTCAGATAGCCCAGGATGCCCGAGCCGCCGAACTGCTTCTGCAAGTTGTTGACCGCGCTGAGATTGACCCCCGGGACAGGTAGGTGTGAACCAAGCCTGTAGATCAGAAGCATGCTCGCTGTGAACAGGAGCTTCTTGCGGATGTCCGCAACCTGGAAGGCGCTGAGGATGGTAGAGAGCATTGGTTTGAGCCGGTCGCGCTGGACACCCTACGCCGACCGGTCGTGCGATTCTAGCTCTCTAACGCCTGCCGGGAGCCGCCGCCGTCAATCATCGGCTGAACTAGCACTTCGATCCACTTGCAGATCGTGCTGAACGGGCTTGGGCAGCTAGCCCTCGAGCGTGTGACAGGTACCGCCGGCGGCCTCGATGCGCTCGCGGGCAGCCTTGCTGAAACCGTGAGCATGAACCGTGAGCGCCTTGCTCAAATCGCCCTTGGCGAGCACCTTTACAGGCACTCCCTTGCGTGTGGCCAAGCCCTTTGACTGCATCAGCTCGACCGTGACCTCCGCACCCGCATCGAAACGGCTCTCCAGGTCGGAGACATTTACGGGCTGAGTGTGGGTACGGAACATCTCGAAGGGCATCGACTTCTTCATGTGCGGGCCGCGAAGCTTGCGCATACGCATGTGGATCGGCATCTGGCCGCCCTCGAAGCGGGCCCTGCTCTTGGCGCCAGAGCGCGAGCCTGCGCCCTTTTGGCCCCTACCAGAGGTCTTGCCGGTGCCCGACCCTTCGCCGCGTCCCACACGCTTGCGCGGACGACGGCTGCCGGGAGCCGGTTTCAGGGAGTGCAGGCCGATTGCCTGCTCCTGCTCCTCCTCGACCTTGCTCTTGGAGGCGGGGCTCATGAAGCTTGCTCCTGCTTGCCCGCGCTCGCACCGGCGCCAGTCTTAGTGTCTCCGTCGTGCACCTCGACCAGGTGGCGCACCGCGTGCACCATGCCGCGGGCCTGCTCACAGTCCTTGACCTCGACCGTATGGCCGATGCGGCGCAAGCCAAGCGAGCGCAAGGTGTCAAGCTGGCGCTTGTTAGAGCCGACACTTGAGCGCCTCTGGGTGACCTGCAAAGTCGCCATCAGGCCGGGGTCTCTGTTGCGTCACCGGCCGGGGCTGCAGCAGGCTCGGTAGGAGCTGCATCAGCCGCGGTGCCCTCGCTCGTATCGGCGGAGTCGCCCTCAGCAACGGCAGCGCCCCCCTCGGCGACACGACTCTTTTTGTCCCCGTCCGTAGAGCTTGCCTCCGTCGAAGCATCCTCCCCGGCGGCTACGCCCTCGAGATGCTCGCCTGTGCCGTTCGTCGGCTTCTCCGTCAATCCAAGCACCTTCGCGATCGAGAGGCCGCGCAACTCCGCTACCTCGGCAGGGGTACGCAGGCCGCGCAAGCCTGCAACGGTCGCCTTGACGAGATTGATCGGGTTCTGGGTTCCGAGGCTCTTGGAAAGGATGTCGTGGATCCCGGCGAGCTCGAGTACCGCGCGCACGCCACCGCCGGCGATCACGCCGGTACCAGGGGCCGCGGGCTTCAAGAAGACGCGGCCCGAACCGAAGATGCCGGTCGTCTGATGGGTAATCGTGCTGCCGTGCTTAGGCACTCGGAAGAGGTCCTTCTTCGCGCGCTCCACACCCTTCTGGATCGCGAGGGGAACCTCGTTGGCCTTGCCGTAGCCGACGCCCACCACTTCGCGTTCGTCGCCGACGACGACGAGCGCGGTGAAGGAGAAGCGGCGACCACCCTTGACTACCTTGGCGACGCGGTTGATCTCAACCACTCGCTCTTGGAGGTCGAGGCTGCCTGCGTTGACTGATCTGTCTGATTGCATAAGTGAGTGAGAGAGGGTAGCGGGGAGACCGAGCCTAGACGGTAATGCCAGCCTCGCGGATCGCCTCGGCGAACGCCCGCACATGGCCGTGGTAGCGGTAGCCGCCGCGATCGAACACTACCTCTGAGATGCCGGCCGCTTTCGCACGCTCGGCTAGCAGCTCACCTGAGCGCTTAGTCCGATCGACGCTGTTCAGCTTACGCAGCTCGGGCTCATACCAGTGAACAGCAGCAAGCGTGCGAGCGGAGGAGTCATCGATCAGCTGAGCCGAGAGACCGCGGTTGGAGCGGAACACGGACACACGCGGGCGCGCGTCGGTTCCTGACACCTTCGCGCGCACACGGCGGCGACGTTTGAGGCGGCGAGCCTCCTTCGTGACGGTGCTCATGCGCGCTTTCCAACCTTGCGGGCAACGTACTCGCCCTCGTAGCGGATGCCCTTGCCCTTGTAGGGCTCTGGGGGACGCTGCTTGCGAATGATCGCGGCAATCTCGCCGACCTGTTGCTTGGAGATGCCCTTCACAACGACCCTAGTGGGCTGGGGTACCTCGAATTCGATGCCTTGGGGCGCCTCGATCGGGACCGGATGGGAGTAGCCGACCGCAAGCTCGAGGTTCTTGCCCTTCATCTGGGCGCGATACCCGACGCCTTGGATCTCCAGACGCTTCTCATAGCCGGCTGTCACGCCTTGGACCATGTTGGCCACCAAGGAGCGCGTCAAGCCGTGCAGGGCACGGTGCTCACCACGGTCGGTAGGACGCGAGACGAGGAGGCGCTCACCATCCTGAGCGACTTCGATGTCGCGTGGAATGCGCTCTGAGAGCTCACCCTTCGGTCCCTTAACGCTGACCGACTCGGGCTCGATCGCCACGGTCACGCCCGCGGGCACTGGGATTGGTTGTCTTCCGATTCTCGACATAAGCGGGTCTACCAGACCTGTGCGAGGACCTCGCCACCAACGCCGGCGGCGCGCGCGTCGTGACCTGTCATCACGCCGCGCGAAGTGGACACGATTGAGGTTCCCATTCCGCCCAGGACCTTGGGGATACGGGTGGCCTCGACATAGGTACGCCGACCGGGGCGCGAGACGCGTCTGAGGCCGGAGATCGCCGAGCGACGATCGTCGGTGTACTTGAGGCGAATCTCGATCAGTTGACCGGCAGCGCCATCGCGCGCGGGAACCACTTCCCAGGAGTCGATGTAACCCTGCTCTGTGAGGATGCGCGCAAGCTCCGTCTTCAGTTTCGAAGCCGGAATGTCGACCGTCTCATGCGCAGCGTGGATCGCGTTGCGGATACGCGTGAGGAAGTCGGCTATGGGGTCGGTCATTGACATGTAGAGCTCTGATCTGAAGTGGTTCTCGAAAGGACGTTTGCGCCTACCAGGAGGACTTCGTCATCCCCGGTATGAAGCCGTTGTGGGCCAACTCGCGCAGACAGATGCGACAAATTCCGAACTTGCGGTACACCGAGTGCGGGCGACCACAGCGGTTGCAGCGAGTATATGCACGTGTCTTGAACTTTGGCGGGCGCGCCTGCTTGACGCGTAGCGATGTCTTTGCCATCAGGCAGTGCTCCCATTCTCGGATGTGTTCTCGGCGGCCTCTTCGGTGGACGCCTGATCGAAGCCTGCGGGTCGGCCCTGCGTAGCGAACGGCAAACCGAGCGCTTGCAGCAAGGCGAATGCTTCGACGTCGCCCTTGGCACTGGTGGTGATCGTGATGTCTATGCCCCTCACCTGATCGATCGCGTCATAGTCGATCTCGGGGAAGATGATCTGCTCGCGTACGCCCATCGTGTAGTTGCCGTGCCCGTCAAAGGACCTCGGGTTCAGGCCACGGAAGTCGCGGATGCGGGGAATCGCGATCGAGGTGAGCCGGTCGAGGAACTCATAGCCACGCTCGGCCCTGAGCGTGACGGCGACGCCCACGGGCATCCCCTCACGCAGCTTGAAAGCGGCGATTGACTTGCGCGCGCGCCGTATGTTGGGCTGCTGACCGGCGATGGTTGCAAGCTGCTCGGTGGCGGCCTTGAGCACTTTGGAATCTTGCTTGGCGTCGCCGACACCCATGTTGAGGGTGATCTTCTCGAGCTTGGGCGCTTGCATCATCGATGAGTAGCCGAAGCGCTCGATCAGCGCGGGACGTATCTCTTCGAGATAGCGGGTCTTCAAGCGTGCTGTAGTGGCGGTGCTCATCATCGTCTCCGTCAGTCGAGCCTTGTTCCGGAGCGCTTGGCCACGCGATAGCGCTTGCCATCCTCACGCTCAATTGCGACCCGGGTGGGCTTGCTGTCCTTGGGATCGAGCAGCATCACGTTGGAGACGTGGATCGGCCCCTCGCGCTCGATCACGCCACCGACCGTTTGTCCGCGCTGGGTGTCAGCCACCTGCTGGGGACGCATGTGCCGCTTGACCATGTTCAAGCCCTCCACGAAAACCCGTTCGCGGGCAGGCTCTACGCGCAGGATGCGCCCCTGCTTGCCGCGATCCTTGCCCGCCATCACCTGGACTTGGTCTCCCGAGCGAACCTTGAGCACGCGCCGCGCTGAGCTTGTGAGAGCACGCGCCATCTCAGAGCACCTCTGGTGCGAGTGAGACAATCTTCATGAAATTGCGGTCGCGAAGTTCGCGCGCCACCGGGCCGAATACGCGCGTGCCGCGCGGGTTGTTCTGATCGTCGATGATCACCGCGGCGTTGTCGTCGAAGGAGATGTAGGTGCCGTCGTCGCGGCCGAAAGGCTTCTTGGTGCGCACGACCACGGCCGTCACCACATCACCCTTTTTGACGGCTCCATGAGGATTGGCCTGCTTGACGGTCGCCGTGATTACGTCACCGACGAAGGCATAACGCCGGCGCGATCCGCCCTTGACGCGAATGCAAAGGATCTCGCGCGCGCCAGTATTGTCGGCTACCCGCAACCTGGTCTCATTCTGGATCATCTTGCCTTCTCCAGTACGTCGACAAGCTTCCAACGCTTGGTGCGCGACAGCGGACGGCTCTCAATGACACGGACCACGTCGCCCTCGTGGGCCTCGTTGTTCTCGTCGTGGGCGTGCAAAGTACCCGAGCTACGCACGATCTTCTCGTAGCGACGGTGGCGACGAGCGACATCGATGCGCACGGTGATCGTCTTGTCGGCCTTGTCGGAGACGACCACTCCTTGGCGGACCTTGCGCGTACCCTCAACCGGCGCGTGTACCGGCGCAAGCGGCTCGCGCGCGGGCGCCGAGGCGCGTCGCTCGACAGCCTTGGCGCGTTCCTGCAAACGCCGTGCACGACGACTGACAGCCTTCTTGCGACGCTCGGTCACACGCTCTGCGTGACGCTCCTCTGGGGTGCGCGTGGAACCAGCCTCGCCTACATGCGTAGAGCGCTTGCGGCGGCGGCGCTCCTTGGAGGAGAGCTGCTCAGCTGGCTCAGAAGCCGTCTTGGGCGCCGCAGCGACTTCCGGAGCAGCCTGCTCTGCGGATGTCTCCTCCGGCGCCGGCGTCTGTGCCTCGGCGTCTTGGGGCGTGTCGTTGTCTGTCTCGTCTGCCATCTGTATCCGTTCGGTCTCTCAGCTCGGCTTGTCAGTTCTAGTTGCGGCGCTCGGCCGCCGTGGTCCGCTCGTGGGCGACTGTAAGCGCCCGGGCGAGATCACGGCGCGCACGACGAACCCCGGCGGTGTCCTCGAGCTCGCCTGTGGCGTTCGCGAAGCGCTTTCCGAACAGGTCCTTACGCAGTGTCGTTATCTGCTCGGCGAGTTCCTCGTCGAGCATATCTCTCATCTCCTTGGCCTTCATCTCCTCTGGCCTTTCAGTCCTCTCGCAACACGAACTTGGATCTAACGGGAAGCTTGTGTGCCGCGAGGCGGATCGCTTCGCGCGCCAAGGGCTCTGGTACACCGGCGAGCTCAAACATGACGCGCCCAGGCTTGACGACCGCTACCCAGCCTTCGGGGTTGCCCTTGCCTGATCCCATGCGCGTCTCTGCTGGCTTCTTGGTCACGGGCTTGTCGGGGAACACGTTGATCCAGACCTTCCCGCCACGCTTGATCTTGCGGGTCATCGCGATACGGGCAGCCTCGATCTGGCGGTTGGTCAACCAGCCTTGCTCGAGCGACTTGAGACCGTACTCGCCGAACTGAACCTTCACCTGGCCACGCGAGAGCCCGCGGCGTCGGCCACGGTGCTGCTTGCGATGCTTGACGCGCTTGGGGGACAGCATCAGCGCATTCCACCTCGATCACTTGATCCAGGCCCACCCGGGCCACCAGATCCGGACCCGCCAGCCCCACGGCCTCCACCACCGGGACCACGCCCGCCGCCACCCGGACCGCCACGACCGCCGCCACCCGGACCACCAGGACCGCGACCACCGCCACCCGGACCACGACCTCCACCTGGTCCACCGCGACCTCCACCTGGACCGCCACGACCGCCGCCACCCGGACCGCCGGGACCGCGACCACCGCCACCCGGACCGCCACGGCCCCTACCGCGGCCATCACGCCCGTCGCGGCCACCACGACCGTCGCGGTCGCCACTCGGAGGCGCGGGAGCGCTCATATCGGTGAGATCGGCACCTGTATATCCCTCGGGCATGATCTCGCCCTTATTCACCCAACACTTGACGCCGATGCGCCCGAAAGTGGTACGTGCCTCGTAGAAGCCGTAATCGATGTCAGCACGCATCGTGTGCAAGGGCACGCGTCCATCGGAGTAGCTCTCAGTGCGCGCCATCTCAGCGCCACCCAAGCGTCCTGACACCTGAACCTTGACGCCCTTGGCGCCCGAGCGCATGGCACTCGTGAGGGCGCGCTTCATGGCGCGACGGAAAGCCACACGATTTTGGAGCTGCTCGGCAATCGACTGAGCAACAAGCTTGGCGTCAAGCTCGGGCCGCTTGATCTCGAGGATGTTGACCTTGATCTGCTTGGAGGTCATCTTGTGTAGATCACGTCGCAAAGCATCCACTTCGGCGCCCGACTTGCCGATCACGATGCCGGGGCGAGCGGTGTGGATGTTGACCTCGAGGTCGTTAGTGTCCTTGCGGATCGTGATGTCTGAGAGACCGGCGTGGGCGAGCTTGGCGATGATGTGCTCGCGGATCTTGATGTCCTCGGCCAAGTACTCGGCGAAGTTGCGCTCGTTAAACCAGTTGGACTTCCAGTCGTGGATATAGCCCACGCGCATTGCCTCTGGATGAACCTTTTGACCCATGTCTTTATCGAAGTCCTGTCTCGGTGTCCGTGCCCGCGCCTACGGCTTGGGTGTGAGCGTGATCGTCAGATGGCTTGTGCGCTTACGAATCGGGGTGGCCCGTCCTTGAGCCCGTGGCCGGAAGCGCTTAATCGTCGGCCCCTCGTCGGCATACGCCTCGCGAACGAGCAGATCTTCCTCGATCAACTCGTGATTGTTCTCAGCATTGGCCACAGCCGACTCCAACAACTTGCTCCAGTCGCGGGCCACCTCACGAGGCGTGAAGGCGAGGATAGCGCGTGCCTCCTGCACTGACTTGCCTCGCAGATGCCCGCACACCATGCGAGCCTTGCGCGCCGAAGTGCGCACGTAGCGAGCTTGTGCGCGTACGACCTTGCGTCGGGCGCGAGCTGCCGCCGCGGACTGGGTGTCACCAGCCGCGCTGGCGGTGGCCTTCTCAGTCTTGGTGGTGGCAGGCTTCTCAGGCTTTGTGGCAGCGAGCTCCTCAGCCTGTGCCTCAGCCTTCTTGGCGGCCGGCTTCTTCTCAGCCGCCGGCTTCTTGGCCGCAGGCTTCTTGGCCGCAGGCTTCTTGGCCGCGGGCTTCTTCTCGGCGGCGGCCTTCTCAGCAGCAGGCTTCTCCGCCGTGGCCTTGGCAGCGGGCTTCTTTGCCGCGGGCTTTGCCTTGGCGTCGGGCTTGAGCTCCTCGCCCTCGGGCGTGGGCTCCTCGATGGGCTCCTCGGTGCTCATCTCACCTTCCCGGAGCCGGCGTGACCACGAAAGATTCGGGTGGGAGCAAACTCACCGAGCTTGTGGCCGACCATGGACTCACTGATGAACACGGGCACGTGCTTCTTGCCATCGTGGACGGCGAGGGTATGACCAACCATGTCGGGGAAGATCGTGGATGCTCGCGACCAAGTCCTGAGCATCTTCTTGGTGTTCTCGGCATTCATTGCCTCGATGCGCGCCATCAGGCGCTCTTCTACCCAAGGGCCCTTCTTGCTGGAGCGGCTCATCTTTGCTTGCCCTTCCCGCGACGGCGGCCGCGCACGATGTACTTGTCAGATCCCTTGTTCTTCTTGCGGGTGCGATAGCCCAGTGTGGGCACGCCCCATGGGGTCACGGGATGACGCCCTGCGGTCGTCGAGCCCTCGCCACCACCATGGGGGTGGTCGACCGGGTTCATGGCGACACCGCGCGTTTGCGGACGCACGCCCATGTGGCGCTTGCGCCCAGCCTTACCGACCTTGACGTTCTGGTGCTCGGCGTTACCGATAGTGCCCACGGTTGCCCTGCACTCGGCACGCACCATGCGCATCTCCCCGGAGGGAAGACGCAGGGTTGCCATATCGCCGTCCTTGGCCATAAGCTGAACTGAAGCCCCAGCCGAGCGCGCCATCTGACCGCCACGACCAGGCTGAAGCTCGACGTTGTGAATCACCGTTCCGACTGGCATGCGTGCCAGTGGAATGCAATTGCCAACGGAAATCTCGGCCTCATCGCCAGATGAGACGCTCATCCCGACGGTCAAGCGCTGGGGAGCGAGGATGTAGCGCTTCTCGCCATCGGCGTAGTGAAGCAGGGCAATGTAGGAAGAGCGGTTGGGGTCGTACTCGATCGCGGCGACCTTGGCGGGCACGCCGTCCTTGCGCCGCTTGAAGTCGATCCTCCGGTAAAGACGCTTGGCGCCACCGCCACGGTGACGCGCGGTCTTGCGACCATGGGCGTTGCGCCCGCCGCTCTTCTTCAGGCCTTCGACGAGCGTGCGCTCGGGCTCGGTCTTTGTGACCTCGGCGAAGTCCGGGTAGGTGGCAAAGCGCCGTCCTGGGCTCGTTGGCTTCGGCTTGCGAATTGGCATAGCTGTCGCGCTCCTACTCGTTCAGGCCCTCGAGGCCCTGGAAGATCGGGATGGACTCGCCTGCGCGAACTTGCACGATGGCCTTCTTCCAAGCACGGGTGGAGCCGCGTGTGACGCCGCGACGCTTGGGCTTGGATTTGACACTGATTGTGCGCACCTCGACGACGTGAACGTCGAACAGGGATTCGACGGCCTGGCGGATTTGCGTGCGATGCGCGTCGGGGTGGACGCGGAAGGTGTACTTGCCTGCCGCAGAGAGCACGTAGCTCTTCTCCGAGAGCACAGGCTTGATGATTACCTGGGTGGCCTCCATCAGACCTTCTCCCTCGTGGGGGCGGCAGCACGTGCAACGAGATCCTGCAAGGCGGTCTCTGAGACGAGCAAGGAGGCAGCCCCGAGTAGGTCGGCTACGCCAACGCTCTCGGGCTGGAGCACGGCCACGCGTGCAAGATTGCGGAAAGAAAGTGCTGCTGAGGACTCCTCGGCGTCGAGCACCACCAGGGTGGGCTGAGCCTGATTCCAGTCCTCGAGCAGGTCGAATGCGTCGCTGGTCTTTGGGGTCTTGAAGGCGGCGGCGTCGAGTACCGCGAGCGAGCCGCGCTGGGCGTGCAAGGAGAGTGCGCTACGCAGTGCCGCGCGCTGCTCCTTGCGGTTGACCTTGAAGGTGTAGGAGCGAGGCTGGGGACCGAAGACGACTCCACCCCCCGTCCAAATCGGGGAGCGACTGGAGCCGGCACGAGCGCGGCCGGTGCCCTTTTGGCGCCATGGCTTGGCCCCACCCCCGGAGACATTGCCGCGCGTCTTAGTCGCTGCAGTTCCGCGGCGGCGCGCAGCCTGCTCGGCGCGCACGCTCTGATGCACGAGCGGTCCGTTGAAGTTGGCGCCAAAGGCCGACTCCTCGAGCTTCACTTTCTTGGAGGCTCCACCGGCAGAGCTGAGCACGGGAGCGTCAGGCATCGCCACGCACCTCCACGACGCCGCCACGCGGACCGGGAACCGATCCGCGTACGAGCAAGAGGTTCTTCTGGGGATCGACTGCCACGATCTCGAGGCCCGGCTGGGTGGTGCGCTTGTTACCCATCTGGCCGGGTCCACGGATTCCCTTGAACACTCGCGCGGGATCGGCGGAGGCGCCGATCGAGCCTGGCGCACGCACATTGTGTGAGCCGTGTGACTTGGGGCCGCTTTTGAAGTTATGGCGTTTGATCGTGCCTTGGAAGCCCTTACCCTTGGAGACGCCTGCGATCTTGACGTGGGCACCCACCTCGAAGGTCTCGACAGTGACAGACTGGCCGATCTGTAGCTCTGTGCCCTCACCGCGAAACTCGACGAGATGGCGCATGGGAGCGGCGTCGGCCTTCTTCAGGTGACCAAGCTCGGCCTTGGAGAGGTGCTTCTCCTTTGTCTGACCGAAGGCGAGTTGCACGGCCTCATAGCCATCGCGCTCTAGGGTGCGTACTGCCGTCACAGGACACGGACCAGCCTCAAGCACGGTGACGCGCGCGACGCTACCGTCCTCCTGGAAGACCTGAGTCATCCCTAGCTTCTTGGCAAGAATCGCTGGCATAGTTGGCTCAGGTGGCGAGACGGATCTCGATGTCAACGCCGGCCGGCAGGTTGTCCAGGCGCTGGAGTGAATCGACCGTCTTGGGGCTCGGTTGATGGATATCGATCAAGCGCTTGTGCGTGCGAATCTCGAAGTGCTCGCGCGAGTCCTTGTCCTTGAAGGGCGAGCGAATCACGCAGTAAACGTTCTTCTCCGTTGGCAAGGGAACCGGCCCGGACACGGTGGCTCCGGTGCGCGTGGCTGTCTCCACGATCTCCTTCGCGGCCGACTCGATGGCGGATGTGTCGTACGCCTTCAAGCGGATACGGATCTTGTTTTGAGTTGCAGCTGCCATTTTGGGTTCTCTCGTTGCCTTCGTTCGCTATGTCGGGCCGTGGCCCCGGGCGCTGGCGCCCAGCTTGCTCCTCCGGGCGAGAAGCACGATTCTCCACTGGGAGAAATCCGTCCTTCACCGCCCATGAAGGCGGAGCTAAATTTCGTCGTATCGGACTGCAAATGAAGGGGCGCCCCGGAAGATCCGAGGCGCCCTCTGGTGCTACTCGATGACCTCGGTGACCACGCCCGAGCCAACCGTGCGCCCACCCTCTCGGATGGCGAAGCGCAGGCCCTGGTCCATGGCGATCGGCTGGATCAACTCGATCTCCATTTGGACGTTGTCGCCGGGCATGACCATCTCGACGCCGTCGGGCAGCTTGGCCACGCCGGTGACGTCGGTTGTGCGGAAGTAGAACTGCGGCCTGTAACCCGTGAAGAACGGAGTGTGACGACCACCCTCCTCCTTCTTGAGGATGTAGACCTCAGCTTTGAACTTAGTGTGGGGCGTGATCGAACCCGGCTTGCACAGCACCTGGCCACGCTCGATCTCCTCGCGCTTGGTTCCGCGCAGAAGACAGCCCACGTTGTCGCCCGCCTGACCCTGGTCGAGGATCTTGCGGAACATCTCAACGCCTGTGACCACCGTTGTGGTGGTGTCGTGGACGCCCACGATCTCGACTGTGTCGCCGGTGTTGACGATGCCCTGCTCGACGCGGCCGGTGGCGACCGTACCGCGACCGGTGATCGTGAAGACATCCTCGACGGGCATCAGGAACGGCTTGTCGAGCTCGCGTACCGGCTGAGGGATGTAGCTGTCGAGCGCCGCGGCAAGCTCGACGATCTTGTCCTTGTAAGCCTCATCGCCTTCGAGCGCCTTGAGGGCCGAGCCGATGATGAAGGGAATGTCATCGCCGGGGAAGTCGTACTCGGAGAGGAGCTCGCGCACCTCGACCTCGACCAGTTCCATGAGCTCCTCGTCGTCGACCATATCGGCCTTGTTGAGGAACACCACGATGTAAGGCACACCCACCTGGCGGGCGAGCAGGATGTGCTCGCGCGTCTGAGGCATAGGCCCGTCTGCGGCCGAGACCACCAAGATCGCCCCATCCATCTGGGCAGCACCGGTGATCATGTTCTTCACGTAGTCGGCGTGCCCGGGGCAGTCGACGTGCGCGTAGTGACGGTTCTCAGTCTGGTACTCGACGTGCGATGTGGCGATGGTGATCCCGCGCTCCTTCTCCTCAGGAGCGTTGTCGATCTCCTCGAAGCTACGGGCTTCGCCGCCCATCTTCTCTGCCAAGACGGTCGTTATGGCAGCGGTCAAGGTCGTCTTGCCATGGTCGATGTGACCGATGGTGCCGACGTTGACGTGCGGCTTGTCGCGCTCGAACTTCTCCTTCGCCACTTTGTGTTCGCTCCTGTATCGACTTGGATGTTCGCCACCAAGAGGGCGAACCTGGGAAATCTATCTAAATGGGGATTTTCTTGACTTGTGCCTGTTGTAGAGCTGGTGAAATGGGTCGGCGCTAGGCCGGAACAGGCTCACCCGTGCGCTGCTCGATGATCTTCTCCGCAATGTTCGGAGGTACCTCCTCGTACCCCTCGAACTGCATCGTGTAGTTGGCCCTGCCCTGCGTGTTGGAACGCAGGTCTGTGGCATATCCGAACATCTCACTCAAGGGAACCTTGGCGTGGATCGCGAGCGCGTTGCCGCGCTGCTCGGAGCCCTGCAAGTGTCCGCGTCGGCGCGAGAGGTCACCCATGACGTCGCCCATGAAATCCTCGGGCGTGACGACCTCGACCGCAAAAACGGGCTCCAGCAAGACCGGCTTGGCGCGCTTGGCAGCCTCCTTGAGGGCAATCGATCCGGCAACCTTGAAGGCAATCTCCGAGGAGTCCACGTCGTGGTACTTGCCATCGACCAAGGTGACTCGCACGTCCACCATGGGATAGCCGGCCTTGACTCCGTTCTCCAAGGCCTCCTCAACGCCCTTCTCCACCGCGGGAATGAACTCCGAAGGGATCGCGCCACCCTTGATCTTGTTGATGAAGTCGAAGCCCTCCCCGGGCGCCGGCTCCATGTCGATGTAGACAACGCCGAACTGGCCCGAGCCACCGGTCTGGCGCACGAACTTGCCTTCGATCTTCTCGACCGACCCGCGGATGGTCTCGCGGTAGGAGACCTGGGGACGACCGACGTTTGCCTCGACACCGAACTCGCGCTTCATGCGATCCACGAGCACTTCGAGATGGAGCTCGCCCATGCCGGAGATCTCGGTCTGACCGGTTTCTTCATTGGTGCGCACCTGGAAGGTGGGATCCTCCTCGGCCAAGCGTCCCAATGCAACCGACATCTTCTCCTGGTCGATCTTCGTCTTGGGCTCAACCGCGACCTTGATGACGGGCTCGGGGAAGGTGATGTTCTCGAGCTTGATCGGAGCGTCAGGAGCGGCCAAGGTATCGCCAGTTATGACCTGCTTAATGCCCACCGCGGCAGCGATGTCGCCGGCGTAGACCTCCTCGAGCTCCTCGCGCTCGTTGGCGTGCATCATCAGGATGCGTCCGATCCGCTCAGCACGACCACTGTTGACGTTGAGTACGCGCGAGCCGGCCTCAAGTTTGCCTGAGTAGACACGGAAGTAGGTCAGCTTGCCGACGTAAGGATCGGCCATGATCTTGAAAGCGAGCGCGGCAAACGGCTCAGAGTCGTCGGCATGACGTTCGATCTGGGGCTCCTCGCCGTCGCCCTTGACGGGTTCGGCACCGCTCACTGCGGGCACGTCAAGCGGCGATGGCAGGTAATCGATAACCGCATCGAGTAGCGGCTGGACGCCCTTGTTCTTGAAGGAGGATCCGCATAGGACGGGCGTAAGCTTGGTCGAGAGGGTAGCCGTGCGGATCGCCTGCTTGAGGACGTCCTCGGGAATCTCAGCCTCCTCTAGCATCAGCTCGAGCAAGGCGTCGTCGTAATGGGAGACCTCCTCCAGGAGGTGTTCGCGAGCGACAGTGGCGGCTTCCACAAGGGAGTCGGGAATCGCAACGATTTCCTGCTCGGTGCCGAGCTCGTCTTTGTAGACGATGGCCTTCATCCTGACGAGATCAACAACACCCTCGAAATCGCCCTCCGCGCCGATCGGCAGCTGGATCGGGACGGGGTGGGCACCGAGCCGGTCGATCATCGTTTGCACGCCCTGATCGAAGTCGGCGCCGGTGCGGTCCATCTTGTTTATGTAGGCGATGCGCGGCACGTGATACTTGTCGGCCTGGCGCCACACGGTCTCCGACTGGGGCTCCACGCCCGCAACCGAGTCGAATAGGGCGATCGCACCGTCGAGCACGCGCAAGGAGCGCTCTACCTCGACCGTGAAATCGACGTGGCCGGGGGTGTCGATGATGTTGATGCGGTGACCATCCCACTCAGCGGTGGTGGCTGCCGAGGTGATTGTGATGCCGCGCTCCTGCTCCTGTTCCATCCAGTCCATGACCGCGGCACCCTCGTGGACCTCACCGATCTTGTAGGTGCGTCCGGTGTAGTAGAGGATGCGCTCGGTAGTGGTCGTCTTGCCCGCATCGATGTGGGCCATGATCCCGATGTTTCGGGTCTTTTCGAGTGGAAACTTGCGTGGCATTTTCAGATGGTTTGGGGGGTTGGTTCCAGTGTGTGAATAGCAGTGAGACGGGCAAGCCAGGAACGACGGTCAGGGCAAAAAAATGGGCCCCTCGGGCCCATGCGCTACCGGTAGTCGGGCGATTCGCTTCGCTATTTGATCAGAGTCTCCATGGTGTTCTCGCCTGGCAAGGACATCGGCACAATGGCCACGCCCATATCACCGGCGGAGGGCGACTATAGCAGAGCTATGGAGCCCCATCAGCGCCCGTGGACAGGGTCACAAAGGCTTGCTTGTCTACTGCCCAGCTCCACAGTCACCCGTCTCGGGAGTATCCGCGAAGACCGCATTGAGTCGCTCCAATACTCGCGTGGTGGTGCGCAAGTCACCCGCGTCGACGTCGGCAAGGACACTCTCCCAGCGCTTCTGCCAGAGGGCGCGCTTGGCTTGCACTTTGCGCTCACCTTGGGCTGTCAGGTGCGTGACAACCACCCGCCGGTCCACTTGGGAGCGAGTACGCTCGACGTGACCAGATGCGGCAAGATGGTCAAGCATCTGAGTGACTGTGGCGGGCGTGAGCTGGGCCGCTAGGGCGAGCTCACCCGCGGAGAGCGGACCTTGCTCACTGAGCTCGATCAGAAGCTCCATCTGGGCGTGACTGACCTCCGAGCCGATCAGGTGGGTATCGCGCCCCCGCAAGCGACGCAAGCTGCGGAATACGCGACGGAACGCCTTGCCAAGATCGAGCAACTCGGACTCCCACTCCTGCTGGGAGTCCTTGGCGGGTAGCTCGACAGTGCGTGGCATGACTGTGGAGGCACTCACACCCCGACGGCATCGGCGAGCGCCTCAGGGCTCGCCGCCATCGGCTCGGGCTCGCCTTGGCGCCGCTGGACCTCCACTTGGGGTCGCTCGGCCCGCAGCAACATGATGCACGGGATCAGAGACAGGGCGGCGATCCCGAAAGCCCACCAGTAGGCCGTGTCGAATGCACCGGCAAGCTCCTCCGGGGTATGGGCGCCCACTCCGGCACGTTGCAGGACGACGGCGAGCACCGCGGCGCCGATCGCACCGCCGGTGCGCTGCAGAGCATTGATCTGAGGGGTGGCGTCCGATACCTGATCTGGGCGCATGGCCGAGAAGGCGGCGCTCATCGCTGGCATGAAGCACAAGCCGATAGAGAGACCGCGCACGACAAGTACCAAGGAGATCGCCACGATCGAGGTATGGGCGCCGATCACAGTGAAGGGCAGGGTGCTGACGCACAAAAGCGAGACGCCGCTGAGCGCTATGCGACCGCCGCCGAAGCGCTGGGTGAGACGACTGGCGATCGGCATCGCCATCAAGGCACCGAGGCCTTGGGGACCGGTGAGCAAGCCGGTGTTGACAACGCTCTGCCCACGTACTTCCTGGTAATAGAGCGGCACCAGAATCATCGCTCCGAAGAGTGCGGCGCCGAGGCCGAAGTTCGTGAAGGCGGCCCCCGCGAAGACACGGTTGGCGTACATGCGGATGTCCAAGAGAGGACGCTCGACGCGCAAGGCATGCACACAGAAGAGTGCGATCAGCACGACACCAGCAACCATCGGCAAGATCACCTTGCCCGAGCCCAAGGCTGAACCCGAGCCGAGCTCGCTCACCCCGTAGATCATGGAAGCGAAGCCGGCGGGGAGCATCGCGAGGCCTAGGACGTCCAAGCGTCCAGCTTCGCCAGAGTCCGTGTGGGGCAGCATGCGCCAACCGAGCACGAACGCGAGGATGCCGATCGGGACGTTGACGAAGAAGATCCACGACCAGTGCAAGTTCTCGAGGATCAAGCCACCCACGACAGGCCCGAGGATCGGCGCGAGCATGGCGGGCATGGAGACGTAGCCCATGACCTTGCCCATGCGCTGGGGGCCAGCTACCTGAGCCATGATCATCATCGCCACGGGCATGATCATTCCGCCACCGGCGCCCTGAAGGACACGGAACACAACCAAGGAGGTCGTCGAGTTGGCAAATCCGCACAAGGCGGAGCCGGCCGTGAAGAGAACCAAGGAGGTCATATAGACCTGCTTTGCACCAAAGCGTCGCGCTGCCCAGCCCGTGACGGGGATCACGGCGGCGAGCGCGAGGAGATAACCAGTGATCACCCACTGGACCTGCGCGAGCGGGCTGTGGAGGTCGTGCGAGAGGGTGTGTAGCGCGATGTTGACGATCGTCGTATCGAGGATCGACATCATCATCCCGAGGATCACCACACCGCAAACCACCCACACGTGGCGCTCGATGTGGGTCGAGGCGTGGGGGTCGCCTTGCTCGATTACTGGACGCGAAGACATGAGGTACCGAAAGTTTAGGTACCAAACCTTCTTTTCTTAAGGCCTCAGAGTGTGCTCTGCGTCACACAGGCGCCGACACGGCGCAAACCTCTACCAACGGTAGTGGGCGAAGGCCTTATTGGCCTGCGCCATGCGGTAGATGTCGTCCTTGCGCTTGTAGGCGCCACCCTGCTGGGACTGAGCATCTAGCAACTCGTTGGCCAAGCGCTGGGCCATGGTCTTCTCGCGCCGGTTGCGCGCGAACTCGACCAGCCAGCGAACGGCAAGCGTGCGGGCGCGCGCGGAGGGAACCTCAACGGGCACCTGGTATGTGGCTCCACCGACGCGCCGCGAGCGAACCTCCAAAGCAGGCGTGAGAGCCTTGATTGAGTTCTCGAGTTGCTCGATGGGGTCCTTCTCGGAGCGCTCTCCGAGCAAGGCAAGCGCGTCGTAGACGATCCGCTCGGCGGTTGACTTCTTGCCGTCGAGCATCACCTTGTTGATGATCTGCTGGACGAGCTTGGAGCGGTGTACGGGGTCCGCTTCAAGCGGACGCACCTGGGCGGCTGCGCGGCGGGGCATCTACTTCTTCTTCACGCCGTACTGGGAGCGACCCTGTTTGCGATCACTCACACCAGCGGCGTCGAGCGTGCCGCGGACGACCTTGTAGCGCACACCAGGAAGATCCTTGACGCGTCCGCCACGTACGAGTACGACCGAGTGCTCTTGCAAGTTGTGACCCTCACCTGGGATGTAGGCCGTGACCTCGATCGAGCCGGCGATGCGCACACGCGCAACCTTGCGCAGGGCAGAGTTAGGCTTCTTCGGGGTGGTGGTGTACACACGTGTGCATACTCCGCGGCGCTGGGGAGCAGCAACCTTCTTCTTGCGTCCCTTGCCCGACTTCAGGCCGGGAGTGGCAAGCTTTTTCTTGGGCGCGGTGCGGCCCTTGCGTACGAGTTGTGAGGTAGTCGGCATTCGGTCGGGAATCCTAGCAGCGTCAGCTTCTCGCCGACCCGCGGGCGACTAGGCGCTGGCGCGCAGGCCTGCGGAGCGCACCGGCGCTGGCATCAAGGCTGCGGCCACGAGGACCATCACGAAAGCGAGCGACTGGAGAACGATTCCCAAGGCGTTACCGGGCATGGGATCCCCGAACACGAGGATCCCACCGGCCACGCCGGCAATGTTGGCGGCGGTACCGGTGACAGCGATGACGGGAACCGCATCGCCATCCTGGAGCCCTCGGGCCGAGGCATAGAAGGCAAGCACCGAGGCAAGCGCTGCGACGGCGAGCCAAGGGCTAAGCAACAACGCGAGTAGCCCATGCGCGCCGACGATGCCAGTGAGCGCCTTGATGGCGGTGTCTGATACGCCGAAGAGGATTCCGGAGGCGGCACCTAGCATCATGCCGTGATGCTCTACGGGGCCTCCCATGCGGGGGCCCATGATGAGCAGGCCACCCAGCCCGAACAAGCCTGCCTCGAAGGAGATCATGGCGGGAGCAGAGAAATGGGAGTGGGCGCCATGCATAGCGGGCAAGGTCAGGCCGAGCATGACGAGGCCTGCTGCGGTCAACCACAGGCCGAGCCATTGGCGCCGACCCACCTTGAAGCCGAACATGTGATCGGCCATAACGGCGATCAAGACCACTCCGGCGGCGAGCGCGACTTGCACCACCGACATGGGCGCAAGCGCCAGCGCGGCTACGTGCAAGGCCCAGGAAGCTGCGGCGACGAGCATGCCGATGGCAAACCAGCGCGAGGAGAACAGGGCCCGCCCGGAGCGCAAGGGGTGGCGCACGTCGACCTTGCCGACCGAGTTGGCGCCCCGGTACTTGTAGAAGAAGCCCAGGTTGGCGACGAAGGCGCAGGCGAGTGCGAGGAGTATGCCTAGATCAAGAGTCATGAAGGGGAGCCGGATGGAGTGATGATCCATCGGCAAAGGCCGCCCGATGCTTTACTGCACCGATGCGACCCGGGCAGATTACCGCCCAGTACCTCTGTGCGAGCTAAAGACGACCCACGGCTAACAGAGAGCAAACCGAGCCCGCCGCTGCGCAAACCGAGCCCAATGCCGCTGAAACCGAGCCCCCTACCGCTCGAGCTGAGCCTACCGCTGTTGCTGGTGGACATTGACGGCGTGATATCCCTGTTCGCCTTCGAGGCTGGGCCTCCCCCGGAGGGGTCATTCCATTCGATCGACGGCATACCCCATTTTCTTTCGTCCACGGCCGCCGAGCACCTGCTTGGGCTTGCGCCAATGTTCGAGCTCGCTTGGGCGAGCGGATGGGAGGAGAAGGCCAATGAATACCTCCCCCACCTGCTTGGCCTGCCCAAGCTGCCCCATCTGAGCTTCGAACGCAAGGTCGGTCGTACCAATGCTCATTGGAAGCTCGACGCGATCGATGCCTACGTGGGCACGAGACCGGTGGCGTGGATCGACGATGCCTTCAACGAAGCCTGCCACGCGTGGGCGAGCGCGCGCGCGAGTCCCACGCTGCTTGTGGAGACAATCCCCGCGAAGGGCCTCACTCGGCGGGAGGCACTGCTTCTGGAGCAGTGGGCACAGTCGCTTGGCTCGGCAGCGGTTGTGGGACCTGAGCCGGCGCGGAGGTCTGAGTGGGCCCAGGACTCTGAGCAGGCGGGGAGGCTGGGGGCGAGCTGAGGGAGACGGTGCCAGTGAACGTAAGCGGCTCCGAGAGGACGACAGGCAGGTGGGAACTACCGCGACAGACAGCCCGTAGAGCTGTTTCGGCCGGAGAGGCGGTCTTGGGGGGCGAGATGGTGACAGGGACAGACCACTGGCCGGCCGGATCGGTTGTGGCCTGGGCGAATGGGAGCTCGCTGACCGTCTGGCCTTTGTCGGCCACGTGACGCACCTGGACTTCGATCGGAGCGCCCGCCAAGGGAGTGCCGTCGGGTAGGCGAAGGCTCCCAGCGAGGGCAGTCTGCGCGCCGCCCACTTCGGGGATCTGCAGGCGCAGGGTTGCTCTCCCACCGAGCGTTAGGAGGCGTGCGCTGGCGTGGCGGACGGCTTGGAGCTCGGCGTAGAGGGCGTCCCCAGGGCAGTCGGTGGAGTCGGCGTCGCGATGGCCCGCTACGCGGGGCAGGGATACGGGTGTGTGGGCGGGGAAGCGACTGTAGACGGCCCCATCGCTTGTCACCCGGACGGTGACGCTCCCTTGCAAAGGAGCACCGTGCAAGGACAGCTTCCATGCCAAGAGATGCTCGAGCGCGGTGCGAGCGGGTGGCGAGATCTGCTGGGCGCTGTAGGTCCCGAGAATGGCTATGCCGGTGGAGTAGGCGTTGTAGCCGCCGGCTTGGGCGCCGATCACCGGCTCGTCGATACCACCTGCGCGCGCCTCGAAGATGCGTCCGAAGCGGTCAATCACAAAGTTGTAGCCGATGTCGTTCCAGCCGCGACCGTAGCGGTGGTACTGATAGATCGAGCGCAGCATCGCTGGCACCTCAGCCGCGGAGTAACCGTCGGGATTCTCGGTGTGATGAACGAACGCGAGCTGGACGGTTCCGTATGAAGGCGCCACCTTAGGACGCTCGCCACCTCGAGCCCATGCGTGTCGCGCGATGATCGGCGGTTGGCCTGGACCGGCCTGTAGGCCCGAGCTCACAAGTGGGAGACCGGCAAGCGAGGACTCGCCTGCGAGCAGTCGCGCGAAGGAGGTCGACGTGCGCAGGACACCGCGCGCACCCGCAATGGCCGTGGCCGCGATCAGCGATCGGCGTGTGATCCCGCCAGAGCCCACCTGCTCCATATACCCGCACGAACACAAAGTGGCTCGTGCGGGTAGCGGTGAGCGTCGAAATTACTCGCTGGACTCCTCAGGTACCTCTAGGTCGCCCAGACCCTCGACGAAACCGGGGTCTGTGCTGCCAGCTCCGATCTTCTCCAAGGAAGCGAGGTCGGCGTCGAACTCGCTTCCGTAGCCGGTGCCTAGGGCTTCGCCGTCGGCGAGCCCGAGCTCGGCCGCGATCTCCTCCTGGTCGAGCAGGCCGACGTCGTCGATCGCACGGGGAAGTGGCTCGGACGGTTCGATCTCGATCCGCCGGTAGCGCTTGAGGCCGGTGGCGGCTGGGATCAGCTTGCCGATGATCACGTTCTCCTTGAGCCCGTTGAGACGGTCGATCTTGCCCTCCAAGGAGGCATCGGTGAGCACCTTGGTTGTCTCCTGGAAGGAGGCCGCCGATAGGAACGAGTCGGTGTTCAAGGATGCCTTGGTTATGCCGAGGATGATGTCCTCGTACTGGGCTGTCTCGCCGCCCTCGGCGATCACGGCGTTGTTGGCGGTCGCGAATTCGTAGCGGTCCACGAACTGCCCGGGGAGGTAGTCGGTGTCGCCCTTTTGGTCGACCCTGACCTTCTTGAGCATCTGGCGCACGATCAACTCGATGTGCTTGTCGTTGATGTCTACGCCTTGGGACTTGTAGACCTCTTGGACCTCCTTGACCAAGTACTGCTCGGTCTCGGTGCGTCCTCGGATCGCTAGGAGCTCGTGCGGATAGAGCGAACCCTCGTTGAGCTGCGTTCCCGCCTCGATCTTCTTACCCTCGGTCACGTATAGCCGCGTGCGTCGCGGGAAGGCGTGGCGGTGCTCCTCACCCGCCTCGTCGGTGATGACAACGGTCAAGGCCTTCTCTGACTCTTCGATCGACACGATGCCGTCCTGCTCGGCGATCTTCGCCAAGCCCTTGGGCTTGCGTGCCTCGAAGAGCTCCACGACGCGCGGCAAGCCGTGCGTGATGTCCGCGCCGGCGACACCGCCGGTGTGGAACGTACGCATCGTCAGCTGGGTACCGGGCTCGCCGATCGACTGGGCGGCCACGATGCCCACGGCATCGCCGATCTGGGCTGTCTGGCCGGTGGCCATTGCGCGGGCGTAGCACGCTTGACAGACGCCGCTGGGGGCCTTGCACTTGAGCACGGAGCGAACGGGCACCGTTACCTTTACGTCTTTCTCGTAGTCGTCGGCGAAAGCCTCCACGAAGTCGGCAAGCTCTTGGCGTCCGATTTCCTCGCCACCCTCGGCGAGCATGCGCCCGCGCTTGGTGGTGATCGGCTGGGCGGCGGTGCGTCCCACGAGGTTTTCGTTGGGCTCTCCACCCTCGTTCCAGACGGTCATCTCGATGTATTCGTCGGTCCCACAGTCGACCTCGCGGATGATCACGTCTTGGGCGACGTCCACCAAGCGCCGGGTCAGGTAGCCCGAGTCCGCGGTACGCAAGGCGGTGTCGGCCAGACCCTTTCGCGCCCCATGCGTAGAGATGAAGTACTCGAGGACTGATAGGCCCTCCATGAAGTTGGCCTTGATCGGCCGCTCGATGATCTCGCCCTTCGGGTTGGCCATCAGGCCACGCATACCCGCGAGCTGGCGGATCTGCTTGAAGGAACCACGAGCGCCCGAGTTGGCCATCATGAAGATGGGGTTGAGCGTGTCTAGGTTGGCGATCATCGCCTCGGCTACCTCGTCGGTGGCCGCGTTCCACTTCTCCACGACCGCCTCATGACGCTCCTCCTGCGTTATGAGCCCCATGTCGTACTGGTCTGTGATGTCACCCACGAGCTTGTCGTACTTGTCGAGGATCGACTGCTTCTCGGGCGGGACGACGACGTCGTTCTTGGAGATCGTGATCCCGGCTTGGGTGGCGTACTTGAAGCCGAGGTCCTTGAATGCGTCCAGGACCAAGGAGATCGTGGTTGCGCCATAGGTCTGTACCAAGGCGTCGATCAAGCGCGTGGTGTCGCGCTTCTTCATGGACTGGTTGACGTACACGTACTTGGTGGCGTCGAACTGGTCGCCCAGCGCCTCGGCCAAGGCACGCTCGATGCGGTCGTTGTAGATGATCCGCCCGACGGTGGTCAAGAGGTGGCCACCCTCGCGTCCCATGGGACGGAACTCAGCGATGTCATGCAACTTCACCACACCGGCCTCATATGAAAGCTCTGCCTCTTGCGCGGTGCGGAATACGTGCGGGCGGGGCTCATAGGTGGTCCTGTCGATCTTCGACAGTTCGTCTGCTTCGAGCCCGTAGGTGAGGTAGTAGGCACCGAGGATCATGTCCTGGGTAGGAGTTGCCAACGGCGCTCCATGCGCCGGGCTCAGGATGTTGTTGGAGGAGAGCATCAAGATGCGCGCCTCCGCCTGGGCCTCGGCTGAGAGCGGCAGGTGGACCGCCATCTGGTCGCCGTCGAAGTCGGCGTTGAAGGCGTGGCACACGAGTGGGTGCACCTGGATCGCCTTGCCCTCGACCAGCAGTGGTTCGAAGGCCTGGATGCCGAGACGGTGAAGCGTGGGCGCACGGTTGAGCAAGACCGGGTGCTCGTGGATGACCTCCTCCAAAACGTCCCAGACCTCGCCGATCATCGAGTCGACCATCTTCTTGGCGGCCTTGATGTTCTGCGCGGACTTGCGCTCGACTAGGCGGGCCATGATGAACGGCTTGAAGAGCTCCAAGGCCATGATCTTGGGCAGGCCACACTGGTGCAGCTTCAGGTAAGGGCCGGCCACGATGACCGAGCGTCCGGAGTAGTCGACGCGCTTTCCGAGCAGGTTCTGGCGGAAGCGTCCTTGCTTGCCCTTGAGCATGTCCGAGAGGGACTTCAGGGGACGGTTACCCGGTCCCGTGACGGGGCGGCCACGGCGGCCGTTGTCGAACAACGCATCCACGGCCTCCTGGAGCATGCGCTTCTCGTTGTTGACGATGATCTCGGGTGCTCCGAGGTCGAGCAGGCGCTTGAGACGGTTATTGCGGTTGATGACACGCCTGTATAGGTCGTTGAGGTCTGAGGTGGCAAAACGACCACCGTCGAGCTGGACCATGGGGCGCAGCTCCGGCGGGATCACCGGGACGGCATCGAGGACCATCATCTCGGGCTTGTTGCCGGACTGAATGAAGGCGCTGACGACCTTCAAGCGCTTGACCGCCCGGGCCTGCTTCTGGCCCTTGCCGGTCTTAACCAGCTCCTCCAGTTCGGTCCTTTCGGCCTCCAGGTCAACCTGCTGAAGCAGATCGCGGATTGCCTCTGCGCCCATGCCACCGCGGAAGTATTCGCCGAAGCCATAGGAGGAGCCGAAGCGCTCCTTGAGCTCGCGGAAGGTGGTCTCATCATGCTCGATCTGCTTGGGCTCCATCGTCTTGAAGAGCTCCCAAACGTTGCGCATCCGCTCAGCCCCGTCCTCGACGTAGGCTTCGGTGTCGGCGATGTCGGCCTCGAAGGTCTTGTTCAATTCCTTGATCAGCTTCTCGCGTTCCTCATCAGAGATCTTCGAGAGATTGAGGTCGAGCGAGTCGGCCCACAGGTGGTCTTCGTCGTCGAAGGACGTCTGCTTGCCGGTCTGCATGTACTTCTCGCGGCGAGCGAGCGACTCGCGCAGTTCGAGCACGCGCTCCTCGAGCTCGGCGGCATAGGAGTCGAGGACCTTGTTGACCTCCTTCTCCAGGGAGTCGAGATCCTTGGAGCGAGCCTCATCGTCCACCCAGGTGACGATTGAAGCCGCGAAATAGAGCACCTTCTTCGAGCTCCTTGGGAGCCATGTCCAAGAGGTAGCCGATGCGAGAGGGAACGCCCTTGAAGAACCAGATGTGGGAGACGGGAGCAGCGAGATCAACGTGGCCCATGCGCTCGCGACGAACCTTCGAACGCGTCACCTCGACGCCACAGCGCTCGCACACGATGCCCTTGTAGCGCACGCGCTTGTACTTGCCGCAGTAGCACTCCCAGTCCTTGGTGGGACCGAAGATGCGCTCGCAGAACAAGCCATCCTTCTCGGGCTTGAGCGTGCGGTAGTTGATTGTCTCGGGCTTGGTCACCTCGCCGGAGCTCCAGGAACGGATCTGCTTGGAGGAGGCGAGACTGATCTCGATGGCGTCAAAATTATTGATGTCGATCATCTGGTGCGCTTTCGCTCGCGGGTGAAACGGGGTAGTGATCGGGTCTCACTGGACGCGACCCGGGGCCTTCTCGCCACCACCCGTTTGGTGGCTTGGCCCGGTTGGCCTCCCGCCGGAGGGCGGGAGGTGTCGCTGGCGACTATGTCTCGGTGTCCGGTACCGGATCCTCGATCGGCACGTCCTCCGCGCCATCGAGCGCATCGAGGTTGATTCCGTCCTCGATTAGGCCCTCTACGTCGATCGCTACGTCGAGATCATCGTCTTTGTCATCTCCAGAATCGCCGTCGACCTCGGCCTCAGCGGATCCCTCTGCCTCGACCTCCTCTGGGACGACCTCGCTGCCGAGCTCGCCGGTGGGGGCCCTAACGCCGGAGAGATCGATGCCAAGCTCCTCTGCGGCACGTAGAAGATCGTCGTCTTCGTCGCGCAGCTCGGTGTGCTGGCCCTCCTCGGATACGACGCCCACGTCGAGTGCCAAGGACTGCATCTCCTTGAGCAGCACCTTGAAGGACTCGGGGATCGAGGGCTCGGCGATGTTCTCGCCCTTGACGATCGCCTCGTAGGCCTTGACGCGCCCAACCGTGTCGTCGGACTTGATCGTGAGCATCTCCTGCAAGGTGTAGGCGGCGCCGAACGCCTCCAAGGCCCACACCTCCATCTCGCCGAAGCGCTGACCACCGAACTGCGCCTTGCCTCCCAGCGGCTGCTGGGTGACTAGCGAGTAAGGCCCGGTCGAGCGCGCGTGGATCTTGTCGTCGACGAGGTGCAGGAGCTTGAGGATGTACATGTACCCAACGGTGACCTGTTCCTCGAAAGGCTCGCCCGTGCGACCGTTGAACAGGGTCATCTTGCCCGACGCCTGCTCGCCCACACGACGCGACTTGTCCACGTCCATGCGGATGCGGCCTTCATGCGCGTCCTGCCACTTGACCAAGGCTGTGTCCACGTCTTCAACGGTGGCCCCGTCGAACACGGGCGTAGCCACGTATACGCGCTTGTTGCCACCGTTGGTGTGGGCTTCGTTGTAGGCCTCGGTGCCGTCGTCATACCAACCTTGAGCGGCGGCCCAGCCGAGGTGGGTCTCGAGGATCTGACCCACGTTCATACGGCTCGGAACACCGAGCGGGTTGAGGATCACGTCAACCGGGGTGCCGTCCTCCAGGAACGGCATGTCCTGTTGGTCGACGATCTTGGAGATCACACCCTTGTTACCGTGACGACCCGCGAGCTTGTCGCCCTCGGAGATCTTGCGCTTCTTGGCCACGAACACCCGCACGAGGTCGTTGACCCCGGGCGGCAGGTCATCACCCTCGTCACGGCTGAAGGTCATCACGTCGATGACGACGCCACCCTCACCGTGGGGCACCTTCAAAGAGGTGTCCCTGACCTCACGCGCCTTCTCCTTGAAGATCGCCCTGATTAGCTTCTCCTCGGCTGTCAGCTCGGTCTCACCCTTGGGCGTGACCTTGCCGACGAGTAGGTCACCAGAAGCAACCTCAGCGCCGACGCGCACGATGCCGCGGTCGTCGAGGTTGCGCAGCGACTCCTCCGAGCGGTTGGGGATGTCGCGTGTGATCTCCTCGTCGCCGAGCTTGGTCGTGCGCGCGTCGATCTCATACTCCTCGATGTGGATCGAGGTGAGCTCGTCGTCTTGGACGAGGCGCTTGGACAGGATGATCGCGTCCTCGAAGTTGTAGCCCTCCCAGGACATGAAGGCGACCATCAGGTTCTTGCCGAGCGCCATTTCGCCCTTATCGGTCGAGGAGCCATCAGCCAGCACGTCGCCAGCCTTGACCTTCTGTCCCGAGCCGACCAGGGGCTTGTGATGAATCAGGGTGCCCTGGTTGGAGCGCATGAACTTCTGTAGCTCGTACTCGTCCTTGCCTTCGGAGGTCTCGATGACGATCCGGTTGGCGTCGATGAAGTCGACCGTGCCGGCGTTGCGCGCCAAGAGCACGTCACCAGTGTCGAGTGCCGCGCGGCGCTCCATGCCCGTACCGACCAGCGGCGCGTCGGTCTTCAGCAGCGGAACCGCCTGGCGCTGCATGTTCGAACCCATCAGCGCGCGGTTGGCGTCGTCGTGCTCGAGGAACGGGATCATCGCGGTGGCGACCGACCAGATCTGTTCGGGCGAGACGTCGACCAGGTCCACATCCTTGGGGGTAACCGTCACGTACTGACCGGCCTGCGTACGACACAGGATGTCTTTCTCGAGCAGCTTGCCCGTCTTGGGATCGATCGGCGTGTTGGCCTGGGCGATCAGCTGCTCCTCCTCCTGGTTTGCATCCAGGCGCACGATCTCCTCAGTCGCCACCCCGTCCTTTACGACGCGGTAGGGCGTAGTCACGAAGCCGTACTCGGAAACCTCAGCGAACGAGGACAGCGAGCCGATCAACCCGATGTTCGGACCCTCGGGGGTCTCGATCGGACACATGCGCCCGTAGTGAGTCGGGTGCACGTCGCGCACCTCAATCGGGGCACGCTCGCGGGTGAGCCCACCCGCGCCCAGCGCCGAGAGGCGGCGCCGGTGCGTGAGGCCCGACAGCGAGTTGGTCTGGTCCATGAACTGCGAGAGCTGAGAGGAGCCGAAGAACTCCTTCAGCGCAGCAACCACAGGGCGAATGTTGATGATCGTCTGCGGCGTGATCGTGTCGGCGTCCTCGGTGGTGAGGCGCTCGCGTACGACGCGCTCCATGCGGTAGAGCCCGATCCGGAATGCCTCTTGGATTAGCTCGCCGACGGTGCGCAAGCGGCGGTTGCCGAAGTGCTCGTACTCATCGAGGTGCTCATCGACGGGCTCGCGCGGCATCGACATCGCCTCGGCCGCGTAGTCCTTGATCTCGATCTCCGGCTCCTCGGGCATGCCGAGGATCTTGGGCAGCGAGGCGAGCTCCTTGACGAGCGCGAGGATGTCGTCGTGGGTGAGCGTGCGCGTGTCGATGTCAATGTCGAGACCGAGACGCGAATTGAGCTTGTAGCGACCAACCCTGGTGAGGTCATAACGCTTGGGGTCAAAGAACAGCTGGTTGAGCAAAGCCTTGGCGTTCTCCACGCTCGGCGGCTCACCTGGACGCTGCTTCTTGAACAGCTCGATCAAGGCGCCCTCTTCGGTCCTGGTCTGCTCGGTGTCAGCGTCGATCGTGTTGCGGATGTAGAGCGAGTTGTCGAACAGCCGCAGGATCTCCTCATCGGTCGCGTATCCCATCGCGCGGAGCAGGACCGTGACCGGCAGCTTGCGCTTGCGATCGATACGGACAAAGATCTTGCCCTTCTTGTCGATCTCGAGCTCCAGCCATGAGCCACGGGCGGGCATAAGGTTGGCGATGAAGACCTGCTTCTCGCGGTCCTTTGGCTCCATCAAGTAGGCGCCAGGAGAGCGCACGAGCTGAGTGACTACAACGCGCTCGGTGCCGTTGATTACGAACGTGCCGCGCTCGGTCATCCACGGGAAGTCGCCCATGAAGACCGACTGCTCGCGGATCTCGCCAGTCTCGCGGTTGATGAACGCAACCGTGACTGTCAAAGGACGCGCGTAGGTGAGGTCCTTCTCGCGGCACTGCTCAAGTGAGGCAACCGGCTCGTCGAAAACGAATTCGCCGAACTGGACGGCGAGATTGCCGGTGTAGTCCTCGATCGGCGAGATGTCGTCGATCGTCTCCCGCAAGCCACCCTTCTGGGGATCGGTGAGCCACAAAAAAGAGCGGCGCTGGATATCGATGAGGTTCGGTACGTCGACAGACTTGTTCAGACGCGCGAAAGTCCGGCGCGTCCGGAGAGCATCAACAGCAGCCAAGAAATGACTCCTTCGGAGGGCGAGAAACGGGCAAAGGCGGGCGCAAACGCGCGACCACCAAAGATAGCACAGACTATCGGCGCCCTCAACCGGGGCAGCCAGCGCTCACGGACCCCACCCCTGACGACCGCGTATGTGGCGCGGCGCCGACTTCAAATTGGGTGGCTGCGACTATCGGCCAGCCGGCGGATTGTACCTGACGATTGCCGTTTTCGCCAGAAATCCGACTGCCGCGCTAAGGCTCGGGAACGCACGCTCAGAGGCGCCCCGCGACGAGCAGGCCTAAGGCAGCGCCCCGCCGATCAAAGCACCCACCTTCCAGGCACCATTTTCGCGGTCTACCGAGATCTCTCCCGAAGGCATCGTCTTGGAGTGCAGCAGCGCGAAGCCACGGTCGCCCTTGATGCGAACACCCGTCACCTCGATGTCCGCGAGCGAGGCCCCGGACTGGGCGGAGCCATGCTTGAACAGCAACGCCAGAATGCCCGCACAACCCTTGCCACGCAACACCGCTGAGTGACCGAGGCTTTGGATAATGGACTTCGACAATCCCGGGGACAGCAACGCGCACGCACTGGCACCATCGCCCGCGGCAACCGCGGCGTAATAGCGCTTGACAGTGGCCGTTACAGCCTGCTTTTCGGCAACGCCCGCCTCGTTCCCGAAAGTTTGGATGCTGTCATCACCGTGCGGGTAGCGCTTGGCAAGCGCAGACGCCGAACTCGATCTTTCGCTACTGGAACCGGTCCCGGCGGTGCTCGGAGTGTGCGGCGCCGGCGTGGTGCTCGTGGTCGCTGTGGTAGCCGTGGTCCCAGAAGGAGCGCTGGCAGCGGTCGTTATGGTCGTTGTGGCTGGGGCCGTGGTTGTGGACGGCATGCTCGTGCTTGTTTCGCTCCCGCCCCCACACGCGGTCGCTCCGACGGTGAGCAGCGCGCTTGCGAACAGCGCGAGTAGCGGCTTCATATCCCCAACAGCTCCCTTTCTTTATTGACAACCCTCCTACCGGGACGATCCTAGCGGGAACACTGGCTCGAAGACCCCGCTATAGCGCGCGGCCACCCTGTTGCACGCTCGCCACAAACAACAGCGAGCTCCTGCCCGCACCGTCGTGACAGTAAGTCTCTATGGCTCTTCCTGATCGAGCACTCCGTCGATCTTCCAAGTCCCGTGTTCACGCTGCAGCGCAATGACACGCTCGGGGAACCTGGACCTCGTCTTGGCTGTGAGCAATGCAAGCCCCTTGTCGCCCTTCACACCGACTCTGAGCACCCGCAGTACTTGGGCCTCCACGGTGAGTTGCCCGTGGTAGAAACGGAATATTTTCGAGAGGACCTCAGCGCAGGTCTTTCCGCGGGAGTAGGGGGGCTCGCCCACTCCACCCAGAACGGCGGGGACCGTCCCGGCGACGCTTGCGAGAAGCATGGAGCAGGCTTTCGTGCCATCCGCTGCTGCGGCGTCCACGAGATAGCGTCTCACCAGGAGGGCGACCACACGCGTTTCGGTCACGCTCGCAGAATGACTGTAGTTCGCGAGGTTCGTGTCATCGCTGTCATAGATGCCACCACTCGGGTTGTCCGAGTCGCCATCGCTATCTAAGTGACCGGTGCTGTCATCGTCGTCGGCGTCATCGCTGGCCGTATAGTCGTCTGTGTCGTAGTCACTAACGGCATGGCTCGGGCTCAATCCCGAGTTGAACGACAACTTCGTGGAGTTGCTGCGTGCGGGGGAGAATCTCGTGTCCTTCGCTCCTCCCCCGCACGCGGTAACCCAGACCACGAGCAGCGTGGTCGCAAGCAGGCCACACGGGGCCTTCAGCTTGATCCTGATCGGATGCTTCTCCAGCATGGATCCTCGAGTGCGACTACTTACTTCAACTCGACGCTGCCCCCGGCCTCCTCGAGTTCGGCCTTGAGCTTGTCGGCCTCCTCGCGCTCGATGCCCTCCTTGACGGGCTTGGGTGCCTCATCGACGAGCGCCTTGGCCTCCTTCAGGCCAAGCCCAGTGGCGGAACGCACGACCTTGATCACCTGGATCTTCTTGTCGCCGGCCGCTGCCAGGATCACGTCGACGGTGGTCGGGCCTTCATCCTCAGCGCCCGCGTCGCCGCCACCGCCCGCTGCTGCCGCCGCTGGGGCCGCAACCGCCGCCGCTGAAACGCCGAACTCCTCCTCGAGCGCCTTGATGCGCTCAGCGAGCTCGAGCACGGAGATGCCCTTGAGCTCCTCTATCCAGTCCTGTGTGCTTGTTGCCATCTGTCAGTCCTCCTTGGTCGCTTCGGCGCTCTCGGTCTCTTGCTCCGAAGCGTCCGTCTTGTTGTCGTCTTGTGCCGGCTCCGATGCCGACTCAGCTTGATCTGTGCTCGAGGCCTCCTCAGCTGGAGCCTCCTCGGCGGCCGGCTCTATCGTGGCCGGCGACTCGTCGGCTGTCTCCTGCTCTGGGACCGGAGCATCTGCGCTCTGCTCAGGCTCTGGCGTCTCCCCAGGCGTGTCGGCCGGCGGGGTCTCCTCCACTTGGGCATCGACCGCGGGAGCTTGCTCCTCTGCGGGAGCCTCGGCCGCGGGAGCCTGCTCCTGCTCGACCGGAGCAGCCACTGCCGCAGGGGGCTCGCCAGCAGGAATCTCGCCAGACTCCTTCTTCTCGCGCACCTGTCCGAGCGCGACGGCAAGACCACCCACAAGGCCACCCAGCGTTCGTACAAGGCCGGAGATGGGGGAAGCAACGATCCCGACGAGCTGACCGTAGAGCGCTTCGCGCGAAGGTAGACGCGAGATCGCCCGGATCTGGTCGGCATCGAGTACGTCGCCATCCATCAAGCCACCCTTGAACGGGAGCAGCTGTGTAGTGCGCGTCTGATCGGCGATCGCCTTGGCGGCCATGGCGGCATCGCCACGCACGAACGTAAGCGCGGTGGGACCCGAGAGCAAAGGCTTGAGTGACTCGGCACCAACCTGGTCAGCGGCACGTTCAGTCAGCGAGTTCTTGACCACCGTGAAGGTGGCATCGGCTTCGCGCAACTTGGCTCGCAGCTCGGCCGCCTGGGAAACGGAGATGCCGCGGTAGTCCACCGCGAACACGGCGTCCGACCTATCGATCTCCGCTGCGAGCGCCTCTATCGTCGCTGCCTTCTGCTCTCGGTTCATCTCATCCCTTGCTCTCTTGGAAACTCAGGCGCCCGCATACAGGAGGGCGCCGAGAGCGGGAGTGAACCGCTTTCGCTCGCTCCACCTGCCCCGGTCTTCTGCCGCCTTGACGGCGCCGGGGGTCTCGGGCGGTGAGCCGTGGATTAAATCAGGCCGCTGCTGCCTCTTCGAGGATGTTACGGGTACGGGCCGGATCGACTTTGACCCCAGGACCCATGGTGGAGGTGAGCGTGATGGTGCGCAAGTAGCGACCCTTCGCTGCCGAAGGCTTTGCGCGGATCAGCTCTTCGACCACGGCCGCATAGTTCTCCAGCAAACGTTGCTCGTCGAAGGATGCCTTGCCGATCACCATGTGCACGATGGCCGTGCGATCGGTGCGGTACTCCACCTTGCCGGACTTGGAGTCCTCGACCGCTTTGGCCACGTCCATGGTGACGGTGCCCACCTTGGGGTTTGGCATCTTGCCGGATGGACCGAGGATGCGCCCGAGACGACCAACGATCGACATCAGGTCAGGCGTGGCAATCGCCACGTCGAAGTCATCGAAGCCGTCCTCCTCGATGCGCTTGGCCAAGTCCTCCGCGCCGACCACGTCGGCTCCAGCTTGCTCGGCTTCGCGTGCCTTGTCGCCTTGAGCGAACACTATGACCTTGACGTCCTTACCAAGTCCGTTGGGCAGGGCAATCGTGCCACGTAGCTGCTCGTCGGCATGGCGCACGTTCAGGCCGGTACGCACATGGAGCTCCACCGACTCATCAAATTTGGTGTTGGCAAGACTCTTGACCAAAGCCACCGCCTCAGCGGGAGCATGCTCGCGCTCGCGGTCCACCTTCTCAAGACCCTCTCTGTGACGACGTCCGTGAGCGCTCATGCGGCCACGTCCACGCCCATGGAGCGAGCTGTGCCCGCGATGATCTTGACCGCTTCGTCGACGTCGTGGGCGTTGAGGTCGGGGAGCTTGCGCTCGGCGATCTCACGCAGCTGGGCGTCGGTGATAGTGCCCACCTTGTTGCGGTTGGGCTCGCCCGAACCCTTCTCCAGTTTCAGTGCCTGGCGGATCAAGACCGCGGCCGGAGGAGTCTTCGTCACGAACGTGAACGAGCGGTCCTCATACACCGTGATCACTACGGGAATGATCGTGCCGGTCTCGGAGAGCGTCTGCGCGTTAAAGGCCTTGCAGAACTCCATGATGTTGATGCCGTGCTGGCCCAAGGCAGGGCCAACGGGCGGAGCCGGACTTGCTTGTCCGCCGCGTGCTTGCAGCTTGATCGTTGTCAAAACCTTCTTAGCCATGTCTATCCCAGCCTAGAGCTTCTTTACCTGGTCAAAGCCCACCTCTACAGGTGTCTCGCGACCGAAGATTGATACCAGGACCTTGAGCTTGGCGGCGTCGTCGTTGATTTCGGAGATCTCTCCGGAGAAGTCCGACAGCGGTCCTGACACCACCTTGACGGTCTCGCCGATCGCGAACTGAGCGCGCGTGCGCGGCGCCGTGGCGACCTCCTTGTGGAGCAGTCGGTCGACCTCAACCTGAGTAAGCGGCACGGGCTCCTGCGAGGAGCCCACGAACCCAGTGACGCCAGGGGTTCCCTTCACAACGCCCCACGAGTCCTCGTTGAGCTCCATGTTGACGAGCACATAGCCGGGCATGGTGCGCTTCTCGACTGTGACCTTCTGGTTGTCCTTCATCTCCGAGACGGACTCGGTGGGGACAACGACCTGGCGCACAGCGCGTTGCTGGTTGAGAGACACGACGCGGTGCTCGAGATTGTGCTTGACCTTGTTCTCGTGACCGGAGTAGGTGTTGACGACATACCAACGAAACATTCAGGTTCCTGACAGCTCAAGTTGATGGATAAGACAGGACAAGACAGGGTGGACGGGGACGGGACGAAGCGGGACGGTATCGCGCTTAGCGCTCTGACGTCCGATGACCAAGCAGGTCAAGAACGCAGCGAGCGAAGTGTGCTTTGCGCACGAGCGAGTGAGGACGCCGAGATGCGCAGGTCATCGGACGTCAGAGTCAGAGAATGAAGTTGACGATCTTTTGGGCAGCCCAGTCGGCGATGCCCAAATAGACGCCTGCGACGGCCACGAAGCCAATGACGACAGTCGTGGCCTGCGTGACATGACGACGGTCGGGCCACTGTACTCGCTGAAGCTCGGCCCAGCTGGCCCGCAGGAAGCCGACCGCCCGACGATGGAGTGGCTGGGTCGGCTTGCGAACAAGCTGGCCACCCTCGGGAGCCGAACCATCACCGAACGCTTCCTCAGCGGTCTCCGGTCCACTTCCACGGCGACCTCCTCCCCCATTTGCCGAGACGAGCTCGGCTGGCGGCGTATCCAAGGAGCCATCGCCATTCTGAGGCTCTGCCTGCTGCTCAACGGGGACTCCGCCTGCACCGCGAATGAGTGCGGCGTCGAACTCGTCGACGTCTCCAGAGTGGGATAGGGCCGCCGGAAGGTCAGCACGAACCGGCCGGTTCTGAGATGGAACGGCTGCACCCTCACGTATGGGCCTTGAGCGGCGTTGCCTTGCGCGCTTGCGATCACGGGCCACAGCAGCGCTCCCGCGCTAGCGGGTCTCCCGGTGGCTGGTGTGCCGACGGCACCAGCGACAGTACTTGCGCAAGCTCACCCGGTCGGGGTTGTTGCGCTTGCTCTTGTTTGTCTGGTAGTTGCGATGCTTGCACTCCTCGCAGGCGAGGGTGATAGCGATCCGAACGTCTCCGCGAGCCATAGTTATTCCCTGCGTGGTTGTCGACGACGGCGCCGGACCATAGTCAAGCGCGAGCTGGGAAGTCTAGCGCGGAGGGACGCTCGGCGCAGCGGTGGATCGACGGTCCCTCTCGGCCCGGGGCAGCCAAGCCAGATCAGACGATCGAGTGCTCGATCGCGCCGAGTCGCTCAATCTCGATCCGAACCACGTCCCCGGAGCCGAGGAAACGCGGCGGGTCGAGGCCCATGCCCACTCCGCTCGGAGTTCCCGTGAGAATCAGATCACCGGCCTCCAAGGTGCACGCCTGCCCTATGAACTCGACCAGCTCGGGGATCTTGAAGATCAGATTCGAGGTCGAGGAGTTCTGGCGCGACTCCCCGTTTACCCACGTTCGCAGCCATAGCGCATCCGGGTCGGGGATCTCCTCGGCGGTCGTGATCCACGGACCATAGGGACAGAAGGCGTCGGCGCCCTTGGCCCTGGTCCACTGTGGCTCACGCCCCTGTAGGTCGCGTGCAGTGAGGTCATTGGCCACGGCATATCCGCCAACCTTGCCGTCCGCGCCCATCACCACTGCAAGCTCGCCCTCGTAGTCGAGCCGTTTGACCACCTGCGGGCAACGCACCGATCCGTTGGGTGGCGCAGAGGAGGAGGGTAGCTTCATGAACACCAGCGGCACATCGGGCGGGGTGGCGCCAAGCTCAGCGACGTGGTCGGCATAGTTCATCCCGATACCGAAGATCGCCCGTGGCGTGGGTATTGGCGCAAGCAGTGTCACGTCGGCCAGCGCGAACGAGGGGCCGTCCGCGGGCGGTCCTGGCGTGCGCAGACGGTCGAGCACGGTGATGCCCTGGGCGAAGGCGACTACCTGCTCTCCGCGCACCTCTCCGGCACGTGGTGAGAAGCTCTCGGGTGTGAGAAACGTGGCTAGGTGCATCGCCACGCAAGCCTAACTGCCTGCGAGTCGTACCGCCTGAGCGAGCGATCCCACTACTCGAACAGCGTGAGCGTGGCGAGGATCACATACAAGGCCACAAGTGCCCAGCCCTCGAACGCGGCCGCTTCTCCATCCGCCGTAACCTGCCACATAGCGAGCGCCATCACCAAAAACGCCCCGATGTAGACCGGCGCCAAGGCAAAAGTGAGCGTGGTTGCAAGTAGGAACGAGATCAACACGAGCAGCGGAAACAGAAACGCGGCGATCTGGGCGACAGAGTTCTTGACGACTGAGATCGCAAGATCCGAGCGCCCCTTCCAGGCGAGCACGATCCCAGTTGTGTTCTCCACCGCGTTCCCAGCAATCGCCACGATTACCAAACCGGCAAAGGCTTGAGAGATATTCAGTTGCACGATCGCGGGCGAGAGCGCGCTTACGAACCAGTCGGAGACAAACGCTGAGGCAACGCCTGCACTGAGCAGCAATATCAGTGTGAGCGACAGGCTCAGCCGCGGGCCATGGGTCCCGGTTGGTGAGTCGACATCAACCCCGCTAGGCCCTTGACTCGTGCCGACCGCGCCCTTGCCTGGCCCATCTTGCCCCGTGGGAAGCGCGTCAGAACGCAGGTAGGGAATGACCCAGGCGAGATATACGACTAGCAAGCTCACCGCACCTACCGCCGAAATCACCTTGACGTGATGGCTGGCCGGATCGTGCGAAGCAAGCGAAAGGCCGAGCAGGACAATGATGAATACGGCGACGAGTAGGAGGGTCGCCGTATCGCGCGGAAGGCGGTGGGAAAAGCGCATCACCCCGTCGGGGGCGCGACGTGCGCCAACCACGATCACCAACCCAAGCACGAGCATCGCGTTGGCGAAGATCGAGCCTATGATCGCCGTCTGGGCGACCACGAGCTCGCCCTTCTGCAAGGCGAACACCACCACGAACAACTCCGGCAGGTTGCCGAGCGTGGACTGCATCATTCCCGTCACAGCCGGCCCAAAGCGCTCTCCGAGCTGCTCAGTCGCGAAGGACACAACCCAAGCCAGGCCAGCTAGCGCGAGCGTTGCGATGGCAAAGCGCGGAACCGGTGCCCAGGTCTGATAGTTAGCCGCTCCGGCAAGCGCCGTGAGAACGGCAACAAGGGCCAGCGTGACGCGCTCGAGCGCAGTGAGACGAGCCATGGGAGACGCCCGCGGCCGGATGCCGCTTAGTGGCTGTCGAGCACCCGATCGATCAGACCGTACTCGAGCGCCTGCTCGGCGGTGAAGAAGCGGTCACGCTCCATGTCTTCGCGCACCTGCTCTTTAGAGAGGCCTGTGTTTTCCGCATAGATGTCGTCCAGGCGCTCCCTCACGTTGAGGATCTCACGCGCATGGATCTCGATATCGGTCGACTGACCTTCGAAGCCTGCCGAAGGCTGATGGATCAGGATGCGAGAGTTCGGCAAGGCAGCGCGCTTGCCCTTGGTGCCACCAGCCAACAGCAATGAGCCCATCGACATGGCCACGCCGACGCACATCGTGTGGATGTCTGGCTTGACGAACTTCATCGTGTCGTAGATCGCAAGACCTGAGTAGACGCTGCCGCCGGGGGAGTTGATGTAGATCGAAATGTCCTTTTCGGGGTCCTGGGACTCCAGGTGCAATAGCTGGGCGACCACGAGATTGGCAACTTGATCTTCGATCGGGGTGCCCAAGAAGATGATTCGCTCGTTGAGCAGGCGCGAGAAGATGTCGAACTCGCGCTCGCCGCGTGCGGTGCGCTCTATGACCATCGGAACCAGGGGCATCGAGCACACCCTATCGGGCCGGAGGCCGCAATCCCGGATGGCCCATGTCAGGCGTCGTCAGGCCCGAGCGCAACGGCCCGTACAGGTACACATTGCACCTGTACATACGCCCTGCGCGCGTAGGCCCTACGCGCGCAGGGCGGTGTCGTTCCGCTACGGACATAATGGATGGTCTGATGATTCCCTTGAACCTCCCCAATGTGCTGACGGTCCTGCGCATCATGCTGGTGCCGGTGTTGGTGGTCGCCTTGCTTGGCAACACGCCTTCAGGCGATGTGCTTGCCGCTGTCGTGTTCGCGCTGGCATCGCTCACCGACTTCGTAGACGGCTATCTGGCACGCTCGCGGGACTCGGTCACGACGTTCGGAAAGCTAATGGACCCGCTGGCCGACAAGCTCTTGATCGTGGGGGCCTTGCTTTGCCTTGTCTCCCTGCACCGCTTGGAAGGATGGGTAGCGATGGTGATCATCGCGCGTGAGCTTGCGGTGACGATGCTGCGCGTAAATGCCGGCCAGTCGGGCGTTGTGATCTCAGCCTCGATGTTCGGCAAGGTCAAGACGTGCGTTCAGATCGCCGCCATCCTTGCAGTGATCGCTGTGTACCCCGCGCCGCTGTGGGTGTCCTTGCTCGTCTACCTGATGGTCGCGGTCACGGTCTTGTCGGGCCTTGACTACTTCCGTCAAGCCACTCGTCCAGCTTCGTCTGATGCGACAGGGGTGGGCCCTCCATCTGAACCTCGTGGCGCAACTCGGACATGAGGCCGTGACGTTCGGCCACGACGTTGTGTTGGTGGATCGTCTCCAGGTTCTCCTGACGGGCTGAGACGAAGCTGGCACCATCGAGCTCGGGGAAGCGGGCGACCACCCCCGCGATCATCTCGCGCACGCAATCCTCGACAAAGCGCGGGCGGCGGTGGGCCTTTTCCACGACCTCCACCTCGTCTGAGCGCTTCATTAGCTCGTATATCTCCGAGGACATCGAGCCCTCGACGATCGCAAGCAAGGCCGAAGCATCGATCTCTGCGTCGCACTCCTCCAAGCACCCGATGTGGAGCGTGCCGAGCCCGCGCTGATTGTGGGTTGCCACCGGCACGTGCTCGAAGACTCGCTCGATCTGCTCCTCGGTGAACTCGTCGGCCCGCAATCGCTCAGCGGCGCGGGCAGCCACGAGCTCCTGTGCGCATGGGCATGCGGTCATACCGGTCGCCGACACTCCCACCATGCGGCGAGTCCCGCGCTTGGAGGCCACGGCTCGGCCGTAGAGCGTGTAGATCTCTTGGGTGCGCACTCCCGACACGGGAGCCGGCTTGTGCTCGGGATAACGCGCCTCGATCATCACCTCGGCGCGCTCGGCATCCTGACGCTTGCGCACCAGCTCAGCGATCTGCTGGGCAAGCGTCTCCGCGCGAAAAGGCGACTCTTTGAGCACGACCTCGCCGATCGCCTCGTTGACTACCTCCTCAAAGCGCGACATGTGGGCGCCCTTCTGGGCTGAGCCCAAGTCGACGAAACACTCCAGGCGCGCGAAGAACAGCTCCTCGCGAATGCGGATTACCTTCTCCACTCCGGTTACTCCCACGCGTGAGAGGCCGATCGGAACAGACGGCATTCGCGCCTGGACGTCGTCACCGGTGGCGTTTGGCGAGAGCGATGGAGTTGAGCGCATCGTTATGGGCACCTCGCTGGCAAGCCTAGAGGCTTAATCTGAAATCTGCCCACCTGTGGTTGGCGATAGGTGGAGTAACGAGCTATGCGTATTTATTTACGAATTGCGATAGTGAATACGTATACAGATACTATTGCATTTTTCTGCCTGCGCGTTCGACAACCGGCGCCCACGACCTCCATATCTGGTATCACTCCGCACATAGCTTGGAGGCGCCAGGGGAGGTAGATCGGGATTGGGCCCGGACCGTGCAAAGGACTGCCACGCCAAAACGGAATCGCATAGGAGGAACGTAGTTAGGTCAGGGAGGTCGGAGCTGGTCGCTCCGACGGGGAGATGCATGGATCCTGGGGGGGTCCGACGTGAGTACGAATACTGAGGGGCTACTAATGGCCACGGACACTGCCGCGGTCGACATGGGGGAGAACGAGGTCGAGTTCGACCAGATGACGTTGCGTTCCCGCCTGGAGGAGATCCGCCGCGCCGAACTCGACCTGGGCGCCGAGCCGAGCATCGACTCGTTGCGTTTGTACCTGCGCTCGATCGGCCGTGTGCCACTGCTTTCGGCTGAAGAGGAGGTCTGTCTGGCCAAGCGCATCGAACGTGGCGACGTGGCCGCCAAGCAGCACATGATCGAGGCCAACCTGCGCCTCGTCGTGTCGATCGCCAAGGGTTACCTAGGCCGCGGCATGAACTTCCTTGATCTGATTCAAGAGGGTTCGCTTGGCTTGATCCGTGCCGTAGAGAAGTTCGACTACCGCCGCGGCTACAAGTTCTCCACGTACGCCACATGGTGGATCCGTCAAGCGGTCACCCGCGCGATTGCCGATAAGGGCCGGACGATCCGCATCCCTGTGCATATGGTGGACCGGCTCAACAAGGTTGTATACGCCGAGCGCTCACTCATTCAGCAGCTCGGCCGCGACCCAACGCCCGCCGAGATAGCCGCCGAGGTCGAATGCACCGCCCAGGAGGTGCGCGAGATGCTGCGCATGGCACAGCTTCCTGTCTCGCTTGAGAAGCCGGTTGGTGACGAGGAAGATTCCGAGCTTGCCGACTTCGTCGAGGACGATACGGCTGAATCGCCGTTCGAGGTTGCTTCCAAAGCACTACGCCGCCAGAGCGTAGAACGAGTGCTCGCATCTCTACCGCGCCGCGAGCGCGAGGTGCTCGAGATGCGCTACGGAATCACCGGCGACCGCGTCCGCACGCTCGATGAGGTCGGCCGGGCATTCAACATCACCCGCGAGCGCGTTCGCCAGATCGAGAGCCGCACGCTCAAGAAGCTGCAAACGGCGCCCGAGGCCCAGGAGCTGCGCGAGGCGAGCTGAGCTGAGCCGGCTCCGCGGCAAGCCCCGACTCGGGCCGGCCTTGTAGCTCGATCAAGCATTACAATCAGGTGCTCGCCCGCGGCTCGTTGCCGGGGACGCCTGGTGGGGTGTCCGAGTGGTTAAAGGAGATCGGCTGTAAACCGATTGGCTCAGCCTACGCAGGTTCGAATCCTGCCCCCACCACTTCCGGCGGTCAGCTTGTGAGGCGCTCCGCAAGCTTGCAGGCGTCGGGAGAGCTGGCCGTGACGTGCTCCAAGGCACCCTGGTTACGAACCGCGAAGGAGACGGCCGGGACACCACGGCGTACCGCCCATGCCTGGTCGAGGCGAATCGAGCGGCATACGTAGTAGAGCCATGGAAGTCGCAGGCCGACCTTCAATCCACTCCTCATGACGTCGCGGAGCGGATCGTCGACGACTTGGACATCGCTGACGTCCGTGAGAGGCACGCTGATGGAGCCCATCAGCCCGAGCACCTTCTCCAATCGGGTGAGGCGGATCTCGATCTTTTCCTCAGATAGGTGCAAGCGCACGGCGGGAAGGGTAATGGAGTAGTAGAGCCAGAGCCGACCCCTTTCGGGGTCACTAAATTGAGTACAGCTAGAAAGGACTTCCAGCTATGGATTCCTCAGCCCCGGTCAAGGTGCTCATCGTGGAGCACAAGACCTCAGCCACGCCGCAACTACTCGAGGCTATCCGCGAGCGAGTGCGGCGCGGTCCGTGCACGTTTACGCTGCTCGTGCCAAGAACCACCCATGGCCTGCACAAGGTCGTCGATCCACACGACCAGGCGGCGGCCGAGGCTCGAGGAGAGCTCGACCACACATTGCCGGCTCTGCGCGAAGCCGCTGGTATGCCCGTGGAGGGCATCGTCGGAGATCCCGATCCTGTGGCAGCCGTCGAAGACGCGATCAACATGTATGGCTTCGAGGAGATCATCATCTCGACACCGAGCCCTCGACTAGCGCGCTGGTTGAGGCTTGACTTGCCGAGCAAGGTCTCAGGAATGGGTGTGCCGGTGACACGTGCGACTCCCTCACACGAGGAATTGCGCACCGCGGCGGCTGCATAACCTTCGGAATCGCGTTATCAGCAATCAAAATCAGATGCCGACGATCGTCTGTAGACCTTCCGTCTGCGGCCAGCGACAGTGTGGGGTATGGAGGTTGTTCGCGAGCAGTTCGCCGCAAACTTGCGCCGTCATCGCACGCGCGTCGGGCTCTCCCAGGAGGCACTTGCGGACGTGTGCGATCTTCACCGCACAGAGATCAGCCTGCTCGAGCGTTGCAAGCGCTCACCGCGACTGGAGACGATCGTGATCCTCTCGCGAGGACTCGGGCTCGCCTCTCCCGCGGAGCTGCTCGACGGAATCAGCTGACCACAGCCTTCGCCAGAATTGGGTGTCGGGCGAAGGCCTCAAAGCTCGAGCCGGTCGAAGCTGGAGGCAGCTCGAGTTGCGAACACGAAGTCACCGACTCGATGGATCAAGCCCGCCGCCTGAAGACTCGCCAAGCCGTCGATGACCTCCAAGCGCGGCGCGCTAAGTTGGCGCAGCACCTCCTCCACCGACCAGAGGCTCCCTGCCTCGAAGTTGAGAAGCAGACCGAGGATCGCTCCCTCCGCCTGCTTCTCCTGCCCCGTCATGACGCAGCTGCCGCGTCCGCTCATCTATCGGCCCTCCTTTAGCGCCAAGGTACCGTCCGCCGCTCGTTGCCGGCCGACGGTCCCGCCCTTTCGTAGACGGGAATCAAGCTACTCGTCACTTCGGATGGCTACAGCGAACATGTGTTCGCTGTAGCCCGCGTCTTTCGGGCGGAGACGGGATCACCTGAGTGGACCTCCGTTTCCATTACGAAGAGTTTCCGAAAGATCCCGATCGAAGCATGCGTAAGGAGGGAAACTGCCCCGAGGAGGGAACGCTTTATGGAGGAGGAGCGAAAGCAAGTATGAACCCTGGCAGGCGCCCATCGCTGGTCGCAACCGATCACCTTGCGCCCGGTCTGGCGACGCTGAGCGCCGCCCTGATTGCGCTGCTCTTGGTGACGGGAACGGCGCACGCAGCCGAGGTCACGGTCTCCCCCCTGGAGGGGACGCGCGACGCTTCGGCGCAGACTCAGATCAGCTTTTTGGGCGCCGATCCCGACAAGATCCACGACATGTCCGTTGTGGGCTCGGACAGCGGCGCACACACTGGTCCCCTAAAGGGCTATGCAAGCTCCGCGGGGGCCAGCTTCCTGCCCTCTAGCCCGTTCGTCGCCGGGGAGCAGGTGTCCGTGAGGGCGCTGATAGGTCACGTCCCAGTGACGAGCAAGTTCACGATCGCCCGCCAAGACAACTATGACTACATGTCATCGGCCCACCCGGCGCAAGCCAAACCCGCGGGCGCGCCCCCGCCCCCGCCCCCACCCGCGCCCGCGCAGAGCTTCGTTTCGGCGCCGACACTTCAACCTCCACCCGTTTCGATCGACTACGACTCCCCGCAAGCGGCTCCGGGTGACGTCTTCTTGACCTTCGCCCATGGCGCCGGCCAGTCTGGCCCGATGATCGTCGATGGCTCGGGTCAGCTCGTTTGGTTTAAGCCGGTCCCGAAGGGCATGACCGCGACGGACTTCCAAGTCGAGCGCTATGAGGGCAAGCCCGTGCTCGTGTGGTGGCAAGGCTATATCCCTAATCTGGGAGTCGGCTTTGGCGCAGACGAGGTCTACGGGTCGAACTACCAACCTATGGCCCAGATCAAAGCCGGCAACGGCTATGAGGCAGACCTCCACGAAGTCCAGATCACTCCCCAAGGCTCGGCCTTCATAACCTCCAATACGCTCATCCACGCCGACCTCGCCTCGGGGGGCGGACCGCGCGAAGGAGTGTTGGTTGATTCGATCTTGCAAGAGATCGACATCAAGACAGGCCTGGTCATGTTTGAGTGGCACTCCTATGGCCATGTGGCCTTGTCGGAGTCCTACTCGGCCCCGCACGACTCTTCCAGCGAGCCGTGGGACTGGTTTCACCTCAACTCGATCGACCCCGGCCCCGACGGCAACCTGCTGATCTCCTCGCGCAATACATCAGCCCTCTACGACCTGAGCATGACCAGCGGGCGCGTGCTGTGGCGGATTGGCGGCAAGAATCCCACCTTCAAGATGGATGCGGGCACGGGGATGGCCTACCAGCACGACGCTCGCTGGCAGCCAGACCACACGATCACGGTCTTCGACGACGGGGCAGCTCCAAAGAAGCACTCTGAGTCGCGAGCGGTCCGCCTCGCAATCGATTGGCGCCACCGGACCGTCCATTTGGTCGGACGCGATGTGCGCACACCTTCGCTACTGACTGGTAGCCAAGGCAACGATCAGATCTTGGCCAACGGCGATTCGTTCGTGGGGTGGGGCGAAGTGCCTTACTTCACCGAGTTCAGTCCGTCCGGGCAGATGGTGTTCGAGGGGCACATGCCTGCCCCCGCACAGTCCTACCGCGCTTACAAGTTCCTGTGGAGCGCAACTCCCGTCGACCGTCCCACGATTGTCGTCAAGTCCACGGGAGCGGGACTGGACACGGTGTATGCGAGCTGGAACGGTGCCACGGGAGTGAGTGAATGGCGCGTGCTGGCCGGAGCCGGCCCAACCAAGCTCTCCCCCATCCTAGGTGTCGCCAAGAGTGGCTTTGAGAGTGTCATCACCGTGCCCGGCACGGCCACGCACTTTGCTGTTCAGGCATTCGACGCAAGCGGTCGTCTACTGGGCGAGTCTGGGACCATCACTGTCAGCTCTTAGCTGCGGCAGGCAACCAGACCCCTTACCCGCCCGAGAACAGGGAGGGACTGAAGGGCTTTACTTCCGAGAGCCCAGCGTAGCCAAGCTGGCTCAACCCGAACAATTGCTCAATCGTGGCCAAAAGCGAGAAGTGGTCATACGGTTCCTGGGCAAGCCCACCGCCTTTTTTGATGAAAGGTGAGAGCAAGAGCAACCCCACCTGTCCACCTCCAGGCGGCGATAGCGCGGTGGTTGTTGGCGCCGACAGGTTGGGAAAGCGAGGCTGAGAGCAGCAGGAGCTCGAATCTGCGTATTCACCAGTGGAGGGTGCATTGTCGATCGTGATTGCGAGTAGGCCATCCTTCTTGTATGCCTTGGATGCGAGGATTTGCGGCACTATCGTTTTGAGGAAAGAGTCTGCCGCCACCATCCCTGAGCTGTTACCGGGCGCGCACGGGGTCGGGTTGCCGTCGCGGCATGGCCCGGGCGCAATGTAGGAGAGACTGGGAGTGCTTGCTTGCGCCGTCAGATCGTGCCTCAATCCATTCATTCCAATGTCGTGTCCGGCACAGGCCGAGGATCCGACGACCGAGCCGAAGTACACGAACGGGTTGCGCCACGTTTGATAGCTGGGTGCTGTTCCACCGGCTGAGAGCGAGGCGCTTGGGTCGGCTGCACCGGAGGCGGGATGGGCACAGGCGCTGGGTGTGCCTGAGCCTTCGTCTATCCCTTCGATGTAGGCCTTCCAGGTGAGCTGCTTGGCCGCGAGCTGGCCTATGAGGGTAGGCGTCGAGGACGGGTAGATGCAGCCCGCACCGAGCACCTGCCCGTGTGGGGCAGTGCCAGTAGGTGCGATTTCGCTGTAGGTAGAGCAGTTGGAGGCGTTCGCCGCGGTCGGTCCTTGGCCGCTGAGCAAGGCTATGCCGTTGGCGAGACCTTCGTGGGCGACGCCGTAGTAACGCACCAACAGCTCCCCCTGCTTCTCGAGCGTCCCTGTCAGGTAGTGCGCTTGAGAGGCGGGCCCGAATGCGGTCGCATAAGGCTGATCGTCGAGCATCACTACGAATACGTGCTTGATCGCGGGAAGCTTGGGTTTCGAGCCACCTTCGCTTGAAGATCCCTGCGAGCCGCCCGAGGATTTACCGGAGCCGCCCGAGGATTTCGCTGGGGTGTTCGAAGATCCCGAGGAGGACGAGGAGCTTTCGCTCGCGGCCGCTTTTTTCGAGGGTTCCGAGGATGCCGGCCGAGTCGGCGACGGTTCCGGGGTTGTTTCGGCTTGGGGCGTCGGTGGTGGCTTCGCTTCGCTGGGTGAGGTGGAGCTCGATCCTCCACCGCCCGAAGCTTGCGCGAGGATCAACTTCACGGGTGCCCGGGCCGAGGCAAGCGCACCAACGGCGTCAGGGCCTGTAGCTCGCCCTGCCAGGACGCCAAACCCCAGGAAGGCTGCCACCAAGACAGCCCACACCAGTGGCGAGGGCAGTGGGAGCGAGCCGAAGCGCTGCTCCCAGCGAGGCAACGGATCGAGTTTCACGAGCCCGCTGGAATGGGGCGCGCGAGCTCGTGGCCGTTGTCGCTCGAGTCGTTGCCGTGGCCGCTTGCAACAACGTTCGTGCCATTTTCGTGGCTGTCGCCAGCGAGGTTTGCGCGGTTGTCGCGGCTATTGCTGTCATCGCTCGCATCTGGGTGGTCGCTGGTGGCGCTGGCTCTGGATCGCTCCATTACCTGTGCGCCGCACTGCCAACAGAAGACGGCTCCACGGCTACGCACGGCGCCGCAACTCGGGCAGTTCCCGGCCGCGCCGCTCTCCTGCATGTGCAGCAGCCGTTCGACCTCGGCCAACTCGGCATCGCGCTCCTGGAGCATCGCGGCGCGCCGGATTAGGACGTCCAGGCGAAAATAGTCGCGGATAGCCATCTCATAGGTGAGCCCGCCCAGGTTCCAGTGAAGCTCGGCTACCTGCTCGGCAAGCTCGTCGCGACGACGCCGCAGGGCCGAACCGGGCTCGTGTCCTTGAACCACTCCCGCGGTCTCAGCTGCAGCTGGTCCGTTCATGTACCCACGACGTTTGGCAGGTTCTTGGACTTCTGCTCATAGCTCTGCCCGCTCTTGCCCGAACGTAGGTTCTTGGCGGAGCTCGGCGGTGCGGGTTTGGTTATCGAGGATCCCGGAGTCGCAGGTTCTTTGGCTTTCGCCGCTTCTTTTGTATTCGGCGAGGGAGTCGTAGGTGCTTGCGTCGTGGGGGTGGATGTCGTTGGGGCAACCGAGCCGCCTGAGGATCCCCCAACTGAGATCACCTGCGCTGGCGGCACCTTGGGGGAGCCGGCACCGGCACGCCCGATCAGCACGCCTACGCCCATTGCCAGCAGCAATACACCGATGCCCGCAAGCAGAGCGAGTGTGTTGTTGCTACCGGGCGTTTGCGCAGGGGAGAGCGGCGGGCGCGGCTGCATGCCCGGCGGAGCACTGGGAGCATCGGGCGAGGACTGTCCACCACCCGCCACGGTGAGCTGTGACGTGGTGCCACCCGTGCGCAGACTCCCCATTGGACCGCTCACATGTGCGCGCGGCGCTCCACATTGCAGGCAATAGCGCTGGTCGGGCGCAAGCGGCGCCGAGCACTGAGAGCAGGGCTCGGCGGCCGCCACCGGCTCGCTGACTGCGGCGGGCTCGGTCATCACGTGTTCATCGTCCATCTTCGATGACGTCCAATCTGTGACGATTTTGTGAACACCACGAAATCAGCCATTTTCCGCCGAGTTGGCACCTGGGATCTTGTTGAAGGCGCAGCGGAAGCTCTCTGGCTGAGAAACTGGCTCGGAACCCGCGAAGCCACCCTTGGTGCCATTCGAGTAGACGGTTACGTATTGCAGGGTCGAGGGGGCGGGCACGGCCGGCAAAGGCACTGGATTTGGTTCGCCAGTACGTGGATCACCAGTCGAGCCGACGCTCACACCCTCAGAGCCCGCAGCGTCTGAGCCGGCGGCCGTTGTCACGAGCGTGGCGCTCATCTCGCGCTGGTCCTTCAGGCCGACGCTTGGGTCGAGTGGGATCGTGGCTGTGAGCTGGGAGTCGTGAATCGTGGACTCGAGCTTCACGCGCGCGGCCGCGCCGATCAGTTGCGCTGCCGTGGGTAGATAGCCGCCCATCTTCACGCACGCTTGACTGGCCCAAAAGTAATTGTTCTGTCCCGCTTGGGCATTGGTGACCGGATAGGGAGAGGTCATCAAACACCATGTGCCCACGTCCACCGCGGTCGGCGGACAGGCTGGTTCGAGGTCGGCGAGCGTCTTGCCGCTGATCGTCTTTGAGTCCTTGACCGTGGGGATCGCGGCCACGGGAAACTTCCGGTTTTTGCCCAACAGCAGAATGCCCCCTGCTCGCGGCTTGGCGCTGATCGGGTGGCCGGCTATCGCGCTCACGACCGCATGACGAGCCGCGCTGGCCAGTCCCGTCGTCGAGCCGACGAGCGCGATGATGGAGATCGCCAGCGCGGCCATTCCGCTGTGGCGGTTGATTCGCTCTCTCATGTTCGCCTCCTTGGGCGTGAGGGTGGTTTTTGCAATGAAAGCTCTGCCAGGGCAGCGCGCCGGGGACGGCGCCTGTCGCGGCCGATCGAAGCTCCTGCAGCCGCCAGCAATACGAGCACGGCAAGTGGAACCCCATAACCGCTGGGTAGATAACGCGAGAAGGCCTGCGATGACTCGGGCGCGGCCTCCTCTTCGCGTTTTTCTTCGAATACCCGGACCGTGGCGCCACCCGGCGGGATTGGGTCGGTGAACGAAGCGGCCGGCGGTGGCGGAACCACCGGCACCCCCGCGACAGCGGGTAGCTTCAGAACAGGCAGGATCGCGAGCGGCAAAGCCACCTTAGGTGCGATTTTCGTCGCGGGCGCTTTCGGCACGGGCGGGGGTGGTGGCGGCGGCGGTGAGACCGGTGCGGGAGCAGGCGCCGGCGAAGGCGGCGGCGCAGCCGGGGCGGCAGCCGTTTCAGAGGCCGCCCGCGTGAAATGGCTGGGGCTGAGCGGCACCGTACCGCACGGCTGCTCCACGCTACCGCCGAGCACGGTGACCTTAGTCGAGTAGGAGAGCCCACCCGCGGAGATCGTGACGGTCGTGGTGCCCGCGTTGAAAGCACACAGGATGCTCGAATGGGAGTCGGGGATCACATGGCCAGAGGAGTCCTGCAAGGGCTTGCGCAGATTCGTCGAGTTGGGGTCTTGCTCAACGAAGTTGGCAATTTCTGGTTCGGAGGAGGTAAACGTGTATTCCGGTTCGATCGCACTGGAGCAATCGGACTGGCGGCAGAGGGCAGGTGGGAATTCGGCATAGGGATCGGCGCCCGGCGGGTTGGGGTTGCCATCGGAGGCGGAGACCGGTCCCCAGCGATCGCCGGACAGAGGACGACGCCCAAGCCCGGTGAACAAGGCCGGCGCACTACGACGCAACAACGTTCCGTCGACTGGATCGAGTGACACTTCCTGCACGAGCGGAATCAAGCGCGCGTTGACCGGCGCGACATTCGTGGCAGCGTTGCGCTTTGCCACTTCTACGCTTATGAGCAGGTACCCGGTCGTCCCGAACAAGGCGTCCGGCTGCCCTGGCGTAAATGAGTCGGAGATCGAGGAGCGGTAGCCGAGTGCGCCGGTGCCGTACTCGGGGATCGTGACCGAGCCACCGGAGGGGATCTGGCTTGAGCGGCTTTCCTCGGGGCGCTCGTATAGATAGGCGGAAGCTCCACCTTGCACCATGATCTGAGCCTCTTCGGAGGCGTCTGTGGCGACGTTAAGCGAAGGTGGAAGGTTCGGATTGAGCTCGCGGCTTCCGACCACGATCGCGGGAATCCCCCGTGCCCGTGCGTCGGCGAGCATCTGCCCAAGCCAGGGCGCTTGTGCTTCGGCCGGGTTCTGGTAAGGGTCAGACGCAGCCAGCGATCCGCGTGAGTTGTCGATCAAGATCACCCGCACAGTGCCGGCGGGACCGGTGCTATCGAACGCATAGTGCGTGCGTGCGCCAGGTCTTGCGGTGGCCGCTCCGGACGGGATCTGGGCGGTGCTTACGCCTGCCGGCATGGTTCCTTCCCCAAATGGAGCCGCGAATCCGGCAAACGCGGAAGCGAATGCTTCCGCCGCTCCACCTTCGCTGTCACCTGCTGAGAGCGCCGGATATACCGGAAGACTGCCGGCGCCGGAGAGCAGTTGCGCGAAACGGTCCGCCTCGGCGGATGACTCGGGGCCCTCCCCCGGGGTCTCACGCCCGCCGGTGTAGAGCATCATGCGGGGTCCATTCGGCTGTGTCGAGAGACCGTCGATCGCGGAGAGTGCGGTGCTCAGGTTGCGGTCGGGTGCGATGGCCTCATCAGCTAGCCCGGCGCATTGTTCGGCGCACTCGGCATGACCGCCCACGGCAAATGTCGCGACGCCACTTTGCAATGCGACCGGTGTAGCGGTCTCCCCCGGCGGACCGGGGGGGTTGCCTTGCGGTGTGTAGCTATAGATACCGGCGGTCTGAACAGCGGTACGCACGGCCTTACCCGAGCCGCTTGAGCTGCTGCCGCGTCCTGCATTGTCGGCCTCTCCGCTCCATCCGCCGACCGCCCAACCTGAGCCGGACGGACCGATGTCGAGCGCGGCGACGGGGTCCGCCTTGATCGGCTTGTCCTCGCTGTCGCCTGCGTAGGCGGCGCGCTCCTCGTCCTCCCAGCCGCCGGCTGTTTCGCGTAGCAGATAGCCATCGCCGGGCAGTGGATTGGGTGGGATGAGGGGCGGCGGGGTATTTGGGTCGACCGGCGGCAGGATCAGCGGCGGCGGATAGGTGAAGTCCGGCACAACCGAGATCAATGCCCGTACCTTGGAGCCTTCCAAGAGCGGAGCGACCGCAACGGCTGTCTCATCGACGATTGGCTGCTCGGAGAAGTGCCACGGCGCACCGGCGCTGTCGCGCTCGAGCACTACATCGCGCCCGGCGAGCACGGCGCCGCCGCCCGGCAAGCCTGCAACAACGTTCAACTGAGGCACAGTCGGCAAGCTGGCTAGCAGCGCATGGACTTCGGGTTCGACCTTCCAACCGCTGCCTTCATTGACGAGCAGGTCGTGTTCGGCGACAACCATCGCCTGTGAGCCAGCAAAGGCAACGGAGGTGAAGTTGGTTTCGGAGAAACCCGAGGGTAGTTCTTCTTCTTGGGTCCAGCTCTTGCCGTAGCGCAGCAGCGTGCCGCCGAGGCCCACGGCATAGCCAAGCGCGGGGTTGCTCGGGCTGAAAGCGATCCCAAGCAGATTGCCTTGGAAACCATTCAAGGGGGCGGCCGGATCTTTCTCCCATAGGCCCGTTTCGGCGCGCCAAATCCACATCGCTCCGAGGTCGCCCACCGCGAATGCCCTGTTCGCTTCCGGCCAAGCAACCCCACGCAAGGTTGGCGAGCTGACCGCGCCACCTCCGGTCAACAGGAATTCGCGTTCCCAGCCATGGCCGGGGTTGTAGCGCGCAACGGCGCCTTCGGTACCCACGGCCAGCGCCTGCGCGCCGAGGTCTCCTGTCGGGCTCCCGGGAGCCTGAGCCACGGAGGTGAACGGCGCTCGCGCCGACACGGGCCATCCGACCAGTCGCGCGGGCTGTTGGGTGGTCGTTATCTGAACAGGTCCTTCAAGCCAGCCATCTTGCGGCGAATAGAAAGCGCCGCCGGGTGCGTTGTCGGAGCCGGCGCCGGGCATCCATGAGAATGAGGTGCCTTCGAAGCTCAGGTAGCTGCCCATGTTGGTGCTGTCTTGGCCCCCCGGAAGGAGCGGGTTGGTGACGATCCGAGACCCGTAGCCGGGCCCTTCGAAGGCAAAGCTGCGGTAGCCCGCGTCGCGCCCGAAGCGCGCCCCAAGCGGGTGTTCGCAAATAGCCACGCCGCCGCCGTCCCGGGCGTCACACCAAGTACCACTGATCTTGGCTTCGACGATGTCGTAGTAGAGCGTGAAGTCATAGCCATCACTGCCGCCACCCGGCGCTTGTAGGTTGCCATCGATCCAGACGCCTTTTTCGGTAACCGTCAACGGCTGAGCTGCCCCGGTCAGAGCTCCGAGCTTTGATACCTCGCGCGCAGGTGTTTCCGAGACCGCAAACAGTGAAGAGCCGAGTGAAACTGCTTCCCAGCGGAATTCTCCCGCTGTGACTTCCTTGCGCTTGAAGAGCACGATTCCCAGCCCACTAGAGGCTTCAGCTTGACCCAACAGCCAAAGATTCTGCACTGAGGTGCCGGCGATTGCCAGGATAGTGAAGCTGCCCGTGTAGCCGGAGGGCAATTCGATCGGCTCGCGCGCCCAGTGCTGACCGTCCCAGTGTGCGACGCCGAGATCGCGCGTGCGCCCTAGCACACCAAAATAGGCTTCGGTGTGAGCACCGTTCTCTATGGCCGCGTCCGCGACGGCACCTGAGCCTTCCTTTTCGGCAAGCGCCTCGGCCTTCGGTTCGCTTTCGCCGGCTTCGCCGGCCGCCAGCAAGACGCCCGCGGGCGGTTCGGGCAGCGCTTGGAAGCGCCCGTTTGGATCGCGCGCGAGTACGACGGTCTGCTTGCCGGTCGGCCGTGTGGGGTCCTGACCGATGAGCAGGCCGCCGCCGTGCGGGGTGATCCGCGCGGAGAGTCTGTCCGGCTGCATGCCTCGGTATGGGTGATCTCCTTCGCCAAGCGGGGTTTCCGCGATCGTCCAGTCTGGGTCGGCGTCGGTGGCCCGCTCGAATACGAGCTGCCCTGGAGCGGTGGCGCCGGTTGTGGGGGGTGTTGCAAAGCCGCTCGCTTCTGAGACGGGCGAAGGCGGCGGAACGTCGGCCGGCAGTACGCGGTAGGCCCAAGCTTCCCCTGGCGCCCCGGCGGTGGCAGCACCCATCAAGACGGTCGACTTATCCGCGGTGCCAAGCGCGGGCTGGGCTGATGGGTCCACGCTTCCCGGTCCAGCTGCCCGCGCGCGGTGACCGACTATCTGTAGCGCGCCAAAGACAGTCAGCACGAGCACTCCAACGAGCAGAGTCGCTACGCGTAGGCGCCCAACTCGCGCAGGGCTCGCAGATCCACTTGCGGTCACGCGCTGTCCCCGGATGCGCAAGGCGCGCATGAGCTCAGCCATGATGCACACTCGTACTGACAGCCGTGGGACCGCCTGTGGCGGATCCTCCTGGGCCGCTCGCCGGGACGGGCGTCGGCTTGGTCAGCTCCTTGGTCACGAAGCCGAGCGCGCTGGGCCAGCGCTTGCGTTCCAAGCGCAGCGATAGTGAGCGCTTGCCGGCCTTCAAGCGCTCCTTGCGCGTGCGAGCGATCACCTTGCCATGCAGCTTGGCCACCAGTTGAACGTCGGCCAGACGTGTCAGTTGGAAGCTGATCGTCACCGTTAGTCCGTGGCGCTTGACCGTTACGTTCTTGAGTAGTGCAGGGATGACCTCCGCGAGCGGTTCGGATTTAGCCTTCGTTTCCACCTGCACCGGCGGCGGAGCAAACAGTTCGGAGTCATCCGGCGGAGGTGTGTCCGGCACAAACTGTTCGATCGACTCATTGGGTCGCAGAGTGATCGTCGTGGCAAAAGCAGGGTCGCTGTATTCGGGGAGGACTGCTCCACTGGTGTAGTGGAACAGCCACCCGGCGGACGTCGCCATCCACGCTTCTTCGGGTCCGGTCGAGGTTATGAGTTGCGCGCTTCCACGTCCGGCCCCTGAGGCCGGGAGCGTGTCGAGCGAGGCGCTACCGTCCGCTCCAACCAAAGCGACCTTCGCCTTGTCGGTTGCGCTACCGCGTTCACCCAGTGCCTGATCGGCCGCCCATGCCGTCTGCGTCGCAGGGACAGGGGAAATGTCGACGAACCGACCTTCCTCGCCGAACAGGGACGTTTCGAGTGGGATCTGTTGAAAGAAGGGAGCGTTGTAGTGGACGGCGATCGGTGGACTTGGAACCGAGCCGTCGTGTGGTGCATCGGGACCTGAAGCGGCACCGCCGCCTGAGAACCAGAGGTCACTCGCGTCGGCTTTCGCGGACAGCAGCTCGCTGCCTTCGCTGGGTACCCCGCTGTAAGGAAAGGGCAGGAAGTTGGCGTCGGTGAATGTGCCACCGACGAGCTGGTGAATCAAGACCGGGCCGAATGGCTCGGGTGTGGCGAGCGTGACGGGATCGCTGCTGTCACCAGCCTGCGTGCCGACCAGTGTGCTCTCGTAGAAGCTCCCATCGAAGGCCGTCAGGCTACTCACGCCGCGGCCTTGTGGCTGGTAGGAGCTGGTCAGGTTGGTGCCATCCCAGTGCAGGTGATAGGCGCCCACGTGCTGGCCGGCGGGGTCCTTACTGCCAATCCCCGCGAACCAGCAGTCGCTTGGCCCGTTGCACGCGGCCGCATCCATCGGGCGGAAAGGGTCGGGTGATTGCAGAGGGGTCGAATAGGAGCCCACGACAACGCCGTCCTTGAAGTGGCACAGACCGAGACCCGACCCCACTCGTGGCTCGCTGGGTTCGGTGATGACCCAGAACTCATCGGGACCGGCCCAGGCGATGCGCGAGGCTTCACCTGAGCCTCCGCACACTGTCGAGAGCTGGCTCCAAGCGCGACCGTTCCAGAAGAACAGGCCAGCGGGGACGACGGCGTTGCCCTCAACGCTCAAGAGCCCCTCATTGGGGGCGTAGAACTCCATGTCGTCCGGGGTTCCGAGCGGCACCTTGAACGTGGCTCCCGCGGGCGGCGCGGGCTGTTCCAAGCGCCAGCTGGCTTCCGCTCGCGCGGTGGCGGCGCCGACCGAGGCGATCGCCGCGGCGATCAATGCCCCGACGGCGAGCGACCTCAAGGCCCGTGCCCCGGGTCCTTGTCAGATGCCCGCCCGGCGACGTCATCCAGCTCGCCGGGTCCGATCTCCCGTACGGTGGAGAGCACGGCGTCGAGCGCAACACCCGAGAGCGTCTCGTGCTCGAGCAAGGCATGCGCGGTCTCCTCCACGGCGTGCCAGTTGCGATCGAGGATCGCGGCGGCCGTCGCCTCGGCCTCACTGACGAGTCGCTCGACTTCGCGATCGATCGTGTCGAGCGTGGAGGGGCCCACAGAGCCGAGGTCTTGAAGCGAAGCACCGAGGAACACCTCACCGCCCTTCTCACCGATCGTTACCGGGCCGAGCGCATGAGACATGCCGAAGGAGGTGACCATCGTGCGCGCGAGGCTGGTGGCAGCGTGCAAGTCGTCGCTGACACCGCTTGAGAGATGACCGAAGGCGATCCGCTCGCCGGCGGTACCTGACACGATCACTGTGAGCTGTGCTTGTAGATCTAGCTCGGTCTGGATCAGCTGGTCGCGGTCGGTGAGCATGTGGGCGGCAGTGCCGAGCGTGCGCCCGCGGGCGACGATCGAGAGCTTGCGACTGACAGAGGCCTGACCCAGTGCCTCAGCGACAACGGCGTGGGCGGCCTCATGGATCGAGATCAACCAGCGCTCGTCCGCTGTGAGAATGTGCTTCTTGGCGGGGCCGGCAACGACGCGGTCGATCGCCTCCTCGAGCGTCGCTTGGTCGATGCCTTCTTGCCCATCGCGCACAGACAGCAGGGCGGCCTCGTTGATGACGTTGGCAAGCTCGGCACCGGAAAAGCCAGGCGTAAGGCGTGCGATCTCCTCGAGCGAGACGTCTGAGCCGAGTGGACGCTTGCCGCCGTGTAGGCGCAGGATCTCCAAGCGCCCGTGCACGTCGGGGACGTCGATTGTGACCTGGCGATCGAAGCGCCCCGGACGAAGCAAGGCGGGGTCAAGGATGTCGGGACGGTTGGTGGCACCCATTACGACCAAGCCTCCGTCGCCGCCGAAGCCGTCCATCTCGACGAGCAAGGCATTGAGCGTTTGCTCGCGCTCGTCGTTGCCTTGACCGATGCCGGCGCCGCGCTTGCGCCCGGCGGCGTCGAACTCGTCGATGAAGATGATCGCGGGTGCACTCTTGCGCGCCTTGGCGAACAGGTCGCGTACGCGAGCCGCGCCAACGCCGACGAGCGACTCGACAAAGTCAGAGCCCGACAGGGAGAAGAAAGCTGCGTCTGCCTCGCCGGCGACCGCCTTGGCAAGCAAGGTCTTGCCGGTACCGGGCGGTCCCACGAGCAGCACGCCCTTGGGGGCGGCGGCTCCCACTTTCAGATAGCGCGAAGGATCGGCCAGGTAGTCGCGGATCTCGCGCAACTCGGCCACTGCATCTCCCGCACCGGCCACGTCGGAGAAGGTGACTTGGTGGAGTGTGCCCTTGCCTTTGCGCTTGCCCTTACCCGTGAACTTGGAGAAGCCGGCGATGCCACCAGCGCCGCCATCGGCACCGAAGCGCATGAATAGTGCGAACAGGCACACGAGCAAGACGATCGGAATCAGGAACTGAACGAGGATCGCCCGCTGAGCCTTGCCAGGCTGCTGCTCGACCGTGACGACCGTACCGGCCGCGGCGAGACTCTGCAGCAATTGCTGTGTCTGCACACCGGACGCCGGATAGGCCGCCCAGTATTCAAGGGAGGAGGAAGCGGCGGGAAGCGTAGTTTCGGTTGAGCCCGTCGTTGTGGCCTCAGTCGTCGCGCCCCCGGTTGTGCCCCCGCTCGTTGTGCCCCCGGTCGTGGCGCTCGCCGTCGAAATCGACGCATCGGTCGTCGTCTTGCTGGTCGCCGTCGTTCCGGTGGTCGCCGTTCCGCCGGTTGTCGCCCCGCCACCACCTGTCGTGGAGCTGGGGATTTCGGCAAGCGGCTTCTTGAGCGTGACCTCGACGCGATTGTCGTGGTCGTAGATCGTGGCTGTCGCGATCTGCTTGTGCTGAGCGAGCTCGAGCACGCGGCTGATCGGCAATTCCGAGCCATGGCTAGAAGGACCGATCGCGCCTAGCAACGAGAAGAAGGTGATCAGAAGCGCGACAGAGGCACCAACCAGGAAGAGCGCGATCTTGTCGCGGAAGATGACACGTCGCGCTCCGCTCGCGAAGTCGCCGAGCGTCACCAATGCCGGGTTGCGTTTTTGTGCAAGCCCAGAGCGCACCTGGCCCTGAGGGCGACCGCGCACCGGGCCGGGCGGACGGCCATTGCCCTGGGGGGACTCAGCGGGCGGTGTGTTCTCGTCGTCTGTCATGTCGTTCTCTGTCGCTTCCTCGTAGGGCGCCGCCCTCGTTCAAACCGAAGGCGACGCCCGACACCGTGATGGATGCCGGACGTCGCCGAGGCCTGAGGGTTGGGCTATGCGCCTATCGTCCTATTTCTTTTTCTTCTTGCTTTTGCTGACTTTCTTCTTCTTCGGAGTCACAGCTGCCTGCGTGACTATCAGCGTCTTGGTCTGACTGGCAGCGGTACCACCGGTCGGCGTGAACGTCACCGTGATCTTCACGCTGAGCTTGTGTCCCTTAGCCTTGGCGAGCTTGCTGAGAGCCGCTTTGGAGATGGCAAGCGTTACCGTCCCGCTGCCACCCGACACGCTCGCGCTCACGCTCGACACGGTCACGCCTCCACCCGTCGCCTTGATCTGCACCTTGCCGGGATCCGGCAGCTGCAGCGACAGGACGATGTTCTTGCCCTTCACCTTCGCGCTTGCGATCGAGAAGGCGTTGGAGGGGGGCGGAGTTACGCCAGGGGTCGAGGGAGGTGTTTTTGTAACCGTTGGCGGTGGCGTTACTGCTTTTTCTTCTGTTTTGCCACCGGAACCGGCAGACTTTTTCCAGTCGATCGCGGCAACACCTTTTTGGCCAATCTCCTGAACGCTCAGCGGCAGCGTGCCGTAGTCGGCGGCGCCTAGTCCAAGTTGGCCGGCAGAGGACTCAATCGTTTCAAGGTAGTCCTTGACCGTTCTGGCCCTAGCCTGTTCTTCCCCACCTTCGCCGAACACCGGGGCGTCGTCGTCAAAAGCGAAGTCGTACGTCAACGCACAGGCAGAGTATGTGGTCGTGTCAGTGCTTCCCGTCGCGATCGCACTGGACCAATCGCCCAACGTCGGGTCGCTAGCGGGAGTGGTCGGTATACCGCGATAATCCGCGTTCGTGCAATTGGCCCCCAGGGTGGCCCCATTACCGACGATGTGAGCGGTAGCGACAGCCGTAGGCTCGACATAATTCGTGCCGACCCTTTCGTTTTCTGGCTTTTCAGGGTTGATCGTCTGTAGCGGTATCCAGTAGGTGTGGTCCGCTTTTTTCTTTTCGATATCGAAATGTTCCTTGCGCGCAGTCGCGAGATCGACATAGGCGATCGATCCATCCGTTTCCCTTACTGCAGCCGCTAGAGGACCGCCTTTTTCGGCTGCTGCGGTGCAGATGAGGCTCGTGTCTTCGCACACGTTCGTGGTTTTGTTGGCGGGTTCAGGCGTTTCGTTTTTGCTCGTGGTGACCGGCCATACGTTGTTATCGCCAACCACCGGTGCCGTAGTCCACAGACCCGACGGCGCACCCGGCAGGAGGCCCAAATACGCCTTGAAGTTGTACGTCGTACCCGAACCGTCCAAACGGACTATCCGCCGAACCGGGACGTTGGCACAAGGGACGCCGCTATTGAGCGTACTGGTGTCGTTTGTTCCGACAATGTGGACTTTGGCTTCACTGGTGAGCACCTGCCCCCACGTGACCGCTTCACCGTCCCAGATCTTCTCAAGCTCCGCCGCCGGAATATGCACGCGCAACGTTTCTTCGGTAGCAAGATCGCCCGTCCCGTCTTTTCCGCCCGGGTCGTTCACGCTTCCTGTGCTTGTGTCGCCATTGCCCCCGACCTGCGTCGGGTCTTCAAGCGAGCACCCTTCGGGGAAGTGCACAATCACCGCAACGGCCGCTGCAGCGACTGGGATCTGATGGATAAGACCAGCTTTTTCCGTTCCTTCGGCCTGAGCGGCAGCCTTCTGCGTGGGCGTAAGCGGCGCGTCGCTGGCGGCAAATCGCGTCGTCGTGGCGCGTTCCCCAGCTTTCGCATTCTGCGCTTCCTGCGTTCCAGGAGCGCACGTTGCTTTGGCGCCCGGCCCGCCGCCGATTGCAGCTATACCGCAACCGCTACCGTCAGACTTGTACGTGACAGGCGAGGAGGACAGCGCGCCGCTGCCGCAACCGAAAGACGTGTAGAAGACATCTTGGGTCCAAAACTGTTCCTGGGCCACAGCCTGCAGCGACGAGCCCTCACCTTGAACGGCAGAGCCAGCGCACTTGGCGATCGTGAAGTTTGCATGCGCCGAGGACGGTGCAAAGGCAACGGCAGTGAATGCGACCGCCGCGCACAGCACGGCCAAGGCCAAGCGGATACGACCGCGTTCGGCGGCCAGGGGAAGGCTTACGCGCATGAGCGTGAGATGTCCTTTCGAGAGGTTTAAGAGCTAGGTCGATGAACCACGGCGAGTCTCACAGTGTGGCCGCGCGTACGCAATCCCTGTTTACAGAAGCAACACATCTTGGTCACAGCAGTGAAACATGTCCGTCACCATTTGTGGCTGCAACTTCACAGCATAATTTCTGATTCGTAACAGGCTCGTAACAACAGAGATCTGTTTCGTCTGCTTGTCGTATGCCCTCCAGGGCATCTGGCATACACTCATCCACCGTTGTAGCCTATTTCGCCGTCTTCCCCACTCTGGCTCTAACAAATGTTGCACTTGCTTCTGTTGAAAGCTTTTCGCCAGGTACCGACGGCTTGTACGTGACGGTGATGAGTGCTTTGAGCTTGCCGGCTCGCCTGAGATCCTTGATATATCTGGAGACCAAATGCAATACAAGCGTTGTCGTACCCTCAGCTCGTGCCGGACCTGTAGCGCGGGCCAGGATCACTTTCTTCTTGTGTGCCCTCTTCCCAGCCTTTAGGCTGAGCGTGCCTTCCGCTAGTGCCGTTATCCGCCCGGCGCCAGGGGTCTCCACAAGCAAGATTACCCCACCGTCCTTTGCTCGCTTGACGCTTAGACCGAGTTCAGGCGAGGCATTCGAGGTCAATGCGAATGTAGCCAAGGTCGAGTTGACTTCTGCCGGTGGCGCAGCAGTACCAGAGGGAGCCTGCAATGTAGCCGTAAAAGCATCTGCGGCTTCGTTTGAGTCGCCGAAGATGAGATCGGAAGCAAACGATGTAAATGCGACTGTAGATCCATCTTGGCTAAGCGTTGGGTTGACGGAAATCGACCCATTCGGATCGGCGCCTTCGTCATTGACCACAACACGTTGGAGCGTGTTTTCCGCCAGATTAATGACATACAGGTCGTTCTCAGTGGGGAGGGGACGGAAAGCTCCGACAGGCTGCGGTTCAGGTAGTACGAAATTGTCCCGCGAAGTCGTAAAAGCGATGGTGGAGGCGTCGGGGGACAGTGCGAGAGATTCAATCGACGGCGTCGAGCCTGGGTTTCCAGATTTGACCGCCAATGTCAGCTCGCGTGTGCCCGCCTTGCGCGAAACCCCTGGACGCATGCTGGTAATGAAGATGTCGAGTCCTGCGGACTTGGTCACGTTTGGACGAAGGGCAGCACCTGCGAGGAAAGCCACCGTATAGCCGTCGCTACTGAGACCGGGATCGGCCCCGGCGATGCTCGCGAGATCCGACTCTTGCTCGCTCAGAGGTCCATAGCACGGACCTTCAGTCAGAGCGCTTTGTCTGACTTCTTCACCAGGCTGACAAGCCGGGTCGTCTGGATCCGTCCAGCCGGTGATACGCCGAGTCGTGGCTCCGGGTTCCTGCCAGCGACGCCACAGGTAGTAGGGCTGGCTTTCTACGGGAGACTCGCCCGGAAGAAAGCGTGTCTGGGCTTCAGCGTTTGTTGCTACCCAAGCCACAGTCGATCCATCGGCGCTGATATTTGCGGGCCCTGTGGCGCCTCCTGCAGGATCACCACTCGGATAGGTGGTGGTCGTCATGTCACGACTCACCAGAGTCGTAGTTTGCGCCTGCAGATCACGAACGAAGAGCTGCCTGGGAGGCGTATCGACGGACACATGGTCAGGCAAATCAGAAGCCAACTCACTTGTGCGAAACACCACATACCGCCCATCAGCACTGATAGACGTATTCGGCCAAACTTCGGATCCTGGTTCGCCCCCCTTGATTGGCGGGTTACGCGAAGCGTAGGTAGCCGGTTCGTTGCCTCCGTTCCGGGCAGAGACGAGCGCATATGCACCCGAGTCCTTGCGTGTACCGGTAAGCGGCACATCCATGTCACGCCGATATACGTCTACGTTTTCGTTTGTGTCCTGGGGAACAAGTTGTTGAGCTGTGGAAAAGACGACATAACGCCCATCGGCGCTTACGGATGGGCTCTGTGCGCCTTGGAAGACCAGTTTTCCCTTTTCAGCCCCCTCCGTATAGACCTCGCTCCCGTCCGCCACCAACTGAATCGCCCCAGTGGTCCGGTCATAGCGAAAGATCCCTCCTTCGCGAAGTGTGCCGGGTGGTTCGGTATCCGATTCAAAGCCATGGGGCCCAATGACTCCTCCGTCGTCTTCGAAGAAGTTAGTGGCACGCGTCTGAAACACCACATACCGACCATCGGCCGAGATATCGGCATCGGTAGTGGGCGCGTTGCCCTGTTCGTCGGAGGCGCGATCGACCGAGACGATGTCCGCCCCGAACCCCCCGGCGACGGGGCCATAGATCGCGTGGGCAGCCGGAGCAACGGAGAGCGAGCCCACAAGAAGAGCGAACAACAGCACGAGTGCAAGCGCACAAGTCGGCATCGGTGCCGCAGAACGTAACGCCACGATTTGCCCCCCACGCCTCACGAGACCCGCACCCGCCGACGGACCGTGGCCTTGTTCCCAGCCTTATCCGAAGCTGACACAACAATCGTGTAGGGCCCGCCACGCGCATATGCGTGTCGCAAAGTGGCCCGTCCGTGGCCCGAGCCGCCGTCCCCGAACAGAACCCGGACCGAGCTGGCCTTGACACCTGAGACTTCGCCCTTCGGCCCATCACTCACAAGGACGGTCACGCGCGCGCCCCGCACGCGCACGCGCACACGTGGGGCCTTGCGGTCGATCTTGATCGTGGCCGGTACGGAGTCGACGACCTGCCCCAAGGAGTCGGTGGCCTCCACCTGGAGCGAGTGGACGCCTTCGCCCACTTGCGAGCGCGAGAGCGTGTATTCATCGCCCGTGATGCCTTCGGCGACTTCCTGGTCTTCGACTAGAACCGAGTAGGTGATCGCCCCAGCACCTGCTAGCGGGACTTCCCATTGCAAGGGGATCCGGGCCTTTGTCAACCAGGTAGAGGGCACATTGGTGACGAACTCCCCAGGCGGCGCCCGTACGACGATCGCAGCGATTTGGGCATTCGCTCCATCGCCTTGGAGAAAACCAAAGATGGCATCGCCTCGATGAGAGCTTCCTACCGCCAACTGGTGCACCGCCCCACCATGAGGAGCCGCGACAAGTGAACGATTGGGAGTGCCATCAGCGCGACGCTCGAGCACGGCTACGGCGCCGGAGCCATGCAATTGGACCTTCCATGCCGCGGCCAAGGCTCCGTCTGCCGCGCGCGTGAGCACCGGATCGCCGGCGACTTCCGACCCGGCATCGAGCCGCACAGGCGCGCCGACGCTTGCTTCCGCGCCACTCGTGTCAAAGCTTTGGACACCAGCGCCATAGCCAACGTCGAAGCCACCTCCACTGTCGACCGCCATGCTGATTGCCCCGACCCCTGCCGCCGGGCCATCCGCGCCCGCAGGACCGTCCACGGCCTTTGCGGCCGCGAACACCGAGCCATGTGGATCAAACGAAGAAGGCAGCTCGGCCTCCAATACGCGCGCGTGAGAGAAGCCGGAGCCGGGTGCCGGCTCTTGGCGCCAGGCCACCGCGCCTTGGCCAAAGCCAGCCACATCAAGCGATAGCTCATCCGCCGCGCCGTTGAGGGGGTGCCCATTGAACGTGGAGGGGCTGACCTGAAGGATGTTGCCGGGGACGATCCCGAAGATACGCCGGGCATAAATGCGGTTGACGAATGAGTCGTCGGGCTCCTGCCAGGCGATCAGGCCTTGGCCCGTCAAATCGATCGCGACCCTAGGTGAGTTGAGCGCCGTCGGTTGGGGGACGGGCTGAGCAACATTGCGGTTGAAAGGCTGGCCAAGCGAGGACCAGTACTGCCCATCGAAGTGAGCCACACGAATTTCGTCGAGCACATAGCCGGGCGGAATGTTCGGCGTCGAAGGACCGGAGACGGCGGTAATGATGCGGTAGGAGACGTAGGCCTGGCCTGCGATATTCATCGCGATCGAGGGGTATGTGCCGGTGGCCTGACCAATGCTCAGGTCGACCGGGACGGGTGGTTGAAAGCCGCCCGAGCCGGGCTCGAGGCTTGCGGAGAAGAGACCGTCAGTCGTGGAGGAGTAATGGTTTGCCCAGACAACCTCGAGCCTGCCTCCTTCTCCGGCCGCGATCGCAGGGAAGGAAGATTCGAACTTCTCCCCCGCGTCCACGCGTTCCGGCGCGAGCCACTTACCTGCGACGTACTGGGCAACAAAGATGTGCGGGCGTCCTTCGACGCGCTTGCGATAGACAAGGCCGCCCGTGCCGTCGGCCGCCATCGCGGCGTTGCCCAGTTCGACGATTTCCGCGCTGGGCCCATCGATCGGGCTGACGGCGGAGATGTCGGCGCGAGCCGGAACCGCGCAAAGGACAAAGACAGTGCAGAAAAGCAGCGAAACTATTGGGACGCGGAGGTCCCTGCAAGCGGGAAGCACCGGCGAAGATTGATGGGCCCAAACACCGATCCTGTTACCGAGTCGATAACAAATCCCCCCGCAAGGGCCCGTTAACAGATTCTTCTCGCTCTGAACACATCTTGTTCACGTTTGTAGACGGCCGTCCCTCGACACTGGCATGCGTACCCGTCGAAAAGGAGCAAGATCCGTGCGCACGACCCGCATCCTGACACTCTCGCTGATCGCCGCGCTGATGCTCGCGGCGCCCGCCACCGCCGGCGCGAAGGCCCTCTTGATCGACGGCTCGACCTCGATCTTCCCACTAATGACCCAGCTCGCGAGCGCCTACCACAAAGCGACCAAACAGCCGACCCCCAAGGTAGGCCAAGGCACATCCGATGCGGGCGTGAACGACGTCAACAGTGGGCGAGTAGACATCGGCGACGTCTCGCGCGACCCGATCATCGGCTCTGACCCCAAAGGGCTCGTATTTACAAAGCTCGCGCGCGACGGTGTGTGCATGATCACGAATCCCAAGAACCCAATCGGCAACCTCAACCAGGAAACGGTTCAGGCGATCTTCACTGGCAACGTGCGCGAATGGAACGAAGTGCCGGGCTCGAAAATGACCGGCCCGATCGACCTCGTCGACCGCATCGCCTCCTCCGGTACGCAGGATGCATTCCAGAACATCTTCTTGGGACCCACCCTGAAGATCTCCAAAAGCGCCGAGGAAGAGGAAAGCAACGGCCTCGTCCAGAACAAGGTCAAAGTCGACGAACATGCGATTGGCTTCGTGTCCTTCGCCTTCACAAGCGGCGTGAACTCCGTCGGCTACCAAGGCATCCCGTGCACCTTGCAGAACGCCAAGTCGGGGCAGTACCAAGGCGTACGTAATTTCTGGATGGTGACCAAGGGCGTGCCCAAAGGCGCGACCAAGAAGTACATCGAATGGGTCACGAGCTCGAAAAACGCGGCGGCTCGCAAAATCATCTCATCCGAGTGGATCGCGATCCACTAGCAGCGGCGGTCTATGTACGACCCGCTCGCACCGTCCGCATCCAATGGGCCGCCCTCAGGGCGGCCCATTGCCGCGCTAAAGCGTCTCTTCGGACGAGGCTCAAGCGCGGCTGAGCGACGCACGGAGTGGATGTTGCGGGCGCTCGTGCTCGGTGTGTTGGCGCTGATCGTGGCGATGATGGTCACCGTCTTCGTGGAAGCATGGCCATCCTTCTCGCACAACGGACTGGCCTGGTTTGGTGGCGGGGGCGACGTGGACACGCAACTGAAGGCCATGATCAATGGCCCGACGGACCCAGCCCACTACATCTACCACTTCAAAGCCTGGCCCCTGATCTGGGCGACGATCCTCACCTCGGGCGTGGCCGTGATCATCGGCATGGTCGCGTCGATCTTCGCCGCGGTCTTCATCGTCGAGTTCGCGCCATCCTCGATCAGACGTGTGATCGATCCTGTGATCCGGCTGCTGGCGGGAGTGCCATCGGTCGTATACGGCTTGATCGGGATTCTCGCGATCGCCCCTTGGATCGAAGACAACCTGATCTCCGAGCAGCGCAAGCAATCGGTGGCATACGTGGTGCAGTTGACCGGAGCGAACCTGAGCGTGGCGATCCTGATCCTGACGCTCATGATCATGCCGATCATGGTGGCGATCGTCGTGAGCGCCTTGGAAGCCGTACCCAACTCGTGGACGGAGGGCTCAGCGGCACTCGGCGTAAATCGCTGGCGCACGACCTGGCGCGTTTCGCTGCGCACCGCCAGGCCCGCGATCGTGGCCGCTGCGGTGCTCGCCACCGCGCGCGCATTGGGCGAGGCGATCATGCTCTCGATGGTGGCCGGCTCGCGCGGCTTCTCGCCTAACCCGCTCGACGGCTTCACGTTCTTCTTCGAGCCCGTGCGACCGCTGGCAGCGACGATCATCCACCTCAAGGACGACCTGTCGATCGTTCCTGTGGGGCACACGATCTATGCGATGGGGGCGGTGCTGCTGGTCTCCTGCGCGCTTCTGTCGCTCGCCGGCTGGGCAGCCAAGCAACCGATGAAGCGCTACGGGATACGGGCATAGCCATGGCTGGCTCACCGCAGGCTCTAGCGCCGCCTCCCGGCGCGATCCATGCAAGCCGCAAGCGTGAATCGCTCAGTAGCTGGCCACTCGTGGACCGCATCGCCTGGGCACTGTGCTGGATCGTGGGGATCGGCCTGTGTGTGGTGACTGGGGCGATCGTGCTGTTCATGTTCGTGAAGGGGATCGCCTACCTGCGTCCGAGCCTGCTGATTGAACACCCCAACGCCTCGCCCAACCAGGCCACCTCGGGAGGCTTCCTCGATCCGATCGAGGGCACACTGCTGCTGACGGCCGTAGGCATCGCCATTGCCGCACCGCTCGGCGTGGGTCTGGCGGTGTGGATGAGCGAGTACCAGCGCCCTGCCGGTCTCGCGCGTGCGGTGGAATCCGGCGTGGAGATGATCGCTGGCGCCCCAAGCGTGCTGCTGGCAATCTTCGGCGTGGCCCTATTCGCACGCCCCTCATTGGCGTTCCTCTCGCAGACCTCGGCCGGAGGCTCGGTATACGGCAAGTCGTTCCTGACGGCCGGCGCCATGATGTCCTTGATCGCGCTACCGCTGGTGGTTGCCTCGACACGGGAGGCGCTGATGCAGGTGCCGGCGCACGTGCGCGAGGCCTCCTATGCACTCGGCAAGACGAAGGCGACCACCATCCGCAAGGTGCTGCTGCCCTCGGTACGAGCGAGCATCGCCAACGGCGTGACGCTTGGGATCGGGCGCATAATCGGGGACACCGCGATCGTGGTGTTCCTGCTGGGGGCGACAACCCGGATCGAAGGCGCGGGCGGCGCGTTCTCTACATTGCGTGGCACCGGCGAAACGCTGACTAGCTATGTCCTGTTGAACTCGCCAGCCGGCGAAGGTAATGCGCACGAGAAGGCATACGCGGCCGCGTTCGTGCTGATGTTGATGATGCTCGTGATCAATCTGATCGTCGTGCAGCTGAGCTCTGCCCAGGCCGCGGACGGACCCAGCCGGTTGAGACTCCTAGCGCGGGGGTTGCCGTGGACCCGCTGATGCCTCCTCCAGTGCGCCGCATCGTGCTGGAGCGCGAACCGACTGTCATCGAAGCTCCTCCAAACGGAGCGCAGCAACTGGCGAGCACAGTGGTGAACGGACGCGAGCGCATGGAGCGCGTGCCCGCGAATGAGGTGCTCGAACGGATGCACATCGAAGCTGTATGGCTCGCCTATGGTGAGCGCTGGGTCGTACGCGACGTGAGCTTGCCTGTGCGCAAGGGCGAGGTGCTGGCGTTGATCGGAGCGTCGGGCTCGGGCAAGACAACGCTGTTGCGCTCGCTTAACCGGCTCACAGAGATCACTGCCGGTGCTGCACGCGCTGGGAGCATCACCCTCGACGGGCAAGAGATCGGCGATATCGAGGTCAACTCGTTGCGGCGGCGCGTGTCGATGGTCTTCCAGCAGCCCAACCCGTTCCCGATGAGCATCTTCGAGAATGTGGCCTACGCGCTGCGGGAGGAGCACGGTGAGGCGGGTGCACGCCGGCGCAAGCGGCGCTCTCGAGCCCAGCTCGAGCCTGCGGTGATCGACGCGTTGCAGCGGGCCGGCTTGTATGAGGAGGTGGCAGGCAGTCTCGATCATCCGGCGCTGCGTCTCTCCGGTGGTCAGCAACAGCGTCTGTGTATCGCACGCGCGCTCGCGGTCCAGCCCGAGGTTCTGCTGCTCGACGAGCCCTGCTCGGCGCTCGATCCGATCTCTACCGCCACGATCGAGCAGTTGATCGTGGGCCTACGGGAAAGCGTGGCGATTGTGATCGTCACACACAATTTGCAGCAGGCCATGCGGGTAGCCGACCACGTCGCGTTCATGCACCTTGGCGAGCTGGTGGAGTACGGGCCAAGCGGCCAAGTGTTCGACCGTCCGCGTGAGCAGCGCACACGCGAGTATGTGAGCGGGGCGTTCGGGTGAGACCCCGCGCCGGTGGCGTGCACCCGCACGCTTGGGGTCCAGGCTCATGCCGTTTCCAGTAACAACGATGCGCTCGCGGCGCGCTCTTACATTCGGCGTCGTGGCGGCCACGATGACGTTGTGTGGTTGCCAGAGCACCCAGGAGCGCAGCGCGCAGTTGCGACGCGAGGCAAAGCACGCCGTGCTCGCCTCACAGGGGGTGTCTGTCACTAAAGAGAACCCGAGCGTTGAGATCGTGAGCACAACGGTGTTGCACTCAGGTACGACAACGGCAGTAGTCGTCTCGTTGCGAGACATCTCCTCGCACGCGCTCCAAGACGCCCCGATCGAGATCGATGTGCGCGACGCGCAAGGCAAAGTGATCTTCCAGAACAATCAACCCGGGCTTCAGTCCTCACTGACCAAAGTCTCACTGCTCGAGCCCGGCCAGGAAGCACTGTGGATAGACGACCAGGTGCAGGTCGCAGGCGTCCCTGCCTCGGCGATCGCGCTCGTGGGAGAAGCCACACAGGCGGCTTCTCCTTCCAAGCTCACTATTGAACATGCCACGCTCACCACCGAAGCGGGCGCCGAAGCGATCATGTCCGGAAGTGTGCTCAACCACGGACCGGCGGCTCAGCAGGATCTAGTGGTGTACGCAATAGCTCGCCGTGGGGGCAAGATCGTGGCCGCCGGACGAGCGGTGCTGCCAGAAGTCCCCCCCGGGACGAGCGCACCGTTTCAGATCTACTTCGTGGGCGATCCCAAGGGCGCCAAGATCTCCACTAACGCCCCGGCCACCACCTTCTGAGGGACGACCCTCACCATGGGGCCGTGAGCCCGGCGCCCCTGAAGCCATCTCCAAGGAGCGAGGATCACCGCCGGTCTTCATCTCAGTGGCGTTTGCCCCGTTTGAGCATGATTCCCTCGATCACGTGGGCGACCGTCTCACAAGCGTCGACCGCGGCCTCCAAGGACTCGAAGATGTCCTTCCAGCGAATCACGACCATCGGGTCGGCCGCGCCTCCCTCGAACAGTGATGCCACGCCATCGCGCAGCAGGCGGTCGCCCTCGTTCTCCAGTCGATGGATCTCGACCAGGTGAGGACCGGGCTCCGCGCCCGCACCCAGCCGCTCCAAGGCCTTGACGATCTGCTCGTCGGCACCTACCAAGACATCTGCCATTTCGACCGCCTGCTCCATCGGTGCCTCCACCCCGTAGAGATGGAGCAGGGCCGCGGTCTGCTCGGTGTGGTCGAGCACGTCATCGAGTGCCGTCGCGAGCGCATAGCCATCACCGGCGTCGAAGGGAAGGCGCAGGCGCCGCCCGCCACCGTTGAGCCGATGGATGATGTCGTGGGTGATACGGTCGCCCTCCTGCTCGAAGGACTTGAGCTCGTCGGCAAGCCCGGACTGCTCGGGCAGCTCGGCTAGTAGTTCGCGCAGAAGCAGGCCGGAGCGCAGAATGTTGCTGCCGGCATTCTCGATGAGAGTGACCAAGATAGGGTCCGCGGAGCGGCGCAAAAAGCCCATCCGGCAAGGGTATGCGGACAACGCAGCTCATGTCGTGCGCTTCACGAGTTCTTCACGAGTAGATCACGAGTTTGCAACTCCTTTACAGGGCCCGCGACGGCACCCTATGAAGTGGTGGCCGTGCACCAAGACAGCGAAAGCACCCTGTATGCGGGTGAGCTTGAGATCAGGCTCGGCGAGGGCCTGGTCTTGGCTACTGGCCGCGCTCTGACACTGTCGGTGCGCGAGTTCGAGCTGCTTGTCGCCTTGGCCCACCGGGCTGGAGCGATTGTGACGCGCGACGAGCTCTACGGCGCGGTGTGGGGCGGTGAGCTGCGCCACGGAGACCGCTCCGTCGACGTATACGTGAGCAAGCTGCGCGGGAAGTTGGAGGAGGCGATGCCCGACAGGCGCTTCATCCACACACACCCTGGATTCGGCTATCGCTTCCAGCCGCAGCCGTGGGGAAAGCCCTCAGGTCTTTCACGAGATGTTCACAACGGGCACCCCGTGGATTGAAGAGACTGGGCATGCACTGAGCCGGCGCGGAGCCCATTTCCCTGCCCGCCGTCAAAAAAACCAGTCAGAGGAGAAGTTGTGAACAAGAACAAGATCGGCGCGCTCGCGAGTTGCGCGCTGCTCGCGCTGACCGTCGGCGCGTGTGGCAAATCCAGCTCCACGAGCTCGTCAGGCAGTTCAACGTCTGCGACCATCTCCGGCGCCGGCTCGACGTTCGCCGCCCCGGTCTACCAGCAGTGGGGCTCGGGCATATCCGGCCTGACCGTCAACTACAACCCCGTCGGCTCGGGCGCCGGCATCACGGCCCTTGAGGCCAAGACCGTCGACTTCGGCGCGAGTGACCCGCCCTTGAAGCCTGCCGACTTCGCGGCCCTCGAAAAGGTCGGGCCCGTCCAGCAGATCCCGATGTTCCTGGGCGCGATCACCGTGTCTTACAACCTGCCGGGTGTGCAGACCGGCCTGAAGCTCGACGGCACGACCATCGCGGATATCTTCCTCGGCAAGATCAAGACTTGGGACGACGCCGCCATCAAGGCGCTCAACCCAGGCGTGTCATTGCCAAGCACTGCGATCACGGTTATCCATCGCTCGGATTCCTCCGGTACGACTTCCGGCTTCACTGGCTTCCTCGCCTCGGTAGACCCAGAATGGAAGAGCAAGGTCGGCGAAGGCAAGGACGTGCAGTGGCCAACAGGCACTGGCGCCAAGGGCAACGCGGGCGTCGCGGGAGCAGTGCAGCAGACGACCGGCGCCGTCGGCTACGTCGAGCAGGCATACGCGCTGCAGCACAAATTCACCTATGCAAGCGTGAAGAACAGCTCCGGCAAGTACGTGGAACCGACACTTGCCTCCACGAGCGCCGCCGCTGAAGGGGTCGAAGTACCCGCCAACCTAGGCATCAAGATCAAAAACCCCTCCTCCCCCGCCGCCTACCCGATCACCTCGCAGACGTTCGTGGTGGTCTTCAAGGACATGTGCAAGGCCGGTGTTCCCGGAGGCGAAGGGGCAGCCAAGGGCGTCGTTGAGTTCCTCAACTACGGTCTCGGCTCCGGCCAGAGCGTGCTCAGCCAGGCTGACTACGCCGCACTGCCGACCGCGATCCTCGAAAAGTCGAAGACCGCAGTGACCGAACTGCAGTGCAACGGAGCACCCATCTCAGGCTGAGATGACCCCGAGCCGCCGGCCAAATAAAGTCCAGCTCCTCGTGAATGAAACGGTGAGCATGGAGTCCTCTGTCCACGCTAAGCGTGGACAGAGGGTCGGCAGCTGAGCAGCATGGAGGCGGCATCGATAGGGGGCAGTGAGCGCTCGGTTCTAAAGCGCTCACCGCTCGCCCGCCTCCCCGATCGGGTGCTGCGCTACGGGCTCACAGCCCTGGCGGCCTCGATTCTCGCGCTGATCGTCTACTTCTTCGTGAAGCTAGTCGGCGAAGCGCACCCCGCATTCGCGAAGTTCGGCGTGATCGGCTTCACGTTCGACAACAACTGGAACGTGAGCGCCAACGAATTCGGCGCCTTGCCGCTGCTCGTTGGCACGCTCATCACCTCAGGCTTGGCGCTCCTGATCGGCGTGCCCATAGCGGTGGCGACCGCCTTGTATGTGACCGAGCTGTGTCCACTGCGCATCCGCGGCCCAGTGACCATTCTGATCGAGCTGCTGGCCGCCGTGCCTTCGGTCGTGTACGGGCTGTGGGGAATCTTCTTCCTAGCGCCCAAGCTGCTGCCGGCCGAGCAGTGGGTAGCCGACAAGCTGTCGTTCGTACCCTTCATCGGGGGCGGCGTGGTGACGATCCCCAACTACTTCATCACAGGACTGGTGCTCGCGATCATGATTCTGCCGATCGTGAGCTCTATCTCGCGTGAGGTGATGAGTACTGTGCCGCCCGATCACAAGGAGGCGGCACTCGGCCTCGGTGCCACCCGCTGGGAGATGATCCGCATAGCGGTGCTCCCCTACTGCCGCAGCGGGATCTCTGGTGCAGCGATGCTCGGGCTAGGCCGCGCGATCGGCGAGACGATCGCCGTGACGATCCTCGTGGGCGACGCTCCAGTGCTCGGGCACCATCTGTTCGGCCAGGGCTATAGCCTCGCGGCGGCGATCGCTAACGAGTTCGGCGAGGCTCAGGAACTGCACCGCTCAGCCTTGTTCGCGGCTGGCTTGGTGCTGTTCGTGCTGACCTTGCTGGTCAACGTGATCGCACGCTTGCTCGTGATGCGCGCCGAGCGCTCGGTTAAGCCAAAACGCACCGCCGAGTCCTCCGGGACACCAGCGTCACTCAGCGCGGGAGCAAGCGCATGATGACCACGTCAGGACCGCTCACCCAGCGCTCGCCGTCCCACCGGGAGATTAGTGCGACACATGAGTAGCACCGCCCAAACCCTCGACCGCTTCTCGGCCAGCCCAAGGCGCCGTCGCAAAGACCGCTTCGCGCGCGGATCCGTGGTCGCCGCCACCGCCATTGCCCTAGTGCCGCTCGTGCTGATCGTCTACTACCTGCTGAGCAAGGGCTTGGGCTCCTGGAGCCCAAGCTTCTTCACGACTGACCCGACCGGCAACACGTTCTTTGCGTCCTCATCGATCGGCGGGATCAAGAGCGCGATCCTTGGCACGATCGAGATCGTGGCGCTCGCCTCCGCGCTCGCAGTACCGATCGGCTTGGGGGTAGCGGTGTGGCTCGTGGAGTACGGGCGCTCCAGCCGCTTCGCCCAAACGGTGCGCTTCTTCGTAGATGTGCTCACCGGCGTTCCCTCGATCATGTTCGGGCTGTTCATTTACATCGCCTTGATCGTGGGCACCGGATCTTCCTATGCCGGCTACAAGGGAGCGTTTGCACTGGCGCTCTTGATGCTTCCCGTCGTGACCCGCTCGGCCGAGGTGGTGTTGCTGCTGGTGCCTGGATCTCTACGTGAGTCGGCCTTGGCGCTTGGCGCCCCGCGCTGGAAGGTGATCTTCAGAATCGCCCTGCCCACCGCGCTTCCGGGCTTGCTCACGGGCATCCTGCTTGCCGTCGCGCGTGCCGCTGGGGAGACCGCGCCGCTGCTGTTCACTGCCGGTGCGACGATGAAGACCGAGTTCGGTTTGGGCGGCTTCATGAACTCCCTACCGATCCAGATATACACGGATGTCACATCTCCGACCACAGCCGTGGTAAACCGTGCATGGGGAGCGGCCTTGACGCTTGTCGTCATGATCCTCCTGCTCAACCTGTTCGCGCGGCTACTCGCACGCAGGAGCAGACTGGGATGAGCACCGAGGAGCGGACAGTCAGTGCAAGTGAGACCAAGATGGGTAATGAAAGACCTACGATGAGCGCCGAGGGGCCTACGATGAAACCCGGCGAGCCCGGCGACGAGGCGCCCATGCAAATGCTTGATCCAAGCCGAAGCCAACCTTCCACCACATCTCAAGCAGCGCCCTCAAGCGGCGCCCAGGCACGTGCCAATGTACGTGATGGCCTAGCGGTAAAGCTTGAGAAACTACGTGCCTTCTATGGCGATGTGGCACAGGTCAAGGGCATCGATCTGGATTTCCATGCCAACGAGGTCACGGCGATCATCGGCCCGTCGGGTTGCGGTAAGTCCACGATGGTGCGCTGCATTAACCGTATGCATGAGGAGATCCCCGGCGCCCGCACCGAGGGCAAGATCTTGCTCGACGACTTCGACATCTATGACCCGAGTGTGGATGTGGTGGCGGTGAGACGGGCGATCGGGATGGTCTTTCAAAAGCCCAACCCATTCCCGACGATGTCCGTGTTCGACAACGTCGCGGCCGGCCTGCGCCTGGCATCGCGCGGGCGAGGAGATCTTCAGCACAAGGTCGAGTCGGCCCTACGCGGAGCTGGACTTTGGGAGGAGGTCAAGGATCGCCTATCTGAGCCTGGAGCGGGCCTCTCCGGAGGCCAGCAGCAGCGCTTGTGCATCGCTCGTTCGCTGGCGGTGGAGCCCGAGGTGATCCTGATGGACGAGCCCTGCTCTGCGCTTGACCCGATCGCCACGTTGAAGATCGAGGAGCTAATCGATCAGCTAAAGACGAAGGTGACGATTGTGATCGTCACCCACAACATGCAGCAAGCCGCGCGCGTGGCCGACAGGACCGCGTTCATGCTCAGCGGCGAGCTTGTCGAGGTCGGACCCACCCAGCAGATCTTCACCAACCCGAGCGATTCGCGGACCGAGGAATACGTCACAGGAAAGTTCGGCTAGGACCGGCCATGATCCAGCTCCCTCTAGCCGAACCCCCCAAGCCACACGAACTCCCCAAGCCACAGGGTGAGCATGAGCTCTGAAGTAAACGCGGGGCAGGCCTCGCGACTCACCGCCCAGCATGGCCGCTTGCACTTCCAGCAGCAGCTGCAAGAGCTCGAGACGCGTGCTCTCGGCGGACTTGATGTCGTGTTGGAGCAACTCGACCGCACCTTGGAGGCACTCGCCCACCAGGATGTAGAGCTCGCACAGATGGTGATTGCCGACGACGATCGCGTCGACGGTCGCTATCTGGAGGTCCACCAAGGAATCCTCTCGCTGCTCGCCACGCAGGCCCCGGTGGCCGGCGACCTGCGCCTGGTGGCGGCCTTGTTGCACGTGATCGTGCACGTAGAGCGGATGGGCGACCAGTGCGTGAACATCGCCAAGCTGATCCCGCTGTCGGGCTATGAGCCACCCGTCAGACCTGAGGTGCTCGAGATGATCCTCAAGATGGGCGCCCATGCGCGCTCGGAGATCGTGCAATGCAAGGCCGCCTTCTCTGGTCGCGACGTGGGATTGGCCGAAGACCTGGCCCGTCAAGACCGTGAGATCAACCGCTTGAACCGCCAGATCTTTCGCACAGCCCTGGAGATCGGGGACGATCCGGACACGCGAGAGTGGGCGATGCACATGATTCTCGTGGCCCGTGCTTTGGAGCGCATCGGCGATAACGCGGTCGATGTAGGCGAGCAGGTGGCCTTTGTCGTGACCGGCCTGTTCCGCGAGTTCTCAGACCAGTCGAACCCGCTCGCAACCTGAAGTGCGCCGCCACCGCGCGAGTGGAGGCAGCTGGCGTTTGGAACAGCCCGCGCCGCCCGCGTGCCGCTGTCGCAAAACGCGGCAAAGGCATGTGAACATCCTGTGACCATCGTCTGCATCTCTTGCACTCCGTCGCTTCAGTGCCTATACACTGCGGGCAGATGACGACGGGGATCCTCTCCAAGGATGAAGGGGTCGCTTCGGGCGCAGGGGCCACAGCTTCTTTGCGCATCGCGGTACTAGACCGCGACAGCGGCTTCATCCAGGTTCTGGGCAAGCGTATGGACCGTCTTGGCTGGGAGCATCGTGTGCTTGCGAGCGCCGTTCCAACCGACGCGATCGCCTCGATGCGCCTCAGCGCCCTGGTGGTCGATCTGGCTGTACTCGGACCGCAGGCGTGGGAATGGCTGGAGCGCCTGTGCGGTGCCCTGCCAGAGCTCGGGATCGTTGTGTGCACCGGTCCCTCGACCGTGGCTCAGCGAGTACGCGGGCTGCGCTTGGGTGCCGATGACTGGATCACCAAGCCTTGCCACCCAGAGGAGGTGATCGCTCGCGTACAAGGTCTCGTGAGACGTCGCCGCCGTGCTACCGCACGTACTGAGTCAAAGCCCGTGAACGCCGGCGAGGTTGAGATTCGCTCCGACCGCTTCCAGGCTTTTGTGGCTGGACGCAGCCTCGAGCTGACGCGGCGCGAGTTCGAGCTGATAGAGCTACTCGCGGGCGGCGAAGGCAGAGTGCTCGAGCGCGAGGAGATCTATTCGCGCCTGTGGGGCTATGCGATGGTCCGCGGAGATCGCTCGGTGGACGTGTTCGTACGCAAGCTACGCCAGAAGCTCGAGAAGGCTTCGCCGGGATGGCGCTACATCCATACCCACTTCGGGATCGGCTACCGCTTTGCCGCCGAATCGACTAGCGCTGAGTCGGCTGACCAGCTGGCCGAGACCACCACGACAAGCACCGAAGCGGCGAGTGATGACGTGAAGCTCGGCGAGTCAACCCTCGTCGAGCGCGAGGTCGGCGATCAAGGCAAGCTCAGCAGGGCGCAGCAAGAGTACGAGCTCAGCGCCACCGGCGCCTAGGCGCACCACCGCAAGACCACCCTTCTTCAAGTCGACGCGCGCGCCCGTGAGTTCGCCCACGATGCCCGACAGGTCCGGCTCGTGACCGACGAGCAACGACGGCCCAGTGCCTCCGAGGCCGTCCAGCAGATCCAGCGCCTCGCGGGCCTGCACCCCACCAGCGAGCAGTGGGTGCAGCTCCAGCAGCTCGCGCTGGGTGCTGCTCATCCGCGCAAGCGCCACATCTGCCGTTTCGCGCGCTCTTGCCTTGGGACTGGCAAGTATCGCGCCGAACTCGATTTCCATTCGCGCGAACGCCACGCCCGTGACATCCGCCTGACGGCGACCGCGCTCGGTGAGCACTCGCTCTGCATCGGGACGCGTACCGTGGGGCTCCGCGTCGGCGTGACGCAGCAGCCAGAGCTGGCGGGCCATAGCCATGAGGTTCTGCGAGCATAGATGACTTGGAGGCCAAGATGAGCAACCCCTACGAGCACAAGCAGCACTACGGCGACCTGCACGATCCCGCGCTCTACATCAATCGCGAGCTTTCGTGGCTTGACTTCAACGAGCGCGTGCTGCAACTCGGCGAGGACGAGTCCACGCCGCTACTGGAGCGCGTGAAGTTCGCCGCGATCTACACCACCAATCTCGATGAGTACTACATGGTGAGGGTGGCCGGGCTTCACGACCAGATCGATGCTGGCGTGGAGAACCCGAGCCAGGACGGGTTCACTCCGTCAGACACGATCGCAGGTATTCGCGAGCGTGTGCTCAAGCTAGGAATGAGGCTGAGCGACTGCTTCGAAGCGAGCCTGCGCCCCGCATTGGCGGAGCAAGGAGTGAGAGTGGTCGGCTTCGAGGATCTCGACGAGGAGCAGCGCGCCGACCTCGCCCAACACTTCCGCCGTGTGATCTTCCCCGCGCTCACCCCGCTCGCGGTAGCCCCTGGCAGGCCCTTTCCCTATATCTCGAACCTATCTCTCAGTCTGGCGGTGCTCGTACGCGACCCAACCGGCGGAGAGACAGTGTTCGCGCGTGTGAAGGTGCCAACCGAGATCTTGCCGCGCTTCGTGACCGTGCGTTCTCCGAGCATCTCCGCAAACGCATCGGCGCAAGGCGAGGGGACCGATGTCACAGCTCCTAGTCCGACAACCGCGGCACCTCCCCACGGAACAGGTGCGGCCGGTACAACGCTTGTCCCCCTAGAGGACGTGATCGCACACCATCTGGATGCATTGTTCCCAGGCATGGAGATCGTGGACTACGACGTGTTCAGGGTCACCAGAGATGCCGACCTGGAGGTCTCAGACGATGCCGCTGACCTCTTGCAGGCCGTCGAGGATGAGCTGCGTAGAAGGCGCTTCGGCGAGATCGTGCGCGTGGAGGTTGGCACGAGCTGCTCTGAGCGCCTGCGCGAGGAGCTCGTAGGCTTGTTGGGTGTACGTGAGGACGAGGTCTACCCGGTAGACGGCCTACTCGACATGGGGGCCTTGTGGCAAATCGTGAAGCTGCCGGGGATGCCCGAGCTACGCAACACGCCATACGCACCAGTCACCCACCCGCGCCTAGTGCGCCATGAGGGTGAGCGCCCAGACGTGTTCGCGGCGATGCGCGAGGGCGACGTACTCGTACATCATCCATATGACTCGTTCGCCACGTCGGTCGAGCGCTTCGTGGAGCAAGCAGTAGCCGACCCGAACGTGCTCGCGATCAAGCAAACGGTGTACCGCACGAGCGACGACTCACCGCTCGTGCCGGATTTGATCGCGGCCTCCGAGCGCGGCAAGCAAGCGGTGGCGCTAGTCGAGCTAACAGCGCGTTTTGACGAGCGTATGAACATCCATTGGGCCAAGGCTTTGGAGGAGGCCGGCGTGCACGTGGTGTATGGACAGCCCGCCTTGAAGACCCACGCCAAGTGCGTGCTCGTGGTGCGCAGGGAGGGCGATGGGGTGCGCAATTACGTGCACGTGGGCACCGGCAACTACCACTCGGCCACGGCGCGCCTGTACACCGACTTCGGCCTGTTCACGACCGACGAGCAGATCGGTGCGGATGTGACCGACATGTTCAACAACCTCACCGGCTATGGGCGGCCGCTTGGCTATCGCAAGGTCTTGATCGCCCCGGCCCACCTACGGGAGGGCCTGATCGCAGAGATCGATGCGACGATTGCCGCCCACTCTCCCGAGTCGCCGGGGCGAATCGCCATGAAGATGAATGCGCTCGTTGACGGCCACTGCATCCGTGCGCTCTACCGTGCTTCGATGGCGGGAGTACAGGTCGATTTGAATGTACGCGGGATCTGCTGTCTGCGCCCCGGGCTGGCGGGCATCTCGGAGAACATCAGGGTGGTGTCGGTGGTCGGGCGGCTGCTTGAGCACTCGCGCGTGTACACGTTCGAGCGGAAGGGGGAGCGCACCGTGTACATCGCCTCAGCCGACCTAATGCCGCGTAATCTGGACCATCGTGTAGAGCTCGCCGCGCCGATCGAGACGCCCGAGCTGCGCGCCGAGCTGATGGACACCTTGGAACGCGCGTTCGCCGACAACCAGAGCTCATGGGAGTTGCATGCCGACGGGACCTGGCAAAGGCGCTCCCCGGGACCTGGCGAGCGCAAGCGCAACATGCAGATCGAGCTGATGGAGCTGCACGCCCGCCGCGCCGCGGAAGCACGCCCAGCCGAGCGAGAGACCACGCAGACGGTGGCTCGCTAAAAGCGCTGTCGCCCCGCGGCGCGCCAACCCGAGCATCCAGCGCCTTTGAGGTCGCTAGATGGGGACGTCGCTACGCGGCCGGAAGCGTGTCCAGCGCCTCCTTGAGCTCGTCCACCGTCTGGTAGTCGAGCCCGAGGCGATGGTCGTGGCGATGGCGCACGACACCCTGCTCGTCGATCACAATGACCGCGCGGGCAGTGGAGCCGATACCCGGCGTCACGGCGCTGTAGGACTTGGCCACCGACTTGTCCACGTCGGCGAGCAAGGGCACATTGAGACCGTGCTTGGCGGTGAACTGCTCGTGGGAGGAGAGGTCCTGGGAGGAGATTCCCACGACCGTGGCATTCAACGAGGCGAAGTCCTCGGCGCGATCGCGATACGAGCAGAACTGCTTGGTGCACACCATCGTGTTGTCGCCCGGATAGAACAGCAACACGACCCGCTCGCCCCGATGCTGCGAGAGCTTGAAGGGACCGTTCGTCCCCCGTAGCTCGAAATCTGGCGCCTGCTCCCCTACTCGCGGTGTCTTGGCCATGCGTGTTCGCCTTCCCGATTGGTAACCATTCGAGGATACGCAAGACTGGAGCGTCGAGCGAACTGGTGGGTTCCGGGCTTCTCGATGAGATAATCGGCTCAGCACGCCCAGCGTCGTAAGCTGAGCGAAGCTCTCCGTCCCGCCGCCATGCCCCATCCTGCGGCAGTCCCCTTCCCCAAGAGGCTCTCACGATGCTCAAGCTCGCTCGCTGGACCACAACTCACCGCCTATACGTCGCGATCGGATGGGTGGTGCTGCTGATCGGCGTCAACGTCATCGCCCAATCGGGCGGTGGGGCGTCCTACTCGAACAACTTCACGCTGCCCAAATCCGACGCCCAACGCGCCTCGGACTTGCTGACGCACAGCTTCCCGACGCAAGCCGGCGATCGCGACACGATCGTCTTCAAGGCCGAAAACGGCAATGTGCAGGAACCCTCTGTGCGCAACCACATGAATGCCCTGTTCACCAGGGTGAGCGGCCTACCGCACGTATCCGCTGTCATTAGCCCTTACGCGGCAAACCAGGCAGGCAAGGCGATCTCGGCTAACGGGCAGATCGCGTTCGCCACCGTGGTGTTCGACGAAAAGGCCAACGAACTACCCATGAGCGCGGGCGAAAACGTCGTCAAGGCCGCTGAAGCGGCACGGACGCCGGGCCTGCAGATCGAGCTCGGCGGGCAGGCAATCGAGCAGACCCAGCAGGAAGGTTTCGGGATCACCACCGCCGTGGGCTTGCTGGCGGCGATCGTAGTGCTCCTGATCACGTTCGGATCAATGATCGCGATGGGTCTGCCGATCGTGACAGCACTGTTCGGGCTCGGCACCGGCCTCGGCCTCATAGCGCTGTTCACTCATGTGGTCGACACGCCCAACTTCTCTTCTGAGCTCGCGGCGATGATCGGGCTGGGCGTGGGGATCGACTATTCGCTGTTCATCGTGACCCGCTTCCGTGAGGCCTATTCGACGCCTGGGCCGACATTCGGCGACGTGCGTGAGTCGGTCGTACAGGCAATGGACACCGCCGGTCGCGCCGTCCTATTCGCCGGTTGTACCGTGGTGATCGCCCTGCTCGGGATGATGCTCCTGGGCGTGGACTTCCTCTACGGCGTGGCCATCTCAGCGTCGATCGGCGTATTGCTCGTGATGCTCGGCTCGCTAACGCTGCTGCCGGCCCTGCTGACGTTTGCCGGAGGTCGTCTCGTGCGCCCGAGCCGGCGCGCGCGCAAGCGCGGCGTGCAGGCCACCGACGCGCGTCAAGGGACCAACTGGCTGCGCTGGAGCGGGTACGTACAGCAACATTCCTGGTCGATTGCAACTGTCTCCGTGCTGATCATGCTGGTCATTGCTGCACCCGCCACCGCGCTACGACTGGGATCGAGCGACGCCAGCAACGACCCGGTCCACACCACGACCTACAAGGCCTATCAGCTGCTCGCGGAGGGCTTCGGCAAGGGCTTCAACGGACCACTCCTGCTCGTAGCCAAGGTTCCTAGCCCACGCCGACAGGCGGCCGCAGTGGGAGCGCAGACTGCCATCCCACCGTCTTCGAGTGGCAAGGCCGCGGTGGAAGAATTGCGCATCGCCATCGCCGGCGGAACGGGTGTGGCGGCAGTCGCCCCGGCCAAGTTCAACCCGGCCGGGAATGTCGCCACGATCTCGGTCTATCCGACCTCATCGCCACAGGAGTACAAGACAACCCAGCTGGTGACGCGCTTGCGCAGCCAAACGATCCCGCCGGTGGCCGCGCGAACCGGAATGCATGTCTACGTGGGAGGCATCACCGCCGGCTCGGTCGATTTCGCGTCGGTACTCGGGAAGAAGCTGCCGCTATTCATCGGCGTCGTGGTGCTACTCTCGGCGCTGCTCTTGATGGTTGTGTTCCGCTCGCTCGTGATCCCGATACAAGCGGCCATCATGAACCTGCTCAGCATTGGAGCTTCACTTGGAGTGATCGTGGTTGTATTCCAATGGGGGTGGTTCGACGGTCTGATGGGGGTCAAAGGCGGCCCGATCGAGTCCTTCATCCCGGTGATGCTGTTCGCGATCGTGTTCGGTCTCTCGATGGACTATGAGGTGTTCCTCGTTTCGCGCATCCACGAGCAGTGGGCCCGTAATGGGGACAGCCGGCGTGCCGTAGGCGAAGGACTGGCTCTTACCGGGCGTGTCGTGACAGCCGCGGCGGCGATCATGATCTGCGTATTCCTGTCCTTCATGCTCGGCGAAAGCAGGGTCATTAAGGAGTTCGGGCTGAGCCTCGCCTCGGCCGTGTTCCTCGATGCCGTGGTTGTGCGCTGTCTGCTGCTGCCAGCGGTGCTCAACATTCTCGGAGACCTCACCTGGAAGATCCCAGCCTGGCTGGATCGAGGTCTGCCGCACCTGAACATAGAGGGTTCAACGACACGTCTCAGTCCGGCCGACGAGGCCCAGCTCGCGGCGCTCGCCTCCAAGGAGAAGCCCGTGCCCGCCGGCACGCGCGGGGGGACAGAGGGCTGAGGGACGGGCAACGGGGGCCGCTTGCGGCCCCCGTTTGCAAGGGGTTGTTCGCGGTCCTGCTGTGCATAGCGCTTGCTGCCGGGCTCGCGAGATCCGCGTTCGCGGTTCAGCCTGGGACCACTCGGCCATCGGCGCTGCTCGTATTCCTTGCCCCTGGGCCCACCCCAGCGCAGTCCGAAAGCGATGCGATCGAGGCTCAGCTGAGTTTGATCCCCGCACTCTCAACAGCCATCCTCAGCGCAGCACAGGGCACATACAAAGCCGATCAGTTTCTGCTCGACATCAGTCAAGGGGCGCGAGTCTCCAACTCAACGTACAGCCACGCAAACCCGCCGAGCCTGTCTTCCTTGACGTTCGGGGCCTCACCAAGCGCATATCTCCCGTCATGGCCTGCGGTGCTCAAACGCGCCGAAGACGCCCCACAACTGCTCAAGCCTGGGCTGCTCGCCACGTCAATCCCCGGCGGAGTCGCCTACGCCACGGCGGAAGGCGACAACGGTCCGACTGAACCTGGCACGACAATAGATACCTTCACGCTCCTGACCAGTCCCGTGACAGTTGACTGGTCACTGGCGGCAAACCGTTCCGGGAAGATCGCCGCGGTCTCGTTTGGCTCACCAGCAACGCTGCTAGCTCGCATCGGCAAGCTGCGCGCGACGTACCGCTTCGTTATCGCCGATCTGCCTGCCGGTCCGTCCGGCTATGCGGATCTGCGTGCACTGACCGCCAACCGTCAACCCGGAGAGTTGCTTGGCGTCGTTCAAAGCGCACCAGAAGGACCAGGCAGTGATCTGCTTTGGACAGCCTTTGCCGGGTTGGGTCCGGGCGCGCAGACCCTCACATCCGAGACAACCAACCAGCGCGGCCTGATCGCCTCGATCGACATCGCGCCTACGATCCTCCACCACCTGGGCCTGCCGATTCCAGCCGATATGCGCGGCAAGCCGGTACGCCCGGACGGCCAATTCGATAGTGCTGAGATGCGCGCACTAAAGGCACGATTGGAAGCGATCGGCGGACGTCGCCTGCCCGCGGTCGCCTGGCTTGTGGCTGCCTGGGCGCTATTGCTCGCCGTGGCCTGCTTGCCGATCGGCTTCTCAGACGGCCGAACCCGGCGCGCATGGGCTTTGCGGGTAGGCGCGCTCGCAATGCTCTGGACTCCCGTGGCTGTTCTCCTTCCCGCTGCCCTTGAGCCAAGCAGAGCAATGGAGTTCGTGGTCATCGTCGCGACCTGCTTTGCCCTCGGCGCTTTCACCGACCGACTCGTACGCTGGCCGCGTGGGCCACTCGTGCCAGCAGTAGTAGCTGTGGTCGCGCTAACCGTGGACGCACTCGCCGGCACCCAGCTACTGATGCGCTCGATCCTCGGTCCCGACCCGATCTTGGGAGCGCGCTTCTATGGGATCGGCAACGAGCTCAAGTCGGCCCTCGCGGTGCTCGTCTTCAGCGCTGTCGCGGCGGCACTCTATCCGGCGGTGCGCTCACGACGAGCGGCGATCATCATGGCTTGCGCTGGAATTGCGCTTGCGATCGTGGAGGGCTCGGCACGCATCGGCGCAGGCGTGGGCGGTGTGATCCTCGTGAGCGCGGGAACCGCTGTGGCCACAGTCATGCTGCTGCCCGGCTCGCTTAACCGCAAGCGCATCCTGATCGTGATGGCGGCGCCGGTTCTCGGACTGATCGCACTTGCCGCCCTGGACCTCGCCACCGCGCACGGCAGCGGCCACTTCACCGGCAGCGTGCTCGACGCGCGCTCGCCCGGCGACATTCGCGACATCATCGTGCGTCGCTACGGCGCTGCCTGGAACGAGCTGAAGAACCACCTGATGCCGCTCGCCACAGCCTTGGCCTTGCTTGCCTCGGTAGTCGCGGTCCGCCGACGAGAGCAGGTCTGCGCCCCCGTCAACTCAGACCCGGCCTGGCTCGCTGCGCTTGCCGGTGGCCTGACGGCCGGTGTGATCGGTGCGCTCACGGAGGACTCGGGACCAGTCTTGCTAGTGGTCGCCGTATTCATGCTCGCCTGCGTGCTCGGCTACTTGTGGGGCCGCCCAGTCCCCATGCCCGCCGTCAAGCAGCACAATCCACGCACGACCCCCGCAACACGATCTCATGCTCTGAGACGGTCAGGGGCACCCTCCGGCTGAGGCTCGAGATCGCCTGCTCGAGCGCCTCGTCGGAGAACGGCATCACCAGCCCACAACCGTCGCAGACGAGATGGTGGTGGTGCTCGTCGTGCTCGCACACGCGCTCATAGCGAACCATCGTCTGGCCCGTCTCAACACGTTGCACCAGGCGCAGTTGCTCCAGCTCGTCGAGGATGCGATAGACGCTGGCGCGACTCACCCGCCGCTCCGCGGTGCGCAAGGCATCCTCGATCTCAATGGCCGTAAGCGCGCACCGCTGGGCGTCCAGTAGCTCGAGCAGCGCACGCCGCGCACCGCCGCGCTTGTGGCCGGCAGCCGACAAGGCAGCCTCGGCGCGCTCGATCCAGCCCTCTTCCTGAGCGGCAGGGCTCGCCGTGGAAGAGCCTCTCCCAATCGTGGAGCTCATTGCGAAAGCACTTTCCACCGTGGTCGCGAGCCAATCGAGCTCATGAGAGAGGCGCCTCTCCTATCGGCTGTCGATCGCGTCGCTTGCTCATCGGAGTCCACAACGCGATGTTAGAAGCGATCGAGGCGAGCGCGTAGGCTGCGACCGCCAGCCCGATGATCGCCGTGCTTGGCGGCAGCGAAGGGATCGCGTAGCTAAGAGCGATTCCCCCCCACATCGCCGCCAGTGCGATCCCCGCCGAGAGCGCCATGCCCAGATAGGGCTTTGAGGTGAGTCGCAGGGCCGCGCCGGCCGGCGCGGCGATCAGGCCAAGCACGAGCAGCGCGCCGATTGCCTGCGTGCCCTCTGCGGTGACAGCGCCGATCAAGGCCAGCAGCACAAGCCCTAGCACTCGTACGGGCACACCGTGGAGGCCCGCCAGCTCAGGATCCAGCGAGGCAAACAGGAGCGGCCGCGCGATTGCGAGCGCCGCGACCACCGCCCCCAGGCCAACCGCCGCGGCCACGATCGCCTGTCCCGCGCTGAGGCCGAAGATCGACCCGAACAGTGTGTTGGCCACGATCAGCCCGCTGCCACCCGAGGAGCTTGTACTGAGCACGGCGATCAACAGCACACCAATGCCAAGCACCCACGAGAACACCACGCCGATCGTGACGTCGTCGGCCCGCGCCCGCTTGCCAAGACCTGCCATCACGGCGGCCAAGCCGAGCGTGAGCGCAAACAGGCCAACGCGCTCGTCCACGCCGACCACAGCGGCGGCGATGGCCCCAACGAAAGCCACGTGGCTGAGGGCATCGCCCGCGAACACCTGGCCGCGTAGCACCGTGAACCAGCCGACCAAGCCGCACGCGAGCGCCACAAGCGAGCCAGCCAGGTAGGCATTGCGGATGAATTCGTGACCAAGCATCACACCACCACGACCGGCTCCGACCCCGGTGGTTCACTCGCCTGACGCGCACCCCGCGTGAGACGAGCACGGCCGAGGCCGGCGAGCTTCGCAAGTAGGAACACACCGAATCCAAACGAGGTGACGAAGAAGCCGAGCGGATAGATCGAGAAGTAGGAGACCCCGAGGCCCAACCACATCACGAGCAACGCAAACACAACGCTCAAAGCCAAGCTCGGGCCAGGTCTCGAGGTGAGCGCCTGCGCCGCGGCCGGGGGCGCGACAAGCAGCGCGAACACGAGCAGCGCCCCCGTGATCTGGCTCGTGGCGGCCACAGCCAAGCCAAGGATCAGGAGAAAGCCAACATCGAGCATACGTACCGGCACTCCGCGGGCACGCGCGACCTCGGGGTCGAGCGATGCCAGCAACAGAGGTCGTCCAGCGAAGGCGAGCGCCGCCAGCACGACGATCGCGACGAGCAGCAAGGTGAGCACCTGACCTCGATCGATGCCCAAGAACGTGCCAAACAGCAGGCTCTCCAGCTGCTCGAGCACGCCGCTGTACAGACTCAGGAAGAGGAAGCCAAGAGCCAGGCCCGAGACCTGGACGACCCCGATGGCGGCGGACTCACGACTGCGTGCGGCGCGCCCCGCGCTATTGCCGCTGCCGATCGCAAGCGCCGCCACCGCGCATGCCACGTAGTAGCCGAGGGCACCGGCCACTCCGGCCAGAGCGGCGCCCGCGGCGCCGGGGAAAGACATTACGGCGATCGTGTGCCCGGCGAAGCTCTGACGGCGCAACACCATGTACCAGCCAACCACGCCGGCCATCACGGCAACGATCGTTCCTGCCTGTAGAGCGTTGACCATGAACTGGTAGGCCAACAGTTCGTGCACGTCGTGCACGAGATTCCAAGAGAGCGTGGGGTTAGCCATCAGTCCTCGTGCCTATGTCCGTGCATATGGGGCGCCTCGGGCTGCCCAACCACGACTAGGCGCCCGTCCCTTGTACGCAAAACCTCGATCTCCACTCCGTACAGCTCGCTCAGCTTCGGTCCGGTGATCACCTCCTCGACTGGCCCCTGCAACGCGCGGCCACCCGCCAGGTAGATCACCTGGTCCAAGTAGGGAAGCAGCGGGTTAACGTCGTGGGCGACGAGCAGCACGGCCACATTCTCGGCGCGACAGATGCGTTGCACCAAGGCCGTCACGGCCGCCTGATTGGGCAGGTCCAAGCTGTCCAAGGGCTCGTCGAGCATCAGAATACGCGGACGGCGCACGAGCGCCTGGGCGATCAGGATGCGCTGCTGCTCGCCGCCGGAGAGCTCGCCGAGCGGGCGCTCCGCGTAGGCGCTCGCGCCAACCAAGTCGATCGCTTCGAGCACGCGCTCCCGCGCTTGGCGGCGCGCGCGGCTGGAGAGACCAAGCGGCACTCCCCAACTGGACCCATCCAAGCCGAGCCGCACGAGATCCACGCCGCGGATCGGCAAGCTCGAATCGAAGCCATGACGCTGAGGTAGGTAGCCGATCTCGCGGTTAGCCTCACCGGGTGGGCCACCCAGCACGCTGACCGTCCCAGGCGCCGTCTCTATCAGGCCGAGGATCGCCTTCAACAGCGTCGACTTACCGCTGCCGTTGGAGCCGAGCACGGCGACGAATTCCCCGGCGTTCACCGTCAAATCGACACCACTCCAGACCACGCGGGGTGGGCGGGCTCCCATTCTCGCGCTGGCATCACACAACTGGATGGCCGCCGCTGTAGAGCGTGTAGCCGCCGTAGAGCGCGCATCGAGACCGCCATCGCGCCCGGACCGGACCCCCGCGGGCACGGAATGCGATGCGCCCGCTCGCGGAGGCGCATCCACTTCGCTCACCGCCCCGTCGCTGTGTGGAGCGCCCGCTGCAGCCCTTCGAGCTCGGCGACCTGCCACTGCTCGAAGCTGTCCGATGCGGGCGAGAGCGTCTCCGTGACTGTCGCGATCGGGATATGGGCGGCGTGCGCGAATTCGTTCACCCGCTGCACGTCGGGTGTCACGTTCTGGCTGTTAAACACCCACACCTTTATCTCACGGTCCGAGGCCTGCCGATCGACCGTCTGCCTGTCCTGAGCCGTCACTTCGCTGCCCTCGGCCACGGCCTTGGCGAAGCTATAGGGAGTGAGCAACTTCAGCCCGAGCGCTTCGCCTAGCGGTTGGAAAATGCTCTCGCTGTAACCCACCGGCACGCCCGCGTAGTGCGCTTTGATCTGTTCGATCAAGTCGTTGTAGCGCGCCAAGCCGACCGTTTCAAATACGTGCTTCTGCTGGGCGAAGTAGCTCGCATCGGCGGGGAGCAGCTTGTCGTAGTCGGCCACAATCCCGTCGATCACCGCATGTACATGGTCCGGGGAGTACCACTGGTGCGGGTTGTCGCCCGCCTTCAGGCCGAGCAGACTGCCCACGTCGAGCACCGCACGCTGACCTGCGGGGCTTGCCGACAAGAGGTGCGAAGCCCATTCGTCGTAGCCGATCCCGTTGACGATCGCCATCTGCGAGCTTGCCATCGTGCGCGCATCCCCGGCGGTCGGCTCATAGCTGTGCGGATCGGTGGCCGGGTTGACGATGATGCTCTGCACTTCCACCTTCGCGCCGCCGAGCTGCTCAGCGATGCTCCCCCAGAAGTTCTCGCCAGCCACAACCCTGAGCTTGCCGGAGGCCGACTCCGCACTTGGTTCCGCCGACCCGCAGCCGGCCAGCCCGATCGCACCGACGACAAGGACCGCGGCAACCGGCGCCAGCACGGAGCCAAGGCAAGGACGCGAACGCGCAGTTGGGAAGAGTCGCAGGATTGAGCGGGAGCTCACCCCCAGGCGTGGTCTGCGCATAGCGCGTCGCAACATATCATAAGACTGAGTCTTATTATTGAAGCCCCCGATCCCGCGGGCTGCGCGTCACACTAGTGCTAAGGAGCTGCGCTCTCCTCCGACGGCGAAGAGCTCTCACCCGCGACAGCGCGCCGGCGGCCGATCAGCAGGACCATCAGCACGACGATGATCACCACGATCAAGATGCCACCGGCGATGTAGCGCAGTTTGTGTTTCACAGCAGCCGTTTTCTGCGTCGCGACCGCCGCGATCTTCACCCGAGCTTTCGCGGCCTGGGCTTGCGTCACGAGCTTGCCCTGGTCGGAGACGGCATATTCCACCGTCATGTGACCGCCATTGTTGAGCGAGATGTGCAAGTGGCCAGTCGTGGCCCCGGGGTGAAACGCCAGGGCGTGTACTTGGCCGTGACTCAACTGAGCTTCATAGGCCTGCAGGCTCTCCTTTTCGAAGTGCACAGCCGCCGCTCCCGCCGGCACGGCGAATACGACAGCGCTGAGCGCCAGGCACATGGCCACAAGCGCGGCCTGGGGTGCTCTGCTCGATCTCTTCATGGCCCGCACCCTAGCGTTCGTACCCGACGCTTGCGCTGCCTCTTGCTACACCCGCCCCGTGTCGTGCCTATAGGCGCGGCGCGCAAGTGCCGCCAAGACCACCGTCCAGGCGATCACCACCACCCATGCCTTGGTCCCCCAAGGGTGCGCGCCGAGCGCGATGTGACTCGCCTGGACAAGCCAATAGGAGGGCAACAGCTGGCCGACGTCATTCAGGAAGCCGTGATTTTCGATGGGAAACCAGGTGCCCCCCAGGAACGCCAGTAGCGCTACCCCGCCGCCGATCGCGGGGCCGATCGAGTCGGGCGTGAGCATGTGCCCCACGGCGACCCCCAGCGCGGCGAACGGCACCAGGCAGACCAGGATCAAGAAGGTCATCTCGAGCCAGTCCCTCGCGGACATGCTTACTCCAAGCGACACGCCGGCCGCGTAGAGCACCAACATGCTCAGCAAGGCCGTCATGTAAGCGGTCAAGACCTTCGCCCTGAAATAGGCGCGGGTAGAGAGTGGGCTGATGCGCAGCTGCCTGTTCCAGCCGACCGCGCGCTCGGCCGCGATCCGCCCGCCGCAGGAGAGCATTGCGCTCATCGTCCCGAACGACACCATGCCAACCATGAAGTACATGGGAGCCGAGATGCCCGTACCGCCCAGATTGTGCACATTGTGGTTGGGACCGGCAATCAGGAAGTACAAGACGAGCGGGAATCCCAGCGACAGCGCGAAGAATCTCCGGTTGCGAATCGTGCGCAGCAGCTCATAACGGGTGTAGGGCAGTGAGCTCATGAGAGCACCCCCACGGTTTGGCTAGCTACCGCGTCGTCGCCGGTCAGCTGCAAGAACGCCTCCTCCAGACCTGCCGCGGCGATCTCGATGTCGCGCGCCTCGGGGTAGGCAGCGAGCAGCGCACGGATCGCCTCGTCGGAGTCCGCACAGCTCAGCACGACCGCCTCACCGCGCCGCTCGGCGCCGCTCACGCCCGGTAGGCGCGCCAGCGCGTCGAGATCCGCGCCCGGCAAGGTCGCGCGGATCGTGCGCGAGCCCACCATCGCCTTGATCTCCGTCGTCGGCCCATCGGCCACCACCACGCCGTGGGCCATCAGGATGGCGCGATCGGCATACGCATCGGCCTCCTCCAGATAGTGGGTTGCGAACAGGATCGTCCGCCCGCGGGCCGCCTGCTCTCGCATCGTGGTCCAGAAGGAGTGGCGCCCCTCCACGTCCATCGCCACAGTCGGCTCGTCTAGCACGAGCAGCTTGGGATTGCTGACCAAGGCCACTGCGAAGCGCACGCGCTGGGTCTGTCCGCCCGAGAGCTTCTGCGTACGCTGCCCGGCGATGTCCGCAAGCCCGGTCAGCTCGAGCGTTTCGCGCACCTCCAAGGGCTCGGGATACAGGGAGGCCACCATCGCGATCAGCTCTCCCACCGAGAGGTCTCTGATCAAGGCTCCGGTCTGTAGCATCGCGCCCACCCACCCGGTGTCGACCGCAGCGTTGGGCGATCCGCCCAGCACCGAGACGGTGCCGCCGTCTGGCTCAGCCAGACCGAGGATCATGTCGATCGTCGTGGACTTGCCGGCGCCATTGGGCCCGAGCAAGGCCACTGTTTCGCCGGCATCGATCGTGAGATCGATACCGCGCACCGCTTCGATCGACCCATAGCTCTTGGTCAGGCCTGTGGCCTGGATCGCGCTCGTCACGTATCTCACCCTATCCCGCGTTGCGGCCCTCTAACCCGAATTCGACAAATGCCGGCCGCACCGGCTGGTTGTTCCGAGGCGCGCACCGTTCGGGTGCGAAAGACCTCCAGGCATGGCCGACCGAAATGCGAACCTCAACGCCGCTGGCGAGCCGCCTTCAAGCGGTCGGTCTTGCCCAGATCGACCTTGCGCAGACGCACCGTCTCGGGAGTGACCTCGACGCACTCGTCGTCGCGCACGAACTCCAAAGCCTGGTCGAGCGTGAGCTTGCGGTGAGGCTGCAAGCGTACGTACACGTCCGAGTTGGAGGAGCGGATATTCGTTAGGTGCTTCTCCTTGACCGGGTTCACGTCGAGATCGTCCGCGCGCGAGTTCTCGCCCACGATCATCCCCTCGTAGACCTCCTCGCCTGGACCAACGAACAAGGTGCCGCGCTCGCCCAAGCTCATCAAGGAGTAGGTGGCGGTGTTGCCGCCCCGGTCGGCCACAAGCACGCCCGTGGTGCGCGTACGCAGCTCGCCCGCCCAGCGCTCCCAGCGCTCGAACACATGGTGCATCAGGCCCGTGCCCCTCGTCTCGGTGAGGAACTCCGTGCGAAAGCCGATCAAGCCACGGGCGGGCACGATGTACTCCATGCGCACCCAACCGGTGCCATGGTTGGTCATGTGCTCCATGCGCCCCTTGCGCAAAGCCAGCATCTGTGTGACCACGCCCACGTAATCGTCGGGCACGTCGATCGAGAGGCGCTCGAAGGGCTCGTTGCGATGGCCGTCGATCTCGCGGATCAAGACCCGCGGCTGGCCAACCGTCATCTCGAAGCCTTCGCGGCGCATTATCTCGACCAGCACAGCCAATTGCAGCTCGCCGCGCCCTTGAACCTCCCAGGACTCAGTACCTACGCGCCCGGTATCAAGCACGCGCAAGGACACATTGCCGATCAGCTCACGATCCAAACGATCACGAATCTGGCGCGCTGTGAGCTTGGTGCCCTCTCGTCCCGCGAGTGGAGAGGTATTCGTGCCGATCGTGATCGACAGCGAGGGCTCGTCCACTGTGATGACCGATAGGGGGCGCGGGTCCTGCGGGTCGGCGAGCGTCTCGCCGATCGTGATCTCGGGGATGCCGGCCACGGCGATGATCTCCCCTGGGCCAGCTTCGGGCGCATCAACGCGATCGAGTGCGTCAGTGACATACAGCTCTGAGACCTGGGCCCGCTCGATCGTGCCGTCGGCGCGACACCAAGCAACCTGCTGCCCGCGCTTGATAGAGCCGTTGCGCACCCTGCAGATCGCCAGGCGACCCACATAGGGAGAGGCGTCGAGGTTCGTGACAAGGGCCTGGAGTGGGTGCTCTGGGTCGTACATGGGCGCTGGGATACGTTCCACGAGCAGGTCCAGCAGCGGAGCGAGCGTCCCCTCGGTGGGGACTGCCACATCCGCGTCGTACTCGAGTGTGGCGATGCCCGCGCGGGCATTGCAATAGACGATCGGGAACTCGATCTGCTCCTCGTCGGCGTCGAGGTCAAGGAACAGCTCGTACACCTCGTCCACGACCTCGGCCACGCGTGCGTCGGGACGATCGACCTTGTTGACCACCAAGATCACCGGCAAGCGCGACTCCAAGGCCTTGCGCAACACGAAACGCGTCTGCGGCAAAGGGCCCTCTGAGGCGTCCACGAGCAGGAGCACGCCGTCGACCATTGTCAACCCGCGCTCCACCTCACCACCGAAGTCCGCGTGGCCGGGCGTGTCCACGATGTTGAGCTTCACCCCTTTGTGGCGCAAAGAAGTGTTCTTGGCGAGGATTGTGATGCCCTTCTCGCGCTCCAGGTCCATCGAGTCCATCACGCGATCGGCGACGTCCTGGCCCTCTCTGAAGGCGCCGGACTGCCACAGCATGGCATCGACGAGCGTGGTCTTGCCATGGTCGACGTGAGCGACGATCGCCACGTTGCGTATGTCATCTCTGGGAACGAGCACCGGCCGGACAGGGTAGTGGCTGGCTTGTGGTGCCGCCGCGACCATAGCCCTACGCGTGCGCGCGGCCTTTAAAACAGACATGTGTGGGAACCCGGCTCGCGCGCGCGCAGGGCCCCCATTTTGGAGCAACCAACATCACCGCTCAGCTTCTCGAGCCGCGGGGGCCTGCCTGCTTACTCTCGGTTTCTCGCGCGACAAGAGGACTATCTGCGAGCAGCGAACGCTCGGCGGCTCATGCCCATTGAAAAGCGCAAGAAGGCGCTGGGAACTCGCTCGGCGCGCGCCACGACCTCCTCCAAGGCAGCGGCGAAGCGGCGGATCTCCTCCTCCTCCACCACAAGCGCAGGCAAGGCCTTGACCACATTCATGCGATGTCCCGCGACCTGGCAGAGGATGCGATGCTCATGGAACAGGGGCCCCACGATCAGCTGCGAGAAGATGCCCGGCTGGGCACGCTCGGCGGCGTTCCAGATCGAACGACGAGCGCCGCCGCCGGCGGGAGGACCGAACTCGATCGCCCACATCAAGCCGAGGCCGCGCACGTCGGAGACAACCTCATAGCGCTCCACCAGAGGCGTGGTCAGGTCCAAGAGCAGCGAGCCCAAGCGCTCGGCGCGAGTCACGAGCCCTTCCACGTCCAAGACCCTCAGAGTGGCAAGCGCCGCCGCCGCCGCAAGGTCGTTGCCACCGAACGTGGAGCCATGGCGTACCGCGCGCTCCATGCCATCGAACACACTGTCGAAGGCCGCCCGTGAGACGAGTACCGCGCCGACAGGCACAAGCCCACCAGAGAGGGCCTTGGAGAGACAGATCAAGTCGGGCTCGAGATCCCAGTGCTCGAGCGCCAGGAAGCGTCCTGTGCGCCCAAGGCCCGTCTGGACCTCGTCGCAGACGAACAGGGCGCCCCTTTCGCGACAGAGCCGCTGGGCGGCTTGCAGGTAGCCGTCCGGGGGCAGGTTGACGCCCTTGCCCTGGAGGGGCTCGATCACGAACGCCGCGACCTCCTCGCCCAGCCCTCCGCGTGTGCCGCCGCGTGCCTTGCCGCCGGAATCCCCCTCGAGCGCGCGCTCCAGCGCATCGAGGTCGCCGAAAGGCACGGCCTCACAGTCGGGCAAGAACGGTCCGAAGCCATCGCGGAACTCGTCGTTGCCATTGAGCGAGAGCGAGCCAAGTGTGAGACCGTGAAAGGCATGCTCGGCGAACAGGATGCGTGAACGCCCGGTGGCGGCGCGCGCGATCTTGATGGCCGCCTCAACAGCCTCGGTACCGCTGTTGGCGGGCACCATCACCGCAACAGAGCCTGGGGTGCGCGCGAGCAACTGCTCCGCCAACACTCCGCTCAGAAGCGTGACCCCGAGCTGGGGCAGGTTGGCGGTGTGTGCAGCCATGGTGTCGCGCACGGCGGCGATCGCCTCGGGATGGTTGCGCCCGATCGCGAACACTCCATAGCCGCTGAGCAGGTCCAAGTAGCGGTTGCCCTCAGCATCGATCAGATGGGCGCCCTCGCCCCTGACCCAGCGCTTATCGAGCCCAAGCGTGCGTACGATCCGCCCGAGTTGCGGGTTGAGGTAGGAGTCGCCCAGCGCCATCTCCTCCCCGCCCCTGTCCGCAAGAATCTCGCGGACGGGCGGGAGGGCATCGGCCATACCTATGAAGGGTACGCCCAGACGGCTGTGAGTCGGCTAGCGCCGCCAGAGCAGATCGGAGCGCTAGGAGCCGGCTAGCGCTCTAGGAACCGGCTCGCGCGCGTGGGCGTCGCGAATTGCGGTTGCGCGACGACGAGCGCCCCTGCGGGCGACGCGAGCCTTGCTGCGGGCGGGTGGCATCGCTCGGGAATCCTCCGAGCTCAAGCTCACGGTGCAGGCCTAGCTCACCGACCATGCCAGCGAACTCACGGGCCTGCTCTTGCATGACGAACGTGACGCCGATCCCATCGGCGCCAGCGCGAGCAGTGCGCCCCACGCGGTGGACATAGTCCTCGCGGGTGGCAGGCATGTCGTAGTTGATTACGTGGGTGATGCCGGAGACGTCGATGCCCCGCGCAGCCACATCGGTGGCAACGAGCGTGTTGACTTGGCCGGCCTCGAAGCGGGCCAAGGCCTTCTCGCGCTGAGACTGGGACTTGTCGCCGTGCATGGCAACGGCCTGAACGCTGCTTGCCGCCAGGCGCTTGACGAGCCGGTCCGCTCCACGCTTGGTACGCACGAACACAAGCGTGAGGCCACGCTCGGGCTTTGCGAGCTCGGCCACGAGACGGTCGACCTTGCCCTCGTGGGAGACCGAGACGAAGCGATGCTCGACGGCGCCCTTGCGCTCGGCCGTGTGAGCGTGCTCGTGCCGACGCGGTTTGGTTGTGTAGGCGGCCGCGATCTTGCCAACCTCGCCCTGCAAGGTGGCCGAGAACAGCAAGGTTTGGCGCTCGGGACGAGTCATCTTCACGATGCGGTCGACGACCGGCCGGAAGCCCATGTCGAGCATACGATCGGCCTCGTCGAGCACGAGCAGGCGCACCTGCTTGAGGGATACGTCGCGGCGATCGATCAGGTCGAGCAGGCGACCAGGGGTGGCGACCAAGATGTGGGCTCGCGCAGCGATGCGCGCCTGCTTGACGATCCCGGCGCCGCCATAGACGGCAGCGATGGAGAGTGCGCGGGCGTGGGCAATCGAGCGCAGGTCCTCGACGATCTGCAAGGCAAGCTCGCGTGTGGGCGCCAGGACGAGCGCGGAGGGTCGCGGATCGCTGTCTTTGAGACGCTCGACGAGCGGCACGCCGAAGGCGAGCGTCTTACCCGAGCCGGTGGGCGACTGGGCAAGCACGTCGTGGCCGGCGAGCACGTCGGGGATGACCATGTTCTGCACGGCAAACGGGGCGTCGATGCCCCGCTTGGACAGCTCGCGAGAGACGACCTCGGACACGCCGAGGTCGGCGAAAGAATCGGACTTCATATTGTGATGCTCCTTTTGTTGCGACCCTGTGGTCGCGATACGGAAGGGAGATTCCTACTGGCCCCATCCGCGCCCTAAGAGCACCAACAAAGACAAGAACCTCGCGGACGACATTTGTCATCCGTGAGCCGCACGTTAGCAGGCTTAGCTAGCGAAACTCTTTGTGGAACGGCGCTCGGGTGTGATGCGAACCACGTCCCAAGCGAGCCCGAGCTGCTCCATGCCACGGATCACCATCGCCGAAATGTCGATCTGGCGCCAGGAGAAGCCGTGGAAGGCGGAAGTGGGAAAAGCATGATGGTTGTTGTGCCAAGCCTCACCCAAGGAGAAGGGGGCGAGCCAGGCCAGGTTGCGCGAGTGGTCACCCGTCTCATAGGAGCGCCGGCCGAAGAAATGGCAAAGGGAATTGATCGAATAGGTGACATGGTGGAGCAGGAGCATGCGCACGGCGCCGCCCCACAAGAGGCCGGTGAGCGCGGCCGTGAGCGTGCCACCGATCAGGTACCCCAAGCCAAAGGCCACGCCGAGGCCGCCGATTGCCCATACGAAGAAGGTCTTGTCGACGAAAGAGACGACGGGATCGGCGCATAGGTCCGGTGCGTAGCGTTCGCGATGGCCGCGGGCGGTGTGGATGAAGAGCCAGCCGACGTGTGCGTGGCCGAGACCCTTCAAGGCGCCACGCAAGCCGCTGCCGTGGTCTACATGGGGGCTATGCGGATCGCCCTCGCGATCGGAGAACGCGTGGTGCTTGCGATGGTCGGCGACCCACGAGATCACGGGACCCTCAATCGCAGCGGACCCGAGCACGGCGAAGATGAAACGGAAGAAAGGGGATGTCTTGAACGAGCGGTGGGTAAAGAGGCGGTGAAAGCCGACTGTGACCCCGAGCGCCGTGGATATGTACATGATCGCGAAGACGACCAAGTCCGAGCCGTGAAGCAGGCCATCCCACAGCTGCCAGCCGACGAAGCCGAGCGCGAGAATCGGGCCAACCGTGATCAAGCCCGTGAGGAAGCGATCGAGGTTCTCGAAGACGGGCGGCTGGACATCGTCGGGGGTCGGCCCGTCGGCTCGGGGGCCTTCGCTTTGGAAGCGGTCTGGCTTGGGCTCGCCAGCCTCGGAGAGCCGGCTGTGGGCGTCGTCAGAACCCTGCCGGGCGGCCGCTGGGCGCTGGATAGAATCGGTGCTCATCGGTGTGCTCCCTATTGGAAGCTAGCACGCCAGTATGACGTGACGAGTCGCTACACCCATCAGTACCAACCCGCTTAACAACCCTCGCGAACACTGGCTGGAGGGCCAATGCCATTTGCCAAGACCGAGCCACTGCGACACGAGCTTGCCGAGGCGCTACCCAAGCGCGGCTTCACGGTGCGCTTCTGGGACGGCACGGAGCTGCCGTCTACCTATGGGAACGGCGATGGGCCGACCTTCATCGTGCACTCGCCGAAGGCGGTGGCACACGTGGTGCGCGCACCAGGCGAGCTGGGACTCGGCAGGGCCTATGTGGCGGGCGACCTCGAGGTGGACGACCTGGACAGAGCCATCGACCTGATCGACACGTTTGAGGAGCCTGAGATCGATCGCGCGACGCGAGCGCGGCTGGCGATTGCCGCGATCAGGGCATGCGGCCTGACACTCCCGCCGAGGGCACCAAAGGGCGAGTTGAGGTTGAAGGGACGCAGCCACAGCAAGGAACGGGACGCCAAGGCGGTGCGCCACCACTACGACGTGTCGAACGAGTTCTTCGAACTGTTTCTCGACAAATCGATGACCTACAGCTGCGCGATCTTCTCGCGCGGGGCGAAAACCTTGGAGGAGGCCCAGCAGGAGAAGGTGGACCTAGTGTGCAAAAAGCTGGCGCTCAAAGAGGGCGAGCGCGTGCTCGACGTGGGCTGTGGATGGGGAGCGTTCGTGATCCACGCGGCCAGGGAGTACGGCGTGAAAGCCGTGGGTATCACCTTGAGCCCTCCCCAGGCCGATCTCGCGCGCCGGCGGATAGCCGAAGCTGGACTGAGCGACAAGGTCGAAGTGAGGGTGGCCGACTACAGGGACATCGAGGGTGAGCGCTATGACGCGATCGCGAGCATCGGCATGGTGGAGCACGTGGGCGAAAGCAATATCGACGTGTACGCCCAGAAACTGAGGAACCTGATGGGTCCCGACAGTCGCCTACTCAACCATGGCATCGCGCACCTGTATACGGATGTGGGCTACCACGGCGACTTCACCCAGCGCTACGTGTTCCCCGACGGAGATCCGGTGCAGCTATCGCGCATACAGCTGGCCTTGGAGCGCGCGGGCTTTGTGACCGAGCACGTGGAGGAGTTCGGCAAGGACTACTACGACACGCTCAGCGAGTGGATCAAGCGCCTAGATGAAAACCTCGTGAGGGCAGAGCAGCTGGCGGGTAAGGAGCGCTTGCGCGTGTGGCGGCTGTACCTACGCTCGGCACGCAACATCTTCAAGACGGAGTTCGTGTCGATCTACCAAACGCTGGCACGACCGCGCCGCGACTGAACTTCTAAAAAAGGCATCCCTACGCGCGCGCGTAGGGATCTCCGTTACGAACAGCACCACCCCGGTCCCTGAACGCGGGGCATCGATCCCGGGCGTCGCCTACTCCAGGCTGGCCATGACGTGCTTGACCACGGTGTAGTCCTCGAGCGAGTAGACACTGAGGTCCTTGCCATAGCCGGACTCCTTGAAGCCGCCGTGGGGCATCTCGGAGACGAGCGGGATGTGGTCGTTGATCCAGACGCAGCCGAAGCGCAAAGCCTTGGAGACGCGCAAGGCTCGCCCCACGTCGCGTGTCCACACCGACGAAGCCAAGCCATAGCGCGTGGAGTTGGCCCAGGCGATCGCCTGGGCCTCGTCGGTGAAGCGCTGGACTGTGATGACGGGACCGAAGATCTCATCGCGGATCATCTCGTCGGACTGCTCCAAGCCCGCGACGACTGTGGGCTCGTAGTAGAAGCCCTCGCGCGCGGGTGAGGCGCCACCGGTGACGAGCTCGGCGTGCGCGGGCCGGCGCTCGAGGAAGCCGGCGACGCGGCCGAGCTGGCGGGCTGAATTGACGGGGCCGAGTGTCGTGTCGGCGGCGAGCGTGTCGCCGATCACAAGGCCCTGGGCCTGCTCCGCCAAACCCGCGACGACGTCGTCATAAACATCGGCTCCCGCAAGCACGCGGGTGGCGGCGGTGCAGTCCTGGCCGGCGTTGTAGTAGCCAGTGCCGGCAATCGTGGCCATCGCACTGGCCATGTCGACGTCGTCGAACACGATCACGGGAGCCTTGCCACCTAGCTCCAAATGGACACGCTTGAGCGAGTCGGCGGCCGTGCGCGCGACGTGCCTACCGGTAGCGACAGAGCCGGTGAGGGAGAGCATGTCGACTTCGGGGTGCTCGAGCAAGGCCTGTCCGGTGGGCTCACCCGGCCCCATGATGACGTTGAGCACCCCTGGCGGCAGAACGTCGGCGGCAAGCTGAGCGAAGCGGACGGTGGTGACGGGCGTGGTCTCCGCCGGCTTGAGCACGACGGTGTTGCCGGCGGCCAAGGCGGGGGCAATCTTCCAGATGGCCATCATCAAGGGGTAGTTCCAAGGTGTGATCTGACCGATCACACCGACTGCTTCGCGGCGCGTGAAGGAGGTGTAGCCCTGCATGTACTCGCCGGCTGCACGGCCCTCCAAGCAACGGGCGGCGCCGGCGAAGAAGCGCAAGTTGTCAGCCATCACGGGTAGCTCGTCGCCAGCGACGGCCGAGAGCGGCTTGCCCGCGTTGAGCGCCTCGAGGCGCGCGATCTCCTCGGCGTTGCCCTCGATCACGTCGGCCAAGGCAAGCAAGGCGGCCGCGCGTTCGGCCGGCGTAGCCTGCGACCAACCGTCGAACGCACCGTGTGCGGCGCGCACGGCCCGGTCGACGTCCTCAGCGCTCGAGACGGGCGCTCGCCAGCACTCGATGCCGGTGGCAGGGTTGAGCACTGCCATGGTCTCCCCCGCGCCGGCCACGGACTCCCCGCCGATGAAGTTCTGAAGCGTGTCTGTGGCGGTGGCCATGGCCCGTCTCCTTTGAGGTTGGCGTGGTTCTAGAGTCGCTAGGTGGTTCTAGGTGGCTATTTACTTGGGATTGCTGTTCGTGCGATCTGCCCTGAACGCGCCCCATCTGAGGAGACTGGCGCGGCAAGCGCGGCGGCCACCACCGGATGGACGATCTCGCCCCCGCGGACATTGACGCCTGAGCGCAAGGCCTCGCTATGAGCAAGCGCCTGCTCGACGCCGCCGGCCAACTCGAGCGCATAAGGCAAGGTGGCGTTCGTGAGCGCATAGGTCGAAGTGATCGGCACGGCACCGGGCATGTTGGTGACGCAATAGTGCGTGATGCCGTCTACCTCGAAGGTAGGGTCGGAGTGGGTGGTGGGACGCGAGGTCTCAAAACAGCCACCCTGGTCGATCGAGACGTCGACGAGCACCGCATTGCGCTTCATCGAGGACAACTGGGAGCGAGAGATCACGTGGGGGGCGCGACCGCCGTGGATCAGGACAGCACCGATCACGAGATCGGCCAAGGGAAGCATCTCCTCGATCGCGAGCGTGGAGGAGTAGACCGTCGAGGCGCGCCCGCCGAAAGCTACTTCCAATTCACGCAGGCGGTCGATCGAACGGTCGAAGACGAACACGTCGGCCTGCATGCCGATCGCGATAAAGGCAGCGTTCATGCCGACGACGCCACCACCGATCACGAGCACGGTGGCGGCCGCGACGCCAGGCACACCGCCCAAAAGAATCCCGCGCCCGCCCAAGGGCTTCTCGAGCATGAAAGCACCGGCCTGGGTGGCAATCTTGCCGGCGACCTCGCTCATTGGCGCGAGCAGAGGCAAGCGCCCACCTGAGTCTTCGACGGTCTCGTAGGCGATGCAGGTGGCGCCTGAGCGGCGCAAGCCCTCCGCCAGGTCGGGCTCTGCCGCGAGGTGAAGATAGGTGAACAAGGTGTGACCCTCTTTGAGCAGTGCGACCTCAGAGGCCTGGGGCTCCTTGACCTTGAGGATCAGCTCGGCGCCGGCAAAGACGGCCGGCGCGTCGGGCACGATCGAGGCGCCCTGCGCAGTGAACATGTCATCGGTGATCGCGCTACCGAGGCCGGCACCAGCCTGAATAAGCACATCGTGACCACGCGAGCACAGCTCGCGCACACCGGCGGGGGTGATCGCGACGCGGTACTCGTCGGACTTTATCTCCGTGGGCACGCCAACTCTCATCTCGCCAGCTCCCGTCCCCGCAATGCCAGCCAGAACTCGATCCGGTCGCGCGCGTGGGTGAAGTCGCGCCCGGTGAGCTGCTCGACACGCTTGATGCGGTAGCGCAAGGTGTGGCGATGGCAGTAGAGCGCTTGCGCCGCGCGCTCCCAGTGGCCGTTCTGTTCGATGAACACGTCAAGCGAGCGCAGGAGCTCGTCGCCGTACTCACCCTCGTCGCTTTCGACGGGTCCGAGCACGCTCTGGCAATAGGAGGCGAGCGCCTCGTCATCTTGCAGGGAGAGCAGGAGCTGGAACGCGCCAAGGTCCTTGTAGGAGGCGACCTCGGGCGCGTTGCCGTTGGCCAGGCGCACGGCTTCCAAGGCACAGCGTGCCTCGTGGAAGCTGCGCCTGAGCATGTGTGTAGGGGCGGGGCGCGAAGCAGAGGCGCGCACCTCCCCGAAGCGCGTCTTCAGCTCGGTGCGAACTCTGCGCGCCAGCTCGACGGGGTCGCTTGGTGGGGGACTGACCGCGGTGGATGCTTCGTGGGCAACGACGGGATGGGTGGGATTCGATTCTTCAGCGCCGTCGCAGTCGACGACCGCGCACAGGAGCCCGTTGCGCAAGGCGACGAGCGAGTGAGCCCCGGTGCGCTCAAGAATCGCCTCCAGCGTGGAGGCCGCCGTGGAGGGCTCGTGCAAGGCGAACGCGAGCACGGCCGCGCTCTCACCGATCCCGAACGGACGCAAGCGCGATTGCAGCTCATCGGGGTAGAGCCTGCCGGTGAGCGCCTCGGCGAGGACGTCGCCCGCCATGTTGCGCTGCAAGAGCTCGTAGCGCTCGTTGAGCAATTGCGCGAACACGCGCTCGGTGACAGCTATGAAGGGCAGCTCATAAGGCACCTCGAACAAGGGAAAGCCGAGCTTGCGCGCCGCATTGAGCACGGCAGCAGGAACCTTCTTGTGGACGAACCCGGTGCCGAAGCCGAGGCCCGCGATCTCGCGCTCAGCCAAGCGCTCGACGAATTCACGCTGGGGCTTCGCGCCAGACAGCTGCAAGCCGGTCGTCAACAGGAGCTCGCCCCCGCGCAACCACGGCGTGGGGTCGAGTAGCTCGGTGGAGTGGACCCATCGCACGCTCGATTGCGCGTGCTCCTCGCCCGTGGCAAGCGTCAGGCCCAGCTCCGCCACAAGGCTCTTGACGGTCAGCACCGCATCACGCTCCCCTCGACCTCGCCAGATCTACGATTTGGCGAGGATCGATAAGAGGAGGCTCGTACACCGAACCTTCGATCCCGTGAGGGCTCGGAAGGAAGAAGAGGTCGTTCCATGACCGGTCCTGACCGCCGGGCGCGCTAGCGCGCCACGATCCGCTCCCACGCCTCGGTCAGCACCGGGCGCAAGATGCCCTCGATCTCCTCGAATTGCTCCGGGCCGGCGATCAAGGGCGGCGAAAGCTGAATGACGGGGTCACCGCGGTCGTCGGTGCGGCAGATCAAGCCGTGCTCGAACAGGGCGCCTGAGAGGTAACCGCGCAAGAGCTCCTCGGACTCGGTCGCATCGAAGGTGAGCTTGGTGTCCTTGTCCTTGACTAGCTCGATCGCATGGAAGTAGCCGGCACCGCGCACGTCGCCCACGATCGGCAGGTCGCGCAGGCCCTCGAGCATCGCCCTGAACTGGCCCTCGTGGGCGAGCACGTGCTCGTTGATGTGCTCGCGCTCCATCACGTCGAGGTTGGCCATAGCTACGGCACACGCCATCGGATGGCCGCCGAAGGTGAAGCCGTGGTTGAAGATCGCGTGCCCGTGTAGGAAAGGCTCGGCGACGCGGTCTGTGGTGATGACGGCGCCCATCGGCGCATAGGCCGAGGTCATGCCCTTGGCGGTCGTGATGATGTCGGGCTTCGAGTCATAGCGCTCGCAGCCGAACCAGTGTCCGAGACGTCCCCACGCGCAGATCACCTCATCCGAGATGAGCAGGACTTTGTGGCGGTCGCAGATCTCACGTACGCGCTGGAAGTAGCCGTCCTGGGGCACGAAGCAGCCACCGCCGTTCTGGACCGGCTCGAGGATCACCGCGGCAACCGTGTCGGGCCCCTCGAAGAGGATCGCCTCCTCGATTGCGTCTGCGGCCCACAAGGGGTCGCGCGCTTCGGTCCAGCGGTAGGAGTTGGTGTTGGGCACGTGCCTGCCGCCGGGCGTGAGTGGTTCGAACGGCTCGCGCAAGGGCGGCAGGCCAGTGATTGTGAGCGCCCCCATTGAGGTGCCGTGGTAGGCAAGGTTGCGCGAGATGATCTTGTGCTTGCGTGGCTCACCGCAAGCGGCGTGGTAGGCCTTGGCTAGCTTCCAGGCCGACTCGACTGCCTCTGAGCCGCCAGACACGAAGAACACGCGGTTCAAATCGCCGGGGGCGAGAGCCGCGATGCGCGCGGCCAGTTCGATCGAGGGCGGGTGGGCATAGCTCCAGTTGGTGTAGAAGCCGAGCTGCTTGGCCTGCGCGGCGGCAGCTTCGCCGAGCTCGGCGCGACCGTGGCCTACGTTGACGCAGTAGAGGGCTGACAGCCCGTCGAGGTAGCGCTTGCCGTGGCTGTCATAGACGTAACAACCCTCACCGCGCTCGATGATCGGGACCTCGCCGCCCTCCTCGTAGACGCCCATGCGCGTGAAGTGCATCCACAGGTGGCGCTTGGCGAGCACCTGCAGATCGAGCGTCTGCGGGGAGACCGAATTCGGGAGAGCACCCTCCCCAGGAACAGCCGTAAATCCATCGCCCACGAGCGGCGACGATGTGGGATCGGAAGTAGATCTGGACATAGACACCTGGGATAACGGTATCGCTCGCACTTGTGCCTCTCAATGCGCCACTCGTTCAACACATTGTCCACCCATTGTACGAAATGTACAAAAGGTGTGTGACTTCTTGGCGATTGCGCCCCTTGTGATTGCGCCAATCCGGTTCTAGCCTAATCCCATCTGCTTGTAACGATCACCACTTGACCGTCGCGGGCGACCGCCCAAGGGGACCGGCGACAGAGAGGGTTGCCGCCATGGCCAGTATCAGCTCCCCCGGGGAACCTCACCTCAAAGCGACGGGCGAGGTGGTTGACAAGGGTCTGAAGAAAGACGCGATCGGCTACCTCTCGAACCTCGTGATCGGCGTGGCCTCGACCGCGCCCGCCTACTCGCTGGCGGCCACGCTCGGCTTCATCGTGGCGGTTACCGGTGTGGGCGTGCACGCGCCCGCGGTCCTGCTGGTGGCCTTCATTCCGATGCTCTTGATCGCCGGCGCCTACTGGGGCCTGAACCGCGCCGACCCAGATGCGGGCACCACGTTCGCGTGGACCACCCGCGCTCTCGGCCCGGCCACAGGCTGGGTGAACGGCTGGGCGATCTTCCTGGCCGACGTGCTCGTGATGGCCTCGCTCGCCGACATCGCGGGCATCTACACCTTCAAGCTGTTCGGCTGGGAAGCAGCCGCTGAATCGACCGGCGCCGTGATGGCAGCAGCGGTCGTGTGGATCGCCGTGATGACGTGGATTTGCTACCGCGGGATCGAGCTCTCAGCGCGCATCCAGCAGATCCTCCTGAGCGCCGAGATCTTGATCCTCGGACTGTTCGCGGTGGTGGCCTTGGTGAAGGTCTACAGCAGCCACCCGGCCGGCTCGATCGAGCCGACGATCGGCTGGTTCAACCCGTTCGCCTTGAAATTCGGGGCACTGCTCGATGGGATTCTGCTGGGGGTGTTCATCTACTGGGGTTGGGACTCCGGCGTGGCTGTCAACGAGGAGTCAGAAGACCCCAACGAGGGGCCGGGTAGGGCGGCCGTGATGTCGACGATTCTGCTCGTCTTGATCTATGTGATCGTGAGTGCCGCCGGCCAGGCCTTCCACGGGCCGGGCTTCTTGAGCAACAACAGCGAAGACGTGCTCAACGCGCTCGGCAAACCCGTGCTCGGGTCGGGCCTTGACAAGCTATTGATCATCGCCGTGCTCACCTCCGCGTCGGCCTCCACGCAGACGACAATCCTGCCGACCGCGCGCACGACGCTGTCGATGGCCTATTGGAAGTCGATCCCGCAGGCGTTCGGGCGCGTACATCCGCGCTATCTGACGCCCAGTTTCTCCACGCTGTTGATGGGCGGCGTGTCGATCCTGTGGACGATCGTGATCCTCTTGCTCTCCTCAAATGCGCTGGAAGACTCGATCGTGGCGATCGGCTTCCCGATCTGCTTCTACTACGGCTTCACCGGGATCGCGTGCATCGTGTACTACCGCCATGAGCTCACCAACAGCGTGCGCGACTTCATCCTGCTCGGCATCGCGCCGTTGATCGGTGGCTTGATCCTGTTCGGGGTGTTCGTCAAGGCGGTGATCTTCTACGGCCACGCCGAAAACGTGTCATCCAAACCGATCCTTGGCATCACCTTGCCGCTCTGGATGGGGATCGGCGGGATGATCGTCGGCTTCATCCTGATGATCGTCTCGCGACCGTTCTTCAAGGACTTCTTCTCGCGCAAACTGGAAACGGTGCAGCCGGGGTTGTTCGAGGAGCCGGTGGAGCATGCGCCGGCGCGGTTCTGAGGTCTACTCCACAGGCATGAGCAGAGCGGTTAGCCGCTCGTACTGAGCGCTCTCGGCTCCGAGCAACTCGTCGATCCAGTGCAGCGCGACCGGCCCGTCGACTTCGGTTCCCCAGCTCACGATCTCTTCGATGTCCACCCAGTCCTTGGGGCGGTCGAAGACCGCCTTGCACACGATCAGGTGCTCTGGCGAGAGGATCGGTATGCGCGTCGGGCCGAACTCGACCTCACGTGAGCTCGATGCCATCTCGCTGTGCAGACCAAGTGTGGCGAAGAACAGATCCAGGTAGGAGCCGTCCCAGTCGAGCCTGGCCTGGCCATCGCGCTCGATCAAGGCTCGCTCGGAGGGCGAGACGCTCACACCGAGATAAGACAGAGCTCCGAGCACCGGCTCCGCCTCCAGCGGCGAGAGTGTGATGTTCAGGTCGATGTCAGTAGTGGCGCGTGGGCTTCGATACCACGCCAGCGCGATCGCCCCGCCGAACTGGTGGGGAACGCGCAGCGAGTCGAGCATCTCGTGCGCTGCGACGATTCGCGAGCTGAGGCCGTCGATCCTGCCGACACTCACCGCTTGGCCGCGACCGACGCATTAGGACGCTGGTTGGCAAGATGACCCAGCGCGGGGAACGCAAGCGGCTCGAAGGGCCTGGGCGGCTGACTTGCCCTCACCATGTCGGCGAAGCCCAGCAGCTCCATCAACGCTACGCCGGCATCTCCTCCCGCCCCCGCATCCCCCCGCACAGCTGTGGCCAGGGGCCGCTTGCCGAGATTGCTCGCCATGCTCCTAGAGCCCTCCAGGAAGCGATCGCGAGCTCGGCTGGCGCCGCTGGCCGCAACCTGCACACGCGCACCCGCACGGCGAGCTGAACGGAGCACCGCCTCCACGTCGAAGGGTCGCTGTGCCCGTTGCGCCGCCGCTGTGAGGATGCCTTCGGTCAGGACGCCAAAGCCGGCGAGCGTGCGCGAGCGCGGCCCCTTTGCGGTGTGAAGCGACTCCCGAATCTCGAACCGCCCGCTGCGACGAGCGACTACATAAGCCATGCCCACTAGGTTACCACTAGGTTGACCCACTAGAAGGGCGTCAGGTCGCCGATCAATTCTCAGCCGATCATTTGGACAATGGTCCGGCGTCCTTGACCGCTATCGCACCATGAATTGCCTCGCCGCGTCCAGTAAGGATCCAGGCGTTGGGCTCCCCCCTGATGTGGCCGCGTCCCTCGTTCTTGATCAAGTCACAACCCTCCAGGCGCCTCAACAGCCGAGAGGTCTGCCCCTCATCCGCGATGCCCGCGACGTCGGCGATGCGACGATTGGAGGCGCCAGGGTCCTCGGCGATCGTTGTGAGGACCAAGGCGGTGCGGTAGGTGAAGCGGATCGGCAGATCCTTGAAGGGATCGGCGCCAGGGCGCGATACCGAGCCCTGCCTTGTCGAGACCGGCCGCTCGAGCTCCTTGCGCGCGGCGCTCGCACCGAGATAGGGGTGCACGATCATCGCCATCAGCGGACTTGTGAGCCCGACGAGCGGACGGACACCAGTCCCTGACGAGTCCAGCAGACGGGCCTGAATCACCGCCAGGGCTCCGCCGACCACTCCCAGCGCGGTCAACGGAGGCGGCTCGCCACCGGCACGCGTCTCAGCACGGCCTTGCTCGATTGCGACCGCCAGCGCGTCGAGGGCACGCGTGCGGCACTCGATCAGGCGCGGCCCGCCGCGCGGCGTCTCGAGCACGCAGAAGCGGGCAACGTCAGGCCGGGCGTCCAGCTGTTCGAGCAGCGTCGAGAGCGCGCGCCTGACCCGCTCTCGCCAGCGGCCGGGACCGGCGAACTCGCTGCTCATGCCGGCGGCCAGTCGCTCGATCTCGCCTTCGAGAGCGGCGAGCAGGCACGCTTCGCAATCGTCGAACAGCTCGTAGAACGTGCGACGCGAGACACCCGCCTGCTCGCACACCCGCCCGACAGTGGCAGCCTCCAGGCCGCTGTCGCCAACGACTTCGACGATTGCCAGCATGAGCCGGCGGCGCTGCATGTCGATGACATGGGCTCCCTGCCGCCGGGGGACCGAAGCCGGACGGGACGCCTTTTCGGCTCCGAGCGTCTCAGAAGGTCGTTGCTCCAGTCGTGAGGACATCCGCCACCTCCTCTCCCCGCTCGGTGAGCCGCCACGTGTTGGTCGCTCCCCTCGGCGCTCCGATGCGCATGTTCTCGATCAGGCCGAGCTTCTCCAGGCGCGCCAGCAGCTTGGAGACCTGGCCCTGGTCGCCGATCCCCGCCTCATTCCCGACCATGCGGTTCGAGGAGCCAGGCTTGGCCGCGACAGCAACGAGCGCACGCACCGTGCGATAGGTGAGGCGCATATCGAGATGCTTCAAGGGGTTAGCCGACGCTAGCGATACGGGTGGGCGCGCCTTCGCGACCAGTTGCTGGAGCTCCCTACGGGCGGCGATCGGACCCAGGTATGGCAACACGATCATGCTCATCAACGGGTTGGCAAGATCGCTAAGGCTCCCTTCGTCGCCCGAGACTAGACGGGCATGGATCACAGCTATCGCTCCGCCAACAACGCCTTCGGCAGTAAGCGGCGTGGCCGAGGAGCTGCCGTTCACGCTTGCGCGGCCGTCGTCCACGGCCGCCACGATCCGCTCGATCGTCTGGCGTCGCAGCTCCAACGCTCTTGGTCCCGCGGCCACTGACTCCACTACGGCAACGCGAGCGAACACGGACTCCTGTCCGAGGAAATCGAGCAAAGCTTCCAGCCCGGCCCTGATCCTCTTTACCCAAGGTAAGGCCCGGTCATAGGCGATCGACATCTGGTGTGAAGCACGAGCAATCGCCTCCTCCAGTGCTGCGAGGAAGCAGTCTTCGCGATCGTCGAATAGCTCGTAGAACGTGCGACGCGAAACGCCAGCACGCTCAACGACATGAGCGACTGAAGCGTCGGCGACCCCACGCTCACACGCCACCTCGGCCATTGCGACGATTATCCGGGCTCGCTGGATCTCGGCCACTCGCTCACGGCCAAGCCCTCCCATCCTGATCAGCTCCGTGTGGGCCGCCCCGGGGGAAAGTGCTCCTCCATTTCGTGCCATCTCATTTCTTCTTGCTCTTCAACTTCTTCTTAGTCTTGGGCTTCCCACGCTTCCTAAGCTTCTTCGCCTTTTTCTTGGCTGGCTTTTTTGCCACCGGCTTAGCTTCAAAGGGGAATGCGATCTGTGGCACCGCTACAAATGGGAGCGGCGCCGGCGGTTCAGCAAATGTGCTCATGAACACACTCGTCGTGAAGGTCCGATCGGCGCCGTAGATGGTGCCGTCGATATTGGTAGCGGTGATGCGATAGTGGTAGGTCATATCAGGCACCAATCCCGTCAACGACAGTGAAACTGGCGTTTCGCTCAAACCCGCTCCGACCGTGCCGAGACCAGTCGGAGGACCGTAATCCGTGCTCGTGCCGACTTCGAAGCCATACGTCGTAGGCAGGCCGTTTGTGTTGACCGAGCCAGTGATCGTCGCGTCATTCTCCGCCACGCTGCTCGGACCATCTGTCACTGCCGTTGGGGGAGTCGCCGCGCCGGTCCTGAACGTGTGATCGGGGCCGCTAGCGGTACCTGCGAGATTGTGTGCCACCAACCTGTAGTGATAGGTCACATCAGGGAGCAGTTCGTCGAGCTGCTGGCTGACCGTGGTGTCACCCGCACCGCCGCCGGCCTGACCGATGTTCGTGCTGTTGCCGTAGTCTTCTGTCGTCCCATATTCGAAGTGGTAGCTTGTTTCGGATCGCTCTGGGTCGATAGTCCCCGTCAGCTTTGCCGAAGCCCGGGTGAGCAACGAAACCGTCGGTGGTTGGTCTTCCACGGCCGGTAGCACTAGAATCGTGAACGTCTGGTCAACTCCTCGCCTCGTGCCGTGTTCGTCGGTGGTCAGTACTCGGTAGTGATAAGCCTGATTGGGCACGAGTCCGGAGACACCTGCGGAGACCGGTATCGAACCGTTCCCCGTCAGAGGCACCGGCTGCTCACAGGGCGCCGTGGAACCATAGGACGCACTCGTTCCATATTCAAACGAACACGATTCAACAGAGACACCTTCGGGGTTGACGCTTCCGTTCAGTGTCGCGTCTCCTACAGCGCTCAGATTGTTGGCCTGGCCGGTGCTCACCTCTGGAACGGTCACGCCTTGCCAGATCTCGATCTTGCCGGCGGCCGCATTGGAGGCGTAGAGCTTGCCGTTCTTCGGATTGATCGCGATGCCGATGTACCGGTTGGATCCTTCGCTGCCAAACGTGCTGAGCAGGTTGCCGGAAGCGTCGTATTGCTGAATTTCACTGTGATGGCCGAGAAATAGTTCGTCACTCTGAGAGTTCGCCACCGCAAGCGTGCCGCCGCCGTCGGACGTGACCTGTTTGCTGGCTCCCGCTTGAGCTGCGTACTTGAAAATGGGCCCGTTGCGGCTCGGCGACCACGTGTCAGCATAGACACTGGCTTCGGAATCTACGGCAACGTTACAGACTTCGTTGACGTTGGCAAGAGAAGTGGTGTAGCTGCTGTTTGTCACCGGGTTGGATGTGGGCGTGTACTCGTTGATATACGACGGATACACGCCGACGTACACTCGCCCCGTCGAGTCGACCGCGACACCGCACGCCACTTCACCCCACGGCACTCCGGCCGTTTCCGTCAACCGCCCGAGTGCTTTGCCGTCGGGTCCGTAGATCTGCACGCCCGACAAAGAGCCAGCTAGATATATGTCTCCTTTGGCGGGTCCCGACGAGTTGTCGACGGCCATCTCTGTTTCTCCGGTTCCTCCTGCCTGGACTCCCTCTATCTGGTTACTGCCGAGCGCGGAGAAATCGACAGGGTTGCCTTCGGCGTCGTACTTGCTGATCGTCCCGAAGTCGTCTACATATACGTCACCGGTGGCTTCGTCGACCGCTATCCCCTGACTTTCGACTGCATCAAAGGAGCCTGAGAAGGTAAATTCGGCGAGGCTCGCGTGAGCCTGGCCGTTCGGGAGCAGAAGTGCCCCCAACAGAGCAGCGCATATCGCGAGTCCACTCGCTGTGCGTCGATGAACACTCATCACTTGCTCCTCCCGTTCCCGGCAAGGCCACGGAGGGCGCCTGTCGCATTGTGCTTATCCGACTTGAGGTTGGCCTTCTGGCGCCAGCGAGCAGCCCTAGCCTTCTTTGCTTTCTTCGCCTTGGCGGTACATCCGGTGATCGAGATCGCCGTCGACCGGTGAATCGACATTCCATTCTGGGCGACGAAAGCCGTGGGCATCCTCAAGGTGCTCTTGCAGAGATCACCGTTTGCCGCCAGCGCGGAGTCTGGGCCTTGCGGCAGGTAGAGCTCAAAGCTCGAAACAGGTACGTCGGGGACCTGGTTGAACGTGCTGCTTGTGATCCCTGCTTTGTTGATGAACGTGTCTCCGATCAGGTCCACCCGCACCCCGTAGCCCTGTAGGATCACGATCAGGTTCGGGAACGCTTCCCCGCCATGGCTGACGAAATATGCTGGCCCGGTCAGCTGTACCGGCAGGATCGGTGTGCTGGCCTTCGCGATGCCGACGACCGAGTCCTTGGGACAGAATGCCGGATTCGCGTCGAATGTCGCCGCCGGGCAAGCCTTTTGCAGTGTCGTCAGCCGCGAGGGCAGCTGCCTGGGGAGATCGACCTTGACCTTCGCGATATTTGCGTACTTCGCGCCCGTCGGATAGGTGAGCTTGGCGTCCAGGCTCGCCCCCCTGGTCCTGGAAGTCTTCCCGGATGTGGAGACCTTGAAGCCCGGCTTGAATCCCAGGCCAGCACAGTTGGTTGCCTGAAACGGGCTGGACACGTGCGCACCACCGCTTTCCTTGCTGGACAGGGTTCCTGTGATCGCAGTCTTGGCACAGCTCGTAGGGTTGAACGTGAATCCTGGGCGATCGATCGTGACATTCACGACCTTCAGCTGTAGCGGGATTCCGTCGAGCGCTGTCGGCAACGGATCGCTCGTGACTGTCAGCGCGGCGGTGTGTGGATCGATGTTGATCGCAGCTCTCACCACGACATTGCCAGTACCCGTGGTGCCCGAGAGCGTGAACGGCCCTGCCTTTGCCGGAACCACAATCGACAGGCCAAACGGGGAGCCCTTGTACCCTTCTGTCAAGAACACCTGACCGCCAGCCACAAGAAACGGTGTTTGGCCGGGGCCAGTCAGCACCTGCGTATGCCCGATCAGGCTTGCCGCTGAGCAGTTGCCAGCCGATGCCTCCGCTTCTTTGCACAGCGGAATCCCAGTCAGCGAGCCGAGCAGACCGGCGGGCATCTGCATCTGTAGTCCGTTCAGGAACTCATCCGCGTCGCTGCGCCCGAAGGAGAGCGTGAACGGCGTGTATTCGCCCGCTTGTATGTTGGTGGTGCCCGCCACAAACGTCGGATTGAATTGCGGTGCGATGCAAGCTTGGTTAATTTCGAATGCCGAGACAGCCGACACGTCAGTGGTGAACGGGTTGCTCCAGGGCGTCATGTCGAGAGTGGTTGCCACTCGCCCGCACACCCTGGAGTTGGCAAGCGTCGCGCGCGAACCACCCCCCAACGTCAATTTCAGATCACTGAACGGCAGCTGAGGATTGTTGTCGAAGGTCGCCGTCAGCTGACCGGTTTGCTGGTTCAGAGAAGCGTGGCCTTCCAGCTTGACGACGATGCCCGATTCGCCTTCGCCGACGACCTGCACGAACAACCGCACCATTTTCCCGTCCTGCGCGTCCTCAGGGCTGCAAGGTTCACAATCGGGCGTAGCCAGATACACGTCGCCTGTCAATGGCAAGGCGAGCGCTGGAGTGCGGATCGAGACGGTGCCGACCTGCGACTCTCGTGGACAATCGCCGGGCTTGGCCGGTTCCTCCAGGCCACGCTCGGCCGCGGGACCAAAGAACTGTTCGTCGCTACAGGCTTTCAAGCCAACCGCCGCCGAAGGCGAGACCACGGTGCCCATCGGCAGCGCCGTGACAACCTTCTTTACGTTCGGTTGCGAGAGCCCATCCGGATCGTTGACCTGCGGTACGTGCAAGCTGAAGTCGTAGCCGGCAGGGGCGCCCGCTTCCAACGTATCGGGCAGCATCGACATGCTCCCCGAGAAAGCCAGCGCACCACAGCCTGTCATTGTTTCGAGCGAGCTGGATTCTCCGGTGAATGCACCTTGGTCACCCCATTCGTCGACTTCTACTTTGCCGCTGAGGGGACTCGAGCACTGCGTCGGATTCGTCAGCAGCGGAACACGTGTTACTTCCTTGGCAGGACCGCCTAGGCCCCCTTGGAATTTGGCGCTTTCGTATGCGATTCCCCTGATCGGACCTGGACCCTCGTGATCCGCGGGAACCCCCCAGATCGTCACAGTCGACCCGAGCACGGGGTCTGCCTCCGTGAGATCGGAGGCCGTCACCCGTACCGCGTAGTCGCCGTCTGACAGCAGACTCGCGTCCAGCCTCACGGGAAAGAACGCCGTGACGAACATGAAAGCCGCCGGCTCACCAGGGCTCGGTTCGATGTTGAACACTGGCTGGGTATAGACCGCGGGAAACCTGAATCCTTCTTGGGCGAGGGACTTGATTGTGACCGCCGCCACCCCCACGATAGTGTCACGAGGGCATTCGGCGGTGAGGGCACGAGCAGTCGTGCAACGCGGCATGCCAACCGTGTTGCCCACCAGTCCCGGAGGCAGGTCGGCGCGCACATCCTTTACATTTCCGGCCGGGATTTCGCTTCCGTCCGTGGCCAGTTCGAAGCTGGTGGTCACGTCCGGATGGGCTCCAGCCTGATGCGAAGAAGAAGCGATGACAGCGCTTCCCGGGGCTATACCAAAGCTCGCTGGCGTATTGCTGAGCGTCAAATTGGAACTGACAGAACCGTCCCGTTCTGACCCGCCTCCGGTAATGGTTCCTTTGTTGACGACCACGCTCGGCAGCGTTTGCGCTTTTACGTCAACCCGGATCCTGATGCTCAACGCGTCCCCGTTGGGAATCACGCCCGTATAGGTACAGCTGAATGTGGAGGACGCTTCAGCACAGGTGATCGGTTCGTTCTCCAGCGTGGACCGGCCTATCGCGCGAATGCCCGTCAGCTCCGTGGGCAGCGAGTCGCTGAGCGTCACAGGGGTACCGTCGGTGGCCGCCCCCACATTGATTGCGGTCAAGGTCACGGTTCCGCTCGCGGCTAGGTTCGTCGGTTCGCTCGCCGACACGATCCTCCAGACCGGCCCGTCAGCTATCGCCGGAGATGCACCCGGCGCAGCGCCGAGGATGAATACTGTGAGCGCCGTGAGAAGCCCTACCTGAACAACAGGTTTCCTGTAGAAGCTCATCGCTTTCCCTTCCTATCGCGCTTGGTGGCCGTTCTCGCTGGGCGATATCGTTGCCGCGCTTGTTTTTCACACGTGGTCCGCCGGGGTCCGGCCTTGCGCTTGTGGCACGCACGCAACGCGCTCGCCAGCTTCCGCGCGCGAGGGACGGCCTTCGACGTGCTCTTCTTAGCTGCGCTCTTTGCTTTTGCCGCGGGAGATTCCACAACGTTGCCGGCGCCACTAAAAGTGGCGCTGGGTGGAGCACCCAATAGCTGTGGAACGCTCGGCGGTCCTTGGCAGACATCTCCCGAACAAGGCACGGCCGATGGCGGAGGATTATCTCCCGGGTGTGGGATTCGTGCGTCATATACATCGAATCCCGCGTCGTCGTCACCGCGCACTAGTTCGTCGCTGGTCGCAAAGAACACGTCGCTGCCGGATTCGCTGTTGTCGAGGAACAGGGAATAGTCCGAGCTGGTCCCGGAGGAGATCAGAAATACCTTTCCGTCCTCCCACTCATAGGTGTCGAAGTCGCCATTTGTATCCCTGCCGGTGAGCGGGTCGGGAGAAGAGAAGAAGACGCGTCGTCCATCGGCCGAGACGCCACGAGCGTCGTTGACGGCCTGAGTTTCCGTAGAAGACCCGACAAAACGGCTGACGTATTGATCGACACCAGACAGGTACGCATTGCCGGAGGGGGCCACTCCCGCGGGCGGGCAGGACACGCATCCCAATTCATTGGAGTCGACGTCGTAGCGGTAGATCTGTTCTGAGCCAGCGTTGTTGAAGCCGGGGATCTCAGCCGACGCCTGAAATACCAGAACGGAGTTCTCGGCGGTCATCCGTGCTGGCCCCACAAAGCCTCCTCCTGGCAGCTGGGCCACCCGACGTACGCTGCCTCCACCCAATCCCGCCGACCAGATATCAAGCTCCGGGGACCCCGCTCCATTCTCGAAAGCAAACGAAGATCCGTCTTTTGCCGCTGTGACGATCCCGCCCAGGGACACGCCAGGCAGGTATTCCAGCGAGCCTGCGTCGACATCGAAGTCGTATACCTTCAGACTCGAACCGGCAGGAGCAGAGCTCGTGAGTTGATCTTCGCTCTGAAAGAAGACATGCGACCCGTCGGGTGCGGCATACCCATAGGTGGGAGAGCTTTCCCTTGAGTTGATGGCCCTTTCCGCGTTCTTAGCGGGATTTGCAAAGAGGACGACTCCGTCCGGCGCCGCTTCGCCGAGATGCCCCGGCAGCTCGGAAGCGGACACAAGCACGCTGTGTTCGCTTCCATCCGCTTCGGTCTTATGTACGTACAGCTCACCCGATGAGACGAAGAACACACGCTTGCCATCTTCGGAGAGCTGATTGTCAAGGGAGGCGGGATTGTTCTCCCCCGTTTTGTTTTTTTCGGTTGCGACAGCCGTGGCCATCGGCAAAGCACCCATCGGTGGCACGCTTCCGTCGGGCAATACGCCAGCCTCCCCAAGCACACCATCTCTGTACTCGTATAGACCCCAACCGGAGCGCGATGCGTCCTGTGGGAGCACATGTCCGTCATAGGCGACGTACAAGATGCTCGCGTCCGGTGACATGCCGACGAGCTCCGGGTCTTCGCGTGGCTCTTCCAGCGATGGGCCCGAAGCGCTCTGGAACAGCCACGTCGGCGCTTCCATCGGATTCGGCCCAAGCAGGTAAATATTCGCGTATCCGTGCGCAGGAGCGCCGGGGATCTCTGCTCCACGCACGATGTAGGCCATATGAGAGAGATCAGGCGAATAGTCGGTCCAGATGGGAGTCTGAGCCAGTAGGGAGAATTCTTCGTTCTGTCCGAGCCCTCTAGCCACACTGGAACGGCTCGTCCAACCGTGGCTCGTGTGTTCGGCTACGAAATCTTTGTTCAGTCCGCTCGCGTTGACTTCGGCAGCCGGGCCCACCGACCCGTACGCGACCGCGTTCCCATCAGGTGATGCAACCGAGAATTCCAGGAACACTTCCTGGGGCTGGCCTTCAGAGCGTCCCGACGCACCCGCCTGGTAGCCATGCTTGTTGGCTGGGGAGGCCTCTTCATAGACTCGCCCGTCAGGCAGTCCCGATCCTGCGGAGGGAGCAGGAGAAGGTGCAATAGTCGCAAACGCACCCGCGCCCACTGCTGCGTAACCAGACAGCGCGCAAAGCAAAAACGCGATCGTCAAAATCGACCTGGGAGCACTCATCTGACCATCCCCTCCTGACAAAGACTCGGACAAGACCAACGCCCGCCTGTCCCCCGAAGGGGGGAGTCCGGGCAGCACAAGACCGCCACAGGCACAAAGCCCGTAACGGTCGGAGAACAAGAAGCTGAAAGTGCTCCTACAGCACGTGAGTGCCCTCTAGGGCACACGCAACCAAGCCGGCCGTCAAAGCCGGAGAGCCGCGCCGTACTGCCGCGGCGGAATGACCTAGCGGCTAGGCGCCGGCTCGGCCAGAGAGAGAGAGAGAGAGAGAGACGCGTCAGCGACGCTGACGCGTCCTATTACGCTCGTGTGAGAAGCACACGGACTCTCAACAACGCTATTCCCCAAAGAAAACACGCGAAAAACAACTCCCTCTCAGAAACGACCCGGTCCCTCTCCCAAGGTCCCCGTCAAAACAAAGTTGGCGTCGACCACAAGAACCGACCCAAAACCCGACCTTATGTAGGTCTGTGGCAGTGCGCCCCAGACACCAGCTACTTATACACGGGCCTGCCGCTGTTGTCAACCCCTACCAAGGGACCGCCCTCACAACCAGCCATCAGATCACTTGATGACCCACAGTTTGAGACGGAGACGTCCTACCCAACGGCGCCGTGCACTGCGATCGCCGCATGGATGGCTTCTCCTCGCTCGGTTAGCGTCCAAGCATTGGCCTCACCCTTGGCGTGCCCCTGGCCCCCATTCTCGATCAGGTCGCAGCTCTGCAGGCGCCTGAGCAGCCTGGAAATCTGGCCCTCGTCGGCTATGCCAGAGCAATCGGCAACGTAGCGGTTGGAGGCACCTGGATCTGCCGCAATCGTTGCGAGAACAAGAGCCGTACGGTAGGTAAAGCGGATCGGCAAGCCCTTGAACGGATCAGCGCCTGGGCGCGTCGCCATCCGTGAGCTCTTGGGGGCCGGTCGCTCGAGCTCCTTATGTGCCGCCATAGCACCTAGGTAGGGATGGACGATCATCGCCATTAGCGGACCGGTCAGCTCGACGAGCGGACGTGTTCCGGTATCCACTTGGGACTCCAGCAGTCGAGCTTGGATCACCGACAGAGCGCCACCGACCACGCCCTGGGCGGTCAAGGGTGGAGGCTGGCCGCCCGCTCGGGCTTCGGCGCGACCTCCGTCGATGGTATTCGCGAGTGATTCGAGCAAATCTTTGCGGCGTGCGAGAAGCCGAGGCCCGGCACGCTGTGTCTCGATCAAGCACACGCGGGCGACCTCGGGTTGCGCATCCAACTGTTCCAGCAAGAGCGCAAGAGCTCCTCCAACTCGCTCACGCCAACGACCAGTACGCTCGAATCCGGCACGCACACTGCTGGCCAGGCGCTCGACTTGGGCCTCAAACGCGGCAAGAAGGCACTCTTCGCGATCCTCGAACAGCTCGTAGAACGTACGGCGGGAGACACCCGCCTGCTCGCACACCCGCCCGATGTTGGCGGCCTCGAGCCCGTTCTCGCCCGCTACTTCGACGATGGCCAGGATGAGGCGACGACGTTGCATCTCGACCACGTGGGCACCTTGGCGACTTATTTCATTCCCGGATCCCCTGCTCCTTGGTGAAGCTCTCTTCTCAGGAGGCAACTGCTTGGGTTGCGAGGGCACTGGCCACCTCCTCTCCACTCCTGGTGAGACTCCACACATTGCTTGTCCCTTTGGGCACACCGCTTCGCATGTTCTCGACCAGGCCGAGCTTCTGTAGGCGCGCGAGCAGCTTCGACACTTGCCCTTGATCTTCAATGCCCGATTCATCTCCGATCAGGCGGTTGGAAGAGCCGGGGTTGGCAGCAACAGCTGCGAGCGCCCGAATCGTGCGGTAGGTCAAGCGCATGTCGAGATCCTTCAAGGGGTGACCCGGCGCAGGGGGCACCCCCACAGGTGCTCTTGTGACGGTTCGCTTGAGTTCTTTGCGGGCGGCGGCAGGCCCAAGGTAGGGAAGCACGATCATGCTCATCAGGGGGTTGAGAAGCTCCGCCAATCGCCCATGCTCATCCGACACTAGGCGCCCGTGGATCACGGATACCACGCCGCCTACGACTCCCTCAGCCGTAAGCGCCGTAACCGAGGAACTGCCATTCATAGTCTCGCGACCCCTATCGACCGCAGCCACCATCCGGTCGATCGCGCTACGACGCAACTCCAGGGCCCTTGTACCCGCGCCCAACGACTGAACGACCGCCAGGCGCCCAAGCGCAGGCTCACAATCAAGGAAGCTAAGCAGAGCCTCAAGTCCGCTCCTGATCCTCTCGGGCCACTCTGCCGTCAGGTCATACCCGGCCGTTACGTAAACACTCGCATGCGCAATGGCCGCGGCCAGCGTTGCCAGCAAACAGTCTTCGCGATCCTCGAACAACTCGTAGAACGTACGACGTGAAATACCAGCGCGGTCGACAACTCGACCGACCGACGCATCGCCCGCGCCTCTCTCGCACGCAACTTCTGCCATCGCAACGAGTATTCGCGTTCGCTGGATCTCACTTATATGTTCACGTCCCGCGCCCCGTCTCGACGATGTCAGCTCGACCGATAGGGCTCCCCTTGACCGCACCTCTCCGTCCCCTGCCATCTCATTTCTTCTTCTTGTGCTTGACCCTCTGTTTACCCTTCATCTTCTTGCGCTTGGCCTTACCGTGCCCCTTGATCTTCTTGGCCGCTTTGTGGAGTTGCTTCTTTGCGATCGGTTCTGTTGGGAACGCGACCGATGGCACCGCTACAAATGGGAGCGGCGCCGGCGGTTCAGCAAATGTGCTCATGAACACACTCGTCGTGAAGGTCCGATCGGCGCCGTAGCTCGTGCCGTCGATGTTTGTCGCCGTGATGCGATAGTGATAAGTGGTGCCTGGCACCAAACCCGTCAACGACAGTGAGACCGGCGTTTCACTCAATCCCGCGCCGACCGAGCCCAGCCCTGTCGGAGGACCATAGTCGGTGTTCGTGCCGAGTTCAAAGCCGTAGGTCGTAGGCAGCCCATTGGTCTCCACCAGACCGCCTATTGCGGCGCTATTCTCGGCAACGCCACTCGATCCGCCAGTCACGGCGAACGGAGGAGTAGGCGAACCCGTTACGAACGTGTGGTCTGCTCCATAGACAATACCGGCCACATTGCTGGCAACCAGCCTATAGTGATACGTCGTATTCGGCGTCAATTCGCCGAGTTGCTGACTGATCGTCATATCACCCGCGATTCCATCCCCCGTGTGCAGGAAAGGGGTAGCGCTGCCGTAGCTTTCACTAACTCCATATTCAAAGCGATAGCGGGTATCTCCCTGCTGTGGATCGATCGTTCCCGTCAGGCTGGCGGACGCGCGAGTGATCGCAGATACTGTCGGCGGTCGATCTTCGGCCGTCGGCAATACGAGGATGGTCAACGTCTGATCCGCCCCATTCACAGTCCCATGTTCGTTGGTCGTCGAAAGCCGGAAGTGGTAAGTGTGGTTGAGCGTCAAACCCGAGACGTCTGTTGAAACCGGCAATACACCACTGCCAGTAAGAGGCAGCCCCTGAGTACAGGGCGAAACGGAGCCATATGCAGTGCTCGATCCGTACTGGAACCCACAGGATCCCACCGAAACTCCTTCGGGATTGACAGTGCCGTTCAAGATTGCGCTGCCCACCGAATTCAGACTCGTCGCTTGACCCGTCCTTACCTCGGGAGTAACCACTCCCTGCCAGATTTCGACTCTCCTTCCCCCAATGGCGTTGCCATTGACATTGAAGGCATACAGCTTCCCATTCTTGGCGTTTATCGCCACGGTGTAGTACACGGATTCTTCAGCACCGAAAGTACTGAGCAGGTTTCCAGTTGAGTCGTATTGCAAGATTTCACTGGAGCGATTGAAGAACAGTTCGCCGCTGGGCGAGTTCGCCACAGCGAGTGACCCGCTAGCGTCAGCGACAATCTGCTTGGTCCCCGTCAACTGGAAACCGTTGAGCCTGACGATCGCTCCCTGGCGGTTGGGTGTCCAAGTGGAAGCGTAAAGGTTCCCTTCATGGTCCGACGCGATCTCGCATATTTCGTTGAGACCGCCATGTGATGCCGTGTAGTCGCCATTGGTCGCGGGATTAGCAGTAGGCGTGTACTCGTCAATATTCGAGGGATACAGCCCAACGTAGACGTGACCAGACCCATCAACAGCGACGCCGCACGCCACTTCCCCCCAGGGCCTACCGGCGACTTCGGTCAGTTCCCCGAGCTTGCTACCGTCAGATCCGAAGATCTTCACGCCCGATCCACCCGCGAGGTATATGTCGCCTTTGGCGGGGCTAGTGGAATTATCAACGGCCAACTCTGTTTCGCCGCCGCCATAGGTGCCTACCCCGGTGATGGCATTGCCACCCAAAGCCGAGAAGTCGACAGGAGTTCCGCCAGCGTCGAACTTTCTAATACTTCCGTTGCTGTCATAGACGTATACGTCACCGCTCGATTCATCGATTGCGATACCTTCGTCGACTTCTCCAGCGACGAATGCACCCGAGAAAGAGAATTCGCTCAAACTTGCGTTGGCTTGACCTGCGGAGAACAAGAACATCCCCGCCAGCACCATGCAGGCGGCAGACCAGCGCACCGTCCATCTATGGGCATTCATCACTTGTTCCTCCCGTTGACGGAATTAGCGTAACTGCCACCTGTGGCCCTGGCCCCCTGTCGCTCATGCTCGCGCCCTCGTGCAGCCCTGGCCTTCCGCGCCTTTTTGACCCTGCTCTTGCCGGCGGCACACCCGGTGATAGCTATCGGCGTTGACTGATGGATGCTTGCGCCGTTTTGCGCAATAAACGCCGTGGGCATCTTCAGCGTGCTCTTACAAAGGTTGCCGTTGGCCGCCAAGGCCGAGTAGCGACCCTCGGGCAGGTATAGCTCGAAACTATCGATCGGCACGTCGGGAACTTGGTTAAACGTGCTGCTGGTGATCCCAGCTTTGCTGATGAACGTATCACCGACCAGATCGACCCTCACACCGTATCCTTGAAGGACCACGATCAGATTCGGGAATGCTTCCCCACCATGACTGACGAAATACGCGGGTCCCGTCAACTGAACCGGCAAGATCGGTGTGACGGCACGAGAGATCCCTACAACAGAGTCCTTTGGACAATTCGCCGGGTCGGCATCGAATGTCGCGGCCGGACAAGCCTTCTGCAAGGTCGTCAAGCGTGAGGGCAATTGCTTGGGAAGGTCCACCTTGACCTTGGCGATGTTTGCGTATTTCGAGCCTCTAGGGTAGGTCACCTTCGCGTCGAGACTCGCACCTTTAGCCCTCGATGTCTTACCCGATGTGGATACCTTGAAAAGTGGCTTGAAGCCCAGTCCGGCACAATTTGTCACCTGGAACGGGCTCGAAACGTGTGCTCCACCACTTTCCTTGCTGGAGAGGGTACCCGTGATCGCGGTCTTCACACAGCTGGTGGGGTTGAAGGTGAAACCTGGACGGTCGATCGTGACATTCACAACCTTCAACTGCAAGGGGATTCCGTCGAGCGCAGTCGGTAGCGGATCGCTCGTGACAGTCAATGCCGCGGTGTGCGGATCGATGTTGATCGCCGCCCTTACGACCACACTGCCGGCTCCCGTCGTCCCGGACAATGTGAACGGGCCGGCCTTGGCAGGCACAACAATGGACAGGCCGAACGGCGCACCCTTGTAGCCTTCGGTCAAGAACACCTGGCCGCCTGTCACGAGGAAGGGCGTCTGGCCAGGGCCTGTCAACACCTGGGTGTGCCCGATCAGGCTGGCCGCCGCACATGTCCCAACAGACGCTTCCGGCTCCTTGCAGAGTGGAATGCCCGCCAGCGATCCCAGCAGGCCCATCGGCATCTGGAGTTGTAGTCCGTTTAGAAACTCGTCCGCGTCTGATCGACCGAAGGACAGCGTGAACGGTGAGTATTCGCCAGCCTGGATATTTGTCGTGCCCGCGGTAAAGGACGGGTTGAACTGAGGCGAGATGCAAGCTTGACTGATTTCGAAAGGAGAGCTTGCAAGGACATCCGTTGTGAGCGGATTGCTCCACGCTGTCATATCGAGACTGGTACTCACAGGCCCACACACCCTTGGGTTGGCAAGCGTCGCACGCGATCCTCCTCCCAGCGTCAGTTTCAGATCGCTGAACGGAAGCTGCGGATTGTTGTCGAACGTCGCGGTGAGCTGGCCAGTCTGCTGGTTCAGCGCCGCCTGACCTTCGAGCTTGACGACGATCCCCGAGTCGCCTTCACCGACCACCTGCACGAACAGGCGCACCATTTTCCCGTCCTGAGCATCTTCAGGACTGCAGGGTTCACAATCAGGCGAGGCCAAATATACGTCCCCCGTCAGCGGCAGTTCGAGCGCCGGGGTACGGATCTCGACCGTCCCGACCTGCGCGTCGCGCGGACAATTCCCTGGCTTGGCAGGCTCCTCCAAGCCACGTCCTGAGGGTGGACCGAAGAACTGTTCGTCACTACACGATTTCAAGCCCACCGCGGCGGACGGAGAGACAACCGTACCCATCGGCAGCGCCGTCACGACCTTCTTTACATTTGGTTGTGAGAGCCCATCTGGATCATTGACCTGAGGAACGTGCAAATTGAAGTCATAGCCCGCGGGCACGCCTGCTTCCAAGGTATCGGGAAGCATCGACATGCTTCCCGAGAACGTGAGCGCACCACAACCGGTCAACGTCCCGAGAGAAGTCGATTCGCCTCCGAACGCGCCTGGATCACCCCAATCGTCCACTTCGATGCGGCCCGTCAGGGAGCTGGAGCACTGCGTCGGATTCGTCAGCAGCGGGACACGGGACACATTTGCCGCAGAGCCACCGAGACCGCCGGCAAGTTCAGCTCTGGTTTCAGCCTCGATCTTGATCGGACCCGGACCCTCGTGTTCCGCGGGGACTCCCCAGATTGTGACGGTAGAGTCGAATACAGGATCAGCCTCGGTGATGTCGGGCGCCGTCACACGCACCCCATAGTCACCATCTGACAACAGGCTCGTATCGAGTCGTACCGGGAAGTCCACTGTGACAAACATGAACGCTGCCGGCTCACCCGGACTGGGCGCGATGTTGTAGATCGGCTCCAGGAACCGTGATGGCAATTTGGCTCCTTCTTGGTCGAGGGACCTGGCCGTGACCGTCGCAACCCCGACAATCGTGTCGCGAGGACATATGCTCGATATCGCGCCAGCCGTCGTACAACGAGGAAGACCAACCGTATTGCCAACCAATCCGGGTGGCAGATCGGCGCGCACGTCCTTGACGTTTTCACTGGATTCTTCGGTGCCGCTCGTAGTAATCGCAAAGTTGGTGGTTACATCGGGATGCGCCCCAGCCTGGCGCGTCGACGTCGCCATGACCGCGGTGCCCGGGGCGATGCCGAAGTCAGCCGGCATATCACTGACAGTCAATGGCGCCTTGACAGAGCCGTCTTGTTCGGCGCCGCCGCCCGTTACAGTTCCTTCGTTGACGACACTCGACGGCGCACCCGGGTCAACGCCCACCTGAATTCTCATACGCAGCGTGTCACCAGTCTCCATCACACCCGTAAAGGTGCACGTGAAGGTCGGCGACGCTTCTTTACAGGCCGGCCCAGGACCACCATAAGCCTCTTGGACGGCTAGATTTGTGGCCGCGAGCTGGGCGGGCAGCGTATCCTTGATCGTGACAGTGCTGCCATCTGTAGGGCCACCCACATTGATTGCGGTCAGGACGACCGTCCCGCCGCTGACGACGTTAGTCGGTTCACCAGTCGAGATAATCTTCCATATCGGAGCTTGATCGGCCAAGGAGGGCGGTGCACCTGCCAACGCCGCGCTGAGAGTGAGCGCCATAACCGGTACAGCCAGTCGCAACAGCCTGAGTCGCTTCCAGTACTGACGCATTATTTGCCCCTCCTACCGTTGTGCTTTACGGTTGCCGCTGCAGCCGGATATCGCTTGTGTGCTTGCCTTTCGCACAGAGCGCGCGTGTTCTTCGACTTGCGCCTATGGCATGCACGCAACGCGCCGGCTAGCTTCTGCGCCCGAGAGGCCAGCTTCGAGCTGCCCTTCGGAGCGCTCTTTACCTTGGTCGTTTGAGACTCGACGATATTGCCCGCCCCGTTGAATGTGGCGCTCGGAGGCGCCCCCAGCAACTGTGCGACGCTTGGCGGACCCTGACACACATCCCCGGAGCACGGTGCCGCTGTGGGGGGTGGATTGTCACCCGGACGTGGTATCCGTGCGTCATAGACGTCGAAGCCGGCATCGTTATCTCCCTGCACCAGTTCGTCACTAGTCGCAAAGAACGCGTCTCCGCCAGATTCGCTGTTGTCAAGGAACAAGGAATATTCCGAGCCCGTTCCAGAGGAGAGCAGGAAAACGGTACCGTCCTCCCACTCGTATGTATCGAGCTGCCCGTTCGTGTCTCTCCCGACGAGCGGATCGGGCGAATCGAAGAATATGCGCTGGCCGTCGCTCGACACGCCGCGCACATCGTTGACGATCATCTTTTCAGGGATGCTTATACCGAACCGGTTACCGTACTGGTCGATAGCAGACAGGTATGCACTACCGGAAGGACGCACTCCGGCGGGCGGGCAGGATATGCACGCAAGCGCATTGGTTTTGACGTCATAGCGGTAGATCTGTTCACCACCAGCATTGTTGAATCCAGCGATTGGAGCCTGAGCTTGGAATACCAGAACAGAGTTACTGGCGACCATTCGGCCGGGGCCCACGAAGCCTCCCCCCGGAAGCTGGGCGATCTGGCTCACGCTGCCACCATTCGGTCCAGCTGACCAAAGATCGAGCTCCGGCGAAGAGCTCGATCCGTTTACGAATACGAACGACGAGCCGCCCTTTGCAGCCGTTACGATTCCGCCCAGCGTTACATCGGGAAGATATTCCAGCGAACCGGCTTCGACATTGAACTCGTAGACCTTCAGTTCGGTCCCGCTGGGGGCGGCGCTTGTCAGCTGATCTGTGCTTTGGAAGAAGACATGCGAACCGTCAGGGGAGGCATAGGCGTATGTGGGTGCACTTTCTACTTTGCCGTTATTAGCGGCGTTTTTCGTAGGATTTTCAAACTGAACGACCCCATCGGGCGCTACTTCGCCATCGTGTCCGGGAATTTGAGATGCAGATACCAACACGCTGCGCTGGCTTCCGTCCGATTCCATCTTGTGCACATAGAGCTCACCAGAGGAAACGAAGAACACCCGCTCACCATCTTCAGAGACCTGGTTGTCCAATGAGGCTGGGTTGTTTTCCCCCTGCCTATATGCTTCAGTCGTCGGATCGTCGGTAGCAAAGGGCATAGCGCCGCTCGTCGGGACACTGCCATCCGGCAGCACGCCGGCCTCACTCAGCACCCCATTGCGGTACTCGTACAAGCCCCAGCCGGAACGCGAGGCGTCTTCAGGAAGGAGGTGAGCTTCGTAGGCAAAGTAGATAACGCTTGCGTCGGGGGTCATACCGACGAGCTCCGAGTTCGGGAACTGCGCTTCCAGTGACGGACCCGCAACGCTCTTCAAGAGCCAAGTCGGTTCTCCCAACGGATCTGAACCAAGCAAGTAGATATTCGCGCTTCCGCGTACCGGAGCTTCTGGAACCTGAAACCCTTTGACCGCATATGCCAGACTAGAGAGATCGGGGGAATAATCGCGCCAAACCGGGAGCTGGAAGATCAGACCCAGAGTTTTCGTGAGTCCCAAGCCCCTGGCGGTCGTTGACCGACTTACCCAGCCGTGACTCGTGCGTTCCGCGACAAAGCTTTCATTGTTCCCACTGGCGTCCGTTTCGGCAGCGGGACCAGATGAACCGAACGCGACGGCGTCACCGCCTGGGGCAGCGACGGAGACTTCAACTTTGACGGGCTCCCCTTCTGAAGGTGCTTGGGCACCTGCCTGATATCCATGCTTGTTGGCAGGTGAGACCTCCTCATAGATGCGTCCGTCGGGCAACCCCGAGGACGGCGATGCACTCGGTGACGATGCGACCGTGGCATAGGCGCCCACCGTTGCGGGAACGAGCCCCGACAGCGCACACAACGAAACAGCGATCGTCAAAATCGACCTGGGAGTACTCATCTAGACATCCCCTCCTGACAAAGACTCGGACAAGACCGATGCCCGCCTGTTCCCCGAAGGGGGGAGCCCGGGCAGCACAAGACGGCCGCGGATACAAGGCCCGCGACCGTCGAAGAACAAGAAGCTGAAGGCACGCCTACAGCACGCGTGCGCCCTCTAGCGCACAAGCGACCAAGCCGGCCGTCAAAGCCGGAAAGCCGCGCCGTACTGCCGCGGCGGAATGACCTAGCGGCTAGACGCCGGCTCGGCCAAGAGAGAGAGAGAGAGAGAGAGACGCGTCAGCGACGCTGACGCGTCCTATTACGCTCGTGTGAGAAGCACACGGACTCTCAACAACGCTATTCCCCAAAGAAAACACGCGAAAAACAACTCCCTCTCAGAAACGACCCGGTCCCTCTCCCAAGGTCCCCGTCAAAACAAAGTTGGCGTCGACCACAAGAACCGACCCAAAACCCGACCTTATGTGTGTCCACCGCAAGCACGCGACGGACATCAGCTACTTATACACGTGCCTGCCGCTGTTGTCAACCCCCTATAAGGGCGGTGCGACAGTTTCACTCCGCGGGCGGTACCTCGACCTGCCCATGCGGCGAGCCCAAGGCAGCCAGACGCTCGAGAAACGGTCCGGGTGGAAACGCCTCCGGCCCAAGCACCCCGGTGCCCTTCCACAAACCCTCGTCTAGCAACTCCAAGGCCACCACTGGATTGACCGCCGTCTGCCAGACAACGGCCTGGGAACCGTATTCGCGCATCGTGTGCTCATTGTCAACAATGTGGTAGAGGTAAGTCGAGCGCGGCTTACCGTCCGCCCCGGTGCCCGTAACCCAGGTACCGGCGCACGTGCGCCCTGTCATGCGCTCGCCGAGCGTAGCGGGATCGGGCAGAGCGGCGGCAACCACGTCGCGTGGTGAGACCTGTAGGTCACGGACCTTAACTGGCTCGGTCGAGTCCAACCCAAGCTTGTGCAAAGTACGCAAGACATCGATGAACTCCTGACCGAGTCCGTACTTGAAAGTGACACGCTCGCAGGCCACCCAGCGCGGAATCAACACGACCTCCTCGTGCTCCACATTGACGCACTCGACCCGCCCGATCCCCTCAGGGAAGTCGAACACCTCTGGCTCGGAGAAGGGCGCAGTCGTGTAGAAGCCGCGCTCGCGCTCCCAGATGAGAGGCGGGTTCAGGCACTCCTCGATCGTCGTCCAGATCGAGAAGGTAGGCGCGAAGTCATAGCCCTCCACCACGAGATCGGCACCATCGCGGACCCCGACCTCATCGACGTGCGCAAACAACTCATCAGCGGCGTAGCGGGCGAACACATCCGAGAGCCCGGGCTCGACCCCCACGCCGACGAGCGCCAGGACACCCGCCTGCTCCCACTCTTCGTGACGCGCGAGTTGCATATCGCCGAGCATGACCCCGGGGAGCTCGTGGGGACGCTGAGGATGAGGGTGGGACAAGGTCATCGCCATGTCCAAGTAGGTCGTGCGCGTGTCGAAGGCCGCATCGAAGATCGGCTCGTTGAAGCGTGGGTCGCAGGCATTGAGAACCGCGTCGGGGCGCACTCGCTCGATCAAGGCTACGAGTGCGGCGCGGTCTGAGGCGTCGACGCGCTCGGCCGAGAAGCGGTCGGCTTCGCCTAGCTTCGCCACCACATCGTGGACGCGCGTAGGCGAAACGTCGGCGAGCGTGACCTGCTCGAACGCGGTCCGGTGCTGGGCGATCGACGCGAACGCCGCACCTACACCGCCAGCTCCTACGACGAGCACGCGCATCTACCTATTGTTGCGCACATCTCACGTATGCTCCAGTCGAGAGATGGCGAGCACGCTCATTGACAGGCCTTCGACTGCCAGCGTCGGAAGGCCCTCGGCCCGCTGGGCGCCATCCCCCAGGATCGGCCGCGCGGAGCTCCTGTGGGTGATCCTCGCCGGGATCGCGCTTGCAGTGCTCACCACCTGGCCCTTGGTGCTGCACATGAGCACTCGTATCGCCCCAGACCTTGGCGACCCTGTGCGCACCGCTTGGGAGATCGCTTGGGACGGGCACGCCTTGTTGAGCAACCCGCTGCACATATTCAACTCGAATGCCTTCTACCCGCACCCGCTGAGCCTCGCCTTCTCGGATTCCTTGCTGGGCTATGGCCCAGCAGCCTTCTTCGGCTCGGGAACCGTGGCCGCGCTCGTGCGCTACAACCTGCTGTTCCTCCTGGCTTGGTCGCTGTGCTTCGTCGGCGCCTGGCTACTCGCACGCGAGCTAGGCACGGGCAAGGTCGGCGGGGCCGTGGCGGGCGCCGCGTTTGCCTATGCCCCGTACAGGGTCACAGAGGCCGGCCATCTGCACGTGATCTCCAGCGGCGGCATCCCACTATCCCTGTTCCTGCTGTTGCGCGGCTATCGGCGAAACTCGCGAGGGCTCTTGATCGCGGGCTGGCTCGTCGCGGCGTGGCAGGTCAGTCTGGGCTTCACGCTCGGATTGCAGTTCGCGTATCTGCTCGCGGTCTTGGCGTTGATCGTGGCTGCCTGGTGGTGGCGGGCCGTCCGCAAGCGGCCTGGTGACTTGAGCCCGGAGGACACCGCGCAAGAGTCCGCCGCGCAGACCGGAGTTGCACAGGCGAGCTCCGCGCAGGGCTCCGCACAAGACGGCCACGCAAAAGCCGGCTCCAAAGTCCCACCAACGACCGCGCTTGCCCGCCTGCGAGCACTACCGCGCGACCTCGTGGCGGTCACCTGCATCGGGATCGCCCTGTGCGGCGTGTTGACGATCTACGAGGCACGGCCCTATCTAAAGGTCGCGAGCGAGTACCCAACCGCGAAACGGACGATCAAGGAAGTCAAGAACTATTCCTCCGGCCCGTGGGCGCTACTGTCTGCCTCCTCGGAGAACCGCGTTTGGGGCGGCGTCACGGCGGGCGCCAGAGCACACGTGCATTCCAAGAACGAGGACGTATTCTTTCCGGGAGGAGCTATCGGGCTGCTCGCCTTGCTCGGATGCTTTGCCTCGATATACACCCGTCGCATGCGCCTCGGCTTGGTCTGTGGGTTGGGGGTGTGCGCGATCTTTGCGATGGGCATGGGCCTTACAGGCGCGGGCTATCCCTACCGGCTGCTGTACGACTATGCGCCTGGCTGGAACGGCGTGAGGGTGCCCGGGCGGGTGTTCACGCTTGGGACCCTGTTCCTGGCGCTGCTGGCGGCCGCCGGGGCGTGGCGAATTGCCGAGACGGTACGCACTTGGGGCGCTGGGTACGGTGCGCGCGGAGCTGGGCGGCTGGTGGCCGCCGTCGGAGTGCTGTTGGTGATAGGCGTGGTCGGCGAAGGCGCCGGGCACCTCGCCCACCCGGTCGTGCCTCAGCCGGCGAAGGCCGAGATAGGCCTTCAAGGACCGGTGATGGACCTGCCCACCGATGGAGCCGCGGACCGTCTGTGGCAGTACTTCTCGACCAACGGCTTCTACAAGATTCCGATCGGCAACAGCACCTTTGACATACCGTCGGTGGACGACCTGCGCGGCGGCATGAGTGGCTTCCCCGACAAGGCGAGCGTGGAGAAGCTGCGCTATTACGGCGTGAAGACAGTGGTTCTGCACACTGTGATGCCGATTTTGCCTGGAATCAAGCTCCCCGAGATCCCCGAGCCGCCGGACCTTGCCGCGGCCGCCGCCAAGCCGGTCGACGGCCTTGGCATCACCCGCCACCAAGTCGGATCGCTTGTGATCTATGAGATCGGCCCAGGGCCCAAGGCCCTGCACGGAACCGACTAGTGCGTCGCCAGCGAAGGAGACATTGGTGAGCACGACAAACGTCTCGACAGAGGGGGCCTCGCGGGCACGCGCGAAAACGGCTTTCTTCGCGCGTACGCGCGCGAGGCACCTCACAAAGCGCAATCTCGCACTCGCCGCGATCCTGCTCGTGGGCGTGAGCTATGCCACGTTGATCCAAAGCTTCTCCTGGAACCAGACCTCCCATTACGACCTGATCAGGGCGCTCGATCGCGACAAGACGACGATCGACCAGTACCAGGAAAATACGGGCGACAAGGCGTTCTACAAGGGCCACTGGTACTCGGCCAGGGCACCGGGGCTGGCGTTGTTCGCGCTCCCTTTCTACGACGCCCTGAAAGGGCTCGGCGCCGAACGAATCGCGCGCTCTTCCCAGGCACAACGGGGCGAAGACGAGATGGTCTACTTCATCGGCCTATGGGGCAATGTGCTCCCGGGCCTGCTATTGCTGCTGCTCGTCGGTCATCTAGCGGAGAAGATGCAACCGGGATACGGCGCCGCCACAGCGGTGATCCTGGGTCTGGGAACACTCACGCTGCCGCTTTCGACGCTCTTGTTCAGTCATGTGTTCACGGCGTTCCTCGGCTTCGCCGCGTTTGCGCTGTTGTGGAGCGAGCGCGAGGGGCCCCCCAACCCGTGGTACATAGGCGCGGCGGGCCTGCTGTTGGGTTATGCGGGTGCATCGGAGTACCCGCTGTTCTTTGTGGCTCTCGTGCTCGGGGTGTACCTGCTGTCGCGCCGGGACTCGCTCACGCCCGGCGGCGTACTGAGCCGCGCGGGCGCGTATGTGCTCGGCGGCCTGATCGGGATCGTGCCGCTGTTGCTCTACAACCACTACGCCTTCCATTCGTGGACGCACCTGGCCTATTCGAACATCCCGCGCCAGCAGAAAGGCTTCTTCGGGATCGGCGTGCCGAGCTTGAAGGTGATGGCTACCTTGCTGTTCGACTCGCGCGGTCTGTTGACGCTCTCGCCCGTGCTCGCGATGGGGGGTATCGGCACGTGGTTGCTCTACCGCCGTGGTAAGCGCGCTGAGGCGCTCGCGATCGTGGGCGTGTGCATTTGTTATGTGGGCTACAACTCGGGCTACTACCTGCCCTTCGGTGGCGGCTTTATGGGTCCGCGCTTCTTGATGACGATGCTGCCGTTTCTGGCGCTGCCGACAGGGATCGCGTTGAAGCGCTACCCGGGTCCCACAATCGCGCTGGCGGGAGTGTCGCTGACGATGACGATCGTGGCCACGATCACCCACCCCTTGATCGGCTATGAGACCGAGGCGATCGTGTGGGCGCGCTACCTGCGCGAGGGCTTCTTCCAGCCGACGATCGCCTCCGCTTTCGGTCTCGGCCGCGGCTGGGGAGCGATCTGGCCATTCTTCCTGGCAGCCGGAGGGGCTGTCCTGCTGGCGACGCTCGCCACAGTCCGCACGCGCATCTCGCGCACCTCGCTGATCGCAGGCGTGCTCGTACTCGCCGGCTGGTGCTTGTTTGCCGCGCTCGCTCCCACAGTGCTCGGGATCGACCACCGCGGCCTGCTCTCGATTGTCGGGGCGGGCGACAACACGGCCCTGCACAAGGGCTTCGGCGACTACCCCCTGCGCACGCTGGCCCCAATCGCGGCGCTCGCCGGTCTAATCGCGCTGCTCACCGCCCGCCTGTTCGCGGGCGGCACCGACAGACCACGCACCCCTGTCGCAAGCTGAGCGCAAGCACCGCTCAGCGAAGCATCTCAGCTCAGCGTTTGCTCACTTTGACATTGCATTTAGCTGCGTGCAGTTGCTTGCACACGACCACATAGCCCGGCCGCGGCAGGTAGCTTGGGTCGGTGAGGCCGGCGTCGAAGCGAGCCGCACCGGTCGAACCCGACCACTGGAAGATGTAGAGGCGCTTGATGCGCGAGTTGGAGGCGGCGATTTTGAACATGTAGGAAAGGGCCCTGGCCGCGCGGGTCAGGCCCGCGCCTTTCTTGTTGGGGAAGGTGCTGCCGAACTGCACGATCCCGCCAGTCTCGGTGAGCCACACCTGACCCGGCACGGCGGCCAGGATCGCGCGGGTGCGGGTGCTCTGGAAGCGGTTGGTGTCTGAGTAGTTGTGCAAGCCCCAGAGTTGTGGCATCGGCACTTTCAGGCGCGCGATCTCGTGCTTGTATGCGGCGATGTAGCGCAGGCTGGGACTCACGCTGGGCCCGTCGAGGATGTCGAGGCCGGTGAGGGAGCAGCCATGGCAGACAGCCCGCAAGGCCTTGTAGTACTGGGCGGACTGACTCGCGGAGGGCGACACGAGCGCTGTGTGTCGCTTGCCTTTGACGATTTCGACGATCGTGCCACGATTGGCCTCGTTCCAAGCCTGGTACTGCTTCACTTTCGGGAACAGGGCGAGGAACTTCTTCACGTCGCGCTGGTAGACCGTGATGCTCGGCATCTTGGTAGGCGTGTACTCGGAGTGGTAGAAGGCGACGAGCACCTGCTGGTGATCGGCTTCGGCCTCGCCGATCCATTCACGCGCCAACTGCAAGGAATAGGGACGCACAGCCGCGTCATAGGGGGCTATGTAGCGGGCGATCTTGGTGTGCAACTGCAGCCAGAGCGGGTTCGTGAACATGTTGGTCTGCTGGTCGCCGATCCCGGTCAAAAATGACGAGGCGGCATGAGCGCGGACGTTTGAGGGGGTGCTTACGCCAGGCGCTGAAGAGCCGGCAAGAGCGCTGGTGGCGCCGATCGACAAGCAGCCGACGGCGCCCAGGGCGAGCAGAAGTGTGCGTGGGCGGAGGTGTATGAGCATGTTCATGACAACAGCCTATGCGGCGAGACGTTGCGCCGCGCAAGCAATCTTTCGTGATTCTTCACTAGGGACCTTCTCGGCTGCTCCTCACCCGGTCCGCGAGCGCTACTCCCCGTCGCTCTCGCTCGCGCCACGGCCGTCCTCACGCAGGGTGGGGTCTGCCACGATCCGCACGTCGATGCCTGGCAGGCCCTCGAGCAGGCGCATGACGAGCGGCTCAGAGAAGCGCTTGAGCCCACGGCGTGGTGCGGGAGCGCCCATCAAGACGTAGGTGCTCGCGAGCCGGCGAGCGGTCTCGATCGCTACGGCCGCGACGTCTTCTCCCTCTTCGACGAGCAGCCGAGCGCCGAGCATCGCCGTGAGGCGTCTGAGTGCCTCGAGCTGCTCGCGGTCCCCGGCGCTCGGCGTCCTGCCGGGCGGGCGCACGACGAGCACGTCCAGGCGTGCCCCGAGGCGTTCGGCCGAGCGCGAGGCGCGGCGCACGATCCGCTGGGAATGCGGCGCGAGCGCCACCAAGGCGAGCAAGCGCTCGGCTATTGCTTGTGTGCCGGCCCCAGGGGCATGCGGCTCGACGATGCCTTCCTCGCGGCGAGACACCACCGGAGCTGGGGCCAACCGCTTGATCTCGACACCCTCGGCAACGTGGCGCAGGGCGGTCTCGCGTAGAGCGGAGAGGTTCTCGATCTTGAAGAAGTTGTTGAGCGCTGCCGGTACGCGCTCCTGCCTGTAGATCTTGCCGGCACGCAGGCGCTCGATCAAGGCCTCCGGCGTCAGATCGATCAGGACTACCTCGTCGGCGGAGGCAAGCACTTCGTCGGGGATCGTCTCGCGCACGCGCGTGCCGGTGAGTTGGATGATCTGGTCGTTGAGGCTCTCCAGGTGTTGGACGTTGACGGTCGAGAACACGTCTATGCCTGCGGCGAGCACGTCCTGGACGTCTTCGTAGCGCTTCTCATGCTCGGTACCGGGCGCGTTGGTGTGCGCCAACTCGTCGATCAGGCAGAGCTCGGGTTTGCGCTCGAGGACAGCCGGCAAGTCCATCTCGGCCAGAGGCGTGCCGCGGTAATTGACCATGCGTGGCGGAATCAGCTCCAGACCGACGGCCTGGGCGGTGGTCTCTTCGCGCCCGTGAGGCTCGAGATAGCCGATCGTTACATCGCGCCCGCTCTCCGCCTCCGAGCGCCCCTCCTGCAACATGCGGTAGGTCTTGCCGACCCCCGCCGCCATGCCTATGAATACCTTGAGGTGCCCCCGGGGCTCATCCACCAAGCAGATTGTGCACGATCAGGTCGATCAGCTTGATGCCGATGAATGGCGCGATGATCCCGCCGAGACCGTAGATCAGGAGGTTGCGTCGCAAAAGGCCGGACGCACCGATCGGTCGGTAGCGCACACCCCGCAAAGAGAGCGGGATCAACAGCGGAATTACGAGCGCGTTGAAGATGATTGCCGAAACGATTGCCGATTGGGGCGTGCCGAGGTTCATGATGTTGAGCACGTGCAAGGGTCCCTTACCGCCCACCGACGTGGCATAGGTGGTGATGAAGATGGCGGGCAGGATCGCGAAGTACTTGGCGACGTCGTTGGCAATCGAGAAGGTCGTGAGCGCGCCGCGCGTGATCAACAGCTGCTTGCCCACCTCGACAATCTCGATCAGCTTCGTGGGGTTGGAGTCGAGATCGACCATGTTGCCGGCCTCACGCGCGGCCTGAGTGCCGGTGTTCATCGCGACGCCCACGTCGGCCTGGGCGAGCGCGGGCGCGTCATTGGTGCCATCCCCAGTCATGGCAACCAGGCGTCCGTCCTGCTGCTGCTCGCGGATCAGCTCAAGCTTCGCCTCGGGGGTTGCTTCGGCTAGGAAGTCGTCCACGCCTGACTCCTCGGCGATCTTGGCAGCAGTGAGGCGGTTGTCGCCGGTGACCATCACAGTCTTGATGCCCATTGCACGCAGCTGGTCAAAGCGCTCCTTCATGCCCTCCTTGATCGTGTCCTTGAGGTAGACGACGCCGAGTATCTGGTTGTCACGCGCCACCGCCAGGGGCGTGCCTCCCTCGCGGCCGATGCGATCGAGCTGCTCGCGCAGCTCTGGCGGGGCCTGGCCGCCCTCGTCTTGCACGAACTGGACGATCGAATCGCCCGCCCCCTTGCGCAGGCGTCGTCCGTCGATGTCCACCCCGCTCATGCGCGTCTGGGCTGTGAACGGCACGAACTCTGCGTTCAGCGTCGTCATATCGTGCTCACGGATGCCATAGGTCTTGGCGAGCACGACGATCGAGCGACCCTCTGGCGTCTCGTCGGCCAAGGAGGACAGCTGTGCCACCTCTGCCAGCTCTGACTCGGGCACTCCCGGCATCGGGATGAACTCGGACGCCTGACGGTTGCCGAGCGTGATCGTGCCGGTCTTGTCGAGCAGGAGCACGTCCACATCCCCCGATGCCTCGACCGCACGGCCGGAGAGCGCGAGGACGTTGCGCCGCACCAAGCGGTCCATGCCGGCGATACCAATCGCCGAGAGCAAAGCCCCGATCGTGGTCGGGATCAAGGCCACCAAGAGCGCGATCAAAGTCGTCTCGGAGATCGAAGTGCCCGCGAACAAGCCAAACGGCCGCAGGGTGGCGACGACGATCATGAAGATCAAGGTGAGCGCAGCTAGGAGGATGTTGAGCGCGATCTCGTTCGGCGTCTTGCGCCGCTCAGCTCCCTCCACTAGGGCAATCATGCGATCGAGGAACGACTTGCCCGGCTCCTGGGTAATTTCGACAATGATCCGGTCGGAAGTGACGCGCGTGCCGCCGGTGACGGCACTGCGGTCGCCACCCGACTCGCGGATCACCGGTGCGGACTCACCTGTGATCGCCGACTCATCGACGGTGGCGATACCCTCGATCACGGAGCCATCGCCCGGGATCAACTCGCCCGCGACGACCACCACGATGTCACCCCTGTTCAAGGCAGAGGCGGCCTTTATCGAGCCGTTGCGCATCGTGGCGACGGTCTCCTTGCGCATATTGCGCAGAGTGTCGGCCTGTGCGCGCCCACGTCCCTCGGCGAAAGCCTCGGCCATATTGGCGAAGATCACCGTCAGCCACAGCCAGAAGGCGATCGTGAACGTGTACCAAGCCGGCTCATGGCCGCCACCGAGCGGTTTACCACCCAAGGCCTGGATCAACCAGGTAACAGTCGTAATGACCGAGCCGATCTCCACTACAAACATGACTGGGTTGCGAATCTGCACGCGCGGGTCGAGCTTGACGAGACTGTCGAGCAGGGCGCGCTTGACGATGTCGCGCTGGAACAGGGAAATCGCCTGGCGCTCGTGGGTTGCGTTGACTGCGGACATCACTTACCTCCTGCGGTGAGGCGATCGAGCGCGAGATTGAGCTCCAACACATTCACACCCGGTTCACCCGAGAATCCGAGCCCGCGTGAGTCTGTGTATTTGGAGATCAGTCCATCGACCTCGCGCAATGAGAGCCCCCGCTTGGCGGCAACCCGGTACGCCTGGATCCAAGCGTTGGCCTGTGAGATTTCAGGGTCGAGGTTCGAAGCGGACGTGTTGACCGCGTCGACGGGGATCTGCGCGACGGTCAAGCTCGGGTCATAGGGCTTGTTGAGTTCGAGATAGGCCTTGATGTTTTCGACGTTGGCTTCCTCGGTGGCCTTGGAGTTGGGCCCGCGGTTGGAGAACGTGGAGGCGGCGGCGTTGTAGGCACCGCCTTCGGTGGCCGATGGGCGCGACTGGAAATACTTGGGATCTGGTTCGGTGACCAGTTCTTCTTCTTCTTCCTTGGGCTTGCCGTTCTTGCCAATCACCGGCGAGGCAAAGCTCTGTCCGATTATCTTCGAGCCCACGAGCTTGCCGCCCGAATAGACCTTCTGCCCATTCGCATTGCCGGGGAAGGCAACTTGACTGACACCGGTGATGAATAGCGGGTAGATGAGACCGAGCAGGACCGTGAACACGATCACCGCGATGATTGAAGTGAAGACGTCGCGGCGCATCAGTAGAGGTGTCCCGTCAGGCCCTGCACGATCGGGCCGAGTAGGAGGGCAGGAAAGAAAGTGAGCGCGCCAACGAGGATGATCACGCCGATCAAGAGCACTACGAATGTGGTGTTGTCGGTTCGCATTGTGCCGAGACCAGCGGGACTCACGCGCTTCCCCGCCAGGGCGCCGGCGACGGCCAACGCGAACAGGATCGGCGCGTAGCGCGCGACCAACATGTCAAAGCCACCAAGCAGATTGGCAAAGGTGACCCCGTGCGAGCCGAGGTTGCCGGCGTTGGGCTGGATGAAACCTGTGTAGCCCGCAAACGCGGAGCCATTGTTGTTGGCTTGCGACAGGTAGGCGTAGAAGCTCTCTGAGAAGCCCTGCGGAGTGTTGCCGCCCAATTTTGAAAGAGCGCCTTCGGAGATCGACTTGCGCCCGGCGCTGGTGGCAGTCGCCATCGCGGTGCAGAACAGGGCGGCCAGCGGCGTGATCAGGATGCCGAGACCGGCGAGCTTGATCTCACGCGCCTCGAGCTTCTTGCCGAGCCACTCGGGCGTGCGACCGACCATCAGGCCACCAATGAACACGGCCAGCAGCACATACAAGAGGATCGAGTAGAGCCCAGTGCCAACGCCACCGAAGATCACCTCGGAGGCGGACAGGTTTGCAAATGGCACTGCACCGCCAATCCCCGTGAAGGACTCAAGCGCACTGTTGACGGCGCCGCACGAGGTGACGGTGGTGACGACGTCGAACAGGGCCGAGCCGGCGATGCCGAAGCGCTGCTCCTTGCCTTCCATGTTGCCGCCGCCCGAGCCCGAGATCGCATTGGTGTGAAGCCCGGCGGCGTGCTGTGCGGGCGAGCCGTGCGCCTCGGCGACATAGGCGACGACGACCGCGCCGAGGAACATGAGCATCATTGCGCCGTAGATCGCATAGCCCTGGCGACGGTTGCCCGTCATACGACCGTAGGTGAACACGAGCGCGGCCGGGATGATCAAGACGAGCAGCATCTCGAAGAAGTTGGTGAACGCCGTCGGGTTCTCAAACGGGTGAGCGGAATTGACGTTGAAGAAGCCCCCTCCGTTGGTGCCGAGCATCTTGATCACCTCTTGCGAGGCGACCGGGCCCATTGCGATCGACTGCGTCAGCCCGGTGACCGTATGAGCCGTCAAATAAGTGGTGAGGTTCTGGATCACCCCTTGGGAGACGAGCACGAGCGCACCGACGATCGAGATCGGCGCAAGCACGTACAGGATCGTGCGCACGAGGTCTGCCCAGAAGTTGCCGATCCCCTTGCCGCTGCGCCCGATGATCCCACGAATCAAGGCGACCGCCACAACTATGCCCACCCCTGCCGAGAGCCAGTTCTGCACCGTGAGGCCAGCCATCTGGCTGAAATAGCTCATCGTCGTCTCACCGCTGTAGTACTGCCAGTTTGTGTTAGTGAGGAACGACGAGACAGTGTTGAATGTGACGTTCCACGGCGCCGAGTGGTACCCGAGCGGGTTCAACGCATGAGGAACGTAGAAGGCGTTCTGCGTGCGCAGAATCAGGTAAAGCAACAGCCAGCCGGCGAGCGAGAAGATCAAAAGGCTCTTTGCGTATGCCTTCCAATCCTGCTCACTCTTGGGATCTACACGCAGCAGGGAATACAACAGACGCTCCGGGCCGGCCAGGATCGGCGAGAGGAGAACTCGCTTGCCGGTATACACCTTTGCCATGTAGCCCCCGAGCGGGAAGGCAATCGCCGTCAGGAATACCGCGAAGAGAACAATCGTGAGCCATCCAGAGACGGTCATCGCTTACAGCTTCTCTCCGCGGATCAGAGCGTAAAACAGATACGCGATGATCAAAAGGGTGACAATGAGACCGAACACGTCAGCCCCGCTCATGTGCGCGATCAAGGCACCGGGTGTGAGCTCGAGGCTCATATACGATCTATCCCGGCGAGGAGCAGCAATAGAAGTGCGAACGCGGCTACGGCCATGGCTATCGATACGAAGTCCATGGCGATCACTATGGATGCTCAGACGTCACACCGGCATGACGATTCGGGGACGGCGTATAACGATTTCGTGACGACGTTCGCGGCATCTCGTGCGCGATCGATCGACGGTGCTGGCCGGTTGATTTTTATGGACCGTCGTTCGTTCGATATGCGAAGAGAGGACCCGTGCTCGTCACGGGGCAGAGCTATGCGGAGAAGCGGTAACCCACGCCCGGATCGGTAACGATGAAGCGCGGCGCCTGCCCCTCGGACTCGATCTTCCCGCGCAGGCGCGCGATGTGGGTGCGCAGGGTTTGCACGTCATCAACATATTCCGGACCCCACACCTCCTTGAGCAGCGCCCGGTGGGTCATCAGACGACCACGGTTGCGGGCGAGCACGCGCAAGAGGTCGAACTCGATCGGAGTCAGGCGAACCGGCTCGCCCGCGCTTGTCACAACGCGCGCGCCGAGATCGATCTCCAGATCGTCCGCCACGATGCGTGGCTGCTCCTCGCTACGGCCTCCTCGCCGCAGGGCCGCCTGCAATCGTGCCACGAGCTCGCGCGAGCCGAATGGCTTGGTGATGTAGTCATCCGCACCGGCCTCCAAAGCTCGTACCTTCTGCTCCTCCTCGCCTACCGCAGAGAGCACGAGGATCGGCATCTCGCTCCATTCACGCAAACGGCGCGTCAGCTCAATGCCATCGAGGTCGGGCAGCATCAGATCGACGATTGCCGCCTCGGGCGGCCGCACGGCCGCCCGGTCGAGCGCCTCGGCCCCCGTTTCCGCAGGCACGACCTCAAAGCCCGCGTCGCGCAAGACGACTCGCAAGGCGCGCAGGATCTGCGGCTCGTCGTCGACGACGAGTATCCGCTGCGTCGCCGCCGATAGGTCCCGCTCGGTCAAGGCATGCCCAGCGGGGTCAACGCACGTGCTCGGGATTCGCCTGAGTCTCGACCTCGTCGTTGGACTCAGGCGTCGGCTGTCGTGGAGCAAGCGACAATTCGAACACGAAAGTGGCACCCTGACCGGGCAAGGACTCGACGTGCAAGCGCCCGCCGCTGGATTCCGTAAAACCACGCGCGATCGCCAGCCCGAGACCGGATCCGCGGTGGCCACCCTGTGGCGTGCCCGCCCGGTAGAAGGGTTCAAATACACGCTCCAACTGTGCGGGTGGGATGCCCGGGCCGCGATCGACGACGCGCACGACCAAACGGTCTCCGGCGCCCTCCGCCGCCATGCTGCGCACTGCACGTGCCCTCACCGAAACGGGGTGGCCACCGGAATGGCGCCGCGCGTTCTCGAGCACGTTCGCGAAAGCACGCTCCAATTGAACAGGATCGACGCTCACAAGAGGCAAGTCGCGGTCGATAGAGAGACTGAAGTCGTTCTCGGCGGGATTGAGGTCAGCCAAGGATGCACGCAATACCTCCTCGACCGAAGTCCACACCACACGCGGCTCGGCAGCACCGGCTTCCAGTCGCGAGAGATCAAGCAGATTGTCCACCAGGCGCGAGAGGCGTCGTGTCTCCTGCTGGATGATCGTGGCCATCTCGTCGCGCTCTGACTCTGACAGCGAGTGCGATCCAAGCGCGTCCGCCGCCGCCGAGATCGCCGTGAGCGGTGAGCGCAGGTCGTGAGAGACAGCTCGCAGCAAGGCGGTCTTGATCACGTCAGTTCGCCGCAGGGCTGCCGTCTCGACCACGTCCGCAAGCAGAGAGTCACGCTCGAGCGCGGCATTCAGCAAAGACTCAAGCGCTGGCACCACCCGCTCTTGCAGACGGCGCAACGTCGCCTCAGAGGTGTCGGAGGGAACAAGCAGGGTCCCCAGCCGGCGGGGGCCCTCACGCAAGGGGAAGGCCACGCGGCGATCGTCGCCCTCGACCGCGTCCAGCTCGATCGCCGCCGAAGGGAGTTCCAAGACTTGGGAGAGGCGCGCGGCTGCCGTGGGCAGGTCCTCTGCCAGTCGCCGGCCCCCAAGCAGGAGACGCGCCATCTCAGCCGCCAGGTCTGCCTCGCGACGGCGCTCCGCCGCCTCGCGCGAGCGGGCACGCGTCACCTCGGCCACCGAGCTGGCAAGCATGGCCACAACCAGGAAGGCGATCAGCGCGACCCAGTTGTCGGCGTTGCGGATGGTGAAATGCCCGACGGGTGGCAGGTGGAAGTAGTTGAACGCGAGTGCGCTCAGTAGTGAAGCGGCGACGCCCAGCCACATCCCCCAGGTGACCGAGACGATTACAACAGCCAACATGTAGACGACGCCGAGCGAGACCACTGGCGCAGCCTGCTTGAGCGGATAGATCAAGAGCGTGCACAACGCCACCAGCCCCGCGACGACGAGCAGCCCTACGCGTCGCGAAGGCGGCTCAGGAGTTAGCAGGAAGCCAAGGTAGCGGGCCACCTTTTCAGCGTAACGGGCCCTGGAGCGGAGATGGTGCCGGGGGTGCCGGCGGGCTCACGAGCGGAGGAGAACCGGAGGTGCCTGCAGGTCCACGAGCGGGGGCGCCCCGAAGGACGCCCCCGACCTCACGTCTGGCTATTGCCAGGTACTACAGGCGAACTGTCTTTGACGTGCTTGTGTCACCCGGTATGTCCACAAACAAGGTGTAGACCCCGCGCAGACTCTTTGAGTGACGCAGCACAATCGTCGAGCCCAGGCGACCCTTGCCACTTGCGAGCGTCTTGTGCTTGCGCACAAGCGACACGATCGCCCGCTTGGAGGCAAAGCCCTGCTGGGTGCAGGTGACTTTTATGTTCTCGCCTTTACCGCTGACCCTGCAGACGATATTCGGCGTCCTGCCGGGAGGACCCTGGGGTCCAGCCGGTCCTTTTGCACCCGTCGGGCCTTGCGCCCCGGTGGCGCCTTGTGGGCCGGTCGGTCCGGCGGGACCTTGTGTACCCGATGGACCCTGTGTTCCAGCAGGGCCCTGCGCTCCAACCGGACCTTGTGGTCCGGGCGGTCCCGCGGGACCCTGAGCAGGAGCGGAGGATTCCGTCGAGGGGATAATGCTCTGGACCTCACCGTTGGTGTCGTTCAAGATCACCGCGGGTGAGCGCGGCGCAGCCTGTTCGAAGTCGAACATGTTGTCGAGCGTGCCAGCAGTGGCGTCAGCCGACCCGCCGCCGATCCGTCCGAGATTCCAGTTGTCCTCGACGAACTGCGTGATCGAGGCCTGCTCGGTGAACGTACCGTCGACGAAGTTGCTGCGCGCCCACGGTGAGATCACGAGCAACGGCATCCGCGGACCGACACCACAGCGGTCGTTCTGTGCGGGCGGGTTTACGGCCGCTCCGCACTTGCCCGGACCGTTGAGCGAGTCAATCGTGTCTTGCGAGGACCGCACGATCGGCCCCAGTTGGTGGTCGTACCACCCGTCGGAGTCATCGTAGGCGATGACGATCGCCGTGTTGGGCCAGTAGCTGGACTGCTCGATTTCATCGATCGTGTCAACCAGGAAGCGCTGTTCATCGAGCGGATCAGAGTTACCCGCGTGACCGTTCTCATACGCCGCCGGCTTGAGATAAGAGACCTGCGGCAGGTAGCCCTGTTTGAGCGCCTGAGAGAACAGCGAGATGTCGTACTGGTGGTTGACCGCTTCGTCAGCGGCTGTACCAGCCGGATCGCTGAGACCGACCTGAGAGACCGAACTCGGCGCAACATGGTCGGGGTTGGCAGTGCTTGCGTAGTACTGGAACGGCTCGTGGTGCTCCACATAGTCGGTGACGGTGGCGCCACCGATGTTCTTATGCGTGCTGCCGCAGACAGCCCTACCGGACTTGACTTCTGAGGGCGCGAAGCCACCCTGGAACCATCCCCAGGTGACGCCCTTTGCGTTCATCTCCTCGCCGATGTTCTGACCGGTCATTGAAACGGTGACACCGCCGGGCGTGCCATCGCTGTTCAGCGGGGTGCTCGCGTTGCTGCACTGATCGTAGAGGGGCTCACCGTCTCCGAACAAGGTGCCGTTGGCAACGTTGCCAGAGATACCGCCGTGGGCTTCCGCACCGTTCGTCTGCCCTGCGATGAGGTTGAGGGCTCCAGGGGTCGACGGTCCGAACTGGGTGCTGTAGGAATTGTCGTTCAAGGCATAGTGCTGTGCCAGGTTCCATAGCCCGGTGACCGTGTTGCCGTCGTAGTAGTCCATCACGATCCCATTCGGCCCATAGCTGCTCGAATCCGGTGTCGTGCTCTGTGTACAGCCGCTGCCGGTCGTCTTCTGGACGAACTTGTCCATCAAGCCGCCGTCATCGCCTTCCTGCTCGGCCGCGTAGGCGTGGTTCTGGTCGCAAGTGAGAGCCTGGCTCGGATCGAGACGTTGCGGCTGATCCAGGTTGGGGTTGTTCGTGAGCAGCCCGTTGTTCAGGCCGTTGACTGCTGGCGTGCCTGGAAGCGCCGTGAACGAAGGCTCACCGGCGGGGTTGGTGGCGTGAGGATAGGTGCCGAAGTAGTGGTCGAACGAGATGTTCTCGTCGAAGAGGACCACTACATGCTTGACGGGCGTGGTCGCTGCAGGTGTGACTGGCGGCGGGGAGGCGCTTGACATCGAGATGCCGAGCACGCCCGCTCCGGCGGCAAGGACCCCCATGCCGCCCGCGATGAGCTTCTTCCCAGTGCGCAACGGAGTTTCTCCTTTTCGGACTGTTGGGTGACGATCGCCTGGCCGCGCACCCCGGCCACCCGCGTAGGAACGCGATTGCATCCTGCAAGCCAGCAAGAGCGGTCGTGTCAACAACTGGTCACGGACTCGTTGCGATCGTGTATCCAAACGCTACCGACCCGATGACGGCCCGATGAGACTTGTGCTATCTGATCGCGTTTACAAAATGAAAGCGAAACGTCCACTTTTTTGTGACATGGAATAGAAGGCGGTTTTTTCACAAAGTGGCAGCGAGTCGTCCACGTTTTAGTAACAAACAGGCTCGCAGCCATGGCATACGGTGACTGGCATGACCGGAGGCACCAGGGGCTCGCTCGGCCGACGCATCCGACCCATCGCACACTCGCGTGCGGCGCGACGCGTCGCTTCACTGGCCCTACTTGCAGCGATTCTGCTGCTGGTGGGCGCAGCACTGACGCCCGGCCACACCCATCGGCCGAGCCGCTTCGGCGTGGTGGCACTAGCGTCGCGCACGAGCTCAACCAATCCGCTGGGTGTGCGCCTGAGCAAGGTGTACGGGTCAGACATCCCCGCCAGCGTCTATGGCACAGAAATTGCCGACCTGGAGGACCAGGGTGTGAACACGCGCGGAGAAATGGTGTCCGAGCTCTCACCACTACCCATCAAGGCCTTCGTCAAACCGGTAGCCACGTATAAGGCCTACGCGGAGCAGTGGACCGCGAGGGCCGAAGCAGATGCGGGCAGGCTGCGACAAGCACTCGCGGTAGGCACTCGCACGGACGCGCGCGCAGAGTGGGAGACCACATGGAGTGCCTACCTTCACCTCGGCGCCGTGTACGGCCTGTTCGGGTCGCTCAACCAGGCAATCGATGGGATGCCCGGCGGACTACCCCGAGGAGCCTCCGATTCCAGCTTCACCGGCTTCCACAGGCTCGAAATGGGACTGTGGAGCGCCACCCCCCCACGTACGCTTGTGCCGCTGTCCACCAAGCTCATGCGCGACCTACACACGCTACGCAGGATCCTGCCGAAAGTGGCGATCGAACCGCTTGAATATGCAACACGAGCGCACGAGATTCTCGAGGACGCTCAGCGTGATCTGTTGAGCGGTACCCAAGTGCCATGGAGCGGGCAAGGGGTCCTCGGAACCGCGGCTGGGATGGCCGCCACAAGCGAGGTGTTTCACACGCTTGAGCCAGTGCTCTCGGGACGCGAGAACGCCGAGGCCTCGGTTCGCAGCGAGCTGAAGTTGCTGAGCTCGGCGATCGCGACGGTGCGACGCGACCACGCCAATTGGCCGACGCTGGCGCAGCTGACGACACGTGAGCATGAGCTACTCAACGGGACATTGGCCGGGGCGCTCGGGGCGCTCGAGCTGCTGCCCGGAACGCTTGAGACCACGACCCTTAAGCCAATCCCCAAGCTTCCAGCGCGATGAGCTCGCTCGACAGACGTCAGTTCATGAAGCGCTCGCTTGTGGTCGTGGGCGCTGGTGGAGTCGGCGCGCTCGGCGGCGCATTGGGGGAGGCTGCGCTTCATCCCGCCCCGGCTAAGCCCAGTCCAGCGGGCGAAGCCCAGGCGACATTGGAACGCGAGCTGCTCTCGCGAGTTCCCTTCGATGGCCCTCACCAGGCCGGAATCCTCACGAAGGCGCAAGCTCAGTCGACGTTCGTCGCATTCGACTCGATCGCGCCCAACCGAGCGCTGCTTGCGGAGGCGCTACAGACGCTCTCCTCGCGCGCGCGAGCTCTAACGCAAGGCGAAACCGTGGGCGTAGAGGAGATCGACGACCCACCACCTGACTCAGGGATCATCGGGCCGATCGATACGCCCGACGGACTGACTGTGACAATCGCCTTCGGGGCGTCCCTATTCGACGATCGTTACGGCCTGACCCGGCGCAGGCCCAACCGTCTGCGAGCCATGCCGAACTTCCCCAACGACGAGCTGGATCCCTCGCGCAGCCACGGCGACGTGCTCCTGCAGGTGTGCGCCGAGCATCGCGACACGGTGGTTCACACGGTACGCGAGCTGATGCGTGCTACTACCGGACGCCTGACCCCGCGCTGGCGCATGGACGGGTTCCAGAGCGCACAGCGTGGCCCGAGCCCGCACAACAGCCCACGCAACCTGTTCGCGTTTCGTGACGGTACCGCCAACCCGGACGTGAGCGACGCGAACTTGATGAACTCGCTGATCTGGGTGAGACCTGGAGGTGGGGAGCCCCGGTGGGCAACGGGCGGTACTTATCAAGTCGCGCGCACGATCCGCATGCACGTCGAGTTCTGGGACCGCGTCGGGATGTTCGAGCAACAGACCATGATCGGGCGCGACCGCGTCACCGGCGCACCACTCGGAGGCACAGATGAGTTTCAAGACCCTCGTTACGACCTCGACCCGCACGGACAGCGAATACCACTGAACGCACACATCCGCCTGGCCAACCCGCGCACACCGCCTACCGCCGATCAGCGCATCCTGCGCCGCGGCTACAACTATGACCGTGGTCTCGACGAGGCCGGCAATCTCGATCAAGGCCTGATGTTTGTCGCCTTCAATCAGGACGTCGAGCGGCAGTTCGCAAAGATCCAAGCACGCTTGGCTGAAGAGCCGATGGTCGACTACATCACGCCTGTGGGAGGTGGCTATTTCTTCGCCCCGGCCGGCGCTCGCGGGCCGGGAGACTGGGTGGGGTCGCAACTCTTCGCCTGAGCCGTCTCAAGCAATACGCGATTCGCGTCGATTTGACGGACGATGGCTGTAAGCAGACGCCAAGACAGCTCGCCACCCTCTAGCTCGGCGCTCACCGCTGGCCGCCGTTAGGCTTGAACGAGCTTTGGTGCGCACCGTTTACACGCTCCGTTCCCTACTGATCCAGGCGCTGCTTGCGATCGGTGTGCTTGCCGCTGCGACCGCAGCGACGGCAGCGCCGCTGCCGGCCACCGACTACGCGGTACGACCCGCGTGTCGTTCACCCGCTCCGGAACGAGCCAGTTGTCTGGCCCTTCGACTGGAACCGAAGACCGCTCCGGGGCGAGCCCAAGTCAAGGCGCTCGCCGTGCACGGCGCTCCGCGGTCGAGCCTCGCCGAAGCATCGGAATGCGCGGCGCTGTACCCGTCGACTTGCCTTTCCCCGCAGGACCTGCGAAGCGCTTACTTCCCAGGGGAAGCACCGGATGCACCAAGCTCTGCACCGCAGACGATCGCGCTCGTAGACGCTTTCAACGACCTGAATGCGGAAGCGGATCTCAATACCTATGCCGAAGAATTCGGTCTGCCGGCGTGCACAAAGGCAAACGGATGCTTCAAACAGGTTGGGGAAGACGGTAGCGAAGCCGACCTGCCATTCCCGACGAGCAGTGCTGAATTGAGCGAATTCTCTGAAGGGAGCACAGGCCAGCAGGAAATGGCTGAGGAAGCTGAGAGCTGGGCACTGGAGACCGCCACAGACATCGAGGTCGCCCACGCCATATGCCAGAACTGCCACATCCTGCTGGTCGAGGCCAGTGGCCCTAGGTACCAACAACTCCGACCGGCCGAGAACATTGCCGTGGCACTGCACGCAACGGAGATATCCAACTCCTGGGGAGGCCCGGAAAGCGGGAGCGGGAGCGACAGCTCCGCCTTCAACCATCCGGGGATCGTAATCACCGCCGCGGCCGGCGACGATGGCTACATGAACTGGGATCAGTACGCCACGCGCAACAAACGAGGCTCATCCTATTTCGAAGGTGCCGACTATCCCGCCTCCTCGCCGCATGTGATCAGCGTTGGCGGGACCGAGCTGAACCTCGACGAAGGCGTCTGGGAAAGCGAGTCACCGTGGGACTCTCACGAAGGCGGCGGCGGCTCTGGTTGCAGTGAATCACTGGAAGCACCCGTCTGGCAGCGAAGGGTCGCCGACTGGGCACAGGTCGGCTGCGGCGCACATAGGGCCAACGCCGACGTCTCGGCCGACGCTGATCCTTCAACAGGAGTGAACATCTATGACTCCACTCCCTATCCCCAAGAAGGAGAAGTCATTGTGCCCAACTGGGCGCCGATTGGCGGCACGAGCGTGGCCGCCCCGATGATCGCTTCAATGTTTGCGCTGGCGGGCGGAGCCCACGATGTCGCCTACCCTGCAGAAACCCTGTATTCACACCTGGGATCGAGCTTGCTGCACGATGTGAACAGCGGCGGCAACGGCGATTGTGACGGCAACTACTCCACCGGTTGCAGCGGATCGCTCAGCTCGCCGCTGGATTGCGGTGCGGGCGCATGGATCTGCAACGCCACCATCGGCTATGACGGCCCTACAGGTGTGGGCACACCGAACGGAATCAACGCCTTCCTCCCCAGCAGCGGCGAACCGCAGTCCAACCCGCCCGAAGAAAAAGGTCAGTCTCAAGAAGGCGGCTCCGAAGGAGCAACCGAAGGCAATGAAGGCGCGGGCGTGCAACCGCTCGGTAACTCGCCTTCGACAAACAGTGGACCCGAGGGAACACCAGTCGTGGCGCCGCACAGCCCCGGCTTGCTCTCAAAGCCACGCGTGCGGATCTCCGCCCTCGCACTGACCGCCAATGCACGCGCGGCACTACATCTCGGCTCTCTACGCACAACTCAACTCGGGTTCGCTTTCAGCATCAGCCGTGGCGTCACCGTGCACGTCACACTCGCCATCAGAGTCGGCGCGGGTCGCCATGCACATTGGCGAGCACTTCGCGGCTCACTTAGCTTCGCCGCTGTGAAGGGCCTGAACCGCCGCCGGCTGCGCGGAGCTGGCAAGCTCATACCGGGCCGGTATCACCTGACCTTCACGCCCGCCGACGGAACGTCGCGTTCGATTTCGTTTCGCGTCTCCTGAGCTGACTCAACCAGAGCGTCGTGAGCTAGAGCCCTTCCCCGGCCGGGGCTCTGCCTCCCCTTGGCCAGGGGGAGGCTCGTGTAGCTCTAAGTTGAGCCTCTCGCCGTGCTCGGTAAGCCACCATGCGTTGGGTGTGCCGCGCGCGGTGCCACTGCCGCCACGATTGACCACTAGACCCTGGTACTCCAAGCGCGTGAGGATCTTCGAAATCTGACCTTGATCAACGATGCCTGCGCGTTCGGCCACTTCGCGGTTGCTGCCCGCGGGAAGCTCGGCGATCGCCTTGAGCACGCGCACTGTTCGATAGGTCAAGCGAGCGCCGCGCTGGCCGGGCTCTGAGCGGCCTTGGGGGAACGGCTCCATCGGTGTAGTACTGGCACTTGCGGCCGGCGCCGGGCGTTCGAGTTCCTTGCGTGCGACGCCTGCTCCAAGATAGGGCAGAACGATCAGGCTCATCAACTCACCGTGCAACTCAATCAGCGAGAACCCCTCGCTGGACGGCCCTGAAGCTCCACCCGAAGCCGCGCCGCTGCCATCACCTAGCAAGCGTGTATAGAGAACGGCGAGCACCGCCCCCACGACGCCCTCGGCCACTACCGGACCGGGGGCGTGGTTGCCGGAGACCTGGGCATGTCCACTGTCCACAACTTCGCACAGCTGTGCGATCACTTGCGAGCGGAGCTCGAGTACGCGCTGTCCACCGCCCGGAGCGTGCACAATGCACAGCTGCGCCAGCAGCGGCTGCTCGTCGAAGAAGCGCAACAGGGCCGCCAAGCCGCTTCTGAGCGACTCTCGCCAGCTGTCCTCCGCGGCGTAAGCCTCGCTCGCGACGAATCGAGCCTGCCCGACAGCCCAGTCGAAGGTCGCCAGGAAGCAGTCCTCGATGTCGGCAAACAGCTCATAGAAAAGTCGTCGCGAGACACCGGCGCGCGCGATCACGCGCGCCACGGTGACCGATGACGCGCCGCGCATGGCCACCTCTTCGGCCATCGCCCCCAGGATCCTGGATCGCTGAATCTCCTCCACGTTTGACCGCGTCGCTCGACAGGCCCCCGATACGGTCGAGAAGACTCCAGATGCTCCGCGTGAGCTTGATATTACCCATGGCGAGCATCTGCCTACTGTCCAGTGATGGGCAATAGGTCCTTCCGCGTGGGCCCGTGACACCCGAATCGGCTTAGAGAACTGGCTTAGCGGCGGAGCGACCTCCGTGCAACTCCGTTTGCAGGAACCCTCCACGCTTGTGATCGAGGCTCAGCGTGGCTAGTTTGCGCAAGTCACGACCGGACCACCGCAGGCCGATGCTGTCGTAAAGCCCGGCCCGATCGCGACCTACTCCGCCATGAAACTGCGCATCTTGCAAACCCCGCCCGCCCGCCTACGCCACGCTGTGGCGCTGCTTGCGCTACTCGGCGCGAGTGCAGCGGCACCCGCGCTTGCCGGCCAATCTCAAGGCGCCCTCGAAAGCGGCATCTCCTCATCCACCGCGAAGGAGGGTTCGCTCAGTGCGGCAATCCGGGCCGACTCGCATCAGATCGATGGCTTCCAGGGCAGCATCGATGATCTGCAGGGCCGCCTCTCAGCGCTCGAATCGAGCCTCGCCGTCGAGCATGAAGTGCTCGAAAAACTGCGCTCGCAGCTGAAGGCAGCGCGCACTCACCTGGCGTCGCTGGTCGTACAGCTCGCCCACGACCGGAAGGTCTTGGTCGCCCAAGTGGTGGCAGCCTACGAGTCGCCGCCACCGAGCATCGTCACCGTGATCCTCGATGCGCACGGCTTCGGCGATCTGATCGAGCGGGTGGACGATCTCAAGGCAATCGGCCAGGAGAACGCCAACGCCACAACACAGGTGATCAGCACGCGCGCAGCGGTGGCCAAGGAAACAAAGCGGCTGGCTGTGCTCACCGCCTCCCATCAGCGTGAGACGACCGCGGTGCTGGTACAGCGCGACGAGGTGGCGCGATTGCACCTGGCGCTTGTAAACCACCAGCTGGAGTACATCCATGCCCGCAACCGCAAGAGCTCAGAGCTGGGAGAACTACGCTCGCACAGGACAACGCTTGAAAAAGAACTCTCCTCGATCCAGATCAGCGAGTACGCCTCGCAGAACCAGTCGTTCACAAGCGGCTTCGCCACCGAAGGCGGTGGTCCCTCAGGCGAATTCGGCTTCTTCCAAGCACCCGGCACCAACTACAGCGTGGGCGTGGAGCCGATCCTCGTGCAGCGCTTGAACACGCTTGGCAAGGCGCTGCACATTCACTTGATCGGCATCTCTGGCTATCGCACTCCGCAGCATTCAGTCGAGGTGGGCGGCTTTGCCAATGACCCGCACACACGCGGCGAAGCATCGGATACTCCCGGCGTCGAGGGTGTGCCCGAGGCAACACTCGAGAAATTCGGTCTTACGCGTCCGTTCCCCGGCCCGGCAGAGGCCGACCACATTCAGTTGCTCGGCAGCGCTCGGTAGCGCCCGCGCCAAAGGCCGGTCAAGCGCGGGCCAAAAGCCGGCGAGCCAGTCAAGCGCGAGGGAAGGTCACCGCGGCAACCCCCTCGGGTGCACCCGCAGTCGCAACACGTTCCGCAGCACTGGCACGCCGCCGGGGGCGCTTGACCTGGATCTCGCGCGCCGCGAAGTAGGAGCCGAGCACGAAGACGAGCGAGCCCGCCTGAGCGACGAGGCCCTCCCAGGTTGGAAAGACTCCCAGCCAAGTGCTCCACGCAACCGGAATCTGGAAGGCGGTGGGCGTCGTTGGCAGCCAGCCGATCGCCTGCAGGTTGTGCACGGTGGTTCCCACCATGACCGCGAGTACGAGCGCGATCAGAACGCCGGTCAGGATCAACATGCGCTTGAACGGCAGCTTGCGTTGCAGCTTGAAGGTGAGTCCTCCGACGATCAGGGTGGCGCCCAGCCCGATGCCGGCCCCGAGCGCCGTGGCGCCAGTGCCGGCGCTGGTCTGCAGCGCTTGCAGGAATAGCACGGTCTCGAGCCCCTCGCGATAGACACTCGAAAGACCGAGCAGAGCAAGACCTAGCACCTGGCCGGAGATGAAGCCCAGCTTGTCCCAGCGCTCGACCGCCTTACGTCTGCGATTGAACCGCGCGATCCACTCGCTCCAATACACACGATGAAAGAACCAGTTGGTGACGAGCAGCAGCACTCCAATCGCGATAAGCCCGGTTATGGCTTGCAATTCGAGCCCTCCGTCGCCGAGCATGTGCAGCATCACCTGCGCGACCAACCAGGTGACGATGGTCGCCGCCAGACCGGCTATAGCTCCAATAAAGACCGGGCGGCGAAGATGGCGCTTGGCGCCCACGAACGAGGCGGTGAGCGCCGCGAGAATCAGGATCGCCTCCAGCCCCTCACGAAAGACGATGATCGCGCCGTTGACGACGATCGTTGTGCGGCTGATGTGGACTTCCTCGAGCACTTGTGCCGCCAAGGCCAGATTCGTGCGGGCTGCGGCTATCGCTGGCGCGAGACCAACGTCGGCGGAGCCGCCTGAGAGAGGTTCAGTCGATGAGCTGCGTTCAGTCGACGAGTTGCGGCTCGATTCGCCGAACACCAGCTCCCGCGTTATCTTGCCGTCGAGCGTCGGGTCCCCAAGTTGCAGACGAGTACCGGGGCCACTTGCGTACAAGGCGTATGTGCGCAACAGCGCGAAGCGAGCCTGCGGCTCGCGTCCCGCCGAAACGTCGCCTTGTGCTTCGGTAAGTGCGGATTCGATCACGCCGTAACCGCGTGAGGGCAGGTGGGGCACCGGTAGGACCGCTTCGAGTTCGCGTTGCGCATGTGCACAAAGCGCGCTTACTTCGAACGCGAGTGGCCAAGGCTGGAAGCGCTGGCTGGTCGGTCGCAGCAGAGCTTGCAGCCGAGCGAGCGCTTGAAGGGTGCGCGATGTTGCGAGCGAGTCACGCGCACTGAGCTGGCTCCGCAGTTCAAGCACGCGTCGGTCCAGTCCGTCGGCCAGCGCACGGACGACCACGGCAAGTTGGATGTTGTGAGAAGGCTGAGCGCTTGAGTAGCGAGCCGGCACCACGCTGAGCAGAAGATGCAGCCCCTGGGCATCGGTGGCAAGAGCGGGGGCTGTTACCCCATTGGATTCCGGAGGGCTCGACGCATTGGCCCCGGCGGTCACGGACAAGCTCGCAAGCCACAGGAGGACGCAGATACAGGCGAGGCGAACCACCGGCCTCATCCTGCCAGGAGAGCCTGTCTTCCGTTGCACCCCGTAAAGCTGAGTGGAGGCCTGTTGCACATCCCTACCTAACAAATCGGACTTAGGGTACCCTAACGCTGTTCGCGCTTTCGGCGTGCCCGAGACTCAAGCACCATCTATCTAACGATTTGGGGGTTCTGCACCTTGCGATTCGATCCTGTCGGTCGCGGCACGCGTATACGCGCAAGCCGTCACAAAGGGCTGGGCGAGACTCCCCCATCGCTGCCAAGCCATAGGACGACTCGCATCTTTGCGCCGGCATTGGCCCTGCTGGCCGCCTCACTCGGCCTCATGGCCTGCGGGAGCCAAGGCGGCGACACAGCCAAGCAGGTTAAGTTCACCCTCACCGACCAGGGCTGCTCTCCCGAACATGCCTCGGTGGCCGCGGGCCCCGTGACCTTCCTGGTGACCAACGGCGGCACCTCGCACACAACCGAGCTCGAGCTACGTAGTAAAAGCGGATTCGTTTTGGGCGAGCGCGAGAATCTCGTGGCGGGCCTGTCGGGCTCGTTCTCGCTCGACCTGCAGCCTGGTACCTACGTGCTCGCCTGCCCATCCACCGCCAATCTGACCTTGGGCAAGCTGACGGTGACCGGCAAAGCACACCCCGAGAGCGGGCCCTCAGAGGTATTGCTGAAGACGGCGGTGCTCCAGTACCGCACCTACGTCGAGGGACAGACCGAAGCGCTACTAGCGGGTGTGCGCCAATTCGCCACGGCGATTGAGCAGCGCAACATGAAGAAGGCCAAGGAACTCTTCGGACCAGTACGCAGCCACTACGAGGCGATCGAGCCGGTAGCCGGTAGCTTCCCCGGCCTTGACTCGGATATCGATGCGCGCATCGACGCGCCTACCGTCAACGGCAACGCCGCGAAGTGGTTCGGCTTCCATCACATCGAGCAGCTGCTGTGGACAAAGAACACGCTGCATGGCGCCACACCGCTCGCAAATCGCCTACTGAGCGACGTACAGAGACTGAATCAGCAGGTGCCGAGCCTGCCACTCGCACCCGAGCAGCTTGTCAACGGCTCGGTCGAACTCCTCAATGAGATCACCAACGTCAAGATCTCCGGAGAAGAGGATCGCTACTCGCACACGGATCTCTCCGACTTCCAAGCCAATCTGCTGGGCGCCCGCAAGGCCTTCGAATATGTGCGTCCCACACTGGAACGCACCGGCAGCACCACACTGGCAAGCAACATCGCGGCACAGCTAGACGCGGTCCAAACCGAGCTAAACGCCTACCGGCGCAAAACGCCGCTTGGATTTGCCCTCTACGGCGCCTTGACTCAAGCGGACAAGCAGAGAATCGCCCAACAGGTCGGCAACGCGGCGCAGGATCTTTCAGAAGTGGCGCTCAAGATCACCGAAGGCAAGTAGCCCAGGTCCGGTAGCGACGGAGTTATTAGGCGTGGCCCCTACTGAAGGCAAGTAGCCGCAGGTCATTGTCGCGAAGCATGACGGGCACTCCAGCCGTTCCGCTTCGCAATCAGGCGCCGAGCACTGCAGGCGCACCGTAGGCAGCGAGGACCTCCGGCAATGCAACGGTGCCGTCCTCGCGCTGTCCGTTCTCCAAGAGCGCGATGATCGTGCGTCCCACGGCCACGGCGGTGCCGTTGAGCGTGTGCAGTGTTTGCACACGCTTGTCGCGGCGCAAGCGAATGTTCAGACGACGGGCCTGGTAGTCGGTCGTATTGGAGCAGGAGGTCAGCTCGCGATAACGACCTTGACTTGGCAACCATGCCTCGCAGTCAAACTTCTTGGCGGCTGAGTTACCGAGATCGCTGACCGCGATATTGACGACCTGGTAGGGCAACTCAAGGTCCGTGAGTATCTCCTCCTCGATCGCAAGGATGCGCTCGTGCTCCTCCGTTGAGGCCTCTGGCTCGACGAAGCTGAACATCTCAACCTTGTCGAACTGGTGCACGCGAAAGATGCCGCGCGTGTCCTTTCCAGCCGCACCTGCCTCGCGGCGGAAGCAGGGCGAGAAGCCCGCGTAGCGCAAAGGCAGGCGCTCGATCGGAAGGATCTCATCGTCGTGCAAGGAGGCGAGTGCCACCTCGGAGGTACCGACCAGATACAGGTCGTCCTCGGCAAGGCGATAAATCTGCTGCTCGGTGTCGGGCAGGAAGCCCGTTCCATACAGCGCGCGCTCACGCACAAGCACCGGGGGAATGACCGGCTCAAAGCCATGGCCGCGGAGCTTCTCGAGGGCGAAGCGCACGAGTGCCAGCTCCACCATCACGAGATCCCCCTTCAGATAGGCAAAGCGCGCACCCGATAGTTGGGCTGCGTGGTCCATGTCGATCATCGAGCCGGCCAGTTCGAGGTGGTCGCGCACGCCGTCCCCGCCAACGCGCGGCTCACCCACCACCTTGACGAGCTCGTCTTCGGGGCCGGGAGCTGCAGTCGGATCGGGCAGGTTCGGCAATGGAGCAAGCGTTGCCCGCAAGCGCTCCTCGATCTCTGCGAGCTCACGGCTCTGCTCCTTCTCTTGCCCTGCTAGCTCGCGCTGCTCGGCGATCGCCCCGCTCGCATCCTTGCCGGCGCGCTTGGCTTGCGCGATCGCCTCTGCTGCCGCGTTGCGTGAGGCACGCAGCTCCTCCAAGCGCGGGATCAGCGCCCGGCGCTCCCCATCGAGCTCGAGTACCGCGTTAAGACCAGCTGTCACGTTTTCTCCACGGCGAGCCAACTCGACCCGCACGCGCTCGGGCTCATCCCTGATCAGTTTGAGGTCCAGCATGCTCCGGGAGCCTACCCGTAAGGGCCGAGCCCGCCTATTTGGTGGAAAGCGTGATGTTGACGGCAGGCACGTGCTGGGCCTGCTTTCCGGAGTAGGCCGCAAGGAAGGCGGCAATGTCCTTGGCGTCATCGCCGACGACGAGGTTCTCGGGCATGATCGCGCCGGAGAAGCCGCCGTTGCGGATCGCATAGAGAACCTGAGCTTCGTTCTCCTTGCGGATGTTGAAGTTCGGCCCGTTGGTCTTCACGCGATCCTTGATCGATGTGGCCGAGCCCTCGGCGCCAACGGCCGCGAGCGTGTGACAGCCGGAGCAATGATCGCGGAACAGGACAGCCCCGCGGTAGTAGGGGCTCGACTTGGATACCGAGATTCCCTGCGAGCCGCAGGCCGAGATCCCGCCGGCGGCGGCGAGCAGCGTGGTTGCTGCGGTGAGCATCTTCAAAGGCAGCCTCATGCGCGCCGGAATATATCGGTTGGCCTTGCGCCAGAGGGCACGACGGTCATTTTTGGCTTCAAAACCCGTGCGCGGTTTCGGCTGCACGCAGCGCAAGGAACACGACGACAAGCGCAGACAACGTCATCACGCCCATCTCTCGACGCACGATCAGGGCAACAATCTCATGCTGGTCATCCTCGGGCAGCTCGCCCACTGCTTGCGCGTCGGGCAACTCGCGCTGGTCGAGAATCGTTTGTGCGGAGGCGACCCTCAGCTGCTCGGCGACAAAACCGATCGCAAGTGGCAGCAGCGCGTATAGGTAGAAGAGCTGGTCGGTGGAGGTGTGGCCAGCTGCGGCGAGCACTCCGACCGCGACCGCATAGACGAGCGCACCGATCTGAGCGACACGCAGCATGACCCAGAAGCCACGACTGCCCTGGAAGCGATACCAGCGCCATCCTCCGAGCACTCCGGGGACCCCGTTTAGCGCCGCCAGTGCGACCGCGCCCCACACGACCACTTCGGTCATCTCATCGAGGCAATCGTCACTGCGAGTCCGCCTTGCTCTCCATCCATCGACAGGGAAGAGCAAACCTCTGGCATCGAGGCAATCGTCACTATGTAACAGTCTGTCACAAGCGGTGATATAACAGCCCCCCGTGCTGCGCAGCTATCTCCCCGCGATTGTGTTTCTCATCCTCGGCGGCTCCGTGGGTGGCATCTTTGCGGTGCTCAACACTGTGGTCGGTCCACGCCGGCACGCAGAGCACAAGCAGGATCCCTATGAGTGCGGGCTACCGTCGGAGGTCAAGCGCGGGATGCGCTTCGGGATCAGCTTCTACCTGATCGCGATGCTGTTCATATTGTTCGACATCGAGGTTGTCTTCCTCTACCCAATCGCGGTGCAGCTGAAGGCCTACGGTGGCTATGCGCTCGCCGAGACGGTCACGTTCATCGTGCTTCTGACTGTGGCCTTCGTTTACGTGTGGCGCAGGGGAGCGCTCGAGTGGAGGTAAAGCGCGAGCGCGTCGGCGACGGCCCTCGCAGGTCCTCGATAGGCGCAGAGGCGACTGCGGGCGACGCGGTCGACCCGGGATTGCTGCGGGTCAAACAGCACGACGCACAGGAGTTGTTGCGCGGCGCTGAGCTGCTTGGCCCGACGGCCCCCGCGAGCATGGAGGGTGAGGAGCTCGAACGCTACGTCCATGAACGGGTACTCACCACAACGCTTGACAAGGCGGTGGCGTGGGGGCGCTCGAACTCGTTCTTCCCGCTCGCCTTCGGGCTCGCTTGTTGCGCGATGGAGCAGTTCCAGACCGCTGGCCCGCGCATGGACATCGCACGCTTCGGCTTCGAGGCCTTCCGGGCATCTCCGCGTCAGGCCGACCTGATCATCCTGGCGGGCAGGGTGTCGATCAAGATGGCGCCGATCATCCGCCGCCTATACGACCAGATGCTCGAGCCCAAGTGGGCCATCTCGATGGGCGCCTGCTGCAGCTCGATGGGTGTGTTCAACAACTATGCGCTCGTGCCTGCCGACAAGTTTCTGCCGATCGACGTGCACGTGCCCGGCTGCCCTCCACGCCCGGAGGGACTGATGCACGGCATCCTCAAGCTGCGCAAGCTGGTCCAGGAGGATCCTGAGGCGGGCTGGCGCGAGCGCTACGGCGCCCAGGGCACCGAGGAGATCCTCCCCGGTGCCTGATGCCACGGGGCTGGAGCTGCTCGCCAAGGAGCTGCGCGAGAGCGAGGATGTGGGCACAGCGGGGATCCTCGGAACGCTGCACTTCCGCGGGCAGGCGACGCTCGAAGTCAAGCCAGAGCACATCCGTGCAGTGCTCGCCCACTTGCGTAAGCGGGGCTACACATCGATGATGAGCGTGCACGGCGTCGACTACTACCCGCACGAGCCACGCCTCGGGGTGCACTACGAGCTGCTTGACATGAGCGAGGTCGACCGCGTGACGGTCGCGCTGCGCGTCCCGACCGACCTGCCTGAGGTGGACTCGGTGACACCAGACGGCGAGGACGGAAAGGGTTGGCCCACCGCCGACCATCAAGAGCGCGAGGTGTATGACATGTTCGGAGTCGCGTTCCGCGGCCACCCCGACATGCGCCGCATCCTGATGCCCGAGGACTACGAGGGCCATCCCCAGCGCCGTGACTTCCCCGTTGGCGGCGAACCGGTGATCTTCACGCACAACGAAAACCAGTCGCATGGTGTGACGCGATGACAGTCACCGATAAGCAGATGTCCGAGTACCGCCGTCGCGAGGAGAGCATCACGCTCTCGGTGGTGGGTGAGCAGCCTGTTGAGGAGTCCCACGAAGAGCTGTTGACCCTCAACTTCGGCCCGCACCATCCCGCCACACATGGCGTGCTGCGCCTGCTCGTAACCCTTCAGGGCGAGGTGGTGCGCTCGATCAAGCCGGTCATCGGTTACGTACACACGGGCATCGAAAAGACCGCCGAGGACAAGGCTTACTGGAAGGTCATCCCGGTGGTGGAGCGGATGGATTACCTGTCCTACTACTTCAACGCCATGGCCTTCTGTGGCGCAGTGGAGACACTGGCCGAGGTGGAGGTTCCCAAGCGCGCGCAGTATCTGCGCGTAATCCATCTTGAGCTCAACCGCATCGCCTCGCACCTGATTTGGCTCGGCACGAGCGCACTGGACCTCGGTGCGGTCTCGATCTTCCTCTACTGCCTGCGCGAGCGTGAGCTGATCCTCGATCTGTTCGAGATGTCCTCCGGGGCACGCATGCACACGCGCTATTTCCAGGTTGGCGGCGTGATGGAGGACATCCCCGTCGGCTTCGCGGAGAAGGTGCGTGAGTTCACGAAGATCATGCCCGCGCGAGCAGACCAGTACGGCGCGATCCTCAACGCTAACCAGATCGTGTTGCAGCGCCTGCGCGGCACCTGCCCACTCGACGCCGACACGCTGCTGGGCCTCGGCGTCACAGGCCCACTGCTGCGCGCCGCCGGCAACCCCTGGGACCTGCGCAAGGCGGCCCCATACAGCTCCTATGACGACTTCGACTTCAAGATCCCAGTAGGCACCGTCGGTGATAACTACGACCGCTTCGCCGTGCGGGTGGCTGAAATCTACGAGTCGGTGAAGATCATCGACCAGGCGCTCGACGGTCTGCCCGAGGGCCCCCACATCACGACCGACCGCAAGATCGCCTTGCCCCCGCGCCACGAGCTGGCAACTTCGATGGAGGCCTTGATCCATCATTTCAAGCTCGTCACCGAGGGTTTCAGGGTGCCACCGGGCGAGGTCTACTACCCGATCGAGAGCCCACGCGGTGAGCTGGCTTGCTTCGTGCGCTCCGACGGTTCCTCGAAGCCCGCGCGCGTACATATGCGCGACCCCTCTTTCGTGAACCTGCAGGCACTTTCGCACATGGCCGAGGGCTCCTACATCGCCGACATGATCGCCACCTTGGCGATGCTCGACCCGATCCTGGGAGGCATCGATCGATGAGTCGACTCGTGGCAGTTCAGACGAAGCTTGGCCTTGATAGGTCCGTCGAGGACGGGGAGCCCGCGCACGCGCGCGTTAAGAAAGCCCTCTTCGCGTGCGCACGCGTGGGACAGCCCAAATGAACGACACAACACCTTCAGTCGCCGTACCCACCGAGCTACGCGCCGAGATCGAGGCGCACATGGCCCTCTATCCCGACAGCCGCTCGGCGGCTTTGCCGGCCCTGGAGGCAGCCCAGCGCGTACATGGCTGGTGCTCGCCAGAGGCAATCGAGCAGACGGCGTCGGTGATGGGTGTCACGCCGGCCTACCTCGCCGCCGTGGCCACCTTCTACGACATGCTCGAGACCGAACCGGTGGGGCGTCACTCGATTTATGTCTGCACCAACATCTCCTGCTCACTGCGTGGCGCCGACACTCTCCATGCGGCCGTCTGCGAGGCAGCGGGAGACGATCCGGAGTTCAACGTGCGCTCGTTTGAGTGCCTCGGCGCGTGCGACATCGCGCCGATGGCCTCCGTCGATGGCGTGTTCGTGGGTCCGCTCACACTCGATGACGTGCCACAGCTGCTCGCGGACGTGCGCTCTGGCGGACCAGTGCTGCCCGACAAGCAACTCGCAAGGCGCCTGGTGGCCGATCCAAATGCCAACTCGCGCGAGTTTCCGACGCACCCCGTCGAGACGGCCTCGTCATCGGATGCCTCCGGAGGTGCGGTATGACCGAAGCGCTCCTTTTCAAGGACATCGATGAGCCGGGGCTGAGCACCCTCGAGGTGTATTCAAAGCGCGGTGGCTACGAGTCGCTGCGCAAGGCGCTCGCAAGCGGCCCTGAGGATGTGCTCGCGCAACTCGAAGCCTCCGGCCTGCGCGGTCGTGGCGGAGCCGGTTTCGCGATGGGCAAGAAGGTCTCGTTCTTGCCAAAGGGCTCGATCGACAAGTACCTCGTGTGCAATGCGGACGAGTCCGAGCCGGGCACGTTCAAGGACCGCGAACTGATGCAGAAGTCCCCCCACATGCTGATCGAGGGGATCGTGATCGCCTCCTACGCGGCCGGGGCCAACCGCTCGTTCATCTACATCAGAGGCGAGTACGTACACCAGGCCGACGTGCTCGACGCCGCGCTCGCGGAAGCGCGCGAGGCTGGCTACGTCGGTGAGGACATCCTTGGCTCTGGACATTCGCTCTCACTCGTGGTGCACCGCGGTGCGGGCGCCTATATCTGCGGCGAGGAGACCGGGCTGCTCGATTCGTTGGAAGGGAAGCGTGGTAACCCACGCTTGAAGCCGCCATTCCCAGCCAACCAAGGCCTCTATCAAGGGCCGACCTTGATCAATAACGTCGAGACGCTCGCCACTGTCCCCACGATCATCAAGCTGAGCGGCGAGGACTACGCGAAGCTAGGCACCGAGACCTCCAAAGGCACAAAGCTCGTGTCTGTCTCTGGCCATGTGCAGCGGCCAGGCAACTACGAGATCGAGTTGGGCACCCCCTCACGCGAGATCATCTATGGGCTAGCCGGTGGCCCGCCGGAGGGGCGCGAGGTCAAGTGCTGGTTCCCCGGAGGCTCCTCCTCGCCGGTCCTGAAGAAGGAGGACCTCGACCTCCCGTACGACTTCGACTCGATGGCCAAGGCCGGCTCGATGCTCGGCTCGGGCGCGATCATCGTCGTGGACGACTCCACCCCGATCCTCGACGTGGCCTTGAAGGTGGCGAAGTTCTACAGGCACGAGTCTTGCGGCAAGTGCACCCCATGCAGGGAGGGCACCAACTGGACCGTGAAGATGCTCGAACGCATCGACGACGGCACCGCCACCCCAATGGACATCGAGATCATGGCCTCCGTCCAGGAGCACATCATCGGCAACTGCCTATGCGTGCTTGGAGATGCCATGGCGATGCCAATCGGCTCTCTGATCGCCAAGTTCCGCGAGGAGTTCGAAGCGCACATCGAAGAGGCTCGCGCACGCAACGGCCTGGGTGCTGCTACGCCCGAGGCCCTCACCGTGGGGGAAATCGCCCATGCCTAGACCAGAGCCACGGACAATCAAATTCACGATCGACGGCCGCGAGGTACAAGCACCGGAAAACGCGATGCTAGTCGACGCCGCCAAGCACGGCGACGTCGAGATACCGGTGTTCTGCTACGAGCCCAAGCTCGGCAATCCCGTCGGCGCCTGCCGTATGTGCCTGGTCGAGGTAGAGGGCATCCCCAAGCTGCAGACGGGCTGCTCGACACCAGTGAAGGACGGGATGGTGGTGCACACCCAGTCAGAGCGCGTCAAGACGGCTCAGCAGGCGATTGTTGAGTTCCTGCTCGTCAACCACCCCTTGGACTGCCCAGTATGCGACAAGGGCGGCGAGTGCCCTCTGCAGGACATCACTTTCGGCTGGGGCTCGGGCAAGTCGCGCTTCGTGGAGCCCAAGCGTCACTTCGTCAAGCCCTTGGAGCTCTCGCCTACGATCGCGATCGACCGGGAGCGCTGCATCCTTTGCTACCGCTGCGTGCGCTTCAGTCAAGAGATCTCCGAGGATTACCAGCTCGTGTTGCTCGAGCGCGGCGCCCACTCTTACGTATCGACCTTCGATGGAAACCCTTATGTGGCCCCGTTTAGCGGCAACATCGTCGAGCTGTGCCCTGTCGGCGCCTTGACCTCGCGCAACTACCGCTTTAGGGCAAGGCCATGGGACGTGGAGGACGCCGGCTCGGTGTGCACCCTGTGTCCGGCCCAGTGCAACGTCACTCTGACGGTGCGCGACGAGCGTGTGCTGAGGGTCTTGGCGCGCGACAATTCCGAGGTCGACGACGGCTGGCTGTGTGACAGAGGCCGCTTTGCCTACCCCAAGCTCAGCGAAGACCGCGTGACAGAGCCCCTGATTCGCGACGGCGGAGAGCTGCGGCCTGTCTCGTGGGAGCGGGCCCTTGAAGAGGCCGCCTCTCGCTTGCAGCGCGCGGGCTCAGCGACCGGCGCGATCGCCGGCGGTGGCGCCACCAACGAGGAGGGCTTTCTGCTTGGGCGCTTCTTGCGTGAGGGGTTGGGCTCACCGCACATCGATTCGAGGATCGCGGGCAGCTTGCCGTTGGAGTTGCATCGGGCGCTCGCAGAGCCGGCACTACAGGCGAAGGTCTCAGACCTGGAGTTTGCTCATGCCGTGCTCGTGCTCGAGTGCAACCCGATCGAGGACGCGCCGATCATGGACCTGCGCCTGCGCAAGGGTGTGCGCCGACACGGCATGAAGCTCATACACGCGCGCGCAGGTCAGCTGCTCGAGGAGACATCCGCACGCGAGCTCGCACAACAGCTCAAGGAGGCGGGTGAGGAGATCGTGGTGCTTTGGAGCGAGCGTCTCGCGGCCGGCCCTGAGGGCGAGCGCGCAGTTAGGGCCCTACTCGAGCTCGCTGGAACGCTGAGCATCGCCGAGACCGACGGTGCGGGACTGCTTGAAATCCCGACGCAGGCCAACGGGCGCGGCTTGCGCGAGGCCGGTGTCCTGCCGAATGGTGGTCCCGGTCTCAGCCAGCTCGAGACGGATGGCCGCGATGCGCGTGCAATCGCTGAGGGTTTGATCGCCGGCGAGCTGAGCTGCCTGTACCTGCTCGGCTCCGATCCGCTAGGGGGAGCTTCCGAGCAGGACCGCCCCCTGTGGGAGCAAGCGCTTGAGAACGCGACGACGGTGGTGAGCCACGCAAGCTTCCTGACCAATGCGTTGCGCGAGCACGCGGACATCGTTTTCCCCGCCGGCGCCTACCCCGAGAAGGAGGGGACGATCGTGCATCCAGACGGACGCATCCAACGCTTGCGAGCAGCCGCCCGTCATCCTGGACAGAGTCGCGCGGAGTGGCGGATACTCGCCGACCTAGCCCAGCGCGTGGGCCTTGACCTGGATGTGCTCAGCGGGGCGACGGCCTCACAACAGCTGTTCGAGGCGGTGCCACAGTACGAGGGTCTCACGCTCGAGGAGATCGGCGGCAAGGGAGTGCGCCCCCGGGAGCACGGAGTGGCGGTGAGCTCGTGATGGCGGTCGTCGGCTACTACGAAGCGTGGTGGATCCAGATCATCAAGGCGATCGTGATCTTCGCGGTCGGCTTGCAGTTGGTGCCGGTTGTACTGCTGGCCGAGCGCAAGCTCTTGGGGCGCATGCAGGCGCGTTATGGCCCCAACAGAGTCGGCCCCTTTGGCGCGCTGCAGCCACTCGCCGACATCGTGAAGCTGCTCACCAAGGAGCAGTTCAGGCCCAGTACCTCAACAGGCTTCCTGTTCGCGCTGGCTCCCGTCATCTCGATCGTGACCGCCGTGGCGGCGTTCGCAATCATTCCCTTCGGCAACGTGCAGAACATCTTCGGCACGCCCGTGGGGCTGTATGGCATCGACGTGTCGATTGGGCCCCTTTACCTGTTCGCGTTCGGGGCGGTGGCTTTCTACGGGATCATGCTGGGCGGTTGGTCATCTGGCTCGAAGTACTCGTTCCTCGGTGCGATGAGAGGAGCAGCCCAGTTGATCTCCTACGAGGTCTCCCAAGGACTCGCGCTCGTTGGCGTGATCTTCACGGCCGGCACGCTGTCATTGACGGGGATCGTCGAAGCGCAGCAAGGCATGTGGTACGTGGTGCCGCAGTTCTTCGGCTTCCTCGTGTTCCTCGTGGCGGGCTTCGCCGAGACCAACCGCGCGCCATTCGACCTGACCGAGGCCGACGCTGAGCTCGTGGGTGGCTACAACACCGAGTATGGCGGGGGGCGCTTCGCCTCCTACTACTTCGCCGAGTACCTCAACGTGCTTGTCGTCTCGGGCATCGTCACGACCGTGTTCCTCGGCGGGTGGCTATTGCCGTTCGGCATCCACCCTCCCGGCTGGGTCGACCCGTTCGTGGTGCTCTTCAAGATGGGCCTGATGACGTTCCTGTTCATCTGGGTCAGGGCCACCTTGCCGCGCTTGCGCTACGACCAGCTGATGAGCTTCGGCTGGAAGATCTTGCTGCCGCTTGCAACGCTCAACGCGCTCGTGACGGCCGTGCTCGTGGTGGTCACGCACTGATGAAGCCAACGCCACATCTATCATTTGCCTCCTTGCGGAGGCGGCCATGACCTGGACGCCCGGAGACGATGTGATCGAGGTCATGCGCACCCCCGCACCGGGTGCCGCACGCGGTACGTATCGCGCATTCGGCGAAACGCTGCGCGGCATGAAGACGACGTTCGGGCGGATGCTAGAAAAGCCCGTCACGATCGAGTATCCCGAGGAGAAGACGCCCGTATATCCGCGCTTTAGAGGCAGGCACAAGCTGCACCGCTTCGAGGATTCGGACCCGACCCATCCCAGCCTTGAGAAGTGCGTGGGCTGCTCGCTGTGCGCGGCGGCCTGCCCCGCCGACTGCATCAGGGTGGTGGCGGCCGAGAACACTCCCGAGCATCGCGTGTCGGCCGGCGAGCGTTATGCGGCGGTGTATGAGATCAACCTGTCGCGGTGCATCTTCTGCGGCTACTGCGAGGTTGCGTGCCCGTTCGACGCGATCACGATGGGCCACGACTACGAGATGTCCGACTACACGCGCAGCGACCTGATCTTCACCAAGGAGATGCTGCTCGCCGAGCCCTTGGAGCGCACCCCATTGCGCCGGGAGGGCGAGTGAGCTCGATCCTGTTCTTCATCGCCGCGATCGGCGTGATCGCCGGGGCGATCGGCGTGGTGACCCTCAGCAACCCCTTCTACAGCGTGCTCGCGCTGGTTGGCCACCTGTTGTCCCTGGCCGTGCTGTTCCTGCTCTTGCGGGCCGAATTCGTGGCGGCCGCACAGGTGGTTGTGTACGCCGGCGCGGTGATGGTCCTGTACGTGTTTGTCGTGGCCTACGTGGGTGACGAGGAGCAATCGCTGAATGGCGGGCTTACGCGGCGCGCGCGCGCCCGGAGCGCCGACGGGCGCAAGCTGAGCGGAGCCCTTTTCGCGGGCGCCTTGCTTGTGGAGCTGTTGATCGCACTGCTTGGCAGCGGCTTGAAGGCAGTCGAAGGTGATGGCGCACCATACGCGCCGGGGCCGCGCACTTTCGGCACGCCGGCCTATATCGGCAACCTGCTGCTGACTCGCTTCCTGCTTGTGTTCGAGGCAGCGTCATTCCTACTGTTGATCGCGGCCGTCGGTGGAGTCGTGCTGGCACGCCGCCGTGGCGGCCTCGACGAGGATGAGGACGATCGCGACCGGCTAACACCGCTGGACATCCTGCGCCCACGCGGGACCGGCACGATGGTCGAGGGCGTGGAAGGCCTCGCCCTCGCGCACGCGCGGGGGGCGGGCGACTTCGAGGGCGAGCATTCCGACGCTCCCCGCGGCGTTGGACAAGCAACTCCCTCTGGCGGGCAAACCGGCGGAGGTGGCTGGTGAGCATCGCCTGGTATCTCGCCGTCTCGGCGATCGTCTTCTGCACGGGCGCATTCGGCGTGATGACGCGCCGCAACCCACTGGTCGTGCTCCTGTGCCTGGAGTTGATGCTGAACGGCGCCAACCTATCCCTGATCGCGTTCTCACGCATGTGGGGCAATGGCGACGGGCAAATCCTCGCGATCATCGTGATGACTGTCGCCGCCTGCGAGGTGTGCATCGGGCTCGGCATGATCGTCGCGATTCACCGCCGCCGCCTGCCCATAGACGTCGATGAGTTGAGGGAGCTCCAGGGATGACCACCACGTACGGCTGGCTCGTCCTGGCCTTCCCACTGCTCGGCACCTTGATCATTGGCGCGGGTTACCGCAAGTTGCCCGGCCGTAGCGCCGGCTGGATCGGCACGGCGGCGATCGGCCTCGCTTTCCTTGCCGCATTGGCAACGCTCATCTCGCTGCAAGGCCACGCATCCGATCATCGCCAGCTCACGTCGTCGCTGTGGAACTACGCCTCAACGGTCGGGATCGACGCGCAGATGTCGATCCTGGTCGACCCCTTGTCCGTGTTCATGATCTTGGTCGTCACCGGAATCTCGACGACGATCCACCTGTACTCGGTCTCCTACCTGGACGAAGACAAAGGCTTTGCGCGCTACTTCGCCTACCTCAACTTCTTCGTCTTCTCGATGCTCCTGCTCGTGCTGGCGGGCAACTTCCTGCTCTTGATCGTGGGCTGGGCCTTCGTGGGCGCCGCCTCCTATCTGCTGATCTCCTTCTGGTACCGGCGCACGACGGCCACCACGGCAGGGATCAAGGCGTTCGTGATCAACGTGGTCGGCGACGTAGGCTTGGTCCTCGGCACGTACTTCCTCTTCAAGCACACCGGAACGCTTGACTTCCTCAAGGCGTTCAAGGCCGCGCCGAACGTATTCTCAAGCGGCGAAGCGGACGTCACAGCCGGCTGCCTACTGCTGCTTGTAGGTGCTTTTGCCAAGTCGGCCCAGATCCCGCTGCACACCTGGCTGCCAGACGCGATGGAGGGCCCTACCCCCGTCTCCGCACTGATCCACGCCGCCACGATGGTCACCGCCGGGGTGTACCTGATCGCAAGGATGCACCCCTTCTTCGAACTGGCGCCCGCCGCGCAGGACGTGGGTGCCGTGATCGGCTGCGCGACGCTCGTGATCGCCGCCACGATCGCGCTTACCCAAACAGACATCAAGCGGGTGATCGCTTACTCGACGATGTCCCAGATCGGCTACATGATCATGGGCGTCTCGGTCGGCGCCTATGCCGCCGGGATGTTCCACCTGATGACCCATGCCTTCTTCAAGGCGCTTCTGTTCATGGGCGCGGGCTCGATCATCGGCGCGATGGCAGGCGAGCAGTCACTGGACAAGATGAAAGGCTTCAAGAAGGCCATGCCATTCACGTTCGCCTGCTTCGTGATCGGCGGCCTGGCCTTGTCTGGCATCCCCCCCTTCTCAGGCTTCTTCTCCAAGGACGAGATCCTGCTCGTGACCGGCGAGCGCGGCGGCTGGCACTGGGCCTTGTACGTGTTCGGGTACCTCGGCGCGTTCATGACGGCTATCTACACCTTCCGCATGATCTTCAGAGCCTTCTATGGCGATCCCGTCGAGCAGGCCAAGGAGCTCGAAGGCGGCCACCTGCACCATGCTGCCGAGCCGACCAACCCCGCGACCGGCGAAGTCGAGGACACCGACGTCGGCTTCCCCGGCCCTCATCACGCGATCGCCGAGCGCGCCCTGCCGATGAGGGTCGCCATGAGCATCCTCGCGATCGGCGCGATCGGGGCCGGGCTGGTGCAGATCCCGGAAGTGGACGATGTGGTCACCAAGTTCTTGGAACCCAGCTTCGCCGGCTCGACGCTGTACACGGTGCACACGCGCGACGGACTGCTGTGGTTCGGTTTGATCCTCGGCACGGTGCTCGGCTTGAGCGGCATCGCGATCGCCTACCGAATATGGGTGAAGCAGCCTTCGATTGCCGTGACCGCGCGTGCCCGCCTCAAGCCCGTGTACACCCTGTTCGTAAACAAGTGGTACTTCGATGAGCTGATCGACGCGCTCGTCGTCAAGCCGGCAGCCGCGACAGGACGCTTTGCGAACACGACCTTTGAGCGCGTATTCGTCGATGGCGCGATCGTCGGCGGTGCCACCTCGCTCGTGCGCGCCGGCTCGGCCTCGGTGAGAGCCATTCAGACAGGTCTGCTGCGCTATTACGCCGCCCTCGTGGTGCTTGGCGTGGCGGCTCTTGGCCTCTACTTCCTCCTACAGACATGACCCGCCCAACCTCAAGCTTCCCAAGCTTGCGCTCTGGGCAACAACCACAGGAAGCTTTCCCGCTCCCCTCCTAAATGCCACCGCTTTCAATCATCGTCTGGCTTCCTGCCCTGTGCGGGCTGCTTGGAGCACTGCTTCCGGCAGGCTCGTTCACGAGCCGCAAGTGGAGCCTGCCCGGAGTGCTCGCGCTGCTCGGCACGCTTGGAGCACTGGGTCTGGCGATCGCCTACATCGTCCAATACGGGCCAGGCTCGCATGGACTGAAGGATGTGACCGACGTCGTGTGGATATCGGAATTGGGGATCCACTATAAGCTCGGCGTTAGCGGCCTAAACGTGCTGCTCGTGGGACTCACGACGCTGCTGTTCTTCGCGGCGGTGCTTGCGTCGAACCTGCGCTCCACTTCTCGACGCGACGGCGACGCAGCCCTTGGGGCTGTGTCGGGTTCGGGGGGCCCGGACCGTCCAAGGCTCTTCTACTTCCATTTCATGCTGGCCGAGTCGGCTGTGCTCGGCGCCTTCCTCGCTCAGGATCTGGCGTTGTTCGTGGCGTTCTTTGACCTGATGCTGATCCCGTTCTACTTCCTAATCGGCGGATGGGGCGCAGGACCAGACAGGGTCAAAGCGACCATCAAGCTCGTGATCTACACGCTCGTGGGCTCGCTGTTGATGCTGGCAGCGGCGATCGCCACAGGCGTATTGGCCGGCGAGCAGAACGGCGGGCACATCACGTTCGTGCTCTCCGAACTACAAGCGTTGCCGTTGAGCAAAGGCTCACAAGAGTGGATCTTCCTGTTCTTCGCCGCGGCCTTCCTCGTGAAGATGCCGGCGTTCCCGCTGCACGGCTGGATGCCCGACGGATACAGGGCGATGCCGATCGAGGTGTTGATGGTGTTCAGCGGCGTGCTCTCCAAGGTCGGCGCCTATGGCTTCCTGGCGATCGTGCTGCCCCTGTTCCCACAAGCTGCGGCGCACTTCCAAACCTTGATGCTCGTGATCGCCTTGCTATCGATCCTGTACGGCTCAGCGATGGCGTTTACGCAGACTCATGCGCGTCTGGTTGCCGGATACTCATCCGTGGCCCAGCTCGGCTTCATCACGCTCGGGATCTTCGCCCTGAACCCTCAAGGGGCCCAAGGGGCCATTTTGCAGATGGTCAACCACGGACTGGTCGTGGCACCAGTGTTCTTCATCATCGCCCTCTTGGCCGCGCGTGCCGGCGGGTCAGAGGACATCCGCGAGATGGGCGGCATCGCGTTCAGAGCACCCTTGCTTGCCACCGTGTTCCTCGTAGTCGCCCTGGCGACGTTGGCGATTCCCGGCTCGGCCAACTTCGTGGGCGAGTTCCTGATCCTGCTGGGCGTCTTCAAAGCGAAGCTCGCGATCGCCGTGATCGCGTTTGCCGGCGTGGTGATGGCAAGCGTGTATGCACTGCGGCTGTTCATCCGCGCGATGCACAATCGCGTCGGTCCTGGCGTGAAATCGCGCGAGCTGACGCGCATGGACGCGCTGGTGCTGGTGCCGCTGCTCGCTGTGATCGTTTTCCTGGCGCTCTACCCGCAAGGGGCGCTCAAGCGCTCTGAAAGCTCTGCCAAGACCTCGGTAGCCGCAGCGCACACCGCGCTCTCATCGACGAGCGCAGCTCCTGTCGCAGCGAACGAAGCGAGCATCGCCTCGAATGAAGCGGGCACTGAGCAATCGGGCGAAGGGACCGGTCAGTGAACGCGCTGCTGGCCACCACCCACCTCAAAGGCCCGCACGTCGACTTCGCGGCACTGTCACCGCTACTCGCTCTGTTCGGCGGGGCGATTGTAGTCTTGCTCGTCGGCCTACTCGGCTCACGCACGATCCGTGAGCAAGTAGTGCCAGCACTTGCGCTCGGGACGCTCGGTGCGGCCCTGGGCCTAACCATCTGGCGCTGGAACACACCCGAGTCGATCGTCTCCGGGGCACTGCGAATCGACCGCCTGTCGCTCACGATCAACCTGATCCTGGTTGCCGGCGGTATGGCCACAGTGTTGCTTGCCTGGCGCTCGAAGGCGGCAAAGGAAGCCGCGCACGGAGAGCTGCACGCGATGCTGCTGACAACGATCGGCGGCATGGCCCTGCTTGTGGCGGCACAGAACACGGTGGCCTTGTTCCTCGGCCTGGAGCTCCTGTCGATCCCCCTGTATGTGCTGTGCGCAACCGAAATGCGCAACGAGCACTCGCTCGAGGCGGGGCTGAAGTATCTGATCGTGGGCTCTGTGGGGTCGGCCACACTGCTGTACGGGATCGCGCTGCTGTATGGCGCGACCGGCGCGACCGACTTCGGGGCGATCGCAAATGCCATCTCGGGCCATGACTTGACTGGCAACGCGATGCTGCTCACCGGAATCGCGTTGTGCGTGGCGGGACTCTGCTTCAAGGCCTCGGTGGCACCCTTCCACCAGTGGACGCCAGACGTGTACGAGGGCGCGCCCACCCCGATCACGGCCTTCATGGCGGTGGCGACGAAGGTTGCGGCACTCGGCGTTTTGCTACGCCTGTTCGACGTGGCCTTGATCGAAGCCCACGGCAGCTGGGGACCGGCGTTGGCGGCACTCGCCACGATCACGATCCTCGTGGGCAACGTGGGCGCACTGGGGCAGTCCTCGCTGAAGCGGATGCTCGCCTACTCCTCGGTGGCCCAAGCCGGGTACATGCTCGCTGGTGTGGTCGTGGCAACGCGACTCGGGGCGCAAGCAATGGTGTTCTATCTGGCGGTGTACGTGGCGATGAACATGGCCGCTTTCGCCGTGATCGTGGCGCGCGAGCGCGAAACAGACCTTGGCGACAATGCGCAGGCGATGGCCGGTCTCGGCCGCGAACGCCCGTGGCTAGCTTGGCCAATGACGATCTCGATGCTCGCCCTTGCCGGCATTCCAGCCACGGCGGGCTTCATCGGCAAGTTCTATTTGATCGATGCCGCTGTCGCGGGGGGCTACACGTGGCTGGGCGTGGTGATCGTGATCGGGTCGATGATCTCCTTGGGCTACTACCTGCCGGTGATTGCGACCATGTGGATGGGCTCGGCTGAGGCCCCGGCGCCGGCACCCACAATTCCGCCGCACGGGACGATTCCCGCGATCGCTGGGGGCTCCCAGGAGCTCGACCCGATCGCTCCAGCGGCAAACCGCCGCCAGCCTGAGCTCGTCTTCGTGGCCGTCCTGGCGGGCGCCGCGACGATCGTCTTCGGGATTGTGCCCCAGCCACTGTTCAACCTCGTGCACGGGGTGGGCAGCGCGCTGGGACTGCTGTAAGAAAACCGTTGACTCGAACACTCGTCGGATCGAAGGACGAGCGCTGAATAGCCCGCATTAGCTGCCGATACAGCTATTACCAAACGATGCAACGCCAGATACAGCTGATCAGAGAGCTCCTAGAAGAGTCCCAGTACCGGGTCGATGAGGCGGCCGTGGCCGAGGCGATCGTGGCACGGGCGGTCGCCCGGCGTACTGTGACGGGGACGACCTTCCGCAACGACGTTAGGACAGCACCTCAAGTGCGCTCGTTTCGCCCAACCCGCCAAGCACGCTCGTTCCGACCTTGCAGCGGCATGGGAGCTGAGGAAGTGTCTGCGATCGTTCTACCGCGACGCAGGTAAAAAGCAAACGTCGATCGTTCTGTCGCGACGCGCGGGGAACAAGCCTTCTAAACGCGCCCGGCGTCCCGGGCAGCCTCTTCGGCCGCGAGCAACTGGCGCTCAACCAAGTCCAAGCCGGCATCCCAGAAGCCGGGATCGGCTAGATCGATACCGACGATCTGGCCCAAAGCCTCCGGCGAGCGCGAGCCCCCGGCGGCGAGCATGTCGAGGTAGCGCGGCACGAGCTCATCGCCTTGCTCCTCGTAGCGCTGGTACACGGACAGGGCGAGTAGCTGGCCGTAGGCGTAGGCATAGACATAGCCTGGCGAGCCGATGAAGTGCGGAATGTAGGACCACCACGAGCGGTAGCCCTCGGTGATCTCGACCGAATCGCCGAACATCTCCTCTTGGCTCTCGAACCAGAGCTCACCGAAGCGCTCGACCGACAGCTCCCCCTCGGCGCGGCGGGCAGTGTGGACGGCATCCTCGAAGCGATTCATGGCGACTTGGCGGAACACTGTGGCCAAGGCACCCTCGATGTTCTCGGCCAGCAAGGCCAGGCGCGAGGAGGGCGAGGAGTCCTCCTCCAGGAGCCGTCCGAAGACGATCGTCTCACCGAACACGGAGGCTGTCTCGGCCAAGGTGAGCGGGGTGCCCTGATGGAAGATGCCTTGGTCGGCCGCCAAGGCGAAGTGAACGCCATGGCCGAGCTCGTGGGCCAAAGTGAGCACGTCGCGCCTGCGCGAGGTGTAGTTGAGCATCACATAAGGGTGCGCCGAGGGAACGGCTGAGGCGCAGAACGCTCCCCCGCGCTTGGCCGGCCGCACGGGCGCGTCGATGTAGTGCTCGTCGAAGAAGCGCTTGGCGACCGCTCCGAGCTTGGGCGAGAAGGAGGAGTAGCAGTCGAGCACGATCTCGCGAGCCTGGGAGTACGAATAGGTGACTTCGTCCTCCGTGACGGCCGCCATGCGGTCATAGTCGGCCAGACGCTCGACCCCCAGCAAGCGCGCCTTCAAGCGGTACCAGCGCCGCGGCAGCTCGTAGCGGGCGCGCACCGCCTCGATCAGGGCGGCCACCGACTCGTCAGAGGCCTCGTTCGAGAGATTGCGGGCCGCGAGCCAGGAGGGATAGCGGCGCAAGCGGTCGTCGGTCGCCTTGTCCGCCAAGAGCGTGTTGAACAGGAAGGCGCGTGTACGCAGGCCGGGCGCGAGCGCCTCGGTGACCGCTTCGGCGGTAGCACGGCGCTCCTCGCGGTTGGGCAGGACTAGGCGGCTAAGCGCGACGTCCAGCGCCACGGTCTGCGACCCCTCGCCCCCGCCTCCCGCAGCCTCCGCTTGCCCGCCGGCGAGCACGCTCCCGACCGCGCCGTCATCGCGCCGCTGTGCGGATGAGGCAGTGTCTCCTGGCAGGCGCACCTCGATCGCCGAAGTCAGCTCGTCGAACAGGCGCGACCAGGCGCTCGCGCCGGTGACCGACTTCTCGGCGAGGATCTTCTCCTCCGGTTCTGAGAGCAGGTGCTCGCGGTAGCGGCGGGCGTTGCGAAGATAGTGGGCACAGAAGCCGAGTCGCTCGTCCCCGAGCAAGTGCTCGACACGCTCGTCCGGGAGGGCCGCCCATTCGAGCTCGAAGAACAGCAAGGTCGTCTCGATCTCGGTGCCTCGTTCTTGGACCTCCTGCATCAGGGCACCCGCGGCCGGGTCGGCCGTGTCCACCGAGAAGCGCAATCCGGCGTAGGTGCCTGCGCGCCCCACCAAGTCCTGAATCTCGCCAAGCTCGCGCATCGCCCGCTCCAAGCCGGAGCTGTCCAAGTCGCCCAGCTTGCCCACGTAGCTTGCCGCGAAGGCCTGGGAGCGCTCCAAGGCTTGAGCGAGCTGTGTCCGGGCGCCGTCCGGACCAAGACCATCGACAAGCGGGTCTAGATTCCAGGCGGTGGACTGGAGCTCGGGATCGGTCGATTCAGCAGCTTCGGTCGCCATGGTCCCGGCAGCTTAGCCGCAAGCGTGTCGCCGTCACGATTGCTCACCGCGCAAGGCAGCACGCGTCCGCTCTTCGCAGTGGCCCGCTGTAAGAGCTTCCGACCTGAGAGACACGGCCTACTCGCTCGCGAGTGCGCTGAGCATGTCCAGGCGCGCCGCCCGCCGGGCCGGCAGCTGTGCGGCAAGTAGACCAGCCAAGGCGGCAATGACAAGCAGGATGAATAGCGTGCCGATCGGGAAGGACTGCACGTAGCCCGAGCCGGACAAGGTGAAGGTGGTGATCAAGACGGCACCCACAACGCCGATCACGAGCCCGAAAACACCCCCGATCAGGGCGGTGATGACCGACTCGTAGCGGATCATCTGGCGCACTTGGCGGCGGGAGGTGCCGATCGCGCGCATCATCCCCAGCTCGCGCGTGCGCTCGTAGATCGAGAGGATCAAGGTGTTGACGATCCCGAACAAGGAGACGATCACCGACAAGGCCAAGAGCACGTAGATGAGCGCGAGCAAGGTGTTGATCTGGTTGGCCTGGTCGGCCTTGAACTGAGCGGCGGTGCGCGAGCGCGCTTGGGGGAACTGGCTCGCCAAGCAGCCTGTCGACGGCAGGCTGCACCTGGGCGTCGCTGTAGCCCTTCTGGTAGGCGACGAAGTTGAGGGCGTCTTCGCGCTGGCCGAACGCTTGGCGTGCGAGCGCGAGCGAGATCGTCATGTTGCCGAGCAGGCGCGCGTTGTCGGAGGCGATGCCGAGCACCCTCAAGGACACGTGCCGGCCGGTGGGAGTCAGCAAGGAGACGGTCTGGCCGACCTTCAATTTGTGCGATCTTGCGTATTCCTTGGCGAGGATCGTGCCGCTGTCGTCGAGCGCCAAGAGCGTGGCGTTTGAGCCCTGCTTCCATTCCACGCGGTACACGCGGCCGAAGGTGGCGGGTTCGATCGCGGTGATCGAGGCGTTGCTGCTGCTGCCGTGCAGGCGCCCGATCGTGAATCCGATCGGTGTGACGATCGCCACTCCCGGGACACGCCGCAAGCGCGGGCGCGACCAAGGCAGGGATCCCCGCTTCGTTGCCCGATTGGGAGTTCTCGACGATCAGGTTGCCCGCGAACGAGCGGCTGACCGCCCGGTCGATCGTGGCCTTGGTGCCGTCGGCGAGCACCGCCACCAAGGTGACGAGCGCCAAACCCACCGTGAGCGCGGCGGCCGTGGTGAGCGTGCGGCCGGGCTGGCGGATCGAGTTCTCGCGGGCCAGGCGGGCGGTGATGCCACGCCAGGCGATCAGCGAGCCGATCGCTCTCGCCAAGGCCGGGACTATGCGGTAGTGGCGTACCGGGCGCTCGCCCCCGCGCCGCAAGCGCACCCCCAGCCTCACGGCTCGCAGACACCAGGCGATCAAGAGCACGAGCCCGAGAGCGCGACCCCCGGTCACGGCCGCCAGGACGAGGACCACGACGATCCCGATCAGGAAGCGAGCGATCAATTGGCGCTTGGTGGGCAAAGGTCGTGGCGGGATGCCGATGCCCTCGCGCATCGCCGCGAGCGGCGGCACGCGCGTGGCGCGGATCGCGGGCGCGAGGCCGGCGAGCACGGTCACGCCGATCCCCACCGCCAAGGAGACGACGATCGTGCGCGTCTCGAGCACCGTGCCGCTGTCGGGCAGGTCGGCGCCGAAGGCCTTGAACAGCTGGTCGAGCGCGGGCGCGAGCAGGAGCCCCCCGAACAGCCCGAGCACCGCCCCCACGGTCCCCAAGAGGAAGCCTTCGTAGACGACCGAGCGCATGATCTGGGAGCGCGAGCCGCCGAGCGTGCGCAGCAAGCCGAACTCGCGCGTGCGCTGGGCGACGGTGATCGAGAAGGTGTTGAAGATGATGAAGGCGCCCACCACCAGGGACACGTAGGCGAACACGAGCAGGAACGTGCGCAGGAAGCTGAGGTTGCTTTCCAGTTCGGAGGTGTCGTGGCTGGCCTGTTCGGTGCCGGTGCGCACGTCCACCGTGCGTGGCAGAGACAGCGCGCAGCCGGTCGCGCAGGTCGCCGGGCGTGACGCCTGGCTTGCCGGCGACGTCGATCTGGTCGAAGGCGCCCCGCTCGCCGACCACGCGCTGGGCCTCGGGCAGGGTGAGGACCGCGATGCCCGCGCCGCCGAAGGACGCGCCGCCGCCGAACTTGACGACGCCGACGATCGTGTAGCGCTTGGCGGGCGCGGAGCCGCCCGCGACGAGCATCTGCCCGCCGACCTTCAGTTTGGCGCGCTCGCGCGGTGGCTTCGTCGATCGCGAGTTCATCGGGGCCCGAGGCGAAGCGGCCTTGAACCGGCGTAGAACGAGTTGAAGCGCGCGGGCACCTCGGAGGCCACGAACGCGGGCGCGCCGCCCTTGGTGAGCCGTTTGCGGTTCACGTCGAGGAACGTGCCCGGCGAGAAGATCGAGCCGGAGGCCTGACTGACGCCCGCGGTGGCGCGCACCCGCGCGAGCATCGCTTCGGTGATCGGCGTGGTTTCCGAGCCGCTGTTGCTTCCAAGCACCTGGGTGGGCGTGATCACGACGTCGTGGCCGCGGTTGGCCGTCTGGAAGATGCCGGCGAAGGATTGGTTGATCGTGTCGGTGAGCACGTAGGTGCCCGCCATCAAGGCCACGCCGAGCGCGACCGCGATCCCGGTGAGCAAGACCCGCAGCTTGCGCTGCATGAAGCCTCTGAGCACCAGCGCGAGCATCAGCCGCGCCCCCGTGCCCAGGGAGCTGCATGACCGACGAGCATCAAGCAGCGCCCCTGTGCCGACGGGCTCGCGTGAGCGGCGGCCATCAGCCGACGGACTTCATCAGGTCCAAGGCCTGCTCGGCGCTCGTCGCCTCCCCGTCGTGGGCGATGCGCCCATCCACGAGCACCAGCAGGCGGTCGGCGAACGACGCGGCGTGCGCGTCGTGGGTGACCATCACGACCGTCTGGGAGAAGTCGTCCACGGCGTGGCGCAGCAGTTCGAGCACGTCGTCGGAGGCCTTGGAGTCGAGGTTGCCGGAGGGCTCGTCGGCGAACACGACCGACGGGCGCGAGACCAGCGCGCGCGCCACGGCCACGCGCTGCTGCTGGCCGCCGGACAGCTCGGCCGGGCGGTGGTGCAAGCGGTTGCGAATGCCGACCGTGTCGATCAGCCGGTCCAGCCACTCGCGGTCGGGCTTGCGCCCGGCGATCGACAAGCGGCAAGAGGATGTTCTCCTCAGCGCTGAGCACCGGCAGCAGGTTGAACGTCTGGAAGATGAATCCGATCTGGTCGCGGCGCAGCTGCGTGAGCTTGCGGTCCTCGAGATCGCTGAGCTCGACGCCGCCGAGCTTGACCGAGCCCGAGGTCGGCCGATCCAAGCCGGCGAGAATGTGCATCAAGGTCGACTTGCCCGACCCCGACGGCCCCATGATCGCCGCGAAGCGCCGACTGGGGAAGCTCACGCTGACGTCCACTAGAGCATCCACCGCCGCCTCACCCTCGCCGTAGCGGCGCGAGACCTCGCGGGCCTCGACGATGAACGCTTGACCGTGGTTGGGATCGGCTGAGTTGAAGCTGTCGCTACTCATCACTGATGGCGAGTCTAGTAAGGGACCGACCAGGGTTGTAGCATCGCCCGCCACCATGCACGAGACCAATCCCACCGTCTTCCTGATCGCCCGGCCCTCGATCGACGTCGAGGGCATGCGCGGCTACCTGCAGGACGTCGGCGGCGAGTCGTGGCTGGAGCGTCGCCTGGGAGAGGCGGAGGGAGCGCCCAACGGCGGCGAGCTGATCGTCGAGTTCGGCGGGCGGGCGTGCTACCGCAGCTGGGAGCCGGGCCTTAACCCGAACGTGACGAAGGTGCGCACCGATCAGCGCGAGTACTTCGCCAACATCCTGCGCAGTGCCCACGGCAGCGTGATGGAGCACGCCAACTGGTCGTTCGCGCTACGCAACGTGAGCAGAGTTTTTACCCACGAGCTCGTTCGTCACAGGGCAGGCTCGGCATTCAGCCAGGAGAGCTTGCGCTACGTGCGCCTCACAGACATCGGCTTCAGGGTGCCGCCCGCCTTGGAGCCCGTGCGCGAGCAGGTCTTGAGCATCGTCGAGCAGCTGGAGGAGTTCCAGGTGAGCGCCGCCGACGAGCTAGGCATCGACAAGGAGGGTGTGCCGTTTCACGTCAAGAAGGAGGTCACCTCCGCCTTGCGCCGCCTCGCCCCGATCGGTCTCTCCACCGACATCCTGTGGACGGCCAACGCGCGCACCTTGCGCCACGTGATTGAGATGCGCACGGCCGAAGGCGCCGAGGAGGAGCTACGTCTCGTGTTCGACGAGATCGCGCGCATCATGCAGACCGAGGCGCCTGGCCTGTTTCAGGACTTCACACGCCAAGAGGACGGCACGTGGGTTCCTGAGCACCGCAAGGTTTAGTCGACCTGATTTTGGCAGCGGGACGTGCATGCACGTCCCGGCCATTGGCACATGTGCCAATGGCAGACGCGCCACATGTGGCGCGTCACGGGGCCGCACATGTGCGGCCCCGCCGGCCGGCGCATGCGCCGGCCGGGACAGCTACACAAGTCACATGACGGCGCGCTGCCGCCAGCGGCACATGCACCGCCCAGAGCAGCAAGACGTCCTCACGCGTCCATCGTGCGCGTGCGCCAAGCACCGAGCGCGAGGAACACGATCACCCAGGCAAGTAGTACGAGAAAGGCTGTTCCGCCTGACAGGGTGACGCTCGCGCCGTGACCACCTTCGCCGACGTGGACTGGACTGAAGTGGGCGGTCGCCTGACTCATAAGAGCCTCACGAACGTTGCCCAATCCTTTGATGCTGGCAAGCAACGGACTGGCGACTACCTGCCATGCGATCAGCGCGATGATTGCTGCCGGCTTTGAAGTGGTGAGAGAGGCCAAGCCCACCGCGACCACACACATCATGCCGGTCGCCAGCAGCGTGAAGCCATATCCGTTGAGGATCAGCGATCCGTTGGGAGTAGGGAGGTTCGAGGCGAACGCGAACGTACCGATCAGCAACAGCAGGTACGCGCCGGTCATCATCACGAAGGTGACGGCAAGAGCCGCTGGCACGCGCGAGGCGAACAAGGCTAGGCGTGAGCGCCCAGTCACGACAAGGTCTCGGAAGACTCCAGCGGCAGCATCCCCCGTACCGGCCTCCACACCGATTAGGAGCGCCGCAAGCGGTCCGAAAAAGAGTGCGATCACCCGCAACCCGTCGGAGAAGTTCTGTACACCGCCGGCAGGTCCATATTTACCCGGGTTGGTGGCGTGCTCGATTACGGCCGCCACGAAGTAGATCAAGACTGGGCCCAAGGCCAAGACCAAGGACCACGTCAGGATCCCCCGTTTCTTGCGCAGCTTGAGGATGTCGGCGCCCGTCATCTGGGCAGCGATCGTGGCGTTCATGACATCACCTCCTCGGTGGTCGAATCGCTTAGCCTGGATGTGACCTCCAGGAACCGCTTCTCCAAGCTCTGGCGGACCGGCTCCAAGCGCGACACGGCGAGCCCGGCCCCCACAAGGGCGGCGTTGATGGCCGCGGCGCTTTCTGTATCGGACATGTCGGGGACTTCGCCGAGCACCACGCGCAGGCCCTCATCCGAGCGTTGTGCCTGGAGCACCGAGTCGCTCGCTTCAAGCACACCCAAGGCGCGTACGGGATCGTCCACGCCGACGATCAGCTCGTGACGCGAGCCTCCTTCGGCCAGGTCGGCGATGGCGCCTTGCATCAGGATCTTGCCGCGGTCCACGATCGCCGCGTGGTCGCAGATCTTCTCGACCTCATCCAGCAGGTGTGAGGAGATGAAAACGGTGCGTCCCTCCTGCTCGACCATCGCTCTGATCATTTCGCGGAACTCCTGAATACCGCCCGGATCGAGGCCGTTCGTGGGCTCGTCGAGGATCAACAGGAGCGGATCGGCCAGCAGGCAGCGCGCCACGCCCAAGCGCTGGCGCATACCGAGCGAGTACTTCTTGACCTTCTCATCGGCGCGCTCTATGAGGCCGACCCTGCGCAGGGCGGGCACGATGCGCTCATGCGTTTGCGGACCACGAACGGCCGCGACGATGCGCAGGTTCTCCCTGCCGGTGAGCTGAGGGTGGAAGCGAGGCTCCTCGACGATCGCGCCCACTCGCGCCAAAGCCTCAGAGCGCTTGGCGGGAACGGGATGCCCGAGCACGCTCATGCTCCCAGCACTCGCCCGGGTCAATCCGAGCAGCATGCGGATCATGGTCGTCTTGCCCGCCCCGTTGGGACCCAGGAAGCCGAAGGCGCTGCCCCGCGGCACCTGCAGATCGACGCCGTCGATCGCGGCGCGCTGGCCGAAGCGCTTGGTGAGACCGGTCGTCTCGACCGCTGGGCCAAGACCGTCAATGGTGCTCGACATCGCGCTGAGCGTACATGCTCACATCGCAGAGCACGCCACTTCGCGCTGCGAGAGTAAGTCACCGTCACGCCGCCGATACGCCAGCCTCACGCACGAAGGCATGGCGTCCTCACGCCGCCGGCCTATCGCCGCTACGCTTCGCTTGCCTGCAACTCCTTGACGCGTTCCTGCAATTGGGCAGTCACAGTGGGGTCGCGCAAGGTCGTCACGTCGCCCAAAGCGCGGCCCTCGGCGATGTCGCGCAACAGCCGACGCATGATCTTGCCCGAGCGGGTCTTGGGCAAGTCGTCAGACCAGATGATGCGCTTGGGGCGCGCGAACTTGCCGATCCGCTCGGCGACGGTCTCGCGAATGCTCTCACTCTCTTCCTCGTCGCCATGCAGGTCGCCTTGGAGCGTGACGAAGGCGACGATCGCCTGGCCGGTCTGCTCGTCGTGCTGTCCAATCACGGCGGCCTCGGCCACGTCTGGATGGGCAACGATCGCCGACTCGACCTCGGCCGTGGAGAGCCTGTGCCCGGAGACGTTGACAACATCGTCGATGCGCCCGATCACCCAGATGTAGCCATCGGAGTCCACACGCGCCGCGTCACCGACCAAGTAGGTCTCATTGCCGAAGCGGCTGAAATAGGTCTCGATGAAGCGCTCCTCCTCCTTGTAGAGGGTGCGCAGCATCGAAGGCCACGGTTTGGTGAGCACGAGTAGGCCCTGTCCTTCGGCAATCGGCTCGCCGCTTGACTCGCTCAGCACTTCCGCCTCCACGCCGGGAAATGGCTGCGTGGCAGAGCCTGGCTTGGTTGCCGTGATGCCAGGCAAGGGCGTGATCATGATCGCGCCGGTCTCCGTCTGCCACCAAGTGTCTACGATCGGGCAGCGTTCGCCGCCGATTACCTTGTGGTACCAGAGCCAAGCCTTCGGGTTAATCGGCTCCCCAACTGTGCCCAATAGGCGCAGGGAGGAGAGGTCATGCTTGTTCGGCCACTCCGCGCCCCACTTGATGCACGCCCTGATCGCGGTCGGGGCGCAGTAGAGGATCGAGACTTTGTAGCGCTCGATCAGCTCCCACCAGATGTCCTTGTTGGGATAGTCGGGCGCGCCCTCCCACATCACCGAGGTAGCACCGTTGGTGAGCGGCCCATAGACGATGTAGGAGTGCCCGGTGACCCAGCCCACGTCGGCGGCACACCAGTACACGTCTGACTCGGCTTTGAGGTCGAATACATAGCGATGGGTCGCGCTCGCGCCCGTGAGATAGCCGCCTGTCGTGTGCAGGATTCCCTTCGGCTTGGCGGTCGAGCCGGAGGTGTAGAGGATGTAGAGCGGATGCTCGGCGTCGAGCTCCTCGGCCTGGCAGTCTGGATCAGCGGCCGCGAGGATCTCGTCGTAGTAGACGTCCCTTCCCTGCTTCATCTCACACGGGGTTCCCTTGGAGCGTACGACCACGATCGTCTCGAGCGTGGCCAAGTCGCCCATGACCTCATCGACGCGATCCTTGACTGGCGCGGTCTTTCCCTTGCGGGCAGCGCCGTCCACAGTGATCAAAGCCTTGGCCTCGGAGAACTCCATGCGCTCGCGCACCGCCTCGGCGGAGAAGCCACCGAAGACAACGTTGTGGGGAGCGCCGATGCGCGCGCACGCGAGCATCGCGACGATGACCTCGGGGATCATCGGCAGGTAGATGCCAACCACGTCGCCCTTGCCCACGCCCTGATCCTTGAGGGCGCTTGCGAAGCGCTTGACCTCGGCCAAGAGCTCGGCATAGGTGATGTCGCGCTCCTCGCCTTGCTCGCCGCGCCAATGCAAAGCCACGCGCTCGCCGCGCCCGGCCTCAACGTGGCGGTCGAGACAGTTGTAAGAAGCATTGATCTTGCCGCCCACGAACCACTTATAGAAAGGGGGGTTGGAATCGTCGAGTACTTCCTCCCAAGGCTTGAACCAAGCGAGCTCCTCAGCCTGCTTGGCCCACCAAGCCTGTGGGTCGGCGGCCGCCTGCTCGTAGACGGCCGGATCGTTCAAAAGCGCGTTCTCTTGAAAGGATGGAGGAGGCTCGAAGCGCTCCACCTCGAGCATACGAGCGAGCTCTGAATCCAGCCCTGCGCCGTTGGTGGTCATCGTGTGAGCCTCCTCTCTTGTCCCATGTTTTGACTTTACCGGTCGCCGAGCGGCATCACCGGCATGATGGTGCGTCTGAATGTGGAGTTGACCACGACCGCGAACGAGGCATACCAAGCGGCGGCAGCGGTCGCAAGACCGACATAGCCACCCCAGTGAGTGACTGTCGTATGCGGCCCTACCGCGCCGATCGCAAGCAGAATGAAAGTCGCCGTTAGTAGTACGAACACGAGCAAGACCTCCCCGCTAACGCGCAATGCGGCGACTGTCATGTAGGCCGTGAAGATCGCCCACGCCCACAGGTAGACGCCAACCGCGTGGCCGGCGTTACCGCCGATGTCCTTTGCATAGAACACCTCAAGAGCCCAGAAGGAGATCCAGAAGGCACCGAAGGAGCAGAATGCGACTGCCCCGAAAGTGTTGCCAGTACGAAACTCCCACATGCCCGCGAGCAACTGCACTATGCCCCCGTAGGCAAGGGCCAAGCCGAGCACAACCGGTGTGCCCTTTTCGTTGACGAGGTTGGCGTTGAACATCGAAAGCACAAACGTGGTCATCGCGAAAGCCGCGAGACCGAGTGGCGCCGGATTGGCCGGTGACCACGAGCTTGCGACCGGGCGCTCGTCCGCCGCCGGCGGGCTCGAGCCCTGCGCGGGGTGATGATGGATCGAAGCGGCCTCCATGAGACCTCCCTTCACGCCGCCCGACTGACCGAGCGGCTTCGATGCTTGTCAAAGCTGCCGATCGAGGTTGGCCTGTGCCAACCCGGTCATCTCTATTTATTCCCGTTCTGAGAGGCGCTCAATCGTCAGAGCGCCGTCAGAGCGCCGTCACAGGCGCGCCGAGACGGCCTCGCTCTCGAGATCGGGCTTGGTCGAATCGGGACTTGATCGAGCTCAGCGCTTGCGGCGCTTGCGACGAGAACCACCCACGACCGGCGTTGGCGCGGGAGCAACGTCGGCAAGCGGCTCATCACCGTTGGGAGTGCCCTTAGATCCTCGCGCTCGCCCACTGGCTTTGCCGCCTTGCTCTTCCTCGCGCTTGGCACGCAGCTCGGCCTGTGTCGGCCACGGGCGCTCCTCTCCTGCAGCCCACGCAGGGGGATCACCATTGGGCCAGCGCTCCATCAAAAGAATGCCCGTCGCCACGAGCCAGAACGTGGGGATCAGTTGCAATGTGGGGGTGCCAAAGAAGGGCAGGAACAGGAGACCCGAGAGAATGCCCAGCACGCTGAGCCAGCGCGGCAGCAAGCCCGCGCGCATCGCACCGAGCATTGTCGCGATCATCCCGATGGCGAGCGCAAGCGCAGCAAGCAAACCGAGCAAGCCCAACACAATCCCCGTTGAACCAGTCGTGAGCAAAGCCTTATCAACGGCCTTGTTGGTGAAATTGCCACCGTGCACGAATTTGTGCGCTTCCAGCACGAGCACCACCTCGTGGACGACGTTCAGCAATGCCACCCCGAAGCCGCCGATGAGCACCAAGGGCCGGGCCGCCGGCCAGGAGCGCCTGCGAAAAGTGGTCGCATCGAGGATGAACAAGAGCACGACCGTGAGCGCCACGATGGCGATCGCCGTGAGCAAGGTCCCCACGATCAGGTAGAAGGCATGGTGGTCGATGTAGGAGACCTCGGGAGCCCTGGGGCTGACCGCGGGACTGGGCTGACCACGCAAGACCGGTTCGAGGCCTTGCACGATCCCGACAGCCGGCAGTTCTTTGAGCGCCGCGCTCAGGATGATCCCGCTCAGGAGGTAGAGCACTCCGCCGGCAACGGCGGGCACGGCAAGCCGTGCGCGACGCGCCGACTCAAAAGTCACGCGCTCCTGTATCTCTTGGGCAGAGGCCATCGGCACGGCAGTCTACGTGTTGACGCTACGATGAGCGCATGGAGGGTGGAAGCTTCGGCGACCTGTTTGGTGACCCTGAGGAGCTCCAGCGGCGGCTCGCGCAGTTCGCGGAGCAAATGCAGGGGCAACAAGCCCTTGCCTGGGCCGACAACGCGATCAAGCTCGCTGTCGACATGACGGTGGCGGCGGTCAACCGTGTGAACGTCCAAGGCAACGCCGAAGCACAGGCTGAGCAGATCCGTCAGGTAATCGCGCTGGTGTTCCCAGAGGCCGTCACGCTCGTGCGTGAGGCGCGCGAGGGACTGCAGTAGCCGTCACGCTCGTGCGCGAGGCGCGCGAGGGACTGCAGTAGCCGTCACGCTCGTGCGCGAGGCGCGCGAGGGACTGCAGTAGCCGTCACGCTCGTGCGTGAGGCGCGCGAGGGACTGCAGTAGGACCGTCCCCTCCGTTGGAACCGCCCCCTCCGGCACGTTCGGACTCACGCTCCGCATCGCGCGAAGCACGCCCCGCGGCAATCACTTCTTTGAAGGAGCGGAAACGGAAGATGAAGAACACCGCGCCAAGGCCCAAGAGCGCCGTGAAAGCTGCGATCGCTATCTGCTGACCCACGGAATAGGCGGCCACAACGGCAGTGGGGGCGCTCGCCGCAAAGACCTTTACAAGCAAAGCCTGCTGCACACCAGCGCCACCGGGCGTGAACGGCACGGCACCCGCCACCTGACCACATCCGAACACGAGCAGCACGTTCTCGATCGAACCACCAACGCGGAAGGCGTCGAGCAGGAACCAGAAGGCAATGAAGCGACACACCCATGCGCCCGCCTGCCAGGCGGCGACTTCGCGCAAGTAGCGACGACGATCGGTGAGGATCGTGAGTCCTTGACGGATGCGCGCCCAGAAGGCCTTTGCCCGTACCGACAAGAGCGCAAAGGCGAGCAGTCCGAGGACCGCGAGCAGGGTGATCAAGAAGAGCGTGAAGCGAAAGTGCTCGGCCAAGTAGGAGATGTCGAACGAGCCCAGCTTGGAGAAGTCAGGCGGCTTGGGAAAGACGCCTTGGCTGAAGGCGAAGATGAGCACGAATACGCCCACGCTGACATCGAAGATCGCCTCCACGAAGAAGGCTGAGGCGACAGTGGGGTAGGAGGAGCCGGGGATCGAACTGCGCGTGAGGAACAGCTTGATGATGTCCCCGCCCCTTGCTGGAACCACATTGTTGAAGCCGACAGCAGCCACATAGGCGCCCCAGATCCGTCTCCACGGGAAGCTGACCGCCGGATAGGCCGCGCGCAAGCTGTTAAAGAAAGCGCGCGAGCGCAAGGTGAGGTTCAGCCCGAAGAAAGTCAGGCCAAGCAGGAGCGCGCCCCAATGGACGGCCGCCAAGTCCGAGAAGAACTGTTCCGCGGCTCCAACAAACGAGTTGAAGCTTTGGGTGACCGAGGCGGAGGCGAGCACGATCACCACGCTCGCCGGCGGAGCTTAGAAATCCTCGTCGTCTTCAGGCTCGATCTCTTCCTCGTCAAGCTCCACGTCGAGCTCGTCGCTGTCTACCTCTTCGGCGTCATCCCAATCGTCGCTGTCGAATTCCCTCTCCGGCGCCTCGAGCAGTGGACTTGCAAGCATGTTTGCTCTCCCTTCTAAAGCGAGCGTCGATGTTTTCGAGATAGGCGGCCTTCGGAACCACCGTCTCCCATATATACCCTTCGGGCGCGCGCATGATAGTCATAGCGCCCCCAGATCCACGCGTACTCCGGGTCGCCCCGTCGCGAAAGCTAGGATTAGTTGATCGGCGTCGAATCTGGGAGCAGGTATGCCTCGCTATCTGATCGAGAGGGCTTGGACCGCTTTGGAGGAGGAGGAAATGGCGCGCAAGGGCGCCCTCTCGAAGCACATACTGGCCGAGAACGCGCAGTTCTCCCCCGTCACGTGGGAGCACAGTCACGTGGTCATGGACGAGTACGGTCAGTTGAAGTCCTTCTGCGTCTACTCCTCGCCCAACACGGAGCTCATTCGAGAGCACGCCGAGCTGCTGGGTGACCACACGGTCGCGGGAATCTACGAAATCGGTGGCGACATTTCGCCCAAGGACTTCGACTAAGGGTGTATCTCCTGATCCGGCGGTGATGGGAGGTCGAAGCTTGCATGCAACCCAGCTTGTGCGGCCGTGACCCGTTGCAGCCGTGCGCGGCGGCGGCGTGCCTCATCTCCCTCCGGGATTAGCTCGAGCGCCTGATTACACAGATCGATTGCCTCGTGGTGAGCCCAGCCGAGGCTGGCCTGCTGGGCGGCGATGAGCAGGTAGTCGGTCGCGCGCGCAGGGTCACCAGCCTCGCGCCAGTGGTGTGCGAGGATCGCCGCGTAGGCCGCCGGATCACCCGCCGCGTTCTCAAGGAAACGTGCCACGATCCCGTGGCGTCCACGACGGACGGCCTTTGGCAGGGTCGCATAGGCGACCTCGCGGATCAGCCCATGCTTGAAGGCCAGCTCCTGGTCACCCGCAATCCGCGACGATGGGCTGAGGCGGACCATGTCCCGGCGCTCGAGCGACTGCAACGTGTCCGTGAGAGAGCCGTTGCCGCCCAAGGCTTGCAAGCTGCCAAGCCAAAAGAAGTCGCCGACAACCGATGCGTCGAGTATCACCTGGCGCTCGGGCGGGGGCAATTGATCGACTCGCGCGGCGATGATCGCCTTGAGGTTCGCTGGGAGCCCGCTGGCACCCGCGGCAGCACCTTCCGACAGCCATGCAACCAGTTCCTCGATGAACAGCGGATTGCCATCCGCTGCCTCCTCCACGCGCTTGGCGATTGCCTCCCAATCCGGCGCACCGGCCAGAAGTTGACACACCAGATCGTGTGCGGAGGAATCGGTGAGAGCCTGGACCTGGACTGTGACATTGGTCGGGAGTCGCGCCCAAGTTCCTTGCGCTTCGAGGAACTCTGGCCGAGCGTTTGCGAGCAGGAGTAGCGGCACCCCCGCGAGGCGCATCGAGAGCGTCTCGATGAGCCCCACGAGGCTGTCGTCAGCCCAGTGCAGGTCCTCGATCACCACCAAGGTGGGTTGCTCGCGGGCGAGCGCCTCGAGGAATCGCTGAGCGGATGCAAACAGAACCTGCCCGTCATCGACCGTGTCCTCGGAGAGGCGAGCAAGGATTGACAGGTTTCTGGAGCACTCATGTGCTTCGGCCGAGGGCAACAACGATGCCGTACGTTCGCCGAGCTTGCGAGCGGCCAGGTCGGGGGAGTCAGTCGCGAAGATCCCGCACGCCTCCCTGATGACAGCCCCAAAAGCCCAGTACGCACCAGATTCACCGTAGGGGAGCGGGCGGCCACGGAATATCCGTCCCCCGGCACCATCTACATGCTTGGCAAACTCCAGCGTCAACCGTGTCTTGCCGATCCCAGGGGGACCTACGAGGGTGACAAGCTGCGGATGGAGCTCGCCTGCGGTGCGCGCCCACGCCCTCATCAGGAGCTCGATCTCCGCGTCTCGCCCGATGAACGGCGCAGCGGAGAGCGGGCGGTCAGCCGGAGCCGATGTGACTCCTCGAGCGAGCCACCCGCGTAGCGGCACCTCCTTGCCCTTTGCAAGGATCGGTTCCACCGGCTCGCATGCGATCGCGTGCGCACAGGCGGCGTGGGCCTGCTCGCCAAGCAGGACACCTTCTGAGGGAGCGGCGGCCTGCAATCTGGCGGCAGTGTTAACCGCATCCCCCATCACCGTGAACTCTCTACACCCGTCTGGGCCTACCGGGGCGAACATCACCTCTCCCGTATTGATACCGATGCGGACGCAAAGCCCACCGAAGACCTCCGCCTCTTCAGACGCGCGCCGCTGGATCTCAAGGGCGGCCCGCACCGCCCGCTCGGAGTCGTCCTCATGAGCGACCGGCGCCCCGAACACCGCCATCAATGCATCGCCTATGACCTTGTCAACCGAGCCGCCAAACCTCTGCACAACCTCCCCCATCTCCTTCATGCAGCCATCCACCATCGAGCGCATCTCCTCCGGGTCAGAGCGCTCCGACAGCGCCGTGAAGCCGGACAGGTCAGCAAATAGGACGGTTACCCAGCGCCTCTCCCCGTCGACGCGCTGTTCGGAGCCTTGCGCCGGCGCACTGCCGGTCTCACATGCAGCGCCACATGCCCCGCAGAAGCGAAAGCCCGGCGGATTGCTCTCACCGCACGCCGCACACGGCTGGAGGAGGGCAGCCCCGCAATGACCGCAGAAGCGTTGCTCGGCCTCGCCTAGCTCACCGCAGATGGAGCAGTTGACCTTAGCGGCCATCCACCCATCATCCACCTTCCAGAGAGCCAGTGCACTTCGTCGCACTGTGCTACTTGCCGACTATGCGACGAGTGGGCCCATGGCCTTCAAAGCCTTCAACACCAGCACATCGTGCTCAGACGGCTTGACCTTGCGCAGGACCTCGGCCACCTTCCCATCAGGATCGATAATGAAAGTGGTGCGCTCGTTGCCCCAGTAGGTGCGCCCGTACACTTCGGCGAGCGCTTGAGCACGGTGGCTAGACCTCCGGCATTTTCGGCGCTCCTGCGTCTCCTCCAAGGCTGGGGCAAGCGCTGGGTCCTGCTCACTATCGTGTGAGCGGGCTTTCGGTGTTGGCTGTAATGAGATGGTCGTGGATCGCCTTTGTCAGCGTAGTGTTTTCGATGACTAGGCGGTGGGTGGTCATTCCCAGGTCGTGTAGGTGCTCGACTTGCTTGTCTTGAACGCTTCCCTGAGCGTTCTGCGCTACGAGGATCGCGATCATTGCGAGCCACTGCATGATGCCTCCGACGGCGAGCAGCATGAGGTTGAAGGGGTAGTGGTCGCCCGCGACTGTGGCTCCGAGGCCGGCCATCCAGATCGCGAAGGCGATGATGCTGAGGTAGAACATCCACATTGAGCCAACGGTCTGGGCGATGAAGCTCGCGATCCGGTCGTTTAGACCGTCGCGCTCGTCGACCAGCTTGGGCGGACGAGCATGACGAAACTTGTGCGTCACCTGTACGGGCGCGCTTTCTTGATCTGGCGGCATCCGGGTTGTGACCGATGGGTTGTCTTGCAGTAGCGTCATCCGGCTGAAGCCCCGACGAGTGTCTCGGAACTGCGGGCACTCTCGGCGCCATTGAGCACGACCTTAAGCGCACCGGTGTTCGCGGCGTCTGCGAATGTGTCATAGGCGCTCATCGTGTCCTCGAGTGCAACGTGATGTGTTGCGAACACGGTTGGGTCGATGCGGCCGCTTGCCACAATACTCATCAGCTGCGGGATCGTGCGCGTGTCGACGAGGCCTGTGGTGATCGTGACGTCGCGGGTCCACAGCTTCTCGAGGTGGAGCGTTGCGGAATGGCCGTGCACGCCGATGTTCGCCACCCGTCCTCCAGGCCGGATCAGTTCAGCTGCCAGCTCGAACGTGGCGGGTACGCCCACGGCCTCGAACGCGACATCCGCGCCCATGCCGTCGGTGATCTCCATGATTTGAGCAAGGGCATCCTCCCTTCCGTTGTTGATCGTGGCGTCGGCTCCGAAGTTTCGAGCGCTTTCAAGTCGGCTGTCGGCGAGATCGATCGCAACGATCCGCCCGGGCGTGTACAGGCTGGCGGTGAGCATCGCCGCGAGTCCGATCGGGCCGGCGCCGACCACCGCCACAACGTCGCCGGGTGAGACTTTGCCGTTCAGAACACCTACCTCGTAGGCCGTCGGCAGGATGTCTGAGAGGAACAGAACCTGCTCGTCGCTGAGCTGCTCGGGGACCTTGTAGACGGAGTTCTCGGCAAAGGGAACTCGTGCATACTCGGCCTGCAGCCCGTTGATCAGATGTCCGAAGATCCAGCCGCCGCCACCGATGCATTGTCCGTAGCGGGCTTCCTTGCAGAAGCGGCAGCGCCCGCAGGAGCTTATGCAGGACAAGAGCACCCGATTACCGACTGCCAGGGTGCTCACGCTGGAGCCGATCTCCTGCACGGTGCCGACGGCCTCGTGTCCTAGCACCGTGCCTGGAGTCGTCTCGGGTACGTCGCCTTTGAGGATGTGCAGGTCGCTGCCGCAGATCGTGGAGGTGTCGATTCGCACCACGATGTCGGTCTGATCGATGATTGTGGGGTCAGCCACGGTGTCCCAGCCGCGCTGGCCGGGACCGTGGTAAACGAGAGCCTTCATCATGCACCGGCTGTCGCGGCGCCTCGGTTTCTGAGGTTCACCTGCCAGTTGGCCAGCGGGAGCAGGAACAGGATCGCACCCAACGCAATCAGTATCCAGCCAGCGAGGGTGGCGATAGCCCCGACTAGTGACCATCCCCAGGCGTTTAGGAGCAGGCCGCGCAGGGTCTCGCCTTGGAAGAGGGTTGCCTTCTCTTCGGCCAGCTTTGCGTTGGTCGGCGCGGCAAGGGCTGCGGTGCTGACCTGTGCGTAGGTCTGTCCACCGGCAATCTTTGAGAGGTGCACGTTGATGAAATTGTTGGCGTACGCCTTGGCCTGGCTACCCGTGGTGAGTTGCTGACCTGCGTACTGCTTCACACCCGGTAGCAGCGCGGGGCTGCCAGCGGCAGGGAAGAAGATCTTCTGTGGGACGAGCTGGTCGTGGACGACCTTCTTGTCGTAGCCGCCTCCCACGACGGCGATGATCCCGACGATCACAATGCCCAACGCGGCGACCATTGCGATCGATGTCAGGCTGGTGAGCTTGGCGAGCAGTGGGCTTCGCGGTGGCTGAGAGCGCGGCGAGGGCTGGGGTTGTCCATTGGCAACAGGATCAGCGGTTTCGAGGGGCGGAACGCCGTTGCCGGCGGTCGCGGCGGACGGAGGGGGCATTACTGAGCTGGGCATGGTGCTCCTCGTTTCGTTTGGTGTGCGCGCATGAGCGCCAGCGACCAATCGAGCACCGCGGACTTGAACAACATAGCATGAAATCTAAATCTAGGAAATTGATTTCTAGGAATAGGAGTCTAGATACGCTAGTCTCTGCCTATGGTCGAGGCCACCACTCATCGCTGGAAGTTCTTGACGAACCACGCCCAGGTTCTCGCTTGTATCGCCCACGATCCGGGCGTGCTTCTACGAGAGATCAGCGAGCGGGTCGGGATCACCGAACGGGCCGCCCACCGGATCGTCACGGAGCTCACCGACGGTGGTTACATCACGCGAGAACGCAACGGCCGCCGCAACCACTACACAATCCAATCCGGTCTTCCGCTTCCCGACCGCCTTGGCCGCGTGCAACGGATCAGCGACCTGCTCACAATCCTCATCGGCACGACCGACGAGTTCCCAGATGCGCCAGTCCTGACGCCACCGAAAAACGGCAAGGCCAGCAAAAACGGCAACGCCAGAAACGGCGACACTGGTAAGTAGTCATGGCCGGCACTTCACACGCCGAGACCGCGAAGGGCTCGCATTCCGACCAGTTTCGCGTCGTCATCGTAGGGGGCGGGGTGGCCGCGCTTGAGACCGTGCTGGCCCTAGCCGATCTTGGGCGCGACCGAACTGATGTGACGGTGATAGCTCCCAACACCGAGTTCGTGTACCGGCCGATGGTGGTCCGCGAGCCGTTCGCCCAAGGTGCCGCCCGTCGCTATCCACTCGCCCCGATCGTGCGCGATGCCGGCGCAACGCTGCTGCACGGCGAACTTGGCTGGATCGACCCGGTTGAGCGGACGGTCTACACGAAGGCCGACGAGGCGATCGAGTACGACGCGCTCCTCCTCGCGCTTGGCGCGAACATCAGCAAGCGCTACAAGCACGCCTTGACGATCGACGACCGCGACCTTGACGAAACCATGCACGGGGCGATCCAGGATGTCGAGGGCGATTTCATTCACAAGCTGGCGTTTGTTGCGCCCGGCCGCATGGCCTGGCCGCTGCCGTTGTACGAGCTCGCGCTGATGACAGCCGGACGCGCCTATGACATGGGTATCGATCTGAAGGCGACGATCGTCACTCCAGAGGACAGCCCACTCGCAATCTTTGGCGCGTCAGCGAGCAGTTCCATCACCGAGCTACTCGCTCGTGCCAGCATCGAGACGATCACCTCCGCATACGCCGAGGTTCCCAACTCCCGCGAGGTCGTGATCAACCCAGATGACCGACACCTGAAGGTAGATCGAGTGATCGCGCTACCAGAGCTCTATGGACCCGAGGTACGCGGCATCCCGCTCGGCGAGCACGGCTTCATCCAAGTAGACCCGTACTGCCGCGTCCCAGGCATAGAGCACATCTACGCAGCCGGCGACGCAACCGACTTTCCCATCAAGCACGGCGGCATCGGCGCGCAGCAGGCCGACACTGCTGCGCAGTCAATCGCAGCGCTGGCCGGGGCTGCAGTGACGCCCCAGCGCTTCAACCCCACGATCCACGGCATGCTGTTGACGAACGGTAAGCCCCAATACCTCACCGCTCACATCACCGGAGGACACGGGTTCAGCTCGGAGATCACCGACACACCAACATGGTCGCCGCCGAGCAAGATCGCCGCCAAGTACCTAGCACCGTATCTACAGGAGCGCGACCGCGAAAGCACCCCGACCTGACGCATACGGGGCTCTCGCTCCGCCCGATCCGAGCGTCTAACCTACACCGAGCTCATCTCTGCTCAAGACAAGAAGCAGGCGTAGGTGTCATTCCCTTGAAGCAACGCGTACGTCGTCTATACGACCGGCGGGGCGACCTCCTTGAGTGCCCCCAGCACCAGCTGGTCGTGCGTCGCCGGCTTCACATTGCCAAGCACCTTCGCAACCTTCCCAACTGGATCGACGATAAAGGTCGTCCGTTGTACACCCCAAAATGTCCGCCCGTACATCATTGTCGGGGCCGGCAATTCGAGACTTTGTGGTGCCCGACGCCCAGCGCCTGGAAGCCTGCTTCGCCCAGGCGTTAGAATCAATTGTCAACAATGCTCGCTGGGTCTCCAGCGACGGGATTACGTGGTAGCCCTCGGGAACGAGGCGTCGCTGTCCGGCTCGGTCAGGTAGGCGTCGAGCCGCGTGCGGACCTCATCCACGCGCCGTGGCACTTCTTGAACTTCTTGCCGCTCCCGCACGGGCAGGGATCGTTGCGGCCCGCCTGGGCCAGCAGCTCGTCGCTGAGCGAGATGAACGCGGCGCGGGCCTTGATGAACTCGTCATCCACGCGCTCCGCGCCGTCCAGCTCGAAGTAGTCCGCGCTCATTCTGAGCATGTGCGCCCAGGGCCACAGCGCACCGAGCAGAGCACGATCAACCTGGAAGATGCTCGGTCCGGCTTCGGTCCGAAGCCCGTCAAGGTTGTCCTGCACGATGCTGTTGGTGAGGGACATGGCCGTCGTGTGCATCGTCTCTGTGTTGTCTGCGTGCGCCACGGCGAACATGAAGCGAAGTTCGCTCCGGCGTTCACCCTCATCCCAATCGACCTCGATCTCGTCGATGAGCTTGTGCATTGGCATTCCGCACCAGAGCTTGTCGCCCCACGGGCCGAACAGCTTCCTGTGTTCTTTGGCTTCCTCGTCCGTGATCTTGATTTCGACGCCTTGCCGGCCGTGCGCGCCGAGCCGCTTGTTCCACATCGCCGTGCTGTGCTTCAAGTGCTTCCGGAACCGATCTTCCGCCAGCTCGGGTTTCAGCTTGACCCAATGCGCTACGGCCATCCCCTCGAACAGGGATCGGTCGACCATAGCGCCCTGCGACCCGTAGCCGCCGAGCGCCGTGTCGATTGCGCCCCGGAAGCTCTTGAAGCCCCGCGACATCTCGCTCGCGATTAGCCGCTCGCTCAGGTCCTCAGTGATGGGCCTACCAGTCCACGGCTCCGTCCCGATGACCTCCCACGAGAACTCCGCGAAGCGCTCACACGCCGCGACCTGCGGGCCGAGACCTGCACGCACCCGCTCCTCAGCTTCGGCTCGTGTCGTAATCGGTGGGAGCACCGACCGAGCATAGGCACGACCAGGGCGCGAACCAGGCCTAGTCCACTTCCATACAGATCCCGGGCGGGTTCATGTAGATCAGGACTTTGACTTTGGCTGGCGCGGTGCTTTCAATAGGTTCTTTCGATTCGAGCGGTTCTTTTGAGGAGGGCGCCTCCTTGACCCTGCCGCGCCCGAGCGCGGCCTTGATTGCGGCATCGTCCTCGGCTGAGAGCTGAATGGTCCTTACCTGATCCTCCATAGTGTGCATACCTCCTGATCGCGATTTTTGGAGTCACTAACGGGTGGCGCCAATAATCATACAGTTCACATCATACGAATTTAGGGCTAAGGCTCCCACAACGGCGTCTACGTCGGTCCTGGGTATGCTCTCGCGCCCTCTTCGACGCCTGACGGCTATCGCGCCAGGCGTCGCCGGTCGGCTCAGGGCCGCCGATCCGCAGCTCCGGCCAGTTGGCCGACACCGGCTCGTGCTTTCGCATCGTCTCGCGTGATCCATTGTCGAGCGCGTGGTACCCACAGTCGGGATGGTGTGCGGCATCACTACTGGCGATGCCGAGCGACCCCGACCACGAAGGCCGTAAGCGGCAGAATCGAGGCTCCGGCCAGGAAGCTGCGCCGAGCTTCCAGGGCGATCGCGAGGATCATCACGATGAGCACGAGGCACACCAGCGTCTCAAGGAGGAACTGACGCCACGCCGCGACGCCGGGAGATGGCCCTTCTCTGTGTTGATTTGTCGGCATCCAGGCGTAGCTTGGAGCAACGGTGGCGAAAACACAAGCATCAGGCAGCCTCGTGACTGCCTCAACGCGGTATGTGCAGCTCCGGCCAGTTAGCAACAATTAGTTGCTTTACCCAGGCGAGGCGGGAGTCAAGCGGCTTCGCAAAGCTGCCTGCCGGTTATTCAACGATCGCTACCTCCAGTAGCCCTAAGCAAACGATGTGCCGTTATCGTTTAGTAAGCTTAGGCGGTGGCAAGCGAACGCAAAGATCCCCCGACTCCCGCATCAAGCCCTCGTACGGGCGAATACCGGCTCGCCGACAGCGGCCCCGACGGATACTGGGTCTTCCACCCCAACCCGCTCCCACCCAAGCCGGCCGTTCGGATCGACGCGGCGATGCAGTCGCTGCTGGATCGCACGAACCAAGCGCTCGGACGCCTCGATGGGATCACGCTCCTCCTCCCGGATCCCGACCAGTTCATCTATACGTTCGTTCGCAAGGAGGCTGTGCTCTCCTCGCAGATCGAGGGCACGCAGTCGTCCCTGTCGGACCTGCTGCTATTCGAGCACGATGCAGCACCCGGAGCGCTACGCGAGGATGCCCAAGAAACCGCGAACTACATCGCCGCCCTCGACCACGGCCTCGCCCAGATTGCGGCGCCCGGAGCGCCGCCGCTCTCCGCGCGGCTTCTGCGGGAAGTCCACCAGCGACTACTACAGACCGGACGAGGCGCGGACAAGAGCCCCGGGGAGTTCCGCCGCGACCAGAACTGGCTTGGCGGGCCCCGACCCTCGGCGGCACGTTTCGTCCCGCCGCCTTGGCAGGAGGTCACCGCAGCAATGGGCGCCCTCGAGAAGTTTATCCACGACGATCTCAACCCAACGCCGGTGCTCGTGAAGGCCGCGCTCGCGCACGCCCAGTTCGAGACGATCCACCCGTTCCTCGACGGCAACGGAAGAGTCGGACGGCTCCTGATCACTCTGCTGCTGTGCTCCGAGGCCGTACTTAGTCGGCCGCTCCTCTATTTGAGCCTACACTTCAAGCGCAACCGCGACAGCTACTACGAGCACCTACAGCGCGTCCGCACTGATGGGGCCTGGGAGGACTGGCTGCGGTTCTTCCTCGAAGGCGTCATCGAGGTCGCAGAATCTACAACGCTCACCACTCAGCGGGTCGTTGCGATGGTCGAGAACGACCGTCAGAAGATCCACAGCTTCGGACGGGGAGCAGCGACCGCACACCGCGTGCACGACCTCGCGACACGCTCCGTCGTCATCGGAGCCAGCAGCTCCGCCGAGCGTCTCGAGCTGACCGGCCCCCCTGTGTACGCAGCGATCCAACGGCTCGAGAACGCCGGGATCCTACGCGAGGCAACCGGCCGGCAAAGAGGGAAGCTCTACGTCTACGACGAGTACCTGACGATCCTGGGCGAGGGTACCGAACCTCTTTAGGCGAGCGGCGGAGTCGCCTCGGCGAGCGCGGCCAACACCAGCGCGTCATGCTCCCCGGGCTTGACCTTGTGAAGCACGGCAGCGACCTTCCCGTCCGTGTCCAAGACGAACGTCGTCCGTTGCACACCCCAATAAGTTCGCCCGTACATCGACTTCTCGACCCAGACACCGTAAGCATCAGCCACGTGATGGCCCTCGTCGGCCAGCAGCGCAAAGTTCAGTCCCTCTTTGTCGTGGAACTTCTTGACCTTCGCGACAGGATCGGGGGAGACTCCGAGCACGACAGCGTTGGCTTGCTCGTAGTCGGCTCGATGGTCGCGCACACTGCACGCCTGAGTGGTGCAGCCCGGTGTCGAGGCCTTAGGGTAGAAATAGACGACAACGGACTGACCGCGAAAGTCCGAGAGCTTTACCGTGCAGCCATCCTGGTCTGGCAACTCGAAGTCGGGGGCCTGTTGGCCGGGCTCGATCACGGAGCGGATCGTAGCCGCATTCGCTCCACGACCGGAAGACGGACAAGGCACCGCTACCTGAATGGCCCGCCCCCAAGCTGGCGGGGACGGGCCATGAAAGCGCGGACCTACTTAGTGATCTTGATGATCCGCTCCATGCCGAGGGCCGTGTGGGCGCGCCCATCCTGGGTGTCCATGAAGCACGCCTGCACGTACCAGCCGGGCTTGGCCGTGATCGTCTCCTGCTGAAAGCCGCCGGTCGAAAGCGGCCCCGCGAAGCTGACCGGTTCCCCGGCAACCAGCTTTTCGAGGCCCTTTTGATCGCCCTCGAACAAAGCGATGACGATCTTCTCGGCGCCCACCTTGCTTCTCGCCCGGAAAGCCAGATCCATGTGCACGACCCAACCTTCGTTTTCAAAGCGCACGAGCTCGCCGTCGTGCAGCGTGGTCGGCCCACGGAAGGAAAAGTCGATCGAGCGCTCAACCGCCTGTGGCGCGGGTAGCGCAGCGGGCGCGGTGGCAGCCCCCACCGTGAAGCTCGTGCGCGGCCACTTCGATGAGTTTTCGCCTTCGGCGTCGATCGCCATGTACTGACCTGGCTGCAAAATCGTCTGTGCTTCCGTGCTTTTGCCGGCCGGGGTGATCGTGCCGTCGAACACGATCGAGAGGTACTTGCTCGCCAGGTTGGGTTCTTTACCCACCTGGCCCGCGTTGAGCAGCGCATTGACTTCCGCCACGCTGACGCCCGGCTTCAGCAGGACCAGCGAGGTGGAGGATTCCTTGCCACCGCTCGCCGTGCTCACGACGTTGACCGCACCCGATTGCAGCGTCCCACCGACCGTGATCGAGGATGGGCTGAGCGCAACGGAGATCGTGGGTAGCGTCGTTGCCTCCGCGGCGGTGGCCGGCAGAAGGGCTGCCGCCGCCAGAAGAGATGCGATCAGTGCTCCCCTCAGCGGGTGACGTGGACTGCTCGGGTTCATAGAAGCTCCTAGCTCAGGGACGTTCGCTCCGGCAGCGATCATCGGATCTACAGCGTACCCGCGGGAGCCAGCCATTCGCTCTCGAAACGAAGGCATGTCCGGGTGGCGATGACATCGTAGTCGTGGTCGTAGTGGAGCACTCCGGCTCCAGCTTCGTGAGCGCAGGCAGCAAGAATGAGATCGATAGGGGGAAGTCTGTGATGGCCCACAAGGGCGAGTTCATGTTGAGCCCGCAGAGCCAATCTCCCTGCTTCACCCGATACGTGGACGCGCGGCAGGACATCCAGCTGCGCCATTTTCGCTTGATGATCAGCCGCGGATCGCGCGGAGTACCCAGCCTCCAGCAAGAAAGGGAGGGTCGTGCCCAAGCGACCCTGCTCGATCCATCCGGCAACAGTCGCGCCCCGCTTGTCGTCGAGGGCGCCCTCGACGATCCGCGACCACGCCGAGTTGTCGAGCAGCAGCATGGCTACTCGTATTTGGGAGTAAGGCCGAGATGCTTGACGGCATCCGCGGCCGCGACATCCAACTCATAGGGAAATGAGCGCGTGCGGACCATATCGGCGAGGCGCTTTAGGGTCGCCTCGGTTGTGGCTTCCTCGGTGCGCATTCGACGCGTCTTTGCACGCGCCCCCAGTTCGACCAACTCAGCGAAATCGATCCGCTCCCCCTTGCCAAGCCTTGAGCGCAACTCATCGAGCGCTTCCTGCACAGGGGGTGTCTCGGTGATCGTGTGGCGCGGACGAGTCGTCGGCATCAATCGAGTGTAGCACCGTGCGACACCGCTGAAACCTTGCTAAGAAGAGCTCAGCGTAGCCACCACCACCGGCGAACTGGTCGGGTGAGCACTCCCACCCAAAGGCTCCGCGGTGACCAGCACCTGGTGCACTCCGGCGAGGTTGCCGGGCACATTCACCGAGGCACTACCGCTATGGGTCACACCGAACAAGGCGCTCGTCGCTTGGGGAGCAGCACCGGGACGAGCGAGCCACAACTCGTAGATCTTTCCGCGCGGAGGCTGGGAGACGCCCGAGAGGACCAGTTCGGCATGGTCGCCGACCTGGCGCAACACAGCTTTCGCACCAGGGGGCATGGAGGCAAGCTGAGCACTGCTCACATGCGTGGTGGGCACCCGCGACCCCGTGTCGAGCACCAAGGCGCCGATCAACAGACCAACGCCCAGGGCGACAGCTGCGGTGAGCAGTTGTGGGCGCCGCAGACGCCAACCGACTCTAACGGGCGCCGGACGGTCGGCGCCGGCGCCGGCAGCCTTCAGTAGGTCCGCCTCGGAGCGCACGCTCACCATCACTCGTTCGCGAAGCTCTGGCGAAGCGGTCTTGTGGGAGACGCCAATCGGCAGCGAGTCGGCCACGGGTTGCAAGCTGGCCACGTCGGCCTTGCACACGGCGCAACCGCTGAGGTGCTCGCGGTAGCGCGCCGCCTCGTCGTGTCCCAATGCAGATAGGACATAAGCGGCTGCCTGCTCGCGCTCCTGGCAGTCGTCCTCGTTGCCTTGGCCCCTCATGTAACCGCCCCCAACGCTGAAAGCTGGCTTCGCATCTTCTCCAGGCCCAGGCGCATGCGGCCCTTGACTGTTCCTACCGGCAAGTCCAGCATTGCCGCGATCTCAGTATGGGTGAAGCCACCGAAGTAGGCCAACTCGATTACACGAGTTTGCTCGGAGGGCAGGTCGTCCAAAGCCGTGCGAATCTCCTGAGCCTCGTCACGACGCGCCACCTCGAGGTCGGTGCGCTCGGGCGCCTCCAAGCGTTCGCCGAGACCCTCGTCGCTGACGTTCTTGCTGGTGCGCACGCCATCGCGGCGCAGTGCATCCACTGCACGGTGATGGGTGATCCCGAGCACCCAGTTACGCACACTCCCGCGGGAGCGCTCGTAGCGAGTACCAGTGCGCCACAGCGACAACAGCGCCTCCTGGACCACGTCCTCGGCGAGCGCCCGCCGGCCAACCATGCGGTAGGCAAGGGAGAAGGCGGCGTCGATGTGGCGCTCCAAGACGATCTCAAACGCGGCGGCCTCGTTACGACAAACAAGCTCCATCAGCTCCTCGTCAGCCAGCTTGCGCAGCTTGGCAGGCGAAAGGTCAAGCTCGCGCTTTGCCCTTGACATCTATCGAGACTCGATCTGGTTCATGTACCTGCTGTTCGCAGCGAGCCCACCGGCGGATCATCTCAAGTGTTCACCTGATCGCAAGTGATCCAAGCGCCAGCCGGCGGCGAAGACCGGATGCGATCCCGCGATCCTCGATTTCCCGAGAAAAGCCAAAACCGGAGGTAGGACTTTCATGATGGGTCTCGACAATCCAATCCACATAGCCTTTCTGTTGATCGTGTTGCTGCTCGTGTTCGGGGCAAAGCGACTGCCGGAGATGGGCCACTCACTCGGCACCGGCCTACGCGGCTTCAAGGATGCGATCGGTGGCGAGAGCACAACTCCCGCACCGCTGCGGGCCGTTGAGTCAGAGCCCGATCGAGTGCAAGAGAAGGTCTGAAGAGTCCACCATGGCTGTTGCAGTAGGTAGCGTTGGCTATGAAGAGCGGCTCAGCCTGGTCGACCATCTGACCGAGCTACGCACGCGCTTGATCGTCTCGATCGTGGCCCTTGCGGTGGCCTTTGGCGTCTGTATGTGGCAGAACCACGCTTTGCTGCAGATCATCAACGCTCCACTCGCACACCAGACCCAGAAGCAGGTGAGCGCCGGAAAGGGGCCGTTGGGAGCCACTTATACGGTTCAGAAGAACGCCCGCGATGTGGCAGCTCAATTGGCGATCGTGGTGGCCACACTCGAGCGCCCCGGCAGCGGTGCAAGCCCTGCCACGAGGTCCTCTCTGCAGAGCGTGAAGCCGCATCTGAAGAGTGACATCAAGGCCCTGTCTGCTGCACCCACTGGAGACCGGCCGGTGACACTCGGAATCGGCGAGCCGTTCAATACGACGATCGGTGTTGCCCTGATATTTGCCTTCATCCTGGCCTTGCCTGTATTGCTCTATGAGCTCTACGGCTTCCTACTGCCGGCGTTCAGCCCCGAGCAGCGGCGCGTCACGACTCCCTTGATTCTGGCGATCCCGGTGCTGTTCACGATCGGGGTCGCATTTGGGTACTTCGTGGTGCTGCCAGCGGCTGTGCGCTTCTTCCAGAACTTCAACAGCAGCGAGTTCAACGTGCTCGTGCAGGCAAGCCAGTACTACCACTTCGTAGCTGTGGTTCTACTCGCGATGGGCCTGATCTTCCAGGTACCGGTCGCGATTCTGGCTGCTACCCGTGTGGGAATCGTGACGCCCAGCCAGCTTGCTCACAACCGCCGCTACGCGATCCTTGCGTGCGCTGTGATCGCCGCTTTCATACCGGGTGACGCTGTGACCCTGATGCTTGAGACCGTGCCGCTCTACCTACTCTTTGAGGGAAGCGTGCTTCTCGCGAGGATCGTCGAGCGCCGCGAACGGCGCTCCTCACTTCAACAAGCGTGAGAGACGTCGGTCCTTGAGCGTGCGCCCACCCGTTTGACAGGACGGGCAGTAAGCGATCACATAGTCCTCGAAGTGAACCGCCTGCAAGGTGGTGGCACAGCGCGGGCACGGCTCGCCCTCATGCCGGTGCACCTTCAAGGGCATCGGCAGCTTGTCGGGGATCGGGATCTTCACCGTATCCTCGTAGTGGTCGATCGCCCCGCCGAGTGTCTCCACGATCGCCTGTTCCAAGGCCGCGGTCTCGTGCTCGCTCAGATCGTTGGCGCGCTTGAACGGCGAGAGACGAGCCTCCCACAGGATCTCATCCACCCACGAGCGCCCGATGCCGGCGAGCACGTGCTGGTCACGCAAAGCAGCATGTAGGGGGCGTGGAGCGTTGAGCACTTGGCCGAGCGGCGGTGACGTGGGCCACGCTTCGGGGCCAAGCGTGGCGAGCTGCTCGTCCTGCTCCAGCTCGTCCTTGCGCAGGAGCTTGACCCAAGCGGCTTGCTTGGATCCAAACTCGCGCAGACGCAACTCGTGCTCTCGCGCTGCGCCTTCGGCCTTGGCCCGCCCGGGCACAGGCGCCTCGCCCTCCCCTCCGTCGAGGAGCACTCGCACAAGTAGGCGTGAGGTCCTGTCGCGGGGCCCGGCACGACGGTCATACAGCTGCAGGCGGCCCGCCGACATCAAGTGGATCAAGAGCACAAGATCGCCGGAAGCCTCGATTACGAAGTGCTTGCCGCGGCGCCCCACTCGTTCGATCCATTGCCCCTGGAGCGCCGAGAGCTGCGGGTCGAACGTCCGCATCGCCTTCACCCCCGGGGCCAAGGCCGAGACGATCTCAGCGCCGCGCAAGGCCTCGTCAAGCCGCCGGGCGGTTATCTCGACCTCGGGCAGCTCCGGCATCGCCCCCCATCCTAGGACGGCACCGGGCTCCGACTCAAATCACACCTATGAGGCGACCGTGGACAAAGCCCCGCGCCGCATCCAAGATCGTCTCAGTTGGCGCCGATTGGTGGGCCGTTGTAGGCGATGCCGCCTGGGCTGCGCCAGCTCACGCGCCAGTGCGAGCCTTGCACCGAGGAGTTGAAGGACCAATAACCACTGGAGTTGGTTTGGACCACCTTCAAGGTGCGGTAGCTCTTCGACCCCTTCGGTTGTACGAGTACCTTCAGCTTCGTGGCGCCCACTGTGGGACGCACCAAGCCCCATAGTGAGAAGTGGTGACCTTGCTTGGAGACGACAAGCGGCACGGGAAAACCGAAGAAGAGCGGCTTGCGCGAGCCCGCGAAGGTCTCCAGGCCGGTTTGGAAACCGATCGTGCCACCGTGGACGCTTGAGCCTGGCGCTCCCCCTACCGGGTCGTCGCGCAGCAGGTATTGCGAGAAGGCCGCCACGCGCGAGTTCGCCCAAGCGATCCGCTCGGCGATCGCGTCGTATTCGGCCTGCTTGGCCAAGGACACGCCGAGAGCACTCGGCTTGCTCTGAATCCCGAACTCGGTTAGGTAGATCGGCACGTGTGCGGGGATGGCATGCGCGGCTGCTGCCTTGTCGAGCGCACTCGATAGGCGCGAGAGCACGCCGATCGTTACGTCGTCGATCATCGGCGGGCGGTAGGAAGGGGTCCCAACGGTGTAGGCGTGATGGGCATACCCGTATACCGGCAACATCCCGCACGTCCCCGCCTTGCGGTATTTCGAGTTCAGGCAGAGCGCTTCGCGCAGGAAGGCGAGCGGGGCCACGTCGTGCAGTAGTGCCCCTTTGCCTTCGGTGCGCAGGTTTACCTTGTCGTAGCCAACCGGCGCGGTTTCTCCCATCAACACCTTCGGCTTGGCAATCCCGGCCGCGTGCAGCCCTTCGTAGCCGGCCTGGAACAAGCCGCGGTAGATGCGCGGTGATTCCGGCTTCCCGCTCGTGTTGAATTGAGGGCGCAGGAAGGCCGGATGATTGGGCTCGTTCCAGATCGCAAACAAGGAGATGTAGGGGCCGTAGTGCTTGCCAACGGCGGTCATGAATTCCTTGAAGTCCTGATCATCCGGACGGGTCACAAGGTTCCTGTCGTTATGACCAGCCGTGGCCCACTCGGGGACCGGTGAGGTCACGGTCAGGAGCACCGGCCATTTGCGGCGGTAGGCTTCAACCAGGAGTTCGTCGTAGGCGCTCCAGTTGTAGCTGGCCGGATTGGTCGCATCGAAGGCCGGCTTCTTCGTGCTGTGCTCACCGGGCGTAACGTCGCCCCAGGCGATCTCGACACGTAGTGCTTTTACGCCAAGCGCTTGCAACTGAGCGAAGGCCTTGGCCCGCGCTGTCGGCGTCACCGCGACCAGGTCTCGGGGAGCCTCGAAGAATGTGGCCTGCGTGTGGGAGGCACTTGCCGTGGCGGGACCGAGCGCGCCAAGCGCAAGTGCCGCACAGGTCAAGGCGAGTAGTGCGAGGATTTGGATTCGTTGGGCTATGGATGCGTGAATGTTGGGCATTGGGGGCTTAAGACACCTTCGTGTGGACGATGTTGCGGTGCTCGGGCTGGATTTCGGCGCGAGGAGCGATCTGGCGCCTGGCGGATAACCCCGGATCCCTGCCGAGCGGTCCTGCCGCGATGCGGCCGGCCCAGCGTACGGTGTAGCGTGCGAACCGATGAGTGCAGCAGTCGCACCGGACGACATTGTCGAGAGCCACGCGGACGTAACAAGCGACGCACGGCCTCCCCTGCTCGTGCTGGAGCCCTTGCGTGCCTTCCTCGACGAGCACAAGCTTGGTGCCGGAGAGATCAAGGCGCAGCCGATCGGCGATGGGCACTCCAATGTCACGTACCTGATCGAGCGCGATAGTGGACCACAACTCGTCCTACGCCGCCCCCCACGCCCGCCGCTGCCGCCGAGCGCGCACGACGTGCTGCGCGAGGCGCGCCTGCTGCGCGCGCTGCACGACACACCCGCGCGCGTGCCCGAGGTGCTCGCGGTATGCGACCAAGAGGAGGTAATCGGCTGCCCCTTCTACGTGATGGAGCGCGTGCAGGGCGAGGTGATCGTCTCTGACACGCCTGCGCTGCTCGACACACCCGAGCAGCGCAGGCGCATCGGCGAGCAACTGATCGATGCACTCGTGGAGATCCACACCGTGGACTGGCGAGCAGCGGGCCTCGATGGCTTTGGCAAGCCCACCGGCTACTTGGAGCGCCAATTGCGGCGCTTTGGCGGCTTGTGGGATCTCAACAAGACACGTGAGATCCCCGCGGTGGAGCGTGTGAAGACGTGGCTTTCGGAGCACATGCCCGAGTCCGGCTCCGCAACAATCGTGCACGGGGACTACCGCCTCGGCAACACCATGTTCGCCGAGCATGCGCCCGCCGAGCTGGTGGCAGTATTCGACTGGGAGATGGCCACGATCGGCGATCCTTTGGCCGACGTGGGCTACTTGTGCATGTTCTGGACCGAGGCCAGCGATCCCGAAGGCGGCCTGCGCGAGCATCTCGGCCGGGTCACGCGCGCCGAGGGCTACCCCACAAGGGCAGAGCTGATTGCACGTTATGAAGAGCTCTCGGGACGCTCGATGAGGGACCTGCGCTGGTACACGACGCTCGCTTTGTGGAAGTCTGTGGTGTTCATGGAGGGCAACTACAAGCGCGCAGTCGCGGGCACAACCGACGATCCCTACCTGAAGCAGTTCGGAGAGGGCGTGCTCGAGCTTGCACGCCAGGCCGAGCGGGTGGCCCTCGATGGGTGATTCCACAAAAGAGGGCCCTACGCGCGCGCGTGGGGCAGCCTATAAAGAGACATACGCCGCACCCCTTACGCGGGACTTCGCACACAAGTGCGCACGGGCATGCATGCTCACTGGACGGACATGACCGATACCACCACCAATCCCCAAGGCACACCATCCGCCAACGGCCGAACCGGCCTGCTGATCGACTGGGGCGGGGTACTCACCACCAACCTGTTCACCTCCTTCCACGAGTACTGCGTGCGCATGGATATAGATCCAGCCGAGCTTGGCAAGCGTTTTAGCGCCGATCCCCAGTTCCGCGAGCTGCTCATCTCGCTGGAGAAGGGCGCGATCGAGGAGCCGGACTTCGAGGAGAGCTTCGCCGAGCTGCTTGGCGTCGACTCCGATGGGTTGATCGACGGCTTGTTCGCGGGCGTTCAGCCCGACATCGCGATGGTCGAGGCCGTTAGGGCCGCGCGCAAAGCCGGCATCCGCACCGCACTCGTGTCCAACTCTTGGGGCGTGCACCGCTACCCGCAAGATCTGTTCGACGATCTATTCGACGGCGTGGTGATCTCAGGGGTAGAGGGCACGCGTAAGCCGGCCAAACGCATGTACGAACTGGGTGCCGAGCGCGCCGGCGTAGCAGCCGAGCTGTGCGTGTTCGTGGACGACCTTCCCTTCAACCTCACACCGGCCGAGGAGCTGGGGATGGCAACCGTGCATCACACGAGCGCCGAGACGACGATCCCCGAGCTAGAAGTCCTGCTCGGGGTGACTCTCTCCTAGTCGCGTTTGCCGCGCCCGTAAAGCAGCCCGAAGAAGCGCGAGATCATGCGCGTGGTGCGGGGCTTGTAGGGAAACATGTGGATTTCCCGCTTGAGCGCGAGCTTCGGCGTGATCACAATCGCCTGCTGGGAGCAGTACTTGCGAATGCCGCCCGCGCCGTGGCGCGAGCCGATGCCGGACGCCTTCGCGCCACCCATGGGCAGCTCGAGCGCGGTGTAGTTGACCATCGCATCGTTCACGTTCGCGGCGCCAGATTCCAAACGGCGGGCGATCGCCTCGCCGCGCTCGGTGTCGCGTGTGAACACTGATGCACCGAGCCCGTAAGGCGAGTCGTTGGCCAGGCGCACGGCCTCGTCGGCGTCCGCGACCTTCATGATCGGCAAGGTCGGCCCGAAGGTCTCCTCGGTCATGATCTTCATCGTGTGGTCCACGTCAACAAGCAAAGTGGGCTCGAAGAAGCGCCCACTTACGTTCTCGACCTGCTTGCCGCCCACGAGCACACGCGCGCCCTTGTCGATGGCGTCGCTCACGTGGTCCACGACTGTGTCGAGCTGCGGCGGGAACGTGATCGCCCCCACATCCACCGAGCCGGGACCGTGCGGGGCGCCGACCCGCAAGGCGCGCATCTTGTCAGTGACCTTGCCCACGAACTCGTCGTACACGGGCGCCTCGACGTAGACACGCTCGAGCGAGATGCACGTCTGACCGGCGTTCTGCATTGAGTAGTACACGGCGATGTTGGCCGCACGCTCGAGGTCGGCGTCGGAGAGCACGATCATGGGGTCCTTGCCCCCGAGCTCCAAGGAGCACGGGATCAGTCGCTTGGCGGCGCCCTCGGCGACCTTGCGCCCTGTGGCGGTGGAGCCTGTGAACATGATCATGTCGACGTTGTTGGTGAGCGCCGCGCCGGTGCCGCCGCGACCAGTGGCAACCTGGAAAACCCCGTCGGGCACGCCGCACTCGCGCAAGCCTTCGGCCAGGAGCATCGAGGTGAGTGGCGTGACCTCACTGGGCTTGAGGATCACGCTGTTGCCGGCGGCGAGCGCGGGGATGCAGTCGCCGAAGGAGTTGGTGAGCGGGTAGTTCCAGGGCCCGATCACGCCGATCAGCCCGAGCGGGCGGTAGCGCAGGATCAGCTTCTTGCCCTTGAGCATGATCTGGGAGGACTTGATGCGCTCGTCGCCCAAATAATTAGGGGCCTCCTTGGCCCAGAAGCCGAACGCGTTGGCGGCGTAGGCGATCTCGGCGAACTGGGCGTCCTCGTAGGTCTTGCCGGTCTCCGAGACGATCGTCTCGATCACGCGCTGGGAGTTGTCGATCAACCACTTCTGCGCGCGCAACAGCACACGCCCGCGCGCCTCAAAGCCGAACGCCTCCCACTGAGGCTGCGCGGCACGACCACGCGCCGCAAGCTCCGCGACCGCTGAGGCGTCGAGATCGGGGACGTGGGCGACGATCTGACCCGTGGCGGGATTCTCGACGGGGATGTCCGCGCCCTGAGGCGCCGGTGGGTGCGTTCCGTTGCCTGCGTGGGGGGTTGCCTGCTCGACGGTCGCCATATCGCTGTCTCCCTGCCTCGTTTCGCTCTGATTCAAAAGCGAGGGGCCCGGCTTGCCGGCCTGGCGGCCGGCTACGCCACCCTCGTAAGACAAGGCTACACCCGATTGGCCGTATGGCCAGATGAATTGCCATTCATCTGCTGTTCCGGGTCGTGCATGCACGACCCGGCCGGCCGGCACATGTGCCGGCCGGGACCGGTCCGCATGCGGACCGGTCTAAGGGGACTCGGCTATGACGAGGCTACGACCCCTACTCGCTCAACTCGACCGTGGCGATGCCGACCGGCTCGACCGGTTTGTCGCCACCGTCGGTGGGCACGCCCTCGAGCTTGTCGACTACGTCCATGCCGCTCTGGACCTCGCCGAACACGGTGTGCTTGCCATCAAGCCACGGACAGGACTTGGCGGTGACGATGAAGAACTGCGAGCCGTTGGTGTTGGGGCCGGCGTTGGCCATCGCGAGCGCGCCACGCACGATCTTGTGTGGGTTGATCTCATCCTCGAACGTGTAGCCGGGACCACCGGTGCCGGTGCCTTGGGGGCAGCCGCCTTGGATCATGAAGTCGCTGATGATGCGGTGGAAGTTGAGGCCGTCATAGAAACCCTCGGAGGCGAGCTTGCGGAAGTTGGCGACCGTCTTGGGGGCATCCTCGTCGAACAGCTCGAAGACGATCGTGCCTTCGGTGGTCTGCATCGTGGCGGTTGACATCTCGGTTCTCCTGTAATCGTCGCGGCTGGGTCGAGAGGGCACGATAGCGACGAAAGGGGTGTGCCCTACGCGCGCGCGTAGGGCAGGTCAAATCGATTAGCTCTTGACTCGCTCCAAGCGCAACTCACGTCCGCGCAGCTCGCGACCGTCCAAGGCGTCGATCACGCGGTCGGCCTCTGAAGCCGGAACAGACAGGAAAGAGAAGCGCTCGAGCACGTTGACGTCACGCACCGCCTCCCCATCGAGGTCGGTGACCGAGGTGACAGCGCCCACTATGTCGGCCACCTGCAAACCGGCGGCGCGGCCTCCGCCGAGCACCAACTTGACCGACGGCTCAGAGGACTCGCGCGAGATCTGCGGCTTGGAATGCCGGCGCGGGCGCTCCTTGACCGGCGTGGGCGCCGCCTTAGCGCCCTCCTCCCACGCGGCGATCTTCGTGCCGATGTGGCGCTCGATCGCCTCCAGCTCGCGCTTCTGGCGCGACTCTACGAATGTGATCGCACGCCCCGAGCGTCCGACGCGTCCCGTGCGCCCGATGCGGTGCACATAGGTGTCAGGCGAGGTGGGCACGTCGTAGTTGACCACGTGGGTGACGGTCGAGATGTCGAGCCCGCGCGCGGCCACATCGGTGGCGACGAGGATTGGCACACGACCGCCCTTGAAGGCCAGCATGACGCCATCGCGCGAGCCTTGGGACATGTCGCCGTGCAAGGCCCTCACGTTCATGCCGCCATCGCGCAAGGTACGGAACAACTGGTCGCAGCGGACCTTGGTGCGCACGAACACAATTGCTTGCTCCGGCCGCTCGGCCCGCAGCACCTCAACCAACTTGGCGGCCTTGTCCTTCGTCTCCACGGAAAGTTGGAATTGAGCCACCGTGTCGATCGTGAGCGTGGCGGCCTCGACTTGGATGACCTCGGGGTCATACATGTAAGAGTCGGCCAGCTTGCGGATTGGCGGTGGCATGGTCGCCGAGAAAAGTGCGGTCTGGCGCCCGGAAGGGGTCATCGAGAGGATCTTCTCCACATCCTCCAAGAAGCCCAGGTCGAGCATCTCATCAGCCTCGTCGAGCACCACGAAGCGACAGTCGTGCAAGACGATCGAGTTGCGTGAGATCAGGTCGAGCACGCGCCCTACCGTGCCCACGACGATGTGCCCACCCGCGCGCAACTGGGCCTGCTGAGTGCGGATCGGGGCACCACCGAAGACGGCCACCACGTCCACGCCGGCCTGGGCGCCATAGGCACGCAATGCTTGGGTGACCTGGATGCATAGCTCCCGCGTGGGAGTCAGCACGAGCGCCTGGACCTCGTGCTCGTCGGAATCGATGTACTGCACGATCGGCAAGCCAAAGGCAGCGGTCTTGCCTGTGCCGGTCTGCGCCTGGCCGATCACGTCGCGGCCTTCCAGCAAGGGCGGGATTGCCTGTTCCTGGATCGGCGAGGGTGACTCATAGCCAACATCCCGCAAGGCTTGCTGGGTCTGCTCGGTGAGTCCGAGCTCGGCGAATGTCTTGGTCATGCGGGGAGCAGCTTACGTGCTCAGCGCCCGCGAGCCGCAACCAAGCTCCTGGGCACCCTCCCAGACAGGACAGATCCGAAGCGCAAACCGCGGCTAGTTCACCCTTGTGGGACAGATCGGGGTGCAAACCACGACCGGCTCACTCCTGTCAGGTTCGTCTCAAGCGGTGGGATCGAGCAAGACCTTGCCGGTGGTGCGCCGCGCGGCGATGTCAACGTGGGCCTCGGCCGCGCGCTCCAAGGCATACGTGGCGCCCACGTGCGCCCGCAGTTCACCCGCGGCCGCCCGGGCCAACAAGTCGGCCAACGCTTCGGTGAACATCCCCGGCCGCTCGAGGCAGTGGAACAGATAGAAGCCCACCAACGAGCGCGAGTGGCGCAACAGCGAGCCGCTCGATATGTGGTTGGGCTGCCTTGAGGAGATGCCGCAGACCACGATCCGTCCGAAGTGCGCAAGGGCTCGATAGGAGCGCTCGAACGCCTCCCCGCCGGCCATGTCAAAGACGAGGTCCACCTCGCGCCCCTGGTTGGCTTCGAGCAAGCGCTCGGTTAGACCCTCAACGTCAGAGTCGATCGCCACATCGGCGCCGAGCTCGAGCGCCAGGTCGCGCTTCTCAGGACTCGAGGCGACCGCGATTACACGTCCGGCGCCGAATGAATGACCTAGCTGGACCGCCAGCGATCCAACGCCCCCTGCCGCAGAGTGCACGACCACGCTGTCGCCCTCGGCGAGACGGCCGGCCGTGCGATAGAGGTGCCAGGCGGTCGTACCTTGTATGAGCAATGCGAGCGCCGTCCCGTCATCAACTCCGTCGGGAATCGCGAAGCTGTGCTCGCTCGGGGCGCTCGCATACTGGGCATAGCCGCCCAAGCCAGTGAGCGCGATAACCCGTTGACCCTCGCTCAAGCCGCTGCTGGCGGGTGCGGACACGACCACCCCCGCCACCTCCCCGCCCGGGATGAGTGGAAGCATGGCCTTGCGTACGTAGGAGTTGTTGCGGGTGTGGGTGTCGGCGAAGTTGACGCCGGCTCGAGCTACCTCGATCAGCACTTCGTCAGGCCCCGGCTCGGGCTCCGGCAAGTCAACCAGCTCAAGGACCTCGGGGCCGCCGAACTCGGTGATCTGGATCGCTCGCATCGAAGCTGAGGCTATAGGAGGAACATCGCGCATCCGGTCCTTCGATGTGCACCGTGCGTGCTTGACCGTGCCTGCTTGACTATGCGTGCTTGACCGTGCCTGCTCGACTATGTGTGCTCGACCATGTGTGCTCGACCACACGGCACTTCGGTAGGGTCCGGCCCATGCCAATAACCGTTGTCGGATCAATCGCCTACGACGCAGTCAAGACACCGTTCGGGGAGCGTGAGCGGATGCTCGGCGGCGCCGCCGTCCACTTCGCCCTTGCCGCCTCCTTCTTCGATGAGGTCCGAGTGGTGGGACCCGTGGGAGACGACTTCGGCGAGGCGGAGCTCGAGGTGATGCGCAGTCGCGGCGTTGATGTGAGCGACGTGGAGCGCGTGGAGGGCGGCAAGACCTTCTTCTGGAAGGGCGAGTACGGCTGGGACTTGAACTCGCGCGAGACGCTGGCCACCGAGCTGGGGGTGTTCGAGGGCTTTCAACCGAAGCTGTCCGAGAGCTCGCGCGAAAGCGACGTGCTGTTCCTCGCCAACATCCAACCCGACTTGCAGAGCGAGGTTCGCGCCCAGCTCCCGGGAGCGCGCTTCGTGGCGCTCGATTCGATGAACTTGTGGATCGACATCGCCAAGGACCAGCTCGTGCAGGCGATCGAAAGCGTGGATTGCCTGATCCTCAACGACGCCGAGCTGCGCCAGCTGACGGGCAAGCCGAACCTGGTCTCGGCGGCGCGCGAGATCCTGGCGTGGAATTCCTCTGAGGGCAAGCAAGGCCCAAAGGTGATCGTGGCCAAGCAAGGCGAGTACGGCGCAGCGCTGATCACCGATGAGGCCTTCTTCGCGCTGCCGGCCTACCCCATGGAGAGCGTGATCGATCCAACCGGAGCCGGCGACACGTTCGCGGGTGGCTTCGTCGGCTACATCGCCGCCCACGCTGAGGATGATCTCTCTGACGAGCTGTTGCGCCGCGCGATGGCACACGGCACCGCGCTTGCCTCCTTCAACGTCGAGGAGTTCGGCACCGAGCGCGTCGAACGGCTGACCGGCGAGGAGATCACCGCTCGCGTGGAGGAGTTGCACGAGATCACGCGGTTTAGCGGCGCACCCGCCAAGTTGCGCGCCTGAGCCTGGGCTGCGCCTGGCTTGCGGCCTGAGCTGGCTTTGAAGCTGCGACGTGGCCTTCCGTGGCCTACGCCGCTGAATGTATTCGCACGAGCGAACAACTTGGATCACCAGATGTCGGCCTTATGCAGATCCACTGCAAGCCGGATCAGTCGATGGCGCCCTTTGGGCGGATCCCGCTCGTGTGGGCCTGTTCGCACAGGCCATCGAGTAGTAGTCTCAGTTGAGTGGATGCTTGGACCTTCATTTGGTTGATGGTGTTCTTGAAGATCCCGATCGTGGCCCTCTTCCTGCTCGTTCGTTGGGCTGTGCGCCAAACACCCGAGGACGCCACTGACCAGGACGGTGGAATCGGGCCTCCAAGAGCGCCAATTCACCCACGTCATCCACGTAGTCGCTTGCCGCGTGCGCCACGCCGTGGGCCGCATGGGGATGCCCCTTTGGTTCCGCCCGCCCGCGTGCGCACAGTGGTCGCACGGGGACGATTGGCACAGCGCTAACGCCTGCCGCGCCCGCGCCTGAAAGAATCTCGCGGCGATGAGCCAGGCCGCCCCCTCCTCAGTGCTTTCAGACGGCACGATCTTGAAGATGGTGGCCGAGGAGCGCATCAAGATCGACCCATGGGACGAGCAGATGGTGCAGCCCGCGAGCCTGGACTTGCGCTTGGGTGACTCCTTCAGGGTGTTCCACAATCACAAGGTCACCGCGATCGACCTGCGCGAGCCGCCGACGAACCTGACCGAGCAGATCAAGGTCGAGCAGGACGAGCCGTTCGTGATCCATCCCGGCGAGTTCTGCCTCGGTCGCACTTTGGAGCACGTCGAGCTGCCCGATGACATCGTGGCGCGCATCGAGGGCAAGTCGAGCCTTGGTCGTCTCGGCTTGATCGTGCACGCGACCGCAGGCTTCTGTGACCCAGGCTGGAAAGGGACGCTGACACTCGAGCTCAACAATCTCACGCGCGTCCCCATCCGCTTGTACGCAGGCCTGCCGATCGCGCAACTGTCCTTCATGACGCTAGATGAGCCCGCGCTTCGTCCATATGGCCACGAGGGTCTTGGCAGCAAATACCAAGGGCAGGTCGAGGCCACCGAGAGTCGCTACGGTGGGAGTAGCCGAGAGGAGCCAACATGAGCACCGAGCCACAGACTCGACAGGCGGATATGAATGGTGGCGGGAGCGCCGAGACGCTGACCGTCACAGACAACCGCACGGGCAAGACTTACGAGCTGCCGGTAACGGACGGCACCGTGCGAGCGATGGACTTGCGTCAGATCAAGACAGGCGATGAGGACTTCGGCTTGATGGCGTATGACCCGGCTTATACGAACACGGCGTCATGCCGCAGCGCGATCACCTACATCGACGGCGAGGCTGGCATCCTGCAGCACAGGGGCTACTCGATCGAGCAATTGTGCGAGCACTCCACCTACCTGGAGGTTGCCTATCTGCTGATCAACGGCTCGTTGCCAACGCGGGAGCAGCTCAACGAGTGGATCTATGAGATCACGATCCACACGTTCGTGCACGAGAACGTAAAGGACTTCATGCAGGGCTTCCGCTATGACGCGAACCCGATGGGGATGCTGGTGGCCTCCGTGGGGGCACTGTCCACGTTCTACCCCGATGCGAACAAGATCCACGACGAGCAAGTCCGCGCGATCCAGATCATCCGCCTGCTCGCGAAGATGCCCACTTTGGCGGCTTTCGCCTTCCGCCACAACATGGGTCAGCCCTACGTGTACCCCGACAATGATCTCGCCTATGCGGGCAACTTCCTGGGGATGATGTACAAGATGACCGAGCTGAAGTACCAGCCCGACCCACGGCTGGAAAAGGCGCTCGACGTGCTGTTCATATTGCACGCCGACCACGAACAGAACGCTTCGACAAGCGCTGTGCGCTCAATCGGCTCTACACAAGTGGACCCCTACTCAGCGGTGGCCGGAGGCGTGGCGGCACTGTACGGACCGTTGCACGGCGGCGCCAACGAGCAGGCTTTGCGGATGCTGCGCAGGATCGAGTCGCCACGCAACATCCCCGATTTCCTTGAGGGCGTGAAGGCTGGCAACGAGCGCCTGATGGGCTTCGGCCACCGGGTCTACAAGAACTACGATCCCCGGGCACGAATCATCAAGAAGCACCTAGACGCCGTGTTCGAGGTGCGTGGCACAAGTCCACTTCTGGACATCGCCACGGAGCTTGAGAAGCGGGCACTCGACGACGAGTACTTCACCTCGCGCAAGCTCTACCCCAACGTGGACTTCTACTCGGGCCTGATCTATGAGGCCTTGGGCCTACCGGTGGCGATGTTCCCTGTGATGTTTGCCATCGGGCGCACAAGCGGTTGGATCGCCCAGTGGCTTGAGATGGTGCAGGACTCAGAGCAGAAGATCGCCCGCCCACGCCAGATCTACACCGGCGAGCGCGACCAGGAGTACGTGCCGATCGCCAAGCGCGGCTAGGACACACCCAAAACGACGGTTAACTCCAAGCACTTGGAGCAGTTTGGAGTTATTTGGAGTCGGGGTTGGAGCCTCGTCGCAGCGATGCCGAAAGGTCTTTCACCGCACTGAATACGTGCCGGTGTCCCTCCCTGCGCCTTAGCAGCAACCCGCGCCTGTAGAGTTGGAGCAGATCGGTGCGAGCGGTCTCATGTGTTACTCGATGCTCAGCAGCGAGAGTTTGGTAGGCATATGTGCGATCTGGATGACGGATCGCATCGCCCAGCAAAGCCAACTGCCTGTGGTTGAGCCCCTCCGAACCGTCTATCAATCGCTCGACATCACGGATCTCGCTCGCCTTGCGGTCGAGGTAGACGTGAAGCTCCTCAACCGCACGCCGAATCGTCTGTAGCTGGTGCAACAGGAAGTAGGTAGTGTCACCTCCGTCGGTCTCGGTTAGGAGGAATGCTCTGCTGTATTGTGCGGGCGCCTCGCGCAGGATGCGCGAGATCGACAGATACTCGGCAAGCCAGTAGCCGTTGGTCCGCATCGCCCAGTAGAAGAGCGCGCGAGCCGTGCGACCATTGCCGTCCTCGAAAGGGTGGTCGTAAGCCAGACAGAAGTGAAGGAGAATTGCCCGCACCACAGGGTGAATGAAGCTGTCGGACTCGTCCTCACTCTGGTTGGCGAAGTCGCAAAGCAACTGGAGTCGCGTCGGTAGCTCCTCTGCGAGCGGAGGGGTATGGACGACACTGCCGTCAAGGGCGTCCACCACCGCAATCCGCACCTCGCCCGGCAGCTGGAGCCTTCCGGCCGCCGTTGGATCGTCGAGAGTTCGGTCGGTGAGAATACGGTGCAGCTCGAGCACGGTCGCCGGCGTGAGCGAATCGCCGATCTCCTCGCGCATGAACTCAAGCGCACGGTAATTGTTGAGGATCATTCGCTCACTGCGGTCCGCTGGCTCGCGGCCAGTCTGCAGGAGCTCCTTGGCGACTCGTCTCGTAGTCGTAGCGCCCTCGAGCTGGCTCGAGCGAATCGCCTCCTCCATCAAGGAATTGACGAGATAGTGATGGCGCGCCTGCGCATCGGAGGCGACCAGCTCGCCCATTGCAACCTCTCCGGCACAGTGCTGGTCGATGTAGTGGAGCAGGCGCTGAACCCCATCGGGAGCGCTGTACGCAAATGGTCTGCCTTCGAGGTCCTGCATAGGCAGGGGGCGGAGGAGCTGCAGCCTGGCGATCTTGATCCCCAACCACCACTCCTCGCGAGTCAACTCGCCAGGTGGACCTAGGTGACGAAGCTTGTCCCAATGGACGTAGTCGTTGCGGAGGCCACCGTCGACACCAACTCCCATGATCCCCATGAAATGCTTGCTTCCGGCGACTTTCGAGGACAGCTCTACAAAGTCTGGGGGGCCATCTACGTACAAACTTCTTCCTTACGCACTAGGGAAACTCCAAGCAATTCCAAATTGCTCCAACTCCTTGTAGTTTAGCACCAACTCCAAATCCTTGGAGAAATTTGGAGTTCGCTAGCTAGAGCACCAGCGTGGTGCCGTGGCGGCGCAGCCAGTCGCGCTGCTCACGCCAATCGGGGCAGCGACTCTCGACCAAAGCCCAGAAGCGTGGCGAGTGGTCGCGGATGTCGAGGTGGCAGACCTCGTGCCAAACCACGTAATCGAGCACCGGCTCTGGCGCCAGGAGCAAACGCCAGTTGAAGCTCATGGCGCCCTTGGCCGAACAGGACGCCCAGCGAGTGCTCTGGGCGCGAATCGAGAGCCCACTGTAGGAGGCTCCGATCTCGGCCACGGCCGCGTCTAGGCGAGTCGCGATCTCGGGGCGCGCGAGCCTGCGATAGAGGCGCTCTACGGCAGGGCGATGATCGCCCAAGGGTACGAACAGCCTCTCCCCCTTCTTGTGGGCACGAGTACGCCCTGGCTCAGGGACGAGCATGAGCGGCGTGCTCAGGTAGGGAACCGTCCCGGCTCGCTCGGCCACTCGCGCAAGCGCTTGGCGGCCCTCGGAGAGGCGCCGCTCGATCCAGGGGGCCAGCTCACGCACGGCAGCCGCGGCGGCCCGCTCGGGTGCATGCGCTGGCAGGACAACCTCCACGTCGGTGTGGGCGCGCACGTTGACCCTCACTCTGCGTGCACGCTGGGAGCGGCGCACCGTGTACTCGATCTCGGTCACATCGATCAGCGTACGCACGGGTCCGGGCGGATCACGCCTCGACTTGGAGGACGTTGTTCAAAAAAAAGGGGTGACTTGCGCGCGCGCGTAGCCTGTTAAACAGATCTAGCTTTATTAATGAAGGCCGCGCACGCGCGCGAGTCACCCCTCAGCGACATAATCGAGCCATGCCCAAGTCGATCGTGAAGCTGCCTCCCGCGGTGCGCTCCCCCTACCAGGTGTTCGTCAACGGAGTGCCCCAGCACGAGGGCACCGACTTCCAAGCCAAGGGCCACACCTTGATGTTCGAGCGTGAGCTGCGCAAGGACCACATCTCCAAGCGCCGTTGGTTCTTGGGCGCGTGGGGCGTGGGGACCTACAAACAGGATGACTCGGTGGACGTGCGCTATGAGGCGCCAGACGGCTCGCCAAGGGTGGCGGAGGGGCTGGAGATCGAAACGGGCTAGGAGCCGCGTCGAGCTAGGACCACATCGCGCTGGGAGCCGCGTCAGGCGGTTGATGTGGAGGCGGCCTCGCCCGAGCCCCGCGCGCGTATCCCCTTCTCCCAAGGCCGCGCCAGCTTCAAGGCGCCAAGGATTGCGCGTGTGGCCGGGGAGCGGTTGAGCGTGTAGAAGTGGATCCCTGGCGCGCCCGCTTCCAAGAGCTCGGCGCACTGGAGAGTGGCGTGGGCAACGCCGAAGTCGATCACGGCCTCGGGCTGGGACTCGCGCGCGTGCAGCTCGCGGCGCAGACCGGCGGGGATCGAGGCGCCGCACATCTTGGTCATGCGCTCGAGCTGGCCGATCTGCGTGATCGGCAGGATGCCTGGCACGATCGGCACGTCGATTCCAGCGGCCTGGGCACGGGCCACGAAGTCGAAGTAGAGGGCGTTGTCGAAGAACAGCTGAGTGATCAGGAAGTCCACGCCGCCGGCCACCTTCTCTGCCAAGTAGTCGATGTCGGCCTCGGGGCTAACCGCATGAATGTGGGTCTCGGGGAAGCAGGCGGCGCCGATCGCGAAGGGGTAGTCGGTCTTGATCAACTCGACTAGCTCGCGTGAGTACTCGAGACCTCCGTCGGTCTTGATCCAGGCCTCCTCCCCGGTCGGAGGATCACCGCGCAGAGCCAACACGTTGTCGATCCCGGCAGCCTGCATCTCATCCAAGGTGGAGCGCAGCTCGGGCACAGTGGCGCCCACGCAAGTGAAGTGGGCCATGGCCTCCAGGCCGTAGTCCTCCTTGATGCGCTTGACGATCTCGATCGTCTTGGCCCTCCTGGAGCCACCAGCGCCGTAGGTGACCGACACGAACGAAGGCTCCAAGGTGCGCAGCTCTGAAAGCGCCGCGTACAGGTTCTGCTCGCCCTGCTCGGTCTTGGGCGGGAAGAACTCGAAGGAGAACACGGGCTCGGGTCCCGCGAGCAGCTCATCGATCCGCATCGGCAAAGCCTAACACGATCGTGTCAAGGTTGGGATGGCTCCGGCCCCGAAGGGCCTACGCGGTGGCGTGCGTGCTGACGCGCCACCGCTCAGGGCTACCGACTTCGCCCGCCTCTCGGTCGTCGGGCCGGATGCGCACGGCCCGCCCGGTGGCCTCCAGGTGAACGAGCATCGCCAAGGTCTCCGACAGAAGCCAAGGCCCGCCGTGGGAGGCCAGCTCGTCGGAGTAGATGCGCGGAATGATCTCAAAGGCAGTGAGCGGCTCGGGGGCGATGACGCCTTCGACCTTCTCCAAGCGCTCGGCCACCAAAGCCCGGTTGCCTGCGATGTGAGCGTGCACGTCGGTGAACGTGCGTCCATGTCCGGCCAGGCATAGACGCGCGCCCAAGCGTTCGACGACGTCCAAGGAGGAGAGGAATTCGCCGACAGGATCGGGCGAGTAGCCCATGTCGAAGAACAAGGAGATGCGTCCGAGCAGGTGATCGCCGGAGATCAACAAACGCCGCTCCGGCTGGAACAAGCACACGTGCGAAGGGGCATGGCCGGGCGTCTCATACACCTCCCAAGGGCCAAGGTCAGTTTGGATGACCACGCCCGGCAGGAGCTCGCGGTCGGGCGCGATCACGCCGGAGATGCCCGATTCGTGGTGCTCACGCTCCTCAGCGAAGCGGCGCAACGGCTCCTCGGGGACGCCTGACTGCCGCGCCACCTCGATGCGTCGTTCCAGCGTCGCCTTGGGGTTCTGCTCATCGACCGACATGTGCTCGTATTTGGGGTGCATCCACAATTCGCAGCCGGCGCGCTCGACGATCGCGGCAGCCTGGCCATAGTGGTCAGAATGGGCGTGGGTGCAAACGACCAGGCGGATGTCCTCGACGGTCAGACCGCACATGCCGAGTGCCCGTTCCAAGTGCACCATCGAGCCGGGTTCCCCGTCGTGCGGGCGCTCGTAGTAGCCGGTGTCGAACAACACCACCCCGTCACCTGCCTTCACCGCCCAGGCGTTGCCGTGGGGAACGCCAGGCCAAGGCAAAGGCAGGCGCAGGCGAAACACCCCGGGGAGCACGCGCTCGCCCCTTCCAAGCTCGCGTTTACGGGCCGGCTCCGTCACCGGCCCGGAGACTACTAGGCGTAGACTCATAGGTCCCGGCGGACAAGGAGATGGCAGGAGATGGCGATGGCCGATGATGGAGTCGACACACCCTCAGGGACATACCCTGAGGGGCACAGGCGAGAGGGAGAGGCAGCCGCCAAGGTGGAGGAGGCGGCAGCCCAGATCCACAAGCCGAAGGGCAAGGACACGGAGGCAGTGGCACGCCGCTACTTCGAGGCGATCGCCGCGCGCGACGTCGATGCCGCCGTGGCCTTGTGGGCCGTGGGCGGGCGCGAGTATGTGCGCGGCCAGGTCGACGTGCTCGCACCCGAGGGCGTACGCGACTTCATCGGCGGCCTGATCGAAGCGATGCCAGACATGAAGATGGAGGTGGTCGAGACGACCACCGAGGGCGAGCGCTGCGCGGTGCGCTGGACTTTGACGGGCACTTTTGCGGGACCGGGAGCGCTAAACGGCGTTGCGGCCACCGGCAACCCCTTGAAACTCGAAGGCGTGGACGTCCTGACCGTGCGCGATGGGCTAGTGCAAGCCAACGATGCATTCTCCGACGGGCTCGAGGTGGCGCGCCAGATCGGGCTGATGCCACTGCAGGACACCCCCCTGGAGCAAGGACTGAGAGGCGTCTTCAACACGAAGACCAAGCTGACAGGCATGTCGGTGCCGGACGCCAAGCTCGTCGCCGAGGGCGTGTGGGTCGTGCAAGGCCAGCCGGGGCGCTGCAACGTGTACCTGATCGAGGACGCCGAGGTGGGCGGCGTGACGATGTACGACGCGGGAGCTCGCACAATGGTTAGGGCCGTGGCCTCCGCCGGAGCGAAGCTGGGCGGGATCAAGCGGATCGTGCTCGGCCACGGCCATACCGATCACCGCGGCTCCGCTCCGGCGCTTGGCGTGCCTGTGCTGTGCCATCCCAACGAGGTCCAAGACGCCGAAGGCAGCGGCGGCTTCAGGTACTGGCCGAAGGATCTCGCTCCGCTGCCAACTCCCCAGCGCCAGATCCACAGAGCGATGCACCGCTGGGCATGGGACGCAGGCCCGGTGAAGATCTCGGGCACGCTCTCCGAGGGCGATGAGGTCGCGGGCTTCAAGGTGATCGAGCTGCCGGGCCATGCCCCGGGGCAGATCGGCTTGTGGCGCGAATCGGACCGCTTGGCACTGGTGAGCGATTGCTTCTATACGCTCGAAATGTGGGGCCGCAGCTGTCCCCCGCACGTGCCGGAGAAGACCTACAACTACGACACCGAGCAGGCCAAGGCCTCGATCCGCAAGCTGGCGGAAATGGAGCCCGCGGCGGCGTGGCCGGGGCATGCCAAGCCGGTCACCGGGGATGTGCGCACGCAGTTGCTCAAGGCCGCGGAGACGATGTAGTGAGCCCACGCGGAGACTATGTAGCGAGGAGCCCGAGCGGAGACCCCGTAGCTAGCTCGGTGACAGACCTCCCGAGCTGCGATCATCGGCTGGAGCGCGAGCGCGCTTAGAGCCAGCGCCTGACAGTCATGGGCAAGCGCAACCGCGGGCGGGGCAAGGCGGACGTACCCCTCAGCGAATACACCGATGCCGAAGGCAACGTGCTCAAGCTGCGCGGCACGTTCCCGCCTGCGGCGCGACTCGAGTACGCCGAGACGCTCGCCGGTGGCGGTGGGCGTCCCGCCGCCAGCAGGGAGGACGCTTGGCACAGGGCCCAAGAGCTCTTGTTCGAGCGCCTGGCGGTGCGCTGGGTGATCGCCGGGGCGCCGATCGACCGGCCGCGCGAGCTATTGGGACGACTACGCGTTGCCACCCAGGCCGAGCGGGCTTGGGTGAGGGAGGTGCTCAGGGAGCACTGTGCTGAGCACTTTCCGGATGTACAGGCGCCTTAGGCAAAGAGAGCCGGCCAAAGAGGGCGCGGAGATCTCAAATTGAGGGCTAGAACGCGCTTCAGCCGTCGCCACCACCTAGGTCCAAGCGCGGGCCATGGGCATCCTCGGCAGAGACGAAGCGCGCGTTGGCGAGACTGAGCACGAACTCATACAGGTCGCCGTCTTCTCCCCGGACCTGCACGTGCCGGCCTGCGTCCTTCAAGGCAACGACAGTACCTTCCTCGACGCCGCCGCCGAAGTGCCTGATGCGCACACGCGCTCCGACGCGCGGGAGCGGTCGTGAGGGGCCGAGCATCACCAGATGGTATGTGGGTTCAGACCAGGATCAACGGGATGCCGAGATTCGGTGCGCGCGCGACACGATGGTCGCCTGTGATCAGCGCCGAGCCGAGAAGGCGAGCAAGCGCCACATAACAGGCGTCGTAAGCGCTGAGGTTGTCTCTCAAAGCCCACGCATCGGGCATAAGGCTAATTGTTGGAATGTGAGATATGGACATCGTGAGAAAGTCCGAAAGCATCTCCTCGGCGCGGTCCTTGCCAACCTTCCCGGAACGCTCGAGCCCCCTGATCGCCTGCAATACCTCTGGATTTATGGAGTCTGGGGCCGTGAGGTCTGCATCCTCGACAGATCGCTCCACCACATCCGCACGGTCGCCCCCGAGCAGCAGCTCCACCACTGCCGATGCATCAATGACGCGAAATGGCCGCGCTGATCTGCTCGTCACGTTCCTCGCGCCCCTGATGTAGCGCTTTGAGGATGTCCTCTCGTGAGACGCTCGTGACTGGTTCCGCTTCTTTGAGATGAGTCAACCACTCCCGAGTCGTGGGCAGCGCCAGATCTCGTTCGATCAAACCAAGTACATAGCCGCCAACGCTCTGCCTGTTGGAGCGTGCCCTTGTGCGCAACCGCTCGTGCAACTCTGCCGGTACTTCCTTGACTTGAATCGCGCCCATAGCATGAATTTAGCATGCCACGAGCATGCTTATGTTTCACAACCGACCAACTTCGTCTATTCGTCACAGTCACGTACCACACGCTATGCCGCGCTTAGGACGATACGTGGCACGGCGACTCAGGCGACGGGACCCCCAACGGCAGCCTCGATCTCAGCGCCCTTTCCCGTGAGCGTCCAGGCATTGGGCGCTCCGCGTGCTCGACCATCGCCAGTGTTCTCGATCAGATCGAGCTTGGCGAGACGGGTGAGCAGCTTCGAGATCTGACCTTGGTCCTCGATGCCCGAGGCGCGGCCGATCTCGCGGTTGGAGCAGCCAGGATCAGCCGCGATCACAGTCAGTACCCGCATGGTGCGGTAGGTCATACGCATCTCCACCTCCCGCAAGGGATCGGCCGGGGGGCGCACACGATTGTCCTTTGGTGCGGGCGCGGGCCGCCTTAGCTCTCCCCGCGCAGCGGCCGCGCCAAGGTAGGGGAGCACGATCATGCTCATCAACGGGCCGGTGAGTTCGAGCAGCGGCTTCGCCGCGGCTTCGAGCATGCGCCCGTGGATCACCGAAAGCGCGCCGCCAACGAGTCCGTCGGCGGTCAGAGGCGGGAGCTCTGGGCCCCTCTTCGAGGCGGCACGGCCCCCATCCACGGCCGCCACTACTTTGGCAAGCACTTGCCTTCGCCGTCCAGCGGTGAACGCGCCTGCCCCTAGCGCCTCAACAACCAGCACCTTCCCCATGAACGGTTCGTCTTCGAGGAACGACAGAAAAGCGATCAGCGACACCCTCATCCGCTCATGCCAGCGCGCCGGAGCCTCGTAAGCCGCAAGCACATATCTCGCGGCGCGCGTCATCGCCTCGTCCAAAGTCGCGAGGAAGCATGCCTCGCGGTCCTCGAACATCTCATAGAACGTGCGGCGCGACACGCCAGAGCGCGAGACCACATGTGCGACCGTGATATTTGAGACCCCGCGCTCGGCGCATACCTCAGCCATCGCCGAGAGGATCCTCGCGCGCTGGATCTCGCCTACCCCGCCCGAGCGTCTTCCGTTCGCTGCCGGCTGATCGTTTCGTTGGGAAGTCGTCCCTGCAGAGGACTTCCCGACCATATTTGGCATGTCATTTCTTCTTCATGTGCTTGTTTTTCTTGGTCTTCTTGACCTTGTGCTTGGCGCAGCCTGTGGCAATGACGGGAGTGGACTGGCGGATCACCATCCCATTCTGTGCCGTGAATGCCGTCGGCATCTTCAACGCACTTGTGCAGAAGTTCCCGTTGGCAGCAAGCGCGCTGTTTGAGCCTTGGGGTAGGTTCAACTCGAACGTGCTCACGGGAACGTCGGGGATGCTTCTGAACGTGCTACTCGTAATTCCCGCTTTGTTGATGAATGTTTCTCCGTCTAGGTGTACGGTCACGCCATCCCCTGAGAGCACAATCACGAGTTCTGGGAACTTCGCGCCACCATGACTGACGAAATACGCCGGACCGTTGAGCCTGTCTGCGAGTATCGGAGTAGTCGCGGTCGCCGTCCCCACTCTGGATGCAGCCGGACAAGAGGCCGGGTTGGCGTCGAACACGCTATCCGGACATGCCTTCTGCAGCGTCGTCAAGCGGGAGGGCAACTGCTTTGGCAAGTCCACCTTGACCGACTTGATGTTCGCAGCCTTGCCGAACGACCCCGTCGGGTAGGACAGCTTCACGTCCAATCCTGCACCGTTTGCTCAAGAGTTCCTGCTCGTGGTGGACACCTTGAACCCGGGTTTGAACACAAGGCTCGCACAGTTCGTCACCTGGAAGGAATCGTTGACAGTCGCCGACAATCCTTCGACGGCCGCGAGCTGTCCCACCAGCGACTTCTTTGCGCAGCTCGTCGGGTTGAAAGTGAACTGAGGCCTATCGATCCTCACATTCACCGCTTTGAGCTGGAGCGGGATGCCGTCAAGCATCGACGGTAGCTGTCCGCTGACGACCGTCAATTGTGCGGAGTGTTCGTCCACGAAGATCTGCGCACGAACCACCACGCTCCCGTGCCCGTTCGTGCCAGACAGCGTGTACGGGCCGGCAACTGCCGGGACGACGATCGAGAGTCCGTACGGCGCGCCGCCATATCCCTCGGTCAGGAACACATGGCCGCCAGACACCAAGAACGGATTGGCTCCCGGACCGGTCAGCGCTTCAACCGTGCCAATCTGGCTAGCAGCGTCGCAGCTCCCATCAACCGCTTGCGCTTCTTTGCACAACGGAATACCGGCGATCTTGCCGAGTAGGCCGGCCGGCATACTCGTTGTCAACTGGCTGACGTACTCGTCGTTGTCTGAGCGTCCGAACGCGAGCGTGAAACCAGCGTAAGCGCCGGCTTGAATGTTGGGCATGCCCGCCACGAATGATGGTTTGAATTGTGGTGCGAAGCAGTTCTGGTTGATTTCAAATTCGTAATAAGGCTTGGAGTCAGACATCAATCCTTCTTCACCTGGCGCCAATACGCTAGTCCATGGTTCCAGATCGCCGGTCGCCTTCACCGTTCCGCACTTGCGTGGGTTCGCGAGCACCGATCTCGGCCCACCTGTGAGTGTCAGTTTGAACTGGCTGAACGGGAGCTGCGGATTTTCATCGAACACCGTCGTGATCTGACCCGTCTTCTGGTCAATCATCGCGCGACCCTCTAGCTTGACGACGATCCCACCTTCACCTTCGCTTACCAACTGCACGAACAACCGGACCATTTTTCCATCTTCGGCATCCTGGGGGGAGCACGGTTTACACGCCGGTTCCTCCAAATACACCTGGCCTTCCAACGCTTCTTCAAGCGCCGGACTCTTCACCCGCACTGTCCCGACCTGCGCTTCACGCGGACATTTCGCCAGCTGCGCAGGCGCCTGGCTCGGATAGCTGGCATCGTAGAACTGTGCAGCCGTGCAAGCTTTCAAACCCCACGCCGCCGACGGATTCACAACCACACCTTCCGGCAGAGTCAACGAGACTCGTCGCACATCCGCCGAGGAAGGCGAATCAGCGAGATTCTGCTGGCTAACGTTCAAGTCGAAGTTGTAACCAGCAGGCGCACCAGCTTCCAACGTATCCGGCAAGAAAGTAAACGAGCTTTCAAACGGCACCTTTAGACAACCCGTGAGCGAGCCCATCTGAGTTTCCACTTGCTGAAAGACACCAGGCGAACGCCAAAAATCAGCCCTGGCGAAACCCGTCAACGACGACCCACACCGCGTCGGATTCGACAACAACGGCACACGCGTACTCGAAAGACCCGGCGCCCCAACGCTTTCCACGCCGGCAGGCTCGTCCTCTTTGACCGGGATCGGTCCAGGACCCTGATGATCGGCGGGAACGCCCCAGACGGTAATATAGGCTGAGAATGTCGGTTCGGTTTGGGGCAGGTCGCTTCCGGTCACCCGCACCCCGTAGTTGCCATCCGACAATACGCTCGTGTCCAAGCGCACCGGATTGCCCAACACCCTGAACATGAAAGCCGCCGGCTCCCCCGGGCTCGGGGCAATGTTGTACACGGGCGTGGTGAAGGCGAATATGCCGACCAGCGCCTTGAACCTGATTGTCGCGACCCCCACAATGGTGTCTGCGGGACAGTCGCTGGCCGCTATACCGTGGACGACCAGTGCCACGGTGCAACGGGGCACACCCACCGTGTTGCCCACGGCACCGGGCGGAAGGTCGAACGCGACGTCCTTTGGATCTCCCGAGCTAACGTCCGGTTCCAGCGTGTCGACGGCAAAGCCAGTAGTCACATTCGCATGATCCCCTGCTTGGTGCGAGGAGAGGGCCGCGAATACGCTGCCAGGCGCCAGCCCAGCCTTGGCCGGTTCGCCGCTCACGGTCGTCGGACTGCTCGCAGACGCATTTGGAGCGCCACCGCCCGACACAGTCGCCCGATTTACTCCACTTGTGGGCGCTCCGGCTTCCGCTTCGACATCGATAGTCACGAAAAGCTGATCCCCAGGCTGCACTTCGGAGCTGCGGTTGCAAGTCAATTCCGGCGGACTCGAGCATGTCATCGTTGCCCCCGGAGGGACGAAGAAAGGAAACACCACCGGTCCGCCCGCATACGTGTCATATCCGGAGATCGACGTGGCTTTCAAGCCGCTTGGCAGACTGTCTTCGATCGTGACTTGGCTTCCGTCGGTGGCGGCGCCACCGACGTTCACCGCGACGACATGCACTTCGCCGGTCCCCCCGGAACCAGATTGGTGGGAGTGGTGTAGGAGGTGATCACCCATTCTGGGGCTTGGACCGCCGCGGCCGGCGACGCGAATACCACTGCGGCCATCAGCGCCCCCATGGCAACCAGCAAGCCGAGCGCGATCCGCACCCTCTCAAACGCGAGCACAGTAGACCCGGCGAGCACAGTAGACCCGACCATCACTTACCCCTCCCATTGTTGTGACGTCCCCGCCCAGCGACCTTCCTTACCGTCGCAGCGCGGTACTTGCTCCGTGACTGCCTTTCACACCGCTTGCGCTTACGCACGCTCCTATCACGACGGCATGCCTTCAAGGCCCGCGCCAGCTTCTGCGCACGAGTCAACGACTTCACCTTCACATGAACGGGAGCAGCAGACACCACATCCCCCGCGCCGCTGAACGCTTCGCTCGCCGGCTGGCCCAACAACTGCGGCACACTCGGCGGTCCCTGACAAACAGCACCAGTACACGGAAGCGCTTCCGGCGGCGGATTATCCCCCGGACGCGGAACCCTCGCATCGTAAATGTCATAACCACCGTCTGTATCACCAGGAGCGATTCCTTCGGTCGTCATGAAGAAAACATCGTCACCAGATTCGCTGATGCCCTCGAAATATGACGGTTCCGGGCTATGCCCCGAGGAGATCAACGATATCTCACCGCCGCTCCACTCATATACATCGCCAGTGCCGTTCGTGTCCTGAGATACAAGCTGTTGGCGCGTTTCGAAGAACACGCGACTGCCGTCGGGGGAAATCGCCCTGCCGGGGGTTATCACTTCGTGGGGGGCGGTTTCCGAAGCAATGTTGGCGTTGAAGGCGAGTCTCAGAGAGTCGCGTCGCCCGACGGATTGATCCCAGCAGGTGGGCAGGAGACACAACTCAGCTTGGAGCCTTCCACTTCGTAACGGAAGATCTCGATGTTCGGCAATAGGGGCCCTTCTGGTTCTTCGCCCTGTTCGGACGTAGAGAGCTGACGATGCGTACCACCATCGTTGAACCCGGCGATTGGCGATTCGCTTGCGAAGACAATCACCTTGCCATCACTGGAAGTAAATGCCGGACCCACGCACAACACGGTTTCGCACGTGTTGGGCGACACGGATGGCAGCTGTGCTATCGGCGTCACAGAGCCACCAGCCGGCCCCGAGACCCACCGTTCGAGCCGAAACGGCGTTGTCGCCGTGTTCTCGAACACGAGCGACGAACCATCGTTGCTCATCGTGACAATCGAGCCGGTCAGCCCCGGCACATACACGAGCGTTCCAGTGAGGAGGTCGAGCTCATAGGTCTTGGCTGAGCTGTCTTCGGGTGCAGCTTCGGTCAACCTATCGGCGCTCTGGAAGAACGCATGCGAGCCATCCGAGGAGGCGAACACATATGTTGGCGGACCTACTTCCAAACCATGTTCCGGTTTTCCGGCTTCGACACCGAGGGCCTCTGTCGAGGGCACAGCCAGCGGACCATCGGGGGCGGGTTCGCCTACGTGCCCAGGGAGCTCGGACCGAGAAAGAAGCACCGTGCTCTGCGAGCCATCTCTCGCCGTGGTACGCACGTAGAGCTCCAGCGCGCCAGCGTGGTCCTGTCTGACAAAGAAGATGCTTGAGCCATCAGCCGAAACCTGGCCGTCGAAAGCAGCCGGTGAAGTCAAGTGCAGGCCCCTGTGTTCGGGCTGTGCGGCCGGTATGGCTATACCCGTGCTGGTTTCCCCATCGGGAAGCACGCCCGCATCGCTCAAGACACCTTCCTTGTACTCATACAACCTCGAGGCACTCGGTAGTAGTTCGCCGTCGTAGAAGAAATAGATCGTCTTGAGGTCAGGCGAGGCGCCGGCGACGGCGAGCCGACCTTTGAGATTGGCGCCCGCGGGAGACCCTTCGATATGCGAGCGACCTATCCATTCCGGTTCGGCGAATGGATCAGAGCCCTCGAGGAACGCGTTGTTCGGGATGCTGCGTTCGTCGGGAGGACCAACATACGGGAGTTCGCCCCACGTGCTGAATAGCAGACGTGATAGGTCCGCGGACGGAACCAGCAGCGTTGGCAGTGCGGAGACCGACAGATATTCTTCTGGGCTGAGACCGGCAGCAGGAAGCGGCATCGCAGACCTAGCGACCCACCCATGACTGGTACGCACAGATACAAACTCGGGATCGAACGCTGCATTCGAAGCGTTTTCACCCAGAGCCCCCGTCGCCGAGTACATGACCGCCTGCCCGTCCGGAGCCACAAAAGCACCGTTACTGAAGAGCTGGTTTCCGAACTTGTTGGGTGGCGAGACCTCGTCGTAGATACGCCCGTCGGGTAGACCGGTGCCCGTTCCCGGCCATACGATGCCTGTCACGAACGTTTGGTCGAGGCCGTTGCTCGGGCCATTGGCAGTGGAGACCGCGAGACGGTAATGGTATAGGACCCCAACTTCCAGACCGGAGATCACAGCCGCCTCAGCGACCGGCACATTGCCGCTGCCTGGGCTGATGGGACAGGGCACGGTGTGACCGTAGCTGGCGTCTGTGCCATATTCGAACTGGCAGCTGGTTACCGTAACGCCTTCCGGGTTTACACTACCCTTCAACGTTGCTTCCGCGTGGGATGATGTCGACGGATTTCCGGTTACCACCGTCGGCAGGCTCACGGCCGGCCCGAAGACGCTGATCCCGCCTTTGCCATCAGAGGCGTAGATGTCATGGTTCGAGGGACTCACCGCCACTCCGATCGACCCGTTGATCGCACCTTCGCCCGAGCCGGCGAAGGTCACTACAGGCGTTTCGAATGGTTCGCCGTGTGTGCCGAACTGCGCGATCTGGTCTTTCTCGTCCACATACAGCTCGTCGTCGGCAGGGTCGACGGCCAGAGTGCTGCCGTTCGTGTCTACGACCGAGCCTGTTGCCGCAAGAGAGCCGAACTGGCTCGGTTCGTAGCGCGTCACCGGACCAGCACTCCATTTATCCGTGAATACGTTCCCTGTCGAGTCGGCCGCCACGTTGCAAACTTCGCTCAGTCCTTCCATCGAAGAGGAGTAATCCCCGTCCGTGACCGGGTTGACCGACGGCGTGTACTTGTTCACATGGGTGGCGTACAAACCCACGTACACGTTGCCCGAGCTGTCGACGGCGACACCGCAAGCCTCGCCCCACGGGTGCCCAGCTTCTTCTGTCAGTTCCCCGATTTTTTCGCCGGCCGCGTTGTAGATACCGATGTCGGAGGATTTGTGGGCGATGTAGATGTCGCCTTTGGTGGGACCGGAGGAACTGTCGACGGCGATCTCGCCTTCAACACCGCCCACGAAGCCAACGCCCGTGATCGCGTTCGTGCCTGTGGACGTGAAATTCACCGGTTTGCCGGTGGAGTCGAACTTCAGGACTTCGCCTTTCCCGCCGTCGTATACGTACACGTTCCCGGCCGCATCTGTAGCGACCCCTTGCACACTGTTGGAGAATGAGCCAAACGAAGTTACGAATGGGTGCAATAGTTTCGCCGAGGCCACACCGCACCACGCCGCGAGCGCCCCACCGACAGCACACAACACCAACGCCCTGACAACGATGCGACGAATACCCATCAAACCCATCCCCTCCTAGAAGTGCGATCCACACGAAACGACCCGCGGGATCGCGGGCATGACAAAACCGCCACAGACACCCGGTCCACGGCGGCACGAGAACCAACAGCTGAAAGCACGCCGTAGGCGTGCGAGTTGCCTCTCAGCGGAACGTGAAGGCCACGTGATCCCCAACCGGCCCTGTGGGCCGGCGCTGTGGTTGACCTGGAGCCCGACCCGGCGCTTAGAGCGCCAAGACCAGCTTGGCCAGAGAGAGAGAGAGAGAGAGAGAGACGCGTCAGCGACGCTGACGCGTCCTATTACGGACCCGTCAATGACACACGGACTCTCATGCACATGATTCCCCAAAGAATGCACGCTAAATACAACTCCCTCTCAGAAACGACCCGGTCCCTCTCCCAAGGGCCCTGCTCAAACCGGTTAGCGTCAGACCACAGGGGACCGACCCAACCCGACCTTATGTTTACCCGGCGTACCTTCGATACATCCGGTACCGAACACTATAAGCAGCCCGCGAGCAACTTGTCAAGCCCCTACCGTCGAGAGGCAAAGGAAGAGACCTTCCCTCGTGGAGGCGAGGGGTCCGGCCCACACGAAGAACTCAGCTGGCGTGATTTCCGATCGCAGCCTCGATCTCCGCGCCCTTCTCAGTAAGCGTCCAGGCATTCGGCGCTCCGCGAGCGCGGGCGATGCCCACGTTCTCGATCAGGCCAAGTTTGGAAAGACGCGTGAGCAGCTTGGAGATCTGGCCTTGATCCTGCATTCCCGACGCCCACCCAATTTCGCGGTTGGAGGCGCCTGGCTGGCTTGCGATAGACGCGAGCACACGCACGGTGCGATACGTCAGCCTCATCTCGACATCCCTCAACGGATCGGCGGGAGAGCGCTCGCGTCTGTCCACCTGGACAGGGACGGACCGGGCCAGCTCCCCCCTTGCGGCCGCGGCTCCCAGATAGGGCAGCACGATCATGCTCATCAAGGGACCCGTGAGCTCGAGCAGCGATCCCACCTCCGGCTCGAGCAGTCGGGAGTGGATCACCGAGAGCACGCCGCCCGCCAGACCGTCGGCCGTGAGTGGAGGCAGGCCGGCGCCGTTCTTTGCGACCAGGCGTCCTTCGTCCACGGCCGCCACAACCTCGACAAGCACCTCCTTGCGACGCTGAAGTCCCAGCGTGCCGAACCCAAGCGTCTCGACAATCAGCATCCGTCCCATGTACGGCTCATCCTCCAAGAAGGACAGGAGTCCAACGAGCGACGCCCGTATCCGCTCGTGCCACCGAGCCGGCGTCTCATAGGCCGGGAGGACGTACCTCGCCACGCACGCCAGCGCCTCGTCCAACGTGGCCAGGAAGCAGGCTTCGCGGTCCTCGAACATCTCGTAGAACGTGCGGCGCGAAACCCCGGAGCGCGAGACCACATGCGAGACCGTGACATTGGAGACTCCGCGCTCGGCGCAGACTTCCGCCATCGCGGCGAGCATCCGTCCACGTTGGATCCCTTTTACACGCTCGGGCCCACGACTGCTGCCGTTCGCACTGTGATTCTTGGGCGCCGTCCCTGGGGACAGCGCCCTTCCCGTATCAGACATGTCATTTCTTCTTCTTGTGCTTGACCTTGTGCTTGGCGCAGCCGGTGATTGCAACGGGTGTCGTCTGACGGATCACCAGCCCATTCTGCGCGATGAACGCTGTGGGCATCTTCAGCTGGCTGGTGCACAGATTCCCGTTGGCCGCCAACGCGGAATCCGGGCCTTGGGGCAGCTTCAGCTCGAATGCGCTGACCGGCACGTCGGGGATCTGGCGGAACGTGCTGCTCGTGATCCCCGCTTTGTTGATGAATGTTTCTCCGTCGAGGTGTACGGTGACGCCGTCCCCTGAGAGGACGATCACGAGTTCGGGGAACTTCGCGCCACCGTGGGACACGAAGTACGCAGGACCGCTGAGCATGTCCGCCAGTATCGGTGTCCTCGCCGTCGCCGTTCCCACCCGTGACGCAGCGGGACAGGCTGCGGGGTTCTGGTTGAACACCGCATCGGTGCAAGCCTTCTGCAGTGTCGTCAACCGCGATGGCAACTGCTTGGGCAGATCCACCTTGACCGACTTGATGTTCGCCGCCTTGCCGAACGACCCCGACGGGTAGGTGAGCTTGACGTCGAGGCCGGCACCGTTCTTACGCGACGTCTTTCCTGCCGTGGACACTTTGAACCCGGGTTTGAAGGTGAGGCTCGCGCAGTTCGTCACCTGGAAGGAGTCCGCAACAGTCGCCGACAGTCCTTCGACGGCCGCAAGCTGTCCCACGAGCGACTTCTTTGCGCAGCTCGTGGGGTTGAAAGTGAACTGAGGCCTGTCGATCCTCACGTTCACCGCTTTGAGCTGAAGCGGGATCCCGTCCAGCATCGACGGCAGCTGCCCACTGACGACCGTGAGCTGCGCGGAGTGTTCATCCACGAAGATCTGCGCACGAACCACCACACTCCCGTGCCCGTTCGTCCCTGAGAGGGTGTACGGGCCGGCAACCGCCGGCACCACGATCGACAAGCCGTACGGCGCGCCACCATAACCATGGGTCAAGAACACATGGCCGCCAGAGACAAGGAACGGGTTGGCGCCCGGCCCCGTCAGCGCTTCAACCGTGCCGATCTGACTGTTCAGACCGCACGTCCCCGCGATCGCCTGAGCTTCTTCACACAGTTCTACCCCGGCGATCTTCCCAAGCAGGCCGGCAGGCATGTTCGTCGTCAACTGACCGAGATACTCGTCGTTGTCTGAGCGACCAAACGCGAGCGTGAACCCAGCGTACGCACCGGCCTGGATGTTCGGCATGCCCGCCACGAACGTCGGCTTGAACTGTGGTGCAAAGCAGTTCTGGTTGATTTCAAATTCGTAATAAGGCTTGGAATCGGATATCAGCCCTTCTTCACCGGGAGCCAACACACTGGTCCATGGTTCCAGGTCGCCGGTCGCCTTCACCACTCCACACTTGCGTGGATTCGCGAGCACCGACCTCGGGCCACCGGTGAGAGTCAGTTTGAACGTGCTGAACGGAAGCTGCGGGTTTTCATCAAACACCGTAGTGATCTGACCAGTCTTCTGATCAATCATCGCGTTGCCTTCGAGCTTGACGACGATCCCACCTTCGCCTTCGCTCACCAACTGCACGAACAACCGAACCATTTTCCCATCTTCGGCATCCCGGGGCGAACAGGGCCGGCAATTCGGTTCCTCCAAAAACACCTGACCTTCCAAGGCTTCTTCAAGCGCCGGGCTCTTCACCCGCACCGTCCCCACCTGCGCTTCACGCGGGCATTTAGCCTTCTGCGCCGGAGCCTGACTCGGATATGACGAGTCATAGAACTGGGCAGCCGTGCACGCTTTCAAACCCCACGCCGCCGACGGGTTCACAACCACACCTTCAGGCAGGGTCAACGAAACCCGCCTCACATCAGCCGACGAAGGCGAATCCGGCAGATTCTGCTGACTGACGTTCAAATCGAAGTTATAGCCGGCAGGCGCACCCGCTTCCAATGTATCCGGCAAGAAAGTAAACGAGCTTTCAAACGGCGCCTGCAAACAACCGGTCAACGAGCCCATGGACACTTCAGCCTGTTGAAACACACCAGGCGAACGCCAAAAATCAGCCCGAGCGAACCCGATCAACGGCGAACCACAGCGCGTCGGATTCGACAGCAACGGCACACGCGAGCCAGAAGCCTCGGGCGTCCCCACGCTTTCCACCCCGGCGTTCTCATCTCCTTTGACCGGGATCGGCCCGGGACCCTGGTGATCGGCGGGCACGCCCCATACGGTCACATAGCTCGAGAACACCGGTTCGGTTTGCGCAAGATCGCTGGCGGTCACGCGCACCCCGTCATTGCCATCCGACAACACACTTGTGTCCAGGCGCACCGGATTACCCAACACCCTGAACATGAAAGCCGCCGGCTCTCCGGGACTCGGAGCAATGTTGTAAACGGGTGTAATGTAGGTATATATCCCGTTTTCAGGAAATGTGAACTGGGTCGCCGATAGGCCGACGATCGTATCCGCGGGACATTCGCTGGACAGTATGCCTTGATCGACGAGCGCCACCGTACACCGAGGCAAGCCGACTGTGTTCCCTACGGCTCCCGACGGCAGGTCGAAAGCGACATCCTTGGGGTCGCCCGCAGTCACTTCTTGTGCTGTTGTATTGAGTGCAAACCCAGTGGACACGTTGGCATGTTCCCCCGCCTGGTGCGAGGAGAGGGCCGCGAACACGCTGCCGGGCGCCAGCCCGCGCTTGGCGGGTGTGCTACTGACGGTCGTTGGGGTGCTCCCTGAAGCACGCAACGCACCACCACCAGACGCAGTCGCCTGGTTGACCCCGCTTGCAGACGCACCGGCTTCCACTTCAACCGCTATCTTCACAAACAGCTGATCCCCCGGCTGCACTTCGGAGCTGCTGGTACACACGAGTTCCGGTGGGTTCGAGCAGCTCATTCTTGCTTCGGGCCTAACGAAGTGTGCGGGCTACGAAGGGTCCGGCCATGTACGTGTCATATCCAGAGATCGATGTCGCGTTCACGCCACTCGGCAGGCTGTCTTCGATGCTGATCGGGCTCCCGTCGGTGGCGGCGCCGCCGACGTTGACCGCCACGACGTGCACTTCACCGGTCCCCCCGGGAACCAGGTTGGTGGGAGTCGTGTAAGAGGTGATCACCCATTCTGGGGCTTGGGCCGCGACCGCCGGTGAGGCCGACACCATCACGATCATCAGCACTGCGGCGGCGACCAGCAGGCCGAGCGCGATCCGCACCCTCTCAAACGCGAGCACAGTAGACCCGACCATCACTTACCCCTCCCATTGTTGTGACGTTCCAGCCCAGTAACCTGTCGAGCCGAGATGGCGCGGTACTTGCTCCGCGCCTGCTTCTCACACCGCTTGCGCTTACGCACGCTCCTATCGCGCCGGCATACCTTCAATGCCCGCGCCAGCTTCTGCGCACGAGTCAGTGACTTCACCTTCACGTGACTGGGAGTAACGGGCGTTGCATCCCCAGTGCCGCTAAACGCTTCGCTCGCCGGCTGCCCCAGCAACTGCGGCACGCTCGGCGGCCCTTGACAGACGGCGCCCGTACACGGAACCGCTTCCGGCGGCGGATTGTCACCCGGTCGCGGAACCCTGGCGTCGTAGACGTCATAGCCGCCGTCGGTATCACCGGGAGCGATCGCTTCGGTGGTCATGAAGAAGGCATCGTCACCCGATTCGCTGATGCCGTCGAAATGGGACGGTGCTGAGCTGTGCCCCGAGGAGATCAGGTGTATGCCGCCGTTGCTCCACTCATATACGTCGCTCGTGCCGTTGGTGTCCTGGAGAAGGAGCGCTTGACGAGTTTCAAAGAAGATCCGGCTGCCGTCTGGCGATATCGCCCTGCCGGGAGTGATCACTTCCTGCGTGTTTGTTTCCCCCAGGATGTTCGAGTTGAAGGCGAGCCTAGAGAGAATCGAGTCACTCGACGGGACGACACCCGCGGGCGGGCAGGAAACACAACTCAGTTTATCGTCTTCCGCGTCGTAGCGGAAGATCTGAATGTTAGGCAATGGACTGCCTTCAGACTGTTCGCCATCTTCGGGTTCCGAGAGCTGATAGTGACTGCCCCCGTCATTGAATCCGGGGATCGGAGATTCGCTTGCGAAGACGACAACCTTGCCGTCACTAGAGGTATATGCGGGACCAACGCACAGTACGGCATTGCAGGCGTTGGGTGAGACCGACGGCAGTTGGGCGATCGGTGCCACAGAGCCTCCGTCCGGCCCAGCGGTCCACCGTTCGAGCCGGAACGGCTTCGTCGCCGTATTCTCGAAAACGAGCGAAGAGCCGTCGTTGCTCACCGTCACGATCGAACCGGTGAGTCCCGGCACATACACGAGCGTGCCGGTTGCCAAGTCGAACTCATAGATCTTAGCTGTGCTGTCGTTGGGCGCGGCTTCAGTCAACCTGTCGGTGCTCTGAAAGAACGCGTGCGAGCCGTCTGGCGAGGCGAACACATAGGACGGCGGATCTTCTTGCTGCTTGTGGTCCGGGTGTCCAGCCAAACCGCCATCCTCCTCGGTCGAGGGGACGGCCAGGGGGCCATGAGCTGCCGGTTCTCCAACGTGTCCAGGGAGCTCAGAGCGCGACAGGAGCACAGAGCTTTGTGTACCGTCCGGCGCCGTTATGTGGACATAGAGCTCCAGCGTGCCCGTAGAGTCCTCCCTAGTGAAGAAGAGACGCGAGCCATCGGCAGAGACCTGTCCGTCGAGCCCGGCCGGTGAAGTCTGGAACAGTTCGTGCGAAGCGGCCGGTGCAGCCACGCCTTGGCCGGTTTCCCCGTCGCCAAGCACGCCGGCATCGCTCAAGACGCCTTCACTGTACTCGTATAGCCCAGACGCACCCGGGAGAAGTTCGCTTTCATAGAAGAAGTAGATGGTTTTGAGGTCGGGAGACGCGCCAGCGACGCTGAGGAGGGTGCTGGTCGGTTTCGCGCCGCCGGGAAACCCTTCGATATGCGAGCGACCCACCCAGTCAGCCTCAACAGAGGGGTCGTGACCCTCTAGGAAGATGTTGTTGCCGAGCCTACGCTTATCCGGAGGCCCAACGTACGGGAATTCGCCCCAAGTCGCAAAGAGGAGATGCGATAGGTCCGCCGATGGAACCATGAGAGTCGGCAACGTTCCGACCGCCACATTTTCTTCCTCGCTTTCCTGACCGACTGGTGCGATCGGCATGGCTGACCTCGCCACCCAGCCGTGAGCGGTGCGCACTGATACAAACATGGGGAAAGTGGAGCCATTCGTGGCGTTTTCACCAAATGCTCCCGTCGCTGAGTACATGATCGAATTTCCATCCTGGGAGACGAATGACCCGTCTCCGTAGGTACGGACCTGGTTTCCGGACTTGTTGGGCGGCGAGACCTCTTCGTAGACGCGTCCATCGGGTAGACCTGTACCGGTTTCCGGCCAGACGATGCGGGTGACGAACGTCTGGTCGCCGCTGTCGCTTGGACCGTTGGCGTTGGAGGCCGTAAGCCGGTAGTGATACAGGACCCCCACTTCCAGACCAGAGATGACGGCTGTCTCCGCGACAGGCGCATTGCCGCTTCCCGGGTTGGTAGGACAGGGCACGCTGTGGTCATAGTCAGCACCTGTGCCGTATTCGAACTGGCAGCTGGTCACGGTGACACCTTCAGGGTTGACACTGCCGTTCAGCGTGGCTTCGGCGGGAGTCAGTTTCGACGGGCTGCCGACAGTCACGGTCGGCAGCATCACGCCCGGCCCAAAGACGCTGATCTTGCCTTTGCCGTCGGAGGCGTAGATGTCGTGATTCGAGGGGTTTACCGCCAATCCGACCGAGCCACTTATGGCTCCTTCGCCGGACCCAGCGAATGTGGCCACGGGCGTTTCAAACGGTTCGCCGTGAGAGCCGAACTGCGCGATCTGACCACCTTCGTCAACGTACAGCTCGTCGTTGGCTGGGTCGACGGCGATTGTCCTGCCGTTTTCGTCCACGATCGAGCCCGTCGCTGCGAGCGACCCGAACTGGCTCGGTTCATAGCGCGTCACCGGACCGACACTCCATCTGTCGCTATACACGTTCCCGGTCGAGTCGGCCGCCACATTGCATACCCCTGCCAACCCGGCCATCGAGGATACGTAGTCCGCATCCGTGGCGGGACTAGCCGAAGGCGCGTACTTGTTGACGTGTTCGAAGTAGAGGCCAACGTAGACGTTGCCCGAGCTGTCGACGGCGACACCGCACGCCTCGCCCCATGGGTCCCCAGCTTCTTCTGTCAGTTCCCCTATTTTTTCTCCGGCCGCGTTGTAAATGCCGATATTGGACGTAGCGTGCGCGATGTAAATGTCGCCTTTGGCGGGACCAGAGGAACTGTCGACGGCGATCTCGCCTTCGACGCCACCTACGAAGCCGACGCCCGTGATCGCGTTCGTGCCAGTGGACGTGAAGTTGACGGGTTTGCCGGTGGAGTCGAACTTCAGGACTTCGCCTGTCCCACCGTCGTACACGTACAAGTTTCCCGCCCCATCGGCTGCGACTCCCTGCACATTGGAGAAGGACCCAAACGAGGTTATAAACGGGTGCGCCACCCTCGCCGAAGCTATCCCACACGACACAGAGAACGCCCCAGCAACAGCAAACAACACTGACGCCCTGACCACGATGCGACGAATACCCATCAAACCCATCCCCTCCTAGAAGTGCGATCCACACGAAACGACCCGCGGGATCGCGGGCATGACAAAACCGCCACAGACACCAGTCCGCGACGGCGAAAGAACCGACGACAAAAACAAGAAGCCGAAAGAGCTACAAGCGACTGTAAGCACGTCTGTAACGCGCGAGTGATCAAGCCGACCGTTACAGTCGGCGGGCCGCGAGCCACTGCCGCGGCTGAGTGGCCTAGCGGCTAGATGCCGGCTCGGCCAAGAGAGAGAGAGAGAGAGAGAGAGAGACGCGTCAGCGACGCTGACGCGTCCTATTACGCTCGTGTGAAAAGCACACGGACTCTCAAGTACATGATTCCCCAAAGAATGCACGCTAAATACAACTCCCTCTCAGAAACGACCCGGTCCCTCTCCCAAGGGCCCTGCTCAAACCGGTTAGCGTCAGACCACAGGGGACCGACCCAACCCGACCTTATGTTTACCCGGCGTACCTTCGATACATCGGGTATCGAGCAATATAAGCGTAACGTGCATGAATTGTCAAGCCCCCCTTTGGCTGGGTGATTCGGAGCCACCGGCCGGAGAAAGGCCAGGCAGAGTCCACGTCCCAGTGGAGAAAACGAGCAAAGTCCGCTCCCACGAGGGGAAGACAGGCGAAGTCCGCTCTCCCGCGATCGCTCTAGGAGGCTCCCCGCGATTGCTCTTCACAAGGACTAACCGCGTGCGCCCGCCACTGTCGCTACCGTGACGTGACAATGCGCCGCACCAAGATCGTTGCCACCATCGGCCCCGCCTCGCGAGAGCCCGACACCCTGCTCGCGATGGTGCACGCGGGGATGGACGTCGCGCGCCTGAACTACTCCCACGGCACCCTGGCCGAGCACGAGGAGACCGTCCGGCGCGTGCGCGACGCCGCCGGGCGCGCGGGACGGCCTGTGGCGATCCTTCAAGATCTGCCCGGGCCCAAGCTGCGCATCGGCCCCTTGCGCGAGGACATCGTCGAGCTCAAGCCCGGCGACATGGTCACTTTCACTTGCGGCGAGGAGGCCGTCGGCGACGCGCGCCACATGTCGATCACCTGGCCCGGGCTTGCGGCGGCGCTGGAGCCCCAAGAGGTGCTCTACCTGGCCGACGGCTCCGTGCGCCTGCGCGTCTCCGCGGTGCGCGTGGTGGAGAGCGAAGTGGACGCCGAGGTCGAGGTCGGCGGCGCCGTCGCCTCACGCCAAGGCCTCAACATCCCCGGTCCCGCCCATTCCCTGCCCTCGGTGCCCGAGGAGGACCTCGAGCTCTTGCGCCACGGCGAATCGATCGGCGTCGACATGGTGGCGCTCTCCTTCGTGCGCTTCCCCTCTGACGTTGAAACCGTGCGTGAGCACACGCGGCTGCCCCTGATCGCCAAGATGGAGAAGCCCCAGGCGGTCGAGCACGCCGAGGCGATCATCCGCGCCGCCGACTGCGTCATGGTCGCGCGCGGCGATCTCGGCATCGAGATGCCGATCGAGCAGGTCCCCGCCGTGCAGAAGAAGCTGCTCGAGCAGGCCGGCTACCTCGCGCGACCTTCGATCACCGCCACGCAAATGCTCGACTCGATGGTCACCTCCTCGCGCCCCACGCGCGCCGAGGTGGCCGACGTCGCCAACGCGATCCTCGACGGCACCGACGCCGTCATGCTCTCCCAGGAGACCGCCATCGGCGCCTATCCGGTCGGGGCTGTGGAAATGATGGCCGCCGTAGCCGTCCAGGCCGAGGCGATCGCGCCCTATGAGCGCTGGAACACCTCGCGCGTGCGCCGTGCCGAACGCGACCCCGCCCACACCGTCGCCCATAGCCTGTGCCTGGCCGCGCGCGAACTGCAGCTGGACGCCCTGATCGTGCCCACGCTGTCCGGGCGCTCAGCACGCCTCGTCTCAGCCCACCGCCCCACCGTGCCGATCTACGCGCTCTCCCCAGGGCGCGAGACCGTGCGCCGCTGCGGGCTCATGTGGGGAGTTCAGGCCTCCTCGATCCGCCGCCACGAGACCACCGAGGAGCTGATCGCCGACTCCGCGCGGCGCGTCGTCGAGCTCGGCTGGTGTGAGAAGGGCCAGCGTGTTGGCATCACCGCCGGCTTGCCCTCCGGGCGTCCTGGCACCACAAGCCTTATGCAGATCCAAGTGCTCTAAGCGGTACCCACGCCGGTGCGTTCGTAGAACTCCGCCTCCTCGCGCCCCAGCTCGGTCACCGGCTCATCGCCGTACATCCACTCCCGCGCGATCCTGTGCCAGTTGTTGCATGCCCGCAACTGTGAGAGCACAGCCAGCGTCAGCATCTCCATGCGCCTGCCGAACAAATGCTCTGGCTGGATCGTCTGGTGGCGCATCTCCCTGAAGTGACTCGAGCGCGGATCCGAGCTCTCGATCATCACCTCCGTTGCAATCTCAGGCGAGAGCTGCACGTCTTCGTCAGCCGTCGTGTACCACCAGATCGCGTCCTCGATGAAAGCCAGCAGGTTGTCGGGATCGACACGCTCCGGTTCGGGCAGAAAGCGCGACTCGGCCAACAGCCTGTGCAGCGTCTGCGCGTCGCCCTCCACGACCGCCCGCTGGCACGCCAGCTCCAGCTCCACCGGCTCCCTATCCATGCGCTTGAACAGGCCGAAGTCCAGGAAGGCCACGCGCCCGTCCTCCAGCAGCATGAAGTTGCCTGGATGAGGATCGCCCGAGAACTGCCTGTGCCGGTACAGGCAGCCGAGGAAGAACCTGAACACGATCTCCCCGATCCGGTTGCGCTCCGCCTGGGGATACTCCTTCAGCTCCTCGAAGCCCATGCCCTCCACGAACTCGCTTACCAGTACCCGCTCGCGCGAGAGCTCGCTCACGACGTCCGGCACCACTATGAACGGATGACCCTTGAAGATCCTGGCAAGCGAACGCTGGTTCTGAGCCTCCAGCTCATAGTCGAGCTCCTCCCCGATCCGGTCCCTGATCTCCCGCGTCACCGCCTTCACGTCGAGGCTCGGCGTCATGCGCTTGAGCAGCCGCATGATCATGTCCAGGTTCTGCATGTCCGCCCTCACGGCCGAGGCAACACCCGGGTACTGCACCTTCACTGCTACCTCGCGCCCGCCGGCGCTCTCACCTTCGCCTGCGCCATCGAAGGCATCGTCCTTCAGCCGCGCCCGGTACACCTGGCCGATCGAAGCGGCCGCGATCGGCTGCTCGTCGAACTCGGCGAACACGTCTGAGATCTTTTCTTCCAGGTCCTCCTCGATCACCTTCCTCATCTGCTTGAAGGACACCGTCGGCGCCGCGTCGCGCAGCTTGGCAAGCTCGCGCTGAAACTCCTCACGATGCTCCTCTGGCACGAGCCCCACGTCCAGGAACGACATCACCTGGCCCAGCTTCATCGCCGCACCCTTCATCGTCCCGAGCGCCGCCACGATCTGCTTCGCGGTCTCCAACTGCCGCCGCGCGCTCGCCTCCTTCGCGGCCTCCTCGCTGCGCCCCACATTGGCCGCCTTCGTGCCGAACTGCTTCACGGCCTCGCTTGCCGCAAGGCGCCCCACGGTGGCCGTCCGGCGCACCCTCGATGTTGGGATCTTCTCCTGCGCCACCCTTTGAGTTTAGGGTCGCTGCCCCGAGTGGGTCACTAAGCGACCGTCTCGACCTTCGAGCCCGGCACGATGTCGTCCTTACCGTCAGGCCAACGCACCCAAGCCTTCTTGCCACCGTCGTAGTCCTCGCCGAGCAGGATCAGCGTGGCCGGCTCACCGAGCGCTGTGCACGGGTCCGTGCCCTCCGGGTCAAGGCCGCGCCAAACCCTGATGAACGCGTTGTGCTCCCACTCTCTCCCCACGCTCGTCGCGTCGGTGTGGCCGGGATAGATGATCGTCTCCGGGGGCAGCTCCATCAAGGTGCCCATGATCGAGTCCCTCAGGTCGGTGTAGGTCGTATGCCCGGGTGCCCTCACGCCGCCCACGCTGCCCTTGAAGAGCGTGTCGCCCGTGAACACCACCGCCTCGCCACCTTGAAAGCCCCCAGGGCCTGGAGCAAGACCCGGTCGCTGGCTCCGTGCTCCCGAGCCCGCATCGGCCACGAGCAGCGAGAGCATCCCGGCCGTATGTCCCGGCGTGCGCAAAGGCCTCACCTCCAGCAGCCCGAACTGCAAGGTCTCGCCAGCGTCCATCGTGCCGATCTCCACACCCTTGCCAAGCGCATCGCCCATCTCCATCAAGGCATCCCGCTCGAGCGGATGGATCAATACTTCGAGCTTTGGCCAGCGCTTACGCAGCGCGCCCACGTCGCTCACATGGTCGAAGTGATGGTGGGTCAAGAGCACGTGCGTCGGTTCGATCGCAAGCCGCTTCGCGGCCTCCACCAGCGGCGCCACCGGGCCGCCCGCGTCGACGAAGAAGCCCGAGCCGCCCTCGCCGTCGGCGACCAGATAAGTGTTCGAGAGGAACTGCGGATTCAGGGAGCGCTCGATGATCATCGACGGCATACTTGCACGCTAGTCCGCTTCTGGGGCACTGGGGTGGCTCGAGCGATTCGGCCGCACCTCAAGACTCGCACCGGACGATCCTCACTATCGCGGCGGCCACTGCTCACCACGAACGGGCCGATCAGCACACCTCCGAGCCCCCGCACGGCCGCCAACACGATCACGCCGATCAGCACAACACACACTAGGCTCTCCACCAGGAACCTGCGCCAGGCCACGAGACCCTGTGAAGGACCCCTGCTCCCTCGCGCACTTCCGTTCATTTGCAGGGAAAAGGAGCTGGTTTCACTCAAAGCGCCCCTGCCCGCGGTACGCGATGTCCGTCTGAGCGATTGTTTAGTATTCGCCACATTACGAACCGTATCAAAACTTGTGATTCACCCTCTTGTGATCCCCCCTATGAGGCGAGATCACACCGTAAAAGATCACACCGTAAAGGCATGACTTTCTGATGAACGACATCGCGATCTTCGCGCACAACGTGGCGAGAGCCCGTACACAGCAGCACCTGAGCCAAACTCAGGTCAGCAGCCGCTCGGGCATCCACGTCACCGAGGTCTCGCGCATCGAGCGTGGACTACGCGATCCACGGGTGACCACCTTGATCCGCCTGGCTCGTGCCTTGGAGATGCAGCCAGCCAGACTGCTCGACGGAATCTGAGACAGGTCGCTCACCCCATGCCCTCCCGTGGCGAAATAGGCATCGACCGAGAGCAGCTCGCGGCCCGGAGCCAGGACCCCTAAGCTCCAAGAATGCCCCTAATCCACACTTGCTATCGCATCACCAACATCGACCGCTCGATCGCCTTCTACAACGCCCTCGGCTTCCAGGAGGTCGGGCGTATCCCGATCGGCGAGGAGGCCATCAACGTCTTCATGAACCAGCCCGGCGACGGCGACATGCCACGCCTGGAGCTCACCTACAACTTCGGCGTCGACTCCTATGAGATCGGCTCCGGCTATGGGCACATCGCGATCGCCGAGCCCGACCTCGATGGGACGCTCGCTCGATTGGCAGAGCAAGGGATCCAACCGGAGAAGCCTCCTTACTCGGTGCGCGAGGGCGGCTCGCGGCTTTGCTTCGTCAAAGACCCCGACGGCTACCGGATCGAGATCATCGAGCAATCTCGACCATAGCCGGGCATCGACCATCAGGTGGTCGCCATTGCTCGGTATTGTTCCGGCGATGCGAATGGGAGCCCAGGCATGCGTGCTCGCTGCCATGATCGTAGTCGCGGGATGGATACCCGCGATCGCGGGAGCGGAAGGATTCGGGGGTCCTTGTACCGGGATTCTGCCGGGAGCGATACTCCCGCTGCCGGTCTACTTCAACGCCACAACTGGGTCGCCGTACACGCCCGACAATGCGGAATTCACTGACAGTGAACCGCTGCCGCTGAGTAGCTTCAGCGCCACCGCCAACTGGGGCGACGGGACGACGACGCCAGCGGTGATCAGCCCCGAAGGATGTCACCAGGTGACCGCGCCGAGTCATGTCTACACCCATTCCGGCGCATATTCGTTCTCCTACACGGTCCACGACGCGCACACGGGACTCGATCACGAGATCGGCGCAGAAACCATCTACATCTGGGGCTTGCCGCAGCGTGTTGACGCTCCGTCCTCACACGTGGTCGACACGACCGTCGGCGTTCCGTGGAATGGAATACTCGGGGAATTCACCGAGGAAGCGCTTCCATTTGAAAGAGCTTCCTACTATGCACACATCGAATGGGAAGAAGGTGACCGCACATGGGCACCCGCGAACATCACCGCGGGTGAAAACGGCAAGCTCGTAGTCACCGCCACGCACACGTTCCCAGCGGAATTCCGTGGCAACGTCATAGTGCGCGTAGGCATCACCGAGGCAGAAGCCACCTGGCCCGTGAGCGCCGATGTTAGTGCGGCACAAGCTGAGGCCCCCATCCCCAAACACAAGCTTCCCAACTACGAGTTTCGAGGCCGGCAGATCCTCGCGGCGGTGCCGAGCGTCAAGGCAGGCACCGCCTATGAGATCGTCTTCCGCCTCAACACGCCCCTGCCGGCTACGAAGGCCGGGGGCGTCGAAGCGTCGCTCGGCGGCGGGATCGCAGGCTCGATCTCTCGCTTTGGGACTCACACGGCCAGTGCCTGTTACGCCGTCAGGCTCGCCGCAGGCGCGGAGCGCAAGTTGGAGTCACGTCACAGCCTGCCGTTCAACCTGAAGATTCGCCAACCGGTCAGCCTTATACAAGGCAAAGCTGTGCTGCGCAAGTACACGAGCCTCAAGCGCGCGCACAGTGCCGCAAGTAGACAGCTTGGCTGCTCCTAACACGACGATCGGGGCTTGACGGGGTAGGGCGACCGGACGCGATGGCCTCGAGACTCGTTCTACATGGGATCTGTAGTTGGAATCTGTAATTGTGCTACAGTGCGACGCACAATGGCTGCAACCCACCCTATATCTAGCTCCAAGACCGTGGGAGTGCGCGAGCTCCGCCAGAACCTGAGCCGCTATTTGGAGCGAGTGAAGGAGGGAGAGACCCTCAGGGTGACCGAGCACGGTCATGAGGTCGCGCGGCTCGTGCCGTCGAACAGCGCGATAGACCCCTACTACCTGGAGCTAGCAGAGGAGTACGGGGCGACGATTCCGAAGGGCGACTTGACCAAGACCATCGCGAGCCTTCCGCCGCTCGCCAGCCCGGCGCCGGCAGGCACAACTGACGCACTGCTCGCCGAGGACCGCCGCGATCGCTTCTGAGACGGTGGGAGCTGTCTACATCGACACGAGTGCGCTTGGCCGAGTCCTGCTAGACGAGCCCGACAAGAGCGCTATCAAGAACGCGCTCGAGGGCTTCGATCAAGTCATCGCGAGCCGTCTGTTGCGCATCGAGCTGCGTCGCATCGGCCTCAAGCGTGGACTACTGGATCGCGTCGAGTCCCTCTTGGCCGACATTTCGCTCATTCCCCTAGAGGACCGGATCCTCACAGCCACCGAGACTCTTACGCCAGCTTCGGTAGGAACGCTCGATGCCATACACCTCGCCACTGCGATCCAACTCGCGAAGGCCGGCAAGCTGAACGCCCTGATGACTTATGACAAGGGTCTGGCCGTGGGCGCGCATGAGCACGGCATCACGGTGCTGTCGCCAAAGTGACACTCCCGCCCGCAGCAATGCGCTCTAGCAATCCACCCCCAACGACGTTATGGTGAGCTTGTGGCCGATGTAGCAATCTCCGCCGGAGCGATCGCACCAGACAGCGCGCCGCCGGCTTCGATCGAGCGGCCGGACTTCGAGATCGTCCCGCGCAAGGGGCTGATCATCGTTGCGGTGGTGGCGATCCTGCTGATCGCGGCGATCGCGGCCAACGAACTATGGCCGCTTGCGTTCTTCCACTTCGTGGGCGGCGCCTCGTGGACGATCATCGACCTGTTCCTGGGATTCGTCCTGGGCCCGATCATGGGCAAGCTGTCCGTCCCAGCCCGCGTCGAGTTCACAACCCGACTGATGCCGAAGATGGTCCTGATCATGCCCACCGTCGTCACGATGACCTTGGCGGCCGGCTGGCAGCTCGGGGTCCACCTGGGCACGGTCGACTCGAACTACTACAACCACGGCTGGACGGTGGCCAGCTACATCGTCGTCGGGGTGATGGCGGTAATTGCGCTCGGCCTGCTCGAGCCGGCCAACATCGCGGTCCTGGTCGAGTTGAAGAAGCCGCAGCCCAAGCCGCAGGTGATCGAGAAGCTGATGAAGCGCTTCATCTACTGCGCCGGCATCCTTGGCCTGATGCAGGTAGCGACGCTCGTGATCATGACCAAGCTGACGGTGGGATGAGCGAGCGCCGCCTGCCGCCGGTCACGCAGATCGGCATGACCTCGCTCGCCTTGATCGTGGCCGGCGGCATCTACCTGGCAGCCCATTTGCCCAATCACGTGCCCTTGGGACCGGCGGTTGCGCTACTGGCCGCATCCATGCTGCTGCTCGTGGGAAACCTCGTGGCGCTTGCACTCGTGCAGGACTTCCCCTGGGGGCGCTTCCTCGATGTCGCCAAGTGGACCTTGCTCGCCTATGTGGTCATCGCAGGCATGATCGAGTATTCGTTCCTGCGCGATCACATCAAAGACGGCGTGCTCGTCGTGCTCACGCTCTCACTCGTCGTGTTTGCGGTGCACGTGCCGGTGCTCGTCGGCTTCACCGTCGCTCGCTTCTATGAGCCCGAAGACGCAGCCACCGGGGGCTTGCAGGCCTAAGAACCGCTCCCTGCGAGCACACTCGCGCAGACGAACGGCGCTCTACCCAATCTCGCTCCTATAGTGCGTGCTTCGTGGAACTAGGCCTAGCCACATTCGCCGACGTAGCACCGGGAGCATCGCCCGAGCGCGTTGCCCAACGACTGCAAGAGCTACTCGAGGAGATCGAGCTAGCCGACAGCCTCGGACTCGAAGTGTTCGGCGTGGGGGAGCACCACCGGCGCGACTATTCGGTCTCCGCGCCCACGCTCGCGCTCGCCGCGGCGGCCGCCCGCACAAGCAAGATCCGCCTCTCAAGCGCCGTCACCGTACTCAGCTCCGCCGACCCGGTCACGGTGTTCGAGGAGTACTCAACACTCGACCTGCTCTCCGGTGGTCGCGCCGAGATCATGGCCGGCCGTGGCTCGTTCACCGAGTCCTTCCCCCTGTTCGGCCTCGACCTCAACGACTACGACGAGCTGTTCTCCGAGAAACTGGAGCTCTTGCTCGCCTTGCGCGACTCGGAGAGCGTGACTTGGTCTGGACGCCACCGGGCACCCCTGCACGACGCCGCCGTCTACCCCCGTCCCCTGCAACAGCCGTTGCCCGTGTGGATCGCGGTCGGCGGCACACCCGCCTCGGTCGCGCGTGCAGGCATGCTCGGATTGCCATTGATGATCGCCATCATCGGCGGCGCCCCCGCGCGCTTCGCACCGCTGGTCGAGCTCTACCGCGAGGCAGCTCGCCGCGCCGAGCCCAACCCCGCGCAACTCGCGGTCGGGATCAACTCGCACATGTACATAGCCGACACTGCCCAGCGTGCGGCGGATGAGTTCTTCGGCCCCTATTCCCAGATGATGAATCGCATCGGTCGCGAGCGCGGGTGGCCGCCGATGAGCCGCGCCCAGTTCGATGCAGGCTGCGCTCCGGAGGGTCACCTGCTCGTGGGCACTGCGGATCAGGTCGCCGAGAAGATCCTCGCCCACCACGGGCTGTTCAAGCACGACCGCTTCCTCGGCCATATCAGCGTCGGCGTGTTGCCTCACGAGAAGGCGATGCACGCAACCAAGCTGTTCGCGACCGAGGTAGCCCCACGCGTACGCGCCGCGCTCGGCGATGACATGGCAAACGACGCAGGCGCCAGCCCCTCACGCGACGCCGGCCTCGACCTGTTGAACGAGACCGCTTCCGACGACGCGCCGAGCAGCACCGGCGCTACCCTTTCTGCCAGCGATGGCTGACACCGGCAAGATCGCCAAGAACCTCGAGCGCTTCGCGCAAGCGGTCGCCGCTCACGACCGTGAGAACCCGACCCATACCGCCTACGGGATCGGTCTCGCGCACTTCGACATGGAGCGGCTCGGCCTCGAGGAGGGCGAGGAGATCCTGCCTGGCATCACGATCCACGCCGATAGTGGCCAGAGCGCCAACTTCCGGGTCTTGTGTGACGGCGAGCACGACGAGGGCGCGGTGCAGTCAGAGGAGGAGGTCGTCGAGGCGGTCTCCACACAGGCATTGCCGATGATCTCGCCGGGCGGCTCCCCGCGCGAGCTCTGAGCTAGCGCTCCGCAACCACCGGGGAGGGCATGCCCGCACGCGCGGCGATCATCCTCACAAGCCGCTCGACGGTGGGACATTCGATCCCATGACGCGCACCAGCGCGCAAGACCGAGCCAGGGATTGCATCCAGCTCGGGGGCTCGTCCGGCGGCGATGTCGCGCTGCATAGAGCTGCCGAGCGTGGCGTGAGCCGCGGTCAGCTCGCCAAGCGCATCGCCAGACGGGATCAAAGCACCCTCGGCCTGAGCGACAGCACAGCCCTCGTCGATCGCACCGACGAGCTCACCCCGCAGCTCAGGCGTCGAGCGGATCTCCCCCAGCAGCTTGTCGAAGGCACTCGTTGTGCAAGCCAAGGCGTTGAGACGCACGAGCTTGGACCACATCACTTGTGCCTCTCCCCCGTCGGCCGGAGCTACCGTGTGCTCGGCGGGCTGCGACTTTGTGCCTTCGCCAGACGACAAGTCCGTGCGCTCAGTGGACGACTGAGCAACCGGTGGATAGACGCGCGCGGGAATGCCCGCCTCGGAGAGGACGCTCGCCAGCTGCTCCATCGAAGCACGCGCCGATGGGTAGCGAGAGGCCATGTCCACACGCAGGAACTGGCTCGTGTGAACCACCACCCCTGGCGCGGGACGGTCGGCCTCGACGCGAATCGTGCCAGCCACGACCGCCTCCCCACCAAAGCGCTCACGCAATACGGCCATGTGATCGAGGCCGTTGAGCAAGGGCAGCACCAGCTTGGGGGTGAAGCGGACACGCTCGAGCGCCTCATCCAAACCGGCTGCCTTGGTGGCGACGACCAGCACATCCACCGGCGCTTCGAGCTTGGCGACGACCGGCGGATGAGCGACGAAGTCCCCGAGCAGCACACTACTCACACGCAGTCCCTGCTCGGTAAGCACCTCAGCGGTGGGCTCCCGGGCGATCACCGTCACGGGAGCGCCCATGCGCTCTAGCGCGCCCGCAACCAGGCCACCTACACCTCCCGGTCCAAGAACTGCGACGTTCATCGCGACGGATCGACGAGCACGCCGGGATTCATGATTCCTCGAGGATCGACCGCCGCCTTGGCGCCTAGCAAAGCCGCGGCAAACGGATCGGGGCGCTGGCGGTCATACCACGCTCGATGGTCTCGCCCCACCGCGTGGTGATGGGTGATCGTGGCGCCCTCCGCGACGATCACCTCCGATACCGCAGCCTTGATCGCTGCCCACTGCTCGACCTCCTCGCCGCGTTGGGCCGGGGCGAGCACGGTGTAATAGGGAGCGGGACCGTCCGGATAGATGTGAGTGAAGCGGCAGGACACGTGTGCCACGCCGCTGACGTCCTCGGCGGCAGCGCGTGCGGCGGCCATCACGCGCTCGTGAAAGCGAGCGAAGCGATCCCAGGTGATGGCGGTCTCGAACGTCTCTGAGAGGACGCCCATGGCGACGAAGATGTCACGCACATAAGGGGCACGCAAGAACGCTTCGCGCCACGCCCCCACCCCGCCCGGCGCGGAGCTGGCGCCCGACGAGCCACCCGAGGAGCCAGGCCGCTCACCGGCGATGCCCCCATGCTGGGCGCAGATCGCAAGCGCGCGATCCATCTGAAAGTCGACAGCGTGGTCGGTGGACTCGAAGCCGAGCACAAGCAGGGCGAACGTTCCGTCGCCCGACATCGTGAAGCGCGCCTCCGCGGGATCGATCAGGCGGCAGTTGCTTGGCTTGAGACCAGACTGGGAGAGCTCGCGAACGCATTCCACGCCCAGCGCGAACGTGGAAAAGCGAACGGCCGCCGAGGCACGATGGGTGGGGCGTGGCTGAACGCGCACCCACGCCTCGGTGATGACCCCAAGCGCACCTTCCGAGCCTACGAGCAGGCGATCGGGGCTGGGGCCTGCGCCCGAGCCGGGGAGACGCCGCGAGGCCCAGGTGCCCGAGGGCGTGAGCGCACGCACCGACTCCACGAAGTCCTCGATGTGGGTCCAAGCGGTGGCAAAGTGGCCGGCTGCGCGTGTGGCGATCCAACCGCCGAGCGTGGAGAGCTCGAACGACTGGGGGAAGTGCCGCAGCGTGAGACCGTGCTCAGCCAGTTGAGCCTCGAGACCGGGGCCGGTGGCGCCGCCTTGGATCAGTGCGGCGCGCGAGACCTCGTCGACCTCAACTACACGGTCGAGTCCGCCAAGGTCGAGCGTGACGGCACCGTTGTAGGTGTCGTCGACAACCGGCTGTACTCCTCCGACGACGCTTGTACCGCCGCCGTAGGGGATGGCGGCAACGCGCTCGGCCGAGCACCAAGCAAGCAGCCGCTCCACGTCGAGCTCGTCGCGTGGGCGAGCGACGAAGTCCGGCGGATGCTCGAAGCGCCCCCGAAAGCCGAGCACGACGTCCGAGTAGGACTTGCCGAGCGCGTGCGCCGCGCGCGTGTACGTGTCGGCCGCACATATCTCCGCGAGGCTCGAGGGAGGGACGATCCGTGGCGCGGGCAGGCGTACATCGTCGAGGCTCACCGGATCCTCGACCTCGACAGGGGGAAAGCCGAGGTGTGCGGCCAGGCCGGCGGCGGCAGCGCGAACCTCCTCGGGCGAAGGCTGCTCGTCCTCGAATCCCCAACCCCAGTGCTTGCGTCTACGGGCGCTCATCGTGGGAGCGAGTGTAGGGAGAGCGGATCCCTGGAGCTGATGTCACGGAAATTGGAGCTGGTGGTGGGAGTCAGTCGAAGGGGGTCCTACGCGCGCGCGTAGGGCACCCCTTCGGAGATACATTCAACACCGAAGATGCCCCGTCCCGACATTCGAGATGGCACGGGCCGACATCCTGAGATGGCCCGGCCCGACATCTTTACCAAACCCAGCCTGTGCGATCACTAGCCTGTAGGAGTGGCCACCAGAGCACAGCCGACGACCAACGAGATGCCCGAAGTGCTGGCACGCGGGCCATGGGATCTCAGCCAGGTGAAGGCCCGCTGGCGCGCCGAGCACTTCGAGCCGCCGGTCGAACATACGGAGGCGGCGGACGCGGCGATCAAGGCGCTGCAGGAGCGGGGCTCGCCGAGTCACGATGGACTCGCCGGGCGCTTGGTGGACTACAAGGATGGCCCACAAGGCCTCGAACTGGAGCTGCAGCCGTTGCGCTGGGCGTTGCGCTTGGTGGCTGCAGACGCCTCTTGCAGCGTGGCGGCTCTGTGCGTGACGCGCGCGGCCGACGGGCGTTGGCTTGCGGGCAGACGCGCGGCATGGCTGTCCTCATGGGCGGGGCGCTGGGCGCTAGGCGCAGGTGGCGCTGTAGACCTCGGGGAGAGCCCGGCAGACACACTGGTACGCGAGTTGCAAGAGGAGTGGTCTGTCACCCCTGAGCGTGTGCGAGGCGAGGCGTTGGTACGCCTGCCCCACCAGCTCGTGATGTTCGTGGGGCAAGCCTGGCTGGCCGAGGGGGCAGAGGTGACCCCTGACCACGAGCACGACGAATACGCGTGGTGGCCAAGCGAGATCGATGAGTGGCCACAGGAGGCCGAGGAGAGCTTGTGCAGGATGGCGCGCTGGCTGACGGAGTGAGCGCCGTTTCCGAGACTCACCCGCCGAGAGTGGCAGCCGGGACTCACTCCTCCTCGAAGGCGTTTACGCGCCTGAAGTGGACCTCGTTCTTTCACTCATGCGTGTACACCTCGCTGTTGATCTGCGCGTTTGCGCTCGGCAAACCGCAGCCGGAGACACTCGTGCTCGGATGGACGCACGGAATTCTGTGGATCGGCATGTCGCTTGCATGCATTACGGCTGCGCGGATGAAAATCGTGTCATTGCGTCTCGCCGTAGCGGTCGCCGTGCTGGGCGGGATCGGGCCTTTCTTCGGAAGCTGGGAGTTTGTGCGGGAAGGGCGCGCGCGCAAGAACTGTTAGGCAGTGTGAAGAGCGAGCTGCGCGGGGGGACGTGACTCAGTTCCGGCGGGCCGGCGCGCTACAGTTGGGGACGGATGCCCACCGGCACGACGATCAACGAGACGATCGACGTCGTGACCCCTGCAGCCGGCGAGTCTGTCACCGAGGGAACGATCCTCGAATGGCATGTCAAGGTCGGCGACTACATCAAGGTCGACGACACGATCGTGGAGATCTCCACCGACAAGGTGGATGTCGAGTTGCCCTCGCCCGCGAGCGGCACGGTCGCGGAAATACTTGCTGAGGAGGGCGAGACGATCGGCGTGGGGCAGGTCATCGCCCGCCTGACGGTGGGCGATGCAGCCTCTAATGGTGGGGGCGATCAGGCCGATGGATCGGGTAGCGACGGAAACGGCGCAGCGACATCCGCGCCCCCAGCAAGCGGGTCCGACGGCGACGGGACGACCCAGACACAAGCGGCGAGCGACGGAGTCGGTGTGGTGCCCGATGGCGCGCGCGTCTCCCCGGTTGCCGCGCGTGCGGCCGCCGCCGAGGGCGTCGACCTGACACAAGTGTCGGGAAGCGGCCCAGGAGGAAGGATCCTGAAGGCGGATGTTCTTGGCGCCGGCGGCAATGGAGCAAGTAGCGCCACCCAACCCAATGGCGCGAACGGCGCCTCTCAGGCAGCAGCCGGTGAGCGCCAACTGCTCAAGGGTGGCGCGGCGATGCTGGCCCGCTACATGGACGAGTCGCGCTCGATCCCAACCGCGACGAGCTTCAGGACGCTGACCGTGACTGTGCTCGATGGGCGCCGGCGCGAGCTGAAGGCAGCGGGGCGCAAGGTGAGCTTCACCCACCTGATCGCCTATGCGATCGCGCAGGCGGCAAGCGAGATGCCAGCGATGGCCCATCACTTCGAGGAGGTGGAGGGCAAGCCGTATCGCGTGGATGACGGCCAGGTGAACCTCGGGCTGGCCGTGGACGTGGAGAAGAAGGACGGCTCGCGCACGCTGATGGTGCCGGTGATCGGGAATGCCGGAGGCCTGTCCTTCGTGGACTTCTTGGCCGCCTATGACGCGCTTGTGGAGAAGGCACGCACGAACAAGTTGACGGCGGACGACCTGGTGGGTGGGAATGTGACGCTGACGAACCCGGGCGGGCTCGGCACGATTGCATCCGTTCCACGCTTGATGAACGGCCAAGGCACGATCGTGGCAACCGGCTCGATCGCCTATCCGGTCGGCCTCGGAAACGTGGGTGAGCAGATCGGCGCCGAGAAGGTCATGACGATGACCTCGACCTATGACCACCGTGTGATCCAAGGCGCGGAGTCGGGCCGCTTCCTTGCACTAGTAGAGGGACGCTTGCAGGGAGAGCATGAGTTCTACGAGAAGGTGTTCGCCTCACTCGGCGTCGAGCTTGGGCCCGCTCCAACAGTCCCCGCGCCCGCCGCGGCACCCCCGGCGGCGCCCCTACAGGCGACTGCCCCGGACGAGCAGATGCTGCAAGCGGTGCAGGCGGCGAGCACGCTGGTGCACCGCTTCCGCAGCCATGGGCACCTCGCGGCGCGCTTGGACCCGCTCGGCTCAGAGCCCGAGGGGGAGCCGCAGCTGGACCCCGAAGCAGCTGGACTCACGCCGCACGTGATGGCCCAGATCCCGGCGCGCATCCTGCGCATGTACGTGCCGGGGGAGACGCTTGCCGAGGCACTGCCGAACCTGCGCCAGACCTACTGCGGCACGATCGCGTATGAGATCGAGCACATCTCCTCGCACAAGCAGCGGGTGTGGTTGCGCGAGCAGATCGAGTCGGGCACGTTCAGGCAGCCCCTGGGTGTGGAGGAGCGCAAGGCACTGCTCAAGCGCCTGGTCGAGGTGGACGCACTGGAGCGGTTCATGCACAAGGCCTACCTGGGCCAGCATCAGTTCTCGATCGAGGGCCTGGACATGACCGTGCCGATGCTCGACGACCTGATCCAGCTCGCCGCCTCGCGCGGCGGACACGAGGTCGTGGTTGGGATGGCTCACCGAGGACGACTGAACGTGCTCGCCCACAACCTGGGACGCCCCTACGACACGATCTTCGCCGAGTTCGAGGGCGCTTCGACGCTCGAGGCCGTGACGACAATCCCCCAGGGCGGGACCGGCGACGTCAAGTACCACCACGGCACGCAGGGCTCCTACAAGCTGCCCGACGGTGGCACGATCAGAGTCAACCTGGAGTCCAATCCAAGCCACCTGGAGTACGTGTCGGCGGTCGTGGAGGGGGCAACGCGCGCTGCGCAGACCTCACGCACAGGACCACGCCCCCACCAGGACACCAATGCGGCGGTGCCAATCGTGATCCACGGCGACGCAGCCTTCCCCGCGCAAGGCGTGGTGGCAGAGACGCTCAACCTGCAGGCACTGGACGGCTACCAAGTGGGTGGCACGGTGCACCTGATCATGAACAACCAAGTCGGTTTCACGACCGACCCCGATGACGCCCGCTCGACACGCTGGGCATCGGATCTGGCCAAGGGCTTTGATGTGCCGATCATCCACGTGAACGCCGACGATGTACCGGCCTGCATGAGCGCGGTGAGACTCGCGTTTGCCTTCCGTCAAGAGTTCGGGCATGACGTGCTGATCGACTTGATCGGGTACAGGCGCTTTGGGCATAACGAGTCCGATGAGCCCGCGTATACCCAGCCGGAGATGTACGCCAAGATCAAGACGAAGAAGCGGGTGTACGAACTGTGGGCCGACCAGCTCGTGAGCGATGGTGTGGTGAGTCGCGAGGAAGTCGAGCGGACCGGCCAGGAGGTGTGGGACAACCTGACGCTCTTGCATCAGCGCTTGAAGGCGCGGATCGCCGCGGCAGCCGAGCATGGGACGGTGGAGCAGAGCACGGGCGAGTACCAGCTCGACCGCTCGCCAAGCCCCGAGGTGGACACCGCGGTGGCCGCGGCGAGGGTGCGCGAGCTTGGGCTTGAGCTGCTGAGAACACCGGACGGGTTCACAGTGCACCCGAAGCTCGTCAAGCAACTCGACCGCCGCCGCGAGGCGCTCGAGGAGCACCGGGGCTCCGCGGGTGTCGATACCGCGAGCGGCACCGAGAAGGCGCCCGCCCGCATCGATTGGGCACATGCCGAGGCGCTTGCATTCGCCTCGCTGCTGACTGAGGGCACGCCCGTGAGGCTCACCGGGCAAGACACCGAGCGGGGCACCTTCAGCCAGCGCCACCTGGTGTTGCACGACGCGAAGACTGGCCAAGCCTTCTGCCCGATCCAGTCGTTGCCCGAGGCATTGGCCCCGATGGAGCTGCACAACAGCCCGCTGTCAGAGCTCGCTTGCATGGGCTTTGAGTACGGCTACAGCCAGGAGGCACCGGAGACGCTCGTGCTGTGGGAGGCACAGTTCGGGGACTTCGTGAACTCGGCGCAGGTGATCGTCGATCAGTTCATCTCCTCGGGGCTTGCAAAGTGGGGGCAGACATCGCGCCTGACGCTGCTGCTGCCGCACGGCTATGAGGGCTCGGGTCCCGAGCACTCATCGGCCCGCTTGGAGCGCTTCTTGGCGCTGGCAGCGGAGGGGAACATGAGGGTCGCGAACCTGACGACGCCCGCCCAGTACTTCCACCTGTTGCGCCGCCAGGCCTTGATCGCTAAGCAGCGCCCGCTTGTGATCATGACTCCGAAGTCCTTGCTGCGCCTGCCTCAAGCGTCCAATACGGTCGAAGACCTGGCCGAGAAGTCGCGCTTTGAGCCGGTGCTCGCCGAGCCTGGAGTCGTTGACGAGGCTGTCACGCGGCTGGTGCTGTGCACAGGCAAGATCTATTACGACCTGGCCGGCCACTCAGACCGCCAAGGCAACGAGCGCGTGGCGATTGGGAGGGTGGAGCTTCTGTATCCCTTCCCCGAGCGAAACATCAAGGATCTGATGGGCCGCTACCCGAAGCTCGAAGAGGTCGTGTGGGTGCAGGAGGAGCCGCGCAATATGGGCGCTCGCGCACACATGTTCCCGCGCTTGATGCAGATCATGGGCGAGCAGATCCACTTCGGATTTGTGGGGCGCCCTGAGCGGGCAAGCCCAGGCGAGGGTTACCCGGCCGCGCACATCACCGAGCAGAGCAGGATCGTGAGGACAGCGTTGGACTTGGGCGCGCCGGTGTCGCAGTACCCGAAAAAGACCCCGGGAGAGCGCTGATGGGCGCCCTGTGGCGACGCTTCAAGATGGTCTGGCAACAGCGTCGCCGCAAGCGGCGCATGCGCGGCTGACTCCCCGTAGCGGGGCACGTCGCAGGCAAACGGCACGCCCGCACGCCCGGTGCATGCAACCAAACATGTAGTGCCCTACGCGCGCGCGTAGGGCAGTGCTTCTGAGCTACCTACCCCGCCAGACCGGCGGGCGCTTCTCAGAGAAAGCGGTGGCGCCCTCGCGGGCGTCCTCTGAAGCGAAGACCGGGTCGGAGATGGCGCTTTGGGCCTCCCACATCTCCGCGGAAGACCAATCCCACTGCTCTTGCAAGATTCGCTTGGAGGCAGCCAAAGCCAAAGGCGCGTTGACGGCGATCTCTGCCGCCAAGCCCAAGGCGACCTCCACCGCGCCGCCAGGCTCGGCCAGGCGATTGACCAAGCCAAGCTCGCAAGCGCGCTCGGCGAGGATCGGATCGCCGGTCAAGGCCAGCTCCATGGCAACGTTGTAAGGGAGGGAGCGTGGCAAGCGCAACAAGGCCCCACCGGCGGCCACCAAGGAGCGCTTGACCTCGGGAATACCGAGCTTGGCGCCACGCGAGGCGACGATCAAGTCACAGGCAAGCGCAACCTCGAGGCCGCCCGCGACGGCGAAGCCCTCGATGGCCGCGATCAAAGGCTTGACCGAGGCACGCCGCACGATTCCCGCAAAGCCCCGGTCGCGCACCCAAGGCCGCTCACCTGTGACGAAGGCCTTCAAGTCCATGCCGGCACAGAAACCCTTGCCGGCACCGGTGAGAACACCGACGCTGAGCGAAGCGTCACCGTCGAGCTCGTCGAGCGCGGCGGCGATGCCCTGCGCGAGCGGGAGGTTGACCGCGTTGCGCATGTCGGGGCGGTTGAGCGTGATCAGGAGCACGCCCTCGCGGCGCTCGGTGAGGACTACGTCAGTGCTCATGGGAGGGACTATGCCGCAAACAGGCGCAGCTCGGGCTCGCGATTGCCGCGCAGGACTTCGACATCGATCTCCACGCAGTCGATCCCTCGTGACGTTGCGAGCACGCGGGCCTGGGGCTTGATCCACTTCGCCACGAGCACGCCGCGACAAGAGGCCATGGCGGGGTCGAGGCGAATGCGCTCCAAGTAGCGCGTGAGTTGCTCGACGGCCTCCATGGTGGCGATGCGCTTGATCTCGACCGCGACCCATTCGTCGGCGGTGTCGCGGCACATGAGGTCGACCGGCCCGATGTCGGTTGGCCACTCGCGCCGTACGAGACGAAAGCCCTCGCCGCACCATTCGGGTGCATCAGCCAAGAGTTCCTGGAGTTCTCGCTCGAGGCCTTCCTTCTCCAAGGACACAAGCACGTCGAGCTCGTGGTCGACGTCGGCGAAGACCTCGGCGATCGCAATCTCCAAGCGCTCCTCATCGCGTTGCTTGCGCACGATCAAGCGTGTCAAAGTACCGTCGGAGTCGTGCTCCTCGGAGAGTACCGTGGGCGGGGTCATCCAATTCAAAGGCTTGACGTTCGGCGAGCCGCCATCGGCCCACACCATGAAGGTGCCGTCGCCCTTGCACATGAGCAAGCGCACAGCCTCGGGCAGGACGGTAGTGGTGCGGCCGATATAGGAGACCTCACAGCGGGCGACGATCAAGCGCACCGCCGGACGGTATCCGTTGGGGCGGACCTACCCCCGTCGTCGCTACTGGTCCGGGTCCACTTCTTCTAGACGGCGTGGTGCGGACCTACCACTTCTTGTCGCGCTGAGGCGGATCTACTTCTTCTCGTCCTCGTTGGCCCCTACGTCAATCGACTCGCGGAACTCGCGGATGCCCTTGCCAAGCGCGCGCGCCAGTTCGGGCAGGCGCTTGGGGCCGAGCACCATCAAGGCGACGGCGCCGAGGAACAGCAGATGGACGGGGCTCTCGATTCCCACTATTACCAGGCTAGCGCGCAATCCCGGCGGCGACCGGAGTCCGAAAGCTTTTAATGAGGGCTGAGCGCGCCCGCGCGACGGGGCGCGGGCCGCGGGGAGCTGAATTTCGGCACATGCCCGCGAAGGGCGCCGATGACCGCGGAAAGAGGACTGGGCCGCCGAGACGACTCTTACTCTCTCAGCGTGGCTCAGGAAACCTCCTCCCCACCAGGCCGCCCCTACCCCCCGCCACCGGCAAGCGAGCCATTCTGGCCGGCCCAGGCCACGATCTTGGCGGCGATCGGACTTCAGTTCGCACTGCCCGCGCGGCTTACAGTGGGGCCGATATGGCTGATCCCAAGCCTCGAGGCAGCACTGCTGCTAGGCATGTTCCTAGCCACGCCGCATGAGCTCGAGCATGAGCACAAGGGCCGACGTCGCTTCGCACTCGGGCTAACGGGCTTCGTGGGCATCGCCAACATCTATTCGCTAGCCGCGTTGACCCACTATCTGTTGCACCACAACGTGGAGCAAGGACGTGAACTGATCGTCTCGGGCGTATTGATCTGGATGACCAACTTCCTGATCTTTGGGCTGCTCTACTGGGAGATGGACCGTGGTGGAGCCGGTAAGCGCGCTGCGGGGCACGATGGGCCGCCGGACTTCTTGTTTCCCCAGATGAGCGATGACCGCATTGAGCCGAAGGAGTGGCGCCCCAAGTTCATCGACTATCTGTATGTGTCGCTCACCAATGCGACCGCCTTCTCGCCCACCGACACGATGCCGCTTAGCTCGGTGGCAAAGAGCACGATGGGCGTACAGGCGCTCGTGTCGCTGGTGACAATCGGGTTGATCGTCTCCCGAGCCGTGAACATCCTCGCCTAGGAGCCGCGGACAACCCGCAACTTGCGTGGACTCGCGCCTCGACCCGACCCGGCCATCCCCGGGGCGGCCTATCGTCCATAGGTCATGACCTACCTCCAAGCAACGCTCGAGCAGGGCGAGGCGGTACTGCGCTTCCCCTATGACGACGTGCTGCGCAAGCTGTTGCGCGCGATACCGGGTCGCCGCTGGGACCCGGGCGAGCGCGCTTGGATCGTGCCGCTGGATCCCGAGCGCGCACAGGCCGTGTCGCTGCTGCTCGAGAGCTTGCCTCGCAAGGCAACCGTGAGCGAGCCACTCGCGCGCGCGCTCGAACGCCATCGGGGACGGCGCGGACACGACGAGTGCGTGCTCGACGTGGCACGCCCCAACGAGAGCTGGTGGCTGACGTTCGCGACCGATAAGGCACCTGATGTCGTGGCAGCGCTGCTTGAGCACCCTGACGCGCATGAGCTGCCGACGATCGGGCGGGCCTTGATCCCGCTTGACCCGCAGGCGGCGCAACTCGTGGACACGCTGCCGGCAGACGCGGGCAGGCTGCGGCTCAGCGAAGACGCCGCGCACGCCCTGACTGAGGTCTCCCAACGCCCGGCGGCCAGGTCTGGTGAAGGCTCAGGTCCCGGGGGGATGAGCTACGACGTGGAGCTGCGTCGCGATCGACGTAAGCAGCACTGGGTTTTGATCGCCGCCGACCATGCTCCGCTCGCGCGCGTACTCGCCGGGCGCGCGGGACTGCGCACCGCCGAGGGTCCTGAGGGGAGCTTTGCACTGGCTGCCGTCGAGCACGATGCCCATCTGATCGTGGAGTTGCTCGAGCACTTGGAGATGGCAGGCATCGATCCACGTGCGCAGAGTTGGCTTGCCCGGGCGACGACTTGGAGCGGCACAATCGACGTGACGGGCCCCCCAGAGGAGCCGGTGTTTTTGCTGTTGGGCGATCCCGCGGGACTGGCCCCGGAGCTGCGCGAACGAGCCGTGAGCGCCCCCGGGGGAGTGACCGTGCCACTCACGCTCGAGTCGTGGCAAGCACTCGAGGAGCGCGTGCGCAGCTTCACCACTCCCGCGGCGCGGCGATGCGTGGCAGCCTTGAAGGAAGGCCGTCCGGCGCCGCCCGCGATCCTCGAGGTGTCGGCCGTACACGAGGATCCCACCTTCGTACTCGCCCCTGGTCACGACATAAGCCAACTGGAAGCTTTCGGGGCTCTCGCCGGTGCAACATCTCACCGGCCCGCTGGGGCCAGCAGGCGCCCCTACTCGCGTAATCGCGATCACGCTCAGCTGCCCTCGATTCGCGCTGACCCCTTCTGTGTGGAGGAGCTGGATGCCTTCCTGGCCGAGCGCGACATCTGGATCGAGCCGGACGCGCTCGTGGTGTTGCAGGAGATCCGCGAGCAGCACGCGCGCGCGGCCGGGCTGGTTGCGCTGTCTGCCGCAACCGACGCGACACTCGAGGCCATGCCCTCGGCGGCGCTGGCAAACCTGGGCGGTGAGCTGAAGCCGTTTCAGCGCGCAGGCGTGGCCTACCTGCTGGAGCAGCGCCGCGCGTTCCTTGCCGACGAGCAAGGTCTTGGCAAGACCATCGAGGCGCTTGCCACGATCGAGGCCGACGGGGCCTATCCGGCAATCGTGGTGTGCCCGGCCAGCCTGAAGCTCAACTGGATGCGCGAGATCGAGCGTTGGCTGCCAGAGCGCACGGCCCAAGCACTTAGCGGCACGGGCTCTAAGCGCCCACGCCCGGATGTCGCGACGAGCCAAGACGATGGCGCCAAGGATCTGAGCACGTCGAGTGCCTCCACCTCCGAAGTCGTTCCCTCCACCTCCGAAGCCATCCCCTCCACCTCCGAAGCCATCCCCTCCGCGTCCGAGCTGGGCGCCAACTTGGTCAAGCCAATCGATCCCGCGGACATCACCGTCGTCAACTACGACATCCTCGCCGCCCGTGGACCCGCGTTGGCGGCGCTCAAACCGAAGGCGCTAGTGCTCGACGAGTCGCACTACTGCAAGAACGCGGCCGCCAAGCGCACCCAGGCCGTGGCACGCCTCGCGGCGACGGTGCCAAACGAAGGCCTTGTACTGGCGCTGACGGGCACCCCCGTGATGAACCGTCCGCCTGAGCTGATCGCCCAGTTGCGCATCATTGGACGGCTCGCCGACTTCGGCTCAGGCGCCCAGTTCGGGCGGCGCTTTAAGGGAGCGGACGCCCATGTGCGCCTGCACTGGCACTTGCGCTCGCGCTGTTTCGTGCGTCGCTTGAAGGCCGACGTGCTGCCCCAGCTCCCCGCCAAGACGCGCACGGTCGTGCCGGTGGAGCTCGATAACGAAGCGGAGTACCGATTGGCGGAGACCGACGTGATCGCGTGGCTGCGCTCGCGCCCACTCGACCTGGGCGAGCTCGACGCGAAAATCGCTGCCGCCTTGCGCGCGGAGCGACTCGTACGACTCAACGCCCTGAAGATGCTTGCCGCACGCGGAAAGCTGCATGCTGCGCTCGCCTGGATTCACGACTTCTGCACTTCCGGCGAGCGGCTGGTGGTGTTCGCCCGCCACCGCGAGGTCCAGCGCGCCGTGATCGAGCGCTTCCCCCATGCCCTGCACATCCTCGGCGAGGACAGCCACGCCGCAAGAGACGCCTCACTGAGCGCCTTTCAAGCCGCCAACAGCTCGGAGAATCAGCTGATCGTGTGCTCGATCGAGGTCGCCGGTCAAGGCTTGACGCTCACGCAGGCCTCGAACGTGGCCTTCCTTGAGCTTGACTGGACGCCCGCCAAGCACGACCAAGCGGAGGACCGTTGCCACCGCATCGGCCAGCAAGACGCGGTCAACGCCTGGTATCTACTGGCCGCGGGCACGATCGACGAGACGATGGCAACCCTGTTGGAGCGCAAGCGCGCGATCATCGGCGCCGTTACCGATGGGCGCGAGGAAGAGGACGAGGGCATCGTGGATGCCTTGGCGCGTGAGCTGGCGGGCCAGCCATATCGGCACCTGCGCGCGGTGGCATGAGACCAATCGGTTTATTAGGTCCCTACTCATCTGAAGGAAAGAGATGCCCGATGCGAGAACGCCCCGACATATAGGGAAGGTAGGAGTGTTCTCTTTTTTGAAATTTTGCTATTGCATATACAGCCGTAGTCACTATTGCAAAATTTCAAGAATGAACACAGCCCCAACTCCTTGCCTTCCAGCCAAGTCCACGGAGATCAACATCCTCATGCCGTCTGACTCATGCGCGGCTCGAGCGCAAGTGCCTGTGCGACCAGATCGTGTACCTCACCGTTGGCGCCCAGCTTGAGTGCTTGGTCGAATGCCTGTAGAGAGCCCTCGCGGTCGAGCAAGCCCAGCCTCAACCGCCCCAGGCGCTCCCATGCGCCCACGTCCGTCGGTCCGCGCTCAGCTGCTCTTTGGGCAGCCTCGGCGGCCAAGTCGATCGCGCCGATGTCCTCGTAGATGCGGGCGGCAAAGCGGTGTGCAGCAGGGCGAGCGCCGTCCACGCGCGCCCAGTCACGGACCGAGCGTGCCGCCGCCTCTAGGTTGCCGGCCTGCCAGAAAGCGAGCGTCATCAAGCGCAGCACACCCACATTGCGCGGTTCGGCGTCTCGCGCATACACAAGCCGCTGCGCCGCCAAGACGTACTCGCCTTCGGCCATCGCCCGCTGCGCAGCCGTCATGAAGCGCTCAACGCGCTCCTCGGCGGGGTCTGGCTTTGAGAAGTCCACGAACTTCATGCTCCCTGCGGGCACAGTCCTGACCCCATGGGAGAACTTCACGCGTGCCCACTGCTGGACGTCCTGATCCTCGGCGGAATCGCCAGTGAAGTAGATGCCTTCGACCGTCCCCACGCCCCACTCGGGGTAGGACTGGCAGCGTGCGTAGCGGTGCACCACCGAGTGATCGGGCACCCTGCTGCCGAAAGGGTCATTGCGCGCGCGGTCAGCCGCGTGTGTACGCGCGCGCTGCTCGGCTTCATAGGCGCGTCTGCCGGCCTCTTCGCGCGCTTGGCGCGCCGCGGCGGCGCTGACCTTGACGGCGTTGCGCGAGACCTTGCCTCCGCGCGAGGTTTCCGCGAGGCGCATCAGGTGGTCGGCGGCCTCGTTGATCGCCTTCAGGTGGCGCTCGTGCTCGAACTGCTTGCCCGCGGGCGCAATGTCGGGATGCCAGCGCTTGGCCATCTTGCGCCGCGCGAGCTGAACCTCGCGCTTGTCAAAAGGTGGCTCGATCTCCAAGAGGAGCATCTGCTGCTCGATATCGAGGATCACCCCAGGCATGACTCCAACACGTTACCGAGCGCCTGCGGCACAGACCGGCGCGCCACAGGGCGTGCCGGCCTGTAGCGCGGTGAAACCCCCTGCGAAAACCCGGCCCAATCCCAAAAAACAATCCCGCCCACGTCAATCCCTGCCATCGGTGGGGGCAACCGGCGCGGGACCTCATATCCTCCGTGCCAATGTCCTCGCAATACATCTTCACGATGCACCGCCTGTCGAAGCTGCACCCGCCCGATAAGACGGTGCTCAACGACATCACGCTCGCCTTCTACCCAGGCGCGAAGATCGGCGTGCTCGGCTACAACGGTGCAGGCAAGTCGACGCTACTGCGCATCATGGCCGGGGTTGACCAGGATTATCGCGGCGAAGCGATGCTCGCCCCCGGCGCGACTGTGGGAATGCTTGAGCAAGAGCCCCACTTGGACGAGTCAAAGGATGTGAAGGGCAACGTGGAAGAGGCAGTAGCGCCAACGCGCGCCCTACTCGACCGCTTCAACGAGCTGGCCGCCAACTACTCCGATGAGACCGCGGAGGAGTTCGGCGCGATTCAGGCAAAGATCGAAGCGGCCGACGCCTGGAACTTGGACACACAGCTCGAGTACGCGATGGATGCCCTGCGCCTGCCCCCGCCTGATGCCGACGTGAGCGCGCTCTCCGGTGGCGAGCGTCGCCGGGTGGCGCTCTGCCGGCTGCTGCTCAGCGCACCCGACCTGTTGCTGCTCGACGAGCCCACCAACCATCTCGACGCCGAGTCGGTTGACTGGCTGGAGCGCCACCTCACCGACTACAAGGGCGCCATCGTGGCAGTCACCCACGATCGCTATTTCCTTGACAACGTGGCCGGCTGGATCCTCGAGCTCGACCGCGGTAAGGGCATCCCCTATGAGGGCAACTACTCCAGTTGGCTCGAGCAGAAGCAGAAGCGACTTGCCCAAGAAGAGCGCTCTGAGAAGGGTCGCGAGCGCACCATCGCCGCGGAGCTTGAGTGGGTGCGCACCAACCCCAAGGGCAGGCGCACGAAGTCAAAGGCCCGCCTAGCGCGCTACGAGGAGCTGGTCGCTGAGGAGCGCAACGTCAAGCTCGATGAGGTCCAGATCCACATTCCCCCAGGCCCACGCCTGGGAGCCAAGGTGCTCGTGGCCGATGGCTTGCGCAAGGGCTTCGGGGAGCGCCTGTTGATCGACGAGCTTTCATTCGATCTGCCCCGCGCGGGCATCGTCGGCGTGATCGGTCCCAACGGCGCTGGTAAGACCACCTTGTTTCGCATGATCGTCGGCGAGGAGCAACCCGACGAGGGCACGCTCGAGCTGGGCGACACGGTGCAACTCGCTTATGTCGATCAGTCACGCGACGCGCTCGATCCGAATAAGACGGTATGGGAGGAGATCTCCGATGGCCTTGACCACCTCAAGGTAGGCGAGCGAGTGGTCAACTCGCGCCAGTACACGGCCGGCTTCAACTTCAAGGGGCAAGACCAGCAAAAGCGCATCGGCAAGCTCTCGGGTGGAGAGCGCAACAGGGTGCACTTGGCCAAGCTATTGCGCTCCGGCGGCAACCTTTTGCTGCTCGACGAGCCTACAAATGACCTCGACGTGGATACCTTGCGCGCGCTCGAGGAAGCCTTGCTTGCTTTCCCCGGTTGCGCCGTGGTCATCTCCCATGATCGCTGGTTCCTGGACCGGATCGCCACGCACGTGCTGGCCTTCGAGGGCGACTCCCAAGTGACCTGGTTCGAGGGCAACTTCGAGGCGTATGAGGAAGCCCGCCACGAGCGCCTCGGCGCAGCGGCCGACCGGCCACACCGCATCAGCTACAAGCGCCTCGTGCGCGGCTGAGGCCACCCGAGCCAGTTCACGCGCAACGGCCGCGGCCTTAGACGGCTGATCCGAGCGCGCCTAGCTGATCCGAGCGCCGCCTAGCTGATCCGAGCGCCGTCCAGACGCGACGCGCGCGCTACCCAGCATTCGCCGTCCCCATCAGACCAGACTGGCCAGACAGCCAGTTCGACTGTCGACCGATATGCTCGCCGTGCATGGACACGGTGTTCGACCGCGACACAGCCGTCAGGCGCATCGAGGATGTGACCAGTGGCGACGCACAAGCTCGCGGCGAGACACTGTTCGCCGCCGATATCGCTCCCGGCTGGCGCGCTGGACGAGGCCCGCACGGCGGCTATTTGGCGGCCATGTTGCTGCGTGCCCTTACCTTGGCGGTGGATGATCCTGGGCGCACGCCCCGCTCGCTGACGATCCACTACACACGCTCTCCGGAGCCGGGACCGATCGAGATCCACACCACCGTGGAGCGCCAAGGACGTTCGCTCAGCACGCTCTCCGCCCGCATGCAGCAAGCCGGCAAGGTGACTGCCTTGGCCCTGGCCGCCTTCTCTGTTCCGTGGGAGGCACCGGGCGCCAACGAACTGCCGATGCCCGAGCTGGCCTTGCCCGATGCCGAGCGGCGCTCCACGCCGAAGCTGTTCAAGGGGGCACCCGAGTTCACCCATCAACTGGTCATGCAGCCGCGTGTCGGTGCCGTCCCATTCGCCGGCAGCGGCGCCCCGATGCGGATCGGGGGTTGGATCGGCCTGCCCGAGCCACGCCCTGTGGACGCTCTGTCCTTGGCGTTGTTCTGCGATGCCTGGTTTCCACCCTCATTCATCGCGCTCGATTCCCCCGCGATCAGCCCAACCGTGGACTTGACGATCCATTTCCGCCAAGCGATCTCCGACTGTGATTGCGACCCGGCTGCGCTCTGTCTGAGCGTCTTCGACACGCGCCTGCTTCACGACGGCCTGTTCGAGGAGGACGGTGTGATCTGGGCCGCCGACGGCACTGTCTTGGCTCAGTCGCGCCAGCTCGGGATCATCATGCCCACCGACAAGCCCGTCCTCCAGCCGGCCGGACTTGTGAGCGAGCAGGATGCCGGCTGATTGCGGTACGTACGAACGTCGTCCCCCTCAAAAAAAGCAACCATCCCCCACCAAGACAGGAGACACCCGTGAGCGACTACACAGCGAAGCGAATCGGCGACATGGAGGCCGCGTTTGGCGGCGGCTTCGTAAAGGCCCGAGCCGAGCTCGGCGTCACCTCGTTCGGCATGCAAGTGATCCAGCTACCGCCGGACTACAGCGACTACCCCTTGCACGATCACGCCGAGAGTGGCCAAGAGGAGGTCTTCCTCGCGATCGGTGGTTCCGGTTGGATCGAGATCGAGGATGAGCGGGTGGAGCTCGAGCCCGACCTGTTCGTGCGCGTCGGCCCCGAGCCCAAGCGCAAGGTCTTCGCGGGGCCCAAGGGCCTGCGCATGCTCGCGCTCGGCGGCGCCCCCGGAAGCGCCTATGAGATCAACCCGATGACGGAGCTTGAGGCCGCAACCGCCTAACGAACGAACGACGTCTCGGCGTCAAGCCGAAGCGCGGCCGCTGCGATGAGAGCAGCGGCCGCGTGCACGTCATCCAGTTGCACTAGCTCGACTGGCGAGTGCATGTAGCGCAAAGGGATCGATACGAGCGCCGTGGGCACACCGCCACGGCTGAGGTGGACAGCGTCGGCGTCGGTGCCTGTATTGCGTCCGATCGCCTCCACGGTGAACTCGATTTTCTCGCTCTCCGCCGTCTCATAGAGCAGCTCCGAAAGTCGCGGGTTGAGCGTTGAACCTCTACTCAGAACGGGACCAGAGCCGAGCTCGTGCTTGCCGGACTCCTTGACGTCAATCCCGGGAGCGTCGGTGGCGTGGGTCACGTCCACCACGATCGCCGCATCTGGCTTCAGTGAGAACGCACTCGTGCGCGAGCCACCGAAGGTGGTCTCCTCCTGGGCGGCTGCCACCGCCACCAGCTCCCAATCGTTGAGTCCACCCGCCTCTACCACAAGTCGTGCAGCCTCGAGAGCGACGAACGAGCCGAGCCGATTGTCAAGCGCACGTGAGGCGATCCGCCCGTTGGGCAGTTCAACTGGATCGCCATCGATCACCGCAACGTCGCCTATGCGCACCAGTTCGCGTGCCTGGTCGCCGTCCTTGGCGCCTATGTCGATGTGTAGGTCGCGTACCTCGGCCACCTTTTTGCGCTCCTCATCGCGCAACAGGTGGATCGGCTTCTTGCCGATCACGCCTGGAATCTCGCCCGCGCGCGTAGCCAATACGATTCTTTGGCCCACGAGGATCTGGGCGTCCCAGCCGCCCACCTCCCTGAACCACAGATAACCCTCATCGTCAATGTGGGTCACGATCAGGCCGATCTCGTCGATGTGGCCCATCACGATCAGGCGTCTGGCCCCTGGCTCACTGGCGGCGCTCTCAATCGCGGTCCGGGCACTCTCAGCCGCGGGTTGGGAGCTCTCCTGTCCACCTTGGGATGCCGTGTGTGTGTCCCCACTGGTCTCCCCACGTGCGCGCGCAGGCACCCTTACCGAGGGAGTCCCCACTACGTCTGTCTGCACTTGCGCACCGAAGGCTTGTGCTGCTGTGCTCCATACGGAGGCGGGAGCTGTCTCGTAGCCGGAGGGCCCACGTGCGGCCAACAGGTCGCGCAGGGTCTGGGTGAACTCGTTCATGGAGCGTCTCTCCCGGGTTGAGTCGTCGTTGTGGCTTCGCTCAGAGTCGTGTAGTGATCGTGCTCGGCGTCGTTGTGACCTTGCTCATGCCGCGAGCAGCCCGCGCAGAACGTATTGGAGGATGCCTCCGTGGCGGAAGTAGTCGGCCTCCTTGGGCGTGTCGATGCGCACGGTCGCCTCGAACTCCACCTCGCCCGCCTTCACCATGCACGTCTTGGGCAGCTCGCCCGCGTTCAGCGGACCTGAGAACCCACTCACCTCGAATTGCTCATGTGCATCGATGCCCAGGCTCGAGGCCGACTCCCCCGCAGGGAATTGCAGCGGCAGGACCCCCATACCGATCAGGTTGGAGCGGTGGATGCGCTCAAAGCTCTCGGCGATCACAGCGCGCACACCGAGCAGCTTGGTGCCCTTGGCTGCCCAGTCACGCGATGAGCCCGAGCCGTACTCCTTGCCGCCGAGCACGACCAGCGGCACCCCTTCCTTGGCGTAGCGCATGGCGGCGTCATAGATCGACATTTGCTCACCTCCGGGGAGGTGCAATGTGACGCCCCCCTCGGTGCCGGGGGCCAGCTGGTTGCGCAGGCGAATGTTGGCGAACGTGCCGCGCATCATCACCTCGTGGTTGCCACGCCGCGAGCCATATGAGTTGAAGTCTCGCGGTGCAACTCCGTGCTCTTGCAAGTAGGCCCCGGCGGGGCCATCGCGCTTGATCGAGCCTGCCGGCGAGATGTGGTCGGTGGTGACGCTGTCGCCGAGCAAAGCCAACACGTGTGCGCCCTGTATGTCTGAGAGCGACTCAGGCTGAGCGGGCATCCCCTCGAAGTAGGGAGGCAAGCGCACATAAGTGGAGTCCTCTGCCCAAGCAAAGCGGTCGCCCTCGGGCACCTCGAGCGTATTCCAGCGCTCGTCCCCCGCGAACACCTCGCCATAGCTTGCCCTAAACATGTCCGAGTGGATTGCCTGCTCGATCGTCTGGGCCACCTCGTGCTCGGATGGCCAGATGTCGCGTAGGTAGACGTCTTTGCCCTGCTCGTCCTGACCAAGGGGCTCGCTGACGATGTCAACGTCCATAGTGCCCGCCAAGGCATAAGCCACGACGAGAGGGGGCGAGGCGAGGTAGTTCATCTTCACGTCGGGATTGATGCGTCCCTCGAAGTTGCGGTTGCCAGAGAGCACCGACACCACAGCCAGATCACCCTCCGCGACCGCCTTGGAGACCTCCTCCGGCAGAGGCCCCGAGTTGCCAATGCAGGTGGTACATCCGTAGCCCACGAGGTCGAAGCCAAGCTGCTCAAGCGACTCGGTCAGGCTCGCCTTGTCGAGATATTCGGTCACCACCTTCGAGCCCGGCGCGAGCGAGGTCTTCACCCACGGCTTGCTCTGCAGACCTCGTGCCAAAGCATTGCGGGCGAGGATGCCCGCGCCAATCATGACCGACGGGTTGGAGGTGTTGGTGCAGCTCGTGATCGCGGCGATCACCACATGACCATGGTCGAGCGTTGTCTCCCGGCCGTCGGCCATTGTCAACGCGATGGGCTGCCCTACGCGCACGCCTGGGGCAGCCATTTCGGCAACACCACCCATCCCGCTCGCCTTGGCGCCCGCAGCAGCCGCCTCGCTCCCCCCACCGGTCTTGCCTTCGCCATATGTGCCGGCGTGCGGGTCACGTGCCCCGTCGCCGTTGGAGGGCTCCTGAGAGGCCGTGGGGTCACTCGCCGGGAAGGTCCCTCCCAAGGCATCGTCGTCGCCGTCGGACTCGGGCAGCAGGCCTTTCAAGGACTCGCCGAAGGCGCGCTTGGCGTCGGTCAGGGAGACCCGGTCTTGGGGGCGCTTGGGCCCGGCAATGCTCGGCACGACTTCGCCCAGGTCGAGCTCAATCAAATCGGAGAAGGTGGGCTCCTCAGAGTCCTCGTCATGCCATAGCCCTTGCTCGCGCGCGTAGGCCTCGACCAGCTCGATGCGCTCGGACGGGCGCCCTGAGAGCTCCAGGTAGCGCAAGGTCTCCGCATCGACGGGGAAGATCGCGCAGGTCGAGCCGAACTCGGGCGACATGTTGCCGATCGTGGCCCTGTCGGCGATCGGCAAGCCGATCAAGCCCGCGCCGTAGAACTCCACGAACATGCCCACCACGCCACGCTCGCGCAGCATCTCTGTGACGGTCAACACGAGGTCGGTAGCGGTAGCGCCCTCGGGCAGGGAGCCATGCAACTTGAAGCCGAGCACCTGGGGAATCAGCATCGACATCGGCTGTCCAAGCATCGCCGCCTCGGCCTCGATTCCACCAACGCCCCAGCCGAGCACGCCCAAGCCGTTGACCATCGTCGTGTGCGAGTCGGTTCCCACAAGCGTGTCGGGATAGGCCTGGATCGGGGAACTCTCATTTGGCTGCCCTACGCGCGCGCCTAGGGCAGCGTCCGAGCGGACACCCCCATCGGTCGAGAAGACCACGCGGGCGAGATACTCGAGGTTGACCTGGTGCACGATGCCCGTGTCCGGTGGCACGACCGCGAAGTCATCAAACGCTCCTTGGCCCCAGCGCAGGAACGAGTAGCGCTCCTGGTTGCGCTCGAACTCACGCTCCGCGTTGAAGCGAAACGCGTCGCGCGTGCCGAAGGCGTCCACTTGAACGGAATGGTCGATCACTAGCTCAGCCGGCACGAGCGGATTGATCTTGGCGGGATCTCCCCCCATGGCCGCCATCGCGTCGCGCATCGCGGCGAGATCCACCACAGCCGGCACTCCGGTGAAGTCCTGCATCAGGACTCGGGCCGGCGTGAAGGCGATCTCCTTGCTGGGCTTGGCCTTCGCGTCCCAGCTCGCGAGCGCCTCGATGTCCGCGGCATTTACAGAGCCGTTGCCCTCGGTGCGCAGGAGATTCTCGAGCAGGACCTTCAAGGAGAACGGCAGGCGCGCCACATCAAAGCGCTCTTGTAGGACATCGAGGCGAAATATCTCGTACTCGCGCCCTGAAACCTCAAGCGTTTGCCGTGCGCCAAAGCTGTTCTCAGTCATGCCGGTCTCCGGGCTCTCTCGCGGGGTTTGCTTGCGGCCCCCAGTCTCGCAGAGCCGGCCGTCTCAACGAACGACCGGGCGTTGTTCGCCGAGTGCACTCGCGACCGCACCCGTAACATTGCCCTTGCCGTTGCGCTTGCCTTGCAACAGCGCGCTGTCACAGACCTCGAGCAGCTGATCCTCTGTCATCGAGGGCTGCCATTCGGCGACCCCCATGGACGCCGATACTCCGCGCGATCCGTCTGGGAAGAGGACCTTGCGCATGCGCTCGAGCGCTCTCCCAGCGGCGGCGATCGCGCTCTCCATGTCAGCATTGGGGAGGATCACAACGAACTCGTCGCCGCCATAGCGTGCCACGCGGTCGAACGCCCGGAACTCACCCATCAAGGCTTGGGCGACCTGGCGCAGGATCGAATCTCCCGCCTGGTGGCCATAACGATCGTTGACGAGCTTGAAGTCGTCGAGATCCACGATCACGCACGACAGACGCCCGCCCGCCCGCTCCGCACGGCCGATCTCCTCGTGCAAGCGGCGGCGCATCGCGCGGTGGTTGAGACATCCAGCGACCGAGTCCGTCCCGGCTTCGGCGCGGGCGCAAACAAGCGCAAGCACGGTGGCCGCCTGGTCTACAAGCGTTGTGGCCTCCTCGATCGAACGCTCGTCATAGGGCTCCGACTCGCGCCTTACGAGCACCACCACAGCCTCAACCTGACCGGAGAGCGACAGCGGCGAGAGCAAGGCGCAACCAGTCACGCCGCTGGAGGGCGGCGCCGTTATCGACAAGCGTGGAACGCTCGCGGTGAGCTCACGCGGGCCGACCGCGAGAAAACTGCGGCCCGTACTCGCCACCCAGCTCACTCCGGGCGGGCGCTCTGAGTGCGACTGCAAGTAGCTCAGGCGGCCATCCCCTCCGAGCATGTGCACGACCACCAGTTCCTCCTCCTCGGGAGGGGCGAGGCGATGGATGTGAACCTCCTCGGCGCCCATTGTCGCGATCAGCTCGCGGGCCAAGGCGGCAAATACCGTATCGCTGTCCTCAGCGGTGTCGGCAAGCAGCGTTAGCCGGCGCACGCCCGCAAGTACAGGGCCCAGATCAAGCTCATGTTCGCTGCTGCCATTGGCGGGGGCATTGCCCATGCCTCCAATCTAGCGAGCTGACGCGACGATTTATGCAGCGGAGGGCCCTGGGAGAAGCCCCCCGCTGCCGGTCCTACGTGAAGACAACCGTCACAGACGCTGAGGATTTCGGGCTTTTCTTGGCCTTCGGCACGAAGCCAAGACGCAGCTTCAAGGCTTGAGTCGACGGTGCGAGGCGTGTGCTTTGACGCCGGCACGCGACAGGGGCACAGCGATCGTCACGTTCTTGGCTTTGCCGGGATGCTTGTAGCGCGTCAACAAGTCCTTGCCACCCGCGCTCACACGTCCGGCTGCGGGAGCCTTGACGGTGACGATCGCCTGGTTACCGCGAATGCGGTGGGAGAGAACTGTGATCGGGCAGTCACCCACCGCGATTTTCGTGTTCTGTTTGATCAGCTTGCCGTTCTGGGCTGTGATCGTGGTGGGCATGAGGAGCGTGTTCTTGCAAAGGCTCCCCACGGCACCAAGCGCCGAGTCCTTGCCTGTCGGCAATCTCACTTCAAAGCTCGAGATGGGAACGTCCGGCACAGCGGCATAGGTGGAGCTGGTTATGCCTTTGCTGATGTTGGTGTTGCCGACCAGGATCACCGTGACGCCGTCCCCTTTGAGCACCAAGTCGAGGTCGGGGAAGCCCGCACCGCCATGAGAGACGAATATCGCGGGTCCAGTCAGCTTGCCGGGCAGCACTGGTGTCGTGACTGTGGCTGTGCCTACGCTCGACAATGGTGGGCACGCCGACGGATTGGCATTGAAGGTGGCTTCAGGGCAGGCCTTGTTCAAGGTACTGATGCGCGAGGGGAGCTGCTTGGGCAGGTCTACGAGCACCGACTTGATGTTGGCCTGCGAGCCGGCAGGGTAGGCGACCTTGACCACAAGGATCGCACCATTGGCCTTCGACGTCTTCGCGTTTGTGGAGGCCGTGAGCTTGGGAGCGAAGGGGAGCGCGTCGCAGCCTGTCACTTGGAATGGTGTCGCGAGCGATTGGATTGACCCGAACGTAGAGGTCAATGTCGTATTGGTAGTTAAGGGCCCACAGTTCGTCGGATTGACCGTGAAGTTGGCACGGTTGACGCTCACGCTTAGTGTGCGCAGGCGCAGCGGGGCTCCACCGACGATCGTCGGCAACTGGCTGGTGATCACGATGCGCGAAGTCAGCGGTTCCACGTTGATGGCGGCTCGCGTGACGATCCTGCCGTAGTCGAACGGCCCGATTTTTTCGGCCGGCACCACGACGGATAGGCCATAGGGAGCGCCACCGTAGCCGCCCGTCAGATATGCGGTGCCTGGGAGCGCCAGCGGATTGGGCCCGGAGCCGAGTGAGACGGCCGCAGTGCCCATCTGACTGGCGGCCGTGCATTCTCCCTTTTCGGCTTGGGGTTCGCCACAGAGCGTGACCGACGGGATCTTGCCAACGAGACCCGGCGGCAGGACGGTGGCAACCTTTGAGAGGTATTGCTGGCCTTCTCCTCGGGCGAGTGCGAAATTGAAGCTGGTGTTCGCTCCTCCTGTCGCGGGAGCCGTCGCGGCGCTCTGGACGAGGGCAAACGGCAACGGCGAGGGACAAGTGCCACTTTTGGCGTCGAAATCGACCGAGAAGGATTCGAGCAGCTCGGCGGCGGCGTTGCCACTGTAGGGCGTGAGATTCGAATTGGTGACCGCCTGCCCGCAAGCAAGCGGGTTGGCCAAAGGTGTGTGGGTACCCGCGCTCAGGTTGACGATGAAGTCACTGAATGGGACTTGGGGATTTTCGAGCACAGCGGTCGTGAGGCGGCCGGTGGCAGGATCAGCGCTGACGTGGCCTTCCAGGCGCACAGACACGCCATAGCCAGGTGCCTCGGCGTCGATCAGGATGCGGTACTCCTCACCGGACGCAGGATCGCTGCTCTTCGGCTGACCAACATAGACGTTCCCCGCTAGCGATCCAGGCGGAAGGTCAGGCGTTTCAATCGTCGTGGTCCCGATCTGAGACCCGGCGGGACATTTGACTTCGTTGGTCGTGCCCTTGCCGAAATCGGTGTCCGAGCATGCTTCAAGTCCATTGACCGCCGCCGGGTTGAGCGTCATACCTTCAGGAAGAGTGATGCGAGCATCCCTGAGCATTGAGGAGTCAAGGCCTTCGGGGTCGGCGTTCTGAGGCACTTCTACTTTGATCGTCAAGCTATCGGGCTCGTCCGATTGGGATGTGGCGGGTGTCACTTTGACGGTAGGTTTGAAGGGAATTTTGTCGCAGCCGCTCGCACCCACCGGAGTGGTGAAGGACTTTGTTTCCCTCTGGCCTTCATAGGATTCGACCGTAAGCGACGTCTTCTGCGGCCCCAAGCAGGTACTCGGCATTGTGATGAACGGCAGTGTGCCACCACTGCCGAGCGTCTTGCCGAAGAAGATCAAGCGTGACTCGACGAGTTCTGGGGTCTTGGGAACTTCGTTGATCTTGAAGAACTCGTGATAATCACCGGCGTAATCAATGCCTCCGACTATGTGCACTACCGTTTCAAACAAGGCCACCTTAAAGTCGGCTTCCAACGGTGTGCCTGGCGGGGGTTCCATGTTGTAGACCGCCGCGTTTGTGAGCGGTGGTCCAATCGTGGTGCCAATCGGCTGCCCCAAGATTTCGGTGAGATTGAGGTGCGCGGTCAGTTGCACTTCCCCGACCTGGGTGTCCGCGGGGCAGCCTGACCCTTCCAATTCGGAGAGCTTGCAACGAGGTGTGGCGAACGGGTTGACGCTGAGACCAGCGGGGAGGTCGACGCGCACGTTCTTGAGGTTGCCTTCCGGCTTTTCCGAGCCCGAGCCACCGCTGGTCTTGAATCTAAAGTCGGTGATGCCGAAGTTGGGGTGCCCGGCGGCTTGTGTGTAGTACTTGCCAGGGGTTTCGGCGTTGCAGGGCGCAGCTTCGCTGTTTTCCGTACACGTCCCTGCTTCCCACTTGGTCACTCCGAAGGCTCCCGAGACGGCCGGCAGCCAGAGCGTCGCGCTCGCGCATACCAGGATCGCCGCAAGCAAAGTCCTCGCCCTGAAGCCCATGTGGTCCCCTCCATTTGAAACGACACGCCTACACAACGCCAGACCGGCGCATGCGACGTCCACCTATGTCGCTTTGGGCATACCCGCTGTAAGACAGCCTAACCACCGATTCGCGGGGCGACCCCCCAAGGCGCCCCGCGAAGACTGTGATTCGCTACCTAGTTGAAGCGAACCGCGGCGTGAGCTACCGAGTCTTTTTCCTTTTTGGACTTCGGCACAAAGCCGATGCGTACACTCACCGCAATCGGGCGGTGCCCGGTCGTGAGCGGCACTTCGAGTGTCACCTTCTTGGCTTTGCCGGGATTCTTATAGATCGTTTTGAGGTTCGGGCCGCCGCCACTCACACGCCCGGCCGCGGGCACCTTGACGGTCACGACCGCCTTGTTGCCTTTCGTGTGGCTTGAGACGACGGTCACGGGACAGGCCGACACTTTGAGGACCGTGTTCTGCTTGAACACCTTGCCATTCTGTGCGGTGATCGTGGTGGGCATGACGAGCGACTGCTTGCACAGGTTGCCGACCCCAGAGACGGCCGAGTTCGGGCCCGAGGGCAAGTTCAGTTCGAAGCCCGTGAACGGCACGTCCGGCGTGGAGGCAAAATTGGTCGTCGTTACACCTTTGCTGATGTTGGTGTTGCCGACCAGGATGATCGTCACACCGTCCCCCTTGAGCACGAGATCGAGATCGGGGAATGCCGCTCCGCCATGTGAGACAAAGTAGGCGGACCCGCTCAGCTGACCTGGCAAGACCGGTGTTTTGATCCTGGCCGTACCCACCTTTGAGTTGGCCGGGCAAGAGCTTGGGTTGGCGGCGAAGACGGCTGCCAAGCAAGCATTTTTCAAGGTGCTCAGTCGCGAAGGCAGCTGCTTGGGTACCGTCACGAGCACCGACTTGAAGTTTGCCTGACCCCCATTCGGGACATTGACGTTCGTCACCAGAGACGCGCCGTTTGCCCGCGAGGTTTTCGCGTTCGTGGAGGCGCCGAATTTCGGAGCAAATGCCAGGCCACTGCAATTGGTCGCCTGGAAAGGCGTCGAGACGGCTTGGGTCGCACCGAAGCTCGAGGTGAGCGTTGAATCGGTGGTTAGTTGGGCACAATTCGTTGGGTTGAGGAGATAACCCTGGCTGTTGATGGCGAGGCTTAGTGTTTTCATGCGCAAGGGAATGCCCTTGAAGATAGTCGGGATATCGCCTGCGACGGTTACCCTGGCCGTGCTCGGATCGACTTCAATCCGGCTGCGCACGATCACGTTGCCGAGGCTAAACGGACCCACGGCCGCGTTGACCACGGTGACCAGTCCATATGGGGCGCTCCCAGTCGGGCCCGTGAGGTAGACCGGCCCGGAGAACTGGACAGGTGCACTGCCCGAGCCAACCGTCGTGGTCGCCGTCCCGATCTGGCTTTCAGAGGAGCACGTGCCGAGCGAGGCCTGTGGTTCCGGGCACAACGGCACCGTGGGGATCTTGCCCACAAGACCAAGCGGGAGGGCTGTACTTACGTGGGATAGGTATTGCTGTCCGTCGGCGCGGCCCAGGTTGAACGTGAAGCTTGTCGGAGCTCCACCTGAGGTGGGTTTGGCTGACGTGCTCTGAGAGAGCGAGAACGGCAGGGGTGAGGCGCAGGGCCCACCGTTGCTGTCTACGGTGAATGCAGGTACAACCGGAGACACCGGCGCGGTCCCCGCGTAGGGGACAAAGCTCGCATCGGTCGTGGCCGGTCCGCATACGAGCGGGTTGGCAATCGGTGCGAGTGCACCGCCACTGAAGGCCAGCGTGATGTTACTGAATGGCTGTTCCGGGTTGTTGTCGAATACCGTGGTTACCCGGCCAGTCGTCGGATTGGGCTTGACAGTACCTTCAAGCCGTACGGAAACGCCATAGCGAATCGATTCTGCGTTGACGTAGACCGTGTATTGAGGTTCGGCGGCCGATCCGCCCGTGATCGGTTCGGTTCCCCCCAGATAGATAAAACCTTCAAGCGGTTCATTTTCGGGAAGATCCGGCACGACGAGAGTCACCTTGCCAAGCCGTGAGTCACGCGGACAGGTAACGGGGTTCCTCGTTTTAATGCCGATTTGCGTCGGTGCACAGGCCTTGAGGCCCGTGGCGGCCGATGGATTTAGGGTCATACCTTCGGGCAGCGTGATCGTGGCCGTCTTCAGTTGCGAGGAGTCGATACCCGCAGGACTCGGATCATGAGGCAGTGCAAGTCCGGCGGTTACAGCCGTGGGCTCGTCAGATTGAGTTATTTCAGGTTCAACTTTGAGCGTAGGTGCGAATGGCACGACGGCGAAACCAGGTTCGCCTTTGCATCCTTCGGTGCCGATAGGCGCCGTATAAGTTCGTGCGGCTTTCTGACCAGCCTCCGATTCGAGTGTCACCGTGTTGGTCGTAAAGGGCCCCGGACCTGCGCAATTGCTCGGGTTCGTGATGAACCCACCGTTTTCGTTTCCGGGCACGACAATGTTGCCTTTGAGGTTCAGTCGAGACGAAATCAGAGGCAGTTCGGGTGAGACGTTGATTTCGTAGTAATCGTGGTAGTCGCCAGCCCATTCCACGCCACCTTCGATGAAGGTATGCGCGAAGTACTGGGCTTTTTCGATCCCAGGCTGCGTCCCGTGGAATATGGCATTCAACTTAGCTTCGGTGAGCGGCTTCGGAAGTTCGAGCGCAACACCGAAGTCGGACGCGCGACCTTGGGGCTGCACGAGGTTGTAAGCCTTGCCATGAATCGGCAAATCCCCACCCAGCGGAGACGGTTCGGGTCCAAGCCATATGACTACCTTGTTTTCTCCGATTTCGCTTGCGGCAGCGCATTTTGGTTCGACGAAGAGGCCGGAGCCCGGAAGCGCTTCCCCGCCGAATTCAGTCATGGAGCACTTCGCCACGGCCTCCGGATTGGTGCTGACACCTGGGGCCACGTCGGTGCGGACATGGGTCACCGGACCACTTGTCAAGATGCCTGCCGGCGCCGCGTTGGGGAACACACCTTCGGTGTTGACCTTAAAGGCCGTGACTCCCCAGGGGGGATGTCCGCCAGCCTGGGTGTAGCCGGCTTCTCGGGCTTCGGTCAAGCTGGGTTCCTTCGGAAATGTTGTGCCGGGTTGTTCGACGCAGTTTTCCTGGCTCTGGATGCAGTTGGCCCCGACGAAGCTTTCCACGCCGAAACTAGCCGCTTGCGCGGCTGAAGCAGAGAACGCGACCACCAAGCATGCAACCGTCCCTAGAAGCAAACTGCGAACCCTCAACGTCATCCCATCCTCCTCCGAAAGCAGGCCCAAGCCAGCGTCTGTGTAGCAACCAGTGTCTATGTAGACAACTCTCGTCTACCCGGATCGATGCGGTCTCAGTCCCAAAAGCCCCTCCAAGTTCACGCCGCACGCAAGGTTGCAGTCCTCTGAAGAGAGCAGAATGACCCTCGATGAGCTTCGGAACCCTCGCCCTGATCGGCCTGTGCGGCCTAGTCGGACCCTTCCTTGCCGCCGCCGGGAAGGGCGCGATACCAGTGGTCGTGGGCGAGCTGGTGGCAGGCATCCTGCTCGGGCAGACCGGCCTGAAAGCGATCGATCCAAGCAACGCAACGCTCTCGTTCATGGCGGAAATCGGGTTTGCGATGCTTATGTTCGCGGTCGGCATGAGCGTTCCATTGCGCCAGCGGGGTCTGCGGGAATCGCTCGGCAAGGGAGCCGCCGCAGCGGCGCTGGTAGCTCTGCTCGCGGTCGGCGGTGGGCTGCTCGCGTCGACGATCGGGGGAGCCGGACACCCTGCCGTTTATGCAGTCTTGATCGCCTCAGGCTCGGCTGCGGTGGTGTTGCCAATCCTTCAGGAACGGGGGCTGCATGGGCCCGATACTTTGGCCGTGATGGCGCAGGTCACGGTGGCCGACGTGGGCGCGATGATCGCGGTGCCGCTGGTGCTCGCGCCGGGAAAAACCGGCCGGATCGTGGCGGGGAGCGCGATCGTGGCAGTCAGCGTGCTCGCGTTGTCGGCAGCTGCACGGCGCGTGCGCGCGCGCACGGAGGTACGCAATGTGAGGCAACTTGGCAAGAAGCGTGGTTGGGCAGTGGATCTGCGACTCGCTTTGATCGTCTTGTTCGGACTGGCGTGGCTGACCGAGCGCAGTGGCGCCAGTCTGCTGATCGCGGGCTTTGGAGCGGGACTCATGGTCGCCACGATCGGAGGGCCCCAGCGACTTAGCGACGAGGTGCTGGGAATCGCCGGTGGTTTCTTCATCCCATTGTTCTTTGTAGTACTTGGCGCCCGCTTGGACCTGAGCGGACTGTTCTCCGACCCCGCGCTAATCGGGTTGGCAGCGGCGCTGGTCAGCATCAATGTGCTTGTGCACTTGATCGCAGCGCGGATCGTGCGCCAGCCGCGAGCCAGCGGGCTGGTCGCCTCTGCCCAGCTGGGCGTACCGAGCGCGCTGGTGGCCTTGGGCTTGCCTGCACACGTGCTCACCGCCACACAGGCAGCCGCAATAATCGTTGCCGCCCTGGGCAGCATCGGCGTGTGCTCTGTTGGCGCCCTGAGCTTGGAGCGTGAGCATGAAACCGCCCATGAGTCCCTATGACAGCTGTCGCCTCTGGACGTCCTAAACGCATAGGCTGAGAGCATGCGCTGGTTGGTGGACGGCATGAACGTGATCGGGACCCGGCCCGACGGGTGGTGGGAGGACCGCCACGCGGCGATGGTGCGGCTCGTCGACATGCTCGAGCGCTGGGCGGCCTACGGTGGCGAGGATGTCACGGTGGTGTTCGAGCAGCCCCCGAGACCGCCGATCCGCTCCACCGTGATCGTCGTCAAGCACGCCCCCCGACCCAAGCGCGACTCGGCCGACGATGAGATCGTGCGCTTGCTCAAGCAAGAGCCAGAGCCCGGAATGGTCAGAGTGGTGACTTCAGATCACTGGCTTTCCGACAGAGTGCACGCCGAGGGCGCGAGTGTCGAGCCATCGGAGTGGTTTCGAGGACAGATCGAAGCGGCCTAAGCGTCACTCAGACCACAGGAGGCGGGGTTCCCTCAGCGCTCGCCCGCAAAGCGGGGTCCCATTCGCATACGAGGCAGGCGTGGCGAAACGCTGAAAGGGCGAACTCGAGCGCGAATGCATGGGGATCGGGTGCCGCGCAAACATCGTCCCAGTCGAGCACGTACTCGCCAAGCTCTCCATCCCAGCGCGCGGCTGAAGGCGAGAGCGTCGCGCTCGCAAACCCCTCGGGCGCCGGGTGGGCATAGGCATAGAAAGCGGCCCGCTCGTAGCGAGCGTCTCCTGGCCACCAGCCGATCGCAACCTCCTGGGCGTTCATGGCGTTGCGCATGATGAAGTCCTCCGACGGGGGGTCCGCTGGCAGTCCCGAGAAGAGATTCACCGCTAGGTCGAACGAGCCCCACCATGCGTTGACTGGCGTGGAACGGCCGCGATAGGGAGCGCGGAGAGCACCCAACACGAGCGCGGCCTGGGTGGCCGTAGCAAAGTAGCGAGAGACCTGATCCGGATCGTAGTGAGCATGCTCCCGGTCCTCGTCAAGCGGCACGCTCCAGGGGACCTCCTGCGGCGTAGGGTCGATCTCCACAGGACCAACAAGCGTTTGAGTCGCCGCAAGCAGCTCGCGCGTAACATCGCCAACCGGTCGGTTAGGGGCGAGCGCGACACGTTGGACACGTCCCTGACTGTGCTCGACGAAGGCCTCGTGCGTGTGAAGATCGAGTCCCGCGACAAAGGACCCCGAGCCGTCGGGAGCGGGTAGCGCCAGCGTCTCCCAGCCTCGTGCAGTCAGGCGCAGCGCTGCATGCTGGAGCTGGGGCTCGGGCGGCGCAAGCGCGACGGCCAGCTTGCCGAGCACTTGGGTATGCGCATGGAGGGTGTCGCAGGTCTCCCGCCAAGCTGCATACGGAAGCGCGGGCCAGTGCGAGGACATATGCAAGGACGGTACACCCATGCGCGCATGGCGTGGGATCCGTCGGTCGAACCAGAGTAAACATTTCATCTATTGGAGGCAAACATTGACTGACCGCGGCGATGCATGTTGACTTTCGCCTCGATGATCGTCGGTTACGTACATGGACCATCACTGATCGTCGCTCTCGCGGCAGCGCTACCGGAGCGCTGAGTCTTGCCTACTAAGGATCGTGCGGCCCTACGGGAGGCCCATCGAGGCGAGCGCCGGCAAATCGTCGAGATGCAGCGTGCGCGCATATTGGAGGCAATGGCCGGCATCGTCGCCGAGCGTGGGCTACATGGCACAACGATCGCGGCCGTGGCTAAGCAAGCGCGGGTCTCGCGACTGACCTTCACTGAAGTGTTTGGAAGCGTCGAGCAAGCCTTCGTCGCCCTCGTGGAGCAGGTCACCGAATGGCCAGCCAGCCTGATTGCCGAGGCCTTCCAAGGAGGCAGCACTTGGCGAGCGAGCATCCTAGCCGGGCTAGAGGCGCTGTTGGTCTTTCTGGACTCCGAGCCGGCGCTGGCGCGCGTATGCGTAGTCGACGCTCTCGCCGGACCCCAGGCAGCGCTCGAACACCGAGCGCGCCTACTGCAGCCGCTCATAGCGCTAGTCGAGAGCGGCCGCGAGACGCTTCCTCGCAGCCAACAGCCGCCGGCGATTACGGCCGAAGCCACTGTGGTGGCTGCCGCGGGCCTGCTCCATGCCCGCATGGTCTCAAGACAAGCACCACCGTTTACCAAGCTGCTCGGAGAGCTCGCCGAGATGATGGTGTTCCCGTTTCTGGGCACAAAGGAGGCCGCCGAGGCCGCAAGAATAGGTAGCAGGCGCTCTCATGCGATCGCTCGGGAGCGCTTCGCCAAGCCTCCGGTGTTGAAGGTCTCGATCCCCAAGCAGCTGCACCACGCAAGAGCAAGCCGTGCGCGCGCTTGCGTCCTTTACCTAGCTGAGAATCCGGGAGCTAGCAATCAGAAGATCGCAAGCGGCATCGGAATCAGGCACCTCGGTCAAGCCTCGACGATGTTGGCTCGGCTGGAGGAAATCGAGGTGCTTACAAAGCGCACCGAAGGAGCCGGGCGTCCCAACGCGTGGAGGCTCTCCTCGCACGGTGAGGAAATCGCGCGCTCGCTCATGCCATTGGCCTCCAGGTGAGGAACATCGAATCGAGCCTTGCCCAACTGTTTCTGACTTTCTGGTGAAATCCCGTGAAATAACGTAACCTTCACGGTTACTATTAGATTCTGACAGGCTGACTTAATGGAATAAGTGCCAGATGCGCTGATTGTGTCATCGGGTCGCAGCGGAGGAGTGAATCGAGCAGTGGCAAATCCCCGGAGCAAGCTCCAGAAGCGAGAATGGCTGCGCGGAGGGTCAGCCTCAATGCGAGGCGTCCTGCTCGGCCTTGTACTCGAGCGGCCCGGCCACGGAGGCGATCTCGCCAACCGCATGTGCATGCGCTTGGGCGAAACATGGCGCGTAGACACCAACGACGCCTACCGCCTGCTCGAGCAGCTCGAGCGTGAGGAACTGATGGTTTCGCGCGAGGAACCTCGCAAGAACAACGGCCGGCGCAAGATGCTCGTCTACCATCCGACCCACAAGACCTCGCACGCACTAACCCTCTGGATGGAGACTCTGCTCCCGCGTGAGCCCGTCCGCTTTGGGCTACACGCGAAGCTCTCAGTGGCACGCCCCGAGGACGCGTCACGTCTATTGATCGCGTTGCGCGACTACGAGCAGAAGTGCCTCGCGCTTGCCCAGCTCGTGACTCCCAACGGGAATCAGCAACGCTCGTGGGGCGCCCTCTATATGGACTGCACACGCGAAGCCGTCTATACGCAGCTGCGAGCAGAGATCGATTGGGCCGCATCCACGCGCGATCGCATCGCGGAGTATGCGCGGCATCAACCGGCACGATGATGTCTCTGCCGTGGTTGGCGCCAACACGGCGCCGATCGCTGCGATGACCGATTTGCTGCATATCCGCGACATCAGCAAGGCATTCCCCGACGGGGTCGGCAAGATCACGGTCTTCGAAGGTGCATCGCTAGAAATGAGTGCCGGCACCCAGGTCGGCGTCTATGGCAAGCGACGTTCGGGGAAGTCGACGTTGATGCGGATCGCCGCCGGGATCGAACGGCCGGATAAGGGCTCAGTCCTATTCGACGGAACTGAGCTCACTCGCCTATCCGGCACAGAGCGCGCTCGCCTACTGCGCTCGCGCCTTGCCTACATCGCTACCGCCGACTGGCGCCCCAACCCGGGTGAAAGCATCGTCCAACACCTCACCGTCTCCCTCGGAGGTGACGGCCGTACAGTACGTCAGGCCGAACGCCGAGCCCTACATGAGCTAGACCTCGTGGGCGTAAACGCCGCCCGAGCACACTCGCTTGCGATGCAGCTCTCAATGGTGGATCGCATGCGCGTGATGTTCGCCCGAGCCCTTGCTCGCGAACCCTCTCTGCTTGTAATCGACGACCCGGTCGTCACTTCCAACGCAAACGAACGCGACGATCTCTATTTGTTGCTACGCACCCTCACGCGGGAGCGTGGGATCGGACTGCTTGTGGCCTCCGACGATCTACCGGCGCTACAAGGCTTTGACGTCTTCATGTCAATCTCCGCACGCGAAATCTGCTCGAGCCAGAGCTCAGCTACGATCGTGCCGTTTCCCTCTCCGCCCAGTCTCGGGCCGGTCCGCACCGGCTCATGAGCTCGCTCTCGCTGCGCGATGTCGTAAAGCACTATCCAAGCGGGAGTGAGACGGTACGAGCTGTCGACGGCATCTCACTCGACATAGACCCAGGTGAATTCGTAGCTCTATATGGCCCGAGTGGATCGGGGAAGACCACCTTGCTGTTGCTCGCCGCCGGGCTGATGACGCCCGACAGCGGCGAGGTGCGCTTTAACGGTCGCGACCTTGCCGGAATGTCCTCGCGCGAGAGCGCCTCATATCGGCTGCACGACGTGGGCTTCGTGTTCCAATCGTTTCATCTAATGCCGGGTACATCGGCACTCGACAACGCGCTCATCAAGTTGCCCGTGTGTGGCTACACCGTCGGAGAGGCGCGCGAGAGGGCGGCCCCATGGCTCGAGCGCGTAGGGCTGGGCGAGCGGCTTGAGCACAGACCCGAGCAGCTCTCGATGGGTGAGCGCCAGCGTGTTGCCATTGCTCGTGCTCTGGTCGCCGATCCCCGCCTAGTGCTGGCCGACGAGCCGACCGGCAACCTCGACTCGGCCCGCACGCGCGAGATCCTCGCTCTGCTACGTGACCTCTGTCATGAACGCCACATTCCAATGCTGCTTGTCACCCACGACGCCGAAGCAATCACGTTCGTGGATCGCGCCCTAACGCTTCGCGATGGCCACCTGATCGAGGGTCTAGATGCCGAGCTGATCCGGCTCACCTCGTGAAGAACCCGGCCAACCCCAAGATCTTCGGTGTGCGTCTGACGATGCTGCTGTTCCTCTACCGCCGTCGCCTGCGCGCACATCCTTTGCAAGAGCTCCTAGCCGGCATCGGCATAGCCGTAGGCGTGGCCCTCGTGTTCGGGGTTTTGCTCGCCAACGCCGGACTGACTGGATCTGTCGAAAAACTCGTGCGCGGTCTCTCAGGCTCTGCTCGACTCGCACTGGTTGCACGCTCTCCAGAAGGCTTCCCTGAACAGCTCACAAGCAGGGTTAGGCGACTTCCAGGCGTGGAAATTGCCACCCCCGTTCTGCGTCAGAATATGACCATCTCAGGACCTCACGGGCGGGAGGCCATTCAACTGATCGGCGTCTCCCCCAGCCTTGCCTCTCTCGGCGGCATTGCACAACAGGAGCTAGGCAATGGCGCGCTGCTGCTCTCAGGCGGACTTGGCTTGCCTGGTGCCGTCGCTGACAAAGTTGGCACCCTTCGCGGCGGCAAGGTGACCCTAGTAGGCAATGGCTATGCGCACCCCAAGCGCGTGGGCGCTGTAATCAGTGGGGAAGCCGTCAAAGTGCTCGAAGGCTGCCCAGTTGCGGTCGCGCTGCTGCCGGTCGCCCAACGCCTCGCCGAACACCCGGGACGGATCACAGAGCTTCTAATCAAGCCACACCCGGGCAAGGACAAGCTCGTCGCGGGGGAGCTGCGTAGCGTTGCCGGCGGGCGCCTAGATGTGGAGCCAGCTGACAACGAACTACGGCTGCTGACCGAGGCCACCAAGCCCAACCGACAGTCAACCACCTTGTTCTCGGCGATCAGCATAATGGTGGGCTTCCTGCTCGCGCTCAGCGCGATGTTGCTCACGGTTCCCGAGCGTCGCCGCTTCATAGCCGAGCTGCGCATGCAGGGCTATGAGCCTCGTCAGATCGTGTTGTTGCTCGGCTTTCAGGCAATCACACTCGGCTTGCTTGCCTCAGCCGCAGGCGTTGCCCTAGGCGATCTGCTCTCGCACACCGTCTACCACCAAGTACCGGCCTATCTGACGGTGGCTTTCCCGGTGAGCGCGGAGCAGTCGCTGCACGCAAGCTCAGCCGTGCTCGCGATCGGCTGTGGCGTACTCGCGACCGTACTTGCCTCGATCTCCCCGGTACTCGACCTGCGCTCCGGACGGCCCGCTGACGCAGTGTTCCGCGAAACTGGCAGCAGCGGCCAGCTCGTACTTGAGAGCACAGTCGTCCGCGGCGCCGCAGCCGGACTACTACTAATCGCACTTGTGGGGGTACTCGTGGCGCTCGTGCCCGCTCTTACGATCGTCGGGGGGGTAGTGCTTGCGCTTGCCACATTGTGTCTGATGCCGGCGGTGCTGGTTGGCACCGCTAGATTGCTTCCGCGTATAACCCAACGCAGCCACAGCCCAGCAGTGATTGTGGCGATGTCGGAGTTGCGAGCCATCACCACTCGCTCAGTCGCGCTTGCCGCGATCGCGGCCCTTGCGGTCTACGGAAGCGTTGCGATCGGCGGAGCACGCGATGACCTGCTGCGCGGCATCAACAATGCCATCGTCCAATACCACTCCACCGCCGACATTTGGGTAACGAACGGAAGCAATGTCTTTAACACCGACAGCTTCGCCCTTGCAGGCACACCCGCCAAGGTCGCACGCGCACCCGGCGTGAGGTCGGTGAGCATCTATCAAGGAACGCTGATCGACGTTGGTCCGCGTCGACTGTGGGTTCGCGCCCGACCGCGGAGCGACCCCGCGATGCTTGAATCGAGCCAGATCCTGAGCGGCAACTTCGCACACGCGGATGCGCTCATTCGAGACGGCGGGTGGGCAGCCGTTTCCAATGGTTTTGCGAGCGAACACCATCTTCGGTTGGGACATTCCTTCGAGCTGCCCACCCCGTCAGGCCCCGAGCGCCTACGTTTGGCGGCCATCACTACCAACTCAGGTTGGCCACCTGGAACCATCACCATAAGCAGCGCCGATTACGCTCGCGCCTGGAAAACGAACCACGCAGCCGCACTCGAGGTTGTCCTGCAGCCAGGCGTGACTGAAGCGGCTGGCATCCGTTCTATATATGCGGCGATTGGCTCGCGGTCCGGCCTCTCGGTGCGCAGTGCCTCGCAGCGGGCAAGCGAAGCAGAGGCAAGCGCCCGCCAAGGACTCCACACACTCAGCCAGATTTGGACACTGCTTCTGGTCGCCGCCGCACTAGCGGTGGCAGCGGCTTTGAGCGCTACCATCTGGCAGCGTCGGGCGCGTCTGGCATCACTGAAGATCCAGGGCTATCACCCAGTTCAACTATGGAGCGGATTGTTGCTGGAGAGCGGAGTGATGCTCGGTGTCGGCTCCCTCACCGGCGCGACTATCGGCATCTATGGCCACGCGTTGGCTGGCCGCTGGCTGACGACCACGACTGGTTTTCCTGCGCCGTTCTCGATTGGAGCACCGCACGTACTGCTCACGCTTGCACTGATCACCTTCATCGCGCTGGCCGTCCTTGCCCTGCCCGGCTTTCTAGCGGCCCGAGTCTCCGTCCGTTTGAGCCTCCAGGAGTAGCCCAGCCGTCAAACAGTGCCACGGGTGCGCAATTCTATCCCTGTGGTTCGGGTTATACACAAGAGTCGATTTTGGCTGACTGCTGACTTCGTCTGCACGGCAAGGCGCTACTGGTTGGCGGTCTTCCCGCGCGTCTTGGTCGAGGTTCACCGTAGGCGGGCACTCGCCGTACGCATCCCAGACCCAACGTTGCGGCGTCTTGCGCTCGAGGCGCTCGACCGCAAGCGAGGCAATCTTGAGGGAGCAGCAGCCTTCGCCGCACTGGTGTCAAGCGAGAGCCGGCCATTCGTCATCAAGGCGCTAGTGGCCTGTCAAGCGATCTGCGATTACCTTGACCTCCTTTCCGAGCAACCAAGCGCTGACCCAGTGGCCAACGGATATCGACTGCACGAGGCCCTGATCGTTGCGACCGCCTGCGGGGAGCCTCACAGGGATTACTACACCCACCACACGCACGGCGAGGACGGTGGATATCTGGTGGCTTTGGTCGATTCCGCCCGCACTGCCCTCTCTGCGCTTCCCTCCATGACTTCGGTCAGTGAGTCCATGGGACGCGCCGCCGAGCGAATCGCCGTTTACCAGAGCTTCAACCATGGGGACGCTCGCGGCTCCTATGAGCCGTTTGAGCGCTGGGCAAAGGGGGCCACTCCCTCCTCGACTGGACTACATCCCTGGGAGACAGCAGCCGGCGCCGGCTCAACGCTCGCGGTACTCGCGCTGATCGCCTCGGCGGCCGACCCCTTTCTGCAAGAGTCGGGGGCACGCGAGATAGAGGACGCCTATTTTCCCTGGATCGGCTCGCTCCACTCGCTGCTCGACAGCTTGGTCGACCACGAGGAGGACATCGCCGTCGATGGGCGGGCCCTGGTGGAGTATTACTCCTCTCCATCCGATGCGGCCATCCGCATGCGCCGGATCACGCGCGAGGCTCTGCACCGAGCGGTTGCCCTTCCGGAGGGCAGGCGCCATGCGCTGATCGTGGCCGCAATGACGAGCTTCTACATATGCGAGCTCAATAGCTCTGCTTCGCCACACGCCCAGCTCGTCGCTCCATCAGTGCTCGACGCGATCGGTGGGCTAGCGGGTCCGACTATGGCGATCCTCGGAGCGCGCCGCTCCTTGCGGCGAATCACTTGCGGTGCGCCAACGGCGTCAGTTATGGTGGCCGGGCTTATGAAGATGAGTGCTTAGCGCTAACCGAGCGCATCTTGAAAGTCAAGTACCTGACTTTCCTCTTTTTTTGTCTCCCACAATAGGAGACCATGCTTAGGTCACGAGCCGATGCCCATTCGGTCCTGTGCCCCCTCGGGGGCTGGTTGGCCGGCCCGCCCGCAGACACAATTTTCAGGTCTTGTGTTTGCGGGGGGCCTGTCGTTCAGATGGCCGGGAACCAATAGGCGTCTGTTCCTTCGGACTCGTCCATCTAACTGGCCATTACGTGCATCTATATGGCCAGCTCGGGTCCGGACTGCTCCGGGCATGCGGCCGCCATTGCCTGTGCGCATCGCCGCTTTGCCCGAGCAGGACAAGCCGTTGCGCTACGTGCAGGCGCGATTCCCCGTCTGTGTCCTCTCGATAATCTGCTCGCTGCCGACGGCCAGGTCGGACAGTGCACAGCCGATGGAGACCATCCCAACCCGCATATCAGGCCCCGTACTGATGGCCCCATCCTCGTTTGGGGACGAGCGCGGCTTCTTCATGGAGACCTACCGGCGCGAGTGGCATGCCGAGGTGGGTATCCCGCCAGCTGAGGAGTTCATCCAGGACAACCACTCCCGCTCCACGCAGGGAGTGGTACGGGGAATGCACTTCCACATCGGCGCGGGGGTGGCGAAGCTCGTGCGCTGTGCAAGGGGCAGCATCCTCGATGTGATCGTGGATCTGCGTCGTGGATCGCCGAGCTATGGCCAGTGGGAGGGATTCGAGCTAGACGAGGACACAATGCGCATCTTGTATGTGCCCGTGGGGTTCGCCCATGGCTTTTGCGTGCTCAGCGACGTGGCCGACGTGATGTACAAGCAGACGGCCTACTACGACCCAGCTGTTGAGCGCGGCATCGCATGGAACGATCCCGACGTTGCCATACAATGGCCTCTGCCTGAGGCCGAGTTGGTTGTTTCCGCTCGAGATAGTACGGCCCCGTTGCTACGCGAACTGGCGCCCGACTTGCCGTTTGAGTACGGTCGCTAAAACAGCCGGCCTTACAGCTCAGCAACGAGCAGCCGGTAGCCCAAGTCGAGCTGTTCGCACCCAAGGATGTCCTGATTGCGGGCCTCCCAGAGGCCCGTGCGGAGATCCTCGGCAAGCTGATCGAGGCCGTCGAGCAGCTGCTCGGCTCCGGGCAGGTGGAAGGTGGACATACCTGAGCGCGTCTCTCGGTCGAGATAGGCAGTTGGGCGGCGCCAGTAGGCCGCGAGGAAGCCATCCTCACAGTCGTGTGGGATCAGCACCGGCTCAATCCTCACCTCATCGCCGGTGGCCACCAATTGCTCCTCTATGGCGGGGAAGCGCGCACAGTCGAGCCGCGCCAGCTTGGGCAAGTAGTCGCGCAGCAGCCAGAAGCGCGTCGCATAGGAGTAGTCGTAAGTGAAGATCACCACGCGCTTGCGTGCCACCCGCCGCAGCTCATTGATTCCGACCCTCCAATCGACCCAGCGATGCAGCGTCATGCAAGCCATTGCCGCATCGACACTGTCTGGAGCCAGAGGCAAGCTCTCCGCGTAGCCTCTGATGGCTCGGGCGAGCTGGGGTGAGCGCTGCGCGATCATGCGCTCGGAGGGCTCAATTGGCAACACCTTGCGATCAAATGGCTCGTAGACGCCGACGCCGGCACTCACGTTGACTATCGAGCGAGCGTCCCCCAGCGCTCCATGGATCTGCATGGCGATACGGGGGTCGGGCCGCCGAGTGGGCGTGTACTCCATTTCAATCCGGTCGTAGAAAGCGTCTTCAAAGTCGTTCATATGCAGTTTCTGCGTCATCTATCGTTCCCAACCTACGCAAAGCCCCTATGTATGCGACTATTTAGAAACGTTTGATTCGGCGCAATGGCAGTAGCAGGTGTTTGCAGCAGAATAGATCCGTAGGCCAGAAAATCGAGCGAATACACTCGAAAATCGACTGACAGGTCCGCAAGTTGCGCACATCCGTTTTGGCCTCGGCCATCGCTCCGAGCGCTCGCGTACCGCCCCTTCGATGCAATGCTTAGGCACACCATGCCCAGAGGTTTCCGTCACATGTGCCGCCGCGCCGGCGAACTGACTCTCACGCCCCGGCAATATGCGCTCACGGCGTATGTAGCACTGGGAGCGCTCACGCTGATCGTGATGAGCGGCGCGGCTGTACGCCTTACGGGCTCAGGGCTCGGCTGTCCCACTTGGCCACGCTGCTACGGCAAGATCTACCCGCCGCTGAACACCCACGCGGTCATCGAGTTCTCCAACCGCATGATCACCGTGCCCGTATCGATCGCCGCAATCGCGGCTTTCGTGCTCGCGTTCCGTCGCAGGCCTTACCGACGCGACCTGATGCGCCTAAGCGCCCTGTTGCCATTGGGGGTGCTTGCGCAGGCTGTACTGGGCGGCCTCACCGTGCGAGGTGCCCTCGATTTCGGCTGGGTTATGGCCCACTTCGCGCTCTCGATGCTCGTGGTCGCGGCCGCGGTGGCACTTGCATGGCGTGCCTCACATGAGCCCGGCGAGCGTCCCCTCTCCAACGACCGGAAGCTCACGCTCTGGGCACGCGCTGCTGTGGCGCTCGGGGGGCTGACGATCTTCGCCGGCACCGCCGCCACGGCCGCGGGGCCCCATGCGGGTGGATCACCGGGCCAGAAGATCAACCGCCTTGACTTCGATGGGAAGGGCACGATGGATTTCGTGATCCACCGCCACGGGGAGATCGCGCTTGTGTTCGGACTAGTGGCGCTCATGGTGTGGTGGCTAGCACGCCGCCACCAGGCCGACCCAATCATGCAGCGCTCGGCCACTGTCACATGTGCGCTGATTGGGCTGCAGGGGATTGTGGGCCTCGACCAGTACAAGACACACCTACCGACCGAGCTCGTGTGGGTACACGTCAGCTTGGCCTCGCTCACGTGGTTGGCTGTCCTCTGGACAGCCTGCGCCGCGGGCCGCCTGCAACCCCAGGAGACCCTTTCACGACAGCCGTCCCCCTCCAGGGCTCGCGTGTCAGCCTAAAGAAGCCTTCCACAGCTGAAGCCGCCCAAATCCGCTCATTTGAGCCGAAATCCCCAGGAATTAGGGCCTTATGTGCGGGAAAACCCGCCAGTTGGGGGTATGGACGTCCTTGACACCCGTTAGCCTGGCCACAGCAACGACACTCGAAGAAGGGAGTGCCATGACGAAGAACGATCTGGCTGATGGGGTCGCGCAACGTACGGGTCTGGCCGGAACACAGGCTCGCCAAGCGCTGGAGGCGGCGATCGATTTGATCTCCGACGAGCTGGCCGGCGGAGGCGAAGTTGCGCTTGCCGGCTTCGGCAAGTTCAGCGTCAGCAGCCGCGCAGCCCGACAGGGACGCAACCCCGCAACGGGCGAGACGATCAACATCGCCGCGAGTAAGGCCGCGAAATTCTCGGCCGCGAGTGCCTTGAAGAAGCGCTTGAATTAAGTCTCACCCAGCCGATCCAGGGAGCAGATGGATATCGATCAGCGGCGAGCCCGTCGTGAGGCGCGTCAGCGCGAACTAACGCGCAGGCGCATGCGGGGGCTCGCCGCCGTCGCTGTCCTGGCGCTGCTCGCGCTAGTGGCGGTATTGCTGGTCAACTCTGGGGGACCCCCCAAAGCCGGTTCGCAAGACTCCTCGACCAGGGCCGGTGCAGCGGAAGGCTCGAACGCAAAGCACTCGAACCTCGACCACACGAGAACGGGCGCAAATAGCCCCACAAGCGCCGCCGGCACAGTAGGGATTGGGCACGGCACACCTGGCGGCGAGGCGGTGCCGATCCTGATGTATCACGTCATCAACCCTCCGCCCACGGGAGCGAAATTCCCCGGTTTGTATGTACCTCCCGGAGAGTTCGCTGCGCAGATGCAGGCGCTTGCCCGAGCGGGCTTTCACGCGGTCACGATGGACCAGATGCTCGCCAACTGGACACGCGGAGCTCCGCTCCCCAAGGGCAAGCCGATCGTGGTGAGCTTCGACAATGGCTACCAATCCCAGCTCACTCAAGCGCTCCCGGTCCTGCGTCGGCTCAGATGGGTGGGCGTCGAGAACGTCCAACTCACTGGCTTGCCGCCTTCGCAGGGCGGGCTCAGCCAAGCGCAGGTATCGCAGCTCGTGAGCGAAGGCTGGGAGCTCGACACACAAGGCATAAGCCACGCGGACCTGATTACGCTCAGTGCGAGCGCGCTGCACGAACAGGTGGTGGTCGCGCGGGAAGAGGTGCAGCACCGCTACCACGTACCGGTCAATTGGTTCTGCTACCCATCGGGCCACTACAACGCGACAGTCATCGCCGAGGTGAAGGCCGCAGGCTATGTGGGCTCGACAACTGTTGTGCCGGGATGGGCAAAGCACACTGAGGATCCCTTCCGGCTGCCGCGCTTGCGGGTGTTGGGCGGCACGAGCCCTCGATCCCTGCTCGCCGAGATCGCAGCCATACGCACGGACCCGCCACCCCCCACTTCCTACGGGGGCGCATGAGCAACAGACCAGCTTCGAGGAGTCTGCCTCGTAGGCTCGTGAGAAGGAGATCGGACTATGCAGCTGAGCACGAGACGCGGGCGGGGAGCGGATCGATAGGATGCCGCCGATGAATTCTGTGCCCGGATGGGGCTCATGGAGCTTTGACCCCGTAGCAATCCTCGCCCTGGTGGCCGCCTCGGTGGTGTATGCGCGCATGTATCGCCGCGCGAAGTCGCACTCCGCGACGCTTGGTGCCGGCCACTGGGTGCCTTATGCAGCCGGGATCGCTGTCCTTGCAGTGGCCTTGCTCTCGCCGCTCGATGCAATCGGCGATAAATGGCTGCTCTCGGCCCACATGCTCCAGCACGTACTGCTCTCTGATCTGGCCCCCGCACTACTGGTGCTCGGCCTGCGCTCCCCTGTTCTTCCACTCGGCCTGCGACCCTCGGCGCTGCGCGCTGTGGCACCGGGTGGACGCTCGGGCCGCGTGCTCGCCGTGCTCACCTCACCATGGGTGGCGATCCCCTTGTGGGCCACCGCCACCTGGGTATGGGCGATTCCCGCCATGTTCGATTTCGCAGCTCAGCACCAGGTGGTGCACGCGTTCGAGCACGCCACCCTCTTCTACACGGGCTTGGCCCTGTGGTGGCTGATCGTTGATCCGCTCCCCCGGGCACGCTTGCGCCCCAATGGTGAGCGTCTGGCATTGCTGGGCTTCACACGTATCGCCTCAGCCGCTGTGTGCATACCGCTCACGTGGCTTACTCATGTGCAATACCCCCTCTACGCGAGTGCTCCACGCGGCTTCGGTATCTCCGCGCTAGCTGACCAGCAGCTCGCCGGTGCGGGCATGTGCTTCATCGAGTTCCTCGTCTTCGGCATCGCCTTCGCTGCCGTCTTCATCAGCATGCTCGGCCGCGACGAGTCGCGGGTGACGCTAGCTGAACACGCCGCCGGGCATTAGCTAGCAACAGTAACTGCTCCGAAAACGACTCGACCCGCACTAGGCGGGCCGAAGGCGCTACGTCATACCTAAGGGGCCGATCAACCACAACCCGTGTTATTACCGCACGACGAGCACGTGTAGCAAGAGCCTGTGCGCTGCATCATGCCCCCACATTGACTACAGGCCGGACCAAGGTCGAGGCCTTGCAGACGGGCCGGGACGACGGGTGGGGAGTCTGTCAGCGCAGCCGCCGCGGGCACGCTATCGGCGCCGGCGTTCGCCTCGGGTCCAGCGGTGTCGGAGGACACGAGCGACTGGGCTGTCTCCTCGGCGAGCTTGCGAGCGCGCACTGCGGGTGTGAGGATCCCGAGTTCCTCTTGAGCGTCGGCGTCGAGGAAGCGTGAGGCCACCCATCTCAAGATGTAGTCGGGCATCGACTTGGCGAAAGGGATCTCCGGGTTGCCGGTGATGCCCTCGGGCTCGAAGCGCATGTAGCTGAACTTCTCCACAAGCGTCTCTAGCGGCACCCCATATTGCAGGGCGATCGAGATCGCGGTGGCGAACGAGTTCATCATGCCTTTGATCGTCGAACCCTCCTTGCCGATATCGGTGAGGAAGATCTCCCCGACACTGCCGTCCTCGTACATGCCGGCGGTGATGTAGCCCTCGTGGCCACCGATCGAGAACTTGTGCGTGATCGACTGACGCTCGCGCGGCATGCGCTTGCGGCGGGGACCAGCCTCTGCGAGCGCCTTAGTGACGGCTTGGTCGACGATCGCCTCGACATCGGCAGGCTCGGCCTTAGCCTTCTGAGCATCTGTGCGCAGGGCTTGTGCCGTCTTCGAGCCATCGCGATAGATCGCGAGCGCCTTGATGCCGAGGTGCCATGCTTGGGTGTAGGCGTCGGCAATGTCCTCAACGGTTGCGCTCTGGGGCAGGTTGACGGTCTTTGAGATCGCGCCTGAGATAAAGGGCTGTACAGCACCCATCATCTTCAAGTGACCCATGTGGGAGATCGCGCGCTCACCGACAGCCACGTCGAACACAGGCATGTGCTCCTCGGCGAGTTCGGGGGCACCCACGATCGTGCCGTGCTCGGCTAGGTGGGCCTCGATCTGCTCGACCTGCTGCTCGGTGTAGCCGAGCGTTTGCAGCGCAAGCGGAACGGTGCGGTTGACGATCGTCATCTGGCCGCCGCCGACTAGCTCCTTGAACTTGACAAGCGAGAAGTCCGGCTCGACGCCAGTGGTATCGCAGTCCATCAGGAACGAGATCGTCCCGGTGGGGGCAAGTACGGTGGCCTGGGCATTGCGGTAGCCGAACTGCTCGCCAAAGTCCACCGCCTGCTCCCACGAGCGCCGGGCCGCGTCGAGCAGCTCCGTGTCGATGCAAGCCGAGTCGGGGATCGCGTGGGAGGCATCGCGGTGCATCCTCATCACGTTGTTGTGCTCCTCGCGATTCTCCTCATAGCGCTCATAGGGCCCTAGTGCTGAGGCAATGCGTGCCGACTCGCGGTAAGCGCGCCCGGTCATCAGGGCGGTGATCGAAGCCGCGGTGCCCCTGCCAGCGTCCGAGTCATAGGGCATGCCGTTACTCATCAAGTAGGCGCCAAGATTGGCGTAGCCGAGGCCGAGCTGACGGAACGCACGGGCGTTCACTCCGATCCCCTCCGTGGGATAGCTCGACGGGCCGACCACGATCTCCTGGGCGAGCAACATGATGTCGACGGTGTGCTCGAATGCCTCAACCTCGAGCGTGCCGTCGGGACGACGGAACTTCATTAGGTTGATCGAGGCGAGGTTGCAGGCAGAGTCGTCTACATGCATGTACTCGGAGCATGGGTTCGAGGCGTTGATGCGCCCGCTGTTGGGCGAGGTATGCCACTGGTTGATGGTGGTGTCGTACTGCACACCCGGGTCCGCGCAGCGCCAGGCCGCTTCGGCGATCTCGTGCATCAGCTCTCGCGCCCTGAGCGGCTCGCCCACGGGCGCACCCGTCGCGCGCGCGGTCAAGTGCCACTCGCCGTCAGCCTCAACGGCACGCATGAACTCGTCCGTGATCCTCACTGAATTGTTGGCGTTCTGATACTGAATCGACTTGAAGCCATCGCCGTCGATCGACATGTCAAAGCCGGCGTCGCGCAAGGCTTCGGCCTTGTCCTCCTCCTTGGCCTTGCACCAGATGAACTCTCTGATGTCGGGATGGTCCACGTCGAGCACGACCATCTTTGCCGCCCGGCGCGTCTTGCCGCCAGACTTGATCGTGCCTGCCCATGAGTCAGCACCGCGCATGAAGGACACGGGACCCGAGGCAGTGCCGCCCTTGGCCAAGGGCTCCATCGAGCCGCGGATGTTCGAGAGGTTGATGCCCGAGCCAGAGCCGCCCCTGAAGATGTTGCCCTCCTTGGTGTTCCACTCGAGGATCGACTCCATCGTGTCCTCTACCGAGAGGATGAAGCAGGCCGAGCACTGGGGACTCTCCTCGAAGCCCACGTTGAACCAGACCGGCGAGTTGAAAGCGGCCATCTGGTGGAGCAGGATGTGCGTGAGCTCAGCCTCAAATGCCTCGGCGTCTTCCTCGGTGGCGAAATAGGCACGCTCACGACCCCAGCCGGCAATCGTGCCAGCGACGCGACCGATCATCTGCTTGACCGAGCGCTCGCGCGCGGGGTGGCCGATCTGCCCGCGGAAGTACTTCTGAGCCACGATGTTCGTCGCGTTCTGGCTCCAGGTCTTGGGGAACTCGACGCCGGCCTGCTCAAAGGCGATGCGATCGCCGTGGCCGATGCGAGCGTCGCGCAGCTCCCACTCGACTGTGTCGAAGGGGTGCGTCTCAGGCGAGGTGAACAGTCGCTCTACAGCCAGCGCAGCACCGGCTCCGGTCTCCTGCTCGATCGTGGGGTGCGGGGTTGAATCCATCGGCCTTACCTCCTCTGCGCCGTATTGTGCGACGCCCACTCGACTCTGTTCACCTGGGCCGAGAATCGTCGCGCGCCCTCCGGACAGAATGCTAAACCCCTGCAATACCTAATTTTAGAAGACATGAGAGGGTCGCCGAGCAAGCGAGTCAAGGATCAAATGCCCACCCATTCCCACTCATCTGCTTTCGCACATAAGCGATCCAGGACGCGGAATCGCGCCGTCCAGCGAGCCCCTCAGCGGCCCAAACGGGCCCAGTCACTGAACTCAGCCCAAGTGGCCGAGCCGCGGTAGGAAGCCTCGCGCAAGGAGTGCATCAGGGAGACGGTCCAGCGAGGTTCCAAGGCCAGCCAGCGGCCCACGGCCCACACGATGCAGCCGAGCACCAGCAAGGCACCTAGCACCGCCAAGTGCAAGCGCCCACGTCGAAAGGTGCGTGCTGTGGCTGGGCTTGTGCACGACGCCCACAGCGGTGGAGCGAGTGGTGGTCGTGGTGGCGCCCGCGGCCAGCGGTGTGGTCGACGCCGGTGCCGTAGTGGTGGGCACGGTGGTCGTGGGTGTGGTGGTCGGCGCCACGGTCCCCGGTTGAGCACCACCGGCGGGGGTTGTCGTCACTGGAGTGGTAGTCGCCGGGGCGGCGTAGCGGCTGGAGAGGTAGCCGCCGGGGCGGGCGCTTCGGTAACCGTGGCTGTGGTGCCAACCACCTTGGCCGAGGCCGGAATCGGGATCCCCAAAGCGCGGTCGGTGCTGGTCTTGGTGCTCGCTCCCAAGGCCACCGAAGGACCTATGGTGAGACAACACGCCATCACTGCGCACAGGACGCGCGTGCGCGCGCGGGACCAACCGTAGCGGGCAACCATCATCGTCGCCCATGCTAACGGGAGCGCCCTACACCGGGGGCAGCAGGTCCTCGACCTCGGCGAGCGCCAGCTCGAGCACACGCGCCGGAGGCTGCTCGGCATCGATCACTCGGATTCGCTCGGGCTCGGCAGCAGCGAGCTGCGTGTAGGCGAAGTCGATTGCTTCAAAGAAGCGCTCGCCCTCCAACTCCAGCCGGTCCGGCTCGGCTTTGCGAGTGCCTTGACGCGCACGCCCCGTAGCCGGTGCAACTCGCAAGAGCAGCGTGCGGTCGGGCGTGAGCCCACCGGTGGCAAACAAGTTGATGGCCCTCACCTGCTCGATACCCAGACCACGGCCAGCGCCCTGATAGGCCAATGAGGAATCCACGAAACGGTCGAGCAATACCCAAGTCCCGCCTTCGAGCATGGGCACCACACACTCATGTAGGAGCTCCGCGCGTGCGGCGGCGTAGAGCAAGGCCTCCGCACGTGGGCTCACCTTCAAGGAGGGATCCTTCACTAGCTCCCTGATCCGCTCGGACAGCACAACGCCTCCCGGCTCGCGCAACAACTCAATGCTCACACCACGCTCGGCGAGCGCGGCGGCGAGCGCAGCGGCAAGCGTGGACTTGCCTGCACCGTCGAGCCCCTCAATCGTGATCAATCTGCCAGCGCCCACAGGCGCAAGGTATCCGCAGGTGCGGCCGACGTCCGCGTGCGCATCGACTCACGACTCTAGGATGGGCTCAGTGCCTCTTCCATCCACCGAGCCGGCCACCACGGAGCGGATGTTGCCGGGCGTCGAGCACCACCCTCACGCCCGTGCGGTGTTGCTCCCAGCCCTTCCACCGACCGGAAGCCCATCACACGCCTACCTGTTCTACGGGCCGCCCGGCACCGGCAAGGGCGCCGTAGCGCGTGCATTCGCAGCAGCGCTGCTCGCCGATGGGGCACGCACCCTGGCTACCGTGAAGGAGCGGGTCGCACGCGGAGCCCACCCGGACCTCACGTGGGTAACACCAAGCGGAGCCAGCGAAGTGCTCGTGAAAGACATCGACGAGCCCGTAGTCGCGGCTGCAACCCGCACGCCATTCGAGTCCACGCGCCGGGTGTTCGTGATCGAGGCTGCGGGCACAATGAATGACCAGGCGGCCAACCGTCTGCTCAAGACGCTCGAGGAGCCGCCCTCCTTTGCCCATCTGATCCTGCTGGCGGAGCACCTCGAGGACGTACTGCCAACTATCGCCTCACGCTGTCAACAGGTGCGCTTTGATCCACTATCGAGCACCCTCGTACAAGAGCGCTTGATGAAGAGCGCCAATGAGAAGCTCGACTCAGCCCCAGCCAGCGATGAGGCACTGAACCCAGCTCAAGCCGCCCGCGTGACGCTCGACCCGTCCCGGGCAGCAGCGTGTGCGCGTCTTGCCGCTGGCAACTCACGGCTCGCAGAGCGCCTCGCGAGCGAGGAGGGAGAGCTCTTGCGCAAGTGGGCTGAGGGGTTCGCGGAAGCCGCGCTGCAGGGACATAGTGAGCAGCGGCGCTGGATGGAGCTGATCGACGCAGCCAAGACGGCGGGTGCGGAGGCGAGTGCCAAAGCCGGTGAACAACTGCACGAACAGGCCGAGCTACTCCCGAGCAAGGAACGGCGCAAGTTCGAGCGCGAGGGCGTGGACGTCCTGCGACGGGCCGAGCGCCGCGCGCGCACGACTACGCTCGATCTCGGATTGCAACTTGTGGAGCAGTGGCTACGCGATATTTGGTGCGTGGCTGTCGGCGCATCCGAGCTCGTGCTCTCGCTCGACCGTAGCGAGGAGCTTGCCGCCTGCGCGGAGGGCCGCAAGGCCGACTCGCTACAACGCGGCGTAGAACTCGTGAGCGACACGCGCTTGCGCCTGCCACTGAATGTGTCCGAGGAGCTAGCGCTCGAAGCGCTCGCTTACCGCCTGGCCGAACTGCCTATTTGAGAAGCGCGCCGATCGGGCCGAGACGAGGTTCGAGACCGTGGGTATCAAAGGCCAAGAAGCGTGAGAACAGGCGATTCTCGGGACCGTGGAAGTCGGCCGAGCCCGTGCTCAGCACGTCGAGCTCCTCGCAGCGACGTGCAAGCAACTCGGTCTGCTCGCGCGTATGGGTGACGTAGAAAGCCTCAATCCCATCGATCCCGAGCGCATAGAAGCGATCGACCGTGGCGAGCACCTCAGCCGGGTCAGAGATATCCCAGAATGGGTGTGCCCAGATAGCGACTCCTCCAGCAGCGTGGATTGCGTCAACCGCCTCCTTCACCGTGGGCGTCACACGCAGACAGAATGCCGGGCGCCCGTCGATCAAATAGGCCCTGATGAACGACCCAATGTCGTCGATCTGCTCCTCACGCAATCGTTCTGCGTTAGCCGGATGGGAGAGCGCGGCTTCGGCTAGATGGGGGCGACCGATCGGCTCGCCCGCGCTAACGCGCGCGTCGATCGCGTCGACGTCAAGCTCGATCCCAAGCTCACGTAGCCTCTCGGCCATCCGCAGAGTTCGCTGCTCACGGTCGGCAAGAAAGTCAGCGAGCGTGGCTTTGAATGTCGGGTCGGTGTGGTCCACCAAGTAGCCGAGGATGTGTAGTTCGCGCGCCGTCCCGCCCTCTCCACCGTCGTCGATCGCGGAGATCTCGATCGCTGGAATCACCGCGACACCGTGCTGTGAACCGGCGCTCAACGCCTCCTCCACGCCGGCAAGCGTGTCGTGGTCGGTGAGCGCCAAGAGCTTCACGCCGGCCTGGGCTGCCGCCGCCACGACCGCACTCGGCTCGAGTGCGCCGTCCGAGCGCGTGGAGTGCGATTGCAGGTCGAAATGCAATGGGGAATTGAGATCGGCCACGGCGGAACCCTATGCGATCGGGCTCCCGCTCACTATCCAAGCGGGTCAGCTCAGGTCTGTGGACGCCCTACGCTGCTCGTGGGCAGCCGTCGGGGCGCTTGTCGGTGACGCGCACCCCGCCGTTGTCCGCCTGCGATCCGTATGCATCAAAGTCGAGCTCTGACTCCACGAATGGCGTGACTCGATCGGCGACGATCCCGCGCAGCACGCGCACCGCAGCGTGATAGCGGCTGGCCGAGCCGGCAAGTGCTTCGGATTGCCTCTCGCATGAGCTCAGATGAGTGTGGGCCGCATCGGTCTCTCGGGCACGAGAAGTGGCCTCGCTCCACATTGCCTCGAGATAGGCAAGCGCGGCTCCAACCTCCTCCTCGGAGGTCTCTCCGGGCGCCTCGACCTCGCGCAAGACCGGGAGCACCTCACTGTGCAACCAGAACCGCTCGGCGTCGGCACGCAGCAGCAAGCGAATGTCCGATGGAAGAGATGATTCAAATGACTTAGACATAACTGACCGGCCGTTCTCGAGGGTTAGCCCTGTTGATGACTTCGGTCCGACCATCATCCGGCTTTAGGCGGACGGCTGCACACTCCACATTTTTCTCCCCGCCTTGGCTTGCACGTAGTTGTGCTCAAACAGTCGGCCAATACCTAGGCAGGTGGTAATGCTGGCTCGCGTGCTCGCCCCTCAGCACCGCGCAACAGCCCGACCGAGTGCGCCCTTCCCTAAAGATGGGAGCCGCCGTGGGCCGATGTCTGAGGTAGATGCCGACCGCACGCGGCCATACCTTGCGTCTACCCAAACGCCACGATCCGGCAGCCCGCATGCCTGGACAGCATGCGCGCGCGACGTTTCTGCGCCTGCGCCTGCGCACGCTCGTGACGCTCGGCCTACTGGCAGTCCTGACGACAGTGCTCGGGCGCTCTTTTGGATTGCACAGCCCTCTGTTCGTAGGCTCGGAGCTGGCGCTGCTCGTGACGATGTTCGTCGTCTCGCGCTACGTGCTGCCACTCGTGGATCGCCACGACAGGGGTGCCGCCGGGGAGGAGCATGTGGGCGGGCTACTTGACGAGCTCACAAGCGAAGGCTGGCATGTCATTCACGACGCGAGCTTGGGTTACGGCAACGTCGACCACATCGTGCTCGGCACGGCGGGCCTGTTCACAATCGAGACCAAGAGCCGCCAAGGCCAGGTGCGCGTGCGCGCCATCCACGGTGCGGTGCTACGCCAGGCTCAAGATCAGCGCGAGACGCTCGAACGGATCACCGATGAGCGTGTGGAGCCGCTCGTTGTGTTTAGCCGCGCCTGGGTTGACAAGCCGCTTGCCCGCCGCCGCGGAGTGCGTGTTGCACCGTCGCGCATGCTGCTCGCCTATATGCGACGACACTCCGACACGCTCACACCTGCCCAGGTCGAGCAAGCTCACAGCCGGATCGTGGCTGCCCTCGCGGAAAACGAGCCGCAGCCCGATAGGCTTCTCGGGTGGCCACCGCCGTCGCGCAGCCGCTCGTAGAACCCTCCGAGCCTCCCGCTGAGCCGCCCATTGGGGCGCTACCCCGCGGGCCCCGTCTGCCACCGCTTGCAATGACATTTGTGTGGGCACTCGCGCCTGCCTGGGTGATGGATCAGTGTGCGCGCCGCTACGGCGACACGTTCACGCTCACATTTGGACCGAGTGGGCGCAAACTCGTGATGGTGAGCGACCCTACCGCCGTCAAGGCCGTGTTCACAGCTCCACCCGAGGTCGCGCCATCCGCCGCGGGGGCCTCTCCCATCGCCCCCGTAATGGGCCCTAGCTCCGTGATCACACTCACCGGGCCCGAGCACATGCGCCAGCGCAAGCTGCTCCTGCCGCCCTTCCACGGCGAGCGGATGCGCGAGTACGAGGAGGTGATCGTGCAGGCCACGCGGCGCAGCATGGCCGAGTGGCCTCTCGGCTCGCCGATGAAGCTGAGCCGGCGCACGCGTGCGATAACGCTCGAGGTGATCCTTCGCGCCGTGTTCGGGGTCGAGGCCGAGCGCATGGGCGCACTACGTGATGCAATCGGGGGCCTGCTCACACCTGGTCAAACGCCGGCGCTGTTGTTGGCCGCACTGCGGCGTCCGGTCGAAGCGCGACCCACCGGGGCGATCGGACGTGCGCTCGATCACCTCGATGAGGTGATCTATGCCGAGATCGCCCGCCGCCGCCGGCAGGAGGACCTCGGGGAGCGCACGGACATCCTCTCGCTGTTGTTGCTCACGCGCGACGAGGATGGTCTGGAGATGACCGACCATGAGCTGCGCGACGAGCTCGTAACCTTGCTGCTCGCGGGCCATGAGACGACTGCGACCGCGGTGGCGTGGGCGGTCGAGCGACTCATACGCCACCCTGACAAGCTCGCGCGCCTGGTGGCAGAGATCGATGCGGGGGCGGGCGATGAGTACATGCAAGCCGTGATCTCAGAGACGCTACGAGTGCGGCCCGTGGTACCGATGGTGGTGAGGATCTTGCAAGCACCCCTAGACGTGGGTGAGCGCGAGCTGCCAGCGGGCACACGTGTGGTGCCCTCGATCTACCTCACGAACCGCAATCCGAAGGTGTATGAGGCACCAAAGGAGTTCAGGCCGGAGCGCTTCCTTGACAAACCGACCGAGACGTTCTCCTGGATCCCGTTCGGCGGGGGTATACGGCGATGCATAGGAGCTTCGTTTGCGACGCTCGAGATGAAGCTCATCCTGCAAACCGTGTTGAGCGAGCTTGCGCCCGAGCTGCCTGCACGCGGGGGCAGGCTGTGGCGCAAAGGCGAGTGGAACCAGAGGCGCGCGATCACTCTCGTGCCAGCTGGCGGCGCCCGCGTCGTGTGGCACCGGCGCTAGAGCAGCCACGCTGAGATGTTGAGCTGAAACGGCTGCCCTACGCGCGCGCGTAGGGCAAGCCCGCGCCGGATACCGCCCGGAGCGAAGGGTAGCTTTGGGGCCGTGCTTCAGCAAAGCCCCACCAAGACCCACGCCACCCCCGAGCAGTTGCTCGAGCGGTTTGGTCTGCGGACGTTTAGACCTGGACAGCGCGAGGCGGTACAGGCAGCACTCGAGGGGCGCGACAGCCTTGTGGTGATGCCCACTGGCGGGGGCAAGTCGCTCTGCTATCAACTGCCGGCGCTTGCCGGCGAGGCGCTTGTGGTCGTTGTGAGCCCACTGATCGCGCTGATGGCCGACCAGCGCAGACGCCTGGAGCAGGCTGGGGTGAGCACGGCGATGCTGGCGTCGGGCATGCCTGAGGGCCACAACGAGCAGGCCCTGAAGACGATCTCCTCCGGCGAGGCCTCCCTGGTGTTGGCGGCCCCTGAGCGGTTCGCTTCGCGCGCCTTCCGCGAGACGCTTACCAGGCGCGAGGTGGGACTGTTCGTCGTAGATGAGGCCCACTGTGTGGCCGAGTGGGGCCATGACTTCCGGCCCGACTACCTGCGTTTGGGCGAGGCGATCGAATCCCTGGGACGCCCGGCAGTAATGGCGGCAACCGCTACCGCCACACCGCGAGTCGCCGAGGAGATTGCCGCGCGACTCGGCTTGCGCGAATGGCTAGCGGTTCGCTCAGGCTTTGACCGTCCCAACATCACTTTCGACGTGGTGGGCCTCGAGGGCAAGGGGGCCATGGCACGCAAGCGCGCCGCACTGCTGCATGCGCTCGCTCCCGAGGACGCGCGACCGGCGATCGTGTACTGCGGCACTCGCAAGCACACCGCCGAGGTGACCGAACTGCTCACCAAGCGAGGATTGCGCGCCGTGAGCTACCACGCAGGCATGACTCCAGAATCGCGCCGGGCAAGCCAGGACGCGTTCATGGACGGCCGCGCTGAGGTTGTGGTCGCGACAAATGCATTTGGGATGGGAGTGGACAAGGCAGATGTGCGTACGGTTGTGCATTGGGCCGTGCCGACCAGCCTCGAGGCCTACTACCAGGAGGCGGGCCGCGGCGGGCGAGATGGGCACCCGGGGCGAGCGGTATTGCTTGCCTCCAGGATGGACCTGGGCCGCCTCATCAGGTTCATAAAGGAGCGCGAAACAAGCGTTGAGGACGTGAAGCGATATGTGGCAGGGCTGCGCAATCGCGCGGAGGAAGGTGTCGCCACGATCGGACACGGAGAGCTCAATGCCCTCAGGGGCTCACCCTCTGGGGCACAAGCGGGCGAGCGCGAACGGGTGCTGCTGTCGATCGCCGAGCGAGCGGGTGCCGTGGAGCTCAGGCCGGGGGGCCCCGACGGACTGCTTGTAAGGCTGACGGGCCAAGGCAGCCCGCGAAAGGCACATGAGGCGATTAAGGCCGCGAGAGACCGCAGCTGGGCCTCATACCGGTCCATTGAGCAGTTCATCTCGAGCGGCCAAACATGCCGCAGGCGCCAGATCCTCGACCACTTCGGTGACGGCGAGCCATGTGCCCCCGAAGTCCGGTGCTGCGATGTGTGCGAGCCCGATGCTGATCTCGTGAAAGCATCGCTAGTGACTGCTCGCGCGGCAAAAGCGCAGGACACGCATGCGAGGGCATCCACAAACGGGACGAGCGGACGAAGGGGAGCCCATGGCCCATCGACCGGCACAACCGTGTCGATCGATGATCTGCTCGACCCGGTCGATGAAAACCAGTTTGAGAAGCTCAAGGCATGGCGAATGGAGCGCAGCGAAGGCAAGCCCGCCTATACGGTGGCGGCCAATGCAGCGCTCGAAGGAGTCCTGCGTGCTAGACCAAAGAGCCTCAACGAGCTTGTCGAGGTCAAGGGCATCGGTCCAGCTTTCCGCGAGCGCCACGGCGAGTCCTTGCTCGAGGCACTCGCTGAGCTATAGAGAGCACACCGGCCGAGTCCACGCCGCCCACATGTGAGGCAAAGCCGATATCCCTTCCTACGGTCCCCCACCCACTGGCTGCTCAGCGTCGATAGCATTCGCAGTCCGCGCCGACGTAGCTCAGCTGGTAGAGCACTTCACTCGTAAGCGCTCGTCGGGAGGGGGAGGAAAACCGCGAGCTAGAGCCGTTTTTGGCTTGATAGCTCGAAAGGCACCCCTTCTGTGTGCGGTCAGATAAGGACAGCTACGGATAAAGAATACATGGTCCATCCGGTGCCACAGCGGCAGAAAAATCGAGAGCCGACGGCCGGAGTCGAACCGGCGACCCCCGCTTTACGAGAGCGGTGCTCTGGCCATCTGAGCTACGTCGGCATCGTGCTCCAGCATCGTACCGAGGCACACCAGAATCTGTAGGGGGAAAGCGTCAGCCGATCGGCGCACCAGTGACCATCGAGCCCGAACGGACAGGCCGCTGCGGTCGTCGTTCGCCGCCCAAGTACCCCGAGATTCCACTTCTGCCACGTTTGCATTCCGGATCTGCCGTCTTTCAGGCGGTCCGGCGCCGGACGCACAGCGGGCGGACGCTCCCGATGCCAGGCCGCACTCACCGCCCCTGCATCTATGGCTGCGGCGGCTTCCAGACCTCAAACTGCGTTGCTTGTCGGAGTTATAGGAACTTATCCGGCCATATCCGGTTTTCTGGATAGCTTTGGATACTTTCCGATAGCGAGGCCGTTGCGGATTGGCCGCACTCATCCGTGCGCGGGAGCGCTCGCGGGATCGTGCTTCGACGGCGAGCTCACCGTCATGCTCAGCGCACGCGCGGCCCGGTCCTCCGGCGAGCATGGTGAACGATCATTGCCTGGTTGCCTCGCCGCTGGATATGAGGCATCTGATCTTCGTATTGCACGAGCGACATGGGCCTCTATTTTCATCACCCGGCTTGCCTTGAACACGATCCGCGGGCCACATGCCTGAGCACCCGGACACGCCTGAGCGGCTCGAGACGATAGAGCGGGCACTGACCGAGGTGGGACTGGCTGGGAGGGGAGCGCCGCGCGGCTCCGCCAGCCGAGGAGGATCAGCTGGAGTTGATCCACAGTGCCCTCCATGTGGAGAGGATCAGGGAACTGTTGATGGCTGGCGGCGGTGCGATCGTCGGTACCTAGGGGCAGGCATCACCGCAGCCCATCGTGATCGCCCAATCTGCGTGCAGCTGCATCTCAAGCGTCAGCTTCTTCGGCCGCGCCCGGCGAGGTCGAAGCCGACCTCGCGCATCGCCTCGACCACGGGCGGCCAAATCTCGGGGGCTGCCAGCTCTCGGCCCCGAGATAGCGGGCACGTAGAGAATCCAGCGCGGGCAAGAAGAAGAACGCGGACGAGAGCGCCTGCACCAACACGACCTTCAACGGGTCGAGGTTGCATACGTGGTGGCGCTCGTGCTCGGGGATTCCTGGGGTTTGGGCCGGGAGGGGGGTATCCCCGGCCCAAACCCTTGATCCGCCCTGATCCGCGGGAGGCGAGAGGCGGCTGAGGCACACGATGGTGTCTCAGCCTTCAGGAGGCCGAAGCTGCCTCGTCGTCGGCTCGTCGTCGCCGACCAGCGCGAACACCACATTCTCGAACGCAAACGAATCCATCGCCTTGACTATCACGTTTACGAACTCTGGCCGCATGAAATACCAATTGTGACGGAGCGGCGTCGGGGCTCAGTCCCCACTGCCTGAGAAGAACGGCAGGGTCGTGGTCCAAACCACTGCCGAGCCCGCTCAGCGCGGGACGATCGCAGATGCACGCGGACTCTCGTCGATCATTTGCAACTCAGGCACTCTTCACGATGTGACCGAACACGAGAGTCCATCCCCCGGCGATGTGCAAGTGGCGTCTCGGGGGACGGTGTCGCCGTCTTCTCGGTGCCACGCGATCAAGTCCTGCAGACGATCTCGTTCTCGGGCAGCCTAGACGACAGAGCGTCATGGCTCGGCTATCTATATCCCCCTCTCGACCAAGGTGTAGTTTGGGCCGCTGACTCCTTCGTTGGTGAGCCGGTAAAACCCAACTGCCGTGCATGAGGAGCCAGAGAGGCAAACGATTCCAGTGAGGACCGAGTATGGAGTGCCGGTGCCGGGTGGGTTCACCGCTTCCTCGACGCTCCATTCAGAGCCATTCCAGACCTCTATTCCCGGATCGTCGCCCAAGTTCGGTATGGCGTGGCGTCCGACGGCAGTGCAGGCCGACGAGGACGTACATGAGACATCGAACAGGTCAGTAGATGAGCTATTGATTTCCTTAGCGGTCTGTTCTTTCCATTCCGTTCCGTTCCAGCGCTCAACCAAAGGATGCGTTTTGAAGCTCACCCAGTAATACCCAACTGCGGTGCAGGCCGAGGAAGACGTGCATGAAACCCCCAAAAGCCTACTTTCTTCCGTGCCGGGGTTAAGGGGGGTCTGAATAGTCCATTCGGTACCGTTCCAACGCTCAGCCAGGGTCACCGTCTTTCCCGCACCGTTCCTGTAGCTTCCAACCGCCTCGCAGGCTGTCGACGAAACGCACGATACGTCTGCAAGTTCAACTTGTGTCCCCGACGGGTTCGGTGTTGTCTGTTGGCTCCAACTGGTGCCGTTCCAGACCTCGATCAGTGTCGATACCACGGATCCTTCCTTTCGATAGTGCCCAGCGGCGACACAGTTCGTGGAGGACGTGCACGACACGCCTTCGAGCACCACTTCTTCCGCTTTGGCTGGAATGACGATGCTTTGCTGAGTCCATACCAGCCCGTTCCAGCGGAAGGCAATCGAGCGGCCAACCGCACTGCATGCCGAGGTAGAGCTGCATGAGACATCCGTGAGCTCATCGCCATTTTCTACCGAGGAGTGATCGCTCCAGATGCTGCCGTTCCAAGACTCGATTAGAGATCCTGTTTTGGTCCCACTGCTATACGAGCCTACCGCGTCGCAATTGCTCGATGACGCGCAAGCGACATCATTGAACACGCTTCCTTTTGTGCCGCCGGTATTTACGCCTTCCTGGAGCAGCCAGCCGTGGGTCGTAAACGTCTGATCGATGCCCGTTTTTGTACCGCCAGCATTCGACGCGACGATCCTGAAGTGATAGGTCGTGTTCTTGGTCAAGCCGCTGATCGACTGCGCGACTTCTAGCGTCGATGTTCCAGATCCAGCGGTGACTTCTGTGGTATGCAATCCATAGCTTGCCGTCGTACCGTATTCGAAGAAGTATTTCGTTTCTGTGCTGTTGGGATTGACCGTCCCGTTCAGCGTTGCGCCTGTTTCGGTGATGTTCGTGGCTGGTTTCGTGGTCACGGTCGGCGATGGTGGCGGTAGGGTAGTGAGCGTTATGTCTTCGCCGTCCGTCGTTCCTTTAACGTTGATTGCGACAAGCCTAAAATGGTAGAGGGTGCTCGCTTTCAGCCCGTTGATCAGCTTACTCACTTTTACCCCAGTAGTTCCTGGCCCGACGCTGACTTCGCTCGTTTTAGTCCCATATGCCGTCGTCGTGCCGTATTCGAAGTAATATTTAGTTTCGTACCCGGCGGGGTTTACCGTACCGTTTAGCTGTGCTTCGAACGCTTTGATGTTGGAGGCAACTTCGGTCGTTGCGCCGGGTGGGCCGAGCGTCCGAAATTCCTTGACGCTACCGAGTTGTTCGTATTCCTTGCTTTCCTCGAAGGGATTTGCGCCAGCGTCTTCGACAACCACGCGGTAGTAATACGTCGTACCAGCGGCGAGCCCGCTGACGGAAACTTCCAGGGGGATGGGGGAGCCTGTGCCATGTTCGACGTTAACTCTGTGTTGAAGACGTTCGTAGGGTTCAAATGGCTGGTAGGTGCCCCATTCGATGTAGTAACCGCCTGGTATGAGATTATTTAGTTCTACCGAGCCGTTCAACGTGGCGCTCGAGCTCGTTACCCCCGTCGCTTCGTTGGTGAGAATTGCCGGCGCGGCCTGTCGCGGGGATCCATGGCCGAGCGAGCACCCTTCGAAGGGTTCCTTGAGATCATCCCAGAGAGCTGCCACTTCCACACCCGAAAGCGTCCCTTCCCCCAGTTCTATGTATCCGCAGACATCTGCGATCTCCCCTCCTGTGGTCCAGTCCCTCCAGCCGTTGCCGTAGGGGTCTGTGGCGCTCTCGGCGAACTCATGGGATGCGGTGCCTGTCATGCTGCAATTTCGCGGGGATTCGTGACCCCAGGGAATGAGATCGAAGACGTAGGGGACGTTGGCGTCGTAGCCGGCCGAGGCAGATGGATGCTCCCCGCAATCGGAGATATTTATTTCGCTGGAGAAGCTCGTGCCAGGCTGGGTGAAGACCACGAACTGGTCGTTCACGGTCGGTTCCTGTGGCCAGCCGGCGAGTTTGTTAGCTTTGATCGCTTCGCCGATCTCGGTATTCAGCTTCGCCGTGTTGACTTCAGACGGTACCGGGTGTGCGGTGTCAACATAAGGAGTCCCATGAGGCACTTCCTTCGAGATGAAGCTAAAGGCCGTCTTTTCCCCAGAGAGTTCCGGTCCCCAATGCTGAGTCAGAATGCCCTGCCAAGCGTTGTTGGAGATCTCTCCATACATCGCTTCCAGCTTCCCGCGTTCAGTGGCGGGAGTTCCGCTGTTCCATCCGCTGCCCCAGTAGATCTCATAGACATGAGGTTTCGTCTCCACGGGACCTCCATGGCTTCGCAAGAGCGCTGTCGCACCTGCCCCGGCTGCTGCTACGAGACAGACAATACCCGCGATAGCGCCCATGAGAAGAAGCAAGGAGGCGCGCGTGGCCAACTTTGTAAGGCCCCGGTGAGAGCAGGCCATACAGAGTTCGCGTGGTTCAGCCGGAGTGATCAGCTTGTAGGCGTCCATTTCTCCTCTCGGGGGCGACGGTAACAGACGAGCCGAGCGCACGCAACTTCCCAGCAGTTGAATATGAGCAAACGGAATGAGTCTGCATAGACGATTTCCTGCTAAGCCCGGGAGGTCGTCCCTAATGTATCTCCGCAGCTTTCTTTACGACGATGACGGTCTTGTCGCAAAGTTGCTGGATACAAGCAAGAACTAGATATGTTGGTTGTGTGAATTGGCATCGCGGATCAATGGTGGTGGTGAAATAGGCCAGTGCCGTGAAGCCACGCACCGAACTCCGGTATCACGAGGATCGCCAGAACCACCCTGCCACCAGGGCTCCGCTCAGTGTCAGCACTCGGCCCGGGCGGCCGGTGACATCGCCGCCCAGCTCCTCATAGTCGAAGTTCGCGAAGCGGCCGCAGTCGGCACGCAGCACCCGCGGCATCGAGGGCAGGTGCCCGACCACATGGATCGCCATGAAGGTGGCCCACACGAAGAAGCTGTCCTTGTGGATCGGAAACCGAGTCGCGCGCGCCGAGGGCCCGACGAACAAGAGCACGACGCCAGTGAGTCTCGATCTTCGTCGATTTCACCAGCCAACTCCCGCAACGGAGCGCCATAGCCCTCGCCTCAACTGGATACCTGCCCACCCGTCAATAGGACATCCTGGTTCGGGGCCTTGAGAGCTTCATCGGAGGCATCTAAGTGATTTCTCATCGGAGGCTGACCCATGCTTTAGCCGGCCGGTTGATGCTGACGATATGTTCTCGGCGGGATCGGCGCGCGCATGACGGACGCGCGCCAGGAGGCAATCAAGCGCCGGCGGCTGATCGCTGGGGGTGTGACGGTTATTTCTTTGATCGCTCTGATCGTGCTGGTGCAGGACTTCGGAAGTCCCTCTCGCGGGGATATTGCCGTTAAGCCCGCGCAGCCCAGAGCGTCCAGGGGAGTATCTGGGGGCGCGCACAAACAACGGCCGGATGGGAGCCTGCGCGCGGGCTCTAATCCGAGTGTGTTGCCTGGCCCGGTGTTGATCGCCGATCGTGACAACAACCGGCTGTTGGAGGTCAGTCCTACTGGCCGGGTGCTCTGGCGTTTTCCGGAAGGAGGGAATCTTGCGCCGGGTGAGTCGTTTAGGTTGCCCGACGACGCTTTTTTCTCGCCCGACGGACATAGGGTGGTTGTCACTCAGGAGGATGACTTCGTGATCAGCGTCGTTGATGTGACTCGCCCGAGGATCGTCTTTCGTTATGGGCATCCTGGCGCTCCTGGCTCAGAACCCGGCTTTTTGCATAACCCCGACGATGCTCTGCTCACTCCGGGCGATGCGATCCTGGCCGCGGACATCAAGAACTGTCGTCTGGTCGTGATCCGCCCGCCCGCTCATAACCTAACTCAGCAACTGGGTCAGACAGGCAACTGCACGCATGAGCTTGGCGTGTCTTACGGCAGTCCCAATGGGGCATTCCCGATGAGCAACGGCGACACGGTAGTCACCGAGATCAACGGCGACTGGATCGATGTGCTCGACGGCAACGGGCGGCCTGTCACGGACAGCCATCCTCCGGGCTTCAGCTACCCATCGGATACCAACGAGGTGCGCCCTGGAGTGTTCCTCTCGGTCGATTACACCAACCCTGGGGCCATCGAGACATTTACGACAGCGGGCAAGCTGCTATGGCGCTATGAACCCACGGGCGCGAACGCACTCGATCGACCGTCGCTGGCGTTGCCGCTGCCAAACGGTGATGTGTTGGCCAACGACGACAAGAACGATCGAGTGATCGTGGTCGACCCTCACACCGATCGCATTGTCTGGCAGTACGGTCATACTCACCGGCCGGGAGCAAGAGCCGGGTTTCTCAGCAATCCCGATGGAGTCGATCTCGCACCGCCCTACTCCCTGACCATGCGTTTCGCCAGCACCTTGCACGCGCCGTAACCTGCTTTCCCTGTTGCTATTTCAGCTTCACTTGGGCAGCAGTTGGTAGATCGCGGATTGAGTCACCAGTGAACTCTGCCCCCCGACGAGCAGCAGGTGTCCGCCGGAGACTACGACCGCCTCGTCTGAGAGCGCCAGCGGCAGATTTCCCACGCGCACGGCTTGCCCGTCGGAGGGTGAGATCGCGAGGATCGCCGAGGTCTGGCCGTTGGGCGCGGATCTACGGCCGCCAATCACGTAGACATAGGAGCCGAGCGCAACCGCCGAGGCATGGGTAAGTGGCTCGGGAAGCTTGCCGATCTTTCGCACTCGTCGGGTGGATGGGTCGAAGCGCAGGATCGAGCGGCTGGCCGCTTCATCTACCGATCCACCGACGATCACCAGCTTGTCACCAATTGCAGCTACGGCTGAATAGCGCAGGCCGGCTGGCAGATGTCCGACGACGCGGGCCGGCTGGTCGGGGCGCCAGGCTAGGATCGTGTCAAGGGCATGTTGGCCGTTGTAGCCGCCAACGACGTAAGCTGTTCCGGCGATCCTCGCCACTGCCACATCGGAAGCCGGCTGCGGCATTTGGCCCGCCTGCGATACGAGCCCGCTGGCAGGGTCGAAGCGCAGGATGTGATTGTAGGAGTTGACTTGGCCACCCCCAAAGACATAAGCGTCTGCACCCAGAGCACTGCCTTGTGCGTCGTGTTGCGCTTGCGGTAGACGTGTTTGTGTAACGATGTGGCCGCCGGCAAGCACACTGACGGCCGCAGTGGAAATATCGCTGCCGTCGAGCCCTCCGAGCACCACCACATGACCATTCATGAGCGCGACCGCAGCGATGTCTTGCAACGGTGATGGCAGCTCGCCCACCCGTCTGATGTCGAAGTGCGCTGGCCCAAGTTGAGGGGTTGGCTTGGTGGGAGGTAAAACGTTTACGGTGGCTGAAGGCGACGTTCTACTGCTGGTGTGAGCAAGGACGATCCCCGCGGTGCCAGCGAGCAGTACGAGACCGCCAAGCGCAAAGCGACGTCGGCGCTTTATCTGCTGGCGGCTTTCTCCGCGCTGCTCGGCTCGCGAAGCGCGAGCACGGTCAGGAGGGTGTCTCTGCTCGCTCACGTTCCTGTCACTACTCTCGCGTTGCTGTCCGCCGGCATCGATCCGCCGGCGCCCGCGAAGCCGGGGAGCGTTAGTGTGATCCGGGCGCCTCCTCGGATTCCTTCTCCAGCCGCCACGTGACCTTGATGCGCCTCCGCGATGGCGCGTACGATCGCCAGGCCAAGCCCCGATCCACCCGAGGTGCGATCCCTGGCCGCATCGGTGCGGTGGAAGCGATCAAATACACGGTCACGCTGGTCAGCGGGGATACCCGGACCATCGTCTTCGACTACGAATCGCACACGATCGGTCCCTTCAAGCTTGACTTCTAGACGTACCAATCCCTCGCCTGAATCAGTGTGTGTGATGGCGTTGTTGAGCAGGTTTCGTAGTGCTTGCGCGAGGCGATCAGGATCGGCTCTCAGGTTTCCGTCCGGGACTGGCTCGAGCTCGAAGTGCCGTTGGGTAGTCAGGCTCATTCCATCCCACAGCTCTTGGATGTAGACGGGTAGGTAGATGGTCTCGAGACGTAGGAATTGTGTCTGCTCGGCTTTGGCCAGCAGCAGCAGGTCATCTATCAGTCGGCTGGTTCGGGCGATCTCGGCCCGCACGACTTGCTCCACACGACGCACCTCCTGTCCGGAGGGGTTCGCCTGAGTGGCGAGTACCTCCAGCTGACCGGCGATCACGGTCAGGGGCGTCCGTAGCTCGTGGGATGCGTCGGCAACGAATGCACGCTGGCCCGCGAAAGCGTCAGTAAGCCGGTCGAGCATGTGGTTAAAAGCGTCAGCCAGAACTCGCACCTCGCCTCCTTGGCCTCCCACGTCGTCTATACGTGGGTGCAGATCGCCAGCGTCCACCTTTGCTGCAACAGCGGCCATGCGACGCAGCGGACGCGAGACGCGCGTGCCGATCAGGAACGCGGCCAGCAGCGCACCGGCGAGCGTCAGGATGCCCGCAAGAATGAACGCACGTGCGACCCCTCGCTGAGCATGAGTGACTGTGAGCAGTGGCTCCCCTACGCCCACAGTCACGCGCGGTCCGCCAGGGATACTGACCGTGTACTTGAGAAGACGCAGATCGCCGACGTCAGGAAGACCCAGCGTTGAGTAGCCGTCATGCACGCTCACCAATTGCTTTGAGAGACGGTTCTCCTGTGTCTGCTCGGTGAGTGTCTCACCATCGTCGGGTACGGCATGATGGTCAAAGAGCTCAGGACGGTTGGTGCTCGTCCCTGCGCCTGGAACGACCGCGAACAGCAACGTAGAGCTCGCGCTGAAAGGCTGAGCACGGATGTAGCCGCTGGCCGCCTGGGCCAATCCACGAGGCGAGCGATCTTTTGAAGATGACATGACGTGGGAGAGCTCGCTCGCGTCGCCCGCAATCTCATGATCGATCTGATGACGTAGCTGAGTCCCCGTACCTCGATAAACGGCCACAAAGGTGATCGCGGTACAGATCAACATGACTACCGCAATCCACGCCACCAGGCGCCAACGCAGTCCGACCGCGGCTAGACGCCCCCGAAGGCTTAACGGAGCGGCCGGAGAGGCGGGGGCAGGGGAGCTAGGTCGCATCGCCCAGGCGGTAGCCGACCGAGCGGATAGTGGAGATCGGGGCCGGACTGCCCGGAAGGTTCAGCTTGCGCCTGAGATAGCCGATGTAGACATCCACGATGTTGGTGGCCGGATCATGCTCGTAGCCCCAAACAGCACTGAGGATCTGGTCGCGTGAGAGCACCCGTCCGCGATGACGCAAGAGGTAAACGAGCAGCTCGAACTCGGTACTAGACAGCCGTACCTGCTCTCCAGCGCGCCGCGTCTGCCTGGTGAGAAGATTTAACCTCAATATCCCCACTGCCTAGCGTCCCTGTTGTGGCCTGCGTCGCCAAGCGCAGTTGGACCCTTATCCTTGCCGCAAGCTCAACAACAGAGAATGGCTTCACCAGATAATCGACCGCGCCGGCATCCAGCCCTACGACGCGATCCTCGATCTCACCAAGCGCGGTGAGGACAATCACGGGTACGTTGGGCTTGGCCTGACGCACAGAGCTCAATATCTCAAGGCCGGATCTACCGGGAAGCATGAGGTCCAGGACGATCAAGTCGAAGCTATCGTGCAAGGCTCGGTGCTCACCCTTCGTCCCGTCCAGCTCGGCCTCCACGGCGAAGCCCTCGCCCCGAAGGCCCCGACACACGAAATCGACGATCCCCGACTCGTCCTCGACCAGCAGTATTCGAGTGCCGAGCACCGGCCGAGTCTGTGTTCCCATATCCCCCTCTGGCATGGTTCAAGGATAATCCTCTCAATCATCCGATTGAGCCGGCTTGCCTGTATGTGAGCATTCTCATCCTGCGGTTATAGGGTCGTTAGACAGCGCCCCGAAACTCATAGGGTGGCGTTTAGAAGTCAGGCACCTGGGCAAGTCGGACTTTCCTCGGAGGCTCACAGACCGCTTCCTGACGACGGTGGAGGGCGGCCTGCACGATCCTCGCTGGTCGAGCGTCTGACGGCAGGCGGTACCGACGGCAATGAGCGTTTGACGGCCGCTACGGGCCTTGTTCTCCTCGTTCTATTGGCGCTCCTGGGCGTCACGATCCTGCGAGTCAGGCCCCTGTTGAGCGAGCACATGTTCCTTGGGGTCCTTTTGATTGGCCCGGTGGTACTGAAGCTGGCGAGCACCGGATATCGCTTCATCCGTTACTACACCTTCGAGGCGCGCTACCGGCGCAAGGGCCCGCCAGCGATGCCCCTGCGGCTGCTCGCCCCAATCGTCGTAATCAGCACCGTCGTTGTGTTTGCTAGCGGAGTTGCCCTGATGCTAGTCGGTCCAAGCTCGCGCGATACGCTGCTGCCGGTCCATAAGATCAGTTTCTTCGTCTGGGTCGGGGCCACGGCCCTGCATGTACTGGCGCACTTGGCTGACCTTCCCCGAGCGCTTGGGTCGCGCAGCACTCTGCTCGCTGACCTCGAGGGGTCCCGCACTGGTCGTAACGGACGCGCCCTGGCTCTAGGCGGGGCAATCCTCGCCGGAGTGGTGCTCGGAATCCTGTCGATCTCCCAATTCGCCCCCTGGACGCACACTCACTTCCCCCACCATTAACTCGATGAGACTGCCTACCCACCGTCACTCAAGCCAAGGACGTGATGCCGCGATGCGACGTCTGCGTCGCGCCAACCGTTGGATCGTGGCGATGAGTGCTGCCTTCACTGGCGTGCTGACGGCCGTCGTAGCCAACGCCTCCACAGGCAAAACCCACAAGACCACCGGAAGCTCGAGCACTGCCAATCACAGGCATTCCACAACGACTCCCAACTCGGTAAGCCACGTACACAAACATTCACCCCATCCTTTGGTCGCTCCCCGGCAAGCACCTCAGCCCGTACCCACCGGGCCGAGCGGCCCTGAAGTCCCACCACCGCAACAGTCCTCCCCTGCACCTGAAACAGCGCAAGCTCCCCAGGAGAAAGCTCCGTCAGAAGAAACCGCGCCCTCCCGTCAGTCCTCTCCTACGCCGGAACCAGCGCATGAACCCGAAGCGCCGGCGCCACACGAAAGCGCTCCGGGGCCCGCTGCACCGGCGTCCGAAACGCCCCCGGTCGCCTCGGGCGGCTCCTGAGAATGTCCCCAGCCATTAACGCCAACGAGCTAGCCACGCTCACGTGGGAGGCTCTAGGGACCAGTGCAGTCCTACAGATCACCGACCGCGACGGTTCGGCTCGGGCACGCAAAGTCGTAGAGCAAGAGCTAGACGCCATCGACCGCGCCTGCAGCCGCTTTCGCGCCGACTCTGAGCTCTCCCGCGTCAATAGATACATGGGACGCCCCGTGGAGGTTGACCCTCTGCTGATCGGAGCTCTGCAGGTCGCCCTGCGGGCGGCAGAGCTCACCGATGGCAACGTTGACCCGACGCTCGGCCACGCCCTGATCCTGGCCGGGTATGACCGTGACTGGAAATTGATCGCAGGCGCCGACTCCTCCTCGGGAAACCGGCAGGATCCACGGCCCGCTCGATCAGCTGTCCGAGCTCGAGCGGTGGGCGGCTGGCGGACGGTTGAGATTGACCTCGAACGTTCACTGGTGCGTGTCCCGCGCGGCATCCAGCTCGACTTGGGGGCCACCGCCAAGGCATGGGCAGCCGACCGTGCCGCCAAGGCCGTACACCAAACGTTGGGCTGTGGGGCACTGGTGAGCCTCGGTGGCGACATCGCTACCGCCGGTCCACCCCCCACGGGCGGCTGGCGCATTCATGTCACCGATGACCATCGCGCTCGACCTGGTACGCCAGGACAAACGGTGTCGATCGTCTCCGGGGGACTGGCCACTTCAAGTGTCACAACCCGCCGCTGGACCAGCAACGGGATGAACAGGCATCACATCATCGATCCCGCTACCGGAGCGCCAGTGCAGGGTATGTGGCGCACCACCAGCGTGGCCGCAGCTACCTGCACAGACGCCAACATCGCCACCACAGCCGCCCTGGTTCGTGATCGATCGGCAATAACGTGGTTGGAGCGGCGCGAGCTTCCCGCGCGCTTGGTCGAACACGACGGCACCGCCCACAACCTCGGCGGGTGGCCGGCCGCTGCGGAGGAAAATCTTGATCGAGATCGGCCGCTGTGACTGGATCTCTAGCTGTAAGCGGACCGAGTGCCTACTGGTATCTGACGCGCTCAACCGGAGTGGTAGCGCTGATCCTGCTCACGATGACAATCGCGCTTGGCGTAGCCGACGTCAAGCGCCTCAGTACCGAGCGATGGCCCCGTTTCGTTATGGACTCCCTGCACCGCAACGTCTCGCTGCTGGCAGTTCTGTTCCTGCTCATACACATCCTTACGTCGGTCCTCGATGGGTTTGCACACATCTCTCTACTTGACGCGGTGATGCCGTTCGTGGGGTCCTACCGGCCCTTCTGGCTGGGTCTGGGAGCCGTCGCATTCGACCTACTACTGGCAGTGACTCTCACCAGTGTCTTGAGGCGACAGATGGGGTACGGCACTTGGCGAGCGACGCATTGGCTCGCATACGCCTGCTGGCCGATCGCACTGCTGCACGGGCTTGGAACCGGCAGCGACGTAAAATCCTCGTGGTTGCTGGCCCTCAGTATTGGCTGCCTGGCGATCGTGCTCGTCGCCGTTTCCATTCGCATTGTCGGGGGGTGGCCGCAGAACGCGCGTCTGCGCGCCTTTGCGGCCGGGGGAGCCGGAGTGTTCTCCCTGTTTTTGGCGCTATGGCTGCCGGCGGGACCCCTCGAATCAGAATGGGCACGGCGCTCGGGCACACCGGCATCGCTGCTTGGACACACAGCCACTCACGCCCCCGCGAAGCGCAGGCCATGACCGGACACGATCAAGCGCCCAAAGGTCTGCCGCGGCTGCTGAGCGCGATCCCCGCAGAGGGCATAGTGAACTTGCGTGAGCACCTTGCGGTCCACGGCGACCCACCGCTTGCCCGCAGCCGCCGCGAGCGGCGTGAGGCCACAGCACTGATCGATGAGATCGAGCGCTCCGGTCTGCTCGGGCGCGGAGGCGCAGCCTTCCCAACAGCCATCAAGATGCGCGCTGTGGCCCGTGCGCGTGGCCGCCCGATTGTCGTGGTCAACGGGGCAGAGGGTGAGCCTGCGAGCCTCAAGGACCACACGCTGCTCACGGCGGTACCCCATCTTGTGCTTGACGGTGCCCAGCTTGCTGCTCAAGCGATCGGCGCTGGGAAGATCATCGTGTGTGCTCCCGAGTCCGATAGGGACACTCTGAAGATTTTGGAGCGAGCACTCGGCGAACGTTTGCAACTGGGCGGGAGCCCGCCTGCAATCCAGCTCGTGACCGTGCCCGATCTCTATGTGGCTGGGCAGGAGTCAGCGCTTGTCAACCACATCAACGGCGGTCCTGCGACACCGACCTTCACCCCACCGTTGCCATTCGAGCAAGGAGTCGGACGCCGGCCTACCCTCGTCAACAACACCGAGACACTCGCTCACATCGCACTCATCGCCCGTCACGGACCGCATTGGTTTCGCGAACTTGGCACCACGACCCAGCCCGGCTCGACACTGCTCACGCTGTCCGGTCCCGTCGCCTACCCCGGCGTTTATGAGATCGAGCACGGAGCCTCACTTACCTCGCTCATCGACGCCGCCGGCGGCAACACAGCCGCAGTTCGCGCAGGACTCCTCGGCGGCTACGCAGGCGCATGGATCAGCGCAGAGCAGCTAAGAGACATCGCCCTGTCCAACGAGCAGCTCGCACCCCACGGGGCTTCACTCGGAGCCGGCGTCGTGCTGCTGCTCTCAGAGGACGCCTGTCCCGTCGCTGAAACGGCCCGAGCAGCACGGTGGCTAGCGGACCAAAGCAGCAGACAATGTGGACCCTGCGTACACGGTCTGGACTCCATCGCAGCTACCGTCGAGGACATCGCAGATGGCACGTCGCAATCCGAGGCCAAGCAGCACATCGCCCGGCTTGCCTTGCTCACGCGCCACCGCGGCGCCTGTAGCCATCCCGACGGCGCCATCCGCTTCATCCTCACAGCCCTGGAGGTCTTCGGTGCGGAGTTCACCGACCACGCTCTGCACGGACCATGCGATGCATGTCAGCGCGAGACCGAGCTACCGCTGCCTAACAGAGCACCACCCATCGCCGCACCAATCTAAGCCGATGAGTCACCGCCTACGAGTCAACCCGATCGCCTGTGAGGCGCATGGCATGTGCGCGGAGCTACTCCCTGAGCGCATCATCCTCGACGACTGGGGCTACCCCATCATCAACGAGCAACCAATCACCCCCGAACTACTCGAGCACGCCAAGCGCGCAGCCCAAGCATGCCCAACCTTCGCCCTCCTCATCGAACGCCGTACAAAGAGCAACGGATAGCACTCCTCCTCGCTCGGCGCGCTGCGCGAGCTGGTGTGGTTTAGGACCACGGCTTCGGGATCGTTGCATAAGGCGCGCGGGCCAGAAACTTCATCCGGGGCGATGGCGAGAGGCGGACTCGAACCGCCGACACCTCGATTTTCAGTTTGGGTCTTAGCGGGCCGAAAACTGTCAGTTTTGCAGGGCCTTCGCGAGACGAGGCGCACCGGATATACCGTTGGTTTCCTGGGGATTCCTGGGGGTTAGGACGACGAGCAGTGTTCGTCGTCCTAACCCCCGAACCCCCGAACCCCCAGTGTGGGCAATAGCAGAGGAGGACTTGCGCTGCTCTGCGTTTCTTCCTGAGCGCGCCTGCTGGGTTTGCTGAGCGTTCCGTCGGGTAGCAACCCAACGTAGCACCCATGGTGTCAACGCAAAGGAGGGCCCTATGGGCCTCATAGAGTTGGTTTTGATCGTCCTAGTAATCGCAGCCATCGCGGGTGGGATAGGTGTAAGCCCATTGCTTTGGCTGCTGCTGGTGGTAGCCCTCGTGGTCTTCTTCACGGGCGGCGGATTCGGCTATCGCAGACGCGGGAGACTCTAGGTATGCCTATGGGCACATCGATCTTCCTCATCGCCATTGGCGCGATCATCCGCTACGGCGTCACGTTTCACGTGTCGGGCGTGTCGCGTCCAGCGATCGGCCTGATCCTCATCCTCGGCGGCATCGCTGGCGTCGTTCTCTCGCTGATCTACATGGCCACCGCTCGACGCCGAGTAGGCGACGGACCTTATGAAGAGCCGCGCCTCTAGCGTCGTAGTAACGCCCTGCGAGCAAGTGCCGCCGGGTGGGCCCGTCGCCACAGCCGGCATTCACCTGCTCGTCGGCGCACTGATCGTGGTAGGCGCATCGCCCTTCTCGTCATCGTCCTCATCCTGCTGCTTACGGGCGGTGGCCTCAGCTTCAAACGCCCTGGAGGCCGCGACATCTAGCTCCAGCGGCGCCAGGAGTCATCAGGCGCTTCCTCGGGCTGGACGTCTCGTGTCGGCTCACGAGGTCGCAGAACCCAGTACACCCAGCTTTAGGAGGAAACCATGAGCACCGGAACGATCATCGTAATTGCTGTTGGCGCCGTGGTGGTGCTAATGATCATCGCCGTCGTCGCTCGCGCCGTGAGTCGCAGGCGTGACCAACATCGTCGTGAGGAGGCGGGCGAGCTTCGCCAGGTGGCTAGAAGCCGTTCGATCCAAGCGGAAAGTGCACGCGCCTCGGCAGATGAGCAGGCTGCCGAAGCCAAGCGTGCTCAAGCTGAAGCTGACGAACGTGCTGCCCAAGCGCGGCAGGGACGTGCCACCGCAGAGCAACAGGCCATCAAGGCTGAGCATCTCACCGAGTCCGCCCGCGATCAGCACGCGCAGGCGCGTGCGATCGACCCGGACGCGAACGACAGCGGCCAAGACGAGGCACTGGCGATCAACGAGCAGCCTGGTCGCGAGGGCCGCTGAGCTCATGCGCACAAGCGGCCGTACCACGGCTTGAGCGTGCGCCCTGCGCACGTCATTCCAAGTTGTCTAAAAGAAGCTGGAGACCACAATGAACAAGACTAAGCAGAAGATCGTGCAGTACCTAAGCGAGGCCCATGCCACGGAGCAGGCACTCGTCACCGTGCTGCGGTCGCAGATTGCGATGACCCCGCACGGAAGCTACCGCGACGCCCTCGAAACGCACCTGCGCGAGACACGCGATCACGCGGTTCGGGTGCAACGCCGTCGAGCATCTGGCGAGCTCGGTCGGCGATAAGGCCACGCAGGCTCTTGCCGACTCCATTCGGGCTGATGAGCAGAAGATGCTCGACCGGATTTTGATGGAGATCCCGAAGCTGACCGAGGCGGTGGTGCGCTCAGAGATCCGCGGGAACCCTTCATACGACATCGGCAAGACAGGTGCTGCCGAGGCGGCCCGCTCGGCTTCGGAGAGCGTGAAGGGGGCTACTCGTGACGCGACGTCGAGTGCAAAACGCACTGCCCGCAAAGCCCGCAAGGTACCCGGGGTCGCGCAGGCCGAGGGTCAGGTCAAGGGCGCGCTGGCCTCTGAAGGAGACCTCGCAATCACCGGTTACGGGAAGCTCACCGCCGCGGAGATTGTCGAAAAGCTCGCCCATCTCTCACAGATCGACCTCGCGAAGATCGACTCCTATGAGCGCAAGAATGAAAACCGCACGACCATCCTCAGCCGCATCACCGCTCTGCGCGAGGACGAGCCGTGGCCAGGGTATGACGAGCTCAGTGTGGGTGAGATCGGCGCGGTGCTGGACGAGGGCGATGAGGACCGCGTAAAGCGCGTGCGCTCCTATGAGCGTTCCCACAAGAACCGTTCAGGTGTGATCGACGCTGCTGAACGCGAGCTGGTCAAAGCGTAGAAAAGACGCATCCGCCCAGGTTCATCGGCGCTCTCCCTGGACAGGGCGCCTAGCCCTCCCGACCTCCAGAGAGGGCGCCGATCAAGACCACGCAGAGGCCACCTAGCGTAGCTTGACGCTGCGAGCCGCCGCCCTCATGCGCGACATGCCTCGCCTGCGCGAACGTCGCGTGCCTTGGCGGCTGACGGCGTCTCCCATCAGCCAGAGCATTGGCGGCCACAGCCCGACGAACAGCGCGCGTCGCTCGGCGTTGCCTCGTTCGTCCTCCCCGATCGTCTTCGCGCGAATCCACAGCCCAATACAGAGGGCAACCGAACCCAGCGACGTGCCGTACAGCAGAAGGCAAACCACCTCCGGATTCCCCTTAGCGAGTCGAACGACGCCGTTCATCATGAAAAGTCAAGCACCGAAAGTTGATTGCCCAGCGCCTCGCGGTGGTAAACGCAGGTCATGCGGCATAAGCAGAACTTCAGCAAGCGCTGGTCAACTGCGATCCGATGGCCGCTCGGGGTCGCATTCGCGCCGTGTACCGCCAGGACGCGCCTCTTGCAGGACGAGACATCCTCCTGAAGGTCCGCTTCGCAGGCGTGTTCTTCAACGTCGGGGTACGCGTCGGCGAGGTCTACGACGAAACGCGCCAGCTCGACGGTCGTCACGCGCAAGTCTTCGGCTGGTATTACCAAACCCTGGAAGGCCATTTCGAGGAAGGACGAATGCACTACGAGCTGTGGAAGTGACTCGACACCGGCGATGTCGAGTTTCGCCTTCACGCCTTTTCCCGGGCTGCCGAGACTGGTCCGTTCCTGTTGCGAACGGGGTTCCGCCTCTTCGGCAGGACCCACCAGCTGCGCTTTTACAGGCAGATATGCAGGCGCGCGAGACGCCTCACTGAGGCTGAGTTGGAGATCGAGGCGAGCTCGAGGCCACGAATTTCCGTGTTGGGAACACGGCGGGGCAGAGGAAGGACGACCTGATGGAGAAGGTGAAGCATGTTGCTCCTGAGTCGGCCAGCCGCGGCGCGCAGCACGTGGCTGCGAGCGTCCAGCGCAGCTCGGCGCCGTTCGCTGCTGGCGCGCGTGCTGTCGGTTTTCTCCTCGGCTGGTTGTGGGGACACCGGCAGAGGACCTCATGACTCGCGAATCGACAGATCCACGGCAGCCTGGGACGCCTGCGGATCAATCGCGAGCGTCCGAGCACCTGAGCGATCTTTCGCGGGGTGCATGGCGGGATGTGCTGAAGCGCACGTTCAATGAGTACAAGGCCGACAATCTCACTGATCTTGCAGCTGCGCTGACCTACTACGGGGTGCTTGCGATCTTCCCCATGCTGATCGTGCTTGTCTCGATTCTGGGGTTGATCGGGCACTCCGCGACACAGCCATTGATCGAAAATCTCGGCAAGGTCGCGCCCGGTCCCGCCAGGGAAATCTTCACTAGTGCGATCAATAACGTACAAAGCGGCAAGGGCACTGCCGGCATCCTGTTTATCGTGGGTCTAGCGGGTGGTCTGTGGTCGGCCTCCGCGTATATCGCGGGGTTCATGCGCGCCTCGAACATAGTCTGGGATGTGGGGGAGGGCAGGCCCATCTGGAAGACCATCCCACTCCGTCTCGCCGTGACGCTGGTGACCGTAGTGCTGCTCACCGTGAGCGCCGTGGCGGTGGTGCTGACCGGCGGCCTGGCAAAGCAGGTGGGGGATGTGGTCGGTGTCGGAAGCAGCGCGGTCACGATCTGGGACATCGCTAAGTGGCCCGTCTTGGTGCTTGTGGTGAGCTTGATGATCTCGATCCTCTACTACGCCTCGCCGAACGTGCGCCATCCCGGCTTTCGCTGGGTCACTCCCGGTAGCGTTTTGGCGGTCTTGTTGTGGATCGTGGCCTCGGCCGCTTTCGCCTTCTACGTTGCCAGCTTCGCTTCCTATAACAAGACCTACGGTGCCCTTGGCGGCATCGTCGTCTTCCTCGTGTGGTTGTGGATCACCAACACGGTGATCCTGCTCGGAGCCGAGCTGAATGCCGAGATTGAGCGCGGACGCCAGATCCAGGCAGGCGCGCCCGCTGACCGCGAGCCGTTTCTCAAGCCCCGAGACGAGCCAAGCTAAGTTCTGCTCGTGGCGCTTGAGGCTTTCTTGCTTGAGGCTTTCTTGGTGCGGGGAGCGCTTCTGCGTTGCGAGGCGGGTATCTCCGCTTTGGCTACAGCCTTGGTTTGCCGCACGATCTCCTTCTCAAGAAAGGAGCGCATACGCTCCTCCTCGCGCCCGATTGTGCGCGCCAGCCGCTGCGTCTCCTTGTCACCGAGCACTCCCGCGAGCGTCTCGATCGCGGCGTAGGTCGCGATCTCCTCGGCCTCACAGGCATACTCGGTCTTGGCGTTCTTCAGCTGCTTCTCCTCCTCGCCCGTGCCCCGAACGGCGTGCAACGGACCTTGTGCAAACGCGACCGCCTTCTGAGCGCCGCTCAGGACCGCCTGAGCGGCGTCGGTCACCTGGGCAGGTCCGGGCGTGTCTACTGTCGTTGCCGCGCCACCGAGTTCCTTGATGCGTTTCTTGACGTCGCGGCCATGACGCTTAGTTTCTGAGAGGTGCTGCTTCAGGCGCTTCTTGTATGCGGGCTGGATTGTCATCGCGATATGCGCCTGAAGCGCGGTCTCCAAGCGCTTCTCGAGGCCAAACGCCTCGTTCAGATACTGGACCAGCTTCTCGTTCCCGGCAGATAGCTCAGCCATCTCGTCTCCTTTCTACAGGCGCCCGCGGCGCCCACGATAGGGACCCATGAACAGCACGAGCACGACGAGCAGAAGGAGCAGCACAAAGGGACTCACGAAGGCCCCGCCCGCGATGCTCAGAACGACCAAGATGATGATGAGAAGCAGCAGCAGATCCAAGAGACCCTCATTTCGCTCGATTTAGGAGATGAGCGTTCACTACCCGCAGAACGGGTGCCTGAAGCCTCGCGCCGACTGTCACCAGCGTTCATTGCCTGCATTCTCCGTCTGGCGTGATTCTGGGTGATTCCCCATCTTCTGAGCGGGTAGAAGGCTCTTAACAGAAAGTGAGGTCCAGATGGATACGGACAAGAGTGTTGACGAGGGCAAGGGGCGCCTGAAGGAGGCCGCAGGCAGCTTGACCGGCGATGATGACCTAAAGAACGAGGGCAAGGTCGACCGAGCCAAGGCCTCGGTAAAGGACAAGATCGACAAGGCCGCCGATAGAGCAAAGGAGGCGCTCCATCGAGATGAGAAGTAGCGCTTTCCGCTCTGGTAGCGCGACTCCAAGGGGCAGGTCGATCGAGGCGGCACATCAGAAGCATCTGTCGGTCTACTTGCAGGACCACTTTGCAGGCGCGACAGCGGGAGCAGACCTCGCGCGCCGTGCCACGATTGAGAAGTCAACCGACGCGATAGTGCGGGTCACCTCCAGCGGGATCTGCGGCTCTGACCTGCACCTGTATGAGGTGCTGGGGCCCTACCTGGAAGAGGGCGACATCCTCGGTCACGAGCCGATGGGCATCGTGGAGGCCGTCGGCAGCGAGGTCGAGAACATAACGGTTGGCGACCGGGTGGTGATCCCATTCAACATCTCTTGTGGGCATTGCTTTATGTGTGATCAGCTTCTGTATTCCCAGTGCGAGACGACTCAGGTACGCGGACAGAACAAGGGAGCGGCGCTGTTCGGCTACACCAAGCTCTACGGCGAGGTCCCTGGCGGCCAAGCCGAGTTGCTGCGAGTGCCCCAGGCACAGTTCGGGCCGATAAAGGTTCCCGAGGGCCCCTCAGACGAGCGCTTCGTCTACCTGTCCGACGTTCTACCGACCGCATGGCAGGCGGTTCAGTACGCGGCGATCCCCGAGGAGGGTAGCGTGGTCGTATTCGGTCTCGGCCCAATCGGGCAGATGTCCGCTCGCATCGCCAAGCATCTCGGCGCCGAGCATGTGATCGCAGTTGACCTCGTGCCCGAGCGCCTCGCGCTGGCCGAGCGGTACGGCATCAAGACACTCGACCTCGCGAGAAAAGGCGACGGGCTCCTTGACGCGATCCGCGATCTCACGAATGGCCGTGGTCCGGATGCGGTCATCGATGCGGTTGGAATGGAGGCACATGGAGCGCCGGTCGGCAAGCTGGCTCAGCAGATCGCCGGGCTGCTACCGGATGTGGTCGCCCGGAAGTTGCAGGAGACCATCGGGATCGATCGCCTGAGCGTCCTTCATCTCGCGATCGACACGGTTCGCCGTGGAGGCACGATCTCCCTGTCGGGTGTCTACGGGGGCGCCGTGGACCCGATGCCGATGATGGACCTGTTCGACAAGCAGATTCAGTTGCGCATGGGCCAGGCAAACGTAAAGCGGTGGATCGAGGACATCATGCCGCTGCTGGAAGGCGAGGACGATCCCCTGGGAGTCGAAGATCTGGCAACTCACCGGCTGCCACTGGAGCAAGCGCCACACGCCTACGCGATCTTTCAGAAAAAGGAAGAGGGAGCGATCAAGATCCTGCTTCAACCATGAGCGAGCTCGACTGCAGCCGGCACCCCGCGCGAGTCTTCTCGCGGCCTTCGGGATAGCTGACTAGAGCAATGATTGGAGAAGAAATGCCTGCAGTCGCGATCTTTGACATTGATGGCACACTCGTCGATACCAATTATCAGCATGCATTGGCCTGGTATCGCGCGTTTCGCTCGAAGGGTGTGGTGATACCGATCTGGCGGATCCACCGAGCCATCGGCATCGGCAGTGACCGGGTGGTCGCCTTGCTCGCGGGGGAGGAGATTGAGGGCCGGCTCGGCGAGGCACTACGCGCTGCCGAGGGGGCTGAATACCAGGAAATGATTGACGAAGTGGAGCCAATGAAGGGCGCACACGAGCTATTGGAGGAACTTAAGCAGGCCGAACACACGATCGTCCTCGCAAGCTCAGCGGAGCAGAAAGACGCCGAGCGATATATCGATCTTCTCGATGCGGAGGAGTTTGTTGATGCGTACACGACCTCCGCCGATGTCGCTGCCACTAAGCCAGAGCCCGACATCGTCAACGCAGCGATACAGAAGGCCGGTGGCGGAACCGCGGTCATGATCGGCGACAGCACTTGGGACTGTAAGGCCGCCACAGCCGCGAGCGTGCCGAGCATTGGTGTCCTCACGGGCGGTTTTTCAGAGCAAGAGCTGGCGGAGGCAGGCGCGAGCATCGTCTTTGACTCCGTTGATCACCTGCGCTCCCATCTGCACAGCACGTCCCTGAGCGCGACGGTCGAGAACAGAAAGTAATCCCCTAGCAGGCCATAACGGCACTAGGGGTTGGTCTGATCACCGTCTGCGACGAACCTTAACCGGATCGGACACGAATGCCCCCACGCAAGCGGGGTACTGTGGCGGTATGTCCGAACCCCATCCTAATACGAGGGCTGAGCGGCGCGAGCCCAGATGGAACTCATCCGGGACTCGCCATCAGCGGTACATGGTCCGACAGCTCGACATGATGATCTCCATTTAGCATGACACGGCGGTCGAGGGGGTAGGTTTTGGTGAACGGCTTGAGCCGCGTGCGAATAGATGATCAACGCTATGGTGCGCAATATGCGCAATGGAGTCGTCGGGAGCGCGGGGCGAGCGCAGGTTCAAATCGCCCCCGAGGATCACCGGCGCGTCGCCGGCCCAACCGAGCGTGAGCTTCCATAGGCGTTCGAGCTCTGCTTCAGCGAGTGTCTGGTGTGCACTGCCGTGGAAGTTCACCAAGCAGGTCCCGTCTCTTAGCCTGGCAAGCTGCGCTACGCGTCGCTCCGGCCAGGTGCGTAGTCGCACGGCACGGTGCTCGGTGATCGTCGTCCGTGCCAGGATCGCGTTGCAGCCGCCACCGTTTGACTTGGTCGAGTCAGGCCAGCGCTCGGCGAGTGCTTGGCGCAGTCTGAGGGCGGCGTTCCGCGAGGTCAGAGCCGTGCGTTGCTCCACTCCCGTCAAGCGTGCGAGCCGCGGCGGCCACCATGGTGGAACCTCTTGCAGTAGCGCTACGTCCCACTCCCATTCGTCGAGTCGCATAGCGAACTCTGTCGCAAGCGCACGTCCCGCTGGCGGTAGCGAACGACCATGAAAGAGATTCCAGGTCAGGACGCGCATCACTGCTCAATTGTGGCGTCGCTAGCCGGCCGGTGCGGGTGAGAGGGGTGGTGTCCCCGGAGAGTCCTCAACCGTGAGGGGCTTTGCGATGTTCTCGAGGCTTTCGCGCTCGGCTTTCACGCCGAAGATGAGCTCCGCGAGACCGCCGAGAATCATCATGACCGCACCAAGTGTGAGGGCTAGGAATACCTGCTCGTAGCTTTCAGTGTTAATCATGCGACTGAACACCTGAGGGCCGATGATTCCGCCGATCCCCGTGCCGATTGCGTAGAAAACCGCGATGCAAAGCGCGCGGGTCTCCAGCGGGAATATCTCTGAGACCGTGAGGTAGGCGGCGCTGGCGCCCGCGGAGGCGAAGAAGAAGACTACGCAACAACAGGCTGTGAATGTGGTGGCATCCAGGTGGTGACCTCTGAACAAGAGGCCCGTGACGATCAGCAGAGCGCCCGAGAGCAGGTAGGTGCCGGCGATCATCGGCTTGCGTCCCACGGTGTCAAACAGAGGGCTCAGCAGCAGCGCGCCGGCGAAGTTGCCCGCGGCGAACACAGCCAGGTAGTAGGGAACGTTGCCCGAGGGGGTGTGAAAATAGAGGCTCAGCAGGTTGCCGAACCCGAACAGGACCGAGTTGTAGAGGAACGCCTGTCCGATGAACAGGGAGAGCCCTAGGATCGAACGGCGTGGGTACAGCGTGACGACCGAACGGATGATCAGGGGAAGCGGGATCGTCTTGCGCTGGCGCACCGTCATGGGCTCGCCTTCGGGCTCGGGAAGCTCCTGGCCGGTCGACTCGCTCACCTGCTGTTCGATGTCGCCGACGATCTGCTCGGCTTGACGCTCGCGGCCGTGGATGAACAGCCACCGTGGGCTCTCAGGCACGTTGCGGCGCACGAGCAGCACCGCCAGGCCGATGATGGCGCCGAGCACGAACGACAGTCGCCAGCCGACGTTTACGGGAAAGATCGCAGTGTTCAGGAGGACGACCGCCAGCAGCGATCCGCCGATGCCTCCGAGCCAGTAGCTCCCGTTGATCGAGACGTCCACTCGTCCGCGATGCTTGGCGGGGATCAGCTCGTCGATAGCGGAGTTGATCGCGCTGTACTCACCGCCGATCCCCATGCCGGTGAGGAACCTGCAAGCGAAGAACCATCCGGGCGAGAAGGAGAAGGCTGTCAAAACAGTGCCGAGCAGATAGATGCCGAGTGTCACCATGAACAGCTTCTTGCGGCCGAGGCGGTCGGTGAGCTGGCCGAAGACGATCGCTCCCAGACAGGCCCCCGCGATGTACAGCGAGGCAGCCCATCCTGAGACGTCGGCGGGAGTCAGCCCGGTGCCGGCTCCGGGTTCGGAGATGCGGCTGGAGATCGACCCGACGACGTTCACCTCCAAGCCGTCGAGGATCCACGCCGTCCCGAGACCGACGATCACCATCCAGTGAAAACGCGAGAAAGGCAGCCGGTCCAACCGCGCCGGAATCTCAGTCTTGATCGTTCCTGTCTGGACCCCGTTGCTCATGTCCAGCATCTCGTTACCCCGAGGGCCGGGCGCTCAACCCATTCGATCATTGGGAAGACCGCGCCGCATGCGGCGCGGTCCCGGGTCGCACATGTGCGACCCGGCCGGTCGGCACATGTGCCGACCGGAACAGACGCATCGCACGCCGGAAGATTCACCTCTCGCTTCGAAGGTCAGTCAGCCGGGTAGCGCCAAGTTTGTGACTGAGTGCCTCGACGCCAAGCGCATCCGCCCCGACACCCGACAGCGGCTCGAGCGGGTCTGGCGATAGCAAGGCTGCGAAGATCCAATTGCGCCGCACCGGGCATCATGCGCCGGCGCCGCGGGCGCGGCTTCGAATACCTCGACCCCGCAGGGGATCGCATCGACGACCCCGAGGTAAAGGAGCGCATAGCCGAGCTCGCTATACCGCCCGCGTGGCGGGAGGTGTGGATCTGCATGGACCCGCTCGGACATCTACAAGCCACCGGCCTCGACGCAGCTGGGCGCAAGCAGTACCTCTATCACGAACGCTGGCGTACCCATCGCGATCGCGTAAAGTTCGATTCGATGCTCGCCTTCGGGCAGTCCCTGCCACGATTGCGACGCCATGTATCTCGTGACCTGGAGCGTGGTAAGAACGCCGAGGCACGACTGGCTCCGAAGGATCTCACTCGTGAGCGTGTGCTCGCATGCGCGGTGAGGCTGCTCGACCTCGGATTCTTCCGCATTGGCTCAGATGACTACGCCGAGCGCAACGAGTCCTTCGGATTGACCACGATGCTGCGCGAGCACGTCACGATCGGCGAACACGAGCTCGTCTTCGATTTCCCCGCGAAGTCGGGGCAGCGGCGGATACAGGAGATCGCCGACGAGGATGCACTGGCCGTCGTCGCGACGCTCAAGCGCAGACGCGGCGGCTCCCAACTGCTCGCCTATCGCACGGCGAATCGATGGGTGGAGGTACAGGCAGATGAGGTAAACGCTTACCTCAAGCAGCACACCGGGGGAGCTTTCACCGCCAAGGACTTTCGCACCTGGAACGCAACCGTGCTGGCAGCCGTCGCGCTCGCCAGCGCTGACGAGCGCCAGGAGAGTCGCGCGAGCCGGGAGCGCGAGGTAAGCAAAGCGATCAAGACCGTAGCCACCTACCTCGGCAACACCCCGGCGGTCTGCCGGGCCTCCTACGTCGACCCGCGCGTGATCGACCGCTACCACGCCGGGGTCACGATCGCACGCGCACTCAAGGTAAAGGGTCCCGACCTTGCCGACGCTCGCGTTCGCAAACGCATCGAGATAGCCGTGCTCGAGCTCCTGAGCGACGCCAACCACACTGACCCAACCAGCGAGACGACCTGACGATCGGGGTAGAGGTCTGGAACGTGCTCGTCTGCTCCGCCTGCTGCCCATAGACTCTGGTCGTGGCCGGAGCCTTGATTGAGCGAATGGATGGGCTGGCGGGCGACAGCATCGAGGCTGCGATCGGCGCTCATCATCGCCGCCGTCTTCGGCGTGTGGGCCGGATGAATCAGCTTGATCCGGCGTCTGACGGGATATTGTGGGCGCGAGGCGACCCACCCCCGCGAGCGGGCGGCGCGCTTGACGTGTTGGTTGACGGGGGAGTAGCGCTGCCGCGCATCGCCGAGGCGCTCGCAGGCGCTCGCTCGCATGTGCATATCGCCGGATGGCACATCACGCCCGATTTCGGGCTGACGCGCGAAGACCGAGCGATCCGCTTGCGCGATCTGCTTGGCGAGCTGGCCGAGCGCGTCGAGGTAAGGGTGCTGCTGTGGGGCGGGGCGCCGCTGCCTGTCTTCACGCCATCTCGCGCGGCCGTGCGCGGCGTGCGCGAGGAGCTCATACGCGGCACACGTGTACAGTGCGCGCTCGATTTTCACGAGCGCCCGATGCATTGTCACCACGAGAAGCTCGTCATCGTCGACGGCGAGGTCGCGTTCGTTGGCGGGATCGACCTGACCTCACTCGGTGGGGATCGCTTTGACACGAACGACCACTCGATGCACGCCCGTCTGGGATGGCACGACGCTTCGAGCCGGGTGCGCGGACCGGCTGTGGTCGATGTGGGCGCGCACTTCGCCGCTCGTTGGCATGCGGTTACCGGCGAGCAGCTCGAGCAGGCGCCGCCGCCTGGCCCAGCCGGTGACGTGGAGCTCCAGGTGGTGCGCACCGTCCCCGAGAAGATCTACGACTTCATGCCGCAAGGTGACTTCCGCATCCTGGAGGCGTATACAAGGGCGCTGCGCTCCGCGCGGGCGTTCGTCTATCTCGAGAGCCAGTTCCTGTGGTCGGCACAGGTAGTAGAGATCCTCGCAGCCAAGCTGCGGGAGCCGCCGAGCGATCGATTTCGCGTCGTGGTGCTGCTGCCGGCAAAGCCGAACAACGGTGCGGACACCACCCGGGGCCAGCTCGGGGTCCTCGCTCGCGCCGACAACGGTGCCGGTCGGTTCACGGCGAGCACCATCTCAGCTCGTACCGGGGGGCTCACCGGGCCCCTGTATGTCCACGCCAAGATTGGCATTGTCGACGATGCCTGGATGACCGTGGGCTCGGCCAACCTCAACGAGCACTCATTCTTTAACGACACCGAGATGAACATCATCACGTGCGATGCCACCGTCGCTCGCGAGATGCGGCTGCGACTCTGGGCCGAGCATCTGGAGTGCTCGATCGAGGGGGTTTCCGGCGAGCCGGCCTCGGTCATCGACGAGTTGTGGCGCCCGATCGCAACCGAGCAGCGCGAGCGCAGAGACCACCGCGAGGCGCCAACCCATCGCCTGCGAGAGCTCTACGGCGTATCGCGACGGTCAATGGCGCTGCTCGGACCGCTCGACAGCCTGCTCGTCGACGGCTGAGGGTCAAAAGATCCCGCGTCAAAGATGCCGCCCGCACTGCTCAGTGCTTGTCGTCCATCTCCGCGCCGCGCTTTTGAAGGAAGCTGCCGATTGCCCCAGCGAGGGTTGCGATGACGGTGATGGCGTAGGCCTCCATGAAGACGTCCAGGATGCGGCCGCCGGTCGAGATCGGGTTCTTGATCTGTGAGGAGACGGTGAGCAGCTGTGTGGTTGTCCAGAATGCAGCGCTGCCGAATGTCTTGATCTCGGTCTGTTGGGAGTGGCGCTCGAGTACGAACGCCACGATCGCGCACAACAGGTCGATGCCCACGGTTGCCACGGCGATCGTCAGAAGATGGTTTCGCAGCCGTCGATGCGTCGCCGTCGCGCCGCGGAAAACATCACGAACCTCGCGACCAGAGGAGGCCGACTCGTCTGCTTAGGCTCCTCTCCTCACCCAGCTGTTTGATGCGCTGCTTGACTTCGCGTCATGCCGCTTTTGGTATCTGAAAAATGTTCGTACCAATTAGTTCGTGAGGATGTTGTAACGCACCGTTAAATGTCACGGCGTTCGGGAGGGCGCCTGGCTTGGTCGAGGGCGATGATCTCCACCTCCTCGTAGATGCGGGTGATTGCGAGCAGACGGTCGACGTGGGCAGCGCCGCGCGTGAGAGTCAGCCGGCCGCCGACTTGCCGAGCATGGGCGGCAGCGGCGGGGACGACATGCACGCCGGAGCAATCCATGAAGGCGAGATCACGCAGGTCAAGTAGGACGGAGAGAATTAACGGAGCGTTTCCACAAGCAGGTCTCTTCGGAGCGCATACCGCTGCTGAGCCATCTCATGCACTGGACTACGGCACCGGCTTGGACACCGTCTACGGGCTCGCCGCTGACATCGCTCGCAGGCCTCAGGACTCAAGCGCGGCGGACAACGTCCTGCTCTGGCTGAGTGCACCGATCCTTCATCGCTCTCCATCGAGATCTCGCGATGGTTGCCTTCGGGCATGGGAGGGTAGCTACCAATAGATGAACTGATGCGTCAGGGGGTCGAACTTTCGAGGAGGACGTGATGAGCAAACGCGAGAAGGAGCTGAGTAATGAAGGGGTCGGGAGTTCGAGTCTCCCCGTGGGCTCTAAGTGAAACTCTCTCGAGAGACCAAGACTGCCTCGACAGGGACTTAGTCCGGACGTAGGACCCCAAGGCTGCCACAGCAACACATGATGTTCGCATCCCCCGAGCTCGCAACAACCCGCATTGTTGGGATCATGTGCCTGTGCACGCGACACGTCACCTGAATACTAAAGAGTACAAGCAAGAGCTGCTGCGCCTGCAGACCGAGCTCGTATACATGCAGGAGTGGATCGTCGCGCATGGACAGCGCTTGGTGGTGGTATTCGAGGGACGCGACACCGCTGGCAAGGACGGCGTCATTAAGCGCGTAATCCAGTTTCTCAACCCGCGCACCTGTCGGGTCGTGGCGGTCCCCACACCCAGTGAGCGAGAGCGCACGCAATGGTACTTCCAGCGCTACGTGGCTCACCTACCGGCGGCCGGGGAGATCGCGTTGTTCGATCGCAGCTGGTACAACCGCGCCGGCGTGGAGCACGTGATGGGCTTCTGTACCAAGGCCGAGTACGAAGAGTTCCTACGTTTTTGCCCACTTTTTGAGCAGGCCCTGCAGACCGACGGGATCATGCTCGTCAAGTACTGGCTGTCTGTCAGCGACGATGAGCAGGAGCGTCGTTTCAAGAAGCGACTCTCAGATCCACGCAAGCGCTGGAAGTTCAGCCCGATCGATCTGCAAGCCAGGGCCCGCTGGGTGGACTACGCCGAAGCCAAGGACCGCATGTTTGCTCACACCGATACCAACGCCAGTCCTTGGCACGTGGTCGAGGCCGACGACAAGCGCACCGCCCGCCTAAACCTGATCAGCCACCTACTCTCCGTCATCCCCTACAAACACCCCGACAAGGAAAAGCGAGTAAAGCTGCCAAAGCGCCAAGAGCGCGAGTACGTGCGTCCACCCAAGAGCACCGAGCGCCTCGTGCCGACGCGCTATCGCGTCGGCAGCTGAGTCTCCCCCACCCAGCTCGTCTCTGCTACCGCTTGGTGTACGACACGGTCTGATCGACCGTTTCTGCTACCGCTTAGGACAAGGCACGGTCGGACTAACCGTCACCGTTTCCCCGCTCAGGAACGTGATTTCGACCTTGCCTTTGAAGCCACCCTTGGGGCACGTCTTGGGCACAGTGCCGTAGGAGATCAGCTTTTTGCCCTTCTTCATGGCGGCGCCAACCTTGCCCTTGATGGACAGAACCGACGCATACGGGGCACCGGGGACCGTTTCCACCAGCGGCACTGGCACCGTCAGCTTGGGGCCGAATGGCGGCGGGGCCGTAGTGAAGCTGCCAGTAGCCAACACTTCAAGCTCGGCGGGCGAAGTGCCTTCGGTATAGAAAGCGATCCCCCCACCGGGAGCAAAGAAAGCCTGGATCGTGGCTTTCTCGTCCACGCGCGTTCCGCCAAAGCTCACCACTCCAAGCGCTTCGCCGATGGGACCCGCTGCCGAGCCCTTCGGGCACTTCTGCACTTCATGACTTTCGAGGATCGAAGTGGGGCACACCGGGAAGCCTTGGGGATGCAGCTTCACATTCGCTGGAAGCTCGACCACGACCTCGGTCACCGGAGATGGGTAGCCGCCATATTCGGTCCCGCTGATGCTCAGCGTCGCTTCGAGTGCCGCACCAGCACCAAGAATGTTGCCCGTGCCGGGGTAGGTCGGACTATGAGGTGAGCTCGGGTTAATCGGGATCGGCACGATCTTCGCTTTGACTGTCACCACCGGCGCGGCCAGCGAAGCAACGGGAAGGGCCAAGGCAAGCAAGCATGCCCCCAACAACACGGACAGGACGCGCGTGCCACCAACACGGGTTGAATAAGAACCACCGGCAGACCATCCCGGTCCCACCGGGCCACGGCTCAACAGGCGTTTCCCGACGTACTCTCCAAGTGCGCGCATCCCAAGCTCTCCCCAGTTGTGCGTTTCCCCTACAGGAAGCATAGTCCTGGGAGCTAAAACCCGGCACAAGCGCCTTCGGAGCGGAGCTCAGCTGGCTACCTCGCCAGGTGGTTCTTCTGCGCTCACCGTCACGGAGCGGACCGCGTTCGCCCGCTCACGGAACCGGCAGCGGCCGCAACTCCTCGCTCGAAGGCACTGCCTTGCGTTCAAGGCGCCCATCTCCGTCAACCACATAGGCGCCCATGCTGAGCAGCGGCGGCGAATACACATGCAAGGTCACTGCCGGCGTGGTGCCCGCATGACGCACACGATGGATGTCAGACGCCGAGAAGCTGAAGCTTTCACCCGCTCTCACCAGCTCGTTCATTGGGGAACCCTCGAGTGTGAGGCGCTCCTCGCGCACGCACCCGCTCACTACCGCCACTGCTCCGCAAGAGATGTCGTGGTCGTGAAAGCCCGTGTCGTGATCCTCCATCCAGCAGATCAGCCACGCCGTGAGATGATCGTCGCTGAACAGCTCCTCGTACACACGCTGAGTACGGTCATGCTTGACGAGCTCAATCCACAGCTCGGGGTGCTCGGCCAGATCGCTCACGAACGCCTCGAGCTCCTCTCCGCACAAGTTGCGACCTTCAGGGCGGGGTACATGTGCAAAGGCTGCGCTCAACTGACGGCCCTCGCGAGAACCGCGATCCTGGTGGGACGCGCAGGGACTTCGTTGGCACTCGACGACCTCGCTGAAAGCGCTTGCTCCGCCTTCGATCGCGCCCCCAAAAGCGCTTGCTGGGCTTTCGATAGCGATTCCGACAGCACTCGCTCTGAGTTGTGCGCAAGATGCTCCCAATCAAGTGCCGAGCGCTGCTCATCAGGCCACCCACGAGCGTCCTGCTCGCGCGGATCAACGACTGGCCGGTCCGACCCATAGACGAGCTGGGCGGAGCCCACCATCCGATCCATCAGGCCGACCGCGTGCGAGCCATAGGAGGAGGTGTCGTAATAGGCCAAAGGGTCAGGCGCAGGCGTCTCAGGCCCTCCGCGCGAGCACAGCCGCTCGAACTGCAAGGGGGCGAGCCCCGCGAGCATCGAGAAGATCACACGTAGCTCGGGGAACTGCCGGCGAGCAGCGCTCGCCCACACCAGCCAAGCCGCCTGCATCTCCGCGACATAGCGAGTGAGCGCCGGCCACCACAGCGGATCAGCGAGCGGCGCTTCGCGCACAGGCAACCGTGCAGCCGGGCCCGGGTGGATGAACAATGGCGCCCCATGGCTCTGTATGCGTGCCAGTACCGGGGCCATACGCGCGAGCATGTCTACGCTGTCCAGCGCTCCCGCCGGCAGCGAAATACCCACGCATCCACGCTCCAAGGCCCGATCGACATCGCAGGGGTCAAGGTCGTCGAGCGCTACCGCTCCCCACACATCGAATGGATGCCCGAGCGAAAGGGCCCCGTCGAGATAGGCATCGATCAGCTGCGTGGCCTGTTTGCGCGGCAACGACTCGATGCCCAGAGGGCTTGACAAGCACACGAGGGCACGGTCGAGCCCGTCTGCCCCAACAAGCTCAGCCCGGCGCTTCGGCGCTTCGCCATCGAGGTCGATCACATAGGGACGCTCGCCAGCGCCGAACAGCACTGTAAGGCCGTGCTCATCGCGCACAAACGGCAGCTCTGATCGCTGCGAGAGCGCCTCCACCAGCGGCTCGGTCCAAACATGTTGGTGAATGTCGGTCTTCATAGCTAATCTCCAGATTCTCGATCAATTTTATGAAGATTAGCAGATCGAGCGACGAACGGATCCGTGGGCCTCAGCCAATACCGTTACGCACACGGTGCTTCCGCTCTCGGTGACCGCCGCCTTCGCATGCCCTCCTCCACCCTCCCCACCCAGTTCATCACTGTGCTCGGCTTGCGCACCCGTCATCTTGTGAGCGGAAGTGGGCCACCTGTGCTCGTCCTGCATGGCTGGGGTGCCTCGATCGAGGCCGTCTACCCGATCGTCACGGGCCTCTCCCCCCTTGCAACCGTCCATACGCTCGATCTGCCGGGCTTCGGTGAGAGCCAGATCCCCCCGCACCCGTGGGGCGTTGAGGACTACCAAGCGTTCGTCGCCGCCTTCATGGACGAGCTCGCGATCGAAGCTCCCACGATCGTGGCGCACTCCAACGGCGGGCGCATCGCGATCCGCATGGCCTCCACCGAACCGGCCCGCACCTCGCGGCTCGTGCTAGTCGACTCCGCTGGCATTCGCCCCAAGCGCACTTTGCGCTACTACCGCCGTGTGGGCATGGCAAAGATCGGCAAGTACGCCGCCCGCTTCCTCGGACCACCCGGCGAGCGGCTGCGCGCCCGGCTCGTGGGGCGCGCCGGATCCGCCGACTATCTCGCGGCCGGCGAGATGAGACCGACACTCGTAAAGCTTGTAAACGCCGACCTCCGCCCCTTCATGCCAACCATCGGGGTGCCCACGCTGCTCGTGTGGGGATCCCAAGACACCGATACGCCGCTATCGGCGGCCCGCGAGATGGAGCGCCTAATTCCCGATGCTGGCTTGGTCGTGCTCGACGGGGCCGGCCACTTCAGCTACCTCGATCAGCCTGCCCGCTTCGCACGAATCGTCTCGCACTTCCTTGCCCCGCCCAGTCCCAGCGAAGAGAGTCGACCCGGAGACGGGGATGGCTCCCCAGAGAGGGTCCCTACGCGCGCGCATGAGGTGGGCGACTCGCAAGACAACACGCCCGGCGAGTCAACAGGCCCCGCATGAGCGCATTCGAAGCTGCAGCGGCCGTATTGGCGCTCATATCGCTCACTGCTCGCCTCGCCGGTCGCCAGCACCGCCTGCTCCACCTCCTTCAGCTCGAGCACTACGAGGGCACCCGCCTGATGCTGTGGCTACGCAGGCGCGGCGAGCGAATTGCTCTGCATGAGTTGATAGCAACCGCGCTGCTCTACGCGGCCGCTGTGGCTGCCTCCTCCTCAGACTCCGGCTGGCTGTGCGGAGCACTGCTCTTGGCAACCTGCCCGCTCGCCTCGCTCGGCCTGGCTGACTGGCGGCGTGAGGCGGTCAAGCCACTCGTGCTCACTGGGCGCGCCAAGCGCTTGCTCGCGGGCGCCTTGTTCCTGCCCATACTGCTCGCGATCGCGGCGATCGCGCTAGCCGTCGTAGGCCTCACCACTACGTCGCTCACCATCTTGCTCGCGCTTGGCTTGCTCCTGCTTGCCGGCGCACCTTGGACCTTGCTCGCCGCGAATCGCGCCTTGGGGCCGGTTCAGAGCGCAATCAACCGACGCTACGAGCAACGCGCGCGGCGCTCCTTGCGCGATTGGGATCCCCTCGTGGTCGGGATTACTGGTAGCTACGGCAAGACCACCACCAAGTTCTGCATAGGAGCCGTGCTCGAAGCCGACCGTCCCACTTTGGTCACCCCCGAGTCCTACAACAGCTTTCTCGGAGTCATCCGCACGATCAACGAGCACCTGCGCTCCACCCATCGCGCGTTCGTCGTGGAGATGGGCATGTTCCGTCGCGGTGACATCACTGAGTTGTGCGAGCTTGTGCACCCAACCATCGGCGTAATCACTGCCATCGGTCCCATGCACCTTGAGCGACTCGGCTCGATCGAGGCAATCGCCGCAGCCAAGGGCGAGCTCTTGGACGCCCTGCCACCCATGGGTCACTTCATCACCAATGCCGAAGATCCCCGCTGCTTGGAGTTGGCAGAGCGCGCGAATGTGCCAGTGACGCTGTTCGGGATCGAAGGCAGCCTGGCAGGCAACAACAAGCCCTCCTTGCAAGTAATCGCGCGTGACGTGCAGCTCGCCGAGGGACGCACCACCTTCAAGCTCCAGCTTGAAGGACCCCACAGTCCGCCGATCCAGGTCTCGGCTGAGCTGCTGGGGCGCCACAACGTCGCCAACCTGCTTGCCGCCGCCGCCGTAGGTCACGTGCTCGGCATCCCCGCCTCCCGCATCGCCGAAGGACTTGCCCGCGTGCAAGCACCAGCGCACCGGCTGCAGCCGATCCACAACCGCCGCGCCGGAGTGGTCGTGATCGACGACGCCTACAACTCCAACCCCGATGGCGCCGCCGCCGCGCTCGAGGTCTTGCGCGAGCATCCCGCCACGCGGCGCCTGCTCGTCACGCCCGGCATGGTTGAGCTAGGGGATCTCGAGGAGAAGCTCAACCGTCGCTTCGGAGAGCAGGCCGGCCAGGTGTGTGACTTGGCGATCCTCGTCGGCCCAGCCCGCACAGCGCCGATCCGCGAAGGGCTCGCCTCCTCCGGCCTTGACCCAGACAGCATCCATGTGGTGCGCGACATCACCGAGGCCACTGCCTTGCTCGGGCGCCTCACACGCGCCGGCGACGTCGTCCTGTTCGAGAACGACCTGCCCGACACCTACGCCGAACCAGAGAGTCCCGCGCTCTCCCACTAGGCTACGGCGCGTATGCCACCAAGCGGACTCAGGGTGGGCGTCGCCTTTGGCGGGCGCTCCGTGGAGCACGACGTCTCGATCATCACCGGGCTGCAGGCTTTGAGTGTGCTCGAGGAGCGCCATGCCCCGATCCCGATCTACATCGCCCGCAGTGGACGCTGGTACACCGGCGAGTCCTTGCGCGAGCTGTCGATCTACCAACAGGACGGAGGCGACCCCCAAGCCGAGGAGATCAACTTCGACCTGCACAACGGTCGCCTCTTGCGAGCCGGCGGCGGCGGATCCTTGCTTCGCTCGCGCCGATCGGGCGGGCGGGGCAACCAATCAATCGAGCTTGATGTTGTCGTTCTGGCCACGCATGGCACCCAGGGCGAGGACGGCTGCCTGCAGGGTGCCTTGGAGTTGGCCCAGCTTCCCTATGTGGGACCGCCCGTCGGGGCCGCCGCGGCGGCGATGGACAAGCTCACAACCAAGGCCTTGCTTACCCAGGCTGGTCTGCCCGCACTCGCTTGCTTGGCTCTGCGTCGCGAGGAGTGGGACTTGGACAAAAGTGGGTGCCTTGCGCGTGCGCGCGAGGCATTCGATTTCCCGGTCTACCTCAAGCCCGCCTCGCTCGGCTCAAGCGTTGGAGTCAGCCGCTGCTCGAGCGCGCCCGAGCTCGCTGATGCACTCGAGCTTGGCTTCGAGCTCGACCGTACTTGCCTGCTCGAACCGTCCGTCGAGGGAGGCATCGAGGTTAATTGCTCTGTAATCGGTCGTCCCGGCGTCGAGCCGCGTGCCTCCGTCTGCGAGCAGCCCATCGCGGCCGAAGACTTCCTCTCCTTCGAGGACAAGTACTTGAGTGGAGCCAAGAGCTCAGGCATGAAGGGAGCCCAGCGCTTGATCCCCGCCCCGCTCTCTGACGCACTCACCACCCAGGTTCAAGACCTCGCCAAGCGCGCCTTCACAGCCTTCGGATGCGCCGGCGTCACGCGCGTGGACTTCCTGATCGACTCCACCGAGCGGGTCTACATCAACGAGCTCAACACCATCCCCGGCTCTTTCTCCTTCTACCTGTGGGAGCCGGCCGGGCTACCTTTTGCTCAGCTCATGGACGACTTGATCGATCTCGCGATCCACGATCACCGTGAGAAGCTGCGCACCACAACTGTGTTCGCGACCAACCTCTTGGCCGAGCGGGCCTCCGGCACCAAGAGTGGGGACAAGGCGTGAGCGAGGGCTCGGCGATTGTCGCCATGGGGGGCCGCTCGCTCGAGCGCGAGATCTCGCTGCGCTCCGGCCACCGCGTCGAGCGCGCCCTGCGCTCACTTGGCTACAACGTGCATGCGCTTGATGTCGAGGGCGACTTCGTCGATCGTGTCCTTGAAGAGCAGCCCCGCTTCGTGTTCGTGGCCATGCACGGCCGCGGGGGCGAGGACGGCACCTTGCAAGACTTGCTTGAGACGCTCGGCGTCCCCTACACGGGCTCCGATCCGCTCGCCTCTGCGCTATGCATGGACAAGATGCTGTTCAAGCGAATGCTCCGCCTACACGGTATCCCCACACCCGCCTTCCACAGCTTCAATGAGACCGCCTTCCGCGAGCTCGGTGGGGCGAGCACCTTTCCCAGATTGCTCGAGGAGCTCCAGCTCCCCGCGGTGGTCAAGCCCGTCGCACAGGGCTCAGCCATCGGGATCAAGTTCGTCACCTCCCACGCCCAACTCCCAAGCGCAATCCTGGGCGCATTCGGCTATGGCGATCGCGTGCTCGTCGAGGAGCGCATCGTGGGCCGCGAGCTGGCGGTCACAGTGCTCGACTCATCCGATCCCGCCGTCGGTCCGCGAGCTTTGCCGATCGTGGAGCTGTTCACACCTGAGAACTTCTACAGCTATGAAGCCCACTACACGATCGGCCAGTTGCGCATGGAGGTGCCTGCCGAGCTCCCCCATGAGGTGCGCGCGCGGGTAGAGCAAGCGACGCTCGACAGCTACACCTTGATGGGCTGCCGCGACTTCGCCCGCGTCGACCTGATCCTCGACGAACACGATGTCCCCCAGGTGCTCGAGATCAACACGATTCCCGGCCTCACGGAGACCGGAATAACAACGGCCGCCGCCGAGGCCGCCGGCATGACTTTCGCCGAGCTCGTCGCTGCGATAGTCGATCGCGTCGTCGCCCCCTGAAGCTCTAGCCGGCGCCTGGGTGTACGCGCGAACAGCTGCCTACAGGGGGCCTAGCCGCCGAATGATGTAGCGTTTTCACCAACAGACGATTGTACTCTTCAATCTGGGCCGGCCGCTTTGTCTGAGCGTGTCACCGCCGGGTAAATGAGAAACACCTGGCCGCGGCGGCACGACCCACGAGGTGATTGCGATGTACGAGCACGAAGACCCCACCCACACCGCCGGGAATGCCCCTACGCGCAAGGCCGGCAGTCAGGACCCCACGAGCAGCCCATCTGCCGCGCGCATTAGGTCGGCGCCAGATCCACGACTGTCACGTTCCTTGGAATACGGCATCGCGATCTTGGAATCGTTCTCGCACACGAACCAGGCACTCGGGATCGCCGAGATGGCGGCCATCGTCGGGATCAGCCGCTCCACCACACACCGTTATGCCATCACCTTGGTGGCCCTCGGCTACTTGGAGCAGGATGACAAACGCAAGTACCGATTGTCCACACGCGCCGCCGGACCTGGGCGCGCCGCGATCGGTGCCATTCGCCGACAGGCCCCGGCACGAGCGGCGCTCGAAGAGCTGCGCGACGAAACCGGCCACACGGTAAGCATGGGGATACTCGACGGTACGCGCGTCATCTACATACATCGCCTCCTCGGGCACCGCCCTGGCCAACATGCGATCGATATGGACTTGGGAGTGGGAGCCAACGTACCTGCCTATTGCACCGCCATAGGCAAGGTATTGCTTGCGAGCGTCCCTGACGCCGAGCGCTCCGAACTACTCGCTGGACTGGATCTCATCCCCCACGGTCCTCGTTCGATCACGGTGAAGAGCAAGCTCGTGGCCGAGCTCGATCGCATTAGCCCAGGGAAATTGGTCGTGAGCGACGAAGAGCTCATCGGCGGATCGCGCTCGATCGCAATCTTGGTCCCACACCCCTCCGGTGAGCACCCACTCGCGATCGAAGTAACAGTTCCTTCGAGCACCTACCCGGTGAATCGATTGCTCAAGGACATTGGTCCCCGCCTCGAGCGCACTTCCAGACTCATCTCGGGAGAGTGAGTCCGTCGATCTTGGCGACATAGCACGCGCGGTGGTAGTGGGTCCCACCGACGGCCTTCATATCGGGCTCAGCCGCACGCGAGGTTACGCGCGCCTGCCGCTCGCCGCACACCATCAAAGGCTCATATACGCCGATCACATCGCCACAACGCTTGCAGCGAAATGTCTCCATCGCCTCCATTGTGGCTGCCCCTTGGTGAATCCCAAGGTGAGACATGTGCAACCACGAGTCCTCTTCGGGTGGACTCTCTGGAGATCCACTCACACGGTTCATAGCTGGAGGAGTTCGTGTTGCAAGGCATAGTGAACGAGTTCGGCGCGCGTATCGAGTCCCAGCTTGCGATGAATGCGCGCGCGATGGGTCTCGATCGTACGCGGCGAAAGCCCCAGCTTTCGCGCGATCTCCACGCTCGTATGCCCGAGCGCGATCAGCCGTAGCACCTCGCGCTCACGTGGCGTCAGTTTGTCCCCTCCAGACCCGGACTTCTCGCCATGGAGCTTCACGGCCAGCATGGGGCTCAAGTAACGCTTCCCGCGCGATGCCTCACGGACGGCGGCAGGCAGGTCTGAGTCGGCCATCTCCTTGAGCACTAGCCCCGCCACGCCGTTGTCAAGAGCACGCTTGGCATACGCCGGATCGTCATTCATCGTGAGCACCACAATGCGCGTATCGCGGGCCTCGCGATGCAAGCGAGCGAGTGCGTCCATCCCGGAGCGGTAATCGGGCATGCCGAGATCGAGCACAAGCACGTCGGGCTGACGCGCGCGCACGTATCCAATCACCGCCTCCAAGCTGTCGGTCTCAGCAATCACATCGATATCTGCTTCGCCGTCGAGCAGTAGTCGCAGGCTCTTGCGCATAGCCGCATGGTCATCGGCCAAAACAATCCTGATCGCCTCTCCGGCCTGGCCGTTCGGCTCAGAATCCGGGACAGGCACAAGCCGAAGAAATGGGAACATGGGAAAACGTTACGCACCTCCAAGTCCCGCGCCCAGAGGACAAATCCGCGTTTTACGTCGTGGCAAAGCACGTACGCTGTCAGTCATGCGCGTAGGCATCCTTACCGGCGGCGGCGACTGCCCAGGCCTCAACGCGGTGATCCGCGCGATTGTACGTCGCGGACTGGATCTCGAGGACAGTAGCTTCGTGGGCTTCCGCTACGGCTGGGCTGGAGTGCTCGAGCACAACATAGTCGAGCTCACACGCGAGAGCACCGCGGGAATACTGCCCCGTGGCGGCACGATCCTAGGTACATCGCGCACCAATCCGCTCGACGGGCGCCCCGACGGCTTGGAGCACATAAAGGCGACTTTTGAGCGCGAGCGCCTTGACGCGCTGATCCCAATCGGCGGGGAGGACACGCTCGGCGTGGCCTTGCGCCTAAGCGATGAGGGGTTGCCGATCGTGGGGGTCCCTAAGACGATCGACAACGACATCGGGGGCACGGACGTCACATTTGGATTTCACACCGCAGTACAGATCGCTACCGATGCAATCGACCGTCTGCACACGACCGCCGAGTCTCACAACCGCGTGATGGTGGTCGAGGTGATGGGCCGCCACGCGGGGTGGATCGCCACCTATGCCGGGATCGCAGGCGGAGCCGATGTGATCCTCGTCCCAGAGCGCCCGTTTGACGTGGAGGAGGTCTGCTCACGCTTGCGCCACCGTCACTCGCGTGGGATCACTTTCTCGATCGTGGTCGTCTCAGAGGGAGCCGCTCCCCACGAGGGTGACCCGAGCACAGCCACAAACGGAGCGGACATCGACGAGTTCGGTCATGTCCGCCTCGGCGGAATCGGCGTGGACTTGGCCCACCAGGTGGAGACGCTCACCGGCTATGAGACGCGTGCCACGATCCTCGGGCACGTACAGCGAGGGGGTACACCCACCGCGTATGACCGCGTCTTGGCCACGCGCTTCGGCGTGGCCGCCATGGAGGCCGCTGCCGGCGCGCGCTTCGGGCAGATGGTCGCCTTGAGCGGCCAAGACATCCAGGAGGTCGGCCTGCGCAAGGCCTTGGCCGAGCCGAAGTTGCTCGACCCACGCCTATTCGAGACAGCTGAAGTCTTCTTCGGCTGACTCCATCGGCCCGCCCGCCTCATCCTGCCTCGCCTCGCCTCGCCTCGCCTCGCGGGCATCCTGGCTTATTGCGAATCTGCCGCCGATTGCCCTGTCTCGGACCCCGCGACTCGCCTGATCGGAAAGCTGGCCTCCACGGTGGTGCCACCACCGGGTAAGGATGTGATTTGAAGGCTTCCTTCAAGCAAGTGAACGCGCTCGTGCATGCCGAGCAGTCCAAAGCCGTCGGTGTGCTCGGAGGGGTCGAAGCCATGGCCATCGTCGCGAACGCTCATGTGGACGTCAGTCTCATCCTCGCGCACCTCCACGACCGCCCTCTTGGCGTGGCCGTGCTTGGCCGCATTCGTGAGCGCCTCCTGCACGATCCGGTACATGGCTGTCTCAATCTCCGGAAGGTGGCGTCCTTCCTCGAGACCCTGCTCGTAGGCAAGGTCGATATCCACATCGACGTCAATACCCTGACGCTCAGCCCGTTCGCAGAGCGCCTGGATCGCCGCGGCGGCTCCCAGCTCATCCAGTGAGGCCGGGCGCAGATCGGTGATCAGGGCGCGCAGGTTGGTGATGCCTTCCTCGAGGTGAGCTATGGCGTTTGTCACGGCCTTATCCAGCGTCTCGGGCTTGCCCGAGCGCTTTGCCGTGGAGAGACCCACACGCAGAGCACTGAGGCTCTGCAGCGTGTCGTCGTGGAGCTCGCGAGCCCAGCGCTGGCGTTCAGCCTCAGCCGCCGCCAGGCGCTGGCGCTGGCGCTCGGAGGCGACCGACTGAGCGGTTGCCACAGCCGTGGCCGCTGAGGCAGCGAATGCTTCAAGCAGACGCTCGTCATCGACAGTGAACTCGGGACCTTCGTGCAAGCGGTCGATCGCAACGAGCACCCCATAGGAATGGTTTTGGAAGACAAGCGGCACAATCAAGCCACCGCGTGCCTCCACGCCGAGTGTGCCCAGGCCGTGCTCGTCAAAGCGCGCACGAGTGAGCGGTTCCTGCAAGCGTTGTGCGCGTCGCGTACGCAGCGCCGCACTTGCCGCCGAGTCGCCCAAAGGCACCTGCTTGCCAAGCAAGCCGACTGGCAGCTCCCCGGCACCCGCGGCCACCATCAGCCGACCGCTCTGCATCAACTCGATTACGAGCAAACGCCCATCGACCAAGGCGCGGCCGCGCTTGGCAACCAGCTCGAGGATTACATCGAGATCGGTCTCAGCGCCCACCGCCCGTGCGATCTGTGTGGTGGCATTGAGCGCCGCCACGGTCCGCTGCAGCTCGTCGCGATGCTCCTTGGTGCCGGTATAGCGACGCGCGTGGTCGATCGCAAAGCCGGCAAGCTCGGACAGCATCGCGACGGCTTCCTCGTCTGCCTCGGTGAACTGCGCCCCTTGCCCCTTCTCCGTCAGATAGAGGTTGCCGAAAGGAGTCCCATCGATCAAGATCGGCACCCCAAGGAAGCTTCCCATCGGCGGGTGACCGTGCGGGAAGCCATAGGAGCGCGCGTGTTCGCTGATGTCAGTCAGCCGCAGGGCCGTCGGATGCTCGATCAGCTCACCAAGCACACCGCGTCCGCGCGGCAAAGCTCCGATGCCCTCACGCTCGGACTCCTCGATCCCGAGCGTGAGGAAGCGCTCCAGTTCGGTTCGCGAGCTATTGAGCACACCAAGCGCCGCATAACGCGCCCCGGTGAGCTCACGAGAAGACTCGAGTACGCGGTTTAGAACGACCTCAAGGTCAAGCTCGGCAAGCACGCTGCGAGCAATGTCCAACACGTCCCGCGCAGCGCGATCCATCATCGGCCCCCTAGGAGGGACAACGACGGCGACTTGGCGGACCCTCTTTTCCGCGGTCTGCGCAATGTCCCAAAGCTGGCCACTGCTCACATCCCCATGCCTTATACGCCTCTAGACCTGACTGCCCGAGCAAGTAGCTTAGCGCACAATATGAGAAACTCTTGTTACTCGACTCGTGTGGTTGAGCCGAACAATCAGGGGTCGAGGGGCCCCCTCGATCACCCCTTGAAGGTCGAGGGACCTTGATCGCCAAATGGCTCGTCACGCGCACGCACCGCCTCGCGAAACCCAGCCTGCATGGCATGCCCTTGGAAGGCATAGCCCTCCTTGGTGTGACGCGCCACGCCGTCGAGCAAGGTCCCAAGCGCCTGTGTCGTATGCAGACCTTGCGCGTAGAGCGACTGATTGACCAACAGCTTCATCATTCGCAACTGATTGACGGGCACTCGTGCGATCCGCTCGAGCAAGACCTCAGTCCGCTCCTCCAGCAGCTCGGGTAGAGGAGCCTCGATCGCAAGGCCCCACTCCAAAGCCTCGGTGCCGGACAACGAGTCGCCCGTAAACAGCAGGCGCTTGGCACGCTGAGGCCCAAGCCTGTGCATCCACATCGAGGTTGTCGGCGAGCCCCAAACGCGGGCCGGCGGATAACCGATCTTCGCATCGGCGGCGATCACAAGCAGGTCAGAGCAAAGCGCCATATCGGTGCCGCCCGCCACGCAAAACCCATGCACCTTGCAGATCACGGGCTTGCCGCAATGAAACAAGGACATAAACGCCCGCACGTTGCGACTCATCATCGCGTAGTCCACCATCGCGTCCCAGGTGCCCGCGGGATCGTGGTTGGCCGCCATCACCATCGGGTCGAGTGGTGAGCCCGCTGGTGGGCCCAACGATTCCTCGCCCGTCCGTCCCTGGCCCTCGGCACTCTCCACAAGGTCATACCCACCACAGAAGCCCTTACCTTTGCCGGCCAGCAAGATCACGTGCACGGCTGGATCGAGGTCAGCTTGCTCGACGTACTGCTCGAGCTCGCTCACCAACGCACGCGTAATGCCATTGCCACGCTCAGGACGGTCGAGAGTTATACGCGCTATGCGTCCCGTGACTTCATAGGTGAGGGTCTTGGGATCGGAGATCAGGGAAGTTTGTCAGGCCGGACCGCACTCGACTTGCCGGGCGCGCCCAGGGACGGAGTGCCGGCACGGGTATCCTGGCACCCGCACCCTGAGACAGAGCCCTTGAGCAACGACAACGCCACCCACCAAACCGCACCAGCCGCCACGCAGGGCGGCGCAACCAGGCTGAGCCTCGATACCCCGCGGGCGAAGAACCTCGCCTTGGGTCTGCTGGCGATGACGCAGTTCGTGATCGTGATCGATGCTTCGATCGTCAATGTGGCGCTGCCCTCGATCGGCGCCCATCTGCACTTCTCGCGCACCAACCTCTCCTGGGTTGTGAACGCCTACACGCTCACCTTTGGCGGATTCCTATTGCTAGGTGGTCGCCTCGCGGACCTACTCGGGCGCAGGCGCATGTTCATGGTCGGTCTCGTCTTGTTCTCACTTGCCTCGCTCGGCGGAGGACTGGCCCAATCGGAGGCCTGGTTGATCGTGGCGCGCGCGATACAAGGGCTAGGCGCAGCGATCGTCTCGCCCGCGGCGCTCTCGATCGTCACTAACACGTTCGCTGAAGGGTCCGAGCGCAACCGCGCGCTTGGAGTGTGGGGTGCCGTCGCCGGGGCCGGCGGTGCTGCGGGAGTCCTACTCGGCGGCATCCTCACGAGCGGCCTGAGCTGGCGCTGGGTGCTGTTCGTGAACGTCCCGATCGGCATTTTGGCCGCCACGCTCGCTCCTCGTCTGCTGATCGAGAGTCGCGCCGAGGACGGGACCAAAGGCTTTGACGTACCTGGTGCAGTGACGGTCACTGCCGGTCTCGCACTGCTCGTGTACGCGGTCGTGGACGCGGTCAACGTGGGCTGGGGATCGACGACCACCTTGCTTCGACTGGCCGCAGCGGCGATCCTGCTCGCGAGCTTCGTCGTGATCGAGCTGCGTCAGCGCCACCCTTTGGTTCCGTTTTCGATCTTCCGCCTGCGCACACTCAGAGGCGCAGACATCGTGGGCCTGTTGATCGGCATGTCCTTGTTCTCGATGTTCTTCTTCATCTCCCTCTACCTCCAGGACGTGCTCCACTTCTCGCCGATCAAAGCGGGGCTTTCCTACCTGCCCCTCTCGATCGCGATCATCCTCTCGGCAGGAGGCGCCTCGCAACTTGTGACACGCGTAGGTTTCAAGCCAGTACTGATCGCCGGCCTCTTGTTCATCGCGGCCGGCCTACTGTGGTTCTCGCGCGTGCGCCCCGGCGGCTCCTTCACCGCGGATGTGCTCGGCCCCTCCTTGCTCGCGGCTGTAGGCCTCGGGTTCTCCTTCGTGCCCGTCACGATCGCCGCGGTCACCGGGATCAAACCCACGGAGGCGGGCCTCGCATCGGGGCTGATCAATACCTCGCAGCAGGTCGGCGGGGCGCTTGGGCTGGCAATCCTCGCGACCGTCGCCAACAGCCGCACTCAGAGCCTCCTCCACGCGGGCACCCACAGCTCGGCGGAGGCCTTGACCAAGGGATTTGACCGCGCGTTCCTTGTCGGCGCAGGCTTCGCGCTCGTGGGTGCAATCCTCACCGCCTTGCTGATCTCCTCGCGCGACAGCCGCGAGCACGCCGAAGCGGCGCGCGCAGGTGAAACCGCCGCCGTAACGGCTGTTGGCTGAGGCCAAGCGCGACGCGGAGGTAGCCGATGGCCGAGTTGCAAGTGATCGCTCGCTACACGATTACCGCCGGCAGAGAGGAGGAGGTCCTCCCCTTGCTGACCAAGCTCGCCGAGGCGAGCCGCACCGAGCCGGGGAACATTTCTTTTGAGATCTATCGGCGATATGGCGACGAGCGCAATGTGGTCTTGCTCGAGCGCTACGCCTCACCGGAGGCGCTCACCGCCCATCGCGAGACACCCCATTTCAAAGAGCTCGTGCTCGAGCGTATTGTTACGTGCCTCGATAGTCGCGTCGTTGAGTCATATGACGTCGTTGACTGACCTACCTCCCAAAAAGGTGTGTGCACCGAATCAGGTGCGATCCCTAAAGCTCAAGCGTGTGAACTAGAACATGCGTCCACACCGCCCAATAGATGACAATCTTAGGCGATTATTGCTGGGTCATGTTCTCATTCTTCGAACTGTTTTCATCGCGCCCTCACAAAACTCTGAGCGGGTGGAGCCGGTCGACTGAGACGCCCGTCGAGCGCAACGAGTCACCCCCTACTCGCTTGCTGCGATATCTGCCACTGGTTATATTCACAACCGCATCTGTGGTTGTCCTGCCGGCGGTGTTGGTAGCCGCATTCGCGCCGCGAGGTGGCTCGTTGTTGATGGTGGCCTCCACAGCATTGGCGGTGGCTGTCTCGGTTGTCATCGCGAGCGTCGAGGCCTCCCTATGGACGCGACGGTCCGGGTCGCGCGATCTCGTATTTGCCGACCTGATGCTGTGGGGGTGGCTGCGCAGGTGTTGGACAGAGCGACGCCTAGCCCAGGCGCGAGCTCTATACGATTCAGCGCGGAAGGCCGGCCCGGCCGTGAGCGTCGAGTTGTTGGAAGAGGTGAGTAAGCGACTTGAAGCACGCGACGCTTACACCCATGGACATAATCAGCGGGTCGCCCGCCACGCTGAGTGCATCGCCCGCGCAATGCGTCTCTCCACCACCGAGATCGCCAAGATCCGTACAGCGGCAATAGTTCATGACGTAGGCAAGATCTACACCCCAAGAGAGATCCTCAACAACCCTGGTCGGCTCACAGACCGGGAATACGCAATCGTCAAGCTCCATGCCGGCGACGGAGCGGACATGCTTGCAGCGGTCGGGGACCCAGAGATCGCAGCCATTGTTCGCCATCATCACGAGCGAATCGACGGCGACGGTTACCCCGACCGCTTGGCTGGCTCAGATATCCCGCTCGGGGCTCGAATCATCGCGGTGGCCGACACCTTCGACGCCATCACCTCCAATCGCCCCTATAGACCGGTGGGCACTCATAAGAAGGCGCTGGACATCCTCTCCCAGCAGGCCGGGTCCCAACTCGACGGTACCGCTGTCGCAGCTTTCTTGGGCAGCTACTCCGCTCGCCGCTCCATTGCGTGGTTTGCGTTCGCAACAGTCCTACCCCAGCGCATATTTGCGGCGCTCCAGACAGTCTCGCCCAGCATAGGCGCCAGCGCGGGGGCAATCACCTCGGTACTCCCGGCTGTGGGCGCGGCGGGCCTGCTCGCACTGTCACCCAGCTTGCCTCACGGCAGGGCATTCGAACGGACCCCAATCGAGCGGATCCCTTACCACCAACCCGCTGGAACTCAGCCCCAACGGCTAACCGCCTCTGCAACCCCAACCGCGAATGTGCTGCACCACCACAGCAAACACACAGCAAGCACACAGCTGGCCCAGCCCGAACATCTCAGAACCCGCGGGACCGTGCGCATCCCAACAACAAGTACCCCCATCAGCACATCGGTCTCTAAAAACCCTCAAGCAAGCACCCCGAACACTCCTGCCGGTGACGGTACAAACACGCGCGAACCGGATGCCACCGCTCCCACGACACCTGTCACCCCCACTCCCACAGCACCACCCACAACAAGCTCACCAGCGCCCGAACTGCCAACCCTTCCGCCTACGCCGTCCCCGCCCCCAGTAGAAAAAACCCCGACGCTACCCAAACTACCCATACCGCCGGTGACGCTCCCCAAACTCCCGCTCCCCAAACTCCCCATCGTCCCCAGCCTTCCCAGCATCCCGCCGGTCTCCATCCCGGGTGTCTCAATCTCCATCAACGAAGCACTGGGCAGCAAAACATCCTGAATATCGTTGAATACGGAAGGGGTTGCAGAACAAAAGCGCGCAGCAGAGGACTCGTGAGTCAAGCAACCAGGGCCAGCCGCTGATAGGGGCTAGGGCGGAGCGCGAGTGTGGCAGTATCGGTGCTGTGAGCGATCCCCGCGCCGCACCTTATAGCTCTGTCCGCTTGGCCGACGTGGACACCCTGGCTCAGGTCGATCCCGGAAACTCCAACATCAACGATGGCGCGTTCCATCTCGTTCGTCGCCATTTCGACGTCCAGGCGTTCGGCGTCAACGCTGTGATGGGAAACGCCGGTGAGGAGGTGGTCGAGGAGCATCACGAGGCCGACGACGAAGAGAACGAAACGAACGGCCACCAAGAGCTCTTCGTCGTGATGACCGGACATGCACTCTTCACGGTCGACGGCGAGGAGATCGACGCGCCCGCCGGAACGATCGTCTTTGTGCGCGATCCGGCGTTGCTCCGCGCCGCCCGAGCAACCGTCGACGACACCATGATCTTCATGGTCGGAGGACCCACCGGCGTCCCGTATACCGTCTCGCGCTGGGAGGCATCCCTCCCATAACCGGCGTGCCCCGGCCATGCCAGCTTCCACTGGCGCTGAGCCCAAGCCGTACTGCTGCCGGCGCGAAAGCGGGAGCGCTCGCTGCGCTAGCTCACTCCCGAGGCCATGCCGGCCTGGCGTGCCGCTCGACTGCCGCGATTACCGAATCTGAAGATTGTGTACCGGGAACTCCTTCACGTCCGGCGGATTCGGAAACCCCTGATCGCCGAGCCCGTGAAGGCGAGGCATGAGCCGCTGGCTGACGAAATTGTCGAACGCCTCACGCGACTCCCAAAAATCGATCACGCCCCAACCACCATCTACAGGGCCGGCCGAATGAACAATCATCCCCTCGGGGGGGTTACTGTCGATCTCCATCACCCCATGGGCAGCATCGTAATTCTCTTGCGTCCCATCAGCGAACTTAAGTCTGATGCCTACAGCCATTTTGGGTCCCTCCTCGAGTATGTACAAACCACCGTACTCCTTTGCGGGAGCCTGCACAACAGCGCGACATACGACGGGTGAGTCATTAGATGGTGACGGCGAGTGGGGAGTTCATGTGAGCCAGGTGCTGGTTTCTTGCGCAGAGAGGCCACTCAAGTGCGTGGCAGGACCTAAGCAGGCATCTTCGAGCCGCTTATGCCGCTTGCTCGCTCCGGATCAGTTGACAGTTCTTCGTTGATCGCGTCGACGCGATCCGGGTAGAAGGCGACGTGATCGATGATGGCAGCGACGGCCGCGTATGGAGCCCTATAGGTCCACACTGCGTCAACCGACTTCTCTCCACCGGCTGGGACGCTGTAGTAGCTGCAGTCCCCCTTGTAGGGGCAGTAGGTGGTGTAGTCCCTCGCTTCGAGCAGCGAAGTGTCGACATCCTCGAGTGGGATGTATTGGACCGGTAGGTAGTTCGCCTCGCATAGCGTCAGCGCCCGCTTCGTGTTGGCGATGACTCGCCCTGCGACCGAAACGACGATCCGCGCTGGGTTCTGCTCGATCGTGATTGGGTGGTCCGGTCCGGGTTGCTTGATCTGTTTCTCGGCCACGGCGCAGCCTTTCTCGTAGTTAGTTGGTAATTGTGTCAGCGCGGGCATCCCGCCCGCCGCGGGTCGTGCTTCGCACGTAACGCGGACGCCGCCCAGACATTGGGGGAGCAGGCGCTACGGCTTGAAGGGCGGCGCCTCGCCCCAACCCCAGCGCGGGACCGGCGCGTGCTCGATGACCTCGGCGCCGGGCTGCGAATTGTGTTGCGCGAGCCGCGTTCCCCACTCAACGTAGGCAACGAATGCCGAACGGAACTCAGGATCGTCGGGCGTCGCGAGCGCAGCGAAGCTTGAGCGGGAGCCCACGCCCGCGTGTAGAGTCGCGCGCAGACGACAACCCGCCGAACGGAGGAGCGCACCCATGGTCATCCTGCACGCACGTGGAGTCATCAAGCCGGAGGCGCGTGAGCGCTGGCTGGGGATCCTGGATGCCGTCACGCCTCCATCGCGCGCCGAGGATGCCTGCCAGAGCTATGTCATCTACGAGTCTGTCGAGACACCCAACACGTTCATCTTCGTAGAGGAATGGGCAAGCCTCGATGGTCTATACGCCCATTTCCACACGCCACACTTCATCGAGTTCTTCGGAGCGCTCGGAGAGGTGATCGCCGAGCCGCCCACAGGGAGCGTCTCCGAGGTGTCCTCAACGAAAACGCTCGACGAAGCATTTGCGGCTGCCGGCATCGGCGGATAAGGACTCGCACCCGCTCCGGCAGCCTTAGCCGGCACTACGTCGTTCCGTCCGTCACTGGGGCTTGGTCTTCTGCTCTTGTCGCTCTTGTGTCTCGCGCTTGAGTTGGGCTTGCTTTCCAGCTATTTCAGCGGTGCGCTCGGCTTGACGCTCTTGGGCCAAGCTGCGTGACTTGGCGGCGTTTGCAACGTGATCCTTGCGCTTTTGTTGTTGATCCATGCAACTCCTCCTTGTATAGAACAATCACTCTACGTCAGACAAACCCTCAGGACTGACCGTTGCTAGGTGGCTGCGCTGGGCCACCGGGGACTGCATGTCGCCACGCGGTGAGTTGAGCATCCATGCTCCTGCGCGCTTGCGTCCGAAGTGCATCGGCGTATGTCTGCGGTTTCTGTGTCGGACGACGGGCGAGCGTGATCCGCATACGTAAGCTCGACGGTCGCGAGCGACTCTAGGGGTCGGAGGCGGTGTACGTCCACTAGTTGGGGGTCCGCGAGTTCGAGCGATGACTAAATGCCTGGCCAAACGGAAGGGGGATTCGAACTCCCGAGACAGGGGTTGCCCGCCTGCCGATTTTCAAGACCTGAGCACTTCCGCACGGTTGAGCCAAATTGGCTGGGACTACGAACACGAGCACCCGGCTCGCGGGACTCATGTCGGAGTAGACCGCGGTGCCCGACAGCGAACCGCCGCTTGCGACCGCTCGTCCCGTCAGACGGTGCGGCCTAATTTCGGTGATCATTCGATTGGCGAGCAGCGAGAGCGGGGTGCTAGGCGGCGTGGGTGTCTATCGCGTGTTGGATGGCGTGGCCTCGTGGGGTGAGTTGCCAAGCGTTTGGTTTGCCCGTGGTGTGATCATGTTCGTGGTTTTCTATTAGTCCATTGCGGGCAAGTCGGTGTAGCAGCTTTGAGATTTGTCCTTGGTCTGGTATTCCGGCGGCGTCGCCGATTTGGCGGTTGCTGGCTTCCGGGTGCGCGTTGATCGTCGTGAGCACGCGTGCGGTGCGGAACGTGATCCGGATCGGTAGGTCTTTGAATGGGTCGTCGGGGTGTTTGGAGCGATTGTTGTGGTTGGTGGGTGTGTTTGGGGTGTTGCGTTCTAGTTCGTGTGTTGCGGTGGGCCGGCCGAGGTAGGGGAGCACGATCATGCTCATCAGGGGGTTCAAGAGCTCTGTGAGGGGGTGGGGTTGGGGTTGCAGGAGTCGTGCGTGTAGGACGGAGATTGCTCCACCTACGGTGCTTTGTCCTGTTAGGGGGGGCGGACCGGGATCTCCGGCTATCTCGCGGCGTCCTTCCTCCACGATGCTCACGAGCGTCTCGATCACCCGTGCGCGACTTTCGGCGACCTCGGGACCCCCCTTCAGTGTCTCTACCAGACACGCGCGTGCGAGCGTGGGCTCGGTGTCGAAGAACTGGAGCGCCGCGGCGAGACCTGCGCGAACCCGCTCGCGCCAGCCGTTCTCGCCCTCATAGGCCGCTCTCACACGGTGTGAGACGCGTTCGACAGCGAGGTCTACCATTGCCGCAAAACAGGCTTCGCGACCATCGAACAGCTCGTAGAAGGTTCTACGTGACATACCCGCTCGCTTACAAACCTGACCGACGCTAGCAGCCTCCAAACCGTCCCGTCCCAGAACATCAGCGAACGCCAGCAGCAACCGGCGACGCTGCATCTCAAGCACATGCCCGCCCTCCCGCGCAGGACGATTTAGCCGTGTTGTCCTCTGAAGGGTCATTTCTTTGTGTGCTTGCGTTTCACTATCTTGTGCTTGGCGCATCCGGAAACCGTGATTGGTGTGGTTTGTTTGATGCTGGCACCGTCTTGTGCGGTGAACAGAGTTGGCATGTTCAGCTTGGTGTTGCAGAGATTTCCGTTTGCTGCGAGTGCGCTGTATTTGCCTTGGGGTAGTTTCAGCTCGAATGTGCCGACGGGTACGTCGGGTACTTGTTTGAAGGTGGTGCTGGTGATGCCTGTTTTGCTGATGAACGTGGTGCCGGTGAGGTTGATGGTGACGCCGTAGCCTTGTAGTACGACTACGAGGTCGGGGAACGCCTCGCCACCGTGCGATACGAAGTACACGGGTCCGGATAGTGCGACTGGTAGTACTGGTGTGGTGGCCCGTGCCGTACCGACGCGTGATTGGGTGGGGCACGCCGCGGGGTCTGTTTCGAACGTGTGTGCAAGGCATGCCTTTTGCAGGGTTGTGAGGCGTGAGGGCAGTTGCTTTGGCAGGCTGACCTTGACCTTCGCGATGTTCACGAGCTTCCCGAGCGTCGCTTTGGGATAGGTGAGCTTCGCGTCCAGGCTCGCACCGTTGCGCCGCGATGTTCTCCCGGACGTCGAGACGCTGAACTTTGGTTTGAATGTGAGCGCTGCACAGTTGGTGACCTGGAACGCGTTTGACACGTTCGCTGTGGTGCCTTGGGTGCCGGTGATGTTCCCGGTCACTGTTGCGGGTGCGCAATTGGTGGGGTTGAACACGAAGCGTGGCCGGTCGATCGTGACGTTCACGACACGCAGATCCACTGGTACCCCGCTCACGACCTGCGGCAACGGGTCCGTCGTGACAGTCAACTGGGCTGTGTGCGGATCGACTTCCACACGAGCGCGCACCACGACTGTGCCGAGGTCAAACGGTCCCGCCTTGGTCGGTACGACAACGCTGAGCCCGTAGGGGGCACCCTTGTAGGGGCCGGTCATGTACACCTTGCCGCCTGTCACATAGAACGGTGTCGGTCCCGTACCGGCACCCGCGGTCGTCGTACCGATCTGCGAACCAGAAGAACAAGTCCCCGCGTTCGCCTGAGCTTCAGCGCACAAAGGCAACCCGACTAGCGAACCGAGTAGCCCCTTGGGCATCGTCACAGACACCGCCTGCAGGTTCTGCTCAGCGTCAGTACGAGAGAACGTCGCCAGGAACGGCGTGTACCCACCCGCTTCGACACTACCCACACCAGCATTCAACGAGGGACTGAAAGGCAACACCGTTCCCGGACAAGGAGCCCCACCGGGTCCAGAGGTGAGCTGGAAACTGCTTGTCCTGTTGTTAGCTTCGTTCGGTCGCGCCCATGGGTACAAGGCTGCTTCTGTGGTTTGAGTCGTACAGAAGGATGGTGTGGATAGCGGCGCGCGAGCGCCTGACTTGAACTGCAATGAGATGTCCTCGAACGGGAACTGCGGGTTTTCGTCAAACGTTGTCGTCAACCTTCCAGTCACAGGGTTCGCGGCCACGTGTCCCGCGATCTTGAAATCAAGACCATGAGCGTCATCTCGCAGCTCAATCGCCATGCGGAACATTTCACCCGAAGCGGGATCATTCGAGTTCTGCGGACGAATGTAGATCGAGCCTTCGATCGGATTCGATATCAGCTGCGTATGCAACACGACCGTCCCGACCTTCGAACCATCAGGACATTCCGCCGGAGTGTTCGAGTCCAGATGCAGGTGCGCGTCATCACACGCCTGCAACCCATCCGCCGAAGATGGGTTTATCGCCATCCCTTCAGGCAACGTGACAACGGCCTTCTTCAAATCCGCCTGCGCCAACGCATCAGGATTACGCGATTGCGGTGCCGTCAGCTCCACCGACACTCCCGTCGGGCTACTGGTACTGGTACTTGTCGGGGTGACAGTGATATCAGGATCAAACGGCACCATGTCACAACCAACCATGGTCGGACCAGCAAAATCAGCTTCCGCCCACACACTTTCATGTTCATAACTATTCGATTCCACCCCAAACGCAATCGGCGTACCCGTACACGACGTCGGTGTCCGCAAGAACGCTTGACGAGCAACCGTAGTGGGACAGCGCAAACCACTCGGACCGTAATGGGCGGTGCCGATGCAATTCCCTCGGTACCCGTCGTGACTGGGATCAGACGGCACCCCCCACACCGCGATTTCCACTGCACTCACAGCGATCGAGGTGCTGGTGTCACGGCTTACGATGTCGATGCCGTGGTCGCCGGGACGCACATACGCGGTCAACAACACGACCGTGCCGAGCACGTTGAACCCAAGCTCCGCAGAAGCGCCATACGGAGGAACCATGTTGAACAGGCCCGTCGTGTCATACACACCCCCGACAACCGGCCGCGCGACACCTATCTGACTGTCCACAGGACACGAAGGCACGAACTGTCCAGCAGGCGGCGATGCCGCTGTAGTCGCCAGTTCGTCTGTTGTACAGAGTGCGCTGGCAGACGGGTTCCCTATCAATCCCGGGGGTAGGTGTGTCACAACGTTCTTGAAGAACTCGCTAGAATCGACTGAGGGGCCGAACAGGTTTGCGTAGGTAAAGAAGTTTTTCCACCGCAGCTTGGTCGTGAATTCTGCGGGTACCGAGCCCGCCTTCGCATCGACAGACCCGTCCGCGTTGAGCAGTTCCGCCGCTGCGGAATCGAAACCGAAAGCTCCCGGCGACCCGATCACGATCGAGCTTTCATCCCGCGCCGCCCCGACCATACCACCACCGGTAGCCGTTATGAGATCAGAGATCGATCCCGACGCGCCCACCGGCATTGTTGTTACCGCTTGGATCCCCACCTGTACACCTGGTTGCAGCGACCCGGTGATTTCACACGAAAGCGAGACCGTGCCGGACTGGCATTCCACCGCGATTGGCGTGGCAGAGGAAGTGGTCCCTGTAAATTCCGCTCCCACTTTCGGTGTGTCTTTGACGCTGGTTACCTGTGAGCCGAACGTGTCCATGACCGTGATCGGACCCTGCGTGGGAGTATTCCCCACGTTCTGCACCCAAAATCGCAGTGACATTTCTTGCCCCGCGGTCACGGTGTCCGGGCTGAGGTTACGCAATATCAACTTTGGTGCTGCAAGCGCCGAGGCGCAAGCTACGCACCCCAGCACACACGCGAGCACCGTCACACCAACAATCCGGACCGTCATCATCTTTTTCCTTGACATTCTCGTATTCCCCCTTAGCGTCCGGCTCGGCTGTTGCGTGCGGATGATCGTCCCGTCCCGTAACGCCTTCGTGCCGCCCGTTCACAATGTGCGCGCTTACCCTTCGGCTTCTTGCGACACGCGGCAAGCGCATGACGCAACCGCGAACTCGGCTTGGCCTTCGTCTTGACCTTGCGTGGCGTCGCGAAGCTGGGATTACCAAGACCAGTGAACCCAGACGCCGTGTTGAACCCAGGCGCCGCAGACTGCGTACCCTGACACGCGTCCCCCACACACCCAACAGCAGGCGCAGCCGGTTCAGCAAAACCCCCGTCCACACGCGCGTCATACACATCGACAAGCTTGTCGGGATCCCACCCTGTCAATTTCTGGCTCGTAACGAGAAACGCATTGTGACCATCCGCGCTTGCATCCGCGAACCAGACAGGATCCTCGCCCGTGCCCGTCGACAACAACGACAACTCACCAGTCGCCGAGTCGTACTCATACGCATCCGTCACACCATTCGTATCCCGCGCCACCAACGCTTCCCTCGTACTGAAAAACACATATCGCCCATCACGCGACATGAAACGCAGAGCCGAAGGCTCACTCACACCCGTACCGCCATTACTCGCTTTCACCCCCGTTTCAATGCCGAACAGTGCCCTCGTTCCCGTTGGAGGACACGACACGCACCTAAGCGTGTTCGTGTCCTCCCGGTAAACATACATCTCGTTTCTTTCACCAGCTTCGAACGCAGCGCCGAATTCCTGCGCGTCAGCCGTCAGATTTGCATCTGCTATAAACGCGACAGTTCGCCCATCTGACGCCACCCGTGCCCGGAACTCAGGATTCATTAGACCAACAAAAGTCGTTACACCCGGTTCAGGAGCGATCTGTCGAGTCTGCCCTGATTCCCACAACGAGACACTAAGCGAACGCTTGTAATAGATACGAGTGCCATCTTCGCTCATGCCGAGCACGATGGACCCGTATCCGCTTCGGAAACCACTAGGTATGTCGGTGTTGCCTATATATGTCAGGTTGCTTTCTGTTTGCGGATTTGGACTATCCGTGTACATGTAGAAACCCCCGCCTTCGGGCGCGCTATCCAAGAGCCGGGTCGATGTGCGGAACACGATGTGCTTCAGGTCGGGTGTGGCGGCTTCCAAGGACACTTCTTCCGCGGTGACGGGTACGCTCGTCTCCGATTCGCTCACCAGCACGCTGGTTTCCCCGTTCTTACGCAAGAACAGCTGGCCCGGGAGCGCGTTTACTTCAAACAGAATCCGCGAGCCATCGGTGGAAACCGTATCTTTCTCTGCGATCGCCGGTTCGTCGCGACCCCGCCCGTCTTCGCTGCCGAACACGAGTTTTGACCCGCCGGGGGGGATACTCCCGTCGGGTAGTACTCCGAGGAGTTTCACCGTTCCGTGTTCGTACACGTAGGCCTTGTAGTTCGATCCGTGCGCTTGCGCGACCAAGTTCAGACGGCTCATGAACGAGACGACATCAAGCGAGGAGGAGGCGCCGCCAAGCTGGGGCATCCCCAGGATCTGCAAGAGAAACGGCGGAAACGGCAACTGTTCGCTTTCCTGGGTCGCGTCGGTGACCGCCGCGAACAATTTACCGGTCGCAAGGTCCTCCAAATACAGGTTTTCACTGTTTGGCCTCGCCGTAGAAGGCCCTTCAGGCAGACTGTAGCCAATCAGGGCGCCAACACCAAGATCGGAGGAGAACTCCATAACCTCAGTTTTGTAACCAAAGACCTGGCCACCATTATTCACGGCCGGGGTAGGCGTGATCCCTTTACTGACCCAACCCCGAGAACCCCGTTCAGCGACATACTGAGAATAGCCGGCATTACCAGACCCATGCGTTTCACCAAACTCAGTTTTCGTCATGAACTCCGCACGATCACCAGATTCGGATGCCAACGTCTGACCCAGTTCTTCACCGCTGATGTCCGCACCGTACTTTTCCACAGGACTCACCAACTCGTACGCACGACAGTCAGACAGGCCCGTCGCGAGCCCCACACGATACGCCGCGTTCGGACATGAGTCGACCGGTGTGGGAACAGTCGCCGCGTATGTTTTGAACGTGCGGTCTTCGCCTTCGGTGGTCCCTGACGCGTTGGTCGCCACTACACGATAATGGTAAGTGGACCCCGGTTGAAGGCCGGTCAACATGTCACCCACCGGCACTTCTTCATCCCGCGAACCAATATCCTCATCGGGAACAGGAAAGCTCGTACCGTAAGAAGTGTCAGGCCCGTATTCGAAACGGTAAACAGTGTCCGCCCCCGCCGGATTGATCAGCGCGTTGATCTTCGCCGTGCTCCTGTTCACATCCGAGGCGAACTCTTGGATAACCGGTGCGCTCAACGTTATGAATTGGCCTTCTGCGGTCCGCACCGTGCCGTTTGCGTTGGTGACCACGAGCAGGTACGAGTAGACCTTATGAGGCTCCAGCCCCACGATATTTGCGTGCACAGGAACAGGACCAGACCCCGATCCCGGTAGCGCCGAGCATGGCACCGACTGCGACCCATAATCGAATGTGCAGGCCGTGACTTCCACGCCACCGGGATTCACTGTCCCGTTCAATGTCGCACCCGTAGTGCCTACACCGGTCGGTGCGCCTGTGCTCGCTTCGGCGAGGACCACGGCCGGACCGAAGACATCGAGGCGGCCCTGGTTGTTGTCGGACACGTACACTTCGCCGCTGCTCCCGTTCACAGCGAGACCGTGAGTGTTGCCGATCGCGTCTTCCGGCGCACCGGTAAACGCTCCAAGAGGTTCGCTACCGGGTCCAAACTGTGCGATTTCGCTGCTGCGCGCCACATACAAATCGCCGGTCGCCGGATCAACGCTCACAACACGTCCACCACCAGGTATTTCAGTGCCCGATGCGGCTATTTCTATCGGACTGAACTGCAACGCTTCGTACTTGAACATCGGCCCTTCCGGGAAAGAATCCGTATACACGCTACCCACGGAATCAACAGCGACATTGCAAACACCGCTCAAACCCCACAAAGAAGAGACATAGTCGCTGCTCGCGACAGGATTCGCAGACGGCGCGTACTTGTTCACGTGCTGCGGGTTCAACCCGACATAAACATTCCCCGAGGAGTCGACCGCCACACCACAAGGACGTCCCCACGGCTCCCCCGGCCCCGCCGCCAGTTCACCCAAAGATTTCCCGCTCGAAGTGTAAACGTGCACGCTCGACCCGTTCGCAACATAAATATCGCCTTTCGCGACACCACCACTGTTATCGACCGCGATCTCCCCTTCGCCTTCTTCAGTGCCGGCGAGACCTTCGATCGCGTTCGTGCCCGTAGAAGAAAAGTTGACCGGGTTCCCCGAAGCATCGAACTTCAAGAGCTCCCCCACTGGCGCGTCATACACATACACATCACCTGAGGACTGCTCAACAGCGACACCCTGAACACCAGAGAACGACCCAAACGAAGACCCAAACTGATGCGTCAACGCAGCCGCAGCCGAACCCACCACCACAACCAGCCCAAACACCAAAACACAACACGCACAGACAATCACCGACACCGGTCTACGAGCACCCATCAACACATCCCCTCCCAAAGAAGCGATCCACACGAAAACGACCCGCGGGACCGCGGGCACAACAAAACCACCCCGGACATCAAGCCCGCGACAGAAGAAGAACATGAAACGCCGCCAAAGCGACGCGAGTACCCTCTGGGGCACGAGCAACCAAACCGGGGCTCACACCCGGCGAGCCGCGAAGTCCTACCGCGGCGGAATGACCTAGCGGCTAGAAGCCAGCTCGGCCAGAGAGAGAGAGAGAGAGAGAGAGAGACGCGTCAGCGACGCTGACGCGTCCTATTACGGACCCGCCAATGACACACAGACTCTCAACAGCGCTATTCCCCAAAGAAGACACGCGAAACAAACCAACCCTCTCTCAAAAAGCGACCCGGTCCCTCTCCCAAGGTCCCGTCAAAACAAAGTTGAAGTCGACCACGAAAGCCAACCCAAACCAGATCTTATGTCCCCGACATCCGACAACAGATGTCAAGTCAGAAACACCTTACACACAAAAGTCCCCTCGTGTCAAGAGTCCAAAACGCCACAAGTCAAAGGGGTGAGCACCAAGACCTCACCGGTCCGCCCTTCCACATCGACAAACGACGATAGGGACCACTCACGCGAGTGTTGCTTCGGTAGATCGCAGACCATGCGCCCGGCAGCCAACGCGAAAAAAGAAGCCGAGAAGCCGCCGCAACCAGGTGTAGCGAAGCACGCAGATGGCCAGGGCTATGGCGCTCCATTGCGGGAGTTAAGCGTCCGAGCAGCGAGTCCTCAGGCTACGTCAGCCGCAGCATCACAGCCGTACAAGTGTTCGCGCAGTTGGTCACAGCTCTCGGCCAACCAGCGCTCACTCGTCTCCAAGGACTCGATCAAGTCCTCAGCCGCTCGAAGCAGCCGCCGGTTTTCAGGCTCGCCGAACAGCAGGGCGTCGGCGGCCTCCAGCAGCTGCTCCCGCTCTCTCGCGTGCAGCTTGGTGGCACCTTGATTGTCAATCGTTTCAAGCAGCGCCGTGTAGTGGGCGCCACGTGCAGTCATCGACTCTGCTGTGGTCATCATCGTGTCCCAGGTTAGCCACCCCTCATGCATGGCAAGGTCGACGGTCACGTCCTGCTCGTGGACGTTCGGGCTACGTCGCTGGCGGCCTCAGCGGCGCGACCGTAGCTGCCACGCTCGTGACCGATCGCCGGGGCGTCAGTGACAATGCGCTCCGCAAGGGACGTCTCAGGGACGGCTCGACCGGCTCAGCCCCGATCGGCTGACTCACCCGTCGTTGCGTTCAGTGTGTCACTAGGCCGGTCTGTGTGATCTACCGGCGCCTGCTTGCGCGCGTCCTTCTTGGCCTGCTTGTCCAGCCGACGCTCGCGGAGCCTGCTTTCACGGGTGAGCTTTGCCATCGTGGTCTTCTTCTTGCCGCTTGAGGCCATGTCTATCCGTCCCTTGTTGTGGCGTTCAGAACAGGTCCTTGCCCGGGTCATTCGATGTGATGAATCCCACAGCCCTAATCGTCGTTGAACCACCTGAGGGTTCTGTGGCCATCACCGACGAGGCTTTACGCCCGAGATTCGGCTTTCGCGGAGCCATAAACACCCGGACACTACGGAAGGGGGGGGATTCGAACCCCCGAGACGGGGGTTGCCCGCCTGCCGGTTTTCAAGACCGGTGCATTCAACCGCTCTGCCACCCTTCCACGCGGATTGCAAAGGCTAATCGATTCGGCTGAGCCCGCGAGAGCCACGAGGGACCAGCCCCCGAATTGGCGACCTGGCAAGATAGCGACATGGAGCGTGTGCTTGGAATCGGTGGACACTTCATGCGTGCCGCCGACCCGGTGGCCCTGGGCGCGTGGTATCGCGATTGCCTAGGCCTAGACGCCGATGAGAACGGCCTGTGGCACCAGGAAGCCGGGCCAACGGTGTTCGCGACGTTCGAGTCTGAGACCGATTACTTCGGGTCCCGTGCCCAGCAGGTGATGATCAACTTCCGGGTTCGCGACCTGAAGGCGATGCTCGCGCAGCTACGCGCCAAGGGAGCGGACGTGGCTGAAGAGACACAGGACATGGATGGTGTCGGTCGATTCGGCTGGGTCACCGATCCCGAGGGCAACCGGATCGAGCTATGGCAGCCCGCCTGACCCCAGCTGAGCTCGGGCCGTTTTGAGGTCGGCCACAGCATGAGCGTCCTGCTGGTAGCAGAGGTGCACGGACGAACCGCGCTCGAGCCCGAGCTGCGTGTGCTTCTACATGAACTGGCCGATGCGAGCCACGCTGAGCCTCAGTGCCTCGGCTTTCGAGTGCTCGCCGCCGAGGAGCCGGGTGAGTTCGTGCTGGTCGGCTCGTGGAACACTGAGACGGCAATGCGCGAGCACTACGACACGAGTCATTACCGTCGCTATCGCGACCATGTTCAGCCACTACTGGCGCGTCCAAGCGATGTCGTCGTCCATCACGTCAGCGTTACCGTGCACGCTGTCGACCCAAATCCGCCGGATCCCGGGCTGCTCGGGTAAGGCAAGCCTCCCCTCTATGTGAGCATGCTCGATCTCGATTCCAACCCGCTGCGGGACTTTGTCCTGCAAGACGAGAATGAGACAGCCATTGAGCTGGGCGCCCTATGGCGCGATCGCGCAGTTGCGCTCATCCTTCCTGAGGCACTACCTGTGTGTGCAATGCCGTGTCGGTGCGATGGAGCTCGAGCGCGACCGTGACATGCTCGGGCCCGATCCCAACGTGTGGCTGGTCGGAATGGGCACGCCCGTTCAGGCACAGGCGTTTAAGCAGCAAACGGGCGTGCGCTTCCCGCTGCTGCTGTCCCCGGACCTTCAGGCCTACCACGCGATGGATCTTCCGCGCGGCTCATTTCGCCAGATCTTCGGGCTCGCCGCGCAGAGAATCGCGCGGCGACGAGCCAGGGGCGTTGGCCTGGATCGAGATGCGCAAGGAGGCAACCGCCCAAAGGCCCGCCCAGAACAAGACTGGCATCAACTCGGCGGCGCGTTCGTGTTCGCACCAGGCGGTACCGTCGTATGGAGCCACCGTGCCCGCCACGCCGGAGACGACCCCGATCACGCCACGCTGGCCAAAGCGCTCCGTGATGCCGACGTAGCTGGTGCTTGACCTTTCTTCAAGCTTCCTCGCGGACACCGCAGCTACCCTGAAGTAGCTGCCTCACGGTTGCGATCTCTAATCCAGAGGAGAATCATGGAGTTCCTGGTTGAGTTCGAGGGCAACGAGACCTATCTCGTCGGATGATTCCTTCGCCTGGGCATAGTAAGGAGAAGGTCGCGATCATCACAGGCGCCTCGCAGGGCATCGGCGCCGGTCTAACGAGGGCGTACCGTGAGCTCGGATACGTCGTGATCGCGACCGCTCGATCGATCGGGCCATCCGAGGACTCCGGCATCGTGACCATTGGAGGCGACATCGCCGACCCCGACACGGCACAGCGTGTCGTCGAGGACACGATCAAGCGCTTCGGCCGGATCGACACCCTGGTCAACAACGCCGGGATCTACATCGGCAAGCCCTTCACTGACTACACCCTCCAGGACTTCAACGCCCTGATCGCAGTCAACCTCGCTGGTTTCTTTCACATGACAACGCGTACGATCAAACACATGCTCGACCAAGGCCATGGGCACGTGGTCAATGTGTCCACAACGCTTGTCGAGCAGGCTGACAGCAGCAGACCAGCAGCGCTGCCCGTCCTGACAAAGGGGGGCCTGGCGGCGGTCACCAAATCGCTTGCGATCGAGTATGCCTCACGCGGTTTGCGGGTAAACGCCGTGTCGCTTGGCGTGATCAAGACACCTACTCACGACGAGAGCTCCTACGCGGGCATGGGCGCATTGCACCCCGTCGGTCGAGTGGGCGAGATCGAGGATGTGGTCGGCGGAGTCCTCTATCTCGAGTCGGCACCTTTCGTGACTGGAGAGATCTTGCACATCGACGGCGGTCAGAGCGCCGGACACTGACCGTGAGGCTGTCGTCACGGAGCAACGACACATAGATGGGCGGCGCGACTATTAATCAATTCCAACAATGGAGGTCAGCATGAGCACCCTCGATGAGGAGATGGTCTTGGGCCATTTCATCGTTTCAGATGATGTCGAGCGTTCCCGGCGCTTCTACACAGACGTACTTGGCGGCAAGACCGTCATCTCCGGCGAGGCGGAAGACGAGGTGACGTACGTAGCGCTAGCCAACAGCTGGATCATCATCAACACAGGAGGAGGCCCAACGGACGACAAGCCGACCGTCACGCTAGAGACGCCACCCGACCCGGATCGGGTGAACAGCTTTCTCAACATCCGGGTTGCGGACATTCAAGCGGTCTACGAGGAGTGGAGCGAGCGGGGCGCCCAATTCCTAACGCCACCGAAGCAGCATGCGACCGAGATACGCTGCTACATCCGCGATCCCGACGGCTACATCATCGAGGTGGGCCAAACGACCCTTGCCAGAGGTTGGCGTCCCCCGTCTTGATCCCGGGTGTGAGCGCACTGGTTGAGGGTGGCCCTCGCACACGGGGTCCCGTGTAGCGCCATCCGGGCGGGATGCCACCGATCAGGAATCGAGAAGCGCCGGTCACTGAGGTCTCCTAGAGTGGCGAGCATGGCCACGAGGACGAAGCCGCTGTCGCCCGCGCCGCACGCCGCCGACGGCCACGAGGCGATCCGCGTGCACGGCGCACGCGTCAACAACCTCAAGGACGTCAGCGTTGAGATCCCCAAGCGCCGATTGACGGCCTTCACCGGCGTCTCCGGCTCGGGCAAGAGCTCTTTGGTGTTCGGCACGATCGCCGCGGAGTCACAGCGGCTGATCAATGAGACCTATAGCGCCTTCGTGCAGGGCTTCATGCCAACGATGGCGCGGCCCGAGGTCGACGTGCTTGAAGGGCTGACGACAGCGATCATCGTCGATCAGGAGCGGATGGGCGCCGACGCTCGCTCCACGGTCGGCACCGCCACCGACGCAGGCGCGATGCTGCGCATCCTCTTCAGTCGCCTAGGCAAGCCGCACATCGGCTCGCCCCAAGCGTTCTCCTTCAACGTCGGTTCGATCTCGGGCGCCGGCGCGGTCACGATCGAGCGTGCCGGGCGCACTACGAAAGAGAAGCGCAGCTTCAGCATCCTGGGCGGCATGTGCCCGCACTGCGAGGGCCGCGGCTCGGTCAACGACATCGACCTCACCCAGCTCTACGACGACAGCAAGTCGCTCAGGGAGGGAGCGCTCACGATCCCCGGCTACAGCATGGACGGCTGGTACGGGCGGATCTTTCTGGGCTGCGGCTTCTTCGACCCGGACAAGCCCATCAGGAAGTTCACCAAGAAGGAACTGAACGATCTGCTCCACAAGGAGCCGACCAAGATCAAGGTCGACGGCATCAACCTGACCTACGAGGGCCTGATCCCGCGAATCCAGAAGTCGATGCTTTCCAAGGAGGTCGATTCGCTGCAGCCGCACATCCGCGCCTTCGTGGAGAGGGCGGTCACTTTCAGCACCTGTCCTGAGTGCAACGGCACCCGGCTCAGCGCGGAGGCGCGCTCGTCGAAGATCAAGGGGATCAACATCGCCGACGCCTGCGCGATGCAGGTCAGTGACCTCGCCACGTGGGTGAGCAAACTCGAGAACAAGTCGCTCGCACCGTTGCTCGATGCGCTACGCGCAACACTCGACTCGTTCGTGGACATCGGCTTGGGCTACCTATCGCTCGAGCGGCCTTCGGGCACGCTCTCGGGCGGAGAGGCTCAGCGCGTGAAGATGATCCGCCAGCTCGGCTCCTCGCTCACCGACGTCACCTACGTCTTCGACGAGCCCACGATCGGCCTGCACCCGCATGACATCGAACGGATGAACGAGCTGCTGTTGCAGCTGCGCGACAAGGGCAACACCGTGCTCGTCGTGGAGCACAAGCCGGAGACGATCGCAATCGCCGACCACGTGATCGACCTCGGTCCGAAGGCTGGGACTGACGGCGGCGAGGTGGTATTCGAGGGGACCGTCGAGGGGTTGAGGGGGAGCGACACAGTCACAGGTCGCCACCTCGATGACCGCGCCAGCCTCAAGGACGAGGTGCGAACAGCGGACGGCGCGCTCGAGGTCCGCGGTGCCGGTACCCACAATCTGCAGGACGTAGATGTCGATATTCCGCTCGGCGTACTGGTCGTGATCACCGGTGTGGCGGGCTCGGGCAAGAGCTCGCTGATCGACGGCTCGATTGTCAATTCCAGCCCGCCCCGCAACGGGATCGTCTCTGTCGACCAGGCAGCGATCAAGGGCTCTCGGCGCAGTAATCCAGCGACGTACACTGGGCTGCTAGACCCGATCCGCAAGGCATTCGCGAAGGAGAATGGCGTCAAGCCCGCGCTGTTCAGCGCCAACTCCGAGGGCGCCTGCCCCAACTGCAACGGTGCCGGTGTGATCTACACAGACCTGGCGATCATGGCCGGTGTCGCCGCTCCCTGTGAGGTGTGTGACGGGAAGCGCTTCCAGGCTGAGGTGCTCGAGTACAAGTTTGGCGGCAAGGACATCAGCGAGGTGCTCGCTATGTCGGTGATGGAGGCCGAGAAGTTCTTCGGCACCGGCAAGGCGAAGACGCCGGCTGCGCACAAGATCCTCGGCCGGCTCGCCGACGTAGGGCTCGGCTATCTCAAGCTCGGCCAGCCCCTGCCCACGCTGTCCGGCGGGGAGCGACAGCGACTCAAGCTGGCCACGCAGATGGCTGAGGAAGGCGATGTCTACATCCTCGACGAGCCGACCACAGGCCTTCACCTTGCCGATGTCGGGCAGCTGCTCGACCTGCTCGACCGGCTCGTGGACTCCGGCAAGTCGGTGATCGTGATCGAGCATCACCAGGCGGTCATGGCCCACGCCGACTGGATCATCGACCTTGGTCCCGGCGCCGGCCACGACGGCGGCCGGATCGTCTTCGAGGGCACTCCCGCCGAGCTCATCGCCGCACGCTCCACACTCACCGGCGAGCATCTCGCGGCCTACGTCAGCGCCTAACCGAGCGCACGCTTAGCAAGTGGACTCGCGTCTACTGACAGATCCCGACCTTTAGGATTTCGGCGTGGCGGCCGATCAGTTATTTCGAGATGCCAGCTCGCCGCTCAAATTCAGCCAACGATGAGGCGCGGTCCCCGTCGCCACCATCCGTTCCAATGGAACAATCAACGGAAGATCTCCGTCACCTTGGCGAGTTGCTGAAGACGCGAGCCGAGCATGTGCGTGACTTGACCGTGCAGCGAACCTCACGATCGGATCACGTCATCGATGCCCTCGTTCAGGAGAGCTTCGAGCGAATCAGCATGAGCTCCACAATCGCGGTAGCGCGCTGGATATCAGGGGAGGGCATGGCGGTAGCTATCGAGGCTGGCCGGGAGACTTGGGAGATCTTTGGTGAGCTGGCCGCCCACCGTGCGGCATCGCTGAACGAGGTGACATGGCGCTGTTTCTGGTGGCGCAATGTGATGGCCGAGGTCATCTCTGAATGTGCCGCGCAATTGAAGGTCTCTCCCGACGGGCACGCTCAAGCGCTGAACATCCTGCAGCTGAGCCTCGAGTTCAGCCTACTGCGAATGTGTGAGTGCTTCGAGGCCGAGCGTCAACGAACAGACCAAGAGCTCAGGCGCCGCGAGGAGGAGCTTGCGTTCTTGGCAACCCACGATGCATTGACTGGACTCCCTAACCGGACGTTGATCCTCGATCGTGTCGAGCAGATGCTCGCGCGCTCCACGCGCAGCCAAACGCCGGTGGCGGTGTTGTTCATCGATCTCGACAACTTCAAGAACATCAACGACACGCTCGGTCACGCTGTCGGCGATGAACTCCTGCGAGCGGTCACCGCAAGGCTCAGTGGCGTAATACGCGACGCCGACGGGCTAGGGCGCCTCGGCGGGGACGAGTTCGTGGTGATCTCGGAAGAGCTCTCACTGTCCGTGGGCCCCGAGCTCATCGCCGAACGTCTGCTCGACGCGCTCAAGCATCCATTCAATCTTGGTGTGGACAAGGCAACTCGCGTGACCGTGACCGCGAGCATCGGGATCGCCGCAGGAGAAAGGATCTCGCCGGAGGAGCTCCTGCGCGACGCCGATATCGCGATGTACCGAGCCAAGTGGGACGGTAGGAATCGCTACGTCGTATTTGAGACGGGCATGCAAGACACGATCCAGAACCGCATGGAAATGGAGATGGACCTACGCGAAGCTCTCGAGAACGATGAGTTCTTCCTCGCCTATCAACCGACAATTGACTTGAGTGACATGAGGCCCACTGGAGTGGAGGCCCTGATCCGCTGGAGGCACCCAGCGCGCGGGGTCGTTCAACCCGACGATTTCATCCCACTGCTCGAGGAGACAGGGATGATCACGGAGATCGGCAAGTGGGTACTGGAGGAGGCCTGCGACCAAGGTGCAGCCTGGCGTCGGGCTGGCTATCAGATCGGCATGGCTGTCAACGTGTCTGGACGTCAGCTCGATACCGATGAGTTCATAGCCGACGTAGAAGCTGCACTCTCTCATAGCGGCCTGGATCCGACAGCACTGACGATCGAGATCACGGAGACCACGCTCATGCGCAACGCCCAGGAAACCGCTCGCCGGCTCGCAACGATCAAGCAGCTTGGCGTACGAATTGCGATCGATGACTTCGGAACCGGGTACTCCTCTCTCGCTCATCTTCAAAAGTTCCCAGTCGATGCATTGAAGATCGACCAATCGTTTATCTCGGGACTGAGACACAACGAGGAGGGCGAAACGCTCGTGCGCACCCTTGTGCAGCTTGGCAAGGCACTTTCGATCGAGACCTTCGCCGAGGGCATCGAACAACAGAGGGACCTCTCCCTGCTCAGAGACGAGCACTGTGACAGTGGGCAAGGCTTCCTGTTTGCTCGTCCACTAGACGCAGAGGCCACCGAGGCATTCCTTCAGAGTTGGGCCGATAAGCCCAGTCTCGTCTTGACGCAGGCTCACACCGCAGGCCAGTGAGCCATCGACAAACGTCGATTGTGGACGGTTGTCTGTCAAGAGTCGATAGTCCACCGTCGATCACTACCACGTGAGGATGCTCCGTCTAGCCATCACGGCCATTCGCCTGGCAGTGGCGCCAATCGCCATCTTGGCGGCAATGCTTGCGCTCTCAAGTTCCCCCGCCCTGGGCGTGGAAACAGGCGTGGTCGTCAATAGCCCAAGCGGGCTCTCACCCGAAAGCGACAGTGAGCTAACCGGTCTCGGTGTGGGCTGGGTGCGCGGATTCGTGCCGTGGACAGAGTTCGAACCTACCCAAGGTCATCTCAACGAGGGGGCAATCAGCGCCCTGGAATCGGGCTTGGACGCTTTGCCCAAAGGCACGAAGGTGATCCTCGATGTGGTCAACACACCACAATGGGAGTCCGGCTCGAGCAACCCCGTGATGCCCCCACACGACCCGTCCGACTTCGGCCACTTCGTGGGCGCGATCGCCAAGCGCCTCGCCGGCCGCGTGGCGGCCTGGGAGATCTGGAACGAGGAGGACGATTCCCTGTGGTGGGCGAGCGGCCCGAACCCAGCCGCCTATACGGCGCTGCTGAAGTCGGCCTATCCGGCGATCAAAGCGGCCGACCCGCACGCGAAGGTGGTGCTCGGCGGGTTGACCGGCAACAACTATGAATTCCTCTCACAGCTCTACGCCGACGGAGCCAAGGGCTCGTTCGACGCGGTGGGGGTGCACACAGATCTGATCTGCAACCGCGTCTCTCCTTACGAAATCCTGCGCAATGGCCGGACCGATCAGCGCATCAACCGCTGGGCCTTCCTCGGTTACAAGACAGTGCATGAAGTCATGCTGGCCAACGGCGACGACAGCCCGATTTGGATGACCGAGCTTGGCTGGAGCACCTCTACGCAGGAGTGCGATTTCGGTGCCGGAGCGGGCCAGGGACTAGCCGGGGTGAGCCCCGAACAGCAGGCAGCCTTCCTCTCGCAGGCATACCATTGCCTCACCCAGGATCCCTACGTGCAGGTGGGCATCTGGTTTGGGCTGCAGGACACGGAACCGTTCAACGGCCCGCGCAGCAGTTATGGCCTGCTCAACTCCAACCTCCTCCCCAAGCCCGCCTATGGGGCGCTGGCGGACTTCGACCACAACGGAGATCGCCTCAGCGAACCATGCGGCGGCGCACAAGGACCCTCGATCAAGCTGACGAGCCCGAAGACGGGGGTGCGCTACACCAACACCTTGCCGATCACCGTGAGCGCTAGCGACAAGCTGGGCGTCTACCAAATATCGCTATACAGCGACCATCACATCATCCGTAGCTTCTACGTGCACGGCGGGACCGCGACCTTGAGCGGCCACATGGTCTGGTATGGCGCACGTCTGCTCAAGCCCGGCCGGCACACCCTGATGGCGGAGGCATACGACGAGCGCAACAACACCTCCAGCACGTCGATCACGATCATTCGGGCCAAGACGCCCAAGAAGAAGCACAAGCGCCATCACCATCGCAAACACTGAGCCTGCCAAGCCGCTCCAGAGGCTCTAAACTGGCGCTTCGAGTCCTGGGAGAGGTGGCCGAGTGGCTGAAGGCACTCGCCTGCTAAGCGAGTATGGGGGTTAAACTCCATCGCGGGTTCGAATCCCGCCCTCTCCGTCCTCTTTGCCGCCTCTGGGCGGTATCGGGCGTGTGTCTGAACAGCTTGATCTAACGATCGTTTACGAGCCTGGCGATGAAGGCTGGATTGTCGCGTCGATCCCTGAAGTGGCTGGTGTCTTCAGCCAGGGGGCGTACGCGGGATCAGGCACGGGCCAACGTCATCGATGCGCTGCGATTGATGCTCTCGCCGGAGCCAGCCGAGGTTGATGATCGACGCGAGCGCGAGGCCCTGCGCCAGTATCTCAAGGTCGCCGGGTCGCTGTCGCTGCTTTCCGCCGTGATTACCTACCGGCCGGTTCCATGAGAAGCTTGATCAAGGCATCGATCTGGCATTTCGTTGACCAGGCTTGACGTCTATCTAGACGCCCCGTCGCTTAACAACGCCTCCGCTACCGAGGTACCGGTACCGCTGGCGTACAGGCCCGGGCACAACGCCTCGATCTCCGCCACCCATTTTTCGACAACCTTCCCGCCGAGACGCCCGAACTGCTTTCCATCTCCCCCGGGGTACCAGAAATACCCGATGGGGGTCGCATGCCCAGTAGACGGGTCATAGATAGTCATATTGCCAGCGGTGTAGGGCATTCTCTGCCACACGTCTAATTCGACCCCTTCCGTCCTGAAGAGCTCTTCCTTCTTGTCGAACTCGCCAAGCGCGTGACTCAAGACACTGAGCTGGTGCTTCACATCGGGGTCTTCCTTGGGAACGATGTAGACGTAGGTCACGCCGCGATCCTCCATGTTGGATTTGACGACACCGAGGAAAGGGGATTGGTCGGTTATGTCACTTCCGATATCGCGACCGATGATCCAGATCGTCGACACCTCCATATCCCGCTCCTTCTCAGACAGCTGATCGGGCGTCCAAACCTGCCACACACCATCAGCTTGCATCAACGCGGTACGGGTGACTTTGGCCAAGCGCTCTCCCATCTCGTCCAGAAAGACCTTGGAGATAAGGAGTGAGACCAACACCGATGCCACCACAGCGACGACGATAGTCCCGCCCGAGATCTCCAATTGAGACGCGGAGTCTTTGGGCAGGACGAGGCCCAACACCAGGAACATGGACGGGATCACGGCACCTATCAAGTAACGGAGCGCCTGGTCGCGCGCTAGCTTTCCCACATATCCCCCTTACCAGTCAGCCAGACATGATGATCCTGGTCGCCCAGTATAAAGATCTGTGTCAATCAGTGGAACGCAGGCCCAGCAGGACTGCGCAGGCCGGCATGACCATGCTGGTCGTGCCCGGGAGGCCGGCGTCGCAGGCCATCTCGCGATCGAATGCCCCCACCCCAGTCATTCCGACCACCACCGCCGAGAGTGCGAGCTCCTCTGCCTGCAATAGGATTAGCTGCACTCGAGCTCCGGCCTCGACCAACACTGCGCCGATCGTCGTGGGGAACTTGTAGCGAGGGGCCTGTCGTCTCAGATCCGCCACCAGCACGATCGCACATGAAGCGCCCGCACACCACTGCTGCCTTCCGAAGAGGAGGTCGAACGGGACGGGGACTCCGTGCATGCGGGCCAGCGCGTGGCGCTCAGGCACATAGTGATAGGTACCCGACTCATGTCCCTCGACGTTTTGCACCAGCACGAATGCGTCATAGCTGTTGATGCCACCGGGCGCAGGCGCGCTCGTCAGGCAGGTACTCGGGCCTACCTCGTAATCGTTCTCGCCGGTCTTCCCGAACGCCGATTGTAGGCACGCGGCGAGATGGGAGAGCTGCATCGGCCGATTGTCGAATGTGCGTCGGCTACGCCTGCGTCGCGCGATGCTCGACAAACCGCGGTCCGGCGCGACCGGGAGGATCTGCTCGGAATCCGAGACATCTCCGAAACACCCGAGCTCCGGCTCGGGGCGAGCCTCGCCCAACTCTGCGCGACCGTCGAGGAACGTGTCAATCTCGCCCGAGAACGAATCTGTCTCGTACCCATAGACAAAGCTGGCCGCCACCGGTCCCCACGTCCACGCATCGAAGAACCGCTCGAACTCGCGCCGCTGGTCAGCGGAGAGGAGTATCTGAGCCTCGCGGGCCGCTAGGAGAACACCCTGCGGGTCCTCCACACCACATCGTTCCAGTTCAGCGCAAAGCTCCTCCGTCTCCGTGGCTCCCGACAGTAGAGCTGTAGCCGCAGGCCACGTGCAGGTCAGCATCTTCAAAGACCGCGGGCTCTTGAGAGCCACCCGGGAGCCGACCGGCCAGGCTACAACGTATGGGTTTCGCCTTATCCCGGAATCGATTAGACCCGCGCTCCGGCCAAGAGCTCAACCGCATGAGGCAGCTCCTGAGTCTTTACGTACTGTGCAGGTCCAGCGTGCCGAGCCAAGTTCAAGTCTGGATGAAACTCATAGTCCGCGATGGCACCGGCTCCGCCCAAGGGGTCGTCTTCGTTGCGCCACGCAGACTGTGCAGCTCGATCGAGTTCGTTTTTCACGGTCTTCATATCAGCCCAGTCTAATAGGTGGTCAGAATCGAAGCGTCATGCTAATCCTCGGCTCGGGCGTTTCGCATGCAGCCCCGGCCTCCTAGACACGCAATGCCTCAAGAGGCTCTCCATACCCGCTCAAATCTGAAGGAAGACCAGCTCGATCCGCAGACGGTGCCCGGCTCGGTCTTCTCACGCGGTGATCGGCACGTATCGTGGTTGGGCCGCAACCCGGGCCAGCCATGAGCCAATAGCGGGATACTTGGAGAGGTCGAAGCCGCCCTCGTCGGCTACATGCGTGTAGGCGTATAGAGCGATGTCAGCAATCGTGTAGCGATCGGCGACGAGAAAAGGTCTCGCCGAAAGGCGGAGCTCCATGGCATCAAGCGCCGCGTAGCCGGCCTTGCGCCTCGCGTCTAGCTCTTTCTGTGTCGGCGATATCTTGGCGATAGTCATCCAGAACCTCAAGACAGCTATGTAAGGCTCATGGCTGTATTGCTCGAAGAACAGCCACTGCAGCATCTGGGCGCGCTCGAAGTCGTCCTCGGGGACATATTGGGTGTCCCTAGCGAGATACCAGAGGATGGCGTTGGACTCCGCCAACGAACGGCCATCGTCGAGCAGCAGCGTCGGCACGCGCAGGGCTGGGTTGAGATCCTGCAGGAGCTCGCCACGGTTCGCGCGGTCGATGACATCCACCTGATGCCGCTTGTAGTCGAGGCCGAGCTGGGCAAGTAGGAGCCGAACCTTGTAACAGTTGCCTGAGACCTGTGAGTCGTAGAGCAGCATGCGCGTCGAACCCGAAGCTTAGAAGCGCGCGGCGAGCGGATCGCCCTCGTCTACCGAAGAGAGCTGCGCTAGGGCCCATACAGACAAGTCAAGTACGATCCCGCGCGATGCTCGCACCCAGGACCCTTCGCCGGCTACTAGCCCCGACGATCGCCTTGCTCACGCTCGCCATCGCCACCCCCGCCCTGGCCGACGTGACGCCCGAATACTTCGACCTACCCACAGGCTTCACGACCAGCTTTGGCATTAGCGCAGCCGCTGACGGCTCGGTGTGGTTCGTCGCAAACGGCGAAAGCCACACTCCCGGGATCGGCCGCCTGGTCCCAGCGCAAGCTTCGCCCGGGACGACGGATGGCGTCACGACCTATCCCACGCCGAACCTGATGACTCCGTCGTGCTGCGCCAATCAAGCGCGCAGCGTCGCCGTCGACAGCACCAGCGGTCGCGTTTGGTTCTCCCAAAGCGAAGGCATCGTGGGCTATGCGAACCCTGAAGCCCTCGTGCCCGGGACTGACGACGGGATGGTCGCGACGATGCTCCCTGGCTTTCAGGACCTGTGGGACATCGCGGTTGCCCCCAGCGGCTTGGCCTGGTTTAGCGAGCAGAGCGCAGGCAACGTTGGCCCCAACTACTACGGCGACAAGATCACTTCGATCGACAGCGGCCTGAAAGTCGAAGAGCAGGAAAACATCGCGCTTCAAGGCCATGCGCCTCCGCTCAACGACGAACGCTATGACGCACAACCGGAGGGGATCACGACCGACAGCGTCGGCAAACCGTGGTTTGCCGAGTCGAGTGCCGGCCTCCCGGGCTACCGCATTGCGACCGCGTCGCCCGCAGGAGGTCCTTACAGCGAGTACTTGATCAAACCGTGCGAATCCAAACCGCCATGCTCGGGCTCAAACACGGGCAGCGGGCCGAGCGATGTGGCAGTTGCTCCTGACGGCTCGGTCTGGTTCACGAACGAACTAAAGAACGAAGTGGGGCGGCTGGATCCGAGCGGCGGAACGTTCACTAGCTACAACCTCACCGCAATCAACTCGAGCCTCGCCGGGGGAAAGCCGCGCGCGATCAGCGTTGCACCTGATGGCACCCTGTGGGTAGCCGAGTGGGGCTTCATCTCCCATTCATCCGCCAATGCCCTGATCCGCATCGTGCCCAGTCAGCCCACACCGACGGCCAACGTTTTCAGCCTCGGGGCAGGCCATGCGCCCGTCGGAGTGGCCCCCGACACCAAGGGCAATGTGTGGGTCTCGATCGTCCCGGACAGCGGTCCTGGCTTGATCGCCCGGCTGGAGGGAGTCGTCGGGGCATCGTCATCGGAAGAACCGTCATCGGAAGAACCGTCTTCAGAAGAACCGTCGTCGAAAGAAAAACTGTCGACGGAACCGCCATCCAAAGAAACTCAAGGGACCAGCACAACCACGGGGCCGACCTCACCGCCGACGGCGATCTTGCCACCAAGCGTGGTGCTCAAACCCGCAAGCGTCGGCGTTGCCAAAGTCGGGCCGCCGCAAAGCGCCGGCAGCTCGGTTAGTGCTGAACAGATCTGCGTCGGCCCACCCAGTGATCCATGCGCCGTCGTCTATCTGCTCTCCGCCGGCGAATACGTCACCGGCTTCCCAGGCACACACGCTTCCGCTTCCAAGAAGAAAAAGCCCAAGGCGGTCATTCTCGGACGCACGGCTGTCACCCTGCACGGTGGACAGACGCGCAAGATCACTGTGACACTCAACGCTAAGGGCAAGAAACTGCTGAAGAGTAAGGGCAAGCTGGTCGTCTATTTCACCGCCACCCAGGCGGGTGGAGCCGGTACGCCGGCGAAGGTCCTCGAGCACGTCAAGATCACGCTTCGCTCCAAACACTGATCCGCATTTCAACGGGGGACCCTCCTCACCAGCAATGAAGTTCACGGCTCACTTACCGTGAAAGGGAATACTTACCGGTCACCAAAGCGCCCGTACAGCTCCGGCAGGATCGCCCCTAGGTTGGCGTACTCCTCGGCACAGTGCCTCGCGAGCGCGCGAGGCAAGCCTTTGGGAAGCGCACGGAGGCGTACGGCGGGCCGGTTGAGCAACGATTTGCCCAAGCCGCCCAAGGGACCATACGGGCGCAAGGCCGCGCCAAGCCAGAAGCGGCTGCGCAAGATAATGCCTCCCCCGCCTTCCTTGGGGTCGTCGCCCTCCGCTCCCGCTCCCGCTCCCGCTCCCTCGCCCTCGCCCTCGCCCTCGCCCTCGCCCTCGCCCTCGCGGAGGAACACGTGGAACATCGGCGAGTGGCGCATCCTGAGGCGGTCGTCACCGGCGTAGCCGCACACGATCGTCGCCACGTGGGGATCGTCGAGAGAATCGCTTGACATACCCATATCGGTAGGCGCCTTGAACTCGATGCGGGCATGAACCATGCCGGTGCCGACATCCTCCACCGGATGGTGCACGGCGCCCCAGTGGGCCTTCGCGCGCCCACACGCGCGCGTGTGGGGCACCCCTTGCAGGGATGTATTCACCTCCTCCCCCTCGCGCGCGCGCACGTGGGGCACCCCGTCGAGAGAGTTGTCGCGATGGGCCAAGGGGTGCCAGACGCGATAGCGCAAAGGGTCGCGGGGATGCCAGTCAAACCACCAATCGACCATCTCTGCGCTGACGTTGGGCATAGCGGTGCGCACAGCCACGTAGGCCACCCCGTCGGGCAAGACACACCAGCCGGTCTCACACTCCATAGGAGTGGGGTCGAGCAGTCGATCCACCTGCTCCAAGGCGAGTGCCTGGCTCGGGTCGATCGGGCCGCGCTCGATCGCATCGAGCGCGGCCTGCTCGGGTGGCGTCATCGGACGCGCCAGGTAGTCGTTTAGCGAACCTAGGCTCATGACGCAAGCGATGCGGGAGGGCCCATCCATGAGTGGAAGCGAGACTCGGGGTCATACTTGGCGCGCAGCTGCTCTAGTCGCGTACGGTTCTCCTCGCTGAGGAAGCGCGCAGGACGATTGCCGAGGTTCTCATCGGCCAGTTGGATGCCTGTGGCGGAGGACTCCAGCTCGCGCATGCGCTCGGTCGCCCAAGTCACACCCTGCTCGTCGTAGGCGGGATCCTGCCAGACCCCGTATAGAGCGATGTAGGTGTCGTCCTCGACGCTGTAGGCCATATCGAGCCGATCCGGCGCGGGCGCGACACCGGGTCCCCAATTCATCCAGAGCATGTGAGAAGGCGCAGGGGGCATCGTCTCGGCGATGCGCTGCAACCCAGGCAGCAGGTCCTCTACGGGGGCGTGCGTCCACATATTGTCGGCCGAGTAGCGATGAGCGTCGGGATAGGCGGCGTGGGCGCCCGCGTACAGGTCGGCCAACTCGCCGGGCACGTAGGGCAAGGCCAGCTTGGCGCGGTTGAGCACTGGGCAAGTCTCGAGCACGGCCACCGCCGCGCGTGCCTCCTGCTCGCTGTCAGCCAGGACGGGCCCGGTGACCGCGATCTCAAGCTCCTCATCCAAGGTGCGGTGGATGAAGACCATCAGCTCCATCGTGCGCGCCACCTGGGGGCCGATCTGGGCCGCCCAGCGGAATACCTCCTCGAGGACGTCCATTGGGTAGAGGAACACGCTGTTGACAATCACTTTGGGGCGAGGAACGAGTCGCAGGTGAAAGCGGGTAACTACGCCGAAGAAGCCGGGTCCGGCGCCACGTGCCGCCCACAGGAGCTCAGCGTTCTCCTCTTCACTGGCGTGCACAAGCGAGCCGTCGCCAAGCACGACGTCGATCGCCTCGACGCTCATGCAGGCGGGCCCATGCACGCGCCCGTTCCAGCCGAAGCCACCCTGCAGGAGATAGCCGCCGAGACCCACGCCAGGGCAGTGACCGGCAGGGAAGAACAAGTCATGCTCGGCCAGGAGCTCGAGCAGCTCATCGCCGTGACAGCCAGGTCCGACCGTGGCTGTCATCGCGTGCGGATTCACCTCGATGTCGCGCAGGCGCGATACGTCGAGCAGGAGACCTCCGTCGCGCACGTGGTTGCCGGCCCAAGAGTGGCCGCCTGAGCGCACTCCGATTCGCATACCTCGCGCGCGTGCGTAGGCCACGGCTTGGAGAACATCCGACTCCTTGGCGGCGAGTGCGATCGCATCGGGGTAGCGCTCGGGCGTGCGCGCATTCCAGACGGACGCACGACGGGCCTCCTCGTAGCCGTCCTTCCCACGCGCGTAGAGCATCCCCTCATAGCCATCAGGCATAGCCGCTGCCAGAATACCCGGCGTGAGCGACCCCGGCCCCGCGAGCGCACACACGCGCGGTGCCATCGCAAGCGCCTGCAAAGACCTGCCCTTTGAGGACCAGGAGGACTTCGAGGACGCCCAGCGCGGATTGATCGCGACCAGTCCAGGCCTCGTGCTGCACGACGCAGGCGGTCGGGCAGTGTGGGACATGGACGGTTACGCATTCATCGAGGCCCCGGGGGAAGCGCCGGACACGGTCCACCCGAGCTTGTGGCGCGTGGCCCAGCTGAATGGGATGCATGGCCTGTTCGAGGTGGTGCCCGGCATTTACCAAGTGCGGGGCTATGACATCTCCAACGTGACCTTCGTGGAGGGACGTGAGGGCGTAATCGTGATCGACCCGCTCGTATCCACCGAGTGCGCGAGTGCTGCGCTCAGCCTGTATCGCGCCCATCGCGGCAAGTGTGAGGTGAGCGCCGTCATCTACACCCACAGCCATGTGGATCACTTCGGCGGCGTCAAGGGAGTCGTCTCCGAGGAAGCGGTCAAAGCCGGGCGCGTGCCTGTGTGGGCGCCGGCCGGCTTTCTCGAGCACGCGGTCTCAGAGAACGTGCTCGCCGGCACCGCGATGGCCCGTCGTGCCGGCTACATGTTCGCCCCGGGCCTACCGCGGGGGCCACGCGGACAGGTGGACGCGGGCATTGGAAAGACAGTCTCAAGCGGCAGCATCACCTTGATCCCGCCGACCCACGAGGTGTCGATGACTGGTCAGGAGGAGGAGATCGATGGCGTGCGTTTCGTCTTTCAACTCGTACCGGACAGCGAGGCGCCCGCGGAGATGAACTTCGCCTTCCCCGACCTGGGTGTGCTGTGCGTGGCGGAGAACGCGGTGCAATGCATGCACAACGTCCTAACCCCTCGCGGGGCCCCGGTGCGCGATGCGTTGCGCTGGTCGAAGTACTTGGGTGAGGCGATCGAGCTGTTTGGCACGGGCAGCGACGTGATGTTCGCCCAGCACCAGTGGCCGCGCTGGGGCAAAGAGCGCGTGATCGAGCACTTGGCGCGCCATAGGGACATGTACCGATATCTGCACGACCAGACCTTGCGGCTTGCCAATCGCGGCCTCACCCCCACTGAGATCGCAGCCGAGGTGCGGTTGCCGCCGAGCCTCGAGCGCACATGGTCGTGCCGTGGCTACTACGGCACGGTGAGCCACAACGTGAGAGCCGTCTATCAGCGCTACCTGGGATTTTTCGACGGCAACCCGGCACATCTTGATCCACATCCACCAGTGGAGGCGGGGCGACGCTACGTGGACTTGGCCGGCGGCGTCGACTCGTTGTTGGACCACGCCCGCGTGGCCTATGCGGAGGGTGACTATCGCTGGGTCGCCGAGGTGTGCTCACACGCCGTGTTCGCCGATCCCGAGCGCACGGATGTACGGGAGCTTGAGGCCCAAGCTTTGGAGCAGCTCGGCTACAGGGCGGAGAGTGCGGTGTGGCGCAACCTGTACCTGGTTGGCGCCCACGAGTTGCGCGATGGACCACCGCGGGCACCTGAGGGCAGGCGCGTGGCAAGCGCCGATGTGGCACGGGCCTTGTCGATCGAGCAGCTGTGGGACGCGATGGGCGCACGCCTGGATGGCCCGCGCGCATGGGATACCCAGATCGTGCTCGGCTGGGACTTCACCGATGTCTCAGAGCAATGGACGGTGAGCGTGGAGAACGGGGCGCTCAACAGCGTGAGAGGCCGGCTCCCACCCGACGCTCAGGCAACGATCACGTTGACCCGCACGGCTTTCGATGCCGTGCTGCTCGGTGAAGGCGACGGCGCCGCCCTGTTTGCGAGCGGGGCAATCGCGGTGGAGGGTGATGCGACCAAGCTCGGCGAGTTCCTAGGTCTGCTCGACTACGGCGACCCGGCGTTCGCGATCGTTACGCCCTGAGAATCGTCACGCCCTGAGAGGTTCAGTCGAGCCAGTTCAGCCCAGCTCGGCCAGTCGAGGCCGCTCAGCCTGGGTGGATTCAGTCGAGGTCGAGCACAATCTTGCCCAAAGCACGCCGCTGATCGATGTCGCCGAACGCGCCTGAGGCCTGCTCGAGCGGGACGCACGCCCCGACTATCGGCTTAATGAACCCGTCGTCGATCATCTTGGCGATGGCCTCCCCGATCGCTTGGTTGCGCTGCGGGTTACCCATCACATAGGCGCCCCAGCCGGCGCCCACGACTGAGACGTTGCGCAGGAGCAGACGGTTGACCTTGACCTCGGGGATTGAGCCCTCGGTGAAGCCCACGACGAGCACCCGCCCATCCTCGCGTAGGCAACGCAGGCTGTCGGTGAAGCGATCGCCGCCCACGGGATCGAGCACCACGTCGACACCATCGCCGGTGAGCTCCTGTACCTGCTCGCGCCAAGGGCCGTCTGAGCGCACGACCTCATCGGCGCCGGCCTCGCGCGCGATGGCTTCCTTCTCCTCCGTGGAGACAACCGCGATCGTGGAGGCACCGAGCGCCTTGGCGACCTGCAGGGCTGCTGTGCCGACGCCGCCGGCGGCCCCGTGCACAAGCACACGCTCACCCTCCTGTAGGCGCCCGCGCAGCTTCAAGGCGAAGTAGACCGTGTGATAGTTGAGGATTACCGAGGCGCCCTGGGCGAAGTCGAGTTGCTCGGGCAAGGCGAAAGTGAGGTAGACCGGCGCTACGGCCTGCTCGGCCATGCCGCCCAAGACCGTGAATGCCATCACGCGATCGCCCGCCGCGAAGCCGCTAGACGCGGGCGCCTGGATGACCGTGCCGGCCACCTCTGAGCCAGGGATGAAGGGAAGATCTGGTTTGAGCTGGTACAGACCCCGGGTCTGAAGCACGTCGGGGAAGGACACGCCGGCCGCCTTCACGTCGATCAAGACACCCTCGCCGGGAGTGAGCATGTGATTGGGCCCCGGTGCCGGCACATCCACAACGCGGATCGCCTCGGGACCGGATAGCTCTTGGATCTGGATGGCGCGCATGGGCCACAGACTACGCGAGGCGACCAGGCCAGGGATGTGTGGTGTTCGCATAGACCTGCTCTACGCGCGCGCGTAGAGCAGGTCCAGCGGGGAAGGGGTCCAGCGGGGGAAGGTCCAGCGGGGTCTATGGTGAATCAACCATTGAGATGGGCAAATCCCTGCGCACCCCACTGATCCCTGTCGTCGCCTTGCTCGGGCTATTGGTGGCTGTGATGCTCGCCATGGTCGTCTATGACCACGGGCGGCGCGAGCAGATCGCCAAGGGTGTGCGCGTCGATGGGATCGAAGTCGGCGGCCTCAGTGCGGCGGCCGCCAAGACGCGCCTAGATCACGATGTGGCGAGAACGATGGAACGCCCGATCGAAGCCAACCTGGGGAGCCGCACTTGGCAGATCACTCCGCGTCAGGCGGGCGTGACGGTCGACGTGGAAGACACGGTCGCCCAAGCGCTCGAAGCGAGCCGCGGCGGATCGATCTTCTCGCGCACCTGGCGTGGGCTTTCAGGAGGCCACGTCGAGAAGGACTTGCCTTTGCGGGTCAGCTACTCCCAGGCGGCCGTAAAGGACTTCGTGACCGAAGTCGCCCATGCCGTGAACGTCGAACCACGCAACGCCACCGTGGAACCATCGGCAGGTGGGCTGACACAGGTGGCCGACCGGCCAGGTGTGGCAGTCGAGCAGAAGCGCCTAAGCGCGCGCGTGGCGCACGCCTTGACTGGACGCGTGGCTCGGCGCAGCATCACAGTGCCCACACTCGCGCGCCATCCGGCCGTCACTACAGGTGACCTGGCGACTCAATATCCGGCCTACATCGTGGTCAATAGGTCCCAGTTCAGGCTTTACCTCTACCAGCACCTCAAGCTCGCCTCGACCTACGAAATCGCGGTCGGCATGCAGGGCCTGGAAACGACGCCCGGGCTCTACCACGTGCAGTGGAAGCAGACCGACCCCCCTTGGTATGTGCCCAAATCGGCGTGGGCAGGCTCCTTGGCCGGCAAGACGATCCCGCCTGGCCCTCAGGATCCGCTGAAGGCGCGCTTCATGTCCTTCAACGGTGGGGCGGGCATTCACGGGATCGCACCTTCTGAGTACTCCTCGATCGGCCATGACGCCTCGCACGGGTGCGTGAGGATGAGGATCCCCGATGTGATCGCGCTCTACTCGCGCACGCCCGTGGGCACGCCCGTGTTCATCATCTGAGGCCGGAGAGCCGGGCTCTCAGCGGCGTTCTTGGTTCTGTTGGCGCTCCCCGCGTACCAGGACCACGATGAACATGACGATCACGTTCACGATTATGCCGATCCCGATGAATGTGGCGAGCAGGCCTATGTCCTTGCTCACGGCTGCGCTGGCGAGAAGCATCGGCGGAAGCCTAGCAACGGCGAAGGGCGCCGTGTCGTAGCCTTCAGGGACCGCTTGCACACAGCAAGTCCAAGGAGAGGTGCCAGAGCGGTTGAATGGGCGCGACTGGAAATCGCGTAACGGGGGTTGACTCCGTTCGAGGGTTCGAATCCCTCCCTCTCCGTCCAGCCCTGTACTGCCTTTGGTCGGTATCGTTTGGTCTATGGCTGAGCGGCTTGATCTGACGATTGTTTATGAGCCTGGAGACGAAGGCTGGATCATTGCGTCGATCCCTGAGGTGGCTGGTGTCTTTAGCCAGGGGCGTACGCGGGAGGAGGCGCGCACGAACGTCATCGATGCGTTGCGTCTGATGCTCTCGCCAGAGCCCAGCGATGCCGCTGATCGCCGCGAGCGTGAGGCGCTGCATCTGACGATCGCTGCATGAAGCGACGCGATCTAGAACGTCATCTGACGGCCAACGGTTGTCGTCAAGTGGACGAGGGCGGCAACCATGCTCGGTGGGTCGGTCCCGAAGGAGCGCGCTCAGTCGTGCCGCGTCACAGGGAGATCGACTACGGACTAGCACGCAAGATATGCCGGCAACTGGCTGTGCCGCCGCCGGCCGGCCCGCGGTGAGAGCGGCTGCGGTGCTTGAGCTCGACATCTAGGGCCTGACATGGACGACCTAGGCTCGCGATTCTAAGCACCGCTATCGGCCGCAGCAAACGATCGTGTCGTTTCGCTGAATCGCATTTTCGACAGGCTTATCCCGCCTCACAGGACTCACGCACCTTCAGCGCGTCGAGCCGTCCCATGATCGCCTTGTATTGGTAGGCGGTCTTCAGGATTTCCTTCCCAATATCGAGGGCGACCTCGACCTTCTCCTTGTCGATTGCGTCGAAGTCTTTCAGTTCTATGTGGGCCGCATCGTTGCCAAGCAGTCGTAGATCGTGAAGGGCATCGAACATCTCCGGGGGCAAGGGCAGCTTGCCGCGCAAGTTCTCCAAACGCTCCCTGAGGTTGTTGCCCGACGCCTCGCGGTCAGCGCAGACCTCCTCAAGTGTCTTGCGCACCATGATCGCGGAAGCCTTATAGCAGGCATGTGCATGACACTCCACGGCCTCCTTGAATGTCTCCAGCACAGCGGGCGGAAGATCGGTCGAGTCGAAGTCGATCGACTCAGGCGGGAACGACTCGATGATGCTGCTGCGAGCATCGCTGACGATGAAGATAAGTGCCCCGCACTCTGGGTCTGGGCAAACGCGCGTCCCCCAAACGATGGCGTCTCCGACCCCCATGCGTTCTGCCGTCCCATCGGGCAACGCCGCGAGAGCCAGGATCGACTTCTGCCCACACTCCGGGCAGCGCAGACGGAATTGTCTGCTTTGCTGCGTCTGTATCAGATTTGCCTGCCGTATACGAATGCTCACCCCGCCGAGCCTAATAGCTGCCCAGGCGGCTTAGTCTGGAAGCGTTGGGCGTGCAGCTCACAGATAGGCTGCCAGGCCGGGGCTTGTTTCGATGCTTCGTCCCGTCAAGCCCGTTTCGCTAGATCGGCCGTCGCGCGCCCGTCCCTCGCCGGTTTCGTACCACAAGCCTAGAAGCACTCGGCGAGCAGCTCCTCGGTATTGTCGAGTTGCGCCTGAGCGGCTTCGCCGGTGTGCGTGGTCCTGGGGCGTGAACGAATGCAGCGTCAGTGATCGTTGCCCGTGGAAAGTGAGATCCGTGCCAGACCGCCTGTACTTCACCGAGTCCGACGACGCCAATTCGCTGATCGCCTCCGATCCGCTGGCCTTGTTGGTGGGGTTCGTCTTGGACCAGCAGATCACAGTGCAACAGGCGTTCGTGGGGCCGCTCACATTGAGGCAGCGCCTGGGCGCGTTCGACGCGGCAACGCTCGCAGAGGCGGACCTGGAGACGGTGTTTCGCGAGAAGCCGGCGATCCACCGCTACCCGGGCTCGATGGCCAAGCGTGTTCACGATCTGGCCGTCCATATCGAGGATCGCTACGACGGCGACGCAGCCCGCGTCTGGACAGATGCGCCCGATTCCGACGAACTACGTGCCAACCTGAAGGCGCTTCCCGGCTTCGGGGAGATGAAGGTCAAGTCGATGAGCGCTGTGCTCGCTAAGCGCTATGGCGTCAAGGCGGCCAAGTCGCTCGTGCCCTCGCACCCCACGCTCGGAGACGTGGACTCTCCGCAGGCGCTAGTCGACTACCAAGCCGCCAAGAAGGCGCACAAGAAGGAGTGGAGCAAACACCGCTTGTCGACCTAAAGGTTCCATGAGATGCTGAAACTGTGACAGCAGATCGTGATCCTGATGAGGAGAAGTTATGAACACAAGCGCTTCTGAGCTAGCCACCGGTACTAACGAGGAGGCGATCAGGGCCTGGGACGGTCCTTTGTATGACCGCTTCGTGCGCTTCCGGGAGACCGTCACGACAGGACTCGGATCCCACGGCGAGGAGGCCCTTCGCTTGCATCCGCCAAAGCCGGGCCAGCGAGTCCTAGATATAGGCTGCGGCTTCGGCGACACCACCCAGCGCATAGCCGGCCGCGTCGGCCCAAACGGTGAGGCTGTCGGCGTGGACGCCGCACCGCGCTTCATCGAGGACGCGATCCGAGAGACGAAGGAGGCTGGGGTTGCGAACGCGCGCTTCCTCGTGGCCGACGTGGAGCAGAGCCTTGACGGCGAGCAGGGCTTCGATATGGCCTTCTCGCGCTTCGGCACGATGTTCTTCGCGAGCCCTGTCGCCGCTATGCGCAACGTACGCCAAGCGCTTGTGCCAGGCGGGAAGCTCGTGATGGTCGTGTGGCGGCGGCGCATCGACAACGACTGGCTCTATCGAGCTCAAACGATCGTCGAAGGCATCGTCGAGCGGCCTGAGGAGTACGACGAGCCGACTTGTGGCCCGGGACCCTTCTCGATGGCCGACGCCGACACCACAAGCGAGATCCTCGGGCTGGCAGGCTTCAGCGACATCGCGCTTCAACGCTGCGACATTCCAATCACGATCGGCCGGGATCTAGAGGAAGCACTTGAGCTTGTCATGGCGCTCGGGCCCGCCGGCGAGATCTTGCGCTTGGCGGGCGATCGGGCGGCCCACTTGCATGGACAGGTCGAAGCCGCATTGCGCGAAGGCCTTGCTGAGTTCGCCACAGACGGTGAGTTGCTCGCCCCCGCCTCCACCTGGATCGTCACCGCGAGCACAGCTGCCGAGTAGAGCCTAGGCCGTGCGGCGCCCGGCCCGAGCACTCCGCCCACTACACTAAGCGGCTCTGCGCCCTTAGCTCAGCTGGATAGAGCGTCGGTCTACGGAACCGAAGGTCGGGAGTTCGAATCTCTCAGGGCGCGTTGCGAATCACCTGGTAATCAGCACTTTTGGGGTCATAGCTTGGTGGATTTGTCCCTCTACGGAACCGTAGGTCAGAGGTTGAAATCCTATCGGTGTGCTGATTGACGGGCACTAGAAAGACACAAGCCGTCAGTGCTTCTCGTCCGGCGCACGAGTATCGGAGCGGTCGATTGATGCGCTCGCTTTTGCGCTAAGGCGCGGCGGCGGTGCTCTTTGGGTCGACCAGGATCTTTGCATGGGTCTCGGGATCTCCGAGCGCCTCGAAGGCCTCGTCGACGCCGTCGAGTCCCACGGTGCCGGTGAGGAGAGGACCGGGGTTCACCTTTCCCTCGGCGAGCATGTGAAGCGTGTCGCGGAACTCGAGGGGGGTGTAACCGAGGACGAAGCGCAGGTCGATTTCCTTGTTGATCGCCATTGCCGGCCTGATCTTGTCCGTACCCATACACACGCCCACGACGACCACGCGGGAGAACAGAGGCGCACCAGCGATCACCTGGTCGAGCACCCCGGGCACGCCCACGCATTCGAAGATCACTGGACTCTTGGGCTTGGCCAGGCCGACCGCTTCGGCCGCGCGCCAGGTGTGATGCCAGGGAATCGGCAGTCGCTGCATCTTGCCCATACCGTCAATTGCGAGGTCGAGGGCGGCGGGAACCGCGGTGAGGTGCCCGTGCTTCTCGGCTGAGGCGTGGGGCGATTCGCGTGCTGGGTCCACGACGACGTCAGCGCCGCATGCCCTCGCCAACGCGCGACGCCCCGCGGAGAAGTCGCTTGCGATGACGGTGCGCACGCCGTGTGCCTTGAGCATGCAGATCACCGACAGGCCGATCGGCCCGCAGCCGATGACGACCGCCACGGTGCGCTTCTTGACCTCACCTCGGCGCACAGCGTGCCAGCCGACAGCCATCGGCTCGGTCAGCACGGCGACTCCGGCCGCGAGGCCATTGGGCACGGGAACGGTAAGCGACTCCTGCACGAGCATCTGCTCCGCATAGGCACCGGGAGCCGCCACCGACAGACCGGTGGCGTGGACGTCCTTCCCGACACGCAGCAGAGGCAACGAGACCACCGTCGTCCCCGTCGGCACCGACTGCCGGCAGGAGGGGCCGTGTTCGACGATCTCACCGCAGAACTCGTGCCCCATGACGACGTCTTGGTCGGAGCGCATGAAGTCCCCATAGCCGGTCTCCAGAGCCACGTCTGCCATCTCGTTGCAGTGATGGCGAGCATGAAGGTCTGATCCGCAGATGCCACAGCGGAGGACATCGATCAATACCTGCCCCTCCTCGGGGGCAGGCGTCGGCAGATCGACGACCGTCAACTGGCCTTCTTTACAGCTCACCGCCTTCATCGGGCACCAGCGAGGGTCGATCCTGCGAGCACGCGCAAGAGCTCGACCCAGTCCGACCCGGGAAGGTCGGGCTCGGTCATCGCGCGAACGCGTAGTCGTCGAGGTTGAAGCGGGCGCTGCGCCAGGCCGCCTCGAGCGAGAGGCTGGCCCGGAACGGCGCGTCGCCGTGCTTGTCGAAGTAGTAGCTGTTCGCGTTCGAGCAAGCGCCCCGGAAGAAGACCTGGTTGTGGCGGCGCCCGAGCATCGACTCGAAGTAGCGACGGTTGGCCTCGGGCGTGATCTCCACGCGCGTGGCGCCTTCGCTGCGCGCCCGCTTCAGGCAGCGCACGATGTGGCGCATCTGGGTCTCGATCAGACCGAAATAGGACTGGCCGTTGAACCCGTAGGGACCGAGGATCGAGAACGAGTTCGGAAAGCCGGGGACGCTCACGCCCTCATAGGCCTGCAACCGGTTGGCATCCCACCACTCCTCGAGGTCAACATCACCCACGCCCAGCATCTCGAATGCTGGCAAATTCCCGGAGTCGAACACCTTGAATCCGGTTGCAAGGACGAGCACGTCAAGAGGATGCTCGACCCCGTCGCTCATACGAACGCCCGTCTCGGTGATCGCCTCAATGGAGGTGGTTTCGAGCAGAACGTTCTCCCGGTTGAAGACGGGGATGTACTCATTGGAGAAGCTCGGGCGCTTGCACCCGAGGGAGTACTTGGGCGTGAGCTTCTCGCGCACGACGGGATCCTTGACCTCGCGGAGCATCTTGCGAGCGGTGGCTTCGCCGCGGGCGGCGAGGCTCGGGAACTGGCCGGCGAAGTGGGCGGCGAGCACGAAGGTGAGCTCCACGAAGGCCTGACTGGCCCAGCGTGTGGCGAGCTTGGCGCCGGGCACCGAGCGCAGTGCCTGGCGCACGCGCGGGCTCATCGGTGCGTCGAGCTTGGGTAGGCACCAAATGGGAGTGCGCTGGAAGACGGTGACCTGCTCGACTTCAGGGGCGATCGCGGGGATGAGCTGGATCGCCGAGGCACCCGTGCCGATCACCCCGACGCGCTTGCCGCGCAGGTCGACCGAGTGATCCCAGCGCGCCGTGTGCATGGTCGTGCCAGCGAAGGAGTCAAGGCCCTCGATCTCGGGCGGTGTGGGCTGGCTGAACACGCCTGTCGCGCCGACCACGTATCGCGCGGTGATCTGCTCGCCGTTCGCGGTCTGGATGTGCCACGCGTGGGCGTCCTCGTCGAACCTCGCCCCGACCACCTTGGTGTTCAGCTGGATGCGATCGCGAACCCCGTACTTGTCCACGCAGTGCTCCGCGTAGGCCTTGAGCTCCGTCCCCGGCGCGTACACGCGCGACCAGTCGCTGCGCTTCTCGAAGGAGAACTGGTAGCTGAAGGACGGGATGTCGACCGCTATCCCCGGGTAGGTGTTCCAATGCCAGGCGCCCCCGACACCGTCCCCGGCCTCGAGCACGACGAAGTCGCGGAAGCCGGCCTGGTCGAGCTTGATCGCCGCCCCGATGCCCGAGAAGCCGGCACCGATCACGACGACCTCGTGGTCCATCGTGATATCCGAAGTATCCATATGCTCAAGATATCGAGAACTCTGCCGAGCGCCACAAGCGGACCGCCCATCCGGGGTGCCTACCGACGAGGCTCCCGCTACGTCGCTGACGACACGCACGCCATTGGATCCACCGATGACTTTGGGCAGTCGGTGAAGTCTAGGAGAGATAATTCTCGTTACAGCTAAAGGGAGATGATATGGCAGTGAAGATGCCAGCTACGGAGCTACACGCTGGGTTCAGCAGCCCAGGGGCGACCTCGACAGGTTGGGCGGAGGGCCGACGGCACATCGACGAGGCGGAGGTGTTCTGGATCTCAACGGTGCGTCCCGATGGACGCCCGCACGTCACGCCGCTGTTGGCTGTGTGGCACGAGGACGCGATCTATTTTTGCACTGGTCCGGAGGAGCGCAAGGCAAAGAACCTCCGGCAGAATCCACAGTGCATTCTCACTACAGGCCAGAACGGTCTCGACGGTCTCGATGTCGTGGTCGAAGGACACGCCGTCGAGGTCGACGATGCAGCGGAGCTCGGACTCATCGCCAACGCCTACGAGTCGAAGTACGGGGCGCACTTCACGGCACCCGAGGGCACATGGTTCGGTCTCAGCGACGCGATCCGCGCGGGTAAGGTGCTCCTTTATCGGGTCACGCCCACCACGATTCTCGGCTTCGGCAAGGGTGAGCAGTTCAGCCAGACGCGATGGCGCTTTACTTGAGCCGGCGAGGGTCCCAGTGGTGGGGTGCCCTGCTGAATATCTCAGCGAAGACATTCGGCTGCGTGCCGCTCACGACAGCGATCATAAGGCGTTGCACCGTAACGACCGATTGGAGTGGAGATGGCCAAGCTGATCTATGCGGCGATCGCGTCGCTTGATGGATACGTCGAGGACGAGGAGGGCGAGTTCGGCTGGGCGGCGCCGGATGAGGAGGTGCATGCGTTCGTCAACGATCTCGAGCGGCCGATCGGCACCTACCTATACGGGCGCCGGATGTACGAGACGATGGTGTTCTGGGAGACCGTGAGCACCGATGCCGATGAGCCAGCAGTGTTCTGGGACTATGCTGGGATCTGGCAGGCGGCCGAGAAGATCGTGTATTCGCGGACGCTTCAGACAGTATCCAGCGCGAGGACGCGGATCGAGCGCGAGTTCAATCCAGACGCCGTCCGGCAGCTCAAGCAGTCCTCAGAGGCCGACATCACAGTCGGGGGTGCCGAGCTCGCTGGCCATGCAATCGGCGCGGGCCTGGTCGAAGAGTGCCATCTGTTCTTGTGCCCGATCGTAGTGGGAGGCGGCAAGCGCGCCTTGCCAGACCACGTCCGTGCGCAACTCGAACTTCTCGATGAGCGCCGGTTCCAAAACGGCGTCGTTCACCTCCACTACAGCGTAAGCGTCTGACCGAGCCAGAAACGTGACGCCAAGCAAAGAACTCCTCAGCGATCACGCGAGCATCTAGCTGGCGGGCCGTCCGCTGAGATCGATGGCAGATCGACTGCGATCTCGAAGGCGCTATGAGTCTGATCGAGTGGCCACAAAGACCGGGATGATCCGGCTTGTCTTCAGCTGGTAATCCGCATAGCTGGGATAGGCCGCAACGGCGCGCTCCCACCACAACGCGCGCTCGTCGCCCTGAACCTCACGTGCGTTGAAGTCCTGCGGCTCGGACCCGTCTTGGATCATCAACGCGGTTGGGTCGGCAATCAGGTTGCCGTACCAAGTCGGGTTTGTTGGAGCGCCTCCCAAGGAAGCGACGAGCGCGTACTCGCCGTTGTGCTCGACCCGCATGAGCGGGAACTTGCGGATCTTCCCGCTCTTTCGCCCTCGGGTCGTGATGATGACGACGGGAAGGCCGGTGTCCAGGAGGGTGTTGGCACGCTCACCTTTGCTCGCCTCGTACCCTTCGACTTGTTCGCGCACCCAGTCCCATGGGCTGGGCTCATATTCACCTTGTAGCGGCATTCCCACCAAAGCTTAGCTCCAGGAAAGACAGTGAATGAAGCCGGCAGAACTTCGTGACCACCTTATGTCGTTTGCGGGAGCCGAGGAGACGTTCCCGTTCGGCCCAAACACCTCTGTCTTCAAGGTCGCGGGCAAGATGTTCGCGCTCTCGCACCTGCAGGCCGAATCGCTGCGGGTCAGCCTCAAGTGCGAGCCGGCGCTCGCCGAGGCGTTGCGCTCGGCCCATTCGGCGGTGCTGCCTGGCTATCACCTGAACAAGCGTCACTGGAACACTGTCGTGCTCGACGACTCCCTGCCGGACGCGACTGTCAAGGACATGATCGAGGACTCCTATGATCTGGTCGTCAGCGGGTTGTCGCGGGGTGCGCGCCTAGCGCTCAGTCGAGGGGACAGCGCCTAGAATTTGGCAACGGTACCCGTCTCGCTCTGCCCAGCGGCAAGGCCTAGGATGTCGAGTCTGTGCACGTGTAAGACCAAATTCTGAGGAGACTCCATGCCTGGACCGGTGTTGTTCTGTTACGACGGGTCGGAGGGATCGCGGGCAGCGATGGCCGCGGCTGCAGATCTCGTTGCCCCGGCGCCTGCGGTCATACTGACGGTCTGGCAGCCCGCGGCGGTGATGTTGGCGCGGGCCGGCGGCTTCGGCGCCGGCTACCTGAGTGACGAGGAGCGCGTCGACGCTGGGCAGGCCCAGTTGGCCAATGACGCGGCCGAGGAGGGTGTGGAGCGTGCGCGCGCCCACGGCTATGACGCCAGCTCCCGCATCGAGGAGACCACCGAAGGCGCGGGACGCAAGATCATCGAAGTCGCCGATGAGCTCGACGCGCGGCTGATCGTGTGTGGTCGGCGCGGACTCGGCGCGGTCGCCTCTGCGCTGCTCGGCAGCGTCTCGCATGTGGTGCTCGCGCACGCCGGTCGCCCTGTTCTGGTTGCGCCGGAGCACTGAGGACGGTCATGTCCGCACTGAAACGAGAGGCCGCGATCAGGTGGCTGAGCCATCCGCCCGGCGGCGCACCACGCCTTACTGTCGGAAGCCATTCGATCGCGCCACTACTGTCGTTTCAGGTGGATCACGATGACAAGGATCCTCTGGCGACGTTGCCAGGCGAGCTTCTCGCCGGAGCGATTGGCAGTGTCTTCACTTGGCTGGTTGCCGAGCAGCTCGTCCAGGAAGGAACCCAGGCTCGCGAGCTTATTAGTTACGTAACGCTGACACTCTCAGGTGAGGCAGACGACCTCAAGGATGCGGTTCTGAGTGGAATTACATGCCGAATGTCAGGACGTGTGGCGGGCCTCGAGGAGACACATCTGGAGGCAGTGGCACAAGCGGCAATGACCCAGTGTATGGAGAGGTTGGGCATGCGCACCGAGGGAATCGGTGTCACGGTCGAGGCTTCACTAGAGGGGAGTTAGTCGATTCCCCAGAGCCATAGCCTCGAGCTGTCCGGCTATCCGAGCGACGTCCGTTTCGCTGCCAGGAGCGCCGGGGTTTACGCTGCTGTTGGTGGCAGCCCAGATCGACCCGTCCCCCGCTGCTAGATCAAAAGCACCGTTAGGCAGCGGGATAGTCGCGACGATCTCGCCAGCGAGCTGCGGCTTGGCGCGCCTCCTCGCAGCATCGCTTCCTCCCCCACGAGCATGAGCATGTGCGCCGCTCAGATGATGAACGAAAAAGAACATTCCGATCGCCGCAACTATCCAGAACGCTACGTGCGCCATCCTAAGCCAGCGGTGGTAAGCCTCAAGTCGCAGTCCCGTATTGCCGTGCTCTGCCCCCACCGACGGAGCAGCTTACATGCTGTAGGCCGCCCTTGAACGCTAGTCATCTGAAGCTTCACTAAGCAGCACTCGCGGAGCGATCTTCGGAATACATCGGATTACCAGGCAGATTCGACGGTTTCTTACCGGATCCAGCGTCTTTCCGTCCGATCGTATTGTGCGAGCTATATAGACTATGGACGGAAGCATAAGCGCTGATCGGCGCCGTCATCGAACCAGCAGCCTTGCCATCGTCACGCCCGTTGCACGACGATGCACCCGGCGATATGCTCCCGTCAAATCTCTAGGAGGAGTGCACATGGCTGACGATGCAGATACACGCGAAGGGTTTCGATTTGTGGTCAGAGATGCACCCTCGACGGACAAGAATGTGCGTGTGGGGGCATGGACCCCTTCTGGTGGTTATCTGTCCGCGACGGAGCTCGAGCTCCCTCGAGCTGTACTAGAGGAGGTTACGGTCGACGGCCCGCTTGTCGACGTATACGGCGAGCAGAGACAAACCAGCATCATCCGCTTTACGGACACCGGCGAGATCGACTTGCGGTGGCTTTTCCACCAGCTGGTCACCCGCGCTACAAGTCAGGAGCAAGTTACTCCGATATTCATGCCTGAGCGGGAGTACTGCGGCTGGAGCTGGCCGGTCTTTCCTGCGTCGTGATGTCGTCCCCGGTTCTCGTGTCGGCGGACGACGCACTGGCTGGGTATTTTACAACTCACGATGTGAATCGGCGAATCTTTCGAGCCGACCTTCATATCGCCCGGTACGTTCTTGAGCTTGGAGAGCAAGATGCTCCTTCGGCTATCGAGTTCGCTACGCGTCACGATGACGTCGCGGCCGACATAACTGGCCGACGCATCGACCTGAGAGCACTATGTAACGACGATGAGCGACTGAGCGACATCCTACGGCTATGGGCACGGCTGTATCGCGCAGCGCTCCGTGAGCTTCAGGCTCGCTATCCAGCGCGTCTTGGCACCCACCTTGAATTTGAAAAAGTCGATTGGACCATGCGCTTGGGCATAGCAACACCCGGGCTCGCAGCTATTGACCAGGCTTCGCGATACGCCGAGTATTGGGCTCAACAGGCTATCCGCAGTGATGAGATCTACAACTCATTTGACAGCCGATACGACTTCATCAGTTCGAGGACCTACCGTGATCTGGCAGAATTGCGGGAGCGAGGAGATCTACGAATATTCGGCTCCGACCGACTCGGAACCCCCAGCTACGACTTGGCGGACCTCGCTCGTGAACGACCAGCTGTGACTCCCGTTCGGGATTGGCTTATGTTGACGGGTAACTACCCGACCATTTTGCGACGGGCCGCAGAGCAATATCTGACCAGCCTCTCCTCGCACGCGGTCGCCGCGACTACTGAGTATCTAGTCAAAATAGTAACGGCAGTCGAGGTCCTGCCCTTTATCGAATGTAATATTGACTCACATCCGCTCGCTGCGTACTTTGCGCGGTCAGATCCACAAGGTTTAGCGTGGATAGCCCTCGATGGTGGAGGAGCCCTAGGTGGCTGTGTCGTCTCGGGAAGCTTGCCAAACGCGGGACCGCCGCCTATGCGCTGCCTCATAGTGAGAGATCAAGCTTGTAGTTGGACACTCCTCGATGCCATACGCGCCTCAGCTCCCTTTCAAAGACTCTATTTTGATCGACCAACGGCACGGCGTGTGGGCTCTGTCTTCCCGAACCAGCCGATTCGCGACCTTTGGGCGCTCACTTTCGAGGGCACACCGTCGGGCTCCTGTGATGGAGGAGAGATTCGACTGGTTGACCGACCGGACGTTCCGCTATCGCTCAGGACCTCCATAATCGCGGAAGTCAACCAGATTGATGTTCAGCTGGTCACTGGCGGCAAAGTCCAGGCTGAATGTCAGCTTAACATTACGGGGCGCGACTCCGCAATTGTGACGATGATAGCGCCAGGAGACAACATGGTCTTCATCGGTGAACTCCTTGCCGGAGTAGGAAATGCAGCGCGATCGGAGGGAATATTCCTGCAGGTACTCGTCGAGGCCCGCGATGAGGAGGTCATAGCCACCTGCGAGGCATCTGGATTCGATCGATCGAATAGGTGCAACGCTCTTGACGAGTGGTACTTTGAGCCCAACGCGCCTCAACTTCTTCGCAGTCAGATTCCTCTCGGTGTACGCCGAGGTGCTCCGGCGGGTTCACTGTCGCTAAGGTGACCGGCGTGCGCGAGCAGTTTCCCGGCTACTACCGCCCGTCGGCTGAGGAGTTCGAGTCGCTCTGGAGCGATGCGCTAGTCGTGCCCGACACGAACGTCCTGTTGAACCTCTATCGCTTTTCCGTCCCAGCGCGTGAGCAGCTGTTCGCCATCCTAGACGGCGTCGCCGACAGGCTGTGGATTCCCCACCAGGTAGGGCTCGAGTTCGAGCGGAACCGGATCAGAGTGATCCTTGAGCAACGCCAGCAATACGACGCCGTCATCGGTGAAATCGAGAAGAGCAAGGCTTCGGTGCTGCAAGGCGTACGCAGCCGCTCGGCAATGGACCAAGCCCAGCTCGCAACAAAATTCGAGCAGCGGCTCGCGCCTGTGATCACGGAGCTGAAGGAACTCAGAGAAAACCACCCCGACCCGATCGGCGAGGATGACCTACTGGGCTCAGACAGTGTCCGCGACCGCATCGCCGGGTTGCTCGCAGGCAGGGTCGGGGAGCGGTCTGATGAAACCGATCTGTCGAAGGTCGGCACTAAGCGATACACGATGCGTATCCCGCCCGGCTACAGCGACGAGAAGAAGCCTGAGCTCGAACGCTACGGAGATCTAGTGATCTGGCAGCAGACGATGGCGCACGCCAAAAAGGTCGAGAAGAACGTCCTCCTCGTGACCGGAGATATGAAGGAGGACTGGTGGTGGCGCATCGATGGCCGCACGATCGGTCCCCGGCCTGAGCTGGTCGCCGAGATGCGGGCGACGGCTGGGGTCTGCTTTTACATGTACGGATTGGACAGTTTCATGAGCGAGGCCTCGAAGCGCCTTGAGATCGAGACCTCCGAGGAGACAATTCAGGAGGCAAAGGAGATCTCATCCGACGAATCCCGGGACCGCATATGGACGAACTCGATCGGCCCTGGCACCTCGCCGCTTTGGCGGAACGTTGCTTTTGGCCACCTGACCGGCGAACCGATCTACACGACCGACCCGATCTACACGACCGACCCATACAAGCTTTGGGCCAGCCCTTACCAGACGATGTTTCAAACAGAGCCCGAGACCAGCGTGTTTGTGCTGGGCGACGAGGCTGTTCTAACCCTACGCCCACACGGGGCGCTGCCAGCCAACGGAAAGGTCGTGTGCATGCTCACCGCGCCCGATGGCGCAGAGGCACGCAACGTCAACGGTGCGGTCACCAAAGACACAATAGCCGTGCGCTTTCCAGAGGATTTCGCCCCGCCTCTTGAGCCTCGGGATGGTACCTATACGGCCGCCTGGTATGACGTGCCAGATGACGATGGCGAGCGCACGCTGCTGGCAAGCGAATCGTTCGAGATGCCCGACGACCAGTGATACGGCGGCCGCGACTCAGGTGACGCCGAAGCGATAGTCATAAAGAGCGCGTTCCGTATGCTCGAGGCCTTCAAGGCACGTGACTGAAGACAGCATGTCGGGTACGCGTTTAGGCTCGCTGCCATGCGCAAGACCCACTCCGCTGTAGAGGCCAAAGGCTAATGCCGCCCTAGACGCGCACGCGGACTTGGCCGCGGGGGCGCATGGCGGAGCTGCGCACTCGCCGCCGTCCTCCGCGACGAACGACCTGCTCACTATTGGCGTCCTCCGCGTCGCTGATCGCCCAGGCGACACGCTCGACGAACTGAGCCGCTGCGTGGTCGGTGCTGAGGTGCACTGACTGGACCTGCTCATCGAGCCAGACGGGGACGTCGGCGGGCAAAGGGGATGGGTCGGTGGTGACGATGATTCTTGGCATCCGAAACTCCTTCTCAAGGCTTTGACAGTGACGTACTGGACAAGGCATCAACCGCGAAAGCGGCACCTCTGAGAGGGGCGTCCGGGGAGGGGCGGGGGCGCACCTCCCCGGACGCACGGGGGGAGAGAAACGTCAAGGACAACAACAATGTCCGAGCACGCCGCCATCCGCCGAGGAGACGTCGGTCACGGCAGACTGCCGAACGTGGCCGTCTCCCCGGCGGGTGTAAGCGAGAACCAACATTGTGCACAAAGTCTATCGAGATTCTGTATTTTGTCAAGTGCAAGTGTTGCGGCTGGTCCGGCCGCACCGGCGTGGCGACTCAGGCTTGGCGGTGTAGCCGGTCGAGTCCGTCGAGGATGAGATCGAGCCCCCAAGCGAACTCGATGGCGTTGTCATACCCAGACTCGGGGAGCTTCGTAGCGATTTCGAGGAGATAGGGGTAGCTCTCGAGCACATCGATCGTCCCCGCCCTGCGCCGCGCGGCCTCTCCGGCACTGTCGGGGGTCTCGAACCCCAAGTCCCTTTCCTGTAGCGCGAAGCCATAGATGTAGGCGTCCTGGACCGAATAGGCGTGGATTGCCGTCTCAAACGAGAAGCCAGCCTTCCGCAGGCAGCCCATTACCGCATTGTGGTTTCGCAGGTTGGCCGGCCCCGGGCTCCGCGACTCCATCATCCCGATCGCCCAACTGTGGCGCTGTAGCGCCTCACGCGTGGAGATTGCCCGACGCTGCATAGCCGACCTCCACTGGAGCTCCCCGGAAGGAAGCTCGATCTCACTGAAGACGAGGTCGACCATGCCGTCCAGGAGCTCCTCCTTGTTCGCGACGTGCTTGTAGAGCGCCATCGGCACGACGCCTAGCTCTTGTGCGAGTCCACGCATGCTGAACGCTTCGAGCCCGGCCTCGTCGGCGAGGGCGACGGCAGCCTGCAGCACACGAGCCCTGCTCAGCGGTTTCCGGTTCGCGATCTTTTGTTTCGTCATTGCCCTTGACAAGTGTACATCGTACACCTATAGTTCGGACGGACGAGTGTACGTCGTACACCTCATAGAAAGGCATCTCATGAACCCTGACGAGCCGTATCCCGTCCAGTACTCGGTCGATTACCCGGACCGCCCGCTCAACCGCCTGACCACTTTCTTTCGCCTGTTCATGGTCATCCCAATCGGGATCGTGCTCGCCCTCATCGAGGGCGGCAGCTACGCCTACAGTGGCGGAAAGGCCAACGGGGCTATTGGCGCTGCCGGCCTGGTCGTACTACCCACGCTGCTGTTGATCCTATTCCGGCAGAAGTACCCACGCTGGTGGTTTGATTGGAACCTCGAGCTGATGCGGTTCTCCGCCCGAGTGGGCGTCTACCTGGCACTAATGGAGGACCGCTATCCCTCCACAGACGAGCATCAAGCGGTGCATCTTGAGTTTCCCTATCCGGACGCACGCAGCGATCTCAACCGCTGGCTGCCGCTGGTCAAGTGGCTGCTGGCAATCCCCCACTATGTGGTGCTGTTCTTCCTTTACATAGCCGCGTTCTTCGTCGTGATCGCCGCCTGGTTTGCGATCCTCCTCACCGGTCGCTTCCCGCGTGGGATGTTCGACTTCCTCGTTGGCGTCGGCCGCTGGACCAACCGCGTAATCGCATACGCCCATGTACTGATCACCGATCGCTACCCACCGTTCCGTCTCGCCCCATAGCTCGAACCCTCAGGCGCATACCGCTCGCCGCTAGCTTCGCCTGAGCGCGCCTTGGCCCAAAGCAGAGTTTCGTCCCAAGCAATGCGTAGTGTCGCGACATGGTCCAGTTCCCATCCATGAAGGCGAAGCGACTCTTGCGTATTCTGACCTCCCACCCCTTGGACTACAAGGTCACGCGTCAATCAGGATCGCATCGCCGCCTCCAAGCAGATGGACGCCCGGCATTGACTTGGGCTTTTCACGATGGGCGGACGCTCGCGCCTGGTGAGGTTCGGCGCGTTCTCGTCGATCATGTGGGACTTGCGGAACACGAGGCTCTGCGGCTACTCTGAACGAGGAGATCATGGACACCATCCGTATCCTGCACCACAACACGCCTGGCTATGGCTGGAGCTTTGAATCCCCCGACATCCCGGGACTGACTGGCGGCACCAATACGTACGATGCCGCTCACGCTGAAGAGGCTGCCAGGTTTGCTCTGACTTGCGCCGCGGAGGAGCAGGGTCTTCCCGCCCCCACCGATCTCGCTTTCGAGCACTACGTACCCGCTGGGGTTGCCGTCGCCGCATAGCCCTACCTTCGAGCGACCAAATGAGCGCCATGATCCTGTGGCTTATGAGCAGACTTCGGCGAGCCTCATACCGCACGCACTGAGCTCACGACAGGGGATTGCTCCGCGTGAGCAGGCGCGTGAAAGCGATGCGGGCGGGCCTGGTCTGTCACCCTGTCCGAAGGTGAGCACCCTTCCCCCTGGCCCAAACGAGCCACCGGCCGTGCAGATAATGCGCTGGCTGGTGCGTCCGATCGCCTTCATGGAGTCCTGCAGGCGTCGCTATGGCGATGAGTTCAGCGTGAGGTTCCCGGGCTTTGAGCGACCGATGGTGATGCTCTCAGACCCAGAGACGATCAGGGCTCTCTACACAGCGCACGAGCACGGACTGCCCCCCGGGCGAACGATCAGCTTGCTGCCGATCATGGGGCCGAGCTCGGTGCTGTTGCTCGAGGGCAAGGAGCATTTGGCGCGGCGCAAGCTGATGTTGCCGCCGTTTCATGGCGAGCGGATGCGCTCCTATGAGGAGATCATGCGCGAGGCCACCGAACGCGAGATCGACGGCTGGCCTGTTGGGCAGCCGTTTGCGATTCACCCCCACATGCAGGCGATCACGCTCGAGGTGATCCTAGAGGCGGTCTTCGGGGTAACTGACGAGGCGCGCGCGGAGCAGTTGAGGGTGCGCCTGCCGATGCTGCTCAACGAGACTTCCTCAGCCGCGTTGCAATTCCGCTTCTTGCTCGCCAGCCGGCTCGGGCGGGGCGACCCGATGGCCCGACTGCGGAGCATCGCGGCAAGCATCGATGAGCTTCTGTTTGCCGAGATCACAGACCGTCGCTCAGATCCGTCGTTGGATGAGCGCGAGGACATTCTCTCCTTGCTGATCGCGGCCCGCTTTGAGGACGGTGGCGAGATGAGCGATCAGGAGCTGCGCGACCAGTTGGTTACGCTGCTGCTCGCCGGCCACGAGACGACAGCAACAGGATTGGCTTGGAGCTTTGATCTGTTGCTACGCCATCCGGCTGTGCTTGCTCGCCTGATCGCTGAGATCGACGGAGGCGAGGAGGACGCCTATCTACGCGCGGTGGTGTCGGAGTCGTTGCGCTTGCGTCCGGTGGTGCCGCTTGCCGGTCGGCGCCTTGCCTCAGAGCTAAAGGCCGGTAATTTGAGTTTGCCTGCCGGGACCGACGTGACGCCCGCTATTTGGCTTACACACACCCGGGCGGACTTGTATCCCGAGCCCTATGCCTTTCGTCCTGAGCGCTTCCTTGAGAGTCCGCCCAGCGGCTACGGGTGGATTCCGTTTGGCGGTGGCGTGAGGCGCTGCTTGGGAGCAAGCTTCGCCGAAATGGAGATGAGGGTGGTATTGGAGACGGTGTTGCGCCGCAGTGCTCTACAGCCGGCCAGCTCCAAAGCGGAGCGGGTCACCCGCCGCAATGTGACCTTCTCCCCACGTAAGGGGACAGTCGTGCGAAGCAGTCCGCGGGTGGATGCGCCTGGCGTCTTGACCCAAACCGGGGATGTGCGCGAAGTGGTGCCGGTGGGCGCCTCCTTCTGACGTCTGCCGAGCCCTAAGCGTGACGTCGCAGAAGGCTCTAGATAATCCCAATATGTGGTACCGTCGCGATCTCGTTGGTGGAACGAGAGGGAGTGACATGATGAGACGGTTTGCGGCGATCGCCTTGGGAGCAGTGTTGAGCTGCTTGACGGCGACACTTACAGTGCCTGGCGCGTCTCAAGGCGCAACCTCGAGCTGCACCACAACGCCGACGCCCGCACCAGTGAACGCGACGATACCGCCAGAACTGCAACTGCTGGCAGAAAAGACGGAACACTTGCAATTTGCGACCATCCGGCTTTCTGCCCAGACGGTCTTGGCGACAGAAGGCGGCAAGCTGATCCTAAGCGTCCACACCCAACTGCGGCGCTCACCGAGGGAATCGCTTACCACTGCGACTTCACGAGAACTCTCCCCCTCGGGTAAATCCTCGAGCGAAAACCAGAGGGTGCTCGAAATCGGCGGCATGAGCTATCGGTATGAGCCGGCCTTGACGCATGAAGATGGCGGGCGTCCTTGGGTTCGCGAACGGTCGCGCCCCAAAAACTCCAAAGCGACCTCATTGGCGCCTTCGCTCGCACAACTCGCGGAGGCGGAGAGCATCGTCGCGATGGGGACGGAGAGCCTGAGTGGACAGCAAGTCAGTCTGTTTACGGTTACTTTCGCACCGGGCGTATACCCGCAGAGCGATCTTCCGCTTGGTGAACTTCTTGAAAAAAATTGCCCACAGCCGGTCGTCGTCGAACTCGCGATCGCACCTTCTGGACTACCGATTGAAATGAAGCTGAGTACCGGCTACATCAAGTCGGGCAAGGTGATCACCACGTCGAGCACCACACGGATCTTGGCAACCAATTTTCACTTCTCACCACTCAAACCACCACCAGCTAAGAGGACCATCGGGCTGGCCGCACTGGGCCGCCTCCACAAAGCCAAACTGGCCACTTTGGGCTAGCGCTGGCGTGGCCTGCACGCGTTAGCGACGATACGAACCTCGCATTAGAGCCACTGCACCCAAGACAGCCGTGAGCCCTTGAATCGAGGCCGAGAGCCAAGGTGAAGGACGGCTGTCGGTGTGAGCCGTGGCGTGGGCACAGCCGATCGGAGATCTACCCAAAGCGCCTTCTGCGAGCGCGAGGACATCGGGCAAAACGCCACCGATGGCGCCCGCGAGCAGGACCTCTGAGCCACCCGAGAGGCCTACGGCGGCAAGCGTGCCAGTGGTTAGGTCGGCGCCCAATACCAAGCCACCAAAGGCGCGAAGGCGGTAGTCCCGGTGGGGCACAGCGTCCAAGAGCAGGTGGCTCAAGACCCCGATCGCCAAAGCGCCCCCAACCGAGCGGGCCCTCGAGGCGCAGGCGGCGCCGACGAGCATGTGGGGAGTGGCGATCACCGCGGCGACGATAGTGCAGCTTGGGCTTCGCTACCAGGCAATCGGTACACCGTAGGAGCGCAGCCTCTCGTCACTGGAAATGAGGGTGGCACCCTCGAGAGAGGCCTGGGCAAGAAGCAAACGATCGAACGGGTCGCGGTGGTGCCAAGGCAGAGCGTGAACGGCTTGTGCGTGATCGAGGCTGACGGGAAGGGGAACAGCTCCGCCATCCAACAATTGCCGAGCAAACCCATCAGGTGCTTCGAGCTTGCCCAAGGAGCGCTTGATCGCAACCTCCCAGACCACTGCTGCGCTGAGCAGGACCTCGTTGGTGGCGCTGGTGAGCAGTTCGTCGGCATGTGAGCTCAGTCGCTCATCTCCCCCAAGTAGCCAAAGCGCTGCGTGGGTGTCAACCAGCAGTCTCATGAGCGCCGAAAGCCTCGGCGATGTCCCCGGGAAGCTCATCGAAGTCATCGGCCATGTGCACGTGGCCGCGCCAAGAGCCACGCACCGATGCGAGCGAGCGCGGCTCCTCTAGGACGGGCACCAAGCGCACCACGGGCTTGCCGTTGCGCTGGATGACAACATCCTCCCCGGCTTCGGCGCGCTCCACGAGCTTGGATAGGTGAGTCTTGGCTTCATGCATTCCGACGCGGGCCATAGCGGCTAATCCTAGCACTGCTTAGCTAGCCTTAGTCCGGTATGAAGATCAAACTGAGCGAAGATTCGTGACGGCGAACCCGGTGCGGAGAAACCTCGCGGCGAACTACTAGCTGGGGTGGCGAGCGGAACTCGGGCAACCACCGCGCCGGCTAGGCGGAAATCGTGCGCTTGCGCCAGAACCGAGGCCAGTCACGCACCTCGCGTTCCTCGATCGTGCCGGTTGGGCTGAAGTGGGGCACCGAAGATGGAGCGCGCGGCGGCAACGGCGGATGGGTCGGCACCAAGGCCGGGCGCATCTCGGGCGAGGATTCCTCTTGAGTACTCATGTCATCATCCTAGCTCGTCAGGAAAGCCCTACCAGGCAGGCCGATATCGGTAGCCCGAGGACGAGGATCGTGACCGCTGCTCGCAGCGCGCGTTGCTTGGCATGCAGGCGACGCGAGTTGTTTGACAAGGCTCTATCGAGATCGAACAACAACTGCTCGCGGGTCGCGGGCAAAGGTTCTGCTCGATAGGTCCGATAGAACGCGGCTGCTGTCGGGCCGAGATCCGTACCTTGACGGAAATCGAGACCGAACCCGAGTGTCGGACCGAGACAACACAGGGCTGCCGCTCCAAGGACAAGCGAGGGCGCCCACCAGACCATGCCAAGTACGTCCTTGGCCGCGATACCCGCCGCAAACAAGGCGCCGCTGAACCCCAGGGCACCCATCGTCCGTCCGTCGACGCTCGTCTCGTCGGCTAGCTGACCAACGAGCTGGGTCTGGGCAAGCGAGAGCACTGCATCCAGGAAGAGCGCCGGTGTCGGCCGGTCGGTGGCATTGGTGGTTTGTGCGGACATCGCTCAGAACGCTATGCAATCCTTGGGACGAAATCTGGCGCGAGCGGCATATGGGCGCCTCGCGCATGCAGAATCCCGAATGGCGAACAGTCGTCGAGTCCAGCTCCACTCTCAGGATCGGACGGAGCTTGGGTGGAGTAAGGCAATGGATTGGGATGGATCGCTGGGCGTGCCCTCCTCGCCTCACCCTCTGCCCTAGAACCAATCAGTCAGGCCCCACCGATCGCCCCGATCCTCGTGGTGCACACCCATGCGGAATACTCCACAACTTTGGATACGGCAGTCTGTTGAAACGCCTATGGCGAATAAAGCGAGACCTAAGAGACCCAGATTTGGAGTGATACTCGCAATTGCGGTTGTCGGTATGACGGTCTGCATCAGGGCACCATTTGCCTCGGCTAGCACGTTGCCTGCTGTGATCGCACCGATGAGCGCAGATGTCCCAATCTCGGCAGGTGGCGGATGGCTCATATGGAGCGTCCCCACCGGTGGGGACTGGGGTCTTGAGGTTTACCACGACGGTGCTGTCAAGGCTCTACCTCTGGCGCCGCGCCCTGAGCCGTTTGATGTCAATGTGGGGACCAATGCCCGTGGAAAGCCTGTGGCGACATTTTCTCGCTGCACGCGAACTCCAAAAACGAACCACGGATCGGGAGTGATCGGCGAATCGATGCATATGTTGGGTCCCGGCGCCGGCTGTCGCCTCTACGCATTCAACCTCGTGAGTGGCCGCGAACGCATGCTTCCTATTCCACACCCCGTGCACAGTTCCGACACGACGCCTTCGATGTGGAACGGCGAGGTCGCCTTCGCACGTACGACTCGTGCCCATATCCACATCTCCGAAGTCGTGCTGTGGTCACCGCGACATGTGCACACGCTGCGCATGCTTCCCGGCGGCGAGATGCCTCCTTACTGTGCAAAATGCCATGGAGAATCAGTCGAAGGCGAAGTTCAGGGCCTGGATCTCGACGCGAGTGTCGTGACGTTTCTCTGGTCAATCAGAGCGCCTGGCGTCCTCGGCCACGAGGGCTGGGAAGTACGCGTAGACAATATCGCGAGCGACCAGGCCAGCCTGGCGGGCTCGGGATTTTTGGGCGAGGCTTGTGTAAGCGGCGGACTCGAACTCGCGCTTCCCGAGACGCCTATCTCCGTGGGGGACAATGTGCTCTTCTCTGAATTCCGACGCTCCGCTTGCTACAAGCACTTTGCTTCTTCTCTCTACCGTTATCGCGCCGGCGCTATCCATCCCAGCTCTGGTTCAATACTCGGGAACGTACTTGGACTCGCCAAGGACGGTAATGAGCTCTATGCGCTTCTGGCACCTCCGCCCGCGCGCGAAAGCGATCCCGGGTGCTCGTCCACGGCGCCTTGCGAGCTCGAGCAGATCGCTGAGCCTGCGCTTGCCAGGGCCAGATTCAAGCCAGCATCGCCGTTGACGATCTACCGCAGCCAGCGGGCCAGCTCAGGATATCTTACTGACAATGACTTGATTGCCGCCGTTCTCCGAGAAGAGATCGTCGTTGTACTGGTCTCGCCTCACACATGTCACCAGTGTTTTGCCATTGGAAAGCGTCGCGCACAGTGCAAGCATGGCGCACGGCTTTGGCTTGGGCCTCGACTATCTCTGGCATGCGGGGTGCGACACGCTCGATAAGCCTTGTGCGTGCTTCATCCAACTGGGTGAAGTCGGCGGACATATCTGCATATCTCCGATCGCTGTTCGTACCGGTCTCATTCCCCTACCCACAACCAATCGGCATCCTCTCATCGCTCATCTGAACTAGCGAACCAAATCGATGCCTTGTCGCCCTGCCGAGGTGCGCTCGATCGCTGTCACCGCATCTGCATGGCCCGGTTCGCCAAGTATAAGTAGCTAGCGACGCTCCCAGCCGCCAGATTGCACCCCATCACAGGACGAGATGGGGTGCAATCCTCTCGCTTAGCCTATGCCAATAGCCTTGAGATTCCATTCTGCGCCATTAATAAACCAATCCCAAATTTCTCCATTTATGCTCCCATAGAATGCGTCTTCAGTGCCGGCCGCCCGAACCAATGCAGCCGGATCTCCAGCTACTTCATTCGCGTAACCCCAGGCGTGCTGAGCCCATTCAGAGCCATGAATCCACCATTGACCTAGCTGACCATTCGTAGCTCGATAAAACACATCTTCACTACCATCAGCATGAACCACAGCAGAAGGACGTCCGGCTACTTCATTCGCGTAACCTCTATTCGTGAGGTTGTGTTCAGAGCCATGAATCCACCATTGACCTAGCTGACCATTCGTAGCTCGATAAAACACATCTTCACTACCATCAGCATGAACCACAGCAGAAGGGTCCCCAGCTACTTCATTCGCGTAACCCCAGGCGTGCTGAGCCCATTCAGAGCCATGAATCCACCATTGACCTAGCTGACCATTCGTAGCTCGATAAAACACATCTTCACTACCATCAGCATGAACCACAGCAGAAGGGTCCCCAGCTACTTCATTCGCGTAACCCCAGGCGTGCTGAGCCCATTCAGAGCCATGAATCCACCATTGACCTAGCTGACCATTCGTAGCTCGATAGAACACATCTTCACTACCATCAGCATGAACCACAGCAAAAGGGTTCCCGGCTACTTCATTCGCGTAACCTCTATTCGTGAGGTTGTGTTCAGAGCCATGAATCCACCATTGACCTAGCTGACCATTCGTAGCTCGATAGAACACATCTTCACTACCATCAGCATGAACCACAGCAGAGGGTGCCCCTGCGACTTCACCAGCATACCCATACCCCCCGGGCGACCACGCCGTGCCGTTCCAATATAGATATTGAAGCTGGCCAGTTGGTCCGCGGAAGTAGACATGGCGAGTCCCTCCCTGTTCGGTAACAGACGGTCGCGGCATAGGCGTCCTAAAGGATCCGTCCAGGCCAAAGGCGATCCGGCACTACTCGAAGCCACGATCCGATAGTGATAGGTCGTATTCGTCTTTAGATTAGTTAGCTTGGCGCTCTCTTCTACTCTACTGTTACCCGAGCCTATGTCCATTTCGCCAGTGACGGACCCGTATGAGATGGTTTCACCATATTCCATGCGATACTTGGTATCGAGACCCTCGGGATTCACGATACCGTTTAGCGTAGCTTCTGATTCCGATACTCCAGTGAATGTACCAGTGATTGCTTCGGGCATTGGCTGAGTTACGAATTCCCGGGGGTTACCGTAACTTGTCCCAGCAGGACTGTTAGCCACAATGCGGAAGTAATACGTGGTACCCGCAGCCAGACCGCTAAGCGTTGTTGCCTCGGATACACCCACACTACCCGATCCCGCGCTCCCCACACTCGTTGAGATACCAAACGACAGACTGGTTCCGTATTCGAAGTGATATTCTGTATTAACACCGTTTGGATTCACCGTACCGTTAAGGACGGCAGTTGGTGTCTGTATACCAGACGCATTATTGGTTACAACGGTAGGCGGACTGGGTACCCGTTCGCTTTCACTTTCGGGCAAAGTCGCAGGCAGACAAGAGCGCGGAACGAAGACCCAATTTCCTTCGCCAGCAGCGATCGTATCGTCCCGCACCATCACATACTGACCACTTCCGTCCGTACTGTTGTACTTGGTTGTGTAACGCCACTTCAACGCAGGGTAGCTCAAGCCAGCTTCCTGCCGTGCGTATGCTGGCTCGGTACGGAGCTTTTCCTGCTCCAAATTGCTCGAACTCCAGGGACGATAGTTTGCGTACTCCGGACATGGCGTCTTATTGACGACGAAATATCCATCTCCCGCCCCCGCATTGTGTTTTGCCATAAAACTTGTTTCAGCGACTTCATATTTGCCGCTTGCAACTTCGGAGCATACGGTCGTAGGTTTGATTTTCTTGGATTTTGGTTTGAACTTGCCGTATTCAATCCAGCCACAGCCCTGGAATGCTCCACCTACCCAGCCACCCAACGAATAGTCTCCTTCTGGTTCGGAATCTGAATGAAGCCTACGGACTACGGCTTCCAGTGTCGAGCCTTTAGGGCAATTACCGATTACCCATGTAAACGCACCAGACTGTACATCGGAATATTTAGCCGTACATTCATAGTCTTCATTTTCAATACTCACAAGTGGTTTTACTTCGCCCGGACCAGCAACGACAGACGAGATTTCACGTAGTTGCCCCTCTGTGCCTACGTCAGCTCTCGCAAGAGAAACCGCCCACAAGGCAACCACTAGTGCTACCACACCAATAAAACTATACGCCCGCCAGCCTATGTTCGCGATCCTACTCAGATCGGCAGCACGAATCCCATCGACTCCGCCTGACACCAGCACCTCCCCAGTTATTTATTGCCGCCCCCAAGAGAGGAGCCCATAAGTGGCCCGCATCGCATGATCGACCACACCGATCTTGAAGCTATTTGACATCGACGGGCCCGTCTATCCCCCAAAGCAGGGTATCTTTGGGGTGACTCGGGGGATTGATAGCTACTTACTAGGCGAGGCTCAGTGGTCCATAGGTCACATTACCTGGGTCTCGGATAACTTAAGACCGGAATGCCGACTAGGTCCCGCTTACTATTTACTTTGAGCTTCTGCCGAATACGGGCTACGTGCGTGTGGACTGTCTCTGGGCTAATTTGTAGGATATGAGCAATTTCGGGATTTGACCGACCAGTACTAACCTGTTCAAGAACTTCCGTCTCGCGCATAGTTAGATGGCAGGCGTCCTCCAAACACCGTCGTTCGGCTCGCCCACCATCCGGAGAGATAAACAGGCGGTCTCCCTGCGCTGTGAAATGAATCGCGGTTAGGATGTCTGCGATGGACGCATTACGCGCCAAACACGTTACGCCATGGGTAAGTAGACTCATTCCGTATGCACGCGACGGATTATGTGCGAGCACGACTATTCCCGTCGCCGGCTGAAGTAAACGTAGCCGCGTGAGAGCGTACGACTCAGCCTTCTCATCCAAGACCGCGATTTCCGGAGCGTGATGTACGACGATGTGTTCAAGCTCCTTATCTCCAAGAGAGCTAGCGATGACACGAACACTCGGATCCAGATCCAATACGTGAGCCAGGCCAAGCCCCAGCAAGGGGTCAAGGCGGCCCACGACGGCCGTCACGGCAGGGTCTTTAGCCACGCGTTTTGTTAGATCCGGATCATATGGTCGACAAGCTACCCGTGGGTCTACGACTAGTTATTCCTCGTTTGCCCAGTCGTCGTGCGGAGAGATGGCGCACACCCCAAACGGGTCGCCGTGTGATAGCCATTTTCCTGGGAGACCACACTGATTCCCGTTGCCGGTCAGATTCAGATATCGGGAGCATTGAGGGCGGAGCTTACGCAGCCAGCTGCGATAACGTCGGGAAGACTGGCGAGAAGGTGTTCCTAGTCATTTGCTATCCCACCCCAATGGTTTAGTGCATGCGGATCAGCCAGACTCCATAGATCACCATCGACTGAGCAGCTCGTCTACGCCGGAAAGAAGTCGGCTTGACTCAAGATGCGTTGGCTGACGCCGTCAATCTCGACGCAGCATCTGTTCAAGGTATCGAGCGCGACGTTGCCAACCCTGCGTGGGACGCAGCCGACCGTGTTCGCGACGATCTTGAGGTCAATGACCGGCGGCTAACTAATGAGGCCCTCCGTCGGCCACCGAGTCACGATCTTCGCCCGCCTGGGTAGCACATTTCGCGCGATTCAAGGCAGAGCTCCTCACCGAAGGGACCCACCTCAGTTGAGCGCTTTCAGTGCCAGCCAACCACCCAAGGACGAGGGCTCCCGATTAGAGGAGTCGGCTGTGTGTTCTATCATTTGCCAAGGGCGTGGAAGCGGGTGCAGCAGATATTTCTAAGGTTGGCGTAGCTATCCTCGGGATGGGCCGGAGCGGGACGAGCTCGGTCACGCGCATGTTTGCCAGTACGGGCTTCTTCGTAGGCAAGGAGGAAGAGCTCATGCCGGCGAACGAGGCCAATCCCACGGGACACTGGGAGCGGCTGAGCGTATGGCGCGCCAACGAGCGAGTACTGGAAGAGTTCGGAGGGAGCTGGTTCGATCCCCCGTCTACCGCTGCGCAACTGTCGGTGCAGGAGTGGGCTCTGCCTATGCTGCGTGCTGAGGTCGGACGGCTGGTCGAGGAAGCTGCTGGCTCGCCTGTTGCGCTTAAGGATCCCAGGATCGGCGTGATGATGCCCCTATGGGGACAGATCGTACGAGCATCGCTCCATCCCGTGATCGTAGTTCGGGATCCCTTCGAGATAGCGCTTTCGCTTGAGCGCCGCGACGGTACCCCCACCGCCTTCGGACTGGCCGCCTGGGAGCTACACATGACCGCACTTCTCAACGAGCTTGACGGTCGCAGCGTGACCGTGGCACCCTATGCCCAGCTGATTGAGCAAGCGGGTCTTGCGAGCTTGACCGTCGAAGAAGCGACGATATATGTCGAATCCTCTCGAGCGGAACGCGTGCACCCCGAGCGTGCGAGCCACGCTTTTCAGGCCCGGCTCCATCGCAATCGGGCTTCAGCGGCCCACCATCACGAGAACCTCACAGGCCGCCAGCAGGAACTCTGGCACTTCCTCTCCTCGCTAGCCCCAGGCAATCAGTCCCTCAACGTCCCTGAAGGTCTCTCCGAGACTAGTGACGCGGCGCAGGCCGCAGTTCGTAGCGAGACTCGCCGTGTCGTCGACGGTACCGAGCGGGCAGCACTGGCACGTGAATTGGACGCGGAACGCGACCAGACCACCAGCGTGGCTCGCTCCCTAGCGGCGGAACAAGAACGATGCGCGCTGCTCTCCACCGATCTGCAAGTGGCGCGAGATGAGCTCCGAGCACAACATCATCGGGCCCAGCGTGCGACCGAAGAACATGCAAAAGCCGAGCAATGGCTTGCCTCAATCCAGCGGTCTTTCAGCTGGCGAATCACGGAGCCGCTGCGAGCCTGCAAGCGGCATGTCTTGAGACGCAGTTAGTCTCGCTTAGATGGGATCTCGTCCACCTTGGAGCGTGTCAGGTATCGCGCCGAGTATTCTTTATCGTCGCGGCTACGCTCTTGACTCGCCCGTCCCTAAGCTCGTCGGTCTTGCTCCTATGTGCCGCACCTGACTATGCCCTCCGAGTATCTCGGCCAACATAAACCGCCAGCACCTTCCGACAAGCTAAGACAGTACATCGATGAGGCGCCTCTTGAGCGTCAGTCGATCGTCGAGTTTGTAGCGGCCGCCGCGGCAAGCTTGCCGAACGGCTGCCGCGTTGCTGACGTCGGCGCCGGCTCCGCACCGTTCCGAGAGTTGTTCAGTCACGTCGACTATGTGACCATAGACCGAGAGGAGTCCCTACACGGCGACGCAGCGGACTTCGACGTGGTCGCTCCGGCGGAAGCCATTCCCTTGGACGATGCAAGCTTCGACGCTGTCCTCAACACACAGGTGCTTGAGCACCTTCCAGAGCCGTCGCTAGCTTTGACCGAGTTCTTTCGCCTGTTGAAGCCTGGAGGCAAGCTTTTCCTGACAGCCCCTCTGGCTTGGGAGGAACATGAGAAGCCACACGATTATTTCCGCTACACGCGGTCAGGTCTATCGCATCTACTTGAGATAGCCGGCTTCGAGCACGTAGAGATCACAGGACGCACAGACTGCTTCACCACCCTCGCACAACTACTACGGAATGCACGATGGTCAGTCGGCGAGACTGAGAGCAGCTCGCAGGCCACTCGTTACGCCGCGTTCAAACGTCTCGACGACATGGCGGACGAACTCCTAGATTTCTCGCCGCTGGACGCAAGACACACATTTCCACTTGGATTCCAAGTCGTCGCTGCACGCCCTAGGCGACAGTCAGACGAACCAACCCACGACCCCACCGAACTTTACACGGCGTCAACTAGCGTGAATCGGGTTCCTATCCTCTACCTTGCCCCATGGGTCGACTTGGGTGGATCAGATAAGGGAACAATCGACTGGTTCAAGCACATAGATAGCTCTCGTTGGGCTCCCTCAATTATTACGACACAGCCCTCCGACAATCGCTGGCTACCAGCCGTTGAGCCTTATGCCGAGGAGGTATGGCCACTACCAGAGCTGATGCGTGGCTCGGACTTTCCGGCATTTATTCTCGGTTTTATCGAATCTCGGGAAATCGAGATAGTACACATTATGAATTCGCGCCTAGGGTTTGATCTTCTGCCGGACATGCGATGCCTGCCAAAGCCACCAGTCGTCGTCGTCCAGCATCACGCCGAGGAGCACGATAGGTCGGGATATGTGCGATACGTCGCGTCTCGCTACGGCAATCTCGTGGATGCGTTCTCAGTAACCAGTCAACAGCTCTTCGACGCGATGACTGACTACGATGTTCCACGTTCACGTATGCACGTTATCCCAACAGGCGTAGACGGGATAAACGAATTTTGCCCTGATCGAGTCGCTCCCTTTGAACTTCCGACTTCACCCGGGTCCCGCATACTTTGGCCAGGGAGGCTGGTGGCACAGAAGGACCCGATGCTCACTCTAGAAGTCGTCAGGTCGCTCGCCGATCGGGACATCCCGTTCTCCCTACATATTGTCGGCGACGGAGAGATGAAGAATGAAGTACTTGGTCGAGCACAAGAACTGGAGATCGATCATCTTATTTACTGGCATCCACCATCGCACGAGATGCCTAGATGGTATCGGAGTACTGACCTTCTGCTAATGACGAGTACTTTTGAGGGGGTACCCTACGTAATCTATGAGGCGCTCGCTATGGGCGTTCCTGTGGTGGCACCCGCCCTACCAGGCAATGTCGAGCTTATGGGAATGGGGGGCGGGCGGTTGATCGACCCCAGAGACGACGTAAGTGCCTATGCTGATGCGATACAGGAGCTGTTGAGTAATCAGCATGAAAGAGCTGAGATCGCCCAAGAGGCCCGCAGTCGAATGCTTACCGAGTTCACGCTTTCGGATATGGGAGCTCGTCACGACGCACTATACGCACACCTACTGACTCACCGTCCGACCAGTGTTAGCCATAATGCGCCGGAGGAGGCAAGGACAGAGCTCCATAAAGCGGATACCCCCCGAGTCTTGTTTCCGCGAAATCCTCGGCCAGAGCGGAGCGTGGCCGTAATTGTCCCTTGTTTTCAGCATGGACGATATCTCCCGGAGGCCATACAATCACTTCGGGAACAAACGTTGGTGCCAGATAAGGTAATCGTCGTCGACGACGCCTCAGCGGACCCGGAGACGACCGAAGCGCTAGACGCTCTCGATCAGGATCCCTTAACGATAGTAATACGCTTGGCGAAGAACTCAGGCCCAAGCGTGGCCCGCAATAGAGCCCTTGCTGAGGTCACAGAGAATTATGTTCTGCCCCTGGATGCCGACGATCGGCTTCTACCCACAACGCTGGCGGAGATGGTCGAACAGCTTGAGAAGTCACCCGAGTCGGTAGGCTTTATCTATCCAAACGTGCAGCATTTCGGCAACCGTCACGATTTCTACAAACCCCCAGCATACAATCTTAATCAGCTGCTCAACAACAACTATTGCGCAGCGACATCCCTTTTCGATAGCCGCGTCTTCGCCTCCGGAATAAGGTACGCCGAGGACATTGTCTTTGGCCACGAGGATTGGGATCTGGTGCTACAGATGGCTGAGCGCGGGATCGAAGGAGAAGCTGCCGAGAGCGCGACATTCTTATATCGAAAGAGGGGCTTCAGTCGGGTAAACGCAGCTGAGTACGGACCACGTTCGTTCCACGAGAGCATTTCTGAGCGTCACCCAAAACTCTACGGACATCAACGCAACCGTATCAAGGCCAACTGGTCGCCAGCAGTTTCACTGGTTCTCGTGGCCGACGACGAGAACGTGATAACCACCGATCGTAGCCATCTCGCAGAGTCCCTCAATAAGCAGAGCTGTCCAGACTTCGAGACGCTATGCGTCGGTCTAAGCCTTGGCGATCATGCGGGCGACCTGTGCGTACGAGAGATGGCCGACCAAGGACTTGAATCTTTGCGGACATCAGTTGAGACAGCGCGAGGTAGGTTTGTCGTCCTAGTAAACAGTCATGCTATGACGGCTCTCACCAGGAACACATTTGTGGAGCAGATGATTCGTCTATTCTGGGGCAACGGAGAGTTGTCGCGTGTAGTACTCGCAAATGCCCCCAACCGAACGGGTCCCAGGCTGGGTCTGTTGACGACAAGCCAAGCCTCTGAGGCAACCCCATGTGCGCTTGCCTGGCGACGTAACCTAGACGAAACTTACGAAGTGGAACTCGGCGTCTCGCGATCTCCAGTCGAAGACATTCTCATGCGATGGCAGGGCGACGGTCCGGTCGAGTGGCGATCCATATGAATACTGAGCTCGGCTACGTGGCGGCGAAGACAGCCGGAGAGCGCGTCGTACAACGTATGAACGCCTGGGAATCACCACGTTTGCCAGGCCTAGATCACAAGAACGTGCGTCGACTGTTCTCGGGGCCAACTTGGGTGCCACCAGATTCCGTGATCCTAGTGCGCCACCGCTCCGCAGATGGCGTGAAACGTATCGTAACCAACGACCGACAGCCGCCACCTGGATTTGCCATCGAGTATGACTTGGGCTTGGTTCATAGCTTTGCACAGCCAGGCACAAGAAGACTGATAGCCAGTGAGAATGGATACTTCTGCACACCGTTTGAGGGAGGCCTTGACGATGGGTATGACGGACTTGGCTATGTGGAGGAGGCGGCACTTCCCATGCTGCAAGCCCTCGAACTGCGACGAGACAACGCGAGCGGCGAGCAAGTACTTGTGGCTGGCGTCGACGACCCACTAAACGATACAACGGTACCGGTTGCGCATCTTGGTTTTATCGAGGGATATCCCATAAACCCGCGCCATGCCCCGCAGCACCAGATCGACTGGGGCATGACGACACTTCTGCGCAATACCGATCCAAAGCGCTGGCGTCATATCTATAGTACGACAGCCGAACCTCCTCCAGGAATAGTCGCGCTGGGCGGCCTATGGATTCACCCAGGGAATGGTCTCGTCGCGCTATCCGTTGACGCGCACGGCAGGCTCACCTCGGATCTACTCGACGATGACTATGTGGACGAGCGGGAACTAAAGGCCAAGCTCCGGTGGACCGTCGCTCCACTTAGCTGGCCTCGGGGCAGGCCCAAGGCATGGGCCGCTCGAGCGGCAGCCAATCGGGCAAGGATGCTCGTCGCTAAAGATGTCTACGTTGACGGCTCAACACTATCCATACCAACGGGAGCCGTACTTGGCTATATGAGGAATAAGCCGTCGCCGGGTTGGAGTCCTCTATTTTCTGCGACACATCCCGCCCTCCCAGATCAGTATGTCACTCGCTCAGAGCTAGAGGCAACAGATATGGGCTACCAGGTAGACGGAATCCTCGGATACGCGATCGATCGTTTTGCGGATCGCTCACTCGATGCGCTCCCAAACGAGATCAAGTGGGCTTCGCACTTCGGTCAGGGTCGACGATACATTGAGGGTCTCCGTCCCTAGCCCTGATCCAGCATACCTGTGTCAAGACCCGCATTGCGCTTGCGGCTTACCAATGCCCACACTCCGAGCGAAGCGGATACCCCGAGAAACATACCGGCAGGTACACCATACCTCACGTCATATGAGGATAGCGCCACAGGCGCCAAATAAAGATACAACGCTATAGAGCAGAACAATACAAGCGCACGCCTGATATGGGCGCGGGCAACAAATATGCCCACTATGGAAAACAGCATTAGTATGAGCGTTGGCAATCCGCTCAAGCGAAAGATCTCTTGGTAGGAACCGAGAAACTCCCGAGCGGTTTGCCCGGGCAAGGACGGGCTAACACCTGAGAACTTAACCGAGAATTCGTGGGCCAGAAGCTGGGGTGTCTGACCCTGATTTGCCGGGGTCGAACTTCCAAACGACATACCTGCGGGACCAACACCGGAATCCGGTCTGACTGCGATTCCATACGACACCATATACCTCAAGAGGTCCTTACTTACGGCTTGCAAATAAGCGACCGGCTGATGCAGAATTGCTTCGTCCGCAAACCGTCCGAGCAACTTTGCGCCGGTCGGATTAGCTGGTATACCAGTCCGGTATATCGGAGCCCCCGCCCCATACGTATAATAAAATGGTCCATAGCGATTATCTGGTGGCGTGTATTCGCATAGACCGGCGGTACCTTTTGGGGGAGAGAAGTCATGACAGTTCGCGAACTGCCCAGTGCGCGCATACAGATTAAAGCCACGCATATCCGTGAGACCGGCATACCCACCCTCACTTTTAGCCATAGCGGTATAACCAAAAAGCATGATTGCGACCGGAACAATTACAGCAGCGACCGTCTTGAGATGGGTAAGCCAGGACCCCCTGAACTCCCATATTGCCCAAATGACCACGAGACCCGCGATTGGGAGCGCAACGCTACGGACTAGTGTAGCTAGAGCCAATAGAGCGCCCGCAGCAACCAACCAAGCCGTTGCGTGACTAGATTTGCGTGCCCCCATTGCTGCCCAGAGACTTGCGGCAAGCAAGAACATCCAAAGCGTCTCGGTCAGCAAGGCTGTCTCAAGGAATACAAAATCGCCGGAAAACAGCACGATAGCTGCTGGTATAAGACCAAGCCAAGGCGAACCGCTAACCTTCCTGACCAAAAGCAATAGAAATCCAGCCGTAGCAAGGCCCATGAGATGCTGGAGTCCGATAGTGAATGCAATGTTCCTATCAAACCACTTGGAAATGTCCAAAAAGATGGGGTACCCAGCTGGACTGTTGGGATCCGAGAACAGCCCTCGGTAGCCAGTCGACGCAAGGCGTAGGTAGCGAGTCGAGTCACCACCGTAGTAAACAAGTACAGTGGTTGAATAAATCAGCATCACGAGCATGCGCAACAAAGTTGCACATGCAAACAGGCCCACCATGACTTGGCGACTAGTTGACTCGTTCAGCCATTGCCATGCCTGAAGAACAAAGTTATTTGTTTGCCGCTGACCTGATTTGGCTGCCTGAAACATCATAAATTGCCTCAATAGTAAGGATAGATCGCCCCCAACGACGCTATTTGACGCCATCGGACGGCCAAACCATAAGCCGTGTAACTAGTCTCTACATACCCTTTGCGCCATATGTCTAAGAATAAGTTATACATGCGGTGGCGGCAGAGTTCCCGCCGATGATCGGCGCTAGACTCCTCGAATGCCTCGCATAGTTGCGGCCTTCCGAGCGTCACCGGCCGACAAGGCCACCATCCAACTCGTCCGCTACGGCATAGTCGTAGGTATCGGCTATTTGCTGGCGATCACACTCTACGCCGGGGAGATCGACATCGGCATCAACGCCTACCTCGCCTTCGGAGCTACGTTCGTCCTCAACGGCCTTTTCAACTTCACGCTACTGCGCTTCTGGGCGTTCCCTCCCAGTGGACGCTCGACGATCAGTGATCTACGTCGATTCTGCGTCGTAGCCGGAGCGTCCTTCCTCGTGAACTATGCAAGCTTCGCCCTGCTCTATAGCGCCATAGGCCTCATGGCCACCACGTCCCAGCGCCTTGCGATCGTGATCGCTGCCCCCGTCACGTTTCTTGCCAACAAGCTCTGGTCGTTTCGCGCCCATGACGCTCAATCCAGCGACGATGCAGCTGCCACCTCCCCCAAGAAAGCGTCGTACTCGCGTATATAGTCGTCCGGGTCATACGGATCTGAGGCCAGCACCAGCAGGACCGAATCTGACTCATACCGAAACTGGCTGCCCCAGATCATCGGCGGAATGTAGACACCAAGCGTTCGGTCCTCCAGCACCACCTCGTTCCGGTCTCTGCCGTCATCCACAGCGACCGTCACTTGCCCCGCAACGCAGATCAGAAATTGATGGCACTTCCGGTGAGCATGCTCACCTCTCACCTCGCGACTAGGTACATCATAGACCATGAACCAACGCTTGGGTACAAATGGCACCGCCTCCCCCGGGCTTTCACCCGCAGTCAGGCTACCACGCAAATCTGAGAACTCCTCGAAGCGCTGTAGATGCACATCGCCCACGCCCAAAAGAGTCCTTCCCGGTGGAGTCACCGTGCCGTTCCTACTTACAGTCTTTTCCTGCCCGGCAGATCCAGCAGTCTTCACATAGCCACTGATCCGTGCCGGATTGCCCTTGACTACCGCGTGAGGAGGCACGTCCCTTGTCACTACCGCACCAGCACCCACCATCGCGCCGCGACCTATCTCTATTCCAGGAAGAATTGTCGCATTGGCACCAATCGACGCGCCCGCCCGTACGTTCGTCTTCGGGTACTCCTCAAGCCAACGACGACTCCTGGGAAATGGGTCATTGGTGAAGGTGGCATTCGGACCAACGAAGACATCGTCCTCCAATTCGACCCCACTCCAAAGCTGGACACCGGACTTGATCGTGACGCGGTCTCCCATCACCGTGCCGCTCTCCAAGAACACGCCGTCGCAGATGTTGCAGTCCGCACCGACCTTGGCGCCCTCGAGCACGTGCGCAAACGCCCATATGCGGGTGCCCGAACCAACTTCCTTGCTCTCGCACAATCCACGCTCGTGAACGAAGAAATCAGCCATGGGCCCGCTCGTCGCTTAGATCCACGACATGCCGGACTATTGCCCCCGGACGTCCCTTGACAGTGTCATAAGCGCGCCATACATATGACCCGATGATGCCCAATCCAATCAAATTCAAGCTACCGAAGAAGACTATGACCAACACCGTTGGAGCATATCCAGGGACCGTGATGGCACCCAGAGCCCGGGCCGCGAGTACCAAGATGCCGACGATGACCCCGAGGACCAAGCCCAGCACGCCGGTGGTCCACAGGACTCGCACCGGCATATCGGTGAATGCGAACACGCTGTCGGACAGGTACCGAACCTTGCGCCGCAGCGTCCATCCGCTCTTTCCGGGACGTGGGCGTCTGTCATAAGGAACGAGCTCTCTCCGGAATCCAACCCAAAACAGCTGAGCCACGAGAGAAGTGTGGACGGCCTCGAGCGAGCAGACAACGTCACGGACAGCGGCCGTGCAAGCGAACACGTCCACGCCCGCCGAAGGTATCTCTGGAAAAACGAAGCGCCGATACAACGACCAGTACAACTTTGACGCCCACGCGCCTTTGTCCTCGCGAGTCACGCGCTGACCCGCCACGACGTCAACGTCCCCGCTCGCGAGCCTGCCCAAGAACTCGATCACGAGCTCGGGCGGCTCCTGCAAATCAGCGGCCATCACCGCGATGTATTTTCCCTGCGCGAGCTTCATACCTGTCCTGATTGCGGCAAACGAGCCGAAGTTACGAGAATGCTCGACCACCTTCGCTCGCAAGGTGCCCCCACGAAGCGCCTCGAGTAGCCGTCGATAGGACTCGTCAGGACTTCCGTCGACCACGAAGATGGTCTCCATCTCGCCGCTGATCTGATCCGTAATGTGCTCGATCGCCTCTACCAGCGCCACAATCGAGCTTTCATTGCCATAAACGGGAACGACGAGAGAGTTGAGTGGTGCGTCGTTCACGAGCAGACACTCAAACAGGCGTCGATCACATGGTCAATCTCAAAATCCTCGAGATACGGGTGTATTGGTAGCGAGAGCTCTCGCTCTGACAAGCGGCGGGCAACAACAAGGGGGCCAGACTCCTGCCCGCGCCCCGAAACCGCCGGCTGGTCTGGCGCGACGAACGGATAATGCCGACCCGCCACCACACCTCGAAGGCGCAATGCCTCTATGACCGCATCGACCGGTCGCTCGAGCGACTCGACAGCGAACAGGTGGTTGGCGGATCGACCGCCCGAGGCCACCACTGGACGAAGCGAGCAGTCCCCCAAGGCGTCCGTGTACCGAACAGCGATCTCTCGGCGTCGCTCGATCCAATCGCTCAATCTGGGTAGCAGTGCAGAGCGCAGAATCGCGGCATGCAACTCGTCCAGCCTGCTGTTCAGTCCCACCTCTACGTGCTCATACCGGCTGGCCTGGCCATAGTCGCGCAAACGCCTCGCGCGGGATGCGATGGCCTCGTCTTCTGTGAGCAGAACTCCCCCATCGCCCATAGCGCCAAGGTTCTTAGTCGGATATAGGCTCGTGCCGGCGGCGATGCCCGCCATCGCCGTTGGCCGCCCCAAGCGCTCGGCACCGGCCGATTGAGCGCAATCCTCTACGACGACCACCCCATGTTGGGACGCCAGAGCTTCGATCCCATCCGGGTCAATGGGATGCCCATAGAGATGAACTGGTATTACGGCACGGATCGAGCGATCGGCGCGCAGAGCCTTATCCGCACGGTCGAGATCGAGCCCCCCGGTTTCGTCTACATCGCACCAAACCGGCTCGGCCCCTACCCGCAGGATCGCGATTGTCGTGGCAAACGCTGACAGAGGGGTGGTGAGCACACGCTCACCGGCTGCCACACCCGCGCAACGCAGGGCGATCTCCAGAGCATCCAGCCCACTTGCCACTCCCACCGCGTGAGGCACTCCCCACCAGGCTGCGAACTCCCGCTCGAATGCCGACACCTCCTCGCCGAGAATGAGCCAACCGCTGCTTCCAACCCGGTCCACCGCCTCGATAGCGTCCTCGTGGATGTCTTGCCATTGGCGCGCGAAGTCGTTGGCGGCCACCATGAGAGATGAGTCTTGAGCCACGCGGAACACCCTACCTGGCGTGCCTGCGTACAAACCTCTGCGGCTCGGAATGCTCCTCGGTCAAAGCCGGAGCCGAACCGATCGGGAGCAAACTGACAAGTAGCGACCGCCCCACCGATACCCTTCCCCCGATGCCCCAACCGCCCACCAACGGCTCCCAGCCGATCGTCGTGCAGTCGCTCTCCAAGACCTTCAAGGTCCCCGAGGAGCGCACCCACACGCTCAAGGAGCGCGCCCTGCACCCAATGCGCCGCTCCTCCCACCAATCGTTCTCCGCGCTGCGAGACATCTCCTTTGCGGTTGGTCGCGGTGAGTTCTTCGGCATCGCCGGGCGCAACGGCTCAGGCAAGAGCACGCTCTTGAAGTGCCTGGCCGGCATCTATGGCGTCGACACAGGCCAGATCTGGATGAACGGGCGGCTCTCTCCGTTCATCGAGCTCGGCGTCGGCTTCAACCCCGATCTCGCCGCACGCGACAACGTGGTGCTCAACGGGATCATGATGGGGCTCTCCCCGCGTGAGGCCCGCGCGCGCTATGACGCGGTGATCGATTTCGCCGAGCTACGCGAGTTCGAGGAGCTCAAGCTCAAGAACTACTCCTCCGGCATGCACGTCCGCCTTGCCTTCTCCGTCGCAATCCAGGTGGACGCCGACATCCTGCTCGTCGACGAGGTCTTGGCCGTCGGCGACGCCTCCTTCCAACAGAAGTGCTTCGACGTGTTCAACAAGATGCGCGACAGCGGGCGCACAATCGTGTTCGTAACCCATGACATGGGCTCGCTCAACCGCTTCTGCCACCGCGCCCTCCTACTCGAGAAGGGCGAGATGGTGCACATCGGCGAGCCCCACGAGGTCGCCGACCGCTACCTGGAGATCAACTTCGGCCGCGACCCCGAGGCCGCCGCCAAGCGTGTGGAGGAAGGCCGCGGCGGCGACGGCGAGGCGCGAATCGTCGAAGCCTGGGTCGAGGACGAGCAAGGCGAGCGCTCGACCACGCTCGCCCAAGGCCAGCGCATCACCGTCAAGGCACTCGTCAACTTCCTCGTAGAGGTCGAGGATCCCGCTGCCGGGCTGTACGTGCTCAACGAGGATCACGTCGCCCTCCTCGTCGCCACCAGCTCGACCGAGCACGAGCGCTCCGGTCGCTTCAAAGCCGGCGAGAGCGCCCTCTTCTCCTTCTCCTTCGACAATGTGCTCGGCCCGCGCCGCTACAACCCACTGTTCACGCTCGCCCACCGCGGCAGCGGTCTCGACCTGATGGACCGCTTCGAGGGCGCTTTCTCGTTCGTCGTCACCGGCCCCGACGCTACGGGAGGGCTCGTAGATCTGCCCGTCTCCGTCGGCATCGAGCGCAGCAGCGCTACAGCCACACAGGAGATCGCGCTGTGAGCACCGAGACGGTCACCGCCGAGCCCATCTCCTACGAGTCGCTCGGGCGACCTATCCACGGCCCGCGCGCGCTGACCAACGACTGGACGCGCTTCTGGCACCTCACCTACAACATCGCGCGCAACGAATTCAAGCTCAAGTTCTTCGGCTCGGCGCTTGGCTACGTGTGGCAGGTGATGCGTCCCCTGCTCCTGTTCGGCGTGCTCTATGTGTTCTTCGTCGTCATCAGCGGTGCCGGCAAAGGCGGCCAGCCGGGAGAAGCGGCCTACGGCGTGCAGCTGCTCGGCTCGATCGTCCTGTTCGGCTTCTTCGGCGAAGCCACCGGCGGCGCCGTGCGAAGCGTCGTGGACCGCGAGAACCTGGTGCGCAAGATCCAGTTCCCGCGCCTTGTGATCCCGCTCTCGATCACGCTGCTCGCCCTCTTTAACCTGGCGATGAACCTGATCGTCGTGCTCATCTTCGCCCTGATCTCCGACGTGACGCCGATGCTCAGCTGGCTCGAGCTGCCCCTGATCCTCACGATGCTGATCCTCTTCTCGACCGGCATCGCGATGTGGCTGGCTGCGATGTTCGTCAAATTCCGCGACATCCAGCCGATCTGGGAAGTCTTCTCACAGATCCTCTTCTACGCCTCGCCGGTGATCATCCCCGCCGAATCGGTGCGCGAAAAGTTGGAGCACGGCGAGTTCCACCACATCCTGTGGCACCTCTACCTGCTGAATCCCTTGGTTGCGGTCTTCCAACAGTTCCGCCACGCCATGGTCAATCACGCCACGCTCTCCGCCGGGCAGCTTTATGGTGGCTGGGCCTACCTGCTCGAGCCGCTCGGCATCATCGCGCTCACGTTCGCGATTGGCTTCTGGGTGTTCAACCGCTCGGCGCCTTCGGTCGCCGAGAACCTGTAAGCACCGCGGCAGCCTGCTCGGGCGTGCGCGGGGCAGGCTCCGGCGCCCGGCCATCGCGACGATCGCCGGCCAGCCGCGTGCGGGCGGCAGCCAAGCGCACCAGCCGCTGCGCGGCGCCCATACTCTCCTGAAGTCCCAGATAGCGCACCGGCTTGGTGGCGATCATGTTCATCGACGTTCCCCCCCACACGTGGTTCAGCCACGCCAGATAGGCCCTCCGCGCAAAGCCCCATGAGCGCAGCGAGAAGCCAAGCCTCATAGCGAGCGCCCTCAACCGTTTGGTCTCGGGTGCCAAGGTGAGCTCCGCGTCGCCGAAGAACGAGCGGTAGTGGGGCTCCGTGACCTCAGTCAACAGGCCCGCGCGCGTCGCCTCCCACTGGTAGCGCGCCGCCCAATGGGCATGCTCATAGCCCTCGTACTCCTCCACCCCCTCATCGTGCACCCCGTGCGGGTCGCGCACGGTCTTCAAGGTCTCGTTGACCATCAACAGGCGCCCGCCGGGGCGCAAAACCCTGAAGATCTCCGCGAACGTGCGCCGCAGACTCTCAGTGTCGTTGTGATGCAGCACCTGGCAGCAGTACACGTAGTCAACACTGCCCGAGGCGAGCGGCATCGCATCCATCGAGCCCAGCACCCGCTCGAAGAAGACACCATCCTCGATAAACCAGTCGGCCGTGTACAAACCTTGAAGCTCGACCGTGGCGATATCCAGCGCGATCGCCCTTAGGCCACGTTCGGCGAAATGATTGGCTGCCCAGCAGGTATTAGAGCCCACGTCGACGATCGTTTGCCCAGGCTGGAAGGGGATCGTCGTAAGCAGTTGGTGCATCGAGCGCGCCTGCACATACCAGTAGCCGTGCTCCAAGTCGGGTAGCTTGCGCAACAGCTCCCGGTCCCAGCCATCGCGACGCATATCCTCGGCGAAGCGCTCCAAGCCGGCGGCCTCGGCGAGGATGTGCGCGGGCGGGTCGTGCAACAGCTCGGGCACACCACGGTGAAGAGCGAACTCAGTGCCGCAAGCGCTGCAGCGCAGCGAGCCCTCGCGCACCTCATGGGCGTCGCTCTCCAGGACATGCGGCTCGAGCGTGCCGTCGCGCCGACAGGCGGGACAGCGCAGCGCGGAGGCAAACTCGAACTTCACGATCTCATGCCGAGCGCGAGCTAGCGTGTCCGGCTATCAACGACTAGTCCGCCACGCTAGCTTGACCTGGGACCACGTCGCTCGAGACCACCGTCTCGCGCGGCCGCGCCACATCATCCAGGAACGCCTCCAACGCGTCGATGCGCCGCTCCCATGCGTACTCCTTGGCTGTCTGCGCCCCAGCGCGTCCCATCCGCTCGCGCAGCTGCCCATCGTTCACGAGCCGCCCAAGCGCCGCGCTGACCGCCTCGCGCGTGGCCTCAGGCATCAGGCAGTTCTCGCCGTCCTCACAGAAGTCGCGGTTACCATGCGCATCGGTGCACACGACCGCGCCGCCCGTGGCCATCGACTCGAGCGCCGGCAAGCAAAAGCCCTCGTGCGTGGAGGTCTGGATGAACACGGTCGCCCGACTGAACAGCTCACCGACCTCCTCGTCGCTTGGCTGTTCGATGTAGCGCATGCCCACGTCCGTGGCAAGCTCCGGCTCGATCCCGAACATGCACAGCTCAGGGCGTGGCTCTGGCAGGGCCCGCCAAGCTTCGATCGTGAGCGACAAATTCTTCAGCGGGTTGGTGCGGCCCAGCGCCAAGACCATGTCCTCGCGGCGCTCCAGCTCCGGACGCTCCCTAAAGCACTCCAGGTCGATCCCCGGGGGGATCAGCTCGGCATCGAGGCCCAGCTCCCGCAACTGCTCGCGGTTCCAGCTCGAGATCGTCATGTACCGGAACTCAGGACGATAGGAGTCGATCACGGCATGCCTGACCAGCTCGTCATCGGGGTAGTAGCTCGTCTCGATGTCCTGCACGAAGTACACCGGTATGCCCTTCAGCACGCTCGCCCGCCACACCGGCATCGCCGTGTTCCACCAAGTAGCAACCTTGATCGCGTCAAGCTCCGCCAGGTCCTCCACCAGTTCCTCGTAGTACTCGTAGGAGTGAACCGGCACACGCAAGTCAAACCAGTCAGGCTGCTCCCCGAGCGTGTACAGGGCAACCTCGTGACCACGCTCGGCCAGACGGTTCAGGTGCTCGAAGATGTCGCGATGGCCACCTCCCACGCCGGTCCCCTCGGTGACATAGGCCACGCGCAGCTTGCCCTCAGGCGTACGCACCTCACGCGCGTCGAAGAACTCGCCCCAGCGCTCCCAAAAGAAGCGCTGTGACTCGCGCTCACGCTCGCCCACCTCGGTACCGCGCGTGACCGACTCGTAGTGGAACAGGCAGGCGGCCGGGAAATAGAGCACCCGGAAGCCGGCCTCCCACGCTCGCAAACACCAATCAACGTCCTCATAGGCCATCGGATAGCGCTCGTCGAGCAACCCGATCTGCTCGATCACCTCACGCTTGACGTACATACAGGCGCCGGTCACAGCTAGCGCTGGACCGGCGATTGCCGCCGGACCCCAGTCCTTCGGCTTGAAGCGGTAACGGTGGTCGAACCACTCCGGAGCGCCCAGGTTGCGCACAGTCCCAGCGAACTGGATGCGCTCATCGGGATACAGCAGCCGTGCGCCCACCACGCCGGTCTCGTCCTCCTGGCGGCTTGCGTACTGCAAGGCCGCCAACCATCCAGGCAGCGCCTCGGTATCGGAGTTCAGAACCACCACGTCGCGTGAGGGATCCGCCGCGCGCAGACCGCGGTTGACATTCGCCGCAAAGCCCAAGTTCTCGGTGCCCGCCACGACCTCGATTCCCTCGATCCCACCTAGCGCCGAGAGATGCTCGGGGCCGCTTGCGTCGTCGGCCACGATCACGCGTGCCAAACCCTCAGGCACGGTCCTGCGAATGCTCTCGACCAGGTTCGCCACCTGCTCGTAGTCGCGGTAGCTCGGGATCACGATGTCCACCGGCTCGCCGTGCTCGCGATACCACGCGATCACAAGGCGATGCGTCGAGTCCAGGCCCCGGGCGGGCAAGCGCGTCAGGTAGCGCCTCAGCGGTGTCAAGCGCAACGGGAAGGTGAGCACACGGAATAGCACCGTCCGCCATCCCAGATAGCGATACGTCAGCTGGATCCGCCTGCGCAACGATGGCCGCTTGAAATGGTCGTTCATATTCCTGCCTGTCCCGTCGGTCTAGATGGTCTCGTCGAGATCGAGCGGCGCAAAACCCGCGCGACGCTCCAGGGAGAGCCGGCGCCGCGCCCACGGCGGCAAGGCCCCGGCGCGCGAGCCCAGCAGCGCCCCCGTCGAGCGCAACAAATAGTGACGGGTCACAGCTGCGAGCGCCGCTCGCCGCTCCATGGAGGAGACGCCGGCAGCCAGACACTCGAGCCACGTCGCACCCAGCTCGCCGCGCAAGCCCTGCATGAACCGCACCGGCGAGGCCCTCTCTCGCCAGCCGTACACCTCACGCAAACCACGCCACTCGTCAAACGAGCGGCGAAACTGCTCTGAGGCAGAGTAATCGTGAGAGTGAAGCACAGCGGCCCCAGGCACGAACGCCTTCGCGTAGCCGGCCCGCAGCATGTCGATCGCGAGCACCCGATCCTCCGCATAGGAGACCTCACGAAACGGCACTCGCTTCCACGCGTCGCGAGCGATGCAAGCGTTGGCATCGGTAAAGAAGCCGAGCCTGCCGACGAAGTCCGTAGCGGGAAGCGGCCCATCCTTCAGACGCTCGACCCGTGCCGTTCCATCCGGCGAGAGCGAGTGAAACCAGCGCTCTAGCTCTATCCGCACCGCGCGCGAAGCATCCGCGCGCGGATGGTAGGGCCCGTAGACGATGCCAACGTCCGCGCCAGCTCAAACCCACCGAGCAGCCGCTCGAGCCAACGCTCGTCCTCGGGCTCGGCGTCCTGGGTGAGGAGCGCCACGAGTACCCCGCGCCTGCGCATCAGCAGGTTGCGTGTTCCTCCGTGGCTGAACTCGTACGCGGGGATCTCGAGCACACGAGCGCCGTGTCTCGCGCGAGATCCACCGACCCATCGCGCGAGCCCGAATCGCACACCAGCAGCTCGTGCTCGACGCTCTGACCGGCCAGCGCTGCCAGCGTACGCGCAAGCAGCGGGCCCCCGTCACGCACCGGAATAGCCACGGTCGACACTTCACCCGGCGCACGACCTCGACCCAGTCGGCTTCCTTGCCGCACAGCGTGTGCCAGCTCGACAGCGGCAGCGTCACCATCCGCTCGGGCGTCTCGCTCTGCAGGGCGACCGCGCCGAACGTGCCGACCGCCCATTCGCCCGGACCGAGATGGTCGCGCCCGGCGGCCTTCTCGACGCTCACCAGGTGCTTGCCCGGGCTCAGGTGCAGCGTCGCCGCCTGCAACCACTGCCCGGGCGTGTTCGAGCCCGACACCGGTCCCGACTGTCGCGCCCGTCCACTCGCACCTGCAGACGGGCGCGGAAAGTCGCCCTGCACCCACACGCGGTAGGCGCCTGGGCGCTTGCCACGGTGAGCTCGCCTTCGAGCGTGCCCGGCCGTGGCGGTGAACACCGAGCCGGCCTGATTCGGGATCCGGGGGCCAGCCGTCCGGACGTTTTGGATTGGGATAGAGGTTCGTACCAGACTGAGCTCCGGCGCCTCGGCCACCACAGCTTTGATCCCGTGCGGGGCTTTCGCGACGATCGGCGCCAAGCGTCGGTGCAATCGACCGGGAACGTCGGGCTGTAGAGCTGCTGCAGCGGCAGGTGTTCGAGCACTTCGGGCTTTGCGCATCCGTTCCCAGCCAAGGTAGTAGGCGTTCTCATAGACCAGCCGGTAGTTGGCGGGCGGGCGGCTGGCCGCGGGCGAGCGGCGCGTCACGATGATCGGGTATTTCTCGACGAACGACAGCAGCTCCTGGTCGAGGTCGAAATAGTGCCCATAGAAGTAGGTCGGCGAGCGCAATTGGACCTGCTGCGGGGTGAGCGCCTCGAACGGCACGCTGATCTTGGCGGCGCGCGCGAAGTACTTGGCGTACTCCTCGAACTCGTTCCACAGCACCAAGCCCCGTCCCGCGAAATGATCGCCCGTCTCGCGGATCGCTTCCATGCGCGCGGTCGGCGCCACGCGGTCATGGTTGTAGGCGAGCAGGTCCGAGGCGAGGATCGCAAGCGATCGCGCCCGCAGCGCCAGCGGCCAATCCGAGCGCTGCCGCAAGCGCCGCCCGCGCAGGCACACAGAGGCCCGCCACCCCGGCAAACACCACCAGGGGCTGGACATCGCCAGCAGCTTGCCTTGCGCATAGGGGCTCACCCGCGGGAACACGACCAGCAGGACCAGGCCCACCATGCCGACCACCGCCGGCACCGCCACCTCGCGACGCCTCAAAGCCCACACCACGCACGGCACGATCGCCAGCAGGATCGCAACGGTCGCGATCGTCGTCAGCAGCCCGGCGTGATGGGAGGCGATCGCGCGCTCGATATTCGCCCGAGAGCCACACGCCGCTGAGCTGGCTGAGCGGCAGCGGACGCAACAGCTGGCCGAGCTGGATCGCCCCGACGCCGGTCGAGCCCTGCCCGGTGCTTGCCACGTTGAAGAACGTCTTGAACGAGACCAGCGAAGGGATCGCGAGCAAGCCCGCCAAGCCCAGGCCCACGAGCAGCGGCCCGATCCACGCCCGGCTCGGGCGCGAGTGACGCACGAACAACAATCCCAACCCCAAAAAGAGCGCAAGCGCCCCGAGAAAGGGGACCGCGACGGCGTTGTAGGCGGCAAGCGCGGCAGCCGCCACCACCGCCATCAGCACTGCCCCGCACGTAGGGCCGGCCCAGCTCGATCGCCTCGCGTCCCAGAGCCACGCCGGCGCACAGCGTCGCGAGCAGGCCGATCTCCTTGATGTTGCCCTGCAGCGCGTACTGGTAGGTGAGGTTGGCCGCCATCGCCGCGAAGGCCGCCGAGCGCCGCCCTGCGCGCGTCGAGCAGGCCGCGCGTGACCGTCGCCAGCGCCACCGCCCCGAGGGCAGCCAGGCTCGCGATGAAGCCCTGGTAGAGCACCGCCACGTCGGTGTCGGTCAACCCGCTGAGCGTGCCCAGCAGCGACTGCGTGCCGAGCGGATAGCCGCTGTTCAGGTAGGACATCAGGAACTGCTGCTCGCTGGTCAGCGGGATGTTGCCGAGCGTCAGCCCATAGCCCTTGATGTGGCTCGCCAAGCAGCATCTCGAAGCCGAGTCGTTGACGAAGTCATAGCCCGACCCACGTCCAGTGCCCGTAGGCGATCACGGGCAGCATGTAGAGCACATAGGCGGCCAGGCCCGCCACGCCCGGCCAGCCCGGGTTCAAGCGCGCGCGCAGGCCGTCCTTGGCGAACACGAGCCCCGCCAGAGCTCACCACCACGAGCAGCCCGATCGCGAGCGCATCGCCGGCGCCGGCCGCATAGCCGGGGTAGATCAAGCACCAGCGCCACACACAGCCCGAGCGGCAGCAGCAGCGCGTTGCTCAAGCGCACCTGCAGCAGGCGCTCGAGGGCCAGGCCACAGCCCAGGCACACCACCCACAAGGCCACGGGCGCCCCGAGGACGGCCATCAGGTCGTTACGCACGGTTTAGGCTGGCGCCTACGCGCCGCGACGCAACCCGAGAATGCTCAACAAGAACGAGGAGAAGAAGATCTGGATGCCCACGATGATCAGCGTCGCGGCCACCACCGCCATGTGTTCGTCGGCGAGCGAGCCAAAGCCGTGGGAGATCCACGTGCCCACGATGATCCCGCCCAAGACGAGCCCCATCAGCACGAACAGGCCGCCGAGCATCAGCCCGTGCTCGAGCCGGAAGCGCGCCCGCATCCGGTCAAACCAGGGGTCGCGCTCGCCCATGTAATAGGTGCCATAGGCGTGCGCGCACAGACCGAGCGCGAGCACCTGCGTGCCGACCACCATCAGCAGCGCCCCTCCGATCAGCGCATGGATACCCCAGGAGCGCCCGAAGAAGTCGAGGCCACCGCCGACCAGCGCCACGATCAGCGTGCCGATCCCGGCCAGCACCGTGCCCGGCACGATGAACAGGTGCGTGGGGCTGTGCACGAGCAGGAAGCGCAGGTGGCGCCACCCGTCGCTGAAGCTCGACAGCTTCGACTCGCCCCCGCGCGGGTGGTATTCGATCGGGAACTCGGCGATCTTCAGTTTCTCCTTGGAGGCCCTGATCACCATCTCCGAGGCGAACTCCATGCCGGTCGTGCGCAGGTCCAGGCGCGGCAGCACATCGGTGCGCAGGGCGCGCATCCCGCAGTGGGCGTCCTTGACGCCCGTGCGGAAGAACAGGTTGAGCAGCCCCGTGAGGATCGGGTTGCCGATGTAGCGGTGCAGCCACGGCATCGCCCCCGGCTGGATGTTGTCCATGCGGTCGCCCATCACCAGCTCCGCGCCGCCTTCGAGCTCGGCCACGAAGTGGGGGATCTCGTTGAAGTCGTAGGTCAGGTCGGCGTCGGCCATCACGATGTAGCGGCCCTTGCGCGGCCGCAAAGCCGGCCAGGTAGGCGCTGCCGTAGCCGCGGCGGGGTTCTGAGACCACGCGCGCGCCTGCCGCCGCCGCCAAGCGCCGCCGAGTCGTCTTCGGAGGCGTTGTCCACGACCAGCACTTCGCCGTCGATGCCCTCCTTGCTCGAGCACCTCGCGCGCGGTCGTCACGCACTCCTCGATGTTCTCCGCCTCGTTCAGGCACGGGATCACAACCGACACAAGCGTCGATTGCGGTGTCCTCGGTGGCCTCGACGCGGTGGGCCTGCTCTTCTGTGCGGTGCTCATGGCTTGGTCGTCCGGCGCCCGTTCTCTTCGGGTCTTCGGCCTCGCCGGGATAAACGCCTGACGAGCCGAAAAGTGGCGCACCAGTCTCAGAAAACGGCGCGCTTTTCGGTCCTAGATGCTAGCGGACGGCCCGGAGGAGCCTTGCACGGCTCTCCCGCGAAGGCACCGTCGGATCGGCGAAGGCCTCTTCCTGGCAGTCTCTCCCCCCATGCGCGTCTGCCTGATCTACGACTGCCTGTTCCCGTACACGGTCGGCGGCGCCGAGCGCTGGTATCGCAACCTGGCCGAGCGACTGGTGGCCGAGGGGCACGAGGTGACCTATCTGACGCTGCGCCAGTGGAATCGCGGCGAGCGGCTCGACCTCGACCCGCGCATTCGCGTCGTCGCCGCCGGCCCGCGCATGGCGCTGTACACCGGCCCTCGCCGGCGCATCCTGCCTCCGCTCGTGTTCGGCGCCGGCGTGCTCTGGCACCTGCTGCGCCACGGCCGCCGCTACGACGTCGTGCACACCTGCGCCTTCCCCTACTTCTCGCTGCTCGCCGCCGCGCTGGCGCGCCCGCTCGCGCGCTACGGCCTCGTCGTCGACTGGTTTGAGGTGTGGAGCCGCGACTACTGGCGCTCCTACCTCGGCGGCCTCGGCGGGCGCATGGGCGAGCTGGTGCAGCGCCTGTGCGCGCGCGTCCCCCAACGCGCTTTCTGCTTCTCGCGAGCTGCACGCCGCGCGCCTGCGCGAAGCGGGCCTGCGCGGCCCGGTCACGGTCTTGCGCGGGCTGTACGCAGGCCCTACCGACCCGACGACCTCCCCTCCCCCGTGCAGGCCGACCCGCTCGTGCTGTTCGCCGGGCGCCTGATCCCCGAGAAGCGAGTCACCGCCGGCGTGGCCGCCGTAGCCCTGGCCGCGCAGCGAATCGAGGGCCTGCGCGGCGTCTTCTACGGCGACGGCCCCGAGCGCGAGGCCTTGCACGCCGCGATCGCCGAGCACGACGCCGGCGTCGTTCATCTCCGCACCGGGCTTCGCCGAGCGGAGAAGCCGTGGAGGCCGACATGCGTCGCGCCCTGTGCGTGCTGCTGCCCTCCGAGCGCGAGGGCTACGGCATGGTGGTCGTCGAGGCCTCAGCCCACGCCACGCCGGCGGTGGTGGTCGCCGCGCCCGACAACGCCGCCGTGGAGCTGGTCGAGGAGGGCGTCAACGGCATGATCGCCGCGAGCGCCGACCCCGAGGCGATCGCCGAGGCGATCGTGCGCGTGCACGAAGCCGGGATGAGCATGCGCGAGAGCACGGCCCGCTGGTTTGCCGAGAACGCCGAGGAGCTGTCCTTGGAGGCCTCCTCGCGCGTGGTGCTGGATAGCTATGTGTCGCAAACGCATGACTCGCGCAGGCGCGCGGCCTGGTAACCAAGCGAGTCTGTTAAAGGCCGCGCGCGCGTGGGGCAGCACTTTGCGGACTACTTCACCCCTGCCGCAAGAGACTCAGCCGGCTACCAACGCGCGCCGGTAGCTCTCCAAGGTCATGCGCGCGGTGCGCTCCCAGGTGAACTCGCGTGCGCGCTCCAGGCCAAGCGCACGCAGCCGCTCGAGCCTCGGTCCGGTCTGAGAGCAGGCGCTCGAGCGCAGCGGCGATCGCACGCTCGTCGTGAGGGTCGAACGTGAGCGCCGCCTCGCCCGCGACCTCCGGCAGGGAGGAGGCATTGGAGCACGCCACCGGCACGCCGCGTGCCATCGCCTCGAGCACGGGCAGGCCGAAGCCCTCGTACAAGCGAGGGATAGACGAACACCTCAGCCACCTGCCACAGCCCCTCGAACTCCTCGCCCGAGAGCCAGCCGAGGAAGCGCACGTCCCCCTCCACGCCCATGCGCGCGTGCACGCGCGCGCAGGTCCGCCTCGTGCGCGGTGGGATACCCGGGGAGCACCAGCAGCGGGCGGCGCTCGGCGGGGATCAGCGCCAAGGCCCCGATCAGCGCGAGCAGGTTCTTGTGCGGACGCTTGGCCGACAGACTGAGCACGATCCGGCGATCACCGAGCTCGAAGCGCTCGCGCAAGGCTCGCTCCCCAAGCGGCTCGCGCGCGCTCGAGCGCGCCGATCCCAAGCGGAACCACGTCGATGCGCTCGGCGGGCGTGCGCAACAGCTCGACCAGGTCGCGTTGGGTGCTGTGCGAATCGACGATCACGCGATCCGAGCGACGCACGCCGAGCGGCACGAGCAGCTTCATGCCCAGGTCGCGGATGCCCGCGTGCGCCTCGGGAAAGCGCGCATAGATCAGATCGTGGACCGTGACCACGCGGCGAAAGCGCCCCCACGCAGGTGCGGTGCTGGCAAGGCTGTGCACGAGATCGACGCCCGCGCGGGCGGCGAGTCGCGGCAGGAGCAGCTGCTCGCCGCGCACCCACTGCACACGGTTGCGTGCGTTCACCGGCACTGTCACCGCCGGCAATAGCTCGCCCCAGGGGCCGTCTTTGGCGGCGGCGGCCTCGCGGTTGACGAAGGCGGTGAAGCGCACGTCTGGCGCTGCCTTGACCAGCGCGGGGATCAACTCGCGCGCCGCCACCTCCATGCCACCGGTCTCGCCGGGCACGAGGAAGATCAGGTTCAGGCCAACGTGCATCGCCGGGCGCAGGCTAGCGGAGGACTATCCCACCAGCGGAAACCCTGTCCCCCAGGCCAGAAAACCTATCCTTTTGGCCCACAAGGATGCCCTTAGAACTGCCCTTACCCCAAGAACGGGCATGATCGAGCGTCACGGCGCCGGGCGCGGCACCTATTGGACCCGTTTGCATTGACCACCACCTCGCCACTCACGATCGGCATCGACGCGCGCGCGGCCAGCGAGGTGCCCGCCGGGCGCGGACGCGTCGTGCGCGAGCTGCTGCGGGAGCTTGCGGCACGCGTTGGAGACGAGCACCGCTTCGTTCTCTATGCACGCACCCCCTGGAAGGAGCCGCTGGATGAGCGCTTCTCGTGGCGACTGCTCAAAGCATCCGATCCCTGGTGGAACGTGCTCGCTGCACGAGCTGCCAGCCGGGAGTGCGACGTGCTGCTCTCCTCTAACTCCTACCTGACCGTCCTCTTCGCGCGCATAGCGACTGTGCCGATCGTGTACGACATGGTCACCTTCGAACCCGCGATGCGCCCCAACCGCCGCTCGAGCGTGATCGAGCGCTTGACGCTTGGACCTGCGGTGCGTCGCTCCGCCGCGCTGCTGGCGATCTCCCAAGCCACTGCCGATGGGCTCATCTCCCGCTTCCCCAAGGCGGCCGGTCGCACTGTCGTGGCACCGCTTGGGACCGCTCCCGCGCTGTCGGACTCGACTCGAGCCGGCCGAGGCGGCGACGTTGCCGGCAGCCGGCTTTGTCTTGGCTGTAGGCACGCTCGAGCCGCGCAAGAACCTGCCCCGGCTTGTGGCTGCCTACACGAAGCTTGATAGCGATCTTCAGGAACGACACCCGCTCGTGGTTGTGGGGGCGCTCGGCTGGGAGACGGGCGAGACGCTCGACGCGCTGCGTTCGCTGGGTCCACGCTGCACGATGCTCGGCTACGTATCGGATGCGGCACTCGCCGAGCTCTACCGTCGCTGCGCGGTCTTCTGCTACCCCTCGCTCGGCGAGGGCTTCGGCCTGCCCGTGCTCGAGGCGATGGCCGCCGGGGCGGCAGTACTCACCTCGAATGTGTCCTCTCTGCCCGAGGTCGGCGGCGAAGCGGTCGACTATGTCGACCCGCACAGCACTGCGTCGATCGAGTCGGGGCTGCAACGGATGCTCGGCGACGAGCCCCACAGAGCCGAGCTTGCGCGAGCTGCCAAGCTGCGCGCCGCCGAGTTCTCGTGGGCGCGCTTCGCCGAGATCGTGCTTGAGACCTTGAGCCATGCCAGCGCTAGCGCATAGGGAGCGCTTGGCCCCAGCTCACTTGATCGCTTCGAACTCCGCGCGAATGTTCATGCTCGGGAAGCGAAAGGCCAAGTACTTCTCGTAGAAGCTCGCAGCTCGGTTCGCCAGGAACTCCAAGCCAAGCAGTCGAAACGGCAGCCACAGATCCAGGCTGATGTGGACGATGCGGAAGCGAACGTCTGTGTAGTGAGCGAAGCGGGGCTCGGCCAGTGAGGCAATCGCGAGCGTGGAGAAGTAGTGGCGGTGCGTGGGATCGCCGTAGGCAAGCACCGAGGAGAAGTGGGGGGTGCGCAGCTGTATGCGTGCACCTGGACGACTGATGCGATGCAGTTCCTCGAACACCCGGATCGGTTCGAGGACGTGCTCGATCACATCCTGCAAAAGGATCTGGTCGAAACTGTCGTCCTCGATCGGATAGGGGAACACGTCGAGGTTGTGCACGATGTCGGCGTCCGTGTCGGCCGAGATGTCAAGGCCGACGGCTCCCGGCGTCTTTGACGAACCACAGCCGATGTCAAGGATCGCACCGGGCCCGGTGGGCACCAGGTCGAAGCGGTGGGGGTCGGTCAGGCCTCCGAGCAGGCTCATGAGGGGCCCCTCGGCGCGGTGGGCTCAGGCTCCATCGAGCAGATCGTATGCGGCGGCCAAGCGGCGTGCGGCCGCGGTGGTGGAATAGCGCTCGACCAGCTCCGGCGGATGGTGGACGCGCTCGCCGGGAGCCCGGCTGAGCGGCCCGGCGGCCAGCGCACGCGCGATCGCCGGCCAGTCGCCGGACGCCACCAAGTCCACGCACCCGCCGCCGACTACCTCGGGTATGGCGCCGTTGGTGGTCGTGACGATCGCAAGCCCAGAGGCCATCGCCTCAGCGAACACGTAACCGAACTGCTCCTCCCAGAAGGCATGAGGGATCCCCAGCGGGTGGTAGGAGGCGGTTGCCGAGGACTGGCTGGCAAGCACCATCGCCGAGGCACCCGCGAACACGGCGGGCATCTGCTCGTAGGGAACGCCACCAATCCGCACGAAGTCGGCCAAGCCCAGCTCGCGCGCATGCTCGCGCAGCCGCTCCTGCTCGGGACCGGAGCCGACGATCGATAGGTGTGGCTTGACGGTCTCGCCGTCCGGGCGGGTGACGATCCCGCGGTGCAGGAGGGCGAGCGCGCGCAGGACGTCATGGTGGCCCTTCTCCCACGACAGCCGCCCGGGCGAGAGGATCGTGTGCTCGGCAGGCGCCGTGTCGACAGGGCCGGCGGCGAAGCGAGTGGTGTCTATGCCAGGCGGGCAGACCAGCATGCGCTCAGTGCTTACGCCCTCCAGACGCAACGCTAGCGCCGCCCGCTCGGTGGCCGGCAAAAACAGGTCGGTCTGCGCCAAGACCAGCTCGCGGTAGCGGCGAGCATGGCGGTTGCGATAGCCGGCCATCATCGGCAGCGTCTCCCAGATGGTCTGCACGAGCTTGAAGCCGTGACGCGAACGGCGCTTGGCTGCCTCGGCGGAAAACCAGTAGGAGAGCTCCTCGGCGTGCACGATGTCGGCCGCTGCGAACGCCTCATTGGCCGACAGGTAGCGGTCGCCGAGAACCTTCGCGCCGAGCTCGCCGGCAACGCCGCCGGGCAGCAGGTCGCGTAGAGAGCGAATGCGAACCGACCGCAGGCCATCGGGAGCGGCGAACTGGTTGGAGCCGGTGAGAAGGAAGGAGACCTCGAAGCGCTCGGGCAGCTCGCGCCAGGGCTGAAGCTCCCAAGGGGTGACCTGATGGCCACGGACGATCAGCACTTTGGGCACGGCAGCGCAGACTAGACCCTGGAGGCGATCGCCTGGCGATAGCCCTCGAGCGTGGTGCTTCCGGTTCGCTCCCAGGTGAACTCACCCGCGCGCGCCGGTCCTCCCGCGGCCAGCCGCTGCGCAAAGGCCCGGTCGCCGAGCAGGCGCGCGATCGCGGCGGTGACCTCCTCTTGGCGCTCGGGATCGAACGTCAGAGCAGCGTCGCCCGCGACCTCGACGAGCGCGGGAATCCGCGAGCAAGCGACAGGCACCCCCCGCAGCATCGCCTCGATTACCGGCAGCCCGAAGCCCTCGACCTGTGAAGGCAGGACGAAGGCGCTGCTGATCGCATAGAGACCCTCCAGCTGCTCCTCGGAGAGCCACTCGACGAAGCGCACTCGCTCGGCGACCTCAAGCTGGCCGGCGAGCGCCTTCAGCTCCTGCTCGTGCGGCGTCGGCGCACCGGGGAGCACGAGCACTACGTCCTCGTCCAAGTCGGGAAGAGCGCGGATCAGCCGGTGCAGGTTCTTGTAGGGCCGCTTCTGGGCGACCGACAGGAGCACACGGGCATCCCCGAGTGCTAGCTCCGAGCGCACCGACTGCTCGCTCGCAGGCTGCACGCTCGGGGCGTTTGCCGCGAGAGGTGTGACGTGGATGCGCTCGCGGGGCAAGTCGAGAAGGCCGGTCATGCTCTCGGCGGCTGCCTGTGAGATCGCAAATATGCGGTTGGCGTGGCGCACGTCGTGCTTGGCCAGGCGAGCGAGCGAGCGCTGCCAGCGAACGGTGCCGCCCCAGTCCTCGACAGGACGCATCCAGATCAGGTCGAGCAGCGAGATTGCGCTCGCAACTCGCGGCGTGAGCGCGGGTCCAAGGTTGGCGAGACTGTGCAGGACGTCGAGGCGACGCGCAGCGGCGAGCAGGGGAAGAATGGTGAACTGGAACACCAAGTGGCTGCGCTGATCGCGCAGCCCGACAGGGCAGTCCACCCAGCGCACGTCCTGGGACCAGGGCTGCGAACGCAGCTCGGCGGGAACGTCGCGCGAGACGAACAGGTGCAGCTCAACCGAGGGATCGGCACTCAGGAGCGCGCCGGGCAGTTCGCGCGCGTAGCGGCCGGTGCCGCCGGCTCGCTCACCTAGGAAGATCAGGTTGAGGCCGACTCGCAATGCGGCTTCCATCCCCAGACCACGCCGAAGCCCGGGGCACTGTCGAGTGTCGGCTCGGTCACGTAGCCCGCGCGCTCCAAGGCCGCGCTGACCGCCTCGACGGGATCCCCGCTGGGAGCTCCGTGAGCGTGGTACTCGACCGTCACGACCGGGACTTGCAGGTCGGCGGAGCGAGGGTCGGCGAGGATTGGCCACTCACTCCCCTCGATGTCGATCTTCAGGAGGTCGATTCCCTTGAGCAAGCCGAAGACATCGCGACCGGCGACGACCGCAGCTCCAACGGTGTCGCCCTCGGTGACGCGACCGGTGGTGGCCTGACCGACGGTGAAGGAGATCGGCCCGTCCGAGGTAACCGCGGCCGCTTCGAGCACCTCCCAGGAGCCGTCCAAGCCGTTGAGCTCGATCTGGCGCCGGTGGCGAGCGACGTTGTAGGGGTCGGGCTCCAGGGCGAGGACGTGGGCTCCGGGGAAGCGCCCGTGCAGCCAAAGGCCCCACATACCGATGTTGGCGCCCAAGTCGAGCGCGCGCGGCGGGTGGCCAAGCCCGTCCAGCACAGCGAGCGCCCCAGGTGGCGGCTCGTGGGCGCACTCGTAATAGGCCTGATCGAGCGAAGCCGCGTCTGAGGTGCCATGCACGATCACGGCGCGCAAGCCGTTCGCACGCACACGGTATGTCCGCTCGACCCGCCGGCCCGCGAGCTCCCCCAGTGCGAACCTGGGCGTCTCATGCACGAGACGGCCGCGCAGCACGGCAACCACGTGGGGCTCGACGCGGGGATGACGCAAGAGGGCCCGCAGGGGACCCGGTAGGAAGCGCGAGATGGGCCGGTAGGCCGGCTGCACGGAGGTGGCGGTCACGGGCGGCAGGCTACTGGGTGGAGGAGCGTGGAGAGCGGTTTCGGCCAAGGCCGGGCACCAGCTCGAGGAGCTCCCGGGGGGCGGCTTTCGTGAGCAAGATCAGCAGCCCGTAGAGCACAAGGGCGAGCACGAGCGAGACGAAGGAGGTCAGGTTGAGGGCGATCACGATCGCGAGCCCGGGGGCGGCGGCAAGCGCGACCTTGCCCGCCACTCCGAGGGCAGGGCGGTACTCGGGATGGCCACGCAACAGAGCCAGGAGCGAGCCCGCCGAGAGCGTGACCTCGCCGCACAGTGTCGCTATGGCGGCACCGCGAGCCCCATGGGTGGAGGCGAGCGTGAGAGTGAGCACGCAGCTCACCACGAGCGCCGCGCCGTTGGCGAGCAGGAGGCCGCGATAGCGCTTGATCGAGATGAGCGCGAAGCCCCAGCCTGCCGTGAGAAAGGACGCGAGCATCGCCACGCCGAGGATCTGTAGGACCGGGGCCGAGCCGACGAAGGTCGGCCCGGCGACGACGGCGATGATGAATTTTGCTCCCGCCAAGGTCGCGAGAACCGCAGCGACGCCTAGGATCAAGCGACACCTCGAAGATGCGTTGCAGCGCATAGGCGAGCCGCTGGCGGTCATCGCGGGCTGCCCGGGCGAGCATCGGCAGAGCGCCTCCGACGAGCAGGCCTGGAATGCCCGCGGTCACAACGAAGACCCGAAACGGTGCAGCGAACAGGCCACTCTGGTGGGCGGTCGCGACGAGGCTCGTGAGGATTTGGGCCGTGTAGAGGTAGATCGTGCCCACGGCGGTCGCCAAGCGAGAAGGACACGGTCAGGCCGAGCAGGCCAAGCCAGCGGCGAGGATGGAGCTCCAGCCGCATCGAGATCTGACCGCGGACGAACATGGCGGTCAACGGGCACGAGCAACGAGGTTCGCCAGGAGCGTGACCGCGAGCAGCGGCAGGATCCCGGCTCCGGCGAGCACGAGCACGACGATCGCGCCGACCGTCAATGCTTGGCGTACAAGCTCGAGCAGTGAGAGGGTCCCGAGCCGCAAAGATGCGGAGAGCGGGATCGAGAGGGTGTGCTGGAACACCAAGGCGACCGTGGCGAGGCTCGCGGCGAGCGTGCCGAGCAGGAGTGCCTGGTCGTAGCCGGCGGCGAGGGCGAAGGCAAAGGCGAAGAGGACCCCGACCAAGGTGAGAGTGACACGCAGGCCGAGAAGGTCGCGCATCAAAGCGTCACGGTCGGGACCGGAGCGAACCGCGAACTCGCGCGTGCCGAGGCTCGACATGCCAGCGTCGGTCACGACTGCGACAACGCCGACGAGGGAGAGGACGGTCGTATAGCGGCTGAAACCGGCCGGTTCGAGGTAGCGCGTGAGCAGCGCCGTCGAGAGAACCGAGAGAGCGACCGCGGCGGCATAGCCGCCGAAGCGCATGGCGCCGCCGCGAATGATCAAGGTGCCTGCCCCGGGAGTGTCGAGCACTTCGAGGTCATCCACCATGAGCGGCGCGGCGACGGCGGCCTCGAGCGATCCGTCCTCCCCGCTCACGCTCGGGCCCTCCAAGCACGCTCATAGCTTTCGAGCGTCATGTGGGCGGTGGCCTCCCACGTGAAAGTGGCCTCGCGCGCGCGGCCCCGCTCGATCAGACGGGCAGCTAGCTCGCGGTCCTCGAGCAGCTCGAGCAAGGCCTCGCCCATGTCGGTGACGTCGAAGGGGTCGAAGTAACGTGCAGCGTCGCCCGCGACCTCCGGCAAGGCCGAGGCATGTGAGCAGGCGACGGGCACACCGCGAGCCATGGCCTCGAGGATCGGGATGCCGAAGCCCTCGTTGACCGAGGCGAAAACGAAACAGCCCGCGAGCGCGTAGAGGCCCTCAAGGTCCTCGCCACTGACGTACTCGGGGAACACCACATTTTTCTCGAGCCCGAGCTCGCCAGCAGCCTCGCGCAAGTCACGTTCGTGGTCGGTGGCGTTACCGGGCAGCACGAGCACTGCATCGGGATGACGCTCGGCCACGAAGGCCATCGCGCGAATCAAGCGGATGAGGTTCTTGTGGACCCGCTTGGCAGAGACGGTGAGAACCACTGGCCCGGCGCCCAGGCCGAGGCGTGCGCGCAGCTCGGCCTCCGGCGTGGGTGGCTTGCGAGCGCTAGTGCCGGCAGCGAGCGGAATCGCGTCGATGCGCTCGCGGGGTACGCGCAGGTACTCGACCAAGTGCTGGGCACCGGCATCCGAGAGGGCGATCACGCGATCAGCTCGGCGCGCTACGGGTGGCACGAGCAAGCGCCAGACGCGGATCGTGCCAGAGTCGCCAGGGTCGGGCGCGACGAGCCAAGTGACATCGGCGAGCGTGACCACGTTCACCGCCTTGGTCCGCAGGGGCGCGGTCAAAGCCACGCTGTGCAAGAGATCGACGCGGCGCCCCGCGATCGCACCAAGCAAGGTGAGCTCGCCGATGGCCTTGAGTCCGCGCCTGCCGATGATCGGCGGGGTGAGGAGCTCGACCTGACCCTCCCAGCCCTCCTCTTCCAGGTAGGCGCGCCCACCGGGGCTACAGAAGACGCTGAAGCGAACCTCTGGAGCGAGTCGCACCAAGTGGGGCACGAGCGCGCGGACGTACGTGTCGAGGCCCCCCATGCGTGGCTCCAGGAAGAGCGCGTTGATCCCGATCTTAGGAGGAAGGCTCCGGTTCATGAGGGACCGTGCCCCAAGCCAAGCGTCACGGCGCAAGCGTAAACCAGAGACGAGAAGCTACGCACAAGCGAGTGGGCCGCCGGCGGTTTAGCCACTGGGGATGACGGGGTGCCCGAGCGTAGCGAGCTGCCCGAGCGTGAGCGCTTGGGCGTCCTTTCCGTCCCGCCACTCGCGATACCAAGAGATGGTGGCGGCCAGACCATCCTCCAAGCCGACGACTGGCACCCAGCCGAGCCTGTCCCGGGCGAGTGAGGAGTCCAGGGAGAGCAATCCCGCCTCGTGTGGATGAGGACCGGGGTCAATAGTCCAAGACAGGCCGCTATCCGGCCACAAGTGGGACAGGCGCCGCACGATCCACTCCACGGTGCGTGCATCAGAGGGGTCCGGGCCGAAGTTCCAAGCCTGGGCGAGATCCGCCGACCGGGACAAAGCTTGGAGGAGCACGAGATAGCCGGACAAAGGAGAGAGGACGTGCTGCCAAGGCCGCACAGCGGCAGGATTGCGCAGGCGCAAGTCTTCACCAGCGAGTGTGGCCCGGACGATGTCCGGAATGAGGCGATCCTCACCGAAGTCACCGCCGCCGATCACGTTTCCCGCGCGGGCGGTGACGACCCGGGGGGCATCGGGATCGGAGAAGAAAGAGCGCCGGTAGGCGGATGTGAGGATCTCGGCGGCCGCCTTGGATGAGGAGTAAGGATCGTGGCCGCCCAGCGGATCGGTCTCGCGATAGGGCAGCGGAGACTCGCGGTTCTCGTAGCACTTGTCGGAGGTGACGATGAGGCAAGTCTGCACGGACGGGCAGGCACGGATGGCCTCGAGCAAGTTGAGGGTGCCCATGACATTCGTGTCATACGTCTGGCGCGGAGCCGCGAAGGAGCGCCGTACGAACGGCTGGGCGGCCATGTGAATGACGACCTCGGGCTTGGCGTTCACAATGGCGCGGGCAAGGGCAGAGGCATCGCGAATGTCGCAAGCGACACTGTCGACCATTCCTTGCGCCACGCAGGCGAGCTTGTACAAGGAGGGCGTGGAGGGCGGGTCGCCAAGCGATACCCCGAAGACCTGGGCACCGAAGGATTGCAGCCACAGGGAAAGCCAAGCCCCCTTGAAGCCGGTGTGGCCAGTGACCAAAACGCGCCGGTCCCGCCAGAAGGCGGGGTCGACGGACTGGCCCGTTGACGAGCCCAGGTCGGCCTGGTTGTCGCCTCTCACGCCTGAGATAGGGGCTGAGGCTATGCTCTCGCAGCCGTTGGGTGGGTGCTGCCCTGACGGGCCTCTGCATAGAGAGGCTCAGGTGCCATGTCCACGCCGTTTGGCCAAGTGATGGTGCCCGCTTCCTGGTCCACTACCACCTGGGCGAAGTAGGCAGGATCGCGTAGCGGCTCAAAGACACCGCGCCACTCGCGCTCGGTGAAGTCGACCTCGCCGACTGTTCCGTCGTCAAAAGTCAGGCACAGCCGATGCGCGCCAATGACCTCCACACTCGTGACATCCTGAAGTTGCTCCACAAAGACCATGTTACGACAGCGATTCGATCTGCTCTAGAGGTTCTTCGCGGCGAGCGCGCTCCCAGTTCGCGATCAACTCTTCACGGTGAAGAGTTGTCCACTCGATCACGAGTGCGAGCGCACGCTGTGGCAGCGACCCAGCGATCACTACGCCGGCAAAATCGATCGACGCCACTTGACCGGCATACCGAGCGTGGAAATGCGCCCGCGCGTGCGCACCCTCATTCCAGTACATCCAGATCGTTATTCCATAGAAAGCGCTAATTCGCGGCACGTCTCAACCAAATGATCGTGAGCCCAAAGAGGATCCTCACCGCTCATGCACCCGCACCACGCGTGAGGTCCCGGTGCCGTAGGGAAAGTCGGCCTCGCGGGAGCAGACGGCGCGGAACTGGTAGTCGATCGGCCCGGGGAGACGGAAGCGGTAGTTGGCACGGAAACGGCCATGGGCACGAGTCGAGAGCACATGGAACTGACGCCAAGGACCATGCAGAGAGCGAGCCTCGAGGACCAGTTGCTTGCCACCGCGTGGCAGGAAAGCACCGGAGAGGACACCGCTGAAGGCGATCGTGCCGCCAACGTGGGAGACGCGTGGGATGACACGCAGGGAGACACGGGCGGGAACTGTGAGCGAGAGCGAAGCGGTGACATCGGGGACGGGTTGGCCGGGATGGGAGGAGTAGGCGAAGGTGAGATGGGTGGACGACGTGGAGGCGGGCAAGCGCACACGGAATGAGCCGTCAGATGCGGTATGAACAGACATGAGCGAGCGCGTGTGGGCGCCCTGGAAAGCAGGCGTGGAGAGGACCTGAACGGTGGCCCCAGCAAGCGGCGCGCCAAGGATCGAAGTAAGCCGCCCGGCGGCAGTCTGAGCGCGACCGTAGGCCCCAGCAAGTGAAGCGTGGGCGGTGGTGGCCCAGTGAACCTGCATGGTGGCGCCAACCGATGTGGTTGAGCCATTGTCCCCGAGGGACTGCGGAGCGGGGACGGGAAGGGATAGCTGTTCGTGCGTATCGGTGAGCGCGGGCCCCTGTCCAGGTGGGGAGGGCTGTTGAGGCTGGGTAGGTGTTTCCGGCGGACGCGAGACCGAGGGGTGGTTGAGCACACTGATCTTGCGATCCAAGGCGACCGTCGAGTTACCGGCAGCATTGGTGACGGAGACGACGAGATGGTGAGTGCCGTCGGAGAAAGCGGTCGTGTCGAACTGGAGATCGGCGTTCAGAGCAGAGGCACACGGCTGGAGGTAGAGAAACGCAGGCAGCCCATCATTGGTCTGCCCAACGTCGCGACAGTGCGAAGAGGAGTCGAGCACAGTGCGACCCACTTCGGAGCCATCGAGAGTGAAGACTGCTTGGTAGACACCTGAGCCGGAGTCAGAAGCATGCAAGGCCAAGTCGGCTATGCCTGAGAGCGTGGGGGCAGTAGCAAGTTCGCCTTCGACACTGGAGACCGTGGGCTGAGAAGACTGAGAGAGGACGAGGTCGGCCGCGTAGAGGTAGACGACGGCAGCGTAGCCGTCGGGGTCTCCTTTGCCGCTTGGGCACACAAATTTCGGATTGCCACCACAGGCCACATCCGCATACAGATGAGTCCCTAGGTTTTCGGGGGGCACCGTCACAATGTTTGACGCAGATTTGACGCTGCTTGTATTACCTGCGCCTGCGGGACAACCAAACTCAGCGACACACTGATCGATGACATCAGCTTCAGTCTCATTGTTTTCAGGCCCAGAAAGCCAAAACTCATAAGTGGCATTGGTGGCCCACCCCCCATCAGCGTCACCGGCTCGCAAAAGTGCGGCCGATGCAATCGTCATTTCGGCAGGGGCACTAAATATCAACGTGGCACGATCTGCTTCGACTTCGTGGGTCGTACCGTCACCCAGCGCCGCAACAAGCGCACCCCCCGTCGCGCAAGTGTCTCCGGTGGAGGCGGATACCCCGGATTTCTCTCCACTCCACCCATCCGTGGGCGCAACTTCGCCATTCGGCATCCGGCAGCTGTACACGTGGTATTGCCCTGCCAGCGCGCTCCCGCCACTTGCCGCACTAGCCGGGCCCACAGCCACCAAACACACCGCTACGAACGCGATTACGAGGGCAACCGAAGCGAAGGCAGCCAAAACAAAGAGCGAACGACCAAAGAGACCTCTCATCAAAGACATGTCGCAGATTCCTTTCCAATCGGGTCGGGACGACTCAGATCGCCGCCCTCGACATCCATGTCGTTGGTGAGCCCATGCTCACCCCCCTGTCAATTAACTGCCGGTCCGTCTCTATCCGGCCAGAATGCTAGTCGCCAATAATCTTCCGATGGTCAAAATCGACGGATGTTCGGGCCCATTGACGGCCAGTTCCATGGGTCGGAAACATCCGGCACACGCCGGCATCTGGCGTCATGTAAAGTTCCCGGTGCTTTCGGGAGAGGCAGGGATAGATGGAAGCTTCAGCGGGCAATCAAGCAGTCTCTACGAACCAGTCCCCACTAAAGGGGGCAGTGCTTGGCCTGCTCGTGCAGGGACCGAGCTATGGCTATGAGCTGGCGAACCGGTTGGAGCGGCAGTTGGGGCCCAGCTGGTCGATCCTGCGCCCCAGTCTGTACCGAATGCTGCGTGGGTTGCGCAAGGAAGGCCTGATCGTCTCCCACTCTCCCGGCGAGACGAACTCGGCGCGAATCGTCTACAGCGCGACCGGCTCGGCCGAGTCAGCGCTGGTGGCGTGGATGGACAGTCCCTTCACGCTCGAGCAGGCCCAATTACAGCTGCAAGCGAGGATGGTCGTGGCCCGGCAGGAGGACTTGCCGAGGCTGCTGGTCGCTTTGAATAGCCATGAGCGGGCCTTGTTCGCCAAGCGTGCCGAGATCCAGGCCGGCTTGCCGGCGCGGCATTCGCTGCGCGCCGCGATGATGTTCCTGGCGCGCGAAGCGTCTATCCAGCAGATCAACGGTGAGCTGCTGTGGGTAGATCTGTCGCGCCAGACGATTCGTGCCCTGCTCGGGTCTTAGGCTGGGTAGGAGCATGGCGCCGTTGCTCTCAATGACGCAGGTGACCAAGCGCTACGTCGATGGGCGGCGAGAGATAGTGGTACTGGACGACGTATCGCTCGAGATCGATGCTGGCGACTTTGTGGGCATGTGGGGCCCGAAGCGCTCGGGTAAGTCCACGCTCCTGCGCGTGATGGCGGGGATCGAGCAACCCGACTCCGGCGACGTCCGGTTCGACGGTCGCGCCCTGCAGACCATGTCCGCACGCGAGCGGGCACGGCAACTTCGTGGCGGCGGGATCGCGCTCGTCAGCTCGGAGTGGCATACGCAGATCGTGCGCCCCGCGATCGAGCTGGTCGCGACCGCTTGTGCGAGCGACGGCACGCCGATGCGAGAGGCGAGGACCCTGGCCCGCGCGGCGCTCGCACGCGTCGATGCCATCGAATGTGCCGACGTGCGAACCGATCGCCTCACACTCGGGGAGCGGATGCGCGTCGCTCTTGCGATGGCGCTCGTGCGTGAGCCGCGCCTGTTGCTCGTCGACGAGCCGGCGGTCCTACCGAGCCCTCTGGAGGGCAATGAGCTGTACACGCTGTTGCGATCGTTTGGCGATGAGCGGAATCTGGCGGTGGTGATCGCCTCGGAGAACCTGGCAGCTCTCTCAGGGACCCAACGCACGATGGCCGTATCCAGCGGCGAAGTGCGCTCGATGGACCAAGAGGGCGTGGTCGTGCCGTTTCCCGCTTCGCCTGCTCCACGCGCACCACGCGCGGGCGACGCGTTCTCATGAGCGCCCTGGAGCTGCGCGAAGTCGTCAAGCACTATGCCGCCGGCGAAGAGATCGTCAGAGCCGTGGACGGCATTTCGCTGAAGGTCGCATCCGGAGAACTTGTGGCGCTGTATGGCCCAAGCGGATCGGGCAAGACCACGCTCCTGTTGATCGCCGCCGCCTTGCTCGACCCAGACAAGGGCAGCGTCAGCTTCGATGGCAAGGAGATATCACGGCTATCGGCCCGCGACAGCGCACGTTACCGGCGTGAGGACGTTGGCTTTGTCTTCCAGTCCTTTCACCTGCTGGCGGGAGCAACCACGCTCAACAACGCGGCTCTGAAGTTGATGGCAGGAGGGCCAAGCCTGCGCGAAGCACAGCAAACCGTGCGCCCTTGGCTTGACCGGGTCGGCTTGAGCAATCGCATGGAGCAGCGTGCGGGACAGCTCTCGATGGGCGAGCGGCAGCGTGTGGCAATCGCCAGGGCACTCGCAGGCAATCCCCGACTGCTGCTCGCCGACGAGCCGACGGGAAACCTCGACAGTCAACGCACGCGGGAGATCCTTGAGCTGCTGCGGGAGCTATGCCACGAGCGAGGAATTCCCGGGCTGCTGGTCACCCACGACCTGCACGCCCAGCGCTTTGTCGACCGGGTACTCACGCTGCGCGATGGTCATCTCAGCGACGGACTCGACACGGAGCTGGAAAAGGCATTGGCATGAGGCGCAAAATGCCGACGATCCTCGGATTGAGCATCGGCCTGCCCTTCACCCTGTATGCGTGGCGGATGCGAACACGGGCAGCACAAGAGCTATTGGCCATGGCCGGAATCGCGGTCGGCGTGGCGCTCGTATTCGGCGTGCTCGTAGCCAACACCAGCATCGGCGGGTCCGCCAGTGGTCTCGTCCACCAGCTGATCGGCTCAGCGCAACTTCAGCTCGTAGCGCGCTCACAAGAGGGCATCGACCAAGGAGTGGCCCGGCAAGTGGAAGCTCTGCCGGGAGTACAAGCCGCGTCTCCCCTGTTGCGAGAGGACGTCGTGATCGCCGGCCCGCGAGGGAGTGAGCCGATTCAGCTGATTGGCGCAACCTCCCGACAACTCTCGTTGAACTCACGGGCTACACGTAACCTTGGCTCCGGGGCGACAGGCCTGGTCTCAGCCGGGATCGGCTTGCCATCCAGTGTGGCGGAAGTGATCGGTGCGCGCCCAAATCACACCGTAATCCTACGTTCCAACGGGAAGCGTCAGGCGGTGGCAGTCAGCGCTGTGCTAGGTAGCCAGACGATCGGAGCCGTCGCCGACAGTCCAATCGCGATAACACTGCTGAGCAACGCTCAACGGCTGACAGGTGAGACGCGTCGCGTCACAAATGTTTTGATCGAGACTAGACCTGGAGCACAAGCGAAGGTAGCTAGCGAGCTTCGGCGCGCGACGACAGGACGAGTGAACGTGACCTCGGCCGACAACGAGCTTCGCTTGCTCGACGTCGCGGCCAAGCCAAACCAACAGTCGACGACGCTTTTTGCCGCTATCGCAGGAATGGTGGGCTTTCTACTTGCCCTCAACGCAATGCTCCTTACCATGCCGGAACGTCGCCGCCTGGTCGCCGAGCTGCGGACATACGGCTACGATCCAGCCCAGATCGTCTTCCTGCTGATGGCGCAAGCACTGATGTTGGGCATCGCCGGTTCGACCGTAGGGATCGCCCTTGGCGCGTGGCTCTCTCACACGCTCTTTGGTGGTGTGCCAAGCTATCTCTCCGCTGCATTCGCAATCGGTAACTCGCAGACCATCACGGTCTCTACAGTTCTCATCGCGGCAGGCGGCGGCACACTCGCGGCACTCTTGGCCTCAGTCAGGCCCCTTCTTGACCTTCGCTCCAAGCGCCCCATGGATATGGTCATGCACCAGTCTGGCGAGTCTGGACAGACCATCCCCCGATCTACCACAAACACGCTAGCTGTCGTCGGCCTCGCACTAGTCGTGATCGTAAGCGTGGTAGCCCTGACGATACCCCAGCTAACAATCATCGGAGGAGCACTGCTAGCAATCGCTGCGGTATGCCTGCTGCCCTTCACCTATATAGTCGTTATCGCCGTACTAAAGCCTTTGAGTGAGCGCTCAAAAGGGGGCATATCGATAGCTGTCCTCGAGCTCGAGGCGACCGCCACCAGATCCGTGGCACTTGCGGCAATAGCAGCGCTCGCTGTATATGGGAGCCTCGCCATCGGCGGGGCCAGAACCGATTTGATACACGGCATTGAAGTCGCCGTCGCTCAATACGAGGACACCACGAGCATGTGGGTCACGACTGGGGATAACGTATTCAATACGGACAGCTTTCACCCAGGGAATATACAGGCGACTATCAAGCACACGCCAGGTGTCGCATCCGTTCGCGCCGATCAGGGCGCACTACTGGACGTTGGCGATCGCCGTCTGATGATTAGAGTTCACAACCCCAATACACCAGCGGTCATCCAGTCGAGTCAGCTGATCGAAGGTAATTTCAAGCAGGCAACCAAGCTAATGCGTCGTGGTGGCTGGGCGACCATCTCGCAAGGATTTGCCGCCGAAAGAGATTTGCACACGGGCGATCACTTCACCCTGCCAACTCCATCGGGGAACCTCAGGCTTGGGGTTGCGGGCATCACTACGAATCTCGGATGGCCCGTGGGGGCCATTGGGCTCACTACGCCGGACTATGTAAGAGGTTGGCATACGACCGATCCCAGCGCCTACGAAGTCACACTAAAGCCTGGCGTAAGCCTGACAAAGAGCAGGTACGCGGTTCAATCCGCGCTAGGTCCAAGCTCGGCCCTGCGAGTCCAAACCTCCCGTCAACGAGAAGCCCAGACCGACAATAGTGCCCGCCAAGGCCTTAGCAGCCTTGGTGCGATTTCGACGCTGCTCCTTGTTACCGGTGCGCTTGCCATCGCCGCGTCGCTCAGTGCCGCAATCTGGCAGCGGCGCGCCCGGCTGTCGGCGATGAAGACCTGGGGGTACGATCCCCTTCGACTGTGGTGGTCCATCCTGCTCGAGAGCTCAATCTTGCTTGTCATTGGTTGCGCCGAGGGAGCGATTCTTGGCCTCTATGGGCACGCCCTTGCCGACCGCTGGCTGAGATCGACTACCGACTTTCCCGCGCCTTTCTCGGTCGGCGGCTCACAAGTGTTTCTCACATTGGCACTAATCTTGGGGATCGCGATAGCAGTAGTGGCCGTTCCGGGATTCTCCGCCGCACGGGTCTCGCCCGGCGTTAGTCTCCAGGAGTAACAGCTGTGATCGCGGTTTGCGGGGGGACGGTTAAAGCGTGGCGGCTCAAGGCTGCAGACGGATCATGCGAGCCGCGGCGTTTGCTCGCGCAGCTCATCGCTACTGGTTGAGTGTCTTTCCACAAGTACGGGGCGAACTAGACGCTTGGCGCCGCCGCGCCGAGCAGATACCAGACAGCGTGCTACGCGAGGCGGCACTCGACGCGCTCGTTACCAAGAGCACGGACTTGGAGGGGGCCGTCGCCTTCGCCGTATTCGCTCCGCCCTCCATGCGAGGAAAAGTGGTGCAAGCAATTGCGGCATTTGAGATCGCATTTGACTACATGGACAGTATCGTCGAGTTGCCGAATCAGGATCCGATCGCGAACGGCCACAATCTCAACCAAGCTCTGCTCGTGGCGCTCTCGCCTGGGGTGGAGCATCTCGACTACTACCAGCACTACCCTCGGAGTGAGGATGCCGGCTATCTGGAGGAACTCGTTCGCACGTGTCAAGTCGCGGTTGACTCGCTACCTTCATTTGCCGCGGTAACCGAGTCCGTGCACCATGCCCTCTCTCGTATAGTGACCTATCAGAGCCTGAGCCACGGAGACGCGACAGGCTCGCATGACGCCTTTGAGGAATGGGCACATTCGCAGGCTGTTGGTGGAGTTGACCTACACTGGTGGGAGCTAGGTGCCGCCGCCGGATCGCAATTGTCGGTCCTCGCCCTGATCGCCGCGGCAGGAGACCCAACGATGTGTCGCGAACGAGCCGTAGCGTTGGAGCACGCTTACTTTCCTTGGATTGGTGCCCTAAGCACCCTGCTTGACGGGGTGATCGATCAGCGCCGAGACAGCCTTGAGTCTCAAAGAAGCCTGATCGAAAACTACACTTCGCCAGAGGAGACCGCTGAACGCCTGAAGATGTTTGCAACTGAGGCGCTAGAGGCGGTCCACCCCCTCTCCGATGCTTCTGACCACACGATGATCCTCGCGGCGATGGCTGCGTCCTTTCACTCAACGCCGCAAGCATTAGCGCCGGAGGTTAGCCTCGCCACGCGGGCGGTCCTAGAGACAATGGGCGGCTGGGCGACCCCCTCGCTCCTCTTTTTTAAGACACGCCGAGCCTTGGCTCGCAAATCGCAAGCGTATATCCCACAAATTACTCCACCACTGTCCGGGACTGGTGCGTAAACAGGTAGCCCGGATACTAGTTTCACGGCCTCTAGTGGCGGCTGGCTGGGTACAACAGGATACAAACCTATGATTTTGCGTATCCAAACCTGGAGACGAGGCGAAGGCATGCCTGAAAAGCCGACTTGGCGCAGCAAACTCGAGGCCCAACCACAATTCTCGCGCTCGCTCGAACACGGTGTGCAGTTGCTCGCGTGTTTCTCTGCGGCGCAGCCGGTCTGGCAGGTGAGCGAGCTGGCAGACGAGGTCGGACTAGGCCGCTCCACTACCCACCGCTACGCCAAGACGCTAGTCGCGCTGGGCTATCTGGAGCAGGACATGCAACGCCGGTACCGACTCGCCCGTCTAGCGGGAGGGCCCGGAGTGGCTGTGATCGGGACGCTTCGCTTGGAGTCCCCTATCGCGCGCATGGTCCTTGAGGACTTGCGTGAGCAGACGGGTCACACGGTAAGCATGGGCACGCTCGACGGCACTCATGCGATCTACCTCGAGCGCCTCTACGCACATGGGCCGAGCCAGTTTGAGGCCGACCTGCAACTAGGAGTAGGCGCGCACATACCCATCTACTGCACTGCCATGGGCAAGGCCTTGCTCGCAAGCCTGGGGGAACCGGAGCAACGAGCGGCCATCGCATCGCTCACGCTCGAGCGAGAAGGCCCAAACACAATTACCACCAAGCGCGCCTTGGCTGAGGAGTTGGCGCACTTCCGCACCGAGGGCATCGCCATTTGTGACGAAGAGCAGGCGCTTGGCGTCCGCTCGATAGCGGCGGCGATACCTCACCCGAGCCGCTCCAGGCCGCTTGCGATAAGTGTCACAGTGCCCGCGCGGCTCTACACAGTCGAAGCAATGGTTGCGGCACTCAGCTCACATGTGACCGCAGCAGCCGAACGCATATAGACACTCAGACAGCTTCTGAAGGGGTCATTACCCGAAGCGAATCGGCAGCTCGGCCAACCCATAAATCCCGAGAATGCTCTCGAACACCGGCTCCCCGTCGAGCTCCAGGCGCGGCATCTTGCGCGCAAGAAACGCCAGGCCCTCCTCCAGCTCCAAGCGCGCCAAATTCGCACCGAGGCAGTAGTGGACGCCGGCACCGAACGTGAGCGTCCGTGCCTTCGGGCGCTCCAAGGTAATGTCAAATCGCTCGGCATCGCCTGTGCTGGCTTCCCCATCGGGCAAGTCTCTGTTGCCGGTGAACGCGCACACCATCACGATCGTGTCCTTCGGAAAAGTCACATCCCGGTAAGTCAAGTCCTCGACGGTGATCCTCGCCGTGAACGGAGTGATCGGCTCATAGCGCAGCGCCTCCTCCACCGCTCGAGGGGCAAGTGAAGGATCGGCCACAAGTGCCGCCCACTGCTCAGGATGTTCAGCCAGCAGGCGAACCGCGTGGGCGAGCTGGCTTTGGGTGGTGTCCACGCCGCCGATGAGCACGTTGAGCACGAGGTTCACGCACTCCTCCTCGCTCAACTTCTCGGGTGGGTGGGTCGGATCGGCGGCGGCCAACAGCGTGGAGATCAAATCGTCGCTCGGGTCATCGCGCCGCACAGCGAGCAGAGCGCGCGCATACTCGTAGAACTCCTCGACCGCTTGCTCGATGCCGGCGCGCTCGTTCATCATCGAAGCGGCGTCGAACTGCCTTTGGATCCAGTTCGACCAGTGATGCAGCCTTGGGGCGTCCGTCAGGGGCGCACCCATGACCGTGGCAATCGTCTGCGAGGGGTAGGGCTTTGCGAATGCCCCCACGAACTCACAGCGGCCCGCGCTTGCCACCGGCGCGTACAGCTCGTCGAGGAACTTCCTCATCGCCGGGCGCCAGCGCTCGACCGCTCTCGGCGTGAGCGCAGGGTTTACAAGGCTGCGAAGGCGTGTGTGGTCGACCCCGTTGACGTGGAGGATGTTGCGCTTCATCTCCTCCCACAAAGGGCCTTCTTTTACATCGAACAGCTCGGCGATCTTCATACCCGGGAAGATCGCCGAGCGTGTCCGTAGGAAGAACTCGCCCGCCTCGCGGTCGAGCACCACATACCCGTATGGCCCTGCCGCCAGCCACCCCTCGGCTGCCAGCTCCCTCATGGCCGCGTGAAAACGCTCCCCCTTCAAGTCGGGGTCTGTGTAGTCGAAGCTCTTGAGCTCCAGGTCCCCGACGAGCGTCATATCCGGGTTGGTGGGGGTAGTCGTGAGGGTGGGACCTACTTCTTGGGATGCACCGTCTGCTTGAGGCTTGCTCCGGGAGTGAACTTCGGGGCCTTGGACGCCTTGATCTTTACCTTCTCGCCCGTGCGCGGGTTGACGCCCTGACGGGCTGCGCGCTTGACCACGGAGAACTTGCCGAAGCCCGTGATTACGACCTCGTCGCCTTTCTTCAAGGTCTTGCCGACCGTGCTCAAGAACGACTCGAGCGCACGTCCCGCATCTGCCTTGGAGAGATCGCTGTCGGCGGCGATCGCCTCGACAAGCTGACTCTTGTTCATGGAGTTCTTCCTTTCGGTAGCTGTGACTGGCGTGCGCAGACTAGCGTGCCTGCAACACATCTGGCTTGAGCATGCGGCGTAGCTGCTCGCACATCAACCCCACGCCGCGCCCCGGAGCTACCGCTGCACACCCGATCGCGGCGCGCGCCTTCTCGTCAGAGAGAGCCGTATTGGAGGGCAGCTTAAGCAGCGGATCCTCCCCGCACGCCTGCAAATAAGCGCGCGTGGTACCGCCCGGGACGAGCTCATGAGAGCACCTGAACCCATCCGCGAGCAGCTCCAACCAGTCGTGACGCCCAAGCGAAACGGGGCCCCCCATGTTGTAAACGCCTTCACATCCTTGCGCCACCAACTCGCACACTCGCTGTGCGTAATCCCATGCATAGGTCGGCGTTCGCCACACCCCATCAGGTGCAGGAACCGCACCGCGGTCGCGCAGGCGCTTGACCAGGCGCAAAGCCAGGCCCGAGTGCTCCCACACATATCGCACCCGCGCGTGCGCGCCCGCGGGCAGCGACACATCGGCACCCCACGTTTCCGTGTCCTCCAGCCGAGCGTCAATATCCATCCTTGCACCCAGCGGGCGCGAGACGTTGACGCCATACACCTCTCCTGGGCGTGTGATCAGCCAAGGCACGCTCGAGCGCATGGTCGCTTCCTCGCACGTCAGCTTGGAGCGTCCATACGCGTTCACCGGGTCGGGCAGGTCGCTCTCGTTGAAGCGCGTGCCCGCGGGACGGTAGCCGCTGTGCACCCAGTCACATGAGACCAGCACATACCGCGCACGCACCGCCCTCGCTGCCGCCAAGGTGTGCTCGGTGCCGACATAGTCAACCTGGGCGAGAAAGGGCTCGCGCTCGAAACGGCTGAGCGCCACCCCACCGGCGGCATGCACGATCACATCCGGCTCAAGCTCCATCGCCGCTCGCATGCATGCTTTGCGGTCTGCCATGTCAAACCCGACGGACTTCACTCCGTCCAGCTCGACCGCCTCCTCGCGGTAGCAGCCGAGCACATCCCAGCTCTGCTGTGCCGCCACAGCCGCCACATTGGACCCGATCAGGCCCCCCGCTCCTGTCACCAACACCCGCATTTGGTACACACCGTCTCTTTGCTGTCAAGAGACGTTAGCACCGTTTTGCTAAGGAATAAAGCGATTTGTGCCGTAGCGCGCAGGTGGGACCGACGTGTGGATCAGGCCCGCACCCACCATCCAGGCGGACATCGCTTCGACGTTGGCGCCCTGGAGGGTCCCGAAGGGCACGTTGCTCGAGCCCTTGAACAAGGGCAGATATACGTTGAGCGAGGCCGAGGTCAGCTTGTGGGGCAACGTCGGATTGGCCGCCTCCAAGTCGGCGAGACTGCGCGCGGGATCGGCCAGGGTGTCCTCATAGCCGTGTGTGGTGGCCGCCACGAAACCCTTTACCAGCGAAGGATCGGAGTCGATCAGCTTGCGCGTGGTGAACGCCACTAGTCCCGGATAGGCCGGGCCACCGTTGCGGTCGAGTGCGAATGCCGTAATCGGGTGTCCACTTGCCGAAAGCGCCACGCCATCGTCCGGGATGAAGCCCGTGAACGCCGCGATCTTGCCGGCCAGGAGCGCCTGCCCGCCGTTGAAGCCAACCGTGACGACCTTCACTTGCTTTGGACTCACGCCAGCGTGGCGTAGCTCAGTGTCGAGTACCGCCTCATCTGAGGGCACACCTGTGATGCCGACAGTCTTGCCGGCCAGATCAGCGGGCGAATGCAGGTGCTCGGAGGCGAGCCCGATCAAGCCACCGAGTGGGCGCTGAACAAGCGCCATCACCGCCTGGGCGTCTCCCCCATTGTCGATCAAGCCTGCCACGTCGCTGCCATCGGCCAGCCCGAACTGGGCCTTGCCCGCGTCGATCAACTTCAGGGTTTCCTGGGTAGAGGTGGGCTGGACCACTCGCAGATCGATGTGCTCCTGCTTGTAGTAGCCGGCCGCAAGCGCCCTATAGACACCCGCGTGTACGGCATTGGGCGTGAAGTCGAGGATCAAAGTCGCTTTGGTCGGCCTGACCGGATGGCTAGTGCCGCACGCCGAGATCGCGAGCATGGCCGCCAAGGCCAATGCTCCGCAGAGCGTGACTTGCGCGCGCGCGCGAGCGCAGGTCCACGCTTTGCTTGTTAATAGACCGCGCACGCGCGCAAGGTCGCCAAAAAACAAAGCACTCCACACCGACGAGCGCCGCAAGGGCCTCCCCGGGAGACGGTATCTTCCATTCACGTGACCGGATCCTCTCAGACGCATGTCGCAGGCCTACAAGCCAGGACGCTATCGGGTGAGCCGATCCGCGAGCTGTACACCCCCGCCGATCTGCCCGAGGGGATTGGCGATCCCGAGCGCGACCCGATCGGTAAGCCCGGCTCCTATCCCTTCACCCGCGGCCCCTACGAGTCGATGTATAGGGGCCGCCTGTGGACGATGAGGCAGTTCGCGGGCTTCGGCACCAGCGAGGAGACCAACGAGCGCTTTCACTATCTACTCGAGCACGGCCAAACGGGACTCTCGACTGCGTTTGACATGCCCAGCCTGATGGGCCACGACTCCGACAGCGAGCGCTCTTTGGGCGAGGTGGGGCGTGAGGGCGTGGCGATCGATACGACCGAGGACATGCGCACCTTGTTCGCCGGCATCGACCTGGGCGAGGTGTCGGTCTCGATGACGATTAATGCCCCCGCGGCGATCATGCTCGCCTACTTCGTAGTGGCTGCCGAGCAGGACGGCGACGGAGCAGGCGGAGCAGTCGCGCCCGAGCTCTTGTCGGGGACGATCCAAGCAGACATCCTCAAGGAGTACATCGCCCAGAAGGAGTGGTGCTTTCCGATCGACCCCGCCATGCGGCTGTGCGGGGACATGATCGAGTGGTGCACCAAGCAAATGCCTCGCTGGCACCCGATCTCGATCTCCGGCTACCACATCCGCGAGGCCGGCTCCACCGCCCAACAAGAGCTCGCCTTCACGCTCAAGGATGGCCTCACCTATGTAGAGCAGGCGATCGAGCGGGGCCTCGACGTCGACGACTTCGCACCCAGGCTGTCCTTCTTCTTCAACGCCCAGATCGACTTCTTCGAGGAGATCGCCAAGTACAGGGCCGCGCGACGTATCTGGGCACGCGAGCTACGCCACACCTTCGGCGCCGTCAACGAGCGCTCCTGGCTGATGCGCTTTCACACCCAGACCGCTGGCGTGTCCCTGACCGCCCAGCAGCCGCTCAACAACATCATCCGTACCACCGTGGAGGCACTCGCCGGCGTACTCGGGGGCACCCAGTCGCTGCACACCAACTCATATGACGAGGCCTTGGCCTTGCCGACTGAGGAGGCCGTGCGCATCGCCCTGCGCACCCAGCAAGTGATCGCTCACGAGAGCGGCGTCGCCAACACGGCCGACCCCTTGGGCGGCTCCTACTTCGTGGAGGCCTTGACCGACGAGATGGAGCGCCGCTGCTACGAGTACTTCGCCAAGATCGACGAGCTTGGGGGGATGGTGGAGGCCGTCAAGCGCAACTACCCCCAGCGCGAGATCGCCGATGCAGCCTTCACCCTGCAACAGGAGATCGACGCGGGACAGCGAGTCGTGGTTGGCGTGAACCGCTTCACTGAGGGCGACGAGGGCGAGCCTGAAATCCTGCGCATCGACCCGGCGCTCGAACGTAAGCAACTCGAGCGCCTGCAATCCGCGCGTGCGCGGCGCACCGGCGCCGAGGTGGAGCGCAGCCTGTCTGACCTGCGCGCCGCGGCTGCGGGCGAGGGCAACCTGATGGACCCCTTGATCGAGTGCGCCCGCGCGTGCGCCTCTGAGGGCGAGATCGTGGAGTCCCTACAGCAGGTGTTCGGACGCTATACCGAGTCGCCCGTTTTCTAGGTCTTCGGAGTCGCCTGTTTTCTAGGTCTTCGCGACTTCTTACGCTCTTTCCTCGCAACTTCTTAGGTTTGTCGGGGGTTTGCCGCGTTAGGGTTTGATTAGCCAGCAAGCAGGGAGCCTGCCCACCTAAAGCAGGCAAGTTCGAGAGCATGCCAAGAGACCCACTCGCCAAAAACGCTATCTCCAAGCACCTGCTGCCCAGGACGCTCGTGCTGCTCGCCGTGACTATCCTCGCGGGATCGGTTGCGGCGCTTGCTTTCGGGGCCAAGCGAATCGCCGCTGAGAACGCCGCCTATAAAGGCCCTGCGGCCACCCAGTGCTTCCCCTCCCATCTGGGCGTCTCAGCCCTGCTGCCTGGTACCAAACTGTCCGTCTCGCCACTCCCGGACTCGCTCGACGCCTCAAACGACACGCAGATCAGCTTGCTTGGATACCCCGCGAATGAGCTGTCGTCCATATCGGTGAGCGGATCCAGCAGCGGCGGGCACTCTGGGCGTCTGGAGCCCTATTCACAAGGCGACGGCGCCAGTTGGGTGCCCTCGAAATCCTTCGACTCCGGTGAGACCGTTGCGGTACACGGCAAGCTGGTGCTCGCCGGCAAGAGCTACCCGTTCGCTTTTCACTTCACGACCGCTGTTGCCGACCCGCTCGGGCATCCGGCCTCCTCGCCCAAACCGGCGGCCAGCAAGCCGACCGAATTGGACGCATTCCATACACGCCCTGACCTGCGCGCACCAGTCGTGACCGTCGACTCGTCCTCTCCCTCACAGACCCCTGGAGACCTGTTCCTCGCGCCCTATTCCGGGCCGGGCGGGGACGGACCGATGATCGTCGACTCCTCAGGCAACCTGGTCTGGTTCGACTCGTTGCCACCTGGCACTGAGGCCACCAACCTGCAAGTACAGCAATACGAAGGCAAACCCGTGCTGACCTGGTGGCAGGGCTATATCCCACCGCAAGGCTTTGGCCAAGGCGAAGAGGTGATCGCCAACAGTGCCTACCAGCAGATCATGAAATTCCGTGCCGGCAACGGCCTGCCGGCTGATCTACACGAATTTGCCATCACGCCTCAAGGCACAGGGCTATTGACCGTGTTCAACCCAATCCGCTGCAACCTCTCAAGCGTGGGAGGCCCCAGTAACGCGGCCGTCACCGACAGCCTGATGCAGGAAATCGACCTAAAGACGCACCTTGTCAGGCGCGAGTGGCATCCGCTCGACCATGTGGCGCTCTCGCAGTCCTACGCGAGCCCGACCGGTTCCTCGCGGGAATGGCCATTTGACTACTTCCACCTCAACTCGATCGTGGTGCGCCATGACGGATCGATCCTGATCTCCTCGCGCAACACCTCCGCCCTGTACGAGCTAAGCCCGAGCACTGGCCAGATCATTGCCCAGATCGGTGGCAAGCACGGCACGGAGAAGCTTGGCGCGGGCGCCGCCACCGCCTACCAGCACGATGCCGAGGAACTACCGAACGGCGACTTCACCGTGTTCGATAATGGCGGCGTGCCGAAGGTGCACTCTCAGTCGCGCGGACTGGTGCTGTCGGTCAACCCCACCACGAAGACCGATACCGTCGTGGATCAGTACGTGCACTCGGGGCCGCTACTGGCAGGCAGTCAAGGCAACGTGCAGCCGCTTGAAAACGGCAACATGTTCATCGGCTGGGGAGCGGAACCGTACTTCTCGGAATACACCCCCACAGGAGCGCTCGTGTTCGACGCCCACCTGCCTCATAAGACGGAGTCCTACCGTACGTATCGCTTCCAGTGGAGCGCCACGCCGACGAGCTCCCCCTCGATCGCGGCGGCACCCAGGTCTGGGTCAGCCCTCACAACGACCGTGTATGCCAGCTGGAACGGGGCCACCGAAGTCGCAAGCTGGGAGGTGCTTGCCGGCAGCTCGGCAACTCAGCTCGTTCCCGCAGCGAGTGCTCCCAAGTCAGGCTTTGAGACATCGATCTCCGTACCTGGCAAGCCGGCCTATGTGGAGGTCCAGGCGCTGGGCAGCGCCGGCAATGTGCTGAGCACCTCGCGCGCGATTAAGGGCTAGTCGAACCAATGCCCGTGAGTTGTACGGCGCGCTTGCAGGGCAGACGCGCGCAAGCTGGCGTTGCTCAGCCAGCGAAGGCCATCGCCCGCTTTACATATGGAGCGAGCAGCATGGCGGCCGCGGCCGCGGTCTCGGCCGGCGAGGCGCGCGGCATCGTCACATAGCTAATTGCCAGTCGCACGAATGTGTCGGCGAGTAGCTCGATGTCCTCCTCGCGGGCGTGGGGCCAGCCCGAACGCATAGCATCGCCCAAACGCGCGGAGGCCCACAGGAGCACGGGTCGGCTTTGGGTGGTGATGAGCGGCAGCATGCCTCCGGTGCCGTCGTCCTCGAGCAAGAGCTTGACGAGTGGATCTGCGGCGGCCGCTTCGAGGAAGACCTCGAGCCCGGCTTCGACCGCCGCTTGGGGGTCCTCCAAGTGTGCGGCGATCGCCTGCTCGACCGCGTCCAGGAAACGGGCACCCTCACGGATCGTGAATGCCTGGGCGAACTCATCGCGCGAGCCGAACTCCTTGTAGAGCGTTTGGCGACTTACTCCCGCTGCACGCGCCACCTCGGCCATTGTGATCTGCGCCCAAGGCCGTTCGCGCAAGAGCTCGCGGGCAGCATCGAACAAAGTGTCATGCAGCAACTGGCGCGCCGCGACACGGTAGGGCTTGGCAGGCGCCTGCTCGAAGGGCATGCCATCAATTGTGCCGCCACGAGCGCCGACGCGGAGTGCCGACGCCCGCACGGGTTGCCGCGCGATCGCCGTCAAGACCCCAAGGCAGGCGAGCCGTAGCGCGCCAAGACCCGCCGACGCGTACGCGGGTGGATATTCATCTGCGAGAAGTCGCCCTCGTAATGGGCGATCAGGCGCGGATCCATGATCCGCCGCCACAAAGGCGGGATGGCGGCCGCGACGATCATGCCGGCATAACCGGTGGGTAGCTGGGGAGCCTCGTCGAAGTGACGCAAGGACTGATAGCGGCGCAGAGGATTGGCGTGGTGATCGGAGTGGCGCTGCAGGTGGTAGAGCAAAACGTTGGAGGCGACGTTGTTGCTGTTCCAAGAGTGCTCGGGCCTGGTGCGTTCGTAGCGCCCGTCCTCGCGCGTTTGGCGCAAGAGGCCGTAGTGCTCGAGGTAGTTGACCACCTCAAGCATGGAGAAGCCGATCACCGCTTGGATCAAGAGGTAGGGAAGCACGACCGGCCCGAATGCGATGGTCAAGCCACCGAACAGGACGACCGTCATCAGCCAGGCGTTGAAGATGTCGTTGCGCAGACTCCAGAAGCTGTGGCCATCGCGCTCGAGGTGCTCGCGTTCGATCTCCAGTGCGGAGCGCAGGCTGCCGATCACGGTGCGCGGGAGGAACTCGTAGAAGCTCTCGCCCATACGCGATGAGGCAGGGTCCTCGGGCGTGGCGACGCGCACGTGGTGGCCTCGGTTGTGCTCGACGAAGAAGTGCCCGTAGCCGGTTTGGGCGAGCGCCACCTTGGAGAGCCAGCGCTCTGAGCTTGCGCGCTTGTGGCCGAGCTCGTGGGCGGTGTTGATCGCGATCCCCGCCACCATCGCAGTCGTAAGCGCCAGACCGATCGATTCGACCGTAGAGAGCCCACCGTGCGACCACATCCAGCAAGCGAAGACCAGGCCGGCATATTGGAGCGGGAGGAACGCGTAGGTGCACCAGCGGTAGTAGCGGTCCTGCTCAAGCCACTTGATCATCCCCTCGGGCGGATTCTCGGCGTCGATCCCGCGTGCCATGTCAAGCAGGGGGAAGATGCCGAAGATGAGCACCGGCCCGTAGAACCAGAAGACGCCGAGGCCGGTAGCTTCGACCAAGCCCCAGGAGATGAACGGCAAGAGCGGCACGACAAGGCCAAGCAGCCAGGCGTAGCGCTTGCGGTCATGCCAGTTGGACGCGCTACCCAGGGTGGGCTGATCCTCCCCGGTCGCGGTTTGCGCTTGCGCTTCGACAGAGCTCATATTTCGCCACCTCCAGATCGGCACTCTCAGGTTCGGTTTACAACCGTAGCACAGTTGTAAACCTTTGTGACGATATGAGTGTCCCTGTCATCGGTGGCTAGTGCAGGCGCTCTTACGCAAGCACGCCCCGCAACCTCCGGGCCCTTCTCAGCTCACCTTCAACACCAGCTTGCCCACGTTCTCCCCCGCGAACAGCTTGCCGAGCGCCTCAGGGAAGCTGTCGAAGCCCTCGACGACATCCTCGCGCGCGATCAGGCGTCCGTCGGCGATCCAAGCGCCCATCTCGCGCATGGCCTCGGGGTAGCGGGACATGTAGTCCATCACCACGAAACCCTGCATGCGAGCGCGATTGACGAGCAAGGACATGTAGTTAGATGGCCCATGGACGGCGTCGAGATTGTTGTACTGGGAGATCGCGCCGCAGATGACTACCCGCGCTCCACGCGCCAAGCGGGCCAAGGCGGCGTCGAGGATGTCGCCGCCGACGTTGTCGAAGTAGACATCGATGCCCTCGGGGCAATGCTCGCGCAAGGCGGAGCCGACATCCTCGCTCTTGTAGTCGATGGCGGCATCGAAGCCGAGCTCCTCGACGATCCAACTGCACTTGTCGGGGCCACCGGCAATCCCCACTACACGACAGCCCTTCAGTTTCGCGATCTGGCCGACGACGCTGCCGACGGCCCCAGCAGCACCCGAGACGACAACGGTCTCGCCCTCTTTGGGAGCACCCACCTCGAGCAGGCCGAAGTAGGCGGTCATGCCGGGCATCCCGAGCGCGCCGAGATATTTGGGCAAGGGAATCTCCGAGGTGTCGACCTTGAAGACAGCGTTCTCATCGCAGACCGCATACTTCTGGACCCCGAGCCAGCCTGTTACATCGTCGCCCGCCGCGAGCTTGGTGCCCTTGGACTCGAGGACTGTGCCTACGGTGCCGGCGCGCATGACTTCGCCGATCTCGACGGGCGGAATGTAGGAGCGGCCAGCGGCCATCCAACCGCGCATGGCGGGATCGAGCGAGATGTAGGCGGTCTCGATGAGCACCTGGCCGTCTTGAAGCTCCGGAATGGCCTCCTCGACGTAGTCGAAGTGCTCACGCCCAACCATCCCCTGCGGGCGGGAGGCCAGACGAAACTGGTGGTTGACGGCGTCCATGAAAGCTCTCCTCGGTTCGTGACGGGACAGTTACTGTACGCTCGCGCCGATGGACTTCGCACACTCGCCCCGTACACAGGAGCTGAAGGAGCGCCTGATCGCTTTCCAAGAGCGTGAGGTGGGCCCGCGCGAGGAGCCGTATATGCGCGAGTTGCTTGCCCGCAACGATCCATGGGTTGTGTTGCCGGCGATCGAGGAGCTGAAGCGGCTGGCGAAGGAGGAGGGCCTGTGGAACCTGTTCCTGCCCGACGAGGAGCACGGCAAGGGCCTGTCGAACGTGGAATATGCGCCCCTAGCGGAGCGTATGGGCCGCTCGCTGATCACGGCAGAGGTGTGCAATTGCAATGCTCCCGATACGGGCAACATGGAGGTGCTGTGGCACTTCGGCTCGGATGAGCAGAAGCAGCGTTGGCTTGAGCCTCTGCTCGCCGGTGAGATCCGCTCGGCTTTTTGCATGACGGAGCCCGAGGTGGCTTCCTCAGACGCGACCAACATGCAGGCCACCGCGGTGCTCGAGGGAGACGAAGTGGTCGTGAACGGACGCAAGTGGTGGAGCACCGGCGTGGGGCACCCCAAATGCGAGGCGATCATTTTCATGGGGTTGACCGACCCGCAGGCCGACCGTTACCACCAGCACTCGATGGTGCTCGTGCCGATGGAGACACCGGGCGTGAAGGTGGAGCGGATGCTCGAGGCGATGGGCTTCCTTGATGCGCCGGGAGGCCACGGCGAAGTGTCGTTTACAGACGTGAGATTGCCGGCGGAGGCCATCATCGGCGGCGCGGGACAAGCGTTTGGGATCGCCCAAGCACGACTGGGACCGGGAAGGATCCATCACTGCATGCGACTGATCGGGCTCGCCGAGCTGGCACTCGAACTAGCGTGCAAGCGCGCTACCGAGCGCGTGGCGTTTGGAAAGCCGCTTGCCAACCTGGGCGGCAACCGCGAAAGGATCGCCGATGCGCGCATCGCGATCGACCAAGCACGGTTGCATGTACTGCACGCTGCGTGGCTCGTGGACCAGAAGGCACCAGAGGCGATTGGTGCCGTGTCACAAATCAAGGTGGCAGTGCCCAATATGGCTCAGAAGGTGGTGGACATGTCGATGCAGTTGCACGGCGGGGCAGGCCTGTCAAACGATGTGCCGCTCGCCGGCGCATGGACCGCAGCGCGCGCGCTGCGCCTGGCCGACGGTCCCGATGAGGTGCACAAGGGCGTGATCGCACGGTTGGAGCTAGCCCGCTATGGCAAGGGGAAGTGGTCCTGATCGCCGACCTGGAGCCTCGCCGCGGAGAGAGTTCCCTACCGGTCCGTGAGGACACTGGGAAGTGGTCGTCGTAGACGAGCCGAAGGGGGTCCGTGAGGAGGACTCCTTCGACGTGGAGGCAGTGGCGGAGTGGCTCCGTGAGCACGCGCCTGAAGACGCGGCTGACAGCCTTGAAGGATCGCCGAGCGTGCGACAGTTCGCGGGGGGCGCGTCGAACCTCACCTATCTACTTTCCTATGGGGATCGGGAGTTGATCTTGCGCCGCCCGCCTTCAGGCACGAAGGCGGCCTCGGCACATGACATGCGCCGTGAGTACCGCATTCAAGAGTCGCTGAGGCCTGCCTATCCGTATGTGCCGAAGATGGTGGCGCTATGCACGAATGAGAGCGTGATGGGCAGTGACTTCTATGTGATGGAGAGGATAAAAGGCACCATCTTGCGGGGAAGAATCCCGCCCTCCTCTGGTCTCGATGAGAACCTCACGCGGCAACTGTGCCTAAGTGCCATCGAGCGCTTGGTGCAGCTACACCAAGCAAACCCAGCGCAGATGGGACTCGCCGACATTGGCAAGGGACCGGGCTATGTGCGCCGCCAGGTGGATGGTTGGTCGGAGCGCTACAAAGCGGCTCACACTTGGAACGTGCCGAGCTTCGCGCGCGTGATGGCTTGGCTTTCAGAGCGCCAGCCCGAGGACGTGGGCTCGGCGATCGTGCACAACGATTACCGCTTCGACAACCTGGTACTCGCGCCTGAGGATCCGACGCGGATCGTAGGGGTACTCGACTGGGAGATGGCCACCGTGGGCGATCCCCTGATGGACCTTGGCAGCGCACTGGCGTACTGGGTACAGGCTGACGATGACCGCCTGATGAGGGCCTTGCGCCGCCAGCCCACAGACGCGCTGGGAATGCTCACCCGGAGAGAGGTTGTGGAGCAATATTGCGAGCGCACGGGACGAGAGGTCGACGATTGGCTCTTTTATGAGGTGTTTGGCCTGTTCCGTCTGGCCACGATCGTGCAGCAGATCTACAAGCGCTACCACTTGCGAGAGACACGCAATCGTGCCTTCCGTCACTTCTGGCTGGGTGTGCGCTACCTCGACCGTCGCTGCCTGGGGCTCATCCGCCACGAAGGCCGCTGACGGACACTCTGCGCGGCAGATGGAACGCTGGGTCGAGCGAACGTTTCATGCGTTACCGGGACCGCCGTGACGCAAAACCGCTTGATCCGAAGGTGGCCGCTCGGATAACGTGATGGGGTGCCCTCGCCAGCCGAACCAGCCACAATCGCTGACAGCCCACTCCGGTCGCATGTGGGCCGTTACGCGGCGATCCGCACTTGTCGCGCACTCTTGGCCTTGGCCGTACTCGTGGCGATCTACTACCAGGTGAGCAAAGGCCTCGAGCAGAAAGGCTTCAGCCCGACCGACTACTTCAGCTACTTCACCGAGTTGAGCAACCTGTTCGCCGCGGGGATCTTCCTGTACGGCGCAATCCGCCCAGACGCATCGCGGTCATCCACCGTGGAGCTGTTGCGCGGAGCGGCCGTCGTGTACATGCTGACAACGGGAATCGTCTATGCGGTGTTGTTGTCGGGCCACCATCCGCCCTATCCGTGGGTCAACACGATCCTGCATCGGATCGTGCCTGTAGCGGTGGCACTCGACTGGGTTATCGACCCACCCCGCGTCCGCTTGCCGCTGAGACAGACAATCCTGTGGATGAGCTTTCCGATCGTTTACATCGTCTACACGCTTATACGCGGAGCGATCGTGAACTGGTATCCCTACTTCTTCGTCAACCCCAGCCATCATGGTGGCTACCTGTTCGTGGCTGGGGCCTGCGTGGCTATAGCCGTAGGCATCCTTGCACTGGTGGCCGCGACCACATGGGTGGGCAACCGGCGCTCGGGGTAAACCAGTCAGCATCGCGATCGATGCTTCCCACAGAAGGATCTTGGTCACGGGAGCAACCGGCTTCATCGGCGGGCGCTTGGCGGGCGCGCTGATCGAATCCGGGGCCGATGTCCGCTGCCTAGTGCGCAACCTCAGTCGCGCCAAGGACCCGCGGATCGACGGTTGTGAGCTGGTCGAAGGCGATGTCATAGACACGTCCAGCCTCGAGGGAGTCGGGCAAGACATCGAGGTTGCCTATTACCTGATCCACGCAATGGCCGGCGGGGAGGGCTTTCAGGAGCGTGAGCAGGATGGCGCGCTCAACTTTGCGCGCATGGCCTCTAGCGAAGGCATCAAGCGGGTCATATATCTCGGCGGTCTCGGCGACGAGAGCGCCTCAAAGCACCTGCTCAGTCGCCACGCAACCGCGATGACACTGGCAGAGCACGGACCGCCGCTCACCTACTTCCGTGCCGCGATGGTGGTCGGCGCGGAGAGCGAGTCCTACCGTACGTTGCGCTACCTGGTGGAAAGGCTGCCCGTGATGATCGCGCCTGCCTGGCTACGCACCCAGACCCAGCCGATCGGAATCGACGACGTGATCGAGTACCTGTGCCGAGCACCCGAGGTCCCCAAGTCGAGTGGTCGCGAGATTCAGATCGGCGGTCCCGACGTGCTCTCCTACGGAGACATGCTCGCGCGGATGGCGGTTGCGATGGGGCGGCGACCAAGGCTAATGATCCCTGTGCCATTGATTACCCCATGGCTGTCCTCCTTGTGGATTGGGCTCGTGACCCCGGTCGATGCGAACGTGGCACGCCCACTCGTAGAGGGCCTGAAGACCGCCACGGTCGTAACCGACCCAAGCGGGGCCGAATCGCTAGGGATCGTCCCGGCCCCGTTCGACGAGACGCTGCGGCAAGCGCTGATGGAGCTCTAGGCGCTGAGCGCGATATCCCGGCCCGGGTCATCGAGCGGCGCGGCTCTGACCAGGCGCGAGTCGGCCTGTGTCCAGACAATCACAGCGACCACCGCGGAGACGAGCAGCACCGAAGGCCAGGCCCCGATCACGAGCCCAAGTAGGTGGGAGATCACGAAAGCGCCGAAGCCAACGCAGCCAAGGATCACAGCGGTACGCGTGCCATGGCGTCGTCGCCACGCCCGAATGCACCACAAGCCTCCCGCCGCGAGCACCACGCCCCCGAGCGGCCGTGAGCCTGTGCCCACTGCGACCGCAAAGCCCCCGATCAGAGAGGCGGCAGCAATCGGAGCTGTGGGGACGGGACGCACCGATCTCGAGCCTAGCGCGACCCACTACTGTCTAAAGAGGGGAAGTCGCTGACACAAGGGAAAAGGATGCACGCGCCACCGCTGTTTCGAGATCGGCCAAGGTCGATCCAGATCGTGCTTGGGGGGCTTGTGCCGCTCGCTTTCGGAGCAGTCGTGGGGGTCGTGCTTGGCATCTCGGCCGGCGCCTATTGGGCATTGGCGGCGCTCGCGGGGCTCGGGGCGATCCTGGCCGGCTTCGAGCATCAGGACGGTTGGGGTGGAGCCGATCGCGGTCTGGTCGGGGGAGCCCTCTTCGGGGCAGGCGTATTGATCGCCCACGCGATCGCGGGAACGCACGCGAAGGTCTCGCTTGGGAGTTTCCCGCCACTGCTCATCGTGATCGACGCGATCGCCGGAATGTTGCTGGGTGCCATTGGCGGCCGGATCGGACGAACTTTGTGGAGACGCCCGGGTGCTGACGCCGAGGATTCCTCGCCAGAGGATGTGGAGCCGCTGTTCTAGGACACCGTGAGAAGGATCGGGTTCCCTGAGGGATCGTGGACGAGCACACCCTCGTCAAGCGCAATCGTGTCAAGTCCAGCGTTAACGACTCGGGCAACCAACTGATCGCGCTCCCCCACAGTGGGCGACACGACCGTCGCCCTCCTGAGCGCCGCGGAGCCGGAGGGCGGCTGACCAGCGCGTGCGCTCTCCCAGGTGTTGGCGCCCAAGTGATGGTGGTAGCCGCCGGCACTGAGAAAGGCTGCTTGTCCACCTAGCGAGGCCATCAAGCCGAAGCCGAGCACGTCACGATAGAAGGCAATCGTGTGGGGAATGTCGGCCACGCATAGGTGAACGTGCCCCATCGCTGTTCCCGCAGGCAGACCTTGGAATGGTTCGTTGGCCGGGTCAGCAAGCTCGCCGAAGAGGCTCGAGGTGTCGAGCGGGAGTGTGGTCATGCGCTCGGCGACCCTGCCCTCCCAGACCTCACGCGGGCGGTCCCAATAGATCTCGATGCCGTGACCGTCTGGATCGCTGAGATAGATCGCCTCGCTCACAAAGTGGTCGGACATGCCCGCGAGCGGCACGCGATCGCGGGCGGCGTGGGCAAGCCAGCGCGCGAGATCCTCGCGGCGGGGAAGCAGCAAGGCCAAGTGATACAGACCGCAGTAGCCACGGACAGGACGAGCGCCAGGCTGCTCGACGAGCACGAGCAAATTCTCCTCTCCCACCCCAAGCGTCGCGCGCCCTCCCCCACGCTCATGGACCCGCAAGCCGATCACGTACTCGTAGTAGTCGAGTGAGCGCGTGAGATTCGAGACCGTGAGGTGCACCGCTCCGGGTCTCGTGGCAGGCGCAATCTCAGCCCGAGCCGGAGCGCCGGCCATGGTCGCCTCCTCGGGGTCGGGTGGGAGCGTGCTCATCACTCCACCATAAGCCAGCCGGTCCGGCCGACCCTCATCTCAGACAGAAGGCGAGGCGAACTCACCTCAGCCAGGGGACCTAACCGGTCTTACGTCTAACCACTAACGTCGCGGACGTGCTCGGCGAAGAAGCCGAGCATCCGCCGCCAGCCGTCTGCTGAGGCATCCACGTCGGGGCCGACCATCATCGGTGTGGGCATTCGTGCGAGCCAGCCCTGCCAGCCTTCGTGCTGGGAGAAGAAAGAGTGACCCACCCCGTCGTAGGTCTGGATGTCGTGCTCCACACCGAGCGCAACCAGATGGGACTCCAAGCGCTCGGCCATGTTGCGACCGAACATGCGGTCCTTCGAGCCGAAGCTGGCAACGACGGGACAGACGCCGTCGAGCTTGGCGCGGTCCTTGGGCACGTCGCCATAGTTGACCGCGGCCGCCTTGAAGCCGGGCTTGGTCGCAGCGATCAAGGCGAAGCCGCCGCCGAGACAGAAGCCGGCAACCGCGATCCTGTCCGCGTCGACATCCTCCAGACCGGCGAGCACGTCGCGCGTAGCGAGGATGTCTGCGATCTCACGATCGATGGTGCCTCGCACCATGTCGGTCATCACGCGACTCAAGCACACGATTCGAGAGCCGTGCGAGAACAGATTCGGCAGTAGCGCGACATAGCCCTCGTCGGCGAAGCGGGCGGCGATGCGGCGCATATCGTCGTTGAGCCCGAAGGACTCGTGCAGCACGAGCACCCCAGGATGAGGGCCCGGCCCGGAGGGTGGCAGGAACAGCTCAGCCTCGAGCGTGGCGCCGTCGGCCAAAGGTATTGACTTCTCGACGCCGTTGGCAGCCATCCCGAACACCATACTGTTGTGATGGACTCGCTGTTCGATCCGGCCGACGCCGCCCTCGATACACCGCCGCCAGCCGGCGCGCCGCTTGCCGCACGGGTGCGTCCGGCCACGCTCGAGGAGTTCGTTGGTCAGGAGCACCTGCTGCATCCAGGCTCGGCGCTGCGCACCGCTATCGAGCAAGGCACGCCCCACTCGATGATCCTGCATGGCCCTCCCGGCAGCGGCAAGACGACGCTGGCGCGTATCGTCGCCGCGAGTGCGAGCGCCGCCTTCGAGGAGCTGAGCGCCGTGGAGGCCGGGCGTCCGGAGGTTCGCGCCGTGATCGCCCGAGCACGGGAACGCAGGCTCGGTGGACGCGACACGATCTTCTTCCTGGACGAGATCCATCGCTTCAACAAGGCCCAGCAGGACGCACTCTTGCCGGCGGTGGAGGAAGGACTGGTGACGCTGATCGGGGCCACCACGGAGAACCCAGCCTTCGAGGTTAACCGCGCCTTGCTGTCCCGTACGAGGCTGTACGAGCTGTCCGAGCTAACTGAGGAGAACGTACTGACCTTGCTGCGCAGGGCCTTGGAGCGGGGTGAGTGTGGGGAGGCACAGGTGGATGAGCAGGCGATCGAGATGCTCGCGGCCAGGGCCGGCGGGGATGCCCGAACCGCACTCAGCGCGCTCGAGCTAGCTTGCGAGACGGCCGTGGACAGCGTGAATGTCGAGCATGCCGAAGACGCGTTGCAACGACGGATCGTTCACTACGACAAGGCCGCCGACAGTCACTACGACACGATCTCAGCCTGGATCAAGGCGACGAGGGGCTCAGACCCCGATGCTTCGCTCTACTACCTGGCGGTGATGCTCGAGGGCGGTGAGGACCCGCGCTTTATCGCGCGACGCATGGTGATCCTGGCAAGCGAGGACATCGGCAATGCCGACCCAAATGCGCTTACGGTCGCGACCGGCGCCGCGGCGGCCGTTGAGCATGCGGGCTTGCCCGAGTGCCAGTTCGCGCTCGCACAAGCGGCCATCTATCTGTCGCTCGCCCCCAAGTCCGATGCCGCCAAGCGCGCGATCGGCGCGGCGCGCGACTTCGTGCGCGAGCACGGGGCCTCCCCACCGCCTGTCCAATTGCGCTCAGGTGGGCGCGGGCAAGGCTATGACAATCCACATTCACACCCTGGCCACCTCGCCGGCCAGGAGCTGGCACCCGAGGAGGCAATCGGTATGCGTTTCTACACCCCGGACGAGGCGGAGCCGGAGCTGGCTGCACGACTAACCGAGATTCGCAAGGGTCGCGGCCGCGAGAACTGATCTTTCAGGCTTCGAGCTCTTCGGCCATTTCGAGAAGCTTCGTGGTGGTCTTCCAGTTCCTTGCGGTGGCAGTGACACCCAGGCGCTTGTCGGTAAGCAGCCTCGCGAGCAGAGAACTGTGGATACCTTCGGGGTGCCAGGCGTAGATCTCACGCCCAGCATGCACGAAGCGCTCCGGCGCGACGTCGACTTCCGCGATCTTGCCTAGCGCCTGCGGATCGGGCTCAGCTGAGAGAAAACTCACTTGGTAGAGCTTATGCTGATCGGCAACATCACCGAGAGGGTCGAGTGCCACCACCGCGGCGAGCTCCTTACGGGTGCGCACGATTACAGGGGTCTCGACCCCGAACCTGCCCGCGATCTCCCGCTCGAGCTTGCGTGCAAGCTGCTCTGAGGAGACGTCAGCAGTGAGCACGATATTGCCGCTCTGCACAAGCGTCCGCGCGTCGTCATAGCCGAGGCCTGCCAGGAGCTCACGCAGATCTGCCATCGCGATGCGATTGTGCGACCCGACATTGATACCGCGCAGGAGGGCGATCTTCACCATAAGTGGAGACGAGCCTAGCGCCGACTCTTGAAGTCACTCCACTTATGTGACACTGCCCCGGTGAAACCGAGCCCGCCCAAAGTCGCCGTCGTCGGCCACGTGGAGTGGGTGACGTTCGCGCGTGTGCCTCACATTCCCAAGGAGGGCGAGATAGTGCACGCGGAGGACCCCTTTGAGGAGCCTGCCGGCGGAGGAGCGGTGGCAGCGGTGCAGCTAGCGCGCTTGGCCGGTGAGGCCGTACTGGTGACGGCCTTGGGCGACGACGAGCACGGTCGCCGCTCGGTGGAGCGTTTGCGAGAGCTGGGCGTGCACGTGTGGGGACCCCGGAGGACTGGCGCCACGCGCACTGGCATCACACTCGTGGACGAGGCCCGCGAGCGCACGATCACTACTTTTGGATCGCGCCTAGAGCCGACAATCGACGATGCGGACATCCCATGGGGCGAGTTGGCCGACATGGATGCCGTGTACTTCACCGCTGGCGATGTCGGCGCCCTGCGCGCAGCACGTGCCGCGGGCGTGCTCGTGAGCAGCCCCCGCGCGCTCCACGCGCTCGGAGATGGCATTCCACTGGACGCGCTCGTGCTGAGTGCCGACGACGCTTTCGAGCGCCGCGAGGCAACCCGCGCCGAGCGAGATGCGCGACTCGTCGTGTTCACAGAGGGTGGACACGGAGGCACATATCAGGAACGCAACGGCGACTCAGGCAAATGGCCGGCCGCGGAGCTTCCTGGAGAGCCCCAGGACTCCTATGGCTGCGGAGACTCGTTCGCAGCCGGGCTTACCTACGGCCTCGGCACAGGTCTCGCGGTGCCTGAGGCGCTCGAGCTCGCGGCGCGTTGCGGCGCCGTGTGCCTCACCGGCCGCGGGCCCTACGAGCAGCAGCTGATTTTGCAATAGTATTTACCGATGTATCCACTATCGCAAAATTGCAAAAAAAAGATATACCCTCCTCCCTCATTCACCCGTCTTTCGGGATTCACTTTCCCGATCAGGACGCGCGGAGCAGAATGAGGCGCACACACGCACTGCCTTCTCAGTAGCTGCTTCTCAATAGCTGCTTCTCAGTAGCCGCCTTCCACGACGTTCACAAGCGACTCCCCTCGCATATAGCGACGCACCTGCTGGCCCACGAGAGCGAACGCACGACGTTCCGCCCCCCTGGTGTCTCCGGCGAAGTGCGGTGTGATCAAAGTGCCTGGGGCACCCCACAACGGATGGTCGGCGGGCAAAGGCTCCGGGTCAGTCACATCCAGGGCCGCGCGAAGATTCCCCGCTAACAGGAGCTCAACGAGCGCGTCGGTATCGAGGATCGGCCCACGCGCGGCATTCACGAGCAGGGCGCCCGAACGCAGGCATCTCAGCAACTTGCGGTCAAGCAGGCCCTCCGTCGCGGGCGTGAGTGGCAACAGCACGATCACGATGTCGGCAAGCCCCAGCAAGGAGGTCAGCTCATCGACCGAGTGGACGCCCGGGCGAACATGTCGCGCTACGCGCACGATCTCGACCTCGAATGGGGCGAGGCGTGCCTCGACCGCCATCCCGATCGACCCGTATCCCAAGATCATCACCGTCTTGCCCGCCAGCTCACCGGGCTCTTGCCACTGCCACTCGTGCGCGCGCTGTGAGTCGCGTGCCTCGCCCAAATGCTTCATCGAGGCGAGGATCGCGGCAAGTACCCATTCCGCTACCGCCCCGTCGCGTGTGCCGCTTGCATCGCACAGGGTCACACCGGCAGGCAAGGCCGGCAGCACCCAGTCGACTCCCGCCGAGAGTGTTTGGACGACGCGCAGACGCGGCATGCCAGAGAGCAGCCCGAGTATGGAGAGGTTCTCCGACCCAGGCACGAGGAACTCCGCGTCGAATATCCCCTCTGGCGCGTTCCTATCCCCCTCCGACGCATCTCCATCCGGAAGGAGATTCAAGACGACACCTTCGGGCAGGTCCCCCACTGCATCGCGATCGGGTCGATCGGGTATCCACAGGTTCACGTGGTCGAGAGTATGCGACATGCCCGCGCGAACCCCGATCTCGTAGACACGATGTGTCCGGCACGCCACGCGAACCCGGGATCACACAGCGAATATGCCACGCCCGCGCGATTTCCCAGTCACACAGACGCAAGTCATCCGATGCGGGTGATGTGCACCCACCACCAGCGTGAAAGCATCCGCGGACTCCCCGCGTACCGCTCCCTCTAGACGAAAGGCAGCTATGAGCACAGCGGCACAACCTCGGCCTGCGACAACGCCCGGCAACGACTTCACCGACGCAGCCGACGTCCTGGTCGTGTTCGGCATCAGCGGCGATTTGGCCAAGGTGATGACTTACCACTCGCTCTACCGTCTCGAGCAGCGCGAACTCTTGAACTGTCCGATCGTGGGCGTGGCCGCCGACGACTGGACCCTCGAGGATCTCCGCAAGCGGGCCCGCACCTCAATCGAAGAGTGCGGCGAGACGATCGACGAGCGCGTGTTCAAGCGCTTCGCCGATCGGCTGAGCTACGTGTCGGGCGACTTTGCCGACGAAGGGACCTACGCACGCGTGGCCGACGCGCTCGGGGACGCCCAGTGTCCGGTCTTCTACCTGGAGATCCCGCCATTCCTGTTCGGGACCGTGATCAAAGGCCTCGCCATCAGTGGCGTCACCAAGAACGCGCGGGTGGTCGTGGAGAAGCCCTTTGGCCACGACCTGCAGTCCGCACAGGCGCTTGCCGCGGAAATCCACCAGTACATCCAGGAGCCGCAGCTCTACCGAATCGACCACTTTCTCGGCAAGATGGGGATCGACGAGTTCCTGTACCTGCGCTTTGCCAACACGATGCTCGAGCCGGTGTGGAACCGCAACCACATCGCGTGCGTGCAGATCACGATGGCCGAGAGCTTTGGCGTGGAGGACCGGGGGCACTTCTACGATCCGGTGGGCGCGGTACGCGACGTGGTCGTCAACCACCTGATGCAGCTGGTGGCCGTGGCCGCAATGGAGGCCCCGGCCGGCGATGACGCAGAAACGCTGAAGGACGCAAAGTTCGCCCTGTTTCGCTCAACTGCGGCAGCAGATCCCAAGCATTACGTGAGGGGCCAATACGACGGCTACCTGAGCATCGACGGCGTGGCCAAAGAATCGACGACGGAGACCTATGCGGCTCTGCGCCTGGACATCGACAACTGGCGCTGGGCGGGAGTGCCTTGGTTCATTCGCACCGGCAAGGACCTGCCCATCACCCAGACCGAGCTGCGGATCGTGTTCCGCAATCCTCCACGCCTCGGCTTCATGGAGCATGGGCACCGTCGGCCCGAACCCAACCAGCTCGTGATCAAGCTCGACCCCACGACCGGTGTGCAGATGATCATCGACGCCCACCGCGCCGACGAAGGCGGGCCGCAGGCGATCACGCTCGACATGGAGTTCGCGCAGGAGGGCGGCGAGGCGCCGACCCCATATGAGGTGCTGCTGTTGGACGCGATGCGCGGCCAGAGCGTGCGCTTCACTCGCCAGGACAGCGTGGAGCAGACCTGGAGGATCTTCGAACCGTTGCTCAAAGACCCCCCCGCCGTACATGCCTATGCGCCCGGAACGTGGGGCCCGCCGGAGGCGGACAAGCTGGTGGCCCACTACGGCGGCTGGCACGGACCGTGGGTGGCCTCATGAGCCCGGCGAAGGCCAAAGCCAAAGCAGGCGGCCAAAGCGCGCGCGTGAGCCGCAAGCCAGACACCACCAACAGCAAGCCGGAGAGAACCGGCGCGTCGGCCAAGAGCAGCGCAGCGAAGACGAAGACCAACACAAAAACGACTGCCTCACGCGCGCGCGCACGCGGGCAGGGCCCCCCGAACGGGGCAACACAACCCCAGAGCTCGACCGGGCCGACGCAACCCCAGAGCGCAGCAATGCCCTCGCCCTTCCCGCCGATCGCCGACTATGCGTTCCTATCGGACTGCCACACCGGCGCGCTAGTCGCTCCCGACGGGACGATCGACTGGCTGTGCGTGCCACGCTTTGACGCTCCGAGCGTATTCGGCTCGCTGCTTGACCGCCAAGCCGGCGGCTTTCGCTTCGGCCCGTTCGGGATCAACGTACCGACCGCGCGCAGCTACGAGCCCGGGACCAACATCCTGCTCACGACGTGGAAGACGACAAGTGGTTGGGCGATCGTGCGCGAGGCGCTGATCCTGGGGCCACGCCGTGGCGTGGATCTCGTTACACCGCACACCCGTCCCCCGGCCGACCAGGATGCTGACCATGTGCTCGTGCGCCTCGCGATGTGCCTGGAGGGGGAGGTTGAGATGGAGCTGACGTGCGAACCGGTCTTCGATTACGGGCGGGTACCCGCCGACTGGGTAGTGACCGACGACGGTCACCGAGCCGATGCCAGCCCCGAGGGCGCCCCCCGAAAAGATGGGCAGGCAGGCGACACAGGACAGACGATCAGGCTGCAGACGGACATGGCAGTCGGCGTGGAGGGCGACTGGGTAAGAGCCCGTCACGTGCTCAGGCAAGGACAGCAGATCTACTGCTCGCTCTCTTGGGCCGAGGAGCTGGCGGTGCCCGAAGACATTGACGACGCCAACGCACGGCTGTCCTCGACCGCCAGCTTTTGGCGCGGCTGGCTGAGCCGGGCGCGCATACCGGACCACCGCTGGCGCGACCCGATCCAGCGCTCGGCGCTCACTATCAAGGGCCTCACGTACATGCCGACCGGGGCAACGGTGGCGGCGCTGACGACCTCGCTGCCAGAGACGCCAGGGGGCGAGCGCAACTGGGATTACCGCTACACGTGGCTGCGCGACTCCACGTTCACACTGCAGGCGCTTCACTACCTCAACCTCGACTGGGAGGCGGAGGAGTTCATGCAGTTCGTCGCCGACCTGGAGCCAAATGGGGACGGGGCGCTGCAGATCATGTACGGGATCGACGGGCGGCGCGATTTGACCGAGTCCACGCGTGACGATCTGTCGGGCTACGCGGGCGCGAGTCCAGTGCGGATTGGCAATGGCGCATTCGACCAGCGCCAGAACGACGTGTTCGGCGCGGCGCTCGACTCGATCCTGTTGCATACCCGTCGCTCAGAACGGCTGCCACGTAGGCTGTGGCCGATCGTACAAGCCCAGGCCGAGTGCGCGACTAAGGTGTGGCGTGAACCCGACCAAGGAATCTGGGAGGCTAGGGGCAAGCCGCAGCACTATGTCTCCTCCAAGCTGATGTGCTGGGTGGCGATGGACCGTGCAGCAAAGCTCGCTGCGATGAGGGGCGACGGCAAGCGCGAAGTCAAGTGGCACGCCACCGCTGAGGAGATCAGAGCGGACATCCTCACTCACGGGCTGACCAAGGATGGGGTCCTGCGCCAGCACTACAAGACCGACGCGCTGGACGCCTCCAACCTGCTGGCGGCGATCTTCGGTTTTTTGCCGGGCGACGACGAGCGCTTGCGCGCGAGCGTTATGGCAATCGCCGAAGACCTGACCGAGGACGGCTTCGTGTTGCGCTACCGCACCGAAGAGACCGACGACGGCCTATCGGGCAAGGAGGGGAGCTTCCTGATCTGCTCGTTTTGGCTGGTGTCTGGGCTGGCGATCGTGGGCGAGGTGCAACGCGCGCGCGACCTGATGGAGAGGCTGTTGAGAGTGGCATCACCGCTCGGGCTGTACGCCGAGGAGTTCGACACGAGCACGGGCCGCCATCTGGGGAACTTCCCCCAGGCCTTCTCACATCTAGCGCTGATCGAGGCCGCGGCGCGCATCATCCTCATCGAGCGCATTGCGGAGATCTCCTGATGAGCCCGAGGCACGCTCTCGACAGCGGCGATGCGGTGGTCCGGTCCGAGCGACGGCCGTCTCACGCAGAGGCAATGTGATGGACAGCTACGACGTGATCATCATCGGCAGCGGAGCCGGCGGAGGCACACTGGCACGTCACCTGGCCCCCTCGGGTAAGCGCATTCTGCTGCTCGAGCGCGGTGACTGGCTACCGCGCGAGCCGCAGAACTGGTCGGCCGCGGACGTTTTCGTGGACAACCGCTATGTGTCCCCGGACACCTGGTACGACGTCGAGGGCAAGCCCTTCCAGCCGCAGGTGCACTACTGCGTGGGCGGGGCCACCAAGATGTACGGCGCCGCGCTCTACCGCATGCGGGCGGAGGACTTCGGCGAGCTGAAGCACCACGGCGGCATCTCCCCCGCCTGGCCGATTCCCTATGAGGCGATGGAGCCCTATTACACGAAGGCCGAGCAGCTCTATCAAGTGCATGGCGCGCGGGGGGAGGACCCCACAGAACCGTTCGCCTCGGCACCATACGACCATCCAGCGGTGTCGCACGAGCCGCGCATCGCCCAGCTCGCCGAGTCTTTCGCGGCGGTCGGCCTACACCCATTTCATGCGCCCTGCGGAGTGATGCTCAACGAGGGCAACATGCCCTACAGCAATTGCGTACGCTGCTCCACGTGCGACGGCTTTCCGTGTTTGGTGCACGCCAAGTCAGACGCCGAGGTCCTTGGTGTAAGGCCCGCGCTCGAGCACCCCAACGTGACACTTATGACGAACGCGACGGCGGTTGCGCTGAAGACCAACCCCGGCGGCACCGCCGTCACCGAGGTCGTGGTGGAGCGCGGAGGCGAACAAGAGACCTACTCAGCCGACATCGTGGTGGTCTCCTGCGGCGCTGCCAACACGGCCAAGCTGCTGCTCGAGTCAGCTAGTGACAAGCATCCAAACGGGCTGGCCAACGGTTCAGACCAAGTGGGGCGCAACTACATGTTCCACAACAGCCAGGCAGTACTCGCGATCTCCAAGGAGCCCAACCCGACTGTCTTCCAGAAGACGCTTGGGGTCAACGACTACTACTTCGCCAGCGATGCGTGGGAGTTCCCAATGGGCAACATCCAGATGGTGGGCAAGTCGGTGGCCGCCATGTACCGCGGCGAGAAGCCATTGATGACAAAGCTCGCGCCCACCTTCACGCTTGCGGACGTGGCCAACCATGCCGTGGACTTCTGGCTTTCAACCGAGGACCTGCCCCAGCAGGAGAACAGGGTGAGCGTGGATCGCGAGGGCAAGCTGACGTTGAACTACCGCCCCAGCAACAACACCGCCAGGGACCGTCTGTTCGAGCAACTGCGCTCGCTGCTCGGCCACCTGGGCATGCACGAGCACCATCTGATCCCGCGCTGGGCCTACCTGGAGAACAAGATCCCCGTGGCAGGCGTAGCCCACCAAGCCGGCACCTGCCGCTTCGGCTCTGACCCGGCATCCTCTGCCTTGAACGAGAACTGCCGCACACACGAAGTCGAGAACCTGTACGTGGTCGACACGAGCTTCTTCCCGAGCATCGCAGCCGTCAACCCCGCGCTCACGGCGATGGCCAATGCATTGCGAGTGGGCGATCACCTGCTCGAACGCCTGGGGGCCAATGGGAGTTGATGTATCCACAAAAACGTATGCCCTACGCGTGCGCACGCGCGCGGGCCCACGCGCGCGCGCAAGTCACCCCCCAGAGACAAACACAAAACCAAGACCCACCCAACCCAAGCACCGGCCAAATGTCCACGTCTAGGGGCACCAGCGCCCGTCGCCGCGTAGTAATCGTCGGTGGCGGCTTTGGCGGCCTGGCGGCCGCGCACGAGCTGAGGCACGCCGATGTAGATGTGACGCTCGTGGACCGTACCCACCACCACCTGTTTCAGCCATTGCTGTACCAAGTGGCGGGCGGTGGGCTGGCGGCGGGCGAGTGCGCCACGCCGATCAGGACGGCGCTGAGACGCAACTCGAACATCACGGTGCTGATGGGTGAGGCGAAGGGCATCGACGTGGAGGAGAGGCAACTGATCCTCGACCGGGAGGAGCGACTGGACTACGACAGCTTGATCGTGGCCTGTGGAGCGCAGACCTCTTACTTCGGCAAAGACGAGTGGCAGGAGGTGTCGTGCGGCCTGAAGACGCTGCAAGACGCGCTTGACCTGCGCAACAGGTTCTATGGCGCGTTCGAGGAGGCCGAGCGCGCGGTCGACGAGGCCGAGCAGCGCAAGTGGATGACATTCGTGGTGATCGGCGGCGGCCCGACTGGCGTAGAGATAGCCGGCGAGCTACGACTCATCGCCTTGCACGGAATGAAGCGCGGCTTCAGGCGGATCGATCCGCGCGATGCGCAAGTGATCCTGCTCGACGCGGGCGAGCGCGTGACGGCCGCCTTCAGCGAGCGTCTCTCGGGCAAGGTCGCCAAGGAGCTGGCCTCGCTGGGGGTGAGAGTTCGCGAGGGTGCGCGCGTGACGGCAATCGACGCGCATGGTGTGACCGCCTCAGTCGCCGGCACAGACGAGCGGATCGACGCGAAGACGGTGATCTGGGCTGCCGGCGTGCAAGCGGTCGGCTTCTCACGCGCGCTTGCGCAAGCAACCGGCGCGTCAACCGACCGTGCTGGGCGCGTGCAGATCGAACCGAATCTGACGATCCCTGGACACCCCGAGATCTCGGCGGTTGGTGACACAACGCTGGTTGAAGGACCCAATGGTAAGCCGTACCCGGGCCTGGCCACGGTGGCGATCCAGCAGGCACGCCACGTGGGGAAGGCGATCCGCGAGGGAGCGCCGGGCGCGACGACGCCGTTTCACTACCTCGACAAGGGCGCCTTGGCGGTCGTCGGCAGGGGCAAGGCCGTGTGTGAAATCCGTGGCCATGAAATCTCCGGACGGCCCGCCTTCTTTACCTACTTGACGGTGCACATGTATTACCTGGGCGGCGTTAGGGGCGGACGCCTGAAGGTATTGATCGATTGGATCAGTGCACGCCTTGGCAATCCACAGAACCAAGTGATGGATGGCTATCTGACCAGTGTCGAGCGAGTACCCCCAGGAGCGAACTCCTCTGAACTGGATCGAAGTCCGGCCACAAGCAGCGGCGCTCGAGTGCCTGGCACGGAGACCGAGCAGTGAGAGCGACACCGACACGCCCCGACAGCAAGCTGCTTAGAGGGTCGTGATCGAGAAGTGAAGGCACTCGATCCAAGACTGTTGCGGTACGCACGCGCGACGCGCACATTCCTGTTCGTGTCAGTTGGCCTGGGCGCACTCAGCGCACTGCTGATCGTCTCGCAGGCCTGGCTGCTGGCGGACGTCGTCGCGAGCGCGTTCTCCGGGGGCAAGAGCGGGGCCCAGCTACAAACACCGCTGGCGGTGCTGCTGTGCGTGGTGGTGGCACGCGCGGTAGTTGCCTGGGGAGCAGAGCTGGCGGCGGGCCGCAGCTCGGCACGCGCAAAGTCACAGTTGCGCGGTGCCCTACTAGAGCGCGTGGCCGGACTGGGCGTGGACGGCTCACGAAAGGAGCGCACAGGCGAGCTCGCGGTACTCGCTACGCGCGGGATCGATGCCTTGGACGGCTATTTCTCGCTGTACCTGCCGCAGTTGTTCCTGGCCGTGATCGTGCCGCTCGTGGTGCTGGGAGCGGTGGTCGGCAAGGATTGGATCTCGGCCGCGATCATCGCCGCGACGATTCCGCTGATCCCGCTGTTCATGGCTTTGGTGGGTGCTACGACGCGCGAACGCATGGACCGCCAGCTGCGTACGTTGCAACGGCTAGGCAGTCACTTCCTTGACGTGGTCGCGGGGCTGCCGACGCTGAAGGTGTTCGGGCGCGCGAAGGCACAGGCGGCGAGCATCCGTGAGATCTCAGAGCGCTACCGCGAGACGGCTCTGTCGACGCTACGGATCACGTTCCTGTCCTCACTGATCCTCGAGCTCGTGGCGACATTCTCGGTGGCGCTGGTGGCCGTCGCGATCGGCTTGCGCCTAATGGGCGGGGAGCTGGGGTTGCGCACCGCGCTGTTCGCACTCGTGCTTGCCCCGGAGGCTTACCTGCCACTGCGGCAGCTCGGTGCCAACTACCACGCGAGCGCGGAAGGCATGGCCGCCGCCGAGCAGGTGTTCGCGGTGATCGAAAGGCCGCTACCGACGCCCGGGACGCGCCGCGATGTGCCTGACATAGCGCTGAGCAGCATCACGGTGGATGGGCTGTGGGTCAGTTATCCCGACCGCTCCGAGCCGGCACTGGAAGATATTTCTTTGAGCGTCGAGCCCGGCGAGATAGTGGCGCTCGCAGGACCCAGCGGCTGCGGCAAGTCGACGCTGCTGAATGTGCTGCTTGGCCTGACGGCGCCCGAGCGCGGAGTGGTGAACATAGGAGACATAGACCTGGGTGATCTCGACCCCAACGTGTGGCGCACCCAGCTCGCGTGGGTACCGCAGCGACCGCACCTGTTCACGACCTCGATCGCCGAGAACGTGCGGCTCGGGCGAGCCGGGGCATCCAGCGAGGAAGTGTGGGAAGCCGTCCAAGCTGCCGGCCTCACGGGCGTCGTGGATGGCCTGCCCGAGGGCCTTGAGACCGTGCTCGGCGACCGTGGCGCGGGCCTCTCCGCCGGCGAGCGCCAGCGGGTGGCACTCGCGCGAGCCTTCTTGCGCGACGCGCCGCTGCTGCTACTCGACGAGCCAACCGCGAGCCTCGACGGTCAGACCGAGCAGGAGGTACTGGAAGCCGTCCAGCGCTTGTCCGAGGGTCGCACCGTGGTGCTCGTGGCGCACCGGCCGGCACTGCTTGAGATCGCCGATCGTGTGCTTACGCTGGGCACGTCCCACACACACGTGGGAGCCGGGGCCGTGGCGCGTCGACCCGGTGCCCTCAGCGCGATCGAGGTGCTCGCATGAGGGCCCAAGTCGCAACTGATCGAGGTGCTCGCATGAGGGCCCAAGTCGCAACTGAACGACGTGCCGCGCGCGCTCAACCGTCCTCAACCCCACCCTCCGCCGCTTCTCGTGGCGCGGACGACGGAAGCGAGGCGCCGCTGCTGCAAACACTTGCGATCGCGCGTCCTGCTGCCGGACGCCTGGCACTCGCGACGCTGCTTGGAGCAGGCGCGGTGGCAGGTGCGATCGGTCTGATCGCTACCTCGGCTTGGCTGATCTCACGCTCCTCTCAGCACCCACAAGAGTCGGCGGTGGCGATCGCGATCGTAGGAGTGCAGTTCTTCGCGCTGGCCAGAGGCCTGTGTCGCTACGGCGAGCGCCTCGTCGGCCACGATGCGGCTTTCCGCGCTCTGTCGAGTTTGCGGGTCGGCGTGTATAAGCGCTTGGAGCGACTGGCGCCGCTTGGCCTGCCCGCCTTCCGCAATGGGGACTTGCTGGCGCGGTTGGTGCATGACGTGGACTCCTTGCAAGACCTGCTGTTGCGAGTGGTGCCTCCGTTCGCGATCGCCTTGCTCGTGGGCGTGGCAACGGTAGGGCTGGTGTGGTGGATGCTGCCGGCCGCCGGCTTGATCATGCTGGTGGCGCTACTGATCGCGGGAGTGCTCGTACCGTGGTTGACGGGAGCGCTCGCCGCGCGTGGCGAGGCCAAGCAGGCGGCCGCGCGGGGGCTCTTGACGGAGTCGGTCGTGGACCTGTTCGAAGGCGCACCCGAGCTGATTGTCAACGGCGCCGCACCGGCGCAGCTAAGGCGCACGCTGGTGGCCGATGGGGAGCTCACACAGGTGGCACAAGCAACATCGCGTACCGCGGGCATCGGCCAGGGTCTAACTAGCTTGTGTTGCGGCCTTGCGATGTGGGGCTCGTTGCTCGTCGGCATCGCCGCCGTGCACGCGGGAAGATTGGACGGCGTCTTGCTGGCCGCCATCGCCTTGATCCCACTGGTGGCATTCGAGCTCGTGACGGGCTTGCCGGCGGCAACCCAGATGCTCCAGCGAGTGCGCCGTGCGGCCGCGCGCGTACAGGAGGTGCTCGACACGCAACCGCCGGTCCAAGAGCCCGAACACCAGCCGATGCCCACCGCATCGAGCAGGCAGTTAACAGGTGGAGAGTCTCACCAAGGCCGCGTCTCTTACGGTCGACCAGGCCTCACCGATACGCACGAACAGCGATCCCATCATCTAAAGGCGCGTGGATTGAGCTGCTCCTATCCGCGCGCAAAGCACCCGGCACTCAGCGGGATCGACCTCGACCTGAGTCCGGGACGACGCATCGCGATCGTGGGTCCCAGCGGCGCCGGTAAGTCGACGCTCGCGGGAGTGTTGTTGAGATTCCTTTCCTATCAAGGCGGGTCTGTCGAATTGGATGGCCTTGAGATCTCACAGCTCGACGGCGACAAGCTCAGGCGAGCGGTGGGCCTGGTGAGCCAGGACACCCATGTGTTCGACAGCACGCTCGAGGAGAACCTGCGCCTGGCCAGGCGTGAGGCGACTGTCGAGGAGTTGCGCGAGGCGCTCGCCGAGGCAAGGCTGCTCGACTGGGTTGACGGATTGCCTCAGGGTCTTGCCACGGAGGTTGGCGAGCGTGGCGCACGCATGTCCGGCGGACAGCGCCAGCGTCTGGCGATCGCCCGAGCCTTGCTTGCCGACTTCCCTGTCTTGATTCTGGATGAGCCAGGCGAGCATCTAGACACAGAAACAGCCGACGCGATCGTGGCGGACCTATTGACCAGCACGCGCGATCAGGCCACGCTGCTGATCACACACCGCCTGGCCCAGCTTGAAGAGGTCGACGAAGTGATCGCACTCGATCGTGGTCGAACGCTGGAACGCGGCACGCACGCCGAGCTCGTCGAGCGCGATGGGTATTACGCCGCACTGTGGCGCCGCGAGATGGGTAATGGTGCCGAGGCATGACCAACGACTTGGCCCGCTGGCAGTTCGCGACGACGAGCATCTACCACTTCCTGTTCGTGCCGGTCACGATCGGGCTTGCCTTTCTCGTCGCGCTGCTACAAACGGCCTGGTATCGCAACCAGAGGGTGGGCGGGGAGGTGGGCGGGCTCCAATACAAGCGGGTGACGCGCTTCTTCGGCACCTTGCTCTTGATCAATGTCGCCGTGGGCGTCGTCACCGGTTTGGTCCAGGAGTTCGAGTTCGGCATGAACTGGTCGTCCTACTCGCGCTTCGTGGGCGACGTGTTCGGCGGTCCGCTCGCGATGGAGGGCCTGGCCGCCTTCTTCCTGGAGTCAACCTTCCTGGGGCTGTGGATCTTCGGCTGGGACCGGCTACCCAAGCGCGTTCACCTGGCCTGCATCTGGCTGGTCGCCGCCGGTTCGATGCTCTCGGCGATGTTCATCTTGGCCGCCAACTCATGGATGCAACACCCGGTCGGCTACGTACTCAACAAACACGGCCAGCCAGAACTGAACAACGTGTGGGCTTTGTTCACGAATCCGACGTTCCTGTGGGGGTACGTCCACGTGATCCTCGCGTCGCTTGTTACCGGCTCGCTCGTGATGCTCGCGATCTCCGCCTGGCATCTGCGCGTCCGCAACCGCACCCTCCAGGGTGGCGCGGCGGAGGCACCGACGACAGGCGCCCTCCAGGGTGGAGGACAAGCGGGCGCGGCGGGAGGACAGGCGAGCGCATTGAGCAATGCCGAGGCCTTTCACCACACGGCCCGCCTGTCGGTGCTTGGTGTTGCTGCCGGCGATCCTCTTGCAGATGTTCGTGGGCAACAAGCTCGGCGAGATCGAGAACACCTACCAGCCGGCCAAGATCGCCGCGGCCGAGGCCCAATGGAACAACTGCCAGCCGTGCTCTTTCTCGGCCTTTCAGATCGGTGGCGGCAATAACGATCAGACCCCAACCCAAGTGATCTCGATCCCGCACCTGCTCTCGGTGCTCGCGACGGGTACTTGGAATGGCGCGGTCATCGGACTGAACCAGTTGCAAAAGGAAGACGAAAAGAAGTACGGGCCCGGCAACTACATCCCCGACGTGTTCATCCAGTACTGGTCTATGCGCGTGATGGCTTACCTCGGCTCGTTGATCGCCTTGCTGGCCTTGTGGGGGGCATGGCTGATCCATAAGGGCCGACTCGACCGCTCCAAGTGGTTCCTGCGCGCAGGCCTGGTGGCCGTGGTGACGCCGTTCATCATGAACACGGCCGGCTGGCTGTTGACCGAGAGCGGGCGCCAGCCTTGGATCGTGCAGGGCTTGATGAAGACGGTCAATGCCAACTCCCCGTCGGTCAGTTCGACCGACATCTGGATCAGCTTGATCGCGTTCGTCTTGATCTACATCGCGCTCGGCGCGGCCGACCTGGTTCTGATGCTGCGCTACTCGCGCAAGGACCTCGACCCCGATGAGGGCTCCGATGGGACGAGCCCGGACGGGCATGCCCCGACCCCAGCGATGAGCTACTGAGGAGCCCTGTGCAACTTCACACGATCTGGTTTGTCATCCTCGCGATCTTCTGGATCGGGTTCTTCGTGCTCGAGGGCTTCGACTTCGGCGTGGGCATGCTCCATGCATTCGTGGGGCGTAACGAAGAGGAGCGCAAACGCGCGCTGTCCACGATCGGCCCGTGGTGGGACGGCAACGAGGTGTGGCTAGTCGTCGCGGGCGCCGGCACTTTCGCGGCCTTCCCCGGCTGGTACGCGACGATGTTCTCGGCCTTGTACTTGGCCTTGCTGCTCGTCTTGATCGCCTTGATGGCACGCGGCGTGTCGCTCGAGTTCAGGGAGAAGAGTGAGAACCCACGCTGGCGCTCGACTTGGCGTTGGGCATTGACGATTGGCTGCCTGTTGGTCCCCTTGCTCTTGGGCGTCGGGCTCGGTGATCTCTTGAACGGGCTGCCGATCGACTCCAGTCACGAATACACCGGCAACTTCTTCGACCTGCTCACGCCCTATGGGCTGTGGACCGGCGTGACGCTCGTCTCACTGTGTCTCTTGCACGGCGCCACGTTCCTCAAGTTGAGGACCACAGATCACGTGCGCGAGCGCGCCCGCAGCCTTGCGCGGCCGCTCGGCTGGGTGGCGATCGCTTTGGTCATCGGCTGGGTGATCTGGACGCGCAGCGTCGCCGGCGGCCCCGACGTGCCTCAGCCTGTCGAGATCCTCGCCTTGATCGCGGTGGCCTTCGCCGCGCGTCTGGCGATGACCGACCACGACGGCCTGTCCTTCTCCGCCTCGGCCGTCGCAATCGCCGCGCTGGTCGGCTCGATCTTCATCGACCTGTATCCAAACGTGATGGTCTCGAGCACCAACGCCGCCTACAACCTGACTGTCAACAATGTGGCCTCGGGCCACTACGCGCTTGTGGTGATGACGGTCGTCGCGGTCATCTTCTTCCCGCTGGTCTTGCTCTACCAAGGGTGGTCATTCCACGTGTTCCGTGCTCGACTGAAGGCACCCGCCGAGCAGGCAGACCAGCAGTCCGGCCCCGAGCAAGCCGCACCGCAGGCCGGGTAGGCAAGCCCGACTCTCAATGCACGCGGCGCGAGCGGCCGTGCGTGCGTCACCAGGCGTCGATGTTGGGGCGTCGCTTGCCCTCGCGCCTACGCCAGTCCTCTACGGGCGGGTCGAACAAAGTGGCAATCCAGCGGCGCGAGTCGGCCGGGTCGATCACGTCGTCGATCTCGCCGTGGGCGGCCATGTTCATACCCTCCCCGTGCGTATAGGCGGCGGCGACCGTGGCCTGGAACACGCGCTCGCGCTCCTCTGGGTCCTCGATCGCGTCGAGCTCGCGACGCATACCGAGGCGCACCGCTCCCTCCAAGCCCATGCCCCCGAACTCCGAGGTGGGCCAGCCGACCGTGAACAAAGGCGCCTTGAAAGAACCGCCGGCCATCGCTTGGGCGCCGAGCCCGTAGCCCTTGCGCAAGACGATCGTGCCGAATGGGATCTCCAGATTGGCACCGATCACGAACAGACGCGAGAAGTGGCGCACGGTGGCAGTCCGCTCGGCCTCGGGGCCGACCATGAAGCCGGGCGTGTCGCACAGGAACAAGACCGGCAAGCCAAACGCATCGCACATCTGCAGGAAGCGCGCGGCCTTGTCGGCGGCGTCCGCGTCGATCGCTCCACCAAGGTGAGAGGGGTCGTTGGCGACGATCCCAAACGGCTTGCCCTCCACGCGCGCGAGCGAGGTCACCATGCCAGGCCCGAAGCCGTCGCGCACACCTGAGCCAGACCGGTCGCCCACGCTCGGGACAGCTCCGCCGCGCAACTCGAGCACAGAGCCCTCGTCGCAGAGCCCTTCGATCGCGCGGCGCACCTCATAAGAGCGCTTGCGCTGCTCGGGCACGACTTGGCGCAGCAAGCGCTGGTCGGGTGCCTTGAAGCTCTCGATGGCACCGTTGAAGTAGGAGAGATAGCGCTTGGCCGCCGCCACGGCAGCTTGGTCGTCGGCGACGCGCAGGTCGACCACGCCATTGGCGTGCTGCACGTCGATCGGGCCGACTTCGGCGGGCTCGTAGTGGCCGAGGCCGCCGCCCTCGATCATCGCGGGACCGCCCATGCCGATCGAGGAATCCTCAGTCGCGATCACCACATCGCAGCAACCGAGCAAGGCGGCATTGCCCGCGAAGCAGTAACCGGACGCGATCCCCACAAGCGGCACCAGGCCACTGAGGCGGCCGAACAGGTTGAAGGCCCGGCAATCGAGGCCAGCCACGATCGGGAAGTCCACGTCGCCCGGGCGCCCCCCGCCACCCTCGGCGAACAACACGACCGGCAGGCGACGACGCTCGGCGATCTCGAACAGGCGGTCCTTCTTGAGGTGTCCCCTCATCCCCTGGGTGCCTGCAAGCACGGTGTAGTCGTAGGACATGGCCACCACCTGGCTACCCTCGACACTCGCGACCCCGGCCACCAAGCCGTCGGCGGGTGTGCTGGCGATCAAGTCCTCGCGCGAGCGACGACGCTCCTGGGCTGCGAATAGGAGCGGCCCATACTCGACATAAGTTCCCTCGTCGACTAGGTCTTCAAGGTTCTCGCGTGCTGTGCGTCGGCCCCGCGCGCGCCTACGCGCCACGGCCTCAGGGCGGGCAGAGTCCAATCCGAGCGCGTGGCGTGCCCGTACGGCCGCCAAGTCCGCGCGAACCCAATCGGGGTCGAGCGCCAAGGGAGCCGCCCCGTCAGCAATCTCCTCCGCCGGCATGTCCCCAGGTGCGAGCACGAGCAAGAGCTCGCCCTCCTGGACCGCGTCGCCCACTGCAACCTCCACACGACTCACGACCCCGTCGGCCTGGGCGATGACCTCGTGCTCCATCTTCATCGCCTCAAGCACGACCACCGGCACTCCGGCCCTCACCGATCCGCCGAGACCATGTTCGACGGCGACAACCACGCCGGCAAACGGAGCTGTGACCGCAAGCTCGGATGGGCCTGACATCGCGCAATCATTGCGCACGGCGATTGCGGGCCGAGTCCCCCTCGACTTGAGCCCACGTACGGGCACGTCGATGATGGAAATGACGACCGCTTGTGTGCAGGTCGATGACGGGGCCGACTGATCTTTTCAGATATACATGAGCAGCCGGTTCAAGAATTGGAGGAGGCGGAATGTCGGAAATGACGGCCGGGACTTCGGGGACGCCGAAAGAAGGGCGCATCTCTCGCTCGTGGCGCCTGACAAAGGCAGCATGGACGGTTGTACGACACGACCGCGCGCTTCTGACCCTCGCGATGATCTCCGGGCTGTTCGGAGCCGCCTCGGTGGCCGTGATCTTCGGTGTAGCCGGCTTCTACGGACGCCGGCACTTCAACGAGGAACACCTCGCCTTGATAGCCCTGATCCTCGCTTATCCGTTGACGTTTCTCAGCGTGTTCTTCAACACCGCGATCGCGGCTGCTGCGTCGGCGGCCTTGGAAGGGAGGAGCCTCTCACTCGGCGAAGCGCTCGCGGTTCCCGCGCGTCGCGTTGGGCAAGTAGCGCTGTGGGCCTTGATCGCGGCTGTGGTGGGCGTTGTGCTCGAGCAGCTCGCTAACCGGCTGCCCCTCGGTGGAAGCATCGTGGCAAGGATCGTGGGCGTGGGCTGGTCGCTTGCGAGCCTGTTCGCGATCCCGATCCTCGCCGTCGAGGGCTGCTCGGCGCCGCAATGCCTCAGCCGCTCGGCCCATATTGTCAAGGAGCGTTGGGGTGAGGGCATTAGCGGCAATGTGATCGTCACCGCGTGGACGGTCATCGTGATGTTGCCGCTGGCCCTGATCTTGGGGTTCGGCTTGGCCGCCACCGGCAACGATCCCGGCGCGCGCGACACCCTCATCGCGGTGGCAGTCGTCGTGTTCATATCGATCATTGCCATCAGTGCCGTCGTGCGCCAAACATTCGCGGTGGCGCTCTACCGCTATGCCAAGACCAGCAGTGCGCAAGGCCCGTTCCAGGAGCGCGACTTGCAATCGCCGTTTGGCTCCAAACGACGCATGTTCAGCTAAACGACACAGGTTCAGCTGACCACCTCGCACGCGAGGGCCGTGTCTCAAGGAGTTGGCCCAGACGCGACCCGCGTGGTCTTTCTGAGCGAGAGCGAACGGGCTATGGTTGGGGCATGGCCAGCTGGCAGGACGTGCACCGGCTCGCACTGGCGTTGCCGGAGACCGAAGAGCGCACTAAACGAGAGCTGCGCCAGTGGTGGGTGAAGGACAAGTTGTTCGTGTGGGAGCGCCCGCTACGACCGAAGGAAGTTGAGGCGCTTGGAGAGGCCGCTCCCGACGGGCCGATCTTGGGTGCCCGAGTGGAGCACATCGTGGCCAAGGAAGCACTGCTCGCCGACAATCCCCAAGTGTTCTTCACCACTTCGCACTTCGATGGCTACGCGGCAATACTCGTGCGACTTGACCGCATCGCGGTCGCGGATCTCGACGAGCTGGTCACCGAGGCGTGGCTCGTCCGCGCGCCGAAGCGCTTGGTCAACGCGTACTCGAGCTAGCCGCGGCCGAAGCCGCTTGGTGGCAATAGTGTGAAGTCGGTTCAGGGGCGGGTCCACAACAAGTCCGGCCCGGCGGCCGCCCGGATGGCCTGGAGCTGTTGGCTACTGTGGGATCTCGCTACCGCGAGTGACATAGATCCCAAGCCGCTAAGCAGCCTTGATGACCTCGACGACCACCGACCGCACGCATCCCAATCTGATCCTCGCTGTGCTCGCGCTCGGCGGCTTGGCCTACGCAATGCTCAGCTCGGCGGTCCTGCCGGCCCTGCCGACTTTCCAGCATGCCCTGCACACGAGCGAGACCGGGGTCACATGGCTGCTAACCGCCTACCTGCTCGCGGCGTCGGTAGGCACCGCGATCTTGGGTCGCTTGGGCGACATGTATGGCAAGGAGAAGATGCTCCTGTGGACACTCGTGATCCTTGCGGCAGGAACGCTCCTCTCCGCCGTGTCGAGCTCTTTGGCGGTGGTGGTCGTGGGCAGGTTCATCCAAGGCGCGGCCGGCGGCATCTTCCCGCTCGCGTTCGGGATCGTGCGCGACGAGTTTCCGCGCGAGAAGGTGGCCGGGAGCATCGGCTTGCTATCCGCGATCCTCGGCGTGGGCGGCGGCGTGGGGATCGTGCTGGCGGGCGTGATCATCGAGCACCTGGACTACCACTGGTTGTTCTGGATACCCCTGATTCCCACGGTGTTCGCCGCGCTGGCGACTTGGCGCTTCATCCCTGAGTCACCGGTGCGGGTTCCAGGGCGCGTGAACTGGCTGGCCGCAACCTTGATGACGATCGGTATGTCGATCGTGTTGATCGCAATCAGTCAAACCACGACATGGGGCTGGGGATCGCCGAAGACGCTCGGCCTGCTCGCCGCGGGCATCGCCGTGTCAGTCGCCTGGATAGCCGTCGAGGTTCGCAGTAAGAACCCCTTGATCGACATGACGATGATGCGGATCAAGGGCGTGTGGACAACCAACGCGTCCGCGTTCTTGCTTGGCGCCGGAATGTACGCGTCATTCATCGTGATTCCGCAGATCGCCCAACTGCCAAAGAGCACGGGCTTCGGCTTTGGTGCCTCAGTGGTCGTGTCGGGCCTCTACCTGCTGCCGCTGACGATCGCGATGACGATCCTGGGTCTGTGGGCCGGACGGATCTCTGGTCGCTACGGCTCGCGCAGCGCACTGCTTGTAGGAACGGCCTTTACCACCGCGTCTTTCGCATTGCTTGCGGTCGCGCACAGCCATCCCTATGACCTGCTGATTGCCGCCGGACTACTCGGGGTCGGGGTGGGTCTTGCCTTTGCAGCGCTCGGCAACCTAATCGTGCAGGCGGTCTCACCTGAGCAGACTGGTGTGGCGAGCGGCATGAATACGGTCATGCGCACGCTCGGCGGTGCCCTAGGGGGTCAGCTCTCGGCGACCTTCATCGCCGCCAACACCGCCAAGGGGTTGCCAACGATCAAGGGCTTTACCGACACGTTTCTGATGGCCACTGGCTTCCTACTTGTGTGCCTGGCTGTCGGCTTCTTGGTCCCCAAGGAACACGGCGCAGGGGCAGCGGACTTCTCACACGAAGAGGCAACCGGGGGCGCCCCCGCAGCAGAGGGCGCCCCCGGCTAGAGCTCCCGCGAGCGCCCTTCAGCAGAGGGCGCTCCCGGCTAAAGCTCCCCGCTCGGCGGACTTGACTATTCGGCGTCAGGCCAGTTCGCGCTACCCATCACACCATCGCCATCCTCAGGCTTAGGTCCACCAATCGCGACGACGTCCAAACCATCGGGGCCGGACTCGAACGCGCGCACAACCTCGGGCGCCACGCGCACCACGTCCCACTGGCGAAGCTCGAGCAGCTCGTCGTCGAGCAGCACGCGTCCGGAACCAGAGACGACCAGGTAGGCCTCCTCCTGCTCGCGGTGACTGTGGGCCATTGGACTGCGCATGTCCGCCGCATAACGGAAAAGGCTAACCCCGAGATCGCGCGAGTCGAGGTGTTTGCGTCCGAAGCGGCCTTCGATGCCTGGAACTCGCTCGCCGACAGAGTCCTCAATCTCCAGCAGGTTCACGGTGGCGTAACGAGACATTGGTTCTCCTCGGTCGGTTTGGATGGCGAGTTCGAGGTCCACCATAGCTCGCGTTCACGTGGCGCCGCAGTATCCATTCCACTTCGGCTTAGGGGCCGGGCCGCCGCGCCTGAAAGATGATCAATCTATTGATACTCTTTTACTCTTAGGCTAGGCGGGCGAGCCGTTTAACGCCGCACACAGACATATAGGTGAGGCGCATGACTGAGACGCCAACTGGGCGTCGAGCAAGCGGAAGAGGTAGGCGGGCGCGGGAGCGCTTTCGCCGGAGGCTGTCAGAAACCCCGCGTTGGGCAAAGCGGGTAAGTACGTTCATCGTGACCACAGCGGCGGTCGTGGGCGCGGTGGCCACGATAATCGCGTTGGTGAAACCCTCGCCGCCGCCCCCCGTACTTGGCGTAGAACTGGGACAACCCGAATGGGCAGCACACGACCTGACGCTTGGGAGCTACCTGGCGTGGCAGCAGCGAGAAAGCGACACGCTGGGCCTGAGGCCGGGTGGTGAGAGCGCTGCGGCGGCACTTGATGGCAGTGCGACTCACACCGATGCCAGGCAGATTGTGCTCAACCTGGCTCGATACACGGCGTTGAGGAGTGGGGCAAGCGCGCAATCTGGAGCATCCCACTCGACGGCTGGCTCCTTGGCGAGGGGTGCCACCATGACTACCGAGGAAAACGAAGCGGACGCGGGCGGCACCTCTACAGCTCCGGGATCTACTCCTTCTACACCCAACTCAGACGGCGAAACAAACGGCGCCCCGCCGTCCACCGCGCCCAACGTGAACTCCAACTCGTCAGAACCTCCCACCGGCACGCAAAGCACGTCAGGATCCAAAGCCACAGGCGCGCTGAGCTCGGGGGTATTGCGCGAAGCACAGAGTCGCTTGGGCAACGTCGATAAGTCTCGACTCGAGCAGAAGGCCAGCGAACAGGAAGCGATCATCAAGGAAGCTGGCGCAGGCTCGGGACCCACGTTGATGAAGGCGTGCCAAGGGATCGGCTATGGAGGATGCTCACCCGAAGCGGGGTCGGACGAAAGCAGCACGTCCCCGCCCACCGGCACCACATCCCCCTACACCAGTTCCTCGCCCCCGCCCAGCGGCGCCTCCGAACAGGAAGAAAGGGCCGCCAAGGAAAGCTCAACAGCAGGCGCCCCGCGGCCCCCCAGCCTGGGACAACACCAGCGAGAACTTCTCGAAATCGCCGAGGGGGCGCGTCTAGGGAGCCCCACCAACGCAAGCCTCATCCCATCACTGATGACCGCGGGGCTCTCAGACTCCGAGCGCGCCCGAGTCGCCGCCGTGCTGGGAGACGCGGTGTCCTTCAACGTTCACACACACGGCTGGATCGGCCAACAGCTCTGGCTCACCTGGACAATGTATGAAAAGCACGACGGATATTGGAACCCGTCAAGCCAGGTGTATCTGATCGACCATGCCGAGGCCTACCTTGTCCCCTCAGCCGCCGAGGACGAGGGAGTCCTGACATTCTGGTTTCCAATCCCCAAGCAACGCGGGGATTATCAGGTTCACTACTTCATCCGTGCCCCCGGCAGCGGAAAGAAGCTGGCAGCCGGCAAGAGCAAAAGCTTTCGTTCCTAGAAGGTGTCCCGGTTGGCGCATGCGCCAACCGGCGTCGGCGCGCATGCGCGCCGACGTTCCGACCCTTGCATGCAAGGGTCGGCCTGCCGGCACATGTGCCGGCAGGGACCTCTGCACATGTGCAGAGGTCTACAGCGGTCTAAGGTCAGGTCTAGATGACCGCTGAAGCCGCTCCGTCAAAAGCCTCGGAAAGGAGAGCCTCGTGAAGATTCGTGCCGCCGTGCTCGAGCAGTTTGGTCAACCACTGGTAGTTCAAGAGGTCGATCTCGCCGATCCTCGCGCGGGAGAGGTGTTGGTGCGCTTGGTGGCGTGCGGCGTATGCCACACAGATATGTACACGGCGTCGGGGGTCGATCCGTCCGGCTACGCACCCACCGTGCTTGGCCACGAGGGAGCAGGGGTTGTCGAAGCGGTCGGCCAGGGTGTCACATCGGTGAAGCAAGGCGACCACGTCGTGACCTTGTTCTCCCCGCAGTGCCGCGAGTGCGAGCACTGCCTCAGCCCCAAGACCAATCTTTGCCTGGCGATTCGCGAGCAGCAGAATAAGGGGTATCTGCCCGATGGCACAGCACGACTTTCGCGCTCGGGTGAGCCGATCCGCCACTTCATGGGCACCTCCACCTTCGCCGAGTATGCGGTCCTACCCGAGATAGCCCTTGCGTGCGTGAGTCGCGAGGCCTCGCTCGACCGAGCCTGCCTGTTCGCCTGCGGTTTGACGACCGGGCTCGGGGCAGCGATGTACACGGCCGCGGTGGAGCCCGGCTCGACCTGTGTGGTCTTCGGCGCCGGCATGGTCGGCCTCGGAGCAGTCGCCGGATGCCGCTTGCAAGGCGCCGAGCGAGTCGTGTGCGTGGACCTCTCGCCCGAGCGCCTCGAGCTGGCCCGCGGGCAAGGAGCAACGGACTGTTGGCTCGCCGACGAACACACGGTAGATAGGGTCTTGGAGGAGACAAGAGGCTTCGGCGCCGACTACACCTTCGAGGCCACCGGACTTGTCTCAGTGATGGGCCAAGCCGTCGAAGCATCCCGCATGGGATGGGGCTTGTGCACCGTGGCCGGGGTCGCCGGCAAGGGAGAGACCTTGGACATCGTGCCCCGCATGCTGATCACCGGACGGCGCGTATGCGGATCCTCCTTCGGTGGAGTCAAGGGCCGCGACCAAGTACCCCAGCTGGTGGATCGCTATCTACAAGGAGACATCGACGTCGACCCTTTCATCTCCCATCGCATGAGCCTCTTGGAAGTCAACCATGCGTTTGAGCTGATGGAGAACCAGGATGGGATTCGCTCGGTCTTGGAGTTCGATCACTAGTCAACGTCGTTGAGTGTCGATCCTCGGGGCAAGATCTCCGCGATCCGAGTGCCTGCCCCGCGCACGCGTGACCGGTTTCCGGAGCGATCGACTATCTGCCAGCCTATTCACGCTGGCGCGGGTCGGTGCCTTCAAGTGGCCAATGCCGGACAACCCCAGGGCGCCAGCGGTCGTCCCCCTCGCGCGTCAAAACGAAGCGGCTGATCGTTAGCTGACCGCCCTCATGGTCGCCATAGAGCAAGTCCACAGTCAGCGTTCCGCCAGTGGTAAACGTCTCGCTCAGCCCCTCCCTGAAGGGATCGTCGGGCTCACGTATCGCCCCTTGCCAAAAACCAACGTCGCCGGCCGGTACGTACAGGTCACGCGACTGACGGCGGTGCTCCTCCGGCTCGGCGTGCCCCGCGTTCAGCTCAGGACGGTGCGCCGTCAAACACCAGGCTTGAAGGACCGCAAGGCCGTTGCCCACGTTGCGCAGTGGGATCACAAAGTAATAGGTCTCACCCTCGCGCTCGACCGCGGCCATGCCACCCTCCACAGTCACGGTGCGCCCCTCGCCGAAGCGAACCGTCTCCGGCGGGTCGTTTACGCGTGAGGGGGCCAAGACCGGCCGCAAGCCAAGCAACAATGCCCGCTCAGCAAGCGCCGTTGAGCGCTCCGCAATACGCGTTGAGCGCTGTCCGAAGCGGACCGAGGAGAACGTCGCCACGGCAAGCACTAGCGTGCCGGCGGCGGTGGCCAGGGAGGCGATCGTGGGCCAATCGACGGCAAGGGGCAACATCATTGGCTAGATGTTCTCGCCGTGAGCGGACGGGCGTCCCTGCGGAGTGGCGGTGAGCTCGAAGCAGCTCTGGTCCGGCGACTCACCGATTCGTCCCGTCGCAAGGACGTAGACGAGAGCACGCTCGAGCTACACGAGACCAGCGTTTACGGCTGCCACGCCCACAGCATGCCGTGGCCGTCGCCCCGATCCATTGTCGGCTGTACACGCATACCCGCTGCCGCCAGGGCCTGTTCGGCCGCGACGCGGGGATTGGGTCCCGGACAACCCTCCGGGTGATACTCCAGGACGACTACTCGAGGTGGCGCCTCGCGGAAGCGGGGGTCACCCAGAATTGCCCACTCGCCTCCCTCGATGTCCATCTTGAGAAGATCAACCTCGGCAATACGTGGCAGCACGTCCAGCATAGGCACCTCGATCGTCGGCTCGGTAGATGTGCTGTCGGCCACATGGGAAACGGCGTTCAGGCCGGCGACGAATGAGACACGGCCGTCGGTGTTGGAAGCCGCAGCCTGCACGAGCTGCCATCGATTCGCCAAATCGTTGGCCGCGATCGTCATCTCGTGGAGCGCCGCGTTGTCAGGATCGGGCTCGAAGGCGATGATCTGCGCCTCCGGCCAACGGGCGGCCGCAAACAGACCGAACAGGCCAATGTTTCCCCCTAGATCGAGAATCGTCGGGGCCTGCACCAGCAACTGCTCGACGTCGGCGCTTGGTTGGTAGCAATGCCGGTTGAAGACCTCCCCGAGGATGACCACAGCAGCGCGACTGTGGCGGACTGCCACGCGGCAACCGTTCTCGCGCACGCGATAGAAGACGAGATCGTCGCTGTGGAACAGTTCGCGTAGAGCGAAGGGCACTGAGGGCCGCACTGTAGGCGCCCCGAGGTACACAGCGAGGAACGGAAACAAGCGCGGACGCGCGCTCAATCTGCGGAGTGCATTGAGGACCTTTGCCCGCAGAGTGATCATCGACTGCCGGAAGGATAAAGGACGGGTCCAGCGGAATACGGACAGGTCGCCGAGACGGCCAGCGTCCGTGCGTCTAAGACGCACCTTTACGACCTTTGGCGCGACGTACGGGAGCGACGGGACTCGAACCCGCGACCTCTGCCGTGACAGGGCAGCGCTCTAACCAACTGAGCTACGCCCCCGTGCTTGATGCACGGGACCTTCGATCGTGCGTAGCGCAGAGTATCGCAGCGCGCGTGCTTGGACCCTCCCGTCAACCGCCATCCAAGTTGGCCAGCCAGCCAAATCGCCTGAGAGTCCTCTAGGCTTACGCCCATGTCCGTCCTAGAGCCCCCCGCCTTGCGCCACGAAAACCCGTTCAGGATCCTCGTGCAAGACATGGTCGACGAGCGGGCCGCCACGGTGCCCTACCCGCCCGGAGACACGCACTTCTCGATACCCCGCACCAAGCGATTCATCGAGGAGCCCCTGCCCCTGCTGCTCGATGCATACGAGCGCTATGGGCCGATCTTTACGCTGCGGATCCTCCACAGCAGAGTCGTATTCATGCTGGGGCCAGCCGCCAACCACTACATCACCGTCTCCCATGCCCAGAACTTCAAGTGGCGGGAATCCCACTTCCGGGACCTAATCGCCTTGCTGGGTGACGGACTGCTCACAACCGACGACCCCTATCACCGGCGCGCGCGTCAGATCATGCTGCCAGCCTTCCACCGCGAGCGGATCGCCTCCTCGATCGACGTGATGGTAGGAGAGACAGAAAGGGCCTTGCAGCAGTGGCGACCCGGAGTCCAAGTCGACCTATATGCCTGGACGCGAAGGCTGGCGACCCGTATCGCCATGAAGGCCCTCTTTGGGATCGACCCCGACGGACCCGCCGCCTGGGAGATCGATGCCGCGGCAATGTTCGAGCAGGCGCTGGCCTTCTATGCAAGCGGCTACGAGTTCCGCTTCATTAGGGCCCCACGTAGCCCTTGGGCACGCTTGCAGGAGGCCTCGAAAGCGCTCAACCGCTTGCTCTATGCCCAAATTTCCAGGCAAAGGGCGACCGGAGAGCGTGGCGAAGATGTGCTCAGTCTGCTGCTCGACGCTCAAGACGAGAGCGGCGAGCGGCTCTCCGACGTTCAGATACGTGACGAGATGATGACTTTGCTGTTCGCCGGCCACGACACCACCACCTCGACAGTGGCCTTCATGTTCTACGAGCTCGCCCAGGCTCCCCACTTGGCGGACCGCTTGGTTGCAGAGCAAGACGCGCTTTTGGATGGCGGCGGGCCCAACGCCACGCAATTGATGAGCGGTGAGCTGAGCGACTTGGAGACGACTTTGGAGGAGACCTTGCGCAAGTACCCGCCCGCTTGGATCGGGCCGCGCAAGTCGGTGGAGGCGTTCGAGTTCGAGGGCCACACGGTGCCGGCCAATGCATATGTGAACTACAGCTCCTGGGCCTCCCACCACCTGCCCGACGTGTTCGATAACCCCGAGGCTTTCCGACCTGAGCGGTTTGCTCCCGAGGCCAAGGCGGCGATCCCCAAGGGTGCCTACATCCCCTTCGGCGGTGGCTCCAGGACATGCATCGGGATGCGATTCGGCCAGCTCGAGGTACGCACGATCGCCAGCTTGATCGCTTCCAGGTACACGCTCGAGCTGCCCACAAACTTCGCATTGAAATACCGCCAGATGCCCACGATCAGCCCGAAGGATGGCCTGCCCATGATCGTGCGGGAGCGCTCAGGTGAGACTCGCGCGCAAGGACAGCGCATAGGTGAGGGGGTTGGTGCGCTCGATCGCGAGGCCAACTGACTCGACCTTCAAGTGGGGGTCTGAGAAGAGCGTGACAGTGGCAAGCCCCGCGAATGGCAGCCCGTGGGGTTCGGCGATCAAGCGCCCTTCGACCGGTCGCACGAGCACGCTGATCGAGGCCTGCAGGCCGAACAGGCCGCCAGATGCGCGCGCTTCGATCTGACCGCCGCCCGAGCCAACCGGTTCCACGCGAAAGCCGCTCGGGAAAGCTTCGTCTAGCTGCTTCTGGGTGAGCGTTGCCCTCGCTGTCACGGTGTAGTCGTGCTTTTCCATGTGGATGTCCTTGACCGTGAGACCTTTGGAAAGCTCGGGCGTACGCAAAGTCGCCTCGTCGGTGAGGACCGTCATCGTGCCCACATCGCGCGATTCCCATAGCAGCGAGGCGATCTGGGACGGAGCAAACGCAAGGGAGCGCGCATGGACCTTGACCGAGTCAGCTTTGCCCCAAAGGAGCTTAATGGCCGGGAAGGCTTTCACGCTAACGCTCTCCACGGTCCCATACCGGGCAACTCGATCGCGTACACGGTGGGCCGCAAGCGTGGGTAGGAACACTTGCGTAAGAACAACGGCAAGCACGGGAACCGCCAATACGCACGACGCGAGGACAACCCTGCGGCGTGGCTCCACCCTAAGCGCCATCTCCACAGCTAAGCACGCCACAAGTCCCTACTGTTAAGAGCACCCGTAAGACCCCGCGCGCGGGGTCCCAAGGGGCGCGTAGCTCAGTTGGCCAGAGCACCTCGTTTACACCGAGGGGGTCGCCCGTTCGAGTCGGGCCGCGCCCATATGACACGCATAGCAGTGATCGGCTCGGGGCCCGCCGGGTTCTATACGGCTGGGCACCTGCTCAAGGACGGACCAGACACGCTCGAGGTAGACATGTTCGAGCGCCTGCCCACGCCTTGGGGCTTGGTGCGTTCAGGCGTGGCACCGGACCATCCAAAGATCAAGTCGGTGACCCGCATCTACGAGAAGACAGCCGCCCATCCGCGCTTCAAGTTCTTCGGCAACGTGGAGCTCGGCCGCGACATCTCCCGAGACGAGCTGGCTGAGCACTACCACGCGATCGTCTACGCCACCGGCTCGCCAGCGGACCGCCCCTTGGGGATCCCAGGCGAGGACCTGCCAGGCAGCCATCCAGCCACCGACTTCGTGGGTTGGTACAACGGCCATCCCGACTTCCCCGACCACGACTTCGACCTGTCGGCCGAACGGGCAGTCGTGATCGGCAACGGCAACGTTGCCCTCGATGTGGCGCGCATGCTCACTTTGACCCACGAGGAGCTGGCCGTGACCGACATCGCCGACCATGCCTTGGAGGCGCTCGACGCGAGCAACGTCAAGGAGATCATCGTGGTCGGCCGCCGGGGACCCGCTCAGGCGGCCTTCACGAACCCCGAGCTACGTGAGCTAGGGGACCTGGCAGATGCCGATGTGATCGTCGACCCCGAGGAGCTAGAGCGAGCCTTGGCCGTGGAGGACCCCAACATGGACGTCACCTCCACCCAGAACGTCTCCATCTTGCGTGACTATGCCGGGCGTGCCCCTGCGGGCAAGAGCAAGCGAGTAGTCCTGCGCTTCCTGCTCTCCCCCCTCGAGCTTGAGGGGAATATGAGTGGCGTGCATACCGTTGTGATGGTGCGCAATGAGCTTCAGGCAACCGCCGATGGACGCCTCAGGGCGGAACCCACCGGTGACACCGAGACGATCGAGGCCAGCCTTGTGATGCGGGCAATCGGCTATCGCGGCAAGCCCCTCCCGGGTGTGCCCTTCGACGATCGTGGCGCCACGATCCCCAATGAGAACGGGCGCATTGTCGGTCCGGACGGGGCCCATCCCGGTGAGTACGCGGTCGGTTGGATCAAGCGTGGCCCCTCGGGTGTGATCGGCACCAACAAGAAGGATGCTCAAGAGACCGTCAATGCCTTGCTCGAGGATCTCGCCGCGGACACCCACCTGAAACCGTCAGACCCCGATCCACAGACCATCGAGGCCCTCTTGGAAGAGCGTGTGCCCGCCTTGGTCACCTATGAAGGCTGGTCTGAGATCGACCGCCACGAGCAGGCCCTCGGGGAGGCCCACGGGCGCCCCAGGGTCAAGCTCACGCGGATCGAGCATCTATTGCGGGTGGCCGCAGGGGAGACGCCTGACGCCGAGCCATTGGACACACTCGGCTTGCGTTGAACGCGCCACTCCGTTGGGGTGTTGGTGTTCCCGTTTGGGGTGACTTGCGCGCGTGCGCGTGGGCGCGCGGGCGTGCGCGCGCGAGACCCAGCCCCCGGAGATCCTGTTAAGCGAGCCATCTGGCACACTGACTGAGTCGCGCGCCGTTAGCTCATCGGGTAGAGCTCCGGACTTTTAATCCGGCGGGGCGGGTTCGAGTCCCGCACGGCGCATATCCCTACCCAGCTAGGGCGACGGAATAAATCAGATTTATCTGATACGTTTGGGGTTATGGTGCGCATGACCGCCACCGAGGTATCTCGCCACTTCTCCAGCGTAATCAACCGCGTCGATTCAGGCGAGGAGATCGAGATCGTCCGCAACGGCAGAGCGATCGCCGAGCTGCGGCGCCCATCCCAACCCATTGGTACCTCGGGTGCAGCCCTCAGAGAGCTCATAGACGGCCTTCCGCCGCTCGACGAGGACTTCGCGCGCGAGGTCGAGCACGAGCGCAAGCTCTTGGGCGCTGAGACAGGCAAGTGGCCGGAGTCCTGATCGATACGTCGGTGCTGATCGACGCCGAGCGCGACAGCCGGGTTCTCGCGCAGCTACCGGAGAATGCCCGGCACGCGATCAGCGTTATCACCATTAGTGAGCTGCTACACGGAGTTCATCGCGCCGCCCCCGACCGCATGAGGATCCGCCGTCAGGTTGTCGTCGAGGCCCTGCTAGGAGCGATAGAGCAGCTGCCGATCACACCGCGCATCGCTCGCTTGCATGCGCAGATCTGGGCCGAGCTGCAAGCAAAGGGGGAAATCGTCGGCGCGCACGACCTGTGGATAGCTGCCACAGCACTTGCCCATGGCCTCACGCTCGCGACCGCCAATGCCAGTGAGTTCAAGCGCGTGCCGACGCTCGATCTCCTTCCGATCAAGAGCTAGCCCCAAACCGCTCGCAAATCGAAGTCGCCTCCTCATGCCCCCGCAATGCAAGCAACAGGCAATAGAGCATTTCCGAATACATCCCCGGCAGAGCTCGAGTCTGGTCTTCGCGAATCGTGTGATAGATCATCTCGACGAGTCCTCCGACCACCGTCTCTGCGACGCCAGGGGGTGCTCCCTCGGGTAGCGGCAACACTCGTTGATAGCGACGCAAAGTCCGCTGGCGCAGCTGCTTGGCCTCGTCCCCCGCGAACAGGGCATCCACGAACAGGGTGTGAGCGAGAGCCGGCTGGCAGGCGAGTTCCTCTAGCAAAGCCTTCAGCCCTACGGCGAGGCGCTCGGGCCACGGTGAAACGTCGGCGGATACCTCCCGCAGGCGGCCCTCGAGCCCCGCCAAGTGACTCTCATAGGCAGCAAGGAAGCATGCCTGCTTGGAGGCGAAATGCTTTCCAAACGTACGCGGCGACACACCGGCAGCGCGCACGATGTGCGCGATCGTGGTGGCTTCATAGCCTTGCTCGGCACACAACTCGGAGACTGCTTGCATCAAGCGTTCATGCTGATGGGCAAACACGAACTCGGGTGAGAGGCGATGTCGGCCCCGAGGCAACTCGGAGAGCGAGCAATTGATCTGGCCCAGTGCCTGGCCGGCATCGAGGGCGCGCACAAGTAACTCTTGAGATAGACCGCTACCAAAGGCATCCGATTCGGGCTCTACAGAGACCTTCATGAGCCCAGCCCCTTCTCTGCCAAAGAAGCCTCACGCTTGGCCACATCGATACCCAAGTAGGGGGCCAAGCAGTAATAGACGGCTGCCGGGACCAAGCCCGGAAGCTCATCCACTCGCCCACGCACGACACGAGCGTAGGCCAATTCGAAAATGCCGCCACCGACCATCTTGGGCACCATCGGTGGGATCGGACGTCCCGCCAGAGCAGCGCCCGGAGCGAGGAACACCTCGAAGCCAGAGCGCGCGGCGATGTGACGGCTCTCCCCCTCGGACCCCGCCAAGGGAATCTCCATGAAGCCCAGGCGGGTGATCGCAAAATCGTTGGCAAGGAAGCCGAAGAAGGCGGTAAAGCCAAGACGCACCTGCTCAGGCCAATAAGTCGAGGAGAGAAAAGCCTCGGCGGTGGCCATCATCGTCTGTTCGGTCGCAGCGTCATAGGCAGCGAAGAAAGCCTCAAGCTTGTCCCCGAAAAGGTCGTAGAACGTGCGCCGCGAAACCCCTGACGCGCGAACTACATCCTCGACGGTCATCGCAGCAAACCCCTTGAGGGCAACGACATCGGCGACGGCAGCAAGGATACGGTCGCGCTGGTTGGAGATGACGAAAGAGCGGCCCAACCCGTGGCGTCCCGCGGGAAGTTGCTTCGGGCGGCGCGCCATGCGGCCTAAGGGAGCGAAGGGGCTCCGACCAAGCCGACACGCGAGGCGGCGGCGATCTGCTGTGCGGACATTCGCTGGAGTGTGGCGCGTACACATTCCAACCACGCAAGTTCGCCCTGCAGACGAGTAGTGGCGGCGGCAGCAACCAAGGCTGTGGCAGTGGAAGGCCAAGCGCGCACCACGGACTCACCCGAGGAGCCGGACGCGTCGATCTTGGGAAGCTCGATCGGGGGGATCGCGGCGGGCAGCTCAGGCGGAGCTAAGCCCAGCACACTGCACTGGTCAGAGAGGCGTTGGGCGATCGTCCACTCCTCCTGGGCAATCGAGGCGAGCAGAGGCGGAACGTTGTCGGGACCGGCCAAGGCGACCTTGAGCGCCAGCTCGGAACGGATCGGACTCGTGCGCAGGGAGGGACGGGCCAGCCAAGCCTGGAACTCGCCAACGCCGCGGTCGGTCGCTTCGTAGACGACGCGCGCCGCCCGACGCGAAGGACGGTCAGCGGGCGATCCCCTCGTGAGCGCTTCCGCATCGGTACCGGCGTCCCCACCAACACCAGCCGCCCCGCCGGAAGCGGCCTCGATCAAACCGGTTCCCTCAAGTTGGTCGAGCGCACCATAGACGGAGCTGGCATTGAGCTGCCATGCACTGCCAAGCCGCTCTGAGAGACGCTGCACGAGCTGGTAGCCATAGCCACGCCGCTCGATCAGCAATCCCAAAACTCCGTACCTGAGCATGATGCCTCCCCCCGTCGCGGTGTCCTCCAGACAACACGTGTACCTCTAGACAACACCATACACAAACGCGTTCCCAATCGATATTGTGCTATGCGGACATGCTTATTTCTCAGAGCTCACGTCGGAGAAAAACAGGGCACTGAGAGTCGCTCAAGTGAGTCCCGCCCCCCCTTGTGGGCCCTGATAGCGTCACCGAATGGCCACCCACGTGGACTACGAGCGTCACGGGCGAACTTATGGCCAGCACCGGCGAGCAGACCCGCGCATAGCCGCAGCCATCCACGCCGCCTTGGGCGACGCGCGCACCGTTCTCAATGTGGGCGCAGGCACCGGCTCCTACGAGCCAAGCGACCGCTGGGTCCTTGCCGCCGAGCCATCTCCCACCATGCGAGCCCAGCGCCCGCCCGGCTCCGCACCAGCGATCAGCGCGCGTGCGGAGTCCTTGCCATTCGACGACAACGCGGTAGACGCGGCGATGGCCTGCGTCACTATCCACCATTGGGACCCGCCCATGGCGGGCTTGGTCGAGCTACGCAGAGTGGCGCGTGGGACGGTCGTGGTGTTCACCTTCGAACTCGATGGTTTGCCTACCTGGCAACAGGAGTACTTGCACGAGGGTCTCGAGCGGGAGCGCCCGCGCTTCCCGGCAATCGAGGACATCGCAACAGCATTGGGCGGGCGCACACGGGTCGAGCACATTCCAACGCCGGGTGATTGTTTGGACGGTTTCTTCGAGGCATATTGGAGGCGCCCCGAGGAACTACTGAGCCCAGAGGTGCGCGCCACCCAATCGATGTGGGCGCTGCTCGACCCGGGCGTGGAGCAGCGCATCGTCGATCGTCTCGCCACTGCGCTCCAGTCGGGCGCTTGGGATGCCGAGCACGGACACCTGCGTGAGCAGGAGAGTTTCGAGGGCGCCCTGCGCCTCGTAATCTCAGAGCCGGCCTGAGACGACCCGAGGCCCTGGCATGGCCTGTCGCTAGTCATGGCGCGACGCACCGGCCTCGCTAGTCATGGCGCGAGGTGTGGTCTATCGCCAGTTGTGGCGCACCGAGAACTAGGGGCGTTTCCACGCGTTCGCCGATCCGGGAGAATGACCGGAGGCATAGACGCGCCCACCTATCTCAGGAGACACTCATGAGCCGCAACCCCTCGCCCCCTTATGACGTCAACGGCCGCACCGTGTTCATCACCGGTGCCGCGCGCGGCATCGGCGCGGAGACCGCTCGCCGATTGCACGCCAAGGGGGCCAACGTGGCACTTGTCGGCCTTGAGCCCGAGCGCCTCGAAGCCCTGGCCGCGCAACTCGGCGACAGGGCTGCCGCGTTCGAAGCCGACGTCACTGACTATGAGGCCCTTGAGCGTGCCGTCGGTGCAACCGTGGAGCGTTTCGGCGCGATCGACGTGGGGATCGCCAACGCCGGCATTGCCTACACGGGTCCGCTCGCCACCGCTCCGATCGAGCAAGTGGAGCGCACCTTGGCGGTCAACTTCCTTGGCGTATGGCGTACCGACCGCGCCTTGATCGGCCAGATCACCGAACGCAAGGGCTACTTGCTCAACATCGCCTCGCTCGCTGCGATCGTACGAGCGCCGGTCATGGGACCTTATGCGGCGGCCAAGTCCGGAGTGGAGGGGCTCACCGACTCCCTGCGGATCGAGACCGCTCCAAGTGGGGCACGGGTCGGCTGCGCCTACTTCGGTTTCATCGACACCGATCTAGTGCGCGCCAGCTTTGCCCAGCCTTCAGCGCAGCGGCTCAACAGCAACTCACCCGGCTTCCTGCGCAACCCGATCCCCGTCTCGAAGGCAATCGACGCGATCGAGCAGGGCATCGAACGACGCGCCGCACGCCTTTGGGCACCCCGCTGGGTCGGTCCGATAATCGCTTTGCGTAGCGTTATCCAGCCGCTCGTCGAACGCAACATCCTCAAAGACGAAGCGGGATTGCTCGAGGGCATGCGAGCCTCTGAGGCCTCCCATGAGGCCGACACCCAGGACCCGCTCTTGGGGGTTGCCATGCAGGCCGTGTCAGACCGGCCTTAGCTTTCGCGGCTGGTCGCCCGGCGCTGCCGCCGAGTCACTCCACCGTAGAGAACTCGGCGATCGCGATCGCCAGCATCACAAGGCCGATGATCCCCACCATCGCCGCCTCCAGAAGTCCCGGGACGTGCCAGCCCCACCAGGTCACCCCAGGGGCAAGCGCATGGCGCACCAAGGGCGAGATGTCAAGGTGCGCGAACACGGCCCGGCGCATCGGGTCGACCGCATAGGTGAGCGGGTCGAGGCGGTTCAGCACCGCCAGCCAAGGTGGCAGTTTGTTGACCGGAAACAAGGCCCCAGAGAGAAAGAACATGGGCATGATCGCCATCTGCATGAGCGCCATGAACGACTGCATCTGGGTGACCCGCGCCGCGGCCATCATGCCGAAGGCGGTGATCGAGAAAGCCAGGAGCAACTGCAGCGCGAACACCTCCAAAGCCAGGCCGAGCGTGTAGTGAACGCCCACGAGCGGGCCGATCGCCATCACGATCACGCCTTGGAAGGCGGCCACGGTGGCCCCGCCGAAGCACTTGCCGAGCACGATTGAGGAGCGCCTAACCGGCGCCACCATCATCTCGCGTAGGAAGCCAAACTCACGGTCCCACACGATCGAAGCGGCCGAGAACATTGCTGTGAACATGACCGCCATGCACAGCACGCCCGGGTAGATGAAAGTGCGGAAGTTGACCCCATGCGTGCTGCTGGACACGAGCGTGGAGAGGCCCGTGCCGAGCACGAACAGGAACAGGAACGGCTGGATCAAAGAAGTGAGGATGCGCAGGCGGTCACGGCTGAAGCGGATCAACTCGCGCCGCCAGACCGCCTTAATCGCGCGCAGCTCCGAGCGTAGGGTGCGCGCGGGCACATGCTGAGCGGCGAGCTCGTGCCCGGGAAGCTTGCCTGACGCGACGACCTGAGCCGATGATGTGGTGCTCTGCGTAGCCATCAGCGGGCCATCATCTTCGCCATGTTGCGCATCATGTCGTTCGAGCCCGCCTCGGCATCCCTGATCGTGGTGCCGGTGTAGGACATGAACACGTCATCGAGCGAGGGCCTTGCCACGCTGACCGAACGGATCGCAAGACCTAGCTCGGCGAATAGGCGCGGCACGAACTGCTCGCCCGAGGCCACACCGAAGGTGACCTCGCCTTCGGCGATCTGCGCCTCGATGCCGAAGCGCTCGCCGAGCGCCACTATGGCCGCCTCGTCGTCGTCGGTCTGGATCTGCACGCGATCCTTGCCCACACTTGCCTTCAAGGCCTCGGGCGTGTCGAGCGCAACGATCTTGCCCCTATCGATGATTGCGATGCGATCGCAATACTCGGCCTCGTCCATGTAGTGGGTAGTCAAGAAAATTGTCACGTCCTGCTCGTCTTCGAGTTTGGTGATGTAGGACCAGATCGAGCTGCGCGTCTGCGGGTCGAGGCCGATCGTGGGCTCGTCCAAGAACAGAACTCGCGGGGAATGTAGTAGCCCACGCGCGATCTCCAAGCGCCGCTTCATGCCGCCCGAGAAGGTGCCAACGAGACTCTCCCGCCGCTCCCACAACTGCAGCATCTCCAGGACCGTTTGCATGCGCGGGGCGATCGTCTCGCGGGGCATCCCGTACAGCTCCGCGTGCAAGCGTAGGTTCTGCTCGGCGCTCAAATAGTTATCGAGCGTGGTGTCTTGGAAGACAAGGCCAATGTTGCGCCTAACACGGTCGCGGTCGCTGACCACGTCAAGGCCCGCGACACGCGCCGAGCCACCAGTTGGCCGGGCGAGCGTGCAGAGCATGCTGATCGTGGTCGACTTGCCGGCACCATTGGGGCCGAGGAAGCCGAAAGTTTCACCGCGGGCGACCTCAAAGTCGATGCCCCTCACCGCCTCGATCTCGCCGTAAGTCTTAGTGAGGCCGGTAACGGAGATCGCGGGGACATCTCCGCTGCGACCGCCCCCTCCTACGGGACCGCCAATGCCGGCGGGTCCCACGGAGGTAACACCGTTTGGGATCGATGAATTGGCTTGACTCAAATTGCTAATCCTCTGCTCCGGGTGACTCGGAGTCTCCATCAGCGAGGATACGGTAGAGGTCCCGACGAGCCGCCGATAGCACCTTACGGGCCTCCCCGATTTGGGTGTCGCTGCCAGTGCGCATCACCTGGGCAAAGGCCGAAGCCACCTCGCGCATGGTTCCCGCCAGTTCGGCCGCCTGGTCTGAGACGTTGTTGCTCATCTGCTCCCAGGGGGCAGGAGCATCGCTGTCGCGCTCCTCTACGTGGGCCTTGCCAGCCTCGGTCAGCTCGAACACCTTGCCGGTCCCGCCACCGCCCTCGCTCGAACGGATTAGACCCTCGTCCTCGAGTTGCTGCAAGGCGGGGTAGACCGAACCCGGGCTCGGACGCCACACCCCATCGCTGCGCTCTTGGACCTCCTGCATGATCTGGTAGCCGTTGCGTGGCTCCTCGGCCAGCAACAGCAAGGCGGCGGTGCGGATGTCGCCACGACGAGCCTTACGCCCGCGCCCGAAGCGACCTCCCCCGGGACCGCCGAACCCGCCAAAGGGAAAGCCCTCGAAGCCGCCTGGCCCGAAGTCCCGCGGTCCACGATGGTGACCGTGACGGTGTCCACCGCCAGCCGGTCCTCCACCGCGCCCTGTCATCGCGCGCCAGTAGTCCCTCAAATCGTGCCGGGAACCGCCGTCTAGACAGCGAGGGTCCTCGTGCAGGCAGCCCCCCCCATCGGTTGCATATATCGCGTGAGCGAACATATCTAACTCCTATCGTGATCTATCAAAGTAAGCTCACGATATATCGTTATGTCGGGGATGTCAAGCGACTCCGCAGATACCACTTGGAGCGCCGCGCCGGGAGAGGGTGGCAGCGCGGCGCTCCGCGTGGCGGGGGGTTCTCCGCGGGAGAACCCTGTTCTGGGCGGACGTTTAGCCGATCAGCACGGTGACTCCGCCCGAGAGGGTGGGACCGTGAGTGGGTGTGAGATGGAGCTTGATGGCGACCCGAAGCTTGCGTCCGCGATGGCGCCCCAACAGCAGCCGGTCGGCCTTGGCAAGCGTGAGCTTGAGCGTCACCCGGCCGGCTTTACCGAGCTGACGCACGGTCCGCTTGAGGCCAGTGCCGGAGGCAACAAGCTTGCCCGCCGAGGGTACGCTCGCGACGACCGTAGCCGTGTTGCCGGTGACACTGTGGCTCACAATCCGGATAGCGGGCTTACAGCCAGTGACCGCGACCTTCGTCTGCCGGTCGATCAGGGCGCCGTTCTGCCCGACGATCGAGGTCGGCATAAGGAGGCTCTTGCCGCACAAGTCGCCGCCGGGAGCACCGAGCACCGAGTGGACCCCCTCGGGCAAATTCAGTTCGAAACTGGAGACGGGCAGGTCGGGAACAGCATCGAAGCTGCTTGTTGTGACCCCGTTCTTGATGTCAGTCTTGCCGTCGAGCACAAGTGTGATCCCTTCGCCTTGTAGGACGATCTCGAGGTCGGGGAAAGCGGCACCGCCGTGTGAGACGAGGTAGGCGGGGCCGATCAGTGGATGCGAGAGGATCGGCGTCATCGCGATGGCGCGCCCCACGGCGGACGCAGTCGGACATGCGGCGGGATTCGCCTCGAACACACCGTCCACACATGCGAGTTTGAGAGTTTCGAGCCGCGAGGGCAGCAGCTTTGGCAGGCTCACATGCACCTTGGCGATGTTGGCCTGACCTGTCGGTGAGCCGACCTTCACGGTTAGGCTCGCTCCCTTGGTTCTGCTAGTGGCGCCCTGGGTGGAGACCTGGAAGGAGGGATCAAAAGGCAGGTTTTTGCAGCCGGTCACGGCAAACGGCGTGGACACCGGGACGGTCGAGCCGGCTGAGCCGTCTGGGAGATCGCCGGCGACACTGCCAGTAACCGCGTGCTGGCTGCAGTTGGTGGGGTTGAAGCTGAAGCTGGGACGGTCAACCGTGACGTTGACCTCTTTAAGTCTCAACGGCACCCCATCGCGAACCTGCGGAAACGGGTCGCTCCTGACAATGACCTGCGCGGTGTGGGGATCCACGCTGATCGTTGCGCGTGTTACCACGTTGCCGAGGTTAAACGGCCCAGCCTTTGCCGGCACGACGACTGACAGCCCGAACGGAGCGCCCTTGTAGGGGCCGGTGAGATAGACGGGCCCTTCCAGCCACAGCGGCTCTGAGCCGGCTCCCGCGGCGACATGGACGGACCCGATTCTGGACGCCTGTGCGCATTTTCCGAGCTGTGCTTGGGGTTCGGTACAGAGCGGCACACTGGACACCGTCCCCGCAAACCCTGGAGGGAGCGTAAGCGCAAGGTCCGCGAGATCCTGTTCACCGTCCTTGCGGGTGAGTGTCATCGTGAAAGGAGTGAAGCCACCAGCGAGTGTCTGCACCGTGCCCGCCGAGAAACCTGGCGCGAGCGGCATCGGATTGATGCAGCCGGTTACTTCAAGCGGCCAGGAGGGGGTTGCATTCGGTCCGGACCGTGGAGCGCTCCATGGTTCAAGATCGCTTGTGGCGGTCGCCACGCCGCAGCTCTGCGGATTGGCCAGCGAAGCGCGCTGACCGCCGTATAGCTTCAGCTTTATTTCTTCGAAGGGCAACTGCGGATTTTCGGTGAAAGTGGTAGTGAGCTGCCCCGTCAGAGAGTTCGCGGAAACCTCGCCATGCAGCTTCACGATTACTCCGGAGCCGGCCAGTTCAAGATAGATCCCATACAGCTCGCCGTCTTCGGCGCTTGAGGATGTGCATTCAGGCTGCCCTTCGCCACCGCAGGATGGCTGCGCAACATACACATAGCCCTTCAATGGTTCTTCGAGCAAGGGTGTCTTGACTTCGACTTCGCCAACACGCGAACTGTCTGGACAGTGTCCAGGCGAGGCGTGTGTCTGGCCATCGTCATAGGGACTGGCGTTACCGCCCGGATGGCCTTCGCCCAGTTCGGTGCCGAGCAGGTCGATCTGGGCGGGCGTGCAAGCTTCCAGCGAGCGCGGCCCGCTCGCCACAGCCGGCGAAAGCGATACGCCGGCAGGGAGGGCGATCGACGCATTCTTTAGATCCGGCGTGGCGAGTTGACCGAGCACTCCGGGTGCCTGGGGCAGCTTCAGGTCGACTTCGTAGCCTGAGGGCGTGTCAGCCTGCGTCTGTTCGGGCTGGAGCTCTATCCGAGGACTGAACCCGGCAACACCCTGCAACATGTCGCATCCCGTGAGCTGGGGATAGGCCATCGTTTCACGCTCGTCCGCGGCCCCTTCCCACGACGTCGCTTCGACGCGCGTCACCAGCGGTCCTGCCGAGCAGGCCGTGGGGTTGGTCGCGAATGCAGTGCCACCGGTCCCTCCATTATGAGTACCGGGGTCCCCAAAGATGGTGAGGGAGATGCGTTCTATCTCGCGGCCCACGAAGCGCAGAGCGCCTGGGGTCGTCACACGCAGACGGTAGCCGGATGCACTAGGCACAACCGAGGCATAGAGAAAAATCGGCTGGCCAAATCCACCATAGTTGAAACCGAACTCGGCAGGGTAACCCCGCTCCGGCACAATGTTGTACAAAGGAAACGGACCGCCTAACCATCCCCCTTCACCTGCCGTGGTCAACCACACTTCTCCCACCACACTCCCAGGGGGACACGCGGTACGCCCGCTTTCCGCAACGCCCGTCTGCTGCGTCATGTCCACCTCACGACAGCGTTCCGTCGCCAGTGGGTCTCCCACGAATCCCAATGGGAGTTCGACATTAACATCCTTTACTTCCTGTGGCACGTTATAGTTTTTCGCATTCGCACCAGGCACGGGCGTGAACAGCGTATTAAATGAGATGCTCGTTGTCAGGCCGTACGGATGGTCTCCTGCTTGGTCGTCCAATGTTCCGCTGAGATCGGCAGCTTCGAAGGAAAATTGATCAATGCCAAACCGTGGCACACTCAGATTCACAGGTGTAACTTCAGTAATTGTGGCTTCATTGCCACCAGCGCCCGATACCCTCGCTTCGTTGACAACATCACCACTAAGCGACGGCGAGGAGACCGCAACGTATATGGTGGCCACAATCTTACCGCCAGGCACAACACGGTGTTCCGCATCCGCTTCGTATATACATTTGGGCGGTGCGGTCAAGGAACATTCGCCCGACCGCCGGGCAGGCCGCTCTTCCACCTGAGCCGATACCCCGACGATTCCCGGGGGGAGCTTATCTGTGATAGCTATTGTGCCTTCCGCAGCGCGACTACCAGTATTAGTGGCCGTTACCGTATACCGGTCAAAGGCTTTGCCTTGAACATCGCGCCCTCCTTCCTGGACGACAGTTTTTTCACCCCCCGTTAGTTCATTTTCTTTTACATTTAGCTTGCCCAAAGAGCTCCCACCAAAGGAGCCCACCCATGTAACAACATACGGGTGTTCTCCTTTTTCGTCGCCTGGCCCGCCGCTTACCGTAATATTGCCGGCGCCGATCCGTGGGATCGCTTCCAGCTTTTCCTGGACGCCTTGCGCCGATTCGTTCCACTGAATTAGCGCTGTATTTTCGGTCGCTACTGCTTCTTCTGCTTGTAGCTCGTATGTACCTCCGGTCGCATGCACTGCAAACACCTGTACGACGTCCTGCGTCTCAGCCGCGGAAAAGGTCGTAGGTTCGGCCACCGAGTTGAGCGACCAGCCAGGAGACGCAACCGCTGCGGCCGCCTTTGCGATCTGACCCGTCATCGCCCACAAACAGAGCAGCGAAAGACACCCAGCGATGCGTATCCAGAGACCTATGGTTACGTGCCCACCAACGCGGCCTCTCGTTAGAACTCCATTTGTTGCTCGCACACTCGAGCCTCGACCTTGCCCCGACATCACTTATTTCCCCCATAGTTGGCGTGATGACTTGACGCGCCGCCTCGAGCCGCGAGTGCAGCTTTCGACCCTCCAGTTTTCTCGCCATAGCGTCTTCTCGCCCGCATTCTGCAGCTCGATCGCTTTTTGACGGGATGGCGAGAGCAGGCCGCCAATGCCTTCTTTAGCTTTTGCGCACGCGTCGGCGGCCTTGGCTTTACCGTCCTTTTCCCGGTGACAGTGCCTGTCACAGCTGGTTCTCCAGGTTGAGTCGAACTACCGGGCATTGGTGTTACTACCGCCGCCCCAGGGGCGCCCCTACATGTTTCGCCGAAGCATCCCGGGGCCAGTGGCGGGGCTGGGAATCCGCCGTCTTCGCGCGCGTCGTAGAGCGTCTGCTGACTGTCGGCCTGCTGGGGAACGAGCTGGTTCGCGGTCGTAAAGAAAACGTCGCGGCCTGAGGCGTCCGTGCCAAACAATTGAACAGTCGCAGTACCGGTTCCAGTATTGGATGCATCCTTTCCATCGGAGATCAAGAAAACTTTGCCGCCGCTGTACTCAAACACATTGGATGCTCCGTCCGCCACATTTGGCGCCAGCGAAGCTGCGCTCGTGAAGAAGACGTCGGCCCCCGATGCCGAGATCGCCGATTGGAACTGGGAAGTCGTCGGCAAACTGTCCTCGATCTGCAGTATCACGCCACGATAGGACTGAGCTGGCAGCTGGGGCGCATCGTGAAACGTGGTCACGTTGCCGTTGGCGCCGGACCCATCAGCGCTGATCGATATGCGCCTGAGCTGTTCAGTGGTCGCGTCATACTCGAATAGCTGCGGCACCTTGCTCGTATCTTCCGCGCCCGTTAGATCAGCTGAACTTGGGAAGACTAGATAGCGCCCGTCGGGCGTGGCCTGGACCGGCCGCAGGTCTTGGCTCTGCCAAACGCTGCGATCCTCAGTTAGCGTGCCATATGGGCCCAGCGTCCCGGGCAGTGTGAGTTCAGCCTCGGTCAACGCTTCTACGGCCCTCGTATTCGCTTCTTCGGAGTCCATGCCTTTGCTCAATGCTTCGTAAAAGGCCCCAAACTCCGCAAGTTCAATGCGTTCCCCAACGACCGTGCCCGAACCACAGCATTCTGCGGCTTCGCTGCCTTCGAGTGCTGTTTGTTCGGCTTCTGTCAACAGCCGGGCGACAAAGGCGACGCGAGAAGGGCGCGCTTTCGCCGGATCCTCTTCGAACACATAAAGGTTGTCGGCTTCCGCTTGCGGCAGTTCCCTACCGGCTGGATAGGGTCCCGTCGTAAGCACCCCCCGGGCGACGAAATAAACATGTGAGCCATCCTCAGAGACGCGTACTACGCCCTGAACGTCCGGACTTGTCGATCCAGTCGACACGAGCGAGATCTTGCCGTCTGGGCGCTGAGGACTGGCTTCCGGACCGTCGAAATTATACTCGTAAAGGTTATTCCCGCTCTGCCCGGGGAACAGTTCCTGTTCTGTTGTGAAAAATACCTGTCTGCCATTTTCCGAAGCACCCACGTATGTTGCGTTCTTCAAACCTACGCTTGTGTTGCACGATGCACAGTCGGCATTGTCGGGCTCCGATATGGCGACGGTCGCGGTCCCTCCCATACGCGCGTAGATTTCGTTTACCGCCGGTCCGCCCGCACAGGCACGTGCGGTAAAGAAGATCGTTTTGCCGTCGGCAGATACCGCATTGTACGTCGATGTGGATTCCGAAGCACCGAGTTCCGTGCCGCAATCGGAGATGAGCTGCGCTTCTTCGTCATTTTCAATAGCGCCCGAGTTGCTAATTCCTACAAGGATCGGCTCGGTCGCGGCGCTTCCATCGTAGCTGTATTCGTATAGCGACCAGTTCCCGATGGCAGTTCCGTCTCCCGGCCATAGGTCGTGCTGGTCTGAAGACTTGACGGCGAAAACGGAATGTGTGAGATCGCGTGAAGCACCTGCCAAGTTGAGCTCTTCCGGGACGGCAAGGGACTGGGCGGCCAAGCCGGGGGCCTCTCCGGGACCTACCAGAGTGAGTTCGCCGCTTGGCTTCTGTAGATAGATGTCTTCTTTGTGAGACGCGACACCCCTTTGCGCCCCCCAAAGCGTCTCGCTGAGTGTCGGATCGGCGCTGACGGCCATGAGAGTACTCCGGTTATATTCTGGAGCCGGAGGCGTCAGTGCGCTGTACTGCCAGCCGGCTTGGGTACGTGTCAAGCGATAGACATCGATATCTCCGCCACGATTAATGTCATAGGACTCGTTTTCCGCCCCGCCGGTGGTGCCCGCTATGCCAAGAATCATGTCTTCGCCTGTTTCCGAAAGGGCCGCCGGTCCCTCCATCAACACCCCACCCTCTCTGAATGGAGGGCTCGCCAGCTCATATGCGCGACAGTCGGGCAGGTAGGAGCGATATCCTGGAGAGGATTCGGTAGCAGAAGCACAGGTCGTTTGGTTGGCATCGCCGGCTGCCGCCGCGGCAGCCGGTGACACAAAGGATCCGCCCACAAAAAGGAAAATCACCCAAACGTAGGCCTGCAAGCCAACTCGCAAGCTCCCTGTCCGCCTTGTCGTCATCCCGCCATTCCTCCTCCACCGCGTTGTTCATTGCTCGTCGCCGGAGCACGCACATGCGCCCCGGCGACGAACGGATACCATGGTCGGCTTCTAGATTTCCCAGCCAAATTGGTTATTGGCTACTAGATTTATGTCAGAGATCCCGCTCTGGAAGGATTCCAGACCGAACGCTTCCAGTAAACATTCCATTAATAAGAACGTTTTTTCGCTCGGCATCCACCAAGTAGCCAGCGTCGGCCCAGCTAACCCCTCGGCGTTGAGTGCACCTACGAGATTCTCCACGCCGGACGCCGTGCTTGCAAACGCTCCACCCGTTAACGTCCCTACCAAGGCGAGTACACCGCACTTTTTATTGATCGACGAGGGATCTGTCACCAAAGTACCCGTTGCGTTTACGTCTACTTTGAGGTTGTTCAGCAACCCACACGCCGCCAACCCTCCGGTGAGGGTAAATTCTACGAATAAGTTACTGCCAGTTTCATTGTTGTCGGGGAAGAACGCGTCATATGCCTGTGCGGTTTCTCCCGCTTTTTCGTGCGGATAGACAAGCATCGTCTTTACTTCAACCTTTATGTTTCCCGACGTTTCGCCCGCCGACGTTGCGACGCAGGTCGCGTGACCTTGAAGGTGAGATTTGTGGAATATGATTGTGGCTAAATCGGTACCTGGATTGCCGCCGATGATTTCGCCCGTGTCCGTCTCTGTTTCAGATTCGACGATCGTTTCCCCTGACTCGAGCGTGGTAACGCCACCGGATGAGGTAAATGCTTCTTTTTCGCCCGCGGCAAGTTCGTGTAATACTTCCCCTAATAAGACGATCCAGCGTGGCCCACCTTCGGCCTGCGCCACCGTTGCACCGAAGGCAGCGACTACCATCATCGCCGCAAGCATCAGCCCAATCAGTCCAATCGCTTTGGGTTGGTGTTTCCGTAGCATTTCAGCTACTCCTTTCGATCGTTATCCCTATAGAGCGACCGAGCGTCCATCCTGAGTGGCGCTCGGCCGCCGGCCCATCAGATGAAAGGAGTTGTCGTGGTGATCTGACCAGAGATCGATGCCACAGAGACCTACGGGGCAAGTTCTCGCCCTCACTGTGACCCACGCAAGGGAGACGCTCGATCCTTGTGAGCGTCCACCCCAGCTGTTTCGACTCCCCTTCCACCATGGTCCCATGATCATCGCCACCAGACATCCTGCACAAGCCAGATCGCGAAGATTCTAAATTAGAATGATTCTGGAAGTCAGTTTTCTCAGGTATATGGAATGAGACGATTCGACGGACTCGTCCTCTATTGCGGTACTATGCACGCCTCTCGTCGGGCTGGATGCGCCGGCTGGAGATCGTTATCGCCGGGCCGGGGCGCCCATCCTGAAACGCAAGCAGGCGTCCCGGCACCGGTTTCTTGCCCAGCTCTGCGCTTCCGTGCACCTGCCTAGGCGCTGCGAATCGTGAGGGGGTGACGACCGCAGCGAGGTACTTGTACCAGGCATTCCGCGCGCAGACACGTCTTACTGCGAAAGCTCTGACTGCGAAAGCTTCTATTTTTGAGTAGACAAGCGTTTACTCAAGCGATACGCTTAGATTCCTGTTGTTGGAAGCTGACTCGTGATTCGAGGAGCGAGGAAATGGGAGCAGGGGTCGTAACTGAGCGTGGGGCCGCGGCGATGCGATCGCCCGTCAACTGGTCATTGCTCGGGCTCGTTATCCAGCGATCCTCCTATGGTTATGAGTTGGTGCAGCGCTTCGAGCGTATGTATGGCGAGGCGCTGGAGCTGTCGAGTCCCTCACAGATATACACGGCGCTCGACATATTGGAGCGACGTGGATTGATTGAGCTATTGCCGGCGCCTGAGACAGCCGAGCTCTCACGCCAACCCAAGCCGCACTACCGCGTCACTCCTGTTGGAGTGGGCGCCTATGTGGACTGGCTCGTGTCTCACGTCCAGAACGAGCAACGCCGCTCACGCCTATTCGTGCACCAAATCGCGGTCCTCCCCCCGCTGGAGGCGCTCGAGGTGATCGAGCGTTGCGAGCAGGCATGCCTCAAGGCCGCCACTGCCGCGCCAGCCGTGAGCTCAGACAGACAAGCGGGCGAGGGCGGCCAGCTCGCGATGCGACTCATAGATGAGGAGCAGCGGCTGGTCATAGGCGCGCGACTTGCCTGGATCGAGTACGCACGACGCGAGCTGCGCGCGCTCGGCGGGCGAGGCGCTCCCGGCCGATGAGCCTGCTTGCCCTCGAGCATGTCAGCCGCCGCTACCGCAGCGGAGCGCACGAGCGCGTGGTGCTCGATGACGTCTCGCTTAGCTTGGAGGCGGGCGAGCTGCTGGCCGTGTGGGGATTGCGCCGCTCGGGTCGCTCGACTCTTTTGCGCGTGGCCGCCGGAATCGAGCCCCCCGATGCGGGCGTGGTGCGCTTCGATGGCAAGGACCTCGCGAAGAGTCGTGACGCGCTGGGCAGCGGGATCGGCTACTGCCGCTCGGCGCCGCTTGACGGTGAAGCTCGTGGGGTACTCGACGAGCTGATCGCTGGGCAGTTGGCGCGTGGTGTGCCACAACCGGCCGCCCACTCGCGAGCGTTCTCGGCACTCGAGCGCGTGGGCGCCGGCGGATGCGCGGCGCACGGGCTGCACGAGCTCGACGGTGGCGAGAGCGCACGCGTGTCGATCGCCCGCGCGCTCACACTCGGCCCTTCGCTGCTCGTGATCGACGAGCCGACCAAGGGTGTCGATCTACTGGAGCGCGACGCGATCCTCGCACTGCTTCGCTCGCTCGCCGACGAAGGCATCGCGCTGCTTGTTAGCGCCGGCGAGGCAACCGCCCTGTCAGGGGCCGACCGCGCACTGTCGCTGTCGGACGGGGAGCTGCGCGGCAGCCTCAGCCCCGAGCTCGCCGTGGTGGTGCCCTTGCGCCGCCACGCAAGCGCCTGATGGAGCCACCCACGCTCACAGGGTCACGCACGCACACAGGGATGTAGCGCGTGGCGCTGCTCGAGCTCGAAGCGGTGGTCAAGCACTACCGCGGTGCCAAGGAGCCCGTGCGTGCGGTCGACGGTGTCACGCTCACCGTCGAGCCGGGGGAGCTGTGCGCGCTGCACGGCCCCAGCGGATCCGGCAAGACGACGCTGCTGCTGCTGATCGCGGCGCTGCTGCGTCCTGACTCCGGCAAGATCTGCTTCGACGGGCGCGAGATCGCGCGTCTCTCGGAGAGCGACGCGTGCGATCACCTACACAGCGACGTCGGCTTTGTCCACCAAGGACCACAGCTGATGCCGCGCGTTTCGGCGCTCGAGAACACCGCTATGAAGCTCTTGCTTGGGGGTGTGGGGATGCGCGAGTCCCAAGCACGTGCGCTGCCGTGGCTACGCAGAGTGGGATTGGAGGATTCGCTCGCGCGCACGCCCGAGCAGCTCTCGGCCGGGGAGCGCCAGCGTGTGGCAATTGCGCGCGCTCTCGCGGGCGAACCGCGTTTGGTTCTCGCCGACGAGCCGACCGGCAATCTAGACAGCGCACGCTCCTTGGAGATCGTGCAGCTACTCGCCGAGGTGGCTCACGAACGGGGGGCGGCCGTGCTGCTCGTCACCCACGACTTGGAGGCCGCGGGCATCGCCGATCGCCGCTGCATGCTGCGCGACGGGAGGCTAGTCGAGGACCAACTAGACGACCGCAGAGAGGCTAACGTTGCCAGGCGCTGAGACTCTGCGAGCCCAGCCGCTGATGCGCCCGCGCGCGCTGTTCTACTTCTATCGCCGCCGGCTAAGAGTGCACGCCGTCCAAGAGCTGCTGGCAGGCGCCGGCGTGGCCGTCTCGGTGGCGCTGGTATTCGCAACCATCGTCGCCTCGACCTCGATCGCGGGCTCGGCCGGAGAAGTCGTGCACACCGTAATCGGACCCGCCACCCTGCAATTGCTTGGGCGCGGTCCGAGCGGCTTCGATGAAACGATGCTCGCGCGGGTGGAACGTCTCCCTGGCGTCAACCAGGCCGCACCGCTACTAGAGCAGACCGCCACGCTCGTTGGCCCGCGTGGGCGCTCTGTGACAGTCGATCTGGCGGGCGCGGACACAAGCCTGGTGGTACTTGACGGGCTCGCCCACACGCTCCCCACGAAGACCCTCTCGGCTGGGGGTATCGGCCTCAGTAGGCGAACCGCCGAAGGGCTCGGCGTACCGGCGCGCGCAATCCCGGGCACGCGCGGGCTTAGCGCGCCGGGCGCGAGCGTCTCACTGCGACTGCGCGGAGTGGCGGAGCAGCTGAAAGTCTCGGCCGTGCTCGGTCCGGAATCGTTTGGCGCTCTCTCTCAGGCGCAGGTGGCCGTGATGTCGCTCTCCGAACTACAACGGCTCGCGGGACTCAATCGTCGTGTGTCACGCGTGCTCGTGGAGACCAAGCCGGGACGCGAAGCGAGCGTGCGGGGCGGGCTCGCCAAGCTTGCTGGGGGCCGCCTGACAGTAGCCCCTGCCGACCAGGACGTGGCTTTGCTGCGTCAGGCCTTGCGCCCGAGCGATCAAGCGAGCGCATTCTTTGCGACCGTCAGCGCTCTGCTCGGCTTGCTGCTGGCCGGCTCGGCGCTATTGCTGACAGTGCCTGAGCGCAGACGCGCGATCGCCGACCTGCGATTGATCGGAGCCAAGCGCTCAGCGATCGCGCAGATGTTCCTCTTTCAGGCCGTGGTGCTCGGAACGCTCGCCTCACTCGTGGGCCTGGGCTGCGGGTATGCGCTGTCCTTGGGCATCTTCCACCAGTCACCCAAGTATCTAGCCGAGGCGTTCACGCTCAGCACCCGCACCGTCGTCGGGACGCAGCCGGTCGTGATCGCCTTCGCGGGCGGCGTACTGGCGACGTGTCTGGTGTCCGCCCTGCCACTGCTCGACCTGCGTAGGGGCAAGGCGCTCGACGCCGTTTACCGCACAGAGGGAGTACCCGGCAACGCACTGGGGGCAAGCGTGCAGCACGGACTCGCGCTCAGCGCTGCCGCACTGCTCGCGGCCGCGACGGCGCTGTTCGTCGTTGTACCCGAGCGTGCGCTGCTCGCCTGCGCGCTGCTGGCGATCGCCACGGTGTTGGCTGTGCCGCTTGCGTTTGCGACAGTGTTGCGCGGAGCCGGCGCGCTCGCCGAGCGGCGCCAGACGCTGACGGTCCTGCCGGTGGCATTGGCCTCACTGCGCGCAACAACGCTGCGCTCACTCGCGCTGGCCGCGACCGGTGCGGTCGCTCTATTCGGCAGCGTTGCCTTGGGTGGAGCGCGCTCAGACCTACTGCGCGGAATCGAAGGGTTCGCGCACGATTACTCGGCCGACGCCCCCATCTGGGTAGGTAACGACGCCGACAATCAGGCCGCCGTCGACTTCCGTCCAGGAAACCTCACGCAGCGGATAGCTCGCGTAGAGGGAGTGACGAGCGTGCGCGCCTTCCAAGGCGGCTTTCTGACGCTCGATGGCCGACGCGTTTGGGTACTCGCGCGCCCACCCGGTCGCGCACATGACGTGCTGGCTGGCCAAATCCTCGAAGGGAGCCCCGCGACCGCGGAACGACGGCTCGCCGAAGGGGGTTGGGTGGTCGTGTCGCGCCAAATCGCCGAACAGCACCACGTTGGCTTGGGCGCGAGGCTAACGCTCCCGACGCCTAGCGGTGCGATATATCCGAGGATTGCCGCGACGACGACGAACCTCGCCTGGAGTCCAGGCGTGGTGTTCCTTGGCGCCGCCGACTACAGACGCCTGTGGAGGAGCGGACTGCCGACCGCCTTGGGCGTAACGCTCGCACCAGATGCGAGTCCTGCCGTGACACGTCGAGCGATCGAGGCGCTGCTCGGCCCAGCGAGCGGGCTGACCGTAACGACGGCGCACGCGCGCGAGGTAAGTATCGATGCGCTCACTGGTGAAGGGCTCGACCAGCTACGCCAGATTTCGCTGCTGTTGCTGGCGGCCGCGATCCTGGCTATGGCTGCCGCGCTGACCTCTGCCATCTGGTCACGTCGAGCCTCGCTTGCGGGCCTGCGATTGGCCGGGGTGAGACCACGCAGGCTACGCGCGATCCTGCTGTGCGAGTCGGCCCTGATGTTGGGTGCGGGCTGCGTGACTGGAGCGCTGGCAGGCGTATACGGACAACTCGTAATCGACGGCTACCTCCAACAGGTGACGGGCTTTCCGGTGGCGAGCCTCGGCGCGAGCCTACGGCCGCCGGAGATCTTTGCGCTGGTACTGGTACTGGTACTGGCGATCGTGGCGATCCCCGGGTACGTGGCTTCGCGTGTGTCCCCCACGCTCGCGTTCAATGAGTAAGACGCTCGCGCTGGCGCGCGCCAACTTGAGCTACTGGCCCACAGTGGCGCCCGTCGTGCACGAGCAGCTGGCTCACTGGGAGGCTCGCGCCGCGGCAATCCAAGATCCACAGCTACGAGCCCTCGCGCTGGGCAAGCTACGTGCCGAGCGCTTCAATCCACAGCTAGCCGCCACCCTCGCTACTCAAGCTCCACGCACGTGGAGGCGGACCGTTACCGAAGCAATCGTTGCCCTCCAAGTTGCCTATGACTATGTGGATGTACTGGGAGAGCAAGGTCAATGCGCGGAGAAGGACGGTTATGCCCAAGAGCTGCTGGCGTGCGCAGGCAGCCGACTTATCCAGCTACCGGGGGCGGAAGTCGTCGAGCAGACGATGCGGCGCGCGGGGGAGCGCTGTGCACAAGCCCAAGCGCTCAGTCATGCCGCCACAGGCTCAGGGGACAAGCGGCTTCGACGGTGGGCATGCGAGCAGGCGGATGGGACATCGCTTGGCTGGGTCGAGTGGCTCGCGGGCGCACAAGCGTCCGTACTGGGACTGCACGCGCTGATCGCGGCAGCCGCCACAGATGACACATCGCGAGCGGACGCCGAGGCACTCGACCGGCTGTACCTGTCGATCGGAGCCTTGACGATGCTCGACAGCCTGATCGACCGCGATGAGGACTTGGCGAGCGGCGAACATGGGTTTGTTCACTGGTACAGGGGACCGGAGCAGATGGGCGAGTGCCTGGCAGCGGTTGCGCGTGACGCGGTCCAACGGGCGCGGGGGACGCGCGGTGGGGCGCACCACACGATGACGCTCACGGGCGTCGCGGCTTACTACGCCTCGGCGCCCGCGGCGCGCGACCCTGGGGCGCGCGAGGTGTTCGCAAGGGTGAAGACCGAGCTTGGCGGAGCACTCATGCCCGCACTTGCGGTGATGTGGGCTTGGCGCCTGGGAAAGCGCATAACGTCTGCGTTTAGCCGTATTGCAGGAGGGAGGAGTGAGCAATGCTGAGGCGTATGCAGGGGGGATTCGCGATGGCAGCGGCAGGTCCGGTCGTTGCGCTCTTGGCGCTCGCCCCAGGACCGGCGACGAAGGCACGCGCAACAGAGCGCGCTCATGCGGCGCGCGCTCTGGAAGCGACTGACGAAGCGCGGCTACGGTACATCTCGGCCTCCGGCTCGACGCTATATGAGACTGGGCGCGCGAGTGGCACATTGCCCGGCTCGATGAAGGTCCACATGCGCATCACCACTACATTCAGTGGCAACTTCACGATCTATGCCCTGGGCGGGGCGATCGTGGGACACGGCAGCGCCATCCCACATGGCGTTGGGGTGTACGAAAGCTTCGCCGGATCGCTGACAGTGGGCGGCGGCAGCGGGCGCTATAGGGGCGCGCATGGCACAGCGAAGCTATATGGCACGTTTAACCGCAACACCTATGCGCTCGTAATCCAGACGCGCGGCACACTGCGCTACTGAGGCTATGGGAACAGTGTTGAGACCACTCTCCCGCACTGTGGCAGTGTGCGCTTGCCTGCTCGCGATATGCACGACTCCCGCCTTCGCGGCGCATGCTCTCCCTGCGCGCGAGATCCAGCTGAGAGCCCCCGTCCAGACCTTGGCTTCCGCCAAGCGCAGAATTCACACCAAACCCAGATCCCCCGCGAAGCTAAATACATCAGCCAAGCTCAGCGCATCGTTTAACCCACTGGAGCTCGGCAGGCGCACGACGCTCGAATTCGGCTTTTCTTTCACCGCCCCGCCCGGCCAGGTGCCGCCGCCTCTCACGGGAATCGAACTGCACTATCCGGAAAACCTAGGGCTCGGGCTGAGCGGGCTTGGGCTGGCTGACTGCACGGTGGCAAGCCTTGAAGAAAATGGACCGGGCGGCTGCCCACCAAATGCGGTTATGGGCTTCGGCGAAGTGCTCTCGGGAATTGTGCTTGGCTCGCAGATCGTGAGCGAGACCGCGCAGGTCACGGTAATGCGCGCGCCCGATCAAGAAGGACACTTGGCGGTGGTCTTCTATGCCGAGGGAACCGTGCCCGTCGACGCGCGCATCATCTTCCCGGGCCTGCTGCTTTCCTCTCCATCGCCGTTCGGTGGAGTTGTCAACATCGGGGTGCCGCTTGTGGAAACACTGCCAGGTGCACCATACGTGTCGGTCATCAGCCTGCACTCGACGATCGGGCCGAAGAAGGTGGTCTACTACGAACAAGTGGATGGCCGCACGCTTGCCTATCGTCCACGCGGCATCCTGTTGCCCAAGCGCTGCCCTTCCGGTGGCTTTCAGTTCTCCGCGAAATTCAGCTTTTCTGATGGGGGCAAAGCAGCCGCTCACACAGCTATTGCGTGCTCGCAGGCGCAGCGCGCCAGGCGCACGCGGCCTCCCCGGCGAAGCTAGTGTCTGAAGTGACGGATGCCGGTGGCGACCATCGCCACGCCAGCGGAATCTGCTGCTGCAACGACCTCCTCGTCGCGCACCGAGCCACCGGGCTGGATGATCGCGCTGACGCCGGCGTCGATCGCGAGCTGGGGCCCATCGGCGAACGGGAAGAAAGCGTCTGAGGCAAGCGATGAGCCGACAAGCAGATCCGATCCGCCGCCACCCGCCTGGCTCTCACTTGCCTGCGCCTGCGCGACCTGGGAGGCGCCTGCTTCTCCCCCACTCGCCTGGGCCTGCGCGGCCTGGGCCTTCTCGATCGCGATGCGGACCGCATCGACGCGGCTCATCTGCCCGGCGCCGATTCCGATCGTGGCACCATCGCGAGCGATCACGATCGCATTGGAGCGCACGTGGCGGCAGACCTTCCAGGCGAATAGGAGGTCATCCCACTGAGACTCATTCGGCTGGGCCTTGGAGATGGTGCGCATCTGCTCGCGCCCCTCAGTGACAATGTCGCGACTCTGGGAAAGCACGCCACCGAGCACTGGCTTCTCCTCCATGTCCTCGCCGCGGGCAGGCCAGGCAGGGAGCTCCAAGAGGCGCACATTCTTCTTCTCGCTAAGCAACTCAAGGGCATCGGTGTCATAGCCGGGTGCGAGCAGGACCTCGATGAACTGTCCCGAGAGCGCCTGCGCACAAGCTAGATCGACCGGACGGTTGATCGCGATCACACCGCCATAGGCGCTCATCGGGTCGCACGCGAAGGCGCGCTCATAGGCCTGGAGGGCGGTCGTCCCGAGCGCACAGCCGCAGGGATTGTTGTGCTTGACGATCGCGCAGGCGGGCTCGGAGAAGTCCTCGACCAGTTCACGTGCGGAGCTCAAGTCGAGCAGGTTGTTGAATGAGAGCTCCTTGCCGTGCAGTTGCTCTACGCCCGCGAGCAAGTGTGTGGGGGCACCGGCTTCGGCGTAGAAAGCGGCCTGTTGGTGAGGGTTCTCGCCGTAGCGCAAGTCCATGACCTTCTCGTAGGAGCTCGCCCAGCGTGGCGGAAAGCCCTCATAGGTGCGTGCTGCGAACCAGCGCGAGATCGCGGCGTCGTAGCGGGCAGTGGTGGCGAACGCGACCGTGGCAAGACGCTGGCGCGTAGGCAAAGACAGGTGAGCGTCGGACTCAAGGAGCTCGGCGAGCACGCTTTGATAGTCAGCGGGGTCGACGACGATCGCCGCGTAGGCACTGTTCTTGGCCGCCGCACGAATCATCGTGGGACCGCCGATGTCGATGTTCTCGATGATCTCCTCGGCCGAGGCATCGCCGCGGGCGACGGTCTGCTCGAAGGGATAGAGATTCACGCATACGAGGTCCACGGGCTCAATCTCGTGATCGGCCGCCGCTTGCAGATGGGCGTCATCGCTGCGCACCGCCAACAAGCCGGCGTAGAGACGCGGGTGCAATGTCTTCACGCGCCCGTCCATCATCTCGGGAAAGCCGGTGAAGTCCTCGATCGCGCGCACGGGAACACCGGCGTCGGCGAGTGCTCGCGCGGTGCCACCGGTGGAGACGATCTCAACGCCCAGCTCGACCAAGCCACGGGCGAAGTCGACCACGCCAGCCTTCTCGGAGACCGACAGGAGCGCCCGGCGAATACGCACGGTGCCTGGCTCGGCGCGCTCGATGCTCGTGTGCTGGCGCTCGGCGCTCATCTGGCGCGCAGACTATCCACGTGGGGCAGAGGCCGCGTGCAGGTCAGGAGACCTCCATGGGGGCCGGTGGCGATCGTTGGCGTGCAGGTCACGACGTCTCGACGGAGGTGCTTGCGATCGTTATGTGGCGCGGATTCTGCGGATCGATGCCTAGGGCCTCATGCGCAAACAAGCGCACCGCCTCGGGCAGGAGCGCGTGCTCCAAAGGACGCAACGCCTGAAGCACCTCATCCGGGTCTCGCGCATGAGGCAAGTCCAAGGCCCGCTGAAGGATCACGGCGCCACTGTCGACGCCGGCGTCGACGAAGTGAACGGTGACACCGAACACCTTGACCCCATATTTGAGCGCCTGCTCGATCGCGTGCAAGCCCGGGAACGCCGGCAAGAGCGAAGGGTGAACGTTGATGACCGCACGGGGGAAGCGCTCGAGGAAGACGAAGGTGAGTAGCTCCATGTATCCCGCGAGCACCACCAAGCGCGCGCCACGCTCCGTGAGCCAAGCGGCCATTGCCTCATCGCGTGTCTCACGGTCGGCATAAGCGGAGCGCTCGAACACGGCGGTGGGCACTCCACGGGCGGCTGCCCGCTCCAAAGCAAGCGCCCCGGGAGCGCTCGAGGCGACCGCCACGACCTCGGCCTCGTGGCCGTGAACTGTGTCGAGCAAGGCCTGTAGATTGGTGCCCGTGCCCGACACGAGCACGGCTATGGGCAGAGGCTGGTCGCTCACGTTGCTTAAGCGGGTGCTACCTCTAGCGCATACTTCCCCTGCGCCCCATCACTGCCCTTGACGGGATATTCGCCGGTGAAGCATGCGTCGCAATGGGTCGCGCGGGTAGCGCCCACAGCCTCGTAAACCCCGTCGAGCGAGAGATAAGCAAGCGAGTCACAACCGAGCTCCGCGGCGATCTCCTCGATGGTGCGCTCGTGAGCGATCATCTCCTCGCGCGTGGACATGTCGATGCCGTAGTGGCAAGGGTGCTTGATCGGGGGCGCGGAGATCCTCATGTGGACCTCGGTGGCGCCGGCGTCGCGGAGCATTTGGACGATCTGGCGGGTGGTGTTGCCGCGCACGATCGAGTCGTCGACGACGACCAGGCGCTTGCCGCCGACGATCTCGGGCAGAGGATTGAACTTGAGGCGCAAGCCATGCTTACGCAGCTCTTGACCGGGCTGGATGAAAGTGCGCGCGACGTAGCGGTTCTTGACGAAGCCGTCGTCTTGGGGCAAGCCGCTGGCGCGTGCGAAGCCGCGTGCGGCGGCGTTGCCGGAGTCGGGCACCGGGATCACGAGGTCGGCGTCCGCGGGGGACTCGCGCGCGAGGATCTCGCCCATGCGACCGCGCGCGACCTGGAGCACCTGGCCGTTCATGCGCGAGTCGGGGCGGGCGAAGTAGATGTACTCGAACACGCAGAACGACTTACGCTCATCCGGGAGAACGCTGCGGTTTTCAAGACCGTTCTCCCCGAGCGTTACGATCTCGCCCGGCTCGACGTCGCGCAGGAGCTTGGCGCCGATAATGTCAAATGCACACGACTCGCTCGCGACGCAGTAGCGCGGAGGGTCGCCGTCCGCGCCTTCGATCACACCGAGAGCGAGCGGGCGCAAACCGTGGGGATCGCGGAATGCGACGACGCGATCCTTCGTCATGATGACGATCGAGAAGGCTCCGTTCAAGTGGGGAAGCACGTCAGCGATCGCGTCCTCGATCTGCTCCGCCGGATGGGTGGCGATCAAGGCCGCCACGATCTCCGAGTCGGAGGTCGAGCTGAAGGTGACGCCACGCTCGGATAGCTCGTCGTGGAGCTCAACCGCGTTGATGAGGTTGCCGTTGTGGGCGAGCGCCAGCTCGCGGCGCGAACCATTGGTGCCCTCCGAGCGCTGTACCGGCTGGGAGTTCTCCCAAGCGTTGGAGCCGGTCGTGGAGTAGCGCACGTGGCCTATCGCAAGCTCGCCCCGCAAGGTGCGCAGGTCGTTCTCGGAGAACACTTGGCTCACAAGACCCAGCTCGCGGCGGGTCATGATGTTGCCGCCCCTGTCGGCCGCGGCGATCCCGGCTGACTCCTGCCCGCGGTGCTGCAAGGCGTAGAGGGCGAAGTAGGACAGCCGCGAGACCTCGTGCCCGGGTGCGTATATGCCAAACACACCGCACTCGTCGCGCGGTCCGTCGCGGTCCTCCGGACAAGGGCTCGGGTGGGTGGGCCCTCCCATATAAGGCATTGCTTGGTTCACGGTAGCAGTCACGCAAACAGCCCCGCCAGGGCGCCGTGCGCGTCAGCCATCTCATCGAGGGTCAGCTCGATCACGTCATCGCTCTCGCTCGCACGCGTCCCCTCGGCTTCCCCGCCTATAGGCGCGCGCACAGGCACCTCGATTCGCAATACATCGCCCCCCACGCTCCCCAGGATGCTCACTGGCACCAGGTCCGCGAGCGCACGCAGCTCCGGCTCGCCCCCGCTCACAAGGAAGCCGCCCGAACCCTCAGCAAAGAGCGTGGCTGCGGTGGAGGGCGAGATTCCGCTCCCTATACGCCCGCGTCCCGTCGCCTCGGCCCCCTCTGCCTCCCCAAGAAACGCCTCAACCCGCACGCGCGCCCCGAGCCCGCCGGCCAGACAGCACTCAGCCAACGCGACCGCGAAGCCGCCCTCGGCGATGTCGTGGGCGCTCGACACGGCACCGGCGCGCACCGCGTCGCGGACGGCAGCCTGGGTCGCTGCCACAGCAGTGATGTCCACGGGGGGCAAACCGTCGGGCAGCTCGCGTCCCCAGAGCTTGGCTAGCTCGCTCGCCTCCAAAGAAGGCACGAACGGTCCCACAAGCGCGATCGCATCGCCCGCGCGGGCGAATCCGAGTTGGCCTGAGCGGCGTGCGTTGGGCAAGGCGCCGACCATGCCGATTACGGGCGTGGGATAGATCGGGCCGGCGGAGGCTCCCTCGTTGTAGAGCGACACGTTGCCGCCCACAATCGGCGCCTCCAAGGCACGGCAGGCGTCGCCCAAGCCGCGTACAGCTTCGGTCAGCTGCCAGGCGATGTGAGGCTTCTCGGGGTTGCCGAAGTTGAGGTTGTTGGTCGTGCCGAGCGGCTTGGCGCCCACACAGGCAAGGTTGGAGGCGCACTCCAAGACCGCTGCCACGGTGCCTGTGTAGGGGTCAGCCGCGACACGCCTGCCGTTGCAGTCGATCGAGACGGCTATCGCCGGCACTGGCTCAAGCGATGCGGCGGCTTGGCCAAGCGGGCGAATCACACCCAAAGGGGACACGGCGAGCACGGCAGCATCGGCCTGCTCAGGACGCTTGATGGTGCGCGACTGCACGACCGCGTCGTACTGCTCGAACAGGGGCCTGCGCGAGGCAATATTTGGCGAGGAAAGCAACGCTCGTAGGATCTCGGTAGGGCTTAGGTCGAGGGGGAGGGGCGCCTGCGGCGCCGGGTAGGGCGTGCGTGTCGGCTTTACGGGTTGAAGGTCATAGAGCGGACAATCATCAACGAGTGCCCTCACCGGCATATCCCCGACCAACTCGCCATCGTCGAACACGCGCATGCGACCGGTGTCTGTGACGGTGCCGATGGCGGAGCCACCGACCTCCCACTTCTCGCACAGTTCGAGCACCGCGGGCACGTTGGTGGGCTCGACCACGCAGAGCATGCGCTCCTGGGACTCCGAGACCATGATCTCGAACGGCTGCATGTCCGCCTCGCGCAAGGGCACCTTGGCCACGTCGATGTCGATCCCGACCTCGCCCTTGGAGGCCATCTCCGAGGCCGAGGAAGTGAGCCCGGCGGCACCGAGGTCTTGCAGGGAGACGAGCAAGCCACGATCGAGCAGCTCCAAGGAGCACTCCATGAGCTTCTTCTCCTCGAACGGATCGCCCACCTGGACGGTGGGGCGCTTATCGTCGCCTTCGCCGAGCTCTGCCGAGGCTAGGACGGAGGCACCGCCGATGCCGTCGCGGCCTGTAGAGGCTCCGAACAGGAGGATCGTGTTGCCGACACCGACGGCGGCGCTAGTCACCAGTTGCTCGCGCGTGGCGATCCCGAGTGCCATGGCGTTGACGAGACAGTTCTGCTCGTAAGGCCCCTCGAAATACACCTCTCCACCGATCGTCGGCACCCCGATCGAGTTGCCATAGTGGCCGATGCCGGCCACGGCACGATCGAGCAGGTAGCGCGCACGCGAGCCCTCCCCCCCGGGAGTGGGATCAGACCCATCCAAGGGCAGTGGCTCTCCGAACCTGAGCGAGTCGAGCACCGCGATCGGGCGGGCGCCGATAGCGAAGATGTCGCGCAGGATTCCTCCGACGCCGGTGGCAGCCCCCTGGAACGGCTCGACCGCGCTGGGGTGGTTGTGGGACTCGACCTTAAAGGCGCACACAATTCCGTCGCCCAAGTCGACCGCGCCGGCGTTCTCGCCTGGGCCCATCACCACGCTCGGGCCTTCCGTGGGCAAGGTGCGCAGGAGCTTCTTGGAGTGCTTGTAGGCGCAGTGCTCGCTCCACAAAAGCGAGTACATCGCCAGCTCTACTTGGTTGGGGGGGCGTCCTTGCTTCTCACAGATCAAGTCGTACTCGCTGCGCGTCAAGCCAAGCGCCAAGGCATCTTCGACCGTCGGCAAAGTAGCGGCCTTAGACACGCGCACCCTCCACTGCCAGGCGCATCGAAGCGAAGATGCACAAGCCGTCGGTCGAGCCCATCAACTCGTCGACCGCGTGCTCGGGATGGGGCATCAGGCCGAACACGTTGCCCCGCTCGTTGCGCACGCCTGCGATGTCCTCCGTTGAGCCGTTGAAGTTCTCGCCGGGGGCGTAGCGCAGCACTACTTGACCGCTCGTCTTCATGGCTGCGAGCGTGGGCTCATCCGCGTAGTACCTGCCCCATGAGTGCTTAGCGGGGATGCTCAAACGAGCACCGGGGGGACACGCCGAGGTGAACGCGGTATCCGGCTTCGCCACTTCCAGATCAACCTGCCTGAACGTGAAGCGCAGGTTCTCATTTGGAAGCAAGGCCCCTGGCAGAAGATGAGCCTCGCATAGGACTTGAAAGCCGTTGCATATGCCGAGCACAATTCCACCGTCCCGGGCGAAGGAGATCACCGACTCCATGACAGGTGAGAATCTCGCGATCGCGCCGGCCCGCAAATAGTCGCCATAGGAGAATCCGCCCGGCACCACAATCGCATCGGCATCTTTGAGGTCGCGCTCGCCGTGCCACAACAGCTCAGCGTCGCCAACGCGGCGCGCCGCGTACAGCGCGTCCGCCTCGTCACAGCTGCCGGGGAACTGGAGAACGCCGAACTTCATCGCACGTCGTCGAGGACAATCTCGTAGTCCTCGACGAGCGGGTTGGCCAAGAGCTTCTCGCACATTGGCTCGAGCTGGCTCGCGTCCTGAACGTCCAGCTCCACGAGTCGCCCCACGTGCACGTTCGCCACTCCTTCGAACCCAAGCGCCGGCAAGGCCCGCTGCACCGCCTCTCCCTGGGGATCGAGGATGCCAGCCTTGGGACGAATCAGAACGCGTGCCCTCACGCGGTTCTGTCCAGCCACGCCTGGAATGGCTCACCCGTGATCAACTCATACGCTTCGACGTAGCGCGCGCGCGTACCTGCCACCACCTCGTCGGGGATCTCTGGCGCCGGCGGCTTCTTGTCCCAGCCGCTGGAGGAAGCCCAGTCGCGCACGTACTGCTTATCGAAGCTGGGCTGGCCTTTGCCCACCTCATAGCCTTCGACGGGCCAGTACCGCGAGGAGTCGGGGGTGAGAACCTCATCGCCCACCACCAGCTCGCCGTCCTCGTCGAGGCCGAGCTCGAACTTGGTGTCAGCCAGGATCACGCCACGCTCGCGAGCGTGCGCGGCAGCGTAGGAGTAGAGGTCGATCGAGATGTCCCTAACTCTTTCCATCAAGCCCCGGTCGCCCACGAGCTCGGCCGCGCGCTCGAAGTCAATCGCCTCGTCGTGACCCACCTCGGCCTTCGTGGACGGCGTGAAGATCGGCTCGGGCAACTGCTCTGACTCTTGCAAGCCTCCGGGTAGCTCGATCCCGGACACCTTGCCACTCTCCTGGTAGTCCTTCCAGCCGGAGCCCGTGATGTAGCCCCTGACAACGCACTCGACGGGCAACATCTTCAGCTTACGCACGACCAAGGCCCTGCCGCGCGCCTCGGCGGGCACTCCCTCGGTGGCCGAGATCATGTGGTTGGCGACGATCCCTTCAGTCTGCGCGAACCAGAACGCAGACAGGCCTGTGAGGACCTTGCCCTTGTCTGCGATCGGTGTCGGATGGACCGCGTCATAGGTGGAGATCCGGTCGCTCGCCACCATCAACAGACGGTCGGGGTGGGCGGGACTCAGGTCATACAGCTCGCGGACCTTTCCACTTGCGATCAGGGGCAGGTCGGCGAGCGCGAGGGACACTTTTCGCGATGCTACCAATGCAGGCGGCAGGCGCACATCTGAGGGCCTCATCGATGCGCCCAACCCGGCTCCCTGACAGCCGTAGTAGGCGCTATCCGCCCTCGTGGTAGGCGCTGTCCGCCCTGTCAAGCGATTTCGTCGAGCCTGCTCACGATCTCCGCCGCGTAGCGCGTGTAATGACCGTAGTCGAAGATCGCGTCCAAATCGAGGCCACGCGCGCGCTCGTCGCCCGCCAGCAGCTCCCGCAAAGGAGTGCCTTCATCCCATGCACGCTGGGCCAACTCTTGGGCGACCCTATAGGCGTCGTCCCTGACCATCGGCGCGCGACCCTGCTCGGAGTCTCCCTCGACCAAAGCGAGCAGTACGCGCTGAGAAAAGAGCGCCCCGTGGGTCAACTCCAGGTTGGTGCGCATCCGCTGCTCGTCGACCACGAGACCCTGCACGAGCTTGGTGGCGCTCTGTTGCAGATGATCAATGAGGCTCGTGGAGTCGGGCAGGATCACGCGCTCCACCGACGAGTGAGAAATGTCGCGCTCGTGCCACAACGCCACGTTCTCGAGCGCCGCCTGGGCGTTGCCTCGCAGGACGCGCGCAAGCCCAGATATCTGCTCGCTCTTGATCGGATTGCGCTTGTGGGGCATTGCCGAGCTGCCCTTCTGGCCAGCCCTGAAGGGCTCGCGCGCCTCACGCACCTCGGTGCGCTGCAAGTGACGGATCTCTATCGCCAGCCGCTCCAAGCCTGCGCCCGCCAACGCGATCGCCTGCAGCAACTCCGCGTGGCGATCACGCGCAACGACCTGCGTCGAGACATCCTCGCGCGCCAATCCCAACCGGTCGAGCACGCGCCGCTCGAACTCAGGACTCGTGGCCGCGTATGTACCGACGGCGCCGGAGATCGCGCCAACCGCGGCCTGCTCGAAGGCGCGTTGCAAGCGCAAGGCGTTGCGGTGCGCCTCGAACGTGAAGCCGGCCAGCTTCACGCCGAAGGTGGTCGGCTCTGCGTGCACGCCATGCGTACGCCCGACACACAGCGTGCTCACATGCTCACGCGCGCGATTGGCGAGCGCCTGAACAAGTGCGTGGGCGCCTGGCACGATGATCTCGCCCGCAGCCCGCAACTGCAGTGCGAGCGCCGTGTCGAGCACATCCGAGGATGTCAGGCCGAAGTGGATCCACCGGCCCGCCTCGCCAGCGCTTGCCGAGAGCACGTCGACGAACGCCGCTACGTCGTGATCGGTTGTCCGCTCGCGCTCGTTGACAGCCTCCACCGTGAACGTAGCGCCGCGAATCGCCTCGAGCTCGGTTGGCGTGGGACCCTCTCCGGAGCTTGTGCCCGTGAGGGCGAGCAATCCGGGTAGCTCCTCACAGGCTGCGACCTCGACTTGGCGCCATGTCTCCATGCGCGCCTCGTCAGTCCACAGCGCGCCCAACTCGGGGGGTGTGTAGCGAGAGATCACCTAAGAGATTATCGCTGTTGCTTGGGACGGTACGCGGCGCGCCTGGCCCTTGCGCCCATGGTCGGTACTTGGATGGTTGGTCGCGCAAATAGTGGTGCCCTACGCGCGTGCGCGCGAAGTCAGCCTTTCTTTCGCGTGCGCGAGTCACCCCGAAAAGGCAAAACCCAAACGCTCGCCACCATCCGACGATCCGCTCTCCCACCAGCAGGCCTAAGGTTCAACCGATCCGTGCGCACCGACGGGCCTAAGGTCCAAACCGCTCTGTGCCACCGGCAAGCCCAAGGTCCAAAACCGCTCTGTGCCACCGGCAGGTCCAAGTCCAACCGCTCTGTGCACACCGGCAGACCCGCCGCCCGCCGATCCTGTACAACGAAGAGAGCGCGCCGCAGGGCGCGAACGCCGCGAGAAACGGAGGAGTCATGCCCACATACATCATGCTCTCGACGCTGACACCCGAGGGCGTGCAGACCGTTAAGAACAATCCGGAGCGCATCCGTGAGGTGAACAAGGAGGTCGAGCAGCTCGGCGCGACCGTCAAGGCGCAGTGGGCCACGCTCGGCAACGTTGACTTCATCTCGGTCGTGGAGGCCCCCGACGAGAAGACGATGGCGCGTGTGTCGCTCGAGCTGGGCTCGCGCGGGACAGGTCGCTACGAGACACTCGCGGCCATACCTGTAGACGAGTTCATCGCTTCTCTGTGAACCACGCCTCGGCTAACAGGGCCCAATGATGAGAGTCATGGTCCAGTGATGCGAGTGCTAGTCGTGGGAGCCGGTGGCCGTGAGCATGCGCTTGTGCGGGCGTTGGCGCGCTCCCCGCAAGAACCGGAGTTGCTGTGTGCGCCGGGAAACGTCGGCATCGCGAAAGACGCGCGATTGCTCGATGTCGCGGTCGACGATGTCGACGGGCTCGTGGCGGCAGTGGAGCGCGAGGGAGTGGACCTGACCGTGGTGGGACCTGAGGCGCCGCTCGTGGCGGGCCTCGTCGACGCGCTCTCCGAACGCGGCCACGCCGCGTTCGGTCCGAGTGCTGCCGCTGCGGAGCTTGAGGGATCGAAGGCGTTTGCCAAGCGAGCAATGGAGCAGGCGGGGGTGCCCACCGCTCGCTGGAGACGAGTCGAATCACTGGATGAGGGCGTCGTGGCAGTGAGCGAGCTAGCGAACCCCGGTGTCGTCGTAAAGGCAGACGGCTTGGCCGCCGGCAAGGGCGTCACGGTCGCCGACGATGCCGAGCAGGCACATGAGGCACTTAGCGAAATCTTCGTCAAGAATCGCTTTGGGGCAGGCGGGGCCAGCGCGGTCGTCGAGGAGCGTCTAATCGGCGAAGAGCTATCGCTGCTCGCCCTGTGCGATGGGGTGCGGGCGGTGCCGATGGCCCCGGCTCGCGACTTCAAGCGTATCTTCGACGGGGACCGTGGAGCCAACACTGGCGGGATGGGCTCCTATTCACCGGTTGCCGGATTCCAGAGGACCCGTGTAGGCGAGCTCGCCGCCGCCGTACACCAGCCAGTGGTGGATCTCATGCGCGAGCGGGGCACTCCGTTTCACGGTGTTCTTTATGCGGGGCTGATGCTCACATCCGCTGGGCCGCGTGTACTCGAGTTCAATGTGCGCTTCGGCGATCCCGAGACGCAGGCCGTGCTCCCGCGCTTGCGCTCCGATCTACTCGAGCTATTGCTCGCCGCCGCTCGCCCAGGCGGCCTCGAGGACGCCGAGCTCGCCTGGAGCGAGGACTGGGCAGTGACGCTCGTACTGGCCTCCGCTGGCTATCCCGCCTCATCCTCAAACGGCGATGAGATCCAGGGACTGGATGACGTCCCCCCGGGAATCGAGGTGACTCATGCCGGCACGGCACGCCGCGACTCACTCTCAGGTGGCGAGCGCGACAGCTCTTCCGAGGCGATCGTTACCGCTGGTGGTCGCGTGCTCGGCATCACCGCGCTTGGTCCCAGCGCGGAGTCCGCCCGCGCCGACGCATATGCTGCCGCGCAGAAGATCTCCTTCGAGGGAATGCAACTACGGCAAGACATAGCCGCGAACGCCGAAACCGAGACCACCATCACACAATGAGCGACGCCCCCACACCGATACGAGCCGATCTAGCCGAAGCCGAGGTGCAGGCCCAGCTCGAGGAGTTCGACGTGGATGGGCCCATCGTCGGCATCGTGATGGGCTCCGAAAGCGACATGGAGGCGATGGAGAAGGCCGCCAAGGAGCTACGCGAGCGCAACATCCCCCACGAGATGAAGGTGATGTCCGCTCATCGCGAAGCCGACACCGTCGCCGAGTACGCCAAGGGCGCCAAGTCGCGCGGTCTGCGTGTGATGATCGCGGGCGCGGGCATCTCCGCCGCCCTGCCCGGCGCGGTGGCCGCCCACACCGACCTGCCCGTGATCGGCGTGCCGCTCTCAGGACGGTTGACAGCCGCCGGTGGCCTCGATGCGATCCTCTCGATCGTGCAGATGCCGCCGGGAGTGCCTGTGGCCTGTGTGGGCCTGAACAACGCGCGCAACGCGGCGATCCTGGCCGCTCAGATCATCGCGGCCTAGGGCAGTAAGAGCGAAGGGCAACGCAGCGGCGAGCCTAACGCCGCGCACCGAGCGCGATGCTTGTGCGAGCCACCGCGCTCGGCGACGCAACGTCGCCGACCCTGCCACTTCTCGCTAGGACCTAGAGGCCGAGCAGTACCGACTCTTCGATCTGCTTCCCACCCGTCACGGCGACGACGAGCTTCGCCGACAGACGGTGGCGACGAGCGGCCGCCAGATGTTTCCTGCCTGCGGAGGTCAGGCGCAAGGTAACCGTCCCTGTCTTGCCGGCCGCCAGGGAGTACGACCCCTTTGCAAGCACGATTGTCACCTTCTTGGATTTCCCACCTTTGCCGTGCTTGACAACGAGCCGTTGGAGCACCTCGGCTGATCCACGACAGGACGCGTTTGCACAAGCGACGCTCACTTTGGTCACGTTCTTCGAGACCTTGAGCTTGCTTGCGGCGATCTTGACGACCGGAACCGGGTTGGCGATCACGAGCGCACTACTCCTGGCACTGGTGTGACCGGCGACGTTGGTAGCAGCTACTTCACACACCAGAGCGTGTCCCACATCGGCCGCCTGCACTATGTACGCGGGCGAGGTGGCTCCAGCGATGGGTGCACCATCGCGTAGCCACTGATAGGAGAACGGTGCCGTCAGCGGCCAACCGACCGACAGCGCAAGTTCGGGTTCCCCCGTCCACGATCCACTCGAGCACGACAGCAGGCTGCCGAGCTTGGGTGCCCCGGACACGCTCGGCGCCGCCGTGTTAAACGGCACCGAGGGGACCATGGCCGCGTTTATCCCCGGCGCGAGCGTCCCCACGGCAACCGCCACCGGATTGGCGGTCGCTTCTGAGGGCTGATCGCTGTAGTACTGCGTGATGTACTTCGGCGGACACCTGGGTGCGTGTTCACATGCCTTTTCTTCGGCTTCAGAGCGCTCCCAGAAGAATTCGACCTTGTAAGAGCCGGTTCGCAGCCCGGTTATCGTGTATTCGCCTTTTGCGTTGGTAGAGGCAAACCCAAAACCCAATTCTCCACCCGAGGCAGCTACTCCAATTTTAGCCAACCCGCTGTGTGTGTAAGCGTCGGTGACGATGCCCGAGATCTTACCCCCTTCAGTCAACGTGGCGCCGATTCCAGCGGTCGTTTTGCCTGCAGTAACGAGGACGGGATTAGCGCTTTCGAGGGACGGCTGACCGTTGTAATACTGGGCGAGGTACGTGGAGCCCGATGGAGAGAAACCAACCCTGTATTCGCCTTCCGTGAGCCCTTCTATCGTATATTCTCCGCCCGCATTGGTGGTGGCTACCTTGAGGGGTTCGAAGCTGAAGCCAGAACCGTACACTTCGACGGTCACGGCCCGAACGGGAACACCGGCACTATTGGTAACCGTTCCCGTGATCTTACCTGGTTCTTGCAGCGTGGCGTCGATCGCTGGAGTCGAATTCCCTTCGGTTACGGAGACGAAATCTGCACTCGCGAGCGAAACTTGTTTGTTGTAATACTGGTTGGCGTAGGACGGGCTTGAGAAGCCAACCTTGTATTGACCTCCCGAGAGTCCGGACACGGTGTATTCACCATTTACATTGGTGGACGCGGATCCTTCGAATTCATTGTCTGTGCCGTACACCGTGACTGAAACGTTGGCGAGCGCTTTGTGGGCAGATTCGGTCACTGTTCCTTCAATCTTGCCTGTGCCTGCCGCCATTGCGACGGGGGTGAGCGCCAGCAAGGCGAGACAGCCAACTACTACTGCGAACAACCAATGACCCGCTCCTTTGCCCCATCGACCGTGGCGGGGGGCACCCTTGGTCGCATTGCTCTCAACGTCGCAGCACGACGCCAACGAGGAACTTCTCATAGAACTCTCCCTTATTTTAATCGCGCCTGTTGAGCCGCGCTTGGTGACGCCCGCGAGACCGTGCTGCCGGGTGTACCTTCCAGGCACGGCCCAAATCCCCCGATACGCCTCATGTGTAGCGGATCGTATGCGGGTTAGCGTGCGCCTGTCAAGGCAAATCCCAATTGATCGGATCAGGTCGCTGAGTCAGATCGAGTTAAACTTTAGTGCGAGCTACGGTAGCGACCGTCGAAGCATGAGAGGCGCGTACCGATCTCGAGACGTTAGGTTGTCGCAGCCGCGAGCCTGGGCGCACTATCAAGCACCACCTGGCCGTCGGCGACTTCAGCAAGCACCGCATCACCGGAGTGGAATCTCCCCTCCAACAAGGCGAGCGCGAGCTTGTCGATCAGCTGCTTCTGAATCACCCGCCGCAAGGGCCGCGCACCGTAGGTTGGGTCATAGCCCATGTTTCCCAACAGCTCACGCGCCGCTGGGGTGATCTCCAACTGCACTCCGCGCTCTGCCACACGCTCGATCACACTACGCAGTTGTAGATCCACGATCTCTGATATCTGCTCGCGGGAGAGCGTGTTGAAACGGACTATGTCATCTAGTCGGTTGATGAACTCGGGCTTGAAGTGGTTGACCAATTCCGCGCGCATGTCGTCACCCGTTGCCGACACCGGAATGTTGGAGGTCATGATCAACACGGCGTTCTTGAAATCCACCGTGCGCCCCTGGCCATCGGTGAGACGTCCGTCGTCCATCACCTGAAGGAGCGTGTTGAACACATCCGGGTGGGCCTTCTCTATCTCGTCGAACAGGACGACTGAATATGGCCGGCGACGGACCGCCTCGGTCAGCTGGCCACCCTCTTCGTAGCCCACATAGCCGGGTGGCGCACCAACCAAGCGCGAGACAGAGTGCTTCTCCATGTACTCGCTCATATCGATTCTCACCATTGCATCATGGGAGTCGAACATGAACTCCGCCAAAGCCCGCGCAAGCTCGGTCTTGCCCACGCCAGTGGGACCCAGGAACAGGAACGTGCCGATCGGGCGGTTGGGGTCTTGCAGGCCGGCACGAGAGCGACGCAGCGCGGTGGCGACCGCCTCGACGGCCTCGTCCTGGCCGACGACACGTTCGTGTAGGCGCTCCTCCATGTGGATCAGCTTCTCGACTTCACCCTCCATCAGACGCGAGACGGGGATGCCGGTCCAACGTGCGACGACCTCGGCCACGTCCTCGGCGTCGACCTCCTCCTTGAGGAACACGGGGGCCTCACCGTCCCCTTCTTCGCGCTCGGCGGCTTCCCGCTCGATGAGCTGGCGCTCCAAGTCCGGGATCTCTCCGTAGCGCAGCTCGGCGGCGCGCTGCAGGTTTGCTTCGCGCTCAGCGCGCTCGGCCTCCGTACGCGCTTGCTCAAGGCGTTCCTTGGTCTCACGTACGCCTTGAATCGCCTGCTTCTCCTTCTCCCATTGGGCCCTCATCTCATCCGCGCGTGCCTTGAGATCGTCAAGCTCGGATTCGATCGCGGCACGGCGCTCCTTGGAGGCCTCGTCCTTCTCCTTGTCAAGCGAAGTGCGCTCGATCTCCAGCTGCATCACCCGCCGGTCTACCTCGTCGATCTCGGTGGGGACAGAATCGATCTCGATGCGGATCTTCGAGGCAGCCTCATCGATCAGGTCGATAGCCTTGTCGGGCAGGAAGCGGTCGGCGATGTAGCGGTGGGAGAGAGTGGCAGCGGCAATCAAGGCGTTGTCCTGGATGCCCACGCCGTGATGAGTCTCATAGCGCTCCTTCAAGCCACGCAGGATCGCGATCGTGTCCTCAACCGTGGGCTCGCCGACTATCACCGGCTGGAAGCGGCGCTCCAAGGCTGCGTCCTTCTCGATGTGCTTGCGATACTCGTCGAGCGTGGTGGCACCCACGCAGCGCAGCTCGCCGCGGGCGAGCATCGGCTTGAGCAGATTGGCCGCATCTACGGCACCTTGGGCGGCGCCCGCGCCGACGATCGTGTGGAGCTCGTCGAGGAACAGAATCACTGTGCCCTGGGCCTCGGAGACTTCCTTGAGCACACCCTTCAAGCGCTCCTCGAACTCTCCGCGGTAGACGGCGCCAGCGATCAAGGCGCCCATGTCGAGCGCGATCACGCGTCGCTCGCGCAGGGACTCGGGCACATCACCTGACACAACGCGCTGGGCCAAGCCCTCAACGATGGCAGTCTTGCCCACGCCAGGCTCGCCGATCAGGACCGGATTGTTCTTAGTGCGTCGCGAGAGCACTTGGATCACGCGGCGGATCTCCTCGTCGCGTCCGATCACAGGGTCGAGCTTGCCTTGCTCAGCCAGCTCGGTGAGGTCGCGCCCGAAGCGCTCGAGTGGCTTCTGCTCCTCCTCTGGAGGGGTCTGCGTGGGGGGACCGCCGGGCCTCTGCCCGTCGGGCGGCGTCATCGCGCGAATCCCGTTTCCGCGGGCGCATCAGCGCGTTGGTAGTGCTTGCTCATTGCTCGTCTGCTTCCACTTGTTTAACCTGCCTCATCGGTACCCGAAAGGGCGAGCGTGCATCCGCCGCGCGCACGATCGCCGTGCCGGGTGGACGAGATCCGGGAAAGGGCACTAGCTCGGCCCGGAAGGAGCGCCTCACCTGCTCGAGCTCCTCGGCCAATTCGACCTGGGCGCGCAGTGCCTGCAGCTCAAGCTCCTCGATGCGCGCGTGCATGCCCTGCACTTCGGACTCCAGGTCAAGCACTCGTTGCACACCTGCAAGGTTGAGGCCTAGGTCGACCGTCATCTCATGAATACGACGCAGCTTCTCGACATCTTCTTGGGAGTACAGGCGGGTGCCCTTGGGTGAGCGCTTGGGCTCCACCAGCCCACGCGACTCGTACATGCGCAGTGTCTGAGGGTGCATGTCGGCAAGCTCCGCAGCGACCGAGATCATGAAGACCCCACGATCGGTCTCCACTTCGACGCGAGTGACGCGCCGCGATGTGGCGCGAGACGGTGACTGAGATGTAGTGCGAGACGGTGACTGAACATCTCGAGAGCCCTGCGTGCGTCGTCCCGTCATCAATCCTCACCTACTTGCGCCGACTGTTCCGCACCAGCGGCCTGTCCTACGCCAGTGAACAGCTTTGCGCGTGGATTGCCGTTCATGGTCCTCGATAGCTCGTCCGCCGCGATGCGCTGATCGTCAGTTAGCTGCTCGGGAACGTCGATCGTAAAGCGGTAGTGAATATCTCCGCGGCTCTTGCCACCGAGCTTAGGCGGTCCCTCCCCGCGCAAACGCTGTAGCGACCCATGATGTGTTCCGGGCTTCACTCGCAAAGTCTTCGTGCCGTCGAGCGTAGGCACGCGCACCTCCGCGCCCAACAAGACCTCGGGAACTGTGAGCGGAACCTCGACTTCCAGATTGTCGCCCTTACGCTTGAACACGGGCGAGGGATCAACGTGAGTAACCACATACAGGTCACCAGCGGGGCCTCCACGCACACCAGCCTCACCCTTGCCGGGCACACGGATACGCGAGCCCTCCTTGACTCCAGCAGGAATGTTGACGCGGAATTTCTTGACACTGCGTACAGCACCCGAGCCACCACAGGTAGGGCAGGGATCCTCGATCACGGTGCCACTACCGCCGCATAGAGAGCATGGTTGAGTAATCGAGAACATGCCTTGCCCTTGGCTCTCGATGCCTCGTCCTTCACAACGCGGGCACACCTTCGGGGTCGTGCCAGGCTTGGCGCCCGTGCCGTGACATGTTGGGCAAGCGCTGCTCGTGGGCACCGACAGGGGAACCTGCGCGCCGGAGATCGACTGGTCGAAGGAAATTCGCACCTCCGTCTCCAGATCGCGCCCGCGCTGAGGGCGCGATCGTGCGCGCTTACCACCGGTTCCACTGCCACCCGGAGCCGACCCTCCAGCGCCTCCCCCTCCAAATAGATTGGAGAGGATGTCCCCCATCGAGGACGCATCGAAGTCGAAGTTGCCAAAGCCACCAAATCCAGGTCCACCGGATGCCCCACCCGCGAACGGCCCGGTGCCATTGTCGTACTGCTTGCGCTTCTCCGGATCGCCAAGCACGTCGTGGGCCTGGGAGATCTCCTTGAAGCGCTCCTCGGCTTGCTTGTCATCGGGATTGCGGTCAGGGTGATACTTCCGCGCAAGCTTGCGATAAGACTTCTTGATCTCCTCGGCGCTGGCCTTCTTGTCAACTCCGAGCGTCTTGTAATAGTCGGGACGCGTTGCCATGGAGCCTCCTCGGCCTATGCGGCCACAAGTACACGGGCAGGCCGGATGATTGTCTCACCCATGCGATAGCCGTCCTGGTAGACCTCGGCGACGGTCCCGCTGGCGGCTCCCTCAACAGGTTGCTGAGCCATCGCTTCCTGTTGATTTGGGTCGAAAGGTTCACCCAGGGGGGCGAACGCCTCGATGCCAACGCGCACAAGCGAAGCAGCTATCTCTGCGCGCACAAGACGCACACCCGCAAGCAACGGGTCCTCCGCCTCAGCGGCCTCGATTGCGCGGTCGAGATTGTCAAGCGCCGGCAGGAGCTCCTTGGCAAGCTTTGCAACACCGCGGTCCTGGGCCTGCGCCGCGTCGCGCGCCACGCGCTTGCGATAGTTCTCGAAGTCGGCCTGTGTGCGCTGCGCCAGGGCGAGGTACTCATCGCGCTGGGCGGCCGTCTTGACCAGCTCGTCGAGCTCGCCCTCGATCTCGACGGCCTCGCCATCGATCGGCTGCTCGGCTTCGGCCCCGGAAGGGGGCTGAGCAGCAACCGGTGGCGACGCCTGAGCCTCACCACCGTCGGGCGCCGCTGACGCGCCATCCGTCGGCTGGTGAGCTCTGGGGCCGGACGAGCTCCCCGGCGCCGGGGCGCCGGGGGCCTGCGTGATGTGTGACTCAGTGTCGGTCATCGAGGTCAGCTCTTACCCTCGTCGACAACCTCGGCGTCGACGACGTCCTCCTCGGCGGAGGCGTCCTCGCCCGCGGGCTCGCCGGCAGCGCCGTCGGCTGACCCGGCGGCGTCGGCCTGAGCCTTCTGGTACATCGCCTCGGAGACCGCGTGGAACGCCGTCTGCAAAGCCTCGGTGCGCGCATTGATCGCGGCCGGATCCTCCGACTCGAGTGCGTCGCGCACCTCCTTGATGGCCTCTTCGATGCGGCCCTTGGAGTCGGCGTCGACCTGGTCGCCCAGCTCTGAGAGCTGGCGCTCAGCTTGGTAGGCAGCGTTCTCGCCGTTGTTGCGGGCCTCGGCCAGCTCGCGTGCCTTGCGATCCTCCTCGGCATGTGACTCCGCGTCGGTGACCATTCGCTTGATCTCATCCTCAGACAGGCCCGAGCCCGCCTTGATCTCGATCTTCTGCTCCTTTTGGGTGCCAAGATCCTTGGCTGAGACGTTGAGGATGCCATTGGCGTCGATGTCGAAAGCGACTTCGATCTGAGGTATGCCACGCGGCGCCGGCGGGATGCCGGTGAGCTGGAACTTACCCAATGACTTGTTGTACTGGGCCATCTCACGCTCGCCTTGCAGCACGTGGATCTCGACCGAGGGCTGGTTGTCCTCCGCTGTGGAGAACACCTCACCCTTGCGCGTAGGGATCGTGGTGTTGCGCTCGATCAGCTTGGTCATCACGCCACCCTTGGTCTCGATGCCAAGGGTCAGTGGGGTGACGTCCAGCAAGAGCACGTCCTTGACGTCCCCTGCCAGCACCCCTGCCTGGATGGCTGCGCCGACGGCCACGACCTCATCCGGGTTGACACCGCGGTGGGGGTCCTTGCCGGTCAGCTCCTTGACCTTCTCCTGCACGGCGGGCATGCGCGTCATGCCTCCCACAAGCACGATGTGGTCGATCTCCTTGACGCCCTTATCCTTGGCGTCATCGATCGCCTGGCGCACCGGGGCAACTACGCGATCCAGCAGCGCCGAGGTCAACTCAGCGAGCTTGGCCCGGGTGAGACGAGTATCGAGGTGCTTGGGGCCCGAGGAGTCCGCCGTGATGAACGGCAGGTTGATCTGCGTCTCCTGAGTCGTTGACAGCTCGATCTTGGCCTTCTCAGCAGCCTCGTACAAGCGCTGCAACGCCATCGGGTCGGCCGACAGGTCGATGCCTTGGTCGCGCTTGAAGTCGGCCACGAGCCAGTCGACGATCGCCTTGTCGAAGTTATCGCCACCGAGATGGTTATCCCCGGCGGTCGACTTGACCTCGAACACGCCGTCGCCGATCTCGAGCACGGACACGTCGAAGGTGCCGCCGCCGAGGTCGAATACGAGGATCGTCTGGTCCGATTCCTTATCCAGGCCGTACGCCAGTGAAGCGGCGGTTGGCTCGTTGATGATGCGCTTGACCTCAAGGTTGGCGATCTTGCCGGCGTCCTTGGTGGCTTGGCGCTGGTCATCGTTGAAGTAGGCCGGGACCGTGATTACGGCCGAATCGACCGTTTCGCCCAGGTAGGCTTCGGCGTCGGTCTTGAGCTTCTGCAGGATCATCGCCGAGATCTCAGGCGGCGAGTACTGCTCGCCGGCGGCTTCTACGCGCGCGTCGCCGTTGGGGCCCGAGACGACCTTGTAGGGAACGATCGACTCCTCCTCGCGAACCTCGCCCTCCTTGCGCCCCATGAAGCGCTTGATCGAGAAGACGGTGTTCTGCGGGTTGGTGACCGCCTGGCGCTTGGCGACTGTGCCGACAAGGCGCTCGCCGGAAGCGGTGAAAGCGACTACGGAAGGGGTGGTACGACCGCCCTCGGCGTTCTCGATGACGGTGGGCTCGCCACCCTCGAGCACGGCCATGCACGAGTTCGTGGTGCCGAGGTCGATGCCTATGGTCTTGCCCATGAGGTGATGCTCCTTCAGTTGCGGATCAAATCTAAGTGGGAGAGTAGCAGATTATCTCCTACCGCCTGAGCAGCCATTGTGGTCGCTCGATCGGCATAAACGATGCTTACCCACAGCGCTAGGGCCGCACACAACACTCTCTTTGCGAGGACTCCCTCCAGTTCGAGACCCTCTCCAGTGTGATGTCCTCCCGAGGCAGCACCCTCCAGTACCGAGCACCCTCCCCGTAAGACCCTCTGCTGCGTGTACAAAAGGCGCTCTCTACTGCACACTTCGGTGCGTTTAAGCGGTAGCGTTTAGGCATGTATCTCCCGAAGGCGCCTCTCGCGCTTGCGGCAGGTCCGGTTAAGCCCAAGCTACGCGGGGTCTCGCACCAGTACGCATTTTTCGTGTCGCTCGGCTGCGGTGTCGCGCTGATCCTGGCGGCCTCCGACGGCCGGGCACGCTTGGCGGCAAGCATCTACGCAGTGGCGGTCTCAGCGCTGCTCGGCACCAGCGCGCTCTACCACCGCGTCACGTGGCGACCGAAAGCACGCCGCTGGATGCGGCGATTGGATCACTCGATGATCTTCGTACTGATCGCCGGCACCTACACGCCAGTGGCCTTGCTCGCCCTGAAAGGGTCCTTGGCGAGCACCATCTTGATCGTGCTGTGGGCGGGGGCGCTCGGCGGCGTCATATTCAAGCTGTTGTGGATTGAGGCGCCCAAGTGGCTGTTCGCCGGGGTGTACGTCGCGCTCGGGCTCGTCTCGGCGGCCGTGTTCGGCGAGCTGCCCGCAACGATCGGCTGGCTCGGCGTGGCCGGGCTTGCGATCGGCGGCCTGCTCTATGTCGTGGGCGCGATCGTGTATGCAAGTGGGCGCCCCAACCCGTGGCCCAAGGTGTTTGGCTACCACGAGGTATTCCATGCGCTTGTGATCGCAGCAGCGGGGTTGCAATATGCGGTCATCGCGTTTGCGGTACTGCCCAGGGGATAGATGGGGACCCTGCGATAGGCCCGGGTGTCCGACCCCGCGGTTTGGTTTGGTGACGCGGCCTGGACCACTGGCAAATCGAAGCCATCCGTAGGGCGCCATGCGCGGGCTCCATATATCTCCCGTAGCGGCCGAGGGATCAGGCCGAAACAGAGAACATTCCCCTACTCGGGCACATACGCGCCAGCGCACATTCACCGCATGCGGGGTTACGCGCGTGGCAGGTGCGGCGACCGTGGCGCAATAGGTTTACGTGGAACTCAAGCTCCTCGCCTGGAGGCGTAATAGCCAGCATCTGGTCGTGCAGCTCCTCAAAGGGAGCGCCAGGGCGGAAGAGGCCAAGGCGCGTGCCGACGCGCGAGACGTGCGTGTCCACTGGGATGTCCGGGAGCCCGTAGGAGAAAAGCAGCACGCACGCCGCTGTCTTTCGTCCTACGCCCGGTAGATCGCATAGGTAGGCGCGACTCTCCTCGACCGGGGCGTCACGCATCCATTCCAGCGAAAGCGGGGCGTGTGGGTCGCGTGCAGAATCGGCAATAGCAGCAAGAATCGCCTGGATACGGGCCGACTTGACCTTGGAGATGCCACCGGGACGGATCGCCTCCTCGACCTCCGACACTGGAGCCGCCAGCATCGCCACATAGTCAATCGGCTGGGCTGACCGGGTGGGTGGGCCTGAATAAGCGAAGCGCTCGCGCAACCGCAGGAACGCGACGTCGCGGTTGCGGTCGTTGGTGCTTTGGGAGAGCACGGTCAGGATCAGCTCGTCGAGCGGCCGTCCGTGAGGCGCCATGCGCGGGACTCCATATACCTCCCGAAGCCGGTCGCGGATACGCAACACACGGCCACGCGCAGGCTGCTTCCAAGCCTTCGGCTGTCCCGAAGTGCCTACCAAGTCGGATTAGGAGAGGCGATGAACGCAACCATAGCCATCCCACCCGGCAACATGACCGCCAGCACTGCTAGCGTTGCTAGCATGATGCAACGAGTAATGATCCAGGCCGAACGGTCCCTGCTCGACCGAGCCCAACTGGCTGCGCATGAACGCGGTGTCAGCTTCCCCCAGTTGGTGAGGGAAGCGCTCGAGCGCGAGTTGGCCATCAACGCGACTTCCATCAAGCCGCTCGCATGTGCCGGCATCATTAGCACCGGGGGCAAGGCGCGCAAAGGTCTATACGAGCCCGACACATGGCGCTGATTCTCGATACAGGACCGCTCGTGGCGTTGCTCGACGCTACCGACCCCGACCACGAGCGCTGCACCCAGTTGTTGCAGAGCGCACAGGAGCCAAGACTTGTCCCAGTGTGCGTCCTGGTGGAGGTCGAGTATCTGCTGCGTCCGTGGCCGACCGCCTTCGCTGCCCTGCTTACCGAGTTCGATAACGGCGCGCTCGAGCTGCTCGACCTGCCAAGACGCTGGCTGCTCCGAGCAGGAGAGCTACTCGACCGCTACCGCGACTTATCACTCGGCTTGGTGGACGCGACCGTGCTCGCCGCGACCGAGATGCTGAGAGAGACCAAGCTCGCCACGCTCGATCGCCGTCATTTTCACACGGTGCGGCCAAGTCACTGTGACACGCTGCTCTTGCTACCCGCTTGAGAGAGCCAAGTACCCAGGGCTATATCCTCGCCACGTGCCACAGGTCACCGAGAACACCGCAGAGATCGACGGCCTATCGGTGTTCTGGCGCAGCGCACCTTCTGAGGGAACCGCTGCCCCCGCGCTCTACCTGCACGGGGTCCCCACCAACTCCAACGACTGGATAGCACCAAGCGAGCACCAAGCGACTCGGTCCTGGTGGAAGCGATGGTGGCGACCCAAGCGGGACAAAGACGAGTGGGTGGAGCCTCCGCCGTACAAGACAGGTTTCTTGGAACGCACCGGCGGTTTCGCGCCCGATCTGCCCGGCTTTGGCCGCTCAGGCAAGCCCGGCTATCTGAAGTACACGATCGAGGAGTACGCCACCTTCATTGAGCGTTTTCTCGACACGGTGGAAGTGGAGCGCGTAAGGATGCTCGTGCACGACTGGGGCGTCATCGGTCTGGCCTTTGCCCAGGCCCACCCGGAGCGGGTCGAGCGGCTGGTGGTAACGAATGCCGTGACGTTCCTTCCCGACTACCGTTGGCACCGTACAGCGCGCGCCTGGCGCACCCCCGTGCTGGGAGAGCTAACTATGGGCGCCACCACGCGTGCCATCTTGAAGCTCACTTCGCGCGAGGCCAACGTCACACCCGGACCGATGCCGGACGCTTGGCTTGACACTGTGCTCGACCACTTTGACCAGGGCACCCAACGTGCGATCTTGCGCCTCTACCGAAGCTCCCCCAGCAAGGTGTTGGCCGAGGCCGGCAGGCACCTGTCGTCGCTCGACATGCCTTCGCTTGTGGTGTGGGGCATGCGCGACCCCTTCATCTCCGGGCGCTTCGCCCACGCATATGCGAAAGCGCTCCCTAACAGCGAACTGCTGGAGCTGCCCGACGCCGGCCACTGGTGGTGGTTTGACCGACCCGACGCGATTGAGCGGGTTGTGGAGTTTCTCCTGGCAAGCTGAGCGTTTACTCGAACGGCGGACAATTGATCTGTCCACGAGCCGAGTTATTCGACCGATCGGCCGACGTGAAACAGTCGATCAGCCAGAGTTCCCGAGAGCGATGTGGATAGCGTCTCCCCGAGGGGTTAGCGTCCAGGCGTTGGGTTCGCCGCGGAGTTGGCCGTCCCCGCAGTTAGCGATGAGCCCGTGCTGCTCCAAACGGTGCAGGAGCTTTGAGATCTGGCCCTGGTCAGCGACGCCCGCAGCCTGGCCTATCTGACGATTGCTGGCACCAGGCTGCTCAGCGATAACGCCGATGACGCTGGCGGTGCGATAGGTGAAGCGGATTGGCAGGTCGCGGAAAGGGTCGGTGAGTGACTGAGCCTCGGCCTTGTGCGAATCGCCGGCCCCATTGCTGGAGACGACGCTCTTGTGCGCCCTGGGCTGGTGAAGCTCACGCCGGGCAGCCGACGCGCCGAGGTAGGGCTGGACGATCATGCTCGCGAGTGGCCCCACAAGCTCAGCGAGAGGTGGGTGCTGGGGGTCGAGCAGGCGCGCGTGGATGACCGACAGAACACCGCCTACGACGCTCTCTGCCGTGAGGGAGCAAGGCGCGATCGTGGACTTGGCTTCGCTGCGTCCTGCGTCGATCACGCCTGTGAGCACCTCGATCACCGCGCGGCGACGCTCGAGCATCTGGTGATCGCCCTTCAGCGTCTCAATGACACACAGACGAGCCAGTCCGGGAGCACCATCGAAGCATTCGAGCAACACTGTAAGTGCGCCCCGGATCCTCTCGCACCAGCACCCTTCGCTTTGATACGCGGGGACGACGGTATGCGCAATCTTCTCGACGGCCAGGTCGAACGCCGCAATGAAGCACGCTTCGCGGTCCTCGAACAGGTCATAGAACGTGCGGCGGGAAACCCCCGCACGCTTGCAAATGCGTCCGATACCGGCCGTCTGGAAACCATCCTCGGCGAGCACTTCGGTGAACGCGAGCAGCAGCCGGCGTCGCTGCATCTCGAGTACGCGACCGCCCTGACGAGGAGTCCTCTCAGAGCGATGCGTTCTGGCTGGTGAGAGCATCCGCCATCTCCTGTCCAGTCTCTGTGAGTGTCCACACGTTCGGTGTGCCGCGACCGGGATCGAGGACCGTGTTGGCGATCAAGCCGAGCCTTTCGAGGCGTGCGAGCAGCTTGGAGATCTGTCCCTGGTCTGCGATGCCGGCACCAACACCAACGGTCCTGTTTGATGCTCCCGGGTGCTCGCCGACGGCCAGTAGGACCCGCACCGTTCGGTAGGTCAGGCGCATGTGAAGCTCCTTGAGCGGGTTGACAGGGCCCCTCTCAACCATGCGTCGGACAATGGGCGGCACCGGACGTGAGAGCTCGCGCCGCGCGGGTCCCCCACCGAAATAAGGGAGAACGATCATGCTCATCAAGGGGTTCAGCAACTCCAGGTAGGACTCGCGGCTTCCTTCTAGCAAGCGACCGTGCAGCACCGCGAGCACGCCTCCTACGACGCCCTCGGCGGTCAGCCGCGTCGGCTCCGAGCCCACTTTGGCTTCGAGATGGCCCTCGTGGACTACGTCTATAACTTGGACTAGAACGCACCCTCGGCGCGCAATCGCCCGGTGCCCGGCTCCGAGCGTCTCAACGATCACGAGCCGGCCCGTCGCGGGATCCTCGTCGAGGAACGAGAGAAGCTCGATCAGCGAAGCCCTGATGCGCTCCCGCCACTTCTCAGGCTGCTCATATGCGCGAACAACACGGGCGGCCATCCGCGCCAAACCCTCCTCCAGTCCGGCGAGAAAGCAATCTTCGCGATCGGAGAACAGCTCGTAGAACGTACGACGCGAGACCCCCGCGCGTTCGACGATGTACGCGACGGTCACGTTTGCCGCACCGTGCTCCGCGCACACCTGAGTCATGGCAGTCAGCAAGCGGGTTCTTTGGATACCGGAGACCCACGGATGAACCGACCCGTTGCACTCCTGCTCGACCACTTCGGGAGTGGTGCCGAGGACCTTGTGGCCTTGTCGTGTGGACATAGCTCATGCACCTCGATGGCAGGAATCTCCGGATGTCAAGGAGTTGACACGCTCGGAGATCCTGCGCTTATTTCTCGTTGCTTTTCTTCTTGTGGTTTTTGCGGACAACCTGTTCGCATTTCGCACGCCCGGCCTTCGAATGGGCTTTCTTGCAAGTACGCAACGCCTTCGCGAGCTGCTGCGCCCCGCTCAACGCTCCGTGCTTTGGACATCCGGTCACCGCAATCGAGGTGGACTGACGGATCACGATCCCGTTCTGCGCGGTGAATGCGGTCGGCATCTTGAGCCGGGCCCCGCAAAGACTCCCGTTCGCCGCCAGAGCCGAATTGGATCCTTGGGGAAGCTTCAGCTCGAACGTGCGGACGGGCACATCGGGAACGCTCCTGAAGGTGCTGCTCGTGATGCCAGCTTTGCTGATGAACGTTTCCCCGTCCAACTGAACCGTCACACCGTCCCCGGAGAGCACGATCACCAATTCAGGAAACTTCGCCCCACCATGCGAGACGAAATACGCGGGGCCAGACAGCGCGTCGGCGAGGATCGGGGTAGTCGCACTGGCGGATCCGACCCGCGACGCGGCTGGACAAGCAGCCGGGTTGGCATCGAAAATGCTGTCCGGACATGCCTTCTGGAGCGTCGTCAGGCGAGAGGGGAGCCGCTTAGGCAGATCTACCTTGACCTTCGCGATATTCGCGTACTTACCAAACGCGTCCTGTGGGTAGGAGAGCTTCACGTCGAGGCTGGCCCCGTTTGCCCTCGAGGTCCTTCCCGCCGTTGACACATGAAACTCCGGTTTGAAGGCGAGACTCGCACAGTTGGTCACCTGGAACGGGCTCGCCAGGTTGGCGGACATGCCTTCCACGGCTCCGATTCTGGCCGCGATCGCCGTTTTCCCGCAGTTCGTCGGGTTAAAGGTGAAGAATGGCCTGTCGATTCTCACATTCACAGCTTTCAACTGCAACGGAATGCCGTCCAGCATCGACGGCAACTGTCCGCTCACCACGGTCAACTGTGCGGTGTGCTCGTTCACAAAGATCTGGGCGCGCACCACGACGCTCCCGGCGCCGTTCGTCCCCGAGAGCGTGTAAGGCCCCGCGACCGCGGGTACCACGATCGACAGGCCGTACGGCGCACCGCCATAGCCTTCGGTCAAGTACACGTGCCCGCCCGATACGAGGAACGGGTTCGCACCAGGACCGGTCAGCGCTTCGACGGTCCCGATCTGGCTCGCCGCATCGCACGTGCCCGCCACTGCCTGTGCTTCTTTGCACAACGGTATGCCCGCGATCTTCCCGAGCAACCCAACGGGCATGCTAGTGGTGATCTGCCCCAAGAACTCGTCGTTGTCGGAGCGGCCGAATGCAAGCGTGAACTCCCCGTACGCCCCCGCCTGGATGTTAGGCATCCCCGCTTTGAACGACGGAGCGAACTGGGGAGCGAAGCAGTTCTGGTTGATTTCGAATTCGTAGAACGGCCTGGAGTCGCTCACCAGGCCTTCTTCGCCGGGCGCAAGCAAGCTGTTCCACGGGGTCAGCTCGCCTGTGGCCTTCACCGTTCCGCACGTGCGCGGGTTGGCAAGCACTGCCCGGGGACCGCCTTCCAGCACGAAATGCAAATGGTTGAACGGAACCTGTGGCGTGCCATGAAACTCGGTCGTGATCCGCCCCGTCTTCTGGTCGATCAGACCGTGACCTTCCAGCTTCACCACGATCCCCGCTTCGCCCGTCCCAATCAACTGGACGAACAGGCGTACCATCTTGCCTTCTTCAGCATCGACCGGCGTGCACGGATCGCATTCAGGGGTACCCAGGAAGACTTGACCCTTCAAGGGATGTTCCAGATCGGGCGTTTCCACTTCGACTTCCCCGACCTGCGCTTCGCGCGGGCATGCAGCCGGCGACGCGGGTTCCTGGGAGGGATGGCTCGGCCCGTAGAATTGGGCATTGGAACAAGCTTTCAAACCCCATGCCGCCGACGGGTTCACAACCACGCCTTCAGGCAATTCCAACTTGAAGTCCTTCAAGCTGGAGCTTGCGAGCGTGTTCTGCTGGTTGTGCTGGGGAACACTCAAATCGAAGGCATAGCCCGCGGGCGCACCCGCTTCCAGCGTGTCCGGCAAGAACGTAAAGGACGAGCTGAACGGAACCACACCACATCCCGTCAACTTGCCCATCGACGCCGTTTCTGAGTGGAACATGCCAGGTTGCGCCCATCCATCCGTGGACATGGTTGCGACCAGCGGTTCAGAGCACTGCTGGGGGTTCGTCAGCAACGGCACCGGCGACTGGCCCGGATCCGGGCCCCCATAAGTGAAGGGCCTGGCGAGCATCGCCTCGCCGTTGCTGCCCGGGCCACTGTGTTCAGAGGGCACGCCCCAGATCGTCACCGTGGATGCGATGACCTGCTCGACCTCGCTGATGTCCGGTGCGGTGACACGCACGCCGTAGTTGCCATCGGAGAGCACCGTCGTATCGAGTCGCACGGGCAGCGCGATCACGTCGAAGGCGAAGGCGGCGGGCTCGCCCGGGGACGGCGCGATGTTGTAGACGGGAGCGATCGTCGTAAGCGTTTCCGGAGAGCCGCCGTCCCTGGCCCCGATTGTCACCTCGGCAAGGCCCACCATCGTGTCGCTCGGGCACGGTTCATCGCCGCCACCGCCGGTGGCCTCGATCACACGTTGCATGTCGCAACGAGGCAAGCCAACCGTGCTACCCACCAAGCCCGGAGGTAGATCGAAGCGTATGTCCTTTGGATTGCCCGCGGTGCCATCCGTTTCCTGCGTGTTCAGCCAGAACGAAGTGACCACGTTCGGGTGAGCGCCGGCCTGTGTGCTGGAGGCGGCCGCGAAGACGCTGCCCGGCTCAGGGCCGAACTGCGCGGGAGCCGAGTTTGGCCCGAGCGGAACTTCCACTGTTGCTTCTGGCGCGTTACCTCCCTGGACCGACGCACGATTCGCAGCTCCTGGCGGTGGCGCTGCCCCTGCCTTGACTTCCGCAAAGATGAGCAACTGGTCTCCGGGATCTACTCTGCCTCCGTAAGTGCAGCTGATCGCTGGAGGTGCCGCACAGTTCATCACCCCGCCGAAGGCGGCAAGCCCAGAGTCCTCGAACCCCGCGGCATATGCGTCGAAGCCGAACACTTTCGTCGCTCTCAGCCAGGAGGGAAGGATGTCACCGACAGTGATCCTGCTGCCGTCGGTGGCCACACCGCCAACATTGGTGGCCGTCACGACGACCTGGGGCGTTGTGACACCTCTCGTGGTCTCCGTGACGGAGGCGTGACCACCCTCAAGACCCGAACTATCCACTTCCATCTCTTCTACGGGAGCGTCACCCTCCACACCTTCAAGTGCGACTTGGTATTCATGGGGGTTTGTTGTCGCCGGACCCCCGCTGACGGACGCGCTTCCCGCGCCCATCCCTTCGAGCCCCGCCAGAGCTGCCTGCACTTCAGCAGCCGTCGCGTCATAGGGCAGTGCCGTCGTCCTCTCCAGCCCTCTGGTCCTAACCGAGAGGGCGAGCGTGAAGGTGCCTGCGGTGGCTTCTACCTTGAGCCTCTGTACCTCATTTCGAGGCGTGTTGACGTCGATGTTCGTGGGTGTGGTGACAGTCTTGATGACCCACCGCGGGGATTCTTGGGCGGCGGCGACATCCGCGCCTGCCCCGATCGCCGCTACCAGTACCGCAACGGCGACTGCCACGAGTACCGCGATACGTCCTTGCCGGCCCTTCAATGCGTAGCGAACCATCAGTTGCCCCTCCCCTTGCCGTGCATCGCTCGCCTGGACGTCCGGCGCCCGGTAATGGATCCCTTGGCCTTTTGCCTTTTCTTGGCGCTTGGCTTCTTTCTCGACTTCGACCGCTTCTTCTTGCCTTTCTTCTTCTTGCTCTTCTTTTTCGTGGCCTTCCCCTTTGACTTGGCCTTCGGCACGGTTTCGGCCTGTGGCGTCACATTCCCCGCGCCCGTGAACGTCTCACTCGCCGGTGATCCCAAGAGTTGGGGTACGCTCGGCGGGCCCTGACACACGGAGCCTTTGCAGGGAACTTGTGAAGGCGGCGGGGTATCGCCCGGCCGCGGGATCCGGGCGTCGTAGACGTCATAGGCTTCGTCGGTATCGCTCGACACGAGCCCAGATGACGTCGCAAAGAAGACGTCCTGCCCACCCTTGCCGTTGTCGAGATACAGCGATTCTTCAGTACTCGCGCCCGCGGAGATCAGGTAAACCGTGCCGTGCTGCCACTCATATACGTCGCGTGTTCCATCCGTATCCTGAGGCACAAGCGCATCGGGGGAATCGAAGAACACGCGGCCACCGTCCGCCGAAATCCCGCGCGCTTCGATCGTCGTCTCGGGGACACTGTTCTCGCCGTTCAGTTTCACACTACCTTCGTCGTTGTTGTAAGACATCCGGGCGTCTCCGCTCGGCACAATGCCGGCCGGTGGGCATGACACGCAGGACAGTTCGCGAGCATTGACGTCGTAGCGGTAGATCTCGTTGAAGCGAGCGCCGTTGTTGAACCCGCCGGGGATAGCCGCATTGGTCCTGAACACCACGATCGAGCCGTCTTCGCTCATGTGAGCCTGATTGACGTTCGGTGGGATACCGTCGAGCAATTCGGCGACCGTGCTGACACTGCCACCGCTCGGGCCGCTACGCCACAATTCCAGCTGCGACTGTGTGCCCCTCGTGCCCTCGAAGAGCATCTCAGAGCCATCGCCTGAGACCGTCACAATCGGCGCGGTGACTCCCGGGAGGTAGCTCAGCGAGCCATCGTTCACATCGTACTCGTAGATCTTGACTTCGCTACCGCTGGGAGCAGCCGACGTGAGCTGATCGCGACTGGCGAAGAAGGCACGCGACCCATCCGGGGATGCATAGATGTCTGTGCCTCCACCGTTGATGCTGGAATCCCTTGGAGCGGTGGGCATGCTGATCACACCGTCCGGGGCAGCCTCCCCTTCATGGCCAAGTAGCTTCGAGGCGGACACGAGCACTGAGACCTTGCCCCCGCCCGGTCTCATCTCGCGCAGATAGAGCTGCGGCGCTTCGGAGCTGCACGGCGGTTCTGCCTGACAGAAACCACCTTCACCACTCACTATCGATGCCACAGGATCGGGGCTGACGAAGTAGGCACGCGATCCGTCGGAGGAAACCTGGTTGTCGATCGTCTCGGCTTGAGTTGCTTGGAATCCCCGGGCAAATATCTGCTGGCCCGCGATAGCCGCGGGCACAGCACCGAATGGATTGAAGCTGCCGTCCGGCAGGGCACCGGCCGACACGAGCTTCCCATCGCTCCATTCGTAGAAGCCCCACGGGTTGTCTCCACGGCGGGCCTGGGCAAGCGCTACATACTGCGCCCGAGAGACATCTTCGGGAACGAGGGTGCCCGAATAAGTGAAGTAGTCAGTGCCGAGACTGGGCGACTGCCCCGCGACGATGTACTCACCGGTCCCCACCGAGCCCAGCGCCGGCATTGGGTTTTCAATCTCTGGCCGTCCCAGCCATTCCGGTTCGGAGAATGCATTTTCACTCAGGAAAAGGTTCACTCCCGAGCCGTGCCCGGTGTCCGGGTCTGCGGTGACGAAGGGAGCGGTCGAGATGAACAGGAAACGCGTGAAGTCACTCGACGGGACCATCGTGATCGGCCCCGAGAAGGGATTGACTTCACCGGTCGAGCGTGGTGTGGCTGAGACGGTCTGCCAGCCGGCGGCGGGTGTGCGCTTGGAAGCGAACTCGGTGACGATGCCGGAGGAGGCACTGCCCACGGCGCCACTCATCGGATAGAGAACGGCGTTCCCGTCTTCGGAGGCCAAGCCAAAAGTGATCGCATGCAGCGCATCGAAGAAGTTCCCATTCTTGAACGGAGGTGTGACTTGTTCGTAGAGGCGGCCATCCGGCAGGCCGGTACTCGTTTCCGGCCATAGGATCGCCGTCTTGAACGTCCGGTCGGCGCCCGTGCTCTCACCGCCGGCGGTCGATACAGCGAGGCGGTAGTGATATTCGGTTCCGGCCTGAAGGCCCGCGGGGAGAACCGTCTCATCTACGGCCTGGTTGCCGGCGCCCGGACTGGTAGGACAGGGGAGAGTCTGGCCGTACGCTGTCGTTGTTCCATATTCGAACCGGCAGGCGGTGACTGTCACACCTTCCGGGTTGACACTTCCGGCAAGGTCGGCTTCGGTGAGCGTGACACCCGATGCATTGCCGGTGAGCACCGTCGGGAGATTCGTAGCCGGCCCAAAGACGCTGATCTCGCCTTGGCCGTCCGAGGCATAGACATTCCCGTTGGTTTCGTTGACCGCGATGCCATAGGAGCCGCCGATCACGCCTTCCCCGGACCCCGCGAACGTCATCACCGGTTCTTCGAACGGTTCCCCTTTGGGCCCAAACTGCGAGATCTGGTTGCGCTCGTCGACAAACACCTCATCGCTTTTGCCGTCGACCGCGAGGCTGCTGCCGGTCGCGTCCACGAGCGAAGCAGTTGCCGAGAGCAAACCGAACTGGCTCGCTTCATAGCGCTCGATCGGGCCTTCACTCCACTTCGCCGCGAATACGTCGCCGGCCGAGTCGACCGCCAGGTTGCACGGATTGCTCGCGCCATCAATCGACGAGCTGTAGTCGGCGTTTGTGACGGGGTTTGCTTTCGGCACATACTTGTTCACCTCCCCCGCATAGATCCCGACGTACACGGCGCCCGCTTGATCGACACCAACGCCGCACGCTTCGCCCCACGGCACGCCGGTTTCCTGCGTGAGTTCACCGATCTGACTGCCCGCTTCGCTGTAGATCAGCACGTTCGCCGTGCCGCCATGCGAGACATAGATGTCACCTTTCGCAGGGCCGGTGGAGTTGTCGACCGCGAGCTCACCTTCGGCATTGCCGGAGCCGGGAACGCCGGTGATCTGATTCGTTTTGCTCGCCGTGAATTCCACCGGCGCACCAGCGGCGTCGAACTTGTCTATGGCACCCGCCGAGGAGTCATACACGTACACCTCTCCGGAGGACTGGTCGACCGCGACACCCTCGACGGCGCCGAACGCCCCGAACGAGGAGAGATAAGGGTGCAATATCTTCGCCGAAGCGGAGCCACACCAAACCGAGCACAGGCCGACGGCACACAGGACCAGCGACCGTACGACAACGCGACGAGCACCCATCAAAACCATCCCCCTCTGGAAGAGCGACCCACACGAAACCCGCGGGATCGCGGGCATGACAAAGCCGCCACGGGCAGTTGACCCGAGACGGCAGGAGAACAAAAAGCTGAACGCGCACGAAGCGCGCGTGAGTCGTCAAGCCGGGAGTTACACCCGGGCTGCCGCGAGCTTCCGCGGCGGCGAGTGGCCCTAGCTGCTAGAAGCCGGCTCGGCCGAGAGAGAGAGAGAGAGAGAGAGACGCGTCAGCGACGCTGACGCGTCCTATTACGCTCGTGTGAAAAGCACACGGACTCTCAAGCACGTTATTCCCCAAAGAAACCACGCGAAAAACAACTCCCTCTCAAAATTCGACCCGGTCCCTCTCCCAAGGGCCCTGTCAAAACAGTTGGTGTCGCGACCGCAGGGTCCGACCCAAACCCGACCTTATTTACGTCTATAACCCCCCATGGGAGTCCTAGACACCTGTCAACATACAAGACCACTGGCGTAATGTCAAGATACTGTTCATAAAAGTCTTGTCCCCAGGGCCGCACACCTTGGAGGTAGTTGTCGGGGCTACTGCCGCGCTCCGGCGGCCCAGCCTCGATCTAGGCAGCCTCGCCTCGATCTATCCTCGCCCGGTGCCCGCAACGCGTCTGCCCAAGCATTCCTGGCCAGCCGCGATGCTCCTGGCACTCCCACTGCTCGTGGCCTACCTCATCGTCGCTGCCCCCGCGGGGGACCTCGCCGCCGCCACCTATCGCAGCGACCTGTTCGCCCGCTCGCCCTTCGCTACGTGGGACATGGGCTGGTACGCCGCCCGCGGGCACTGGCTGCCTTCTTACTCGCTGCTCTCACCCGGTCTTGGAGCACTGCTGGGAGTGAGGCTGCTGCTCGTGCTCTCGGCACTCGTCGCAATCGTGCTGTTCACGCGGATCGCCGATCGTGCCTTCGGGCACTCGGGAGGACGAGCCGCATCGGTCGTCTTCACGCTCGGAGTCTCTGTCGGCCTGCTTTCAGGTCGCGTGCCCTTCGATCTCGGCCTTGCGATCGGGCTCGGCTCGGTGCTGGCGCTGATGCGCGCCCAGTTCGTCCCAGCGCTGGGACTGGCTGTGGTGACGAGCGCCGCCAGTCCCGTCGCCGGGGCTTTCCTGGCGCTCGCGGGCGTGGCGGGCGGCCTGGGAGGTGTGTTGGCCCAAAGTGTGTTGGCCCAAAGCGACCCCTTGCGCGCGCCCGCGTGCGCGCGCAAGGGGTCCTTCAGCGAGAGCAACACCTTCGACGAAAACGACGCCCTCACCGAGAGCGACACCCTCACCGAGAACAACATCAGCGAGAACAACATCACGTTGCCCGCCGCAAGCGGCGACCAATCCCGCCGCTGGTTCGCTCTCGCCGCTGCCGCCATTGCCCCGATCGCAATCCTCAGCTTCGCCTACCCGGAGGGCGGTTACGAGCCATTTGCCGCCTCCGCGTTCTGGCCGGCCTTGGCGGGCGTGAGCTTGATCGCACTGCTGCTACCCCAGGGCCTACTCACGGCACGAGGCTGGCTGGTGGTGCGGATCGGTGCGGCCTGTTACGCCCTGGCGCTCATCGGTGCCTACGCGATCCACACGCCGATGGGCGGCAACGCAGCACGCCTGGGTCCGCTCCTGGCCGGCCCCCTACTGACCGGCGTGCTGTGGGAGAAGCGACGGGCGACCTTGCTCGCCTTGGCACCGCTCCTGCTCTACTGGCAGCTCGCCACCCCAATACGAGACTACGCCTCGATCTCGGGCGATCCTTCGACCAAAGCCTCCTACTACGCCCCCGTCCTGGCCGAGCTACGAAACCTGGGCCGCAACCGGCCAACGATCGTAGAGGTACCGCTCACGAAGGCTCACTGGGAGGCGGCTTACCTGGCCGGTCACGGCGGCATCGAGCTCGCACGCGGCTGGGAGCGCCAGCTCGACACGCGCTATGCAGCGCTGTTCTACCGACCCACCTTGAGCGCGGCTGCCTACCGCATGTGGCTTAGCGAAAACAAGGTCCAATATGTGGCCTTGCCAGACGCGCCTTTGGACAAAGCCGGCAGCCTCGAGGGCGCCTTGATCGCACATGGACTGCCCTATTTGCGGGAGCTATGGCGCTCCCAACACTGGCGCGTCTACCGAGTCATGGGCTAGGCTTTCGTGATGGCTGCTCGGCTCAGGACCCTGAAGGCGCATGTCCTGCCGAAGGGATGGCTCGACCTCTTGCGACAGATCGCCTTGGTCGGCCTGGCTTACGGCGCCTACAGTCTGGTGCGCGGACTCGTCCACAGCGACACCACCACAGCCTTCAGGCATGCCTTGGACATGATTCAAGCAGAGCGCACCCTGCATGTGTTTGTCGAGCCGAGTATCCAAGCCTGGGCTTCGAGCAGCCACCTCTTGATGGACTTCTCAAGCTGGCTATACGTGAACGCGCAGACATCGATCACCTTGGCGGCACTGATCTACCTGTACGTGCGCCACAACGGCTCGTTCTACTTCGTGCGCAATATGTTCGCGATCGCCATGCTGATCGCGCTCATCGGATATGCCGTGTTCCCGACTGCACCCCCACGCTTCTTGCCAGAGTGGGGCTTCATCGACTCCGTCTCAGACCTGACCGGCGTACATGTGTCACACGCCAGCGCTTCGATGAACGCCCTCTTCAACCCCTATGCGGCGGTGCCTTCGATGCACGTGGCGTTCGCCTTGATGATCGGCTGGCCGCTGGCCTCGCTTTCGCGCACACGTGTCGCGAGCGTGCTGTGGCGGCTATATCCCCTGTTGATCACCTTCGTGATCGTGGCGACCGCCAATCACTTCATCCTCGATGCAATCCTTGGCGCCCTGACCGCAGGCGTGTCAGCCATCGGCGCTAGACGACTGGCTCGGATGAGGCCCGCCGCATGGCGCTTCGGCGCGGCACCGGCAGGAGCCGGATAGGCTTTCCCCTGTTCCAGGGACGTTCTCGTGCGAAGCCTCATGCCGAGATCAGCCATGAACTCCCCAGGACGCTAATCGCACTCGATGCCCCCTTCCCCTCCATCACATAGGCAACCGGCCCTCCGCCGCCGTGTGCGCTCCGGCGCCGGGCGTACACGACGTAGCGGCCGTACGACCCTCACCGGCGCCCAGCGCCGGGAGATGGTGCGCGACCGGCTGATCGAGTCGCGCCTAACCCCTAACGCGATCTCCATGACCGGTTTGGCACTCAACGTGGTGGCTGCTGTGCTCGTGTGGGAACGCTTCTACTTCCTTGGGGGCATCGCCTTCATCGTGGGCTCCGTGATGGACACGCTCGACGGTCGCTACTCGCGTATGTCCGGCAAGGGCACCCCGTTCGGCGCGTTCCTTGACTCGACACTAGACCGCATCGAGGAGGGCATCGTGCTGACCGCTGTGGCCGCCGACTTTGCGCGCGAAGGACGCTCGGGAGCGGCTGCCGCAGTCGTGGTCGCGGTACTGGCCTCGCTGATGGTGTCCTACACGCGTGCGCGGGCAGAGGCGCTCGGCGTCGAATGCAAGGTGGGCATCGCCACGCGGCCCGTGCGCGTCGTGATCCTCTCGATCGGCTTGATCTTCGCGAAGGGAGCCTCGCTCGGAAACTTCAGCCTGCTGGCACCCGCCGTGTATGTGCTGGCAGCACTCAGCGTGATCACAGTCGCACAACGCATCTGGCACGTCAAGCGCGCACTCGCTTGATCGCACAACGCATCTGTGACGTCGAGCGCGCACTTGCTTGATGTCACCCGAGGCGTCTCCCGGGGTACTCTCCCCCGACCTCCACAAAGGACAGAGCACTAGATGAGCATTCAACAGAGCAATGGCGCCGGGCGGGTGGGCGTTCAAAACGGCAAGGCGCGCTACCAAGAGGACAAGGTCCGCGTAGCGATCATCGGCGTTGGCAATTGCGCCTCAGCGTTCGTACAGGGCGTGCACTACTACAAGGACGCCGACCCCAACGAGCTTGTACCGGGCCTGATGCACGTGGACCTCGGCGGCTACCACGTGCGCGACATCGAGTTCACCGCCGCCTTCGACATCGACTCGACCAAGGTCGGCAAGGACCTCGGTCAGGCCATCTGGGCCGGACAGAACAACACGATGAAGTTCGCCAAGGTGCCAAAGAAGCTGGACGTGCCCGTGTACCGCGGCATGACCCACGATGGGCTTGGCAAGTACTTGAAGCAGAAGATCAAAAAGGCTCCGGGCGAGACAGCTGACATCGTGAGCATCCTCAAGGAGACCCACACTGACGTGGTGGTCTCCTACCTGCCGGTGGGCAGCGAGGACGCCACCAAGTGGTATGTCGAGCAGATCCTCGAGGCCGGCTGTGGCTTCGTGAACTGCATCCCTGTGTTCATCGCGCGTGAGGACTACTGGGACAAGCGCTTCAAGAAGGCGAAACTGCCGATCGTTGGCGATGACATCAAGTCACAGGTGGGCGCCACGATCGTGCACCGCACGCTCGCACGCCTGTTCGCCGACAGGGGCGTGAAGATGTTGAGGACCTCCCAGCTCAACGTGGGCGGGAACATGGACTTCTACAACATGCTCGAGCGCGAGCGCTTGGAGTCCAAGAAGATCTCAAAGACCAACGCGGTCACCTCGATCATGGACGAGCAGCTGCCCGCCGAGGACGTGTATATCGGCCCCTCCGACTACGTGCCATGGCTGACCGACCGCAAGTGGGCGCACATTCGCGTGGAGGGACAAGCATTTGGCGATGTGCCACTCAACGTGGAGATGAAGCTCGAGGTGTGGGATTCGCCCAACTCCGCGGGCATCGTGATCGACGCGGTGCGCTGCTGCAAGCTCGCGCTCAACAACGGCCTCGGAGGCCAGCTCGACGGGCCTTCCTCCTACCTGATGAAGTCCCCGCACAACCAGCGTCCGGACAACCTCGCGCGCGAGGAGACCCAGAAGTTCATCGCCAAGCACACGCGACGCGACGCGACGCGCCCGAAGGGACGCACGGCCCCACGTAAGACCACCACTGCTCCATCTAAGGCCGCCGCTCCACCTAAGGCCACCGCTGTTGCTTCACGCAAGGCCACCGCAACCGCTGTCTCGCGTAAGGCCGCGACTACCCCACCCAAGGTCACCGCGAAGCCCTAGTGCAATAGAGGCCATGCCCGTCCCGCGACAGGACGGGCATGGAGCCCAGAGGAGGCGAGCATAATGGTGGGGTGAGCGTCCCACCAAAGTTCTCGATCGCCCACGTCACGCCGTATCCCTGGGAGGCGCAAGACAACGAGGTCAACATGCGCGTGGCCCAGCTTGCGGGCGAGCTGTCTGAGCGCGGCCACAGGGTGCTGATCCTTGCTCCATCGCGCTCGCCGGAGCGAGTGCGCGAGTCGCGCCGCGAATTGCGTGCGGCGAAGGCGAGGCCCGAGAGCTTGTTCGAGGGGACCGATGGGGGCAAGCCCCGAGTGATCGCCGTCGGTGAGGTATTGGACGTACCGGGTTCCTCGGGCCGGCGGGCTCGAGCGCTGCCGGTGGACGTGGCGCGCACGCTCGAGGAATTGCTGAGCAGAGCGCCACTGGACTTCGTGCACGTGCACGAGCCGTTTGCCCCGAGCGCGTCGAGCACGGCCCTTCGCTACTCGCGTGCGCTCAACGTCGGCTCTTTCCACGCCCCTACCGAGCGATTGCTTTCGACGATGCTCGCGCGCCGCTTCGTGGAGAGCTTCTTCGGGCGTCTGGACGCGCGCATCGCGAACCTTCCTGAGACAGCCGAGCTCATGAGCGGTCACTTCCCCGGTAAGTATCGAGTGCTCTCGCCGAGCGCCACCGAGGAGATCGAGCAGATCTATTACGAGCTCGCTGCTCGTCGCCACGACGTGGAAGGCGATCCGGCGCTGCGTAGGCGCCTGTCGCGGCGCAAGCTGATCGATGTGGACCTGCACATGCACACCGACCACTCGCACGATTGCGAAACGCCCGTAGAGGTGCTCTTGGCGGCGGCCAAAGAGGCAGGTCTGGGGGCGATCGCGGTAACCGACCACAACGAGATCTCCGGCGCCTTAGAGGCGCGCGAAAAGGCGGCTGAATCCGGGGCCCACCCACCCATGAAGGTGATTGTGGGCGAGGAGGTCAAGACGGCTGAGCAAGGCGAGGTGATCGGCCTATTCATCGAGGAGAAGATCCCGCGCGGCATGACCATGGCCGAGACAGTCGCCGAGATCAAGCGTCAAGGCGGGCTCGTATATGTGCCCCACCCCTTCGACCGGATGCATGCGGTGCCCGACTATGAGCACCTGCCGGAGATACTCGATGAGATCGACGCGATCGAGGTGTTCAATCCACGCGTGGCGATCGGCGCCTTCAACGAGGAGGCCGTGCGCTTCGCAGCCAAGTACCGGATCGTGGCCGGCGCCGGCTCGGACTCGCACGTAGCTCAAGGACTCGGCTCGGTGCGTATCCGGATGCGCGACTTTGAAGGTCCGCAAGAGTTCCTGCAGTCGTTGAGGGACGCCGAGATCACCACCAAGCCGTCGAGCCTGATCTATGTGCAGGCGCTCAAGTTCTTGCAGACAAAAGCGACTCCCGCGGCGGCCCGCAAGGCCTCGCGCGAGCGCCGCGTGCGCCGAGTCACGCGAGGGAGCGGAGGGGGAGCGTGAGGCATCGCGTAGGAGATCGAGAGTGGTACCCGAAAGATCCTGTTGAGAGATTGGAGCAGGACATGGGCCTTGCTTGGCGGCGCAAGTAGCGATGCACGCGCAAGGACAACCGGAGCCGCCGTCAAATCCCTCCGCGTCCATGCCAGCCACAGATGACGAGATCCGCGAGAAGTACCTAGAGCGAGCAATCAGGGAGCTGAACACGCTCACACGTGAGCTACAGAGCTGCCCTCACTGCCCACGCGGCCAGCTGATGCCAGTGCTCGGCTCGGGCCACCCACAGGCGGACATCATGCTGCTCAAGCACGCCCCCTTGCCCTCGGAGGTTGAGGAGGGGGTCGCTTTCTACGGGCGCGCTGGCGGAGCCTTGATGAAGTCCTTCAAGCGCCTTTCAATCGATCCCCTGACGGTGTACGGAACCCTGTGCGTGAAGTGCCCGCTCGCCGACGCCTCGATGGCCGACCCAGCATGCGTAGCGCGAGTGGTTGAGGAGATCGCGATCGTGCAACCACGGATGGTGGTCGTCATGGGCGCCGACGCACTGGCGGCCCTCAACGACCTCGACATCCCCCTTGCCCAACCTTTGCAGCCACGGCTCGGGGAGATCCAGCAGCTCACGCCGATGACCGACGCGCTGTACGTACCGAGCATCGACGATTCCCTGGACGAGCAGGACGCCAAGCGGGCGTTCTGGGCGGCTTTCCGGAAGCTCGGCGACTGGTACGACGCCCAGCCGCCTTACTGATCTTGTGCTGTTCCGTCAGGCGCATGCGCCTGACGGCCGGTCGGTGCATGCACCGACCGGTGAGCCCGCACATGTGCGGGCTCATTCAAACTATGAGCACGATCTTCCCCAGCTTGCCACCGGCGGCGAAGCGGTCGTAGGCCGCAAGAGCCTCATCGAGCGGGAATGTCTCGGCAAGCGGCACCGTCAGCGCCCCGGTCTCGAACAGCGGCAGCACTTCACGCTCCAAGCGCCGCGCGACCAAAGCCTTCTCCTCCAAGGGGCGAGCCCGCAAGGTCGAGCCGTGGATACGCGCGCGCTTGCCCATCAAAGCCAGCAGATTCAGCTCGGCCTTGACACCAGCGGAGACGCCGATCACGCAGATGCGCCCGCCAGTGGCTAGCGCGCCCAGGTTGTCGGCCAGGTTGGGTGCACCCACGAGCTCGAGGATCACGTCGAAAGGACCATGCTCAGCGAAGCCTTCCGGTGCGATCGCCTCGGCACCCAGCAAGGCCACCTGTGCACGCGACTCCTCCTTGCGTACTGTCGCCGTGACGCGCGCACCACTAGCTTTGGCCAGCTGGATGGCAGCTGTGCCCACGCCGCCCGCGCCGCCGTGCACGAGCAGGTGCTCGCCGGGGCGCAGCTCTGCCTGAGTGAAGATCGCGTCGTGGGCGGTCGTAAACGTCTCCGGCAGGCCACCAGCCGCCGGCCAGTCAAGCGCCGCGGGAACTGGCATGAGCTGGCGCTCATGCACGACCGCCAGCTCAGCTTGACCGCCACCACCGACGATCGCCATCACGCGGTCGCCGATCTCAAAGCGCGTAGCCTGGGCACCCAGCGCGAGAACCTCACCGGCCAGCTCCATACCGGGGATGTCTTGGGGCGAGCCCGGCGGCGCGGGATAGAGGCCCCGGCGCTGCATCATGTCCGCCCCGTTGAGCCCAGCCGCGCGCACCTGCACGAGTACCTCTTCGCCAGCCGGCACAGGGTCGGGATGCTCCTCTATGAGGATCTCCCCATCACGGATCGTCGCGGCGCGCATTCCGCGAGAAGCCTACCGTGGGTGGCGACCCCGTTCGTTGGGGCCGCCACCGAGAATCGGGTCAGCTCACCTCCCCAAACTCATGTCAGGAGAGTGGAATCGCGTCCCCGATCACTCCGCAGACCTGTCCAGGGCTTTTCGAGGCGAACGTCTCGAAGGTTGAGCTCCACCATAGTTTTGCCCGAGGCGAGGAAGCCGTGCATGCCCTGTTGGGCCCCGTTGCCGACACCAGTGCCGAAGCCGTCGACGGTCACGTCATCGCTGCCTGTCGTGGCACTGCTCTTACCGAAGCTCTCCGTGAACGTGAAGGAGCCGGGACCATTGATGACGGTTTCGGCTCCCGTGTTCGTGCAAGTCATCGTGAGCGTCCACGGGCCAAAGGTGGCGATCTTGGTCGCCGAAGCTTCTCCGCTTCTGACATCTATCTGCTGGGCTCCGGGGCCTTGCGGGCCGACTTTTCCTTCCCCGCCCGGTGCGCCGGCCGTCCCCTGCGCACCTGCGGGTCCGGTGGCACCGATGTGGTGCGCGGTTAGATAGGCGGCGATCAGTTTGTTGACCTGCCCTGATGTGAGCGGTTTGGGAGCTTTGGCTTTGCTTTTGGCTTTTGCCTCGATGGCGCCTGAGTGAAGCTGCGTGGCCGCGTAGCCGGTTCCGCCGAGCGAGGCGAACAGAGCGACGCAGGAGATCACTAGCGCGGGGGATGGTCTTTTCAAGGGTTCTCCTTGTGTAGGTCAGTGCGGTTGCCGCACTGGCCGGACACCGCGCCCGGCCGCGGGCACGCTACCGGGCACACCGGCCTATTTACCGAGCTACGGACGAATTACGTACGTTCGAGCAAGGCCACGCACTCGATGTGCGGGGTCTGCGGGAACATGTCCACCGGTCGCACCTTGACCAGACGCCAGCCGGCTTCAACCAGCTGGGCGGCATTGGGGGCGAGCGTGGTGGGGTTGCACGACACGTACACAATGCGCTTGGGCGAGGCCTCGATGATGCGGCGCACCACCTTCTGGGAGAGACCCGCCCTTGGCGGGTCGACGACGACCACGTCGGGCTTGCCCGCGCGCTCGATCAGCTCGGGCAAAGCAAGGCGCGCGTCGCCAGCGAAGAAGTGGGCACTCGTTACCTCATTGCGCTTGGCCGCGGAGATCGCGTCGGCCACGGCCTGCTCGACGATCTCGATACCCCACAGCTCACCCGCGCGCGGGGCCAAGGTGAGAGCGATCGTGCCGATCCCGCTGTACAGGTCATACACGCGCTCCCAGCCCTCCAAGGCGGCGTAGTCGGCGACGATCCCGTACAACACCTCAGCCATCTCAGTGTTGGTCTGAAAGAACGCTTCCGAGGAGATGCGCAGCTTGAGCTCGCCCAAGCGCTCAGGCAGCTCCGCATCGCCCCATACGAGCTCGGTCTCTCCACCCATCGTGGTCTCCGCGAGCGAGGAGGAGCGCGTCCAGAGCACGCCGCTGAGCGTCTCCTCGCCCAGCTCGGCGACCAAGGCCGCAGCCAGCGCTGGAACGTCCAACTCGCCGTCGGTGGTGACGAGCCGAATCTGAAGCTTGCCGCTGTGGCGGCCTTCGCGCACCACCAGGTTGCGAAGGAAGGGCCGCCCGTCGGGCGCCGGCGCGGTGCGCTGCTCACGCGACACGCGTGGGACGCTCTCGCCGCCTTGCGGGACGCTCTCGCCGCCTTGCGGGGTGCTCTCGCTGCGGCGCGAGGTGCTCTCGCCGCGGCGCGGAACGCTCTTACCGGGACCTTTGAGCTCCTCGGCACGAGCACGCCCTCCCCCGGGCCTACCGCCACGACTCCAAGCAAGCAGCTTCTGCTCGCGGCACCAGCGAAGCGTCGCCTCGCGCGCCAGATTCCCCGGCTCGGACGCCAACAAGCAGTCCTCGATCGGCTCGACCGCGTTCCAACCCGAGGGTGCGTGAAAGCCACACACGAGCTCGCCCTCGGAATCCTTGCCGAAGGAATACTCCAGCTTGTTGCGATACCGCCACTGGGCCACCGCGGGCACGATCTCCTCCAAGCTCGAAGCCTTCGAGCTTGCCGATGCGCCGCAAGGCATCGTCGACCTGTTCGCGCTTGATCTGCAATTGGCGCTCATATGGGAGCACCTGCCACGCCACGCCCGGGTGCTTGGCGGTCGGGGGGATCCGCTCGGGGCTCTCCTCCACGACCTCCACCATGCGCGCATGGGCATAGCTGCGCTTGCGCTTGACGATCACAGCCTTGACCCGGTCGCCGGGAAGCGCACCTGAGACGAACACCACATAGCCGCCCTCGCCCAGCCTCCCCACACCTTCGCCCCCGTGGGCGAGCGAGTCGATCTGAAGCTCGATCTCCTCTCCACGCTCGGGACGCTTAGGCAGGGCTTGCAACTCGTCTCTGCCGGGGGACCGTCCTTCCTGGCCATCGGCCTGGGGATTAGCAGCGGCGTCCAAGCCGTCTACGACGTCCTTGCCTTTGGCGGCAACGTCCAAGCCATTCATGGCGAGCTTCGCGCCCGCGGGAGGCACGCTCATGAGCCGGCCGGCTCCACCAAGAGCTCCAACAGGGCCTTCTGGGCGTGGCGACGGTTCTCGGCCTGATCCCAGATGCGCTGGCGCGGGCCGTACAGGACCTCGGCTGTGATCTCCTCGCCCGGGTGAGCCGGCAGGCAGTGCAGGGCGATCGCATCCTGGGCGGCCTCGTCGAGCAAAGCATCGTCGATGCGGTAGGGCGCGAGCGCCTCGCGGCGCTCCGTGGCGGTGTCCTCGTCACCCATGCTCACCCACACATCGGTGTACAGCACGTGCGCACCTTTAACCGCCTCGTGGGGGTCGTGGTAGAGCGTCAACGAGCCCTCAGCACCGGGCGGCAGGGACAGGTCCTCCTCCAAGGAGTAGCCGGAGGGTGAGGCGATCGCTATGTCCATGCCCGCAATCGTGCCGAGGATCGCAAGCGAACGGGCGACGTTGGTGCCGTCGCCGACATAAGCCAAGCGCAGGCCCGCCAGGGCGCCGAAAGCCTCGCGCACCGTCATCAGGTCAGCCAAGACTTGACAGGGATGGTGCAAAGCCGTGAGCATGTTGAAGACCGGGATCGTGGCGTGCTCGGCCAGCTCCTCGACCAAAGCATCGGGGCCGGTGCGTATACCCAAGGCCGCCACTTGGCGTGAGAGAACCAAGGCGGTATCGCGCGGCGACTCCCCACGCGCGAGCTGGGTCTCACCGGAGCGCAGGACCACAGCGTGACCGCCAAGCTCGTGCACGCCCATCTCAAACGACACGCGCGTGCGCGTGGAGGGCTTCTCGAAGATCAGGGCCACGCCGCGTCCGGCCAGGGCGCGCGAGGAAAGCGGCGCGTCCTTCAAGTCGATCGCGCGGTCAAGCAACGCGTCGAGTTCGGCCGCGCTAAGCTCGGCGCCTGTGAGGAAGTGGGGAGACACAGTCCGTCAGTCTATGGGGCCGGTCACGCTGGCCTGCGCGGTCGCGTTGATCGTGGCCGGCTGCGGGTCGAGCGAATCGAGCACGACCGCCACCACGACGAGCACCAAGACCTCTACTGCCGCCACAACATCGAGCGTCAAAGGCGGTCTGACCACGCCCGGCAAGATCAACTACGCGAGCCCGCCCGCCAGCGCTCCGGTGCAAAGCGGCCTGATCAAGATCAGCTATCACGAATTCACGATCAACCCGGACACCGTCAAGGCCAAGGTGGGCAGCACGCTCGAATGGACCAACGAAGACACCGAAAAGTGCAACGTCAAGAGCGAGGGCGGGCCGTACACGTTCGACTCGGGCAACCTCCCCGAAGGCAGGACCTTCAAGCTGACCTTGGATAAGCCCGGAACGATCCACTACGAGTGCACTTCCTATCCGACCACGATGAACGGCACGATCGAAGTGGTCGGCTGATTTTTCCGGACCCGCTCCCGACCTGGAAGCGGAGCGAGAGGCAGGCCAGGTAGCGAGAAGGATCAGATCAGGCCGTGAGCCCGAAGTCGGCCAAGCCTTCCTCCGGACTTGACGCGGTGGCATAGGTACGCCGGGCGATACGACCTGCCCCGTGCGCCAGACGTCCCGCCTGCACCGCGTGGCGCATCGCGCCTGCCATCGCCACCGGGTCCTGGGCGCGCGAGACGGCGCTTGCCACCATCACCGCGTCACAGCCCAGCTCCATCGCAAAGGTCGCGTCCGAGGCAGTGCCAACACCGGCGTCGAGCACCACCGGAACCTGCACGGCTTCGCGGATCAAGGCGATGTTGTAAGGGTTGCGGATGCCCATGCCGCTGCCGATCGGTGCCCCCAAGGGCATCACCGCAGCGCAGCCCACATCGACGAGGCGGCGCGCCAAGATGGGGTCGTCGGTCGTGTAGGGCAAGACGGTGAAGCCATCGTCGACGAGTTGCTCGGCGGCCTTGAGCAGCTCGATCCCGTCTGGCAGCAAAGTGTCCTCGTCGCCGATCACCTCGAGCTTGATCCAGTCGGTTTCAAACGCCTCGCGCGCCAGCTTGGCGGTGAGGACGGCATCGCGCGCGGTGAAGCAGCCAGCGGTGTTGGGCAACAGCTCGACGCCCTCTTGGTCGAGCACGTCGATCAAGGAACTTTGATTGGGATTCCTACCCACTCCCACCCGCCGCAAAGCCACTGTGACGAGCTCGCTGCCGCTAGCGCGGATCGCCTGCGCCAGCAGCTCGAGCGATGGGAATCCGCCGGTACCGAGCAACAGGCGCGAGTGCAGTGTGCGTCCAGCGATGACCAGCGAGTCGACCGGAGTAGAAGTGGCAGCAGGGGAAGAGCCATTGCCGGACTCGACTGGGGCGGAAGTTGCGGTCGGGGGGAAGCATCGTTGCCGTGCTCGGCGCTCTCAGACGCACCGGGAACCGGTCGCATGGGCGCCTTATTCGCGGAATCGCTCATCCCCAGATCATCCTCCTTGCATCGCCGTCAAGACCTCCACACGGGCCCCCTCGGGGATCGCGAACGTGTCCCACCCCGCGCGGGGCACCACCTCGCCGTCGACCGCCACCGCGACCCCGCGTGCGTCGGGCCCCAGGTCGAGAAGTCTCAGCACCGCCGCCACGGTCTCCCCGTGCTCGCCGTCATGAGAATTGCCGTTGAGGTAGATCATGAGAGGAGAACCTGCTCATGGCGGACGTCCGTCCTTGCCAGGCTGCACATCACAAGCTCAGCGGTGAGCGGGGCGAGCAGGATTCCGTTGCGATGGTGGCCTGTCGCCCACGTCAAGCCCTCGATCGCCCCCGGTCCGATCAAGGGAGCATTGTCGGGCGTGCCCGGCCGGTAGCCCACCCCGATCTCCTCGATATGTAGCTCGCTCACACCCGGCACGAGCTCGTGGGCGTCGCGCAGTAGCTCATACACACCGCCTGCCGTAGCGTCGGGCTCGAAGCCCCGTTCCTCCATCGTCGCGCCGAGCACGTAGCGTCCGTCGCCGCGTGGAACTAGGTAGCCACCCTCGAAGCGCACCACCCCCTCGAGCAAGCCAGGGCCGGCCGGGTCGCGCAAGCGCATGATCTGGCCCTTCACCGGTCGCACGTCCACCCCGGCAGCCTTGGGCAATCCCTCGATCCCACCACTCCAGGCGCCCATCGCCACGACCACATCGCGTGCGTGCACCAACTCGCACGAACCGTAATCCCTTGAAAAATCCCGATTTGCGCCACCACCAAGCTCAGGGCTTGCCGGCCACATCTCATCACTCGACTCGGCCACTCGCGCTCCCAGCACACGCGTTTGGCCAGCATCGAGCTGCAAGCAGAGAACTGCTGTGTGCTCGCGCACATGCACTCCCGCCCGCAAGCAGGCCTCCCTCAGTGCGGCCATAACACTGCGCGGGTCCACGCTGTGATCGTCGGGCGCGTGCAATGCCAGGCGCACGGTCGGCGCGAGCGCCGGCTCATGTGCACGCGCCTCGCTCGCACGCAGGCGGACCGCGCGCAAGCCCAGCTGCTCGCGAAACGCCAGCTGGCGCTCCAACTCACGTGCCTCGTCCTCGTCACGAGCCACCACGAGCGTGCCCGTGTTGCGCAAGCCCAGCTCGATTCCTGAGTCTCGTTCCAGCTCCTCGGCGAAGCTCGGCCACATCGCCGCCGAGCGCATGCCCAGCTCGAGCACGCGCCGGCCCGCCTCACCGAACTCCACCTCGGCGACGGGCGCCAGCATTCCGGCCGCCACATATGTGGCCCCCGCTCCCAGGCTGCTCCGCTCGAGCACTGTCACGCTCATGCCCTGTACGCGTGCGCGCCAGGCCACCGACAGGCCCACGATCCCCCCGCCGAGGACTGCCAGATCGACCGTTGAGCCGTTGCTTTGAGCCACGACCTGATGCTAGAGGGCCCTGGCGACTCATCTCCCCGTCCCTTCACCGCGTTCGTGCTTTGCTCACCGTTCGGGCATATGACCGGATTGGTTTGCTCGAGGTGTCAGACTGGCGTGCGATGGCCCACCTGCGGCCCGTGCCCGATCCCACCGGTGAGCAGCGCCGCGCGCGTCTGGCGGCTGCGCGTCTGTACCTCGTGTGCAACTGCATGCCCGGAGACCGTGACCTCAGCGACTTTCTCGTCGCGGCGATCGCCGGCGGCGTCGACGTGGTGCAGTTGCGCGAGAAGCACCTCGAGGACGAGTTCCTCACCGAAGCGGCCTCCGTCGCAGCCGACGTGTGTGACGCCCACGGGGCTTTGTTCATCCTCAACGACCGTCCCGACATCGCCGCGGCAGTACGAGCCGACGGCGTTCACGTCGGCCAGAGCGACATGCCCGTAGCCGAAGCCCGTCGCATTGTGGGACCCGACATGCTCCTCGGGCTGTCTACGCACGCGCCGAGCGAGATCGACGCCGCGGTTCCCACGGCCCCCGACGGGGCACCTCACGTGGACTACATCGGAGTCGGCCCTGTGCACGCGACTCCAACAAAGCTCGGTCGCCCACCTGTCGGCACCGAGCTGGTCAGCTACGCCTCCGCCCACGCCCACGTTCCCTTCTTCGCGATCGGCGGCATCGACAACGAGAACGTAGTGGCAGTGCTCGACGCGGGCGCCTCGCGCGTATGTGTTCTGCGGGCCATCTGCGAGGCCCGTGACCCAGAGCGTGCCGCCTTGACCCTGCGCTCTGCGCTCGAGCTGCGACCCTTGTTCAATGGCGATGGCCCCTCCTAGCCCTAGCGTCGCTTTGCAACCGCTCGGCGAGCGCGAGCGGCCAGTTCCTTTGCTCGTCGCCGTAGCGGTGGCGCTCGTCCTGGCCTTCGGGGTGTGCGTAAGCCTCCTCACCGTCCACGATCTCGCCCGCCACGGCGGCTCCTTGCCGGGCGGGCTGCTGCTCGCCGGCGTCCTGCTCTTGCTCGCCTGGGGCATGTACGAACGGCGCTACTGGGCGGTGCTCGGCTTCGAGGCCTTGCTCGCCTTCCAGATCATCGTCACCTCCTTGGCCTTGATCGTGGCCGAGACCTTGCTCGCGGCCGGCTTGTGCCTGCTCTCGATCAGGCTTGCCGGCTGGCTGTTCTGGAAGCTGGTGAGGGTCATGGGACGCATACAAGCCGGCGAGCGGGAGACAGACGAAGCGCTGCGATAGGCTCAGACTCGCATGGCTGAGACTACGTATGACTGCATCGTGATCGGCTCCGGCCCTGGCGGCTACGTCGCCGCGATCAGAGCTGCCCAGTTGGGCAAGAAGACCGCCGTGATCGAGAAGGACAAGGTCGGCGGCCGCTGCCTCAACTACGCCTGCATTCCCGCCAAGGCGGTCCTGCGCTCGGCCGACCTGCTCTCAGAGATTCGTGAGGCCGGCGACTATGGCCTCAATGTGAGTGGCGTCGAGGTGGACTACTCGGCAGTTCAAGGCCGCCGCGAGAAGGTCGTCTCGACACTCGTCGGCGGAGTCGGCGGCCTGTTCAAGAAGAACTCGATCGACCTGATCGAGGGCGAGGCCTCGCTAGTGCGTTCCAGCGGCGCAGGCAATGGGGATGCCAGCGAGGGCGTGCGCGTGCGCGTCGGCGAGCAGGAGCTCCTCGCCACCACGGTGATCCTGGCTACCGGCTCCACCAAGCGCTCCATACCTGGCGTCGAGTTCAGCGGACGTGTGATCGGCACCGAGGAGGCTTGGGCCTTGCCCGAGCTGCCCGCTCGTCTGACAGTTGTCGGTGCGGGCGCCTCGGGCGCGGAGATCGCCTCTGGCTATGCCCGCCTGGGCAGCGAGGTGAAGCTGTTCGAGGTGCTCGACAAACTGCTCCCCACCGAGGACGCCGACATTTCGCGCCTGGTCGAACGTGGCCTCAAGCGCCAAGGCATCGACATTCATACGAGCACCCCCGTCGAAGACGTCAGCCACCAGTGAGAGTGGCGTCAAGTTCAACTATGGCTCTGAGTCGGCCGAAGTCGACTACCTCGTGATCTGTGCCGGCCGCGGACCCGATGTGGACGCGCTCGGCTTGAAGGACGCGGGCGTGGAGCTGGATGAGAAGGGTCTCGTGCGTGTCGATGGTGCCCAGCGCACCACGGCGGCCGGCGTCTACGCGATCGGCGATCTTGTGCACGGCCCCGCACTTGCCCACAAGGCCTCTGACGAGGGGATCATCGCAGCCGAGGACTCCGCTGGCCTGGCAACACATCCGCTCTCCTATGTGGACATCCCACGCGCAACCTTCTGCACGCCAAACGTCGGCTCGTTTGGGCTCACCGAGGCCCAGGCGCGCGAGCAGGGCTATGACGTCGTCGTCGGCAAGGTTCCCTACGGAGCGGTCGGTGGCGGCACCGTCTACGGCGACCGCACCGGCCTTGTCAAGCTGGTCGGCGAGTCCAAGTACGGCGAGCTGCTCGGCGGCCACATCGTCGGCTCACGCGCCACCGAGCTGATCCAGGAGCTCGTCAACGTGCGGGCCTTGGAGGGCGGCTTCTCCGAGGTCGCCCGCATCGTGCACGGCCACCCCACTTTGTCGGAGGCCGTAATGGAGGCGGGCCGCGCCGCCGACGGCTGGCTGATTCACGGCTGAGCCGGGCGCGGTTGAGTTTCCAAAAAGTGGGTGCCTGCGCGCGGGCGCGCACGCGCGTGCGCGAGGACCGCGACGGCTAGTCTGGGGAAAGATGCTCACAGTCAGCCGGTCCGAGCCGGGCGCCGTCTTCTACTTCGATCTCGCTTCCCCGCTTGCCTACCTGGCGGCTGAGCGGGTCTTGCCTGTGATGCCTGTCGCTTGTGAGTGGCAACCAGTGCTCGCGCGCGAGCTGCCTGGAGCGGAGTCCTTCGAAGCGTTTCGCTGCCGCGACGACGAGGACATCTTTCGTCTGGAGGTGGAGCGGCGCGCGCGCGAGCTCGGCCTGCAGGCGCTGCGCTGGCCGGATCCGTTCCCCCTCGATAGCGCCTTCGCGATGCGGGCCGCCACGTATGCCAAGTCGATCGGACGCACAGTGCCATTCGCCCAGGCCGCCTTCCGCCAGGCATTCGCTGGCGGGCGCAGCCTGGAGGTGGCCGACAACGTGCTGATCGCCGCGGCCGCATGCGAGATGCACCCCTCAGCCGTCCTCAAGGGCGCTGAGCTTCGCTCCGTGGGCGAGCAGCTGTCCGCCACAACCGCTGTGGCAGCCGCCCTTGGCGTGAGCGACGTGCCCGCCGTGCACATCGGCGAGCGCGTGTTCCACGGCGAGCGCTCCCTGGAGGAAGCCGCCGCATATGCAGCGACGCGCGCGCGGCCGTTCGGGACGGAGGCCACGCGTTGAAGGCCGGCCGCTACTTTCGCCTGATCGTTCGTCGCGGCGGGCTCGTTCCCGCCTTCCTGGCGAGCCCCGACCGCGTCGATCACATCGAGGTCGTGGAGATCGACGGCGGCGAGGTGGTGTTCTTCTGGGATCTCCCTCCTCACACCGCCTCGCGCCTGGCGCGCGAAGTGCGCGAGGACCTGGGGCGCATGGAGCGGGAGGACTTCCTCGCGCGCTGGAGTACCGTGGAAGCCTGATGAGCGTCCCATCGCCCGAGCGCGACCCCGGCCTACGAATGGCTTCAGCAAGCTCTCGCTTGCCCGAGGCCGAGACGGCACGCGAGTGGCTTGCGGCGATGGTCTTGATCCGCCGCTTCGAGGAGCGCGCGGGCGAGATGTACGCGCGGGCGAAGATCGGTGGCTTCCTGCACCTTTCGATCGGCGAGGAGGCCACGATCGTCGGCAGCGCCAGGGCCCTGCGTGAGGAGGATTACCTCGTCTCGACCTACCGCTCCCATGGCGATGCCTTGGCACGCGGCACCTCGCCCGATCGCGTGATGGCCGAGCTGTTCGGCAAGCGCGACGGCTGCTCCAAAGGCCACGGCGGCTCGATGCACATGTTCGACGCCGAGCGACGCTTCATGGGCGGCTATGGGATCGTCGGCGGCAACCTCCCGATCGCCGCCGGCATAGCCTTGGCCTGCGATCAGCGCGGATCTGACGAGGTGACCTTGTGCACGTTCGGCGACGGCGCCTCCAACCAAGGCACTTTCGGGGAGACTTTGAACCTCGCCGCCCTGTGGCGCCTGCCGGTGGTGTTCATGGTCGTCAACAACCAGTTCGGCATGGGCACGTCCTTGAGTCGTCACTCCGCCGTGACCGACCTGCAACGCAAGGGCGAGTCGCTGGGCGTGCCGGGCATGCGCTGCGATGGCATGGACATCCTCGACACCCATGCCGTCGTCTCCGAGGCCTTGCAGCACGTGCGCGAGGAGCGCCGGCCCTTGCTCGTGGAGGCGGTCACCTATCGCTTCCGCGGCCACTCGATGGCAGACCCCGAGGATTACCGCACCAAGGAGGAGGTGGCCGAGTGGCGCGAGCGCGACCCGATCCCCGCTTTCGGCAGCCTCTTGGAGCGCGAAGGCATGCTCAGCTCCGAGCAGCGCGAGCAGATCGACCGCGAGGCGATGGCGCGCGTGGAGCAGGCCGTGGAGTTCGCCGAGGCCTCTCCCTTCCCAAGTGCGGACATGCTCTATGACGACGTGTACGTACTCGACGAGCAGGCCCACGGCCAGTACCATGGCGGCACGAGGACCGCTCCGTGAACCTCGCTTGTCAAAGCCGGGATCGGCTGGGCTGCCGATGACCCAGATGCGCTACCGCGACGCTTTGAAACTCGCTTTGCGTGAGGAGATGCTTCGCGACGAGAACGTGGTCCTGCTCGGCGAGGACATCGGCGTGTTCGGCGGCGCTTTCAAGGTCACCTCGGGCCTGCTCGAGGAGTTCGGCGAGCGACGAGTGCGCGACACGCCAATCTCCGAGAACACGATCGTCGGCATGGGCGTTGGTGCCGCGATGGTCGGCCTGCGTCCCGTGGTCGAGCTGATGACGGTCAACTTCGCCCTGCTCGCGTTCGACCAGATCGTCAACCATGCCGCCCACATCCACTACATGTTCGGCGGCCAGGCGCGCGTGCCCTTGGTCGTGCGCATGCCCCAAGGGGCTGGGCACCAGCTCGGGCCGACCCACTCGCACAGCCTGGAGGCGATGTTCCTGCACGTGCCCGGGCTGCTCGTGGCTGTGCCCTCGACTGCCGCGGACGCACGCGGGCTGTTGAAGGCGGCGATCCGCGATGAGAACCCAGTCATCTTCATCGAGCACGAGTCGTTGTATGGCGTGCGCGGCGAGGTCGACGAGGATGACCAGGAGCCGCTCCTGTTCGGAAGTGCGCGTATCGCGCGCGAGGGAGGCGACGTGACGATCATCGGTGTCTCACGGATGGCGCTCACGGCCGAGCGCGCCGCCGAGACGCTGGCCGCCGAGCATGGGATCGAGGCGGAGGTGATCGACCCGCGCACCTTGCGACCGCTCGACTTGGGCACGATCCTGGCCTCGGTCGCGAAGACCAACCATTGTGTGGTGGTCGAGGAGGGCTGGCCCCACGGCGGCGTCGGCGCGAACCTGGCAGCGCTCGTGTCCGAACAGGCTTTCGATGACCTCGACGCGCCCGTCTTGCGCGTCAGCGGGGCCGACGTGCCGATGCCCTACTCCAAGCCCTTGGAGGAGATCGCGTTCCCGCATGAGCCGCAGATCGTGGGCGCCGCGCTCGCAGTGCTGGGTATCAAGGACGCAAGCGCACAGGCCAAGGAGCACGAGCCAGGAGGAGAACGAGAGAAGCCTGTGGAGGAGCAGAACGCAAGTCTCGCGGCACAGCAACCGCACGCAGACGCCGAAATACGTGAGGCACAGCTGTGAGCGAGATCGTGATGCCGCGCCTATCGGACACGATGGAGGAGGGCACCATCTTGCGCTGGCTCAAGCAGGACGGGGAGCATGTCGCGCGCGGCGAGGAGCTCGTCGAGATCGAGACCGACAAGGCCGCGATGACTTATGAGTCCGACACTGAGGGCACGCTGGAGACCGTTGCGCGTGAGGGGGACACATTGGCTGTTGGCGAGCTGATCGCGCGGATCGGGGAGCAGGAGACCGACGGGACGCCTGCCGCAAAGACACCGGCGTCAGTGGCTGTCGAGGATGCCCAGACGGTGATAGCCGATGGACAGGACACAGATAAGGAACCCACCGGTGCCCCAACCGCAGCTGCGACGCATGACACTTCAGAGCGGCGCGTGAAGGCCTCGCCGCTAGCTCGGCGGATCGCGCGGGAGTCCGGCATCGATCTCGGTGAAGTCAACGGCAGCGGGCCTGGCGGGCGCATCGTCAAGGTCGACGTCGAAGAGGTCACAGATTCGAGCCCCGTTGCTCCCGCGACCTCCACCTCCGTCCCTCCCTCGGAACCTGAGCGTCCTTCCGCCGAGGACGTCACAGGCGCCAAGGGCGAGACGACCATCGTCGAGCTCTCGCGCACACAGCGCACGATCGCCAGACGGATGGCCGAGTCGAAGGCAACGATCCCCGACTTCACGCTCACGGCAAACATCGACATGGAGCATTGTGTCGAGCTGCGGGCCGAGCTCAAGCGACTCGCCCATACCGATGCGCCTACCTATAACGACATGATCGTCAAGGCCTGCGCGCTTGCCCTGCGCGAGCACCCGCGCGCCAACGGCAGCTACCGCGATGGGCGCTTCGAGCTGCATTCGCGCGTCAACGTGGGCGTGGCGGTCGCGGTTGCCTCAGACGATCCGACGGCGGGGGCACTCGTGGTACCTACCGTGCTCGACGCCGACACCAAGGCGCTCGGTGAGATCGCGCGGGAGACGCGTGCGCTTGCGGAGCGGGTACGCGAGGGGACCGTCACGCCGCCCGAGCTGAGCGGCGGGACTTTCACCGTGTCGAATCTTGGGATGTATGGGATCGCGAGCTTTACCGCGATCGTCAACCCGCCGCAGGCGGCGATCCTTGCCGTTGGTGCGGTCGAGCCGCGTCCGGTAATACGCGATGGGGAGATCGTTGCCCGTCACACGATGAGCGTCACGCTCGCCTGTGACCACCGGATCCTCTACGGCGCGAATGCGGCGATGTTTCTTGGGCGCGTTAGGGAGCTGTTGGAGGAGCCCGCGGCGTTGACGCTGTAGTCCGCAGCGAGCAGGGCTAGACCCCAAGCTTGCTGCTTGCTTTCTTGGCCCTGTGCTTCTTGATCTTGGTCCTTGCCTTGGTGCAGCCGGTGACGGTGATCGGGGTGGACTGTTTGATGGTCGCGCCGTTTTGTGCGGTGAAGGCTGTCGGCATGGTTCAGTTTCGTCGTGCAGAGGTTTCCGTTCGCTGCGAGCGCCGAGAATGGTCCCTCGGGCAGCTTCAGCTCGAAGCTTGTGATCGGGACGTCGGGGACTTGGCGGAACGTGCTGCTCGTGATCCCTGCTTTGCTGATGAACGTTTCGCCGTGCAGATACACGGTGACGCCATAGCCTTGCAGGACGACCACCAGTTCGGGGAACTTCGCGCCACCGTAGGACACGAAATACGCAGGACCCGTCAACTGACCGGGAGCACCGGTGTGATCGCTGTCGCGGTCCCTACCTTCGAGTCTGTCGGGACAAGACGGCCGGGTTCGCTTCGAACGTCGCCGAAGGACACGCCTTCTGCAGTGTCGTCAGCCGGGACGGCAGTTGCTTTGGCAGGTCTACCTTGACCATCTTCACGTTCGACTGCGAGGATGCTTGGTTGGCTCCCAGTGCGCCTGTGGGGTAGAGGATCTTCGCGTCCAGGCTCGCGCCATCCTTCCGGAAGTCTTCCCCGAGGTTGAGACCTTGAAGTTCGGCTTGAACGTCAAGGCTCCGACACGACCCCATCTGGAAATGGCTCGCGATCGCGGCGCTCGCGCCTTCGGTGCTGGTCGCCGTCCCTGAGAAGCTTCCCGGTTCGCAACCGGTCGGGTTGAACATGAACCCTGGCCTATCGATCACCGCGTTGATCGCGCGCAGATCGGCGGGGATACCGTCGATGATCGTCGGCAACGGATCTGTCGTGACCGTGAGCTGTGTCGTGAGCGGGTCCACTTCGATCCTCGCCCTGCACGACCTGTGTCTGCAGAGTGAACGGACCGACAACCAGCGGCACCACGATGCTCAACCCGTACGGTGCGCCCTTATAGCCGCCCGTCAAATAGATCGGTGCAGGCGGCTGACCCGGTTGCGGCACCACCAACGGGTACGGTCCGGGACCAGCCTCGACCACCGTATGCCCGATCTGCGACGCGCTCGAGCACGTGCCTTCTGCGTGCTTGCGGTTCCGGGCACAGCGGGACCTTGCTGATCATGCCCAGCAGCCCTCAGGAGTCTTGAACTGCAGCGTCCCGATCCGCTGCTGCCCGTCACCGCGTGTCAACAGCAACGAGAAGCTCGTGAACCCACCGGCCTGATCGGTCGTGGACCGGCGATCATCGACGGGCTGAACGGCAGCGACGCTGCCGCGCACGCTACTACCACCCGGCCCAGTGATCACGAAAGCTGCTGGACGGGAACGCATCCTGCACTCGCCGGCGTGCTCCACGGCGTGAAATCGCTGCGTCGTCGTATACGTTCCACACCTGCGACGGCGTCGCAAGCGCCGCTTGCGCGCCGCCGCTGAACGACAGCTTGAAGTCGGTGAACGGCAACTCAGGCGTTTCCGTAAACGTCGTCGTCAACCTGACCCGTCGCTTCATCCAAATGAACGTCACCGACCAGCTTCAGGTTCACACCTTCGCCCGAAGCCGCGACCAGCAGCTTCAGGTTCGGCGGGTTGGATTGCAACACATACACGTCGCCTTCGAGCTTGTGCGCCAGCAACGGCGTTTCGATCTCGGTCGGTGCCGACCTTCGACGCGGACGGGCACGACGGCGCATTTTCGGTACCGACCGCCGATCTTCGCGGTCTGGCAGGCCGCCAAGCCTGCGGCCTGTCCGGGGTTGATGACCATTCCTTCCGGCAAGGTCACGGTCGTGTTCTTGATGTTCGACATCGCAAACCCTTCGCACTCGTCAAGCCTTCCTGCGGGACTTTCACGTCCACCGTCAAGCCCGCAGGCGTATCCGCTTGGGACGTATCAGGCGCGACGCTGATCGAAGGACGCATGCTCAGGTGGTCACAACCAGTGAACCCAAGCGGCGTGTCACTATTGTCATGCGAGAAGAAGCTCAGGTCGGCGACGAGACTCGCGTCTTCCCAGGCGTCCACATGCGCCGCGAAGCTCTGTGGTCCCGCGCAGGACGTCGGCAATGTCAAGAGTGGTCTCAAAGCAGCACCCGTCGAACACCCACTTTCACAATGATTGACAACGGTGTCTCGCTGGGCATCGTGGCTTGGGTCTGCTGGGACACCCCACACGGTTATCGTGTTGCTGATTATGTCGCGTTGCGTGATGTTGTCAATGTGCTCGGTAATACCATAGTCACCGTCGCTGCGCACGCCCGCGTCGAGAAAAGTATTGACTCCAAACAGGCTAAAGGCAAACTGCGCAGGAATACCTGGTGGTGGCACCATGTTGAAAACGGGAAGTCGGAGTGTTGAGGGATGCTCGAGGAAACTACCCAGGCCTACCGTATCTACACCAATCTGCGTGGCAGCCGAGCAGTGTTCTTCGTCTAGTTGCTGGCTAGTGCACTGGGGTGTCGCGTTGGGATCTCCGATCACCCCAGGCGGCAGCTTGACTTCAAGACTCCTTACTTCCCCACCGCTTACATTGGGACTGCTACTCGGCGAAGTGCTGGCGAGATCGAAACTGATCGTTATCCCATATGGGTGTGAACCTGCCTGCGTATCGAGGGTACCGTCAGAGTTCGCGAACCAGCCGTCGTAGTCTGCCAATCCAAACTCAGCTGGCGTGGAACTGATCGTGATCGGCTTCACCGTGCTGGCCGCCGCGAGAGCGCCGCCGCCAACCACTGTGACATGGTTCTCGAGAGTCTCTTCTGGAAGACCCGCTTCCGCTTGAACTGCAATCCCGATCTGCTCAAGGCCTGTATCGATCTCATTGTCACCCGGCTTGATCGATGGAAGCTGCCCGGGCTCGTTGACACAAGTCACAACGGTGATACCACTACATTTCCACAGTTTGTTTTCAATCCGCTGCTGGGGAAGCATCTCTCCGGCTTCCGTTGCGACCAAACCTGGCGGCAGGATATCTGTCACGGTAATCGAGCCGCTGCTGGCTTCTGCTCCAACATTGTAGAGATCGATCCCGACAAGCCCCTTGCCGTTCGGCGATATATTCGTCGGATAAGTGGTACTCGTAAGCTCCCAGCCGGACCGAGGAGACGTAGCGTGCGCGGGCGCGACATTCATCGCCATCGCACACAGTACGACGAGAAAAGGTGGCGTGTACCTTGACAACATGCTACATCCCCCCCGTCGTCGACTTCTTCGCAATGGATTCAACGCCGTAGCGTTTCCGCGCCAACTTTCTGCACAATTTTCGCTTGTGCCCTTGCTTCCTCGCACATGCTTTCAATGCCGTGGCAAGTCGCCGAGCACGTGTCCGTGTCGACTTTCTCTTTACGTGCGCCTTGGCGGGAGGCGGGAAATTGCCAACTCCGCTAAATGTCACACTCGAGGGTGTCGCAAAGATCGGCTGTCCTGGGGGGACCCCCTGGCAACCCGAGCCCGAGCAGGCCGGCGGAGACGGCTGCCGCGCGCCACCGGCACGAATATCGTAGAGATCCGCATTGCCGTTCTGATCGGCAGGCAATAGCTGCGCGCGCGTCACGAGGAACACGTCGTCGCCATTCAGGCTCGTGCCGACGAAATATGAGTCCGCGGTTGACGTTCCTCCGGAAAGCAGCGACAGGCAGCCGCTGCTGAGCTCACAGTCGCCGGCACCGTGGCGCTCCCACTCATATACGTCCTGACGCCCATTGGAATCATCCGGGACAAGCGGGGAGGAGTCGTTGAAGAACACACGGTTCCCATCCGCCGATATCCAGCGAAGCATGTAGTGGGCACTTGCGGTGGTGGGGAGAGGAAGTTCGCCACCGGCAGGCTGTTCACCACTGGGACTGCAGGAGGCGCATGTGAGCTTGAGGGTGTCGGAGTCGTAGACGTAGACCTCTGGCTGACCGACGCTGTTGTACCCGGTCAGCTCTTCATGGGAGGCGAACACCAGATCATGCCCATTCGGCGTAGCCTCCGCTATTCGCCGGTCAAGCGCTGGCGACCACACTCCCTTACCGCCGGCCTCTTCAGTGTTGTTGTCTTGCGGCGAGAGCGTCGCGATGAATACCGGCGGCGCCCATCCGGACCCGTCGCTGCGCTTCAAATACAGGTTGGGCCTACCGGCACTTGCGCCGTCTGCGAGGGCCGCTTCGGCAACGTAGTAGACGTACGAGCCGTCTTCACTCACGTCGACGACGCCTAGAACTCCTCCGTTGGGAGCTAGATCGGTCGTCTCGCCTGTGTTCACATCGAATACGTAGAGATCATTGGCCTTTGTAAAGAAGACAAGCGAACCCGTGCTGTTGGCCTCCCAATAGGCCCCGCCACCACCGACTGCGGCATCGACCTGAACGGTTCTGGCAGTCGCACTACCGCTGTCCTCGCGTACGTAGAGATTCCCGGTGTTGAGGTCGGTCCAGAAGATGCGAGACCCGTCGGTCGAGATAACACGATTGAGATCCACTCCCATCACCGGCCAGCGAGACCCAAACGTGGCATTTGGGTCCACTTCACCGGAAGCCCCTGGCAGCACATTCACCGAGTTCAGCTGTCCCGCAACCGAGTCGTAGAGATCGTCTTCTTCCCTAGCTGGCGGATGAGCCGCCCCTTCCGGCGTAAGCGTATCGTTTGCCTCGAAGAGAATGTGACTCACGTCCGAAGACGAGCCCGCATATGAGAGGTGATGACAGCCATTCGAGCCATTTATCACTGCGGCAGTGCCGAACTCTTCGGGAAACCGTTTCGGCGGAGTACTCGTAATCATGGGCATATAGGCACCCGAGCCAACTGCGTGCGAATACAGCACGGGATAGCCGTCACCTGGCGCAGACGCAGACAAAGGCTCTGTGCCGCACGCACTCAAGAACCCGACGGAGAGATCGCTCGTAAATGCTTGATAGATGGCTGTATGATCGCCGGCCGGTTGAGCGTTAACCTGGGTCCAGCCAGTGGGGGACCTGGTGGCGACGTACTCATTTCCGCCACCGCCACCGTTGCTGCCATTACCCCCGGATGTGGGGTCGGCGACATAGGCTACGGTGTTGCCGTCCAGCGATGCTTGAAAAGGACGGCCGGTCGGAACAGCCACATCAGCGCTGGTTCCCGGGACATATACGTTGGCGTTTTGGTTGTTTGGAGGGGTAACCATTTCGTAGACGCGGCCGTCGGGGAGCTCGGTTTTGCTGATGGGCAGAGTGGTAAATGTGGCATCTGCGCCCACGACCGTGCTGCTTTCGTTGCCCATGACGTTCTTTACGACCACCCGGAAATGGTATGTGGTGCCTGGTTCCAAACCGGTCAGCAACGCCGGCGCGCCGGTATTGCCGTCTATTGCACCGAGGCTAGTTTCCGGCGTGGTAAAGCCATATCCGTCGCTAGTTCCGTATTCGTAGTAATAGTTGCTGAGCAGTCCGAAATCGTCGACCTGCGCGTTTAGATTCGCCCCGAGAGATCCGACTCCCGAAAATGACTCTCCTTCGATTTGCGTAATCGGGAAAGTGGTAAATGTCTGGTCGACGCCAGCGATTGGTGAGCCTTGGGAGTTGGATGCAACGACCCGGAAGTGATATGTCGTGCCTGGCTGCAGACCGGTGAGTTCGGTGCTCTCGCTCTCATCGATGGTCTGTGATCCGATGTCGATCGGAGTCGTTGTCGAACCGTAGCTCTGAGTTGTACCGTATTCTACTTGGTAGTGGGTATCGAACCCACTCGGGTTGATTTCCGCTTCGACCTCGGCGCGGGCATGCGCTATTTCGCTGACATGCTGGCCGTCGACGACAGGTGGCCCGGTTGTGTGAAATGTCCGGTCCAACCCGGTTTGGCCCCGTTTTCGCTCGGGCGACAAGACGGTAGTGATAGGTGGTGCTTTCAGCGAGACCCGTCAGATTGGCCGTCACGTTGTGGATCGTCGAGTCGGAGCCGGCGCTTGCGGGGGATGGCGGTGCCGCCGATCCATAGGCGGTGGTTGTCCCATATTCGAACTGGTACCTCGTCGCCGCATTATTCGGATTGACCGTACCGCTCACCGTTGCGCTTTCAGTGGTGATATTCGACGCGGTTTCCGTTGTCGTGTCCGGCAGCACCTCCGGTTCCAGGATCGTTATTCGTTTTGTTTCTTCGTTGTGAGCATACAGGCTGCCGTTACTCTCTATCGCTACACCTTTCGAAGCATTGCCAAGGCTGCCAACACCGAGATTTGCAAGTAGAATGCCAGAGGAATCATATTGGGCTATGAACCCATAGCGCTCGACGAACACGTCGTTGGTAGAGGGATCGACCGCCAGCATGTCGCCGACTTTGTCGATCACGCTGCCGAATGCGGCGGAGGAACCGAACTGCAGTGCGTCATACCGCGTGATACCCCCAAAGTATGTGGCTGCATAGAAATTGCCTTCGCCGTCGACTGCGACATTGCAGACTTCGTCGAGGCCGCCGATCGAGCCCGTCTGATCAGCGTTTGTGACCGGATTGGTCACGGGCGTGTACTTCTTGGCCGTGCTTGGATAGATGCCGACATAGACGGCGCCCGCGGAATCGACCGCGACGCCGCACGTCTCACCGCCTGACAGTTCGCCGAGGAAGCTACCGGTGGCGCTATAGATGCGCACTACGCTGTTATTGGCGATATATATGTCGCCGGCGTCCGGACCGGAGGAACTATCGACGGCGATCTCCGCTTCGTTCGGGGAGGCGGTGCCGACTCCTTTGATTACGTTGGACCCCAGAGCGGAGAAGTTGACCGGTTCGCCTGTAGAACTGAACTTTGAGATGGTGCCGTTAGAGGCGCCTTCATTGTCGTAAACATAGACATTGCCGCTGTTTTGATCTACAGCGAGTCCTGCCGCGCTGGGGGAAAATTCACCTGGTCCCACACCGTTGGGACCGAAGGATTTGCCGTTATACTTGTAAGTGATTTCGGCCTTTGCCGCGGCGCCACAGAACATCGCGACAAGGAACGTCAACGCGACCGCGAGGAATCCGAGAGCTGCGGTGACGATCTGAGAGTTGGGCTCGTGATCTGACCTGAGTGTGTGTGTCATGTGTGCCCCTCCTCGTGCGGGCCCGGTTTGCTTGGTGCGGCCGCTTGGCCCCAGTTGTGGCTCTTGCGCGTTCACGTCGCCTGCTGGTGATCGCCGCTGTGAAGATCGATGCTTTGTGTGAAACGCTCACCAGTTGCCGTGAGCTCCCAGGCATTGGCCTCTCCCTTGGCGTGGCCCACGCCTCCGTTGACGATCAACCCGAGGCGCTCCAGGCGGGAGAGCAGCTTCGACATCTGGCCCTGGTCGCCGACACCGGCCTCTCGCCCGGCGCTTCTATTGGAGATTCCCGGCTGCTCACCCACGGCGTGCAGCACGCGGACCGTCCGGTATGTGAGGCGCATCGGCAGGCCCTGCAGCCAGTCCCCCACTCCGTTGGCGGCGTCCTGAGCCTGACTCTCCGCAGCCGGCTCCACTGAAGGCAGTGGCCGGGACTGCTCACGCCGCGCCGCCGCGGCGCCAAGGTAGGGCAGCACGATCATGCTCATCAGACCCGGCAGCAACTCGACGAGCGGCTCATCGCTGCGCTTCAGCACACGCTCGTACAAGATCGCGTGGGCGGCGCCCACAAGACCCTCCGCCGTTAGTGCCGGAGGCTCTGCCTTGCGAGAACCGGCGACCCGGCCTTGGTCGATGACGCGTGCAAGCTGTGAGAACACCTCGGCTCTCCGCTCCAAGGTCTCCCCGCCGCCGCGCGCAGACTGCACCAGGCAGACGCGTGCGAGCGCGGGCTCGCGGTCGAAGAAGGTGAGAATCGCCCACAGGCCGTGCCTCACACACTCACGCCAGTCAAGCTCGCCCGAGCCGGCGGCGATCATTTCGCGACGGACCCGCTCGAGCGCATCCTCGAAAACCGCCTTGAGGCAATCCTCGCGATTGTCGAACAGCTCATAGAAGGTGCGGCGCGAAATGCGCGCACGCGCCGTTATGTGAGCCACCGTCACATCCGCGTAGCCGATCTCGTCAACGATGCTTGCAGTTGCGCCCAAAAGGCGGGTGCGCTGCATCTCCGCCACCTGAATCCGCGGGGAGAGCTCACCCGGACGAGCAGGGCGTTTACCGGTGCGCGTACGAGAAGTGGCGGTGCGAGCCGCGCTCATCACGCACCCACCGGCCCGCGAGACACCTTCGCTCCATCTAGGGAGCGGGAGCGACGAGAGACTGCCGCGAAGCTGGAGCTAGCGCTTAGAAGCCGGCTCGACCAGAGAGAGAGAGAGAGAGAGAGAGACGCGTCAGCGACGCTGACGCGTCCTATTACGGACCCATCAGAGACACACGGACTCTCATGCACGCTATTCCCCAAAGAAAACACGCGAAAAACAACTCCCTCTCAGGACTTATGACCCGGTCCCTCTCCCAAGGTCCCCGGAAAACGTCTGCAGTCGACCCAAAAGGCCAACCCGAAACCCGATCCTTATGTTGATTGTCAGTCACTCCTACTGAGTCACATGACATGGAGAGTTATAGCGGAGGGTGTTCTAGATGTCAAGGTCTGTCCGGGAGGACGGCCCGGGGCAGGGATACGGGGCCAATCCCACCGTTCAAAGACAATAACCTTGCAAATCTCAAGTATTACTTTAGAATTGCATGGATGATCGAGCGCCGCATAAGGCCTGAAATCGAAGATCTCCTCGCCCACAACCCGGCTGTCGCACTCATCGGCCCCAGGCAGGCTGGGAAGACGACGCTAGCTCTCAAGATCGCAGAGGGACGACCGTCGCTGTATCTCGATCTCGAGTCGGCGTCTGACCGGGCGAGATTGGCCGAGCCTGAGCTCTATCTCGCCGACCATGCTGAAGAGCTCGTGATCCTCGACGAGATCCACCGGGCTCCTGGCCTCTTCGAAGCGCTGCGAGGCATCATCGACCGTGGGCGACGTGAGGGCCAGGCGACAGGCAGGTTCCTCCTCTTGGGCTCCGCGGCCATCGAGCTGCTCGCTCAGTCGGGCGAGACGCTTGCGGGACGAATCGCGTTCGTCCAGCTCTGCCCGTTTGACATCACCGAGACCGGAGGAGGGCAGGCCGATCGTCTGTGGGTCCGCGGCGGCTTCCCCGACAGTTTCCTCGCCGGCAACGAGCAGATCAGCCTGCGCTGGCGCCAGGATTTCATCCGCACCTACCTCGAGCGCAATCTCCCGCAGCTTGGACCACGCATCCCCGCGGAGACTTTGCGGCGGCTGTGGACCATGTTCGCCCACCATCAGGGCGGCCTGCTCAACGCCGCACAACTGGCCCGCGGGTTGGGGGTCAGCGGCACAACGATCGCGCACTATCTCGACCTGCTCGTGGATCTGCTGCTCGTCCGGCGCTTGCCTCCCATGATCGCCAACGTCGGCAAGCGAATGGTGCGCTCGCCTAAGGTCTATGTGCGCGATACCGGCCTGTTGCATGCACTGCTCGGACTCGTCGACAAGGAGACAATCCTCGGACACCCCGTGGCGGGAGCCAGCTGGGAGGGCCTGACGATCGAGAACCTGCTCGCCGTCTGCGGCCCGCAGACACAGGCAAGCTTCTACCGAACCAGTGGCGGGGCCGAGGTCGATCTCGTGCTGCAATGGCCAAACGGGGGCGTCTGGGCCATCGAGATAAAGCGCAGCCTCGCGCCGAGGCTAGAGCGGGGGTTTCACTCAGCACTTGCCGATCTCAACCCAGAGCGCTCCTTTGTCGTCTATCCAGGAATCGACCGTTACCCGCTCGCCCCCGGTACCCAGGCGCTCAGCCTGCTCGAGCTGTGTGAGCTGGCGCGGGAGCGAGGGCTGGGCTGAAGCCAGTCACCTCCCGCGATTGGCTGAGAGAAACTCGGCACTATCCTGGGAGCCAGATGGATGCCACCGCCCCACCGTCAGCGGAGTTGTGCGTATGCCGCTTGGGTGCCGTTCCCTACCGCGACGCCACGGCAATCCAAGCCGATCTCCAGACACAGCGGCAGGCCGGTGAGACCCCTGACACGCTGCTGCTGCTGGAGCACCCGCGCGTGTACACGCGCGGGCGACGGTCGGTCGACGGCGAGCTATCGCTCGGCGAGGACTTCTACCGTGCACAAGAGATCGAGATCGTGCCCACCGACCGCGGCGGACGCGTGACCTACCACGGCCCCGGTCAACTGGTCGGCTATCCGATCATGCGCGTGAGCGACATCGGCTTTCACCTGCGCATGATGGAGGCGGCGATCGTCGCCGCACTCGCTCCTCTAGGCATCGAGGCGCGCTCCCGCTGCGCGGAGGGGATCGACTACACAGGCGTGTGGGTGGAGGACCGCAAGATCGCCTCGATTGGCGTGCACGTCTCAAAGGGAGTCTCGACGCACGGGTTCGCCGTCAACGTGACCAACGACCTCGAGCCGTTCTCGTGGATCGTGCCGTGCGGCCTGCCAGACGTGACGATGACCTCGGTTGAGCAGGAGCTTGGGCATGAGCCCGACGGCGGGTTCGATGCTTTCGCGGAGCGCATCGCACAGTGCTTCTGCGAGGCTCACGGCCGCCAGCTGGTCGTCGCTGCACCAGAGAGCATCGGCATCGCGAAGGCGGCAGGTCATACGCTGGTGAGTGCATGAGCACTCCGCCGGGCACCACTGAGGACCGCGAACACGTGACCCGCTCGCGCGCCAACCCGGGCGGCATGGATGTGCTGAAGGTGCTTGGCTCCGACGTCAGACCTCTGCGCGAGCGCAAGCCACCGTGGTTCAAAGTGCCGGCCGCGGGCGGTCAGCGCTATCGCGAGCTGTCGGCCCTGATCAAAGAGGAGAACCTGCACACCGTCTGCCAGGAGGCGGCCTGTCCGAACGTGGGCGAGTGCTGGGAGCGGGGTACCGCCACCTTCATGATTCTCGGCGACACGTGCACGCGGCGCTGCGGCTTCTGCAACGTGAAGACGGGTAAGCCGACCTGGAACGATCCTTTGGAGCCCGCGCGGGTGGCACGCTCGATCGCGCGCATGGGCTTGCGCCACGCTGTCGTCACCTCGGTCGATCGCGACGACCTGCCTGACAAGGGCGCTTCGGCCTTCGTGGGCGTGATCAGGCAGGTGCGCAAGCAGGCGCCGGACTGTCAGATCGAGGTGCTCACGCCAGACTTCCAAGGCCAGGAGATGCCTTTGGCGAAGGTGATCGCCGAGCGTCCGGACGTGTTCAACCACAACGTGGAGGTCGTGCCGCGCCTCTACCCGATCGCGCGCAGGGGCTCAGAATTCCTGCGCTCCTGCCGCGTGTTGCGTAGCGCCGCCGAAATGGGCGAAGGCGAGGTCGTCACCAAGTCCGGCTTGATGGTGGGCCTCGGTGAGACCCACGAGGAGATGGTGGCCACGTTCGAGGTCCTACGCGAGCACGACGTGCGTGTACTCACCGTCGGTCAGTACCTGCGCCCATCGGAGCGCCACCTGCCGATCGTGCGCTACTGGCACCCCGACGAGTTCACCGCGCTCGAGGAGGCCGCTTACGCGCTCGGCTTCGATCATGTGGCTGCCGGCCCGCTCGTGCGCTCCTCCTACCACGCTGACCAGCACGTGCCCCAGCCACGTCCTGGTGTGGGGCCGCTGGCCGCTCACGGATAGCCCTATCGGCGAGCGCCCGCGGGGTGGGCGGATAGTCTGCGCAAATGCACGCCCCATGCGCGCGCGTGGGGCATCCTCCCGCGCATGATCCCCGTCAAGGACAACATCCCACGCGAGCGCTTCCCGCTCGTGACGGCGATCCTGATCGCGATCGAGCTGCTCGCCTACCTGCTCTCCGACCACGATGGGCTGCTGCCCCTCCTGCTCAACCTGATCTTTCTCGGGTTGCTCGGGCCGAGCGTGGAAGGCGCCTTCGGACGCACAGGCTTCTCCGTGTTGTGTGTGCTGAGCGGCTTGCTCACGGGAGCGGCGTGGGCTCTACTCGGCGGCGCCGGGGCAACGCCGGCGCTGGTCGGCAGCACTGGCGCGACTGTGGCCGTACTGGGGGGCTACGTGCTGTTGTATCCCCGTGCCCGCGTACTGACCTTGGTCCCGATTCCGTTCTACACAACGCTCGTCGAAGTCCCCGCGACGCTCACGATTGGCGTGTGGCTTGTACTACAGGTCGGTTTCGGCGCGGCCGGCCTTGGATGAATGGCTCGACGAAGCACTCGGAGCTCCGATGACGCGCGTCGCCGTGCTAGCCGTCGCGCTGGCGTTCATCCTGGGCTTTGCCTTCCTGACGATCGGCGGGATCGAGCAGTTCGGCTTTAGCGTGCAGGCCGTGCTGTCAGTGATCGTGCTCGTGATCCTGACGGTTGGCATCGTCGGGGCGTTGCGCAATCCTCCTAGACGATGAGGGTGCTCATGAGCAACTCCCCCTTCCTCCCCCAAGGGGGCAGCTCGCGACGTAGCCGCGCAAGGGCCAGGCGCCGGCGTAGGCGCAGAAGGGCGCTGGCGATCGGGTTCATGGTGGTCGTGGTTGTGGCAGCGGCAGCAGCGATCGCCATGTCGCGCTCGGGCGTCTCCCACGGTCCAACGTCGGCTTCGACCAAGGCGGGCAGGCATTCGGGCGAGCACACCGTCAAACCCACCACTCCCACACTCTCCCCCGCCGGCTTGAAGCTGGGGCGCCCGCCGCTCTCGCTGGACCTGAGCGGCGAGAACGACGCGGTGAATGTGGCCTTTCGCCATCAGCCGAGCGCCGGCCTGCTGTTCGACCTGAAAAGCGGGCGCGTGTTGTGGCAGCTGAACCCACTCGAGCACCTGCACATCGCGAGCCTCACGAAGATGATGACCGCGCTTCGCGTGGTGCGCTCCTCCTCACCGAATGCGCCCGTGCTCGTTACCAAGCAAGCGGTCGAGTCGGCCGGCTCGAAGGTGGGAGTATTGCCGCTGGGCAAGAATGTGCGCTTGGAGACGATGCTCTACGGCCTATTGCTCCCCTCGGGCAACGATGCCGCCGTGGCGCTCGCCCAGCACGTGTCAGGCGGGGTGGACACGTTCGTGGATGGGATGAACGAGGAAGCAGCGCGCCTGGGGATGGGCTGTACGCACTACACCTCACCTTCGGGTTACTTCAACGCACGCAACTACTCGTGTGCTGCCGACCTTGCCGAGCTGGCGCACGTCGACTTGGAGCAACCGCTGCTCGCCAGGATCGTGCGCACCGAGAAGGCGGTCGTGCCGTTGCCGATCAAGGGCGGCAAGGTCTACCTGTACAACAACAATCCCTTGCTCGTGTACGGCTATCCGGGCGCAACGGGCTTGAAGACCGGCTACACCGAACTGGCCGGCAACTGCCTTGTGGGGACCGCTGAGCGCCACGGGGTGGAGCTAGGTGTGGTGTTGCTGCACTCCCCCGAACTGGGCCGCCAAGCGGAGTATCTACTGGATCGCGGCTTCGAGGACGTATACGGCCAGGCGCCAATCCAGGCGCCCCCGGTGCCGACCGGCCGGTGAAGGAGTAGCCTTAGCTGACAAATATTGACTGGCCAGTCAGCCAAAGGGAGAAGCCGTGGATCTTGACGATACGCCCGAGCAGGCAGAGCATCGCGCCAAGGTGCGCACCTGGCTCGAGCAGCACAAGGCAGAGGCGCCCGTCCTGAGTGGACCCGGCGCGATCACAGACGAGGCGGAGATCATTGCCGCGCGGCGCGCGTGGCAGGGCAAACTCGCCGAGGCGGGGCTCGCCGGAGTGACTTGGCCAAAGGAGTACGGCGGCCAAGGCATGGGCCCAATCGAGCAGGTTGTGTGTAACCAGGAGATCGCGAAGGCAGGCGTGCCCGGGATCCTCGACGCGATCGGCATAGGGATGCTCGGTCCGACGATCATCGCCCACGGCGCGGAGGAGCAGAAGGCGCGCTACCTCGGCCCGATGCTGCACGGCGATGAGGTGTGGTGCCAGCTGTTCTCAGAGCCTGCCGCCGGCTCAGACCTGGCGGCCGTCCAGACGAGGGCGCGCCAGGAGGACGATGGCAGCTGGCGTCTGAGTGGCCAGAAGGTGTGGACGACCAACGCTCAGTTCTCCTCTTATGGGCTGTTGCTCGCGAGGACTGATCCCGAGCAGCACAAGCACAAGGGCCTGACGATGTTCATCATCCCGATGGACGCTCCCGGCGTGACGGTTAGGGGCTTGCGTCAGATCTCTGGCGAGGCCGAGTTCAACGAGGTATTCCTCGACGATGTGAAGCTCGATGAGGATGCTGTCGTGGGCGGCGTGGGCAATGGTTGGGGTACGGCCCTGACGACGCTGATGTTCGAGCGCGTGACGATCGGGCTCGGCGGCGAGGGCCTTGGCTACAACTCGGTGCGCTTTGCCAAGGGCATCGCCTCTGACGAGCACGGTAGGCGCGACTCGCAGGTTCGCAAGCAGTTGGGCGAGATCGCGAGCGAGCTGCTGGCGGTGCGCTTCACCGGCTATCGCACGCTGACGATGCTGCAGAAAGGCCAGATCCCTGGCCCGGAGGCAGGCCTAGCGAAGGTGACGATCGTCAACGGAGCGATCAAAGCCGGTGACCTGATCACCGATGTGCTCGGCCCGGACGCCCTGGACGAGGGCAGCGATTGGGCCTACATGATCTCCTTCCTGCCGGGCCTGAAGTCGGCCGGCGGGACCGAAGAGATCCTGCGCAACACGATCGGCGAGCGCGTGCTGGGGCTCCCCCCGGAGCCGCGCCTGGATAAGGGAATCCCATTCTCGGAGCTGCGCTCCAAGGAAGGAGCAGCGGCATGAATCTGGCACTCTCAGACGAGCAGGAGTTCCTGCGCGAGGCTGCCAGGGGCACTCTCTCGCGCACGAAGACGCTGGAGGCGGCCAGAGAGGCGCTGGACGGCGACGAGAATGCGTTGCCAGACCTGTGGCCGACTGCCTGTGAGGCCGGTTGGCCAGGACTATTGATCGACGACGCTCACGGCGGCGCCGGGCTTGATGCGTTCGACGCGATGCTGGTGCTGAGCGAGTGTGGTCGTGTGCTCGCACCGGTCACCTTGCTCGGGCATCTACCGGCAACCGCGATCCTGAGTGCCGCGCCTGCCGGTAGCGCGTTGCTTGCGCCGCTTGCAAGTGGAGAGCGCAGAGCAGCGTATCTGCCGGCGATGCCTCCGAACGACCTCGTCGACGGCTGGTGCGTTGACCCGAAGCACGGCAGCACGCGTCCCTCGGCCCCCGAGGCCAAGGACGATGGCAAAGGCGGAGCGCTCGTGAGCGGGACGCTTGCATTCGTGCCGGATGCGCCGGGCGCGGATCTGCTCGTGGGCGTGGCTTTGCTCGGAGGGAAGCCCGTGGGCGTGGCGATCGAGGCATCCGGCGAGGGAGTATCAGTCGAGGCAGTGCACCGCTATGACGCGACGCGCTCGCTCGGGCATGTGACGCTGAAGGAGGCCCAGGCGACGGTGCTCGACGCTCCCGAGGAGGCACTCGCGGGCTCCTGGCATCTGGCACAGTCGCTGATTGCCGCGGAGTCGCTGGGCAGCGTGGAGACCGCGCTTGAGATGTCTGTGGCGTACGCCAAGGAGCGCTTTACTTTTGGCCGCGCGATCGGCTCCTACCAAGCGGTGAAGCACTCGCTGACCGAGGTCTTGCGCCAGCTCGAGAACGGGCGTTCGCTGCTCTATTACGCGGGCTGGTCACGCAATGGCGCACCGGATGAGTTTCCGCTCGCAGCAAGTGCGGCGCGCTCGGTCGCGGGCCGGGCGCTCGACCACGGGGCGCGCACGATGATCTCAGTGCACGGCGGCATCGGCGCGACATGGGAGCACGACGCGCCGCTGTACTTCCGCCGCGCTCAGCTCTCGCGACGCTTGCTCGGCGGAACGGGAGCGGCAAGCGACAGGGTCGCGGGCGAGCTGATCGCCCAGGCCGACGCCGCCTGAGAGGCCCTGAAGGACTCCTCCTGACCTCGAGGCGCCGGGCAGCGCAGCCCGATTAGCATGGCCGGGCAAGATCTAGCCCGGGCCAACGAGGAGAGATGTTTGTTCGCTTTTTTGCGATTTTGCGATAGTAGCTACAGCTGTAGTCACTATCGCAAAATTTCAAAATAGAGGATCAACCACTCCCCTTCTTTCGATGCCGCGCAACGCGGTGGCGCGCGACAGTGGCGGTTTCCAAAGCAGCCGCCACCGGCGCCCCATAAGCGGCGTGGACCGCTTCGACAAGCGAGGTTTCGACGCCGCAGTTGATGCAGAAGCCATGCTGGGACCAGCCGATCGCCCGCGCAAGGACCTGGTCGGCATAAGTGACGCCCGTGGCGTCGTGACCGTAATAGTCGTAGGCCGCGTTCCAGGCGGTGCCGTCCAAAGCGGGACCGGCGCCATCGGATGTGAGCAGGTGGGCCGCGGCCATGATCGCGTCGAAGTCGTCGTAGATAGATGGGTGATGGGCCGTCATGTGGTCATAGGAGACGGGACGCGAGCCGTAGCGGTAGGAGTCGCTCACTAATGCCCAAGTCGTGACCGGACCATTGGTGACATTGAACTGCATCGGGCCACCGCAGCAGTTGGCGAAGTTGAGCCCCTTGTAGATGCCGGGCGCGGTCGAGAAAGCCGACTCCTGTCGGTGAATCGAGGCGAGCAGGAGCCAGTTGACCCCGAAGGTGCGCTGGGCGACCGCGTAGATCGGATAGAAGCCCTGCATCCAACGCTCGGCGATGTGGGTAGAGGTTTGGGCTTGGTAGAGCGCGAGATCGCGATGGGCCTCGACCGGCGAGGGATCGCCGACGATCGCGCGGACGCCTTCGTGCGCGCCTGCATGCCCCTGTGTGCGCGCACGTGGGGCAACTGTTCCTGGAGTAGTACCAACCCCTCCGGTGCGGCTACCAGTTGGAGTGACGGAGCCGGTCTGGGCAGCAGTGGCGGGCGTGGGCGTAGGGGTGACAGCGATCACCGGCGGCGGTGCGGACGCGGTGCGCGAAGGGGCGCCTCCGATGACGCCACTCAGGACGAGCGCGAGCACGGCGATGCCGAGAACACCCAGCCCGCCCGCGAGAACCCACGCACCTCGTTCAGATCCCGGCGCGGGGACGTTTGCCTCAAGCTCCTCCACAAACCTCAGGCTAGCGCCAGGGAACCCAACTTTGCGCCGAGTGAGTCGAGCAGGTCACGGAATGAGGCTTCGAACTTCTCCACGCCCTCGCGCTCCAAAGTATCGGTGACGTCGTCGTAGTCGACGCCGGCCGCGGCCAACTCATCGAAGACGGACTGTGCATCGGAGAGCCCCTCGGTCAAAGAAGGCCGCGGCGAGCCATGGTCCTGGAAGGCGACGATGGTCTCCTCGGGCATCGTGTTGATCGTGTCGGGACCGATCAAGTCATCCACGTACAAGGTGTCTTGGTATGCGGGGTTCTTTGTGGAGGTCGAGGCCCAAAGGACGCGCTGGGGTGTGGCACCCTTGGAGGCCAAGTACTCCCAGCGGGGGCCTTGGAAAGTTTGCTGGTAGTGGCGGTAGGCAAGCTTGGCGTTGGCGACAGCGAGGCGTCCTTTGAGATCGTCGTGCCCGTCTATCTCATCGAGGCGCCGGTCGGCCTCGGTGTCGATGCGCGAGACGAAGAAGCTTGCGACGGAGACGACCTTCGAAGGATCGCCGCCCTCAGCCACGAGGCGCTCGAGGCCGCGGATGTAGGACTCGGCCACCTCGGCGTAGCGCTGCAAGGAGAAGATCAGGGTGACATTGATCGAGCGGCCCTTGGAGATGACGTCCTCGATCGCGGCGAGACCGGGCTTGGTGGCAGGGATCTTGACGAGCAGGTTGGGGCGATCGACTGCCTTGTGTAGGCGGATCGCCTCGTTGAATGTCTGTAGGGAGTCATAGGCCAGGCGCGGGTCGACCTCAAGCGATACGTAGCCGTCGCGTCCGAGCCCCCCATCCCAGGTCGGGCGGAACACGTCGCACGCCTCGCGGATGTCCTGCTCGGCAAGCGTCCAGAAGGCCTGCTCGACGTCGTTAGTGCCGAGCTCGCGCAACTGCTCGTCGTAGGCGTCGCCGGCGCTCATCGCCTTTTGGAAGATGGTGGGGTTCGATGTGGCGCCCACGACCGCGTCGTCGTCGATCAGCTTTTGTAGGTGACCACCCCTAATCGCCTCGCGCGAGAGGGAGTCGATCCACACGCTCTGGCCTAGGGCGGAGAGCCGGTGCAAGGGTGAGGGGCTGGGGGAGGACATTTAGGCTCCTGACGAACGGGGGCGTTCGGTTATTTTTTTGGATAGCTGTTCGTTCCGAGGGTGAGAGGAACGCTTCCCAGAATCAGTTTGCGCGGTGAGCTAGGCAAGAAAGACAGCTTCCTGGAATTAATCTGTGCCAGTGAGAAGGGAACGAGCGCGCACGACGATTGCGTCTGATGTGAGGCCAAACTTCTCCAATATTGTCGTACCCGGAGCGGAGGCTCCGAAACGGTCGACCCCGATGACGTCACCGCGGTCGCCCACCCACTTCCACCAGCTCAGGCTGACTCCGGCCTCTACCGCGAGACGGGCAGGGACCTCGCGTGGGATAACGCTGTCACGGTAGTCAGGGGATTGAGCTTCGAAGAGCTCGATGCAGGGCATCGAGACGACCCGTACGTGGGTTCCCTCAGCGGCGATCTCACGTGCTGCCTGGAGTGTGGGCGCGACCTCCGAGCCGGTGGCGATCAGGACCAGCTCGGGCGTACCCGTTGTCGGACCCTGCGCCGCTCCAGCACGTGCGGCGTCACTCGCCAGCATCGCACTAGACGCACCCGCACCGCACCGCACCCGCAGACTCCCACAGGACATACCCACCGCGCTCCAAGCCGTCAGCGCCACCCATCTCCGTGCGGTCGAAGACAGGCAAGTTTTGGCGCGAGAGCAACAAGGCGACCGGGCCATCCTCACGTTCCAATCCCACCCGCCATGCGTGGGCGGTCTCGTTCGCGTCGGCTGGACGAATCACCCAAAGGTGAGGGATGGCGCGCAAGGCCGCGTAGTGCTCGACCGGCTGATGGGTGGGGCCGTCCTCGCCAAGACCTACGGAGTCGTGCGTCCAAACCCACATGACGGGCAACTCCATGAGGGCCGAGAGGCGCACGGACGGGCGCATGTAGTCGGAGAAGATCAGGAACGTGGAGCCGTAGGGCTTGACCATGGCGCCGTGGGCAGCCAGCCCGTTGACGATCGCTCCCATGGCGTGCTCGCGGATGCCGAAGGGGATGTTGCGGCCGGTATGAACGCGCGAGTACTCGCCGGCGCCGTCGAAGACTGTCTTGGTGGACTCGACCAGATCGGCGGCGCCACCGGCCATCGTCGGACCAAACGGGCTCAAGGCCGCCATTGCCTTCTGGCCGGCCGAGCGCGTGGCGATCTCCTTACCCGCCTCGAAGCTAGGGAGAGCCGCCTGCCAGCCATCGCGCAAGCGGCCGGACCAGGCACGGTCCCAGTCCTCGGCAAGCTCGGGGTAGCGCTCACGCCAAGTCGCCTCGCGCTGCTCCCAATCCCGCTGGAGCGCCGCGCCAGACTCGCTCAGACTCATGTGCGCGTAGACGGACTCCTCTACTTGGAAGCTGAGATCGGGATCGAAGCCCATTACCTGCTTAGTAGCGCGTACCTCCTCTTCGCCCAGAGGTGCGCCGTGGGCTTTGGCCGTGTCGACGGCGTTGGGGGCCGGATAGGCGATGTGCGAGCGCACCGAGATGAACGAGGGCCGCTCCGTTTCCGCCGAGCAGCGAGCAGCGCCCGGTGCAAAGCATTGACGTCCTCGGAGTCTTCTACACGCTGGACATGCCAGCCGTCGGCGTGCATGCGGGCGATGTGGTTCTCGGTGTCGAAGGAGATCGAAGTTGTGCCATCGATCGTGATGCGATTGTCGTCGTAGCAGACGATCAGCTTGCCCAGGCCGAAGTGGCCAGCGATCGAGGCGGCTTCTTGGGAGACGCCCTCCATCATGTCCCCGTCTGAACAAATCGAGTAGGTGTGGTGGTCCACAACCTCATAGCCAGGACGGTTGAAGCGCTCGGCGAGGAAGCGCTCGGCCATGGCCATACCGACAGCGTTTGCCACCCCCTGGCCGAGCGGGCCGGTGGTCACCTCCACGCCGGGCACATGCCCGCGCTCAGGATGACCGGGTGTGCGCGAACCCCACTGGCGAAAGCTCTGAAGATCCTCAAGCGACAGGTCGAAGCCGCACAGATGAGCGAGCGAGTACTGGAGCACGCAAGCATGGCCGGCGGAGAGCACGAAGCGATCACGATCGCGCCAGGCCGTATCGGCTGGATTGAGGCGTAGGACGTGCCTGTAGAGCGTGTAGGCAAGCGGCGCCAAGGCCATTGCCGTGCCGGGATGGCCGGCATTCGCCTTCTGGACGGAGTCCATGGCGAGGCCCCTGATCGTGTCGATCGAGAGCTTGCGAATCTCGCGCTCGCTGTCGGGGAGCGTGGAGGTGCGCAGACTGCTCGATTCAGAGACCGCCGCCATATGTTGCGATCCTAGCGACGCGAGGATGTAGCGGCTTAGCCGACGTAAGGTCGCCGTCGCCGCGGAGGAAATCCGGCGACCGAGTGGCGGCGACCGTGGGAGCACCAACGTCGTCTGGGTCGCACGCGCACGAGCCAGTGCAGATCGTGGCGTGAGTGTGAGCGCCGGTATGGCCAGCGGGGATGAAGCGCGCGCACCAACAGCTTGCGCTCGCAGGCAAGTCCTCTCATGTCAATTCAACCTCCGTGTCGGCTATCGGGAGCGCCTGGCGATGTGCCAAGTCGTCCAACTCAGGCGAGCCGCGTTTGCCGTTACGCACAGCTAATAGTACGGCGCCTACAGAAGGGAATCCATATGGGCCACCGTTGAGACATGCTCCCCCACCGTCCCCCCGGTCGTACAATCGGACTTGCCCACATGCTGGAACTAGTGTTTGCAAGGCATTGAAGACCTTGATGTCGTCCACGTCAGTGACCTCCCAGTGATTTGGAGACATCGCAACAGAAAACAAATAAATCATCCTTTACGCAGCTTGTCAAGAGCTATGGTATAGGGATGGCCCAGAGGACCCGCTCAACCAAAGCCCGGGAGCGAGCGCTGCCGCGCGGACCGCAGGCACTGCCACCGGAGGAGGTAGCCGCCGACCAGCGCGAGCGCCTGTACGAGGCGATGATCAAAGCCGTCAACGAGCGTGGCTTCGTCGCCACCACGATCTCCGACCTGGTGGCCGGTGCGGGGGTGTCGCGACGCAGCTTCTACGAGCACTTCGAGAACAAGGAGGAGTGCCTGCTCGCCACATATGACGCTCTGATCGGGCGCTTGACCGCGCGAATCGTCGAGGCATATGACCCTGAGGACGAGTGGACCAATCAGATCGAGGCGTTCGTGCGAGCCCTGTTCGACGCTTCCGGCGACCGGCCGGACGCTGCTCGGCTGGTGTCCGTGGAGATGGGAGCCGCTGGTCCGGTGGGAATCGAGCGGTGGGCCCGCGACGCCGAGTTGCTGAGTGCGTTCGTGACGAACATCTTCGCCCAGGCCCCCGGTGAGGGCTCGGTGCCTGCCCCGGTAGCGAGGGCAATCGTGGGCGCGCTGAGAACGATCCTGTACTCGCGTGTGCGACGCGAACGCTCAAGCCGCTCATTGAAAGTCGAGCTGCAGAAGCTCACACCTGATGTGGTGACTTGGATCGTGGGCTTCTACCCCGCCCCGCCACAGATCCCGGACAGGCCGAAGGCGCGGCGCCACGGGCACCTGCAGGGAGGTAGAGCGCCAGGCACGCTGTCGCCCTCGCCCCGCTGGGCACCAAGAGGCCTGCCGCGCGGGGAGCACAGCCTGCCGAAGGGTTTCGTGGCGCATAACCAGCGCGAACGGATCTTCGACGCGGTCGCGAACCTGACAGCAGCGAAGGGGTATGCTGCCCTCAGCCTGGAGGAGATCGTGGCGGAGGCGGCAATCTCGCTACAAACCTTCTACGAGCACTTCGAGAACAAGGAGGAGGCGTTCCTGGCCACCTTCGAGATGGGTCATGCCAAGGCAACGGCCGCCATCAACCGTTCGCTCGATTTGAAGTTGAGCTGGGCGCAGAACATAAGGATGGGGCTGACCGCCTTGCTCGAGTTCCTGGCCTCGGAGCCCTCAATCGCGAGGCTGGCATGCGTGGACATCCTGATCGCATACCCCCATGTGAGCGGACGCGTGAACGAGGCCAACTTCTCCTACATAGGCCTGCTCGACATCGGTCCCGATGACAGCTACCCGAACATGCCGCCCCCGGTAATGCGCGAAGCATCGGTAGGTGGGATATTCGAGCTGCTGCACGATTACATCCTCCACGACCGTACCCAGCGCCTGCCCGAGCTGATCGACTACGTGATGTACATCGTGATCGCGCCATTTGCGGGTAGAGAGATCGCGGGTCAAGCGGTGGCTGAGACATAGTCAGTCAGCCTCCGCCGGAGCGTCGCTAGCGGCCTCTCCGAAAGTGCGCCCGGCGGGAATCGAACCCGCGGCCTGCGGTTTGAAAGACCGCTGCTCTTTGGCTCCCCGAAGAGAACCGTTGACCACTGAGCTACGGGCGCGCGCGGCCCACGATGCTACTACGTCGCCCGTCGCGCGGAGGGCTCACGGCGTAGCCCAGCCGGCCCGATCGACGTGCCCTAGTGAGCTCACCGCCGGGAGACTCGGAGGCCCATACATATGGGCTCAACCGAGTAGTCGTCACCACGGTCTCGGTCCGCTGTGGGGATGGGCTGGAATCGGAGGCGATCAGAAACACGTTAGGCATGCGCTCGCTCTGGTAGCGCACCTAGGCCGCACAGCGCTCAGACCGGGATCAACTCACAAGCGTCACGAGATCCCGGATTGGAGCTCGCACTTGCTATTCATCCAGGATGTCCAGCTGTGAGATACGCAGGATCGACGTAGGCGAGCTTGACCTGATCGAGCCCCTGTGGAACGCCTTGAGGGAGCACCACTCGAGCGTCACACCCGAGCTCGGCGCCCCGCGTTCACGCCGAGAGTCATGGCTGCGTAGGTGCTCGGAATACGCGGCTTGGCTGGCTAACGAGGACGCATTCGTCTTGCTGGCTCAGCGTGGGGGCGAAGGCGTCGGCTATGCAATGGTCCACGTGCGCAGCGGTTCGCCAACGTGGCCCTTGAGCGAGCAGGCCGGGGAGATCGAGACCTTGTCCGTATTGCCCGGTGAGCGCGGCAAGGGAACCGGGAGTGCTTTGCTCGAAGCCGTGCGCAGCGAGCTCGGTGTACGCGGAATCACCGAACTGTCCCTCCATGTGATGCACACGAACAGCAATGCCATGCGCTTCTATGAGCGCCACGGATTCGAGACCTACGCCCTGTGGGTGAGATCGGACGGACCGCCCAAAGAGTGACTACGATCGGAGTATGAGCCGGTTTTCAGGCCCGAGCGCAAAGCCCTCCAGCCCGAACCGAGCCGCGATCAAGTCTGGGATCTCCTCGCGCGAGACCGGAGTGACGCTGCGCCCCGTTGGGGTCTCCTCGGTCAGGGCCAGCTCGCCCCGGTCGCTTAGCGACGTGCGCAGCCCCTCGCCGCTCTGGATGCTGACAATCAAACCCGTCACGAACGGGGAATTGGGGTGCGTCGAGGTCCACCAGTTGCTCGTCTCCAAGTCCACAAAAGGAACCGGTTGAGGGTGAAATCCATAGACGTCGGTCCACCGATCGCCCGCAAACGTCTGCAGCACGAACAGGGATCCATCCTCCACGACGCGAAACCTCCAACCCGATTGCTCGTGCTCCTGCCCCGGCCCGAACGGCAAAGGGTCGAGCAGGCTACCTAGACCGAACCCCACGTCGGCGTGCCAGACGGCGCCTTCGGACTCCACACGCATGACCAAGTGACTGCGCGGGCGCACCGCACCGTTCGCGTTCAGGCGCACCCGGGCCAGCATCAAGTCGACCTTCGCGCCAAGCTCTTCCAAGGCGGCCTTCAACAGGAGATTCTGCTCGAAGCAGTAGCCACCCCTGCGTTTGCCCACAAGCTTGTCCTCAATCGCCTCTAGCTCAAGCGATACTCCCACGCCCCGGTGCGGATCGAGGTTCTCGAAGGGAATCGAGCTCACGTGCGCCCGATGGACTTGTGCGAGCTTGGGCCTTCCCTTCAAGCCGATCCGTCGCAGGTACGCCTCGAAGTCGAGCACGATCCTGCTTTAGCTGTCAGCGACGGTTGCCTCGACCTCGCGCAAAGCTCCGCTCTCAGGGTCAAAAACGAGGCCCCTGATGTGATCGCGCGCAACCAGCTCGCGGCTCGCACGTAGCCGCGCAAGACTGTGGCGCAACGTCGCCTCGACGTCCTCGAAAGCACCCATGCGCCAAGCCGGCAGCACACCGTCGGCGACCAACGCTTGGGCGAACTCGTCCTCGGAGGCACCGTGCAGTCCACAACCCTCGTGCATCACAACCACGATCTCCTCCGTACCAAGCTTGCGCTGGGAAATGCTGAGCGAACGGATCGCATCGTCGGTCACCAGGCCACCCGCATTGCGGATCACATGTGCGTCTCCTCGCCCCAAGCCAAGCATCGGGAAGAGATCAAGGCGTGTGTCCATGCAAGCGAGCACAGCCACCTTGCGGCGAGGCCGCGGGCTGAGCCCAGGCGCCGCCAGCTGCTGCTCGCGCGAAGCGGCCACGGCGAGCATCTCGTCGGCGTTAGTCATAGTGTCGAATCTTTTAGCAGGCTCCCGCCCAAGCTTGCTCAAGCAGGCACCAACAGCTTGGCGAGCACGAAAAGGATCCTCTTAACCTCGGACTCCGCCAGCGACCCCGGCCGGCACGCGAGCTTGGCGACCCGCTTAGGGCCGTCGAGCACGACTCCGTCCAGTTCGAGTCGCCGCAGCCATGGCAGCCCATCTGTGTTGGCAAAACACAATGCACTGCGCACCTCGACCGTGTAAAGGCCATTGCCGGTGAGGCGCTCGCGCACGACCTCGGCCTGCTTTTGCACTCCTCGAACGAGTCGTGTGCGATCGCGCCCCGCCACTCGCAGTAACTGTTGACGCGCTGAGAACAGGCCGCCAACGCTCTCTACACAAACCTCACCATGCGTCGCCTTCGCGTCGATCACCGTGACACCACCCGGGCCGACCGCGAGATGGTCGATATTCGCACGCCCATGACCCACGAGGCGACGATCATGCAGCAGGAAAACGCCGCTGCCTTCGAGCAATTTGCCCAATCGTTCAGCCACCTTCGCCTCGCCCTGAGCGCCCTGCCGCCATACGCGGGTCGACGAGGGATCTCCGGCGATGCGGGCGAGGCCTACGCCAACCACTCCGAAGCGGTCCCGTGCGCGCCGCTCGCGCGCGGCGTGACGTCGTTCGAACTCACGCATTGCGCTCGCTCCGGCGACTCCCAAATCCACGGGCCCCAATACCGGTCTGCGCAGCGCACTCGACGATGCTCCCCCCGAAGTCCCCGCCGCGCAGTCCAAGCAACTGACGGCGTGTGTCTTCGGATTCCACCGACCATGCTCGCCAACGCCCATCTCACGGGCGCACATGCAACAGCGAGCGGGAAATCGGAGTGCGAGCGTTCGTGTCTTAGAGTCAGGCATGCCGAACTGATCGACAAAAACACTCCCTTCCTGAAGGCTCGTGGCGGTGACTTGGACACACCAAGCGGCCGGCGCGAGGAGCGAGCTAAGCGCCCTCGCGTGGCTGGTCGGCAGTCAGCTTGAGGCTCATCTTGATCGCTCTCACAGCACCCGTAGCGCCTGCCTGCAAAGTGAACCCAAGCGTGAGTGCCACGATCCCGGGAATAAAGAGGTATTTCGAGCCGAGCATCAGTATTCCCAGGCGCCCAAGCAGATACGGGGGCGTGCACACAGTGGCCCCGAGCGCCGCACCAAGCGCACCAGCCGTCAGTTTGTCGCGTCTGGAGCGCTTCGCTTTGACCCCAATCAGCCGCGAAGGCACGGCCACATAACAGATCATCATGATCCCAATTACGATCCCCAAGCACAGCACGAACCAAGGTTTTCCCCAGCGTGGAGCCACCGTCGTCCCCAGTGCAAGCAGCGCACCCACCGCGGCCCCCCACAACGCAATGGTCTTCGTGTTTCGTCGCGCCGCCTCATAGGCAGGCCGGATCTTGGGCGGACGGCCCTCAGTAATAGCGAACGCAAAGACAGCGTTGAGGAAGAAACAAGCCACTGTGATGGCCACAATCACAAGCCAGAGCGGGATGAGGACCGGCCCACGCAGCGAGGGAAACGAGCGGTCGTGCAGCACACGCGCCTTCAAGTCGAACATCGCCAGCCAGATCCACATGGCTGGAAGCACCTGCACGAGCATCAACCGCCAATTGGCAAACAACAGCTTGAGACCCTCGAACAGCATCACGAATGCACCCACAGTGAAAGCAAGCGGAGCAAACAGGCGCCGTGACTGACTGAGGCGCACAATCTGCTCGACTACCGCTTCGTCTTCCTCCTGGATCGCGCGTACGAGCCGCTTTACGCGAGCCACCAAGGCGGCAAGCCTGGATTGTGGAGCGATCGTCACCGACAGCGAGGATCCCACACCGCGAGCACCACCCGTCACACCCCGATCAGCACGATCCCAGTGAGCGCAGCGATGACGCCAAGAAGCTGTGTTCGCGAGAGCCTCTCCTGCAACACCGCCACGCCCAGGCCCACCGTCACGACTGGGAACAGGGAGCCGAGCACGGACACGAGCGAGAGCTCTCCGCGGGCAGTCGCGGTCGTATAGAGCAACGTCCCGGTTATAAGCAACAGTCCCGGGATCGTGAGCAAAGCGCTTGCGTGCGAGAGTCTGATCGCCTGCAGCCTGCGGCCCGCCCACAGGCCCGTCAACAGCACTACGCACACACGCGCGTCGAACAGAGCCCATGCCTGACCATGAGAAGAAGCAGCCGGCAGGGCCGTGAGGAAGACACCGAAAGCAACAGCCGATCCAGTTGCCCAGAGAGCACCACGTCGCGGGTCGGGGTATCTGCGTGCTTGGCCCTCGGTGGGCGGCGGACGGCGAGCTGCCAGCACCGCCCCACCCAGCGCCAACACAAGCCCAGCTGCCTGCGCGGGTCTGAGCGAGTCCCCGCCGGAAAGCCCCCAAATCACCGGCACGATCGCGCCCACAGCTCCGATCGGAGCCACCACCGACAGAGGCGCCAGCTCGGCTGCCACATAGAAGCCGATCAGGCCACCCGCGTTGCCAGCGCCGGCCAAGAAGGCGATCCACACGTCCGAGGAAGGCAGCGCTTGGCCGCCGTTGGCCGCCAGGTAAAGCGCGCTTGCCCCGAGTGCGGCTACCTGCGAGAAGACCAACACAGCGGTGAGCGTGTGGCGCCGTGCCAATTGGGGACCAAGGAAGTTAGATACCCCATAGCAAGCCGAGGAGCCAAGGGCCAGAGCGATCGTGAGCACGGGGGCATCTTCGCAGCGTCGCTTGCCTTGACTGTCCCGCCGAGATGACTTGCTCTCGATCCGTGCTCAATCTGAAGTGAAGCTCGCCAGTCGTTAGTCTTTCCCGCTCCCGCCCGGGAGCAAGAGGTGAGGAGGATCTCGATGCTCAAAAGCTCAACCAAGGTTCGTCGAGCCGCCTTCGCGGGCGCGATCGCCATCCTGGCGATCAGCTCACCGGCATGGGCATTTCAAGCGCTGCCTTCAGGCGGAGTGGTAAATGACGATCTCGCGGCCGGCATCAACAAGACGATCAGCGTCAGCGGTGAGGACCCCGCCAACGCGGATGTCGCCGCGGGTGCGCTCACAGCTGGCCAAGCGGCTATACCGTGGGCGATCTTCCGCCAGCAAGAGGCGGCCGGAGCACACGATCAAGTGTTCTCGCGCTCGTTTACCGGAGGTAGTTGGACCACCCAAGGCACGGGCACGGTCGGCGGCAGGTCGAGCTCGAGCCCTCTATTCGGTGGCTCACTCAACTTCGACCAGGGTATCGACGGCGAGGCGCCGTCGATCGACTTTGCTGGTAGCGGCCGCACTGTCCCTTGGGCCAGCTGGTACGAGAACACATCCGGTGCTGGCTTCGCCAACAACAACATATTCGCCAGCCACTTCGATAACACCGGCGATGCGAACCAAGGCAAGTGGATCTTCGCCGGACAGGGCCGAGGCATGGGCGGAGGCAGCGTGCCTGTTCCGTCACTGAACATCCACACAAACCAGGATGCCCAGAATCCTTCCCTGGCTGGCGGCTCAGCTGCGGACCCGAGCAAGCCCGCTCCCTGGGTCACGTGGCAGGAGACAACCACCGCGCCAGTCAACGGGGAGGATCAGATCTTCGCCGTTCGCTCGATCGGCCTTGGAGCGACAAACTGCGATGGCGTGACACCGGCTGGTGGCGTGGCAATCAATGGTCATGTGCCGGCCATTGGCGGCACATGCTGGCAGCAAACCGGAATTCCGCGAGTCGGCCCAAGCACAGCGGATCCCAGCCTGAACGTCGATCCGACACGCAACGGCATCGAGCCGGATATAGCGTTTGCCGGCAGTCAAGACGAGGTCCCTTGGGAGTTGTGGTACGAGACGGGACCCTCGAGCATCCCCGGATTGCACGACAACGAGATGGTTTTCGCTGCCAAGGCCGTCAGCGACGGTACAGCAGACGGTGGCTTTCACTGGGTCGCAGTCGGTAGTCAGCTCAGCGCGACTCTCGACAAGACTGGAACGAACGGGTTTGGGTCCTGTGCGGATTCCGCGATCAATGAGGCACAGTGCTCGCTGAATGAGACTTCGAGCGCCGATGCGGAGAACCCACGGATTGCCGCCGGAACGATGACAGCGACGAGCCCAACCGTGCCATGGGTCGCCTGGGACGAGGATGTGGCGGGCGTAAAGCAAGTGTTCCTCTCCCGGCTTGTGGGCGTAGGTGCAAGCGCCCGCTTCGAAGTCGTTAATGGCGGAAAGCCGGTCTCTGTCGGCACCGGCGACTCCACCCAACCCGACATAACCTTCTCGGGTAACACCCCTTACGTGTCGTGGCGCGAAGATATAGGTGGCGGGACGGAGCGTGCCGTTTTCGGCCACATAGTCAACCCTGCCAACCCGACGTTCGTGCTGGACGAGAACGATGTCTCGCTGGCGCCGACCGCGCAGGCGAACGTCCGCGAGCCAATCTCCTCATCGTGCCTCGCGAACCCGTTCAACGCCGATGGCGCCTCGTGTCAGGGTGGGGCTTTGGGGACGCCGTTCTTCCTGTTCACCAACGGTACGAGCCCGATCAGTCTCTTCGCCGGCGCATACCAGCCCGGCGTCCCGACCACCGGTGCCGCGAGCGCCATCGGCTCGTCCTCGGCGATCCTCAGTGGCTCGATCAACCCCGGTGGCACAGCAGTGAATGTGGCCTTCGAATACGGCACTACGACCGCCTACGGTCAGAGCACCCCGGCACAGTCGACGGGTGTGAGCGACGCCGTCACACCGTTCACCGCTCAACTAACCGGGCTTCCCACTGGTGTAACGATTCACTACCGGGCCGTGGCCGTGAGTGACTTCGGCAAGCTTGACGGCGCCGCCCAGATACTGAGCACCTCGCCGTTGGTGCCCCCTTCAGTTGGTCCGGTCGGCCCCACAGCGGTCAATGCGAAATTCTCGGCAGCAAAGGCCAAGGTGGCCGGCTCGAACGTGAGCGTGCGCGTAGCTTGTGTAGGAGCGGCTGGAGCAACATGTCAAGTGACGTTCAAGCTGAACGTTATCGAGACACTGCAAGGGCACCGGCTGATCGCTGTGACGGCGCGCTCGAAGAGACGCGAGACCCACAAGGTGGTAGTCGTGGGAACAGCAAGTATTACGCTCGGGGCCGGTCACGCGCAGACCGTACGGTTCACGCTGAATCACGTCGGCAAGCGGCTGCTGAGTAGCCGACACGAGCTCAAGGCCAAGCTCCAGATCACTCAGCACACAATCAACCCTGTGAGAACTACAACCGTCACTCAGATCGTCACATTCAAGGCATTCTCGAGTGAGAAGAAACCAAAAAGTGAGAAGAAGCCAAAAGCACGGTCCTGAACGTGGTCGATAGGTGGCACCCGCCACCTGCCGGCGGATGCACCTATCCAATCCACGCTCACCGTCGGCGGTTGTTCGCGTCAGGAGACACGACAACCAGTCGACTCAGCCCATCAATGAGTGAAATTCACCGAGGGCGCCAGGCAACGTCGGGGTAAACGGCACGAACGCGTATGGCTTCGTCACATCGAAGCCAGCCTTTTCGGCGGCCTTCTTTTCCGCGAAGGGCAGCAACGCTTCAACAGCCTGGCCGATGTTCTTCAACCCAAGCGTGCGCTCGTAACCATTGTTATTCGGCGGATCGACCGACTCAGCCGTCTTCTGGATGCCTGTGATCTGCTCAATTGGCCCGCCATCGCCGCCGGCCACACCGGGCCCGACGACGCGCGCCAAGGTACGGTGATCAGACTCGATGCCCATGATTCGGGCGGCCGTGACGCGCAGGTCCGGAGTGCTGAACTGGCGTACGCCTACTAGATATGCGGCAATGAACGCATCCTCAAGCGTCACAAGTACATTCAGCGTCGTCTGAGCATCCGCGAACATCTTCGGCGGGTAATAGAACGTGGTGAAGGGAGTGGGCTTCTTGGTGAGACTTTCCTCGAGTAGGTAGTGGGACATCTCCTCCTGCACAGCCGCCTTCAAGTACCCCTGATCATCCGACTCCAGGTTCTTGAAGAAAGGTGCGGTGTTGATGATGTTGGTGTATGTCGTAACGGCCAAAGCCTCAGCGATCTGGGCGGCTTTTAGGATCGCCAGGTCACCACGTGTAGGGGCCCCATGAGCAGACCTTTTGCCTTTGGCAAGTGCGGCCGCTGGCGCAAGCATGCCCAAACCAGCGCTGCCTGCCCCCGCAACCGCCGCACCCTTCAGGAAGCCCTTGCGGGTCGATGGTGCGGTCCACGGATCGGAGACGGAACCAAGTTCGTCGGTCGCGTCGAAGTCATCTTGCTTGTCGTACATCGCTTCCTCCTGTCGAGTGACGGTCGATGACTCATTCGCACCGTCAGCGATGTCGGATCACCCGGATCCTGACTAGTTGATCAGGCTTCGCGCGCAGTCGACGACCGTATCTTCGGACGAGCGGGGCGACCATCCAAGAAGAGTCTTGGCCTTGTCGCTTGAGGTCTCCATTCTCCTGCCGAGCTGGCCCACGACCGAACGGACGCTGGGATCGAAGAGTGCCATAGCACGCACGAGCAGGTTCGGTACGGTCCGCGTTGGAACCTTCTCCGCGGTCTCCCCGAGGTGCTCGCGCAACACCGCAGCAACGTCCGCCATCCATTGAAAGGACTCGGCCGCGATGAAACGCTCGCCGGCCGCCTCGGGAGCGCTCATCGCTCTGAATTGAAGATCGGCGACATCACGGACGTCGACAGTGTTAAACCCAATTCGCGGCGTGCCAGGCATCCCCCCTAGCAACCGCTCAATTATCCCAATCGAGGAGGAGCGATTGTCGCTCAGCACAGGGCCGAGGATGGCGCCGGGGTTGACCACAGCAAGCTTCTCGACTTCTCCCCGCCCGCGCACGAAATCCCATGCCGCGCGCTCGGCGAGCGTCTTCGACTTCGCGTAAGGCGTCAGCTTGGGATTGTCGGGATCGCTCCAATCCGCCTCAGTAAGCGGGGAGGAGCCGGGCTCAAGGCCACCAGTGATCGCAGCGATCGAAGAAGTGACCACAACGCGCTTGACGCCGGCGTCGAAGCTCGCCTTGAGAACCCGCAGAGTCCCCTCCCGCGCCGGCACGATCAGCTCGTCAGGATCCTTTGGTTGCGTTACAGGAAAGGGGGAAGCGACATGCAGGACGTAATCGCATCCGTCAACGGCCCGCTCCCAGCCAGCATCCTCAAGCAGGTTTGCTGATACCACCGAGAGACGGTCCCCGGCCTCGACCTCCCTGGCGATCACCGCGCGGAGCGCCGCCTCGCGCGAGAGGTCTCGGACGGTCACGCGCACCGTATAGCCGCGGCGCAGAAGGTCAATCGCACACCAGCTCCCCAAAAATCCCGAGCCGCCCGTCACGAGGACTGTGTTCATCTGTGCTTGGGAACTCTCCATAGGAAGGCAGGAGTATGACCATGAGGCGGCCTCGTAGCCGTGCGCCCCCGTCCTCGCGGTTGCAGCCCTCCGCGAACTTCCTTCCGGTCAGGCGTCGACCGGCTGCCCGTTAGCCATCAATTCCACCTCGATATTTCCGCGGGTAGCGTTGGAGTAGGGACAAACTTGGTGTGCTCCACGGACAAGCTCAATCGCCTGCGCGGCGTCCTCCACAGAAGCAAGCGTCACGTTCAACCCAACAGTCAAAAAGAAGCCGCCTTGCCCGTTAGGAGTGAGACTGACGCTGCTGTCGATACCGACCTCGCCGGGATCTACCTTGGCCCTCCGGGCCACCACACCCAAGGCACCCTCGAAACATGCTGCGTATCCGACCGCGAATAGCTGCTCCGGGTTGGTGCCTGCATCCTGTCCACCCATCTCAGGTGGTAGGCGCAAGTCGACCTCCAAAGCCCCGTCGCTGGTCTTGCCGTGCCCTTCGGCGCGCCCGCCGGTGACGTGGGCTTCAGCTGTGTAGATGGGATCGGGCATGGGTATCTCCTCACTCGCTGGATCGAGACGATGGACGGTCTTGGTCTGATGCTAGAGACCCGCTCCTACCCGCCGGCCGCGTGCCGGTAGCGTGCCACGGCTAGCGGGACAAACACGGCGAGGATCGCCAACGACCACGCCACGGCTCCCCAGACGCTGTTGTGGGCTGGCGCGCCAAGCCAGAGATGACGCACTGCATCCACGACAAGCGTGAATGGGTTCACTTCCGCGAAGGCACGCAAGCCCGCAGGCATTGACGCCACGGGCACAAATGCTGAGGAGATGAAGGTAAGGGGGAAAACGACGATGAAGCCGACCGAGTTGACCGATTCCGGCGAGGACACAAGCAGACCGAGGAACGCCAGAAACCAGGAGAAGGAGTAGCCGAAGAGCAGCAGCAGTGCGACTCCCGCGACCGCGTGAAGGAAACTGGTGTGGAAAGTGAAGCCGATAATCACACCCGTAATCAGCAGAATCGTGATCGACAGAGTGTTGGTGACCACATCTGAGAGAGTGCGCCCGCCAAGCACCGCTGCACGGGACATCGGCAGCGAGCGGAAGCGATCGATCAACCCCTTGCGCATATCCTCGTTGAGACCGAGGGCTGTGGCAAAACCGCCGAAGGCAGTGTTCTGGACGATGATCCCGGGCAGCAGAAAGTCGACGTAGCTATAGCCAGGTGTGCTGATGGCGCCCCCGAACACGTAGCGAAAGAGCAGCACGAACATGATCGGCTGGATGGTGAACCCGATTAGCAGTTCCGGCGCACGCGGAAGCCGGATCAGGTTGCGCTCGGCGATGATCAGCGTGTCGGTGGCCAGCCGTCTCATGCGACCTTCTCCATCTCTTGCCCTCCGGCGGTTTCTTCAACAGCATGTCCGGTCAGCGCAAGGAACACGTCGTCAAGCGTTGGGCGACGCAGCGCGAGATCGTCCACGCCAACACCGGCCTCGCTGAGCCGATGGACCGCCTCCACGATGGCGCCACTGCGCTCACGCACATTCACCCTTAGGAGCCCCGCCTCAAAGGCCGGGAGCTCGTCCGACATCGGGGTCAGTGCCTGCACCGCCACCTCAGGGTCGGCTGCCTCCTCGAGGCGAACCTCCAGGCGCTCACCGCCCAGGTGGTCCTTGAGCTCGTCGGAAGTGCCCTCGGCGATCAGCCGTCCATGGTCAATGACCGCGATCGAGTCAGCCAGCCGGTCAGCCTCATCCAAGTATTGGGTGGTCAGCAGGACGGTCGTGCCCTCGGCGACCAGTCCTTCAATCATCGCCCACAAGCCAAGCCGGCTGCGCGGGTCAAGGCCCGTGGTGGGCTCGTCGAGGAACAGCACCGGCGGCCTTGCCACGAGCGCCGCGGCAAGATCCAGGCGACGACGCATCCCACCCGAGTAGGTCTTGGTCGGACGAGATGCCGCATCGACCAGGTCGAAGCGCTCGAGCAACTCCCGGCCGCGGGCCTTAGCCGAGGAGCGACTTGCCCCATATAGCCGTCCCACCATCGTCAGGTTCTCAAGGCCAGTGAGGTTCTCATCGACTGCCGCATACTGCCCCGCCAGTCCGATCCGCTCGCGCAACGTTCGGGCTTCACTCTGCACGTCCAAACCCAGAACATGCGCGGTGCCGGCGTCCGGCTTCAATAGTGTCGCCAGCACGCGAACCAGCGTGGTCTTGCCCGCTCCGTTCGGCCCTAGCAATCCCACGACTTGGCCCTGCTGGGCGGACAGGTCAAGGCCATCGAGCGCATGCACCTCGCCGAAGCTCTTCCTCAGGCCACACACCTCGATCGCGGGACGCTCACTCATCGCCTGCCCCGCTTGGCGCTCGGCTTTACGCCGCGACGGCCGGCTAGATACTCCTCGCGCAAGTCAAAACGCTCTCCGCGGAAGCGGATCAGCTCGATGAGCCCCATCCGCAACAGCAAACCATTAATGCGCCTCCAAGGTTGCCTTGACGGTGTCGATGCCGCGATCCATCAGGTCGCTTGTGGTCTGGGCAAGCTCGTCCGGCAACAGGTCGGCAATCCATAGGAATCGCGTCGTGCCGTCGCCGTTGACGAACACCTGAGCAACGCCGTTGTGGTGTGTATAGGGACCATCGACGATCGACCAGGCCAGCCGGCGATCCCGATCGCTCAGGTCGACTAGACGCTCGCGCGCGACCGCGCCATTGAAGAACGTGACGATCCGGTCGCTGCCATCGAGGCGCGTATCGAGGACGAAGCCCGGCACCAGACGTTCATGCAGGGCGTCCCAATCGCGCAGCGCACTCCAAACCTCCTCCGGATCGGCCTCGATCGTTCGCTCCTTGCGGATGAATGCCATCTGAACCTCCTTCGTGTAATGGTGGCTGGAGATGATGCTGTCCCAGCGCTCACCCGGCTTGGACATTCATGCGCATATGGAAGACTGCCCCAATGCTCCATACGCGGAGGGTCCTCTCATTGGAAGGCTTGGAGGTTGCCGACATCGCGTGCCACCATCCGCCCGGCAGAGGCGTCCCCGAGGAGGCGCCAATGCACGGCATTGGCTTCGTGCGGCGAGGATGCTTCCTCCGCAGTGGCGAGAACGGCGAGGCACTGTTGGATCCCTCCACCGTCTTCTTTGTCAACCCTGGAGATGAACAGCGCTACGACCATCCCCATGCCGGCGGTGACGACTGCACGGCGTTCTCTCTCGACCCGGAGATCGTCGCGTTGCTGTGGGGAGGCGACCCGATGCTGCCTGCCGAGCCGCTGCACATTTCCTCCCGGCTCGACCTCGAGCACCGGCTGCTGCTGGCTGGAATGGAGAGGGGTGAGGATGCAGATGAGATCGGCGAGCGCGTGATTCTGCTCCTAGCCCAGGTCCTGGAACACAGCGACCCACTTCGCCCGCAGTCGGGGAGACCGATGAAGGGCTCACCGCAACGCGCGCTGATCGACCAAGCACGCGAGTCGCTGGCAGCCGATCCCAGTCAGTCTCTGCTTGCGCTTGCTCGCTCGCTTGCCGTCTCGCCGCACCACCTCAGCCGACTCTTTCGGGCTGTGACAGGTCATACGCTTTCTCGACACCGGATGCGTCTACGTGTTCGAGCCGCGCTCGAGAGGCTCGCTGACGGCGAGCACAACCTCGCACGCCTGGCTGCCGATCTCGACTTCGCCGATCACAGTCACCTGTGCCGCGTGATTCGCAACGAGACAGGGGCGACTCCCTCCTTCCTGCGCGACGCACTCCGAGTGCACAGCGCCTCGTCAGGCGAGGCGCCTCAACCGTCGGCAATCGCCGAGGCGCGCCGCTCCAGATAGCGCTGCTCTGGCGCGCTCGTGGTACGCCGCGCCGCTTCGCGGTAGTAGCTGAGCGCCATCTCGCGCTTCCCTGCCAACTCGAACAGGTGGGCACGCACAGCAGCGAGACGGTAGTGATCAGCAAGGCGGTGGTCGGCGTCCAACGTGGTTAGCAACGCGAGCCCCACCTCAGGACCGTCGACCATCGCCAAAGCGACGGCACGATTCAGCGTCACGATCGGGCTCGACTCGAGTTGCTCCAGCAGTTCATAGAGGGCGAGGATCTGCGGCCAGTCGGTGTCCTCCGCCGAGCTCGCCTCGGAATGCAAGGCGGCGATCGCCGCCTGCAACTGGTAGGACCTGATCGGCCCGCGCGGCAGCGCCGCGCTCACCAAGGCCACCCCTTCCTTGACCTGCCCCCGGTCCCAGCGGCGGCGATCCTGCTCGGCGAGCGGGACCAAGTCGCCGTTCTCGTCGGCACGAGCATCGCGGCGGGCGTCGGTCAGCAACATCAGAGCCAGGAGCCCAGTGACCTCGCCGTCCTCAGGCAAAAGCCGCTGGAGCATCCGTGCCAGCCTGATCGCTTCGCTACTCAGATCGGCACGCCTGAGCTCTGTTCCCGAGCTCGCCGTATAGCCCTCGTTGAAGATCAAATAGAGGACGTGCAGAACCGCCCGCAGCCGCTCAGCGTGTTCCTGTTCGGCCGGCAGGCTGAACTCGCCACCGTTGGCCTTGATCGTTTGCTTGGCACGGCTGATCCGCTGAGCCATCGTTGCTTCGGGGACAAGAAAGGCACGAGCGATCTCCTCGGTGCCGAGACCCCCAACCGCGCGCAAGGTCAATGCGATCTGAGAGGGCGGCGTGAGCTGAGGGTGGCAGCAAAGGAAGATCAGCCGCAGCGCATCGTCGTGCTCTCCTTGACTTGCTGGCTCGAGCTCTGACAGGCGGCTCTCGTCGGGCTCCAAGGTTGCCACGGCCTCCTCGCGCCGGCGCCGCGAGCTCTCGCTGCGCCACTCATCGATTAGGCGGCGAGAGGCAACGGCAACCAACCAGCCACGTGGGTTGTCGGGCACACCTTCGAGCGACCATTGCGCGGCCGCATCGATCAGCGCCTCTTGGACGGCGTCCTCACAGGCATCGAACTGTCCATGACGGCGCACGAGCGCACTGAGGGCCTGCGGCGCGAGCTCCCGCAGCAGGCCCTCGAAGGCGACTCGCGCGCTCACATCTCCGCGCCGGAAGTGTCCATCAGGGGCCGCACCTCGATCCCACCCGAGCCCGTCTTCGGCCAGCGGCCAGCGACATCGAGGGCGCGCTCGAGCTCGCAATCGAGCACCAGATAGCCGCCCAGGAACTCCTTGGCTTCGGCAAAGGGGCCATCGGTGATCGCCGGCGAACCCTCAGTACCGCGCACACTCTTCGCGGTCGAGGGATCTGCCAACGCCTGAGTTCCTACCAGCTCGCCCGACTTGGTGACTTCGTCCATGATCGCGTTCAGGCTCGCCATCAACTCCACTCCCTGCTCGCCCGAGAAGATCTCCCGCGTATCGGGGTTCTCATAGATCAACAGCATGTACTTCATTGATAGATCCTTTCCTCAGGTGTCCCGGCTGGGTGCCTTTGGTCGGTGGTCGGAGCCGATCAGCCTTTCTTGACATCAACAGGTCAGGTCGGTCCGATCTAAGACGGGGCCGCTTTGAGCACTTTGCCTAGTGCGAGAGTTAGCTGGTGGCTCGTTGGGGCGCTGTCTGGGTCTATCAGGGATTGCAGCATCAGGCCATCACTGACGCTCATGAGCAACGATGCGATGTGTCGGGCGTCTTCGGGGTCGATGTTGTCGCTAAGCGATTCGGCGATCATCGTGGTGACGGTGTCACGCTGCTTGCGGTAGTGCTCGATGAGTTGCTCGCGGGTTTCTGGCGAGCGTTCGCTGCCCGCGACGATCTGGATGAAGCCGAGAAAATATGGCCGCATCGCATCGAAGTCATCGAGGATCATTTCCAGAGCTCGCGCGAAGTGTGCGCCCGGCGATACGTCTGGGTCGGCACTAATCGTGCGGGCGACGGTTTGGGCCCACTCCTCAAAGACGAGCTTGGCGGCCTCGTCCAAGAGCGCGTCCTTGGAGCCAAAGTGGTAGCTGATGGATCCGAGATTAGTGTTGGATGCCGCGACTAGGTCGCGTGCGGTGATGTCGCCACGGCCGGATTGGCGCATGAGCGCTCTGGCGGCGCTCAGCAGTGCATCACGGTGGGTTTCGCGTATGGGCACCGGCAACCGTGGGGTCAGCGAGATCGCCTACGGGAGGCCAGTCCACTTGCCAAGAGCGTCGCCAGACTCGCGTAGATAGGCCAAGGACGGCGATAGCGCAGAAGACCAGAAGCGGTTGCTAGACAGTAGACGCGCAGCAACTGCGTATCGATGCGCCTCGTCAAGCGCTCGGCTCTCACGGACCCGATCCTTCTTTGCACGGGTCTACCCAAAAGGGTTGCTTGCAGTGCGAGGAGGCCGTAGAGCGGGACTCCGCCAGCCAGCTCGGCTCGGATCATCGGCTCACGGGTGCCGTGATCGCGCAAGAGTCGCGCGATCTGGCCTATGTGCACGAAGTGAGCCCCTAGGAATCCGCCGCGAAATGGGACCGCTGCGCGGGGACCCACGCGATCAGCGAGCAGGCTCGCGGCGACGAAGAACGGCACCGTGGCGTGCGCGGTTACCCGCAGCGCACTGCTCTCCTGCTCACCGTAGCCCTCCGACTGCGACCGCGCCAGCGCGCCAGTCAGGACCCCGATGCCGAGACCTGCCATCGCTGGGCCGAGCTGCCACGACGCGCCGGTGAAGACCATCTGCTCGTCTGGCGGGTAGATCCCATTCGTTACCTCGGCGGCGCTCATGCCGCCCGTTGGCAGGACCGGGGTGGGATAGCTTCGACGTGCTGCGCGGTCTGCGTTTCGCGGCCCATGGTGTGCGTTTATATCTGATCCTTATACAAATGTCTAATTGGGCAAGGTGGATCACAGGCGATCATCGCGACTCAGGCGACTCAGGCGCTTCCGACGATCAGTGCCTGGGGTTTCTCGACTAGGACTGCCGCTGCCTCGCTGGCGGATTGAGAATGGCTCTCCTAGGCCTCCTCTTAGCCAGTTGCGGGAGAAGCTAACGAGGTCGGATGTTCGATCAATCGAACAGGGGTTGGCTGGTCCCAGAGGCCGAACCGGTCGCGCCAGTAGCCCGTCAGGAAGATGTTGTTGGGGTCGCGTTCGGCACGCAGCCGCAAGAAGTCCTCCCAACGCGGGTACTGTTCGCTGAAGAAGTCGACCCAAGTGCGATCGCCGGGCGCGTAGGAGGGCTGGAACTTTGCCCAGTGCAGGCGGAACGGGATCCCGGCGTCGCGCAACAGGTTCCAAAAGCCCAGGTACAACGTCTCGATGGGATCCGCCGCGTTACCGGCAAACCAATAGGCATCGATCCGCAGTGTGCCCTCGCTCCACTCGTCCTGCCCGCTGGAGTGCGCCGCGTTCAGCCAGAAGCGCTCGGGCATGACCGCATAAAGCTCCCACGCGTAAGTCCCGGTGCGCGCCAGAGCCTCGTGGTCGTCTTTCGGTTGATCAAAGTAGTCGCGCAACAGACCCATCACCTGCTGGCTTCGCGACAGCGGCAGCCAAGCCTCGGTGAACTCGGTCGGCAACACCACATCGTTTGTGGCGTTATCCATCGGCAGCCCATGCCAAGCCCAGTCTGCAAAACGCTGCGGGCCGTGGTCATCTTTGTCCTTGTCAAGCGTCACAAATGCGTCCACAAGCTTGGGATAGAAGTGAGGCAACTCGCGCCGAATCAGCAGCGCCGCCGGCTCGAGCAAAGTGATCGCCGCGTCCACGCCAAGCTCGATCGCCTTGGCCAGCACCTCCCCCAACAGGCGGCCGATCTCGCCAAGGTCCTTCTTGCCGAGCAACTCGAGCACCTGCTCCAGCTCGTCAAAGCTAGCTTCCAGCTTCCCCTTCGCCGCAGAGATGCGATCCAGGTTGCCAATGATCGTGAACACGATCCCGAACAGATGCTGGGCGACCTCCGGATCGACTTCGCCAAAGCGTCGGTACGGATTCGGCTGAAAGCCTGGCTGCGGTGGCATCGCCACCGCCTGCCAGGTGACCATCCGCTCCACGCCGCGCTGCGGCCACCACTCCAGCCGCGCGAACGGAGTTTCGCGCAAGAACTGCTCGAGCGACGGGCGTCCCGGAGTGCCCGCGCCGAACACGTCGACCGCACAGTCCTCGATCGTCGTCGTCGCCTCATTCCCTTCGATGTCAAACGTCTCCACGCACTCAAACGTGATCGTCGAGATCACGCCCAGCAGCCCCATGTTTGGGCACATAGCGTCGAACAGGTCCGGGTCGGCCTCGCGCGTGACTTCGTGCACCTCGCCGCGCCCATCGATATAGCGAAAACCCCACAGATTGCGGTTGGCCGAGTATTGCAGCGAGCCGCCCGATGACCCCGTCGCGGTAAAGCCGCTGATCGTCTGGTGCGCGATGCCACCCGTGTCGCTCAGCATCCATCCCTTCTTCCACAGTTGCCACAGCAGGCTGCTCTCAACCGTGGCGGTGCCGGTGGGGTCGTTGGGGTCACCGCCGAGATGGATTCCGGCCTGCGCTTCCACGAGCTTGCGAGCCTCGTCGCGCACCATCCAGTCGCGGTAGCGGTCGAGCATCACGTTGAGGTTGGGTCCGCTCGGCGGCGTCTCCTGGTTGACTCGGTTGGGCAGCGCCTCAAGCGGATCGGCGTAGATGGCGTGGGAGACCGAGTGGGTGGCGCCCCGCACGCGCAGCTGCAGCCCCTCGCCGTAGGCGTACCCTACGAGCGCGGCCAGCTCCTGCTCGCTGGCCGGGTGGTGAAAACCATCCCCAGCCGGGATGGGCGCCTCAGCGGCCATGCAACACTCGTTCGGGGCGGGCGGGCGTAGCTCGTTCTGTGATCGTGCGCTCGCGCGGGTGCTGACCGTCGGCGAGCACGATCGGGCCGTCGTTGCCCTCGGTCACCGTGATGTGAATTCTCTGGCCGGGCTGCCAATTCGGGTTGGCGAAGCTGTCGTTGCTGAGAATGGGTCCCTGCGCTGCGCTCACGAGGATTTCCGCCGAGCCCCCGTCGACGGTTGCGGTCAGTTCGCTGTTCGGTTCCAGAGGGGGGCCCAGCGCCTGCACGACACCCGGCGTCGTCGCGCTTGCGACGGGCACGCCCCCGACCTCCAGTCCAAGCGCGCCCGTCGCAAGCTTCTTGCTCGCCCGTTGGGCTTCTGTGAGCAAGACCGGATCGCAGGCCAAGGCTCTCACCTGCGCGGAGAGCCAGTCCGAGCAGCGCTGGCTACGACCGTCGCACGTGAACTGGTCTTCCTGAAAGGAGCACCACGGCGTCTGAAAGCGCGCCTGCACCCCCGGCGAACGGGGAGAATTGGCATCGAGAGCGCCGCCGCAAGCCGCCGAGCAGCCGGCGCCCCATTCGCCAGCCCAGTGTGTCCAAGGCTGCGCGGCCAGCGAAAGCAGGCAGCTCCCCGGGGCGTTGGGCACGCAGGCTTCTGTGTTGCGCCCCCAGGACGCGTGCCCGTCGTGGTCGGTCTCGGGCGGCACGACCCCGTCGATCGCTAGCGCAGGCGGCTGCCGGCAGGAGTGTGCACAGGCCAGCGGGTATGCGGAGTGACCACCTTCTGTCAGATACACAACCGGCCGCGTTTCGTTGCGGAGCTGCAACTGCGCTCCGCTGTATCGGAAGGTTCCCTTGTGCGCGGCATAGACGACGTATTCCACATGTGTCTCGTCGTGCGGCCGAGTCACCACGGTCACACCCTCCCAGTCGCCCTCATGCTCATCGCAGAGGCCAGCTTCGCGCGCCAGCGCGGCTAGGCAGGTCTTGTTGAAGTCATATCGACTGAAATGGTTGAAGCGCAAAAACCACCAATAGTCCAAGTAGTAGCGCCCATTGGATTCGGTGGCGTTGTAGTAGATGGACGACCGAGGGCCCCCGTTACAATCCCACAGCGGCCGACAGGACGCTGGGCCGTGGTATTCCGAGAGCTTGCTCCCGGCGATGTCCACGTAGCTGTTCGTGCCCGCCCGCTTTTCGGCGATCAGCTTGTCAAAAGCGGTGGCGTTGGGTATGGGGGAGCACGTTGATGCGCTTCCTTGGCGCACGCAGAAACGTTGCGTGCCTTCGTCGAACATGTCGTCCACATTCAGCGGCCGCCACTTCTCTTTGTTGTCGAACAGCAACCATGGACGGAATCGCTCCGCCAGTTCTCCCGCCATCGGTTCGTCGACAAGCGAGAATGGTTCCACCTTACGCACCGAGCCAAAGCCGATCGAGCCGTTGAGGAGGAATCCCACAACTACAGTCAATGCCACGCCGATAAAAACTCCGCCCAGTCCGCCCACGACCAAGCGTTTGTCGATGCGTAAGAGCTTCTTCTTGATCGTCGTACCCCATCTCACCGATTTCGCCGAGCAGCACCGACTCCGGCAGTCTGCCAATACCCGAAGATCTTGTCAAGAGAATCGTACGGTTCCGATTGCTCCTACAACGAGGATCCTGTAGCCTGCGACGATGCTCTGGCTCGGTGCCTACGATAAGTGTGGTCGACGCAGGGCCAAAGGTGTGAAGTGATCGCCGACCTGCATTGCCACTATCCGATGCACCTCGTCGCCGACGAGCCGGATCCCGAGGGTCCCAGAGAGCCATGGCTGCGAAAACTCCTCGACAAAGCCGAGGGCGCGATTCTCGACGATGCCGCCCGTATCCTCAACGACTCGGGATGGAGTTCGGGTTGGCGAGTCAGCCTCGAGGGCCTGCAAGCCGGGGGAGCTGGGATCGTATGCTCGGTGCTCTACTGGCCGGCTTCCGAGTTCGACCTCACCGACCTCAATAAAGCACCACCGCGCGACGATGATTTCGAGCGCCTCAGAACACAGCTCGCATACATCCAGGATGAACTGCCCAAGGAAACCGCCGACGGAACGCCGGTCTTCGTTGCGAGAACCGGCGCGGATCTCGAGAAGCCGGGCATCAAGTTCGTCCACTGCGTCGAGGGTGGATTCCAGCTCGGCAAGGATCCCGAGGCACTCGACGAACGCGTGCAGTGGCTCTCAGAACAGGGGGTCCTTTACATCACCGTCGCCCACCTCTTCTACCGCGAGATGGCGACCGAGGCTCCGGCGATCCCGACATTCACCGACGAGCAATTCTTAGAGGTCTTCGATGAGCCCGAAGGCGTTGGGCTCACCGAACTGGGCGTAAAGCTGATCCAAGCCATGTACTTACACAAAATACTGATCGACATCAGCCACATGTCCGAACGGGCGGTCAAAGACACCTTCGCACTGGTCGAGCGTCTCGAGGGAAATGCGGACAAGGCGAACTACCCGATCATCGCCAGCCACGTGGGGATGCGTAGCGCAGGGCCGCAAGCGCGAGCACAGGAATACAACCTCTCTGACGAAACCGCCCTCAAGATCGCCGAAAGGAAGGGAGCAATCGGGCTCATCGGGGCACAGCACCAACTCGGCGACACACCCGACGAAGCCGGATCGGCCAATTTGATCAAGGCGCACCTCGATGCGATCGGCGCGGCCGTAGGCGATGCGAGCACCGTCGCCGCGCTCGGCACCGACATGGACGGATTCATCAGACCGACGCTCTTTGGATTTGAGAAAGCCGAGGACTTCGCCAAGCTCCAGGAATGGGTCTCAGCTGCCGACCAGAGTGATCCAGAGGCGATCCTCCACGGCAACGCCGAACGAGTGATTCGCGCGGCGTTCTCCGGCCGTTGATCGACGTGACACGATCGGTTTCGGTCTGTGTGTAGCGCTGCCGAGGTGCACCCGAAGGTCGAGTTCACTGGTCGAGACCGTTCTCCTCGGATGGATCCGATCGGAAGCCTAATGAGCGGGGCCTCGGGATTGGTGGTAAACGGGCAGATCGTGACCGACGCGGTGGCGTCGAAGCGATCATCCTGAAGGATCACGACGGGACAAGTCTTGCCGTGAAATAAGACGGCCACCTGGAAAACACCCAGGGCAATCGTCCAATCCTCAAAGTACCTGCAAATCGCGACCCTTTGAAACAGTCGTCGTCAGAGGTAATCTCGTTCAGTACAACAACTATAGGCGAAAATGGAGCCAACCGAAGTCAACGCGAACCGCTGCGCCTCGCTGCCTGGCGGGCGCATGGCGCTCGACGACTCGCGATGAGACTAGCCCCGCCTGACTCAGATCCATAGGCGACAGACCCGAGCGTGTCTGTGAGGCGGACCGGACCCGCGTCGTTCTCGTAGGGACAACCAGTCTCAGCTCCGGTTCTCAGCCGCCCTCTTGTTCGCCTGGCTATGATCAGCTTATGCGTATTGTGCGAACCAGGGCTATCTTTGCACTAGGCGCATGGATGCTAAGTTTCGTGCTCGCCTTGCATCTGTCCGCCTCGGCGCGAGCAGCGTGCTCGATGAGCGGCTCAGAGCCGGATTCGGGCACTCTGACGCTCAAGTATGTGGGGCCAGATGCAAAGCATTCCAACCGCAACGACTACCGTCTGTCGGGCACGGTGCGCTGGAATACGCAAGCGCAGCTCGACTGCTTTTCCAAGGGTCACATCGATTGGGCCTACGAGAACGATCTGAAGTACCAGCAGCACTTCGATCGGGCGATTTGGAACGCGGACTTCTCGGCGTTTCCTGCTCCGGCTGGTCCGTATATCGACACATCGGTTGGCGACACCGGCAATATCACCGACCTAACTTTTGGCCTGTTCAGGCCTGAGACTCTTAAGGGCGGAACGAGCTATGCCTTTGCCTACACGATCATCCTTCCCAAGAATCCAAGTGTGGGCTATCACTCGTTCATTCTCACCGGCCAAGTCCTGACCAAGGAATGCTCAAAGGTTGGACCGTGGTGTGTCGGCCTGGACGAGAAAGGCGAAGGGCAGCGCTTCATTGGTCCCCAGCGCGTCTTCTCTGTCACTGGGTCTACCTGCTGGGCCTGGCACAAGGGGCAGAGCCCGAAGCCGTGTTCAAGCTCAAGTACGCCAAGCGGTGGCTCACCCGGCCCCGGAGGAGCCGCGCCAGGCGCTGGCGGAGGAGCATCTGGAAGCGGTGGCGGCGGTGGAAGTCCATCCGGCTCAGCGAGTGTGAGCTTGGCGCAGGGTCCCGCAGCACCACAAGGCTACCGATATGCAGTGACGCTCAGCGGTTTCGCTGCGAATAGCATCGTGTCGATTACTTGCTACGACAGTGTTTCGCCAGGTGGCTTCTACTCGTTCGGCTTGACCACTGACGGGTCGGGGGATGCTTCTACCGCTTCCTATTGTTATTCGGGAGATGGCCCTGAACATTGGGTCGTCGCTGGCGGTGTGGAATCGAACCATGTGAGTTGGGGCGGTGGATCCTCAGCGCCTCCCCCTCTACCACCGCTGCAAACTTGGTCCGAGCAGGAGACCCCGAACCATCCGGTCAACACCTTCACCGACTATCACAATGCCTCGGGCATGGGCCCGGCAATCGCTGCCGGTCAGTGGGTTGAAGTGTCGTGCAAGGTCTACGATCCGACCATCGCGAGCGTGAATCCCGATGGGTACTGGTATCGCATTGCGAGCGCCCCGTGGGGTAACGCGTACTACTCACCCGCGAACACATTCATGAACGGCGACCCCTATGGCGGGCCGTACACCCATAACACCGACTTTGCGGTCCCTAACTGCTGAACCTATCCGCGCTCGGCCGGCGCCGGATCGACTAACCAGCCATAGCGGGACTTCCTGTGGCGTCCGTGACTAGGCGCTGAGCCTCTTGCCACGCCTCTCCGGGGATCTGGGCGATCACCGATCGACGGATCCGCGGGTACGCACGTGACAGCATCACGCCGATCTTCGGTGTGCGAACGGTTCGTGTTGACTACGGCGTATGGAGCTAGCCGGACTCGAACCGGCGACCTCCTGGGTGCGATCCAGGCGCTCTCCCAACTGAGCTATAGCCCCGTGTACTCGCACCCAGATGCGAGCGACAGGTCTTGGAAGTGTAGTAGGAGGGCCGGGCTAGAATCAACGCCGGTATTGGTCGCTGAAGGCAAAGCCTCGCACAAGGCCCATGTCCAGTGGGCGACGATTGTCAACAAGACTGAGTATCCGAGCAAATCCGCGTGTGGGCGCAGTATGGTTTGTGGGCGCAATGGGATTGCTCGACGACGCCATCCGTGAGCACTTGGAGCTCAAGCGTCTCAGGGGAGCCGATCCGGGCGATGTGGCCCGGGAGGAGCACGCTGCTCTAAGCCCGGTCGTCCGCGAGGGGAACGCAGAGCCTGAGGACTCCCAGACCGTAGATCCAGAGCCCGCTCGTTCCGATGAGCCTGGATCATCCCCCTTTGATGCGGCTCCTGCCGGTGAATCCTCGGCCACAGGCCAGGAGACGGTAGAGATCAATATGGAGGCTGAGCTCGCGGCCTCATACGCCGAGCATGACTCGGGGCCCGCAAACTCCGAGCGTACGAGCCTCGCCGATCCGGCCAGTACCCATGCATCCACTGGTGATTCGCTGGAATGGGAGATGCCAGGCGACTCCGATTCTGGTGTAGAGGCCGCGGCGATAGACGAGCCGGTGGAGGACGTGCTCGAGGAGACCCCCGACTTCCTGCGCGACACGCCAGAGCAGGAGCGCCTCTGGTTCGAGCAGCGCCCTCCGCGCGACTTCGATTTCAACGAGTAGGAAGCCTGGCGTCGCTCGCGCACGTCACGCCTCGAGCGCTGCCAGCTGGGAGATCGACTGGTCGTGTGTTGCCCTACACTCGTGGGCTACGGGGCCATAGCTCAGCTGGGAGAGCGCCTGCTTTGCAAGCAGGAGGTCGCCGGTTCGATCCCGGCTGGCTCCATTTGTAGAAACGCCTGGTAATCGGCGTGTTTTGAGGCCCGACATAGCGGGCGATTGGAGCCAGGGACGAAGCAGGGACTAAGCAGCGCTTGCTTTGAGGACTCCGGCGCGGTGGCGCAACGCTCACGCCACCAAGCACAGAACGATGACGAGCGCCCCGAGTAGCTGCCAGATCAGGATGGCCCATTCGGCACGCGAGACGAGACGGCATGGCTCCCCTCGCCGCCATGCCGCGAGCGTGCGCGCGAAGTCTCGGGAGATCCGCGCGGCGAAAGTCATCCACACTGCCACAAGCAAGCTGCCCACTAGCCGCCATTCTCCGTTTGTGACTGTCACCACGAGCCAGAACGTGACCAACGCCACGCACAGCGCATAGTCGATCGCGAGGAACAGCAGCCGTAGTCGTATCGCTATCGGCGCTTTGCTCATTTGAGCGCCGCCAGGGACGCTGTGAAGCACTCCATTGCCGCGAGGTCGATTGCGGCTTGCGCTCGATCCTTGCGTGATCCCTCTTTGGCGGCATCACGCAACATTACGGTCGCCTCATCGAGTCCGGCTTCGAGCGCTTCTCGGTGTTCGTCTAGGTCGATCTCCGAGCCCTCGACTTCGGCAGGATCGAGTTCGACGTGCTCCCAGCCGATTGCGTCGAACAAGTCTCGGATCGCGTCGATCTGCTCGAAGTGCTCCGCGAACATCTTGTAGTCGCGTTTGCGACGGTCAACCAGGCTGGCTTCCTCAAGTGCCTGGGCGGCCTCTCCCATTCTGAGGATGAGCCCCTGCCGAAGGTTGTTCGTGACCGGGCCGGGGACGGTGATGGTGCTCATGGTCGGTTCCTCCTTGTTGGAGGCTCCGGGAGGACTGCTCTGGCAAGGAAGCCAAGGCCGCATGGCTGGTAGCTTGGCTGGCGTGCCGGGAGTTGACGCTCTCGGTGCCAGGGGGCCGGGCGCTAACTCCGTCGCGGCCCCCATTTCATGTTTTTGGTTCAGCAGAGCGTACAACCTAGATAAGCCCTCGTCAATGAGGGGTTATCTAGGGCATGGTGTCTACGACCCCGCCATGAGAAGGTGCTGGCGTGCCGCGCTCACCTCAGCCTGACCAAGCCTTGGCCGCCGTGCTGAAGCGGCTACGCGATGAGCATCAGATGACGCAAGAGGCGGTCGCATGGCACGCTGGGATCGCCGTCGCCACGCTGGCGAAGATCGAAAACGCACAGACTGCGCCGAGCTGGGACAGCGTGTGCAGGATCATCGACGCGCTAGGCGTATCTCTTTCGCAGTTGGCTAGGGCGGTGGAATCCGAGCGCTAAGGCACGGCAATGGATCATCTCTCGCGATGGTCGGATCGAGCGTTATCCTTGTAGGCATGGCAATGCGCAAGATCAACTTGACGCTCGATGAGGATTTGGTCAGCCGCGCCCGCCGTCAAGATCTGGGCGAGGCCGATAAGAGCGACGAGCAGGTAGTCGAGGACGCGCTTGCCGTCTTCCTTGGCCTACGCGCTCTTGACGAAGCACGAGCGCAGGGTACGTTGGCGGCCGATGATGCCAACCAACTCGCTGTAGAGGAAGTCCGCGCAGTACGCAGGGCACGCAGCCGGGCTTGATTCGCGCCGTCGTAGACCCGAGCGTGCTGGTGTCGGCGTTCATCGGCGACCCTGCGGCCGGGCCGGGGCAACTCGTTGAGGCATGGCGCGACCGACGGTTTGTGCTCGTGGTCTCGCCGTTGCTACTGGCCGAGCTGGATGAGGTGCTGTCGCGGCCGAAGTTTGCTCGTTGGGCAGGAGACGGAAGGGGCGCGGCCTACGTCGCCGGGTTTGATTCTCGCAGCGAGCATCAGCCGGACCCCGTTGATCCCCCGTCCTCGGGGGTTCGAGACCCTGACGACGATTACCTCGTTGCGTTGATGAGAACCACGCAGGCTGACTTCCTGGTGTCACTCGACCGCGATCTACTCGATGCTCAACTCGACGACGTAGCTGCAATCGACCCGGCGGTGTTCGTTGGTCGCTTGAAGCGATCCGCGACCTGATTACGAGCAACTTCTGTGGCTCACCTGTTCGCCTGGGGTGTTCGTTTGGGTGTTCGTCTATAAGCCGAACACCCAAACGAACAGGCTGCTGCCCGCTCGCTCCCGAAGTTTGGCTCTGTACCTAGCCCGAGGAAGGGGGTCCCCGCCTCTCCGCTTCGCTTCAACCCGGGGACCCCCTTCCTCGACCCAACACATCACAGATGTTCAGGGCGAGGCTATGTGCAGAGCGGAAGCGGGAGCGAGCGAGCAGCAGGTAGACATTGAGAGATTGCATGAGACTGACCAAAGGATGAAGCCGATCAGGTACCGGGTCGGTGACGTGTAGGTGGTCGCTGCGGATGAGGCAGGACAGCGGCAGTAGGAGGAAGGAAGCTGAGTCGTAAAAGGACGGCGACCTGCGGTTGACATGAGGTGGTGCGGCGCGCAGGATTTCGTGGTGGGAGTGGCGGTTTGACGACTGTGCAGCGGTGAGTATCCAGGCGCGGGTCAAGCTGGTGAAAGGTTGCTTGGCAGGTCGTTCCCCCACTGTCAAGCAAGTAGAAGCCCCCGCCGAGGGCGGGTACGGCCAGTCACATCACTACTTGCTTGACAGCTCCTCCACGACCTGCAACGGCGGCGATTGTGTTTGGGCATCCGCCCAAACAGCTCGGGAGAGCCCAGGCCCAAGGAGGAACCATGAACAGCCGCAATAGGCCAACAAGTCCATCCAGTCAAGCGCAAGAAAGGAGGCGAGGTGCATTGCGACGACTTGCCGGAGCAGGTGCTCGTTGTCGAGAGTCGTTTGCCTGTGATCGGCTTTGGTGGGCTTACATCTCAGATGGAACATTCGACCGCCGACCCCATAAGCGACCGATCCACGATGACCTGTGTCGGACTCCAGGTCGATGCGAAAGCCGTCGAGCCTTCGCACTGCGCCGCCACCGACGCCGCCCGGAAAACCTAATGCAAGTCGAGATCCCCGACGCCGTGCTCGATGCCCTGGCAGACAGGCTCGCGTCAAAGGTGGCCGACCGGCTTGCCAGGCCTTGGCTTCCATCGGCTTCACCGTGGATGACGTTCGAGGAATTGGCCATCTACACCAAGATCGCCAAGGGCACTCTCCGCAAGCTGGGCGCTGAAGGGACATTCAAGGCGCACGGGGGCAAGCGGAAGCTCTACCATCGCGAGGAGGTCGATGCCGCACTGCTGGGCCTGTCCAACGCCCCGCGATTGAGTCGGCCGATCGTCTTGAGGAGGGCAAGCTGATGGCACGCAAGGAGAAGCCTGAGCGCGTCGAGCGAGGTCTGTATCTCGCTGGCAAGACGTATCTCGCCTGCGCGACCCCTCCTGGCTCCCGCAAGGTCAAGTGGAAGACCATCGGCGAGGTCGGGCTTATGGAGGCCCGCCGTAAGCGCGACGCTTGGGCCGTCGAGGTCCGGTCAGGCGGCATCTCTGTCACGGGTGGTAGAGAGACGGTCAAGGAGGTCGCAGAGGCGTGGCTCAAGCACATCGAACGTCTTGTTGACATCGGCGAGCTGCGCGAGCGCACACTTGAGTCCTACAAGACCGGCGTATACATCCATCTTGTCCCGAGCTTGGGCACGAGGCGCATAAAGTCGATCACGACGGATGATCTAGTTGAGTGGCATCGCCAGCAGCGCGGCGCGGGCGCGTCGGACTGGTCGATTCGGGCGCGGTGGACGGCAGTTCGTGGTGTCCTGAGCTATGCGGCCCGGCACAACATCATCCAGGCGAGCCCAGCCGACAAGCTGCTACCTCGCGAGCGGCCGGGCGCAGGTGAACCGAGGCAGCGCTTCCTCTCGCGGGAGGAGATGGATTCGATGCTCGAAGGTGCCGAGGAGTCCCGCGCAATCGTCGCAACGGCGCTGTTCACCGGCTTGCGGGCGATGGAAGTGCTTGGCCTTGTGTGGGGCGATGTGGACTTCGCAACTGGCGAGGTCCACGTTCGCTACCAGCTCAGTCGCAAGGGCGAGCGGGTGCCGTTGAAGACCAAGGCTGCCAAGCGGGACATTGTGCTGATGCCTGCGCTCGGCAAGCTCCTGCGGCGCTGGCGTCTCTCGCAACCGTTCTCGGGCGACGATGACTTCATCTTCCAGTGCTCAGCGCCTCGCCGACCGATGAACTACAAGCAGCTCTTGGAGCACTTCCACGACGCCCGTGAAGCCGCGCGCCTCAACGATGTGACCTTCCATGCGCTGCGGCACACGTTCGCGTCGATCCTGATTGCCCAGGAGCGCGATGTGCAGTTCGTCTCACGCCAGCTTGGGCACACGAAGACCTCAACGACGTGGGATACCTATGTCCATCTGTTTGAAGCCCGCAGGCACGCGCAGGATGCCCGCGATGCGTTGGAGGCCGAGTATGGCGACATGCTGAGTAGGGATGAGGCACACAGCGAGGCACCCCGTCGCCAGTGAGCCGTCGGGGACTGCAGGTGCCCTTGCAAGCGACTGACTATCCGTCCCTCCCGATAGGGTGAGGCGGACAAGATCGTTCCGCGAGACCCCCTCCTCCCGACAGTTGGTCTTTTTCCTATGCCCGAATATGTCCCGATCCCAGTATCTAGCTTGCTGCTCGATAACCGCAACTCACGGTTGCCAGACGAGGGAGCAACACAGCAAGCCACCGCACTAGCTCTCGTAGAGCAGCACGGCGCGACCGCGCTACTTAAGTTGGCCGAGGACATCGTTAAGCATCGTCTGGACCCGTTGTCGCTTACCGCCGTTGTCCCATCCGCAGATGCACGCAAGCGCTATACGGTGCTGGAGGGGAATCGGCGACTCATGGCACTCAAGGCGCTTGAGTCGCCAGCGCTAGTCTCTCCGAGGCTTCTGCCGAATCAGAGTAAGAAGCTCAATACGCTGAGCGCGCAGTACGCCGAAGACCCAATTGACGACATCCTTTGTGTTCTCTTTAGGACTGAAGAGGAAGCAGCCCATTGGCTGGTGCTTCGGCATACCGGCCAGAACGATGGGAGCGGACTAGTTCCTTGGGACTCTGAGATGCAGGACCGCTTCATGCACCGGCACGCGGGTGTTCGCAAGCCAGCGGGACAGGTTATCGACTTCATCAACAAGCTAGGGACTCTCAGTAACGAGGCTCAAACTTCTAAGCAGAAGATAATCACGAGCCTGGATCGCCTCCTCGCCACACCGTACTTCCGTGACAAGGTGGGGATCGACCTAGAGCGTGGCCAGATTGTTGTTTATCACCCCATGGAGGAAATACTAAAGAGTCTCACCCGTGTAGTAGAGGACCTGAAGACTAGCAAGGTAACCGTTCCAGATCTGTACAAGCGGGAGGACCGGCATGCCTATGCCGACAGTCTTCCGAAGAGCGTCCTACCAAAGAAGGGTACCCGTCTCCCCGAAGGCATCCTTCTTGACGACATCACCAGCGGGAGTAAAAAGCCGCGCACGACGAAAGCCAAGCCTAAGAGAAAAAACGGTAAGACGAAGGCGCGCACCACTGTTATTCCAAAGGATACAACACTCAATGTCACGCATCCGCGCATCAATTCGATCTACGTCGAGCTCACGGCGATGGATGCTGAGAGTTATACCAACGCATGTTCGGTCCTTCTTCGCGTTTTTGTTGAGCTAAGCGTTGATCACATCATTGAACAGAATCTCCTGATGACTGACCAAGAGCACCGCAATGCAAAGCTCGCAAAGAAGATCAAGGCGACACTCACCCACCTAGAGGACGAAAAACAGATGCCTCTGAAGCTCAAGCGCGCGATGGAAAACGTGGCTAACGGCGCATCTGTCCTTGCGGCTAGCGTGCCGACTTTTCACATGTACGTTCATAACCAGTACGTATTCCCAAAGCCAGCAGAGTTGTACGCAGCATGGGATGAGCTGTCGCCCTATGTGGAAAAGCTGTGGCCCTAACTCTCCGGCATCAAGTCTCGGGGGCGAAGTGAGCGTCCCCGAGGGTCAACGTTACCCTTCACCCCTCAGGTATCCGGGCGGCAAGGGAAAGGTAGCCAACTACATCAAGCTCCTTCTTCTCGAGAACGATCTCGTTGGGTGCGAGTACGTTGAGCCTTACGCTGGGGGGGCCAGCGTGGCCTTGTCGCTACTCTTTGAGGAGTACGCAGACCACATCCACATCAACGACTTGAATCGAAGCGTATACGCCTTCTGGAAAGTCGTTGTAGAGCGCTCCGAGGACCTTTGTGACCTTATCGCCCGCGTGACTGTCGATACCGAACAGTGGCATCGACAGCGGGCGATCCAGAACGAGGATAATCCAAATGAGTTTGATCTGGCATTCTCAACTTTCTTTCTCAATCGTACCTCTAGATCTGGAATCATAGGCGGAGGAGTTATCGGGGGCCTGGACCAGACAGGGCGTTGGAAGATTGACGCGCGATTCAACCGCAGTGACATGATCCGCCGGATCCGCAAGATCGCACGATATAGCAGCCGAATTACGGTTACTGGCCTTGATGCTGCCGAGTACGTGACTAAAGTCTTGCCAGGGATTGCTTCTCCCTTTATCTATCTGGACCCGCCTTACTACGTAAAGGGTGAGGGTCTATACCAAAACTTTTACCGAGATTCTGACCACAGGCAGATTGCGGGGTTAGTATCAAAACTGCATGCGCCGTGGGTCGTCTCCTATGACTCGGCTCCCGTTATCGCTGAACTTTACGAAGCGTTCCCTAGTATCGGATATGATCTGAGCTACAGCGCACAGCGTCCTCATCGAGGAGCCGAGTTAATGTTCTTTGATCCTGGACTTGTGTTGCCCGACGTGCCATCCCCGGCTAATGTGCCGTTTCGCGTAGTAGATGACTTTCGAGTAGATCTCGCCTGAAGGATCGTTCTCGCGCGCGGCCTAGCAGGTAGCTGGCTTGCCGAATCTTACGAAGCCTTCAGTCTAGGGTCTCACTCAACGCGGCGAGTCGCTCCTTTACCGCCCACAACTCGCTCTCCATTGTGTTACGGGCGCGGTTCCAAGGGAGTGTGAAGTTGGTTGGATTTGGCTCATACGGCAACTGAGCGAGTCGCGTTGTGAGCGTTTCCGAGCGCATTTCAAGTTGCGCCCGCTCTCGCTCTAGTGTTCGGAGGCCTTGACTATCCTCACCGGTATGCGACAAAGCGCCAATTCCGAGAATTGGCAGCAAAGTGGGAATCGCGCCGAGCGCGGGCCTCGGATAGGCAGGTTGATTCGTAAGCATCCGAACGAGAGCCTGAATATCTGGAGCGTCAGGGGCGACACTGTCAATTTTGAACCAGGTAGATCGGCGGAGTCCGTCGGGTATTTCAGCGTCGGAGCGGCCAGGCAGAAGTATGAAGCTTAACCTTTTTCTGGAACTCGTTTTGATCCCTATCAAACATCCCCTTTAGGTTGTCAGCCTCCCGCGCCGCACCGGCGCCTTCCGTAGGTGGATTCGTGCCCTCGTAACGTTCCGTCCAGCCCCGACTGACGGCCACAAAGACATAGTCGGCGTTTGCGATTGCCTGTGGACCAAAGTTTTGCCAGTTGATGCTGGGGTCAGAGAGATTGAAGAGGTCGGCCTCCGCGTTGATCCCGTTAGCGATTAGCGCTGCGCAGAATTCGTAGATGAGTGCACTCCACTCCTCCCTAATGTGCGATGCCATCCCTCGATCTGAATGTGCCCAGCTCACGAAGACGCTAGGCACTGGTGGAGGACCGTCCTCGCCAGCACCCTCACAGGTGTGGGGCGGGTCGGCAAGTCGGATAGGGTCGCGCGTACCTGCCAGCAGAGAGGGAGAGGCTTCGCGTGCGTCAAGTATGGGGGTCGCCGCATCCTCCCAGCGTGCAGGGTCGAGAGACGGGGGCACCTTCCCTTCCCTCCGGTACATCGCGGCGATGAGCAAACCATTTCGGGTGACTCTGGCGGTGGCACCGTCAGAGTCATCGACTAGTAGGCCGCGAAGCGTAAGGAAATCCCAAGCCTCCGTTAGCGCACGGACATAGACCGGTAGCCGCGAACTGGCTTCAGACGACTCCATTCGGATGGTGCCGGTCTCGCCGGCTTCCCTGAGTGCGTCCGTGGCGACCCGCAAGGCTGCGTCCCTCACAAATGCATCTCTACGCGGGATGGACTCGCTCACCTGGGCCACGCTTCCCACAAGGTGATCCAGCAAATGAAGCGCTATCTCCTCGACGGGACGGTCTTCGACGCTATGCCTGGACGGAAGTTCGACACTCACAGTCGATAAGGCTACGGACTTACGCTCTTAGGGACCCCTTGGTGCTTGACGACAGAGGGACGACGCCGCGTCTGTCGCCCCTCTCGCGCAGAGAGGGAAGAAGCAGGGACTAAGCAAACGACGAAAGCAACCGCCACCAACGAGCATCATTGAGCAAACAAAACTGCTTTAGAGCGCCAACGACGCCCAACCGACGCCAACCGTCCTCGCCCCACCCAAATTTGCAAGCAGGAGGTCGCCGGTTCGATCCCGGCTGGCTCCATAAATACCTGCAAATGGGGCCTTTTTGACGTGACGCGCCCGAGCGTCGGATGTGTGCCGACGGTTCTGCCAGTCCCCTGCCAATTGCGAGAAGCCCAACAAATACGGGCCTTTCTCAACCGCGAGCCACGCTTCCTGCGGAGCAGTCGCTCTCAGAGTTGAGATACGGTGAAAGTCCCTGCAATTCTGGGATTTTCTGCGGAGCATCTCGGCCGCGACGTCGCCCCTCATCTCGCAGAAAGCCCCTATTTGCAGGGGAAACGTTTCGGCACCGGCTTTGGCTTTCGGGCGGCGGATTGCTCGTTAGGCGGCTCTTAGCTCTCGCTGTCTGGCGAGTTCTTGCCTGCGTGCCGTGTCGCGCACCTTGCCGACCACCTCGAGCACATCGAACAGTTCGTCGTCGCGACGCAGGTTCGCGAGAGCTCCTCGATGAGTGTTGCGCACGGTCGAGGCCGCGACGCCGCTGGCCAGCGCGATCTGCTCCTGAGTCATGACTTCGAAGTAGCGGCTCTGGATGACCTGGCGTTGGCGATCGGGGAGGCGCTCAACGGCCCGCTCGCATGCGGTGCGGGTCCGCGCGTAGGTCGCGTACTCGTGTGCGAGCTCGAAGATCGCAGGCAGGTCGAGAGTGCTCAGCCAAGCAGCGTGCGCTGGGGACCCCGGGGCCGCGAAGAAGGCGGCCCCTCGGCCCTTCTCGGTGAGCAGCTCGTCGAGCACGGTCTTGATGCCCCAGTCGAACTCGTGGCGTACGGGATCTTCGGTGACCCCCATCCGCACGTGGTCGAGCGCACGGTGGGCAAGCCCGTTCTTCAGCCAGCCGAAGAAGCGGCGAGGGAACGGTCGCGGGCAGTCGCGCAGCATGTCGATCAGGGCGTTCTGGATCACCTGGTCGAGCTCGGACCGATCGAGTTCGTTGACGCGCCTGGTCTCTTCGCGCTGATGCGCTCCGGCAGCGCCGGGATCGAGGTCAAGACCGCCGTAACGACGCAAGCTCATGGTCACCGTGAACCATGCCGGACGGCAGAGCACGATCAGCAGCTGAATCTCGGCCTGTGAGGCCTCGCGGCGGCGCATCTTGCCGGTCAGCTGCTCGAGTAGCGCGTTGCGCGAGTCCCAGTCGTTCATCTTGGTCCAGTATTTCCAGTCGTCGAGCGCTGGCACGACGAGCTCGGAACCCGGCAGTCCATCCAGCTCCTTGCGCTGGTTGATCAGCCGGAAGGTGTCTTGATCGTGAGCGTGCGCGTCGACATCGTCGGCATAGCCGGTCGAAAGGCGCACGTGATCGAGCGTTCGCTGCTGACGTTCTTCGATAACGACTCGGCGCAGGTGAGCGCGAGTATCGGGCTTGCTCGGGTTAACGTGTGACTGCGACATACGTCCTCCTAGTGAAGTGCATAGCCCGGACCCATTCCGGGCTTAATCGGGTAAGCGGAGGAGCGTCTATTCGCTCAGCGCGGGGAAGTACGGCAAGGTCGCGCTCGTCCCCTGAGCGCGCTTTGCGGAGGTGTGGCGGCCGGTGCTACTCTGCGTCGCAGATGTTGTTGCAGAACTTGCTTCTCTCGCTTCTCCTGCTCCCCCCTCGGGGGGAATAGCGCGTGGCGGCCGCGTAGCCGCATACCCAGCAGAGAGGAAACGACAAAGCGAGAGAAGGAGCACGACATGATGGACGCTTCGGCGGGCAGCATTTCACGCGGGCGCAGCGAGTCCGACCGCATACTGATCTTCGACACGACGCTGCGCGATGGCGAGCAGTCGCCGGGGATTTCCCTCAACAAGACTGAGAAGCTGGAGATCGCCCATCAGCTCGCACGCCTCGGCGTCGATGTGATCGAGGCCGGCTTTCCGATTACGTCTCCCGGTGATTTCGAGTCGGTGCAGGCGATCGCGCGGGAGGTCGAAGGGCCGGTGATTTGCGGGCTGGCGCGCACTGTCAGTCAGGACATCGAGGCCGTGTGGAACGCCGTGCGCGACGCTCAGCGCCCGCGTATCCACATGGTTATCGCGACCAGCGACATCCACATTAAGCACAAGCTGCAAACAACGCGCGAAGATGTCAAGGGGCAGGTACGCGCGGCCGTCGCACAGGCGCGCGAATACACAGATGACGTCGAGTTCTCAACCGAGGATGGGTCGCGCTCGGACGTGCAGTTCTTGGCCGAGGTGATCCAGATCGCGCTCGATGAGGGCGCCACGACGATCAACGTGGCCGACACCGTCGGCTACACGATGCCACGCGAGTTCGCCGCGATGTTCGAGGAGCTGTTCCGGCTAGTTCCCGGCCTGCGCGATGTCGTCCTCTCGGTGCATTGCCATGACGACCTGGGGATGGCCGTCGCTAACTCGCTGGCCGGGCTGGAAGCGGGCTGCCAACAGGTGGAGTGCGCGATCAACGGGATCGGTGAGCGCGCCGGCAACGCTTCGCTTGAGGAGATCGCCATGCTGTTGCATACGCGCGAGCCGAGCCTCGGCCTGTGGACGGGCATCGAGACGACGGAGATCGCGCGCACGAGCCGCCTCGTCTCACGGCTGACCGGCTACCCCGTGCAGCCGAACAAGGCGATCGTGGGCCGCAACGCGTTCGCACACGAGGCGGGCATCCACCAGGACGGCGTTCTAAAGGAGCGCACCACCTACGAGATCATGGACGCGAGGACCGTCGGCCTGACCAGCAACTCGATCGTGCTCGGCAAGCACTCCGGCCGTCACGCGCTCAGCGAGGCGCTGAAGGAGATGGGCTTCCAGATCGACGGTCAGGCGCTGAACACGGCGTTCAAGCGCTTCAAGGAGATCGCCGACCGCAAGAAGCAGGTGACCGCGATGGACTTGGAGGCGCTCGTCACCGACGAGCTGCGCAGCGAGGACACCGGCGGCTACTCGCTGGACTCCTTCGAGGTCGAGGCCTCCTCGCTGCGCCCAGCGCACGCCAAGGTCTCGGTCACGCTGCCCGAGGGTGGTGTCGGCACAGGCTCGTTCATCGGGGACGGACCGATCGACGCAGTGTTCCAGGCCATCAATTCCGCTACGGGCGTCGCCGCCAAGCTCAGCGAGTTCACGATCGGCGCCGTCACCGAGGGCCAAGATGCGCTCGGCGAGGTCTCCGTCGTGCTCGAGATCGAAGGGTTCACCGGGGCAGGGCAGGGCGTGTCTACGGACATCATTGACGCCGCCGCGCGGGCATACGTGCGCGCGCTGTCGGTTGCCGTGGCGCGCTCGCGCGCCGACCAGGCGATCGGGCTGCCCGAGGCTTCGCCGGGGTGAACCCCGATCAAGCCTTCAACTTGAAGGGGCCTGGGCTCCAGCTCGTTTCATCGGAACATGCGAGTTTGCTGCATGCCGGGTTGGAGGCGGCCTTCGACTAGGTCTCGTAGGCGGGCGGGCTCTCCGTCTCGCTGGTTCATCTGGCGTGCGTAGATTTCGAGGGTGAGGGCTGGGGTTGCATGCCCGAGCTGGTTGATGACGTAGGGCGGCGACTCCCCGATCGCGAACAGCAACGAGGCGAACGTACGGCGCAGCGCGTGTGGGGTGATCCCATCGGGCAACGGGGCTTCGTCTCGCCGTTCCAGTGTTTCGTTGGCGCGGGCTATCGCTGGCTGCAGAATCCGTTTACGGACGTTGGTGGCGGTAACGGCTCGCCCGGTGCTGGTAGAGAACACGACTTGGTTGGCTGTGTGCTCGCCGCGAGCCCTGTGCTCGCGGAGCTCGTCGCGGAGGACCGGCAGGAGGTTGATCGTGCGGATCCCAGCGTCTGTCTTTGCTTGATCGATGCGCAGCGTCCCGCGAGCGAGATCTATCTCGCCCCAGCGCAGAGCGAGTGCCTCGCTGATGCGTAGCCCGGCGAACACGAGGGTCGCGAGCAACGCGCGGCGATGGCCGCACCTCGGCTGGGCTTCTCGATCGAGCTCCCCGGTAGCGTCGAGCAGGGCAACGATGTGATCGGCGCGATCGAGCCATGTACGACGGGGCTTACTCACGGGCAGGCGCCTACGGCGGCCATGCGTGGGATTTTGCGCGACCAGCCCGTACTCGATGGCCAACTCGAAGATCGCTCCGAGCGTCAGCACTGTCTTGTTGATCGAATCGGCGGACAGGGCTCCTTCGCCGAGCTTGGTCTGGCGGTAGCGGTCGACGTCCATGACTGTGATCTCGTCGAGTCGGGTCGATCCAAAGAAGCGCAGCAAATGTCCGAGACGCCATTGCAGGCTGGCGTAGCTGGCGGGCGCTAGGCCGGTCCCGCGCCGGCCTCCTTGGACCCTCTCGCCCGCGAGCCAGTCCACCGCGAAGTCGGCCAACTTCGGTGGAGGCGGCCCGGAAGCCTGTCGACGGTGCTTACGCGGCGGCTCCCAAATCCCTCGGCGGACCCTGAACATCAACAGAGCCATCTCCCGGACCGCCTCCTCGCGCGATTCCGCTTCGAGCGTCAGATACCTCCGCCGCCCTTCATAGCGAAAGCGCGCACCCCAGGACGTAACCTCTCCCGTAACACGCGAACGGTTCTCACACAACTGTCCTGTCGCACGCCTCACAAGCGGTGATCGTCACTCCTTCCTCTGGCCGCAGGCATCCCCTGGGTGACGGAGCGCGCGCCCCGGCCTAACGCGGCAACTGACGAACGGCCCCGATTTCGGGCGCGGCGGGCACGAGCCCAGGGATGGCGGATAGTGATGGGCGAAACTTGGTTGCGCGCACTATGCGTTGATGGCCGCCCCGGGGTGGGGATCCAGTGACCGGCCGCCGACCCTGGTCAACCGCGACGGCTGGACGCCGACTTCCGCGTCTACTGTGGCTGTCGAGCCTGCTCTTGACGCTCCCGCCAAGCCGCCAGCGACTTGACCCGCCCATCAAGCTGTTGGAGCAACCAATCGAAGGAGTGGATCTGCACATTGAGCTGAGGTTCGAGTCCTCGCCGAAATGCTTTACGGCGAACCGGAAGATCCTGGCGTCGGCCGATGATGATGAGTCCAGGGAGCGCTGGGCTGATGTCCTCGAGTCCGAGGCCATCGTCGCTAGGGTCGCGAGCTGCGTAGTCGCGGTTGTGTTCCAGCCACACCCGCCAATCCACGATTTGACGGATAGCGTGCCAAAGATAGCGCGATGGATCACCGGCTTTGTTGAGCATCGGCCTTTGCGGACCCTCAAGCTCGACCGCGGTCCAGAAACGACCGCCAGAGTGGCGTTCTCCGATGACGAAGTCGGGGACGTATTGAGCACCAAGACGCTTCTGAGGAATCACCCAGCGGCCATGCCCGCCACCGAGGTGCTGGATCAGTAGCTCGGGATGAACTGCCAAGTACGACTGCATGTCGGACTCGACTCTTGCCCGCTGAAGCTTTCGCCGGAGGCGACGCACGTCACACTCGTCCACCTCGTCCCAAAGAACGTGATAATCGCGCAGCGGATCTGCCGCGAGCTCCTGCTCGAAGGCCTCCTCGACGGTCAATATCTTCAAGAACGACCCACCACGTTGAACCGTAGCGCTTGCGGGCGCTCCACCCGCGACCGCGTCCGTCCGGGAATCCAGCGAAGCTCAGCCGGTGACTTCCGGTGTTCTGCTCCTCGCAGCCGCGAGGCTGTCGCCGAAGATGACCCGAGGCCGAAGACGACTTGGGTCGCGATCGTGATCGCCTCTATGCGTTACCGAGCTACCCAGCGATACCCATGACAGTGACCGCCGTTGCTGCACTCGAAGTTCGCGGCGTCGATGGACCGAACTGCCGTGCCCCCGCACTTTGGGCATGCGGGGATCGGGGCACCGGAGGGCGTGGTCAGCGGCTCGCTTGACGGAGAGGCCTGTCGCTTCGCCAACTGTTCGTTCTGCAAGGCGTACCAAGTGTGCGGATCTATGGCTTCAATCCTTTCGTGCGGGATCAGTCCAAAATACTGACTGTGATCAAAGCTCGCTGCTAGCCTGCCCTGCGACCGGCAGCGAAGCAGGCAGCCCATCATTCGACACCAGCGCATCCGACGTCTATTGATAGGAACCGCTCGGCTGCGCTCGCCCTATTGCTTCCGCGTGCGCTTTGAGCTAGGTAAGCGCTTCAACCTTGACATTGGTGCCAAAGAGGCGGCGCTCGCTGTTGGCCAAGACGTGAGACTGGTAGCCCTTGGAGGCGACGAGTTAATCAAGAGCACTCGGCAGCTAGCCATCATCGGCCGTGGTTATAGAACTGAAGCCGAGGCATCGGAGGCGGCCCACATCTGGCGTGGTTACGCGGAACGCGGCTTTGCGCGTGCCAACCTAGGCGCGGACTTTGGGGACAGGACCGCTGGCAAGAGCGTTGTGACCGAGTATGGACTTGCCCACTTCGCGGAGCTCTTCCCGGGGATACCAAGAGTCGAGCCATGGCGAGCCCTTCTCAATGACGAGTTCGGCACGATGATCTTCAGGCAACGACCCTGGCCGAAATTTGCCCGGATGGGGCCGGTGGAGATCAAAATAGGTCGCAACCCACGCGCCGTTCTTGGCGCGGTGAGTGCTGCGGCCGACTTGAATGTCTGCGTGTCTCAGCGCGAAACGCTCGCCTTCAATCTGTACAGCGCGTCCTTCTCAGAGACATCGACGGACGCGCGGTTCGTCATGCTCATGATGGCGCTTGAGACTTTGATCGAACCGGAATTGCGTGCGGACACCGTGCGACAGCACGTGGACGGCCTCATCCAGCAGACGAAGGAATCTGGGCTAGAGCGCGGCGAGGTGTCGTCACTGATCGGATCGCTCGAATGGCTGCGCCAGCAAAGCATCGGGCAAGCTGGCAGGCAGCTTGCCAAAAGGCTTGGGCCGCGGCAGTACATGGAGGAAGCCCCGTGGGCATTCTTCACAAGCTGCTACGAGATGCGCAGCCGCCTCGTTCACGGCGGTGTTCCGCGTCCGTTAGAGGGTGAGGTGGGCCGCCGCGCGGCCCACCTGGAGACGTTCGTCAGCGACCTCCTAAGTGGTGAGCTTGTCGATGTCGTGGATCTCGAGGCGCTTGCACCGCAGGGCGCCGTCTAAATTGGCGAAGCTGGTCGGCCCGCAACCGTGCGCTTCTCTGGCGGCCCCGTCGGTCGGGCAACTAGCGATTCCGACATCATCGTGCCTCCCACTGAGCAGCAAAGAGGCGCTCCATCGTACCCGGGTCTGCGAGCGCTAGACCCACCCGAGCGGCGACAAGCGCCCAAATTGGTGCTGGTTGTAGCTCGATCAACAGCGCGGGCCGAACTCGCTCGCCTTGCCTCCTAAGAAGCTCCGCGTATCCCAAGATCTGACCAAGGCCGAGCCGCATCTGCGATTCGAGATTGTCGGGCGTCGCCGACTTGACCTCTACCACGGTCAGACCGCGTGCGGTGCGCCATGCCACGTCGAACTGAGGATCGGAGTCCGTCGGGGAGATAGGGACGAGACCCCGCTCGAGTGCGAGGTCAGCTACCTGGCGCTCGAGTGCGAAGTGGCTTCGCACCTGTTGCTCGATGAGGGCCGGATCGACCGTGAATACATCGTTTGGGCTGTGCCATTCTCCGACGTCTCGTGGACGGTAAGCGCGACCGACAGACGGGGTGACGGGCTTAGGTTGCGATTGCGATTGGTCTTGACCGACAGGTGGATACTTGCCATGCACACGCTCGTATGCCGAAAGCTTTGCGTTCGTCCACGTCCGCAGTCGCGACCGGACCATGTCGGCGCCAGGCTCGCTTGTGTGGTCCTTCTGCCAAGCGCTGTATTCGGCCATAGAAGGTGCGGTTTCGGTCTGCCTCCAACACCGCGCCATTGCTTCGACGCATACGTCGGCCGTGAACTCGCCGGGCAGACGATGCGGAACGTTCGCGGGTAGGCCAGCCGAAAGCAGCGCGGCCCGCCACCCGCCGAAGCGCCCCATGATTGTCGGGCGCGCGGGCCGCGCAAGCACGCGAGCGGCCCAATCGTCGTAGTCGTTGACTGTAATCGGACTCGGCATTTCAGGGGCCGCAGCAGCGTCTCGCAACGCTTGGCGAAGGTCGGCATCTGAGAACACCTGCGTGATGCCCCAGTCGACCTCCAAGAAGACATCTACGTCAGGCCAGAGGTTCTTCATTAGCCTCTCGACAGAGTTCCGCGGGATGCCGGTTATCCGCGCAACCTCTGCGAAGTCCCGCGCGGCCCAAAACGCTGCTTCAATTTCGCCCTCCCGCCCCTCAATCGTGAGCCAATAGTCCCGCTCACGCTGCTCATCAGGCGTACGTTTTGGGATTTGCTGGGCATCAAGAATCTGTCGAACGCGCTCCCTCGAGATGCCGACCTTGCTCGCTACCGCCGCTTGCCGGTAGCCCTTCTCGTAGAGCCTGACGACTTGCGTCGCCCGGCCCTCATCCTCTGAGTCAACGTCCACTATTAGAACCCTAATCGCCGGGCCACATACGCCGAGGTCGAGCGGATCGCCGTCGCCGACGAGATCTCAGGTGGGCACCGAGGGGTCCCGCCTGAGACGCCTGCTTCACAGATGCGGAACTGATCGTGGTGCGCCAGCTTGGCCCCTTCACGTCTCCTAACGCCAAACACACACGCCCACGCTCAAGTGACCGGACAATTCATCGAACGTATGTTCCGTCCGGTCACACCGCTAGGTTGCTGTCCGCATGGCAGCAAAGCGATATGCCGTCATAGATGAGTCGATCATCCGCAGTCTCTGCAACGTGCTGGCGCGCACCGAAGGCGGGCTTACAAATAAGGAGATCAACGAACTCCTTACGGCCGCACGTATCCAAGATCCGACGCCTCCAGCGCCGCGCGGCACGTACGTGATGATTTCCAAGCGCGACCGTCTATTCGATGCCCTGAGCGCGCGTCAACGCCGCGACGAATGCGCCAACGCAGTCCTCGCATTTGTGGCGAAGGCGCTCGCCCCCGTTCGGTTCCACGAGTCACCAGTCGTCTTCGAGGCGCTTCGGGCGGAGGTTAACGTGCCGTTGGCCTTCGCCGGCTATCACGTCAACGATGCCGGGAAGCTGCAGCTGAGGAGCCAGGTTGAGACCCTGAGTGAGGCTCGTCGTCGAGCGATGCGGCTTCGCAGCCAGCTTGTCGATCGAGGCGCGCATCCGCGCCTACTGCGGTATTGCGTGATGGAGATCAACGACGACAACTATTTCCATGCAGTGCTTGAGGCCTCGAAGAGTCTCGCGGACGAGATCCGCCAGCGCACCGGCCGAACAGAGGACGGCGTTCCTCTTATAGATGCCGTGTTCGAGATGGGAAAACGAGGCCATCCTTTGCTCGCGCTCAACTGCATGTCCTCAGATACCGACCGCTCTCGCCAAAGCGGGCTGGCGAACTCAATGCGCGGTGTGTTTGGTGGCCTGCGCAACCCCACGGCTCACGAGCCGAAGATCAACTCGACCATGACTGAGCAGGACGCGGTCGATGAGCTCGGCCATATGTCCTATCTGCATCGACGCCTCGACGAGTGCCACGCGGTGCCGGCGATGGCAACTGCCAACTGACAGTCGGCGAGAGCCCGATGCCGGCTTCACGCTTAACACCGCCTACGGCCTCGTCGTTGATATCGACCGCCGAAGTCTGCTGCGACCGAGTTTTGGCACTCACTGTCGAAACGTCCGTGCAGGTCCCGGAAAATGGGGGTATATTCCGGCAACCGTCCTCAGCATTCGAGCGCCGGGTCTACGAACAAAACCCCTGCAAACATGAGGATTTCTGGTCCGCTATAAGGTACCCCACGGGATCCTTTGCAAGCAGGAGGTCGCCGGTTCGATCCCGGCTGGCTCCACTGCCGTGGTAATGCGCAAGATCAACCTGACGCTCGATGAGAATTTGGTTAGCCACGCTCGCTGTCAGGATCTGGGCGAGGCCGGCAAGAGCAACGATCAGGTAGTCGACGACGCCCTTGCTGTCTTTCTCGGCCTGCGCGCTCTTGACGAAGCGCAAGCGCAGGGTACGTTGGCGGCCGAGGATGCCGACCAATTCGCTGTGGAGGAAGTTCGCGCGGTACGCAGGGCACGCAGCCGGGCTTGATTCGCGCCGTCGTGCTGGTGTCGGCGTTTATTAACTCTGCAGTCGGGGACCTGTTGACGCTTCGCCCTCGAGGGTTCGCGACCCCTGACGACGATTACCTCGTTGCGCTGATGAGGTCCTTAATTAAGACTCGCCACTTGGGCACCTTTGACATCGAGGGACGTCGATCAAGTTCGGACGGATGCAGGGATGCAATGAGGTTTGACTAAGGTAGATGCCAACCAGGCTATCCGTGTATATACTTGGCGCATGAAGGTCGTGAAGGTACGCCGTGTCGGCAATAGCAACGTGATCTCCATTCCACGGGAGTTCGAGTCCCAGGGTTATACGCCGGGCTCCTCAGTACTGGTGGAGGAGCTTCCCGGCGGCGAGTTGCGGATCATGTCCACCGAGAAGGTCCGCGAGCGGATACGCAGCGTCGGCGAGCGTGTGATCGCGGATCACGGTGAGGCGTTGCAGATCCTCGCCGATCACGATCCCGACGCTCCTCAACGCTGAGGTATGCAGGGCGAGGAGCCGGACGAGCCGGAGCTGGTCTATCTCACGCTGCCGGACGTGCTCGATCTCTAGGCGCTGATCATCGAGGCCACGGCCCTGGAGGGGGCAGACCAGCTACGTAATCGCGATGGTCTGCAAGGTGCGCTTGCGCGACCAGAGGCTTACGCCCACTACCAGTCGGCGGACTTGGCGCTCCAGGCGGCCGTCTTGGCTCACGGCATCGCTGAGGGCCAACCATTCATCGACGGCAACAAGCGCACTGCCCTTGTGGCGATGCTGACCTTCCTTGAGATCAACGGACTTCGGGTTGCCGCATCAGACCCGGAGTTGGCCGACTGGATAATCAGCTTCAGCGCGGGCACGAGACCCGAGGATGTCGCAGAGCGTCTCCGCTCAGCTCTTCGCAGTATCGAATAGATCGATCCGGTTCATTGTTGCGAGCGCTTTTAGCGCTGAGTTAGGGCGAAGCAGGGACGAAGCACACGGCGAAAACAACCGCCACCAACGAGCATCATTGAGCGAGCAAAGCCGCTCTAGAACACCAATGAAGCCCAATCGACGCCAATCACCACTGTCCCAGCCAAATTTGCAAGCAGGAGGTCGCCGGTTCGATCCCGGCTGGCTCCATTCTCGAAATGCTCATGCGGAAGTCGACACAATGGACCGTTCCCGTCACTCACTGTCGGGTCGCCGCTCCTGTTTAGGCGATGATCGGGTCTCATACGAGCCCGGGCTTGAAGCCCGCGGAGGTGATCGCCTCGGCGGCATCGAAGGCCTGCACGTCGGTAGTCACTAGGCGCGGAGATATGCGCCCGCCAGCAATCAGGTCCAGCACAGCCGGCATGTTGGCGCGTGCGTGGGTGGGGCCGCCGCCGGCGCGGCCGAAGCAAAGGCGCTGAAGCCAACACTCGCAATCGCCACCAGCACCGTCGCGGTCGCCACCAACATCAGCCAATTACGCACGGCCTGGCCTCTCGCCGAACTCCTCGCGACTGCCTGATCGTGTGCAGATAACTTCTACTTCTTCCTTTTCTTCTTCGGCTTTGTCTTCTGCACCGTGACGGTGGTCGTATCGATCACCGTGCCACCCGAGCTGACGGTTACGATCGTTGTGAGCTTGCCGAACTTCGACAGCAGCGCTTGTCCGGTCGAATCGAGCGTCAGCGTAAGAGCCTTCGTCGCGCCCGCCGCGAGTGTCACCCCGCCGCTCGCCACCACGACCTGCTTCGTCGTTGCGTGCGCTTTCTTCTTTTTGCCGCCGGCTGTGATCGCAGTGATCTTGCTGCCCTTGAGGTGCTCCCTGACCGTGGCCTGTAGGCTCACCGGCGCGCATGCCGCGCCGCCCGCCGGGCATGAGAGGGTCACTGTGAGCTTGCCGCGGCCACCGGAGACCGAGACGACGTGGACGCTTGGGGTAGGAGTGGGGCCTGTCGGTCCCACCGCCGGTAGTTCCTGTTCCGGTACTCCCGCCGCCACCGGTTGAGCCTCCGCTCGGTCCGCTGCCGGGGCCGAACACGTATGCCGCACCGTGGTCCGCCGTGTTCGAGCCTGCCACGTGCCGATAGGCGCCGGAGGCGATCGTGCTGCCCGAGATCGCGACGGAGTAGCCAAAGTTGTCGCTGGGGGTGCCGTCGCTTGCTGTCAGCGCTTCGGTTTGGGCCGCGTTCACCCAGCCACCCGCCGGTTCCGTGAACAAGTACGTAATTCCCTGGCCGCTGTTCTGGCCCACCTGATGGGAGGGTGCACCGGCGACAATCGTGTTGCCCGAGATCGCAACGGAGAAGCCCAGGGCGTTGCCTTCGATGGGTTCGCTGCTTGTCAGCTCGGCGGTCTGGGTCATGTCTTTCCACCCACCGTCCGGCATCGCAAATACATATGCCGCGCCCTGGCCCGACTCTATGCCCACCTTGTGGTTAAACGCACCGGCAACGACCGTGTTACCCGAGACTCCGACCGAGTATCCAAGCTCGTCGGAGCCGCTTGGGTCGCTTGCCAGCAGCTCGGCGGTCTGGTTTAGGGTGCCCGACCAGCCGGCCCCAGGCTCCGTGTACACGAATGCCACACCCTGCTCGGGCCCGCCCCTCGACTGCGCGAAGTAGCGCGCGCCGGAGACGACCGTGTTGTCTGAGATCGCAACCGATTCGCCGAAATGATCCTCGCCAGAGGGGTCGCTCTCTTTCAGCTCGGCGGCCTCGGTATGGGCACCCGACCAGCCGCCTACAGGTTCGGTGAACACGAACGCTTCACCTTCAGGGTCACCATGGGTACCGTCGAAGGGCGCGCCGGCGACGATCGTTTTGCCCGAGATCGCGACCGACCAGCCGAGCTCGCCACCGAGGACATCCGTTTCGCTTGATTCGGTCAGCTGGGCGTTCGGCGTGCCCGTGCTCGTCCAGGCGCCGGTGGTGGTGAACACATCGACCGTGCCCTGAGAATGGGTGGGGTTGGAGTCGTGCAGCAGCTCGGTACCCGCCGGCTCGCCGGCAGCGATCGTGTTACCCGAGATCGCGACCGAGTAGCCAAGCTCGGCGCCCGCGGGTCCGGCTGAGTCTGTTAGCTCGGCGGTCTGGGTCGCGTTCGCCCACCCGCCGGCTCCCATCGTGAACACGTACACCGCGCCCTGTTGGGCGTTTGCGCCCACCTTGTGTTCGGGCGCGCCGACGACGACCGTGTTACCCGAGACCGCGATGGAGTAGCCGAACTCGTCGCCACCGACACCATCGCTTGCGCTCAGCTCCGCCTGCTGGACGAACGGGTCGATCCGTACCGGATAGTGCGCTCCGCGATCGTTCACTCGCAGGAGGACCCGCCCAGCGCTCATCTCAAGCCAAGCGGGCAAAGCACGACCATCGGCATCGGTGGCGTGCATGCCGGCGTAGCGCAAGCCACCCGGCAGCAACAGCGTGCCGTGAGCGAGATGCGCGCTCGCGGGCACCGCAAGCGAAAGCGTCAACGCGTCTGCCCCTGCCGGACGCCGCGCGAGAGCAAACCCTTGCTCCAGACCCAACGGCCCGTTTGTCCACCACTCACGCAGGGAGCCGTGCGCATAGCTGACGCGATCGGAACTTGCCACAGGCGATACCGGCGAAAGTGCCATCAGCGCGCTGCCACGCCCGAACGCTTTCAACGAGATGGCAAATCGCGTCGAGGCTGCCGTAATCGCGACGCCTGAGCGCCCGAACCGTGCCGAGAGTCGCTGCGCCGGATTGTGCGCCGCCAACCCTTCGATCCGATATGCCGCCTGGTCACGCCCCAACGCAGCCGAAACCGAACCTTGCGCCGCCACCGGCAAGCTCAACAACCCCGCAGGCAAGGCCGCGTGCGCGCCGATACCATCTCCCGCCGGCCGGCTTACTCCGCCCAAACCTTGGTGGAGCATCAAACCGAGCGCCAGGCATGCTAGGGCGATCGCAACCAGCATGCGCCTGGGCACTACGGCCCTGTGAGTAGCCGCCGGTCCAACGGCAACACCAAGATCGGGGGACGGTTGCAAACGGCTGGTCCAAGCGGTCATCGTGGCCCCTTAATCTTGTATGGATATCCACCGGCTCCTCTGACCTGTACGGGCCTCGCGCAACGCATACCTCAGGCCCTGCCCTGGAGAGAGATCGCTGTCTTTTATCGGTTTGCGTGCGTTTGAGGCCATCGCACCTCTACGCATCTCTACGCACACCGCACGCGCAAGTGGACATACTTGGCGTGCATATGCGCGGTCAGACGCTCACGGACACGCAATTGATCTTGGAGCTCGTCGGGGAGGCATACGGGTTTGAGGATCTCGGCCAGTTCCGCTCAGGCGTACTCGAAGTTCTCAACCGGATGGTGCCCTCCGAGTGGGCGTCTTACAACGAGGTCGCCACTGAGCCCGAAGAGACCTTCGTGGTGGCGATTCCCGAGATTCCCGAGTACCTAGTCTCCATCTTCTCGAAGCTCGCGCACGAGAACCCGTTGCTGATCCGGATTCGCCGGACGGGCGACGGCCGTCCGTACCGGTTCTCGGACGTGATGGCCCAGCAGGCGTTTCATCGACTTGCCCTCTACCAAGAGGTCTACCGGCCGCTCGGGGTCGAGAGTCAGATCGCCTTCACCCTGCCCGCCCGCTCGCCATTGGTCCTCGGGATCGCGTTGAGCCGCGGGCACGAGGACTTCTCAGACCGCGAGGTGCAGCTGCTGTCACTCGCGCGCCCCCATCTGATCCAGGCCTACCGCAACGCCGAGCTGCGGGGTGCCCGCACAGCGACACTCGCTGCACTCGAGGAAGGCCTCGATACGCTTGGCCGCCACGTCGTGGTGCTCGATCTACACGGACGAGTGGAGTTCGCAACCGACGGCGCGCGACGATTGCTGGGCGATCCGGATGCGATGCGTCGTGGGTTGACGCAGGAGGTTCGCTCATGGATCTCGGAGCACCGCGGATCACGCTCGGCCACCGAGCCACTCGTGCTGCAGAGTGCCGGGGGGAAGGTACTCGTGCGCTTGTTGCCGAGCCGCCGTTCTGACCGGCGCACGGTGCTGTTGATCGAAGCAGGACCAGGAGAGTTGAGCGCTGCGGCACTGCGCGGACTGGGGCTCACCCCACGTCAGGCCGACACACTGCGTCTCCTCGCCCTCGGCCACTCACCGGCCCAGACGGCGGCCCAGATGAGCATCGCGACGCGCACTGTCGACAAGCATCTCCAGCACATCTACGCCAAGCTCGGTGTCATCTGCCTGTCCCAGGCGACCTCGACGGCCTGGGCGGCGGTCGGCGTTGAGCGACCAGTCGGCGGCTAGGTCAGGTCATAGTCAGCTATGGAGACACCGCCCTGACTTCAACCTCCCGGACCAGGACAGCCACTCGGACAAGCTCTCCTGGGCTCAAGGCACTCGAGCGGACTATTCCCGTCACCCACCTGCGCGCGGCTGCGGTTGCTGGCTCGGGCGCAGCGAAGACGGCCGCAGCCAACCCTTGAACGGACGGCGTCGCCTCGTTTACCACGAGCGAGAGCGTCAACATATTCGTGGAACGAAGCAGGGACGAAGCACACGGTGAAAGTAACCGCCGCCAACGAGCACAGTTGAGCAAACAAATCTGCTCTAGGAGGCAATAAAAGTCCAACGGCACTAACCACCATCACCCCAGCCAAATTTGCAAGCAGGAGGTCGCCGGTTCGATCTCGGCTGGCTCCATTTCACCGGAGGTTCCGGGTCTCGTGTAAACCCGCGGAGAGCACAGATGGCTAGCGCGTTGCTGCTCGTCTATAGCATCGATGGCTATGCTCGTGGCAACGTCGATCAGCAACGCGCTTAGCTACTTCGGTACGGTCTTCTTAGCGCGACAGCAGGCATTCTGCTGGGTCATGCTCTCTCGCCAAGACTGGACGCTCGGCCGACACGTAGATCCGTCAAGGGCGCGAGACGACATCAACGATCGCTTGACTATGTAGGCCGCCCGCTCGAGTTTGACGGAGTGGATGTCGGTCTGCAACCGGCACGAGGGAGTCGGCTCTCAGTGGAGTATTGCCTTTCAGTTTCTCGCTCTCACGAGCGTCTCGCCGGGCGCTGGCGGGTCGAGCGATCCGCCTCGAGTGCTTGGGCCTTGGTGGTGGCGATGAACTCGCTGAGCACCTCGACGAAGCGCTTGGGCTCGTCCAGCTGGGGAAAGTGACCGGAGTCCTCGAAGATCTCCAGACGACTGGTGGGGACCTGGGCGTGCGCGCGGTGGGCGTGGGAAACGGGGATCAGCGTGTCGTTCTGGCCCCAGACGAAGAGCATCGGCGCGCGTTCGGCCAGGTAGAGGCGATCGGTGGCGTCGACCCGCTGGCCACTGGGCTCGACGACCGAGCGCACCGTGCGCAGGAACGCTTCACGGGTGACCTTGTCGGCGAGCGTGGAGTGGCCGCGGGCGCTTTCGCGCAGATCCGTGCCGGGCGGCAGGCCGACGGCTCCCATCGCTCTTCCCACTATCCGCCCGGCATCGAGCAGCCGTCCGTTGGTGAGGATCGGCAAGACGTACTCGGCACCGGGAAGCGTGGCCGCGCGGAGCAGCGGGCTGACCTCGCGGCCCAGGCCGCCGCTGTCCACGAGGATCAGCCGTTCGCAGCGCTCGGGAAACTGGTAAGCCATCTGCATCGCAACGCCGCCCCCGAGCGAGTGGCCCACGAAAGTGGCCCGGTCATGTCCGAGCTCCTGCAGGATGTCGCGCACGAGACTCGCATGGGCTCCCAATGAATAGTCCCCCGTCGGCTTGGCGGAGCCGCCATGGCCGAGCAGGTCGGGTGCGATGACCGTGAAGTGCTTGGCCAGGCCGGGCATGACCTGCGCCCAGGACGTCGAGTCCGACGTGATGCCGTGAATCAGCACCACTACCGGGCCGGCTCCGGCCCGGCGATAGGTGTAGCGGTTGCCATGCAGGGTGACACTGCGAAGCCGGTACGCCTTCATTGCGGTCAACGCTCCTCTGCTGTTCTGGGCCTGGCCGAACGGTACCGCTAGAGGCCTTTGACGGTTGGCCCGGCACGCGCCAGTCGAGGTGAAGGGGTGGGCCGCCCGACCGCAGGACGGTTGGTCGCTGAGACGTACCCACTGCTGATGGCGAGGCGCCGACGAAGGGGATCTGGTAGACCGCAATGACTGGACAACGAGATCTACAACCTCGTAAGGAGGGTGACCGGATGGAACGGCTGAGCCGCCCGTCGGCTGCCGGTTACCTCATCAAGCGACATGCGTCCGCTGGGGGTCGCGCAAGCTGTTCGAGTTTGATTTCGGTTGGCCCGTAGACGATTCTCGGGACTAGACGGTACGAGGGCGGATACGTAGCCTTGGCGAGCGTGTGATCGCGGATTACGGTGAAGCGTTACAGATCCTCGCCGATCACGATTCTGAGGTGACCATGAAGACGCTTCGCCCAGCGAGCGAGCCGGGCCAAGCCGAGACTATGCGGCGGCGCTGTGCGGAGCGCTGGGAGCCGGCAGAGCTTCGAGGAGCGTTCGAGGCAGTCTGGTGCTGGCGTCCCAGACCTCGATCGCTACTAGCGTGTGGGTAACACGGTCGTAGTCACGTAGTCCACCGGGGACTCGCTCGCTGATGACATCGTCGGACTCGCCGGCGGGGAGCCAGGCGATGTCCGCTTCGCGATCGTAATAGGCGTACATGGCTTCCTCCAGAGTACCTTGCTCGATCCCCTACGGCGAGTCCACACGCCAGGCAGACACGATACGAGCGGTTGTCTCATCGTTGCCAACAGGATGATCGTAGATAGCTTCAAATCGGACTCCGTATGCAGTTATGCTTCGATGAGCCAATCTGCCTGTCCTTCATTGATCTGGCTTCCTCCGTGTCCGTCGCGAATAGCGTTCTCGACATCGGACTGACTCATGCACCGCTCGTCAAGCCGGAGCAGTGCATGAGTAGTCCAGACGAAGCGTTCGATTGGCCAGAGCGGAATTCTATGTGGCCATCCTGCGAACCAGAGCGCATATCGATGCCCGAGAGCATCGATACCTCAACAGCACGAGACGCCTGCCCCTACCTGTTCGAGTCCACAGCACATTCAGGACGCTCGCGATGCATAGAGCCGAGTACGGCGACACGTTCTGGGAACGAAGCAGGGACTAAGCACATAGCGAAAACAACCGCCACCAAAGAGCATCATTGAGCGAACAAAGCTGCGCTGGAGCGTCAACGAAGGCCAACCGACACCAACCACCACCATCCCACCCAAATTTGCAAGCAGGAGGTCGCCGGTTCGATCCCGGCTGGCTCCATTCGGACAATTATCGGCGGCGGAACTAACCGATGTCACGGTACGGTTGCAGCCTACCACCGTCCGTAAAGATCCTGGTAGCCGAGACTCTCCATGGGACCTGTAGTTTGCTGCCTCACTCACGCCGACGCGTAATGGAGGTACGCGGGAGTGAGAGGCAAGAATTGCCGCCTGGCTTCGTGATCAGGAGACGCTACCTCTGCCGCTACCGCATTAGGGACAGGAAACGTATGAGGTCTTGCAGCTTCTTGGCCTGGAGGTTCTTGAACGAAGGCATCGGTTCACGCGGCGACAGCAGTGCATGCTTGATCTGGCGGAACGAAAGTCGTGTGCCGATGTGCGTGAGGTTCTGCCCGGGACCAGGGTTGCCCTCGTCGCCGATCCTGTGGCAGGCCAGGCAGCCAGACTGGGCGAGAACAGTACGGCCAGCCGCGAATTCTCGTTGCTCGCGCTTGCTGGCCCTCCGTATCGCAATCGGGGTGGGAAGCATTTCTTCTGGTGTCTGGCCTAGCGGAATTCCGAGCATGAACAGGAGGTCCTCGACGCCCGGAGTGCAATGGCCGTGGGGTTTCAGCTGGCAGTCGTCAACTGTGCTGAGCCGAGCCTGGGACGATACGAGCCATCGTCCGGCGACTTCTTCGAGGCTGAGCCGGTATCTGCCTAGCGACACGATCTTCACGTCAGGGGTCCCATGCTCTGTGGTCGACTCGCTGGCAATCAGTGAAAACATCCCTGTCGCGCGGTGCCCTTCGATTGCCAAGTGGCTAGCGATCGCACGCAGAGAGAACGCCATGTCGTGAGGGAGGCTTGGGGAGGCGGCCGCCGCGAACACGCTTTGCACAGCTTGTTCGCAGACCGCTCCCTGTGATGCGCTCGGCACGATAGTAGGCGAGCGCGTAAGGTCCGAGCAGAGGGCAGGTGCGTCTCTCAGCAGCTCGTCGCGATAGGGCGCGAGGGCCGCATTCGTGATAGCTGCGTCTGGACTATCGGCTGCGCTGGCGACACCGAACAGAGCCAACCCCACAAACGGAACCGCGAGCAATCTCGAGCGCATCATTACTCGAGAAAGCCTAGCGACGGCCCACCGGCGAGCAACCAGATCCGTTCGCTTTGACTTCGGCTGGCTCCGTGAGAGGATCGTCTGCGCACGCCCCGCATCCTCATTGCCTGCCACAATTCGAGGATAGAATCACGCAAGTGATCGACCCATCGGACGTGTGATATGAGCGCAACAGACACTGTGATCTCCGTGATGCTGATTGTCCCCGATGGGGCAACAGCCCTTGATTGGTACAAGAACGCGCTCGGTGCCAAAGAGCTCTGGAACCTGGGCGGCGTGGCGGGTCTTGAGGTCGAGGGCGCCCCCTTCTTTCTACATGAGGTCAACCCACAGAACCCTGCTGAGACCGATCCGGCCCGGGCGGCGGTGACGAGCTGTCGGGTCGAGGTGTTCGTCGATAATCCGGACGGCTTCATTGCACGCGCCATCGCCGCAGGAGCCACAGCCGGGTCGGCAACTAAGGAGCACCAGATGCCCTGGGGCACTCACCGGCAGGGTAGATTCAAAGATCCCTTCGGCCACAATTGGTCCGTTGGCGACAAGTCGCCACTGAGCGCATTCCAAGCTGAGATGCCGACCTGAGGATGACATCGCATCGGGCACACTGTCGATGCCGTGGCGCACAGCAAGGTCGCGGCGGATCATCGGAGGACGAGGAGTAGGACGAGCCTTCCTTGCGGTGCCCGTGGGTGTATGGCAGACTGCTCGCGTGCGCCGGTGGATCTGGGCATTGATGGCAGTGGTGGTCACGGTGGTCGTCGCCACCGCGACTGCGGCGACGCCCTCCGTCCTCTTCACGAAGACCCCTCCGAAGCAGACCAATAACACCTCGGCACACTTCGAGTGGACCGGAACGGGGCCCTACAAGTGCTCGCTCGACGGTGCGACTCCCGCGACCTGTACCTCGCCCCAGGACTTCCCCGACCTCTCGGAAGGTCCGCACAAGTTTTCAGTGCAGGGAAGCGGCACCGGCGCCACCGCTCCCCCACCCGTTGAGTACGACTGGACGGTCGACCTCACTTCGCCCACGACTGTCGTCACGCAAAAGCCGCCTGCGCTCTCGAACTCCACGGCCGCCACATTTGAATTCAACTCGCCGGACGTCACGGCCACATTTCAATGCTCGCTCAACGGCTCCCCGGCGCAGACTTGCACCTCGCCTGTCACCTATACCGGCCTCGCGGATGCAACGCGGACGCTTTTGATCCAGGCGGTCGACCCCGCTGGCAACGTCGACACACAGGCGCAGCCGATCACATGGACGGTCGACACCACCCCGCCGGATACCGTGCTTGCTAATCCGGGCGACATAGTCGGCGAATCCGACCCGGCGTTCACGTTCACCTCCAGCGAGATGAACGCCACCTTCCAGTGCTCCTTCGACAGCGCGCCTTTCGCTACCTGCACCTCGCCGGATCGCGTCGATGTACTTCACTCCGGCCCTCACCAGTTCAGCGTCCGCGCGGTGGATGCGGCGGGGAACGTCGACCCGACGCCGGCCGTGTACTCATGGACAAGCGATCAGACACCGCCCAAGCGCCCGGAAGTGACGATCTTTGCCGCTCCACACGCGAAATCAAGCAGCGCCTCGCCGATTCCTAAAGCCGCGCCGGCTCCCGGTCTCAGCCCGACGTTCACCAACCCGCTCTCGAAATTGCTGACAACGCCGACCTTCACACTCGGGACGCGACTCCAAGCCCAGTGGAAGAGCGACCCGAGCGCCGTGTCCTATGACGTGACGGTTACAACCGTCCCCGAGGACTCGACGGGACAGGACGAGCGCGGCGAAGAAGTGATCGAGGTCAAGCAGTACTCCCGCACGAAGCGAACGGCGCTACTGCTCACGCCCGGCACCGGCGCCACGGTCTGCGTCAAGGTCGACGCGCGGGACAAGGTCGGGAACGTGTCGAATACCAAGACCTCCTGTACCACGATCCCCACATCGTTCGCGCCGTTCTGGGGTCCCTATGGGTTCCATCGCGTCAAGGACCCCAAGGCCTGGCGCGGCCACTACATCGTGCTGGGGCATGGGGACTACCTCACGCAGCCGATCGGCGATGGGGCGTTCTTCGCACCTTCGAAGGCTGAGCTCGTCGCCGAGCGCTGCCACGGATGCGGTCGCGTCGAGCTCGCGTTCACGAAGTATCCCGTCGGTGGTCACAAGTTCCAGCAGCTGGCGACAGTTGACCTAGACGGCAAAAGCGATCATCAGGTGGAGGTCGACCTCAAGCTGCCCCACCGACAGCTCGAGGTCGATGGCAACGGTTACATCGTGCTCTTCAGGCTGAGCGGCAAACCGCGCCTTTCGGGCGTGGGCTTCGATAACAGCTGATCCCATCGATGGCCAACCCCGCCTGAGGCTCTGGTCACTACGCCGACCCTCGCCGGTCCGTGAAGCGCCTGCTTGATGGTCTCCTATGAGCCCTAGGATCGGGCATGGGCTCGATCGCTTCGGCTAGCGCACCGGCCCCCGATAGGCAATAATCCGCAGCATGGGGGCAGGATCACGGACGGTCCAGAGGAGCACGAGGATGCTTGCCCTACTACTCCTGACGCTCGCTGCGCTCGCGCTGCTCGCTGGCGAGGCCGCCGCCGAGTACCAAGGCACTCCCGGCAAGATCGTCTATGTCGACGGGGGCGGGGGGATCGCAAGCAAGTTCCCGCTCAAGCTCTGGGACCCGGGTCTCGCCACGCCGAGCGAACCGAACAAGGGCATAAAGATCCTCGAGGAAGAAACCTTCCACTATCAGACGGGCCCCGACGAAGTCATCCTCGGCCAAGCCTCGACGCCTGTCTTCTCGCCGGACGGTAGGAAGATTGCTTACTCGAAGATCGAACAGGACGATGGCTGGCCCGACGAAGTCGTCGGCTACCACACTGCAATCTGGGTCGCCAACGCGGACGGCAGCGAACCCAAGCAGATCACGTTCCCCGCTGAAGCCGTCATACCGCCGCCGGAATGCAATCCATGCAACGGCCATTCGGTCGCCGACTACATGCCGAGTTGGAGCCCCGATGGCAACACGATCGCCTTCGTCCGCTCGGTCCAAGCCGGCGAAATCGACTCGATGTATTCACAGCGAGGAATCAATATTTGGACGGCGTCCGCCAAAGGTGGTGGGGAGACCCAGCTGACAACGGGGGAAGACCGCATATACCTGAGCGACGTATGGAGCAAGCGGGGCATCGTGACCGCATACGACGAACCCAACGAAGAGGGACAGGTTCTCGGTCTACTCTCCTCGGGTGGCGGCGAACCTAGCATGATCGCCGACCCTAAAGTTGTGACTGACTTCGACGTGTCCCCCGATGGGGAACACGTCACCTACTCGACTCGCACTGGGACCGGCTTTGACGATCATGTCGTGAACGTGGAAGGCGGCGAAGACGAAATCCTCGCCGAAGGCTTGCCGACTGTCCTCACCCGGTACTCGAACACCGGCAACGGAATTCTCCACGATGACTGCGACCAGGTCGAAGTCGCAGGAAAAATGACCAAGCGTTGCGGCATCTTCGAGGAACACACCCCCGACCCCGAAGGCGACATCCGCAGCGACGAACCCCGTGATCGCTTCGAGCTTGGCTGGATCGACAGCGGCGGCGTCAACTACGACGGCGGCGGGTTCTCCCGCTCGCTCTGGGACGTTCAGGCCCAACAGCTGCCGGTCCTCTTCATCCCGGGTTTCCTCGGCTCAGAAATCAAGGCTTGCGGCTCGACAGCCTGGTTCAACTATGGACACCTCAACGAAATGTCGCTCGCCTCCGACGGCCAGACCAACGCGGTCTGCTCCGACGCCGCCCCAACGGGCGAACTGATCTCACCGTTTGCCTACCGCGAAATCGCGAAATGGATCAAAGAAACGTTCGGCGCCTCGAACACGCGCTTCAACTGCGAACGCGCCAACGTCCTTGGCTGGGACTGGCGCAAGGCGCCCCAGCCGAACTTCGAAGCCTTGAACACGAAGATCACCGAAGCGCTCCAGAAAGACAAATGCGCAACTGAAGAGGGAGCCAAGCGCGTCGTGATCATGGCCCACTCCTACGGCGGGCTGCTGACACGAGCATTTGTCGAAAAGCCCGAATACGCCAAGCGAGTCGCCCGCGTGGTGACGGTCGGGACCCCCTACTGGGGCTCCCCCAAGGCGATCTTCCCCTCGGCCTATGGAATCGAGCTCCCGGGCTCATTCCTCAATCACTTCTTCATCAAGGAAGAACTCAAGGACTTCAGTCACAACCTGGCTGGACTCATGCAGCTCTTTCCGTCCCCCAGCTTCGGTCCTTGGCTGTCCCTCGACGGTGCCGCGGCGATCGGGGGGCGGTCTGTCTCGTCATTCCTGGGATCGCTTGGAAATAGCACCACGCTCTTTCAAGCCGCGCAGACAAACCACGAATCGATCTATGATCACTTTTTTACCAACTACGACTGGATCGACTACCGCGTCGTCGTGGGAACTGGTGTCCTGACCCCAGGGTCAATCTCGATCGAAGGAGGCCCAGGCGACGAATCGACGGTCCACCTCGGCGTCACAAATGGCGATGAAACCGTCCCCGCCAAGAGCGCGACGATGGGACAGATGGGCTCGCAACCCAGCGACCCCGGCGTCCACATCCAGGACATCGGGCACATCACGCATATGAAGGAGGCCGAATCCCAGCCGGTCGAGAACGACTACCTCGAATACCTGGACTTCGGCCGCACCCCGCGCAAGACCGAAGGGTCGGCCTCGGCCAGCGGATCGCTAACCCGCATCTACAGCGGGACTCTCGGAGAACCGAAACCGCAGGCTGTCCTACCTGCGACTGTGGCTCGAGGCACACGCGCTCGAGCGACGGGGAGTGTACATGCAGCGACACAGGTGTCAGAACCGCTCTCGCTCGAAGAAGCCGCCGAAAACGATCAGATCGACCTGTTCGAGTTCCCCGGCGAAACCCAGTTCCTAGCTAACTCATTCGAACCGGTGACGATCGCGGGCACGGCCAACGGCCTGAAGCTGACCGTGACGGAGATGACAGAAGAAGGGGCACTCGTCACACTCGCCTACGGCCCCCTCGACGGCCAGGTCCAGATAGCGACCGGCGAAGAAGGGACCGAGGTCCTCCAGAACGGAACACCGGTCATCGGCACGGTCGTCGAAGGTGAAGAACCCCAGCCTAAACTGGGCGGCGGATCGAGTGGCGGAGGCGGATCAGGAGGCGGCGGTCCGGGTCCAGGCGGCGCACATAGCCCCGGTTCGGTTGCCCTCTCTGCGCTGTTCAAGGTCGCCCGCGTGAAAACCGACTCCCACGGCAATATCACCCTCAGTTTGCTCGCACCAGGCGCAGGAATCTTCCGGGCGCGCTCCACGACCGCTGTCCCGCGGCGATCATCGGGCACCCGGGCGTCGCGGACACACACGGTTCTCTACGGGACTGCAACCGGGAAGGCCAGCCGGGCAGGCACCGTCAGACTGGTAATAAGGCCTGCCAAGGCGGGCAGACGTGCCCTGATTGGCTCGGCTCGGCTCAAGGTCTCGGTATCGATCACCTTCACGGCCTCAGGAGGTTCGACCCGCTCGACTGCCATAAAGGTCCCCATCGTGCGGCCGCGGAGACACGTTGGCGCTCGATGAGGATTTGCTTGGCAGTGCCCGCCGGCGGGACCTGGGCGAGGCCGATAAGAGCGACGAATCCGAGTCGGTGCCGCCGATCGAGGCCATAGCATCGAACCAGCCGATGGCTATACCCTCCGCCAGTGCCACTCCCGCTCACTCCGGGAAGGTTCGCTGGCCGCCGGCTTGGCTTACGAACGTTGGCGTCGTCATCGGCCTTGGCCTCATCGTGCTCCTTTCCTCAATGGCGATCGGAGCCGCGGCGACATCGATGACTGAACACGGAGTCTCGGTGGGCGATTTCCAGTTCGCCGGGACTTCTGCCAAGGCCGAACTGGCCTACAACCAACTCGGTCAGAATGGTCGCCGCTCCGCCTGGTGGTTTCTCGCGTTTGAGCTTCCCTTCCTCGTCGGTTACGGTCTACTGCTCTGCGCAGGCTGCGCCTTCGCTGCCCGCCAGCTCGCGGCGGCGGGGGCCGAACGTCTCGCGCGCCTTGCCCGTTTTAGCGTGGTCTTCGGTTTGCTCGCCGCCGGCTCCGATCTGATTCAGAACTCGGCCCTTGCAATCAACCTCATGGGCCACTTCGCCCAGCCTGCCCCCCGCATTGCCGAGGTATTCGGTGATCTCATCTGGGTCTTCGGCATCTCTGCTGGGTTCGTCTTCGTCGCAGGGTGGATCTTCGCGGCGCTCCGGTCCAGGCAAGTGGCGCCCTAATAAAATCAGCCTAGTGCCGTGCGGCGAGCTTCCGACGCGGCACGGCACTCAAGGGTTGAAAGGACACGCTTTCCATCTCAAGGCGCTACCGGCAACGGCTCTATCGGAAGCCCTCCGGGTCCTCGAGGTCCTCTGAATTCTGGAGGTTCAGGAAGGGATACACAGAATGGTCCAGCCTTGACTTCACCAATGTAACAGTGCTTATTCGGAGCAGTTATGGTTTTGTAAATAGTGCCAATAGTTTTTTTGACCGCTTTCCAGACTTTTTTTCTCAATTTTTTTAGGATGACGTTTTCGCTGCAACCTTGGTTTGAGGAGCCTTGCGTTTCAAGCCAATTGTCCGGGTCTGTCAGAGATTCGCAGACAGGAGGCGGTGAAGAGTTTTGTCCAAGCTGGCTGCCTGTTTCGGGAGCCAGCATCACCGCGTCACTCAGACTAGCTTCCTGGTGCCAGGCTACATATTCGTATTCCCCTTCTTCTTCTTCCCATTCTTCCCATTCGGCTCCAAAGTCGGTGTAGCCCATCGATATGAGGAGCATTTCCAGGGCCTCCGCTTCAGCCGCTGCCCTCGCGGCTGCTTCTTCGGACGCTACGCGGGTCGCAGTAGCAGCGCCTTCTTCGGATATGACCCCCGCGATCGTCGCTGAGAGTGTGATGTCGTACTGACCCGATAGATCGTTTTCACCCACGGGGTCTCCGTGGGTATATCCATAGGGGTTTGTAGACCCCCCGGGCACTGGGTCTGGCTGCAGGAAGCGCCCGACCTGGGGCACATACGACCGCAGACCCATTGTCACCACTCCCGAAGGCAATTCGGTCGGCACATCGTGAGCACCCAGCCACGAGTACTTTGGCGGCAAGCTCGTCCGTGGGACCCCGAACTCGGTGGTGCCGTTCTTGCTCAACAATTCAGTGGCGGTTTCACTGAGAAGCGCCGTCGCGACGATATCCCCATGGAGGTTCGCGAGCTGTAGCACCGGTGTTTCACCATTGTGCTGCACGGCGACCAGTTCACCGTTGATGCCGCTTATGTTGCGTTCCCATTTGCCGGAGGCTTCGCCAGACCAGTTCGGCATACCAACCCCGGAGCCGCCGTAGTGTGAGGTGGCCGTGGCCACGACTTTGCCGGTGAAGATCGTTTCCCGTGGCCTACCTTCAGGATCGAGCACATACCCAATCGTCTGACCACTTTGCGTTTGACTGGCCAGCTGATCGTTGACGTAGTAGGTGTTGACGAGTTCGCTGCCTCCAGCATCAGCCGCCGGCAGTTTGGTGATGTTGCCAAACGTGTCGTAGGAGATCCCCGTGTCGGTCATCCTGTCTGCCCCGTCATACGTATGGGGCTGAGCGATGCCGCCTTCGGCAGCACAGGCCCCACCCACACCTGGTTCCCTGGTCGTCAGCGACAGCCGGTTCGTGTCAGCGTCATACGAGTAGATGCGGGTTGTACAACCTGCGCCTGTAGGCGTGTCCTGTGTCTGGCTCAGCCTGCCGACTCCGTCGTAAGTGTAGTTTTCCGAACCAAGGCTGCTCGTCTGCGCCAGTGCCTGCCCGTGGATCGACGGCGCCAGCACGTCGCTGTACCACGTACAGCCGCTCGAGCAGTGGGTGGTCTTGACATATTCCACTCGCTGCTTCTGGCCGGTAGGGGAATAGGTGTAGTTCGCCGACATCCCGTTGGGATACCCCTCAGCGACCATGTGGCCTTCGGTGTCGTAGGACCCGGTGAACGTGCCAGCCGCGCTGTCCACCAACGTAGTCAGGTATCCCGCGGTGGGGTCGTATTTATAGGTCTGTGTGCCCTTGCCATCGTTGGTCGTTTCCGTGCGGCCGTCTATGTCGTAGGTGTAGCTGGAGGTGTTTTCGTCCGCATCCGTGTACGCAGTGACTTGAGCGAGCTTGTTGATGATGCTCGTGAGGCTCTTCGTTTTCGCTTCGACCATCGTGCTTAGTTTTGTGAGCAGTCCAGTCGCCGAGTCGTATTCGTTGGTGACCTTCGGCAGAGCGGTCCCCACGGTGGAGGTGACTTCCTTTGTCGAAAGCCTTCCCGCCCCGTCATAGGTCATCGTGGTCGTTCGCGTCGTCGTGCCAACCGTGTCAACGGTAACCAGAGGCTGGTCCCAAATGTTGTATTTCGCGGTCGTGACCGGCAGGCTCGGAAGGCCGCCTTCCGGCTGAGCGGCAGGCTGCGATTGACAAGACAACCCGACCCACTCGGCGTGTTCCCCGCAACTCGGGTATTTCGAATTGGCGCCGGACGCGTAGTAGATCGTCTGGGTTCCGTGAGTTCCACCGTTGGAGATCACTTCTTTCCAGGTCCACTTCTCCAGTCGACTGTTGCCGGTATCGAGGACGAACGCATTGTTGGTGCCATCGAGGGCAAGGCCAGCCGGCGTTTTCATTTGCGCAGCGCCGGTGCCGACCGTGCCGAATTTGTACACGTAGCTGCCTCGCGAGGAGAAGGTCTGCACACGATTGTTCCCGCCGTCCGCGACGAGAATGTTGCCTTCGGCGTCCATGGCCAGGCCTTCGGGTTTCGACAGCTGCCCGTTCCCGCTGCCGAGTGAGCCAAACTGCCCCATGTAACTGCCTTCATGGCTGAACTCCTGGACCCGGTTGTTGCCGGTGTCAGCCACCCATACGTTCCCGGCTTTGTCGAGCGTCATGCCCTTGGGAGATTTCAGCTGGCCGTTCCCGGCACCGGAGGAGCCGAACCCTGCGACTTCGAGCAGGGTGGAGCCCGTTGGCGTCACCTCTTTTACGCGGCTATTGCCGGTTTCCAGCACATAAAAGGGGCCCGCTGCGCCGGATTCGCCGAACAACAATGCCGTAGGTGCTTTCAGCGGAAAGGCGAATTCAGTGGTTTCGTAGGTCTGGATGAACGTGCCTGCGCTGGTGAACGCCTCGATACGGTTGTTACCGGTATCGGCCACCCAGACATGGCCTTCTTTGTCGATGGCGATGCCTTCTGGTTTTTTGAACTGCCCCGCGCTCCCGCCAACGGTCCCCCACTTGTTCATGTATTCACCAGAAGAGTTGAACTCCTCGACCCGGTTGTTTTCGGTGTCCGCCACCCAGAGGTGACCTTCTTTGTCTCTGGTTATCGCGCCTGGTTTGGACAGCTGACCGTTGCCGGTCCCCAGGGATCCATAGGCAGCCGCATAGGTGTAGGACATAGGCGCCACTTCGCCCGCCGCACCCGCTGCCGGGCTACGGGTTTCAGTGACCTCACCGGTGGCTGGGTCGTACTGGGTCGTGTGCACGAGTTTCAGGCCGCTTGGATCTGAGGTCACCGAGGTGGGCTTGTGCAGTAGCCACCCAAGTTTTCCCTGACCGTTATAAGACGTCACGGTCGTGCGGATGTCTTCTTCTGGTTTTTCGACTATCTGTGCACCCTCTGTCATCTTCGTCACGAGCCGGTATGGGCCGCCTTCCGAAGGCGCTCCTTCGTCGTAGTGATACTGCACGTGCGCACGAGCCTGAACTTCGGTCCCACTGGGCAACTTGATCGTGTGCAGCGGCCCTAGAGTGCTGGTCAACTCCGTACCTTCGCTACCGTAGGTGCTCTGGGAGTCGAGCGTACGTGAGACTTCCGCCGATTTCGCGCCTTGGAGCGCCGTTTCTCGATTGTCTGGGCTGAGCGTCCTAACGACGTCGTTGAAAGAGTTGTATTCGGAGGTCGTTGTCCCGCCACCGGGCATGGCAGTGTTCACGAGCCGGTCGTTGCTATCCAGGTAGTACACGGCGGCGCGCCTGTAGTCGCTGGCGGGCGAGGTCTGCGGCTCATCCGGCGCGAAGATCGCGGTTGCGTCCGCGGGATCGTCTTCCTGGCCCCACGCAGCCACTTCCGAGCTACCCATCGCGTACGGAGCGCCGCTACCCTCGATCGGCACTTTGTAGGCGATCGTAGTCACCGCCGTGGTGCCTGTGCTCGGCGGGGAGGGGGCTTCGGTCTGAACGTTGCCGGCGGTGTCCTTCACGATCCTGTTGTTGGCGCAGTCATCGATGTATAGCGCGCCGGTCGCGTTGAAGGCGAGCCCAGCGGGGGATTTGAACTGACCTTCCCCGACTCCCACCGTGCCGAAAGTCGTCAGGAAAGCACCCGTCGTACTGAACTCCTCCACCCGGTTGTTGCCCCTGTCAGCTACGTACAGTGCCCCCGTTGCGGGATCCGTAGCTATGCCTTCCGGACCTTCGAACTGACCATTACCGACGCCTTTGGTGCCGAACTTTGCGATGAATTTGCCAGTACCGTCGAACTCCTGGACGCGATTGTTGCCCAAATCGGTGACGTAAGCGTTCCCGCCCGAGAACGCGATGAACATCGGTTCAGCGAATTCACCGTTGCCAGCGCCTTTTTTGCCGATTTCTCGGAGCAACGTGAACGTCGTGCCGCTCTGGGAGTACTCGTCGACGCGAGAGGTGGTGCTCGCCAGGTCGGCAACCCAAATGTTGCCGCTTGGATCGATCGCCACGCCATAGGGATGAATGATCTGACCTTTGCCGAATTCGGCGATGTATTTGCCAGACGGCGAGAACTCCTCGACACGCCCGTTTTTCTGATCGGAGACGTAAACGTTGCCGGTGCTCGGATTGACCGCGATGCCCGCCGGACCATCGAACTGACCGAGACTCGTGCCAAGCGACCCGTAAGCGCCCAGATAGGCTCCGAACTGCGAGAACTTCTCGATACGGTTGTTCGAGGAATCCGTAACCCACAGGTTGCCCGTCGGGTCGACCGCGTCGGCTATCGGTTTGTTGAACTGACCGTTGCCAGAACCGAGGCTCCCGATCGCCATCCCGTAGTTCGGCGAGGGGGTCGGCCACCACTGCGACACGCGGTTGTTGCCGCTATCCATCGCCATGATTGTGCCGGTCGCCGACACGGCTACCCCCGTTGGGGTTTTCAGCTGCCCGGCGCCCGTTCCGACGGTGCCGAACTTCGCCACAAACGTTCCCGTGGCCGTGAACTGCTGTACACGGTTGTTGTTGTCGTCGGCCACGACCAGGTCCCCGCTCAACGGTTCGTACGCGATTCCCATCGGGCTCGAGAACTGCCCATTGCCCGTGCCAGAGGCTCCGAACTGAGTGAGGTACGCACCTTCAGCGGAGAACTCCTGCACCCGGTTGTTGCCCATGTCGGTCACGTATAGGTTGCCGCTCACGAACACGATGCCTCGCGGATTTTTCAGTTGGCCGTTTCCGGTCCCCGTTGAGGCGACCGTGCGCATGAACGTGCCGGTGCTCGAGAACTCCTCCAAGCGATTGTTGCTGAAATCAGCCACCCAGACGTTACCTTCGGGATCCAGCGCCACACCGCTCGGCGCGCTCAACTGGCCAGCACCCGAACCGCACCCGCCGAACGCCCGGATGAATGTTCCGGAGGGGGACATCTCCTCCACGCGGCACAGCCCCTGATCAGTGATGAAAAGGTTCCCGGTCGACTGTTCTATCGCCACCCCCCACGCGCCTTTGAACTGGCCGTTTTCGGTACCGGTCGACCCGACCGATTTCAGGTATTCGCCGGACGGCGAGAACTCCTCTACACGGTTGTTCGCTTCGTCTGTGACCCACAGGTTGCCGCTGGCGTTGAACGCCGCGCTCGTGGGCTGTTTGAACTGGCCGCCACCCGTACCGACCGAGCCGAACTGGATCGTGCTCGTGGGCGTCAGGCCCGCCACCAGCGAGCTGGATGTGCTTGACACCGTCGTCGCCCCGTCCGCGTTGAACGCGGTCACCCGAGCCACAAGCTCATAGCCCGCATCAGCCACCGTCGGCAGATAGCTCTGGTTGCGAGCGCCGTAGATCAGCGAGCAGTTCGATTCCAGCAACCCGCACCGCTCCCATTGGTACGCATAACTCAACGGCGAATTGCTCCACGTACCGTTGGTGACACTGACCGATTTACCCAGCACCGGCGACAACGTAGACAGCGCGGGCGTCGCCGTGTTCGAAGGCGCCGCGCTTTCCCCGAGGGCGGCAGCAGCCGGCGGCCGACTGGCCGACACGAACCGTCCAGTGTTCGTGTCGCCGGCATTCGAGCCGTAGGCGAGCAGCCAGGGCTCCTGCCCAGGCGAAGAGACCGCGGTCACATGACCTGAAACGTCGTACCCATAGGTTGTCTTCAACGCCGGCGAGACACGTGGGTCCCACTCGGCCCGCAAACGACCCTGTGTGTCATACGAATACTGGACGATCGACGTGGTCGTCATTTTCGAGGACGCCGGGTCCCAGCCCGTGAAGCTCACTTTGGTCAAGCGCCCGTTGTAGTCGCCCCAGCCGCTCGGAGCTTCGCTCGAAGCAGTTGTGCTCGTCGCGTAGGTAAATGTCAACTCACGACAACCCTTGTTCAGCGTCGGCGAGCACGAAACCCCACTAGGCACCGGCCCCAGCACCTTTTCGGGCTCGGTGATCCCGCCCACCGTTTTGAAGGCGAACGTCGTGACGTTGGTACCACCTGCACCTTCACTGATAGAGGGCACCCATACGCCGCCGGCACCGCCGGCGGGAATCGCGAAGGTTGTGGTCGACCCACCGTTGACGAGCAGGTAGATCGTTTTGCCAGAGACGGTCTTTTCCGTCAGCACCAGTCCCGCATCCCCTGCTGGAGGATTGAATTTTCCAGATCCGGCGCTCGTAAAGATCGTCTGCCCGCCGCTCGGCCCGATCAGCAACATGCTCCCATTGGGCTGTTTGATGAGGCTCTCCTCGCCTCCGACGCTCATACCCCACTGCGGTCCGAGCGGCCCACTGGAGCCCGCCGTCAGATGACGAGAGAGGTATGTGCGACTCAGCGTCAGGTTCGTTGAACCGGCCGCCACCGAAACATCGTTGCTGCTGAGGCTCATCTCACCGGTAACGGGCTCAACCAAGCCAGGGCCGGCGGCAACGGGGCTCGCATGATGGACAGTCACCGTAATGTTTTCGCTCGCCACGTTGCCGGCCTTGTCCGTCGCCACTACAGACAACGTGTGCTGTCCGGCGCCGAATTCTTCGCCGTTGATCGATACTTCCTTGCTGGTGGCCGTGCAGGGCCCGGGCGAGCAAGACCCAGACGAAGCTCCGATCGCCACGCCGTCCATCTGGAACGCTATCGATTCGATCCCTGAGCTTTCGATGCTCGAGCCGTCGGAGGCTGTCGCCCTAAGGCGGTAGTTGCTCTCTCCGATTTCATGGCTGGCCGGCAAACCGATCAGGGTGACATTGTGCGGGGCGGTGCTGTCCATCGAGACGGTGATGCTCGTCGATGCCGCCAATGTCGTGGCGTCCTCTACTTTCGCTTCGATCGTGTCTTTGCCATCGGGGAGCCCTTTAAGGCTGTACGGCAGAGGTTCTTTACCGCTGCTGTGCCCGGCTTCGCATTTCACTTCGTAGTTCCAACACTCGTCGCACTGCACCCCCTCGCAACCAGGCACCGCCGAGAACCCATGACCCCATGACACTTCTTGGGGAGAACTAAAGCTGTCGGCCGAGATGCCGATGCCTGGATCGTTGGCTATCAACCCAATCTCCGCCGTGTTCCCACTCGCCCACCGGCCTGGGTAGGCCCCATTTGGAGAAGCGCCGAATACGGAATCGGTGGTGTCCACACTGACCGATGGACCTTTTTCCTGATTGATCTGCACACCCGCGCTTTCTAGCCTGCTCTCCCCGAACGAACCGGATTTCAGGGCTTCGACCTTGAAGATCACGGAGTTTTCTTCGTGCAGCGAGTTGACCGGTGCGACCGCGCAACCGGCTTCGCCGCAGACTTTGACACCGGGGTAGTAGGTGGCTGCGGTTTTCGGAGGAAACGATTCTATTTTTTCTATTTCGCCATTGTTGCGCCGTAGTGAGAGAGACGTCGAGAGGGTCGGTTCGAACGAGTACTGTTCTTCGGTGACGTTCCCAACCACACCGTAGATGCGCGATTGGTGCTGGGTCCGATATTCGACGTATCCGCTTTGGCCGGGGGTGTATTCCCCCGCCGCCTCGATGAACATGCAGCTGCAGCCTCCCGAGGTGAAGGTACTACTGCCACCGTATACCCAGTTGCCGGCCAAGCTCCCCATTTTGAGGAGCATCGCCGTGTCTTCGACAGTCGGGTCCACGACGATTGGGTAGCGGTACTTACCATCTCGGTACTTCACACTCAGACTCAGGACGTTGCCAGCCAGGCTGGTGGACACCGGAACAGACATCCCTGTCGCGTCCCGCGCCATGGGAGCCGGCACACCGGCGAGGGGGTGACCGTCCTCAACCACCTCTATCCGTCCGCCACCGTGGCCCGAGACCAATCTCGCGCCGGCCGGTACCGACAGTCTGAAGGACAGTTGGCTCGGAGAATCCTTTGAGCGCAGCATGGTGAAGCTCTCGAACCCGGTCGAGGTGGGCTTGACGAGCACGTCACTGTCGATCTGCGAGTTGGGGAACAAGACGGCTTGGCCGTCGAGCCTGCCGTCACTGACCAATGGGGACCCTGAAGCGTCGAGTGGCGTTAGCGACACCTTGCTGGCGGAGAGCTCAATGCCGTCACTGAGGCTCGTCGGTATGTCCACGGGGGTTGCGGGGTCCCGTGGCGTGAACCCCGAGCTGGTTCGCGCCAAGTTCAGATTGAGGGCGGCCTCGTCTCCCGGCCCGGTGGCAATCGGGGCTACCGATTCCACCACCGCGTGCTTGCCGCTGGACAGTTCGACCAAGGCGGTGTGCCGGCTAAGGTACCGGGAGATCCTCTCGTCCGCGGGGAGTGAGAGCGTGTCCGCCGTCCGCTCCACCACGCCAGGGAGCACTTCCTGCGTAAGCGTCGCAACGGAGCTGTCTCCCATCCGCGAGTAGGCAGTAAGAGATGCTTCGGTGATCGCACGGGATTGGGGGTCGGATAGCCGGATCGCTTCCTCGGCCTTCTGTTGTTCACCCGCTACCAGCACGTCGAGTTCCGGGATGACCAGCGATCCCGAGATCGGTCCGGCGCTGGGCGCCAGGAGCGCTTCTGGGTCCGCTTGGGCACCGGCGACGAAGCCGATCACCCCAGCGCAAGAGAACAGCACCAGCACGACTGACCGCATCGATCTGAGCACGAAGCATCCCCCCGAGTGTTCGCTTTTACAAAGCCCACCGAATGAGTGGGCTGCGCGACGAGAGGACTGTAGCTGTTTGTTGATTGTTAGGGAATAGTAAGTACTGACTATTCATTATTGACTAGTATCAACAGATCTGTATCCAATATACAGTACTAGTTTGCACTTCACTAGTTCGGCCGTCAGAGGGCTTACCGGTCACTACGGCGCCGATCGAGGTATTACGCCGGCTGTGCGGTCTTGGACATGAACTAGAGACTTGTATAAATTTAGAGCATCATCTAAACTTCAGCCCGATGCCAGCTCGAGCCCCGGCTACAGGTCTGCGCGAGCGCCACAAGCAGCAGCGCCGTGAGCGCATTCTTGGGGCGATCCGCGAGCTGCTAAACCAGCGTCCAGACGAGACACCAACGGTTGAGCGCATCGCCGAGCTAGCAGACCTATCCCCAGCGACCGTTTTCAATCTCGTCGGACCGCGAGAGCAGCAGTGGGCGGCGCTGTGCGAGGAGCTGGTTGGCGAACTCGATGCCTGCCTTACTTTCGCTGCTGAGGAGGACCCGCGAGAGCAGGCACGCAGGATCGTCAGTGAGACGGCGGAGCTATTCATCGCCGATGCTGCCGTCTTCAGGCATCTTGTCAATAGTTGGGAGCGCAGCGGCCCGCTGCTTCAGGAGAACCCGGTCCCGCAGTTGCGGGCCGCGTTGCGCGGTGGGCAGGCGATTGGGATGCTCAGGCCCGAGCTTCACCTCGAGGCATTGGTCGGGCACATCGCGACGGCATGTGGCGGCGCATTGCGTCTCTGGGCGGCGGGCCAGATCTCAGATGCGGCGTTTTGCACACGCGTACGCTTTGCGGTCGACGTGGTCTTCGCTGCGGGCGCGAGCGAGGACTGGGCCACGGAGCTGTCCGCGCCGCTGACGCGTAAACGGGGGCGTGGATCACGGTGACACGAGCCGCTGCATCGTTCGAGGTAGCGCCTGGTGTTCGTCTGGCCGCGGACACCTTCGGGGACCCCGATGCTCCTACCGTGCTCCTGCTGCACGGCGGCGGCCAGACTCGACACGCCTGGCACACCACCGCCATGAACCTCGCGGACTCTGGTCGGCGGGCGATCACAGTCGATCTGCGCGGACACGGCGAGAGCACCCACCTCCGACCCCCCGCGTATGCGCTTGAGGACTTCGCCGCCGACGTGCGTGCCTTGACCGCTGCTATCGGGGAGGACTCGATCGTGATCGGAGCCTCGCTGGGCGGCATCTCAAGCCTGCTGGCACTCACGGAGTCACCTTCTGCTCCCGCCACCGGGCTAGTTCTCGTTGACGTCGCTCACCGCTTCCAACCACGCGGCGGGGGACGGATCGTGAGCTTCATGGAGGAACACCCGGATGGCTTTGCCAGTCTCTCTGACGCCGCCGCCGCGGTCGCCGCCTATCTTCCTCGCCGCGCACGTCCCCGCGACACGAATGGCTTGCGTCACAACCTCCGACGCAACGACCACGGACGCTGGGTGTGGCACTGGGACCCAGAGATCCTTACCCAGGCCCGCCCGCTACTCCACAACCAAGTGCAGCTCTCCAAGCGCCTCACAACCGCCGCCACACGACTGCGCCAGCCCTGCCTACTCGTCCGCGGCGCCGACAGCGACGTGCTTAGCGCCGGCATCGCCCGCGAGTTCAGCGAGCTTGCACCGACCGCCACTCTGGTCGAGGTCCCGCACGCGGGACACATGGTTGCCGGCGATAACAACGACGCCTTTACCGAAGCGATCCGCACATGGCTCGACAAGTTTGCGTCACGCACCTCCCCGACGCTGGCCAAGCAACATCTCACGACGACTTCGGTTGCTGGCCGCAACCGTGCACGGGACGGGCAAACCCGATCTGGCGGGTGACGTCGCGCGCATGCGCGTACAGTCCACCATCGTGCGGATCGTTAGTCTCGTACCCCACGCCACCGAGCTGCTGTTCGCGCTCGAGCTAGGCCCCGAAGTCGTTGCGGTTACGCACGAGTGCGACTACCCTTCCGCGGCGCTATCCGTCGAGCGGGTAACGCGCGACGTGCTACCCGCCGGCCTAAATGCCGCGGAGATCGACGCGGCGGTGCGTGAGCGTACTCTGCACGGTGAGGCGATCTACGAGCTTGATCGGGAGACCATCGCTTCCCTTAGCCCAAACCTGATCGTCACACAAGCCCTCTGCCCCGTGTGTGCGGTCTCCTACACCGAGGTGGCCGAGCTCGCCGAAAGGATTCCCTCCCAACCCCAAGTGATCTCGCTCGATCCGCATACATTGGACGAAACCTTGGGCGATATTCGCACGCTGGCGGCAGCCACCGACCGTCATCAGCGAGGAGCGGAGCTGGTTGGAGAGGCAACCGCGCGCATCGATCGCATAAGAAGCGCGGTGCGAGGCCGACGCCGCCCGCGGGTCATGGCGATCGAGTGGCTCGATCCCGTCTATGTCGCCGGTCATTGGACCCCCGAGCTGGTTGAGTTGGCTGGCGGACAAGACTTGCTGGGTTCCCCGGGGGAACCCTCTGCCACTGTCTCTTGGGAGGCGATCATCGCCGCTGAGCCCGAGATCGTGGTGGTTATGCCTTGTGGCTATGACGGCCCCCGGGCACACACAGAGGCCCTTGCTTATGCGAGCCAGCTAGCCGCCCTATCGGCCCAACGAGTCCTGGCCGTAAATGCATCTGCCTACTTCTCCCGTCCCGGCCCACGCCTGATCGACGGCTTGGAGTTGCTTGCCCACATATTGCACCCCGAATGCGTCCCCGACGCCCCCGATGTCGCACTCCCGGTAGACCTGAGCACCTCGGGCATCCAATGATCTTCAGGCGCAGACCCGGGCCCATGCTGGAATGGATAGCGATGCTCCCATCGATGCGCCTAGACTCACGCCTCCGTACCCCTGCACTCAATCTCACCCGGCTGGTCACGCCCATCGCGCTTACCGGTCTACTGCTAGCCGCGTGCGCCTCTGGGTCTGGGTCGGGTGCCGGCGGGCATGAGCACAGCGGGGCGACGGCCAGCACAGCTGGTCCCCGTCCCCTTGCTTCGCGCCCCTATGCCCGGCCGTCAAACTTCGCGCCGACGACACTCAGAGTCCCTCCGGGTAACAGTGGCAAGCCTTTCGACGTACCTCACAGCCTTACCGTTCCACCCGGCTGGAGTGTAGAAGTGTGGGCGCGCATTCCCGATGCACGCTTTGCCGTATGGACCCCCCAGCACGATCTGCTCGTCAGTGCCTCAACGTCCGGCCAGGTGGTGGAGTTGACTCCCGGGCAGAAGATGACAGCGGCAAGTCAGAAAGTGCTGGCGTCAGGACTCTCAGGACCGCAGGGCATGGCTTTTGACACCTTCAAAGGCACCCGGTTTCTCTATATCGCCGAGACAAACCAGATCGATCGCTACGTGTGGAAGGGCAATGGAAGGCTCGGTCCACGCACGGTCGTAGTTAGCGGATTGCCCGACACCGACCCCTCGGGGGACGATGTGCATCGTGCCAAGAGTGTCGCCATCGGACCCGATCACACGATCTATGTGACAGCTGGTAGTGCTTCCAACGCAACCCCCACCGACAGAGGCGAATCTCCTCCACGCGGCACAATCCTGGCCTACAGCCGTAATGGCACCCACATGCACGTGTTTGCCCGCGGGGTGCGCAACGGTGAGGGTCTGTCATTCGCGCCCGACGACGCGCTATGGACAGCCGTCAACGAGCGCGATGAAGTCGCCTACCCCTTTCACCGCTCCTATGGAGAACAGGGCGAAGCCTACGGCGAGGTGATCAAGTCCTACGTGAACGAACACCCCGCCGACGAGCTCGCACGGCTGACGCCGGGGCGCAACCTCGGCTGGCCATTCTGTGACCCCGACCCCGACGTGACCCCAGGCGACCCCTCCGCCGCGCTGCAATACGCCAATCTTCACCTCGACGCTGACGTACAAACAAACCCTGGCGGGAGTGTGCTCAATTGCGCCGCCCTCGCGCCAATCGAGCGGGGGCTGCCAGCGCACAGCGCTCCTTTGGGCTTTCATTTTCTAGAGGGGACTAAGCTCGTCCGCCCGTGGTCATCTGGCGCGGTGGTGGCTGTACATGGGTCTTGGGACCGCACACCGCCTCGGGCGCCAGCGGTGCTTTGGCTTCCGTGGCAGAGCAAAGCACGCACCCTGGGAGGAGCCATCCCACTCATCAGCGGCTTCCAGGAAGCTTCTGGTGCCCGCTGGGGACGTCCGGCCGACGCCGTGGCGGGTCCAGACGGAGCCCTGTATGTGACCGATGACACCGCGGGCGCCGTCTACCGCATCAGGCCCAAGCACATCCGGTAAGTGGCGCTCTGCCATCACGGGGACGAATCCCGTTGACATCATCCTAGGTTCATGTTACTGTCGGTCTCATGAATTACTAGGGTCGTCGCACACCACTACAAAATAGGTGGTGCCGGCGCAGGTCGGGTGCTTGGGGGAGACGAGATGGGAAGGCGCAGGACTAGAATTTTCCTGATTGCGCTGCTTGCTTGTGCCTGCGTGCTCCTAGCAGGCGCCGCTTGGGCAGCCGACACGCTGGTAGTACACGAGAGCTTCACCCCCAACAAGCTGGGGGTCCCCACCAATCTCTCGATAACCGCGAAATTCAGCTCCACTACCGGCGCCCCACCTTCGCCGATAATCAAGCTCACGCTCTATGCCCCCGCCGGCTTGAGAATCGACGCACGCGGCGCCGGCGCTTGCAGCGAACGCGTGCTTCAGCAACGTGGGCCTAGTGGTTGTCCCGCAAACTCGCGCGCGGGCTTCGGTGGCGGGGTGGGGCTCGTCGAACTGCCCAAATCTGTCATCCATGAGCCCTTCACAATCGACTTCTTCTTTGCTCCCTCCCAACATGGACATATCACTTTGCTCGCCTACGCCAGCGCCATCGCCCCAGTTTCGGTGGAACTTGTCGTGGTCGCTAGGGAAGTCCCTGCGCCCAAGCCCTACGGGCTCGGCTTCAGCGTCGAAATACCTACCGTCTCCACCATACCCGGGGCGTCCTTGGCCTCGGTCGAAAGCGCCTTTGCCACATTTGGGGCGACCAATGTCGCCTACTACGAGACAGTCCACGGCAAGCGCACGCTCGTGCATCTACGCGGCATGATCTCGCCCAAGCACTGCCCCCCAGGCGGCTTTCCAAGCGAGGGCAAGATCGACTTTGCCGACGGTACCACCTTGACCGTCAATCCCACAATCCCGTGCCCCAAGTAGGCATGGCAAAAAAAATCTCATCTGCGCTTTGCCTAGCCTTCCTCGCGATCCTAGCCCTAGCTCCGGCAAGCGCACAAGCCGTCTCCGTCACAATCGCACCGTCTCTTTCACCAAACCGACTTGGCGCGGAGGGTGCACTCACACTCACGATCCATTTCACCGAAGGCGGATCTGAAGACGTACCATCACCCGTGCGCCGCTCAGTCCTGCGTTTCCCCGCCGGGCTCGGTATCGAAATTCCCCATCTGCGCAGCTGCTCCATCACACGCTTGCGTGCCCGCGGTCCAAGCGGTTGCTCGGCACAGTCCGAGCTCGGCCATGGACACGCCATTGCGGAGGCTTTGGCGGGATCGCAGCTCATCACCGAGAACATCTCCCTATGGCTCTTTCTTGGCCCTTTTCACAATCTTGAGCCGAGCTTTGAGATTCTCGGCCAAGGCTTTACCCCGTTTGACGAGAACGTCGTACTCACCGGTACCGTCGTACCCGATCAGGCGCCCTACGGGGAAGACTTGGTGCTCTCCATACCTCCGATCCTCACCGTCCCTTTGGAGCCCGACGCCTCGATAGTGACGATGACCCTCACAGTCGGCGCAAGCAAACCGCCCCACCCCGCCCAAGCCAACATGGTCGTCGTACCTTCAACCTGTCCTGCCAACGGTTTCCCGTTCGCAGCCGAATTCACCTATGCCGACGGCTCGTCCGGCAGCGCCCTCGCCGATGCGAGATGTCCCAAACGATGAAAAGTAACCACAGAGAAAGCGAGCGTCAGAGATGAGCAGTCAGAAAAACCAATCTAAATATCTCCAAGGCGCCCTCGTCGCTCCCCTCGCCTGCCTGACGCTCCTATCACCCTTTGCGCCCCTCGCACCCGAAGTGACTCACGCATCCGAGCACTCCACACGCAGCTTGGCACGCCAAGCGCGTACGGTCACTTTGAATGAGAGCGGCAATCTGCACCTCACCAGCAGGCACGGGTTCACCTTGAATGAGCAGGGCCCGGCAAAAGGCACGGTCTCAGGCACGATCTATGTTCACTTGAAGATCGTCTCCTCAAGCCACGTCACGGCCGAAGTGAATATTTATCCCAAAGGTGGCTCGATCTCTGGCTACGGTACGGCCAGCTACCGCAGGGAAGGAGCCAAGGGCAATTTCTCAGGCTCACTCTCGATCAATCGCGGGAGCGGAAGCTTTAACCATGCCCAAGGCTCGGGGCTGAGCTTCAGCGGCACGATCCAACGATCCAACTACGCCGTGACTGTGCGCGTGAGCGGCACAGTCACGGACTGACTCTGCCCGAGGAGGCCAGCGATGCTGGAGCTACGCGAACTCGTCAAGCACTATCCATCCATTGGCGGGGAGACGGTGCGGGCCGTCGACGGGGTGAGCTTGAAGGTGAATGGAGGCGAGATGGTCGCCCTCTACGGGCCGTCGGGATCGGGCAAGACGACTTTGCTGCTGATGGTCGCAACCTTGCTCGCGCCGACCGCCGGTGAGGTCCTCATCGGGGGGCGCGATATCTCCTCGCTGTCTGAGCGAGAGGCCTCACACTTCAGGCTCTCCGAACTCGGCTTCATCCGCCAGAACTTCGACCTGCTCCCCGGTGTGACCGCGATCGACAACACCGTGCTCAAGCTGCTCAAGGCGATGCGCTGGCGCGAGGCTCAGCGCGAGGTCACACCCCTGCTTGAGCAGCTCGGCCTCGGCGAGCGTCTGCACCATCGCTCGGAGACGCTCTCCATGGGCGAGCGCCAGCGCGTGATGATCGCACGCGCTCTTTCGACCAAGCCCTCCATGCTGCTCGCCGACGAGCCCACCGGCAGCCTCGATACCCAGCGTGGACGCGAAGTGCTTGAGCTGCTGCGAGGCCTGTGCCGCGAGCGAGGCGTTGCCGTCGTACTTGTCTCCCACGACCCGATGGCTGCGGATTACGCCGACCGTGTCTATGGCCTGCGCGACGGCAAGCTCTCGGACAATCATGCCCCCGAGCGAATGCTCGCCTAAGCCGTGAAGCTCTCCAACGCCCTGCACCTCTACCGCCTGCGTTTGCGGGCACGCCTGGTGCAGGAGTGTCTTGCGGTTGTGGGGATCGCCGCGGGCGTCGCCTTGCTGTTCGCCTCCCAGGTCTCGAGCACGAGCCTGCAGGGCTCTGTCTCCCAGCTCTCGCGCGGGATCGTTGGCAAGGCGAGCCTGCAGCTGCTCGCACGTGGCCCCGTGGGACTTCCTCAGAGCACGCTCGTGCGCGTGAGGGCGATTCCCGGCGTGCGCGTCGCGGCTCCCTTGCTCGAAGCTCCGGCTGATGCGATCGGGCCGCATGGGCGCGAGTCGATCGAGCTGGTGGGAGCCGACACTAGCCTTGCCCAACTCGGTGGCACGCTCGTGCGCCACACCTCCCTGACACCGTTCGGAGAAATCGGTGCAGTCGTGCTGCCTGCGCCGCTAGCCCGCACTGTCGGTGTGACTAAATTCGGCGAAGAAGTCACGCTTCAGCTCGACGGCCATACGGCCGAAGTGCCGCTCTACGCCCAGCTGAGCGAAAAACAGATCGGCCAACTGGTAGCGAGCCCGATCGCGATTACTCAGCTCTCATACGCACAGCAGCTGACCGGCCTGTCCAATCGAGTCAGCCGCATCCTCGTGTATCCCGCCCCAGGATCTTCCGCGCACGTGCGCAGTGCCCTCGAAGCGCTCGCCGCGGGCCGTCTGAACGTCGAGTCGACCGGCTATGACGAAAAGCTGTTCGCGAAGGCCGCCGCAGCAAGCAATCAGTCCACTGCCTTGTTCTCGGTGATTAGCGCGCTCGTGGGGTTCCTGTTCGCCTTTAACGCGATGTTGCTCACGGTGCCGCAACGCCGGCGCCTGATCGCCGATATGCGCCGCGACGGCTATACCCCCGCGACCGTAATCGGGGTCTTGCTCTTCGACGCGATCGCACTCGGCCTGGTCGCGTGTGCGCTCGGCCTTGCCCTTGGCGACGAGCTCTCGATTCACCTGTTTCACTCCAATCCCGCCTTCCTCTCGCTTGCGTTCGCGCTCGGTTCCCAACGCGTGGTGACCTGGCAGAGCGTTGCGATCGCCGCGGGCGGCGGGATGCTGGCCGCGATCGTGGCGGTACTCAGCCCCTTGCGCGACATCCTCGCCCGCGATCCGCTCGCGGCCATAGCCCCTCGTGAGCAGGCGGGAGCCGGACCTTCCAACGGCAAGCGGCGCTCCTTTGCTGGGCTGGCTTGCCTCGGCGGCGCAACAGCACTGCTCTTGGCCGCACCCGACGCGGCGATCCCGGGCATGGTCTTGCTCGTCGCGGCTCTGCTCCTGGAGTTGCCGATCGTGCTGGGCGCCACGCTCGTACTGGTCAAGCGGCTTGGCTCCCTGATCGTGAGTCCGATTCCACACGTCGCCACGATGGAGCTGAGCGCCGCCCGCTCAAGGGCCGTCGCGATCGCGGCCACCGGTGCAATTGCCGTCTTCGGCAGCGTGGCGATCGGAGGAGCTCACGGCGACCTGCTCGCGGGCCTTGAAAACGCGGCGCGCGACAGCAACGCCTTCACCAACCTGTGGGTGGCCCCGGCCGGCTCCTATAACTTGCTGAAGACCGCGCCGTTCGCCCCCCGTGACCGCACGAAGCTCGAACGGCTCCCTGGCGTGAGTGCGGTGCGCCTGTATCGCAGCGGACTGCTCGACTATGGCGAGCGTCGCATATTGGTGATCGCCCCGCCCGATGCCTCTACCCCACTGCTGCCAGCCGACCAACTGCTCGTGGGCAATCTCGCACAGGCCACCGCGCGCGTGCGTGCAGGCGGCTGGCTGGTCATGTCGCAGGCGCTAGCCGAAGAACACAGCTTGCACGTCGGCGACTCCTTTACGTTGCCGACACCCCAGCCTAAGACGTTTCATATCGCGGCACTCTCCACGAACATCGGTTGGGCGCCTGGCGCGATCCTGATGAGTTCTTCCGATTACGCGCGCGCGTGGGCAAGCCAGGACGCGAGCGCCTACAACGTGCTGCTTGCCCCCGGGGCTTCGGCGACCGCAGTCGCACGCGAGATCGAAGGGGCCTTGGGTCACGGTCCTGGGCTCGCCGTGCAAACCGCGGGGCAGCATGCCAATCAACAGCGCGCACTGAGTCGCGAAGCGCTGTCCAGCCTCACCCAGATCGCCACCTTGATCCCAATCGTCGCGGTGCTCGCGATGGCGGCCGCAATGGGCGCAATGGTCTGGCAGCGCCGCCCACGCCTTGCCAAGCTGAAGCTGGAGGGGCTTCCCCGAGCCGAACTGTGGCGCACGATCCTGCTCGAGAGCCTCATGCTCCTACTCGTCGGCTGCCTTACGGGGGCCGCCTTCGGGCTGTATGGGCAACAGTTGGCCGATCGTGCGCTGGCCCACGTAATCAACTTCCCGGTCGTCTATTCGGTAACCGCGACGGGAGCGATCACAAGCGTGGCGCTCGTAAGCGCAGCAGCGCTCGCGATCATCGCGCTCCCCGGTTACTTGGCAAGCTCGGTACCGGCAGCGCTTGCTCTGCAGGACTGACCCAGATGGCAGAAGACGAGCGGCGGCGCCCCTACAAACAGGTGGCGCGCGCGCAGGCCCAAGAGCGAACGCGCGAGACTCTGCTGCAAGCGGCAACTGAAGAGGTCGAGAAGGACGGCTGGAAGCAGGCATCGCTGGAGTCGGTCGCCGAGCGCGCGGGCGTCACCAAGCAGACAGCACTACGCCATTTCGGCTCCAAGCAAGGCCTACTCGATGCTGTTCTCAATCGAACAAGCTCGACGATTGTCAGAGAACGCGCCGAAGCGCCGGTCGGAGATATCCCAGGAGCGGTCGCCAACCTGGTGCGCCACTATGAGCGCTACGGAGACGTTGTCACGCGCCTACTGCCCTACAGGGACGCCGTGGTCCGTGTGCTCGGGCCAGACCGGCGCGACTCGCTCGCGCGTCGCGCCGTCGATCGCGGCCACGAAGTACACAGAGAGTGGGTCCTGAGCACGTTTGAGCCGCAGCTTGAGCATCTCGATGCGCGAACGCGCGAACGCCGGCTGGCGCAGCTTGTGGCGGTGTGCGACGTGTACATGTGGAAGATCCTCAGGCGCGACCTTGGCCTCAGCTTGACGCACGCCGAAGCAGCGCTCGTCGAGCTGATCGATCGTTTGGTCGAGCCAGACACGCCAAAGCGAAAGAAGAGCAAGCCACCAGTGCGAACACCGACACGACGACGCAAGCAGACATGACCCGTCTGCTTGCCTATACCTCACCGGCACGTGGACACCTATACCCAGTCGTGCCGATCATGGCGGAGCTCGCTCGGCGAGGCCATCACGCCTCGCTCTACACGCTTGCTGGCGAGCTTGACCATTTGGCGCCGCTTGGGATCGAAGGCTCGGCGATCGACTCCTCGATCGAGGCCATCCAGATCGAGGATTGGCGCACTCGATCGCCGCTTGGTGCCATCCGTTCGGTGATGAGTACCTTCGTCGAGCGCTCGGCGCACGAGGCTCCCGACCTGCAGCGCGCGATCGCCCAGTGCGATCCAGATGTGCTGCTGATCGACATCAACTGCTGGGGGGCCGCGACCGTGGCGGAGGCCTCGGGACTGCCGTGGGCGATGTACTCGCCCTACCTGCTTCCGTTGCCTTCAAAGGACGCCCCTCCCTATGGGCCTGGACTACGTCCCCTGCGCGGCCCGCTCGGGGCCATGCGCGATGCGATTGTGGGCCGCATCGGCGAGCGCATCTCCTTCCAAAGGGTGATGCCACAGGTTAATTCGCTTCGTATCCAGCACGGTCTACCGGCGCTCGTGCGGTTCACCGAGTTGCTCGAACGTCCAGCCGTACTGCTATCGCTTACTGCCGAGGGTTTCGAGTATCCGCACAGCGACTGGCCCGCGAACGTTCAACTCGTGGGCCCGATGAATTGGAGCCCACCTGGGCCCCCACAAACCAACAAGCCATCTGGGCTGTCGGACTTGGACGACCCCTTGGTGCTAGTCACCTGCTCAACCGAGCGCCAGCGCGATAAGCGCCTGTTGCACGTGGCACTGGAAGCGCTGCCGGCCGCCGGCATCTCCGTGCTTGGTACCACCGCGGCGCATGACCCCGAGACATTCCACGCCCCAGCCGGCAGCAGGGTCGTGCGCTTCGCATCACACGAGGCGATCCTAGGACGAGCAACGTGCGTAGTGTGCCACGGCGGCTTGGGGATCACCCAAAAGGCATTGAGCGCGGGGGTCCCCGTCGTGGTGGTCCCCTTCGGACGAGATCAAGCCGAGACCGCGAGACGCGTCGAGTTCGCGCAAGCAGGCGTTCGCCTCTCTCCCCGCCGTCTCACACCGGCTCGGCTCTTGCGGGCGGTGCGCACGGCAATCGATCTACGACCCGGCGCACAGCGTGTGTGTCAGACGTTTGCCGCGGCGGGAGGCCCACCAGCGGCCGCGGATGCGATCGAAGCGCTCGCCTCGACTCGTCAAGAGTAAGACGCCCGCCCGCCCAGTGGCGTATCTTCGCTTCGGGGTGAGCGCCGCTGATCCATCAGTGACACTAGGTGCGAAATGCTGACGGTGCTTGGCGTCGTTCACGTCTCCCCGGGCACGTTCTTTGCGATCATCGCCGCCTCCGCACTCGCGGCCACGGTCGCTGCCACCGCGGGGGCCCGCGGCTTGATAGTGCCCGTAGTGGTTGTCGAGCTGTTGCTCGGAGTAGTACTCGGGCCGCATGTGCTGGGCCTGAAAGTCACACCTTTCATCCTGTTCTTCTCAGACCTCGGGCTCGGCTTGCTGTTCTTCTTTGCCGGCTATGAGATCGACATCCACCGAATCACGGGCCAGCCGCTGCGCTTGGCGCTGATCGGCTGGGCGTTGTCGCTCGCGCTCGCATATTCGATCGGCGGGTTGCTTGCGGCCGCAGGCATCGTGCTCTCACTGCTCTATACCGGCTCGGCGCTCGCAACCACGGCAATCGGCACGCTGATTCCCGTCCTCTCCGACGCCGGTGAGCTGCGCACCCGCTTCGGCACCTATCTGCTCGCGGCCGGGGCAGTCGGCGAGTTCGGCCCGATCCTACTGCTCACTTTGATCCTCTCCACTCAGAGCACGGCCCACAATGCTTTGATCCTGGTCGCTTTCGTGGGACTCGCGGTGGGCGTAGCGTTGTTCGCCGTGCGCTCCTCCGAGCGCACCTTGCCACTCTTCGAGCAGACTTTGGAGAGCAGCTCACAACTGGTCATACGTTGGATCCTGGTACTCGTCTTCGCGCTTGCCTTGCTTGCCTTCGAACTCGGGCTCGACCTCCTGCTCGGCGGCTTTGCCGCGGGGGTGATAACACGCCAGGTACTCAAGACGCGCGAGCTGCCGGGCTTCGACTCGAAGCTCACGGCTGTCGCCTTTGGCGTGTTCGTGCCGTTCTTCTTCATCGTCAGCGGCATGAACCTCGACGTGAACGCCTTGTTCACGAACGTCTCCGGCGTGTTGAAGATGGGGCTCTTTTTCGTGCTCTTCCTGGTGGTGCGGGGAACCCCCGCGCTGTTGCTCTACCGCGGGGTGCTTGGTGCGCGCGACCGATTCGCGCTCGCTTTCATGAGCTCAACGCAACTACCGCTCGTGCTGGCAATCACGGCCTTGGCGACCGCCAGTGGCCACATGCGAGCCTCCACTGCGGCCGCCCTGGTCGGAGCGGCTGTCCTCTCAACGCTCGTGTTCCCGATCGTCGGTCTGCGTTTGAGGGGGGACATCGACGCCGAGCTCGAGCTTCACCCGGCGAACGTCTCATAGCGCAACCGCCCATGACCGTATCGGCTGGGCAAATTCGCGAACTCTCAGATATCTGGCAGGTATTCAATCTCTGGGGAGCGCAGAGCGATGCCCAAACCTCGTAGCGACACTCGACCGGACTGGGGGTAAAAGCACATGTCGCTCGGCTCGCGCGTTCCGTAGGCGAGATAGGTCATCCCCAGCTCTCCCGGGCGGATCGCGTGCGCGACACCGGTTCCCGCTGGACGAGAGACCACATCTCCGCTGCGCAAAGGATGCTCTTCAGGGCTCTCCACGCCTCGTTGCCACAACTCCAGCACGCCTTCGCCTCCCAAGAGTACGAACAGCTCCTCCTCCATCGAGTGACAATGCGCGGCAGCGCCCTGCTGCCCAGCGGAGAGCACCACATGGTTGAGGCCGCTGGTCGCCGCGCCGGCCACCTTGGCCATGCGCCGAGCTCGTCCGTCGAAGACCGGGGACACGTCAGCCAAAGCCACCACGTTGCGCGGACGCTCAGCGCTCGGCTCGGGGCAATCGGGGGGACCGGCGGCGGCCTCACGCGCGAATGGGTGATCGATACCGCCCAACTCGACCCAGCGCGGGAACGACCAGGCCACGCCGGCGCGAGGCAGTGCCGTGAGCGAAGCGTCCCGCCGCTGGCCAAATACGAGCACGTCCAGACCGCCGGCACCTCCGCGCAGCGTGTGCGGTCCACGTTTGGGGCGGTGCACAATGCAATCACCGGGCCCAACCGCATAAGTGTGGCCGTCCTGCCACAGCAGACCTTGGCCGCCCAGCACGAAGAAAATCTCCTCGTCGGCTCCGTGTTCGTGTGCCGGCGTCGAGAAGTGACCTTCGGCCACCTCTATACGGCGCAAGCCAACGGTGCGTGAGCCTGCTTCGCGACCGAGATCGTGCCACTTCCCCTTGATATGCCCAACCGTGAGCTCGCGCGAGCTACCGTCGTTCAGATTCGCGAACTTCACCGGCCTGAAGGTACCAGTCCACTCCAGTCTGGGAGAAAGCACGCCTTGCTTGACAGCAGGGCCCTCGCCAGACACGATAGGCGCATCGCCAACCGCAACGTAGCGCTGGAGGACAGACAGTGACCGGCATGTTGTACGGATTGGCGAAGTCTTGTGTGCGTCATCGGTTCGTGGTTTTTGGCTTGTGGCTGGTCGTAACGGTCGTGCTGGTGAGCGTGTCCCACAGCTTGGGAGATAACACCAACGACAATCTTTCGCTGCCTGGAACCGACAGCCAGCGCGCAACCGACACGCTCAAGCATTCCTTTCCCGATCAGGCAAATGGCACGAGCCCAATAGTCCTGCATGCCTCCAGCGGCAAGCTCACCGATGCCAAGTACGCAAGCGCCGTCGATCAGGCCGCCGCAGACCTCGCCAAAGCGGCAAATGTGGCATCAGTGGTTAATCCGCTTACGCCTCAAGGCGCATCCGCGCTGAGCAAGGACAAGGCAACCGGCTACCTGTCTGTGACGCTGGCAGTGCCTCCGGGAGAACTCTCGGTCGACGAAGCACAGGCGATTATCGACGCCGCCAACCCTGCCAAGCAGGCGGGACTAGAGGTGGAGACCGGCGGACAGCTGGGCCAGAAGGTCTCCAAACCCGCTACCGAGTCCAGCGAGCTGATCGGGATCGTGGCGGCGATGGTAATCCTGACATTCACCTTCGGAACGATCATTTCAATGTTGTTGCCGATCCTCAATGCGATCTTTGCGCTGCTCTCAACCTTGGCGATCATCCGCATCCTCGGCCATGTCATCGCCGTGCCCACAGTCGCGCCCACGTTGGCCACGATGATCGGGCTGGGGGTTGGGATCGACTACGCGCTGTTCATCGTGACGCGCCACTTCCGTGGGTTGAGCGAAGAGCTCAAGCTGAACGAGTCGATCGCACGTGCGGCCGCCACTTCGGGAGGCGCCGTTTTCTTTGCCGGAGGGACGGTCACTATCGCGCTTGTCTCACTCGCGGTGGCCAATATTCCGCTTGTAACAACGATGGGCCTTATGGCAGGTGTCGCGGTCGTAGTCGCCGTGCTTGCCGCGCTCACGCTGCTGCCGGCGACGCTCGCGATCACGGGACACCACATAAATTCGTTGCGTGTGCGCGAGCTCAGCCCAAGTACCCCTTCGCGGGAAAACGTCGCGGCTAGATGGGCACACGCGGTCGCAAGGCATCCGCTCGTGGGGGGTCTCGCGGCGCTCGCGATACTCCTGCCGCTGACGATTCCACTGCTCTCGCTCACGCTCGGCCAACAGGACACGGCCGCTCTATCCACATCCACCACCGCACGCCGTGCCTATGACCTGATTTCTGCGAACTTCGGCCCAGGTGTCAACGGTCCCTTGCTCGTGGCCGTTTCGCTGGGCTCGCCCGCCAAGGCGCCTTCATCGGCCTCTCACAGCTCAAGCGCAGCGAGCGGCTCCTCAGCGGGCTCCGGCTCGGGGGCGCAAAGCGACCCTCGAACCAATGACCCCCGCCTGCAGAGCTTGCAGAAGGACGTCGCCTCCACGCATGGGGTGGCGACGGTCACTCCGCTCCAAATAGACCAAGCGGGCACAACCGCCTATTTCAACGCAATCGCCACCACGGGGCCCGCCGAGAAAGCCACCGAAGAATTGGTCGAAGATCTGCGATCGAAGACAATCCCAGCGGCGGAGAAGAACACCGACATGCAGGCCGACATCGGCGGCAGCACCGCCGGCTATGTCGACCTTGCCACCCGCATCTCAGAAAAGCTGCCGTTGCAGATCGCCGTCGTAATCGTGCTCAGCTTCCTACTCCTGATCCTCTCCTTCCGCACGGTCGTGGTGCCCGCGCAGGCCGCGGTCATGAACCTGCTGTCGATCGGCGCCTCCTATGGGGTCCTCACAGCGGTCTTCCAATACGGATGGTTGAGTGGCTTGATCGGCCTGAGCGGACCGGTCCCGATCGTCTCCTATGTACCGCTGTTCATGTTCGCGATCCTGTTTGGACTCTCGATGGACTACGAGGTATTTCTTGTCAGCCAGATTCAGGAGCATGTGCATGCCGGCGAGGACAACCGCAGCTCGGTCGTTTCCGGCCTTTTGACGAGCGCCCGCGTGATTACAGCCGCGGCACTCATCATGGTGTTCGTGTTCGGCAGCTTCGTTCTCAACGGCGATCCCACGATCAAGCAGTTCGGTGTCGGGCTCGCGGTCGCCGTAGCACTCGATGCCACCGTGGTGCGCTGCCTGCTGGTGCCTTCGTTGATGGTGCTAATGGGCAAGATCAACTGGTGGATCCCCCATTGGCTGGACAGGGCGCTCCCGCACGTGAGCATCGAGGGCGCCGAGTTCTTTCAGGCACGCGACGAGATCGCCGAGCCAGAACTGGCCGGCTAGCCAAATCCGCCCCGCCGCGCTAGGCTCAAGGCCCCCCACGCGAGACGAACAGGAAACGGAGCCCACCGTGAACAGCATCCTGGAGAACCGTCAACTCAAGAGCCAGCTTCCTCCTGGCCCGAAAATGCCCGCGACCTGGCAGACCGTCGCCAGTTGGACCCGACCCACGGTCGGCCTACTGCGCGCGCGCGCGCGCTACGGCAAGCGCTTCACCGTCCGCTTCCTCGGACAGCCACCATTCGTGATCCTGTCGAACCCCGATGAGATCAAGGAAGTCTTCCAGACGCCGCCGGACGTCCTGCACCCCGGCGAGGGCGCGCGCATCCTGGAGCCGATCGTCGGCCCCAACTCGGTGATCCTGCTCGACGAGGCTCCCCACCTGGAGCAACGCAAGCTGCTCTTGCCGGCCTTCCACGGTGAGGCGATGCAGAGCCTCGCCGGACTGATGAGCGAGCTGACCGAACAAGAGCTGGCCAGCTGGCCGCGCGAGCAGCCGATCGCCTTGCACCCGCGCCTGCAGCGACTCACGCTTGAGATCGTGCTGCGTGCCGTGTTCGGGCTGGAGCGGGGCGCACAGCTCGACAGGCTGCGCCAGCTGCTGACAGAAGTGCTCGAGTTCGCCGAGAACCCGATCTCTTTGCTGCCGTTCGCTCAACGCATGCTTGCCGGGCGCGGACCGATGGGCCGCCTTGAACGGCTCGGCGAGGAGGCCGACGCGATGATCTTCGAGTTGATCGACGAGCGTCGCCGCGCAGGTGGAGGCGGCCCCGACGTGCTCGCCCTGCTGCTTTCCGCCAAGCACGAGGACGGCTCTGAGATGAGCCACGCCGAGCTGCGCGACGAGCTCGTGACAGCCTTGGTCGCCGGACACGAGACCACCGCCTCACAGCTGGCTTGGGCGTTCGAGCAACTCGCCCGGGACCCACGTGTCGTGGCGCGGCTGCAAGAGGAGATCGCAGACGGCGAGGACGACGCTTACCTGACTGCCACGATCCACGAGATTATGCGCCGCCGCCCGGTGCTGATCAATGCCGAGCCGCGCCTTGTCAAGAAGCCGGTGAGGATCGGCGGCATCGAGTACCCGCCCGGCGCCGTCCTGATCTTGAGCGCCCACCTCGTCCACCACGATCCCGTCATCTACCCCGACCCGTTCGCGTTCCGTCCCGAGCGGTTCATGGAGAGCGAGGGTGGACAGGCGCCGGGGACGTACACGTGGCTCCCCTTCGGCGGAGGCCGCAGGCGCTGTCTCGGCGCGAGCTTTGCAATGCTCGAGATGAAGATCGTGCTGCGGGCGGTGCTCGAGGCGAACCTGTTGGTAGCGGTCGGCGACCAGCCCGAGCGGCCGCGCAGACGCTCCATCACAATCAGTCCTTCGCGTGGGTGCGAAGTCATATTGCGGGCACGCCCGAACGTGGCGGTTGAACGAGGACCAGCAGAGCAAGTCCCTGTGCTTGTCTGATCGCACGCGTTGACAGCAGGACCCGCTCTCGTTTGACATGAAGCCGGGTCGGGTACCACCGCTAGACCAGTCCAGGCGCGGCGTAAAGGGGTGCTCGCCTGACAGTCAAGCGCAGCAGGGAGGCAGAGATGGTCGGTCGGCTTCGGTTTCACATGAGCCTGTTCGCGGGCTTTGTCGTGCTCGCAGCGGTACTTGCGGCGATTTGGCTTGCTCCCGCCGCCGGGGCGTACGGACGTCACCATGGCCAACCTGCGCGCGGCGGGCCCCCACACGGGGGACTGCCTCATAAAGGCCCATTTCCCGGGAAACCGCCTCACGGAAAACCGCCACACCCAATTCCACCAGCACCCAGCTATCTCGCGCTCGGCGACTCGCTTGCGTTTGGCTACTCCCAGGCGAAGTTCAACAGCCTCTTCCCGAACGAGAACCCCGCCGCCTATAACACCGGCTACGTCGATGACTTCGCTCACCTGCTGCGCATTGGCCACCCAAATCTGCAGGTGATCAACGACGGCTGCCCCGGTGAGACGACCGAATCGTTCATCAAGGGACCGTGCGAATACCAGCTGGCTTTCCCTCTGCACCACCCCTATGTCGGCGGGCCAACTTCATCGCAGCTCTCTGACGCCCTCACCTACTTGCAGGCCAACCCCAACACCGGCACTATCACGCTCGACATAGGTGCCAATGACGCGCTCGGCGTGATCGAGCACACGTGCGAAAAGAACGTGGAATGTGTCATCAAAGAAGCACCCGCTCTGTTTGCGCATATCGGCGCGAACCTCGGCCTGATCTTGGCCGACCTACGGGGCGCCGACCCTCACGCCACGATTGTTGTACTGGGGCTGTACAACCCATTCGGCGAAAAGCTGCCTGGTGGAAACACCTTGACGGCACAGCTCAACGAAGTTATGAAGCAGGTCTCTGCAACGGTCAGCGCGCGCTTTGCCAATCCATTGCCGCTGTTCAATCCGCCAGGCGCGCTTGAAGAACCGACAATCTGCTTGCTCACAAACATGTGCACGCCGCTCGAAGACATTCATCCCACCGACCTCGGTTATGCGGTGCTCGCAGGAGTGATCGCCAAGCAGTACTTCTTCTGAGCTCAGTGCGGCGGCGCGGGGGCAGGTGAGCCCCCGTGCCTGACGCGCTCGCGCACGTCGGCGTAGCGCGTAACCTCGTACAGGATCAGCAGACTCAACACGAAGGCGAGGATCGCAAGCGTCGCAAGCGAGGAGATCTCAAGGGCGAGTGTGATCGGTACCAAAGCCAGTAGCACCAGCGCACACACCAGTCGTCGTCCGCTGAGCGAATGGGTGTTGCGCAGGCGGAAGGCGACGTGCGCGAGCAGGTAGGTGGCCGTTCCGCCGAGCAGGGCCGCGGTGGGCACCAGCTTGAGGGGAATACTGTCGCCCTCCAACGTGATCTTCAGGCCGACGGCGAGTAGGGCGATCCCGGCGACCATGGGGAAGTGCAGATAGGAGTAGGAGTCGCGTGCAAGTTCGTTGCGTACGCGGCCCTCCTCGCTATTTGACAAGCGCCGCTCGGCGACGAGCGCGGTGACGTCGAAATAGGCCCACCACAGCGTCGCCGCCACAATCACGCCGAGTACGGCGGCCACGATGGCACTAGTGCTGATGGTGGCATGGGCGCCCACGCCGAGCGCCACGATCGACTCGCCCAAAGCGATCAGCACGATCAAGCCATGACGCTCGGCGAAATGACCGGGCACTAGCTTCCAGCCATCCGCGCCGAACAAGAAAGGCCCGCCCATGTCGAGCACCAAGGCCAGCCCCCACAATGCCAGCTGCAAAGCACCACCGGTAAACGCCGCGATGAACAGCAGGCCAGCGCCGATCGCGGTGCTGTAGGCAAGACCGGCAACCGAATGGCGCAGAGCCGGATCGTCGCGTGAGGCGATCGCGAACAACGCGATGTGGGCGGTCCGCACGACGGCGTAGGCACACGCGAACAGGAGTGCCTCGCCGCCGAAGGCCCCTGGTACACACAGAGCGGTCACGAGCATGGCTGCCATCGCGGTGAAGATCACGAGCCGCACGCTGCCCTCCTCGGGATCGACGACGCTCGTCAACCATGCATAGCCCGTCCAAGCCCACCACAGCATGCCGAGCACGAGCAGGCCTTTGAGCAAGCCGATCCAGGTGGGAGTGCGCGCCATCAAGGTCGTGCACTGGGTCAGCGCGAGCACGAACACGAGATCGAAGAAAAGCTCCAGCGGCGTGACCCGCTCGCCTTCGCGCATCACGGCCGTGAGCCTTGGCGTGCGCCTTTCAGAGACAGTGCTCACACACCCATCTTCGCAAGCCTCGCAATCCCCTACGCTTGAGCGATGAACCTCGCGGGCGCCACAGCGCTCGTCACTGGAGCCAATCGCGGTATCGGCCGTGCCCTGGTCGAGCGACTCAGTGAGCTGCCCCTGCGCAGTGTGCTTGCGGGCGTACGCTCGATAGAAAGCTTTCAGCAGCTGCCACCCTCGTCCGGCGGAGCCCAGACCGTGAAGGCAGTCCGGATGGACCTCTCCTCACAAGCAAGCATCGAGGAGTGTTGCGATCAGCTTGGAGATGAGCTAGGCCAGATCGACCTGCTGATCAACAATGCAGGCCTGATGACCGGCGGGCTGCTCGAGGAGCAGGCGATGGAGGAGGTGTACGCGATGTTTCAGGTCAACCTGGCTGGGGTCGCGCACCTCACTCAGCGCGTGCTTCCGGGAATGCTTCAGCGCCACACTGGCACGATCGTGAACAACGCCTCTATAAGTGGCTATGCCTACTTTCCCGCCGCCAGCACGTATGCGGCGTCTAAGGCCGGCGTGGTTGCTTTCACCGAATCGCTGCGCCGCGAGCTGCGGGGTACCGGCGTGCGCGCCATGCACCTGGTGACCCCGGGGGTGGCGACCGAGATGTTGACAGTTACCGATGAAGTGTACGGACGCCACATGGACACCTCTGGGTGGGATCGGATACCGGTGGGCGATTGGGCCGGGAAGGTGGTGAGTGCAATCGAAGCCGACCGGCGAGTGCTCAGGCCGGGCGGGCGCTCAGAGCTTGCGAAGCTCGCAGCCCATGGTCCTACATTCCTGCTCGACGCAATCACCACACGCCTGTTCAACAGACAACCACGCCGCTGAGGCCAGGCTCCTGCGGTAAGCGCTACGCGGCCATGCCGGCCCCGCTGAGCGCTCGCTCACGAACGGGCAATGCGGAGCTCCTCGCGAGCAGCTCCGGCTTGCCCAGCACAACCTGAACATCGCGGATACGCCGCTCGGCGAAACCAGCCTCGCAGTAAGCGAGGTAAAGCGTCCAGATACGCCTGAAACGCTCGTCATAGCCGAGGTTGGCGAGCTCCTCGACATTGCGCTCGAAGTTTGCACGCCAGTGGCGCAGTGTGTGGACGTAGTGGTCGGTGATGTCCTCCACGTGGACAATCATCATGTCGGTGCGCCGCTTGACGCTGCTTGCGATTACTTGCATCGATGGTAGGCACCCGTTCGGGAATATGTAGGTGTTCATGAAACTCCTGGAGGCCTTCTCGACGTCGTAGGCGCGGTCTTCGATCGCGATCGCCTGCAACAACATTGCTCCGTCAGGCTCGAGCAGCTCCGAGCAGCGAGCGAAGAAAGTGCCGAAGTGCCGCCAGCCCACCGCCTCGATCATCTCGATCGAGACGAGCTTGTCGTAGGTCCCGTGTAGATCGCGGTAGTCCTCGAGCAATACGTCCACGCGATCCTGAAGGCCGGCACGATGGACCTGCTCGAGCGCATAGCGCTGCTGCTCGCGCGAGATCGTGGTGGTGGTAACACGGCAACCGCGCGTGCGGGCGGCATACAGCGCGAAGGCTCCCCAGCCGCTGCCGATCTCAAGCACATGGTCATCGGACTGCAGGTCGAGCTTCTCGCAGACGCGCTCCAACTTGGCAAGCGCCGCTTCTTGCAGTGTCATGCCTGGGCGCTCGAACAGGGCACACGAGTAGGTCATGCTCGAGTCGAGCATCAACTCGAACAACTCGTTGCCGAGGTCATAGTGAGCAGCAATGTCGCGGCGACGACGTTGGCGCGTATTGCGGCTGGTAAGTGCGCGAGCGCGTTGCATCGGAACCAGCAATGGCGCGAGCGCTTTGCGAAAACCGTCGAGACCGTGGGCGTTACAGGCGGCGACCCTCACGACACTGACCGGATCGGGCGAATCCCACAGCTGCTGCGCATATGCCTCGGCTAGGCCGTTACTGCCCCGCAGCAGCTTGCGCCATACGAGTGGAGAGCGCACGTCGATGGTGGCCGCGGGCGCACCCACGCCGAAGGTAAGCCGCCGGCCTTCCTCGACAACCGTCAGGCTCCCCGCGCTAATGCGGCGTAGAAACCAGTGTGCGATCGCGCGCGAGAGCCGTACGGTCATGCGGGGCCGGCACCGACGTGTGCATACACCGGCACACCCTTAAGCTTCAAGAGCGCGGCCTGTGAATAGATCGCGACGAGCGTGCACAGTGTGGTTTTCCGCAACTTGCCAAGCGCGGCGCGCGTGAGCTCGCGCCGGCGCAAGGAGAGCGTCGCATCGAACGCAACTCGCCCTTCGCGACTGCTCGAGATGTGGACAGAGAGCATCTGCGCCGGTGCGGTCAGGCGCCACTCGTAGCGGTGATCCATCCCCATGAAGGGGGACACGTGCAAAGCCTTGGCAAAACCACCAGCCAGCACCGGACTGTGAGCGTCCTTGGGCGCCCGCTCCTCGTCCCTGGAACCCGCTTGGAGAACGTAGGTGTGGCGTTCACCCCACGGCGTGTTGGTGACCTCCGCCACGACGGCATCCACCTCGTCACCTGCGCGATCCATGCAGTAGTAGAAGCTCACAGGGTTGAAGCAATGGCCCAGCGCGCTCAGGTTCGCCAGTAGTCTGATCGGCCCCTGCGGTCTCACCCCCGCCTGTGCCTCAACGGTGTCGCGCACCACATCTTGAAGCGGCGTGCCTGCGTCGCCGAGATAGTCACAGCGGCGGAAACGGATCGAGCTTGGGGTGCGGGCGAGCAAGCGCCCGTCGAGCAGGCCCGGCAGCTCGTCGAGGTCAATGTAGGCGAGCGCGAGCCGCTGGCGAAACTCGTGCGAGCGCACGGCAAAGCGCCGGTGACGCACCGTTCCTTCGTAGATCGCACTGGCACTCACAGCCGTGCTCCGAAGCGCTCAGCCACCGCGAGCCCGCTGACGACACCGTCCTCGTGAAAGCCCCATCCCCAGTAGGCGCCGCAGTAGTTGGTGCGGTTGCGGCCGCTTATCTCAGGCCAGCGCGCCTGTGCCCGGACACCAGCAGCTGTGTAGACCGGGTGGGCGTAGGGGATTGTGCGAATCACCTTGGCCGGGTCAATCTCTTCGGTGCGGTTGAGTGTGACGCACAGCTCGCGGTCAGCCTTCAGCGATTGCAGACGATTCATGTGGTAGGTGACAGTGGCGCGATCGCTGGGCTGTTCGAGCAGGTGGTAATTCCAGCTCGCCCACGCACGGCGGCGGTGAGGAAGCATGCGCACATCGCTGTGGAGCACCGCCTCGTTGCCCTGGTAGGGCAACGCACCGAGTATTTCCCGCTCGCGGTCGGTGGCATCGGCAAGTAGTGCAAGCGCCTGGTCGGAGTGAGTCGCGATCACGATCTCATCGAAGCGCTCCGCCTCTCCTACGCGCGAGGTCACAAACACCCCCTCGTCACGACGTTCAATCCTGTGGGCCGGGGTGGCAAGCCGCAATCGCTCGCGCCAAGGGTGGACGAGCGCCCGCACATATCGCTCAGAGCCACCGGTAATCGTGCGCCAGTGCGGGCGGCCGCGCAGGGTGAGCATCCCATGGTTGTCGAAGAACTCCACGAGGAACCGAGCCGGGAAGCTCCACATGTGCCGTGGGTCGGCCGACCATACGGCACACACCTGCGGCACGATCAGACGTTGCACGAATGCTTCGGAGAATTCGTGCTGCGGCAGCCACTCGCCAAGTGAGGCGTCCCCGCTCCCGCCATTCAAGAGTTCGCGGCCTGCGCGGTTGAAGCGCAGCAAGTCGGAGATCATGCGATGAAACCACGGCTTAACGAGGTGTGCCCGCTTTGCGAACAGGCCATTCGGTGACGCACTGCTGTACTCGAAGTCGCCGATCCCATCGCTCACGCCGAAACTCATATTCGAGGGTTGGGACTCGACTCCGAGCCGGGCCAATAGCCGTTCGAAGCTCGGATAGTTACGGTCGTTGAACACCATGAAGCCCGTGTCCACGTCAAGCGTCCGATCGGGCGTGTCCACCCGGATCGTGTTGGAGTGGCCGCCCGCGCGATCCCCTGCCTCGAACACCACGATGTCGTGATCGCGGTGAAGCAGATGGGCGGCAACCATGCCGGAGATCCCACATCCGGCGATGGCGATTCTCATTGTGGAGCCGAAGTACGCATCTCCTAAGTTATTCGCGGGAGAGACCCGCGCGGATCAGGCCACGGTGGCGAACTGCCTATCCACACCGTCGAGCAACCCCCAGTTACCGCCCAACGCGGCAGTGGCACGCTCGACCATGCGATCGGCCTGCGCGGCGGCCTCGTCCTCGTCGCCACTCATCAGCTTCGCGATCAGCTCACGCGCATGACGGGCGTGCTCGACGTCGAGCGTGGCATGCAGCTCGAAGTACTCAACCGCAGGGCCTTCTGGGCTGTAGCCATAGCGCTCGACGAGCCCGGCTAGCTTCGTCTTAGCGATCTCGGGCTGGCTTGCCTCGATCGCATAGAGGACCGCCAAATGCTCCAGTACATCCTCACCGGCAGTCCAAGCTTGCACGCAGTGCTCGGTCTCGTTCAAAGCCTCATCGCGCGATGCCTGATCGCCCGCAACCGCTGTCACCGTCGCGAACTCGTCCCACAGCGCAATGTGGGACTGCTCCTCGGCGGCGTGGCGCTCGAGACCGGCGCGAAGCTCTGGGTCAGCCTTGGCGGCGACGCTGTGCGATGCCTGCGCCAAAGCCACGACGGCATGGCGGTACTCGCCCGCATAGAACCCGAGCTCCTCGGCGCTGAGCTCGCCGGCGGACCAGCGCTGGTAGAAGGGGTGCTCGAGCACGTTGCATTCGCGCCTGGCCTGGTCGATCCTGGCAATTACATCCATCGCACGGCTCCTTCTGGTTCGTTGATCTGGAAGAGCGCCCAAGGGCGCGGGCAGGGACTCCCGGAGCGGGAAGTATTGCGTGCGCTCCGGGCGCCAACGGCCGCGGACTTATGCGGCGGCGGGATGGGCCTGTGCCCAGGCGGCAATCTCGTGTGAGCCGTCGACGACGGTGCCGTCATCGAGCACCAAGGTCGGCACCATACGGTTACCGGTGAGGCGCTCGACCTCCTGGCGACCTTTAGTCATATTGAGGGCTTTGGGCATGATCCCCAACCCGTAGGACTTGACCACCTCGGGGTCATAGCCAGCCTCACGCAAAGCCTCATGCGCGTTCCTACAAGGGTGTCCCCCGGGGCGGGGTGACTTGAACAGTCCGTAGCAGACGTAGAGCTTCATCCGATCCTCCTTATTGGACGGTGAGCTTGCCTTCCATGCCAGCCGCTCGGTGTCCTGGAACAGAGCAGTAGAAGACGTAAGTGCCCGGCTTGAGGTTGAGTTTGAGCGTCTTTGATCCACCTTGGAAGGTGGGCGTAGCCCCGAGCACCTTGGTGCCCTGAGCGATCGTGATGTTGTGCGGCAAGGGCGACATGTTGGCGAAGCTGATCGTGACGGCACCAGCTTTCGTCGACAGGTTCTTGGTCGTGTAGCGCAGCTGGCCCGCAGGGTCGGCTTCCTCCTTCAAGGACGAAGTGCCCGAGCCCGATGCGGCTTCGCGGCCAGTCTGGGTGACTGGGGCAACTGTCGCCTCGGCACTGGATCCGCCCGAGGTCGCGACGGCCATCGAGACGGTCGCGAGCACGAGCACGACCGTGATCGCGATCACAGCGCGCTGACCGCCCAAGGTGCTTGGGAAGTTGGGATTGCGCGAGCCGATGCCGAGCGAGAGGATCAAGGCCCAAGCCACTAGCAAGCCGCCCGCTATGTAGTACGGCACCTTGCTTTTCTCGGCCGCGAGGACCGGGGCAATGTGGACGATCGTTGCATGCATTCCGCGCGCGAGCCTAACCGATCCTCCGGTGGGTATGCTCTCTCGCCGATGACCGACGCGGTGCGCACCCCGGAGGAGTTGCTCGAAGGTCTCCCCGACTTCCCGTTCAAGGCGCACTATCGCGAGCACGATGGTTTGCGACTCGCGCATATCGACGAGGGCGACGGTGCCCCGGTGTTCTTTATGCACGGCGAGCCAACTTGGTCGTTCCTGTGGCGCAAGGTGATCGCGCCCGTACGCGATGCGGGCTTCAGGTGCATCGCCCCGGACCTACCCGGCTTCGGTCGCTCAGACAAGCCGATCGAGCTCGACTGGTACTCCTATGACCGTCATGTGGAGGCGATCGCACCACTGCTTGAGCAGCTGGATGTGCGCGGCGCCACGATGGTTGTGCACGACTGGGGTGGGCCGATCGGCTTGCGCCTTGCGATCGAGCACCGTGAGCGCTTCGAGCGGCTCGTGATCCTCGATACGGGCTTGTTCACCGGCCACCAGAAGATGACCGACGCATGGACGGCCTTCAGGGACTTCGTCGAGCGCACCGAGGACTTGCCCGTCGGCTTCCTGGTGCGAGGCGCTTGCAAGAACGACCCGGGTGAGGACGTGATCGCAGCCTATGAAGCGCCTTATCCGAGCGTGGCCTCGAAGGCCGGGGCGCGGGCCTTTCCGCTAATGATCCCGCGTGAGCCCGATGCGCCTGGCGCCGAGGCTGGGCAGCGCGTACTCACCGCACTAAAGGACGACAAGCGCCCAACCTTGATGCTGTGGGCGGATTCCGACCCGGTGCTGCCGCTATCCACAGGGGAACGCTTCGCCGAGGCCATCGGCCGCGAGACGCCGCGCGTGATCGAGAACGCTTCGCACTTCATGCAGGAGGACGCGGGCCCGGAGATCGGGCGCCAGATCGCCGAGTGGCTGACTGCCGGCTGACACCCCCCATTCGTCCTGCCCTACGCGCGCGCGTAGGGCAGGACTTTCCGAACCGTCTCCGCTCAACTGTTCCCGTCCGTGAGCTGGGGCGTCGGCGGCGCCGCCTCCAAGCCCGGCTCGGAGTGGGAAGCGCGCAGCTCGTAGCCACGACGTACGCTCGCGTCGGCGCCCGCCAGCACCTGGTCGGCCTTCATCGCCCGTGCCATTCCCTCGGACAGCCTGCGCGGCAAGAGCGTGCCTAGCGTGTTGGTGCGCTTGGCGGACTTCGGTACCCACACATCGACGATGCCATGCTGCAAAGCATCGACGATCGCATCGGCAACGTCAGTGGGCTGCAGGCTCTTCAGACCGCGCGCCTCGCCGAGACCAGAACCCAGTTCAGTGTTGACAACGAAGGGCATTACGTAGCTGACGTCGATGTTGGCTTTCATCAGGTTCAGCTCCCCGCGGACCGCCTCGGTGAGACCGACGACGGCGTGCTTAGTGGCCGAATAGGTGGCGCCACCGGGCGCACCGAACTTGCCAGCCTGAGAGGAAATGTTCACGATGTGGCCGCGGTCGCGCGGGACCATCCGCTCCAAGGCGAGCTTCGTGCCGAGGATGACACCGTGCAGGTTAATGTCAATCATGCGTCGTGCGGTCAGGTCGTCCTCGTCGATGAAGCGCCCGATCTGCATGATCCCGGCGTTGTTGACGAGCACGTCGATCGGCCCGAGTTGCTCCTCAGCACGATCGAGGAAAGCCGAGAACGAGTCGCGCTCGGTCACGTCGAGCGGCAAGGCCACAGTGCTTGCGCCGAGCTCTGAGGCGGTCTGCTGCGCGGCGGCGAGGTCGACGTCGCCGATCGCGACCTTCATTCCTTGGCGCAGCAAGGCTTGGGCCGTGGCCTTGCCGATTCCGCGCGCCGCGCCGGTGATCGCCGCGGTCTGTCCGGCAAGGATTCGTGGCTGCTTGGCCATGCTGTCTCCTCCTGAAAATTTGGTTGCCTAGCCAAAGCTAGCGCTCCTTGCCCTGCCGCGCATAGCGGCGCGCATAGGCTCCAGAGAAGGGGCGAGTTCACCGCATCTTCTCTGGCCTCGCGGGGTTTATACGTGCAGGTCATCCCATCAGGCCTACGGATGGCCCCGGAGAGGGGACCGGACCCGGGTGATCCACGGCTTCGCCCGGGTCCGTGTATTGGAGGATGGGCGTAGCCCGCCCGGGGGAAGGCGGGCCCGCCCGCCTTCGTTGCAAAGCGCATTTAGGGAGGTCGGGCGGCCCGGGGGGACCGCCCGACATGCGCAGCGCAGAGCTTGACCTCGAGCTATGACAGGCTGGCGGCGACTAGGCCCGATACGCTTGTGGGGTGGCGTCGTTTCTGTTTCACGATCAGCGCATCGCCTACACCGAGTACGGCGCGGGCCTGGCGGCCCTAACCAGTAGCGGAACACGTGGCAAGACCACCCGTCGCACTGCCGCTGAAAAGCGCCCGGTGATCTTGGTGCATGGTCTGTTGCTCTCACAGAAGATGCACCGCCCGCTTGCCGAAGATCTCGCAGCAAAGGGCAACCGGGTGATCACGGTGGACCTGCTTGGCCACGGCGAATCGGACCGCCCTCGCGACATGTGGCGCTACTCGATGTACTCCTTCGGTGAGCAGCTAGTGGCATTGATGGACCATCTTGAGATCTCCGAGGCGGCGATCATGGGCACTTCGCTCGGTGCCAATGCGGCGCTGCAGGTCGCGGCGACCGCGCCGGAGCGCTTGCGCGGGATGATCGTGGAGATGCCAGTACTCGACAACGGCCTGCTTGCTTCCGCACTGGCGTTCACGCCAATCCTTGTCGGGCTCACGTTCGGTGAGCCCATAATGAAGCGTGTGGCAAGCATCGCCAAGGCGGTGCCGCGACGGCTATTGCCCTACTACGGCAATGTGCTACTCGACTTGGTGCGCCAGGACCCGGGGCCAGGCGGAGCGCTACTGCAAGGCCTGTTCTTTGGACGAATCGCCCCGCATCGCTCGGAACGACGCGAATTCAAGACACCAACGCTGGTGCTCGGTCATCGGCGCGACCCGGTCCACCCCTTCTCAGATGCGGGCATGTTGGCCGAAGAGCTTCCTAATGCACGCTTGATCGAAGCCGACTCGCTTGTCGAGCTGCGCTTGCGACCAGAGCGACTCACGGAGGAGATCGCAGGGTTCCTCGACGAGCTGTGGGCTGCAAAGCCGCGCCGCCGAGCCAAGAAGCCAGCCTGACGAGGGCGCGGCACCTTCAAGAGCGCCAGAGGGCGCGGAACACCGCGCTACTACTTCGGCGGGAACAGTTCGAATTCGTTTATCGCGACCGTGCCGGGGTTGGCGGCGGTCGAGGAGATGGGCGCCTTGGCGAGCCAGAGCACGATGTAGCGGTAGCCCTTGCCCTTCGTTTTCAAGGCCAAGGTGGTGTTTTTCTTCTTTAGGACTTTCAGTCCTACGATCCGATTCCAGGCGGGATCGGAGATCGAGGCGGGCAAGGTTTTGCCGACCGCCCCATACACTTCTACAGTGATGCCGGGGGTGGTTGTCTTGACGACCACACTGCCTAGCTTTTCGGGGCTCTTGAGGTCGAGCACCAGGCCCTCGGCCATCTTCGGTGCAACGGTGGGCTGCACCTGAGCCGTCCAAGCTGTGCCGGCTTCGCCGTCGATCGCGAGACTGGGATCGCCGAACAGGTTGGCTGGATAGGCGTAGGGGTTGTAGACGCTGGCGGCATCGGTGTCCAAGAGGATCGGACTGGGCGCTTCGGCACCCGTTTCGGAGTCTTCCGAGCCGGTGCTTTCTTTCGGGCTCGTCGTCGATTCGCTGCTCGTTTTGGTGGGCGTTGTCGTTGTGCTCGGCGTTTTGGTCGTTTTCGTTTCGGGCGGGAACAAGGAGTTGTTGGCTTCCGTGTTGGCGCCACCGCTGGGTGTGGGCGTGGGCGTTTGTGAGGGGATCGGGGGCGTGGCTTTGACGGTGGTGGGCGTGCCGGGCGTGGGCGTCGTGCCAGGCGTGGCAGTCGGCGTGGTGGGTGTTGTCCCCGGCGTGGGCACAGAAGAGGTGGTCGTGCCCAAGCCAGTCACGGCAACTACGGCGACCTTCGGCTTGGGCTTGGTCTTGTTGAGCGCTGCGTACGCGGCGACCGAGGCACCGATCACGAGCAAGGCGGTCGTGGCAAGGATCGCGATCCCGGTGCGCCAACCTGGGCCACCGCTGAGGCTGCCGGGCACGCCGGTACCACACTGAAGGCACCAATCTTGGCCATCCTGTAGAGGCAGCCCACATTTCGCGCACGCCCGCGTCGCAGCTGGGGCCCCTGAAGGAGACCCGTTCGGGCCAGTGTCACTAGACCCCTGTGCTCCGTTGGATGCGACGTCAGACGTCGGCTTGGTGAGTTGATCACTCACAGCTGACCATTCTTACACCTCGGCGGGGGACAACCCCCCGCCAGGATGTCATTGCCCGTGGGGCTCAGCTTGGAATCCAGTTCGAGCTGCCAGTAGTAGCGCGTGAAGGTAACGTCGCGGCGGTACTCGCCGATGTGCGGGGCGAGGTGCTCTCCCGCGGCCATGCGCACGATCAACTCGGGGTAGGTGCGGCCGGGAAGCGCGGCGAGAGCCGGCGCGGCGAAAGCGCCGCCGAAGCGGGTGTTGACGTCGGTGATGCGGATGCCCAAGGAGGGGTCGCGGAACACCTGGATCGTGGCGGGCCCGCGCACGCCCAAGGCCTCCATCACCGTGTGCCCCAAGTCAACCAAGTCGGGGGCCTCGATGACTGTGCCCTTGATCGACTCTCCCCCACGCGACTCGAGCATGGTCCGAGGAATCGCGTTTAGGCAGCGTCCGCTTGAATCTCCGAGGCAGTCGATCGACAGCTCGGGGCCGTCCATCGCACGCTGCACCATGGTGGGCTCGTCCACGTAATCGACGAAGAAGCGTGCCTGCGAGGGATCGTGGGCCAGGTGGATCGAGCGTGCTCCCGATCCCTGGCGCGGCTTGACCATCACCGGGTAGTCGAGTGCGTCGAGGTCGGCATCGGGGAGCGCTGTGGGAGGTGAAGGCAGGCCGAGACGCTCGAGCAAGAGGTGGGCCTCGTACTTGTCATACGTTGCGCGAGCTACCTCCGCGGAGGGCACAAGCGCCGGAAGGACCTCGCTTTCCCGGGCCCGGGCGAGCGTCTCGATGTCGAGATCGGTGAGCGGCAGGACCGCACCCACCCCGTGGAGCTCGCACAGGCGTACAAGCTCCGGTACATACTCAGGATCGTCGATCGGCGGGGCACTCGCACGCACTTGGGCCGCGTACTGGGCGGGGGCGAGCGGGTTGGGATCTACTGCCACAACCGTCGTGAGCGCGGCGAAGCAGGACACGATGTCATAACGCTTGCCTACCCCCGTGAGCATGATGGCGGGAGTCACTCCCATCCTCCCGTTTGGCCCTTGTAGAGGCCCTCGCCACCGAAGACGATCGTCAAGGTGCGCGCCAGGATACGCAGGTCGAAGGCGAGGGAGCGATGCTCGATGTAGTAGAGGTCAAGCTCGATGCGCTCGCTCCAGGGCAAGGAGGCGCGTCCATTGACTTGGGCCCAGCCGGTGATGCCAGGTCTGATCACAAGCCGCCCGCGCTGGCGCTCTGTGTACTGAGCCACTTGCACGGGGATTGTGGGGCGGGGCCCGATGAAGGACATATCTCCGCGCACCACATTTACGAGGTTGGGCAGCTCGTCGAAGGAGGTCCTGCGCAGAAAGGTTCCCACGCGTGTGACCCGCGAGTCGTTCTCGTTGATGGCAAGACCCGCGCCGATGTGCTCGGCACCGTCCACCATGGTGCGCAGCTTGAGCAAGTCAAACGGCCTGCCGTCCTTGCCCACTCGGCGCTGCCTATAGATCGGGTGTCCACGCGACTCTGCGCGAATCGCGATCATCGCACAAACCATCACGGGCGCCGCCAGGACCAACACGATGCATCCGCCAACGACGTCAATCGCGCGTCTGATCATCGGGTGCCCTCGGCGGCATCCCAGGAGGCGGCGGTGCCGTGACGCAACCAGTCCCACAGGCCGGCAGCCGGAGATGCCGTGGTGAGCACGTAATAGCGGGCGATCAAGAAGAGTCGCGTGCGAAGCGATCCCGCGAGCGCAGCAGCCAAGAGTAGGCCGAGCTGCAAGACCAAGGTCAACAGGTAGAGGGAGCCAGCGCCGGCAGCTACCAAAGCGACGTTGGCGACCAAGGCCAAAGTGTGCAGAAACGGGGTCAAGTAGCGAAGCAGGCGGTGGGAGAAGATCATCGAGGCATAGGAGGGTGAGTAGCCGCGTGGAGAGAGCATTCCACCACGTAGGACGATCGGCCACGTGTGGCTCATCATGCGCCGCTTGCGCTTCCACTCTCCCTCGATCGAGGGGACCATCTTCTCTGAGGCGAGGGCGCTTGATACCTCGATGGCGCGCCAGCCACGCTTGACCATGTTGAAGGGGAATGAGAGGTCGTGGCCCATGATTGGGTCGACCACGATGTAGGAGGAGCGCCGTGTGGCATAGATCGCGCCATTGCCGGCCGTGATCGAGCACAGACGTGACTCGCGCGCGCGCAAGGCCATCTCATAACGCCAGTACATGCCCTCCTGATTGGTTGCTTGAACGCCGGGAGCAGAGCTCCTCAGAAAGCGCACACGTCCACAGGCGTAGCCGACGTGTGGATCGGTGAAAGCGCCCACGAGCTCACGCAAGGCGCCGGGCTCCCACAAGGCGTTGGCGTCGGAGAAGGCCACGATATCCCCGCGCGCCTGCTCGACAGCGGTGTCCTGAGCGACGATCTTGCCGCCGCGAGGCAACTCGAGTACGACGTCAGCGCCTGCGACGCGCGCGCGGAGTGCAGTCGCGTCAGAGCACCCGTCGCAGACCACGATCAACTCGAAGAGCTCGCGCGGATAGTCGAGCTGCAAGGCATTCTCGATCTTCGCCTCGATCACTTCCTGCTCGTCATGAGCCGCCACGATCAAAGAGACAAAATGCGCCCCCTGCTCGTGCGTGGCCACGATCGCCGGCGCTGCCTCGGTACTGCAATTTTTAGGGATCGCTGTTCGTGCGTACTGGTCCGAGCGGGCCCTTGGCGCTGGCGCGAGGACGCGTGCGAGCAGGCCAATGGCAAGCGCGTACCCGATCTGGGTCCACAAGATCAGAGCGATGCAAGCCCAGAACACGACTTCGAGCGCGGTCATCCCGATAACTCTATGTTCGACTTGGGACGGCGATTGAAAATTGGGAGCTCAAAGGGAGCGGTAGAGCGCAAGCGTCTGGAGCGCAATCTGCTCCCAGGAATAACGTCCATCGGCCGCCGCCCTGGCCTTCGCACGCATCTCGGACAGAGCGGTCGTGTCCGCCAGCAGCTCTCTGAGCGCCCGAGCAAGAGCGCGCGCGTCGCCCGCCGGGACCACACGCGCGGCACCTGTACTCGCCATCTCGGGAAAGCCGCCCACATCGCTAAGCAAGAGTGGCTTGCCAAACGCCAAAGCGGTAAACAAGACACCAGACTGGTCGGCCTGCAGGTAGGGCAACACCACGAGGTCCGCGCGTTCGAAGTAAGCAGGCAGCTCGTCATCGCCGATGAAGCGTGGGTCGAAGCGTACCTTCGCGGGCGCACTGGCCTTCAGAGCTGAAATATCCATCTTGGGCATGCCCGCGATCCATAGCTCGGCGTCCTCGATCGGTGCCTCCCCATGGGCGCTGCCGTGCCAAGCATCGAGCAGCACATCAATCCCCTTATAGGGACGCATCAGACCGAACATGAGCACGACGGGTTTATTGCGTTGAGCTGCAGGGGCCGCAGGCACCCCCTCACGCGCGGGCGCACGCACACGTGGGGCACCAGCCAAGTGGGCGAACACGCCGTGGGGAATCACGTGCACACGATCGCCGTCGGCGCCGAGCTCCTCGACCAGGCGTGCACGACCCTGCTCTGAGTGCACGACGATCGCATCGAAGCGGTCGTACAAGCGTCGCTGAGCCGCTAGCTGGCCGGGGCGCGGCTCGCGCGGGAGCACGTCGTGCGCGGTGAGCACGAGCGGACGGCGACGCTCGGTTCTTTTCGCGGGCGGCAGTAGGTATCCGTCCAGATGCTGGACAGCCAGCCACTGGAAGTGAACGACGTCCGCGCTGCGTGCCGCACGGTGGTAGCGCAGCATGTCGGGTACGTGTTGCGCCAGCTTGCTCGCCAGGCGTACCCGCCCGGAGGGAGCGCCGAAAGCGGCGCGGTAGAAGAACTCGTGGCGCACATACCCGTTGGGCCTAGCAACTGGTCCATAGGCAAAGTGGCTGGTGAACAGCTCCACGTCGACGCCAGCGCTCGCCAGCGCATTGCACAGCGCATGGTCGTAGGGTGGCGTATAAGCGGAGGGGTCGATGACGTGAACGCGCACCAGGGGAAGACAATACGGCGAGCGGTACATAGGCGGGTGACGCTTGCCGTGACGTTCGTGCTCGCGGCGCTCAGCTACTGGCTCACGGTGTTTCCTCGAGTGTGCCTTCACATAGCGCGCTGGCAGCGACAGGCAAAGCGTATTCCCGACCCCGTGCTACGCGGATTAGCGCTCGCCGCGCTGTCGGAAAAGCGTGGCAACATCGAGGGCGCAGCCGCGTTCGCTGCGTTCGCACCCTGGGCGAGCCGGGGTGCTGCCACTAAGGCAACCGGTGCCTTCCAGGCCGCTTATAACCTGCTCGACATGCTCGGCGAGCAGCCGAGTGCTGACCCTGTGCTCGATGGAGAGCGCCTGCACAATGCACTGCTGTTTGCCTTGGGCTGGCCTGCTCGCACACCGCCTGCCGACGGCGTAGATCCAGGCGTGCAGACACTCGACTGGTACGAGCACCATCCTCAAAGCAATGACGGCGGCTACCTGGACAGGCTTTTGGAGGAGTGCCGCGGCGCATTCGCGAGTCTGCCTAACTACGCCGTCGCTGCGCCTGCGGCACGGGCGGCAGCGGAGCGAATCGTCGCCTTTCAGAGCCTTAACCTGAGCGAGTCTCAAGGTGACCATGCGGGGCTCGAGCAGTGGGCACACAACGCCACCCCACCAGGCGCCGGACTGCAGTGGTGGGAGACCGCCGCCGCCGCTGGCTCCTCACTTGGGGTACACGCACTGATCGCGGCGGCGGCCGACGTAGAGCTTGAGGTGTGTGACGCGAAGCTGCTCGAACAAGCCTATTTTCCGTGGATCGGCGGACTGCACTCGCTGCTTGACAACTTGATCGACAAACATGAGGACGAGGCCGCGGGCCACCGCAGCCTCGTCGAGTACTACGGCCCTGAGCGTGCAGCCGAGCGAATGCGTTGGATGGCCGAGCAGGCGACCTTTCTGGCCGAAGATCTCCCCCACAGTCGACGCCATACGGTGGTGCTCGCAGGCATGATCGGCAACTACCTATCTACCCCAGAAGCGCACACTGAGGAGCTGGCTCCGGTTAGCCAAGCAGTACTGGCAACCACGGGAGGTCTCGCCCGACCAACGATGTTGGTATTCGAGCTACGACACCTGCCCGACCGCCTGCACAAAACTGTCGCTCACGGAGAACGATGCGTAGAGCATCCCGCAGCGCCCGACCTGGACAGTTTCAGATAGGGTTTCTGCACAGGTCAAGTAAGAGGGTGGTCGGTAGCTGAGTACAGTCGCCGGCCGATCCTAAGCAGGAGGGGGGTCGGTAGCATGGTCAGCTGCCGGCCGGTTACAAGGGAGAGGGACACGCATGCTGGAGCTGCGAGATCTCGTCAAGCATTATCACACAGCCGGGGAGGAGACCGTACGCGCGGTCGATGGCGTGTCGCTGTCGGTTGCTACGGGTGAGATGGTGGCCCTATATGGGCCAAGCGGCTCGGGTAAGACGACACTGCTGTTGATGGTCGCGGCGCTGCTAGCGCCCACCAGTGGAGAGGTACTCGTCAACGGCCGCGACATCTCCTCGCTCTCAGAGCGCGAGGCGTCGCACTTCCGTCTTGCAGAAATGGGGTTCGTGCGCCAGAACTTCGACCTGTTGCCGGGAGTTACGGCGATCGACAACACGGTGCTCAAGCTGCTCAAGAACACGCCCTGGAAGGAAGCCCACGAACGCGTGCAACCGCTGCTCGAGCGCCTGGGCCTCGGCGGGCGCCTCACGCACCGCTCTGAGACGCTCTCGATGGGCGAGCGCCAGCGCGTGATGATCGCGAGAGCGCTCTCTACCGAGCCCAAGCTACTGCTCGCGGACGAGCCGACGGGTAGCCTCGACACGCAGCGCGGACGCGAGGTGCTGGAGCTACTGACCGAGCTTTGCCGCGAACGTGGGGTGGCGATCGTGCTGGTTAGCCACGATCCGCAGGCCGCCGGCTACGCCGACCGTGTGCTGGCTTTGCGCGATGGCCGACTGGTCGACTACGACCCCGAGCAGGGGTTTGCCCCTGCCAACACCAAGTGAGTCGCGCTGAGGAGCGTCAGCGCGACATGAGCCCAAAGATCGCAGTGCCAATCATGAGGTCCGGGGGGGTCCTATGAGGTTTGCGAACGTGCTTCACCTATACCGCGTACGTTTGCGTGCTCGGGCGCTGCAGGAGTGCTTTGCGATCGTGGGGATCGCCGCTGGGGTGGGATTGCTGTTTGCCTCCCAGATCGCGAGCTCCAGCCTGTCGAGCTCTGTGGGACAACTCAACAGTGGGATCGTGGGTACAGCGAAGCTACAGCTGACGGCCCGCGATGCCCACGGACTCCCGGAAAAGCTGGTGGCCGAAACTCGGCACCTGCAAGGTGTGAAGGTGGCGGCACCGCTACTCGAAGTGAGCGCTAATGCGGTAGGGCCCAAGGGGAGTGACTCGGTGGAGCTGGTGGGAGCCGACTCGGCACTTGCCGAACTGAAAGGCGCGCTCGTGCGTAAAGTCGCGCTCACTCCTTTCGCCGGGGTGGAAGCGGTCGTGCTGCCCGTGCCTGTCGCCCAGACGCTCGGCGTGAGGAAATTTGGCGACATCGTGCACTTCCAGGCGTTGGGGCACTCAAGCGAAGCGGCGCTCTATTCGCTGCTCACCGCAAAGCAAGTCGGTGCGCTCACGTCTAGCCCGATCGCGGTGAGCACGCTCGAATACGTCCAGAATGCAAGCGGCCTGCCTGGGCGCGTGAGCCGCATTCTGGTCGAGCCCAAGCCGGGACAGACGGCCACCGTGCAAGCCGGGCTAATGCGTCTCGCTGGTGGACACTATGGCGTGGAGGCCGCTAGCTACGACGAAGCGCTGTTTGCCAAGGCCGCCGCTGCTACCAACCAGTCAACGCAATTGTTTGCGGTGATCAGCGCCTTGGTGGGCTTCCTGTTTGCCTTCAACGCGATGCTCTTGACGGTACCCCAGCGCCGGCGCTTGATTGCCGACTTGCGCCGCGATGGCTATACGCCTAAGGCGGTGATCGCGGTCCTGATGTTCGACGCTGTTGTGCTTGGCACGATCGCATGCGCGATTGGACTGGTACTCGGTGACGAGCTGTCAATCCACCTGTTTCACTCAAACCCCGGTTACTTGTCCTCGGCGTTCGCGGTCGGCTCCGAGCGTGTCGTGAATTTGCAGAGCGTTGCGATATCGGTGATCGGCGGCATGGGGGCAGCGAGCGTGGCAGTACTCAGTCCGTTCAAGGACATTGTCTCGCGCAACCCGCTCGCCGCTATCGAAACCAAAGAGGGCACGAGCGGAAACACCTCCCTGCTGCTCACACTTGGCGGGCTACTGTGCCTGGCGGTGACAGTCGTGATCTTGCTGGCGGCTCCCCAGGCGGCAATCGTGGGAATGGTGACGTTGATCGCCGCCCTGTTGGCCTTGCTGGCGCTCCCGCTTACGTGGATGCTCGCATTCGTGCGCAGGATCGCGCCCACGATCGTGAGTGCCGTGCCACATATCGCGGTGATGGAGCTGCGCGCTGGGCGATCGCGGGCGATCGCGATCGCTGCCACAGGGGCGATCGCGGTGTTCGGAAGCGTGTCGATCCAGGGCGCTCACAGCGACCTCCTGAAGGGCCTCTACAACGCCGCTTCTGACGTGAACGCATCCACCGACATATGGGTGTCGGCTGCGGGGAACTCCAATCTGTTGATGACCTCACCGTTCGCGCCAACCCAGTTGAGCAAGCTCAGCGAGCTGCCGGGGGTGAGTGCAGTGCGCGTGTATCGAGGAGGCCTGCTCGATTACAAGGACAGACGTATATGGGTGATTGCGCCACCCGCAGAAGCCTCTCCCTTGGTGCCGCCCACTCAGCTCGTGGAAGGCAACGTCAAGCAGGCCGATGCCCACTTGCGCGAAGGTGGCTGGGCCGTTGTATCGCTGGCGCTCGCCGAAGAACACAAATTGAAAATCGGCCAGTCGTTCACACTGCCGACGCCCAATCCCACAACTTTCAAGGTGGCCGCTGTGAGCACTAACATCGGCTGGGCGCCAGGTGCGATCGTGATGAGCTCAGACGACTACGCGAAGGCTTGGGGAAGCACGGATGCAAGCGCATACAACGTGCTGATGAAGCCAGGCGTGGCGCCTGAGCAAGGCGTGCACGAGATCAGGGCGGCCCTAGGCAGCGGAACGGCACTTGCCGCGCAGACTTCTGAACAGCACGCCAACACGCTACGCGCGATCACACGTCAAGGCCTTGAAAGGCTCTCGCAGATCGCCACCCTGATCTTGGTGGCCGCCGTAATGGCGATGGCTGCCGCGATGGGCGCCATGATCTGGCAGCGCCGCCCGCGGCTTGCGAAGCTCAAGCTAGAGGGCTTTCCTCACCGCGAACTGTGGTACACAATCGTGCTTGAGAGCCTGATGTTGCTCGGCGTGGGCTGCTTCAGCGGCGCGGTCTTCGGGCTGTTCGGCCAGCAATTGCTCGACAGAGCCCTGAACATCGTCATCGACTACCCGGTGGTCAGCTCGGTGGGAGTGATCGTGGCACTATCGAGCCTCGCGCTCGTAACCGCCTCGGCAGTGTTGATGGTGGCGATCCCCGGCTGGTTCGCCGCCAAGGTGCCGGCCGGCCTGGCCCTCCAGGACTAGAGCGCAACGCCGATAAGTGGCACACCGCAAGCAGCGGCGCACCCGCCAGGTCAGCACAAGCGGTTGGCCAGCACGAGCAGCGCGTGCCGGCGAGCAGCTGTACCGGCAAGCCACCACCGCGTATTCCCAGACTGAGCTGGCCGATCAGGCTGCCGTTCCACAGTGCTGCCATCGGCATACCCCAGGCGATCACTCGCCAGAGTGAAGGCTCACCAAGGCTAGCCTGGGGATGCCCAAAATCCCGCCCCGCCGCTGGACTAGCTGGACGGGACGGGACCTCAAGTCGCGCTTATTTCTTCTTGCGGACCGGCGGCGGACAGGGCACGTTATGCGTCGCGACAACTTGGCTGCCATCGAGGAACGTGAACTGCGCCGAGAACGGAAAGCCGCCGCTTGGGCATTTCGTTGGAAGCGAGATGCCCTGCGGTTTGTAGCCGACTAGTTTTCCGTGGACGCGCTTGTAGTACGTGAGATGACTGGGACCGATCGTTGAGTTGACGTTGATGATCGACACCGGCGGTCCGTTGGTGACGCTTTTGATTTCTGGGATCGTGGTGTCGAGATCGCCCCCGAAAGCGCCTTCCCCGGGCAACAGTTCGCCCGCGAAGACGATCTGCGCGTAGACCGGAGCAAGTCCGTTGGCATAGAAGAGCACCACGATGTTGCCTTCGTGCGGTGGTCCCATCAAAGCCTGGATTTCAGGGATCTCATGGCCCGCATCGGCCCCGAATGGGACCTCGACAAAGGCGCTGCCATGGCCAAGCCGAGAGTTCGGCGGGCAGCCGGCGATGCCTTTTTCGACCAATGCTTGGGGCTTGCAGATGGAAAGCCCAAGCGTGGTCGTCACGTAGTTCATGCCCTTGGGCATGCGCAGGCTGACATGGGTAAGCGGTGATGGCAGCCCACCGGTGGTGCTGCCGATCGTAAAACCGAACCCAATCGTCGTCGAAGCACCCAGCCTGTTGGGGCTAAACGACGTGTGCAAAGCAACCGTCTCTTCTGCCTGTGCCGAAGCACATACCCAGGAAGGCACAAGCAGGCAGCCGGAGACGACTAGCGCAAGCGCTAGGGCATGTCTTGGCAGGGGGATGCGGCTGAGGCCCCCGCCTATCCGCACTCTGGTCAAGGTGTCTCCAGCCGCTAATACGACATTGGTCCGCTCACGCGCACCGTGACGGCGTCGTTAGAGCGCTGGATCGTGCCGCTGAAGCTGAGAGCGGACGCTTTTGCTTTGGAGTAAGTGCCGCTCCCTTTGGTGATCGCCAGAGTGCCAGAGAAGGTGGCGGTGGATCCCGCAACCCGATAGCTGGCTTTGGCGCTGCCGCTGATCGAGCCGCCACCTTTTGGATAGACCTGAACGTTGGCGCTCACGCTGCGGGTCGAGGTGACCTTGAGCTGAAGATAGAGCGTCCCGGCGAGCGTGCCTTTGGCGGCGCCGGACTCTTTGAGTTCGACTCCGTGTTTATTCTGCAGATGTAGGCTGGCACTGTCTTTCAAAGTGAGCGAGCGCGCAGCTTTGGCGTGCGGCGACGCGGCGCCGGCGGCACCCGTCCCGAAGACAACGATTGTGGCTGTCGCGCCTAGTGCAAGCGCGGCAGACGAGATTCGCAACCGCGCACTCATGCGCTGGCGTGCTGGCTTGGTCCCCATTGATCCCTCCATGTGGCTGTTGACGTCGCTTCCCATTAGAACAGACCCCTCTCCTCCGAGCGACTTCCTAAGCCCAAAGCCTAGTCCACATAACAGAAAGGCAGGGCAGTTAGACAATTCTAGTGCATATAGGCCTACGAAGTTCAACCCGTCAGGTAGGCGCGAGTTGCGGGAAAGCCGAGATCGTGGAGCCTTTGCTGTGACGCTACGCAAGAGCGCGCCCCGCCGCGCTACCCAACTTCAAGAGCCCTACCCGGCCGCACGACCACTAAAAGCAACCTCGACCTGCCGGCCCTTCGCGGTGAGCCTCCACGCGTTGGGCTCACCGCGGGCCCTGGGCATGCCAGCCTTTTCGAGCAGACCAAGGTTGGTGAGGCGCATGAGCAGCTTTGAGATCTGGCCCTGGTCTGAGACCCCGGAGGCTTCGGCGAGCTTACGATTGGAGGCCCCAGGCGCTTGGGCGACCGCCATCAGGACGCGCATAGTGCGATAGGTGAGGCGCATGTCGAGGCCGCGCAGTGGATCGACGGCTGGGCGGCTGGCGCGGGGCGGCAGCTTGGGGGTGGGTCGCGAGAGCTCGCGCTTGGCCGCGGCCGCTCCGAGATAGGGCAACACGATCATCGACATCAGCGGACCCAGAAGCTCGAGCAGGGGAGCGGACTCGTCCTCCAACATGCGTGAGTGGATGAGCGAGAACACGCCGCCAACGACCCCTTCGGCGGTGAGTGGTGGTGGCTCTTCGCGGCTCTTCGCTTCGCCTCGCCCCTCTTCCACGGCCGCGATGACTTGGGTTAGAGCGCGCCGGCGACGGCCTAGTACGTTGGGTCCGGCTGCAAGCGCCTCCGCTATCACGAGCCGGCCAATCGCCTGCTCGTAGTCCAAGAGATCGAGCAAGGCGGCGAGCGCCGCTCTGATCCGCTCACGCCACTTCCCCGGCCGCTGATAGACGGGCACAACGGTCGCGGCGATCCGGTCGATCGCGGCGTCGAACGCCGCCAGGAAACAGTCCTCGCGGTCTTCGAAGATCTCGTAGAACGTGCGCCGTGACACCCCTGAGCGGGCTACCACCTGACCGACGCTCGCCTCACCAAAACCGTGCTCGGCAACCACCTCGACCATGGCTGCGAGCATTCGGGTGCGCTGGATCTCTGCGACATGCGCGCGGCCGAGTCCGTTGCCTCCCTCCTCGGGCCCATCGAGCGCGGAATCGTTGCTTGGCGCTTCTCTGGAGGGCATGAGTTGGTACCTCGGGTCGAATACCTCGGATGGCAAGCCGCCAGACTCGGGCGGCCGCCCAGAAGCGCTCTCCGTTTATTTCTTCCGGCTTTTGTGCCCGTTGTGCCGCGCCTTTACTTTGCGGGTCTTGTGTTTGGTGCAGCCTGTTGGTGTGACGGGTGTGTTTTGTGTGAGTGTTGCGCCGTTTTGGGCGGTGAATGTGGTGGGCATGGTGAGTTTGGTGGTGCAGAGGTTGCCGTTTGCGGCGAGCGCGCTGTTTGGTCCTTGGGGTAGCTTCAGGTCGAAGTCGCCGATCGGCACGTCGGGGACTTGCTTGAAAGTGGTGCTCGTGATCCCGGCTTTGCTGATGAACGTCGTACCGACTAGGTCGACGGTGACGCCGTAGCCTTGTAGGACTACGACGAGGTCTGGGAACGCCTCCCCTCCGTGCGAGACGAAATACACAGGACCGTAAAGCTCCACAGGCAGGACCGGCGTGTGTGCAATGGCAGTCCCGATCTTTGATCCTGCCGGACATGACGCGGGGTTCTCGTCAAACGTTGCTGCTGCACAGGCCTTTTGGAGGGTGGTGAGCCTTGAGGGTAGTTGCTTTGGCAGACTGACCTTGACCTTCGCGATGTTCGCTTGGTTACCCATCGAGTTCTTGGGATAGGTGAGCTTCGCGTCGATGCTCGCACCACTAGCCCGCGACGTCCTTCCACTCGTCGATACTTTGAACGAGGGTTTGAACCCGAGACGAGCACAGTTCGTTACTTGGAAACGAGACGACACAGGCTCTAGGAGTCCCTGACCGCCGGTGAGAGTTCCCGTGATCGCTTGGGGATTGCAGTCGGTGGGGTTGAAAATGAATCCCGGCCGGTCGATGTTCACGTTGATGACCCGCAGGTCGAGCGGGATTCCTTGCAGCATTGTTGGTAGGGGATCAGTGTTGACCGTTAGCGCTGCTGTATGCGGGTCAACGGTGATCGTGCCTCTGACTACGACGGTGCCGAGATCGAAAGGTCCAGCCTTTGCCGGTACAACGACGCTCAGCCCGTACGGAGCACCCTTGTAAGAGCCAGTAGCGAATACCTGCCCGCCGTGCACATAGAACGGTGTCGCACCGGCGCCAGCGGCCACCGTTAGGTCCCCGATCTCAGATTCCAGACCGCACGTCCCTTGAGAGGCTAGTGGTTCCTGGCACAGTTTGATCGTCGAGAGGGTCCCCAACAAGCCAGTCGGCAAGTGCATGCTGACCCCACCCAACTGCTGGTCCCCATCAGCCCTGCTCATCGTCAAGGACAGCGGGCTGAACGCACCAGCCTGGTTGCTGACCGTTCCCGCCGCAAAACCTGGAGCGAACTGAGCAGGCGCAGGACAAGGACCGCCACCCGGACCACTCGTGATCTGAAACGAATCATCCACCGTCACAGGTGGGTTACCCGACCACGGAGTTAGTTCGACACTCGTCGTATACGTCCCGCACTCGTGCGGATTGACCAACGGTGACCTGGTTCCGCCATCGAAGTCGACCTTCAATTCCCCGAACGGCAATTGGGGGCTGTTATCGAACACCGACCTGATCTGTCCCGTCTGAGGATCCAGTTCGACGTGACCCGGGATCTTCAGGATCACCCCGTGACCTTCGGCCACCAGGTACAGAGCAATCAACGACCCGAACGGGTTTTCGCTCTGCCGGCCGAGGTACAGATGACCCCTCAGGGGATCGGATAGCACCGGCGTGACGATTTCAACCGAAGCGAGCTGTGAGGAATCGGGACATTTCGCCGGGGTTCCGTGATCGAGGTCTATCTCTTCCAGGGAGCAGGCCCCCAAACCGTCGGCCGCAGACGGTGACACCGAAACCCCGGCCGGCAGCGTTACGACCGTTCGCTTCACGTCGGAGGTGCTGATCCCGGAGGAGTTGGTCAACCCGTCTTGCGGCAGCGAGATATCCACGCTCAAACCGCTCGGAGTATCTGCCTGACGGTTCGTTGGTTGTACCGCTACGCTCGGCTTGAACGGCACGGAGCCACAGCCCGTCGTACCCTGCTGAGCTCCCCATTCGCCTTCGGACAGGGGAAATCCAGGAGTTAGATGGCTGAACCAGCCACGCGTCAGAAAGTCACCCGGCTGCTGCCAGGAGTCGGTCTGCAGTTCCGCGAACAAGCCTACGCCCGGCGCGGTGCACGACACGGGCATTCGCAGGAACGCTCGCGGCGCCAGCGGGCTGCTGTTGGAACCGAAGCTTGTGCCCGGTTCGCCGCCGCAGACCGGCAGAGAACCGCCTTTGTATTCGTACTGGCCCGCATTGCAGCGTTGCGCATCGTGGCTGGGATCTGCCGGTACACCCCAGAAGGTGACATCGAACCCGTACAATGCGATCGCTATCGGGATGTTCGCGGATTCGACGGTGACGCCGAAGTCGCCACCGTTGCGAACGCTGGCGGTGAGAGTGATCGTAGTGCCGGCAGCGTTAAAGGCGAACTTTGCCGACTGGCTCGTGGAGGGAACCATGTTGAACAGTGGGAACGTGCCGCTGGGAGCCAGTAGAAAGTGATTCCAGACTGTTTCGATGTGAATGGTCCCCACGATCGAGGACAATGGGCATTCCGGCAGGCCATTCCCTTTTTCCTGTTTGCGAGCGCCTGCAAGCTGGTCTTCTGTGCACTGTCCGGCCACTGTCGGGTCCCCAAGCAGCCCCGGCGGCAGGTTCACGAACGCATCCTTCGGGTCGACATCTGGCGTTTCCACGGGGGCGTGAAAGATTTCTTCGAGCTGCGGGTCGACGTGACTGTTGAGTCGCACGTGCGTGGTGATCTCGTACGGGTGCCCGCCGGCCTGGGTGTACGGGTCGCCGGCTAGATCGGAGGTAATTTCCTGATCGAACGCTTTGATGCCGAAGTCCGCGCTAGCCATTGATGAGAACGCAAGTGCCGCGACCAGCACACCCACGAGCACGAGGATCGGCATGGTCGGATGAAGAATCCTTGCTCGTACAGCGGCAATCATCGAGTTGCGGTAGTCGTCGTTTCGCATTTCTTCGTCTCCTCAGCGTCCAGCTCGACGGTGCGTCCGCACGGTCGTCGCTCGATTGGCGTGATATGCCTTGCGTACACGCGCCCGGCACTTCGATCGCTGCTTCTTGGGCTTGCGCTTACAGGCCTTCAGCGCCTGCGTCAACGTTGGACGCTTACGCTTTGCTTGCACTTTCACTATCGCTGGCTTGGGATTGCCTGCGCCCACGAAGTTCGCCGATGACGGTGTCTGGAGCGCTGGCGGGCTCGTCGCGGGACCGCGGCATTCTTCTCCTTCACAACTGACCGGCGACGCTTGGTTCTGGGCCGGTATGCCTCCGTCGATCCGCACGTCGTACATGTCGGAGTTATCGTCTATGTCGGTGCGAACGAGCCGCTGGCGGGTCGTAAAGAACACATTGCTTCCACCGGGAGTCGCATCGGCGAATGTGGCGTCACAGTCGCACGTCCCGCCGGAGAGCAGGTGCACCTCTCCGGCGAGAGTGTCGTACTCGTACACGTCGCGCCTGCCGTTGGTGTCCTGCGCAACCAGCGAGTCAGGCGTGTCGAAGAACACGTAGCGTCCGTCGCTGCTCATCGCGTGGCTCGAGTACTGAGTCCCTTTCTGGAACGGAGACGTGTCTGCGAAGCCTTCGATCTGCGGGCTTCCGGTTGACAGTTCGCCGTTCGGATTGCAGGAGATGCAGGTGATCTTGGCGGTGTCGTAGTCGTATAGATAGAGCCTCTGGTTGGGGTCTGGGCGTATACCTGCCTGTTTGGCAATGTAGGGAGTGTTGCTCAGGAATACGACCTTCCTCCCATCCGCGCTCATCCTGAAGTCGTCGGGATAATTACTCACACCTGACTCTCCCCATTTGGGATCCGCGGTATAAGCACCAGGCGATTGAGTGCTAGTGAAACCGTGTTCGGTCACGAACCGCAAGCTGCCGTCGTGCCACACATATAGAGCGCTGCCTCCTTCGGAAAGCGGCGGCTGGCCGGCGATCAGCGTCTGGTCGCCGAGGAAGTAGATGAAGCTCCCGTCTTGACTGATCGCGGGTATGGGGACGCCTTCGACGCGGAGATACCCACCGTCGTTTGGTTCCCGGTCAACGGTGATCAGGGTCAGGTGTTTGCCCGCCGGTGCATCGAGGTCATACATGTAGAGGTTGTTGTCCGGCATTTCCGCGTCGTCGGTGAGCGCCCCTTCGGATTCGAAGAAGACCTTCGAATCGTCGGACGTGGCGGCCAGAAAGCGAGCGGGCAGATCGCCGCGCGGATCGGGAGTCGAGCGCTCACTCGCGTTCAACTGAATAGTGGTTGCTTTGTCGATCCGCATGTACAGGTCGCCTTTTGTCAGGCTGGTGTTGGCATTGTTTGCGGCCGCGCTCACCAGCTGGCCCGCCTGGAACACCACGCGGGAGCCATCGGCCGACATTGCGCCGCTGGACCATTCTTCTTTGAAGGCTTCGTCGGTGCCGCCTAGAGACGGAGTGGAGATCCCTGCTCCGTTTCCCCCAACCGATTCCGGTGCTATGCACGGAGGGCTTGCACACGAGCTGCTCGGCAGCACCCCCGCGTATTCGAGCACACCGTTGTCCCATTCATAGACCTTGGGGCGCGTAGGGCTGAGACCGCTCGTATCAGCGGTGAGGTCGCTGTAACTCTCGAATAGGACGTGACTCCAGTCTGCCGAGGCCGCGTCGACGGCGATCGTAGGATTGGTTGGCTCACCTTTCAAGGGCGCCACGGGTGCGACCGCGTCGCTCAGCAATTCGTATTGTCCCACACCGGGGGACTGCAGGTCGGTGCGCAGGTACAGGTTTTCCAAGTGTTCAACGTTGGGATGACCGGGGAGCACCGGGGTGTGAGCGAAGAAGACACCCTTCGAGAGGTCCGGCGACAGCCCGACATAGCTCGACGGTGAGAACACGTTGAGAAAGCCCGAGCCCTGCTCAGGGTTGATCGAATGGGTGGCCCACCCTTCGCTGCCACGATCGGCGATGTATTCCGCACCGGGCTGCTCGCTGCCGATGGCGTCGCCAAACGCGGTCTTTGAGAAGAACTTAATCGAGTCGCCGTTCACCGCGCTCTGCGTACGTTTGGGCAGCGCCGCGATCTCGCCGCCGGACTTGTCGACCGGAGAAACCATCTCGTATGCGCGGCATTCAGGCAACAGCGACGCATGTTGTACAGTGCGAATCGACGAATTGGGACATTCGTCGAGGACCGGAACGGATGCGGCCGGAGTCCGCACGAGACGGTCTGGCCCATTGGTGCTGCCGTTGGCGTTGGTCGCAACAACACGGAAGTGATATGCCGTACCGGGAAGTAGGCCGTCGAGTACCTGCTTAACGGTCGTGTACGCGCTACCCGATCCTGCGGTGGAGTCTGTCAAAGCAGGTACCTGCTGCCCATAGGATGTGTCAGTCCCGTATTCCACCCGATATGTTGTCGCGGAACCCATCGGGTTTATCCGCGCTTCGATCGAGGCGCTTTCACTGGCGACCTGGCGCGGCGATTCAGATTCGATGAGAGGCGTGCTAAGGGTCGTGAATTCAGTCGACAAGGTGACGACCTTGCCATTCACATTTTCAGCGGCTAGCCTGAATTGGTAAGGGGTGTTTGCCGTCAGTCCGTTTACGGTTGCGCTAACTTCGATTGGCGTGTTGCCTGAGCCCGGATCTTGGGTGCAAGGTACTGAGGCGGCGAACGCGCCCGAGGCTCTGGTTCCGTATTCGTATCGGCATGAGGTGACTCCTACGCCGTCTGGATTGACGGTGCCGTGCAACGTCTCACTGGTCGTGGTTACGCCTTCGGCTTGGCCGAGCGTGAGGTCTGGGACTATCGCTGCGGGTGCGAGGATGTCTATTCGTTTGAGATTGTTATCACCGACGTAGAGGGTGCCCGCCGTGACGGCTATGCCGAAGGACCCGCCGATCGCTTCCTCCCCTCCGTTGGAGGTTGTGAGCAGCACACCGGTCGAGTCGTATTGCACGACTTGGTTTTCCTGGTCGACGTACACGTCATCGTTGGATGCGTCTACAGCGAGTGAGCCACCCAGTTCGCTGAGCATCGTCCCTGTCGCGCTGAGGACACCAAACTGAAGCGCCGCATACTTGTGCACCGCGCCACCGGGAGTGGATGTGTACACGCTCCCCGAGGAATCGACAGCGACGTTGCAAACGCTTTCAAGACCATTCAAGGAGGAGTTGTAGTCCGTGTTCGCGGCAGGATTGGCGGAGGGCACATACTTGAAGACGTGGCCTGAGCTGAGCCCGACATACACACTGCCATCACCACCCACCGCCACACCACACGGGCCACCCCACACCCCCTGTGTCGCAGGGACTTCAGTTTCGATGCTCCCGTTCAATTCACCCAACAGTGCGCCCGTTGGGGCGTATATAGCGACGCGATTACCGGTCGCCACATAAATATCGCCTTTGCTCGCACCACTACTGTCATCGACCGCGACCTCGCCCGTGCCGTTGAATTCGACGTTTTCGATCGCGTTCGTACCAGTCGCAGAGAACACGACAGGAACACCCGAAGGACTGTACTTGTGGACAGTCCCCGAGCCGCTCGCGTCATACACATACACGTCACCCGATCCATCAAGCGCGACACCCTCAACAAAGGATTCCGCGGTAAAGGATGAGGACAACGAGTGCGTAAGCGCGCCCGAAGCAGACCCCGAAACACCCAACACCACAACACAACACACCAACAGAGCCTGCAACGCGAGGCGACGAGCGCTCATCAAACCAACCCCTCCCACGAGAACGATCCACACGAAAACAACCCGCGGGACCGCGGGCACAACAAAACCACCCCACGGCAGCGATCGCCACGAGCGGAAGGTGAAGCCTTGAGCGCGCCTACAGCACGCGAGAAATCAAGCCGAGCATGTTGCCCAGCGCTGCCAGCGGTCCTACCGCGGCAAGGAGAGCTAGCGCCTAGACGCCGGCTCGGCCAGAGAGAGAGAGAGAGAGAGAGACGCGTCAGCGACGCTGACGCGTCCTATTACGCAAGCCCCGTGAGCCCACGGACTCTCGAACACGCTATTCCCCAAAGAAACCACGCGAAATCCTGCTTCCTCTCGCACGTGACCCGGCCCCTCTCCCAAGGTTCCTCATGAACGTTCTGTGGGCCAGCCGTAAGGATCAGCCCCAAAACCCGATCTATGTCTTGTCGGCGCCCTCATGAGACGCCGCCGCAGGATCACTATAGGCGTATAGATGACCAAGTGTCAAGCCCCGATGTCTACAAAATACCCTCCAGGCATTCCGGGTAGCCGCCCGTCGAGATCCCTGTCGTGCTCGAAATGCCTTACTGACAATGGGGATCAGCGTCTTTGAACGCTGTCGTGTGTGGGTGTTTGGGGGATTGTCAGATGGGCGCCATGAGTGTTCATTTCCCGATCTGAGGTACGCAAGTGATCGACGATTGTCAAGTCTCCCGGTAGATCAAAGTGCATTCCAGGCACGCGCCAGCCCCATCGGTCGTACGTGCTCGTCGAGGCTCTGGAGGTAGGGTCCGCACATCCCTGGCATCGAGATCAGCTTCTGCGTCGTGAACACCTCCCAGCGCGAGCTTCTGCTGCGCGGACTGGATGCGCTTGCACGCGAGCGCACAGCCCTTCCCTTCGCAACCGAGGTGTTGGTGCTCGACAACGGCTCGCACGATGGCTCAGCCGGAGCGGCCCGCGAACATCCAACGGTGGGCGAGGTGATCGCACTAGAGCGCCGACAGGGGAAGGCCCTCAACGACTCAGAGTTGTTGCGGCGCGCCCGTGGACGCTATGCGCTGCTGCTTAACGAGGACTCTGAGCTTCAACCTGGTGCGACACTCGCTCTACATAGCGCCCTTGAGCAGCACCCCCCGGCGGCCTGCGCTGGAGCGAAGCTAGTGCGCCCCAGCGCGGATGGCATCGCCGCTCACGGCAGCGCTCAAGCATGCGCCTGGCGCTTCCCGACGCCTCTTACAGCTCTTGCAGGAGCCTTCTTTCTGCACCGGCTCTACACCGTGCAGAGCAAGGGCACTCACACGCGCGAGGTTGACTGGTGCCAGTCCTCTGCCTTGCTCGTGCGACGTGAGGCGGCGGCGCAGGTCGACTACCTCGATCCCGATTTCTTCGTCTACTCCGACGAGGTCGACTTTGCCAAGCGGCTGCGCGACGCGGGCTGGCGCAGCCTCTATGTGCCCAGCGCACTCGCGGTCCACCACGAGCAGCTCTCGACCGACACGGTGCCCGAGCCGCGGATCGTGGAGATGGCGCGCAACCGTGATCTCTACATGCGCAAGCACCACTCGCCCGCGGCAGCACTGGCCGTGCGTTGGCTAACGGCGTGGACCTACGCGGTGCGCGCCTTGGTCGCCTTGGCACTGCCCGGCCACTCACCGAAGCGCTATTGGCGCCATGTCACCGCTTCGTTGTGGCCCGCGCGCGGCACGGGCCTACGCGAGGCCGCGGAAGCCTACAACCGCTCATCCTGACTCGAGCTCTTCCAGCAGGACGCCGACAACGCGCTCGTCCAGCTGAGTACCAGTCACGCGCAACAGCTCCTCGCGCGCCTGCACAGGCGTTCGCGCAGCACGGTAAGGACGATCGGTGACGATCGCGTCATAGGTGTCGCACACGGCAACAATGCGCGCGGCGAGTGGGATATCGGCTCCGGCCAGGCCGTCGGGATAGCCCTTGCCGTCGATGCGCTCGTGGCTCGAGCGGACCGCGGGCGCCAGGTGGGCGAACGCGTCGATGCGCTCCACCAGTTCTGCCCCCACCACCGTGTGGCTGCGCATCACCACCCACTCCTCCTCGGTGAGCGGTCCTTGCTTGCACAGAATCTCGCTGGGCACCGCGATCTTGCCGACGTCGTGGAGCATCGCCGCGTAGTGCACCTCGCGCGCCTCCTTCGTTGCTAGACCCATGCGCAAGGCCACTCGCTCGGCCATGCTGGCAACGTCACTGCCGTGGCAGGCCGTGTAGTCATCCTTGGCCTCGACCGTGCTCGTCACGACCGCGAGCGTCGTGGTGAACGCTCGCTCGATCTCACCAATCAAGCCGGCCCTGTGCACCGCCGAGCCGAAGCTTGCGGCGATCGCCTCGACAAGCACGGCCTCGGCCTCGCCCAGCGCGTCCGCCTCGACCGCCTCGATGTTGAGCACGCCCCACACCGTGCCGTCCACCATGATCGCGACGCTCAGCTCCGAGCGCGGATCGGTCTCAGGGTCGCGCGAGATGTAATCCGGATCATCGCGTGTATCTCCCACGAGCGCCGTCACGCCGGAACGCGCCACGCGACCGTTGACCCCCTCCTCTACCGACTGCTCAACCAGCAGGAACTCGGTCATCACCTCCGCCAATTGACCACGACCGGCAATCAAGCGCAGCACGCCATCCTCATCGAGACGCTGCACCGCAGCTAGATAGAAAGCGAATGTCTCGTGCAGCTCGTCGACAACGAGCCCCGCCATCTCCTCGACCTCGCGCGTGGCCGCCAGGCGCGCCGTCAGCCGCGCGGCGGCGCGCAACTGCGAGCGTAGATAGGCAAGCTCGCCGGCCGCCGCGATGCTCTGCACACGCTCATCCGCGCGATAGCGACGCAATGCCTCGGCACGGCGCGCAAGCTCACGCCGGCCGGCTGGTCGCAAAGGCTTGACAGCAAGTTCACGCACGGTCGCCTCATCGGCCGAAAATCCCCGCAACTTGAGGGTTTACGGACGGTCAGATATCTCTCAGTGGGTCCTCAGCGTAGGCCTCCACGTCCCCGCCACCCGCACGGAATGCCGCAACTCTGCGACGAGCATCCACCACCAGTGCGCGTGCCTGCTCACGCTCGTGCGGGGCAAAGAAGCGCGTGAGCAGCAACAAAACCGGAACGGCCAGCAACCACAGCACCCGCAGCGCTAGCCCCACGAAGCCCGAGGTCGGCAGGAACAGCTCACCGGAGACCGCCACGCCCGCGAAGATCGCCGTGAGCTGCGCCAGGCGGCGCCACTGGAAGTCCACGGCAAACACACCCCTCGTGAGCAAGTGCATGACCGCCACCATCACCACATAGGCGCCGCACAAAGCGATGCCCGCGCCCGCGAGTCCCAGACCAAGGCCGTCCTTGGGGACAAGCACGAACAGCAGCACCAGGTTCACGACCAGCCCTGCGCCAGCGGCAGGCAGATTGCGCTGGGTCACACGTGCCCTGCCGGTGATCACGATCATCACCTGATAGAGCCCATACAAGGTCCAACCGAGCGCGAGCCACGGCAATGCCTTATAAGCGCCGAAGTATTCAGGAGCCGCAAGGAGCCGCACAAGCCACCGGCCGAGCAGCGCCACACCAACCACGACCACGCCTGTGGCAAGCACGAAATAGGTAGTCACAAGCGAATACAGCCGCGAGGCCTCTGCATCGCTGTCGATCGAATAGGCAAGCGGTGGCCAGGCATATTGGAAGCCCCTCACGAACACGAACACCACCGTCGCGAGCTGCACCGCGATCGCATACTCCCCGGCCGCGCCCTCGCCCACCCCACGCAGCAGGTAGAAGCGATCGGCCACCTGTAGCGCGTACACGCTTGCGTCGGCCGGCACCGTCGGCAGTCCGAACTTGAGCATCGCGCGAAGATCCCCCAGCCTGACGCGCAGCGAGAAGCGCCGCCTCAGCACCCACCACAGCCCGAGCACGACGATTGCACTCGCCCCGAAATTGCCGAGTAGCAAGCCACGTGCGCCCTGGTTAGCAAATACGACCAAGGCGATCGTGAATACGACGGTCATCGCCACATTGGCACCTGAGGCGAACATGTAAGCCCTGGCGCGCTCGTCCACGCGCAGCTGAGCGTAGGCCATCTCGATGTTCGTAAACGCCCACAGCCCCAGGATCGCGCAATTCATCAGCAGTGGATCGTCAACGCCGAGTACGAGTTGCGAGAGCTCGCTCGAGAAACTCACGGCGACCAGTGTGGCCACCGTCGTTGTCCACGCGACCGTTGCTGTGGCGGTGCGCGCGATCCGTGTCTTTCGCTGCTCGTCTGAGTCGATGAAGTAAAAGCGCACAAACGCCTCTCCCACCCCGAGGCGCAGCACGATGCTCGACAGGATCACTGCCGTAAGCAGAGCATTGTACGTGCCATAGCTGTCGCTGGAGACGTGCCGCGTGTACAGCGGCAGCGTGAACACGGCGATCGCCTTGGCAAAGATTTCGGCAGCCTGGTAAGCCGCGCTTGTGCTCACCAACCGCTTCAGATAAGAGCGCACCGCCGTGAACCTAACGGGCGCGCCGTCTTGGGAGTTTCCTGGTTTGGGGCCTCACCCCTGTGCGACGACCGGCGCGCTAGGCGGCCCGTCGGATCCAGAGCGGATCTCCTCCCCTGCGAGACCAGCCCCCTTCCTCGCCCCAAGCGCCACGCCGATGCCCAACAAGGTCCACGTCATCGGGTCCTCCAAGAAGTCCGCATACACCCATGTATGCAAGACGAGGGCCGCAAAGCAGGCCGCGATCGCGATGCGCGGTGGGGAGCGTCCGGCGCCGGTGAACAACGTCGCGAGCGCCACCACGATCAGCGTCACATAGAGCGCCAGCCCTACGATTCCCTGCTCGGCAGCCACCGTCACCGGGATCGTGTGCGACGCTGAGGTGGCGTTCTGCGCGGTGCCACCGCCATGGCGCTTGTACTCCTTTTCAAACGATCCCGCACCGTAACCGGTAAGAGGGCGATCGGTGAACAGTTCAAGGCCCCCTGAAATCAGTTTCGTGCGACCGCTAGTCGCGTTGTTGGCCGACCCTCCTGACCCCTTCAAGCCGAAGTGAAGTGAGGAGGGCGCAAGCAATACAACGACTGCCGCTATCGCCGCCAAGGCAACCGACACATACACGGTGCCCCTCACATCCCAGCGCCAAGCTGCGAGCACCGCCAAGCCCAGAAGCAGGGCCGCGATGCTCGACTGGGAGAAGCTCGTCACCAATCCCACCGTCAACCATGCCAGTACACCAGCGCCGATTAGCTGCTCGCGCCGCCCTCGCGCCCACAGCACAACCGTCGTCACAGTGATCATCACAAGCGCCAGGAAGCGCCCATAGATACTTGGATCGAAGAACAGTGAATTGACGCGGAAGTAGTTGTCGTACTCGTTGGCCGCCACCACCTTGGGGTTCAAGAACAGCGATTTGCGCAGATACTCGATGTCCCCTACGCCCGCGAACAGAACCGCGAGGATCACAGCCGCACCAAGACAGGTGAGCACAAGCCGGGGAGTCCACGGGGCCTCGCGCAGGAGCAGGTACAGGAGCGCAAACGGGACGTAGAAGAACACGAGGTTCTGCGCCCCCTTCGACGGATCTACCGAATAGACGATCTGCAGCGCGTACAACGCGATCACTGCGAGCAATAGCCAGTCGAGCAACATCGGTGGACGCAAGGAGCGGTAGGTCCGGCTGTCTTTGCTATCTGTGCCCTCATGGGTGCGATACCCCAATAGTCGCGGCAATAGATGTACAAGTGTGCCCGCGGCCACGACCGCGTAAAGCGGCAACAGCAGGTTCACCGTGCGCCCGTCGGCTGAGATCGGCAGCCGGAACGGCAGCGCGATCACAGCCAGGACCGGGAAAGCGCGCAGATCTCGGCGCATGAGCAGAGCCAGGACGGCGATCGCCACCAACGCGCCGAGTGCTCCCAAGGCAAGTACTCCAGGGCTGGGGAGCGTCGTAGCGATCATGGGCCCACCAGCTTGAAGGTGCGCGAGGAGGGGATCGAGCGAGCTTCCCTGCGCAAGCTCACGCGCACGCTGTATTCACCCTCAGGCGCGATCCGTCCACGATTGTGGGGCACGAGCGTCGTGTATCCGTCGGCCTTGCGCAACACCCCATAGCCGTGCGCCGTCCCGCGACGGCCATCCCAGCGCAGAGAGAGGATTTTGTAGCGAGCCACAGGCAGATCGCGCACGAGCGTGGCCACCGTTTGACCCGAGGAGCTTTCGATCGTCACAGTCACTTCGTCAGCCTTGGCCAGCTTGAACGCGATGTGCTCTTCCTTAGACTCACCCTTGGACGCCGGCGCGATCACCTTGGTCAACTCGAAGCGCTGCACCAAAGTCGGCGTGTGCTTCAGCCGCTGGATCACCAGCAGAGCCGCGAAGCAGCTGAGCACGAGCAAGACGAAGACGATCCGGGCCAGCAGCTGGCTCGCACTTACGTCGCCTGTGCGACCTTGACCTCTCGCGCTGCCGCGCATACCGGCGCGTACGTCGGCGGAATCGCCCTGCAGGGGGCCACCGCCGGCTGAGGAGCTGCTCAAGCCTCGCCGTCCCGGGCGAAGCGCTCGACCGTATCTGAGCGCAGCCCCAGACGCAGCGTCTCCAACGAGAGCACATCCTCAGGAGCGATATTGCCGAGGTTGCACTCGCTGCCGAAGCGGTGTAGCAACCACACTTGCTGCTCGCGCCGGGGAGCCTCGAAGATCAGCTTGTCGGCATCGACCGCGTGCACGATCTCATCGATCAAGCCAGTGCGAACCTCTCCGTCAGCGCGGTAAATACCGGCCGTGCCCGACTCCCTCGCCTCGGCGATCACCTTCCATGCGCCCGCCTCGATGTCGCGTTCAATTTGCTCCACCCACACATACGGAGCCATGATGAAGTCGGCGTCCTTGCTGCCAACCTCTGAGAGCACCGTGAAGTCGCGAGCGAGCGTGCGAATCAGATGGGCCTTGACCTCTGCCTCCAAGGCAATCGTGCCGTCGGAGATCTCCACATGGCGCAAACCCAGCTCGCCCAACCACGCGATCAGGCCCTCCACGCGGCCTTGCTTGATCGCGACCTCCGTGAGCGTCCCACCGAGCACCACCGGAATCCCATACGACGCGTAACGCTCCAGCTTCGGCTTCAGATTGGCCGTCACAAGCGCCGTGCCCCAGCCGAGCTTGACGATGTCCACGCTGTCGCCCACCGTCTCCATCAGACCGTCCACCTCGGCCACCGACAAGCCGCGGTCGATCACGTGGGTAATGCCTCGCTCGCGCGGCTTGGCCGAACGGGCGGGCACGTCCAGGAAGCCGGCTATCGCCCGGTCTGAGTCCATCTCCTAGTGTCCCGCGTCACTCACTGACCGCCGGCGGCGCCTTCCCCACCCGTGGCCGCCGGTTCGCCGTTACTCTGAGTGCCACCAAGCTGGCTAGCCTGATCGGCGCCCGCGAGCACCACCACCGTCGCGGACCCCGCAAGCGAGGCGATTGCCGATTCGATCGGCTGTACCTGTGTCACATTGAGCGCCTTTGCCACTGCCTTCGCATCGGCACGGTGGCCGTGTGTGTACTGAACCACGGTTGTCGCATGAGTGCCCCCCGGAGGGACCCCCGTCGACGCGGCTGCCAAGGTGTAGCCACCCTGCTGTAGATCGGCCGCCAGATGGTGCGCGAGCTCAGGAGTACCCGTGCCGTTGAGCACCACAACCGCTGTTTCAGACGGATTGGAAGCGACCGCGCTCGCAGTCGTATGCGAGCTTGTCGTGGGTGTTTCGCTCACGGGGGGCGCCGAGCTGGTCTTGGGGGTCGAGCCACCACCTTTGAGCACCGAGATCGCGAGCACGATCACCAATACGCCCACGATCGCTACCCCCACGATCAACGCGGTCGCGCGACGAGGTGAGCGCTCTGGCTTGAAATACTTCGGACCATTCCCGCCAACTGGCGCGCCGGGTGCTCGCGTGCCCGCAAGTGCCCCTGCACTCGTGGCAGCGCTCGATATCGGGCGCGCGCGCGAAGGCGTAGGTGCTCGCGGAGGGCTTGAGCCAGCGGGGGCGCTCACCGTGCGTGAGGGCATGCTGCGCGCAGCCGGTACGGATGGTCGCGACGCAGGCTCGGGGGCTACCGCGGCTGCCCCCGCACCGGCACCAGCCGCGAGCGCGGCCGACGCCGCCCCACTTGTCGATCCCGTCGGAGCAGGCACGCCGGCGGGAGGCGCTGGCGCCGTGGGAGATGGAGGCAAAGGAGCCCGCCCAGAAGCATTGGCCGCGCGGGCGGCTGCCGTCACGGGCGCCGGACTATCGACGGCTGCCTCTTTCGCCGGCTTCTCAGACTGCCCGGGCACCGCGCCAGACTGCACAGCCGGCACTGCGTTCGGTGAAATCGGTGCAGCAGGATTGGCGGCCGATGGATCTGAGGCAACAGGGCCGGCCGTCGATAGGGGCGGCGCAACAGGATTGGCAGTCGACGGGGCCGGCGTAGTGGGATTCGCAGCCTGCGGACTGGAATCTCCTGAAGGTGCTCCGGCAACAGCAGCCGCGCCCGAGGCTGCAGCGGTGACCGCGGGAACCTCACCCACCGGGCCGGCCTGCACCTGGCGGGGTCCCGGCGAGCCCGCAGCTGGCACCACGGCAGCCACCGTGGCGTTTACCGCCGTGGACACCGGCGCACTGACCAGTGGCGTCTTGCGTGGTACGACACGCGCCCCTACCGGAGCGGGTGGCGCCCCCCCACGTACGCGTGCGGCAGCGTCGGCGCTCACACGCTGCTCCATTTCAGCGGCCCGCTCAGGCGAGCGCCCTGCCCACTCACGCAGGCGCTTGATCTCTCGCGCCTGGGAGAACACGAGTAGTGAGAGGATTGCGATACCAAGCAGCGCCGCAAAAGCGGCGATGGCACCCACCTCCGTTACGGAGTGAGAAAGCGAGAGCGCAAACGAGCCGTTCACGCCGCTATGTGTCCTGGAGAAGCGGTTTCATGAATCCCGGGAGTCTATGAGGGGGGCAGGCGCCTGCGCGCCGCGTCCAGCCACCGACTCTGACAGCTCACCGCGCACGGTCGAGAGCTCGGCGACCTTTGCGGCCAAGCCAGCCGCGTCCCCCTCGAACACGAGCAGCCTGATCTCGTCGAACATCGCCTCTACCGTCTCCGGCGCGAGCGGCTCACGCTCGGCCAGCATGATCTTCTCGGCCGGCGTCGGCTTCGGCTTCTCATAGCGATTGAACAGCTCCTCGTGGAGCTTCTCGCCGGCTCGCCTGCCAACGATCTCCACCGTCACGTCGCGATCGGGGTCGAGTCCCGACAGCTCAATCATCGCGCGCGCCAGATCAACGATTCTGACCGGATCGCCCATGTCGAGCACGAACACATCGGCACCGCGATCACCGTCGGACACGAGTGAGCCCGAGCGAATAATCAACTGGACCGCCTCAGGAATCGTCATGAAATAGCGCGTCATACGCTCGTCGGTGACCGTCACCGGGCCGCCACGCTCGATCTGGCGGCGAAAGATCGGCACAACGCTGCCAGAGGACCCGAGCACGTTGCCGAAGCGCACCGCCGCATAGCGCGTGCCTCCAAAGCGCGCTGTGGCTGCCTCCAGGGCGAACTCGGCCAAGGCCTTGGAGGCGCCCATCACCGTCGCGGGCGCAACCGCCTTGTCGGTGGACACGAGCACGAAGCGCCCAACGCCCATCTCACCGGCCACGTGCGCCACCACGCGCGTGGCAATCGCGTTGTTGCGCACCGCCTCGACCGGATTAGACTCCATCAGTCCCACGTGCTTGTAAGCGGCCGCGTGGAACACCACGGTGGGACGGTGCTCCGCGAACACCTCGCGCATGCGCTCGTCCTCCTTGCAGTCCGCGAGCACCGCGGCGAGCACCGACGGCTGCACATGGCGCTCGTCCTGCAACTCGCGCTCGATCTGAAAGAGGTTGTCCTCGGCGTGGTCGAGCAGCACGATCCTGCGAGGTCCCACACGTGCGATCTGGCGGCACAGCTCAGAGCCGATCGACCCACCCGCACCAGTCACGAGCACCGTCTCACCAGACAGGTAAGCGCCCACCCGGTCCAGCTCCATCAGGACTGGCTCACGCCCGAGCACATCCTCGACACGCACCTCGCGCACCTGACGCGAGATCCCGGCGAGCGGGGTCTGGTCTTGCAACAGCTCAAACACGGTCGGCAAGGTGCGCACCGGGATCGAGCGGCGGCGACACTCACGCACGACGCGCGCGCGGGTGGAGCCAGGCGCCGAGGGGATCGCGATGATCACTTCGTCGGGCTCGGACTCATCGAGGATGCGCGGCAAGTCGCCCTCGGTGTCTCCACGCACTCTCACGCCATCGATGCGCAGCCCATGCTTGCGCGCGTCGTCGTCGACGAAACCCACAGGCTGAAGGCCCAGCTCACGGTTGCGCAGAATCTCGCGCAACACGAGCCGCCCGCCGTCGCCGGCGCCCACGATCAAAACGTTGCGCTCGCTGCGCCCGCCCGCTCTGAACGCTCCGAGCGGCCGTCGCTCGTACAAGCTGCGCGCGATCACTCGCACGCCGATCAGCAGCAGAAGCGAGAGCAAGAAGAACAGCACGATCACACCGTCGGGCAACCCGACCGCCGTAGTGCTGCTGATCGCGGTGGTAGACCGGCCCGTGGTTGCGGCGTGATGGGCAACCAAGTGGGGAATCTGCACGGGACGTACAACCGCCACGGCCACCACGGTGAGCAGCACGATCACGATCACCGCACGGGCCACCGCCTCATAGTCGCGCTGCCCCGAATAGCGCCAGCGACGTTGGTAGACGCGCGAGAGCAATAGCACCACGAAGCTCCCGCCGAGTACCCACCAGACCGTGCGGTCGAACAGCTTCTCATAGCGGCCTGTCGGCCCATTGTCGAAGCGCAGCTCCCATGCCAGCCAATAGGCGAACGTGACGAGCGCACCATCGAGCGCCAGCCTCGGTAGCGAGTGCCGGGTTAGGGACAAGGCCGGCGCACTGATCCGTCGGCGCATTGGCCTTGATTCTAGGGCCTCTGCGGGCGATAGCCGCACTTCGGTGTCCCCGGCCACACAGGTGGGTGGGGACTTGCACATCGGGGTTGCCCTACGCGCGCGCGCAGGAGGCTTGTTTGGGATCAACCAGACAGCGGCGAGAGCAACAGTTCGACCAGCCGTCTTGGATCGCGGCGAATCCGGCTCGTAGCAGCAGACGCCTCGCGCTTAACGAAATCTAGCTCGGCCACGCTGGCAAGCTTGCGCAAGCGCCCTTCGGCAATCAGGCGCTCGTCGACCGCCCCGAGGCGGCCCTCGAAGGTGGTGTAGACGGGCGTGCCGAGAGCCACCGCCTCACGGTTCATCGTGCCGCCCGCCGAGATCACAAGATCGGCATAGGCGATCAGCGACTGGGCGTCTATCGCCCGCTCTGGCACTGTGAAGCCCGGCACTCCACTCAGCTGTACTCGCTGGGCATCGGTGCGCGGCAGCACCACCGATTGCACCCCATCACTCACGGCTGCCTCGCGTAGTCGTATGAGCACCTCGGCAAAAAGGTCATTTTCGAAGCGGTGATACAGGGATACCTCAGGCGGGGTCCTCACCACCACAAGCGGCCGCTCCTCCTCGATGCCCAGATCCTCGAGGACCATCGGCTCGGGCTCGAAGTCAGCCAAGTAATACTCCTCCTTGAGCCCCTCGTACGCCCTCAGCTTGCCTTTGGCGCCGTAGTGCTCCAGACGCTCGGGAGGGATTGCCTCGGGTACCACCACGGCCTGCGCCAAGCGGCAGTTGACGTGGTGCTGAACCGCCGCCCACTCGTAATCGAAGGTCGTAGAGCAGGGAATTCCGAGCAAGCGAGACGCGACGCTCACATCGTTGGAGCCATGACCGAGGGCTATGTCGAAGGGTTGGCGGCCACGGGCAAGGCGGCGGTAGCCGGACCGAGGTTCGCTGCCTGAGTCAGCCCGACTCGCATCCCATGGTTCGCTGCCTGAGTCGGCCCGACTCGCATCCCGCGCCTCGTTACGCGCCCAGCGCACCAGTGCCGCTGAGCGAGACGCCAAGCCCACCGCCTTGTCCACCAAGCGTTCGCCACGATGATGGCCAATCGCCGTGTGAGAGATCCCAAAGCGCTCCAGCAGTTGCAACGTCTGTGCGAAGTCGCGCGCTGTCACCCTCACCTCATGGCCGTCCTCACGCAGCAGCTCGATCACCGGGCGCATGACCAGCACGTGAGGGCTGTTCGTCAGGTCGATCCACACACGCATAGGCGTCGCACGCTAGCGCCCTGCGGGGCGGCACCAAGCGATGTGAAAGGTCCAGTCACGCGAGGACCGAAACCTAAGCCGGCGGCGGATGCTCGGGATAGGACAGGTATCGTTGCCGGCACATGCCGCACCTGCTCGTGCTCGCCTCGATCTCTGAAACGCTCGTCAACGAAACCTCGCACTTCGTGAGCGAAGCCGGACTGCCCGGGATCTTCGCCTTGATGGCGCTTTCCTCCGCCTGCATCCCGATCCCCTCGGAGGTGGTGATGCTGTTCGCCGGATTCGCCGTCGCCGATCCCGCTCAGAGCGGCTCCTCCCATCACATGACGATGACCGGGATCATCCTGGCCGGCCTGCTCGGCACGATGGTCGGCTCCTGGTTCGCCTACGCCGTCGGGCGCGGCGGTCGCCTGGAGCTGTTCGAACGCCACGGCGCCAAGCTCCACATGGGCCCGGCGCAGATAGAGCGCGCCGACCGCTTCTTCCAGCGCTACGGCGAGCTCACCGTCCTGTTCGGGCGCATGATCCCCTTGGTGCGCGCCTTCGTGTCTCTACCCGCGGGCATCTCGAAGATGCCGCTGGGGCGCTTCACCGTGTTCTCCTTGATCGGCACGATCCCCTGGGTGGTGGCACTCGCATTCGCAGGCCACGCCCTAGGTAGCGACTGGACGAGCGTGCGCAAAGCCTTCGAGTACGTCGACTATGCGATCGTGGCACTCGTGATTGTTGGGATCATCTACGCCGTGGTGCGCCGGCGCTCGCATCCACGGGACCCAGCGTCTGAGGACGCCACGGCCGACGTGAGCTGAGGATCCCGGTGGGCAAGCGCCGGGCGCTCGCACTCCCCCATGCTATGGCGCTCGGCCTTCTGCACGGGCCGGCAGAGCTGCTTCCAATCTCCTCATCGGCGCACACTTCGCTCGTGCCCTGGCTTGCGGACTGGCCCTATGGCGAGCTCGACCCCGAACTACGTAAGTCCTTCGAGGTCGCCTTGCATGCCGGTACGGCAGCTGCCTTGCTCGTACGTCCGCCCTCGACGAGACCCTCGTGCCACACGAGCGGAGGCGATCCGCTCACAGCCAGCCCAAAGGTCTCCTCCCGCGCGCGACTCGGCCCAAAGCTGGCTTTCTTTATCGGAGCCCTAACACCGCCCGCCTTCACGGGCTACACACTCGGTGGCCAAATCGAGCGCAGACTGGGGACGCCGGCCACGATCGCCGGTGGGCTGCTCACGGGGTCGGTCGCGATGGGTGTCGTAGAGGCCTATGTACACAAAGCCAGCCCCACGCGCGCGCCGGGCTGGAGCGACGGGCTGGCACTAGGATTCGCACAGTCGCTTGCGCTCTTTCCGGGCATCTCGCGCAGCGGCGCCACGCTCACAGCCGCGCGCGCACGCGGCTTCACGCACTTGGACGCCGACCGGCTCTCCTGGAGCACCGGGCTGCCCATCATCACGGGCGCCGCCATGCTCAAGGGCTCCCAGCTCGCGCGGGCCGGGATACCGCGTGACATGCGCCTCCCGCTCGCCGTGGGTGCGACGAGCGCCTTGCTGTCCACGCTGGTAAGCGTCACAGTGCTCACACCAAGGCGTCGCGTTGGGCTCCTACCCGTGTGTGCTGCCTACCGCGGAATACTTGCGCTGCTTGTGATCCGACGGATGCGCGATAACACCGGGAAGCACGCCCCGACCATTAAAAGATAAGACGCTCACACCCATCCCCGGCCCGTAAAGGCATGCTCACGCGCTCGAGGCTCAAATCGTGAACAACGCCATCCTCGGCACAACGCTCGGCGGTCGCTACCGCCTGGACGCGCGCATCGGACACGGTGGCATGAGCACCGTCTACCGCGCGTTCGACACCGTGCTCGAACGGCAGGTCGCGATCAAGCTGATGCACCGCGAGATCGCCTCTGACTCCGACCAGCTCGAGCGCTTTCGGCGCGAGGCCCGCGCCGTGGCTCAGCTCAACCACCCCCATATCGTTACCGTGATCGACGCCGGTGAGTGGGACGCTCACGAAAGCGCCGACGGCATCGAGGCCGGCACGCCATACATCGTGCTGGAGCACGTCGACGGCGAGACGCTCAAGGAGCTGATCCGCCGCGAGGCGCCACTCGAGGTGCCTACCGTGCTCGCCTATGCCATCGAGATCGCGCGTGCGCTCGGCGCGGCTCACGCGCAGGAGATCGTCCATCGCGACGTCAAGCCACAGAACGTCTTGCTCAGCGGAGAGGGCGGCGCGAAGATCACCGACTTCGGGATCGCACGCACGCTCTCAGAGGAAGGGCTCACGATGGACGGGCGTGTGCTCGGCACGACCGACTATGTCTCTCCCGAGCAGGCTCTCGGCCAGGGAGTTACAGGACAGTCAGACGTCTACTCGCTCGGAGTCGTCATGTACGAGATGCTCACTGGCGAAGTTCCGTTCAAGGGCGAGTCGCCGGTCGCTGTGGCGATGATGCACGTGCGCGAGGAGGTCCCCGACGTGCAGCTCGCGCGCCCGGAGGTCTCAGCCGCCACCGCGGCGGTCGTCGAACGCGCCACCACCAAGGATCTCGACCGGCGCTATCCCGACATGGCGAGCATGATCCTCGACATGGAGGAGGCGCTTGCGATCGAGACGGCTCGAGCCGGACAGGCCACGGGGGAGGTGACGGCGGTCCTGCGCACGCTCCACTCGCCGGCGCGGCGCCTCTTGCCTTGGCGCATGCGCCATCCAGCACGCTGGGCAGTCTCTCTTGCGCTGTTGGCGGCGATCGTCACGATAACCCTGGTGGCACTGGCCGGCCATACCCACAGCGGCACGGGGGTGGCTCCAGACGTGCACGCCAGCGCGGGCACAACGCCAGTCGTGCTCTCCCAGAACGCTGCCTCCTCCTATAACCCTTTTGGAACCGGTCCCGAACACGCCGAAGACGTGGCGAGCGTGGTGGACGGGGACATCAACACTTCGTGGAGCACGGAGCACTACGTCGAAAGCAACCTCGGCAAGCCGGGCTTGGGCGTCTCGATAGATGCTGCTCCCGGCATAGCTGCCAGAGCAGTCGAGATTCAGACTCCAACACCAGGTTTCACCGCCGGTGTGTACGCCTCGAAGAGACTCCCTTCCTCGGAATCCTCCGCCGCGGGTAAGAGCCTTACGGCACTTGGCTGGACTCCGCTTGCCCCCGCCCAGACGATCGGTGCACGCACGAAGATTTCGGTCGATTCCTCCAAGCTGGCGTACCGCTACTACTTGGTTTGGATCACAAAGCTCCCGCCCGATCGCCAGACCGCGGAGATCTCCGAGATCACCTTGTTCAAGTAGCTCTACCCGCTCGCCGAGGGCGCGCCCGTCGCGGGCGCGGAGGCAGGCGGCGCGGGCGGTGTTGTGGTTGTGGTGGAGGTCGACGTGGTCTGCTGTGCGAGCGCTCCCACGGCGATCGTGATGGTGGCGCCTTTTGCCAGCTTGTGACCCGCTTCAGGGCTCTGCTGCACGACGATCCCAACCTTCGTGGGATCCGTGACGGTGCGCGAGACCGTGTTCGAGGCAAAGCCCGCATTTGTGAGCGTGGCCACCGCCTGAGCTTCGTTCTGTCCCACGACCGAGGGAGCAGCGGTCTGCTTGAGCGCCTGAGCAACCACGATCGTCACTTGGCTTCCCACCTTCAGTTCTGTGCCCGCGCCAGGGGTCTGGGAGATGACCGTACCGGCTGCCGGTTCGGCGACTTCGCGCTTGGACACGCTCACCTTCAGCTCAGCTGCGGCGAGCGTAGCGGTGGCATCGGCTTGCGTTTCGCCCGTCACTTCGGGCACACTCACTTCCTTAGGGCCCGAGGACACGCGTACGGTCACGGGGCTGCCAACCTGGACCTCAATGCCGGCGGCGGGATCGGTGGAGATCACGCGACCTTTTTCCACTGAGTCGCTCGACTGATTTTGAGTGGTGGGCTGGAAACCCTTTTCGCGCAGGATCTTGACGGCCTCAGCACTTCCCTTACCGTTTACATTGGGAAGCCCGATCACGCCAGGGCCCGATGACACAACCACGCTCACGCGTGTGCCTTTCTTGACAATCGTGCCGCTCGGTGGCGTGGTGCCCACCACCTGACCGTTTGGCACGTGTGCATTAGCGGCCAGCGAAACGACCGGGAGCAGTCCTTCGTGCTGCAGTGAGGCGACGGCCGCCGACTGCGTCTCACCAACGAGATCGGGCACCGTCACACGCCCCTTGTTCGCTGGATTCAGCAGCAACAGGGCTGCCACAACCGCAATCGCAAGTACGGCCGCCACCGCGGCCGAGATCCAAACGGCGCGCTTGCGCCGCCGGGCAGCATCCTCAGGAGAGTCCCCCTCTCCTGGAGGCGGCACCACCAGCGCAGCGGCGGCGTCCTGAGTGGGTGGAGCTCCGTTGAATGCCGGTGCGGGCGCGATTCCTTCGCGCGCTTGCTGGAGCGCAGCGATGAACTCGTCCGCGCTCGCGAAGCGTGCCGCCGGGTCCTTCGCGAGCGAGCGCATCACAACCGCCTCGAGCGCCGGGCTCACACCCGGGTTGATCACGCTGGGCGGAGTGGGCTCCACCGACACCTGCTTAAGCGCGACCGTCACCGGTGATTCGCCCTCGAAGGGAACGCTGCCCGTGAGCAACTCGTACAAGACCACCCCGACCGCATACAAGTCAGAGCTCTCGCTGACCGCATGGCCTTGGGCCTGCTCAGGCGAGAGATACTGGGCGGTGCCCATGATCGAGCCTGTGAGCGTCATATCCGAGGCGCCGGCGCGTGCTATCCCGAAATCGGTGACCTTCGCGCGACCCTCCTCGTCGAGGATCACGTTGTGGGGCTTGATGTCGCGGTGGATGATCCCGCGCTTGTGGGCAAAACGGGTGGCGAGCAAAATCTGCACGACGATGTCCGTGGCATCGCCCGGGGAGAGCGGCCCGTGCTCGCGCACCACGGCCTTCAAGGAGCGACCAGGGAGATACTCCATCGCGATGTAATAGGTGCCGTCCCACTCCCCCCGATCGAACACGGCCACAACATTGGGGTGGGAAAGACCGGCGGCACTAGAGGCCTCTCGCCGGAAGCGCTCCACGAACTCTTGGTCCTCGGAGAAGCGGTGGTGAAGCAGCTTCAGCGCCACCTGACGTCCGAGCAGGGTGTCGTGTGCGAGATATACGTCGGCCATCCCGCCGGAGCCCAGTCGTGCCAACACGCTGTAGCGCCCGTCGATGATGGTGCCTGCCTCGACAATGCTCATGACACGCGCCAATCAACCATGCAGCAACGCTTCCATTACCTGCCTGGCTACCGGCGCGGCGAACGTGGCACCTTGCCCGGGCACGTGCGCGAGCGTGACGGCTACCGCGACTGTCGGTTTCTGGGCGGGTGCAAAGGCTATGAACCACACATTGTTGATCGCGCTCACTCCCAGGGTCTCAGCGGTACCCGTCTTGCCCGCCACACGTACCCCTTCTATCTGAGCGCTCGAGCCTGTGCCGCCTGGGCTATAGACGACCGCTTCCATCATGCTCGTAACGGCAGCCGCAGTGGAAGGCTTCATCACAACCGACTGAACTTTGGGTGAGATGTGCTGCAACACATGCCCGTCGGGTTCGACGATCGCCGATGTCAGGTGAGGCTTCATCAAGATGCCCCGGTTGGCGACCGCCGCGGCCACCTGCGCCATCTGAAGCGGCGTCACCCTGAGCTTGTCCTGGCCGATTCCCATGCGACCCACATCGACACGGGGGCTCGTGGGCGAGAGCAGCCTTTCACCCAAGTACTCGCCACTAGCTGACATTTCTTCGGCGGGGTAGTCAAGCTGAGGCTTGCGATCGAAGCCGAAGCGCCGCATGTAGCGGGCCATCGTCTGCTTACCGAGCTGCTCCGCAACCTGCGCGTACACGGTGTTCACCGAGTGGGCCAGTGCTTCGGTGAGCGTGATCTGGCCGAAGGCCTCGTTGTTGTCATTTTTCAAAGGCACACCTGAAATCGGCACTTCGTTGCGTCCACTGACCGTCGACTCCGGCGTGAACTTGCCCGAGTCGATCGCGGCGGTGGCGGTCACGACCTTGAAGGTGGAGCCGGGCGCATAGCCGAACTCGACGGCTCGGTTCACAAGCGGGGAGCCTTCCTGACGTGTGATTCGTGCGAAGGCGCTTTCCGAGGCGGCCGCGTTGGCGTTGTAGCTAGGCGTGGAGGCCATCACCTTCACCGCTCCAGTTCTCGGGTCCAGTGCCACGACCGCGCCTTCGTGTTCGCCAAGTGCGTCTATCGCGGTGCGCTGAGCCGATGGAACAAGCGAGGTGATGACCGTGTTCCCTCGTGGCCTTCGTCCTTGCAGCTGATCGAGAATGCTCTGCACGCTCGTGCCGGTCTGACCGTCAAGCACGGCGCTGCGATAGCGCTCCAGGCCCACCTGGCCACGTTCGATGAACGAATACCCGATTGGTGCCGTGAACTCTGAGCCCGTGGGATAGCGACGCGTATACGTGCCTTCCGCTCCCCGCACACTGCGGGCAAGCACGCTGCCGTTAGAGGCGAGGATCTCCCCGCGTGCGATCCGCTGCTGCTGGAGCAGGCCACGCTTGTTCAACGTGTTGGCACGCAAGGAGGAGGCTTCGAAGATCGTCCAGCGCGAGGTGAACGCAATCAAGAGGGCGAATAGGAGAAACACAAGCCCATACAGACGCACGATCGGACGGTTCACTGGCTCACCCTCCGCTGAGCTGGCCGAGTTCGAGCTGGCGCATCAACTGGGCGGCGCTACCTTCGGAGCGAAGCGAATGGTCAAGCAATACCTGGCGGCGCTCGGCCGGCAAGGTGGAGGCGCTTACCCCTGACACATACTCACTGCTGTAGAGCTTTATTTTGCCCGGCAGTTCGTAGGGAAGGCCACTGAACATGGTGACCAAACCGCGCTGGTTGGTGCCGATGAAATACACCGACTGCAAGGCCAAGTAGGCGCCCGCGGCCAGCAACCCCACGACGATGAGCCCGATCACCGGTGCCCGCATGCGCCGCAATCGCCGGCGCATGCGGGCACCTCTGGAAGGTCGCGATCCAGGCACGGGGCGGCGCGGTCGGCGCGGGACTACAACCTGCCCCTCCATCGCATCTGACTGGTCGAGCTGTATCTCCATTTCGGGGGGTGTCTGCAGATTGGCGGGACTGCCGGCTGCCCGGCTGGGTGTGGACACAGGCGGCGCCGGCGCGAGCGCGGTCATGGTGGTATGGCCATCGGCGAAACCCTCTCCGTGGCTGGACAGCTCCTCCACGCGAAACAAGATCACCGTGATGTTGTCCTTGCCTCCCGCCGCATTGGCGGCGGCGATGAGGCTCTCGCCCGCGTCGCGCAGACGCGGATGGCCCAGGAGCAACTCGAGCAGGTCACCCTCACCGAGCATGGTTGTGAGGCCATCGCTACACAGCAGATACACATCCCCCGCACGGGCTCTGAAGGAGCGCACGTCTACCTCAACCATCGCCTCGGGACCAAGCGCGCGCGTGATCACCGAGCGTTGCGGGTGCTCCTCGGCTTCCTCCGGCGTGAGCTTGCCCTGGCGGATCAGCTCGTCCACGAGCGAGTGGTCGTCGGTTAGGCGCAGCAACTCCCCCTCACGCAGGCAGTAGGCACGGGAGTCGCCAACGTGGGCAACCGATACCTCCTGCTCGCCGACATATACAGCTGTGATGGTGGTTCCCATCCCCGCGTGCTCCACATTGGCGTGCGAGAGCTCGTTGATGCGTGCGTTGGCCTGCTCCACTTGCATGACCAGGCTCCTCTCTGGATCAGAGCCGTTTGAGAGCCCGCCCTTGAAGGTCTCGACCGCAACGTGCGAGGCAACCTCCCCTGCCTGCGCACCACCCATGCCGTCGGCGACCACGAACAACGGTGAGCGAACGAGCATCGAATCCTCATTGGCACGTCTCTGCAGCCCCGTGTCCGTGCCAGACCAATGCTCAGCAACGCGAAGCATCAGTCCACCTCGAAGCTAAATTCGGAGTCGCCGATACGTACTCGGTCGCCTGGATGAAGCGGACGCGGGCCGTCGAGCAACTCCTCATTGAGGTAAGTGCCGTTAGTTGAGCCGAGGTCCTCGATTACGAGGATACGTCCCTGCTCGTACACACGCGCGTGGCGCGAGGAGGCGAAGGGATCATTGAGACGTATCTCGGCCAAGTCGCCACGGCCGAGCACCACGTCACCGCCGAGGTCATAGATCATGCCCGACTCGTGCCCAGGAGCCCGCTCGACCACCAGGCGAGGTGCGCGCCCGAGCAGATCCGCCGGGCCGAACGTGGACGCCGAGTGAAGCCCCGTAGCGTCGGCTGGCGGCGCGGGTGCCTGGCGGGGACCGTCGGGGACCTGCGTTCCCCCTCCACGCAGGTCACGCAGCGCACTGCGCGAGACCCACAACAAGAACAGGTAGAGCACGATGAGAAAGCCGAACTTCAGCATCACCGAGACGGGCTCGAGATTGTTCATGGGGCTGTCTCGAAGAGAATCTCAGTGGAGCCAATCTCGATGCGATCCCCAGTGCGCAATGACTGCGGACCGCGGATGGCGATGCCGTTCACGCGCACTCCGTTGGTGGAGCCGAGATCCTCGATCGTCCATACGGAGCCTTCTGGGCGCAACTCGGCGTGGCGACGAGAGATGCTCGAATCCTCAAGCACGATGTCACAGTCACGACTACGTCCTATCTCGGCCCCACGTGGAGGCACCAGCAGGCGTTTGCCGGAGACCACAAGCAGCGCCTTCGGGCGCCTTCGGGCGCCTGTCTGCTCAACCGCTCCGCGCACCCTCTCCGAGTTGCTGAAGATCATCGTGTTGCCAGCGCCGCCGGGCTCCTCGTAGGGCGCCGCAACCACGGGGGGTGATGGCGTGGATGCTGCCTGAGCGGGAGCCACCTGGGCATCTTTGCGCGGGCGCTGGGCAGGTGGTGAGGGCTCGCTCTCCCTTACCTCGTCCTCGACGCGGACCAAGCGCGCTTCGATCCCGAATTCTCCGAGTTGCAACTGCGCGTCGGTATGGAAGACAATGTGCGGCCGCGAGGCCAGCGCGAGATTCTCGCCGCGCGCATGCTCGAGCAGGTAAGCGCATAGCTCGTCGATCACCTCGTGCTCGACTCCCTCATAACGTGCACGGTCCTTTGGGGAGAGCCAGACTGAGTATTCGTTGGGTGCATACACCCTCGACACCGAGGTCGTCTTATTCTCGTCCATCTCGCGAGCGAGCTTGCGGGCGAGCTCCATCGGGCGGACCTCAGCCTTGAAGACTCGCCCGAAGCTACCTTCGACGAGGCCAGCGATCATGTTCTCAAGTGTCCTTAGCGGATTCATGTAGGGCGCCCTCGGCTCGGCCGGGGGTGGTGCGGTCCACTTTAAGGGCCATACGCGACGACGGTGCGCATACAGCTTGTACTGAATCGTCAGGAATGGCCTCTTGACCGGAAAGAAAGCGGTCCTCAGGTGGGCCCACGTAGCGCACGCGCACAGACAGCGAGCGCGCATCCAAGCACCGCCCCGAGAAGCGCACCATGTGGACTTGGCTGGTTTGAGTGGGCAAGCAAGGCACGCTCGAGTAGTGGAGTGGCCGCCAACAGACCCACCGTCCAGGCCACCGCCGCAACCACGTCGAGTGCCGCGCTACGCCCGCGCACGATCCAGGGCAGGATCGTGGCTGCGAGAGCCCAAACGACCGCACCAATCAACAGTTCGACCGTGAGCAGCGGGCCCACCACCTGTTTGGAGGTGGTATCGAATGAGGCCTCCCATATAGCCCTCGGCGGCAGGCCGGCGGGGGCTCCCAGCCAAAGGTGGTGGGCGAGCAAGGGCTCCGCCAGCGCCAGCCACCAGAAGCCGAGCAGCGCGAGCGCAGCGCGAGCGCGCCAGCTCGCTCGCTGGCCAGCGAGCGCGGGGAATGCACCCGCCAGCCCCGCAAGCCCAAGGACTGGGGCAAGCGCGGCCGCAAGCCATCCGGGGCCGGTGCGGCGAGGTAGGAAGATCAGAGGAGCACCGGCGGCAAGCGCCAAGAGCGAGACGCCCGGGCGTCCTTGTGCTGCCTGCCAAACCGCGACGGCAATTACGCACCCGAGCCACAACGAGCGTGGCACGATCGCAAGGCGGCGGCGAGGCTGCTCAGCTGATGTTTGTTGCTCGGGGTCCTCGCTGGTCGGGAGAACGCGAGCGGTCCGCGGAATCCTGGGAGTTGCCGCAACGCCGCCGTGGACAACGGTTGCGGCTATGCGCGTCTCAGACTCGGCCTGCTCGAGTTCCTGCTCGAGCGAGCCCTCTTGCGGTTCAAAGTTGCGTGGAATTCCGCTACCCATGCGTCGTGCGAACAGGCGGGGCCTCAAGCCCCGGTCGAGTGCAAGCGCGAGCGCCTCGTGCAGCCCGCTGAGCTCGCCCCGTCGTTCTGGGTCGCCTACGATTGCGGAGTCGAGCGCCCGGGTGAGCTCACGCGGAAGGTCGCGTCGGCGACGAGCCAGTGGTTCGATCGGAGTGCCGATCCGGCGGGCGGTGGCGGCGGGTGTGCGGCCGCGCACCGGATTGACCCCACTGAGCGCCTCATACAGGACGAGTCCGAGTGAGTAGAGATCCGCGCTGGGGCCGACCTCATGGCCCTCACTCTGCTCTGGCGCCATATAGGCGAGCGTGCCGAACACGTCTCCACTGCGCGTGAGCGCCTCGTCGCCCGCGAGCGTCGCGCCACCGAAGTCGGCGAGCTTGGCCACCGGCGAGCCCGATGATCGCGAGGGGGTGTCGGTCTCGTGCGGCACGAGCACGTTGTGGGGCTTTACGTCACGATGGATCACCCCACGCGCATGGGCGTGCTCGAGTGCTTCACACAGCGCCAGTCCGATCTCGAGCACTTCCTCGTCACAGGGCCGATCCTCAGCGATGAGTAGCGCGAGTGTGTCGCCGTGAACTAGCTCTGAGATCAAATAGAAGGCATCCTCGTCAGCGCGCGCCTCGTACAGAGCCACGATCGCCGGATGGGACAGGCGCGCTGTGGCGAGCGCCTCGCGGGTTGCGCGCTCGCGATCCTGCTCGGAGGGCAAGGGGATGCGCTTGAGCGCAACAGGGCGGTCGAGCTGCTCGTCATGGGCGTGCCAAACAACACCGAACCCTCCAGCGCCGAGGCGCTCGACGAGCCGGTAGCGGCCAAGCAGCCGCTCATCGCGACGCTGAGGCCGCTCCTCCCACACCAGCGTCTTGACGGAGTCCACAGGCTCCGCGTTCGCCACCGTGAGCGCCTTTCCTTGCCGCTGTTTGCGCGATTGCGCGCTGACCGAGAAGTTGCAGAGGCCCCTCGCGCAACAGTCCGAGTGACGGTGGAGTCATACTGATGAGCTTCACAAGCCCCTGCAAGGAGCACTCTTTTGTCGTTCTTCGACGACGAGGACGAGGAGCAGCCGACCACAGTCCGGCCGGCGCAACCTCAACAACAGCCGCGACCTCAACCGCGCCGCCCAAGAACGGGTGGCCCCGGAGGCACGGGCGGCGCAGGTGGCCCAGCCAACGATCACCACGCGATGATGGTCCGTAGACGGATCGCCGCGGGAGTTGGCGTGGTCCTGTTGATCGTGATCGTGCTGCTCGTCAACGGCTGTTTGAAGCGTGGCAAACAGCAAGCACTGGAAAGCTACAACCAGAACGTCAACCAGATTGGACAGGCCTCGGTGTCGCAAACCGCGCGCCCCTTGTTCACGACCCTCTCAGACGCCGCCGGCAAGTCAGCGCTGAACGTGGAGGTCCAGGTCGACCAGTTGCGTAGGCAGGCACAAGAACTCGCCGAACGTGCGAAAGGCCTCAGCGTTCCCAGCGAAATGACTGCGGCGCAGCGCAACTTGCTCTCGGCCCTCAATCTGCGCGTAGAAGGACTATCGAAGATCGCAAGCCTCATACGTGAAGCGCTCGGAGGGCAAGCCCAGCAGGCAAGCACCAAGATCGCGGGCGCCATGGAGACGTTCCTCGCGTCGGACATCCTCTACTCCCAGCGCGTCGTTCCCCTTATCCAGCAATACCTCACCGCGGGTGGAGTGAGCGGACAGACCACAAGTCAGAGCCGTTTCCTGCCGAACCTCGGCTGGCTCACACCCGCAACCGTGCAGTCAAGGATCGCCGGGCAACCCGCCTCCAGCAGCGGAGGGATCGCACCTGGTACACACGGGCATTCGTTGAAGGGTGTGAGTGTCGGCGCCACGGCACTGGAAGCCTCTCCGACCATCAACCACGTTAGCGGAGGCTCGAATCCCACCTTTACCGTGATGGTCGAAAACGCCGGCTCCAACCCCGAGACGAACGTCAAGGTCGACGTGTCGGTGACTACCGAAGGCAAGACTTTGTATGCCTCGCATGTGATCAACAAGACGGAACCCGGGAGCACCTCCAACGTGGATATCCCGGTGAACGGCGTCACGCTCGGCGCGGCATCGCGCGTGACGGTAAACATCGAGGCAGTGCCGGGCGAGACTGAAACCGCCAACAACAAGGGCACCTACATAGTGATCTTCGGAAAATAGGCGAACGATCACGCAGCATGCTCGAGGGCGGTGAGCGGGCCGCGCGCGCTTGCCATCCTGGACAGCCGTGCGAGCGGCTAACTTGTTCTCGATGGCCACCGCCTCACTGACCAACACTCAGGGAATCATCGCGCTCGCGGCAATCGCCGTGTCCGTCCTCGCATTGATCACGTGTGCAGTACTGATGCGTGCGGTGCGCCGCCTTCGCGCCGCCCAGAGGCTTGTGCTCGGCGAGGGGGGCAGTCGCGATGTGATCGCACACAGCGCCGCGTTGCAAGAGGCGTTCGAAGCGCTGCAGGAGTATGTCGGGGACGTCGCCACGCAACTCGACGGTCGCTTGGACGGAGTCGAAGTGGCGCTCACGGGAGCCATTTCCCATCACGCCTTGGTGCGATACGACGCCTATAACGAGCTCTCCGGGCAACAGTCGATGTCGATTGCGTTGCTCGACGATCGGCGCTCGGGAATCGTGCTGACGTGCATCCACCATCGTGATCAAGCTCGTGTGTACGCCAAGCAAGTTCGCGATGGACTCGGCGAGCTTGAGCTCTCTCCGGAGGAGGCAGAGGCGGTACAGGTGGCGCTCGGCGACTCATCTGTGGCCGTTCCCATGCCAGCAATGCGAACAGGGCCGGTGGCACCTGCGGATGCCGGTGGACGGGCGGGTCCCATGGACGCCGCTGGCGCCTAGCTCGTGGTTGAGGATTCGAGCGCACCTCCACGCGCGGGTTACCTCGGACCGGAGGGCACCTTCAGCGAGGAGGCCCTATTGGGGTGCGTCACAGCATCAGCCGTCACTCAGGTTGCGCTGGAGACGATCCGCGACGCCGTCATGGCAGTGCAGGAGCGCGCGGTCGAGTGGTCGCTCGTGCCGATTGAGAACTCGATCGAGGGGTCGGTGACGGTTACGCTCGACACGCTTGCTGGGCAAGCTGACGATGTCGAGATCGTGGGCGAGGCGGTGTTGCCCGTACGTCACTATCTGATCGCTCGCACGCCAACCGAGCTCGAGGAGATCGAGACTGTCGTCTCCCACCCACACGTCCCTGGCCAGTGCCGGCGCTTCCTGCACGAGCACCTCTCGAAGGCGCGTGTAACGGCGGCCACCTCGACAGCCGAGGCTGTGCGCCTTGTTGCCGAACGCCCCAGCAAGCGCTCCGGCGAGCAGGGGACCGAATCGGAGGATCGCGGACAATGGGCCGCTATCGGGACGCGGCTGGCGGCCAACCTGTACGGGTGCACTGTGATCGCCGAGGGGATCCAGGATCGCGAGGACAACGAGACTCGCTTCGTGTGGCTCGCGCGCAGGGATAGCTCTGCCGGAGCGCCGCCGCTGCGTTCGCCGGCTGGCGCGGGCCGCAAGACCTCGCTCGTGTTTTGGGGAGGAGGCGCGGATCGCGCGGGGTGGTTGGTGCTGTGCTTGGACGAGTTCGCCCGGCGTTCCATCAACCTGACGAAGATCGAGTCGCGGCCGATGCGCGAGCGTCTCGGGCAGTACATGTTCTTCGTCGACCTCGATGGATCTTTGCAGCAGCAGGCTGTCTCCGAAGCCTTGGCCGGCTTGGGCCCTCTATGCGAGCAGGTACGTGTGCTCGGTTCATATCCGACAGCTTGAACACCTGATTTGTCGAGGAAGGGCGATCCCTGAGCTGGCAAACAGTGCTTGAGCACGGCCTGAATAGAGGAGATCGGCAGCGGGCGGGCGGGCGGATCGCTACACTGCGGCGCTGAAGATGGAAAGCACGGCGCCCACAGAGCCAGTGGGGTCCGTGTCGCCCTCAGAGCACCAGCGGCACGGACCGAGCTCATCGTCGAATACGACGATGGGTGGCCGGGTGCTCGTCCTCAACGCCACGTTCGAGCCGATCAACGTGTGTTCTGTGCGCCGCGCAGTGGTACTCCTGTTGAAGGAGAAGGCCGAGTTGATCGAGCGCGGACTTTGGGAGCTTCACTCCGAGAGCGCCACCCTCGCTCGCCCCGTTGTGATCAGGCTGATGAGCTATGTGCACGTGCCTCGCGACACTCACCGTCGCAAGATCACCCGCCGGGCGGTCTTCGCTAGGGACGGTTGGATGTGCCAGTACTGCGGATCGCGCTCCAACCTGACCGTCGATCACGTCATCCCCCGTTCCAAGGGGGGGACCTCGAGCTGGGACAATATTGTGGCCTCGTGTGCACCGTGCAACCGGCGCAAGGGGGACATGCTGCCGCGACAGGCGGGCATGCATCCACGTCACAAGCCACGCACCCCGCGAGCCGAGATCTTCATCCATGTCGCGAGCCCAACGATCCCGGCGGCGTGGCGGCAATACCTGCCAGCCGCTGCCTGAAGGTGGATGGGGGTGGTGGGTGGGCCTTCAAATAGCGGGGGGCGCCCTCGACCAGGCGCCCCCCGCTCTCAACTGCGCTGGACACGATCACGTCGGTTTCGCATCGTCATACGCGCCAGATGACGCAGTTAGACGCTGCGAGCCGGAGGGACAAGTCCGGCAACCTTCGCGATGGTGGCCCGGGTTGGATTCCGCTAGGCGGGTCCAGCCGAGTGCTTCGGCCTAACGGCCGGCCACCTCCAGAGTCCCGCAAATACTGTCAGCCAACGTAGGACCACCTCCTTTCTCTGGTCCTTCAAATGTAGCGGACGGCGGCGACGATGTGGACGGTTCGGCTTATATTCGAAGAACGTGCGAGTTGTGTCCGCTCGACCTACTCGGCGGGTCAAGCTACTCGGCCGGCTCTGAATCCTCAGGCGAGGTTGCCGTAGGCTCAACAGGGGCTGCCTCATCGAGCGGCAATCCTTCCTGGGTGTCTTGAACATCCTCGGCCTCACCACTGTCGATGACAAGCGCGACCGCGCTCACCACATCGTCGTCCTTGAGGTTCATGACACGCACACCGGTGGCTGAGCGACCTTGGCTTGAGATGCCACCGGCAGCGGTGCGCTGGACCATGCCTCCGACGCTGATGAACACGAGCTCCTGGTGCTCTCGCACAACAAGCGCGCCGCCCAAGGCGCCCTTCTGCTCGGTCAGACCGATCGTCTTGACGCCCTTGGCACCACGGTTCGTCTTGCGGTACTGGTCGATCTGGGTGCGCTTGCCGTAGCCGTTCTCAGTGACCACCAGTAGATCCATGTCATCGCGGGCCACGTCCATGGCGATCACCTTCCCGTCCTTGCCAACGTCCATACCGCGCACGCCGGTCGTGTCGCGGCCCATGGCCCGTACGGCAGACTCGGCAAAGCGCACTGTGAGCCCAGCTCTAGAGACCATGATGATCTCGTCCTCGGGGTCCACCGCACGGACGGCCAAGAGCTCATCCTCGTCGCGGATATTGATCGCGATGATTCCGTCAGCCTTGATCGGGGTGTTGTAGGCGAGCAGCTCGGTCTTCTTGACTGTGCCGTCGCGAGTGGCGAACACGAGGTACTTGGCCTCCGTGAAGTCGCGTGTAGAGAGAACCGCTTGGATGCGCTCGTCTTCGCGCAAGGGCAGCACGTTGACGAGCGCCCTGCCCTTGGCTGTGCGCGAGGCCTCCGGCAGCTCATACACCTTGGAGCGGTAGACCTTGCCTCGATTGGAGAAGAACAAAAGATAGTCATGGGATGAGCACACGAACAGGTGCTCAATGAAATCTCCATCCTTCATGTCCATGCCGGTCACGCCGCGTCCGCCGCGCTGCTGCTGACGGTAGGTGGCCAGCGGCAGTGACTTGATGTAGCCGGTGTTGGTGATCGTGATCACCATCTGCTGATCGGCGATCAAATCCTCGATGTCGATCTCATCCTCTGAGTGAGTGATGTCGGTGCGGCGCTCATCCCCAAAGCGCTCGGATATCTCCGAGAGCTCCTCCTTGATGACCGCCATTACGCGGGTCTCGTCGCCGAGGATCGCGCGTAGCTCGGCGATGCGCTCGCTGACATCCGCATGCTCTTGAGCGATCGCGTCGGCCTCGAGTGCCGTGAGCTGGGAAAGACGCAGGTCGAGGATCGCGGTCGCTTGGATCGCAGTCAACTCGAAGCGCTCAATCAGCTGTTCGCGGGCAGCTTCGCGGTCGCGTGAGGCGCGGATCAAGTCGATGATTGCGTCGAGATTCTCAAGCGCAATCAGCAGTCCTTGCAGGATGTGCGCGCGTGCCTCCTTCTCGGAGAGCTCGTGCTTTGTGCGCCTCACAATCACTTCGCGCTGGTGGGCCACGTAATTGTGGATGACCGCGCGCAGGTTCAGTGTGCGCGGCACGTTGTCCACGAGTGCCACCATGTTCACGCCGAAAGTGGTCTGCATCGAGGTGTGCTTGTAGAGCTTGTTCAGTACAACCTTGGGGATCGCGTCGCGCTTGAGCTCGATGACGAGCCGCATGCCACGCTTGTCGGTCTCGTCGCGTAGATCTGAGATCTCAGGTATGCGCTTGTCGTTGACCAGTTCGGCGATCTTGGTGATGAGGTTGCCTTCGCCGGCCTTCTTGACCATGAAGGGCAGCTCGGTGACAACGATCGCCTCCTTGCCCTGGCGCAGCGGCTCAATATGAGCCTTGGCCTGGACCCGCACGCGACCACGACCCGTCTCATAGGCGTCGCGGATGCCCTGGTGGCCGAGGATGATCCCGCCGGTGGGAAAGTCGGGCCCCTTAACGTGTTGCATGAGACCATCGAGGTCGATCTCGGGATCGTCGATGTAGGCGATCGTGGCACCGATCACCTCGCTTAGGTTATGCGGCGGAATGTTCGTGGCCATGCCAACCGCAATCCCCGAGGAGCCATTAACAAGCAAGTTCGGGAAGCGCGCGGGGAGAACCATGGGTTCCTGCCGCGAGCCGTCGTAGTTGGCCGTAAAGTCGACCGTGTCCATATCGAGATCGCGCAGCATCTCGGTTGCGATACGGGCCAAGCGAGCCTCGGTGTACCTCATGGCAGCGGCTGGATCGTCATCGATCGAGCCGAAGTTGCCCTGGCCATCGACAAGCTCGTAGCGCATCGAGAACTCCTGGGCCATACGCACGAGCGCGTCGTAGATGGCGGAGTCGCCGTGCGGGTGATAGTTGCCCATCACCTCGCCGACGATCTTGGCGCACTTAGCATAGGAGCGACTGGGGCCGAGCCCGAGTTCGTTCATCGCGTAGAGCACGCGGCGATGCACTGGCTTCAAGCCATCGCGCACGTCGGGCAACGCCCGACCAACGATCACCGACATCGCGTAGTCGAGGTAAGCGGTGCGCATCTCCTCCTCGAGAGCGCGCGGCTCGACGTTTCCGCCGCCAATCACATCAGCAGAGGCCATCAACCATCACTCCTTTACACATCTAGGTTTGCCACCGCTCTGGCGTTGTCCTCGATAAAGGCCCTGCGCGGCTCGACCTGGTCGCCCATCAGCATCGAGAAGATGCGATCGGCCGCGGCCGCGTCCTCGAGCGTGACCTGAGCCAAGGTGCGCGAAGAGGGTGCCATTGTCGTTTCGCCAAGCTGCTCAGCGTTCATCTCGCCGAGTCCCTTGAAGCGCTGGAGCTTGATGCCCTTCTGGGCGACAGTCATCACGGCCGTGCGCAACGCCTCGAACGATGGAGCACTATCACGCGCGTCGCCGAGGCGCACCTCGAACGCGGGTGTACCGGCGAGCTCGATCAACTGCTTGTGAACTGAGGCGAGCTGGCGATACTCCTGCGAGTCGAACAGGCTGCGCTTGATGCGATGGGTGCGCGCAAAGCCTGTGCGTGTCTCCACCGCCTTCACCCGCAGCTCCAGGGGATCCTGCTCGATCAGCTCGGTGGCATGGGTCTCGCCCTCAAGGCCCGCGCGGGAGAGCAGCTCGATCGCACTCTCGGCATTCATCACCTGCTCGCCCAAGAGCGCTGACTCCTCCAGGAACTGGACCATCTCGTGGCCGTGAGCCGCGCGGAGTGTCGAGGACCAGCCTTCATACTGCGCGAGCAGGCGCACGAAGCGCTGCCAGCGCGTGTCGGTCAGCTTGAACTGCGTTCCGTGACGGTCGAAGACGCTGATCTTCTCCCACTTGTCAGAGAGCAGGATGTCCTCGAGCTCGGAGTCCTTCTCGATGTAGCGCTCGCGTGAGCCTTGCTTGAGCTTGTAGAGCGGCGGCTTGGCGATATACACGTAGCCGGCCTCGATCAGCTCCTGCATCTCGCGGAACAGGAGCGTCAATACGAGCGTACGAATATGAGCGCCGTCGACATCGGCGTCAGTCATCAGCACGACCTTGTGGTAGCGCGCGTTCTCGATGTTGAATTCCTCGCGCACACCCGTGCCGATCGCGGTTATGAGCGCCTGAACCTCCGTGTTCTGCAGCACCTTGTCGATGCGACTCTTCTCGACGTTGAGGATCTTGCCGCGTAGCGGCAAGACCGCCTGGGTATTGCGGTCGCGCCCTTGCTTAGCCGAGCCACCAGCAGAGTCACCCTCGACTACAAACAGCTCAGCAAGGCTCGGGTCTTTGACTGAGCAGTCGGCGAGCTTGCCGGGAAGCGTCGAGTTCTCAAGCGCGGACTTGCGGCGCGTCAGGTCGCGCGCCTTACGCGCGGCGTCGCGCGCGCGCTGTGCCTGCACCGCCTTCATGATCACCGCGCGCGCCTCGCTGGGGTTCTCCTCGAGAAACTCGCCCAGGCCGGCATTGACGATCGACTCGACGAAGCCGGCCATACCTGGATTCCCTAGCTTGGTCTTGGTTTGACCCTCGAACTGAGGGTCGCGCAGCTTGACCGAAATGACGGCCGTCAGTCCCTCACGTACGTCATCTCCAGAGAGGTTGTCCTCTTTCTCCTTAAGCAGACCATGGTCGCGCGCGTACTTGTTGAGCGTGCGCGTCAAAGCCGAACGGAAGCCCGACATGTGCGAGCCGCCCTCGCGCGTGTTGATGTTGTTGGCGAAGGAGTGGATCGACTCCTGGTAGGAGGAGTTCCACTGCATCGCCACCTCGGCAGCACCCTCGTCACTCTCGCCCGAGAAGAACACGACCTTGCGGTGGACGGTGTCCTTGTTCTCGTTGAGGTAGGTCACGAAATCCTCGATCCCGCCCTCGTATTGGAACTGGGCCGAATGACCCTCGCCACGCTCGTCGGTGATCGAGATCTTCAGACCACGCGTCAGGAAGGCGGTCTCGCGCAGGCGCTCCTCAAGCGTATGGAAGTCGAAGTCGAGCGACTCGAAGATGTCGGCATCGGGAAGGAACGTGACGGTCGTGCCGGTGGACTCTCCCTCCGATAGCTTCTCACCGCGCTGGAGTTCTTCCTGGGGAGCACCTCGCGCGTACTCCTGAGAGAAGACATGGCCATCACGCTTGATCTGCACGCGCAGACGCTCAGACAGGGCGTTGACCACCGACACGCCCACGCCGTGCAGACCGCCGGAGACCTTGTAGCCACCTCCGTCACCGAACTTGCCGCCGGAGTGGAGAACTGTCAGGACAACCTCGATCGCCGGCTTGCCCTCCTTCTCCATGATCGCCACAGGTATCCCGCGGCCGTTGTCGACGACGGTGATCGAGTTGTCGGGATGGATCGTGACCGACACCTCGGTACAGAAACCCGCGAGGGCCTCGTCCACGGAGTTGTCCACAACCTCATAGACAAGGTGGTGAAGGCCCATTACACCGGTCGAGCCGATGTACATGCCTGGGCGCTTACGAACCGCCTCCAGGCCCTCGAGAACCGTTATGTCCTGCGCGTCGTAACTAGCGTTGCCTCCCATCGAGGGGTCGTTGGCGCCGCCCTTTGCGGCAGGCTTTGTCTGCGAGCTTGAGATATCGGTCGCCAATGGTCCTCCGATGACGCGAGAACGCCCCGGATCCCGGGTGCTTTTGACCTCGGTCCGGGGCGGTGGGGGTGTTTACAGAACGATAGCACAGGAGGCCCCTCGAACAGCCCCTCCTAAAGGGCAGAAACGCCTGCAAATAAGCCAAAATGTGGCTAAGTTCCAGGCGCTCGGGACCCCTCCTCGAGAGTCTTCAAGGGAGCCCTGCGACAACCTCCAGATTCCTATCCGGTACGGCAGCGAAGCTTGGTGATCAGCTCGCTGCCAAGCGCCTGGTTGAGGCGGTTGATCAGCTCCGAGCTCATCAAGTTCAGCTCAGCTGCCCAAACCGCATCCGTGCAGGTAATCGTGAGCACACCGTCACGCTCGGAAGTGGGCATGCCAGCCTCAGCGATCACCACCCCCACAGTCTGCTCCCAGACTTGTTGTACGCGCGCAAGCGAGGTGGCTGGTGCGAGCGCCTCGGTCAGACCGTCGAGCGCGAATGACAGTGGTCGGGGTGCGTAGCGACTCATGCGGCGAGCGCCTCTTGCAGGATCGCGCCAGTGGAGATGCGCAATCGAGTGACCCTACTGTCACTCGAGCCCGGCACATGGGCAAGGTCTGTCGTCGCGATTACGCTTTGGCCAGCGCTGCGAAGCTCCTCGGAGAGCAGCTCACGGCGTGTCACATCCAACTCGCTCATGACATCGTCGAGCAGCATCAGCGGCACCCGATCGCGCTCGGCCGCCAATACTGAGCGCTCGGCCAACAGCAACGCAAGGAGCGCAAGGCGTTGCTCGCCTTGGGAGCCATACGTGCGCAGCTCGCGACCATCGCGGAGGATCGCCAGCTCATCACGGTGTGGGCCATGCGTGGAGAAGCCCCTCTCCAAGTCACTCGGCAGCTTCGTCGTGAGCTCCTGGACGAACTCCTCCACGCTAGTCGCCTTTGAGCGTGGGCGATACTCGAGCCGGGGAGCACCATTCAAGCCGAGCTGGGTTGCCCGCTCGGCAAATGGGTCAGCGAGCAACGAGACGACAGAAGCGCGGTCATCGCGGAGGGCGAGTGCATGGCGAGCTAGCTCGAGATCCCAACTTGGGAGCGTAGAGCGCGAGGCACGACCAGAGCGAATACCAGCAATCAAAGCGTTGCGCTGAGCAAGCGCGCGCGCATAGTCGTGTCGCGTCGCTACACGTGGTGGCCACAAGGCTGCGACCAGCTGATCCAGATGGGCACGACGTAGAGTTGGAGCGCCCTTGAGCAGCTCCAGGCGATCTGGGGAGAAAACGCTCACAAGCGGCCTCTCCTCCACGTCCGCGAGGCGCTCTACCGGGGCTCCGTCCACCGTCATGTGCTTTGGCGATCCGGGCTGAAATCCGACGGTCAGCTCATGAGGGCGAGCGTCGGCTAGGAGACCTACGACCACACGCGTCGCTGGTGCTCCAAAGCGGATCAGCTCGCGCTCTGAGCGGGTTCGTTGAGAGTGGCCCGTGCACCCAAAGTAGAGCGCCTCGAGCAGATTTGACTTGCCGGCGCCATTGGGACCGTGTACGACGGTCAGGCCGTCGCCAAGGTGAGCCTCGGCACGCGCATAGGTCCGGAAGTCGCGCAGTTGCAGGCTGGTGACTTGCACGTCACCCCATCCCCAAGCTCAAGTATTGAGGCGAATAGGCATGATGAGATACACAAACCCGCCGCCGTCTGGAGACTCGATCAAGCCAGGACGCAATGGGCTTATGAGCTTGAGTACGAGCTCCTCAGACTCAACGCTCTCCAAGCCATCGCGTAGGAACTCGGGGTTGAAGCCGATCTCAAATGACTCGCCGGAGAATGGCACCGGGAGCATCTCGCTGGCCTCGCCAACGTCTGGCGTTTGGGCAGATACCGTGAGCTCTCCCTCACTGAAGCTGAGGCGGAGTGGAGCGTTCTTTTGGGCAAGCAGGCTAATGCGCCGCACAACGTCGGCGATCTCAGCGCTTGAGAGCCTCAGTTCGTGCTCGACCGACTCCGGCAGCAACTGGCGGTAGTTCGGGAATTGACCATCTATGAGCCTCGAGGACAACAGGATGTCCCCAACCTCAAATACCACCTGGTTCTGGCCCATACTGACCGCAAGCTCCGGCTCGGAGACTGACTGGGCGATCCGCGCGAGCTCTTGGAGAGCGCGCGCCGGGACGTTTGCCTCTATCGCCCCCTCCAAGGCTGAGTCCAGCGTCGCATGCTTCACGCTCAATCGGTAGGAATCCGTTGCAACCATCGTCAACTCCTGACCACCAGCGGAGATCAGGACGCCTGTGAGGACGGGCCTGGTCTCGTCTCTCGACGCAGAGCGGGAGACCTGCAGTGCTGTATCGACGAACACCTCGGTGGGGATCGTCATGCGGGTAGCGGCGTCCGGCGCGGGCAGTGTGGGGAAATCCTCAGAACGGAGGGTGCGTAGGTGAAACTTGGCAGAGCCAGAAATCAACTCCACGTCCTGCTCTTGCGGGCGCATCTCGAGAGTGACGTTCTCGCCAGGAAGAGATCGCACCACTTCGAGCACCAGTCGGGCGGGCAGAACCGCTGAGCCAGGATGCAAGATCTCGCCAGGCAGAGGTACGCGTAGTCCTACCTCCATGTCTGTTGCAAGCAACAAGGGTTGGTCGCCGTCAGCGGAGATCATCACGCCTGAGAGTGCTTGGACTGAAGCACGTGAGGAAGCCACTCGAGTCGCAGTTTGCAATTGAGCTAGAAAGTCAGCAGTTGAGAGGGAGAGCTTCACTTATGCACCTGAATAGGTTCTATAGCTTTAGTAGGGGCTGTTGGGATGTGGATTGACTGTAGGAGTCTGTGGTATCGGCTAGTTGCTTGTGTGTTTGTTGTGGATTGATTCAGAACTGGAAGCGTGGAAGTGTTTCAAGCGGATCGGTCAACAACGCTGCTTAGTAAGGCGAGTACGTAGGTCTTCTACAGCTGTGCGTGAGGATGCGTTGGTGGACATACGCTCCTCGGTACGTCGCCAGGCGTGAAGAACGGTGGTGTGGTCTCGTCCTCCAAACTCACGTCCGATTGCAGGAAGGGACTCTTGGGTTAGCTCTCGCGCTAGGTACATAGCCACCTGACGGGGCCACGCCAAGCGTGCTGTTCGCGCTGGGGAGATGAGCTCCTCAGCGGAGATGCCGAACTGCGCGCAGGCGGCAGCCTTGATATCTGCGATTGAACGGACGGGACCTTCGGTCTTGGGATAAAGGCCGTCGAGAACCTCAGTGGCGAGCTCAGGACTTAGAGGGCGACCGGTGAGGGAGCTGAAGGCTACAACCCTTATGAGAGCACCCTCGAGCGCCCTGACATTGAGGGCTATTCGCTCAGCAATGACCTCGAGCGCGTCTGCGTCGATCGAATGGATCCCATCGTGTTGGGCTCGCTTGCGCAGAATCGCCAGCCGGGTAGGAAAGTCTGGTGGACGTATGTCGGCTACTAGACCCGACTGAAAGCGCTCACGCAGTCTGTCTTCGAGGGCTTGTAGGTCGCTCGGTGGCCGATCTGATGTCAGCACGATCTGGCTGCCAGCGTCGTATAGCTCGTTGAAGGTGTGGAAGAACTCTTCCTCGGTCTTAGTCTTGCGCTCGAGGAACTGGACGTCGTCGATCAAGAGCACGTCTACGTGGCGAAAGCTTGACTTGAAGGCATCAAGCCGGCCTGATCCAAGGGCTCGGAGGAAGTCGTTGGTAAAGGACTCACCAGTGGTGTTGCGGAGTTGGAGCCCTGGGTTGTAGACCTCGATGAAGCTTGCGATAGAGCGCAGCAGATGGGTCTTGCCGACCCCTGGCGGCCCGCAGATGAAGAGCGGGTTGTATGCGTGAGCCGGAAGCTCGCTCACAGTCAACGCAGCGGCGTGAGCAAGTCTGTTGGAATCTCCGATCACGAACTGGTCGAACGTGAGCTTTGGGTTGGCGCAAGCGGCCTGTGCTGCCTGTGGAGGAGTTGTACACACGGCTGTGGGGGGATTCGCTTGCCCACTATCTCGTCGTGGAAGGCCTCCCCGGCTAGCATCGACGATGTCGACCATTACGGCTGGTCCGAGTACTGAAGCTGCACACGCTTGCAGGACTCGTCCGAAGCGCTCGCGGATCCATCCGTGGGTTTGTGCAGGAGCCTCGATCGTGAGGCTGGTACCGCTCAGATCTACGGCCCGCAGTGGCTCTAGCCAGATACGAAAGATGGGCTCGTCGACGGTGGCTGAGAGCTCAGCTTTTATTTGGGACCAGATTTGATCGAGTTCTGTGCTCACGGCAGCGAAAAACCTGCTCCTTGTGGGAGAAAGCGGGCGAGAATCATTCGTTGGGGGTCCGCGGAGGACCCGGTGGATCGAATATATCCCAGGCTGCGGGCTCGCGCTCGCGGGTCCACGCGACTCACCGCAAATGGCGAGAAATTCCCGCGATCGGGCGCGGCAAAGCTTGCTATCCAGCGGCGAGTGGGCGGCCGAAGGAGAGTGCCTTTATACTGATTGGCCCGGCGGAAGCCGGTCTGTCCTGACTGGCGCTACCGCTCATGGTCGCGGCAGGAATACGAGCGCGCCCGGAGAACATCGATATGAAGCGCACCTATCAGCCCAAGAAACGCAAGCGAGCTCGTGCACACGGGTTTCGTGCCCGCATGCGCACACGCGCGGGCAGGCTCACGCTCAAGCGGCGGCGCAGTAAGGGACGCAAGCGCCTCTCTACCTAGTGTCGATCGCGCGATGATGCCGCGATCTGATCGCCGCGGTCGACGCCTCTCGCGCAGCGCGGAGTTTGAGCGGGTCTACCGTCAAGGTCGCTCCGTCGCTAATCGCCATCTCGTGCTCTACTCGTTCCCCAACGAGTCCATTGATCGCCCGCGACTTGGATTGTCGGTGTCGCGAAAGGTCGGGGGAGCTGTTGAGCGTAACCATGTCAAGCGCTTGCTTCGCGAAGCCTTCGATGGTGTAGAGGCGGAGCTGGAAGGCGGCCACGACGTGGTTGTCGTGGCGCGGCCCGAGGCGCGCGAGTTGGCCGAGCGTGAGGGGCTGTCTGGGATCGACGGTGCCCTGGAGGAGCTGATCGCTCGCGCTGGATTGAGAGTTGCCAACAAGCAAGGGGAGGGGCCGTGAAGACGGACTCAGCCGATATCCAGCACGAGCGCCTAGGCCTGGCGAGGGCGATTCGGAAGCTAGCGATTGCCCCGATAGTGGTCTATCAGCGATTGATCTCGCCAGCCCTTCCAAGACGCTGCAAGTATGAGCCGACCTGCTCGCGCTATGCGGTACAGGCGGTCGGGGAGTACGGCATACTGAGGGGCCTCGTACTTGCGATGTGGCGCCTGCTGCGGTGCAATCCGTGGAGCCACGGCGGGTACGACCCGATCGAGGCTCAGCGGTTGTTCCACGTGGACACTTACCGCGAGCTATAGCGCCGGGCCAGTTCTGAAATGTTCATTCTCGCCAACGTCATCCAAGAAGCTTTCTCGCCGCTGATCAGCGTCTTCCAGTCGATCCTGGTCTTCATCCACTCCAACATCACCCCCACTAGCTGGGGACTGGCGATCGTGGGTCTGACGGTCTTGATACGTGCGGTGCTGGTTCCGCTCACGCTCAAGCAGTTCCGCTCAATGCAGGAACTGCAGCGCCTTGCTCCCCAGCTGAAGGAACTCCAAGAGAAGTACAAGGACGACAAGCAGCGCCAGCAGCAGGAGATTATGGGCTTCTACAAGGAGCACAAAGTCAACCCGTTCGCCTCCTGTTTGCCGCTGCTGCTCCAGCTTCCTGTGTTCATCTCGCTGTTCTACATGCTCCGTACGGACCTCAAGAAGAACATCTGTGGGCACGCCCTCGTTACTCATTACAACGAAGGACTACAAGGACTGCAGCACCACGTAGCGACCTTTGCGCAACTGCCGACCAAGTACGTCGAACAGACCGGTTGCCAGACAGTGGCACCCGGATCGGCCAAATTCCTGTTCATCCCGGACATCACCTCCAAGGCGACTGGAATTGCCTTGGTCGTGTTGCTGGTCCTCTATGTGGGCTCGCAACTTGTCTCGACGATGACGATGTCGGCTTCGGCCGACCCAACTCAGCGGCGACTAATGATGGCGCTACCCCTGTTCTTCGTGATCATTCTCTATCGGTATCCCGCCGGTCTACTTGTGTACTGGATAACCACGAACTTGTGGACGGTCGGTCAGGGCTACTTCGTTCGGCGTAGCTTCGGCCCGCCCCCAGTGGCGGCGAGCAAGGGTGCGGCCACGCTCAGCAGCAGCAAGGGGTCTACGAATGGGAGTGCTCAGGGATCGGTAGATCCGAAAGCTGAGCCAGCGCTTGCCGGCGCTGGTCTGGGCAGCGCACCACCACCCCCACCGCGCAAGAAGAAGAAGCGCTCCGGTAGGCGACGATGAGCCAAGTCGAGGAGCTGGATGAGGAGCAAGAGGATCCGGTGGTCGTGCTGCGCGAGCTGCTCGAGGAGATCGTGGACAGCATGGGGCTCGACGTGGACGTGCGGATAGAGCAGTCTGACGGAGTACTGATGGGGTCGGTGGAGGGAGAGGACGTCGGTCTGTTCATCGGTCGCCGTGGACAGACGATTGACGCTGTCCAGCATCTCGCGCAGCGGATTGTCTTTCGCGGGGGTGCACCTAATGCACGCGTGGTAATCGACGCGGACGGCTATCGCGAGCGCCGGGCGGAGACACTGCGCTCCGCCGCGCTTGATGCCGCCGAGGAGGCGCTGCGTACCGCTCGGGCGGTCGAGCTCGACCCAATGCCAGCATCCGAGCGGCGCATCGTCCATGAATACCTGCGTGAGCGCGGTGATGTGGAGACCCACAGCGAGGGCGAGGAGCCCGAGCGGTATCTGGTGGTGGAGCCGAGCGGGGGTTGAGTGTTTCACGTTTTTCCTGACGGTGAAACACTATGTCTCTATGACTGACGGACGGGCGTCTGAGATCACCGATCTAGAGCGGGGCCTAGTGGTAGGGCTGCTGATCGGAGAGGGACACTTTGGGGGCGATGGAAAGAAACCTCAGATCACACTCCGTATGCATACCCGCCATGAGGCCATATTCCGCTGGCTACTAAAGCTTTTCCCACGCTCTCGTCTATATGGTCCCTACCACCACGGTGGTCGCTCCTACTACCAATGGATGGCGCGCGGGGATGCCCTCGCCGAGGATGTCCTACCGCTCGTAGAGAGTGTCCTAACAGACGAGATCGATGAGCATGTGGCAGGACGTGTCCGTGACATGCGGGCTCGGTATGCGGCTTTCTTTGCTCGCTATGAGGGTTGATCTATCCACGCGGATGCAGCAGTTGTGCTGCAGATACACACTTTCTACCCCGGAGCAACTGCAGCTAGCAGCCATCATGACCGCGCTCGCCAACGACCCACTGGCGCCTACGAGCATCAAGGATCCTGAGCGCGCAGTTGACGTGCATCTGGCTGATTCCCTCGTCGCCCTGGAGCTGGAAGTTGTGCGTGAAGCGGGCACTATTGCCGATATCGGCGCGGGGGCCGGCTTTCCGGGCCTCCCGCTAGCGGTCGCGCTCAAGCATTGTGAAGTCAAGCTTGTGGAGAGTCAGGCGCGGAAGTCGGACTTTATCCGACGGGTATCGGCTGGCGCTGGAATCGAAAACGCTGAAGCAGTATGCGCTCGTGTCGAGGAGTGGCCGGAGGGCATTGGTGTCCACGATGTCGTAGTGGCACGTGCCGTGGCCCCGCAGCCAATCGTGCTCGAGTATTCGGCACCCTTGCTACGTCTTGGTGGAGTTTTGGTCGATTGGCGCGGACAACGCGACCTAGGGGAGGAGCTCGTAGCCTTCCAGGCGGCGGAGCTGTTGGGATTGGAGCGGGAATCGATTGGCCGAGTTGAGCCGTATGTCGGCGTCCGCGATCACCATCTGCACGTGTATAGGAAGATCCGTGAGACACCTGACCGGTTCCCGCGTCGCGTAGGTATGGCCAGGAAGAAGCCGCTGACGACATGAATTCGAGTACAGGCACAGTCGTTCTAAGGTTTTGCGCCACCCTCCCGCCATCCAAGGGCGTTCGTCGCTAGCGTGCGGGCGACAATGGGAAAGGTTTACGCGATCGCCAACCAGAAGGGGGGCGTGGGGAAGACGACGACCGCGATCAATGTCGCTGCATGCATTGCCGAGGCGGGCTACTCGACGCTCATAATCGATGTGGACCCACAAGCGAACGCGACCGTGGGACTTGGCTTGCCCCGCTCGCAGACGCCTGGTCTGTACGAGGTGTTGGCTGGTGAGAGCACTCCCATAGAGGCGATCGTGGATAGCTCTGTGGAGAAATTGAAGTTGCTGCCGGCGAGCCCGGGACTGGCTGGGGCGAACGTCGAGATGCCACGAATGGACGGGTTTGAGCAGCAGCTGCGCGAAGCGATCAAGCCGATCAGGGACGACTTTGAGTACATCGTGCTCGACTGTCCTCCGTCGCTTGGGCCTTTGACCGTGAGCGCGCTCGTGGCCGCCGACCGGGTGATTGTGCCGGTGCAGACCGAGTACTTCGCGCTCGAGGGTTTGGCCGGCTTGCTGGAGACGCTGGGACTGGTGCAACGTGAGCTCAATCCACGCCTGACTGTGGCGGGGATGCTGCTGACCATGCACGACAACCGAACGAGGCTGGGTAGAGACGTGGAGCGTGAGGTGCGCGAACATTTCGCCGATCTCGTGTTCGAGACAGTGATACCCCGCAACGTTAGGGTCGGGGAGGCACCCAGCTATGGGTTGCCGGTCACTCACCACGATCCACATAGCGCTGGCGCGGCCGCTTATTTCGAGCTGGCAAAGGAGGTGGCCGCTCGTGGCTAAGCCAAAGCGAGGCATGGGGCGCGGTCTGGAGGCGATTCTGAGTGTCTCCGGTGAGGCGCAGACGGCAGACGAGCTGCGTGAATTGCCGGTGGAGCTGATCGTCGCCAACCCCAATCAGCCGCGCAGGAACTTCGACGAGGAGGCGCTGAACGCGCTCGCCGGGTCTCTCGGAGACCGCGGAGTGCTGCAACCGGTGCTCGTCAGGCCAAAGCCGGGCGGAACGTATGAGCTCGTGGCTGGGGAGCGCCGCTGGAGGGCAGCTCAGATCGCCGGATTGACGGAGATTCCAGCGCTCGTGCGCCCTCGTGACGACGCCGCCACGCTCGAATTGGCCTTGATCGAGAACATGGCGCGCGAGGATCTCAACCCGATCGAGGAGGCCCGCGCATGTGCAGCCCTGGTCGAGGAGCTGGGGTTGACACGGGAGGAGGTAGGACTCCGCGTTGGGCGCAGCAGGGTGGCCGTATCGAATCTACTGCGACTACTGGATCTGCCTGATGAGACGATCGAGATGCTCGAGCAGGAGCACTTGACTGAGGGACACGGTCGAGCATTGCTGCTTGCCGAGGATCACGTGGCTCGGCGTCGCCTCGCCCGGGAGGCCGCGCGCGAGGGTTGGTCGGTGCGCACGGTCGAATCGCGCGCCAGAGACGCCAACAAGGCTGGAGGCTCTGAAGGGGAGAAGCGCCCTCGCCAGGCACGAGGTGTGCATCCCGATCAACAGGAGGCTGCTGCCACGATTGCCCTCACGCTTGAAGAGGCGCTCGGGGCCGAGGTGAAGGTGCGCGCCGAGAAGGACGGTGGTTATCGAGCCGAGTTGCTGTTCACGGACCCCGAGGAGGCACTCAAGCTCGCCCAGCGACTGAGGTCAGCTGGCTCCGCTTGACGGTCTGCGCCGGCCGCGGGCTGACGCTAGAATCGGCGGCCGCGGGCGATTAGCTCAGTTGGTTAGAGCGCTTCTCTGATAAGGAAGAGGTCCCAGGTTCGAATCCTGGATCGCCCACTATCGGGTCCTGCTACGGCCCCCGCGCGATAACCCGGTCCACCTCGACTGCTCCACCGGAGTGGTTGTCGGGGTAGACGACGATCACGGTAGGCGATCCTCCAAACCAGGCGCTCATCTCGCCCTCGCCGACGTATTCCGCGGCGCGCTGTGAGCCATCACTTTGGATGACCCACACGGGCTGACCCTTGTGGAACATGCTGTCGCCAATATCAGTCACGCGAGCACCTCACCAATAGAGGGTAACCCACAACACAGTCCCGGGGACAGAATCATGGTCGGAGGATTTGGACAGCCTGCCTACGTGCCCAGGTCTGATTTGGGACGCACGTCCAAAGCGCAAAGGCCTCTCGAGTTCGAACATAAGGACCATGAATCGAGAGCAAGCGAGATCGGTTGAGGGCAAGATCCGGCTGTGGATCCTTGAGCAGGAGCGCGACCGGCGTGTGGAACGGCAGCTGGCTGGTGCGGATTGCCGGGCACGTCGCTCGATCCAGACGAGTATCGGTGGTCGTAACGGTCGCTACTCACGCTGCTGAGATCCTCCACCAGGCTCCCTCGTCGCAATGATCGTTTCGCGCAGCGTGTCCAGGGCATTGTGCTTCGGCCGCCAGTGAAGCTCCCGTCTTGCCTTGACGGTGGACATGATCACTGGCTCGCGAAAGGCGCTCAGCCATTGAGCCTGGGCCGGCAGAAATCCGAGTCGTGCGACGATCCCAGCGACCGCGTCCACCGCAACCTCCGGCACTCGAACCGAATACCAGCCAAGCTCGTGGGCTAGCTCTGACACGGTGAGCTCGCCGGCGCCGGCCAGGTTGTATACGCCCGGAGCACCACGTCCTAGCGTTGCGGCCCGCATCGCATTGGCGACGTCGTCGTGGTGAACCAACTGGAACGGCACTCCCGGATCAGGGAGCACTGGCTTGAGTATGGGCACGTCCCCAAGGAGACGCCGAGCCGGTCCGGGGAGCCGCTCGGAGATCTGTGTGTAGGGAAGACTGTCGATCAGTAGACGTGCGTTGCGTCCCCCAACGATGCAGGGTCTGAAGACATACGCATCTATGGTGCTGCCCTCGAGCACCTCCCCCAACAATGCCTCGACCTGCGCCTTCTGAGCCGAGTAGTAATGCTCAGCGGTTCCTCGCGCCGGTACCTCCTCACTCAAAGGCAGGGGGTTCTCGCGGTGAAAGCCATAAGCGGCAACCGAGGATGCATAGACCAAACGTTTGACCCCAGCGGATACAGCCGCCTCGAACACATTCCGGGAACCCTCAAGATTGACGGCCGAGGTCTCCTGAGCGCCGCCCATGATGATGAAGGCGAGGTGGATCACTGCATCCGCGCCCTTCACCAGATCGGCCACGGCTCCGCGATCGAGCACATCGCCACGCTTGTAGCTCACCTTTCGCCAGCCACGTGTCACCGGGTCAAACGGTTTGCGTGCCATCCCGATCACTCGGCCGACCTCCCGTGAGCGCTCGAGCGCCGCGACGACCGCCTGCCCAATCTCGCCCGTGGGGCCCGTCACTGCGACGGTTAGACCATTCTGGCGTTCGCGTGGAGCCATCAGAGTCGCGCCGCCACTAGTCCCACAGCAAGCAACACCATGCCGAGCGAGCAGGCCATCAAGGCGCCCTCCATTGGCGCCGCGATCCGCGCGGCGTCGAGCTCTACGCTTTGGCCGCTTGTCAAGCGTTGCTCACCGCTTACAGACACTGTGCGTCTGCGAAGCTCACGCACGGGTGTGCTCAAACGTCTCTGTGCCAGGCTCAGCATCAGGCACGCCGCAGCCACCAACAGACTGTCGAGCCGCAATTTCTGGGCCTGCGCGAAGAAGGCCGTCAACGCGGGGAATGCTCCCCAAGCGAGCGCGAACCACAGATCAGAGTGCATGCGGCCGCCAAACAGCTCGAGGTTGTAAGCGAGGGTTAGCACCACTCCAACCGCGACAAAGACCAGCAGCCACAAGGAGATCGTGAGCGCCCCGATCACACCGATGGCTGCCGCTCCTGCCAGGGACAGGACGGCAAGCACAATAAGTGAGCGGTCCGACAGGCCAGTCCTAAGGGGTCTTCCGTGTAGCTCATCGAGAGCATGGGCCGCCATGCCTACGCCCAGCAGGAATGCCACCAAGGTCCATACCAGCCGGTAGCTGTACAAATGCGGTGCAATGGCTGCGCCGATGGCGACGTAGCTCAAGTGCCAGGCTGTGTAAGGAGGATGCAGCAAGGTCAGTGCGTCGCGCCAGCCACCCGGACGTAGTGCGTAGAAAGCGGGACGCTCAAGCCGGCTTGGTGTTGCCACCCGGGCTCTTTCCTGCTTGCTTAGTTGCCCACATGACCACGCCGCCGCCCAAGCTCATTGGCCGCACGTGGATGTTGGTGAGGCCGGCGAGTCTCCACAGCTCCACGACGCGCTCGACTGGGTAGTGCTCGTAGAAGCCGGGAATGCTGTCCGCTAGAAAGCGTCCGGTGTGGGCCCACTCGCGCGATACGAGCCTGCCAAGCGTGGGAAGGCCGACATGTGTGTAGAAGCGCCAAGCCTCCCGCCACACCCTGCGCGGGGGGACCGCGAACTCCAGCGAAGCCACGTGGCCACCAGGCTTTACGACTCTTGCGAGCTCAGCCATCGTGGCGGCTGGATCCTCCACGTAGCGCAGTAGGTAGGTGAAGGTCAGGTGGTCGAACTCCTGATCCTGGAACGGCAGCCGCTCGGCTTCACCGCCTACCAACGTCACGTGCGCGGCCAACTGCTCGTCGGCGCTCACCCGGGCCCGCGCCCCCGCCAGCATTTGCGGACTCTGGTCGATTCCGACAACCGCGCATCCATAGCGTCTGACCAAGGCCTCGGCCACCATGCCGGTGCCGGTCGCCACATCCAACACTCGTTGGTTTGGCGCGGCACCGATCGTCTCCACCATCGCTTGGCGCCAGCGAGGGTCCTGGCCAAAGCTGAGCACGGCCGCCACGCGATCGTAGTGGCGCGGCAGCGGCGCGAACAGTTCCAGAGCCTCGCGCTTGAGCGCGCCCTGCGCGGGTACTGATCCCTCGATCTGGCTCATGGAGAGCAGGTGCGGTTGGCCATCTCCTTCAGCATGATGACTGATGCTTCGGTGCACAAGGTCGGCGAGCTTGCGCTCGATGTCCCAAACTGGATCGCTTGCTCGCTTGATGGTCCGGAGTCGCAGATCGAGGTGCCCGTGCAACTCTGACTGCAGCCTTGTCCGTATGGGCTAAGGCAACGGCGCAGGCGTGCCGATGATGGGTCCGTGGCAACTACTTCCCGTTTGCTCCCTGTGCGCGCCGTGTGGCGTACCGCCCTCGCGCTTGCCGCGTTGTTGGCGGCGGCACTGCTCTTCGCGAATGACCCCGCGGGTGCGTTCGTCACGACCATCGGGTCCACGAAGGCTGGGCTCCAGCCACGCAGCACATTGCTAGGGGGGGCTCCGCTCAACATCCACGAATTCCCCCTCGAACCGGAAGAATTCGCGAACACACAGGGCAACGCGATCGTCAGCGCCAGCAAGATCTATGCGATCTATTGGGACCCGACAAATCATTACCACGGCGACTGGCAGCATGTGATCGATGTGTTCTTGCAGAGTATGGGGGCCGCAAGCGGTTCCCTGGGAAGTGTCTTCGCCGTCGACGGCCAGTACACGGATGCCGCCAACCAGCACGCCTTCTACAAGTCCACCTTCCAAGGGGCATACACCGACACAAACGCATATCCCGGCTCAGAATGTGTTGATCCCCATCCGCTGGATGTGGAAGATTTGATCGGGCCCGAAGTGGGCAAACATCACACGCCGGTTTGTTTGACTGATGCTCAGATCCAGAAAGAGCTCGAACTGTTCATCGGCCAGCACTCCCTGCAAAAGGGCATGGGAACGATCTTCTACTTGATGACCCCTCCAGGTATCACAGTGTGCCTTGACGGAGGAGGGCCTAGCGGACACTGCTCTGACTTCGAAGGCGATATGGCCGAAATCGAAGAAGACGAAAAGACCAGGGAAAAAGTCGAAAATGAAGTACCCGTGAAATCGTACGTGGAACCAAGCGCATACAAGAGTTATAAGCGCAGTTTTTGCAGCTATCACTCCGACATCAGCACGAGCAACACCTCTGGCGGTGAAAACACGATTCTTTACGGAGTGATTCCTTGGACGGCCGGTGGGCTGGGTAATTTTCACCTTGTTCCCGGCGACCGTACCTCCGAGTTCGACTGTCAGGACGGAGGCTGGGACCCCAGCAGCAAACCTGCTGAGAAATTGGAGAAGAAAAAAGAAAAGGGTCCGAAGGAAATCGAAGAAGACGAAAAGAAGTCTCCTGAAGAACAAGCAAAGATCGTAGAAGCGGAACTGCTCGAAGGCCCCCATCCACAAGAGCCGAATCAGGTGAAATGCCCGAGTCCCGACGGTGCCTGTGATACTGGATTGGCCGACCTGATCAATAATCAGATAGCGGTTGAGCAGCAGAACATAGTCACTGATCCACTGCTTGATGCTTGGCAAGACCCACACGGCAACGAGGTCACTGACGAGTGCCGCAACATATTTGATCCGGTAACGGGTGGAAACGTGGGCGCACAGGAAGGATCTGACGCCGGAACGCTCTATAACCAAGTACTAAACGGCAACAACTATTACCTCAACGATGTCTTCAATTTGGCTGCGTTCAAGTCTCCCTTTCCGGGTGTTCCGTGCATAGAGGGAGCTTCGCTGGTGCCCCAGTTCACGGCGCCTAATCCGGTCAGCGTGAATGAAATAGTCGGCTTTGACGGTATGGAGTCAAACATATCCCTGAACGCGGCCACCGTCTTCTCTCCTGGTGGAGAATCGCACACAGGTTATGCCACCTTCACTTGGAACTTCGGCGATGGGTCGGCGCCAGTGACGGGCTTTGCGCCGGGTGCCCCGCTGTCCAACTCACCCGCGGTTTCCCCTTGCGGTGCGGCGGAGTGGGAAGCGCCATGCGCGGCAAGTGCCTACCACTCCTATCAGTACGGCGGCATCTATGAAGTCAGCCTTACGGTTACCGACGTGGCTGGCAATACAGGCAGGTGGATAGAACTGGTCACCGTCAACGGCCCACCCGCGCCTTCACCCGAACCGCCGCCTACACCCGCGCCAACCCCCTCGACCACACCGTCCAGCGGCTCCGGTGGCAGCGCAGGGGGCCCAAGCGGCTCCACCACGACGCCGTCAACGCCTACAACGCCATCCACCCCTCCGCCGGTAGTCACAGGCTTTGCGACAACTAAGTCTCTGAAAAAGGTCTTGAGCAGTGGTCTGCCCGTGCGCTACACCACAAACGAGCAGGTGGCCGGCAGCATCCAGGTCTTGCTCGAAAGCTCCATCGCCAAGCGCCTAGGCGTGCATGGAGCGACCGCAACCGGCTTGCCGAAGGGAACCCCTCGTTCGATCGTTGTGGGCACAGCCGTGCTAGTCACTACAAAGGCAGGCCAAGGCACGATCCGCATCAAGTTCTCAAGTAGCACCGCGAAGCGTCTGAAGCGCACTCACAAACTGAAGCTCATGCTGCGCCTGTTCGCTCGCAACGCCTCCAGGCAGTCTCCCCAGACGACGACATCGCTGAGCACAGTCGTTCTCAACCCCTGAGCTCGGGTTGCTGCCTTGGGGCGGGCTACATTCCTTGAGGGTGGCGCACCGCGTAACCAGCCAGGGACGGCGTCGAGACCAGCCAGCGTGATGCGTAGGGTCCACTGCGCCCGGCGGTGTCGAACCACATGCCGTCCACATCCATGAAAGTGTGGCCAGCGTTGGCGTAGATCGTGATCCAGCGTCCCGGGCCGGGTTCGCCCCAGGTGGCGAGGTCGCCTGAGACGAGCGGGGCGCTGAGTAGTCCGCCGGCCGCCAAGGCATAGCTCACCGAGCCCGAGCAGTCATATCCGTTGGCGATGAACGAAGCGTGCCCCCCGCCCCATATGTAGGGGAAGTCGGCGATGGCGTTGCCCCCCGCGATAACTCGCTGCACCGCTTCTGGAATGCCGGAAGGGATCGGGATCGTGCCATTGCCACCTACCGAGAAGCCGCCCGCAACCGGCGTCAGCACGCGCTGCTGGGCGGCCTTTGCCTGAGCTTCGGCATGCTGCTCTTCGCCGAGCTCCTTGCGGATCTGGGCGTCAGACGCCGCGCCCGGGGCGATGGCCGCTTCGCCAGCCACGCTTGGAGAGGAGGCAGAGCGGTGATGTACCGAGGCGGGGAGGGGAAAGCTCTTGGATTCTTCGGGATCGCGTACCTCTGCGACCGCCACGGCGCCGTGGCGGGCCACACCGGTCGCGCCTTTGGAGGCCGTACTCGCTCCCGTCCCCTTCGTCGCGCTCCCTGTTTCAGGAGACGACCCGTGCGTGCTCTTGGTGCCTGCGCCTGTCACGGCACTCGATCTGTGAGCGCCTGTCTGTACGGAATGCCCGGAGCCTGCTGTCACGTGGACCCTCGTGGCCTGAATCGATGGTGGTGGGGAGGATGCGGGGTTCCCGCCATCTGTTAGCGCTACGACCGCGACAATGATCGCTGCGACGATGAGCCCCGTTATCAGCACGAGGCTCGGTCGTGACAAACCCCGCCTTGGGCTAGCGGTCGACGCTGCCCTGTTTGACCCGATGCTCACTTCCTGACAGGCTAGCGCCGCTCCATGTCGGGCCGCGGCAGTCGCACGATCGCTCCCAAGCAAGCTTGCTCCGCGGCCGCCTCAGCTACCCTGGTCGGGTGTCCGAGGAGGCAACAGCCATGAACATCCGCCCGGGGGGCGGTGCGAAGCACGTAGAACTGCGCCCCCACATGCGCTTGCTGCACGGCATGCGACGTCCCGCCAACTGGTTGCAGTTGATCCGTTTTGGGATGGTTGGAGGCCTCGGGTTCGTGGTCAACCTAGCTGTCTATGCCTTGTTTGTGCATGTGCTGAGCACTCCGTATCAAATCGCCTCAGTTCTGGCATGGCTGGTTGCGGTGCTCAACAACTTCGTGATCAACCGCCACTGGACGTTCGATGCTTCGGCAGGTCGAGTTCACTTTCAGGCGATCCGCTTCTTCGTGGTTAGCCTTGCCGCGTTCCTGCTCGTCAACCTCGTGTTGTTGACGCTGTTGGTTGAGGAGGCAGGCATGGCCAAGGTGCCCGCCCAAGCGCTTGCCGTGGCGGCAGCGACACCGTTTAACTTCCTCGGCAACAAGCTTTGGAGCTTCCGGATGGGCCGCTGACGCGGCTCCGCGCGCCGGCCATCTGGCCGGGGCTGGTGCTCGTCGGACACCTATACTCTGGATTTCCCCCTTTGGAGGAATGTCGTGCAGGAGATGGTCATTTACGGCGTGAGCTTCGACATGGTCGGCAAGCAGCCGATCGTGCTCTTGAAGACGGTTGACGGCAACAAGTTCCTGCCGATCTGGATTGGGCACCCCGAGGCCGCCTCGATCCTGATGAAGCTGCAGGGGGCCTCTACGCCCCGTCCGATGACTCATGATCTCCTGTGCGAGATGCTTGGTGAGCTCGAGGTCAAGTGCACTCAGGTGGCAGTCACAGAGCTGCGCGAGAACACGTTCTTTGCCTCGATCACGCTCAGCGTGAATGGTCGCGAGATGGAGATCGACTCGCGACCGAGCGACGCGATCGCGCTAGCCGTACGCTCTGGAGCCCCCATCTTCGCTGCCGAGGAGGTGATCGCCGAGTCGGCGATCGAGTTCGAGCACAACATGGAGGAGTCCGAGGACGTGGTTGAGCGCTTCAAGGAGTTCCTCGACGAGGTAACGCCTGAGGACTTCGCCGCCGGGGATTCCTGACCTGTAGAGCGGCCCCTACGCGCGCGCGTAGGGCATCCCGTTTCCGAACACGACGGTGCAGAGCGGCGGTCTTTAGCGGCTGCGCCGCTCCGCGTCCCTGGACTCGCGGCGGGGTAGCTCGAGCACCTCGGCCATCCCCGGCTCGGGCTGCTGGACGGGCGGCTCGGCGGCGGCGGGCTTGGCGCCCGTGAGTGTGCCGAACAGGCCGACCTGCTCACGTACGACCTTGCCGATCCGGCGGATGCCCTCGCGGATGTCCTCCTCAGGCACGCCCGCGAAGTTGAGTCTCATCGAAGAGCCTCCGCGTCCGTCCAAGTAGGCGGCACGGCCAGGCACGAACGCAACGCCCTCGCTCTCCAAGGCTCGTGCAAGCAAGTCGGTGGTGTCGATGTAGTCGGGCAAAGTGGCCCAGATGAATAGGCCGCCCTGGGGCTTAGTCCAAGATGCGATCGTCCCGAAGTGGTCCTCGAGCGCCGCAAGCATCGCATCGCGCCGCTTACGGTAGAGCTCCTTCAATGAGCCCAGGTACGCTAGCCAGCCGGGCACGGCAGCGTCCGCCTGCTCCTCGAAATAGGCGGCCACGAATAGCTGGGTGACTGGCGATGAGCAGAGGTCGGCGCCCTGCTTGCACAGGTTGAGCTTCTCCATGACCGGCCGCGGCGCGACTGCCCAGCCGAGCCGTACGCCCGGAGAGAGAATCTTGGAGAACGTGCCCAGGTAGACGACGAAGTCCGAGGCGCCCCCGCGTTTGGCCGCGCGCGCGTCGAGCGAGTGGAGGGTTGGCAAAGGCTCACCCTCATAGCGAAGCAAACCGTAAGGATTGTCCTCGAGCACGAGGATCTCGCGCTCGCGGGCTACCTCCACCAGACGGCGCCTGCGTGGCAAGGACATCGTCACACCACCTGGATTCTGGAAGTTGGGGATCGTGTAGATGAACTTGGGGCGGCGGCCTTCTTGCTCGAGTCGGTCCAAGGTGGCCTCGAGCTCGTCGATTGGCATCCCATCGGAGTCCATCTCGATCTGCACTACGTTGGCTTGGTAGGCATCGAATGTGGGCACCGCCCCGGGATAGGTGGGTGCCTCCGCCACGATCGTGTCGCCTGGGTCGATGAAGGCCTTGCACATCAAGTCGATTACCTGCTGGCCGCCGGTGGTGACGATCACCTCGTCGGGGTCCACGGAGGTGCTTTCGGCAGCCATCACCTGCACGATGCACTCGACTGTGCACGCCATGCCCTCAGTGGGGCCGTATTGGAGCGCCCTGGCGGTGGACTCGGCGGCCACCTTGGACATCAGCTTGGCGTAGAGCTCAGGTGGGAAGGTCCTGGTCTCGGGCAGGCCCCCAGCGAGCGAGATCACCTCGGGTCGTTCGGTGAGCGACATCATGTCTCTCATCGCCGAGGAGCGCATGCCGTGAGTGCGCTCGGCGAATAGGCCCTCGTAGCGCTTCAGTTCGTGAGCGGTCGTACGCGAAGGCTTCTCGGGGCCCTCAAGGGCGTCTCCCATGATGGGGAGCTCCCCGCTGCTTGAAGGGTCGTCTATCGTCATGGCGCTCCCATCATGGCTGCTCCAAGGTAGCGCACGCCTCAAACGCTTACACCTCCTGCAACGATTAAGTCTGTCTGATGAACGGTCTCGTCTTCTATATCGGCCTCGGCCTCGGCCTCGCGCTGGCGGCGGGAGTGCGCCCGTTCCTACCCGCGCTTCTTGCCGGAGGGCTCGCGTCGAGCAAAGTACTCGGCGTTAGCTTCGCCGTGGGCGACTACACCTTTCTGTACTCGGACTGGTGGCTGGTGGCGGTGGCAGCGGGGCTGGTGCTCGCATACCTAGTGCAATGGCGCCTTGGCTCCGAGCGCTTCGAGACGGGTCAGCCGGCAGCCGCGCTCGCTGGCATCGGAATTGGGATTGGTGCGCTCTTGTTCGCGGGCACACTCGCCGCACATGGGGACGTTGCCTGGCCTGGGCTGATTAGTGGCGCAGCCGCAGCCGCGCTGGCACAGGCGGTTGTGCGTCCCCTGGGCATGCGAACCCGCGCGCGGCTTCCTGACCGCGGGGCACGCGAAGCGGTGACGCTCTACCTCGACTCGATTTCGCTCGTGCTAGCCGCGCTCGTGGCACTGCTTCATCCGCTCGGGTACGTGGCTGTGGCTTTGTTCGCGTGGCTGTGGCTGCGAATGCGCTCGCGCTCGCAGGAGAAGTACGCGGGCCTGCGAATCTTGCGCCGCTAGTGACAAAGCTCGTCCTGTGCGTGATCGACGCGATGGCGCCCGCGATGCTCGAGCGGGCTGTCGCCGCCGGCGAGGCGCCAACCCTCGCTGCCTTGATGGAGCGCGGAGCGTATGTGCCTAAGTGCGTGGCGGCGTTCCCTTCGGTGACCCCCGTGTGCGCCGCCTCGATCGTGACGGGAGAGTGGCAGGAAACCCATGAGATCCCTGGCATGAGCTGGTACCACCGCGATGAGCGGCGCTATGTGGAGTATGGCTCGAGCTTTAGGGCGTCCCAGCGAGTGGGCCTGGCCCGCCAATTGACCGACACCGTCTACAACATGAACGGCGCCCATCTCTCCAAGGACACGCCCACGGTGTTCGAGACGCTCGACGACGAAGGTGTGCGCACGGCAGGCACCACCTACCTGATGTATCGCGGCCGCCATCGTCACGAGCCTCAGCGCGACACGGCCCTGACACGGATCGCCTCGACGCTCATGCGTCATGCGGTGATGGGCCCGAAGGAGCTGTTCTACGCCGACATTTTCGCCAGCCGCCAGACCGGTTGCCGCTCGAACCTAGGGATGCCAGGGGTGCGCGACAAGCATTCGGGCTGTGTGGGGGCCTACATGGTCGAGCATGACCTGTTCGACTTCATGCTGCTGTCCCTGCCCGACAACGATTGGCACTCCCACCGCTCGGGACCCGACGGCCAGGTCCGTTCGATCGCGCTCGCCGACATCCAGCTCGCGCGCGTGATGGAGGCCGGCGGTGGGGTCGAACGTTTCTTGGAGGAGCACGCGGTGATCGTGATGGCCGATCACTCCCAAGCGCCCGTCACAGCCAGCATCGCTTTGGGTGAGCAGCTCGCAGATTTGGATGTCTTGCCTGCAGGCGCACGGCCGGGCTCTGCCCGAGCGGAGCGTTCGCGCATCGCGGTATGCCCGTCCCAGCGCGCAGCGATGGTTTATGCGTTGGATGAGGACCGCCGCGACCGGGTGCGCTCAGACGTGGTGCGCCAAGCACTAGGTATCGACGGAGTGGAGCTCGTAATGTGGTTGGAGCGAGACCCCCACGGCGCACCCCTGGAGGCTGTGATTGCACGCCCTGGGCACGGAGAGATGCGTTTTTGCCCGGGGAGCGACTATGAGGATTTGAGAGGGCGTGCGTGGTGTGTCGAAGGCACTCTCTCGGTCCTCGACGCGCACTGCCGTGACGGTCGCCTCTCAACCCCTGATCACCCTGCCGCTCTGGAGCGTGTCTGGTCAGCCTTGGTCTGCTCCAGCTCGGGTGACGTCCTGCTCTCAGCGGCCCCCGGTAGGGAGTTCGCCGATCTCGGCGGCCAAGCGCATGTGGGCGGCGGCTCACATGGGTCCTTGCGCGGCGAAGATTCGCTTGGAGCGTTGATCTTGTGTGGATTGAATGCCCCTCAAGAGACTGCCCAGTGGGCGATCCGCGATGTGGCCCCGCTTGCGCTCCAGCATTTCGGCGTCTAGCCAAGCTGACGCCGAGCCGCTCTCAACTCATCTGTAGGCCCTGTAGCCGTGTGGCTCGGGCGCCGGTACCCTCGCACGATGGCTTTACGCCTTTCGCTGCTCCTCATAACGAGCGTATTTGCGTTCGTGGTGACCCCTTCGGCACTTGCCTCTACACCGGGATCAACAGGCTCCCCACCGCGCTCGACGGCCATCGGGATTCCAGCCTCTTCGCACTCGAAGCACTCCCAGCGATCCAAAGGCGAAGCCACGACCACTGTGGTTCTCAAACAGACCTCCTCGGCGAAGTCTGCGTCGAGCACGACCGCCACTAATCCCGAAGCCCCCGTTCCCGTCGAAGCTTCCGACACGCCGCCGATCGGACGCCGGCTTTCCTCCAATAAGGCGCTTGAGATTGCGGATGCGCTGCCCAAGATGCGAGCCGTGCGTGCCCGCTACCCGGGCTCCTACGGCGGGGCCTATCTGAAGGGTCCCACGCGCTGGCAGGTCAGCTACTTCAGCAGGAAGGGCAAGGAGATTGGCCAGGTCATCATTGCCGACTACACCGGCCACGTGATCGAACAGTGGACCGGATTCCAGATCGCCTGGTCGATGGCGCGTGGCTATCCGGGCGCCTTTGGCAGGCACGTCAACGCGCTCTACATCTGGATCCCCCTGTGCGTTCTGTTCTTCCTGCCTTTCTTCGACTGGCGCCGGCCGTTTCGCTTGCTGCACCTCGACTTGCTCGTGCTCTTGTCCTTTTCGGTCTCGCTCGCTTACTTCAACCACGCTCACATCTATGCCTCTACGCCTTTGGCCTACCCGCCGCTCGTGTATCTGCTCGTGCGCATGCTTCTGCTCGCTCGTGTTGGCCGGCGCGGCGTGCCCCCACGCGAGCCGCGTCCTTTGCGCCTGCTCGTGCCAGTGCCTTGGCTCGCGGTCGGTGTGGTGTTCCTGGTCGGATTTCGCATTGGTCTCAATGTGACCGACTCCAATGTGATCGACGTGGGGTATGCGGGAGTGATCGGCGCAGAGCGGACCACTCACGATGAGTCGCTCTACGGCAAATATCCGTCGGACAACGAACACGGCGATACCTACGGACCCGTCAACTATGAGACCTATGTTCCCTTCCAGCAGATCTTCGGCTGGAGTGGGCGTTGGGATGACCTGCCCGCGGCGCACGCCGCGGCAATCGTGTTCGATTTGTTGGCGATCGCCCTCCTGTTTCTCCTTGGTCGGCGTGTGCGTGGTCCGGGGCTTGGGATCGCGCTGGCCTATGCCTGGGTGACCTACCCCTTCACGCTGTTTGCCTTGGAGAGCAACTCCAACGACTCGCTCGTTGCGGTGCTCATCTTGGCCACGTTGCTGGTCGCTTCCTCGCCTCCCGCACGCGGCATGTTCGCGGCACTGGCAGGCCTCACCAAGTTCGCCCCACTGGCACTCGCGCCGCTGCTGTGGACCTATGGCCTCGATGGACTCTCCGCACGGGCGCGCCTCCGTGCCTTGGTGTTGTTCGCGCTGGCTTTCCTGGCGACGGCGGCTGTTGTATCGATCCCGGCCTTCACACACGATTCTTTGCACACGATCTATGAGCGCACGTTTGCCTACCAGTCCGATCGCGAATCGCCCTTCTCGATCTGGGGGCTGTACGGCAAACTCGGCTATCTGCAGGCGGCCGTTCAGGGTGCCACGCTCGCGCTTGCCCTGTCGCTCGCGATTCTGCCTCGGCGCCCGGACTTGATCGGCTTGGCAGGCGCGTGCGCGGCTGTGCTCGTGGCTGTGGAGCTGGGGATAGAACACTGGTTCTATCTCTACATCCCCTGGTTCTTCGGCCTCGCGATGCTTGCCCTGCTCGGCCAGTTCAGCTGGCGGGAGCGCCAACCGGCCGAGCCATCAGGATCTGCTCGATCGAGTCAGCTCGCAGCGGCTTAGTGCTGCGTACGAGCACGCCCATCAGCCAAGGGTCCTCCTTGGAGGTCTCAAAGCGCACCGGCATCTGCGTCACCAGTGCTTCCACGGCCTGCTCGCGCTTGACTCCGATTACGCCGCCGCGTGGACCGGTCATCCCAACGTCAGTGATGTAGGCGGTTCCACCCGGCAGGACCCTTGCATCGGCTGTGGGCACGTGCGTGTGGGTGCCTACTACGGCGGTCACCCGCCCGTCCAGTAGCCACCCGAGCGCCACCTTCTCGCTGGTGGCCTCTGCGTGCATGTCCACGAGTACGTGATCGACCTGGCCAAGCTCGCGCAGGGCCGGGTCGATCTCGGTGAAGGCTGAGCGTCCCGCCTTCAGGAACAGGTTTCCGCTGAGGTTCACCACGCCGAGCCTGATGCCGTCTTTCTCGACGACGCATACGCCGCGCCCGGGTTGTCCACGCAGATAGTTGAAAGGGCGCACAATGCGCTCCTTGGTATCCAGGTAGGAGTAAATCTCACGGCGGTGGTAGGCGTGGTTTCCAAGCGTGATCGCATCGATGTCATTGCGGAACAGCTCCTCGGCGACCTTCGGCGTGATGCCGAGTCCGCCGGCCACGTTCTCTCCGTTGACCACCACGAAGGTAGGGGAGTAGCGCTCTCGCAGCACGGGCAAGCACTCCAGCAGCGTGTGACGCCCGATGCTGCCCACCAGATCGCCAACGAACAGGATGCTGACCTCCGAGCCCGCCTCGGACTCAGCCATACTCTGCCCATCTTTGGAGGGTCGATGACAGTGGCATGCATGTTCGGCGCGGTGGAGGCATGAGCGAGAAGCCCCCCATTACCCCGCGAGCGCAACCGCCAACCATGGCCGAGCGTGACTTGGTCGATGGCGAGGAGGAGAGCACGGGCGAGTCGACGGCTGCCGTGGAGCCGCCGCGCGTGCTGGTGCCGCGCTGGGTACAGCTCGTGTTGCTCCCGATCTCGCTGCTCGCGTTGTGGGCGCTTGCGCGGGCAGCGGGCAAGGTGTTGTTGGTCTTTGTGGTGGCTGCTCTCATAGCGCTCATCCTGAACCCGCTCGTTGCCTTCTTGCAACAGCGCACGCGATTGCCGCGCGGCCTTGCCGTCCTAGCGGTCTACCTTGCATTCTTCCTGACCTTGGCGGGCGTTGGCTTTCTGCTTGCCAATCCGATCTCGAATCAGATTCGCACGTTCACGAACAATCTCCCCCACATCGTCAACGAAGCCAACAGTCAGATCGCGAGCTTTCAGGGCTATCTGAACAAACACGGAGTGCACGCCAAACTCGTGAGCCAGGGCAAGACGGCCCTGCAGACGCTGCAAGATCAGGTCTCGAAAAGCACCTCGGAACTGGCTTCCTTCGGAGGTGCCTTGCTCACCGAAGTGGCAAAAGCGCTCGTCGATCTCGTACTCGTGTTCGTCCTGTCGGTCTACATGCTCGTCTATGGGCAGTCGATTGGCAAGCTCGTGCGTCAGCTGATGCCACCTGGAGATGGCACCCCGGCCGATGACTATCCGAGGCTGGCTCAACATGCGGTGTCGCGCTACGTGGGGGGACAGTTGTTGTTCAGCCTGGTCATGGGTGCCTCGACAGGCATTGCGCTCTACCTGTTCGGGGTGCTCGGGATCTTCCCCGACGGTCAAAAGTATGCGCTCGCGTTTGGCGTCTTCTACGGGGTGATGGAGCTGATTCCCTACATCGGCCCAATTCTCGGAGCGATCCCAGCGCTCGTATTGGCCTTGTTCACCGATCCGATTAGCGCTCTCTGGCTGGCCTTGCTGTTCGTCGGCCTGCAGCAGTTGGAGGGACATGTCGTGGCGCCCCAGATCTTCAGCCACACACTGCGCATCAACCCTCTGCTCGTGATCTTTGCGCTGCTGCTGGGCTTGCAACTGCACGGGATCATCGGCGCGCTGGTTGCCCTGCCGATCCTCTCGGTTTTGCGCGAGACCGCGATCTACCTGCACCGTCATCTGAAGCTCGAACCGTGGGAGCGCTCCCCCGGCGGGCTGTTGTGAGCGAGCCCGTTCTGCGCGTTGAGGGTCTTGGCAAGCGCTACGGCGCGCGTGAGGCCCTGCACGACATTGACTTCTGTGCGCATGCCGGCGAGCTCGTGGCTGTGATCGGACCAAATGGGGCCGGCAAGACGACTCTGTTGTCGATCCTTGCCGGAGTCCAAGCGCCGAGCGCGGGCACGCTGTCGCTTGGCGAGGCGCAGATTGGCTGGGTGCCGCAACAGCCGGCGCTCTACTCCAAGTTGACGGTGGTCGAGAACCTGCGCCTGTTTGCGCGCTTGGAGAAGGTGACCGACCCTGAGGCTGTGGTCGCGCGAATGCTCGAGCAGACCGGCCTCTCCGAGCGCGCAGACGAGCGCATCGGTCGTCTCTCCGGGGGCAACCGTCAGCGCGTGAACGTGGCGCTTGGACTACTCGCGGATCCGCCTGTGATCCTGCTTGACGAGCCGTCCTCTGCACTTGATCCAGGCCAGCGCGAGCGTCTGTGGGGATTCATTGTGGAGCTGGCTGCGCGTGGGAGGAGCGTTGTATTCTCAACACACGTTGTCGCCGAGGCGCAGCGCTATGCCCAGCGAGTCCTCGTACTCGATCAGGGCAGGCTCCTATTCGACGGGCCGCCCGCGGCGCTTGCCCTAAAGGGCGGCGGCGATGACTTCGAGCAGGCTTTCGTGGCGTTCCTGCGCGACCGAGGTGAGCAGTGAGCGGGCCCTCTCTGGTGTTGGACCAATGAGGTGGCTGTTCGGCAAGGACCTGTTGATCCTGCGGCGCTCGCGACTGCTCGTGGCACTGCTGGTCATATATCCGGTCGCTATTGCCCTGCTAATCGGATTCGCCATCTCAGCAAGCCCATCCAAGCCGCGGGTCGCTGTCGTCAACGAAACGCCACCTGGTGAGGTGATCACGCTCGGGGGCACGCGCGTAGGCCTCGACGAATACACCAACAAGTTGTTCGACCAAGTGGACGTCGTGCGTGTCCCTACTCGCGCCGCCGCGGTATCGAAGGTCGCCTCAGGCGATGTGCTTGCCGCGATCGTGATCCCTTCGGACATCGTCTCGAAGATCTCCTCCGGTGTGAGCCAGGCCAAAGCCGAAGTGATCTACAACGGCGACGCCTTGAAGCAGTCGTTTGTGCGCTCGGCCATCAACTCAGCGCTTGCACAGGCCAACCTGGCTCTCTCAGAGCAAATAAAGAGTGTTGCCGTACACGATCTCAACCTTTTGCTGACAGGGGGAAAAATCGGCCCATTGGGGAGCCAAGAACTGATCGGCCTGCGCCAGCTTCCGGGAACATTGAAGTCGATCGCCGGGCGCCAGCCCCCGGGCAATGACCGGGCAACATTGACGCGTATCGCTGGCTTCGCGAGTCTGGCTGCCAACAACCTGGGCCTCGCAGCCGACGTGCTCACCACGGTCAGTCAGCCGATCGCCGTGCACAGCACCTTGCTGCATGGAAAACGCACACCACTCGACACCTACGCTGTGGTCGTCGCGGTGAGCATCTCCTTGATGTTCATTTGTGTGCTCTTGGCCGCCGGGGGCATCGCCTTGGAGCGCGAGGAGCATGCGCTGTCGCGGCTCATCAGGCGGCCACAGGGACGTGGCGGTGGGCTGATCTCACGTGAGGGCCTACTGGCGGAGAAGGCCCTACTTGGGGCCACATGTGCGTTCGTGGTGGCATTCGCGATGCTGCTCGGGGTAAGCGCTTTCGTCACCCTGGACCTCTCGCGCATCGGGCTGTGGGTCCTCGCCCTCGCCTGCGGGGCGATCGCCTTCGCTGCTCTGGGAATCGCAATTGGGGCGCTGGCGCGTGAGGTGCGCGCCGCGTCGCTGCTTGCCTTCTTGCTCTCCCTGCCGCTTGCCTTCCTTGCGCTCGTTCCGAGCGGGTCCGTGGCCACAGGCCTGTACGACGTGATCGGGGCCGTCTCGTTCGTGTTCCCCTACAAGGCGGCCTTGCAGGCACTCGACGCCGCGGTAAACGGGGCTTCGCCGAGCATCGGTGTGTCGATCGTTCACCTGGCTGGCGTGACGCTTCTGTTCGGCGTGCTGGCGCGGGTTGGGCTGCGCCGGGTGGAATAGCCATTGCCGGCAACGTCAGCTCATCGCGGTGAGGCTGGGCGTAGCGGCGAGGTCGGGCGCAGTGATGATGTTTGGCGCCGCGATGAGGTCGGTTGTGTCCCGCTGATTGAACCGTGAATGGCGAGTATCCTCGAACGCGATGGCATTTCCCGTAACGCGCATGCGCAGGCTGCGCGGTTCTGTTGCTCTGCGCGGTTTGGTACGCGAGACCGAGCTGCGCGCCGACCGCCTGGTCCTGCCTTTGTTTGTGTCCGAGGCAGGCTCCCGCGAGCCAATCGAGTCGATGCCTGGTGTCGCACGCCTGCCCATTGCGGCGGCGATCGACGAGGCACGTGAGGCGACCGAGTTGGGCTTGGCGGCGGTGCTCCTGTTTGGAGTGCCCGCCGAGAAGGATGTCCAAGGCACCGGAGCGTGGGACGAGCAGGGCGCCGTGCAATTGGCCGCCAGCGCGATAAAAGAGGCCCTGCCGGGCCTGCTGGTGATCACCGATGTATGCCTGTGCGAGTACACAAGCCACGGTCATTGTGGAGTGCTCGCACCAGACGGCTCGGTGGACAACGACGCCACGCTTGAGCTACTCGCTCGCACGGCCGTTAGCCACGCGCGGGCAGGCGCCGACATCGTCGCCCCCTCGGACATGATGGACGGGCGCGTAGGCGCGATTCGCTCCGAGCTCGATTCGGAGGGTTTCTCAGACACTCCGATCCTTGCCTATTCCGCGAAGTTTGCCTCCGCCTTTTATGGGCCCTTCCGCGAGGCGGCGGGCTCGACGCCCGCGTTTGGCGATCGCCGCTCCTACCAGATGGATCCAGCCAACGGTCGGGAGGCGGTCCGGGAGGCTTTGTTGGACGCGGCTGAGGGGGCCGACATGGTGATGGTCAAGCCGGCCTTGGCCTATGGCGACTTGATTAGAGCGGTCAAGCGGGCTACGCGTCTGCCGGTCGCGGCGTATAACGTGAGCGGGGAGTACGCGATGGTGAAGGCGGCCGCGGCGGCCGGTTATATCGACGAGCGGGCCGCGGTATGCGAGATCCTCACCTCCTTGCATCGCGCCGGTGCGGACATCGTGATCTCCTATCACTCCAAGGACGCCGCCCGCTGGCTGGCGCAGGAGGAATGAAATAGACGTCATGAGCATCCAAAGAATCCAACGGCAGCCCAAGTGGGCAAGAGTGAGATAGAGATGACGAGCGACGGCATAACAAGTACCGCGACGGCCAGCCTCAAGACCAGAAGTCGCAAGTACGGTGCGGCGATACCGCTCGATGAGCTTGACAAGCGTCTGCTCAACCTGATGCAGGGCAGCTTCCCGATCGAGCCTCGCCCCTACAAGCGCGTGGCCGAGCTGGCCGGGGTGGCTGAAGAGGAGGTGCTTGCCCGCGTGCAGCACCTGCTCGACGAGCGCATCATCCGCCAGGTCACACCGATCTTCGACACGCGCGCCCTCGGTTACTCCTCGATGCTCGTTGCGGCCAAGGTCGATTCTGAGAATCCTCATCGGGCCGCGCAGGTGATTAATGCTCACCCTGGCGTCTCCCACAACTACCTGCGCAACCACGAATTCAACTTGTGGTTCACGATCGCTACTGAGCCCGATTCCGCCCTCGGACTCGAGGGAACCCTGCAGGCGTTGGCTGCCGAGGCGGGCGCCGAGTCTGTGCGTCAGTTGCCGACGCTCAAGCTTTTCAAGATCAGGATGGACCTCGAGATGGAGGGCGACACGCAGGCTCTCTCATCGGCTGCGATCGCCACCGAGCCGATCGAGCTCGCCCCTCAGCCTTACGACGAGACCGACATCGAGGTGATCAAGGCGCTGCAGGGCGACATGCTGGTCGTGCCGGAACCCTATGCTCCAGCCGCCGCTGCGCTTGGGCAGGACCAGGAGCGCTTCCTCGACCATCTCGCCGGCATGCAAGAGCGTGGCTTGTTGCGTCGCGTAGCGGCGATCCTCTATCACCGCAGGGCCGGATTCTCCGCGAACGGGATGGGCGTATGGAAGGTCCCCGAGGAGCGCATCCATGACGTCGGACGCCAGATGGCGGCGGTGCGGGGCATCTCTCATTGCTACGAGCGACCCACATACGAAGATTGGCCCTACTCCGTATTTACGATGGCCCATGGCCGCTCCAAGGAGGAGTGCGACGCGATCCTCGACTCGATTGCGGATATGACCGGGATCGAGGAGCGTGCCACGCTGTATTCCTCAACGGAGTTCAAGAAGATCCGCTTGCTCTACTTCACCGAGGACTTCAAGGCCTGGGAACGCGAGCACGCTGGCATCTAGCGGTCCTCGCCCCTGAGCCGTGGACCCAGCTGTAGTAGACCAGCCTTCGCCCCACTGATCCAATGCCAGCATCGCTGACAGACACGCGCTCCACTGAGCTCTATGAGCGTGCTCTCGAGCTGCTTCCCGGCGGCGTCAACTCACCGGTGCGCGCGATGCGTGCGATTGGGCGCGATCCGATCTTCATCGAGCGCGGTGCAGGAGCGGAGATCTTCGACGTTGATGGGAACCGCTACGTGGACTATGTCTGCTCGTGGGGGCCCCTGATCCATGGGCACGCCCACCCTCGAGTGCTCGAGGCCGTGATTGCGGCAGCCGAGAAGGGAACGAGCTTTGGCGCACCCACCGCGGGGGAGATCGAGCTTGCTGCCGAGATCGCCCGGCGCGTGGGGTCGGTGGACATGGTGCGCATGACCTCCTCAGGGACCGAGGCGACGATGACAGCGGTGCGCCTAGCGCGCGCGGCCACCGGCCGTGAGCGGATCATCAAGTTCGCGGGGGCCTATCACGGCCATCTCGATGGTCTACTGGCACAGGCGGGCTCAGGGCTTGCCACGCAGGCGCTGCCCTCGAGTCCTGGGGTGCCAGCATCTGCTGCCGCGGCCACCACGATCCTGCCGTGGAACGACGCGGAGGCGCTGCAAGCGGCCACCGAGGGGGGCGAGCCGATTGCAGCCATCCTCGCCGAGCCACTTCCGGCCAACATGGGCTTGGTGGCCCCTCGGGAAGGGTTCGTCGAGTTGTTGCGCGAGCGCGCTGACGCTAGCGGCGCGCTGCTCGTACTCGACGAGGTCATCAGCGGCTTCAGGGTGGCAAGTGGAGGAGCTCAGGAACTGGGAGGCGTCGAAGCCGACCTGACGATCATGGGCAAGGTGATCGGTGGGGGATTGCCTGCCGGCGCCGTCGGCGGCAGAGCCGAGCTAATGCGGATGCTTGCTCCCGCCGGTGAGGTTTACCAAGCCGGCACCCTCTCAGGTAACCCACTCGCGGTGGCGGCAGGACTCGCGACGCTCGCCCTGCTAGACGCTGCCGCCTACATGCGTCTGGCCGCGATCACGGAGAGTCTCGCCGGCGGTTTGAGGGAGGCGGCTGGCGGGCGCGCCGTGCAGATCGCAAGCTCACCCGGCCTGCTGACGGTGTTCTTCAGCGAAACGCCGGTGCATGATCTTGCCGGCGCACAAGCATGCGACCATCTGGCTTATGCCAGCTGGTGCCGCGAGTTGCTCTCACGCGGCGTGTATGTGCCACCGTCGCAATACGAGGCCTGGTTTCCCTCGCTTGCCCATGGCCCTGAGCAGTTGGATCGCACGATCTCGGCGGCTGCGGCGGCATTCGCGGAGCTGGCGTGAGCATCGATCCGGCCAGCCCCCGTCCCGCCCAAATGCGAGAGTTGAGCAGGCAAGATGGGCTCGGCAGTTCGCTGGAGCGGCTCAGGGAGCTTCTGCTGGCAGAGGGTGGGCTGATGGCGAGCCTCGTGGAGTCGTCCTCAGACGGGCTTGCCATAGATGCACCCCCCATGGGCCCCGCCCAACTGGCTGCCTCTGGGCCGAGGGTAAATGGTCGTGGCGCAGACTATGAGCTGCTTCTGGAGACGATCTACGAGGGCTATCTACTGCACTATCACGACCCGCGCGTGGTCCGCACGCCTGAGCAAGATCTTGGCTTGTTGGCCGGTGACCGCCTCTATGCGCTGGGGCTTGCCCGACTTGTTGAGCTTGGTGATATCGAGGCCGTGGCTGAGCTGGCCGACATCATCACCTTGAGCGCGCTCGCGCACGCAAGCGCCACCCCCGAGCTGGCTGAGGCGGTTTGGATGGCGGGCGCGCAGGCGGTCGGCTGGGGCGCGAGCCCGCAGCACGACCGGGCCAAGGCACTCCTCCGGACAGGTTCGCCCGAAGCCTTGGAGGCGTTGCGCAGCCTCAGCCCCGGTTGAGCCGTGAGGGCCGCTCACCCGCCCAGGGGGGCCTCTCACTCGATATTGTTCGGGCCGTGTCCGACAAGCACAGCCAGCACAAGTCTCGTTACACGCTAGATCGCCAGATTCCGGGCGCCTTCGAGGGCGAGACGGTCACGCGCCGGCGCTTCATGACCGTCGGCTCCCAGGCCGCCGGTGGAATTGCCGCCGCCTCCTTCTTGCTACCGGCGCTCGGCTTCGCGATCGGGCCGATCTTCAAAGAAGCGCCCCATACATGGGAGAGCGTCGGGCCGGTCGACATGTTCCCCGACAACAACTACGTCCCCACTGTTGTCACGCTCACCCCCGGGATCGGCGAGGCCGGCAAGGCCACTGTGTACGTGCGTCGGCGTAATGCAGCGATTGACACGGACAAGTCTGACCGGGACACCCAGTTCATAGCGATCAGCTCACGCTGTGCTCACCTAGGCTGCCCAGTGCGCTGGGTGGATGCGGCTGAGCGCTTCATTTGTCCGTGCCACGGTGGCGTGTATGACCTGCTGGGACGAAGAGTGGGAGGACCCCCGGTCAGGCCCCTCGACCGTTTCTATACGCGTGTTGTGCGCGGGCAAGTGCAGATCGGTTCGCGCTACAGCGTCAACAGCGAGCTCGAGCGCTTCTCGCCGCGCGACCCCGGCGAGCCGATCGATGGGATCGGCCAGTACATGTATCCGTCGCGGCCTTCGGAGAGGAAGTAGGGCATGGCAAAGGCCCCCAAGCTTCCAGCTCCGCCGATGCCGGCTGCCTTGAAGGCACCGCCGCCGCGACCGGGTGAGGCGAATGGAAAGCTCACACCCGCCGACCACGCCAAGGAGGCCGGTGCCAGCGTCGTTGACTGGGTCGATGAGCGTACCTCGCTGAGCGGTGGAGCCCGCTGGATGATGTTCCGCAAGGTGCCTAAGGGAACTAACTGGTTCTACACACTCGGGTCCGCCACGATGTTTGCCTTCCTCTCGCAAGCCGTTACGGGCGTGTTCCTCGCGATGTACTACCGCCCAGATCCCTCTGGCGGGGCCTACGAATCGATCAGGCACGTCACCAATGAAGTCTTCCTCGGGCAGTTTGTGCGCGGAATGCACAAGTGGGGCTCGAGCGTGATGGTGATTTTGGTGTTCTTGCACATGGGCCGCACATTCTTCTTCGGCGCCTATAAGTACCCGCGCGAGCTCAACTGGGTGATCGGCGTGGTGCTCTTGATCCTGACGATGCTTATGTCTTTCACCGGCTACCTCCTGCCATTCGACCAGCGCGCCTACTGGGCGACGATCGTGGGCGTCAACATCAACGGAACCGGACCCTTGGTTGGTCCCTATCTCAGTGATTTCCTGCGTGGCGGCGGCGAATTTGGAGCGACAACGCTGTCGCGCTTCTATGCGATTCACATGCTGCTTGTGCCGGGCTTGATAGCAGCCATGATCGGTGCTCACCTTTATCTCGTGGCCAAGCTGGGGACCACAGCGCCGCCGTGGCTCAAAGCCGAGAAGAAGGCCGAGCTGCGCGAGGCCGACGCATGAACCGGCGCGAGAAGGAGCAGTATCTCCGCGAGTACTCGATTCAGAAGGCCCAGGGCAAGCCATTCTTTCCCTATGCCGTAATGAAGGACTCGCTGATGGCGTGTGTCGTGATGGCAGTGATCATCACGATGTCACTCGTGCTCGGCGCCGAGCTCGGATCTAAGGCCAACCCGACTACCACGACCTACGTACCGCGGCCCGAGTGGTACTTCTTCTTCCTGTTTGAGGTCTTGCGCGTTGTCAAGCCCCCGAGCCTCGTCCCGCTCGCGACAATCGGCGTGCCGACGCTGGGCATGATCCTGCTTTTCCTACTTCCTTTCTACGATCGTGGTCCTGAGCGCCGCCCTGAGCGCCGCCCGATCGCGATGTTCACAGGCATCTTTGTGATCAGTGCCATGGCTTTGCTCACCTACGAGGGCGCTAATGCTGGCTCGCCGACCGCGATCGAAATGGCGACCCCGGCGGCGATCGTGCAGGCCGGCGGCAAGACGCTGGCCGAATACGAAGCAGGCAAGCAGGTGATCGCCCAATCGGGATGTCTTGCGTGCCACAAGATCGGCGAGAATGGCAATGATGGGCCCGGTCCCAACTTGAGTCATGTCGGCTCACGTCTGCCTGCCGCAGGGATCGCCCGTACGCTTGTCAATCCCACGGCACCGATGCCATCCTTCAAGAACCTGCCGCCGAAGAAGTTCAGCGCGGCCGTGTTCTTCCTCTCTCAGCTCAAGTAGCTGGAGAGGGTCATGCCGGCTCGGCAAGGCGCTGACGCGAGTAGTGGACGCCTCGAGGCGAGCCAAGTACGGGGCATGTTTGATCGCGTGGCTGGCGTTTATGACCTGTTGAACACGGTGATGACTGCCGGTTTGCATCATCGCTGGCGCTCGCGTGCGGTGGACTTCGCGCACGTCGGCCCGGGCGATCGCGTGCTTGACGTCGCCACCGGCACGGGCGATCTGGCGATCGAGCTCGCGCGACGTGTGTCGCCGGGCGGGGAGGTCGTGGGGAGCGACTTCTCTGAGGGGATGCTTGCGCGCGCGCGAGTAAAGGGCGCCAAGGCGCTGGAGGACATCTCATCGAGTGCTGCGGTCACGACAAGCAATGGTTCCTCTCGTTCCCAGCCGGTGAGCCTGAGCTTCGATTGGGGAGACGCACTTGCGCTGCCCTACGATGACGACGCTTTCGATGCGGCCACTGTGGGCTTCGGCGCCCGTAACTTCTCCGACCTGCAGCAAGGCTTGCGGGAGATGGCGCGGGTGGTGCGCCCCGGAGGCCGGGTGGTGGTGCTAGAGATGACCACCCCCACGCGGATGCCCCTATCTCTCTTCTACCGCGTGTGGTTCGATCGGGTGGTCCCCATGATCGGCAAGTTGGCTGCCTCAGGCACCCGTTTGCGGCGGCGCCCGGCGAGCGCGCCCGGGCAGACGACGATCGCGGAGGCCTACACGTATCTGCCCAACTCGGTCAAGCGCTTCCACTCGCCCGGTGCGCTTGCAGCCGAGATGGACCGCGCGGGGTGCACTGACATCGGATACGTGCTCATGGCGGGGGGGATCATCGCTGTCCACGGCGCTACCGTCGATGGGGTTGCGATCACGTGAGAACACCCACGCAGTGAGACCGTTCACGGGCCCGATGAGAATGGTTGAGAGTCGATGACTGCACTTGACGCCGGCACGAACACGGCCGCGGATGTGGAGGCCGTGGAGGAGATCATGCGTCGTGGGGGCCCAGCCCTGCGCGAACGGATGGCTCGCACTGAGGCGCACCTGGAGGCAGTAACAGCGGAGTCGGGTGCGCCGCTGGCAGCACATGCTGTCGCCACGGTGGCCGCCGGGGGCAAGCGACTGCGCCCGCTGCTCGTCGTTCTGGCCGCCGAATCAGCGGGTGGTCCGGGAGAGGATGTCGAGCGTGAGCGGAGTCTTACTCGGGCCGCGGTGGCGGTGGAGCTGGTGCATTCGGCCACGCTTGTCCATGACGACTTGATCGACCGAGCCGAGTTGCGGCGCGGACGGCCCACGGTGGCCGCGGGGGCAGGGCGTGCGGCGGCGATAGCGACCGGCGACCTGCTCTTCTCGCGGGCCTTTGCTGAGCTGGCACGCAACGGCGATCCCGAGCAATTGCGGGCTCTTTCCGGCGCCAGCTCCGCGCTTGCCGCCGGTGAGCTCCTGCAACGCGAGGACGCATACGCTTCGGGCATCGCCGTGGAGCGCTACTTGGAGCGCTGTCGCCTGAAGACCGCCGCGCTGTTCGAGGCGGCGTGCCGGCTCGGAGCGTTGGTCGCGATCGAAGGCACCCCCGAGCTCGCTGCTGCGCTCGGTGAATTCGCTGAGCGGATCGGGCTTGCTTTTCAACTGCTGGACGATGTGCTTGACGTATCTGGGCCGGCCGAGCAGACAGGCAAGGCGCGCGGCACGGATCTGCTGGACGGGACCGTCACGCTGCCGTTGATCCTCGCTCGCGAACGCGATCCAGAGATCGCCTCGTTTGACATCGCCACGCTTGCGGACGCCGAGCACTCCGACGGGCATGCCCAGGCTGAGTTGTTGTGCGAGCGAATAGCAGCCACTGGTGCGCTTGACGAGGCGCGCGAGCAAGCTCTATCGATCGTCGCGGAGGCAAAGGCGACCTTGCCAAGTTACCTGCCTGAGGGGCGCTATGAGTTGCTGGACCTGGTCGCCGACGCGGTCGTCGAGCGCTACTGCTGAGTGCCGGTCGATGCTGATGTCCAGAGGAGCCTGAGCGCTCAACGTCTGTTCGAAAAGTCGCTCTCGGCGACCCGGGTACCTAGAAGTCGTTAGGCCCGATCAGGTCGAGCTCGAGCGCGCGTGAGAAGACCTCGATCTCCTCAATCATGTTCGCGTGCGTCAGTTGTCTGAGGTCGCTTAGCAGCGCGCCGGTGGCTCTGTCGAGCTCCTCGTCAAGTCGCTCCACTAGTGATTGCCCGAACACTCCCTCTCGCAAGGCGTCGCAATCAGGACAGCGCATGAGGATGCGCCAACGACCGGGAGATTCCTCGACCCAATCGAGCGGGTGTACTAGTCCACCGGCGCAGCGTGGACACACGTGCAGTGCCTCACCAGGGGCGGTGCTTGGCGAATCTCCGGTCCACGGCCTCGGTGTCACGGGCGTGTCGTTACCCGCTCGCGCCACCTGTGAGTCTATGGGGGTGCCGCTGCTCGCCCGGACCATCCGCGGGTCGACGGGCGTGTCGCTGCCGGCACGTGCCATCTGTGGCGTTGCTTGGCCGAGTTGCTCGCTGGGGCTATCGAGATAGACGACCTCGATCTGCTTCCCCCCGGGAAGCTTCACGTGATGGTGTATGCGATGGGGATTGTCCTCGTGCATTGTCTCTCTCTCGCCTCATCGACGCCCGGGCGGCGGGCCTTTAGCCCTCGCGGACATCTCTGGAGGAGGTGTACCCGGCATGCGCAATCCGGACCGCTGTATTGGGTGCGGTGATAGCTTCAGAGGACGATGGCGACAGCAATCCGCACAATCGGCCACGAGGAGCGATTGAGTATCGTCGACCACCTCGAGGAGCTGCGCACCAGGCTGATCGTTAGCGCAATCGCATTTGCAGTCGTGTTCGGCGTGTGCCTTTGGCAGAACCATGCGTTGCTGGGCTTTATCAACAAGCCGCTGCACAAGCAGACGGAGCAACAGGCACTCCGCGGTGAAGGGCCGACAGGTCAGACGTGGTTCACGCAGAAGGCTGTCCTTGGCGTGGCCAAGGACACTCAGTCGATCGCTCGCGCTCTAGTCGCTCCGGCCAGCGGTCTCCCCGCGGCCACCAGGGCACAGCTCGCAGGCTCGATCGCCAGGCTGGAAGCGGATGTCGCAAAGATCCCACGCAGCCCGACTGGGACCAACCCAACGACACTTGGACCGGGGGAACCGCTCACGGCGACGCTCACGGTCACGCTGTACTTCTCGCTCGTGTTGGCCTTGCCGCTGATCTTGTTTGAGCTCTATGGCTTCGTGCTCCCTGCCTTCAGCCCGAGCGAGCGGCGCGCGGTTTTGCCGCTGCTCCTCTGTGTTCCCTTCCTATTCGCTACCGGGGTCGCTTTCGGCTATCTGGTGGTACTGCCCGCGGCCGTCCACTTCTTGCAGAACTTCAACAGCAGCCAGTTCAACGTAATGATTCAGGCCAACCAGTACTACAAGTTCGCTGCCACCGTGTTGCTCGCGATGGGCCTTTCTTTCCAGGCGCCGATCGCGATCGTGGGTTCCGTGCGGCTCGGTCTGGTCACTCCGCGTCAGCTGCGTCGCAACCGCCGCTACGCGATCCTTGCCTGCGCGGCGGTGGCCGCGTTCTTGCCCGGAGACGCCTTCACGCTCATGTTGGAGACGGTCCCGCTGTATTTGCTCTACGAGGCGAGTATCCTGATTGCGTCGGTTGTCGCGCGACGCGATGCGGCGCGAGCGACGGCTACAGGGGCAGGGCGCCCTCCGGAGGATCCACCGTCCTCAACGGGTGCATCTGGAACGTCTGCGCCCTTGATGCCATCGCCGGGTGGCAGTAGCGGCGGGGCGCAGGAGCCCGTGGCGAGGACAACCGATATGAAACCAACCACCGCTGAAGAGATGATTGATCACATAGACCCAGACTTGGCGAACTGATGCTGTTCGATTTGCGAGGCCGCGGCAGGCGGCGCACCGTTCGAGTCGTCTATCTTGGCCTGGCGATTCTGTTTGGCCTGAGCTTCATCGGCTTCGGAGTGGGCAGTGGGCTCGGCGGCGGCGGCGTATTCGAAGGCCTGTTTGGCAACAAAGAAAGTGCGGGCGGCTCCACCTACGGCAAACAAGTGTCCTCGGCCGAAGCGCGCACGCGCACGCATCCAAATGAAGCGGCTGCTTGGGCGGCACTCGCCAGCGCCCGCGTACACGAGGCCAGCCAGAGCGAATTCTTCGACGAATCCACGCAGAAGTTCACTCCACAGGGCAAGGAAGTGCTCGCAAAGGCAAGTAATGCGTGGAATCGCTACGTAGCGTTCAATCCGAGCAAGCCGGATGTCACGACTGCGCAGGAGATGCTCAGGGTGTACGGCCAGGAAGGCCTCAACCAGCCTGCCGCGGCAGTGGAAGCTATGCAACTCGTGATCGCGGCTAAGCCGCCCACCGCAGCTCTGTATGGGAACTTGGCCGCGTTTGCCTACCAAGCGAAAAACATAGGCCTCGGTGATCTCGCGGCGAAGAAGGCAATCAGCCTTACGCCCGCTGCGCAGCGCACGAAGGTAGCGGCAGAACTTGCGCGAATCAAGAGAAACCCGACGGGCAATCCCGCCAACGAAACCTTCACGGGGACCACGAACGGCAAGGTGTACACCGTCAAAGTGGGCGAAAAAGGGGCCGGCACTGTACTGAAATCCAGCCCCGCCCCGACGACTACCAAGACGTCGACAACCAAGAAATAGCGGTTGGGGTGCGAGCATGGTCACCCCAGGGGAGACTCCTCCTTACACCGCGCGCCTGCTGATCGACTGTGCTGATCAGCCAGGCATCGTAGCCGCGGTATCGGGCTTTCTGTTTGAGCAGGGAGCCAACATCGTGTCCTCGCATCAGTACTCCTCCGACCCGATCGGAGGACGCTTTTATCTACGCACCGAGTTCTTCCTCGAGGGCCTTGCTCGCGAGCGCGAGCAGTTCCAGCGAGCGTTCCAAGGCAAGGTGGCTCAACCCTTTGCGATGGACTGGGAGGTCCGCTGGTGGGGCGAGCGCCAGCGCCTGGCGATTCTTGTCTCCCGCTACGACCACTGCCTCGTTGACCTGCTCTGGCGTTGGCGCCGTGGGGAGCTTGACGCGGAGGTGGTGGGAGTCCTCTCTAACCACGGGGATCTTGGCGATGAGGCGATGGCGGCCGGCGTGGCCTTCCATCATGTGCCGGTAGCGAAGGACACCAAGCAGCAGGCAGAGGAGCGGATGCTCGATCTCCTACGTGATCAGGTTGACCTCGTTGTGCTGGCGCGCTACATGCAAGTCCTCAGCGGGGAGTTCCTGGAGCGACTAGGTGTGCCGGTGATCAACATCCACCACTCTTTCCTACCAGCCTTTGCGGGCGCCAACCCCTACCGTAGGGCGCGCGAGCACGGTGTCAAGCTGATCGGCGCCACTGCCCACTACGTAACGGCCGAGCTCGATGGAGGTCCGATCATCGAGCAGGATGTGGCCCGCGTGGATCATCGCCAGAGCGTGAGCGACTTGGAACACATCGGCCGTGACATCGAGCGGCTCGTGCTCTGGCGGGCGGTGTCTTTGCACCTCGAAGATCGCGTGATCGCCGATGGAGGCCGCACGATCGTCTTCTGAGGTTCCGTGCGAGCCTCGCGAGGAGGCCATCTGGCGAGTGCCCTACAGCTCAGGCTGCCGCCCGCCGCCGTACCCCGTCTGGCCGCTCAATCCAGCCCGGTTCCCTCTGGGCCTTCAGGCTCGGCGCCGCTGGGCTAGAATCCTCGCCACACCGGTCCCTGTGGGCCGGCGCCCTCACGGGCCGTTAGCTCAATTGGCAGAGCAGGGGCCTCTTAAGCCCAAGGTTGTTGGTTCGATTCCAACACGGCCCATTACGCGAATTACCTGGAAATCGGCGGGTTTTGGGTTGTTTCGAGTGAGCGATTTGGGACCGCATCCGAGTCGTGGGTACCAAGCTTGGGTACCAGACGAGGCTTGCGAACGCGCATCGCTATATGCGCTCAGCCGCGTTCCTGACGTGTTGGCGTAGAGCCTGGTCATTTGCTCGACGGGGTAGTGCCCTGGCGGGCTGTGGCGCTGATGGCGGGTGGTCGTGAGCGGCAGAGGTGGGGGATAGCGGCCGCGATCGAGTAGACGCCAGGGGCTTGCTGGTCGTGGCATGTGGCGGGGCCGTTCGCGCGGATGCGCGCCAGCTCGGCGACGCGCATCACCGCTCAGTGATCGCGCTCGTCGAGCAGGCACAGACCTGGGTCAGCGGTGCCCATTAGCGTGCTCGCATCAGGCCCGCCGGGCTCACGTGTAGTGTTTTACGGTTTACGTTTTCTTGATTTCCTAAGGAAGCTCTGATAGACAACGCCCGTGGAGGCACAGCTTCAGACGGAGGTGGGGGAAGGTCGCGAGATTCTGCGCGAGCGGTCGAAGAGCCTCTTTGGGAATCTCGATCGTCTTGAGGTTGCCGTAGCAGTGGCTCAAAGTGACGACAACATGGTCAACGCAACCGACCTTGTAGACGTGCTTCCCGGCTGGCCCAACAACCGGATTCGCGCACAGCTCCTAGCACTCGCGGCGGCAGGTCTTCTCGTTGCCCTGCCACGAGACGGTTCAGGACGGGTCTGGTACAGACGAGAGCCAGCTCTCTTTTGGGAGGCGTGTCTTGAGCTGGGCAGCCGCTGGCGGTCTCTGCCATGAGCGAGAATCGGTTGCGCATGCGCGGCGAAGACCGCCGCGACCACCAACGGACCCGTGCACGCCTTCCGACCTCTGGAGTGGTGGAAGAGCTCATGCGTAGAGCAGAGGAATCGAGGCAACTGCTCGAAGGCGACGAGCTACTCACACAGTGGGAGCTGGAGCGCTTCGACTATCAGCTATCGATCAACAACGTCTCAAGGCAAACCGAGGAATGGCACAAGGCCGAACTCAAGCAGTACAGGGCACAAAACGATATACGCAACGCGCGCGGGTGGATTCTCACTGGATTCTTCCTCGTGCTCTGCGTTTGGGGGACGGTAAGCCTTCTCCTGGGTGAAGCGCCAGTCATAGATTCGACTGGCATGTGGGAGATGCTCGTATCTGTATCGCGCACTATCTTCTAGCGCTTCCTATCGCCCGATAGTAGGCGTATCAACGGCGATCCCGGAATCGCTCGGCGTGACCACACAACCACAGACCACTGTCTGATTGGAGCCAGCCGAAGTCAACACGAACCGCTTTCGTGTGCTGCTGACGGTCAGATGGCCCTCACGGCCTAATGTCGCCGAATCGAGCAGCCCGCTTACTCAACGGTCTGCCTTGTGGTGCAGGACCGATTCACTGACCAGGCGGCAAAGTGGCGCTCATCTCTCGACGTAATCCGCGACCACTGAAACGCACTTGTTCGGGCCTTTCTGGGGATCACACATGATCGTGCGGTGCAGTTATCGGGCAACACGATCATAGCCAGAAGCCAATCGGCCGTATTTTGCGCAATAATCGGAACCCTAATGTCAGGCCATCTGGATGGCTCATCCGTCGGCGCGCGGGACTCTTCAATGATCGAACCGGCCTCCGTCCGTGAGATAGAGCTGAAGGTCGACGCAGAGATCGAACGTGACAATCGCACGCAGTGGGTTCGTGAGGCTAGTGGGATCGCGGCGACAGTTGCAGGAGTCGCAGCAGTAGGTTCCACTGTAGCGGCGGCCCCGGAGGCCCTCATAGCAGCGGCTTTGGCCACCGGCGCTGGAGCCGTGATTGGTCGCGTGGCGGCGTTTGCAAGGAGAGCTCAAGACGAGGGGACATTTCTGGGCCGACGAGACAGTGGGACCAGGCCGATGCGACCAGATCCGTTTAGGACACTCGCCCCGGCACGGCTCGCGGCGCGCCAACACCTGACGCTAGCGAGCAAAGACCGGACCCTCGTCGACCAGGAATCGGGAACAGCTTGAGCGCGGAGCCCGACCCTGATCCGCCTATCGCAGAGATCCCCGGCGAGCGCGAGCCTGCTTCGCTCGCCGAGGTCGATCACGCTCTTTCACTAATGCGTGGTGCCCTTTCGGCGCATCCTCTGCCTCGCAAGTTCTCTGAACCAGCTTGGACAGAGCTATTGAAGCGAGAGTCGGAGTTTGTTGCCGAGCTTGGGCTTGAGTCGATCCGCCTCGCACGGCAGAAGCGGTGTGACGTTGTATCAGCATCTGACGTAGGGGAAGCTGACGGTTCGATTCGCAGGGCCGGGCTTACGAGCCTAATCGTTGGGCTGCAAACGATAGGCGGGGTACTTGCAGGCGCCGGAGTTAGCGGGATTATTGCTGTGCTTGGCGAAGAACGTCCCCAAGACAGTCTAGTGGCCTTGGCGGCCGCTGGGATCGTCGTTGGAGTTGCACTTATGATGTTCACACTCGGACAGTCGTGGCCGAGGCGGAGACCTTGAACTAGACTCGTCGCTCCCTGAGCGATACCACAGTCTGAGAAATCACGTCACAAGACTAACGAAGATGGCGTGTACGGTTAGCCAAGAAACGCTTGATCTACGTCAAGTTACCTTTGGCCGCCGGTTTGATTATCGGCGCATAGATTCTCGGGTAGCCTACAGTTCGTTGTCTACCTCGCCCAGCAGCAGCCATGATCGCAGGTCAACGAGAAGGGCAAATGCGTCTTCGCTAATGCCGCGGGAGTGGCTGACCGCGTTGCGGATGTCGTTTAGTTCGCCGATCCACGATGAGCGGGCCTTCCAGCCGCCTGCCTTGCCCTCATCGCCAGGCTTCGTATATCGCTTCTCGAACCGCTTGATCCAGAGCTGACGGTTCTGGCTCAGGATTTCGCGGTACTCAATGAGGTACATCATGTCCCATGGTAGGACGTGCTCATTCGATGGGAGGTCGAGGTTCTTCTCGGTCGCACGATGGGCGATCTCGCCCCTGACCTTCTTGGGGACGCCGAGGCGCTCCCACTCGCTACCGTACTCGTCTTCAAGGCGCTCTTTTATGTCGCTCTTGAAGAAGTCCTCGAGGTCGCTGACGATCTTCGAGCCTCGTTGTTGAACTGCTTGTCCTGGGCCTTCAGCCACTCATCAAGGCCACCGGGGTTGAATTCAGGTCGCGCATCGCGCACCGCCTGCTGAAGCTTGCGATAGTACCTAAGGCCCGCGCCGGATCCATAGAGCTTGCGGTATTCCTCGCGCTCATTGGGACTCAGACCCTCGAGATGGTCGATGAGCGGATCGAGAAAATAGCGGCAGGCGCCAATCATGTCTGCCATCGACGACTTCAGCGGGTCGACATTGTCGTATTCCTTGACGTGATCGACGATGTCACTAAGTAGTCGGAGATAAGCCTCGACCCCGTTATTCATGAAGACGAAGCCCCCGTCGGAACTGCCAAGGGAAGACTGAACCGGTAGACCTTTGCTCAGATAGCGGAACGCTTCCTCAAGGAAGGGGATCAGGAGCTTGCCCGTTGGCTGGTTGTCGCCAGCGTAGAAAGTGCCCTGAGTCTTGGCGCCCGTCTTCGTAAAGGTGCCAATGAAGTTCCCACGCATCAAGCCGTTACTGATCGCCTCGATTGTGATGCACCGGAGATGCGTCCGCTGGTTCTCGCCGATGATCACTCGATCATAAAGCGGCGAAGACTTCTGCTCGCCGAGGTGTTGTGCGATCCGCAGACGCAACGCTCGGGCACGCTCGGTGTAGTCGTCGGACTCCCAGAGCAGATCCGAGTTTAGTGTATTGCGCAGGTTCTTTGGGACCGCCTGCTGGTTCTCGTTGATCTGCATGAACAGCCTGACCTGCTCAGCTCGATCGAGATCGACGAAGGCCACCACGGGGATTAGATCGGTCTCTGCACGGTCCGAGTTCGCGTAGCCGTAGAGCCGGTGCTGACCGTCGATGACGTACGCGGCTCGGTAGGTCTGAGGGAGATGGAGAAGGCCAGCCTTGACTTCACCTGGCGTTTTGCTGTCGTTGCTTGCGAGGTCGAACTGTAGATTGCCCTTCTTCCTCTTGGTCTCGATATTGAGGATGATTGAGTTTGGGAAGAACCCACCCTCCTCCACGAACCTAGCGACGTTCTTCAAGCGGGACTTCTTGATGAGGCGTTGATAAGTCGGCATTAGCTCGCTGTTGGCTTGGTTGCGATGAAGCACGTAGGCCATCTTTAGAAGTCGTGCTGGCTCGATCGAGAACGAGTAGTAGGAGTGACCGCCCATCGAGCCACGGATCGCCGGAACCGTAGGCTCGAGATTGGGGATCTTCTGTTCGGCAAAGAGCGCTCCGAGGAGTTGATACTTCGCCGCAGCACCCAGGTGATCTGCAAGCGCGAGGAAGTAGTCGACCGTGTCCTCGGAGACATGGAAGATGTCTTCGAGGACAAGCCGATCCTGTGTGTCGCTTGACAACGTAAAGTTGTTGGTAGCTAGGATGAACTTGACCTTGTGTTGCGGATACTCCTCCCGGATCTGTCTGATGATCCCGGCCTTGTGACTGACGATCGCGTCGCTCTCCTTCTTGAACTGCTCGGAGCGGATCTTCTCTGTCGACTTGCACCTGATGACGAGCACCACCTCATCGTCGGCCGCGAAAATGTCGACTTGCTGAGTCTGGTTCCTAGCAGTCCCGTACTGCAGCTTGAACGCGCGATCTTTGTTGAGGTGGGTGAACTGCAGGCGTGCGAACGTCGCCCAGACTCGGTCCTCGAAGACCACGTCATGTGGCTTCTCCCTACGCATCCGCATTCGGGTCTTTAGCTCCTTGTCGACGAGCCAGCCATCTTCTTCGTACTCGTTGACCTTGCCCTTGGCAATCGTCTCAAAGACGTGCGTCGCCAGCCGTCGGCGCGTTTCGGCTGGGATCTTGTAGGCCGCAATGAGATGATCGCGGAGCGCCTCCCCAGGCGGCGTTGTGCTCGCTGGCTTTGCCATCAGCGCGGTAGCTCAAGGTTTGTGAACAGGTACTCCGTAGCGCTGCCTCGTGTTGCATTGACTCCTCCGATCGAGTTGCGACGACTCGTCTCAATCAACATGTCGCAGTTGTCGAACAAGTTCGCGATCGATTCATGCGCTGCGTTGGCGAGTATGTAGTAAGCACCGCGCTCCTTGATCTCGTCGATAAGCTCTTTCAGTCGCTTCTGATCATCGAATGAAAAGAGGCGTTGGTTGTACTTAATGAAGCCGTTGTGATTGTGGGCGACCGTGTAGGGCGGATCAAGGAAGACGAGGTCATCCTCGTTGACGTGCTTGAGGCACTTGGCGAAGTCGCCAATCTCAAGTCTCGCGCGCCCGAGCCGCTTGGCAACGCCCCGTAGGTGTTCGGTCGTTGGGATCTGTGGCGACGGGCGGTTGCCAAATGGCACGTTGTAGACGCCGTCGAGGTTCACGCGGTGAATGCCGTTGAACGATGTGTGGTTTAGATATAGGAAACGAGCCGCTCGCTCTACCTTGTCTTGCGGCACCGAGGCCCTTACCGCGTAGTACGTCTCTGAGTCGTTCCCGTAGAGTAGTACCCGCTCGGCGATCTTGGCGTAGTGATCACGGATGGCCCGATATGTCGCAATCAATTCGGCGTTTGAGTCACGGAGGTACGCCTTACGGAACTGTCGTAGGCCAAGGAAAACCGAAGCGCCACCGAGGAACGGCTCGTGATAGGCAGCGAACTGTCGACTTCCTACCAGCATTCTGATAGTCGGCAGCAACCAGCGCTTACCGCCAGCCCAGCGCAACGGAGATACGACCCGCGAAGCGGGACCAGGAACCACTACAGTCATACTATGCCGACGCTACCTAGACGTGCGGACGAGGAAAAGCTGTGATGGATGATCCCGCTTGGCGAAAGGGCTGGTCAAGGAGACCACTGTTGGCTGCCAGCGTTGCAAGGCATGTGATTGTCTGAGCTTCGTAATGTCGAGCGCCATCCGTTTGCCTCCTTCTTGCGATGTGTGACCACGAGTGAGTCTCCATACGTGAGCCAGTCGGCGTCAGGCTACAGGAATCGGTGCTGTCGCTCGAAGTTTGCGCAGCGCCGTTACGACACCAAGACACACTTCCTACATGGTGCGCCACCTGCGACGAGATCGCCGAGAAGCGAGCCGTATGGTGCCTAGCTTGCCCGTTCGACCGCCTCGGCGAGCTGCGCGAGGCTCACGTCAAGCGCAACGGCGATGGCGCGAACGGTTGCCCAGGCTGGCGCGCTCTTTGCCGACTCAAGGCGACTCACCGTCCCAAGTGTCGTGCCGGCGCGGCTGGCGAGTTCTTCTTGAGTGAGAGACTGTGCTTCGCGCAGTTGACGCACGGCACGGCCAAGCGCGGTGTCGGGGGAGCGGCGGTGGCACGAAGTGTAGGCTCTCACGCGCTAACGCGTACGTCTATGCGCTTGACAGCTAACGAGTAAGCATATATGCTGGCCAGCACATTCGAGGGCCGCGACGCTACGGCACCCTGGCCCTTCCAAACGGATCACGGAGGAACCGAATGTGCGCCGCAAGGACCACTGAGAACCCGCTTGGCTGGCTACCGGCATGCGGGCAGAGGTCCGGACTTGCTTAGTAGACACCGAGATAACTCGATAGTGCCGTAGTTGGCCCCGGCGGCAGCGCTAACTGCCCCGGGACCGTGGCACGGAAAGAGAGTGCTTTCCATGCAAGACCAGCGTAGTGAAAATGAGAAGACGACGGATGGACTCAGTGAGAAGGATCACGAGAAAGCAGTAATCGAGCTGCTGTTCTGCGACCGTCAACCGTGGACGGTCGAGGAGATCGTTCACGAAGTCAGCGGTACGCGCCTGGATGCGATTGACGCCGTCGGTCGACTCGTAGGCTCGGGTCTACTGCACCGCCACGGCGAGTTTGTCTTTCCCACCCGCGCGGCTCGCCGAGCGGATGAGATCGGGATCTCCCTGAACGCGGCCTAGTGATGGTCACGCGCGAGATTACCCTATTTGCAGACAACGTACTTGTGGCACGCAAGGAAAAGCATTTGAGTCAGAACGAGGTCAGCAAGCGCTCTGGCATTCACGTCACCGAGGTGTCACGGATTGAGCGGGGGCTGCGCGATTTGCGCCTGTCCACGCTTGTCCGCCTCGCCCGGGCCCTGGAGGTCGAGCCGGGGAGGCTGCTCGGGGGGACATAAGCATTGTCGGCAGGCCAAATCAGCAGCGCACTATGCGTCGCCGACCGCAAATCGAACGGACTATCCATGGAGCACATAAACACACAGCCACTCTGCCGTGGCTCGTTCGCCACACATTCCACCAAGGCTCGGACGAAGATGCACGAAGCCGAGAGCCTTAAGTGGCTGCTCGCCTGCGAGGATCGCGGACCGTGGACTCGCGCGCAACTTGAGCGTGTGGTCGGCGGCAACGCACTTGACCTCTCCGACGCCCTACACAACCTCAGCGCCGCAGGCGTTATTCATCTCAGCGAGGAGCAGGTCAGTGTCTCACGCGCCGCGAGTCGGACGGCACAGCTCATCTCGATGTTCTAGGTGGTCAAATGTGCCGCGAAGATTTGCGGCAATAGCTCTCAACTGTGAAAGCGTGCGCTTTCACATGATGTGCGCTTGTGGACTTCCGATGGTTTGAGGCGTACGGTCGCCTCATGCGAAGAAGAACCTACGCCGTTGTCCGGCAGGCCCACCATCTACTTGAGGGAACAGCGCGGCACCATCGTCACCTAGTCCACGCGGAGGGTCACCCCTCCGACGTGTCACAGTTGGGCGGACTGACTCATGTGGCCGGAGCCTTCTGGCTGCCAGCAGCGTTGCTCGCCATCGCCGCTGTGCTTTTCGTCGCGGCGGGGCGCCTGTGGGGTAGGCATCGTATGGCGTGCGCCGGGTGCTGGTTTGAGGTACGGCTGGGCGAGGAGGTGTCGCGTCCGGCGCTTGAGTCCTTCCTACGCACGGTGGCGCACGGGCTTCGGCGCCCGCTGCTTGGCGGGGTGCCGTGGGTCGCGCTCTCCGTGTCGGCGGAGGAGGATCGAGCGGCGTGCGGCTTGTTCGTCTCGGGTGGCTTGTCTGCGGCACAGGTACGCGCGGCACTTGAGCAAGCGCTCGGTGGTGTCACTGTCGATGCGGCAGCCGGGATTGTGCGGGTAGGTGATGGGGCCGGCCAGCGCCGGGTGGTCGCGAGTCTGCGTGCGGTGAGTTCGCGGTTTCTACCGTTGCGAGTCGATCAGCGCGTGGACCCGGCCGGACAGCTGTTGGCGGCGTTGCAGGCGCAGGCGGGTGATGAGGGCGGGGTGATCCAGTTGGTGTTGCAGGCACCGCCACGGTCTGCTCGGGTGCGTGCGCGAAGCCATGCAGCGCGGCTGCGTGCTGGTCGGGGTCATGGTCCCAATGGTGGCGCACGGGTCCTTGATGCGGTCGGCGAGGCCCTTGGCGGTGCACTTGACGTGCTGACGCCAAGCGCCCCCCATCCGATGGGCCGCCGGACCGCTCGACCTGGGGCTGACCAGTTCTCGTTGGAATGTGCCCGCGCGATCGAGGCGAAGGCGAGCGGGCCGTTGTTGGCGGCGACGGTCAGGGTTGGTGCGTGGGCTTCGGGGAGGCGGCGGGCACGCAACCGGCTTGGAGGGTTGTTGGCGGCCTTTGGTCAGTACCAAGAACTCGGCGGCCTGCGCCGTGGCCGGGAACCGCTCTGCTCCGGACGGCTCTCGGCATGTCTACCTCCAGTGAGGTCACGTCTGTTGCTGGACTGTGGTGAGGCGGCAGCGTTGATGGCGGTCCCGCAGCGGAGCGCGCTAGCGCCCGTGTCATTCACGGAGGCGCCGGCGCGTCGCGTCGCCCCGGTGGCACAAGCCCCCTCGCGTGGGCTGCTGCTGGGCCGTACTGACCATTCCGGGTTTGATCGTGAGGTCAGGGTCGAACCGCGAGCACTGCTCCAACACACGCATATTCTTGGGCCGACCGGGCGCGGTAAGAGCACGCTGCTCTTGAACATGGCTGCCGAGGCGATCAAAGCCGGTATGGGAGGGATGGTCCTCGACCCGACCGGCGAGCTGACAGGGCTCATCCTCGACCGCATTCCTCAAGAACGCCGGGGGGATGTTGATCTGCTCGACCTCGGCGATAAGCGTTTCCCGCCCGCTTTGAACCTGCTTGCGTGCGGCCCGAGTGACGGTGACATGCAGGCGCAGGCGATTTGCGGCGTTTTCGCCAGGCTGTTCTCCCGGTTTTGGGGGCCACGTACCGAGGACATTCTCCGCTCGGCGCTCGCCACGCTTCTGTCTGGAAGTGACCCGGGCGCTGCCCCGCCGACACTTGCGGATGTCCTCATGCTGCTGTCCAACCCGGGCGAACGAGCGAGCTACAGGGCTAGTGATCCCGTGGCGCTCGACGTGTTCTGGCGGCAGTGGCAGACACTGAGCGAGCCAGCTCGGGCACAGGCACTCGCGCCCCTGTCGAACAAGCTGCGTGCGCTGTTGGGGAACCGCATGTTGCGCAACATGCTCTGCCAGCCTGGAGCGCCCGACCTGCAACACGCGATCACTAAGGGCCGGTGGTTGCTCGTCTCGCTCCCGCAAACGCTTGGCGAGGACGCGGCCGATCTAGTCGGGTCGGTCTTGTTGCATCGTGCGTGGCAGGGCGCGCAGCGTGTTGGCCCGATCGCGACTAACGATCGTCCGCCGTTCCTGTGTCTAGTCGATGAGTGTCACCGCTTCTGTCATCTGCCGCAGGGGATGGCGACCGCGCTCGCGCAAGCCCGGGGCTATGGGGTCGGCTTTGTGCTCGCCCATCAGCACCTCGCTCAAGTATCCGATCATGGGTTGGCGGAGGCGATCGATGCAAACTGCCAAACAAAGATCTGCTTCGCGCTACAGGCCGCCGACGCGAAACGCATGGTGCCGCACTTCGCGCCTCGTCTTGATGCCTATGACCTTCAGCACCTGGGCTCCTACACCATCGCCTGTCGTGTCCTGCATGAGGCGCGGGAGCTGCCCGCCGCGACGGCCTCAACCCTCCCGCCACCTAAGCCCACGCCAGGAGAGCCAGCCAAAATCATTCGTGAGCGCGCACGCGAGAGGGCTCGTGAGTGTAGTGCTGTAGAGGCCGCGATCCAGGCGCGTTACGGACGGATCGAGCAGCCTCCGCCTGGACGTGCCGACGCCGACCAACCAACTCACCACGTAAGCCATAGCGGGTTTGATGACGGGCTCACCGACGCTGACGAGCTGCCCGAAGACGAGCTTTCCGCCGATGCGGAGCCCCTTCCGTGCGTTATTCCGTTCGATCCTCCTCCCAACGGAGGACCCCCGACGGCCGAAATCCCGCACCACGACAACGATCGGCGGCGATCGGCAAAGCCCGACAATGAACAATTTCTCCCTTGCCGAGGGCGATCATGCTGACGGCCCGCATAACCCTCCGCGATCGGGAACTGCTCGATCGTCTCGCCCAGCATGAGCCCCTCTGCACCTCCGAGCTATGTCTCCTCTTCTTCACTGGTGCTCGTGCCTGTCGTGGACGCCTACTGAAGCTGGAGCAACAGAAGCTTCTCGCGCGTGTGTACCAGTCCCGCGAGTGGCGGGGCGGGGCAACCGAGGCGCTGTGGTTTCTCTCGCCGCACGGCCGCAAGATGATCGGCGCTCCCTCCCGCCGACCGCCAGGATTGTCGATCCCCGACCTTGAGCACCGCCGCGCCGTCGCGAGCTTCTTCCTTGGGCTTGTCAAGCAGGGCCTCACCGCACACGATGAGGGCCTGTATCGGTGGCTCGGAGAGCAACAGGCGCAGCAGGGGACCGGACCGAGCGTCCGCCCGGACGGATTCGGGCGCTACCTACTCAAGGATAGTGAGATCACGTTCTACCTGGAGATAGACCGTGGCACCGAGACGACACGACGGATTAAGAACAAGCTCGACGCATACCGTCAAGCACTCGCCGCCGATCCGCACCGTGACCGTGGGAACATCCTGCTCGTCTGTGAAGGGCGAAGGCGGCTAACGAGCCTCGCGCGTTGCGCGCCAGCCGGTCCGCCATGGGTATGGGGCACTACCGACCGCGAGCGCTACCGACTTCTGCCAGCCAGAGAACAGGAGCGTCGGTTCAGCGAGCTACCCGCCTGGCCGCGGCGGCCCGAACACCAGGCCGCCGATTGCCTCGGCCGACGCTGGCGCCAACCCACGCTGCCCGCCCTCACGATACGAGGGCGGGCAGCATGAGCTCGCCTCGGCGCGCCCGTGGGCGCTCGGCGACGACGCACGGCGAGGCGCTCGAAAGTGGCCGATGGCGACGCGAGTCCACGCGGCCCGACCGCTCCCGTCACAGATGCCCCGCCACGGACGCATCGCAACAAATGACGGCTGCGCCAAAGCGGCTCACAGCGGATGACGTGATGACGGCAGGCGAGGTCGCCGGGCTCCTACACGCGCCCGTCTCGACCGTCGAAGATTGGGGGCGTCGAGGCATCCTCCCGAGTGTTAAGGTCGGCAGGCGCAGGCTCTATATACGTCAGAACATCGAAGCGGTATTGACCGGATAGACGGCACCAAGCGCGAGGTAACGCTGGTGGGTACAACCACGCCTGTGTTTGACGCGGAAGGCGCTGAACTTGGCGTCAATATGGCTTACGCGCTGCATACTGCGATCACGTTCGTGGTGTAAAGGGCGCGAGTGCCCTCTCCACTCTTGTTGCTAGTCCGTCGTAATTCCCCTGTTGGTAGGTAACACACTCAATATTGTTAATATCAGTCGGCAGTCCCAGCAGGTCTTGGGCTGCGACCAGGATGACATCCTTATCAAGTGCCCGCGCGACGCCAAGCTCGTAGTAAACATTAAGATTTGGATGGTCCACCTTTACTACGATCACACGCGAACGCTTGATATAGTCCATCACCTTCGTCAGAATCGACCCGGCAGTGTACTCATCGTCGGCTCGGTGACAGGTAAGTCCGGCTCGCTCAATCCCTTCCTTAACCCCGTACTTATAGGCATTTGCGTTCTCGTCAAACTCCGAGAATCGCATAACAACAAAGACCGACGTTGGGTCGAACGGGCGCGGCGTGCCGAGCGCCTCTCTGACGCACAAGCATCAGAAGGCGTCGCATCGCGTCGATCTGCTCACCGGTAATGCCATACTGGAGCAGGGTCGATACGCACTCAGCGCACATGGCGCCCGCCACCATGCCGAGGCGGATATCCCTCTTGTCCATGCACAGGTCGTGTAGGCAGCCGCGAGGTGGCTCATGCGCAAAGTTGAGCAGCATAGTCTCGCTAAGATCACCCGAAAAAGTTCCGCAGGCCTGCACCATCTGATAAATCAAATAGGCGCGCAAGCTCGGAGGGGCATAAATACGCTCCCAATCTGCGGTTGATATTACGGCCACACTGCGTGACTCGTGCATAAACCAATTGTCATCGAAGGCACTATCTGTGACAAAGATGGCATTAGAGTCGAGGCCTTCAATCAAAGCCAAAGCCGGATCGGATGTCAGCGGTTGCGGCAGTCTCTTGACCTCGGCTTCATCCAGGGTACGTAGCGCAAACCGAAACTCGGTCTGCACGCCATTCATTAGAGAGATCGCTTGTGTGAGGCGACTCAGATCGGCATAAGTGGGGGTTGTGTAGACGTTGATGTCCACTCGCCGGAACTATACGGACTTATGTTCGCGTACACGCCCGCGCGAATAAAGAGACCCAGTGGTCTTGGTCATGCTGCGACTGACACGTCCTCGGCTGCAAACGCCGCAGTGAATGCCCGCGCCTGCTCGGCCGCTGGGCGGGCATGCAGGTAACGGCTCGTGGTGGCCAGCGTGCTGTGCCCCATCGCCTTCTGAATCGTCACGACGTCGACCCCGCGCATCGCGAGCAGCGAGCCGAACGTGTGGCGTAGGTCGTGAAAGCGCAGTGGGCGGGCATCGGCCGCAGCTTGTGCGCGACAGTAGCGCCGCCGTAGCGCCGAATCATCGAGCGGTCGACCGAGCACGTTGCAGAATACGAGATCGCACGGGGTGGTGAAGTGCTCGCGTTGGCTCATGCGATCCAATGCGGCGGCCGCCTGGTTGGCGAGCGGCACACGCCGCACATGCCCTGACTTCGTGGACGACTCAACGCCCGCGCTCATCGCGCGGGCGATGTTCAGGGCGGAACCGGCAAAGTCAATATCGTGCCAGCGCAGTGCCAACAACTCTCCCTGTCTCAATCCCGCATAGGCGGCGACTCGGACAATCTCGGCGTCCTGTAGATCGTCGGCGTGCAGCGCTTCGCGCTCCTGGTCGCTGGTGCCCAGCGCCGGTCGGTCTCGATGGCGGCCGTCTTCGAGTGCGCGGGCTATTGCCTCGATTTCCTCCGGCGAGTAGAAGACGAGCGCGCCGGGGTGGGGCTCGCGGCGCTTGTCCGCGCCCTTCGCCGGATTCGCCGACAGTGCGTACGTCGACGCCTTGCATCCGTAGCCGAACACCGCAGCGATTACGTTCCTGTGCTTGTTGACCGTGCGTGGTGAGGCGCCTGTCTCGCTGATCGTCGTCAACACGGCCTCGATCTCCCGAGTGGTGATCTTTGAAGCGGGTCGATCGCCGAGCGCGGCCATGACGTATCCGAGCATGACCCCCCGGCCACGCTTGTAAGGGGCGCCAGGCTCGGCGAGCACCGAGCGGTGACCGACCAGCGTGGAGGGCTTCGCGCCGCGCACATCCTCCAGCCATCAGCAGGTAGGCGTGGGCGACCTCGCGGAAGGTTGCGCCCTGTGTGCGGCGCTCACGCTCGACGCGCTCGAGGTCTGCCGCCTCGGCGGCGTACTCGGACACGAGCTGCGCGGCAGCTACGTGGGCGGCACGTTCGTCGTAGGCGCCCTCGGCGACGCGCCCGCGATGCCGGCGCCAACCTCCGTCGGGATCGCGCTCAAGCCACGCGGGGCCGATGCGGCGCTTGATCTGGCGTCCGTCGTGTCGGAACTTGGCCTCATAGAACGGCTGGCCCCGGTGCTCGCGGACAATGATGTTGGCTGTTGGATTCGATGCTGACATCGGCGATATCTCCGGCGTCCTTGCCCCTGCGATCATCGCTCGCGCTGGGGCTTCTCATTGGTGCTGAGCGCCAGTCTACCATTGTGGGTACCACATGGGTACCAAGTCGGCCGTGGGTACCGCTTTGGGTACCAAACTAACCCAATCAGGCGTGAATAAGCCATGCTAGAGGCAGCAAACCGGCCGACTCCGCGCGCCTCGGGGCCTTCCTAAGGGCCTCTTAAGCCCAAGGTTGTTGGTTCGATTCCAACACGGCCCATTCTCCGTGCGGTCGCCTGCAAGACTCCGTTCTCAGGTCGACCCCGATGCGGAGGATAGAGATGGCTGAGATCCCGACGCTGTTCGTTTGTCATGGCGATGACGGTGGTCCGCGTATTCACCCGTGCCGCCGCGTACAAGAGGCACTTCGAGCTGCGGATATCGAGTACGAGAAAGTAGTTGCAGCTCACGGTAATCCGTTCCCGTTTCTACGCAAGGGCTCACGGGAGGAGCTGCGCGAGGCGACCGGAGCGACTAAGCTGCCGGCGCTCAAGCTGCCAGACGGTACGGTCCTAACTCATTCGCGCGCCATCTTCTCCTGGATCGGACAGCAGAAGTGATGACCTCGAACGGGCGCCGGAAGGTGCTCCGCGCCTAGGCAGCGGCCGAGGTGCTTGCGCCCGGACCGATCAGCGACTCTCGCCCGGCCTCGGTCCACACGACCTGGTCGCGACCGGGACCAACGCCGATCAAAGTGACGGGAGCTCCGATGTTCTCTTCGATGAACTGCAGGTATTCGCGGGCGCCCTCGGGCAGGTCGGAGAGAGTACGACACTCGCCGAGGTCCTCTTTCCAGCCGCGCAGCTCCGTCAGCTCAGCAGTCGTGTGATGCAAAACGGTCTGGTGGTAAGGGAAGTCGTCGAACTCCGCGCCCTCTGCGCCTCTATAGCTGGTGCATACTTGGAGGCGGTCGAGGCCTGAGAGGACATCGAGCTTGGTCAACACGAGCGCTGTAAGCGTGTTCAAGCGTGCCGCATAGCGCAATGCCACGAGGTCCAGCCAACCGGTGCGACGGGGGCGTCCGGTGGTAGTGCCGAACTCGCCACCGCGCCCCCGGATGGTCTCGCCCATCTCGTCGTGGAGCTCGCTCGGGAACGGGCCTGCTCCCACACGCGTCGTGTAGGCCTTCGATACGCCCCACACCTCGTCGATGTCCTTCGGGCCCACGCCGGTCCCCACGCACGCGGCTCCCGACAGCGGGTTGGATGAGGTCACGAACGGATAGGTGCCGTGGTCGATGTCAAGCATCGCGCCTTGCGCCCCCTCGAAGATCACCTTCTGGCCTTGGTCGAGCAAGTCCCACATCAATCGCGCCGTATCGGCGATGTGCTGCTCTAGACGATGGCCATAGGTCAAGTACTCCTCGGTCATCGTGTGTAGGTCGAGCGTCGGGTCCTTCTCAAACGGGCGCAACGACAAGCGCTTGGGTTCCATGGCCGCAACGATCTTCTTCTTGAGGATCTTCTCGTCCAACAGATCTTGCACCCTGATACCCAGGCGGGCTGCCTTGTCGGCGTAGCATGGGCCGATTCCACGCCGCGTGGTGCCGATCTGAAGGCTACCCAGCTTCGCCTCGCCAGCCGAGTCGAGCAGCAGGTGGTAGGGCATGATCAAGTGAGCATTGGCGGATATGCGCAATCCGCTCACATCCACTCGCCGGGCTCTTAGCGCGTCGAGCTCCTCGATCAAGACCTTCGGGTCGATCACTACACCGTTGCCGATCACACAGCGCTTGCCCGGGTAGAGGATCCCCGAGGGGATCAGGTGCAGCTTCCACTCCTCCTCGCCCCGCACGATCGTGTGCCCGGCATTGTTGCCGCCCTGAAAGCGCACCACCGCGTCGCCGTGTTCGGCGAGCAGGTCGGTGATCTTCCCCTTACCCTCGTCGCCCCACTGGGCGCCAACTATGACTATTCCAGGCATCGACCTATAAGTCTACGGAGGCTCTGGACACTCAGGCAGACTGCTTGCCAGCGGTGGCCTCAGGTCGCTCGAACTTGAGCTCTTGACGCTTGTCTGCACCATAGAGGCTCAGCGGATCGCCGCACATCTCGACCAGGCGCGACACGATCCGCTGACCGACGACCTCGCTTGCATCGTTCGACACCACTCGACGCTCAGTCGTCTGCTCGTCCCCGTCGTCGGTGACGGTCGTATGGATCTGCCGACCCATTTGCTGGGCCAAGTCGGGAGGCAGGAGGTTGGTGGTCGCGACGATCGGCCGGCCGGCCTGGTATCGAGCATCCACGATCGAATAGAGCTGCTCCAGGCGCCACGGGGTCGTGTGTTGGGCGCCTAGATCATCGATGTGGAGCAAGTCCACTCCGGAGAGCTTGTCCAGCAGGTCGAGCAGGCTGTTTTCGGTGCCGATCTCGTCACGAATCAGATTGAGCAAGCGCGGCAAGGAGTAGATCGCGACAGTGTGCCCCGCCTCCAAGGCCGCGGCAGAGACGATCATCGCCAAGGTCGTCTTGCCTGTGCCCACGTCTCCCACGAGCCACATCCCACGTCCTTCCTCAAGGCGCGCGTTCAGGTTGCGCACGTAACTGCGCACCTCCGAGACCACCGCATCAGGCATTCCAAGCACGGGCGGCCGGTCGAAGGAGGCTCCCCGATAGCGCTTTGGCACTCGGCCCTCCAGGCTGGCGGCGCGCTTACGCGCGATGCGACTCGCCCGGCAGCGGCAGTCCGAAGCTGTGTTGGCGGTCTCGTCCACCACGAACCCGCTCCCGTCACACAAGCCGAGTGGGCAGGCATTCGGATCGCGCGAGGCCGGCAGGCTGAGGATGTCCGCGCTCATGCCGCGTAGCGGTTCTCGCCCGCATAGTTCATGAACTTCGGGTACTCCTTCTGGAAGGTGAGCGTTACCTTGCCCACCGCGCCGTTGCGATGCTTGGCGATTATCAGGTCGGCCTCGCCGGGTCGCTCAGAGTCCTCGTTGTAGTACTCGTCGCGGTAAATAAACATCACCAGGTCGGAATCTTGCTCCAAGTTCCCACTCTCGCGTAGATCCGACAGCTGTGGGCGCTTGTCCGGTCGCGTCTCCACGGCGCGGCTGAGCTGGGACAGCGCGATGACGGGCACTCCGAGCTCACGTGCCAGGATCTTCAGTCCCCGGCTGAGCTCGCCCACGGCGGTCACGCGCGAGTCATAGCGGCTGTCGGTGCGCATCAACTGCAAGTAGTCAATGATGATCAGGCCGAGGCCGTTCTCGCACTGGCTGTGGAGCCTGCGTGCCTTCGCCCTGATCTCAAGCATGCCCACGTCGCTTGAATCGTCCACCCACAAAGGCGCCGCTGCAAGACGCTGAGAGGCCTTCAGGATCTTCGGCCAACGTTCTTCCTTCACGCGCCCCTTGCGTAGCTCCTCGCCCTTGATTCGCGCCTGGGAGGCCACGAAGCGTTGGGCTAGCTCGGCCTCCGCCATCTCCAGCGAGAACAATGCGACCGGCTTGCCGTGTTCGACCGCCGCGTTCTCCGCGATGTTGCACACCAGTGCGCTCTTGCCCATTGCCGGACGGGCGGCAATGATGATCAGGTTGCCGGGCTGGAAGCCACCCGTAATCTCGTCCAGATCCTTGAAGCCAGATGGGGAGCCCGTCAGTGAGGTTCCTTCGATTGAAAGGCGGTGCAGCTTGTCCAGCTCCTCGTGCAGCACCTCCTCGATTGAGCGGAAGTCCTGCTGGCGGTCGTCTCTGGCGACCTCGAGCATCGTCTTCTCGGCTTGCTCCACAAGCTCGCGTGGTGCGCTCTGGCGCTCGAGCACACTCGACTGGATGTCATAGGAAGCTGCCAGCAGACGCCTAAGCAGGGCGTTCTCGCGCACTATCTGGGCATACCGGCGTGCGTGTCCGGCGGCGGGAACAACCCCCGTAAGCTCGTCTACGGCCGCTGAGCCACCGACTTCCTCGAGCTTGCCACTCTGGCGCAACCGGTCGGTGACGGTGAGTACATCTACCGGCTCTGACTCGTTATAGAGAGCGAGCATCGCCTCGTAGATGTGGCCGTGGCGGTCGCGATAGAAGTCCTCCGAGCGCAACCCCTCTTCGATCACAAGCGCGTACAGCGAGCGATCGGATAGCAAGATTGCGCCGAGTACCGATTGCTCGGCGTCGAGGTTATGGGGCGGGGCAATCACCCCCGTGGGCATGCTCGAGCCGTTGGTTGTTGAGATCGCGCTCATCGCTTCGGCGAGTGTACGTCGGGTGAATGCGCGGCTCCTAGGGGGAACCCGCAATTGAGAGGGAAATCATTGTGGTCCAAGCTCACGAACATATGTTCGCAGGCAGGCCAGACCACAAGAATCTGCAGATGAGATCGGACGGTCCGCAAACAGGTGCGGCGCGCCTGGACTACTTCTGCGCGACGACCATGGTCTTTACGGTGGCCGTCACTCCCTCGACGACCTCCACAATGACCATGTAAGTGCCGACATTCTTGATCGGCTCGGGCAGGTGTACGTTGTTCTTGTCGGTCCGCAGCCCGCGCGCGTCGCGGATTGCCGCAGCGATGTCCTGGGCGGTAACCGACCCGAACAGGCGCCCATCGGCGCCCGCCTGCTGGGTGATCGTGATCACCGTCTTGTTCAATAGTGCTGCGTTATCGCTTGCTTTCTCGGCGTACTCCCGAGCCGCTCGCTCGGCCGCTTCTTGGCGCTGGCGAATGACTTCGATCGCGCCTTTCGTAGCCGGCTGGGCGAGCTTGCGTGGAATCAGAAAATTACGCAGATAGCCCTTGGATACATCTACTACGGTGCCCTGCTCGCCGAGCTCATCGACGTCCTTGAGGAGTATCGCTTCGGGCATGTCCTCTACCGGTCGCGGTCGCGGTCGCCGCGTTCACGGCGCGGGTGATCGTCACGGCCGCCCTCATTGACGTAGGGCAGCAGCGCCAACTCACGTGCGCGCTTGACGGCACGTGCGATCTGGCCTTGATGGCGGCGGCAAGCACCGGTGATCCTGCGCGAACGGATCTTGCCCTTCTCGGAGATGAACTTACGGAGCGTTGTCACGTCCTTGTAGTCGACCTGCTCGACCTTGTCACGGCAGTGCTGGCAAGGCTTACGCCTTCCGCTACCGGACCCGCCCTTCTTATCTCGTCGTCGGACAGGCTTGCCGCGACCGCGCTTTGCCACTGGAAATCCTTGCTTTCGAACCTAGAACGGAATGTCGTCGTCCCCGGGTGACCCGGAGACCGGTGCGGGCTGGAAATCGCGGTCGTCGACTGCGACATCGCTGCCCTGCGACGCTCCTCCGCCCGCGAACCCTCCGCCACTGGAGGGCTCCTCGCGAGACCCAAGGAACTGCACCGAGTCGGCAATGATATCGATTGCGCTGCGTTTCGTGCCGTCCTGTGCATCCCACTCGCGCCACTCCAGCCGCCCATCGATCGCCACGGGGCGACCCTTGGCGAGATATCGGGCCGCATTCTCGCCCTGATTGCCCCACACAGTCACGTTGAAATAGTTGGGCTTGTCCTCCCACTCACCCGTGCTCCCGTTCTTGCGCCGCGTATTGCACGCGATCCGCAGATTGCACACGGACGAGCCGCTTGGCAGTGAGCGTAGCTCTGGGTCGGCGGTCAGGTTGCCGGTCATCACGACCCGGTTGATGTTTGTGGCGGCCACGGCTGTGTTTCCTTTCGCTGTGTTCTTGCCTCGGTGTCTCGCGGTCCGCGCCAGAGGCCTCGTGCGAGTCTAGAGAGATGGGTTGGACGAGTGTCTCGAGCGTGGCTAGATGAGCACACAGACCACGCTCTTTGCGAGCGCTACTTCGACGGCTCGCCCGTGTGCTGGCGAGAAGAGGTGCGGAACACCTCATCCCAGTAGGGAGCGCTTATGCCGAAGCCCTTCGTGTCGTCCTGGAAGTGGTGGCGCATATGGCGCTCGCGCAACACTCTGCCAAGGCGCGAGTGGGGGCGGAAGTGGTGGACGTAATAGTGGAGCATGTCGTACGCCAGGTACCCCGCAAAGAAGCCTGCACCAAGACCCGGCGCGTAACGTTTGCCGAACACCACGTACAGCGCGCCAAACACGAGCGCCCCAAGAGGAATGCTCACCGCGGGCGGCATCACCAGGCGCAGAGGGTCGTTCGGATGCTCGTGGTGGATGCCATGGATGATCCAGTGCATCCGCGCTCCGACTCCATGATCGGGCTCGAAGTGGAACACGATGCGATGCAGCCAGTACTCGAACAGTGTCCAAAGTGCATAGCCCCCGATGAACAGCCCAATCGCGCCGATGGTGCTCACAAGCGAGAGCGCCCACGCCTCGAGCGCGACGATTACTGGCACGAAGATCAGGATCGGCACAGATGGGTGCACGCGCGAAAGCGCATCCAGCAAACGTGAGTCGAACATCGGGGGCGATGCGCGCAGCACGTCTGTCCTACGCATCGCGGGCCCATCTCCAACGGGGCGCTCGCTCACGAGACGATCACCCCCACAATCGCTGCACTCGACGGCCGCACGCCACCGAGTGTATTACGCGATCGCCTGCTCCTCGGTCGCCGCCTGCTCGGTCTCCTCGCGTGCAGGCGGTGCGGCGCCAGGGCGCATGTCAGGCGCGGCCGGTGTCCCCTGCTTCAGCTTGTTGATGCGAAAGCGGATCACCCCGTCGGTGATGTGCAGCGTACGGTTCAGCTCGGCGATCAGCTCCACGTTCGTGGCATGGAACTGCAGCAAGTGGTACTCGGCGGTTGCCTTGTGGTCGATCGGATAAGCCAGCGCACGCTCCCCCCACGCGTCATGGTGCACCAACTCACCCTTGGCGCCAATCGCCTCACGCGCATCGCTCACGATCTTGGCGCGCACAGTCTCCTCTGCTTGCGGATCGAGCAGCAGTACGAGATCGTATGTTGGCGCAGGCAAGGTCATATGCACGTCTCCACGGCGGGCGGCGGATCATAACAGGGCACGAGCAGCTATCCCTTAACTCAAGCCCGGGAGCGCTTGGCCTTGATGTCAGCCAGCTGCTCGTCGATCCAGTCGCCCGGGTCGCGCGAGGTCACGATCTCCGCCAATCCGCGTGCGCGGCGGGTCCGCTCGCCCGCGGGCATATCTAGCGCGGCGTGGATCGAGTCCGCCAGCTCCTGGATGTCGAAGGGGTTTACCGACAACGCATACTCGCCTAGCTCCTCATGAGCCCCTGTGTTCTCAGAGAGGATCGACACGCCCGCCCGTTCGTTGACGATCGGACCCTCCTTCGCCACCAGGTTCATCCCATCGAACATGGCATTCACGAGCAGCACGTCATAGTGCTTATAGGCAGCCATCGCCTCCTCCAGGTCGTCGCGCAGCTTCAGCTGGATGGGCATCCAGTCGGGTGTGCCGTGCCGATGGTTGACCACCGCCACGAGCGCCTCGATACGTTCCAGGTACTCCGCATACTCGGGCACGTCCGTGCGCGAAGGCATCAGTTGCGCAACGAATGTCACGCGCTCGCGAAACTCGGGATGCTGCTCGAGGAACAGATCGAACGCGGAGAAGCCTCTCAGCACATTCTTCGACAGGTCCGCCCGGTCCACACGCAGGATCAAAAAATCCCGCCTGCGTCGCAACAGCTCACGCTCGAACTCCTCCACACGCGCTCCCCGGGCAGCCTGTAGTGCCGCCTGGTGGTCGATCGGCAATGGATAGGCCCTCACCCACACCTCGCGACCCTCCCAGCGCACGAGTCCCAGCTCGAAGTCCACCTCCAGGTCCATCAGATCTCGACAGCACTGCAGGAAATTACGTCTGTAGGAGCGCGTATGAAAGCCGATGATGTCGTTCGCCAGTAGCCCCGCAAAGATCTCCTGTCTGATCCGTGAGGGGAGCACCCGCCAGGCGTCCGACTGAGTCCAAGGGATGTGGATGAAGTGGTGCAGGAATACGTCCGGGCGCGCCCTACGCACGAGCTCCGGGAGCGTGTAGAGGTGGTAATCGTGGACCATCACAACCGGTTCGCTCTCGTCCTCTATCTCCTCAACCACGGCCCGTGCGAGATCCTCGTTGACGGCGTTGTAGCCAAACTCGAACGCCTCTATCTCCTCGCGCCGAATGTCCGGTGCGTTGGATAGGTCCCACAGGTAGTGTTGGATGAACCACAGCATCGGGTTCGCGAACACGTTGTAAAAGCGGTCATACGCCTCGGGGTCGCTCACGACCAGGCGCACTTGGTACTCGCCCCCGGCAGGGCTCTTTACTGGGAAGGGACGGGCGCCATGCTCATGTGAGACCTGCGCGTCGTAGTCGTTCATCGCTGATGCGATCCACACCGCGTCGCGATGGGAGGCCAAGCCTGACAGCGCCGTCACCAGGCCACCCGTCCCGCGCTGCACCTCACCGTTGGGGCCGAACGTCACAGGTCCTCGGTTGCTCACCAGCACAAGCGGTGGACGCTGTGCCGGTGTCTCGGTCATGATTCGCCGAGGGCGGTGAATATCTTCAGGTAGTCGCGCAGATAGCGCGGTGTCAAGAAGTGGCTGCGCACGTGCTCCTTGCCACGCCGCCCCAGCGACTTGCCAAGCGCCGGGTCTTCCAGCAGCTCGAGCGAGCGTTGTGCACAAAGCTCGACCGTGTCGACTAGAAAGCCCGTGACTCCGTCCTCCACTTGCAGCGGAATCCCGCCCACGTCGCCGCCGATGAATGGCCGCGCCTTCCAGATCGCCTCAGACACGGTCAAGCCGAAGCCCTCCCTCGTTGACTTCTGTACGACCACGTCGGCGTGGGACTGGAACGCGTTGACCTCGATCGCCCCGACGTTGTTGAAGTTGTTGAGGATGTGCACGTCCGGATCGCCGTCCGCGTGAGCAATCGTGGCGTTGAAGAAATCCCACCCCTCAGGGTCGTCGCTGGCCATCGACCCGACGAGCGCCAACTGCACGTTGGGGAGCTTCTCCTTGACGATCCGATAAGCATCGATGACCCCGAGCGGATCCTTCCAGGGATCGAAGCGGGAGACCTGACAGATCAGCGGCCTATCGACGTCGATCCCGAATTGCTCGCACACATATGACGCATCCTCCGGAGATAGCGCCATATTCTTCGGCATCAAGGGGTCGATTGCCGGTGGCACGATGTTTACGTTCCCGCCCATGCCCGTAGGTACGTACTCGGCCATATGGAACAGCGATTGGGGATAATCAGTGATGTAAGGGAGCAGGCGTTCGATCGTAGCCGGATTAGGGGTCGACAGGTCGATGTGACAGCGCCACACCCATCCCTTCGCCTTCTCCGGTACTAGCCGGTAAAGACCCGCTGGCTGTGGGTCATGGACCAGGCACACGTCCCACCCACCCGACAGCTCGCGCGCGTTCATCTCGTTGTACTGCTCCCACGTGGCCCACTGCTCGGAGTCGAGGTCCTGCGGGTGGCCTTGCAGGGCGTTGTGCATCAGCTTGGTCGCGTTGAAGAACTCCTCGCGGCCGTAGATCACCTGCCACTCGCAGTCCAGACCCACATCGCGCATCAGCGGCACCAGCGTGTACAGGATCTCCGATACACCACCGCCGAAGGCCGTGGCGGACACATGCACCACACTCTTGCCCTTCAAAGGCTCCGCGAGCTCGCGGATTTCCTCGATCAACTCGCGCCCACAAATATGGGTGTAGTCGGCGAGCGACTTGTGTCCTGTGGCGACGGGTTGAAGCACGAGCGGACCGCACGATACCTAGGGCCGGCACGGAAGGGCTTTTATGCCCCGCACCGGAGGCCCCCTCGGTGTAGGAGAGGGGTAGTGTCGGGCGGCGCAGTGTCATGTGGCGAGTGGCATTGCGGGGACGAGGTGTGCGCCCTGAGGAGGGCTTGTCTGAGTGCTGTGAGGGGTGCCTACGCGCGCGCGTAGGCACCCCTCACGTGAGCACATTTGCTGCGGCCTGGAGGCGATCGGGGGGCTGAGGACCGGGAAGCTGTCTATGGTCTGAGTCGATGTTCGATGGCCGCATCTACCGCGCGGCATTCGTGCCGCTGCTGCTCGTCCTAGTAATCGCAGGGTTCTCGCTCGTGGGTCGTCCCGCGCCGCTTGGCTCGACGCTCGCGCCGGACGCGTTTGACGGCGCACGGGCCTATGCAGGCCTGCAAGCGCTGGCCAAGCGCTTCCCAGATCGTCGCTCAGGCAGCGTAGGCGACGACGCGCTCGCCGCCTATATCGCCCAGAGCTTGCGCGGATTGGGCAGTCCGTCCACGGCGGATGGCACGTCCGTTCAGAGTTCTGCCGGCGGCGGCTTCCAGGTAACCACGCGTCACCTTCAAGCCCAGACGATCGACGGTGATCGCACGCTCACTACTGTCATAGCTGAGCGCCCCGGCTCGACGGGAGAGAGCCCGATAGCGATCGTTGCTCATCGTGACTCCGCTGTACGCGGCAGCGAGGCGGAGCTGTCGGGTACGGCCGCTCTACTGGAGCTGGCGCGCGTCTTCTCTCAAAGCGAGACCCGTCGTACGATCGTCCTTGTCTCCACCAGCGGCGGCAGCGGCGGCGATGCGGGTGCCGCTGACTTCGCGCTGCACCGCAACCAACCGCTTGACGCATCGATCGTGCTTGGTGACATCGCTGGCGCTACCGCTCGCAAGCCGTTCGTGCTGCCCTTTTCCGCCAGTTCCAGCACGGCGCCCGAAAGCTTGCAGCGAACGCTCAGCTCCGCGATCTCCCAGGAGGTGGGCACCAACCCGGGGGTGCTCAGCGCCTCTGCTGGGCTCGTCCACTTCGCGTTCCCCCTCTCCACCGGGGAAGAGGCTCCTTTGAATAGTGCCGGCGTGCCATCTGTGCTCGTCCAAGTCAGTGGCCAGCGCGGACCCACGGCGAGCGAACCCGTGAGTCAAGCCCGCCTGCTGAACTTCGGCAGGGCAGTCCTCAGCGCCACCTACGCGCTCGACGAAGGTCCCGGCATTGCTCAGGATTCCGCTCCTCAGGTGCACGTTGGGAACAAGCTGCTGCCCGGATGGGCAATCAGATTGCTGGCACTGGCGCTGCTCCTGCCTCCATTGCTTGTCAGTGTGGATGCCTTTGCTCGCCTGAGGCGCCGCCGCGAACCGGTCCTGCGCTGGGTGGCATGGGCGCTCACCGGCACGCTTCCCTTCTTCACTGGTGCGCTTTTCGCGATCTTGCTCGGAGCGCTCGGGATCGTTGCGGCGCCTGCCGGTCAGCTGTCCGCCGAGTCGCTTTCGGGGGACGGGTCGGCCTCGGGCGCGACTCTCTCCAGTGCATTCGTGCTCATACTTGCACTGCTCGCTTGGCCGGCGCTTGCGCGTCGGCTGGCTTTGCCCGTACGTCCCTCCTCCGATGGGGCCGGCCTCGCTGTGATCCTTGTATTGCTTGGCGTTGCCTTGCTTGCGTGGCTATTCAACCCTTTTGCCTCTCTCTTGTTGGTGCCTGCCGCGCATCTCTGGCTGCTGGCGGTGGAAGCGCGTCAGCGCCACTCCATGCGCGCGCGTGGCCTGGCTTTCTTGGCGATCTTCGCGGGAATCCTGCCGCTTCTCCTCCTGCTCTTTCTCTACGCTCAAGAACTTGGCCTCAGTATGGGCGGGCTGGCCGAGAGTGCTGTGCTCGCGCTTGCCGGAGGCCAGGTTGGGCCTTTGGCGGCACTGTTGTGGAGTGCCGCGCTCGGCTCCCTGTTCGCTGGGGTCCTTTTGGCTCCAGCGTCGCCCACATCACCCGGCCCGGGGTTGCCTGAGTGGACTGAGATCGCCACACGTGGCCCCACCTCCTACGCTGGTCCCGGTTCGCTTGGTGGCACCGAGTCCGCTTTGCGACGCTGAAGACGATGTCCCCAAGATCACCTGAGAAGCCCTCGGCCGACGATTTGTCGCTTTCGCGCCCTTCGGCCCATACCGCGGCGCCCGCCTCAACTCCAGAGTCAGCCTTCGCGGCAATACCCCGCGAATCCCGTCGCCGTGGCCCGCGGGTCTCGACTGTATTCGCCGCACTCTTGATCACTGCCGGCCTACTGGTGCTCCTCGACGCGGGGGCCACGCTCGTCTGGCAAGAGCCGATCTCGGCGCTCTATGCGCAGCTCAAACAGGAAAGTCTCGGCGGTGACCTTCGCGCGCTCGACCGTGCCACGCCAACACCCCAAACACAGCACTCGCTTGCACGCCTGCACGAGGATCGCCGGCGTGTCACCTATCTGGCGCGTACTTTGCAGCGCCAGGCGAAAGCGGGATCCGCGGTCGGGCGTATCCGCATACCGGCGATCGGCGCGAGCTTCGTCGTTGTCAAGGGAACCGGTACCTCCGAACTGGAGAACGGTCCCGGGATCTACTCGGAAACTAACTTTCCGGGAGTCCCCGGCACAACGGCGATTGCCGGTCACCGCACCACATACCTTGCTCCTTTCCGCCACATCGACCAGCTGCACCGCGGTGAGTCAATCGTCTTGGAGATGCCCTACGCGCGGCTCATCTACAAGGTCATAGACTCGCGCGTGGTTCTTCCCACAGACGTATCTGTGTTGGACCCCGTCGGCTACTCGCGGCTAATCCTGTCAGCGTGCACCCCGCTATTCAGTGCCTCTCATCGGCTAATCGTGTTCGCGCGTTTGCGCTCGACACTGCCGCTCGGTGCGGCCCGCGCGGGCCAGGCCGGCTCTAGCGCAGATCAGGCTTTTGGTGAAGAACACACGCGACTACCACCGGTGCTCAAATCCCGCCAGCGTCTGCTTGCTCCCCTCGTGTCGTAGCACTACGCCCGGCCAGCCCTCGCTCACGTGGCCAACCCACGTAATCTTGGTGCCGGCTCGCTCGGCGGCGGCACTCGCACGGTCGGCTCGCTTACGCGGGACGCACACACATAGCTCGTAGTCTTCCCCGGCGGTTGCCGCAGCCTCCCATACTGGGACCCCCAGCCGATCGGCCGTGCTCTGCGTGCCCTCATCGACCGGCAGTTGATCGAGGTCGATCTTGAGCACCACGCCGCTGCTCTGGGCGATGTGGCCCGCATCTGTGGCGAGCCCATCTGAGAGGTCGATCATCGAGTGTATTCCCGCCGGGGCGATCGCCCTGCCCTCGATCAGCTTCGGCATCGGCCGCCGCGGCCTCCTCCCAAGCACGCCGGTGACGCCAACTAGATCCCCGGGCCGGGCGCCATCGCGGCCGATCAGCTTTTGGTCGCGCTCGGCCCAACCCACGATCGTCACGCTTGCAAATAGGGCGGGCGCACTCACAACGTCACCGCCGGCGATCGTCGTGCCCGTCAACTCCGCCAGTTCCTCCGCGCCCAGCATCAGCTCGAGCGCCTGCTGCTCGCTCACATGCGGGGGGATCCCTAGTGCGACGTAGGCCTCACCTGTCTGTGCCCCCATCGCCGCGATATCCGACAAGGCGCTCGCGAGCGCCTTCCAACCGATGTCCTTGAAGCTGAGCTGCGGATCGTCGAGGCGAAAATGGACACCCTCGACGATCGTGTCGACCGAGGTCACGCACAGCTTCAACGCTTTCACGACCGTGGCATCGTCGCCGATGCCACGCACGACTCGTCCTCCGCGTTCCTTCAGCGCGGCGGCGATCGACTCGATCAGGGAGAGCTCAGCTATGTCTTGGGATGAGTCGCGGACAGTTCAGACGGACAATCGGACGGCCTGCTCAACGATGCCTGTACACGATTCGGGCGCGGTCCAGGTCATAGGGGGAGAGCTCGCAACGAACACGGTCTCCCGGGAGGATACGGATGCGGAAGCGCCTCATCTTGCCAGCCACGTGCCCGAGCACCACGTGATCGTTGTCGAGCTTGACGCGAAACATCGCGTTGGGCAGCGCCTCGATCACCTCGCCCTCGAATTCAACCTTGTCTTCCTTTGCCACGAGCCGCATCCTGTCCGGGCCACCGCATGCACTTGCGGATGACCCTGTGTTGAAGTGTGCACTGCCAAACTACCAGAGCCCTCTACACCGGGTCATCAATGTTTCGGTGGTTCGGCCCCTCCGGCTCCCCCGACGGTCGGGGCGGGCGCTTTTGTGCTCGGTGTAGGTGCGGGTTCGACAGGTTCGCGTACGCGAGGCTCAGAAGTGCCTTGCCCGCTTTCAGCGTTGCCGCCGTCCGAAGGTTTTTCGGGGGATACATGCTTTACACCGGGAACGCTCTTTTTGGTCTTCGTGGTTTCTTCGCTTTCGAAGCCTTCTTTGACCGAAGATTGCCCGGTCGTCGCAAACTTGCCGAAGAAGGGCTGGTAAGAGAGAGGTTCGGTTGGCGAGGGGAATTCGGTGCAAGCTTCACCTTCGGTAACTGCCGCCATGTAGGCATGCCAGATTTCCGCGGGCAGGTAGCCGCCCTGTTGCGGCTCCCCGTGAACGTCGGTCATGGGGACGTTTTGTTTTGGGTAGCCCATCCACACGGCGGTGGCATAGTTGGGCGTATATCCGTCGAGCCAAGCATCTACGAGATTGCTGGTAGTTCCTGTCTTGGCGGCGGTCGGGCAATTGATCGCCGAACGTGTCGCGGTGCCTCCAAGCACGTTTTGGTGCAGGATGTTGGTCTCCTCAGCCGTCACCCCGTCGGAGAGGACCTTCACCCGGTGGGGCTTACCCCAGTTCGTGTCGGTGTGACCATCTGGGAACACGACCTTGGTGATTGCGATCGGTGTGTTGCGCAAGCCACCGTCGGCGAGTGTTGCGTATACGTCGGCCATTTCCAGTGGACTGACGCCAACCGTCAAGCCGCCGAGCGCCTCTGCCGGGTAGCTGTGCAGATGCTCGCGGACTCCCAGCTTGTGGGCCATCTGCGTAACCGTTTCCTCCCCCAGATCCGCAGCCAGTTGTGCGTATACGGTGTTGTCAGAGGCAAGCGTTGCCTGAACGAGATTTATCGATTTCCCTGACGACGTGTTCTCGAACGTTTTCACTTCATAGGTGGGATACCCGGGCAGCCATCCCGGGGCGAGCGTATGCGAGACGTAATAAGTGCTGTTCGGATCCACTCCACGCGAGAGTGCGTCGGCCAAGTCGATCGCCTTGAATGTCGAACCTGGCTGGCGATGGCCTTGTGAAGCGAGGTTGTACTGGGATTGGTCGTAGCTCTCCGACTCCGCCATCGCCTTGATGTAGCCGTTGTGCGGATCGATCGTAACGATCGCTGAAGCCGGGTCGCCTTCCTCGTCGAGCACTTGGGCGATCGCTTTGCGCGCCTCGTCTTGCATCTTTAGATCGATAGTGGTGTAGACCTTCAAGCCACCCTGCTCGACGGTGTTCAGACCGTAGCGCCTGACCAGTTCTTTGCGCACGTATTCGAAGAAAAAGTTCTCTTGACGGCGGGTGTAGTAGTCGCCGTGTTTCACTTCGAGTGGGGCATCCTTCGCGGTGGCGGCTTGCGCGGTCGTGATGTAGTGAAGTTCAGCCATCTTGCCGAGGACCTCGTTGCGTCGTTTCAGGGCAGCCGCCGGATATAGGAACGGGTTGTACTGGGAGGGGGCTTGGGGCAGGCCGGCGAGTAGCGCGGACTGCTGCAGGTTCAACTGGTAGGCGCTTTTGTTGAAGAAGATCCTCGAAGCCGCCTGCACTCCCAGGGCCGTCTGGCCACCGACCGTGCCGTAGGCGACGCTGTTGAGATAGTCGGTCAGGATCGAGCGCTTGCTGTGATGTTTGTTGTATTCGATCGCAAGCTTGGCCTCGTCGATCTTCTGTTTGAAAGTGTGCGTGTCGCTGCCCAAGTAGAGGTTGCGCATCAGCTGCATCGTGATCGTGGAGGCGCCCTGCAGTGTCTGCCCATGCAACGCGTCCTTGACCGCCGAGCGAAAGATGCCGGTCAGGTCCACGCCATTGTTCTTGTAGAAGCGCTGGTCCTCAATTGCCACGGTCGCTTCGCGCAGCGCCTTGGGCATCTGCGCCGTCGTGATCGGCGAGCGCAGCACGTCGGATTGGATGAAGCCGAGACGTGTGCCATTGGCGGCGTATACCTGCGAGGTCGCGCCTGCAAGCTTGGGTGCAAGCGAGCCCAGGCTTGGGGCCGATTGGGCGACGGACAGGACATAGCCGATCGCCACGACCACGCCGATGATGAGTGCTCCGGCGATCCCACCGAGGCTCACGAACACGATTCGCGATGGCCCAGAGCGGTTGCGCCGCTTGCGGCGCTGTCGTGCTTGTCTTGACATCTCTCTCGCGAACCCCGTCTGTGACTGTACCGTCTCGCGGTGTGATTTCCTGCTGCTTGCGCGGGTGAGCACGCAACCTTGCCGCGACTCTTCAGATGAGCTCAGACACCGCCGAGTCGGCTATCGCCCAACACCCAAACAGCCTCGCCGTTCCTGGGGATCCGGCCGCGCATACCCGTGTAAGGGCCGATTCTGAGCGCATAGTGGCTGTGCGCGCGGTATGGCAAGCCCTTTGGATGTCGCGCCTGCTCGCCTGGATTGGAGGTGTGGGGGCGGTCGTGGCGCTCGGATTCGGGCCGGTTCGCCACGCCTTCAACCCGCCTGGAATCACGCGCGGGTTCGGAGCCTTCGGCGATCTGCTGGCGGCGCCGGCAGCGCGCTGGGATGCCGCGTGGTATCTAGTGATCGCCCACTACGGATATCGCCCCGAATTCGGAGCGATGACCGCATCGCGGACAGCCTTCTTCCCGCTTTATCCGCTTGGTGTGCGCCTGCTCACGAGCTTCGCCTTGGCACCGGTGATCGCGGGAGTGTTGTTGTCTGTCGCGGCGCTCGCGGCAGGACTGTACGGGCTGCACAGGCTGACGACGCGTGAAGTCGCGCGGCTGCGGCTGCGCGAGGGCGGCGAGGTGGCGCGCCTGGTTGTGCTCTTGACGGCTTTCGCCCCGATGGCCTTCTACTTCTCCGCGGTCTACAGCGAGTCGCTGTACTTCGCGCTCTCGGTGTGGGTGTTCCTGTGTGCGCGCCGCGGTCGTTGGGCCGCCGCCGCCACCTTGGCGGCCTTGGCTGGCGCCACGCGCAGCACCGGTGTCGTCTTGATGGTTCCGCTGATCCTGATCTATCTGTACGGACCACGCGAGGACAGTGATCCGGATCGCGCTACTGACGCTCGCCCGCTTGCTCACTCACGCTCCGGCGCATTCCAGCTCTTGCTTTCCTTCCGGCTGGCGTTGCGCCCGCGCTACCGCGTAAGGCGCGATGCACTGTGGCTGGTCATGGTGCCGGTGGGGTTGGGCCTGTATATGGCGCATCTGGCCTTCGCCGGCGGTGACGCACTTGCGCCATTTCATGCTGAGGCGGTGTGGAGCCGGCACTTCGCGGGACCTTATGGCGGCGTCTGGAATGGGGCTAAGGCAGCCTTTGAGGGGCTGCGCCAGCTTCTGTCTCTGCAACGCCATCACGTTTACTTCCCGGCTGCCGGCGGCAGCCCGTTTATCAACGCGGGTCACAACCTGCTCCTGTTTGCATTCCTGCTCGTGGCGATCCCTGCGACGATCGGAGTGCTGCGACTGCTGCCTCTGGCTTACGGCGCCTATACGCTCGCTGCGCTTGCTTTGCCGCTCTCCTACCCGGTCGCGCCTCAGCCACTGATGTCGCTGCCGCGCTTCCTGCTGGTGTTGTTTCCGCTGAACATGTGGCTCGCGGTGCGCCTACGCGAGCGTCCGAAGGCACTCGCACGAGCGGTCTTGGTCGTGTCGGGCTTGGCGATGGTGTTCTTTGTGGGCGAGTTCTCGACATGGCATTGGGTGGCCTGATGGGAATCGATGAGAAGCCAAAGGATCCCTTTGGAGCGAGCGATCACGGGTCTTCTGCACAGTCGCCGGAGTACCCGACTGCCTCGCTGCCGGGGGTGCCCCGCGCGGAGGTAAGGCATACGCCCGAGCAGCCGCTTGGGCCGGTCTCCAACGATTGGCCTGTCTGGACGGGGTTTGTGGTGCTGCTCGCCGCGCTCGTGCTGGCGGCGGTCGGAGGTCTGATCGTCGACATACCAGCACTCGTGCTCGGAGTGAAGATCTCCTCCGAGCACACACCGCCCGGGCTGGAGTTCGCTGACACTGTTGTGCAGGACATCGTGTTCGTCTTGACAGCGGTCATGTTCGCCCAGTTCGGCGGACGCACCGTACGCTCGTGGCAGTTCGGCTTTCGTCCCACGCCGCCGCGCCGCGCCGCCGCGATCGCGGCACTCACGATCATCGCGTTCTTCATCTTCAGCGCCGTTTGGGTGGTTGTGCTCAATGTGAAAGAAGAAGACACCAAGCTGTTGAAAGCGCTCGGCACCAACGAGACAACCCTGCTGCTCGTGGCGAGCGCCTTGCTCACGACGGTGATTGCTCCGATCTGCGAGGAGACGCTGTTTCGCGGCTACATCTTTTCTGCGCTTTCCAAATGGAGGGGTTGGCTCCCTGGTGCTGTGATGACTGGGATCCTCTTCGGTGCGGTGCACATCGGCTCGGCGCCTGTAGAAGATCTCGTCCCGCTTGGAGTGCTCGGCTTCGCGCTTTGCTTTCTCTACCGACGCACAGGCTCGCTCTATCCGTGTATCGCTGTGCACTCCCTGAACAACTCTTTCGCGTTTGGCGAGCTCGAGAAATGGGGCTGGCAGATCCCCCTGCTTATGGTGGGCTCGCTGGCGCTGATCGCTCTGATTGCTTCCTTCGCACATCGCATCGGTGTGATCTCAGACCCTCCGGCGACCGTGGCCGTTGTCACGACCGCGTACAATTCGCCATGATGGTTCGAGTGCGTCCCTTCGCAAGCACCCTTGTCGCCGCGGTTCTGTGTGGCCTGTCTCCTGTTGCTGCCCCCGCGTTGGCGGCCGCATCGCCCCGCCAAAGCACATCGCCCAGCCAAAGCACATCGCCCGGCCAAGGCTCAAGCCCCGCAACATCGCCCGCGAAGAGTCCTACGGCGATCGAGCGTCACCTCACTCACATGCGCGGAAGTTTGAGGGTTGGCGCGCATGGCCCCGGAGTGCGCTTGCTCCAGGATGAGCTGGCGCGCCTGCGCTATGCGGTGCCGGTAAGCGGGCGCTTCGACCAGGCCACCGGGCGAGCAGTCCTGGCCTTCCGCAAGGTGATTGGCCTTGAGCGCGTGGAAAGCGCGAGTGCGGGCGTCTTCCAGCGGTTGCAGCACGGAGCGGGGCGCTTCCATGTGCGCTACCCCCGCGACGGCAAGCACGTCGAGGCCGACCTCTCAAAGCAGGTACTCGCCGAGATCGAACACGGAAAAGTGAGACGCATCTACACGATCAGTTCAGGCAAGCCCTCCACCCCGACGGTGCTTGGACGCTTCCACGTGTACTCCAAGACGCCTGGCACCAACTCCGAGGGGATGGTCGACTCTAACTATTTCATCCGCGGATACGCGATCCACGGGTACGCCGAAGTGCCGCCTTATGCCGCCAGTCACGGCTGCCTACGCATTCCGATTCCCGATGCTCCTGCTGTGTATGCCTGGGTGCAGGTCGGCTACCCGGTGGATGTGTACACGGACAACGGGCGGGGGAGCCGCACGGTTCGCGCTGACGCAGGCCCCTGAGCTACAACCTGCCGGGCAGCAGGCGCGCCAGGAAACTGAGGCCGAAGCCGTACACGAGCAAGACGAGCAAGGTGTCGACGATCTGGATCGTCCACTGAGAGCTGGAGCCCGAGGTCACGCCCGAGAAGGGCGAGGAAAGCTTCGAGAAGGCTTTGTCGATCGCGGTGTGCAACCCATTCTTGTGCGCCGGCTTCGATCGGGGGCTGGTAGTCGTTCCCTGGCTTGGGGGTGCCGCGTTGTTGACCGCATCCTGCTGGTGACTGGAGGCGCTTTTGGTCTGGTCAAGCGCGAACAACGCGAACGATGCGAGCGCGATCAGGCAGATCACGATCGAGGCGAGGCGCAGGATTCTGGCGAGCGTAGGGAGCAGCACAGTCGCAGCCTAACCTCAAGGCTGGACAGGGTGGACGGATATCTCAGTACCCCACCAGCTAGATTTGCGCGTGATGCAAAGCGAACAACAAACAGCTGGCGCAGTGGACAGCGCCAAAGCTAAACTCGTCGCCGAGCTGCGCGCCCACGCGCTCGTGATCGGCGAGGTCACGCTCACGAGCGGCGCCATCGCCTCCTACTACGTGGACGCCAAGCGTGCCATCCTGCGGCCTGAGGGTTTCCTTGCCCTTGCCACGCTCGTTGCGGCCAAGGCGCACGAGTGGGACGCAACCGCCGTCGGAGGCATGACAATGGGCGCAGACCCCGTTGCTTGTGCCGCCCTGGCCGGTGGCAGCCAGGCCAAGGCATTCTTCGTGCGCAAGGACGCCAAGGCCCATGGGCTTCAGCGCCGCATCGAGGGACCCTTGCTCACCCCCGAGGACCGCTGCCTCGTGGTCGAGGACGTCGTGACCACCGGAGGCTCAACGCTCGCGGCGATCAGCGCGCTCGCAGAGGCAGGACACACGATCTGCGGCGTGGTCTCGGTCCTCGACCGGCTTGCCGGCGGCGGGGCCGCGATCGAGGCGGCGGCCGGCGCACCCTATGTTGCGCTTACCACGATCGACGAGGTCTACCCCGAGCGGGCGGAGGGGTAGAGCCGCACACCGCTCGCCGGTAGCCTTACCCGAGAGCCCTCGTAGTCCAATGGATAAGACGACCGCCTCCTAAGCGGTAGATCCAGGTTCGACTCCTGGCGGGGGCACTTGGCCGGATCGCTTGTGTTCATGCGGGGTTGAGCATTTAGTCGCGCGCCGCGCAGCCGCCGGTTCCTGCTTCGGTCCACACCAGCAGGGTCGGATGACCGGGCGCGCCCGGTGGAGACTCTCGCCACGGACTATGCCGAGGCGTTTCGTAGGAAGGCTAGTCCGACCAAAACGTTGACCAGAGCGGTTAGGGCCTGCGTGTGCCAGGCCGATGTGGGCCGCTACGCCAACTTCACCGTGCGCGTCGCAACCACTTTGCCATTGACTTCGATGCTCAATACCACCCGCCCATGGCCAAGCTGGTGCAGCGCGCGCTTGGACAGGTGAACTGTGGTGGTGCCTTTGGCGCCGAGCTTGGACGTCACGTGTATACGATGAGACCCGCGCCGCGCGCGTAGCACGATATGACAAGCCGCGGCGCAGCTTACTGTGGCGGCGCCGTGCGTTGAGAGCGCCGCTGTCGCCCGCGTAGGACGGAATTGTGAAGCTGGAGGAAGCGCCACCGGGGGAGTTGGCACCGGGGGGATCGTCGCCGGTGGCGCTGACACCGGGGGAGTCGATACGGGTGGCGTTTCGGAAGGCCGGTACTGGGCGAAGCTGGCGCTGTGAGGATGGCCGCTCAGGCCAATGTCAGCGCCACTCAGCGCCAGCGCGCCGCTGGTGCCGACGCTTAGAAATCCAACGGTGAGGAGTGTTGTCAGATGTGACCGCATGAAGAATCCGCTTTCTCGTAAAGCACGTCGATGACCTCTGGGGTCATCCCGAAGCGTTCCTGCCCGTGGCATTGACGCTCATTGAGCTGATACGAACGAAAGGCCAGATCCCGACTCTTCATGCCCTCGACTGGACGAATAGGCCATTTGACCGCCGAGGCAGGGGGCCACAGGACGAACCGGGCACCGGGTCAATTGTGCTGCGAGTCGCCCCCGCGCCGTGGGCGCGCCAGGCGCGGTGTGACCCTGCGCCATGACGAGCTCGTAGCTGGGCCAGGCGGCTGCTTTGGGTCGGGCGCGGGCGGCGCGGCGAGCTCGCGGCGGGAAGAGACTCCGAGCTTGCGGTAGATGTTGCGCGCATGGGTACGAACCGTCTCGGTTCCGACCTGCAAGGTGGCGGCTATTTGAGCGTTTGAGCGGCCCAGTTGAAGCAGGGGAAGCACTTCGGCCTCGCGCTGGGTAAGCAACTGCCCAGCCGTGACCTGACCGCCGCCCGGGTTGGGCGCGGCCCGCGGAATCACCTGAAGCCCCCGTGAGGCGAGGTGGATCGCGTTGAGCACGTCGCGCGACTGGGTGTCCCGGCCGAGAACGGCGCTCGCTCCGAACGCGAGCATCTGGGCGCATTCCACCATCGAAGGGCCGTCCGCGAGCAGAACCAGTCGGGTGGACGGATGGCGGCGGCTGAGCTCCCGGACGTCGGCCGGCTTGGCCAGGGCGCCAGCGTCGAGGATCGCCACACCCGGCTGATGGGCACGAAGGACGACGGGGATTCGGCTGTGCTCCACGCCGGCGGCCACAATCGCAAGGCTCGTATCGCTCTCGATCAGCTCTCGCAGCCCTCTGGTGAGGAGATCGTCGAACTGGGCAAGGACGATGGTGAAGGGGGCCTGTGGCGGCATCGGCGGTAAGGCACCCGCAAGCGCCTACATTCTCATCGGCAGGAAAGAGCGTAGGGGTGAGCCTCTTCTCACCCCTACTTCCCCCTGTCGGTCCCCCCAAGATCCCCCCGGGGAGGGGATGAGCCTGGCGGCTTCTGGCCTCAGCGTATGGGGCATGGCTCGTATCCTCGCTGCCGGCGTGCTTGCAACAGCGCTTCTGCTCGCCGCATCAGCGGGCGCTCACGCCCGCCGCCCTCTCCACCCTCACGCCTCGAGCACTGTGCATCAGTGGGCCTCAGCCCGACGGGTAGCGCCCGACCCAGTTACGCTTGCCACGGCGGTCGCGGAGCGCTACTGGCGCGCGATACCCTGCGGCGGCCAGGTCACGGTCCTCGCCGACAGGCCGCTCGTCCCCGGCCTCGACCCCACGACCGATGGTTGGGCGACGTTCAACTCGTCGCTCGGGCCGAACGACCTGCAAGCACCGGCGAGCACCTACACACAGTGCACAATTTCACTTGCCCACTGGCATTGGCCGACGTGGGCGGCCATCAACAGTGACTGGAACATGTTCTGCCTAACGGTCATCCACGAGATGGGTCATCTGCTCGGCCATCCCCACTCGTCGGCCCCGGGCAGCGTGATGGCGCCCGTGTTCACCGATGAATCGAACGTTCCGGAGATCTGCCGGGCGGTGAGGGCACGATAAGTCAGCTGGCGGCCTCTGCCAACCAGGCGATCAGCCCTTCGCCCTCCTAAGCGGTAGATCCAAGTTCGACTCCTGGCGGGGGCATGACCCTCAGCGATCTACGCCCTAGCGGTCTGCCCGCCGCGCACATCCGGAGCGCCCTCATCCCCACCGCGCTCCTCCAGCCACTCGACAAACTCCCCCGCGGGCAAGGGCCTTGAGATGAAATACCCTTGGCCAATCTCGCAACCGATCTGGAGGAGCCGCTCGGCTACCTCGACTGTCTCGATCCCCTCGGCGACCACCGAGAGATCGAGGTGGCGGGCCAAATCGATCGTCGTCCGCGCGATCGCTTCGTCCCTCGGGCTTTCACATATGTGGGTTATCAATGAGCGGTCGATCTTCAGCTCGGTCGCGGGGAGTCTCGTGAGATAGGCAATCGAGGCGTGTCCGCTACCGAAGTCGTCGATCGACACCCCCACGCCCAATCCACGCAGTGCGTTCAGTACCCGCAAGGCCCTGTCGATGTCGGCCATGGCAGCGCTCTCCGTGACCTCAACGGTGAGCGCGCCGTCGGGAGTTTCGTGGGTCTTCAAGAGCGATTCAACGTGGGTGGGGAGCGTTGAGTCGTGCAGGTTGCGGGCTGACAGATTCACCGACATCCCGAGCTCGAGCCCTGTTCGGCGCCAGGCAGCTAGTTGGATCAATGCTTGGTCGATCACGTACCGCGTGACATCTCCGATCAGTGCGGTCTGCTCGATCACCGGCATGAACTCCAGCGGCGCGAGCATGCCCCTCTGTGGATGGCGCCAGCGCAGCAACGCCTCAACGCTTGTCACACGCCCGCTTGAGAGGTCGATCTTGGGCTGGTAGAAGAGCACGAACTCCTTGCGCTCCAAGGCCGGGCGCACCTGGCCGAGCAGCTTCAGGCGTGCGGTGTCGAAACGATCGCGCTCAGCGCAATACACCTCGACGACGCTGCGAAAAGAGCGAGCGTGCGCGAGTGCCATGTCGGCGCGTCTGACGAGCGTCTCTGCGTCCGCGGCGTGGTCGGGTGCGAGCGCGATGCCGATGCTTGCCTCCACATTGACCGCGACTCCGTTCAGCGCCACGGGCTCCTCCATCGTCGAGCGCACTCGCGCGGCGGTCTCAAGTGCTCCCGCTTGGCCTTCGGTGTGCGGTTGGAGAATCGCATACTCGTCATTGCCCAACCGTGCAATTGCGAGATCGCTGTCAAGGCTGGCCTGCAGACGCCTAGCTACCTCGATCAGCACCATGTCGCCCGCCCCGTGCCCGAGCGTGTCGTTGATTTGCTTGAAGTCCTCCAGGTCGAGCAGTAGCACCGCCACCTCGTCTCCGGGATCTCGCTGCTCACTCAGTGTCTGCGCAAGGCGCTCAGAGAAGAGCGTCCTGTTGGGTAGGCCGGTCAACTGGTCGTAGCGAGCGAGGCGATCGTTCTCCTCCGCTTGGCGCCGCAGGCGCCGCGACGCCGACGCAACGATCTTGAAGAGGATGCCCCACAGCAGCGCCAAACCGAGTACCACTAGTACGGCGATCATGCGTTCGTCGTTGCTTATGGCTGCTGCGATCGGTGCGTAGCTGAGGTATATCTCGAAGGCTCCCGCTGGTGCTTCGGAGGTTGTGAAACGCAGCGGCACATACACCTCGACCAGCCTTCCCAGTCCGACCTCGCTCGCCGTCTCAGAATCCCGGCTAGGAGTTACAACCGTGGCGGCATCCGGTCGCCCATCCAGCGCACTCTCAAGATCGTCACTCTCACCCGGCCGTCGCCCGATTAGCGTGTGGTCGTCTGAATAGACGATCAAGCCTTGGTTGTTCCAGATCTTGATGCGTGCAAGGTCGCGCTTGACCGAACGCGCGCTCAACTGCTCGTCCAAGGCACGCACGCCGGCTGGGCTCAGGCCGTGCTTCAACTCATACTGCGAGATCCTCGGCTGCACTCCAAGTCGTGCCACGAGGCTCGCGGACTGGCTCGCATCGGCCAGGGTGCGATCCACGATTTGGCTTCGCATGACCCACGCAAGCACCACACCAAGCGCGACTATTGGGATCAGGCTCAGCAAGGTCACCTGTCCCGTGAGGCTTAGGCGCACTCTGGGTAGACGCATATTTCGCTATCGGCACCTAGCCCGCTAACTCAATACTTGACAGCTGCACGTCAACGCTTGACATGCGTTGCCTTTACGCGTTAGCTCAAGCGCTTGGCATGTGATGCCTTTCTGCACTAGCTCACTAGCGAGACCTGATCCCGTCCAGCGTCCTTCGCCACATAGAGCGCCTCGTCGACGCGCCCCATCAAAGCCTCAGCGGACTCACCCGGCTTGTAGATCACCACACCCGCCGAGCAGGTCTGCCGACAGGGCACCCTTCGCCGCAGGCGCTCGACCACTGCAAGCGCGTCTTCGGTGACAACACAATTGGGGAGCAACAGAGCGAACTCCTCGCCTCCGATACGGGCGAGGAAATCCCCGGCACGAAGCTCCTCGCGCCACGCCGAAGCAGTCTCCTTGAGCAGTCGGTCACCGGCCGGATGCCCGCGTGTGTCGTTGAACTCCTTGAAGTGGTCGAAGTCGATCATCGCGAGCACAAAAGGCTCCTGACCCACGAGTGCCTTGTTGAGGTTCGTCTCCCAAGCCCTGCGATTTGGCAACCCGGTAAGCGCGTCGGTGCTCGCCATGTCACTCAGTTGTGAGAGCAAGTCAGCGCGCTTGATCGCCGCGGCGACCTCGTGCGCGAGCAATGTGATCAGCGTGGCTCGTGTACCGCCTGCACGAACCGCACCGGGCCAGCCCACGACAAGCACGCCGACTGGTTCCTCGCCGCTGAAGACGGGCTCGAACAGCATTGAGCAGGGACGGCCCAAGGTCTCCCACATGCCTTGGTCGAGCGGGCCCGGATCGTCTCCTTCATTCCACAGAAAGGAACGCCGTGACGCGAACGCTTGCCCGGTCGCAGTGGTCCTATCTGGAGTGACCTCAAGCGTGCCCAATTCGAGACCGGATAGCGCGGTTGAGCGCAACGTGCCCGGCGCGCCTGCCGGCTCATACAAGAGCGCGAAGCTAGCGTCGGCGATGGACCTGGCCGCGTCGCACACCTCGGCGCGTGCGCGAGGGCTACTCGACAGCCCGCGCATCACTGCTGCCACCTGCTCCAAAGCTTGCTCGCGGTGCTCGGCGTCATAGGCCTCGAAGCGCACCTCGGCCACCAACCATTGGGTGGTGAAGCCGACAATTGCGCTCACTGCCAAGAACAGCACCCCAGCTCGATACTGGCTGGAAGGGTATGCCGGGCCTCCGATGAGCAATGGTGGAGCGAGGAAGAACACCGCCACACCCAACGTCACCACGCACAACTGGCGTCTGTCGCCGTGCAGGGCAGTCCAGAACACAGGCAGCAACGCTACGACCGCGATCCCTGAGTTGGCTCCGCCTGCGGAGCGACGCAAGAATGTGACCCCGATCAAGAAGACCAAGGATGGAAAGATCTCTCGTGCCCGTCCAAGCGCGCCCTGCCAGGGCGTGAGCCTGATCAACCCTGCGAGGGCCCCCAGGCTCAGCGCGACTGCGTACTGCGTCCAGTCAACGGTGCTCGCCCCTATCGGTGCGACCGCCGCGGCAAGCCCGGCGGCTGCGGCAAACGGAGCAAGGTTCTGTGCCACGCGCTCTGTTGGCGTGTTTCCGCTCGCGTTTGCTTCGTCTCGCATACTGAGCTACTCGGCAGATCTTGGGCCCTGCTTGATCCAGGCGAGACATCCTGTCTTTACGTTTGTGTCCGGCCCGCTCTTTTGCTCTTTGGCCGCGGTTAAGAGAGCTGCGGGATGCTGCCGATGAACACGCACGCCGTAGCGTTCGGTGCGAATGCCATGAAAGATTTGTCTGCTAGAGCGATGACGAGGTTCATGAGCCCGAGGGGGCTTGCCCAGCTTGTGGGGGCTTTGCTTTGCGCAGCCCTCCTCGCCCCCTCCGCTCTGGCTTCCAATCAGAACTTGGCCCACGAGTCGATCATTGGCGGGAGCACGGCGCAAGCAGGCAGCTTCCCCTCGCTTGCCTACGTGATCGACATCCAAGGCAAGTACGCCTACCAGTGCACAGGTACGGTCGTCGCCCCGAGCTTGGTGCTGACTGCTGGTCACTGTGCCGAGAATGTGAAGACCGGAGCTCGATATGCCCCGTCGGGCTACAGGATCGTGACCGGCGCCGTCGATCCGCTTGCGCCAGGTGCGTCGGTATCGACGGTCCTGGGAGTGATCGTCTATCCAGGTTTCAAGCGCAAGGTGGACGATGGAGACGCTGCGCTGCTTGTCCTGTCAGCTCCCGTCAAAGCACCCCCGATCGCGCTAGCCACTCGCTCTGACATGGCTCACCTACGGGCAGGTTCCCCGGCCGTAATGGCGGGTTGGGGGCTCACCTCATACACGCAACGGCTTCCCACCGAAACACTGCAATCGGCAAGCACGGTGGTGCAGGGACGCAAGTGGTGCGCCGGCAATGCGCCACCTTTCTATGCCAAGAGCGAGATCTGTGGGATTGCTCCTCCAAGCTACGCCACTGGAGCGTGCTCGGGCGATAGCGGCGGTCCCCTACTGGCGCAGCGACCGGTTGGAGGCGAGGAGATCCAGATCGGGATTGCCGTACACGTCTACGGACAATGCTCCACTCGTCATCCATCCGTATGGATGAGCATCAGCTCGATCTCGGCATGGATCCACACCTGGATCGCAGCCTACAAACTGCCGCCCGTCTCCTCGACTCCTGTGCCTGCTCCGTCTCCGCCACCGGTGCCCACCTCGCCGGTGCCGCTGTCCTGAAGATCCTCGGCCTCATATAGAGACTCACAAGCAAGCTCCTGCCCTTTGCCGCTCCACAGCTTGATCTCGAGTAGGTCATAGCGGTAGTCATCGGGGGCGAGCAAGGTGAAGCGCTGCTCGATTAGCTCACACTGGTCGACAGTCGCACGACCAAGCTCGGCGGTCACGATCCGGCCTGCCCCCACCAAGGGACGTCCCCAAACGAGCGTCATAGCTGCCACGGCGCCCGCGGCCCCATGCCAAGAGCCGATCACCTCATCGCATACGTCGAGCTTCCAGTCGGGGTTACGCTCGGCCGTCTCCTCGGTGAAGTCGCCATGGGCGGAAAGCTCCATCGGTTCGTCCTCGCCCGCGGCTGTGACGAAGCGGACGTAGCCAAACAGCTCATATCCGTTTGAGGTAATCGACGTGGCAGGTACGTAGCGGCGTCCGTGCCAGGTCCTGTCCGGATACCACGCGATCGGTCCAGGCTCGCCTAGGTCTTGGCCGTCATTGTCGAGCAGCGCCCAGGCTGCGTGCAACTCCTCTTCCAGGCGCTCAGCCCAGCGTCCGTAAGGCAAACCTTCCTGCGGAGGCTCAGCGACGAAGCTGGGAACGATGCGTTCGACCGGCGGCATGCCACTGAGCCTATCCGCCATGCCCGGCGGACCGTGCCAAGTTGGTTTTCTTGAGGGCCCCTACGCGCGCGCGTAGAGGCCCTCAAGGGGACAGCAGACCGGGCCTGTGGTTTGTTGCCACAGCCTTGCGCCGGCTGCCCTTGCAACAACGCCAGGCAACATTGTCATGCCTCTCGCAATACGGCCGCCGCGTGCTCGGGGGCGACGATGTTGAGATTCACCCCGGTCGACAGCTCCAGCCCAGCCAGGTGAGTCAAGCGCGGGGCGATATCGATTCGCCAGCAAAAGTGCTCGGCCCCGAGCGGTGCCGTCCTCACCCACATGTTCAAGGGTGGGCTCGAGCCGAAGTGGCGCGCTAGCCGGCAGAGGCCGTCGTGCAAGAGGGCCGCCCCGAGGGGCCCCTCATCCTCAAAGCGCATACGCGGCTTGCGGGGGGCAAGCATCAATTGGAAGGGCAGGCGCGACCCATAGGGCGCCATTAGGACCGCCTCCTCGTCGACCGCCACGATCCGCTCCCCGCGGCGCACCTCTTCGGCCACGAGATCCTCGAGCAGGCCGCGGCCCATGGTGCGCGTGGCGTACGCACCGCAGCGCTCGCGCTCGCGCGCCACCTCAGCCGGCACGAAGTCAAGCGCGTAGAGCTGTGAATGGGTGTGCTCAAGTGACGCGCCCGCCTCGCGGCGCTCGTTGACGATCAACTGCACGTATGCGCTGTCCGCATGCACTTGCATACGCTCGCGCCACACCTCCATCGCGTCGGCCAGGCGCCCAGCCGGGAGCTCCGCCAGCGAGAGGACCGACTCTGGGGCATTGACGATCACCTCGTGCGCGCCATTTGCGGGGGCTGCGCAGAACAGGTCTGGTTGGGCATCGGCTTGGGGTGGTGGCGAGTCGAGCGCGAGCGCGGGATACAGGTTCGGTACCACCCTCACGGTCCATCCCGGGGAATTAGGTGCCGCACCGTTTACCTCCTCGCCCGGGCGCAACGCATACAGCTCGGGAGGTGTGCGGTCCTCGTGACCCACGGCAAACGGGTCGCGCTCCACGTCGATCGGCGCTGGAGCTGGGCAGCGCGGCTCGCCACCCGGACGCACCGAGCGCTCGCCCGCCACGATCACCTTGTGCCCGCTCAGCGGGTCCACTCTTATCTCGGGCATGTGGCGCCTACGGTAGGAGGTTCGTTCTGCTCTCGCGGTTACCCCTGGAGGGCGTAGCGTTGGATGTCCTGTTCCAGCTTTGCAGCGCTCGGGTATTGACCTTGGCGTGGAAACTGGTGGCCATCGCGTCCTATGAACAAGGTCACAGGAATGAATGGCGAGCCGGTGATCTTCTCGCCCAAAGCACCGCTGGGGTCGTAGAAGCTGGGGTAGCTAATCGGAAAGGACTTCAGAAAGGCGAGCGCTTCGGTGCGTTTGGGGTCTTCCGAGTCGATCCCGATGAACGCCACCCGCCGTCCATACTCGGCGGAGGCGTATTGGAATGCCCCGAACTCTTCTTTGCAAGGCACACACCACGACGCCCACTTGTTGACGACGATCGGGTAGCCCTTGAGGGTGGCCAGCCGTGCGTGCAAGGCAGAAGCGCCGCCTTCGAGCAACGCGCCACCCTGTGCGTGCAGCGCAGCCAGCGCGGGAGGTGAGCCGGCCAGCAAAGAGCTTGCTTGGCCGGCCGTGAGTTGTGTCTGGGTGCCTACCGTGGAGGAGCTGTGCGGCAATTGAGTCACACCTACGGCGATCAAACCGACCACCGCTAGGCAGGCGGAGGTCAAGATCGCGCGGCGGGGACTCATGCTGGACAAGGGTGCCAGATCGGACGCGAAACCGCGGCTCTTCAGTTTGCCCGGACCGTGCTGTATCCTGACGTACACGGAGAAGATCACCGGCCGCACCCACCCGGGGGCGCTCGGATCTTTTCTCAAGCCTCACTGGCGCAAGCGCCGGTTTTCACGAGTCACGCGGAACCAGTTTCCGCGGCGGCTCCATCTCGAAGTCCAGAGCCTCTTATGGCCGAGTCCACCGCAGTGGCCCTCGCGGCCGCGTCCATTCCCAGTTCCGCCGAAATCAAGCGCGCGGAGAAGCTCGTGCGCGAGCGTTTCGTCCACGAAGGGGAGGATCCGGTCGTTGCATTGGCCGCAGGGACCCCCCGTAGGCGAGCACTCGACAAGGCGCTCGTCGAGCTGGGAGAAGGCGCCAAGCATCCCTCCACCGCCTGGAGGCGGGACTTCTCACTGCTGCTGGGTCTCGAGCGCGTGCTGTCTGAGGATGAGCCCAAGCTGGTCGATGGGACTGTGCTGTCTGCTCACCAGGTGGACGCCCTGTCCGGCACGCTCACCGCCCTGCTCGCCGAGGCGCAGCGATCGTCTTCCGCCGCCAACGGGCGCGCCGCAGCGGCCGCATCGCCTGAGCTGCTTGCTTCAGCGGCGATCCTCGGCCCTGACGGTGGCGAGACTCAAGCCGCCCCGGCCGAAGATACGAAGTCACCACGGTCCGAGGATGACGACGATGACGAAGCGGATCCAGAGGAGGACGAGGGCGAGGACGACACCGAGGACGAGGACGACGAGGATCTCGGTCCCGTTCAGCGCGCCGCGCCTGAGGAGGAGGACGAGGAGGACGACTTCGAGGACGAGCTAGATCTTCCCGAGCCGGAGCCCGAGCCCGAGGAGGACGAGGAGGAGTCCGAGGAGGAGCCCCAAGACTGGGTCGATGAGGACGAGGAGGACGTTTCCGATCAGCCCGAGGACCCCAACGCGGCCAAGCGCTTCTGGTTCGAGCACGCGACCGGCGCCGGCAAGACAGTGGCCGCGCTCGGTTTCGTCGAGGCCTCCCAGACAGGTGGCATCCTGATCCTCACTCACCGGCGCAACCTCGTGGACCAGTTCCACGGCGAGCTGCGCCAGCGCGGCTACCAGAAGCGCATCTCTCGCCCCCTATATGTCGGAGAGGACTCGCCCAAGGGGCCCGTCACGGTCGAGACCTACCAGTGGTTCGTGCGTAATGCGGGCCGTATCTCCAGTGCCTACACGATCGTGATCTGCGACGAGGCCCACACTGCCCTGGGCGAGAAGACGAGCGGTGCCATCAGGGCGTGGACCGGGCCGATCTTCATCGGCATGACAGCCACCGGGGCCTTGATCGCACGGCATGTCACCGACCTCTTCCCTACGCAGACCTCGCGCTTCGACCTCGCCCAGGCAGCCCGCCGCGGTGTGATCGCGCCCCTACGCTGTGTGCGGATCTCTCCGGGCGTGGGCGTGCGCACGATCGCCAATGTGCCCTTGCGCAGAGGCGAGGTTGACACCGAGTTCGACCAGGAGGAGCTGGCCGCTTTGCTCGACCAGCAGCCGTTCAACATGGCGGCCGCCAACCTCTACAAGACACGCTTCAATGGCGTTCCCGGCGTTGTGTACGCCGCTGGTGTGCAGCATGCCTACAACCTTGCCGAAGCGTTTCGCGCCGAAGACATTAAGGCCATGGGCGTCTCCGGTGAGACTCCCAAGCGTGAGCTCGCGGAGATCCTTGCGCGCTATGAGCGCGGGGACATCGATGTCTTGATTAATGCCCAGCTCCTGGCCGAGGGCTGGAACAGCCCGCGGGCGACCGTATGCGTGCACTTGGCGCCGACGGCTTCCAAGCGCATCTACCAGCAGCGAGTGGGACGCGTAACGCGCCGCCACCCCGGCAAGGAGGCGGGCTTGGTCGTGGACTTCGTGCATCCCGCCACCAAGAACGACGATCCTGTGGTGACCTTGCATTCCCTGCTCGACCGCGACGTGTACCGGGGTGGCGCGATCGTGGTCGGTCCAGTACGCCGCGGGCGCGGTCGGCGCATGCGTGTGGAGCGTCGCGTGTTGCCCGTGTGCGCGGAGGAGGAGCGGCGCTTTGAAGTATTCGAGCGCGAGCTGTGGCGCATAGCCGTTGAGCACCTCGACTATGGCGAGCAGCATGTGTGGGCGGCGCTTGCGGGTGCGCGCGTGACCCCCAACGGCTGGCGCAGGGCGAGGGCGATGCTTCACTTCGACCGCACTGGGGAGCTGAAGGCCCGCTTCTTGATCACGACGGTGCAACGCAACAAGAACCCCCAGCTGCGCTTGAAGGCCCTCTCGGAGATTGCTGCGCTGCGCGACCCCGATGCGTTCGACTCGGCAATCGACATTGCCGGCAGCTGGCCGCGTGAGGAGCGCAGGGAGGCTGCCAAGATCATGTTGAGGGCACTCGTGGAGCGACGGATCGGCCGCCGTGATCAGGCCAATGCTTGGATCTGGCGCTTGGCGGAGTACACGCGAGAAGTACACGAGGAGTACGCCGTGCAGCGCTGGCCCGAGACGAAGAGGTTGCTCGGGCTGCTCGTGAACTCTGCTGGGGGAGCACACGCGCGCAATGCACGTCGGCTGGTACACGCCGCACGAAAGCAGGACCGTAGGCTCGCGGCGGCCCTGCTCGCCGCTGCCCTCGCACACACTCCCGAGGCGGAGGAGGTCCTGAGGGGTGCCCGTACGCGCATGGCGCGCAAGCCGCCAGCGCTCGCGCGGGAGCTGCTGCGCAACTTCCCCAAGCGTCGTCCGCGCGGGACGCGTCGCCGGCGCAAGGGGCCACGAGCGGGTGAGCAGCGTGGTGCCATTAATTCCGCTCAGTCTGCTCAAGTCACCCAATCCGCTCAGGCCACCGGTCCATCTACATCTGCTCGGTCCGCCCAAGCCACCGACCCATCCACATCGGCTCAGCCCGCACAGCCCGCGAGCTCATCCAATTCGGCTCAGTCAGAGCAAGCCGCAGGGTCGCCCAAGTCGGCTCAGTCCACCAGGTCCTCCAGATCTCGCCGGTCCAGTCGATCAGCCCAGTCGGAGAAATCCACAAACAGTGGGACGCGGGCGAAGAACGAGGCCTCCATGAAGGACGAGACGTCTATGGCGAACGGGACACCCACTAAGGACGGGACACCGACTAAGGACCAGGCAGCCACGAAGGGCGAGGCACCTACAGAGAACGAGGCGTCTACGAAGGGCGAGACCGCCGCGGAGAACGAGACGTCTGCGAAGCCCACGAGAGCGGCTCGCTCCCGGCGCCAGCCACGCAGGTCGGCCAACGGCAAGGCAGCCCGCGCAGGAACAGGCAAGAGCAAGAGCAAGCCTTCCTCGGACGGGATGCTCGCGGAGCTCTCGAGCGAAGGCGCCGCTCAAGCGGGCATGGACGGCGACCTGGAGCCTGGGTCGGGCAAGAAGTTGCAGGAGAACGTCGAAGAGGCGCTCGATCGAGCCAAGAAGTCATCCGCGTAGAACAGCGGAGCCGGCAGACCAGTCCCTGGAAGAGCCGTTCGCGACTAGACCCGAACCGAAGGCCCCAGGTGGACCTCTCCTGCGTCGAGCTTGGCAACGGAGCCGTCGCCGAGATCGACGATCAAGCGGCCTTCGTCATCGATGCCTTGGGCCCGGCCCTGGCCCCCGTTCCAAGACACATCTCGGTCGAATAGCGCGTCGCGCGTGCGCCATGCGCCAAGCACGTCTTGGGCGGGCTCCGCGAGCCGATGCTCGAGTGCCTGCAAGAGGCGCCCGAGCGCCGGCTCAATCGCGCTCGGGGGAAGTCGCAAGCTCGCGGCACGTCCGCGTACATCTGCCGGCAAGTCATCGATTCGCAGGGCCACGTTCAGGCCGATCCCGAGCACTGCCCAGCCATCCTGAGGGCGTCCCTCGACGAGGATGCCGGCGAGCTTCGCAGAGGACTCCAGCACGACGTCGTTCGGCCACTTCAGGAGCACCCGCCCTCCGTGCGCCAAGCCGGTGATGTGCTCGTCGACCACGTCGCACACGGCCACCCCGGCGATCAAGGACAGCAGGGGTGGCGGATCTCGCAAAACGAGGGAGCACAGCAGAGCACAGCCCGGGGGAGCGATCCAAGTGCGGCCTTGGCGCCCTCGTCCAGCGGTCTGCTCAGCGGCGGTCACGAGCGTACCGTGAGGGGCTCCCTCGATCGCTAGCTCCCGGGCACGCTCGTTTGTGGAATCTGTGCGGCGCAAATGCACGCGCGGGTGGCCGATTCGCAAGGCGCCTCGATCAGGATGCTTGCCGTGTGGATGCCCGTCGTAGCGAGCCTCGAAGCTCATCGTGAACGTGCACCTCGGGGTAGGGCACACCCTGAAGGGCGCAGGCAGGCGAGCGTGTCGGCCAAGAGCACGTCCACGAGCCCATCGACGTCGTGGCGCTCGGCCTCCACGTGAGGCTCCAACCCGTGCTCCCTCAGCGTGGCGCTAGTGACCGGCCCGATCGACACGATACGCGTGGTGGCCTCCAGCATTGTTCTGTCAGAGACTGCGCCGGGCTCGCTGTTGTGAAGCTGGGTTGTTGTGTTGTCCAGATCGGAGGGTCCTACGTGCGCGTGCGTACGCGCACGAAGGGCCCCCAAGAAAAAGCGAACACTTGAAGAGGAGGTGAACGTGATGTAGTCGGCCGCCAAGGCTTGCGCCAGCGTGCTCTCCGAGAGGGGCTCGGCAACCGTCTCGTACAGCGCCAAGACGTCCACTTCGGCGCCACGTGCCCGCAGCCCGTCCGCGAGTACGTCACGAGCCCCGCTCGCGGTCGCCACAAGCGCACGCTTCACCTCCAGATCGCTCAGTGCATCTAGAAGTGACTCGGCCACGAATCGCTCAGGCACGACATCCGCCACGATTCCGTACTCGGCCAAGGCCCCGGCAGTGCCCGGGCCAATAGCGGCGATCCTCGCATTCGCGAGCGCCCGCGCGTCGCCGCGTGGATGGGCCCCATCATCGAGCCGCTCGAACAGGCAGCGCACACCATTGGGGCTTGTTAGGCAGATGAGGTCATAAGGCGAAGGGTCGAAGGCTGGACCAGGGAGAGCGTTTGTGCGGATCACCGGTGCTTGGACCACTGTTGCGCCGAGCTCCGCCAAGCGCTGCGCCAGTCCGCTCGCCTGCGTCCGCGCACGTGTCACCGCCACCGTGCGGCCGGCCAACGGCCGATCCTCAAGCCAGGCCAGGCTTGTGCCCAACTCGACTACCTCGCCCACGATCGTGATCGCCGGCGCCTTCACCTCCTCGCGAATCGCCAGCTCGGCGATCGTGGACAGCGTGCCCGTTACCGTGCGCTGGTCGGGCAAAGTCCCGCGTTCGATCACTGCCACCGCTTGGGACGGGCTGCGGCCCGCTGCGATCAGCGAGCTAGCGATCCGCTCGAGTGCGCGCACACCCATGTAGAACACGAGTGTTCCCGGGAACGCAGCTAGGCCCTCCCAATCCAATTCCTGCTCGGGCTGTTTGGGAGAATCGCCCGTGTGGTCCTCGTCATGAGGGATGTCTTCCCGGGTATGACCGGTCACGAGTGCCACCCCGGTGGAGAGGCCTCGGTGTGTCACGGGGATGCCCGCATATGCAGATGCGGCAACGCCCGCTGTGACCCCAGGTACGACGCAAAAATCTATGTTCAGCTCCCGCAGAGCGAGCGCCTCCTCGCCACCGCGTCCGAATACAAACGGGTCACCGCCCTTCAGGCGCACCACCTCGCGCCCTTCGCGTGCCCGCTCGATCATCAAGGCTTGTGTCTGCTCTTGAGGAACCGATTGGCCGCCGCCTTGCTTGCCCACGAACAACAGCTCGGCGTCCGCGCGCGCACCGTTGAGCGCCTGTGGGGGGATCAGCCGGTCATAGAGGATCGTGTCGGCTCTCGCGATCAGTTCGAGCGCGCGCGCGGTCAGCAGCCCAGGGTCGCCTGGGCCCGCCCCAACGAGATATACGCGCCCGGCCCCTTGCGGGCCCTGCGGTTGATGTGCCTCCTGCGACTGCTGTGGCTGCTGTGTGTCTCGTTGCAGCCCTGCGCCCTGCGGCTGCTCAGCCTGCTTCAAGGGCTATCTCCTCCGCGCGCTTGAGCAAGTCTCGCGCCCCCAAAGCCTCCAGTCGCTCCGCCACACGGCTCCCCAGTTCCTCGGGGTCATAGAAGCCGCCGAGCAGCTCATCGGCGACCCACTGCGAGCCGTCGGGCAAACCCACCCAGGCGCGCAAGTGCAGGCATCCGCAGCCCGCCGGCACGGCATATGCCCCCAGAGGGGTATTGCAGCTTGCTCCCAGCGCATGGGCCAAGGCGCGCTCGGCCGTCAAGCAGGCCGATGCGTCCTTGTCGATGATCGGCTCAACGGCGGCCCGCACGGCCTCGTTTCCGGCGCGTGCTTGCAGACCGAGTGCCCCTTGTCCGGGAGCCGGCACGAAGCGGGTCGGATCGAGCGTGCAGCCGATGTCGCGCTCGCGTTCCAATCTAATGAGCCCGGCCTTGGCGAGCACGATCGCGTTGAATCCGGATCCTCTTCCACCTGTCTCGCCGCCGCTGCCATCTCCGCTTGCGATGACCGCAGTGGCGAGCTTGCGCAAGCGCGTATCGATATTTCCGCGCAGGCTCACCACTTCAAGATCCGCGCGCGCGGCGCGCAGCTGGGCGGCGCGGCGAATACTGCTTGTGCCCACGCACGCGCCTTGGGGGAGTTCCTCGATCGAACGCACCCCGATCAAGGCGTCCTCGGCGGCGGCTCGATTGGGCGAGCCGAGTAGCTCCAAGCCGTCAGTGAGATCGACCGGGATGTCCTTTGCGGAGTGAACCGCTACGTCGATCTCGCCTAAGAGCAAGGCCTGCTCGAGCTCTGCTACCCAGCGTGACTTGTCATCGCCGCGCCTGATCTTGTCCGCCGGAATCGGCGCCTGGCTGGCGCCACCCTCAACTGGTGCATCGCCCACCTTGGCAGGGCCGGTCTTGCTTGTGCCGTTGCCCAGGCCGTTGCTTGTGCCGTTGCCGGCGTGACCGTTGCCGCCCACACTGGTGTGATCGTGCATTACGTCTCCGCGTGTGCGCACGATCACGATCTCGCCTCCGCCGAGCCACTGCTTCACCAGGCGGGCCTGGGCCAGCGCTAGTGCGCTGCCGCGCGTGCCGATTCGCACGACCAAGCGCTCCTAGGAGCCCTTGCGGGCGCTCTTGATCGAGCGCACCTCAGCGAGCTGCGCCTCCGCGCCGTCGCCCGACGGCTCACTGTGTGCGGGCGAGTCGCTTGCCTGCGCTCCGCTATGGGGTGTGCCCCCTTGTGGAGTATCGAGTCCAAACAGCTCGCGCACGAGCTGCAAGCTGGCGTGGGCTCCGGCCTGCCCCCCACTATGGGGGGTGCCCTCGTGGGTGCGCTCGGCTGAGAGGCTACGCAGACGAATAGTGGGCTCGTGAAGCAAGCGGCTTAGGACGGCGCGCGCGACCGCCTCGACGCGCATCAGGTCGCGCTCAGAAGCAGACTCCCAGCGTCCAGCGTTCTCGGCCAGGATCTGCTCCACGATCTCATTCCCGTGCTCGCGCAGAGCACTGACCGTGGGCAAGGTCTCAAGCTGGCCGAGCCAGCGGGCGAAGCGCCTGATCTCCTCCTCCACGATCTCCTCGGCCTGGGGCACGATCTCTTCGCGGGCTCCCAGGTTGCGCCGCACCACCTCTTGTAGGTCGTCGATGTCATACAAGGTGACTCCCTCGACGTCCGCGCAACGCGCGTCCACATCGCGCGGCACGGCGATATCGATCAAGAGCAAAGGACGGCCCGTGCGCTGCTCCATCACGACTTCGAGCTCCTCGGCGCCGACGATCGGATGAGGAGAAGAGGTAGAGGAGACAACGATGTCGGCCTCCAGGAGCTGTTCGGGAAGTTTGTCGAGTCCCACCACCGACCCTCCGAAGCGCTGCGCGAGGCTGCGCGCACGATCGGCATGGCGGTTGGCTACGAAGATCGTGCCGACCCCTTGATGGGCAAGCGCCTGGGCGGTCAGCTCGCTGGTCTCGCCCGCGCCGAGGATCATCACGTGGCGCTGCTCCAGGCCGCCGAGCACGTCCTGGGCTAGGTCAACGGCAACTGAGGGCACGCTCACCCGACTCGAGCCGATGCCCGTCTCCGAGCGCACCCGCTTGCCGGTCGTCAAAGCAGCCGCGAACAGTCGGTTCAACAAGGCGCCCGTCACGCCGGCCCGCAGCGCCGCCTCATATGAGCGCTTGACCTGGCCTTGGATCTCGGCCTCGCCCACGATCATCGACTCAAGGCCCGAGGTAACGCGGTAGAGCTGACGCGCGGCCTCACAGTTGCGCGGCGAGTAGATCTCCTGCGCGAGCTCTGTGGGGCGAATACCTGCACGGCGGGCAAGCAAGCCGAGCACCTCGGTCTCCGCCTGTAGCGAGTCCCCGCCCATCCCCCCGACCCCGCCCACGACGAGGTAGATCTCGGTGCGGTTGCACGTGGAGATGACCACCGCCTCGCTCACCTCGGGGCTTGCAACGAGCAGCTCGGCGAACTCGACGGCCTGGGACTCTGTAAATGCAAGCCGCTCACGCAAGGCCACGGGCGCCGTCTTATGGGACATGCCGAGTGCCAGCAGTTCGCTTGTCATGTGCCCGCTGGGTATGCCTTTCAGGGTGCTCATACCGTCTCGCGTTCCTGCTTGGCGCCTTCTGGGGATGGACGGTCCGGCAGCGAGGAGTTGGGGTCCTCTCCAAGGCCTGCCCTACGCGCGCGCGTAGGGTCCCCTTGATTTGGATCGCGACGCAAGTCCTCGACCTTGCGCTCCACCCGACCAAGACGGATGGCCATGATCGCCACATAGATGAGGACGATCGCGAGGAACACGATGTAGGCAGCGGCGACATAGCCGTCATTGGAGTGTTCAGGCAAGGTTGCCGCGAAGGAGATCGCTGTAAGGAAGGGGATCATTGGAAGCCTAGGATCCTGGAGCGGGCTTTGAGCAAGATGCGAGTGCGCTTGGCGGCCAGCTCATAGGAGCAGAGCGTGGCAAACAACAAGGCCATTGCCGCCAAAGACACGACGAACGTGAGCATCATCGGGCCCGGCAGGTTCGAGCTACTGCCCAAGACACGTGGGTGCACGAACGAGGCGGACAGTCTCACCGCGATGAAGTTGAGCGGCACGAAAGCCCCAGCCATGATCGCGAACACCGAGGCATAGCGAGCCTGGCGCTCAGGGTCCTCGATCGCGAAGCGCAAGGGCTGATAGGTGGCGTAGAGCAGGAAGATGATCAAGAACGAGACGAGCGTGGGCTCGTTCCACACCCACCAGTGTCCCCACGAGGCGCGCGCCCAGATCGAACCGGTGATTAGGACCGCGACGCCGAAGATGAGGCTCATGTGGATGGTCACGTATGAGCGCAGGTCCCAGCGCTGGTCACGTGTGCGCAGGTGGGCGATCGCCATCAGGCCACCGATCACGAAGCCGCTCAAGGTCACGATCGCCAAAGGCACATGCAGGTAGAAGATCTTCTGCAGGAAGCCTTCTTCGGCTTCGATCGGGGCATAGAAGAACACGAGACTGAGCGCCACGCAGAAAGCCGCGACGGTGGCGACGGAGAGGGCGCGGAGTGAAGGGCTGCGCATCGGTGGCCTTTAGTCCTCCAGGAGGAAGTCGAATACGGCGTAGGCGATGAGGCCGAACACAAGATCATAGAGCCCTAGCGTTCCCAGCCAACGCAGGGGCATGCCTTCCGGATGGACCGCTTGCAGGAGCGGCGCCGTGGCACGGGCGCAGCCGATCACCACGGGAACCAACAGCGGCAAGGTCAACATCGGACCGAGCAGGTCCCGCGCGCGCGTGCGCACGGCCATGGCGGCCACGAGCGTGCCGATCGCCGCCACGCCAAGATCGCCCAAGGCCAAGGGTGCCAGCAGACCGGGGAGAGCCTGGCCGAGCGGGGGTCCGAGCAAGAGCAGCCCAAACGCCGGGACCGCTATGAGCTCGAGCACAAACAGGTAGGCGAGCAAGGCGAGCGCCTTCGCAATCAGCAGTGCGCTGCGGTCCACAGGCGCCAGCAAGAAGGCATCGAAGCCGCCTTGGTCGGCGTCGGCCACGAACAATCTGTTCACGCCGAGCATGGCCGCAAACAGCAAGGTCACCCACAGGATGCCTGCCGCCTCCTGGCCGCTCACCGTGTTCTGGTTCAAGGCGAAGTGGAACACCACGAACGTGGTCACCGCGAACAAGGACATGCCCGGGATCGACTCCAAGGTGCGGAGCTCGACCAAAAGCTCCTTGCGCAGGAGGGCACGTACGACCTTTGCTGTTCGGACCTGTACATGTACAGGTCCGTCGGGACGTGCATGCACGTCCCGAGACAGGGCCGCATGCGGCCCTGTCGTCCCCGAAGAGGGAGTAGACGGAGCGCTCACCGATACAACCCCGCAATCTCCTCGGAGTTCACGCCCGCGGCGTCCGCCAGCAAGGAAACGCGTCCCCCACGCAATCCGAGCACGAGATCGGCCTCGGCCAGTCCTCGTCCGGGGTCGTGGCTTGTCAACACGCGGGTGCGTCCGCTTCCCGCGCCGATCAATGGCTCCACCAGTTCTATCGCCGCCGGGTCGAGGTTGGCGTAGGGCTCGTCCAGCAGCAGCAACTCTGGGTCGTGCAGCGTTGCGCGGGCTACTGCCACGCGCTGCACCATGCCCCGCGAGAGCGTTCTCACGGGCTCATCCGCTCTGCTGGTCATCGAAACAGCGTCGAGCTGGTGCTCTACGCGATCGTCCTCCACATCGTGCAGGCGTGCGTGGTAGCGCAGGTTCTCGCGCGGGGTCAGCTCTCTATAGAGCAGTGGCTCGTGGCCCAGCAAGCCGATGCGCCCCCGTACTTGCCAGGCCTCGTCCGGTAGCTGTGCGTCGAGCACCCTGACCTTGCCGGAATGTGGGCGCAATAGCGTCGCCAGAATCCGCAGCAGCGTTGTCTTGCCGGCGCCATTGGGGCCGAATGCGACAAGCGTCTCGCCGGCGGGTAGCGTGAATGACACGTCCTCAAGCGCCGTGCGTTCACCGTAGTTGCGTGTTAGCCCCTCAAGCGCGATTGCCACCGCCGTGTCCTCGACGGCGACCCCGCCCGCCAGCTGGACTTCGAGGTCCATCATCCGCTAGCTCAGACTGCGGCGAGGCGCTGCTCGTGCTCGCCTTGCGCACGCGCGATCAGCTCGCGCACCGCTTGCTCGCCTGCGTCGTCGCTGCTATTTGCCGCTCCCTCGCGCAGCAGTCTCACTGGGTCGGGATCTCCGTTCACGATCCCCTCGAAGAACTGCTTGCGGTCTTGGTAGGTGGGCAGCGTGCCCTTGGCCCACCCGCGCACCTCGTTGAGCAGGACGGCGAGCTGAGCATACGGCGCGCCGAACTGCTCCGCGATTTCCCGCTTAATCCGCTTGGCCAGCGCCGGTGAGGCGCCCGCCGTAGAGATTGCGATCGCCAGGGGCCCCGTGCGCACGATCGCCGGCAAGATGAAGTTGCACAGCGGCGGCACGTCCACCACGTTCACGAGCATCGCCCTGCGCTCGGCGTCCTCATACACCGCGATGTTCACGTCCGTGTCGTTCGTGGCGGCGATCGCCATGAACACGCCCTCCAGATCCTCTGCTCCCGCGTAGCTGCGGCGCTCCCAGCGGATCGAGCCCTCATCCGCGTATTTCGCAAGCTCCGGCTCGGCCTCCGGCGCGATCAGGGTCACTTCACCGTCGCACGCGAGCAGGCCCTCGACCTTCTCCAGGCCGATCTCACCGCCGCCCACCACCAGGCTGCGCCGGCCCTTCAGCTTCAGGCAAGCGATGTAAAAGGGTGTGCTGAGCATGTCCGCGACGCAGCTCTGGTCGCAGATTCCCTTGCGCAGTTGGCACACGCACTCCTTGCCTGCATAAGCCTGGGCGGGCATGGCTACAGGTTACGACCTACGAGCGAGCGCCCGAAGACCCACGCGCGCGAGCGCCGTTCCACCCTGGCGCCAGGCGCGCTCGCGGTCGGTATCCCGTGTTGAGCGCAACCGTGCAGCGGTCTGCGCCGCACGCGCCGACAGTTCGTCATACGGCCCCCACCACAGTCCCCGCACGCCCGAGGGGTCCCAAGTGATCAACTTCTCCTGCGCGCATGCCCTCAAGCCCGCTTCGCCGAGGGTGCGTCCCAGGCCACTGCCCGCGGTTGCGCCCCACGGACCACGTGACACGGCTGGGCTCGGCAGGTGGTCGTTTAGCCACACCATTCCCGCGTCCAGCTCGCGGGCGACTCGCATGCCCCGGTAGCGATCGGCCGTCCACACCGATGCCCCCAGGCCGTAAGGGCTGTCGTTTGCCAGCCCGATCGCCTCCGACACAGAGTCAAAACTCATGATCGCAAGCACCGGGCCGCCCACAGGCTCGCGCATCACTCGCATCTCGTGAGTCACCCCCGTGAGCACCGCCGGTGCATAGAACGCACCGGCGTGCGACCGTGGACCGCCGCCGTTCGCCGTGTCTTGCTCAGACTCAGTTGGATTAGAGGAAGCGAGCCTAACTAGGTCCGCTGGCGCGACAGGCCCACCACAGTGCAACGTCGCTCCTTGCGCAACCGCCTCATCCACTAGCTCGCACACATGCGCCAGTCTTCGTGTCGAAGCGAGCGGGCCCATCTGCACGCCCGGGTCGCCCGGGTCGCCGACTGTGAGTGCGCGGGCACCGGCCACAAGTCTTGCTACGAGCCGCTCGGTGACCTCGGGGGCGGCGTATATGCGCTCCACCGCGCCCCGTGCCTGCCCAGCGCCCGCGCACCCCGCCCACAGCGCACCCGCGGCCGCCCGTCCCACGTGAGCGTCGGAGAGCACGAGCATTGCGTCCTTGCCGCCCAGCTCGACCGTCACCTCCTTCTCATGGGACACACACTCCCTCGCCACGGCCCGGCCTGTGGCGGGAGAACCGGTAAACAGGAGCTTGTCCACGGGCGCCCTCGCCAGCTCCAAGCCCACGTCTGCGCCTCCGTGGATAACGCGCACAAGTCCCTCGGGCAGGCCCGCTCGCGCGAGCACGCGCGCGATCCGCTCGGCCGTCAGGCTCGCCCGCGGCGCGGGCTTGAACACGACGCCATTGCCGGCCAGCAGGGCGCCCGTGATCTGTCCGAGTGGTTGCGCGAATGGCGCGCTGCCGGCACCGATCACGCCTACCACGCCGTACGGCTCGTAAGCGATGCGCGCGCGCTTTGTCAAGAACAACGAGCGATGCACACCCACCCGACGTCCTCCGAGCACGCTCGCCCCCTCCTGTGCGACCCACTTGAGCGCATCGATTGCCGCCAGTAGCTCCAGCGTGGCCACCTCCGTGCGTGGGCGCCCTTGCTCGCGCGCGATCGCCTCGCGCAGATCGTCAAGTTCGTCGACGATCGCCTGGGCCATGCGCCGCATGTAGCGGGCGCGATCCTCCATCCGTAGCAGCGCCCACAGTGGCTGCACGCTCGCGACCTGCCCCACGACCTCCTCCACACCGCCGGGTGTTGTCCCCATCACGGTTCCGAGCGGCGCGCCATTGGCCGGATCGATGACGCACGTCTCATACCCAGTCGCATCTTGCTCCTGGTTAACGATTTGGATGGCGTCCAAGCTCATTTGAATACTTCAAGTTTCGCTAAAGGTTGCCGACAAGGGTTGTCGAACCATGTACTTAGTGGCACACATTACGAGACTCGCCTGGTCGCGAGCAGGAGGGGGCACAAGTGCATAGGGGGCATCTCGATAGGGATGGGCATGGTTACGGGGCTTCTAGTCGACGCTACAAGCCGCTTCATACGCTGCTTGGAATATCGCTCGCACTCGTCTTGATCGTGGGCGTAAGTGCCTGCGGCAGCTCCTCAACTTCGTCTACGAGCGGCGGCACAGGCGGCACGGCCACCGTACTGATGGGCACCGCCCCCGACTCGCTTGACCCGGGACTCGGCTTCACAACGCAGTCCTACGAGGCTACTTGGATCACTTACACGGGCCTCGTCACCTACGCCCACGCCTCAGGCGAAGCCGGCACCAAGCTAATTGCCGGTCTGGCCGAAAGCCTGCCGACCGTCTCCTCAGACGGCAAGACCTACACGTTCACTTTGCGCAAAGGCCTCGTCTACTCCAACGGCACGCCTGTGGAGGCCTCGGACTTCACCCACACGATCGAACGCGCTATCAAGCTCGGCTGGGGCGAGAAGGAACTGCTCACCGAAAACATCGTTGGTGGCGAAGCTTTCGACAAGGGCAAGGCCTCCACCATCTCCGGCATCCAGGCCAATGATTCGACTGGCAAGATCACGATCAAGCTCGCCGCGCCCTATGGCCCGTTCCTCAACGTGCTCGCCTTCCCGGCCGCTGGGCTCGTTCCCGGCGACACGCCGATGAAGAGCCTCCCCAACAGCCCGCCGCCCGGCGTCGGCGCTTACGAGATCACAAGCGTCGTGCCTAACAAGTCGTTCTCGCTGATCCGCAACCCCCACTTCTCCGACTCCACGATCCCCGGCGTGCCGGCCGGGCACGTGAACGTCAACGTGAAGATCGTCTCCAACAACCAGAGCGAGACCGAGCAGGTGCTCGACAACAGCGCCGACGTGTTCGACTACAACGACACGATCCCGCCGACTTTGCTCACCAAGGTCGAAGCTCAGGCCAAGGAACGCTACGCCAAGGAAGCCACCGTCTCCGGCGAGTACTTCTTCCTGAACGTCAAATCCAAGCCCTTCAGCAGCCCGCTCGTACGCGAAGCAGTCAACTACGCGATCGACCGCCGTGCCCTACAGCGCCTGGACTCAGGCATGCTCGATCCCGCCTGCTTCTTCCTGCCAGTGGGCATGCCCGGCCACCCATCCAGCCCCTGCCCATACGGCGAACCGAATGCGGGCCCGAATGTCGCCAAGGCAAAGGAACTGGTGCAAAAGTCCGGTCTCGCCGGCACCTCTGTGACCGTCTGGGGCGGCTCGCGCGCCCCGCACAAGGAATTCGTCGACTACTACGCCGGCGTGCTCAACGAAATTGGCCTCAAAGCGACTGAGAAGATCGTCGCCGACGCCCAGTACTACCCGACCGTCGGCAACCTCTCCAACAAAGTCCAGACCGGCTGGATGTCCTTCAGCCAGGACTTCCCCAACCCGATCGACTTCTACCAGCTGCTTGACGCCCACTCGATCCTGCCGACCGAAAATCACAACCTCTCCCAGGTCGACGACCCCCACATCCAGTCCGAACTGGCCGCACTCTCGCCCACGCCTTCCTCTCAGCTCGACTCAGTCTTGAGCCGCTGGCAGGCGCTCGACTTGTACACCGCCCAAAAGGCCTACATGGCGCCCTTCGGCTACGACGAGGTGCCCAAGTTCTTCTCCGACCGGATCAACTTCGGGGCAGCCGTCTTCCATCCCGTCTACGGCAACGACTGGAGCAGTCTCCAGTTGAAATAGTGGCCGGCCCCTACCGGGGCTAAAGGGGCGGGTGTCCTCGTGGCGATGAGTAGGTATGAGGACCGTCCTACGCAACCGCGTGGCGCTTGCGTTCGGAGCGCTGTTCGTCGCGATCGTGCTTGCCTGTCTGCTCGCGCCGGTCTATGCGAAAGACATCGCCCACACGGGGCCTAACGACAATCACATAACCGAGACGGTGAGCGTGGACGGCAAGCAAGTGGACGTCGTCTCGCCGACAGGGGTGCCGATCGGGCCGACTTGGAAAGGGCGCTTCCTGCTTGGGGCCGACTCCAACGGCCGCGACGTGGCGGTCAGGCTGCTCTACGGAGGGCGCAACTCCTTGGAGATCGCCGCCATCGCGACCTCGATCACCTTGGTCCTCGCGATCGCTTTGGGAATGCTTGCGGGCTATATGCGCGGGCTCACCGACGGCGTGCTCTCGCGCTTGTTCGACCTCGTATGGGCCTACCCGGCCGTCTTGTTGGGCGTGGCGCTCGGCGTGGCCTTGGCTGTCGGTGGGATCAACCTCGGGCTGTTCACCTTGCACAGCGGCTCGCTGCTCTTGCCGGCGTTTGTGATCGGGGTGGTCGTCTTCCCGTATGTCGCCAAGCCTTTGCGCGCGCAGGCCCTCTCGCTACGTGAGCGCGAGTTCGTCGACGCGGCGCGCGTGCAAGGTCTCGGCTCGATGCGGATCATGGCGAGTGAGATCCTGCCCAACCTCTCCTCCACGATCGTCGTGTTCGCGCCTCTGATCGTGGCCAACGCGATCCTCTTGGAGGCTGCCCTCTCCTACCTAGGGGCGGGCGTCCAGGCCCCGAGCTCCTCGTGGGGCACGATGATCGCCGACGGCACGCGCCTCATGCCCGGGGCGATCCACCTCGTCTTGGTCCCGGGGATCATGCTCGTCTTGACTGTGCTCTCGGTGAACGTGTTCGCCGACGCCGTGCGCGACGCGCTTGATCCGAAGGCCTCCTTGCGGGGGCGGCTGTGATGGAGGCCTCCTCCGCATCGGGCATTCCGGACCTGACCGGCAGCTCTTCGGCGCCCCGTCTCAGTCCGCCCACCTCGCGTCTCTCATCCGCCGTCTACCGCCACGCCTGGATCGCGCGCTTTCTCGCTCGTCGCCTCGCTTCGCTCGTCGCGGTCTTGTTCGCGATCACCGTGCTCACCTTCCTGATCTTCCAGGCGATCCCGAGCGGCGATCCGGCTCTGCGTATGGCCGGACGCCTCGCAACCCCCCAGCAGGTGCAGGACGTACGTGTGCAATGGGGTTTCGACAAGCCGATCTACGTCCAGTATGCGAGGACGATGGAAAAGGTGCTCGATGGAAGCGTGATCTCCTATTCCCAGCAGACCAACGTCGAGCAGGAAATAGTCCGCGACTTGCCGCCCACGATCTCACTCGCGCTCGGCGCGGGGATCATCTGGCTGGCGGTCGGAGTCCTGTTCGGATTGCTCAGCGCGATCAACGCGGGAGGGCTGCTCGACCGCGCACTGACCGTGATCTCACTCACTGGCATCTCAATGCCGGTGTTCTTCCTCGGCGCGATCATGCTCTATTGGCTCGGCTATCAGTGGCACCTCTTGCCGCTTGAAGGCTACGTGCCGCTCACAAGCGATCCTTGGGGTTGGTTCACGCACATGCTGATGCCTTGGGTGGCTTTGTCGGTCGTCTCGATCGGCGTCTACTCGCGCCTGTTGCGCGCCAACCTGCTCGACGTGATGAGCGAGGATTACGTGCGCACCGCTCGCGCTAAGGGGCTCTCCGAGCGGCGCGTCCTTATCCGCCACGTTCTGCGCAACTCCTTGACGGGGATCGTCACCTTGTGGGGCCTCGACTTCGCCTGGGTGATCGGCGGCGGAGCGATCCTCGTGGAGTCGGTCTTCAACCTCGGCGGCGTCGGCCAGTACGCGGCACAGTCGATCGGTCGTCTCGACATCCCGCCGGTGATGGTTGTCACGATGCTTGTGGCGGCTGCCGTAGTTGTGCTCAGCACGCTTGTCGACATCGCCTATGCCTTGCTCGATCCCCGCGTGAGGCTGTCGTGATCCCCGAGGGGCCTACCAAAGAGCCGCTGGCCTACAGAGGTCTCGATCCAACCGGGCTCGGCCGTCCTGCGGACTCCCCCGGCGGCCTCGGCGCTCTCGGGGCGGGTTCCAGGCCGTTGCTCGACGTGTGCGACTTGAGCGTCTCTTTCGCTACGCATGACGGTGAGGTTCGTGCGGTGGAGGGCGTGTCCTTCGCGCTCGGCCACGGCGAGGTCTTGGCGATCGTGGGTGAGTCAGGCTCGGGCAAGTCGGTGTGCGCAATGACTCTGATGGGGCTCACGCGTGGGCCCAACACGACAATTTCGGGGCGTGCCCTGTTCGATGGCCGTGATTTGATCGGCGCGTCGGAGGCCCAGCTGCGGCGCGTCAGAGGCGCCGAGCTTGCGATGGTCTTCCAGGACCCCCAGTCCTCGCTTAACCCTGTCTACCGCGTCGGCGATCAAATCGCCGAGCAGATTAGGGCCCACGAACCGTTCGTTTCCAAGGAGCGGGCCTTGGAGCGCGCTGGTGACTTGATGGAGCGCGCCCGCATACCGAGGGCTCGGGAGCGAGTGCGCGCCTACCCACATGAGCTATCCGGCGGCATGCGCCAGCGCGTGATGATCGCGATGGGACTCTCGCTCGGTGCCAAGGTCCTGCTCGCCGACGAGCCCACGACCGCGCTCGATGTGACCGTGCAAGCGCAGATTCTTGCCCAGCTGAAGGACTTGCGCGAGCAGGAGGATCTCAGCATCGTCTTGATCACCCACGACTTCGGTGTGGTCGCGGACATCGCCGATCGCGTCGCTGTGATGCAGGCTGGGCGCATCGTCGAGCAGGGGACGGCCACGGAGATCTTCGAGCAGCCCGCGCATCCCTATACGCAAGGCTTGCTGGAGGCGTTGCAGCCTCACCCCAAGGCTCGGCCTGTGCGCGAAGCCCGACCCGCCCGCGAAGCCCAACCGACGCGTGAGCCTCTACGAACGCGTGAGCCTCCACTGACGCGCCGGGCCGCACCCGCGCGCGTGCGTGAATCGGCTCTTGCCCGTGCCTCTGCCGGCTCCGCTGAGGAGGAGTTGTTGTCTTTCGTGAAGGCGCCCCCTACGCGCGCGCGTAGGGCACCCCTTTTGGAGGTCCAGGATCTGCGCGTCGACTACGCCGCAAGCGACAGGCGCAGCGCGGGGATTGCCGCTCTTGATGGAGTCTCGCTCACGGTCGAGGAGGGCGAGACGCTTGCCATCGTGGGGGAGTCGGGTTGCGGCAAGACGACCTTGCTGCGCTCGATCGCTTGCTTGATCGAGCCGGCCGATGGCACCATCCGCCTCGGCGGTCAGGACCTGGCGCGTGCGAGCCGACGCGAGCTGGCCTCCGCGCGTCGCGGGCTCGGGATGGTCTTCCAGGACTCCCAGGCTTCGCTGAATCCCAGGCGACGGGTGGGCAGCACGCTCGAGCGTGCCCTGCGCGCACGGGGTCTGGGGGCCTCGGAGGCATGCGCGGGGGCCGAGCGACTGCTGGAGCGGGTAGGCCTGAAGCCGGCGCAAGCAACGCGCTTCCCGCACGAGCTCTCCGGCGGGGAGCGCCAGCGTGTTGGTATCGCGCGTGCTCTCACGGGCGAGCCGCGACTTGTGCTCTTGGACGAGCCGGTGTCTTCCTTGGACGCCTCGATCCGGCGAGGGGTGATCGAACTGCTGATCGAGCTTCAAGGTGAGCTTGGTTGTGCCTACGTGCTCGTCTCCACATGACTTCACCACCGTGGAAGCGGTGGCCGACAGGATCGCGGTCATGCAAGCAGGCAAGATCGTCGAGTTGGGGGAGGCCCCCGAGTTGCTCGCGCATCCCACCCATCCGTATACACAGGAACTGCTCGCCGCCTGCCCACGCTTGCCCGGTGGCGTAGGATCGAACACGTGGGCGCAGGAGGAGACCTTGCAGCAGGGCTCGCCGCTGGAGGCGACCCCACAAGCACGGGACAGCGGTCAGCCGGCGACGGGACACTCGCCGCGGATGCCACAGCGCTCCTTCAGAGCCTGATCCGTTTCGACACCGTTAACCCGCCCGGCGAAGAGCACGCGGCGATAGAGCACCTGCAGGCGCTCCTCGCGGGCGCGGGCTTCCAGTGTGAGCTGCTCGCCGCGGTCCCGGGTCGGCCGAACCTGGTGGCTCGCTTGAAAGGCAAGCAAGACGGCCCCACGCTTTGCTACCTCGGCCACGTGGACACTGTGCTGGCGGATGCGAGCGAGTGGACCCACGACCCGTGGTCCGGGGACATCGTCGACGGTTCGCTATGGGGGCGCGGCTCGCTTGACATGAAGTCCCAGGTTGCGGCCGAGGTCGCAGCGGCGGTTGGGCTCGCGCGCGAGGGATGGCGACCGGCACAGGGCGACCTGCTCGTCGTGGCCGTCGTGGATGAGGAGACCGGTGGCGAGCTCGGCGCCAAGTGGCTGTGTGAGACCCATCCAGAGAAGGTGCGCTGCGACATGCTGCTCAACGAGGGTGGTGGCCCGCACTTCGAGCTCGACGGCCAGCGCTACTACGGCGTGTGCTGCGCCGAGAAGGGTGTCTTCCGCTTCACGGTGAGCACCGACGGGGCGGCAGGGCACGCTTCGATGCCTAAGTTGGGCGACAACGCGCTCGTGAAGCTCGCGCCTGTGCTCGAACGATTCGCCACCAAGCAGCCTGCGCTCACCCCCACTACCGAGCCGCTCGCGTTCCTGCGCGGCGTGGGCGAGGACGAGCGCAACCCGGCCGCCGCGCTCGCGCGCTTGGAGAAGATCGACCCGCGACTGCTGCAGCTGCTTGAGCCCATGTTCGGCGTCACCTTCGCGCCCACCAAGATCTCAGCTTCCGAGAAGATCAACGTGATCCCCTCCAAAGCCGAGTTGCGGGTCGATTGCCGCGTGCCCCCCGGCCTGGGCGAAGCGGAGACCGTGCGTGCGATCGAGCAGGTGCTCGACGGGATAGATGGGCTCGCGCTCGAGTTCGCGGGCGGATCTGACGGATCGCATGCGACCAATCTGCTGCGGATCGACTTCACAGAGCGCGTCACCGGCAACCGCTCGCCGATCGAGTCGCCTTTGATGGAGGCGCTCGACAGGTGGATCTCGACTCAGGATCCCGGCGCAAAGACCGTGCCGACGATCTTGCCCGGCTTCACCGACTCGCGCCACTTCAGGGCAGCATTCCCGGAGTGCGTTGCCTATGGGTTCTTCCCGCAACGCCACCAGTCCCTGCTTGAGACCCAAGCGTTGATTCATGCGCCCGACGAGCGCATCGACGTGCGCGATTTGGCCTGGGCCGCGGACTTCTACCGACAGCTCGCGCTAGAACTGCTGGGGTGAGCGCGTTGCTTTAGTGATGCTGCTCGCGGCTTCTTTCGTCACAAAGATCCAGGAATGGGCCTACCAGTGGTCCAGCGTTGTGATGATCCTGTTCTTTGCAGCGCTCCTCTATTTGATGTGGCGCACCTTGAAAGTGATGCCGCGCGTCAAGCCGCAGCAGATCAAGCCGTCCTCGGATCAGTCGGTCGCATGGAAGGACATCGCCGGGGCCGATGAGGCCAAGGCCGAGCTACAGGAGATCGTCGAGTTCCTGCGCGACCCCAAGCAATTCGCGAAGCTCGGCGCGAAGGTGCCCAAGGGCATCCTTCTGCACGGCCCGCCCGGCACCGGCAAGACCTTGCTGGCCAAGGCCGTTGCGCACGAGTCCGGCGCGCAGTTCTTCGCCCAGTCGGCCGCCGCTTTCGTGGAGATGTTCGCGGGTCTCGGTGCCGCCCGCATAAGGCGATTGTTTGCGATCGCGCGCAAGCAGGAGCCCGCGATCATCTTCATCGACGAGCTCGATGCCGTCGGCGGTCGCCGTGGTGCTGACTTCTCGGGAGAGAAGGATCAGACGCTTAACCAACTGCTCGTCGAGATGGATGGCTTTGAGACGAGCGGGCGGCTCGTCGTGATCGCCGCCTCGAACTTGCTCGACAAGCTCGACCCTGCCTTGTTGCGTCCGGGTCGCTTCGACCGCCAGATCTTTGTCAGCCCGCCCGACGTGAAGGGCAGGAAGGGAGTGCTTGGGGTGCACACGCGCGACAAGCCTCTGGGAGACGTGGACCTCGGCTTGGTGGCGGCACAGACGAGCGGCCTAACGGGGGCGGATCTGGCGAACATCTGCAACGAGGCCGCCATCTTCGCGGCGCGGCGCGGCGCCAAGAGCATCACGGGTGCCGACTTCGACAGTGCCTTGGAGCGCGTGATCGCCGGGGTGCAGTCCCACCGGGTTCTCAACGCCCACGAGAAGCGCGTCGTCGCTTTTCACGAGGCAGGGCACGCCCTCTGTGGCGAGCTTCTGCCGTCAGTTGACCGTGTGCACCGCATCTCTATCGTGCCGCGCGGGCGGGCGCTCGGCTACACACTCAACCTGCCCGCCGAGGATCGCTACTTGAAGACACGCGAGGAGCTGCTCGACTACATGACCGTTCTGCTCGGCGGTCGCGTGGCCGAGCAGGTCGTCTTCGGAGCGATCACGACTGGCGCCTCCGACGATCTCAAGCGGGTTGCCGATATCGCCCATTCGATGGTGCACGACTATGCGATGGGTAGCGCCGGTGTGGGGCGCACCCCCGACGGGGACGTGCGCTTGTCCGAGACGACCTTGCGCCTGCGTGATGAGGAGCGCAGGGAGCTGGTCGAGGAGGCGCGCCGGGCGGCTCGCAAGATGATCGTTAGCCATCGCGCCCAGCTCGACGCACTTGCTGCTGAGTTGCTGGTCAACGAGGTGCTCGACCGCGAAGCGATCGACCGGGTGATGGTTGGCGTGCCGCGCCTGGAACGTAGGCCCGGCGTCGGGCTGCGCGTCGCGGCTGCGGTACCTACCGATGTGCCTACGGGCGTGCCGGCCACGGTTCCCCGCGTCGCACCCGAGGGAACCTGACGGCGCTTGGCAGTGCCGAGCGCATTTCGTCTCGGGTCCAGACACTAGACTGCCGGGAGTGTTCAATCGCATCGATCACATTGGCGTAGCCGTCGAGGACATCGAGACCTCGATCGCGCTCTACAGAGACGCCTTCAAGATGACCGTCGCCCACCGCGAGATCGTCGAGGAGCAAGGCGTCGAGGCAGTGCTGCTCGACGTTGGCGAGAACCACGTCGAGCTGTTGGCGCCCTTGAGCGATGACACGCCTGTCGGCAGGTTTCTGGCCAAGAGCGGACCCGGCTTGCACCACGTGGCCTATCAAGTGTCCGATATCGATGCGACGCTCGACTCGCTCAAGGCGGCTGGCCTGCCCCTCATCGACGAGCAGCCGCGTGTCGGCATACGAGGCTCCCGCGTTGCTTTCCTGCATCCGAAGGGCACCCAAAGCGTGCTCACCGAGCTAGTTCAACCAGTGGAGGTTCACTGATGGCCCATCCCCACCGGCGTGTGAGCGTTGGCTTCCAAGGCGGGCAGGTACTCTCCTTGCGCGTCACCGACGAGCAGCTCGAGACGCTGTACAAGTCGCTCGGCGACGGCGGTTGGCACGAACTCGCAACCGAGGAGGGGCCTGTGCGGCTATACCTCGGCCAGGTCGTCTATGTCCGCATCGAGGACAGCGACATGCGCGTCGGCTTCAGTGCCTAGGGGGTCGAGGGGCGGCGCAATACGGCGTCCTCTCTCCCTTATGTGCACAAGCCACCGCGGTCGGTGCGCCCTTGTCTTGCTTGCCCCTCGACCCTCTAGGAGGCTTGTGGGATGAGCACGCGCATAGGCATCGTGGGGCTGCCTAATGCGGGTAAGTCCTCACTCTTCAACGCGCTCACGAAGGCGGGCGTAGAGGCCGCCAACTATCCCTTCACGACGATCGAGCCCAACGTGGCGGTTGTGCCGGTGCTCGACGAGCGCCTCGTCGAGGTGTCGGGCACCGTTGGAGCCTCAGAGATCGTGTGGGACACGATCGACTTCCACGATATTGCCGGCCTTGTCGCGGGCGCCCACAAAGGCGAGGGCTTGGGCAACCGCTTTCTGGCCAATATCCGTGAGACAGATGCGATCGTGCACGTCGTTCGCGCTCACACCGATGACAACGTGATCCACCCAGAGGGACGCGTTGACCCGCTCGCCGACATCGAGACGATCGAGACCGAGTTGATCTTGGCCGACCTCGAGCAGGCTGAGCGCCGCGTCGATCGCGTCGCCAAGCAGGCCAAGGGAGGAGACCGCGTCGCGATCGCCGAGGAGGCATGGCTGCGCGAGGTGATCGGTGAGTTGCAAGCGGGCCGGCCCGCCCGTGGCGTGTCCGCACCGGAGGACGCTCCCCATGCGCTACGCGACCTCGGCTCGCTCACCGCCAAGCCGGTCCTGTTCGTGGCCAACGTAGACGAGGGCTCCGAGGAAGTGCCGGCGGAGATCGCCGCCCACGCGGCGGCTCAAGGTGCCGGTGCGGTTGCCGTCTCCTCGCGCATCGAGTCCGAGCTGGCAGAGCTCGAGGAGGAGGAAGCGAGCTTGATGCGCGCCGAAATATATCCCCACCCACCCGGCGAATCGAGCTTGCAGCGGATCGTGCGCGGTGCCTTCTCACTGCTGCACTTGATCGCCTTCTTCACCGCCGGCGAGGCCAAGCCGGCGCAGTCCTGGCACTTGCGCGACGGGCTCACAGCCTGGCACGCCGCGGGCCAGATCCACACAGACATTCAAAAGGGCTTCGTACGTGCCGAAGTCGTGGGCTGGCGCGAATTGGTCGACGCGGGCGGCTACGCCGGCGCACGCGATCGCGGCACCCTGCGCCTGGAGGGCCGCGACTACGCCATGCGGGACGGGGACATCATCACGGTCAAGTTCACCCCGTAGTGGAGGTGAGGCGCTCGGCCAGGCGGGTCATCCCGAGGGCTTGGGCGGCCGCTGCGCCTCCCGCGAAGTCGGTGGGCCCGTCAGGCGGGCGCTCTACCTCGATCTCCACGAGCGTTGCTATGCGCTTGAACGTGCGCAGCAAATCCGCGTTTTCATATAGCGCGCTTGACACGCGCGGTCTCAGTGCGCCGAGGTTGGCCTCCGTGCACTGTCGCTCGGCTTGCTCAAGGAGGGCCTCCAGGGTTCCATAGGTGCGCAGCAAGGACGCCGCTGTCTTGGCACCTATCCCAGGAGCTCCGGGAATCCCATCGGAGGGATCTCCGCGTAGGGCGATGAAGTCAGGGACCTGTTCCGGCAAGATGCCGTAACGCTCCACGACCTGCTCCGGTCCGAGCACAACGCACGCCCCTCCCTTCCCCAAATCCAAGACCGCCACTCGCTCGTCGACCGCCTGATAGAGGTCGCGGTCAGCGGTGAGTAGCAAAGCTCGACCGCCCGCTTGCGCCTCCAAGCGTGCATGCGAGCCCATCGCATCGTCGGCCTCCAACTCGTGCGCGTCCGCCACGCTCCAGCCGAAGCTCGCAAGCAACGCGGGGGCCTTGTGCCACTGCTCGGCCAGCTCGTCGGGCATCGGGTCACGGTGGGCGTGGTAGGGCGGGTAGGCCTCCACCCGGTAGAGGGCCTCCTCAGCTCCGAAGCAGATTACGATCGCCCGCGGAGGCTGTGCCTCGATCGCCGCCAGCAATGCATTGACAGTCCCCAAAAGTGCATTCACGGGTTGCCCGTCCGCGCCCTTGATTGATTTGGGCAGCGAGAAATAGGCCCGGTACAGCAGCCACGGCACGTCGGCGATCAGCAGCGGTGCGTCCACCGCCACAGGGTACGGCTATCCGGCCGCAACGCCGCCTTGCCCGGTCACGCCGGTGGGCTGGACCACCGGGTTGGGCCCAGGCGCCGCGACGGATCCGCCCTGACCATTCACGCTTGCCGGTTGTGCCGTGGGTGTAGGCGTCGACGTGGGCACTGGCGCTGGGGCGGATGGTCCACTCAGGTCGGGCTCTTTGTGGGTGCCATGAGAGTCGGTGACGCTGAAGTAAGCCCACGTGTCATACAGACCGAGTCGCGCTGCCAATTCCGGCCCGTTTACGAGCGTGTGCCCCTTCGAACCGAGCACCTCAGCCGAGACGATCCTTGGCGAACTGCCGCGCCCCAGCACCTCGATGCCCTTGAATGATCCCTTCACGAGTCCCCTCAAGCGCGACGAAGCCGAGGCGAAGCTCATGTTCACTGTCCAGTGGTGCAAGGGGCCCCCGTCATACGGGTCGGCCACTCCAATCAGCCACGGCTCTGGGGTAGAGCCGATGAATGAATCTTGAATGTTCTCGGTATGACCGCCCGAGCTGGCAAAGAAGTAGGTGATCGCGGGCTGCCCGCCATAGGTCACGATCTGCCCCGCGGTGGCAGCTACCGCAGCGTTCGTACGCGACGTTTCCGCCGCTTTGCCGCGGTAGACCTGGGAGCGGTCGTCGGTATACACGTCGAACTTCGTCCCACCCGCGTGTGCGGTGATCGCATACGTACGACTTGCCACGGCCTGCGCTTCAAGCGCTGCCATCGGCCAGCTCGCCGACACCTCAGCGGAAACAACGCCGCGTACATATGTTTCAAGCGGAATGACCTTCACCTTCGAGCCAACCAAGACCTTCACAACCGTATTCGCGGGCGCCTGTCCTATCGCTGTGCCCGTGTAGTAGTGGCTGAGGATTGCGCTATAGGACCAACCGTGTTCGGCGTACCCAAGTGCCCCGTCCTGGCTCATCCCCACGCCATGCCCGTCGCCCGCCCCATCGATCACCAGAGTCGAGGCTTGGGCTGACCCAGCGCACAGCATGAGACACGCGATCGCGATCAGGGTAAGGCGTCGGATGGCACACTCCACCTAAGTCGAATCGGATCGATCTTCCCGGAGCATGAATTCCGCAAACGGAGAGGAGCCTCAGATGGTGGCCGAGCAGGCGGTACTTGACCAGGTCCGCAAGGATCTATACATCGGCGGGCAGTGGCGTCCGGCGTCCGGCGGTGGCACGCTACCGGTCGAGGATCCCGCGACCGGACAGACGCTGGTAGAGGTCGCCGACGCCACCCCCGAGGACGCGCTCGCGGCACTTGGCGCGGCCGCTGAGGCACAGGCCGCGTGGGCGGCCACAGCCCCGCGCGAGCGCGGGGAGATCCTGCGCCGCGCTTATGAGCTCCTGCTGGAGCGCGCCGATGAGCTCGCGCTCGTGATGACGCTCGAGATGGGCAAGGCATTGAGTGAATCGCGGGCTGAGCTCACATATGCAGCCGAGTTCCTGCGCTGGTTCTCCGAGGAGGCAGTCCGCATCCATGGGCGCTACATGACCAACACCACGGGGGTCGGGCGCATCCTTACGATGCGCCAGCCAGTCGGGCCTTGTGTGTTCGTGACGCCTTGGAACTTCCCTACGGCCATGGGCACGCGCAAGATCGCTCCAGCGATCGCTGCCGGCTGCACGATGGTGGTCAAGCCAGCCCAGCAGACGCCCCTTTCGATGCTTGCGCTTGCAGGGCTTTTGGAGGAGGCGGGGCTTCCTGGCGGCGTGCTCAACGTGATCACCGCCCACCACTCGGGCGCGGTGATCGAGCCACTTCTGAAAGACCCCCGTACACGCAAGCTCTCGTTCACGGGTTCCACCGAGGTCGGCCGCAGCCTGATCGCCCAGTCAGCCGAGCAGGTTCTGCGCGTCTCGATGGAGCTGGGCGGCAACGCTCCATTCATCGTTTTCGAGGACGCTGATCTCGACGCTGCCGTCAAGGGTGCCTTGATCGCCAAGCTGCGAAACGTCGGTGAGGCTTGTACCGCCGCCAATCGCTTCCACGTGCACGAGTCGATCGCGGACGAGTTCGCACGCAGGATGGCCGACGGTATGGCGAACTTGAAGGTCGGTCGTGGCACCGAGCCTGGCGTCGACATTGGGCCCCTGATCGACGACCGCCAGCGTGCGATCGTTGAGGAGCTTGTTGGGGACGCAATCGCGAGCGGGGCTACCTTGCTCTGCGGTGGTGAGCGCCTCAGTGGGCCCGGTTATTTCTTTACGCCTACCGTGCTCGCCGACGTGCCTGCCCAAGCACGTCTGTTGCGGGAGGAGGTCTTTGGGCCGGTCGCTCCAATTGCCACCTTCACCACAGAGGAGCAGGCGGTTAGTGCCGCCAATGCCACCGAGTACGGGCTTGTGGCCTACCTATACACGCGCGATTTGGCTCGCACGTTCCGGGTCAGCGAGGCGATCGAGGCCGGCATGATCGGTGTCAACCAGGGCATCGTCTCCAATCCCGCGGCCCCTTTCGGGGGCGTCAAGCAGTCCGGTTTCGGTCGCGAGGGCGGCTTCGAGGGCATCGGCGAGTATCTCGAGACGAAGTACGTAGCACTGTCCGTGTAGGGCTAACCAGGCGCGAAGATTTGACCTGATTCGCGTGGCTCGTTTCGGGGTAGCTCAAGCGAGGGGCGATTTCGGTCGAATAGACGAACAGCGTAAGAACGGAGTGCTTTTTCATGCGTGGCGTCACAAAGGTTGGCTTGGAACGGTCCACCCCGCGCGGGGCGGCGCTTCCGCATGGCCATGTACGGGGCGGCTCATCGCCGGATCCCGGCGAGGGCGACTCCAGGCCGCACAAGCTGCGTGCGTTGCTCGGCAGCTCTGCCAGTGAGCCCGTGCATGCTGAGGCGTCGCTCCTGGCCACCCCCGAGGCGCGGCATCCGCACCGGCGCCCGCCGTGGCAGAAGGCGCCGCTATTGAGCTTGGCGGTACTTGCTGCCGTTGTGGCCTTGGTGCTCGGGGGCCCCGTCCTCACCGTGCTCGGTGTGCTCGTGCTCGTCGCGGTCGCCACGGTAGCCGGCTGGCTGCTCGGCGACGATCGCCGCCATGCGCTCCAGCTGGAGGTCGACGAACGCAACGACGATCTGCGCCGCGCGCTTTCCGAGCTAGAGATTGCCCAAGCCGAGACTGTGCGGCGTCTATCGATGGCAGTCGAGTTTCGCGATGAGGACACTGGTGCCCACATCGAGCGCATCGGACGCTTCTCCACGCTCCTTGCCGAAGCGATCGGCATGAGCCCCGAGTTCTGCCGTCGCATCGGCCACGCGGCACCTTTGCACGATGTCGGCAAGGTGGCAATCCCTGATGCGATTCTCTTGAAGCCTGGCTCACTCACAGCCGAGGAGCGCACAATCGTGGAGACCCACGCTGAGGAGGGTCACCGCTTGCTGCGAGGCTCTTCCTCCTCGATCCTCGACATGGGCGCCACGATCGCTCTCTCACACCACGAGCGTTGGGACGGCGGCGGCTACCCACGCGGCATAGCGGCTGAGAACATCCCAATCGAGGGACGCATCGTGGCGATCGCCGATGTGTTCGACGCGCTCACCTCCCACCGCGTCTACCGCAAAGCCTTCTCCGTGGAGCAGGCTGTCGAAATGATGCTCGAGCAGGCCGACCGCCACTTCGACCCGGTTCTCTTGCACAAGTTCATGGAGGTGCTCGACTCCTCAGGCGCTGAGGCACGCACGCGCGAGCGTTCTAACCCGAGCTCCTTGCTTGCCGGGGCGCTTGAGATCTACACCGACGCGATGCGTCTCGGTGACGCCGAGCTCGCCGAGGAGGCGATTGCCCAGGCGATCGAGGATGGGATCGACCCCGCCACGCTCAAGGGCGAGGTCGTGGAGCCCGCCATGCGCCGCATCGTGGAGCTGCGCGAGAGCGGCGAGATCGACCTCGAGACCGAGCACCGTGCGGACGCCATCACACGCCGGGTGATGGCCACGATGAACCGCTACATGCTTGCGCGGGGGTAGGGATCCATATATCCGCGACGGGCTGCCCTGCGCGCGCGCGAGCGCGTGACAGCGCTCCCGGTCGCCGTCCGCGGATAGGCTTCCGCGGATGACCAAGCGTGCAATTGTCACCGGCGGTGCCGGCTTCATTGGCTCGCATCTCGTCGATGCGCTGCTTGCCGAGGGTGACGAGGTGACGGTGATCGACGATCTCTCCTCGGGCAGTGCTGCCAAGGTGCCGGCTGGAGCGAAGCTGTGCGAGCTCGACATCGTCGATCGTGCCGCGCTCGAGCGCTTGTTCGAAGAGGTGGGCCCGAGCGCCGTCTATCACCTGGCCGCCCAGGCCTCGGTCACCGCGTCGGTTGCCGACCCTAGCCGCGACTGTGCCGTCAATGTGCAGGGCACGCTCAACGTGGTTGACGCTGCCACCAAGCTAGGCGCACCGGTTTCGTTCACGTCTACCGGTGGAGCGCTCTACGGCGACGAAGCACCCTTGCCGACAGCCGAGGAGCGCATACCCGCGCCCTTGGCACCATATGGCGCGTCGAAGTGGGCGGCAGAGGCCTACGTCAATACGTGGTCTCTGTCCTCCGGAGTGCCTCACGCTGTGTGTCGCCTCGGCAACGTATACGGCCCACGCCAGAGCCCTCACGGCGAGGCCGGTGTGGTGGCGATCTTCTCCGAGCACCTCCACACGGGCAAAGCGCCGAAGATGTTTGGCCACGGAAAGCCCACGCGCGACTATGTGTACGTCGGTGACGTGGTCGCCGCCTTGATCGCGGCCAATGGCAAGCGCGGCACGTTCAACGTGGCCACGGGTGTGGAGACCGACGTGCTCACGCTGTGGAACGTGCTCAAGGATGCCGCGGGCTCGGACGTCGAGCCGCAATTGGCTGAGCTTCGTCCCGGCGAGCTGCAGCGCAGCTGCCTGGATTCCAGTCGAGCCGAGCGTGAGCTCGGCTGGCGTGCCCAGGTGCCGATCGAAGCGGGGCTGCAGCGGACATATGCGGCGCTGGTGGAGGAATTCCAGGCCGCAAGCTAGCGCCCAGCAGTATGCAAAATCCGCTGTCAGGTCGAATAGAAGCGTATGAGGCATGCCCCCAAGGCGGCCGCGCAGGCTCGTGGCGCCCTGTCGCTTATGCGGATGCTCGTGCCCGCGCGGACGCTCCTGCTCCTCGGGCTGCCGATAGCGACGTTCGGTGTCGTCGTGCCTACTGGAGTGCTTGTTCCCACAGCACGCGCACTCGACTCAACCGGAGGCACGCCCGCATACGCGGCAGCCGCCGTCACCAATGCGCCGGGTCTGGGTGGGACCGTGGCGCCCTCAACAAAAGGGACCGGCGGCAGCGAATACGGAGTCATCGTCGCCAAGCCACGCGCCACTCCCAAGCCGACCACGCACAAACCCTCTCGCGCGGCACGCCGAACCCATGTCGCTCCCAAGCCAAAGACTCCTCCTAAGCCAAAGCCCAAGGTGACTCCCAAGCCGAAGCCGGCCAGCCCTGCGCCCGCCAGTCCACCGGCGGGCGTTCCCACGCCCGCCCAGACTGTTGCCGAAGGCGCAGTGTTCCCCGTCGTTGGGACCCACAGCTTCGGAAACGCCGAAAATCGCTTTGGGGCAGCCCGCGCAGGGTATGTCCACGAGGGACAGGACGTGCTCGCAAGCGAAGGCCTTCAAGTGGTCGCGCCCTTGGCCGGAACGATCATTACGACCGCCTATCAGGCGGGTGGCGCGGGTTGGTACGCAGCCGAGCACACAGTCGACGGGCTAGATTTCTTCTATGCCCATTGTCAGGCTTCCTCACTCGCCGTCAGTATTGGCGAGGAAGTCAAGGCCGGGCAGGCAATCTGCAAGGTTGGTCAGACAGGCGATGCGACCGGGCCACACTTGCACCTGGAGATTTGGGTCGGGGGGTGGCAGGCCAAGGGGGGGTATCCGATCGACCCGTTGGCCTACTTGGAAGCTTGGGAAGCTGGCGCAAGTCGCTAGGATCGTCTGCCGATCGAAGATCGGACAGCGGCGAGATAGCTCAGCTGGTAGAGCACACGACTGAAAATCGTGGTGTCCCGGGTTCGAGTCCCGGTCTCGCCATCGCAAAACCAGCTGCAAATGGCTGGTCTTCGTGGTTTACGTGATCCCGCTAACCCCGTCTCTGATTGACACGGGATGGAGTGCTGCCAAGCGGCTTTGTGTATGTGTTGGCGACTTGTTCGACAAGCGGCGTCTTCGCAGCGCGCAATCAGGGTACGAGCTGATACCCGAGCTAAAAGATCAAAGCCATGTCGGTTTCACCCTTGCCAACAGTGGGACCCGCACGCGGGCTTGCTAGGACCCAAAGGGGTTACATTCGCCAATTCCTCTTCTCGTGCGAATTCATCTTCACTTATGCCTTCGGCGTTCAATAGCTCACGTGCTTGATCGAGATCCCGCTCCTCGACGTACACGTCGCATGCGCCCAACGCCGCGTCCGCTGCAACCACCCCTCCGCTGCAGCGGCGCTCTTGGCCGGGCCGAGTCATATGCCTCGAGGCGCCGGATGCGGTAAATCGACTACTGATAGATTTTCTATCCGAATGAGCCTTCGTCCTCCTGAGATGTGCAACGGCGCTCGTAAGCAGGGTGAGCGCAGCAGCGCGGCGGGGGGTTGAGCCGCTAATGGCCAGGATCGTTGTGTTGGGCGGTGGGGTTTGCGGGCTGGCGTCCGGGTTGATGTTGGCCCGCGACGGGCACAAGGTCACGGTGCTCGAGCGCGACACGGCGCCCGTGCCTGAGTCTGTTGATAAAGCGTGGGAGTGGTCGCGCGATGGTGTGAGTCAGTTCCGTATGGCCCACTTCCTGCAGCCCGGCGGTCGAATTGTGCTGGAGCAGGAGCTCCCCGACGTCTTTGATGGACTCGTCTCGGCGGGCGCGATGCGCATGGACCTGCTCGGGCTGATGCCCCCCACGCTGGCCGATCGCACCCCGCGAGCCGGCGATGAGCGGTTCGTGACCTACACCGCTCGTCGCCCGGTCTTTGAGCAGGTCTTGGGGAAGGCGACGAAGGATGAACGGGGCCTGGAGGTACGTCGAGGTGTGACCGTTAGGGAGCCGACCATCCAGATCGGCGACGGGACGCCCCACGTGACCGGTGTACGCCTGGACTCAGGTGAGACGCTGCAGGCCGATCTGGTGGTGGACGCGATGGGCCGGGGCTCGCAGCTACCGCGCTGGTGCAACGAAGCGAACATCGGGCCATTGCATGAGGAGTCTGAGGACTCGGGGTTCATCTACTACGGTCGCTACTTCCGCTCGGCGGACGGTACGACGCCTCAGCCCTTCGGCCCGTTGCTGGCGCCGTTGGGGACGTTCTCGATCCTGACTCTTCCCTCAGACAACGGCACCTGGTCGGTGACGGTCTATGTTTCAAGTGGGGATCAAGCGCTGAAGCGGATGCGCGATCCAGACGCGTGGACTGCTGTAGTGAAGGCGTGTCCGGCACACGCGCATTGGCTTGATGGCGAGCCGATCAGCGACATGATGGCGATGGGAGGGGTGCTCGACCGCTACCGTCGTCCGGTGCGCGACGGGCAACCGCTGCTCACAGGCATCGCGCTGCTCGGCGACGCCTACGCGTGCACGAATCCCTCGCTGGGTCGTGGGATGTCGCTGGGACTGATGCACGCGAAGTGCCTGCGCGAGGTGGTCGGCTCGCATTTGCAGGATCCACTCGAGTTCGCGCAGGCGTGGGACGCTGCAACTGAGGCACGGCTGACTCCCTGGTATCGGGAGACGGTCGCGGAGGATCGCAACCGGCTGAGTGAAATCGAGGCGTTGCGCGATGGGCTGGAGCCGCCACAGCCGAACGAACCTTCGCAAGCCCTGCGGGGGGCGCTGCTCACGGCGATAATGCACGATCCTGACCTTTTCAGGGCCTTCCTCGAATCCCGTAGCTGTCTGACGCCGTTGAGCGAGACCTTCGTGCGAGCGGGCGTGCCCGAGCGCATTCTTGAGCTAGCAGGCGAACATGAGCGGCTACAGCTGCCGGGCCCCGACCGCGAGGATCTGCTGCGGCTACTCGGTTGATATGGCGGCGCGAGGGGCCTGGATAGGCTCGAGTCCGTCTCTCACCATCAAGGTCCCATCCAGAGGAGTGTGTACGTTCCGGGCATGAGCGACGGGACGCTCGCACGGAGCTACGGCAAGGTTTTCAACGAGGTCGCGGTTGAGTACGACCGTGTTCGTCCGGCCTACCCCGATGCGCTCATCGACCGAGCATGTGAGGTGGCCGGTATCGGGGGTGGCGACCGGGTGCTCGAGATCGGGTGCGGGACCGGTCAGCTGACACGTAGCCTCCTGGCGCGGGGGCTGTGCGTCACCGCACTCGAGCCGGGAGACCAGCTGATCCGTGTGGCCGGGGAGAACTTGAGAGATGCGGGCGATGTGGAGTTCCTCCATGCGCGGCTCGAGGACACGCAGCTACCCGGCGAGAGCTACGACGCGGTGTTCTCGGCGTCCGCGATCCACTGGGTCGATCCTGATCTGAGCTGGCAGAAGATCGCCGACGCGCTCGCTCCGGGCGGGACGCTCGCCCTAATCCAGTACTTCGGCCTTCGGGAGCAGCGCAGCGTCGATGATCAGGAGGCTCTACTGTCCGCCCTGCGCAGCCACGCGCCGGAGGTCGCCGCGACCTGGCCCAGATACCGCGACCTTGATTGCATGATTGAGGGTGTGCAAGAGCGCCGTGAGAACGTTGCGGACGCTTGGGCCTGGCTGGGCAGCTATGAAATAGGACGTGACTACGCAACCGATCTCTTCGAGGATCTACAGCTCGCGACCGTGCCAACCTTGATCGAGCGAACCGCCGATGAGCTGGGCGCCCTGCTTGGCACGATGTCATTCTGGGCACGACTTTCACCTGAGCAGCGCGAGGATCTCGCGAACGAGAATCGTGCTCTCCAGGAGCGCCTGGGGCGGCCGATCCGAGCGAGCACGGTGGCCGTACTACTCACGGCGCGACGCAGTGCCTCCGCGCCTCAACCTTGAGAATGTGGCGCCCGACCTTGTGTTCGTTACTTGGGGGGTTGACAGTTGGGTAGGTGTTCCGTTACAGTGATCTGGACTTGCCGGTTTGGTATCGGCGTGTGACATAAGATCAGGTTGGGTTGGCCTCGTGGTCGACCGTTAGCGCTTTGACGGGTGCCTTGGGAGAGGGACCAGGTCATTTTTGAGAGAGGGTTGTTTTTCGCGTGTTTTCTTTGGGGAATAACGTGCTTGAGAGTCCGTGTGTGATTGACGGGTCCTTTATAGGACGCGTCAGCGTCGCTGACGCGTCTCTCTCTCTCTCTCTCTCTCTCTGACCCAGACCGTCTAAAGCCTCCTAGGGGACTTTCGGCGCTTTCGCGCCGTGGCGGTACCCCGGTTGTTCGGGGTGGGAGTCTCCTGTCCGCGCGTGGTGTTCGTCGCTGGTGTGCGCCTCTCCGATGCTGCGAGGCGCGAGTTATTGACGGTTGTGGTCGCGTGGGGCGGTGGACGTAATGGCTGCCGTTTCGCGTCGTCACGGCCCTTCGGGTGCTCGCAATGGATCTTTGGGTGCCGGGAGCGGGCTACGGAGTGTGGGCGACCCGAGGCCGGCTGCTACAAGCCACTTTGGTCATGCGCAGGTCACCGCGATGCAGCGTTCGAGGCTCTTGGTGGCGGCTGTGGGCACTGTGGTGGAGCTTGGTTGGGAAGGCGCCTCCGTTGCAGGCATCACTCAGCGCGCAGGGGTTTCGCGCAGAACTTTCTATGAGATGTTCGAGAATCGCGAGGAGTGCCTGGTGGCGGTTCTGGAAAGCGCGATGGCTCAGATCACTGATGAGATCGCCGAGGCGAAACTGGCGGGAATGCCTTGGCGTGAGCGTGTACGTGGTGGCTTGTGGGTGATTCTCTGTTTCTTTGATCGCGAGCGGGCGCTCGCGCACGTGTGCATCGTTGAGTCCAGGCGCGGTGGCGGGATCGCGCTTGCCTATCGCCAGCGGATCATCGAGGGTTTGGTCGAGATTATTGATGAGGGTCGCGCCGAGGGCTCTCTAGCGGGCGATAAAGCTGCTGCTGGGCTGGTCGCGCAGGGTGTGATCGGTGGGGTTTCCGAGGTTCTCTACTCGTTGCTGTTGAACGCTCGCCGTGAGCCGTTGCATGAGCTCTTGGGCCAGTTGATGGGCATGATCGTGTTGCCCTACATGGGCACCGCGGCAGCGCGCCGTGAACAGGCGAGGCCGGTCCCGGCTCTGGCTCTCGAGTCCACCGAGCCGCTCAACGGGAAGGTGAAAGCGGAGGATGTGAGTGATCCGTTGGCGGTGCTGCCGATGCGTTTGACGTATCGCACCGCGAGGGTGCTGCAGGCGCTCGCTGAGCATCCGGGGCAGAGCAACCGCGAGGTCGCGGATCAGGTTGGTATCGGAGATCAGGGTCAAACATCAAAGCTGCTCTCGCGATTGGCGCGGCTGGGGTTGCTCGTCAACGGCGAACCGGTCAAGGGCGAGCGCAACAAATGGGTGCTGACAACTACTGGCAGACAGGTCACGCGTTCGATCCAGTCTTACGCGCCGAGCGCGAGCACAGAGAGGCAGGCCATCTGATGGGGATGAATGCAATCAGTCCGTGCTGTTTTAGAAAAGGAATTAACGCTAATGCCTACTAGGGTCCGACACGCTCTGCACACGGCGAGCCTCGCGGCGGCTATCGTCCTTATATTCGCCATGGGCACTGGCCCCTACGCGGCCGCCAGCGAACGCCGGATCGTCTTGACCGGCACGGCCTTCAGTGCGTTCACCGATACAGGGACCGGGGTTGGTGCTCTGGCCTCACCGCTCGTGCGCCCCTTTGTTATCCCTCCGGCTGCTGGGCGCACTCGCGTCTACCAAAGCTCCTTTGGGTCTTTCCCCGAATTCAGCGACCCCCAAGCGCTGACGGTCGACCAGTCCACCGGCGACATCTACGCTGTCAGTCCCACCGCACATACCGTCAGTCGTTACACCTCGGCTGGTGCTCCCGACAATTTCACCGCTGGGCCTAATAGCGGTACCAACATCCTTACCGGGTTCTCCTTCGACGGTCCTTCGGCCGCCCAGGTCGCGATCGCGCCTGCCGGCGCCACAGGAGGAACGGCAGGCGATATTTATGTTGCCAGCCTTGCCGGTGTGGATGTCTACGCAAATGATGGTACGCACCTCGGGCAAATCAAAGAAGCCAACGGCTCTGGTTTCTCGGAGTCTTGTGGTGTCGCCACAGACAACGCAGGCGAGCTCTACATCGGCGACTACGGCGGGGAGATCGACCGTTACGTCCCTTCAGTCAACCCTGTGACCAGTGCCGACTATGACGCGCAGATCACCGGTGTTTCGAGTCCCTGCGGCGTTGCCGCCGATTCCACAGGTGCCGTGTATGCGTCGAAATATCCCACAGGTCCCCTCACCAAGTACACAGCATCGGATTTCGGCACCTCCAACCCCGGGGCAGTGATCGACGCGACCAGTCGTGCCGTCAGCGTCGATCCCTCCAACGACGACGTGTACGTGGACGAGGGCAACAAGATTTCTGTCTTTGACTCAACCGGTACGCAGCTCTATAGCTTCGGTTCCGCCACTGACTTCGGCACCGAATCTGCCGGTGTCGCTGTGATGGGCTCTGGGGGCCACGCCTATGTAGCCGACCGCAGCAACAAACAGATCGACGTCTACGGCGCTCCGGTCACTCTTCCCGAAGTAGTCACTGGCGTAGCTTCGGCACTGTCGCCCACCTCGGCCACTCTCGGCGGAAGTGTTGATCCCAATGGTCTCGCGCTCACCGACTGTCACTTCGAATATGTCTCCGACGCAGCGTTCCTTGCCACCGGTTTTACGGACCTTTCTTCCGGCGGCACCGCATCCTGTTCCCCGAGCGTGGGGTCGATACCCGCCGATCTCGAAAGCCACGCGGTTGACGCCACGATCACTGGCCTTGATCCCTCCACGATCTATCACTTTCGCCTCGCCGCCGCCAACGCGAATGCACCTGTAAAGGGACTGGCCGCCCTCGTCCCTGGCGTTGCTCTGGTTGAAACGACGGGGTCTCCGACGAGGACTGCCGGTACCGCTCGGCTGGATTCCAGAGTGGATCCGCGCGGCGCGGCGACCAGCTACCACTTCGAGTACGGCGATCAGGGTCCCTGTGATTCAAATGCTTGTACGGCCACGCCGGCAAAATCTGCGGGCAACGGGGAAACGTTCGAGCTGGTCTCGCAACAACTTAGCGGCCTAAAAGCCAACACCACCTACCACTACAGGATCGCCGCCGACAACGGAGTACCTGGCGGTGTCACCTACGGACAGGATGCAACCCTCGTCACCCGTGCCTCCGACGCTCCCTTGACTCATGGCGATTTCCCTGGGCCTCCAGGTTCCGACCGTGCCTGGGAGCAGGTCAATATGCCCGATCTCGGCGGCAACTCGGTGCTGAACTCGTTGGCCACATCCAGCAATGGAGATCGCATCATATACGGCATCGAAGGAGGCGACCCGGGCTCGCAGAACGGCGGCGGACTCTTCGGCGCTTCAAATTACCATCTCGCCGAACGCACAGCCACGGGTTGGAAGACAAACTTCATTTACCCCAGTCGTGCCCAGGCGACCGGCAACGAATGGACTCCTCCGGCAGCGAGCGACGATCTATCTCGTATTTATGACATCAATAGGGACGGCAGCTTGAGTGGGGACGCCGATGTTTGGAGCCTGTCGCCTGGTCAGCCAGCTCAAGAACTCTCCAAAACTCCGATTCAGGAGGCGACGGAATTTCTTACCACCGCAGCGAACGGCTCACGCGTAATCACGATCTTGGGTGGGACTCGCGATCCTGAATATCCGTTTGGTCCAAACGTCAACCAAGTTTACGACGCCACCTCAGGTTCACCGCGCCTAATCGGCGTCTTGCCTAACGGCTCGGCCGCATGTGCTTCTACGGTCTCCCAGGGTTTCATTGTCTCTCCTGAGGACTGGGTGTCACCCGACGGCTCTCACGCCTTCTTCATGGTTGGTTGTTTCGGCAGTCCCGATCAGGGCCTGTATATGCGAAATTTCGCGGATTCAACGACGACAAAGATCGTTGCGGGGGGATTCAACGATGAACCCCACTTCCTTCACGCTACTAGCACCGCGGTGTTCTTCACCACAAACCTCAGCCTCGATCCTAAAGATGCGGGCGGCACCGACGTGTACCGTTACGATCTCGGGAGTGGAGAATACGATTGCATTACCTGTTTTCCGGGTCACGTCGGCAACGTTGTCGGCGAAACAAACGACTACATCTCAGTCTCTGAAGATGGTTCGCGGGTATATTTCGCTGCGTCTGCTCGTTTGCTGTCCGGGGCCGCTACAAAAGGTATCTACCGAGTAGATGTGGCCAATCACGAACTTGCCTACGTCGCCCCCGGTGGCAGTGGCTTTGGCGGCGACACGGCAGGGCTCCACAGCGCTCAGGGCAAAGCGATCAATCCTGACGGATCCGTATTCGTGTTCCGGTCCAGCAATCCAGCCTTGAACGCGCTGGGAGGCCAGCAAAACGGTGGTACGGCCCAGTACTACCGCTATGACGACCGCGACCGGTCTCTTGTCTGCGCTTCGTGTCCGGGCGACGGGAGCGCGCCGGTCGCTGAAGTCGAAGAAGGGCTTGGCGGCGATCAGGCAGGCCCTAATCAGACGCCGCTGGATGCCGCCGGGGATTTGGCATTTACGACGTCGACACCCCTGGTAGCCGCCGATCAGAACACTGCTCGTAGCGGACAGAACCCAGGCCGCGGCGACGATCTATACGAGTGGCGTGACGGACGGCTGCTGTTGGTCTCTGACGGCACAAGCGACAACGAAAGACCACCCGAATTCAATGGGTTCAGCCGGGATGGGCGGGATCTCTTCTTTGCTCAGTACGCCCAGCTCACTCCGGATGCGCTCGACTCAAATCGGCGGATTTACGACGCGCGTATCGGTGGTGGTTTTGAATTTCCCAAGCCTCCGCCTCCGTGTTCGCTCGATGCGTGTCAGGGCAATCCTGTGCCCGCGCCGTTTGATTCGACCCCCGCGAGTACCAGTTTTAGCGGTCCGGGGAACCCAAGCCACGGTGGTGCCACGACCACCACCACGCGGACCAAGACGGCCAAGAAGGTCAAATGTAAGAAGGGTAAGAAGCGCAGTAAGTGTAGTACGCCCGTTAAGTGTAAGAAGGGCAAGAAGGGCGGCAAGTGCCGTAAGGCGCGCCACGCCAATACGACTCGGAGGGTAGGACGATGACGGGCTCTCGCGCCTCACTACAGATACTTGGTTCGAAGTCGACCTTGACAAGGCGACTGTTGGTTGTGTTGGCGTGCCTGTTTGTTGGTCTGTTTACCTGTAGCGCCGCTGCCGGTGCTGCGACCGGACCAGTGTGGAATCTCGACATCCATCACGATCCGACCAACTTCCCGTCAAACGTACCCGGCGAACTCTCGTTCGATATTCGCAACATAGGAGACACAGAAAGCTCCGGTCTGGTGACCTTCACGGTTAGGCTTCCTGCCGGCGTAACTCGCGAGGCCGTCCACCTTGAGGAAGGGGCTATCGAAGCTACGGAAACGCCTTGGGTGTGTCCTGGTTCTCCCGGTGATTCGGTCTTTACCTGCACCACCACCGAACCGATCCATGCCCACATAGACGCGCGTAATTTGATCCTCAAGGTCGCCGTCGCTCCTGGTGCAGGCCCAGAACTTGTCGCGACGGCGGAAATCTCCGGAGGTGGGGCTCCAGAAGCTCCCGCGGGCGCGGGGTGCGCGCCGGGGGTCGGCGCTTGCGCCTCGGAGATGATCCACGTCAGTCCTGAACCGTTTGGGTTCGGCATCGTCGAAGGTTCGTGGAATGCGGACTTCTATGACGCAGATGCGGTTACTCCGGTGCGTCAGGCAGGCTCGCACCCGGATCTCGCAACGTTTTCCTTCGATATCAACTCGATGAGCGATGGCCTAAACCAAGAAGGGGAACCGAAGACGGATCCGACCGGTAGCGTCCGGCATGTCGAAGTCGAGCTACCGCCGGGCTTCGTAGGCGCTCCTACAGCCGTTGGGGAGTGCACACCTCTGCAGCTAAACAGTTACTCCTGCCCGGCGTCCAGTCAGGTCGGAGAAGCTGACGCCAGTGTTGCCGCCGGTTTCTTCGGGGTCGTCAAATACGATCTTTCGGGCAATGTCTACAACATGGTTCATCCGCTCGGCAGCATCACCGACCTCGCCTTCAAGCTCAATGGAGCGACAGTCCACATCAAGGCGTCGCTCGATCCCGCGAACAACTATGCGATTCGGACTACTACCTCTGATATCAACGAGACACTTCGCGTTGACAATACGAAGGTAACAATCTGGGGTGTGCCGGGTGATGCTTCGCATGATGTGGCTCGGCGGGCGCCGAGCGGTATTCCAGTTAAGCCGTTTCTGACGGTTCCCGATCGTTGTGAAGGCGAAAATCTGATGCGGTTGTCAGGTTACGACTCTTGGCAGAACTCGGGCGTTTTTGGGCCTGCCGTGTTCTATGATATTCCGGGGCAGTTCACCGGTTGTGATATTCCGCGTTTTGAACCGGAAGTGCATGTCGAACCGACCGGTAAGCAGGCCGACTCCCCGACGGGGTTGGATGTCAATATTCATATTCCTCAGAACGAAAATCCAAACGGGACGAGCACCCCGCCGGTGAAGGATACGATCGTGAAGCTGCCTGAAGGGATGAGCTTTTCCCCGTCGTTTGCCAATGGGCTCGATAGTTGTCCATTGGCGGCGATGAGATTGGGTACGAACGATCCGGTTGAATGCTCGGATGCGTCGAGGATCGGCGAAGTCACATTGTTTACGCCTTTGCTACCGAAGGCGCTGGAAGGCTCTATCTATCTGGCTGCACAGTACGACAATCCATTCGGGAGCCTGTTCGCGATCTATCTCGTGTTGCACGACACCGAAGAACGTGGTGTACTTGTTAAGCTCGCTGGGAAGGTCGAAGCGGACCCTGTAACGGGACAGATCACAACGACGTTCGCTAACACGCCGCAGGTTCCGTTCGAAGATTTGACGTTGAAGTTCCGTAGCGGTTCGCGTGCCCCACTGGTCAATCCTGCATTCTGCGGCTCACAGACTGTTGTTGGTGAAATGTCCTCCTGGGCACAACCAAACAATCCCGTCAACATCTCGAGCACCTACAACATCACCGAAGGGGCCAATGGCGCTCCCTGCCCTGCTGGTGGGGTCTTGGCGTTCAACCCGGGTCTCGTCGCGGGCACGCTGAACAACGCCGCGGGTTCCTACAGTCCGCTTGGGGTGCGCCTCACACGTAACGACGGTGAACAGGAGATCACGGGCTTCGCGGCTACCTTGCCCCCCGGAGTCACGGCGAGCCTGACGGGCATACCGTTCTGCACCGAAGCTGACATAGCACTGGCGCGGAGTAAGACCGGTGCGCAGGAGGAATCCGAACCGTCGTGCCCGGCCGCGAGTCAGATCGGGCATTCGATTGCCGAAGCGGGCGTCAACACCGTGCTCGCGCAGGCACCCGGCAAGCTTTATATGGCGGGTGGGTTTGAAGGCGCTCCGTTCTCGATCGTGTCCATCACGAGCGCGAAGGTCGGCCCGTTCGACCTCGGTACCGTCGTCGTGCACCTGCCTCTGTTCATCGATCCGCACACAGCGACGGTGAGCGTGGGCTCAGGTGCGCCTGATCAGATCCCGCACATCATCGACGGCGTGATCGTCCACGTACGAAACATCCGTGTTTACGTCGACCGGCCCAACTTCACGTTGAACCCCACCAGCTGCGAACACCTGACCTTCACAGCTACAGTGATCGGATCCGGCCAAAGCTTCACGAGCTCAGCGGACGATATTCCTGTGACGATTACGAACCCGTTCCAGGCAGCCGACTGCTCGAGTCTGAAGTTCGCGCCCAAACTTGCCGTCTCAACGGGAGGAAAAGCGAGCAGGGCAAACGGAGCGAGCTTGCGCTTCAAGATCGCATACCCATCAGGCGCTCTCGGAACCCAGTCGTGGTTCAACCTGGCGAAGTTCACGCTCCCCAAGCAGCTTCCTGCCCGTTTGACCACGATTCAGCAGGCCTGTGCGGCTGCCACGTTCGAAAAGGACCGCTCGCTATGTCCGGTGCATTCGATCATCGGTCACGCCGTTGTGCGTACTCCGATCCTGCCCGTACCGTTGGAAGGCCCCGTGTACTTCGTCAGTCACGGCGGCGAACAGTTCCCCAATGCTGTGCTCGTGCTCCAGGGATATGGAGTTACCGTCGAGCTGACGGGTGATACGTTCATCAGCGAAGCAGGTCTTACGAGCGCGACGTTCCGCAACACCCCCGACGTCCCGTTCGAATCGATCGAAGTTAGCCTTCCCGCCGGCAAATACGGCGAGTTCGGCTCGAATCTGCCCAAAGGAAGCCAGAACTTCTGTGGGCGGAAGCTCCTCATGCCGACCGTGTTCAGAGCCTCGAATGGTCTGGAAATCAAACAGAGCACTCCGGTTAGCGTAACTGGCTGCCCCAAGTCCCTCACCGGCCGGCAGAAGCTTGCTGCAGCTCTAACAGCTTGCCATAGCAAGCACGGCAAGAAGCGAGCTTCCTGCGAACGCGCCGCCCGCAAACGCTACGGTGCCAAGAAGAGGCGGAAGTAGGGCGCCTACCGTTCTTAGGGGTTGACAGTTGGGCGGGTGTTGCGTTACAGTGGTCTGGAGTTGCCGGTTTGGTATCGGCACATAACATAAGATCAGGTTGGGATTGGCCCTGTGTGGTCGACCTCCAAGCGTTTTTGGCGGGTGCCTTGGGAGAGGGACCGGGTCGTTTTGTGAGAGAGGGTTGTTTTTCGCGTGTTTTCTTTGGGGAATAGCGTTGTTGAGAGTCCGTGTGTCGTTCGCGGGTCCGTAATAGGACGCGTCAGCGTCGCTGACGCGTCTTCTCTCTCTCTCTCTCTCTCTCTGGCCGAGCCGGCGCCTAGGCGCTAGCTCTTCCCGTTCGGTCCTGAGGGGCCGTTCGGCAAGCCCCATCAGAGGTAGGGGTTTTGCACGGCTGGTGGTGGCGTGATGGCCGCAGAGCGCCGCCGGGGGTCTTTGAACGTCCAGAACGCGTCTTCCCGGAACGGGTCTTCGCGGGGTGCACGGCGCGTCGCCGATCTGCGTCCGGCGGCAAGGACGACCCGCTTTGGTCATGCCCAAATCACTGGGATGCAGCGCTCGAGGCTTTTGGCAGCGGCTGCTGGCGTGATTGGAGAGTTCGGCTGGGAAGGCGTCTCTGTCGCGCGTATCAGTGATCGTGCGGGTGTCTCGCGCAGAACATTTTATGAGATGTTCGAGAACCGCGAGGAGTGCCTGGTCGCAGTCCTGGAGAACGTAGTCACACAGATCACCGCCGAGATTACCGAGGCGAAACTCACGGGCTTGTCGTGGCGTGAGCGTGTGCGGGGCGGCTTGTGGGCGGTCTTGTGCTTCTTTGATCGTGAGCCAACGCTCGCCTTCGTATGCATTGTTGAGTCGCGCCGCGGCGGCGGGATTGCGCTCGCCTACCGCCAACGGATCATCGATGCTATAGCGGAGATCGTCGACGAGGGCCGCGGTGGGGACTCTCGCGCGAACGACTCGGTGTCGTTGACTGCGCATGGTGTGGTCGGTGGGATCTCCGAGGTCCTCTATTCACGTCTCCTGAACCCCCCGGGTGAGCCGTTGCGCGAGCTCCTGGGCCAGCTGATGGGGATGATCGTGCTGCCTTATGCGGGTCCTAGGGTGACGCGTCGTGAACAGGCTAGGCCGCTCCCGACCCTGGTGATTGAGCCCACAGAGAAGCTTGCGGTACCCGGGACGGTAGGGGATGGGAGCGATTTGTTGGCTGAGTTGCCGATGCGTTTGACGTATCGCACCGCGAGGGTGCTACAGACGCTTGCGGAGCATCCTGGGCAGAGCAACCGTCAGATCGGTGACTTGGTCGGTATCTCAGACCAGGGCCAGGCCTCAAAGCTGCTCTCACGGTTGGCACGGTTGGGGTTGCTCGTCAACGGTGAACCGTCGAAGGGCGAGCGCAACAAATGGGTGCTGACACCTATGGGCTGCCAGGTCACTCGCTCGATTCAGTCTTACTCGTATACCACACAATCTGTGAGTCAGGCGGGGTGAGGGGGATGGGTCGAATGTTTTTTGATGGTTCTATCCGGGTGTTGACGGCTGAGACGCTGTCGTAGAAAGGGAACGAATACATGTTTACAAGGGTCCGGCACAGCCTCAACACCATCACGAGTCTCATGATGGGCGTGATTACTGCGCTCGTTTTCATGATGGCTGTGGCGGGGGGCGCCAGCGCTGGTGTCACCGGCGGGCTGTCTTCTGGTCCTTTGGTCGCTCCGCTCTCGGGGTCTTCGGGTTTCGTCTCTCCTTTCTCTCTGATTCGTAACGGTGTGGGGTCGTTCGGCTCGTTCTCAGGTGAAAGTCCGCAGGCGTTGACGGTCGACCAGGCCACGGGTGATATTTATGCGATGGAGCCATCTACGGGGAAGCTGTGGCGTTTTGACTCAACAGGCGCTCCAAAGAACTTCACCGCTGGTCCCGGTGCCGGCACGAACAGCATCACGGGTCTCAATTTCGGGGAATTCGCCGGGCTTGACCAGATAGCCGTCGATAGCTCAAGCGGTCCCGCCAAAGGCGATATTTACGTGACCGAAAGCGGGCTCGGCCGGATCAGTGTATTCGCGGCCACTGGCGCACTCCTAGGCACGCTCAAAGGCTCGGGGAACCCGAACGGGAAATTGGGCGAAGATTGCGGTGTTGCCGTCGACCAGTCAAACGGCGATGTGTACATCGCCAGCCGCGGGTTTGAGATTTGGCGCTACTCACCCACCAGTAGCCTTGTTAGCGAGACAGACTATTCCGGTGGTATCGAAGTATCGATCGAACCGTGCCAGCTCGCGGTAGCTGGCGGGAGTCTTTACGCGAAACAGTGGCAGGAATTCCCGATCCTCGGCGCGGGACCGCTTGAGAAGTACGAAACATCCGCGTTCACGTTCCCAGAAATCGGGTTCGGTACACCCACACAGATCGCTCAAAACGTCACCGCGGTCGCTACAGACCCCGCAACTGGTGACGTGTACGCCGACCTCGGCAACCAGATCTCAGTCTTCGACCAGGCCGGCAGCGCGCTCTATGCGTTCGGTTCCTCTAGCGATTTCGGCAGCGAATCCTCCGGAGTCGCCATGAACAGCTCGACCGGCAACGCATACGTCGCCGACCGTACACATCAACGCATCGACGTGTACGGGGCCGCGCTCGTCGCACCACCCACCGCTACCACCGGTCAAGCCAGCGAAATCAATCACGTCAAGGCGACCCTGAACGGTCACCTCGACCTCAACGGCGGCCCCGAAATCACAGACTGCCACTTCGACTGGGGCACAACCACAGCGTACGGCAACACCACACCCTGCACACAAGGAAACAACTACACGACCTCGGCCGACGTCACAGCCACGATCACCGGACTCGAACCCGGCAAGACCTACCACTACAGGCTCTCAGTAACCAACACCGCAGGCACCGCAACCGGTGCTGATCAGGCGCTCGAAACGTCGTCTGTTGTGGCCCATCGGGCGTTTCTTACAACTATTGGTCCCGACGGCACATCGGCCACCTCCTTCTCAGTGCTCCGTGGCATCGCTTTCCGTCCTTCTACCGCAAGCCTCTACGCGTTGGACCAGAACGGGATTTACGGCTTTGACGCTTCCGCTCCCCCCGCCTACACGCCCCTGGCCGGCTTCAGTCCGCTGGTCACCAGCTCCGAGGGCGACGAGCCAGGTTTCGCTGTCGATACGACCAAACTTTCCTCAGCAGGCAACCTCTATTTTGTCTCTGAGGCCGAGGGGAAGATCTACGGTTTTGCCTCGACCGGTGCCGCTCTCGGTGGCGCTTTCCCGATCGACGCGCACACCACTCCAGGCGCGCCTGCAGGCTCCCCCGCAGATCTCTGTGGCGCGGCCGTTGACTCCACCGGACAGATTTGGGTCAGCAACTACGCCACCAGGCAGCTACTCCGCTATAGCTCCGCAGGTGCATACCAGGGGGCGCTCGACCTCTCTGCCCAGGGCCTTAACCCATGTCACCTTGCCTTCGACTCCAACGACGACCTCTACGTCACCGATGGCAACGGCTCCACAGGTCAGGAAACCTGGCGCTACACCGCCTCCAGCGGCTATACCGCTGCCACGCTGATCGATTCCGAAGGCGGCGCGGGTCTCGCCTTCAATCCGACCAACCACCACCTCTTCATCGCCAGTAGCGATCAGGTACGTGAGTACGACTCGTCTCACAACCTTGTCGCGACCTTCGCCGACAACGTGCCCGGTGCGTCCTATCACACCCTGGCCGTGGACCCTGCTACAGACCACATCTTCCTACTGGACCGTGGTAACAACAATATCCGTGTGTACGGTCTTCCTATTCTTCCTCCTCAAGCGTCTATCGGGTCGGCGAGCGCGATCACCAACACCACCACTACCATCAGCGGGACCGTTGGTCCCCTGGGCTTTGCCGTCAGCGATTGCCACTTCGAATACGCAACTGAGAACGACTTCCGGACAAACGGCTTCACAGGTGCGGCTGTCGCTCCTTGCAATCCTTCCGCGGGGGCGATCCCGGCCGACCTCGACGACCACACGGTCTCGGCCAACGTCACCGGGCTTGCTCATAACACGACCTATCACTATCGGCTCATTGCCACCACCAGCCAGGGAACAGCAGTAACAATCGACGCCAGCTTTACGACTACGGGCCCTGCGGAAGTCGAGACGGTGGGCTCTCCGATACGCACCTCGACTACCGCGCTGCTCGACGGTCGCGTCGACCCCCGGGGCGCCCCCACGACATACCATTTCGAATACGGCGACCTCGGTCCATGTGACTCCAATCCCTGCACCGCGACCGCTTCGCACACAGCGGGTTCAGGCAATGTGATCGAGCTCGTTTCCCAGCAACTCACTGGTCTCCAACCCGGTACTACCTACCACTATCGCCTGCTTGCCGACAACAGCAACCCCGACGGGCTTGCTACAGGAGCCGACCACACCGTCACGACACGGGCATCCGACGCTCCCCTCACCCACGGCCACTTCCCCGGCCCTCCCGACTCAGACCGCGCCTGGGAGCAAGTCAACGCGCCCGATCTTGGCGGCAACTCGGTGTTGAACTCGTTGGCCACGTCCAGCAACGGGGAACGCGTCGTTTACGGCATCGAAGGCGGCAACCCAGGGTCGCAGAACGGCGGCGGGCTCTTTGGCGCGTCGAATTACCATCTCGCCGAACGCACCGCTTCGGGTTGGAAGACCAACTTCGTCTATCCCGCTCGTGCTCAGGCGACCGGCAATGAATGGACTCCTCCGGCTGCCAGCAACGATCTTTCTCGTATCTACGACATCAACAGGGACGGCAGCTTGACCGGAGACGCCGACGTGTGGAGCCTTTCGCCGGGGCAGCCGGCTCGGGAGCTCTCGGAAACACCGATTGCCGATGCGACGGAAAACCTCTATAGCGCAGCGGATGGGTCGCGAATAATCACGGTGTTGGACGGCGCTCGCGATCCTGAACATCCGCTTGGTCAGAACGTGGGGCAGGTTTATGACGTCACCTCGGGCACTCCGCGTCTAGTCGCCGTGCTCCCGGACGGGTCTGTACCCTGCAGATCGTCAGTTACCGAAAACTACAGTCTTTTCTCGGAAAACTGGGTGCTGCCCGATGGTTCTCGCGCCTTTTTCTACGCTTATTGTGGTGACGAAGGTCTTTACGTCCGCAATTTTGCGAATTCTACGACCACAAAGATCGCCGGCGCACCAAATCATAAAGCTGTGTTCCTCCACGCCACGAACACTGCGGTGTTTTTCACTACGGATGCCAGCCTGGACCCGCACGATGAGGGAGGAATAGACGTATATCGCTATGATCTCGTGAGCAGAGAATACGATTGCGTTACCTGTTTCCCCGGTCATGTTGGCAAGATCGTCGGTGACAATAATCAATACATCGCTGTCTCTGACGATGGTTCGCGTGTGTATTTCGCAGCATCGGCTCGTTTGCTTCCCGGGGCTGCTGCGGAAGGCATTTACCGGGTCGATGTCGCCAGTCACGATCTGGCGTACGTAGCCCCCGGTGGGAGTGGCTTCCGTGGTCTCGACACAGCCGGTATCTTCAATGCTCAGGGCAAAGCGATCAGCCCAGATGGCTCGGTGTTTGTTTTCCGTTCGGACAATCCGGCCCTGAACGCGTTGGGCGGTCAGCAGAACGGTGGTACGGCTCAGTACTACCGTTACGATGACCGCGAACGCTCGCTTGTCTGCGCTTCCTGTCCGGGCGACGGCAGCGTACCGGTCGCCGGGGTCGGAGGAGAAATCGGCGGCGCGAGGTCGGAGGGGGGTCCCAATCAGACGCCGCTGGATGATGCCGGGGATCTGGCTTTCACTACCTCGACGCCGCTGGTCTCGGCCGATCAGAATACTGCCCGTAGTGGGCAGGATCCCTCTCGTGGTGATGATCTTTACGAGTGGCGTGATGGACGCCTGTTGCTCGTTACCGATGGCACAAGCAACAATCAAGAAGCACGCCCGGTATTCAATGGGTTTAGTAGGGATGGTAGGGATCTCTTCTTTGCTCAGTATGCTCAGCTGACTCCGGATGCGTTGGATTCCAACCGTAGGATTTATGATGCGCGTATCGGGGGTGGCTTTGAGTTCCCTCAGCCGCCGCCGCCTTGTCCCCTCGATGCTTGCCAGGGCAATCCGGTGCCGGCACCGTTTGATTCGACCCCCGCCAGCTCTAGTTTCAGCGGGCCCGGTAACGAGAGTCAGGGCGGTGTCACCACGACTACGCGGACCAAGACGCCGAAGCAAGTCAAGTGCAAGAAGGGGAGGAAGGGCAGTAAGTGCAGTGCGCCGGTGAAGTGCAAGAAGGGTAAGAAGGGCCGCAAGTGCCGTAAGGCGCGACACGCCAACACGATTCGGGGGATAGGACGATGACGGGCTTTCGCGCCTCACTACAGAGGATTGGTTTGAGGTCGGTTTTGGCATTGGCGAGACGCCTGTCTCTCGTGCTGGGATGTCTGACTGTCGGCCTGCTTGCGTGTAGCGCAGGTGCAGGCGCCGCCACCGCGCCAGGTTGGAATCTGGAGATGCACCACGATCCGACCAACTTCGTCCCCGGCACCCGCGGCGAACTCTCGTTCGATGTCATAAACATCGGAGACACCGACAGTTCTGGTCTGGTCACCCTCACGGTGACGCTTCCTGCGGGGGTCACTCGCGAAGCGGTCCACCTTGATGTTGGGGCGCTCGAAGGTACAGAAACCCCGTGGGTGTGTCCCGGTTCTCCGGGCGATACGGTCTTTACCTGCACTACCACCGGTGTGATCCCGGCTCATATCGATGCGCGTAACCTAATTCTTGATGTTGCGGTTGCTCCCGGTGTTGCACCTGATCTCCTCGCCACGGCCGAAATCTCTGGTGGTGGCGCTTCCGAAGCTCCCGCGGGCGCAGGTTGCGCTACGGGCGCTGATGCTTGCGCCTCCGAGGCTATCCACGTCAGCTCTGAACCAGCGGGGTTTGGCATCGTCGACGGGTCGTGGAACGCGGATTTCTATAATGCCGATGGGGTCACTCCGGTGCGCCAGGCTGGCTCTCACCCCGATCTCGCAAGTTTTTCCTTCGATATCAACTCGATCCCCGACGGTCTAAACCAGGAACACGAACCAAAGACCGATCCGGCCGGTAGCGTCCGGCACGTCGAAGTTGAGCTCCCGCCGGGCTTCGTCGGTGCCCCGACTGCCGTTGGGGAGTGCACTCCTCACCAGTTGAACACAAACTCTTGCCCGGCTTCCAGTCAGGTTGGAGAAGCGCATGCCAGCGTCGCGGCGGGATTCTTCGGCATCGTCAAATATGACCTCTCCGGCGCGATCTACAACATGGTGCATCCGCTGGGGAGCATCACTGACCTAGCGTTCAAGCTTAACGGCGCGACAGTCCACATCAAGGCGTCACTGGATCCCGCCAACAATTATGCAATCCGCACAATCACACCTGACATAAACGAGACTCTTCGCGTGCTCAACACGCAAATCACGATTTGGGGTGTTCCGGGTGACGTTTCCCACGATGTGGCTCGTCGCGGGCCGAGTGGGATTCCGGTCAAGCCGTTTCTTACGGTTCCCGATCGTTGTGAAGGCGAAAACAGGATGAGGTTGTCGGGTTATGATTCGTGGCAGAACTCTGGTGTTTTCGGTCCTCCCGTGTTCTATGACATTCCGGGCCAGTTCACTGGTTGTGATATTCCGCGCTTTGAACCGGAAGTAAGCGTGGAACCAACAGGCAAGCAGGCAGATTCGCCGACGGGCCTGGACGTGAACATTCACATCCCGCAGAACGGGAATGCGAACGGGACGAGCACGCCGCCGGTGAAGAGCACGACGGTGAAGTTGCCTGAAGGGATGAGTTTCTCCCCGTCGTTTGCGAATGGGCTGGATAGTTGTCCGCTGGCCGCGATGAGGCTGGAAACGAACGATCCCGTTGAATGCTCTGACGCGTCACGGATCGGCGAAGTCTCATTGTTCACGCCGTTGCTGCCGAAGGCGCTCGAGGGCTCCATCTATCTGGCGGCGCAGTACGACAATCCGTTTGGGAGCTTGTTCGCGATCTATCTGGTGTTGCACGACACCGAAGAACGAGGCGTCCTCGTCAAGCTTGCGGGAAAGATCGAAGCGGACCCTCTCAGCGGTCAGATCACAACAACGTTCGCGAATACACCACAGGTGCCGTTTGAAGATTTGACTTTGAAGTTCCGTAGCGGTTCGCGAGCACCGTTGGTGAACCCGCCGTTCTGTGGTTCGCAGACCGTCGTTGGCCAAATGTCTTCGTGGGCGCAGCCAAACAATCCGGTGGACATTTCGAGTACGTACCACATCACCGAAGGGGCTAACGGCGCACCGTGCCCAGTTGGCGGCGTCTTGGCGTTCAATCCGGGTCTCGTAGCGGGCACGGTAAACAACGCCGCCGGTTCCTATAGTTCGCTCGGACTGCGTCTCACGCGTAACGACGGTGAACAGGAGATCACGGGTTTCGCGGCTACCCTGCCTCAGGGTGTGACTGCGAACCTGACGGGCATCCCGTTCTGTCCGGATGCAGCTATCGCAATCGCGCGCGGCAAGACTGGTGCGCAGGAGGAAGCAGATCCGTCGTGTCCGGCGGCTAGCCAGATCGGGCGCACGATCACTGAAGCGGGCGTCAACACGGTCCTTGCGCAAGCACCCGGGAAGCTCTACATGGGTGGAGCCTACGAAGGCGCACCGTTCTCGATCGTTTCGGTCACGAGCGCGAAGGTCGGTCCGTTCGACCTCGGTACCGTCGTCGTACACCTGCCGTTGTTCATCGACCCGCACACCGCGACGGTGAACGTCGGTTCTGGCAGGCCAGATCAGATCCCGCACATCATCGACGGGGTGATAGTCCACGTACGCAACATCCGAGTCTATGTAGACCGGCCCAACTTCACACTCAACCCAACCAGTTGCGAACACTTGACGTTCACAGCCACAGTGATCGGCTCCGGGCAGAGCTTCACGAGCTCAGCCGATGACATTCCCGTGACTGTCACGAACCCGTTCCAGGCCGCGGATTGTTCGAGCTTGAAGTTCACACCGAAGATCAACGTCGCCACAGGCGGAAAGGGCAGTCGTGCGAACGGCACGAGTCTGCGGTTCAAGATCGCCTACCCCGCAGGCGCCGTCGGTACTCAATCGTGGTTCAACGAGGCCAAGTTCTCGCTACCCAAGCAGCTCCCGGCACGCCTGACGACACTCCAACAGGCATGTGTCGCCAGCACGTTCGAACGAAACCCCGCAGCCTGTCCTGCGCACTCGGTGATCGGCCGTGCTGTCGTGCGTACGCAGATCCTCCCCGTCCCACTAGAAGGCCCCGTGTATTTCGTGAGCCACGGTGGCGAAAAGTTCCCCAACGCCGTCTTGGTCCTCCAAGGCTACGGTGTCACCGTCCAACTCACCGGGGATACCTTCATCAACAGTGCAGGCGTCACCAGCGCGACGTTCCGCAACACTCCCGACGTCCCTTTCGAATCGATCGAAGTTAGCCTTCCCGCCGGCAAATACAGCGAGTTCGGCTCGAATCTGCCCAACGGAAGCCAGAACTTCTGTGGGCGGAAACTCCTCATGCCGACCGTGTTCAGGGCCTCGAACGGTCTGGAAATCAAACAGAACACCACGGTCAGCGTCACCGGCTGCCCCAAGTCCCTCACCAGTCGACAGAAGCTCGCCGCAGCCCTCGCTTCTTGCCACGGCAAGCACGGCAAGAAGCGAGCTTCCTGCGAACGCGCCGCCCGCAAACGCTACGCCGCCAAGAAGGTGAGCAAGAAAAAGCACAAGTAGCTCCCCGGCATCTTCCGAATAGGGGTACCCTCACCGATAACCAACGTCTCTGTTACGGGAGGGCTGTAACGATGGCAAACGTGCTTTGCGTGCTCTATGAGGATCCACTTGAGGGGTATCCGCCGTCTTATGCGCGCGATGGCATCCCCAAGATCGAGCGTTACTACGATGGACAAACGGCGCCCACTCCGGAGGGCATCGACTTCTCCCCTGGAGAGCTGCTCGGCAGCGTGTCGGGCGAGTTGGGGCTACGCAAGTTCCTGGAGCAACGTGGCCACCGACTGATCGTCACGTCGGACAAGGACGGCCCCGACTCGGTCTTTGAGCAGGAGCTCCCAGAGGCAGAGGTCGTCATCTCCCAGCCCTTCTGGCCGGCCTATCTGACCGCCGAGCGGATCGCCAAGGCTCCGAAGTTGAAGTTGGCCTTGACGGCTGGCATAGGCTCGGATCACGTCGACCTGCAGGCGGCGATCGAGCGCGGCATTACGGTCGCCGAGGTCACCTATTGCAACAGCATCAGCGTCGCCGAGCACGTGGTGATGATGATCCTCGGGCTAGTGAGGAACTACATCCCGTCCTATCAGCAGGTGGTGGACGGCGGCTGGAACATTGCCGATTGTGCCTCGCGCTCCTACGACCTGGAGGGGATGCAGGTCGGTACTGTCGCGGCGGGACGCATCGGCTCGGCGGTGCTGCGCCGCCTGGCACCGTTTGAGGTTGGTCTCCACTACACCGATCGGCACCGCCTCCCAGCCGAGGTTGAGCAGGAATTGGGTGTCACTTTCCATCCAACCGTCGAGTCGCTCCTTAGCGTCTGCGACGTGGTCACCATCAACGCTCCTTTGCATCCGGAGACAGAGAACCTCTTCGACGCGGACTTGATCTCCCAGATGAAGCGGGGCGCCTATCTAGTGAACACTGCGCGAGGCAAGATTTGTGACCGCGACGCCGTGGCCCGAGCGTGTGAGAGTGGTCAACTCGCGGGCTATGCCGGGGATGTGTGGTTCCCGCAGCCCGCCCCCCGCGATCACCCCTGGCGGATGATGCCTCACCACGGAATGACTCCTCACATCTCTGGCACCACCCTCTCGGCTCAGACTCGCTATGCCGCGGGCACGCGCGAGATTCTCGAGTGCTGGTTCGATCGGCGCCCGATTCGCGAGGAATACTTGATCGTCGACGGGGGTAAGCTGGCCGGCGCCGGTGCCCATTCCTATAGTGCCGGCAATGCCACCGGTGGCTCAGAGGAAGCTGCTCGATTCAAGGCGGGCTGACGCCCGAGGTGCTGGACCACACGAGACTTAGGCGCGCGCACCGGCGCCCAGCGCCCCTCGCAACACGTCGAGCGCGGTGTCTATCTCCTGCACGTCCTTACCGCCGCCCACTGCGAGGCGGCGGTCCTTGCCGCCTCCGCCCCCACCGACCACCTTCGCCGCTGCGCGCACAGCGGCCGGTGCATCGCCGGAATCGCCGTCGATAGCCACGGCGATAGCGACGGCCTCGCCGTCAGGCGAGCCGGCCAGGCCGACTGCCTCGATCTCCTCGCGTGAGAGCAAATCTGCCGCGATCAGACGCAACGCTTGCTGGTCGCGCTCATCGAGCCGCGCAATGACGACTCCGTCGACTGCAGATTGGGCAAGCGAGGATGCCAGTTCACGGTCGGCCTCTGCCGCCAGTGTCTTGCGGCGGCGTTCTTCTTGCCCGAGCGTGTCCTGTAGGCGAGCGATGGCCTCCGGCACCGAGTCTGGCGCCACGTGCAAGGACTCGGCCACCGTGTGCAGCAGCCCGCGCGCGCGGCGATGGTCCTCGTGCGCTGCCTTGCCCGTGAGTGCCTCAATACGGCGCAGGTTGGCCCCAACCGAGGACTCGCTGCGCACCACAAATCCCCCAATCCGTCCGAGCGCCTGCACGTGGGTGCCACCGCACAGCTCGACCGAGTGCTCTCCCGCCCGTACTACCCGCACGATCTCCCCGTACTTGTCGCCGAAGAATGACATCGCCCCCTCGGCTCGGGCGCTCTCGAGCGTGCTCTCCGTTGTCTCCACGGGCTCGTCCTCGAGGATGTCTCCGATCACGAGCCCTTCGATGCGAGCGATGTCCTCCTCGGTGAGCTGTGCGTGATGGTTGAAATCAAAACGCAAGTAGTCGGGCTCCACGAGCGAGCCTTGCTGTTGCAGCTGTGAGCCAAACGTCTTGCGCAACGCCCAGTGCAGCAGGTGAGTGGCGGTATGACTGCGCCTGATCGCATCGCGTCGCTCCTCGTCCACACGCAGAGTGGCTTCCTGGCCCTCCACGAGTGTGCCCTCTTCGAGTCGCACGCGGTGGCGGATTATCCCCTCTAGTGGCCTGTCGGTGTCGATCACGCGCGCCTTGCCCGTATCGCTCTCAATCGTGCCCGTGTCACCGACCTGACCGCCGCTTTCGGCATAGAAAGGGGTGCGCTCAACGAAGACTTCGAGCGTCTGGTTGTTCGGCTCGCCCGGCTCGTCGCCACCGTCGTCGGGGCCTTTCGGCGCTCCTTTGGGGGCCCGCAAGATCTTCACAAGCCTGCTCTGCACCTGCAACTGCTCATAGCCCAGAAATTCGGTAGGCGCCAGCCCATCTAGCTTTGCCACCAGGCGACCGGCCGCCTGACTCTCGCGCTCGTCGCTGGTCCCGTCGCCGGCGGCCGTGCGAGCCAGCTCGCGCTGACGGGCCATCGCCGTCTCGAAGCCCTCCATGTCCAGGCCGACTTTGCGCTCCGCCGCGATTTCCGCGGTCAGCTCGACTGGGAAGCCGTAGGTGTCGTGCAACATGAAGGCGTCCTCACCCTGGATCGAGGTTGCGCCCCTGTCGATCAAGCCCTCAAGCATTCCCAGCCCCAAACTGAGCGTCTCCACAAAGCGATGCTCCTCGCGCTCAAGGATGTCGCTCACCATCTCCAGCGAGCGTTCCAGCTCGGGGTACGCACTCCCCATCACCTCACTCACGGCGCTCGCCATCGCGGCCATCATGCCTTCGCGCGCGCCCACGCGTTGGCCGTGTCTGATCGCACGGCGGATGATCCTGCGCAATACATAGCCCCGCTCCAGATTTGAAGGCACCACTCCATCGGCGAGCATGAACGTCACTGCGCGCGCGTGGTCGGCGACGATGCGTAGGCTCACATCGTCCTCCTCTTCACGCCCATAAGGGCACTTCGTTAGCTCCTCGGCCGAGCCGATTAGCCGCCGTAGCACGTCGGTCTCGAATACCGAGGACTTGCCTTGCACGATCGGCAGGATCCGCTCCAAGCCCGCACCCGTGTCGATGTTGCGCATGGGCAGCTCTTCGAGCGTGCCGTCTTCCAAGCGGTTGGACTGCATGAACACGAGGTTCCAGATCTCCACGTACCGTTCCTCGCCGCCCTCCGCCGGTCCGCCCTCGGGACCGTGCTCAGGCCCCTTGTCGTAAAAGATCTCCGAGGATGGACCGCACGGACCGGTCGCGCCCATCTCCCAGAAGTTGTCCTCGCCCATCCTCTGGATGCGTTCGCTTGGCAGGCCCACCAGCTCTTGCCACAGCTGGGCGGCCTCGTCGTCGCTGGTATGCACTGTGGCCCACATGCGCTCCCCGTCGAGACCAAGCGTCTCGGTCAGAAACTCCCACGCGTATTCGATTGCTCCAGCCTTGAAATAGTCGCCGAAGCTGAAGTTCCCGAGCATCTCGAAGAAAGTCAGATGGCGCGTGCTGCGTCCTACGATCTCGATGTCGTCGTGCTTGCCCCTCACCCTCAAGCACTTCTGGGCCGAGGTTGCCCTTGGCGAGAGAGGCGGCTCTTCGCCAAAGAACACGGGCAGGAACTGGACCATCCCCGCGTTCGTAAACAGCGGTGCCTTCGGGTGCTGGGGCACTAGGCTCGAGGAGGCCGTCAGGCGGTGCTCGTGCGCCACGAAGAAGTCGAGGAAGCTCGTGCGCAGCTCGTCTGCGTTGAGGGGTGTCTTCGTATTCACGATGAGCCTAAGCCTAACTTGCTGTGCTCAACGGGCAGAGCCTGGGAGGCTCTCCCGGCCAGGCTGCTCAGTGATGGGGTGCTATAGGGCGATCGCGCGGATCGTGTGCTCGTCGGGGAGCTTGCCCAATACTCGGCGCAGGATCTCGCGCTCCTCGGCTTGTCCGCGCTGCAGATCGTCGAGCAGCAACTTCACTGCCGTATGGGTGATCTTCATCTGCTCGGGGGTCAGCTCCACCGTCAGTTTCCCCCGCTCATCCGGCTCGGCCTCGAGACTGGCGAGGACTGCGCGGGCGAGCTGGCGGATCTGAGGCTCGTGGGCCTCACCGGAGATGAGTAGTCGCAAGGCGCTTGCGCATACCGGAACCTCCTCGCCGTCGAGAAACAGGTGGTAGGGAGGTTCGGGCTCGTTCGCTTGATCGGTCATACAGGGCTAATGGGTTTCACGATTAACGACGAAGCCTAAAGCCAGGGCCGGATCGTCGCTCCTTGGACGCTCACGCAGCGGCGTCTGCCTCTAGAACAATCGTCCAGTATGGACATGTGGATGAATCCACATCACGTCATTTGCCGTATAGCCCCGTAGAAATCTTGTAGTCACTTTAGGACGACAGCGCGTTGTCCGAGTCGGGCAGATGAAGCCAGAGCGCCACACTAGCCAGCAATCTCAGTCCTCAGGGCGAGCCCACCTGCGGGAGGCTCCGCCGCGCGAATCTGCCGACGTCGAGTTGACTGGTGCTAGACAGAAAAGAGCTGCCCCCCGTGCGCACGCGGGCCGCCCCTCAGCCACAGAGGACCCAATGAAGTGCGTATGGAGCGGCTATCCGGCCTACGAGCGCGACTGTCGCTCGCGCATCCCCGCCAGTGTCGTAGTGAAGGCGTGGCAGCGTGAGCGCCAGCTCAAAGAGACTGTCGAGGGGTTCTTCTACTTCACGTGGCGCTCCGGCGTATGGCTTGCCTTTGGTGCGCAGGACGGGAGCGTGCGGGGTGTCTATTGCCCTACCCATTGCTCCGAGCGCGACGCGCGCGGAACTCAAGGCGAGTTGCTGGCGAGTGAGGTGCGCGCCGAGTCGCTGGCCCGCGCGGAAGAGGCCACCTAGAGGGACGGACCGGCGGGAGCAACGCTGCAATAGCATTGCCCGTCCCGTGGCACGCACACTTGTAGCCGATCTCAAAGCACAGCTCGAGAACACTGTCGAGCTGCGTGGATGGGTGCATGCCATCCGCGACCAAAAGCGCATGCAATTCCTAGTCTTGCGCGACGAAACGGGCCTTGCTCAGCTAGTGCTTGGCAAGGAGGACCCTCCAAGCGAGCTCAATGAGGCGATCTCGACGCTCACGCCAGAGTCGGCGGTAACGGTGACAGGCCTCGTCGTCGCCGACGAGCGCGTGAAGCTCGGTGGCCTTGAGATCCAGCTTGCGTCTCTCACCGTCGACTCCCCTGCTGAGCCTGAACTGCCGATCACGCCGGAGTCGGCCCTAGACAAGCGCATCGACTGGCGCTATCTCGATCTGCGTCGCCCAGACAGGCGCCTGATCTTCGAGGTGCAGTCGACCGTCGAGCACGCCATGCGAGAGTACTGGCACGAGCAGGGCTTCCTCGAGATCCACACGCCCAAGATGATGGGCTCCGCCTCGGAGTCTGGGGCCGAGCTGTTCAAGGTGGACTACTTCGAGCGCACCGCCTACCTTGCCCAATCGCCTCAGTTCTACAAGCAGATGGCGATGGCCGCTGGCTTCGGCAAGGTCTTCGAGGTCGGTCCCGTCTTCAGGGCCAATCCATCCTTCACATCAAGGCACGACACAGAGTTCACGAGCGTGGACGTAGAGATCGCCTGGGTCGACTCGCACGAGGACGTCATGGCTTTCGAGGAGCGTTGGCTTGCACATGTCTTGAGCTCTGTGGCCAAGGCTCACGGCGAGCAGATCACGAGCACCTTCGGTGTGGAGGTTGGTGCACCGGCCGTACCTTTTCCGCGCATTACGCTCGCAGACGCCAAGGCTCTCTTGAAGGAGCACGGCCATGAAGCGCCGGGGCCCGATCACGATCTCGATCCACCGAGCGAGCGGGCGCTATCGGCGATCGTCGCCGATCAGATGGGCAGCGAGTTTGTCTTCGTCTGCGACTACCCCACTTCGGTGCGGCCCTTCTACCACATGCGACATGAGGACCAGCCAACCCTCACCAAGAGCTTTGACCTGCTCTGGCGAGGTATCGAGCTCACCACTGGAGCCCAACGCGAGCACCGATACGAGCAGCTCCTGGCCCAAGCGGTCGAGAAGAACGTCGAGGTCGAGCCGATTCAGTACTACCTCGACTTCTTCCGCTACGGCGCTCCTCCCCACGGCGGCTTCGGCTTTGGCCTGACGCGACTCTTGATGCAGATGCTTGGCCAGGACAATGTGCGCGAGGTCACGTTCCTGTATCGAGGGCCCAACCGTCTGGAGCCTTAGCGCGGCCGCTTGCCTGGAGTCAGGGCGGGACCGTGGCCGGGGGCGCAAATTGCGTAGGGCCATCTCAAGGCCTAAACACCCGACGCAGTAGCCACTCCCACCGCCCCCGAGGGGTGAGGACGGTGGGAGTTGTTTTGGGAGACGAGTGTGCTCGCGCGTCCGTGCGGTCTCCCTCGTCGCCGCTCGCCAAGGCTGCGGGATGCGACGATCGCTCTTTCGCGGGCGCTCACGAGCGCATACGCGAATGGTCTTTTTGCGTGGTGGGCATCCGTTCCCGGCCAGCTTGTGACTTTAGGCTGCAATTGCGCTCTCCGTGCAGTCTTCGCACTCGCCGATTCCCTCTAGTTCGATTTCCAGCGGCGCGTGGTTGGAGGGCCGGCGTCCTTGTCGATAGGCGTGCTTGACCTCACAACGCGTTATGTGTTCGGCTAGACGACTGCTGGCCAGGGCGAGGTCGATACGCAGCCCGTAGTCGCGCGCATAGTGGCCCTCGCGCTGGTCCCAACAGGTGTAACCATGCTCGTCCGGGTGAAGGTGGCGGTACACGTCCACGAGCTCGCCCTCGTGCAGGATGTGGCTCAAGTCCTCGCGCTCGGCCGCTGCCGTGTGGTAGGAACCCTCGAGCCACGTAGGCTCATATACATCACGGTCGGAGGGGGCCACGTTGAAGTCGCCGGCGATCAGTAGCGGGTGGTAATGGTCGCGACAGGCTTGATTGGCAACGGCCTCGAGGAACGCGAGCTTGCCCGAATCATCCAGTTCCTGGCGGGTCGGCCCGGCCGGTACGTATACAGAGCCAAGCGTGAGTCCCGCACAGGTCGTCTCAAGCCATCGTCCCTGTGCCAGATCATGACGGCTGTCAAGTGACAGGCAGCGGCGCGTGACGCGGTGGTCGGAACGTACAAGGATCGCCACGCCACCGTTACGTCGGCCTGGGCTGTGCTCGGCGCGGTAGCCGAGCTGCTCAAGGCGCTGGTGGGGGAAGTGACGGAAGGGACAGCGCGTCTCCTGCAAGCACACCATGTCAGGGCGCTCCCTGCGCAACATCTCGGCGATGCGTGGCATACGCGCGCGGATCCCGTTGACGTTCCAGCTGATGATTTTGAGCCGGTGCTCCTCAGTGCTCGTCATTGTCCTATTCCCCTCGTCCTTGCCTGTCCTGATGGGTGTATCTCGATGCTCATTCCCGATCCTCCTGTCGTGCCCCTCGTAGAAAACAGTCGCTACAGAAGTCTTGAAACTGTTTGCTACACAAACGCTGAAACTATGTCCTACACAACTGACAGAGTAGGCCAGTCAGATAGAAACGTCTATAGGTCGATTGGCCAAATCGACAGGGCACCATTGGACATTAAGGTGCACGAGTGTCCGGGGTTTGGACGGATACCGTCCGCTCTCGGCTCTACCTTCCAAACTATGCTCGTCAACGAGCTCTCAGACGGCACAGAGATCGACCAGGTCCTCTTGGTGCGCGCTATAGAGCGCCGTTCGCGTCGCGACGGCGGTGACTATTTGCGCCTGCAGCTCGGAGACCGCACGGGCATGGTGGTTGCCATGGTGTGGGAGGACTTGGTCGAGATGGAGCGCCTCGCACTTCCAGGCACGCCGCTGAGAGTGGGTGGTCGCTACACCGTGCATCCAAGGTTTGGCCCACAGATAAACCTTCGCTTGCTCTCGCCAGCAGAGCCCGGGAGCTTCACAGTGGAGGACTTGTTCGACGGGCCGGTGCGCGAGCCAAGGCAGATGGAGGCCGATCTGCGTGAGCTGATCGCCACCGTGCGCGACACTTACCTGAGTGCCCTCTTGGAGAGGGTGTTCGGCGAAGGTTCGTCGCTGTGGGCACGCTATGAAGCGGCGCCTGCAGCCAAGTACTACCACCAGGCATACCGTCATGGGCTGCTCGAGCACTGCCTTGGAGTTGCTCAGGCTGTGAGCGCGATCTCGGCCACCTTCCCGGGCATCAACCGGGACATTGCGGTGACGGGTGCCCTACTGCACGACATCGGCAAGCTAGATGCCTATACGGAGGAGGGTGCGCAGGGCGGGGCCATTGACCTCACCGACCTTGGGCGCCTGCACGGTGAGATTGCGCTTGGTTACTACCGCATACGTCGCACGATCGAGGACATTGAGGGCTTCCCCGAGGAACTGGCATGGGCGGTGGGGCACATCATCCTCTCCCACCATGGTTCGCTCGAGCACGGCAGCCCCGTCTTGCCCTCCACGCGCGAGGCCACGCTCGTGCACATGATCGACAATCTCGGCGGACGCCTTGGCAGCTTCGATCGAATCGAGAAGGAGCTCTCTCCAGGCGCGCGCTGGTCCAGCTTTGACCGTGCTCTCGGAGCTAGTGCTTGGTTCAGCGTGCGCGAGCCTGGCGACTCATCTCAAGAGCCAGCGCGCGAAGCCGCCTGACCAGTCTTCCCGACCAAGCGTCCAGCAGTTCGTTTGCGAATGCGGGCACATGCCGCGGTGTTCTGCGACGGCAAACTCTCGCCCACGTCTCCTCGAGCCCGTTAGAAAACCCGCAAATAGCGAACGAGAGGGCAGGCGGACGAATACGTCTCGCCACCGGGTTCTATCTTTGATGGTCGATGGCCAAGGACACAGAGAAGCTGATCCGCCAGCTGTCGCTGATCTCATACCTGATGGCCGAGCGCAGGCCGGTCACGGCGCTTGAGATTCGGCGCGACGTGGAGGGATACAGCGGCATGAACGAGGACGCCTTCGCGCGTCGTTTCTATGCCGACCGCTCGGAGCTCGAGTCGCTGCGCATACAGCTCACCGTCGACCGTCCGGCGGACGGCGCCGCTGAGCAGGAGAACTACTCCTTGCGCTCAGAGAACTTCCATCTGCCGGCGATCGAGTTCTCCGACGAAGAGCTGGCGGCGCTGCAGGCTGCCCTGCACTTGCTCGACGGAAAGTTTGCCTACGCCGAGCCTTTGCGTCTTGCCTTGCAACAGATCACTTGGGGGCGCCCGAGTCCCCTGCGTGCCCCCGAGCAGCAGTCGGTTGCGCTGGCGATCACTGCCTCGGCAGACGGCCACGAGCTCTCCGTGCGTCTTGCCAAGATCGAGACGGCGATCTTCCGCAACAAGACGATCACCTTCGACTACTACACGATGGCCCGCGACGAGGTTGGTTCGCGCCGGGTCGATCCCTATCACCTGCTCTTCCAGGGCGGAGAGTTCTATTTGCTTGGCTATGCCCACGAGCGTGAGCAGATACGCGTGTTTCGCCTCTCGCGCATCCGTGGCAAGGTTTCCTATGCCACCAAGGCCGAGCACGACTTCAGGCGCCCTGCGGACTTCGATCCGCGTGAGTACGCCGGTCGCGCGGAGTGGCAGTTGGGCGAACGTCAAGGAGTCGCTGAAGTGCTCCTTGGCGAGCGGATTGCCTGGCAGATAGAACGCCACTTCGGTCGCTACGGAGAGATCGTCCCTGCGGGCGAGGAGGGACGGGGCCACGGAGACAAGATCTTGCGCACCAGCTACTCGAGCGCCCGCATGCTCGTCTCTTGGGTACTCGGACTGGGTGAGAACGCACGACTGCTCGGGCCACCGGAGCTCGTGGAGGAACTCGGACGGCGCCTCGCCTTGCTAGGAGAGCTGCATGCAGAGACACTCGAGCTGGCCGAGGCCGTTCCAGTAGTCGAGGAGCCCACCGCGCCCGCCGGTGCCTCCGCGGCCCGGGCAGGACGCAGAGCGGCTGCTGCCGAGCGCGACCCGCAGGCTGAAGCTGCGATCCGCCCAGAGCGCTTCGCACGGCTCGTCACGCTCGCGAGCATCCTGATCCACGCTGGCAGGCGCGGCGAGCGCGTGAAGATCGTGGAGGTATGCGAAAGTCTTCAGCTCTCAGACGAGGAGCTTCGCGAGGACATAAACGTTTTGAACGTCGTCAACTTCGGTGGTGGCTCCTACGTGCTCTACGCCGAAATCCTTGAGGAGGAGGGCGAGATCGACGTTGACCCCGAGCCCTACAGCGACAACTTTGACCGCCCAGCGCGTCTGCTCCCGGTGGAGGCCAAGGCGCTAGTGGCGGCGATCGACCTCGTCGGTGAGCACATACCGGAGGGTTCGCTCGCGAGCGCACGCGAGAAGATCGTCGCTGCGCTCGGTGAGGATCCGATGGAGCAGGGCTTGCAGGTTGCCCACGCCACCAGCGACGATTCCGAGGTGGCGCGCACCGTGTCGCGCGCGATAGTCGAGCACCGCCTGATCGAGCTCGACTATTACAAGGAGAACGAGGACGAGTTCTCTCTGCGCCGCGTTGAGCCCTACGCACTCACCAACGGGCAAGAGGGTTGGTATGTGGCCTCATTCGATCCCGACAAGCACGAGATGCGCCACTTCCGCCTCGATCGCATCAGGCGGGCACACGTGACCGACGAGACATTCGAGCCGCGTCCCGAGGTCGATCCGGGCGCTGAAGTGGAGGGTTGGATGCGCACCGGTGAGGTACAAGCGTCACGCACCGCGCGCGTCTGGATCTCGCCCGAGCGGGCACGCTGGGCGCGCGAGCAGCGACGCGTCGACGAGGAGCTCCTCGACGGCTCGATCGTTGTGAAACTGAGCTTTGCTGGAACCGATTGGCTTGTGCGTGAGATCCTCAAGGAGGCCGGCGACGCGGCTGTGATCGAGCCCGAGGACGCCCGCGAGGCTGTGCTCGGGGCTGTGCAACGCCTGCGGTCTGTGCCCGCCGGCGTTTCATGAGTCGTCGCGACCAGATCAAGATGAGCGAGGCCGAGGCAGCCTCGTTCTTGGGCGAAGAGCGCACGGTGACCTGCGCCACGATGGGGCCGCGTGGTTGGCCGCACTTGATGCCACTGTGGTACGTACTTCGCAAACCTGGCCCCTCCGATCCGTCTGGATCGCCGGAGGACGCCGGACCGAGCCTCAGGATCTGGGCATGGACATATGCGTCCTCCCAGAAGGTGCGCAACATCGAGCGTGATGCACGTGCAACTCTGCAGGTCGAGGCAGGCGAGCAGTACCAAGAGCTGCGTGGGGTGATGCTCGAGTGCGACGTGGTGGTCCATCGCGATATCGAGACTGTTGGATCGCTGGGTCACGAGATCTTCCTACGCTACGCGTCCCCCCGTGGTGAGCCTTCGGTTGAAGAGCTCCCGCAGGAGGTTGGGGCGATGGTGCAGGCACAGGCAGCCAAGCGCGTGGCGCTCGAGTTCGTGGAGCGACGGCGCGCTACATGGGACCACCGCAAGCTGGCGGGCGTTTACTAATCGCCCACACCTATAGGCTTCGCCGCGAATGGATTCTCTGAAGGGACTGATTCTCTCGGGTGGCAAGGGCACTCGCCTGCGCCCGATCACTCACACGAGTGCCAAGCAACTCGTGCCTGTGGCCAACAAGCCCGTCTTGTTCTATGGGATTGAGGCGATGGCAGCCGCGGGTGTGCGAGAGGTCGGCATCATCATCGCGCCAGAGACCGGCGATGAGATCAGGCAGGCAGCCGGCGACGGGTCACGCTTCGGCGTAAAGATCGAGTACATAGTCCAAGATGAGCCGCTCGGGCTCGCCCACGCCGTACTTACCGCCGAGCCGTTCCTTGGTGATAGCCCGTTCGTGATGTACCTCGGCGACAATCTTTTGCAGGGTGGCATCGCGGATCTCGTGGCGGCTTTTCGTGAGCACGGGCCCGATGCTTTGATTCTGCTGACACCGGTGCCAGATCCGGAGAACTTCGGCGTAGCCGAGCTGGCCGAAGCCCCCTCCGGTGAGGTGGGTCGCGTGGTCAAGCTCGTTGAGAAGCCCTCCAAGCCAGCGACCGACCTTGCCTTGGTGGGTGTGTACATGTTCACGGCTTCGATCCACGACGCCGCGCGCGCGATCAAGCCATCCGGGCGTGGAGAGCTCGAGATCACGGATGCGATTCAGTACCTCGTGGACGGTGGCCGTCGAGTCGAGCCCCACATAGTGCGCGGCTGGTGGAAGGACACAGGTCGTCTCGACGACATGCTCGAGGCCAATCGCCTGATCCTCGACAACCTCAGCGAATCGGTCCAAGGAGAGCTGCTCGACTCGCAGGTCGATGGACGCGTCGTAATCGAGGCTGGCGCCCGCTTGGAGCGGACAACCGTCCGCGGACCGGCGATTATCGGCGCCGGAGCGCAGCTGCGCGACTGTTACGTGGGACCGTATACGGCGATCGGGGAGAACTGCCGTATTGCGAACGCAGAGGTGGAGCATTCGATCCTTTTGGCCGGCTCTTCGGTGTGCGACCTCGACGGACGCATGGAGTCCTCGCTGCTTGGACGCAACGTGACCATTCGTCGCGGCGACCGTCAGCCGCGTGCCTATCGCTTCATGGTGGGCGACAACTCCGACATTTCGATCCTATGAGGGAAGGCGCCTGGTGAGGATCCTCGTCACAGGAGCCGCTGGGATGCTTGGAGCTGACGTGCGCCGCGTGGGCGAGCGCGCCGGGCATGAGTTGATCCTTGTCGATCTTCCCGAGCTGGACATCACGAACGAGCAGGCCGTTGTCGCGTTCTATGAACGCGAGCGGCCAGAAGCCACCATCAACTGCGCTGCCTGGACCGACGTAGATGGCGCCGAGACCCATCGCGAAGCAGCTCATGCCGTAAACGCCGAAGGCGCCGGGAACCTGGCTCGTGCGGCGGCCACCATCGGTACGCCACTGCTGCACATCTCCACCGACTACGTCTTCGACGGCTCCGCTCCACTTGACTCTGGCGGTCAGCCACGACCATATGTCGAGTCAGATCCCGTCGGCCCACAGTCTGTCTACGGAGAGACCAAGCTCGCCGGCGAGCGGCAGGTGCTTGCCGCCTCCACCTCTCACACTGTCGTGCGCACGGCATGGCTTTATGGCGTTGATGGTCCCAACTTCGTTGCCACCATGTTGCGCCTCGCCGGCGAGCGCGAAACTGTGCAGGTCGTGGACGATCAGATCGGCTCGCCAACCTGGTCGGGACACTTGGCGCCCGCGATAGTGGGCCTGCTCGAGCGTGGTGTAGCCGGCCTCGTGCATGTCACCGGGGCGGGATCGGTCTCATGGAATGGCTTTGCCAAGGAGATCTTCCGTCAAGCAGAGGTGGACTGCCAAGTAGAGGCGATATCCAGCTCGCAGATGGCTCGCCCGGCACCCCGTCCCGCATTCTCGGTGCTGGATTCAGAACGTGAGGACGTTCTGCCGATGGGACCATGGCAGGACGGGCTCGCTGGCTATTTGGCGGCTATGGCTGGAGTGACGCGCTCATGACGAGCGCGGATGGGGCGCTGCTCCGCGGTTGGGACGGCTCGTCAGCTCATGAGAGGCTTAAGGCTGGAATGATGCGCACATGAGACTGCTGGTTTGCGGTGGCGCCGGGTTTATCGGCTCTAACTTCACGCGTTTGCGCTTGCGCGAGAACGGCGACGAGGTAGTCGTGCTCGACAAGCTCACCTATGCGGGACGCGAGGAGAACTTCCACGACTTCGCCGATGACCCCGGTTTTCGCTTCGTACACGGTGCGATCGAGGACCCTCGGGCGGTAGCTAGCGCACTCGAGGGCGGCAAGGGAGGCCCGATCGAGGCAATCGTGAATTTTGCCGCGGAGACACATGTCGATCGCTCGATAGCCGAGCCGGACGCTTTCGTGCGCACTCACGCTCAGGGGACCTATGTTCTGCTGGAGGCGGCCCGCGAGCGCGACCTGCGCTACGTGCAAGTGTCTACAGACGAGGTATACGGCTCGATCGAGGATGGCTCCTTCACTGAGGACTCGCCCTTGCGTCCCTCCTCGCCTTACTCGGCCACGAAGACAGGTGCCGATCTGCTCGTGCAGAGTTACTTCCACACGTATGGGCTACCCGCGACGATCTGTCGCGGGTCCAACAACTATGGGCCCTACCAATATCCAGAGAAGCTGATTCCATTGATGATCCTCAACGCGCTCCACGGCGATCCTTTGCCCGTATATGGCGACGGCATGCAGGTGCGCAATTGGATTCACGCGACCGACTTCGGGCGCGCGATCGGACATGCGCTCGAGCACGGTGCGCCCGGAGAGGTCTACAACGCGGGCGGTCCCGATGAGTGCCCCAACATCGAGGTCGTCCAGCGCATCATCGAGCTCACCGCTGCGGAATCACTGATCGAGCACGTAACCGACCGCCCCGGTCACGATCGTCGCTACTCCCTCTCCTCCGAGAAGGTCAAAGCGCTTGGTTGGGAGCCGCGCGTTCGCTTCGCCGAGGGTCTGGAGCAGACCGTCGCGTGGTATCGCGACAACGCTTGGTGGTGGGAACCAATTCGCTCAGGCGACTACCGGGCGTACTACGAGCGCCAGTACGGCCGAACGCTGGCATGAGCGATGGCCGGCGCTGAGTCGGCATCGCTCAGGAGCTCACGCCCGAGATCTTCCAGTGTGAGCCTTCCTTCACGAGCGTGAGGGTGGAGATACGGTTCTTGCCCGAGTAGGTGCTCTTGACGTGAGCGGTTGCGGTTGTGCCATTGACCGCGATTGACTCGATCGTGAGACTGAGCGCGTCGATCTCGTGCAACTGTTCCTTCAACACGGCTTGACAACCGCCGGTGCTGTGCAAGCGGGCGGTCAGCGTGGCAGCGAGATCATTTTCGCAAAGCTTCTTCTGGTTGTTGGCGCTCGCATCGCTCTGGAAGTTGGACACGGTTTGGGCCACGTTGTGGCTTTCGCCCTTGAAGCCGCTTGTGGAGGCAGTTTCCCCGCATGCTGCCAGGCCCGCGGCCAAGGTAAGTGCGCAGAGTCCGCTCGCGATCTGTCTTGCTGAGGCGATCATCGGCCGTAGCCTATGCGAAGACACACGCCCACAGCCGACTGGCCGGCGCCGTGCGGGGCAGCACCGGCCAGTGGAAGCCTCCCGGAAGTCTTGGTTCAGCTCTCGTCGTCGCGGCGGTAGCCGAGGCGCGCTGAGATGTTGTCCGCGGTGGCCACCAAGTGAGGGCCAAGTGCGTCCACTAGCTCCTCGAGCGAGATCATTGAGCTGTGAGCAGCAATGTTCACGGCTGCCACGACCTCACGCGACTCGGTGCGAACCGGAGCTGAGATCGAGTGCAAGCCTTGGGCAAGCTCTTCATCGTTGACAGCCATGCCCTCTTCGAGCACATGCTCGAGTTCGGTACGCAAAGCCTTCTTGCTCGTGATCGAATTAGGACCACGACGCGTGAGCGTCATATCACCGATCAGATCGCGCTGCTCCGTCTCGGGCAAGTTCGCCAACAAGACCTTCCCCATCGAAGTGCAATACGCAGGCAAGCGCGAACCAGGACGCAAGTTGAAGTCAATCTTGTTCTGCCCGCGACGGAAGCTGCGCGCACGATCGACATACAAGATCTCCGGGCCATCAAGCACCGACAGGTTCACCGTATAAGAGGTGCGCTGGCGCAACTCTTCAAGATAAGGACGCGAATGCTCACGCAACCCAGTCGAGTTCAAGGCTGACATGCCAAGATCGGTGACGCGCAATCCGAGACGATACTTGCGTGAAGCCCCCTGCTCAAGGAAGCCCAGAGCCACAAGCGTGATGACATACCGATGCGTGGTCGAGCGGCTCATACCGAGGTCATCGGCAATGTCCGCGATACCGAGCACAGGACGCTCGGGCGTAAAACAACCAAGGATCGCAAGACCGCGCTCAAGCGACTGCGAGTACCGAGGCTCGCGGAGACTTGGAATCGACCACTCGCCTTCCTGGCTTGGTTTGGAAGTATTCGAGCTTACTCTAGGCATCTGTGCTTTAGCCCCTATCCGTAGCCGCAGGTGCCTCTACTTGGGTGCACCTCTATTGAACAGTCATCATACTTGGGAATGCCGACGATCTCAATCGCGAACCGCATCTGGAACCCCCCACAGGCCAGGAGGCAGCCCAAAGTGACCTTTGGTGCGCTGTCTAGCACTACCCGATTTACCCTTGTGAGGGATCATTTGCCCGTATGTATTCCCTGTATTGGTAGGGAATATAGAGTGCCCTTAAGGAGTTTTCCGAACCGCTGGCCTTATGTGTCTCTTAAGTTTACGGATATGACCTCCATCTAATGCTCAGAACTGAATGTTCAGGAAGGCTGAATTGCGATGAATGAGCATGCGGAGCTGCTGATCATGGGCGCAGAGGTGCACACGATGAATCCCCGTGCTCCTCATGTAGGGGCGCTGGCGGCCCGCGGAGGGCGCATAGTTGCGCTCGGCACCGAGGCGGAGCTCGAGCCGTTGCGGGGCGCCGCTACTACCGTCATCGATGCCCGCGGGGCCACTGTGCTTCCTGGTTTGATCGATGCTCATGGGCACTTCGGCCACGTGGCTCGCTCGATGGCCACGGCCGTCGATTGCCGAACGCCGCCGGTGAGATCGATCGTAGACATCCTTGCTCGAGCCGGCGAGCGAGCGCAAGCGGTCCCACCGGGTACATGGATTCTCTTGCAGGGCACCACCTTCCAGGATGAGTTGCTCGCCGAGCGTCGCTTCCCGACGCCCCAGGAGCTGAGCGATGTATCGAGCGACCGTCCGATTGTTTACAGGTCGAGCATCCACAACGTCGTGGCTAACCGTTGCGCCATGGAGCTCGCAGGAATAGACCGAGACACGCCGGAGCCGGCTGGTGCGCGCATCGAGCGTGACTCAGTAGGGGAGCCGACGGGCGTACTCGCCGAGATGTTCGACCGTTTCCCGATCCCTGAGCCCACGGATGGCGAGCTGGCGCGGTCGATCGCAAATGTCGCCTGGAGCCATTATCTGGCCAACGGAGTCACTTCGATTCAGGAGATATGGGACTCGGCACAGGTGATGCGCCTGCTCGGAGGCGCGGTGAGTGAGGGAGAGATCCCGCTGCGTGTGCGTGGCTTCGGTTGGGTGCCATTGGCGGGATCACTGGAGGAAGTGGCTTCGGGTGCGATCGCGGATGTGCCGCTAACGGCCGACTGGTTTGAAGGTGGGGGGGTGAAGCTATTCGTCGATGGGGGCACCTCGTCACACACCGCTGCCTTCTACGAGGAGTACCTCGACGCCCCGGGCAAGCGCGGTGCTCTCACCTATGAGCTGGGCGAGCTGACCGATTGCATCCGGGACTCATTTGCGGCAGGAGCTCAGGTGGCCTTGCATGCCGCGGGAGATCTCGCTCAGGACATCGCTCTGGCGGCGTTCGAGCTTGCGGGTGCCAGCGCGGGCGATGGGCGCAGGTCGCGGATCGAGCATGGCGCCAACACCGCCTGGAGCGCGCGGCGCACCGCATGGTGCAAGCGAGCCGGTGTGTTGCCGGTGCCCAACTTGGGCTTTATCTACAACTACGGCGAGTTCTGGCCGCGCGCGCTCGGGGAGCAGCGTAGTCATGAGTGTGTGCCGTTGCGCACGCTGCTTGCGGAGGGATTCGAAGTCCCTGGAACCTCAGACACCACCGGCGGTGATCCGCGGCTGCTCAATCCTTTTCACAACATGTGGTGTGCACTCACACGCACCACTTTCACCGGCCGCACGATCGACCCCGATCAGCGCATCGATCGAGAGCAGGCGCTCGCGATGTACACGCGCTTCGCGGCCCAAGCCGGCTTCTGGGAGGACTCGCGCGGGACGCTCGAGGTGAGTAAGCTCGCTGACATCGTGGTCTTGGGGCAAGCCATCGAGGAGGTCAGCGACCAGGACTTCGCGGAGCTGTCAGTCGCTCATACGATCGTCGATGGCAAGCTTGTGTACAGCGCGAGCGATGACCTGCTCGACACGGTCGCAAACCTACCCACCGATCGCGCCGTTCGGATCGGCCACTAAATGAGTTTTCGCGTGCCGACACCGTTGGAAGATCCCGCTGAGCGGCGGTCTTCATCGCGTCCAGTTGCGCCCTGCTGCACGGGCTTCGTGGGCTGAGATGGACTTCTATCTGTTCCTACCGGGGCAGTGGTGGGATCGCAGTAAGCGGCCGGCGCAGCTCTATGAGGAGATGCTCGATCAGGCCGTCCTTGCCGAGCAGCTCGGCTACGACGGGATCTGGCTTGCCGAACAGAACTTGGTCAGCTTCCTGGCGGCGCCCGACCCGTTGCAACTGGCGGCGATGATCGCGCAGCGCACAGAGCGCATCCGCATCGGTGTGGCCGTGCACGTGCTTCCCTTCCACCACCCTCTGCGACTGGCAGGTGCGATCGCCCAGATCGACCAGCTAAGTGGTGGACGTTTCGATGTGGCCGCCGGCCGTGGGGCCTCCCCGTACCAGATGCGCCAGTTTCAAGCAGAGCTGCCAGAAGAGGACAGCAGAGCCTTGTTTGCCGAGCACTTGCGCATCATGGTCGACCATTGGAGTGCCGGCAGTGCTTTGTCTCACGAGGGGCGCTTCTTCAGCTATCCAAACGCCACGGTCTTGCCACCTCCGGTGCAGCTACCGCACCCACCTGTCTGGATTGCGGCGTTGTCAGCACGCTCGATGGAGTGGGCGGTGAAGTTGGGCTTCGATTCCAACTTCATCTTCAGCCCCTTCCGTGAGCCGTTCTCTCACGTGGAAGGCGTATATGGGGCGTTCGCGCGCGCCATGCAAGAACAGGGCAGGCCGCGTGAGAGCGCAAGGTTCGCCGTCAACCGCATGACCTATGTGGGTGAGCCCGATGACACCCACGAGGTGCTGCGCTATGTGTTGATGAACCACCGCATTATCGATCAGCAGCTCGCTGGCGCAGAGCAGGTCGAGGGCGGCGACTACGCGGTCGAGCAGGCAATCAAGCAGGATGAGCCGGGGCTTGAGGAGATGCACGAGAACATCGCCTTCGGCCAAGTTGAGCAAGTGCGCGCGAAGGTGGAGCGCTATGCGCGACTTGGCATCGACATGTTCTCGGCCTGGCACAACGTCGGGCAGCCCTACGAGCAGGTGGTTCGCTCAATGGAGCTGTTCGCGCGGGAGATCATGCCGGGGCTGAGGTGATCGTCCTCATCCGTGTGCTCGCCAGCGCGCTTGGCGAGAGCGTCAAATCTGTGGTGCCCTCGCCGGCGAGCCTCTTCTTGCGCGAATGACACTCTTCAAACCGCTAAGGCTGGGCGAGCTTGAGATCCGCAACCGGATCATGATGTCGCCGATGAGCCAGCGCGCGGCCGGCGAGGACGCGCTTGTCGGCGATTGGCACCTTGTCCACTACGGCTCGCGAGCGGTGGGGGGTTGCGGGCTTGTAATGGTGGAGGACACGGCTGTGACGAAGCTCGGGCGCACCAGCTGGCGCGCTCTTGGGATCTATCGGCCCGAGCAGGCCCAGGCCTTGGGCGGGATCGTGAGCTTCTGCCAGGCGCAGGGCGCCGCGGTGGGACTGCAACTGGCTCACGCCGGGCGCAAGGCACTCGCAGACACTCACGGGCACAGTGGCACCGTGTCTGCCTCGCCAGTGCCGTTTGGGCCCGGTTGGGTTGCCCCGCTACCGGCGACGCTTGAGGATCTGGGAGCGGTGGTGCAGGCGTTTGTCATTGCTACGCAGCTGGCCTTGGATGCTGGCTTTGACGTCATCGAGGTGCACGCCGCGCACGGCTATCTGTTGCACCAATTTCTCTCTCCCCTGACCAACTTCAGGCAAGACGCCTACGGCGGTAACAGGCAAGCCCGCATGCGCTTGTTGTTGGAGGTAGTAAGTGCAGTGCGCAAGCAGTGGCCAGCGGGGCGGCCCCTGTTCGTGCGGCTGCCCGCCGGTGACGGTCAGCCCGGCGGACTCGCAATCGGGGAGGTGGCGGAGTGCGCCCACGCCTGCCTTGCGATTGGCGCGGACCTGATCGACATCAGCGGCGGCACGCCCTTGTTGGGTGGTGAGCGTGCAGGGACCGCTGAGGTGCTTGCACTCGCGTCCGCCCTGGCAGGGTCCCCGGTGGCGCTGGGTGGGGGGATCCTCGACGGGAGGGGTGCGGAGACCCTGCTGGGGGAATGCCAGGCGTCGCTTGTGTCGATCGGGCGCCCATTGCTGGCAGACCCCTATTGGCCGATGCATGCGGCGCTTGATCTCGGCGTTACGGTCCCTTTGCCAGCAGCCTATGCGGATGGGTTGCGTGGGGACGAGAGTATTTTCTCACGGCCGTTCGGGCGAGCTGTATCCTCGCCCGATCATTCGAAGCACGTCGATGGTTGCACAAGGGCGTAGAGGCCGGACAGGGGCTTGGCAGCAAAGGTCGAATGGGTTTGACAGGCGTAACAAACAAAGGTGCAGGTCGACGGTCGTGGAGGCGGCCCCGACAACAGCAGACGATCCCACCAGCGGTGAGATCGCGGGGAGGAGAACAATGGTTGGCATGAAAGTTGTTAGAGCACGTGGGCTTGTTGCATGCGCTCTGGTCGCCGCGCTTGCGCTTGCAAGTACCGGCTGTGGCTCGTCGAAAAGCAAAGATACGCTCGCTGCTGGAGCGCCGGTAAAGATCGGCTACCTGGCGTCGCTTACGGGATTCTGCGCTGGGTTCTCTCAGGACTACGTCAAGGGCGCCCAGCAAGCGGTCAAGACGATCAACGCGGAAGGCGGAGTGCTTGGGCATCCGCTGCAGTTGCTGGTGCGCGACGACAAGGCCGAACCCAGCGTTGGTGTGAGCCAGGCGCGCGATCTGGTCTTGAGTGAACACGTGAAGTTCCTTGCCGGCACTTGCACGAGTGCTGTGGGCAAGAGCGTGACGCGGTTGGTAGCCGACCCGAGCCACGTGGTCTACACGGTGGGCGTTGCCGATCCAACGGTGTTTACCGGCGGCGGCTACTCCTTCGCCACGATCCCGACCGCCAACATTGAGGGTGCCAACGCGGCCGCCTATGTGCGCGCACACCCGCAGTGGAAGACAGTGGCCGTGATTAGCGAGGACTACAGCTACGGATATGAAGTCACCGCGGCCTTCGTCAAGGGCATGCAAGGCAGCTCGCAGAAGATAGTTAGCAAGGAATACGTACCATCCGGTGCGTCGAGCTACAGCTCATACATCAGCAAGCTCGTGGCCGAGAAACCTGACGTCACCTACAGCACGGTGATCGCCGAAGACACGATCACTTTCGTCAAGCAGGCGTTCCCACTAGGGCTGTTCAAAGCAACACAGCTGTTTGGGATCCTCGACTACGGCACAATCGACCCGATGCCCAAGCCGCCTGTGGGCGCGCTCGGCTACACCTACTACCCGTCCTCCTCGATCTACAACACCCCGCTGTCCAAGAAGTTGGATCCGCTGGGCACCGAAGTTGCCAACAGTGGCGCTGCCGGCGATGGGTTTAATCAGATCGAGATGATCGCCCAGGGGATCGAGCAGGCCAAATCGACCGAACCAACGGCGGTGCGAAACACGCTTGCGGGCGCCACCGTGCAGATGGTGCAGGGCAGCGAGAAGATTCACGCATGCAACAACCTCACTGCTGTGCCGATCGCGATGGGTCCGGTGGTCGCGGCCACCAAAGAACTGCCCTTCGCGCACTTCTCACCGATCGAACTAGTCGATACGAACAAGTACTTCACCTGCTGAGTTGGAGTCCCGCCGCCGTGGGGAGTGCCTGCGGCGGCGGGGCGCGGCTCCAGGATAGGTTGCTCGAGTGAGCTTCGCCACCTTCCTCGATCAGTTGTTCGCCGGGCTTGGCCTAGGGTTCATCCTGTTTTTCTCCGCGGCAGGCCTCAATCTCGTTTGGGGCGTCTTGGGGGTGATGAACTTCGCCGCGGGCGCGGTGTACATGCTTGGGGCATACCTCGCCACGACGGTGATCGGGCACGTGGGCGCCTCCACGCTCGGCTGGGTACTCGCGCTTGCGCTCGTACCTTTGCTGGCCGCACTCGGAGGTGCGGTGGCCGAGATATTGCTCCTGCGGCGCACCTATCGCGAGCATGACGAGAACCAGCAGTTCATGCTCACGCTCGCGCTCTCCTATCTGCTCGCGGGCGGTGTCGTGCTTGTGTATGGCTCGGACTTCAGGACGGTGGCCTTGCCTGCCTCCTTGAATGGGAGTTGGGCGGTGTTTGGCGCCACCTTGCCCAAGTACACCGCTGTAGTGATCGTGCTCGGGGTTATCGTTGCGGTCGCGATCTGGGCTCTCATGTATGGGACGCGCGTGGGCCTGCTTACTCGTGCGGCCGTCGACGATCGCACAATGCTCTCTGTCTTGGGGGTCAACGTGAATCGTCTCTACACGGCAGTGTTCGCCTTCGGAATCGGTTTGGGGGCACTTGGTGGAGTGGTGGACGCCCCTAATGGGGCAGTCACGACCAACTTGGAAACGGCAGCGCTCGTGCCGGCGTTCATTGTGGTGGTGACCGGCGGACTGGGCAGCATGACGGGCGCCTTGATCGCAGCTGTCTCGATCGGTGTGATCGAGAGCTTCGTGACCTTGCAGAGTCCCACCCTTGCGCCCTTGACGCCATATGCGGTGATGACCTTGGTGTTGTTGGCACGCGCCGCGAGCGGTCGGCGCTTGTTGTCTACGCGGGGCGCGGTGACGCGATGAAGCGGCTTTCCGCGCGAGGACTGACATGATGAGGTGCCTGCGAGGGCGGCTGGGATCGCTATGTGAGGCCGTGACGAGGTGTCTGTGAGAGCGGGCGGGATCGCCGTCGGAGGCCACACGACGAAGGGCCTGCGCCAGCGTTTGGGCCCGCCGAACGACTGGAGCCCGGCGCTCGTACTGCTGCTCGTGGCCTGCGCTTTGCCGGCTTTCGTCTCGAGCGAGTACGTGCTGCTGGGGGCAAGCATGATCGTGACCATGTTGCTCGGGGTCAGCTTTAACCTGCTGTTTGGCTATGCGGGCATGTTCTCTTTCGGTCAGGCCACCTTCTATGGCCTCGGCGCATATGTGACTGTGCTGGTGGTGAACAACAGCAGCGTAGGCTTCTACGTGGCCTTGCTCGCCGGAGTACTAGCGGCGGCGCTCGTGGCAGCGGTGAGTGGCGCCGTGCTCGTTAGGCTCGAGCCGATCGCCTTCATCATGCTCACTTTTGCGCTCGCGGATCTATTCGAATTCGCGGCGAACCACGCACACAGGTTGACTGGCGGGGACAGTGGCACGATCGCGGACCTGCCCGAGTCCTTGAACGTGATCGTGGGGGTTGATCGTGTGTACTACGTGATCCTCGGCGTCGCCACCGTTGTGCTTGCGGTCACGTTCGTGTTCGTGAAGTCCAACGTGGGATTGTTGCTGCGTGGCATCCGCGAAGACGCGCTGCGGGCGCGTACGCTCGGTATCGCCGTGGACCAGCGACGACTCGGCGTATTCACGCTCGCGGCCGGTGTGGCCGCGGTGGGGGGCGCCTTGTCGGTGCTGTCTACGCAGATCGTCTACCCAAGCGTGTTTGCCTGGCAGGTGTCGGCCAACGCATTGATCGTGACCTTGCTTGGTGGGGTCGGCTTGTTCTCGGGGCCGGCGCTCGGTGCCGTCCTGCTCGGGCTGATCAACTTTTACGTGGGGCGCCTCACCACCAACACTCTGTTGATCGACGGCTTGGTGCTCCTGGCGGTAGTCCTAATCGCGCCACGCGGCGTTGGCGCGACAGGTCGTGGCGGCCTGTTTGCGGCGCCGGTAGCTCTGATGCGGTGGGTGCGTGCACTGGCGCGTGGTGCTCGTGCGGGTACCGCGAGGTAGGTGAGGAGGGCATGAGCTCAGCCGATCTTCGCCCGGTGCTCGAGCTGCACGAGGTGAAGCGACACTTCGGTGGTATCCGCGCTGTAGATGGTGTGACGCTGAGGATCGATGAAGGCGCGGTAGTCGCCTTGATTGGGCCAAACGGGGCGGGCAAGAGCACCCTGTTCGCATTGATGATGGGTGAGCTGCCCCCAAGCGCCGGTGAGATCCGCTTGGATGGGCAGGACATACGTGGTCTCTCGCCCGAGCGTCACAGTCGCCTCGGGATCGGTCGTACATTCCAGACACCGCGCCTATTCGCCGGGCTCAGCGTAGCCGAGAACGTGCGGATCGCAATGGTTGCGCGGGCTGACGGTGGGCACGCGGGCCACGCGTGGAGACGTCCAGATTGGGGTGCCCTACGTGCGCGCACGCGCGCACGCGCGAGTCACCCAAAAAAAACATTCACACCCCCTGTCGCGGGAGCGCCCGAGGTCACACCAGTCGCCGTCAGGCCACCTGGCGAACAAGAGATGGAGGAAGTGCTGAGCGAGGTGGGCTTGCTCGAGCAGAGCGAGCTGGCCGCGTCCTCGCTCTCCCAAGGTCAGCGCAAGCGCTTGGAGCTGGCGATGGTGCTTGCGCTTGAGCCGCGCGTGCTGTTGCTCGACGAGCCTACCGCTGGCATGGGAATCGGCGAGCGTGCCACGATCATGCAGCTTGTGATGGGGGCTGTAACGCGGCGCGGGCTCACCCTGGTGTTCTGTGAGCACGACATGGAGATGGTCTTCGCCCACGCTTTGCGAGTCGCTGTGATGGACCGTGGTGTGCTCGTCGCCGACGGACTACCCGATGAGGTGAAGCGCGACCCGTACGTACAGCAAATCTATTTGGGCGTTCAGGCAGGACGGGACGCCTCATGACGAGCCATCTGGAGTGTCATGCCCCACCGGAGGCGGCATGAGGTTGTCAGTCCAAGGATTGCAGGCAAGCCACGGCTCCAGTCAGGTCCTGTTTGGCGTGGATATGGAGGTTCATGACGGCGAGACCGTGGCTTTGATCGGGCGCAATGGTGCGGGTAAGACGACCACGCTCCACTGCATCATGGGGATCATGAGCGCCCGCAGTGGGTCGATCATGGTGGACGGCAGCCAGACGGTCGGGCTCTCTCCGCATCGGATCTCGCGCCTTGGGGTGGGATTGGTACCGCAAGGGCGGCGGGTATTCGCCGAGCTGACCGTCGAGGAGAACCTGCGCGCGGGCATGCGGGCTCACGCGCGCACAAGCGAGAGGACTTACGCACGTGCCAATAGAGGTTCGCGCGCGCGAAGGCCGCTGGCCGCCGGGGCACGGAACGAAGGAGCATCGGAAGGGGCAATCCATCGTTGGACGCTGGCCGAGCTGTTCGAGGTATTTCCGCTACTCGAGCAAGTGCGCCAGTCCAAGGGAGGGTGGCTGAGCGGCGGCGAGCAGCAGGTCCTATCGATCGCGCGCGCGCTCATTTCCAATCCTGGGATCCTGCTCCTGGACGAGCCCACCGAGGGGTTGGCGCCGCGAGTGGTGGAGACGCTCTCCGAGCAGCTTCAGCGTGTTAAGCAGGCAGGCCTCACAATGTTGCTCGCCGAGCAGCATCTTGGGCTGGTGAGCGACCTGGCGACCCGCGCCTATGTGATCGACCGAGGTGTTGTGCGCGCCGAGGGAGAGCCAGCCGCGCTGCTGGGCGACCCCCAGATCCGTCACGCTTACCTATCGCTATGACGATGCCAAAGACAAGCGTCGAGCTGTATGAGCGCGCCCGTCGGCGCTTTCCCGGCGGCAGCTCACGCACGACGCTATGGGTGGCACCGCACCCACCCTATGCATTCCAAGGTGAAGGCTGGCGTGTACGCGACGTGGATGGACGCGAGTTGATCGACCTGCACGGTGATTATTCGGCGCTCGTTCACGGCAATGCGTTCAGGCCCGTCATTGACGCCGCGCGCGCAGCACTCGAGCGGGGGTCGGCGTTTGGATTGCCCACGGCCGCCGAGGTCGACTTGGCAGATTGCTTGGCGGAGAGAATGGGGTGGGCGGAGAGGTGGCGCTTCACCGGATCGGGCAGTGAAGCGGTGATGGCGGCCGTGCGCGGCGCACGTGCGGTAACCGGACGCGAGCAGATCGTGCGCTTCGCGGGCTGCTACCACGGCGGCTGGGATGCCTTGGCCGCACCAGGTGCCCGTGGAGTGCCGGAAGGTGTGGCGCGCGATGTGGTGACTTTGCCCCTGGGGGACTCTGACGCGTTTATGAGGACCTTGGACGAGCACGAAGGAAAGCTTGCGTGTGTGCTCTTGGATCTGATGCCCAACCGGGCTGGGTTGCGCCCTGTGGAGAGCGCTTTTGCTCAGCTTGTGCGTGAACATACCCATGCTCGCGGCATAGCTTTGATCGTGGACGAGGTCATCACCTTCCGACTGGCCGTCGGGGGGATGCAGGTGCAGTATGGGATTGAGGGAGACATCGTCACGTTGGGCAAGCTGATCGGAGGCGGACTGCCGGTGGGGGCGCTTGGCGGGCAGCCTGACTGGATGGATGTATTCGATCCCTCCCGTCCCGACGGCGTGGCCTTGGCAGGTACGTTTGCCGCCAATCCAGTCTCAATGAGCGCTGGTCTGGTGGCGCTCAGCGCGCTCGACGCGGAGGCGATCGTGCGGATCGACGTGCTCGGAGAGGGGCTGCGCGACGGATTGGTGCGATTGGGATATGAGGTTACGGGCGCGGGCTCGCTATGCAAGCTTCACGCCCCAGACCTGCCGGCCCTCTGGCGGAGGCTGTATGAGCAGGGCGTGCTGATCGCCGCCGACGGGCTCATCTGTATCTCCACGGCGATGGACGAGACGATCGTGGACCGTGCGCTCGAGCTCTTTGGCCGCGCTATTTGAGTCCGCGGCGGCGGCGGCGTCGTCGTCGTCGAAAGCACTGCCCGTGCACACTCGAGCGTGCACGGGGCATTTGCGCGAGGGCATTTCAGTCAGGCTGCGGAAGTGCGGCGAGCACCCGTTGTGCCAGTTGGGCATCGCCGGTGAGCTGCAAGGCTGCGCTGTCGCGCTCAGGACCGAGTGCCATCGCCCATGCCTTCGGTGCTCCAGAGATGCTCGCCCAAGGGACACACTGGCCAGGATCAGTCGGCGTCATGTGGCCGTCTTGGATGTCAAATAGCTGACGGGCCGGACCGTCGGAGTCCTCGATCACAAGCTCCACCACGCCGTTTGGGAGACTCGAGCAGTCAAGCAGCCCGGGCAAGGCCCTTAGCGTGGTGAGGCTAACAGTGTCGAGGTTTGCGGTGGTCTGCTTGGGTAGGGGCTGAGTCTGGCGGGAAGCCTCACCAATCCGAGCCCGGCGGGAAGCCTCGCCGATCCACCTCATCCAAGCCTTCGGACGCTTTGATCGAGCCGGCGAGTCATTGTGTCCGGATTGTTGCGTTTCGTCTTCCGCCGACATCGGGCGGGCAGTCTAGTCGAACAATCCCAAGAAACGATCTTTTGCGCTTTTCGGAGGAGTTCGAGCAGCTGGACGGGTCCTCATGGGACGCTTCTGGCACGCTAGCCTCGGCGGACGTGGCGCGCTCAGATTCACTTGCATCCGCTTCAGATCCGCTGGCCGCATTCAGCCCAGCTGCCCGCGATTGGTTCAGGTCTTCGTTTGCGCAGCCCACCTTGGCCCAAGCCCAGGCGTGGCCCGCGATTGCGAGCGGAGAGCACGTGCTCCTATCGGCGCCCACAGGCTCGGGCAAGACGCTTGCCGCGTTTCTTTGGGCGATCGACCGGCTAAGCATTCAGCCCCAGGAGGGCAATGGAGGGGGCGTGCCGGGGGATTGGAAAGGCAAGGGTCACACCGGCGTGCAAAGTGGGGTTCGCGTCGTATACATCTCGCCGCTGAAGGCGCTCTCCTACGACATCGAGCGCAACCTGCGTGCCCCCTTGCGCGGTATCGGCGCAAACGTGAGCGTGGCGATTCGCACCGGAGACACCTCCCAGGCGGAACGCGCCTCGATGGCCCGCCATCCGCCGGACATCCTGATCACGACACCTGAGTCGCTCTACCTGATCCTTGGCTCGCGCGCGCGAGCAATGCTGAGCACGGTGGAGACCGTGATTGTGGATGAGATCCACGCGGTCGCCTCGGTCAAGCGCGGTGCCCACCTTGCGCTCACGCTGGAGCGCTTGGAGGAGCAGGCTAGCTGTGGAGATCGCAGGACTGGCGTTCAGCGAGTGGGGTTGTCGGCGACCCAGAATCCGCTGGAGGAGGTGGGACGCTTTTTGGTGGGTCCCTCGCGCGAGGTTCGGATCGTGGACGCCGGCGTACGCAAGCCTTTGGATCTGCGCATCCAGGTGCCGGTGGACTCGATGAGTGACTTGGAAGGCTCCTCCGCAGGCCCTCCGGGCGGCGATCCTTTGCAGCCCGTGCCGGGAAGCGAGTCCACGCGCAACTCCATTTGGCCGGCCATATATCCCGAGCTACTGGCCTTGGTTCGCGAGCATCGCTCCACGATCGTGTTCGTCAACAATCGTCGCTCGGCCGAGCGCGTGGCATTGCGCCTCAACGAGCTGGCAGCGGCAGGTTCCGATGATGGGGTCGGTGAGCAAGCCGGCGGGGTTGGGGATGGATCGTCGTTCGTGCCCTCAGAAGGTCAGGGGCCGGTGGCGCTGCGCGAGGTCGCAAGGGCACACCACGGTTCGCTCTCCAGAGAGGAGCGTACGACGATTGAGGAGCTGCTCAAGGCTGGGGACTTGCCCTGCCTTGTTGCTACCTCCTCCTTGGAGTTGGGGATCGACATGGGGGCAGTCGACCTGGTTCTTCAGATCGAGTCGCCCAAGTCGGTGGCCCGCGGTCTGCAGCGCATCGGGCGGGCCGGCCACGGTGTGGGCGAGGTAAGCAAGGGGCGTATCTTCCCCAAGTTCAGGGGCGACCTGCTCGAGTGTGCGGTCGTCTGCAAGCGCATGCGCGAAGGAGCGATCGAGTCTACGGTGGTGCCTCGCAACGCCCTCGACGTGCTTGCCCAGCAAATCGTCGCAATCGCCGCCTCGGCTGAGGATTCCGGCCTCGCCGGTGGGCAGATGAGCAATTCGGATGCGGACATGAGCGCCGAGACCGATCGCGGGTCACGAGCCACGGGCGAGGACGGACCTACTGGTGAGGATGGACTCATGGGTGAGGACGGACCCATGAGTGAGGACGGGAGTGTGTCAGTGGATCAGCTTTACGCGCTCGTGTGCCGCACCCATTCCTATTCCGACTTGCCGCGCGCGCTACTCGAGAACGTGCTCGACATGCTCGACGGGCGCTATCCCTCCAGCGAGTTCGGGGAGTTGCGGCCGCGCATCGTGTGGGACCGGGTCGCGGGGCGCATTCGGGCGCGCAAGGGTGCCCGGCAGCTTGCGGTCGCAAACGCCGGCACGATCCCCGACCGGGGTCTATACGCCGTGACCCTGCCGGACGGTCGCCGTGTGGGGGAGCTCGATGAGGAGATGGTCTATGAGGCGCGCCCAGGGCAGGTCTTCCTGCTCGGCGCCTCCTCCTGGCGGATCGAGGAAATAGGCCGCGATCGTGTAATCGTGACGCCTGCGCCCGGCGTCCCTGGGGCGGTGCCTTTTTGGAAGGGCGACGGTATCGGTCGCCCCAAAGAGCTGGGCGAGGCGATCGGCGCGTTCGCCCGTTGGGCGGTCGACCAGGACGCGGAGTTGCTTGTGCGCGACTATGACTTGGACGAGCGCTCGGCCGCCAACCTGCTCGACTATCTGCGCGAGCAGCAGCAAGCCACGCACGTAATCCCAAGCGACCGCACGATCGTCTTGGAGCGCTTCCGTGACGAGATCGGCGACTGGCGCCTGTGCGTGCTCTCGCCATATGGAGGTCGCGTGCACGCCGCTTGGGGGCTTGCGATCTCCGCGCGCATCCGCGAGCGCTTCGGAATAGATGGCGAGGCCTTGTGGTCAGACGACGGGATCGTGGTGCGCTTGCCCGATGTCGATCTGGACGAACACGAGGCCGCGTCATATGCGGATCTAGTGGCGCTCGATCCGGAGGAGGTGGAGGAGGCGGTGGTCGCCGAGCTTGGGGGCTCAGCATTGTTCGGGGCCCGGTTCCGCGAGAACGCTGGTCGCGCGCTTCTGATCCCGCGTGCCTACCCGGGTCGGCGTACACCTTTGTGGCAGCAGCGGTTGAAGTCTCAGAGCCTGCTCGAGGTGGCCCGCCGCTACCCGGACTTCCCGATCATCTTGGAGACCTATCGCGAGTGCCTGCGGGATGTGCTTGACCTGCCCGGCCTGCAGGACCTGCTGCGCAAGCTCACCACGCGGGAGCTGTCGCTGGTCGAGGTCGAGACCCAGAGCGCTTCCCCGTTCGCGGGGTCCTTGCTGTTCGATTACGTGGCCACCTACATGTATGAGGGGGATACGCCCAGTGCGGAGCGACGGGCTGCTGCCCTCTCGCTCGACCGTGACCTTCTGCGTGAGCTACTTGGCCAGGAGGAGCTGCGCGAGCTGATCGACCCCGGGGCGCTCGTGCAAGTCGAGGACGATCTGCAGCATCGCTCCCAGCACATGCAGGCAACCAGCCGTGACGCACTCTGTGACGTGCTGCGCAGGGTCGGAGACCTGCGCAGTCAGGAGATCGCCGAGCGAGTCCTTGAAGGACTCGATCCCGGCGCCCTGCTTGCCGTGCTCGAGGACGAGCGCCGAGTCGTGCGAGTGAGGATCGGCGGAGATGAGCGGATGATCGCGGCCGACGATGCGGGTCTTTACCGCGATGCGCTTGGAGTGCCGCCTCCCGGTGGGTTGCCTGCCGGGTTCATCGCCGACGTTCCCGATGCGCTCATCAAGTTGGCGGCGCGTTACGCACGCACGCACGGACCTTTTACTACCGCCGAGATCCGTGATCGCTACGGCGTTGATGCCTCAGCGGCATTGCGCGAGCTGGAGCGATCAGGCGAGCTCGTGCGAGGGGAGCTGCGACCCGGTGGCTCCGATCGCGAGTGGTGCGATGTCACCATCTTGCGCCGCCTACGCCGCGCCTCGTTGGCTGCCTTGCGTAAGGAGATCGAGCCGGTGGGAGAGCGGGCCCTGACGGCGTTTATGCCCTCCTGGCAAGGAGTGAACCGTTGGCGCCAAGGATCGAGCGGCGCGGGCGTGGAGCGCTTGCGCGAGGTGCTTGTGCCTCTGCAGGGACTGCCCTTGCCGGCGGCGGTGTGGGAGCGCGACGTGCTGCCCTCGCGTTGTGGCTCCTACTCGCCTGTTTGGCTTGACAGCCTGTGCGCGAGCGGCGAGGTTGTGTGGGTAGGCGCGGGCTCGCTTGCACGTGACTCCGGGCGCGTGGCCCTCTACTTCCGCGAAGACGCGGTAATGCTGGGCCTGCCCAATCCGCCGTCCGGCGCTGCGCGTGTCGAGCCGCCGAGAGAGCTTGAGCACGGGCTGTTGCGCGAGCGATTGGGCATCGCTCCCTGCTTTTTTGCCGACCTACTCGCTGAGCTCGAACTGTCGGTGCAGGCGCTTACAGAGGCTTTGTGGGACTTGGTGTGGGCTGGCGAAGTCACCAATGACGCTTGGGCACCACTGCGTGCACCGCGGCTGGCCCTCGCCAAGCACCTCGGGGGCGGTAGCTCCCGCATGGGCGCAGGCCATGCAGGGCGACGCTTCGGTGGACGCTCGCTTCGTGGAGGGCGCTTTGGCACGGGCGCACAAGTGCAGGGCCGGTGGTCCTTGACTCGGTCGATCTTCGGTGAAGGGACTGCGGGTCTGGGGATGTACGACAGCGGGGAATCTCCGGATGGATCGCGAAAAGTGAGCGATCCGAAGGAGCGCCGTCGCGCACTCGCGGAGCTGCTGTTGGAGCGCTACGGGGTGCTCACCAGAGAGCAGGTGCTCGCAGAGGGTGTAGCTGGCGGCTTTACGAGCGTATATGGCGCCTTGAGTGAACTCGAGACACTTGGAGTGTGTCGGCGTGGTTACTTCGTTGAGGGGCTTGGTGGCGCACAGTTCGCGCTGCCCGGAGCTGTCGAGCGTCTGCGTGCGGGGCGCTCTGAACCCGCGGGACAGGCGCTCGTGCTGGCGGCGGTGGATCCGGCGCAGCCGCTTGGAGCCGCGCTACCTTGGCCGCGACGTGACGGGCAGACGCGCCGGCCCGCGCGTGTGGCCGGAGCTTATGTGGTCTTCGTGGACGCACAGCCGGTGCTCTACTTGGAGCGTGGTGGGCGTGGGATCGTGACGCTCTGCTCTGAGGATGCTCAGACCGGGGCCGGGGCCGGGGGGCCGGTGGGGATCGGGGAGGAACATGGATGGGCTGCCGTTGGCCGCCCGGATCCGACTCTCGAAGCTGGGCCCCTGATTGTCGGGCTGCGGGCTCTAGCTGAGGCGGTACGTGCGGGTCGGGTCGACGCGGTGGGACTCGAGCGGGTGGACGGTGAGCCTGCGATCGGCTCGCGACTGGAGCCGGCGCTGGTCGAGCTCGGCTTCCGCCAAGGTCCGCGAAGACTCACCTTGCGCGCCTGAATAGCGTGGGTTTCCCGGCTTGAATAGCTTGAGCTTCTCGAATACCATTGAATTGGAAACATGGTGGACTTTTGGACGCCATGTGGGGAGAATGTGTCATAGGCGCCGCCACCACACTTGGAGGGAAGTATGTTGGGGCAAAGTCGCAGCAGTCAGAAACATTCGCGCGGATCGGTTCGAGTACGGCTTGCCAATGCTTCAGCCCTGAATTACCTTGTCGAACAATGGGGATGAGTGGAACAGGTGGAGGGGCTGGTGGAGGGGCTCCGGCCGGCGGTTCCTTGCCGGCTGTGCCCGCCCGTGACTGTCCTGGGCTCCCTTATGCGCCGGTCTCTGAGGATGAGCTTCTGCTCGACGGGGGCCAGGGTCAATACGACGGGCTGACCCCTCTTTATAAGCGCCTTCCTCACGGTCCACACGGACTCGGCCGCGAAGCAGTTGCGCGCCACCAACGTGCTCGCCTCTACGGAGGCATGGCCGAGTCGGTGTACCAACGCGGCTACGCAGGCACGAGCGTCGCTCACGTGATCGCCCTTGCGGGAGTCTCACGGCGTGCCTTCTACGAGCAGTTCTCCAACAAGGAAGACTGCTTTCTATCCACTTACGATGCGCTCGTCGGCGCCTCGCGCAAACGGGTTCTGCAGGCATGGCTCTCGGAGCGAGGCTGGGCCAACCGCCTGTATGCGGCTTGCAAAGTCTTTCTCGAGGGTGTCGCAGCTGATCCTCGTGGCGCCAACTTGGTGCTCGTCGAGTCGATCGGGATCGGCCCACGCGGCCACGAACGGCTGCAACTCACAGCTACCGCTTTCGAGCGCGTCGTGGCGACCGGCTTCAGTCTTACGCCCGACGGCATCGCCCTACCGCCACTCGCCCCACGCGCGATCGTGGGAGGGGTGCGCTTCGTGGTGCTCCGGCGGGTGCGCGAAGGTCGGGCACGGGAGCTCGCGGGGCTTACTGACGAACTGCTCGATTGGGTCAGTTCCTATCGTTCCACGGCGGTTACGCGTTTGCGCACCTTGGGGTCGGGCAGGCCGCCGAGCCTGGTGGCCAAACGGGCTCGCTTCCTGACGCGCGAAGACCGCCGCTCGGGCGTTATGGACGCAATGGTCCAGCTGGCGCTCGATGAGGGCTATACGAACATCACCGACGCTGAGATAGCGCGTGCCGCAGCGGTCTCCACCGAAGCGTTTCACAGAGAGTTCACTAGTAAGGAAGAGTGCCTCCTCGCGGTGGTCGACGAGTTTGCGGCCGAAGCTCACGATGCAGTCAAGCGTGCGACTCGCAACGACGCCGAGTGGCCTGAAGCTGTGCACAAAGGCGTGGAGGCCTTGATCGGCTATTGCGCGGCTCATCCTGGGTTGGTGAAGCTGTCGTTTATCGACCTATTTGACGCCGGCAACGGGATGGTCGGGCGGGTCAGCGGCGTGCTCGACGGCTTCATCAAGGTCATGACTGAGCGGATCCCAGAACCGCAGCGTGCCCCCAACGTGGCCGCCGAGGCGATTATGGGGGCGATCTGGGCGATTCTCTCAAGCTACGCTCCGCACGATCGCCTGCGTTATCTACCCTGCCTGGTCGATCACCTGACGTTCCTGATCCTCGCGCCCTATATCGGTCCGCGTGCCGCGGTCGAGTCGATCGAGACGGCAGGCCTGCGACGCAAGCGGCTGAAGGTTTCCTAAAGCGAAGCCCCACCTGGCGCGTGCCCTCCTTGTTGGTGCGGGCATCGAAACTCGGGGTCTTTGTCGCGAAACAGGGCACGGCTCTATCCTGGTGGCCTAATGGCCACCGATGAAGCCATCCGTGTGGGCGGGCGTCCCCGCAGGGTGGGACATAAGGGCGCGGCGCATCTTGTGCAGGGCAATACGCCCGCGAGCTTCGACGTTGCACTGGCTCATGGCGTGGACATGATCGAGTTCGACGTGCTCAGTGAGCGGACGGACGGAAGTGGGGCCTTGCTCGTGGCTCACGACTATGAGGACATGGGCTCGCGCGCTCCGCTCACCTTGGAGCAGGCGCTCGAGCACCTCTCCGGCGAGGCCTTTGCTGGAGTCGAGTTCGACCTTGACGTGAAGCTACCTGGTTATGAGCTGCGGGTCGTGGAGGCGCTTAAGAAGGCGGGCCTAACTGAGAGAACCCTCTTGAGTGGTATGTATCCCGACTCGCTTGCCCGTGTTAGGGCCGCTGAGCCGGCGCTGCGGCTCGGCTGGTCGGTGCCTCGCGTAAGACGCGACTACACCAGCCACATGCTCACTGTTATTCCCGCACTCGCGATCCTGACTGGCTACCGCGCTCTGCTACCGCGCCGCGCCCGCGAGGCGTTGCGTGCGGGCATCGTCGATGCGATCATGGCTCACTGGCGCGTGGTCACCCCTGCGCTCGTGCGCGCGGTCGCCGGCGAGGGAGGCGAGCTATATGTGTGGACAGTGGATGAAGCGCTGCGGATCGCCAAGCTCACGGAGATGGGCGTGAGCGGCATCATCACCAACGACCCGCGCCTGTTCGCTTCCGCTAGCTCTATGTAAGCGCGCAGGTTGCCGCGCTATACCCACGTGGGTCGGCACCCGCGAGGCTCTTGTGCCCGGCTGTAGTAGACACGGTCGCCGTTTGCAGCACTGACCCACCGCGCCGCCACTGGAAGATGACGTCCCCCCGCAGCGTGTACGTAGGGTTACCCGTGGTTGGGGCCAGCTGGAAGCTACGCCCAGCTTGCCGCGCGAGCCCTGCCGAGCCAACCTTCAGAAAACCAGAGTCTGCTCCCTGGCTCAGGTCAACCCACTGCTTGGTGGTGGCATCCTGGTATTGCACCTTGAAGCGCATGTACATGACGTCCTTGGGATGTCCGTCACCGGGCATGGAACCGCGGATTCCGATCGTGTTGGGCTGATCCTTGGGGCTGCACACGTTCACGCTGGCCCACAGTTCACGCGAATGAATCAGCTGATGGGCGGGGGTGGGGGCGAGTGCGGCGGCCAACACAAACGGTGCGATTGAGTGCAAGGGGCTCATACAGTGAAGATAGCGTCGGGCGCCCGCAAGTTGCGGGGTTGGCGTCCACCTGTGATATCTCCAGAGCATGTCGCTCACCAAGGATGCGGAGATAGTCGAGCTGCTCGGTCGGGTACCGGTGTTCTCGACGCTCGAGCACGAGGACTTGGAGCGGATCGCCGATCTCGCCGTGCCACGCGCCTTCGAGCCCGGACAGATCGTGTTTCGCGAGGGCGACGCAAGCGATACGTGCTACATCGTTCGATCAGGCCGCGCTCGCGCTGTGCGCGAGCACCCTGATGGGCGCACGATCACGCTTGCGACCTTCGGTTCCGGGGATATCTTTGGCGAGCTCGCGATGTTCGAGGACGAGCTACGCTCGGCCACCGTAGAGGCAGTACAGCGCACGAGCGTGGTTGCGGTGCTCGGCCCTGACATGCGCAGGCTGATGGTCGAGCATCCGCAGATCGCCATCCGTCTCGTGGTTGCGCTTGGGCGGCGCCTGCGCGAGACGAACGATCGTCTTGCCAAACAATCCTTCCAAACCGTCCAAAGCCGCGTGGCGGTGGTACTCGGTGAGCTCGTCGCTCAAGCTATTGAGGCTGGAGCCTCTGACCAGGAGGTGCTGCTGACGGCAACTCAGGCTGATCTGGCCAAGCTTGCGGGCTCCTCGCGCGAGTCGGCTTCGCGCTTTCTGGCTGTACTCGAGCGAGCCGGCGTGATCTCCCAAGGTCGCGGGCGCCTGGTCGTGCACGATCCCGCGGCACTCGAAGGGTATGTCTTCTAAGCGCGAGGTCTCCGCTGGCGGTGTTGTGGTCCACGAAGGCCGGGTTCTCGTGATCGTGCCCACCAGGCGAGCAGCGGACGGATCGCACGTGCTCGGTCTACCTAAGGGCCATCTCGACGATGGCGAGACGATTCTCGAGGCGGCCACCCGCGAGGTGCGTGAGGAGACGGGCGTCACGGCTGAGCTCGTGCAGGAGCTAGGCGAGGTGCGCTACTGGTACGTGCGCGATCGCAAGCGGGTGGCAAAGAGCGTCCACTTCTTCCTGTTCCGCTACGTGAGCGGCGACCTGGCCGACCATGACGACGAGGTGCTGGAAGCTCGCTGGATGGGCCTTGCGGATGCCCAGAAGGCTCTCTCCTATCCAGGAGAGCGTGACATGGTCGCACGCGCACTGGTCATCGACGAGCAAGACCGATAGCCTGCCGAGTCGTGCAAGTACTCAATTTCTACTCGACGATCTTCGCCGACGAGCTGAAGAAGGGTCGCAAGACGGCCACGATCAGGCTTGGGGACAAGTCGAGCAAGTACCGCAAGAACCAGGCGGTGCTCGTCACGATCGGCTACCAGTACTCCCCACGCGAGCGAATCTTCGAAGCCGTGATCGATCAGGTCGAGGTGATGAGGGTCGCAGAGCTCTCGCCCCGGGACATCAAGCACGACAACCCGGAGTTTCGCCGTCACGAGGAGCTGATCAACTTCCTCGAACAGATCTACGGGCGCTCAGTGTCTATGGACGACACGGTCACCGTGGTGCGTTTCTCCCAGATTCTCGATAAGCCCACCGGAATGACTGAAGCGATGAAGGGCTTCGGAGGCGCGCAGAACTGAAGTTCGCTGCGTGTTGTGGTGACCCAGCCAGAGTCCCGCTCGGTATCACCCAAGTTCCGGGTAATGGGAAACAGCAGGTGACAGGCGCCCTCCAAGGGCGGAGGATTGTGTTGGCCGTTTGGCCCCCTCGCGAACGTCGCCGTCACACCCCCTGTGTCAGGCGATGTTCGTATGGGGGCCTGTAAAGGCTGAACGATGCCCGCTAAGCGACAAACCTCCACATCCAAGCGTTCCACTACCGGCGAGCCTCTCCCGGCTGAGCGTTCGACGAGGAGACGTCCGACGGCCGAGCGTCCGACAGTCGAGCCCCCCGCGATCGCGCATTCCACGTCTAAGCGTTCGGCGGGTAGCGATCCGCGCGTGGTCGAGCGCGATGGAGTCGGGAGGGGGCATGTGACAGACATCCAGCGAGCCCGCATGATCGCCGCGATGATCGATGTGGTCTCTGAGCGGGGTCGCTCTGAGGCGACCGTCGCGCATGTGGTCTCGCGCTCAGGTGTCTCCCGTCGCACCTTCTATGAAGTGTTCAACGACTTCGAAGATTGTTTCCTGGCAGCCCTTGACCACTCGATTGCGCGTGCAGGCGAGTACTTGCACGATGCGTATGAGCCCGAGGCGAAGTGGCATGTGCGGATTAGGTCCGGGCTGATAGCGATACTTGAATTCCTCGAAGATGAGCCAGGGATGGGTCGCCTTTGCCTCCTCGAGACGCTCGGGGCGGGGCGCCGGGTGCACGAGCGCCGCCTCAAAGCGCTCGATCCAATGATTGCCGCGGTCGACGAAGGACGTCGCGAGTCCAGGTCGGCGACCGCCCTCCCCCCGTTGACAGGAGAGGGTGTGGTGGGCGGTGTCCTCTCGGTTCTACATGCCCGCCTGCTCGAGCGCGACGCCAAGCTGCTCGAGCTAACGGGTCCGCTCATGGGCATGATCACGCTTCCCTATCTCGGCCCGGCGGCAGCTCACAGAGAGAGCTCGCGTGCCGCGCCGAAGCGTCGCACGCGCAGGATCCCCGCCAGCGGGGATCCGTTGCGCGATCTGCAGATGCGCCTCACCTATCGCACGGTGCGCGTTCTACTGGCCATCGTGTCAAGCCCGGGCGCCTCCAATCGCGAGGTTGGTGCTGCCGCGGGAATCGAGGATCAAGGGCAAATATCGAAGCTGCTCAGCCGCCTAGAGAGGCTTGGTTTGATTGAGAATGCCGGGGCGGGACAGGTTCGAGGAGCGCCGAACGCGTGGACGCTAACCGCAAAGGGCTTCGAAGTTGAGCGGCTGATCGGCGGAGAGGCACCCGTCTGAGTGCCGTTCTGAGAGCCCAAGTCCGGGTTTTCGCCTTTCTTTCTATATATTGAGGACGTCGTTGGCACTCTCGTTAGGAGAGTGCCAACGGGGTGGTCCGCCGATCCCCGCGCGCGGCCGCTGATTCACAAGCAATCTCTAAACGGAGGTTTTCCAGCATGAAACTCAAGCCCCTGGGCGATCGTCTGATCGTGCGGGCCATCGAGGAGGAGGAGACAACCGCCAGCGGCCTCCTTCTGCCCGACACCGCCAAGGAGAAGCCGCAGAAGGGCAAGGTCCTCGCCGTCGGCGATGGCAAGCTCGATGACGGCGGCAAGCGTATTCCGCTCGACGTGTCCGAGGGCGACGAGGTCCTCTACAGCAAGTATGGCGGCACCGAGATCAAGGTCGACGGTGAGGATCTGCTCGTTTTGCGCGAGTCCGACGTCCTCGCCAAGGTCGCATAAGGAGATCTGAACAACATGGCTCACAAGGAACTCAAGTACAGCTCCGAGGCGCGTAAGTCTCTGGAGGCCGGCGTCGATGCTGTCGCCAACGCTGTAAAGGTCACGCTCGGCCCCAAGGGCCGCTATGTGGTGCTCGACAAGAAGTTCGGCGCTCCCACGATTACCAACGATGGTGTCACGATCGCTCGTGAGATCGAGGTCGAGGACGTCTTCGAGAACCAAGGTGCCCAGCTGGTTCGCGAGGTGGCCACAGCCACCAATGACGTCGCCGGCGATGGCACCACCACCGCGACGGTGCTGGCTCAGGCGATCGTTCGCCAGGGCTTGAAGAACGTTGCGGCCGGTGCCAACCCATTGGCGCTCAAGCGCGGTATCGAGAAGGCTGTCGACCAAGTGGTCGCCAACATCGCCTCCCAGTCCAAGGAGGTCTCCGGCAAGGACCAGATCGCGCGCGTCGCGACCATCTCCGCCGGCGATGAGGAGATCGGCGATGTGATCGCCGATGCAATCGAGAAGGTCGGCAAGGACGGCGTGGTCAACGTCGAGGAGGGCCAGACGTTCGGCATGGACCTCGAGTTCACCGAGGGAATGCAGTTCGACAAGGGTTACATCTCGCCCTACATGGTCACCGACCAGGACCGTATGGAGGCCACCCTCGAGGACCCCTACATCCTGATCGCCAATCAGAAGATCGGCTCCGTCCGCGACGTGCTGCCGGTCTTGGAGCAGGTCATCCAGAGTGGCAAGCCGCTCTTGATCATCGCCGAGGACGTGGAGGGCGAGTCGCTCGCCACACTCGTGGTCAACAAGCTGCGTGGCACCTTCACCGGTGTGGCCGTCAAGGCCCCCGGCTTCGGTGACCGTCGCAAGCGCATGCTCGAGGACATCGCAATCCTCACCAGCGCCGAGGTGATCACCGAGGAGTTGGGACTGAAGCTAGAGAACACCCAGGTGTCTCAGCTCGGGCACGCTCGTCGCGTGGTCGTGGCGAAGGACAACACCACGATCGTCGATGGCGCGGGCGATGCCGAGGCGATCAAGGGACGCATCAACCAGATCAAGGCCGAGATCGAGAACACCGACTCGGACTTCGATCGCGAGAAGCTCCAGGAGCGCTTGGCCAAGCTCTCCGGCGGCGTCGCGGTCGTGAAGGTTGGCGCTGCTACCGAGACCGAGATGAAGGAGAAGAAGCACCGCGTCGAGGACGCCTTGCAGGCAACTCGCGCTGCGCTCGAGGAGGGCATTGTGCCCGGTGGGGGCGTTGCGCTCCTGCAAGCATCTGCGTCCGTTTCGGTGGACGGCGATGGAGCCTCTACCGACGGCTCAGATGACGAGCGGACCGGAGCACGCATTGTGCTGCGTGCCCTCGAGGAGCCTCTTCGTCAGATCGCCGAGAACGCGGGCCTGGAGGGCTCCGTGGTGGTCAACGATGTGCGCAAGGCCAAGGCCGGCGAAGGGCTGAACGCCGCTACCAACGAGATCGTTGATCTCGTGGCCGCCGGGGTTATCGACCCGGCGATGGTGACGCGCTCGGCGCTCCAGAACGCCGCGTCGATCGCCAAGAACATCCTCACCACGGAGGCGATTGTCGCCGAGGTGCCGGAGAAGGAAGGCGGCGGCATGCCGGGCGGCGGGATGCCCGACATGAGCGGAATGATGTAGTCAGACCGACCAGTGCGCGCGCCGCCTTTAGCGGCGCGCGTATTCCGTCGATAGGAATACAGAGGGCCCGGCAGGATGCTGGGCCCTCTGTCGTTTAAGCGCCTATTCGACGGCGGAAACGGGCCGCGGTCCGTGGCCCACATACTTCGCGGTCGGACGGATCAGCTTCGCCTCGCGCTTCTGCTCGAGGATGTGGGCCGACCAGCCAGCCACGCGCGCGCAGGTAAACATCGGCGTGAACAGATCCGGCGACACTTCCGCCAAATCGAGGATCACCGCCGACCAGAACTCCACGTTGGTGGCAAGCACGCGGTCGGGCTTGCGTGCGGTGAGCTCGGCCAGGGCGGCCTTCTCCAGCGCCTCGGCGGCCTCGAAGCGAGGTGAGCCCAGTTCCTGGCATGTGCGCCTCAAAGCGCGCGCACGCGGGTCTTCGGCGCGGTAGACCCGGTGACCGAAGCCCATCAAACGCTCGCCCCGGTCGAGCGCCGCCTTGACCCAAACATCCGCGTCGCCAGTCTGTTCCACTTCGTCGAGCATCTTCAGCACGCGTGACGGCGCCCCGCCGTGCAATGGGCCTGAAAGAGCGCCCACGGCCGCGGACAAAGCAGCGGCACAATCGGCTCCCGTAGAGGCCACCACACGAGCGGTGAACGTGGAGGCGTTCATGCCGTGCTCTGCCGCCGAGATCCAGTAGGCGTCGATCGCCTTGGCATGGTCGGGGTTGACCTCTCCGCGCCAGCGGATCAGAAAGCGTTCGGGAATCGATCCTCCCTTGTCGACCTCCGACTGGGGCACCGGTGGCTGGCCGGCATCGCGTGCGGACTGAGCCACGAATGACAAAGCCATCACCGATGCCCGCGCAAGGTTGTCGCGAGCCTGCTCGTCGGAGATGTCGATCAGCGCATTGAAGCCCCACTCCGGGGCGAGCATCGCGAGCGCGGACTGCACGTCGACGCGATGGTCGCCTGAGCGCACCGTCAACACGTGCGGTTCGGCGGGTGGCAGACCGGGCTTGAAGTGACCGTCCACGAGCAAGCCCCAGACCTGCTCATAGGGGACTGTGCCGACCAGGTCCTCGATGTCTACGCCGCGATATCGCAGCGACCCGCCGGCCCTATCGGGCTCGGCGATCTCGGTAGCGAAGGCGACGACGCCCTCTAGGCCTGACTGGACTTCATTGGAAGGGACAGGGGCGGGAGGCGACTGTGTCGTGACCTCGCTCATGGGCGCTCGCTTTCGGGCTTGAGATGACCGGTTGAGAGTCGATCTCGCTGGATTGCACCGAAATCGACCCGGCTGCCTTGTGGGCAGGCTCATATCGTCGCAGGAATCACCCCGGTAGGCTCCGTGCGGGCGGGTGTCTGACTGTGGCGCGATCGATGGCTTTGCGCGCAGGGCAGAACTGCCTCTCATCAAGCCGGCAGACCAGGGGCATAGATCGACGACGCCGAGCCGTCGTCAAGGAGGAGGAGCGCCGTGACCGACAGTGACCTGATGTTCCGTCCCGCGACTGAGCTTGCCGCGATGGTGCGCTCTGGAGAGGTGTCCTCGCGTGAGCTGGTCGAGACTTCGCTCGCGCGCATCGAGCAACTCAATCCCCAACTCAACGCATTCGTGGAGATCGACGGTGAGCGTGCGCTCGCAACCGCCGAGCAGATCAAGCCAGGCGATGAGCGTCCGTTTGCGGGAGTGCCGATCGCGATCAAGAACAACCGGCCCGTGAGTGGCTTGAAGATCACGCTCGGCTGCTCGCTCATGGCTGATTACGTGGCCGATTACGATCACAACGTCGTACGGCGCCTGAAGGATGCAGGCTTCGTGATCGTGGGCAGCACGACGCTGCCCGAGTACGGCATCCTGCCTACCAGCGAGGCCCGCCTGTTCGGGCCCACGCGTAACCCTTGGGATCTCGATCGCACCCCCGGTGGCTCCTCGGGTGGGGCGGCCGCGGCGGTTGCATCAGGGATGGTGCCCGTCGCGCACGGCAACGATGGTGGCGGCTCGATCCGGATCCCGGCCGCCTGCTGCGGACTCGTAGGCTTGAAGCCAACGCGTGGGCGCATATCGGCCGCTCCGGAACTGGGGGATTCCTCGCTAGGGATCGACGGCGTGCTGAGTCGCAACGTTGCCGACACGGCTGCGATTCTCGATGTCTTGGCCGGTTATGAGACAGGTGACGCCACCTGGGCGCCTCCGCCATCCGAGCCGTTCGGGTTGTCGGGCACACGCGAGCCAGGCAAACTGCGAATCGCCACCACGACCCTCTCGCCGGTCGCCGACGCGGTCGTCGATCCTGTGTGCGCACAAGCGGTGGCCGACGCGGCGGACTTGCTGCGCTCGCTTGGCCACGAGGTCGAGGAGGCCGATCCACCGTGGCAGATACCTGGCGTGTCGGAGCTCTTCGGCGCGGTCTTTTCCACCCACGTGGCTCTCCAGATCGTGTACTCCGGCATGGTTGGCGGTCATGAGCCCACGGCTGATGACATGGAGCCGATGAGCTGGGCGATCTATTCATTGGCGCAAAGCTTGAATGCGCTCCAAGGCAAGGGGCTTGAAATCCAGTTGCAGGCCTTCACCCGTCAGCTCGTGGAGTTCCTCGACCCTTACGACATGTTGCTCACTCCCGCGCTCGCCGAGCGTCCGTTGCCACTCGGCACGCTCGACACCGCTGCTCCCGATCCGATGTCCACGTTCACACGCTCGGGCCTGTTCACGCCATTTACCCCCGTGTTCAACGCGAGTGGTCAGCCAGGGATCTCATTGCCGCTCTACCAGGGGGAGGATGGTCTACCTCTTGGCGTGCAGCTAGTGGGACGACCTGCGGGCGAGGCTGCGCTGCTAGCACTGGCTTCCCAGGTGGAGGCGGCCCTACCTTGGGCTGGTCGCCGGGCGCCTGTGTCCTAGCCGGCGCCGAGCACGGCAGCCAGCGGCTGTGGTGTGACGCCGAACGTTTCGGCGTCCGCCACTCCGCGTTGGGAGACCATATTCGCCTCGAGCAGCTCGGCCTCATCCCAGGTGATGGGGGTACTGGTGCGTATCGCTCGTTCGAGGAGTCGCAACGTGCGGGAGGCAATCGGCGTAGGAATCGGCAAGAGCGGGCGCTCGCGCTCGAGTGAACTCAGCACGGCATCGATGACCTCCTTGTAGGCCAGGGTCTGCGGGCCGGCCAGCTCATAGCGCTCATGCCTCACGGTGCTTCCTTTGTCGCCCAGCGCGGCAATGATGCAGCCGGCGACGTCCTCAGCCCAGATCGGCTGACATAACGCTCGGCCTCGTCCTGAGAGAGGCAGCACGGGGAGCAGCGCGAGGCGTTCGATCAAGGTCAGCCAGCGGTCGCCGGGGGCATATACGAGCGATGGCGCGATCACAATCGTGTGCATGTCTGAATCGCGCACTGCTTGCTCGGCCAGGGCCTTGGCGCGGAACAGGCGGGCGCGGTGGTGGGTCGAGGCGCCGAGTGTCGAGAAGAACACGAAGCGCTCCACGCCGGCGCGCTGGGCAGCCTCGACCATTCGCCAGGTGGCGATCGCCGCGAGCTCCTCGATCGAGCCGCGCGGCTGGTCTCGCGTTGAGGCCGCCAGATGAACGACCGTGTCCACGCCTCTCATCGCATTGCGGAACGAGGGCGGATCGGTGAGGTCGCCGAGCGCGATCTGCACGCGCACGCGTTGCGGGCCGAGCCGTCTGGGGTCGCGCACAAGGCAGCGCACGGGCTGTCCTTCGGCGACTAGGCGACGCAGGAGCGCCGAGCCGACGAGCCCGGTGGCGCCGGTGAGCAAGAGCATTGCCCAAAGCTAGCGGAGTGAAGCGCGTTTGAGGTTCTCACGGGACTGCCGATCCGTCCTCGCTACTATTCGTCGTCCCGCAACAAGCAGCCCCCAAACGATCGAGAAGGAAGCGAATGGCCTACGTAATCGCTGAGCCGTGCATTGGCACGAAGGACAATTCCTGCGTCGAGGTGTGCCCCGTGGATTGCATCCACCCGACGCCCGACGAGCCTGGCTACGATGCGGCCGAGATGCTCTACATCGACCCGGAGGAGTGCATCGACTGCGATGCCTGTGTCGAGGCGTGCCCGGTGGACGCGTGCTTCGCCGAGGACCAACTGCCCGACGAGTGGCAGAAGTACTCACAGATCAACGCCGAGTACTTCGCCAACGCCAAGTAGCCTGGCCCTACGTACTGGGCCGCTGGTGCGGCCCGGCCAGATGAAGGAAGGGTATTTGTAGGCGCCTACCTGCCGGGCGGTAAGCGGCCTGGCCCAAGGGGCTTGGGATGGTGGCCGGCGTCTTGGCGCGAGCGGCACGCGTTAGGGAGGTGGCTGCCTCAGGCCATGGGAAGCGACATACCGGCCGGCTTCGGGCTGGCCGGCGGCGTGGGTGCGCTTGGCGGTACTACGTCTATCAGCGGTAGCGTCGGCAAGTCCATTGGTGCCATGGCGATCAAGCCACGTGCCGCTTGGCGAATCGCCTGCGAGGCCGGATCGTCCGGGTCCTCGATCACAAGTGGCGTTCCGCTGTCCGCATGGGCGCGTAGCGGCATTGTGAGGGGCACCTTGCCGAGCAAGGGCACATCCAGCTCGTCTGCCAAGTCCTTGCCACCCCCCTCGCCAAAGATCGCATAGCGCTCTCCCGAAGGTGTCGTGAAGCCCGACATGTTCTCGATCACCCCACAAATCTCCAAGGAGACCTTGTTGGCCATCTCGGCTGACCGTCTTGCCACCTTCTGTGCCGTTGCTTGGGGGGTTGTGACGATCACGAACTGCGCCTGTGGGAGCATCTGCGCGAGCGTCATCGACACATCCCCAGTGCCGGGTGGCAGGTCGATCAGGAGGTAGTCCAGCACGCCCCATTCGACGTCCTGCAGGAATTGGCCGAGGGCCTTGTGCAGCATCGGCCCGCGCCACACGACCGCGGCGTCCTCCTCCAGGAAGAAGCCGATCGACATGACCTTCACGCCGTGGGACTCCAAGGGCAAGATCTTGCGCTGCGGTGATACCGGCGGGCGCGTTGCGCCGAGACCGTACATGCGCGGGATCGAGTATCCCCACACGTCCGCGTCGAGGATGCCCACCCGCTTGCCGTCCGCCACAAGGGCAGCCGCCAAGTTGGACGTGAGCGTGGACTTACCCACGCCGCCCTTGCCCGAGCCGATACACAACACGTTCGAGACCTGCGCTAGGGAGCCCGCGGGCAGGCTGCCACGGCCCAGCTTCTGCTGCAGCACTGTCTTCTCGCTATCGCTCAGCACGTCGAAGTACACGTTCACGTGCGTCACACCGTCGAGTGCTGCCACAGCCTCGGCCACGGAGGTCTGGAAGTGGCCCTTGATGGGACAGCCCGCCGTGGTGAGCGACACGGTCACGTCGATCACGCCGTTCTCGGAGATATCGATCGAGCGCACCATCTCGAGCTCCACGATTGAGCGGCGCAGCTCCGGGTCGATAACGACCTCCAGTGCTTTGAGGACTTCGTCTCGGTTCATGTCTGCTCGCATTCTGACAAACCGCCATCGCTTGTCCGGGGCAACCGGGAGGGAGGGCATGTAATAGGGACGTCTCCCGTGAGGTCCCGACCCAAAAAATGCTGCCGGGGCGGTAGGGGAACCGCCCCGGCAGCGAGGGAGGAGAGGGTGCTTCTACTACCGGCGGGATATGGGCCGGCAGACCATCCCGTTCCCCGGTCTCTCCTGACCGGAACGGGGGAAGTTCTCGTCCCATCCCATCCACGTGTGCACAGTGCCCACGGGATGAGCCAGGACTTGATCTCAGACCAGGCTCAGGATGCGCTCCTGGACACGGCCGGCGAAGTCTTCACCGTCACGCTTGGCCTTGGTCACCTCGCGCTCCACGCGCCCACGGGTCTGGCGCACCTCGCGCTCCACGCGCCCACGGGTCTGGCGCACCTCGCGTTCGACGCGCACGCGCGTCTTGCGCACCTCGCGCTCGAGCCGGCTACGGGCGGTGTTGCCGCGCCGCTCGAACTTGCGCAGCTGGGCGTTTGCCTTCGAAGCGCTCGAGTAGCTGTCGATCGTGTCGTTCACACGCGCCAGCACCTGTTCGCGGGCGATCAGCGCAGCGCCGACGGGAATCAGCACGGCGCGCTCTGCATATGCGCCCACGGTGCCGTTCTTCACGGCCTGAGTGGATTGCTTGGTCGAAGCGCTCGAGTTGCTCGTGCGCGACGTGGTCGCGCGCTTGGCCGTCTTTGCCCGGGGGGTGCTCTTGGGTGCGGAGCGGGGCGTCTTGGCCTTGCTTGCGGGAGTGGTTTGGGCTGTTGCCATCTGGAGGGGGTCTCCTATTTACGGGGGTACACTTGTTCTGGTCGATGCGACTTTAGCACCGAACACATGTTCCTAACCCGCTTCAAAGTGATGGTTACACGCCAATCTCAAGAATGGGTGAACACGCTGTAAAGAAGGTCTATGAAGTCCCTACCCGCTTTGGGTGGAACAAGCGTTCGTGTGATGTACCGCACACAAGGCACCTCCGCGCGCGCAGAGGCCCCACTACAGAATGGGAAATGCCAGACCGGCTCCGCTGCCAGGCACTTCGGTGTGAGCGAGCGGCCTCGGCTCAGGCCTCGATGCTCAGGCCCTGGTCCGGCTGGCTTCGCTCAGACCTCAATAGCGGGCCGCGTGCGCGCGAGCCAGGATCCCGGGCTCTCGAGCTCGCTCATGCTCGGCAGCATCTCCGCCGAGCTCCATGCTCGCGCCAAGGCATCCGGCCCCCCTAGTGCCACGACTTGGTCGCAGAACTCGCGCCCGACCTCGTACTGGCGCATCTTCATCTCCAAGCCGAGCAGCTTCTCCAGGATGCGCCAAGGCCAGCCGCGCTCGCGCCGGCGGCGGTTCATCGCTGTGCGCATGCGCTCGAGCGTTGGCAGCTCCTCGGCACCCACCGCGTCCATCACGTGCTCAGCATGCCCCTCAACTAGGGACATGGCTGCCTGCATCTGCTCCACCAGTGCCCAGCGATCCTCGCCGAGGCCTAGGCGCATCAGTTCTCCACTGCGTAGGCGCTCCACGAGCATGTGCAGATCCGAGGAGTTGGGGACACGAAACGAACGTACAGCTCCTCCCCCCAACCCAACCTGCATGCCGTCCACCAGCTCGCCGAGTATCCCGCCAAGGTGCTCGCGTAGCCATGGCGCTCCACCGAACTGCACGGCATGGGTCACCTCATGGATCGCCACCCACGCGTTGAATTCTTTGCCGTCGAGTCCCAGCTTCCGTGCAGCTTGCGCCAGGTTGGGCGCGAGTAGCAGCAGTCTCGGAGGCCGCTCGGGTTCGAGCAGGGCAATGTCGTACTGGCCGAGCACCCTCTGGGAGAGCATTCCCGTGACCGCGCCCACTTGTACGCCCAGTAGGAGTTGCGTGATCGAGCGCATCGCCGGCCCCAACGGCCCCGAGCTCTTGCCCACGCGCTCGGTGAGCGGGTCCAGCAGGGGCCGCATCGTGGAGATATTGGCTTCGATCCAGCGCGGACGGTCGATCGACTCGATCACGGGCAACGGTTCCGTCAGGACCAGCCCCGTGTAGGCGCTCACGCGCGCGGCGAACCCCTCCGCAAGGGCTTGCACCCCGTCTGCCTGCGAGCCAAGTTGAGAAGTGTCGCCAGCGAGCATCTCTCCAACCCGCTGTGCCACGTTCCAATCGATGCCGTCCATACCCTGAGGGTACGCCCATCCTGGAGGCATCGACCGCGCTTGCCTGCGGCGACGCCCGCGATAGGGCGAGGCTTGGGCCGCAGTGCGCTCGTATCCTTGACTTGTGGCCGTCTCCAGAATCGCGTTCGCCTCGCCGGCCGAGCACCCGGGCGGTGCGGAGGGGGCGGGCACTTTCTTCGAGCGGGCCGCCGCGCGCGACGTGCTCGCCTGGGTGCGCCTTCTGAGTGACCCGCGCGACTCGGCGGCGGTTGTGCGTGCTCTCGGACGTCCTCCGATCGAGCTGCGCCAAGTCGACATCGCCCGCGTTGTCCAGGTGGCGCGCAAGGCTAAGCTCGACATGATCGCCGCGCTCGGACCCGCCACCGAGTCGCCGCAGATGCCGCCCGAGGCACGCGAGCGGATCGAGCACTTCCGGGAGCTCCACCGCGAAGCCGCAGTCGCGTTCGAGGCTTTGCGCCCGCGCCTACAGTGCACCCCCCGCGAACTTGCGGCGGAGCTGACCTTGGCCTCGGAGGCCCGGCTTCTCGGTGGAGAGAGCATCTCCGAGGCGCGCGCCCAAACGCTCGAAGAGACGTTCGAGTTGATGCGCGAGGAGGTGCTCGGGGGAGCCACCCGGATCGCCGGTCGCCTGGGAGAGCTGCGCCTGGACACCGACCTCGATATCTCCCACGGAGTGGTGCGCTACCTGGAGTTGGTCAAGTTGGCTGCTTTGAGGGAGCGCCCGCCTGGGCAGTCACTCACGGAGGCTTTGGACGACATCAACCAGCGTCTCCTGGCGGCCTGCACGCCGCTACAGCGCGAGATCTTTCAAACCTCGAGCTTGGACGAGACCTTGCTCGCTGCTGAGCGCGGTGAGCCCGAGGGGGGAGACGAGGCGCCTCGTCCGGCGATCGCCAATCCGATCCAGAGTGTGTTCGCACGGCGAGAGGAACCCTCGCTTCAAGCGTTCCTGCCGCGGCGCGGCGAGGGTCTCGTGCTGTCGGCCTCAGATATCGACACCTACCGGGCTTGTCCTCTGCGCTACAAGTTCGCCCGGGTCCTCAAGATTCCCTCAGAGCAGACCCTCCACCAGCGCTTCGGCATCGCCGTGCACCAGGTCTTGGAGCGCTACCACGCATCCGAGCACACCACGGTCGGGCAGATGATGGAGCTGTTCGAGGGCTGCTGGCGGCGTGGCGGCTTCGGTGAGACTGAGCGCGAGCGCGAGTTGCATGGCAAGGCGCGCGCTGCGCTCATTCTCTACCACCAGCATCTGGAGGCCCACGAGGCCGAGCCGGTCTGGTTCGAGCGCGGGTTCTCCTTCAAGCTCGGTCCCCACTACCTGCGTGGGCGCGTCGATCGTGTCGACAAGCTGCCCGACGGCAACTACGAGATGATCGACTACAAGACCGGTCGTCCTCGCACGGCCGAGCAGCTCCACGACGATGTGCAGTTGTCTTTGTATGCGGTGGGGGCCCGGGAGTCCTGGGAGGTGGAGGCCGAGCGACTCTCCTATTACTACGTGCTCGATGATTTGAAGGTGCCGGTTCCCTCCGCGGAGATGGACACCGATTGGATTACCCGGGTTGTTGCCGAGGTGGGTGAGGCGATCATGGACCAGCGATTTGAGCCCACGCCTTCGCCGGCTGCTTGTGGTTTGTGCGATTACCGAATTGCTTGCCCCGCTTGGGAGAGATAGCTCGCGACACAGTGGTCTCCTCTAGACCACTTGACAATTCGCGCCATAGCGGTATATAGTGGCTACGTGTTCGCATCCGTCAAGGGTGCGGCGTACATAAGGTCGGGTTTCGGGTCGGTCTTCGTGGCCGGCAGCTAAATGTTTGACGGGGACCTTGGGAGAGGGACCGGGTCGTTTCTGAGAGGGAGTTGTTTTTCGCGTGGTTTCTTTGGGGAATAGCGTTGTTGAGAGTCCGTGTGCTGTTGACACGAGCGTAATAGGACGCGTCAGCGTCGCTGACGCGTCTCTCTCTCTCTCTCTCTCTGGCCGAGCCGGCGCCTAAGCGCTAGCTCCCGTCGTCGCCGTGTAGCTCGGCGGTCGGCCGGTCCAAGTGGCCGGCTTGACTACTCGCGTCGTATGTGCGGCGCTTCATGTTCTTCCGCCGTCGCAAGCCGTGGGCTTGTCGCGGTTTTGTCGTGCCCGCGGTCCCGCGGGTCGTTTTCGTGTGGATCGCTTTCTAGGAGGGGATGGGTGTGATGAGTGTTCGCGGGTCTGTTTTGAGGTTCGCCGGGGTGTTGTGCGTGCTGTTGGCCGGGCTTGTGTTCGCGGCGGGTTCGGCGTATGCGGCGTCGGCGCCGGTGGTGGAACGTGTGTGGGCCTCTGAAGTGAATAGGAGCACGGCGAGGATCGACGCGCTTGTCAATCCCTCCGAAGTCGATACCACATACAGGTTTGAATACGGCTCGAACAGCTCCTATGGGTCCAGTGTGCCCGTGCCCGACGGGGATCTGGGCTCGGGAAGCGAAGGAGTGGAAGTCAGTGAGCTTTTGACTGGCCTGCAGGCCGGTGGCACATACCACTATCGGGTCGTGGCGATCAACTCCTCTGGTACGACGCTCAGCGAAGATGGGACATTCACCACGTTTTCCGCGCCCTCGCCAGAACCTGCCGACACGTGCCCGAACGCCGCTTACCGTACCGGCTCCTCCACCGGTCTCCCCGACTGTCGTGCGTATGAGATGGTCAGCCCTGTCGTCAAGAACGGCGGGGATGTGAGTGGCGAAGCATTTGGTCAGACGCTGGCCTCCGAAACCGGCGAACGTGTCGAGTTCATGTCGAAAACCGGGTTCGGTGAAGTATCCGGGTCGGGTAACGCCGGCTACAGTCAGTATGTCGCCGAACGGCGCCCTGATGGCTGGGTGAGCAAAGGTATTACGCCTGCTCCGAACGTCGCCAATGGCGGGCAGGTGTTCGGCTACAAAACAGAGGCGATGGAGTTCTCCTCGGATTTGAGTATCGCCGGGGTGATCGGCTACAGCTTGCCCGAAGGGCCTTCTACCGCGAGGTCGAAAAGCGAAAACCTGTACTTGGAGGAAACGTCGACAGGCAAGCTGCCTATTGCGCTCACTGACGCGAGCAACGAAGGAGAACCGTTCCCCCCGGAATTGCCGCCCGTATTCCTTCAGATCCTCGGTAAACCTGAACTGGGCGGCGCAACACCTTCGCTTGATGTGGTGACTTTTGCGAGTCACCTCAACTATCTTCCGGAAGCTCATAACGTCTTCAACTCCAAGGCGTACGTGTATGAACACGGGACGTTGAAAATGCTTGGTGTACTTCCCGATGGAAGCATCCCGCCCGGCGGATCAAAGTTGGTCTTCGGCAGTGAAGATCCACGGGGCCGGGATGAACCGGCGATTGCTGCAAAAGACACGGTGTCTACGGACGGGTTCTCGTATCCTGTTTGAAGTGCCCGAATTTCCGCATCAGCTGTTCATGCGCAAGAACGGTACGGAAAGCGTCTTGGTGAGCGCATCGGAGACGACGGAACCTGCAGCCGCCGAAAACGTACAGCTGTTGGGTGCGACACCGGACCTGAAGCACATCGTGTTTCGTACGACTACGCGCCTCTTGGGCAGCGCACCGGAAGGCGGCGAACAACTGTACATGTACACGGATAGTCCCAACCCGGGAGCGGAACGAAACCTCCAATATATTGGCACTGTCGACATTCCGCAGGGCTACGAAGCCCTCTTTGGAGACATCATGCTTGGTGTAAGCGAGGACGGGACGCATGTCTACTACAGGACATCTTCTGCGATTAAGTTGTGGAATTCCGGACAGACCCAAATTTTCCCAGGTGTTGCAATTCAATACCTCCGCGGAATGGGCGTTGCGGCGGACGGAAAAGATCTTACCTTTGTGAATACAGAATACACGGGCGTGGGCGAGATCTATGTGTATAGGAGTGATACGAATACGTTGAAGTGCGTGTCGTGTCCGCCGACGGGAGCGGCTCCGACCGTTGGTATCGAAACACATGTGAGTGCGAACAATGGCGGCACGCAGCTTGCCGAGCCGTATCGTCCGCAGTTTATGAGCGATGGACGGTACGTGTTTTTCAATACGGTCGAAGCTTTGGTGCCGCAGGACACTAATGGTGTGGTTGATGCGTATGAGTACGACACGGTGACGGAACGGTTGTCGTTGTTGTCGACGGGTACTGGTGAAGATGGTGCATGGTTTGTGGAAGCGAGCGCGGATGGTCATGATGCTTTTGTTGTGACTGGCCAGAAATTGTCGCGTTGGGATCCGGACAAGTTGGTTGATGTGTATGACGCGCGTGTCGATGGGGGTTTGCCTGAACCGCCGGTGCTTGGTGTGCCGTGTGTTGGGGATGCGTGTCAGGGTACGCCTTCGGCGGCGCCTTCGTTCAATACGGCGTCGGGTTTCAGCGGGCTTGGTAATCCTAGCTTTGCAACAACGGCTGTGAAGGCAAAGACACGAGCTAAGCCCAGCAGTCGGTTGCGTCATGCGCTTGCTGTGTGTCATCGCAAGCCGAAGCGTAAGCGATCAGGTTGTGAACGTGTGGCACGTAAGCGTTACGGGGCACGGGTGTCCTCGGCGCACAACAGTCGATCTGGGCGCTAGAGGGGGAGAATGAGAATGTCAAGGAATCCGATGATCGTGTTTCGCGCGACCGGTGCAACAGTGTTGGCGTGTGCGTTGATGTGTGCGGCGGCTACGTCGGCGTTTGCTGCTCCAAAGCTGATATTGCGCAACATCACCCCGGATACAGTGCGGGGTGGGCAGGAAATGGCGTTGCGGTTCTGGGTGCAGAATGTGGGGGATACTGCGACGCAGGGTCCGATCACCGTTGTTGATACGTTCGGTTCGCAGGTGACTAGCGTCAAACCAGAACCAGAAGCGGTGGGGTTGGCGATCGGCGAGACTTCATCTGTGACGCCGATCAACGTGGAATGCCAGGGCGGGACAACGTCGATGTCGTGTGAAATCACGGGGCCTTTGCAGCCCGGTGTACAGGTGGGGATCGTGGCGGTCGCCAAGGTTCCCAGTGAAGCGACTGGGTCGATCTCTGATCGGATTTCCGTGTCCGGTGGTGACACGTCCAGCGCGACTGAAGAAGAACGCTCAATTAAGATTGGGTCTCCGGGTGCGTTTGGCTTCGATAGCGGCGCAGTTGAATTCTTGAACGGGAACGGTTCGCCTGACGTGTTGGCGGGGTCGGTTCCGGCGGAATTCACGACGAAGCTTGACTGGAAATCGTTTTTTACGTTCACGAACTTCGCCGCGCCGTCGATCAACTCTGACGAGTTCTTTAAGGACGTGGTGGCGCATCTACCCCCGGGCCTGATCGGTAACCCGTCCGCGAGCGCTCTGTGCACCACGGACGAACTTGGGACGACGGAGGACCCAAGCCAAGTCGAAGTGCAGGAGTTGCCAAGCTGTCCCCAGGACAGCCAGATAGGTGTCGCGCGCGTAGGCATTGGTGGCAGGTATTACACGACTGGTTTGTTCAACATGGTTCCGCCGTATGGCGCCTCGGCTGAGCTTGGCTTCAACGTTTTGGGTACCGTGATCCTGTTGGACGCGTATGTGCGCCCTGGTGATCATGGGATCGACATCATAAGCCGTGACACAAGCACTTCAATCGCTGTGAGTGCGACTGAAATCACTGTGTGGGGTGTGCCGGCAGACTCCAGTCACGATATTTACCGTTGGAGTTGTATCGGCACTTCAGGTTATGGCCCGCGCGGTTTGTCGTGTCCGACGAATGCTCACCGCCAACCGTTTTTGCGGATGCCGACGTCGTGCACGGGTGCGCCGCTCGCGTTCGGGGCTGAATCGAATAGTTACGAACACCCCACCCCGATGCAGAAGATCGATTTTCATGGTCCGGTGGTGGCTGGTTGTGACATGGTGCCGTTCGCGCCGAATATTACGGTGACGCCGACGAGTACGGCTACGAGCAGTCCGACGGGTGTGAATGTGAAGCTGTCTTTGCCGCAAGCAAGGAATCCCGAGGCGCTTGCTGAGGCTGATCTGAAGGAGGCTGTTGTGACGCTGCCTGAAGGAATGTCGATCAATCCTTCTTCGGCTGACGGGTTGCAGGCGTGCGACGACGCGCACCTGCACCTCGACTCAGACACCCCTGCGGATTGTCCTGAAGGGTCGAAGATCGGGACGGTGTTGTTGCACACACAGTTGATTCCGAACCCGATCGAAGGGTCTGTTTTCATTCGCACCCAGAACTCCAGTGATCCGGAGTCTGGGGAAATGTTCAGGATGGCGATCGAGTTGCGCGACGACGCGCACGGCCTGGACTTCAAGATTCCAGGGCAGATTCAGGCGAATGCTGTGACGGGTCGTTTGACGACGACGTTCGATGACAATCCGCAATACCCGTTTGAAGACATCAGTTTGCAGTTCAAGTCAGGGGCACGTGCACCACTGTCGACTCCGGCGACGTGCGTGACGCAGACCACCGAAGCGTCTTTGTATCCGTGGGCGCGACCAGATGAAGCGACAGCGCGCTCGGATAGTTTCCAGTTGAACTCGGGACCGGATGGGACTTCGTGTCCTGGTGCGGTCCTGCCGTTCAACCCGGGCTTGAATGCGGGTGTGAGCGATGTGGAAGCGGGAGCGTTCACATCATTCCTCACAACGTTCAGCCGCAGTGATGCCGACCAGCACATGCAGGGCGTATCTGTGACGATGCCCAAGGGCTTGCTCGGTTCGCTCGTCGGGCTGCCATTGTGTGGGGAAGCACAAGCGAACGCGGGTACGTGCTCGTCTGCTTCGCAGATTGGGACTGTCACGGCCGGTGCGGGGACGGGTCCGACACCGTTCTATGTGACGGGCGGCGAGGTGTACATGACCGGCTCATATAAGGGCGCCCCGTACGGGTTGAGTATCGCGGTGCCGACGAAGGCCGGCCCGTTCGATCTCGGTACCGTCGTTGTGCGCGCGAAGGTGCAGGTTGATCCGCACACTGCACAGCTATCGGTCGCGAGCGATCCCCTCCCGCAAGTCGTGGGGGGTGTTCCGGTGGATTTGCGGCTTGTGAACGTCACGATCGACCGGCCTGACTTCGTGTTCAACCCAACCGATTGCGCCAAGGCGGCTGTGGCGGGCGACATCACGGGCGTGCAAGGCACCACGGCACATGTGTCAGAGCCGTTCCAGGTCACGAACTGTGCTGCGTTGAAGTTCCAGCCCAAATTCGGGGTTTCGGTCTCGGGTAAGACCTCGAGAGCCAACGGGGCGAGCCTCGACGCGAAGCTCACTTATCCGAAGGCTGTGCGGGGAACCCAAGTGAACATCGCCAAGGTGAAGGTCAGTCTGCCTAAGCAGCTGCCTTCACGACTGACCACACTGCAGAAGGCGTGTACCGCGCAAACATTCGAAGCGAACGCTGCAGCATGTCCCGCCGCTTCAAGGATCGGGACAGCGACAGCAACCACACCCGTACTACCGGTCGCGCTCTCAGGTCCTGTGTATTTCGTGTCGCATGGTGGCGAGGCGTTCCCAGACCTCGTGGTCGTACTCCAGGGCTATGGCGTGACGGTGGACTTGGTGGGAACGACCTTCATTAACAAAGCGGGCATCACGAGCACCACGTTCAAGCAGGTCCCCGACGTGCCAGTCGGCACATTCGAGCTGAAGCTCCCGCAAGGGAAATATTCAGCACTGGCGGCGAACGGGAACCTCTGCACGAGCAAACTAAAGATGCCGACAGCCTTCGTCGCCCAAGACGGAGCAGAAATACACCAGTCCACCCCGATCGGCGTAACCGGCTGCGCCAAGCACAAGGCAAAGAAGGCCCGTCGTGCGACCGGTAAGCAACACGGACAGGCCAAGAAAGGCAAGGGGAAGTAGCGCGATGCAGGAGCCCGGAGTCCCCAAGGCCGGGACTCCGGGCTTACGCGCCCTAGGGAGGTCGTCTCGACATGTCTAGCACCACACAAGCACCCAGTAAGGGTCTCGTTGCGAAAACGCGTCGTGATCGTGACGGGCGCGAACGAGTGAGCGAGATCCAGCGCGCGAGGATCCTCGCCGGCATGGCCGAGGTGTGCTCTGAGTATGGTGCGGCGAACGTCACCGTCGCGCACGTCGTAGCCCGCTCCGGCGTATCGCGTCGTACTTTCTATGAGATCTTCGCCGATCGCGAGGACTGCCTCCTAGCGACCTTGGAAGACGCGGTCGCGCACATCTCCCGTGCTCTCACCGACGCGTACGACCCGAACATGGAGTGGGCCGAGAGGATCAGGACCTCTCTTATCGCGCTGCTCGAACTCCTCGAACGAGACCCCGGCATGGGCCGGTTCCTGATCGTCGAGTCCCTGGGAGCGGGCCCCGAGGCGGTGCGCTACCGCGCGAGCGTACTCGCACAGATCGTTCCGATCCTCGACGAGGGTCGCCGTACCAGCTCGAAGAGCAGTCTGGATCTACCACCGCTCGCCACCGAGGGCGTCATCGGCGGTGTGCTTTCAATACTCCACGGACAGCTGATCAACGAAGACCCTGGCGCACTGATCGCGCTGACAAGCCCACTGATGAGCATGATCGTGCTCCCCTACCTCGGTCCAGCCGCCGCACGCCAAGAGCTGGCACGCCCAACCCCAAAACCCACGACCAACCAGCAAAACGCGCACAACAACCCCTTCACGCAACTAGAGATGCGTCTCACCTACAGAACCGTACGCGTCCTCACAGCCGTAGCCCAGCACCCAGGCTCCTCAAACAGAGTCCTCGCCGACACCGCCGAGGTCACCGACCAAGGACAAATGTCAAAGCTACTCGCCCGCCTCAACAACCTCGGCCTCATCCAAAACACCGGCGGCGGACCAACACGCGGCGAACCCAACGCCTGGACACTCACCAACAAGGGCTGGACAATACAAACAGCGATCACATCCTGAACAGCCCGCAGGTGGTGGCATCGTCCGGAACACCCCTTGACAACTTGCGTCATGCGGGTATATAGTGGCTACGTGTTCGCATTCGTCAAGGGTGCGGCGTACATAAGGTCGGGTTTTGGGTTGGGCTTTGTGGTCTGACGCTAACCGGTTTCAGCAGGGCCCTTGGGAGAGGGACCGGGTCGTTTCTGAGAGGGAGTTGTTTTTCGCGTGGTTTCTTTGGGGAATAGCGTTGTTGAGAGTCCGTGTGCCGTTGACACGAGCGTTATAGGACGCGTCAGCGTCGCTGACGCGTCTTCTCTCTCTCTCTCTCTCTCTCTGGCCGAGCCGGCGCCTAGCCGCTAGCTCTCTTCGCCGCGGTGTAGGTCCGCGGCCCGCCGGTCAACTTGACCGGCTTGAGGGTACTCGCGTCGCGATTGCGGCGCTTCATGTTCTTCCGCCGCCGCAAGCCGATGCGCTTGTGGCGGCTTTGTCGTGCCCGCGGTCCCGCGGGTCGTTTTCGTGTGGATCGCTTTCTAGGAGGGGATGGGTGTGATGAGTTGTTCGCGGGTCTGTTTTGAGGTTCGCAGGGGTGTTGTGCGTGCTGTTGGTCGGGCTTGTGTTCGCCTCGGGTTCGGCGTTTACGCTGCGTCGGCGCCGGTAGTGGAACGTGTGTGGGCCTCCGAAGTGAACAGGAGCACCGCGCGGATCAATGCGCAAATCAACCCGTCTGAAGGGGACACGACCTACCGCTTCGAATACGGTCCCGACACCTCCTATGGTTCGAGCGTCCCGGTGTCCGACGGGGATCTGGGAGCCGGTTCTGAAGGCGTCGAAGCGAGCCAGCAGTTGACCGGTCTGCAGCCTGGCGGCACATATCACTATCGGGTCGTGGCGACCAACTCCTCTGGTACGACACCTGGCGAAGACGAGACGTTTACCACGTTTTCCGCGTCCTCGCCTGAACCTGCCGACACGTGCCCGAACGCGGCGTACCGTGTCGGGTCCTCCACCGGTCTTCCCGATTGTCGTGCGTACGAGATGGTCAGCCCCGTCGCGAAGAACGGGGGTGATATCAGCGCTGAATCGTTCGGTCAGACGATCTCCTCCGAATCGGGTGATCGTGTCGAGTTCATGTCGAAAACCGCGTTCGGTGAAGTGCCGGGGTTCGGGTAACGTCGGGTACAGCCAGTATGTTGCCGAACGCGGAGCTGGTGGTTGGGTAACCAGGAGCATTACGCCCACTCCGAATGCCGCTAACGCCGGGCAGGTGTTTGGTTACAAAACCGAGGCGCTGGAGTTCTCCTCGGATTTGGGTACGGCTGGTTTGCTGGGTTACAACTTGCCGGAAGGTCCGTCTACGGCGAGGCCGCACAATGAAAATCTTTATCTGGAGGACACATCGACAGGGAAGCTGTTTGGGGCCGTCACTGACGCGAGCAACGAAGGTGAACCTGTCCCGTACCCGCCCTTCTACATCGAAAACTTCGGGTTGGCCGCTACCGAACAGCAATTCGCGAAACCGATCTTGGGCGGTGGTACGCCTTCGTTGGGTCTGGTGACGTTCATGAGTCGTGTGAACTTCACGCCGGACGCCCACGGTTTCGAATACAAGGCGTACACGTATGAAAAAGGCGTGGTGAAACTGCTGGGCGTGCTGCCGGACGGGAGCATCCCGCCCGGATGGGTCGAAACTTGGTGTCCGGAGGGTCCGAACGAGGCGACGATGAACTGGCGATCGAAGACAAAGACACCGTTTCTACCGATGGTTCGCGGATCTTGTTTGAAGTCAACGAATTCCCGGGCCAGATATTCATGCGCAAGAACGGGACGGAAAGCGTCATGGTCACCGAATCGGAGACTACTGAACCCGTGACCGCCGAAAATGTTGAACTCCTGGCTGCGACGCCCGATCTGAGGCACATAGTGTTCCGCACGACGACGCGCCTATTGGATAATGCGCCGGAAGAAGGTACCGGAATCTACATATACACAGATGGCCCAAATCCAGAAGACGGAAAACAACCTCCAGTACATCGGTGGCACTGACATTGCGCCGAATCATCGACGGGAAGCTTGGGAGATCGCCTGTGCTTGGCATAAGCGACGACGGGCGCGTGTCTATTATCCGTAGAGGTGAGCTGCCGGGCTTAAGTTGTGGGATTCCGGGCGGGAGCAGTGAAATCGCCCTAGCGGCTTTCTATATCCGAATGGATGGGTGTTACGGCGGACGGCGGAGAGCTTGCCTTTGTGGCGGATTACACAGGGTTTCTAGAGGTGTATGTATATAAGGCTGACACGGGCACGGTTGACGTGTGTGTCGTGTCCGCCGACTGGGGCGTCCCCGACGGTTGGGTGTGGAATCGGGGGTGCATGCGAATAAGGCGGTACTGAACTCATGAGCCGAATCGGCCTCAGTTCATGAGCAGTGATGGTCGGTATGTGTTCTTCAATTCGGTTGAAGGTTTGGTGCCGCAGGACACTAATGGTGTGGTCGATGCGTATGAGTACGACACGGTGACGGAACGGTTGTCGTTGTTGTCGACTGGTACGGGTGGGGATGGTGCGTGGTTTGTGGAAGCTAGTCGCGGATGGTCGTAATGCTTTTCTTGTGACTCGCCAGAAATTGACGGGTTGGGATCCGGACAAGCTGGTCGATGTGTATGACGTGCGCGTTGACGGGGGGTTGCCTGAACCGCCGGTGGTTGGTGTGCCGTGTGTTGGGGATGCGTGTCAGGGTACGCCTTCGGCGGCGCCTTCCTTCAATGCGGCTTCGGGTTTCAGTGGGCTTGGTAATCCGAGTTTTGCTACTGGCGGTGAAGGTGAAGGGTAAGGCCAAGCTCAGTTTGCGGTTGCGTCGTGCGCTTGCTGTGTGTCATCAGCAAGCCGAAGCGCAAGCGGGTGGGTTGTGAGCGTGTGGCAGCGTAAGCGTTACGGGGAGAGCGGTCCTCGGCGCACAACAGTCGATCTGGGCGCTAGAGGGGGAGAATGAGAATGTCAAGGAATCCGATGATCGCGTTTCGAGCGACTGGTGTGGCAGTGTTGGCGTGCTTGTTGATGTGTGGTGGGCGGCTGGGTCGGCGTTTGCTGCGCCGAAGCTGAATTGCGCACCATCACCCCGGACACTGTGCAAGGCCGGGGAAAGAAATGGTGTTGCGGTACTGGGTGCAGAACATGGGGGACACGGCGACGCAGGGTCCGATAACTGCCGTCGATACGTTCGGTTCGCAGGTGACTAGCGTCAAATCAGAACAGAAGGCGTGGGGTTGGCGGTCGGCGAGACGTCCTCTGTGACGCCGATCGGTGTGGAATGCCAGGGCGGGACCACTCGATATCGTGTGAAATCACCGGGACTTTGGCTCCTGGTGTTCAGGTCGGACCCGTGGCGGTCGCCAAGATTCCGGGGAAGCGACTGGGTCGATCTCCGATCGGATTAGTCGTGTCCGGTGGTGGACGACTGGCGCGACAGAAGAAGAAACTCGATTGAGATCGGGTCCCCGGGTGCGTTTGGTTTTGATAGCGGCGCGGTTGAATTGTTGGATGGGAACGGTTCGCCTGAGATGTTGGCGGGCGCGGTTCCCGCGGAATTCGCGACGAAGCTCGACTGGAAATCGTTTTTCACGTTCACGAACTCCGCGGCTCCGTCGATCAACTCTGACGAGTTCTTCAAGGACGTGGTGGCGCATCTCCCGCCGGGTCTGATCGGCAACCCGTCCGCGAGCGCTTTGTGCACGACAGACGAACTGGGGACGACGGAGGAAACGGTCGAAGTGCAGGAGTGCCGAGTTGCCCGCAGGATAGCCAGATAGGCATAGCGCGCGTAGGTATTGGTGGCAGGTATTACACGACTGGCCTGTTCAATATGGTCCCGCCGTATGGCGCGTCGGCTGAGCTCGGCTTCAACGTTCTCGGCACCGTGATCCTGTTGGACGCGTACGTGCGTCCTGGTGATCACGGGATCGACATCATAAGCCGTGACACGAGCACTTCGATCGCTGTCAGCGCGACCGAAATCACCGTGTGGGGCGTCCCGGCGGACTCAAGCCATGACCTTTACCGTTGGAGTTGTGTCGGCAACTCAGGTTACGGTCCGAGCGGTTGCTGTGCCCGACCAACGCGCGCCGTCAACCGTTTTTGCGGATGCCTACATCGTGTACAGGTGCGCCGCTTGCGTTCGGCGCTGAATCCAATAGTTACGAACACCCCAGTCCGATGCAAACCATCGACTTTCATGGTCCGACGGTGGCTGGTTGTGACATGGTGCCGTTCGCGCCGAGTATCACGGTCACGCCGACGAGTACTGCTACGAGTAGCCCGACGGGTGTGAACGTGAAGCTTTCACTACCGCAGGCAAGGAATCCCGAAGCGCTTGCTGAGGCTGATTTGAAGAAGGCGGTGGTGACGCTGCCGGAAGGAATGTCGATCAATCCTTCGGCGGCTGATGGGTTGCAGGCATGTGATGACACGCACTTGCATTTGGATTCCAGTACGCCTGCGGATTGTCCTGAGGGTTCGAAGATCGGGACCGTGCTATTGCACACGCAGCTGATTCCCAGTCCGATCGAAGGGTCGGTCTTTATTCGCACCCAGAACTCTAGTGATCCGGAGTCTGGGGAAATGTTCAGAATGGCGATCGAGTTGCGCGATGACGCACATGGTCTTGACTTCAAGATCCCAGGGCAAATTCAGGCTAATCCCGTGACAGGTCGTTTGACGACAACGTTCGATGACAATCCGCAATACCCGTTCGAAGACATCAGTTTGCAGTTCAAGTCAGGGGCACGAGCACCGCTGTCGACCCCGGCGACGTGCGTGACGCAGACGACCGAAGCGTCCTTGTATCCGTGGGCGCGTCCGGATGAAGCGACAGCACGCTCGGATAGCTTCCAGTTGAACTCTGGACCGAATGGGACTTCGTGTCCTGGTGCGGTTCTGCCGTTCAATCCGTCGTTGAATGCGGGTGTGAGCGACGTGGAAGGGGGAGCGTTCACATCGTTCCTCACAACGTTCAGCCGTTCCGATGCCGATCAGCACATGCAAGGCGTGTCAGTGACCCTGCCCAAAGGGTTGCTCGGCAGCTTGGTCGGCCTACCGTTGTGTGGGGAAGCACAAGCGAACGCGGGGACTTGCGACGCGGCTTCGCAGATTGGCACTGTCACGGCTGGGGCGGGGACGGGTCCGACACCGTTCTATGTAACCGGCGGGAAAGTCTTCATGACCGGACCGTATAAGGGCGCCCCGTACGGCTTGAGTATCGCGGTGCCGACGAAGGCCGGCCCGTTCGATCTCGGCACGGTCGTTGTGCGCGCGAAGGTGCAGGTTGATCCGCACACTGCACAACTATCGGTCACGAGCGATCCCCTCCCGCAGGTTGTGGGGGGTGTCCCGGTGGATTTGCGGCTTGTGAACGTCACGATTGACCGGCCTGGCTTCGTGTTCAACCCAACAGATTGCGCCCAGGCGAGCGTGATCGGGAACATCACGGGCGTCCAGGGCACGATCGCGCACGTCTCAGAGCCGTTCCAGGTCACGAACTGTGCTGCGTTGAAGTTCCAACCGAAATTCGGTGTTTCGGTCTCGGGTAAGACCTCGAGAGCGAACGGTGCGAGCTTGGACGCGAAGCTCACTTATCCGAAAGCTGTGCGTGGTACCCAAGTGAACATCGCGAAGGTGAAGGTCAGCCTGCCTAAGCAGCTGCCTTCGCGACTGACCACATTGCAGAAGGCGTGTACAGCTGCGACGTTCGAAGCCAACCCTGCAGCATGCCCGTCGGCATCAAAGATCGGGACAGCGCGAGCGACCACACCGGTACTACCGGTCCCCCTGTCGGGGCCCGTGTATTTCGTGTCGCATGGTGGCGAGGCGTTCCCAGACCTCGTGGTCGTCCTCCAGGGTTACGGAGTGACAGTGGACTTGGTGGGAACAACGTTCATCAACAAAGCAGGCATCACGAGCACCACGTTCAAGCAAGTCCCCGACGTACCCGTCGGCACATTCGAGCTGAAGCTCCCACAAGGCAAATACAGCGCACTCGCCGCGAACGGGAACCTCTGCGCAAGCAAACTAAAGATGCCCACAGCCTTCCTCGCCCAAGACGGAGCAGAAATACACCAGTCAACACCGATCGCGACCACTGGGTGCGTGAAGCGCAAGGCAACGAAAGCCAGTGTCGGTCGACATGGCAAAAGCAAAAAGAACAACAAGAAGAAATGAGATGCCCGGTAGAGGAGCAGCGTCGCTCGCGCTAGCGGCGCCAAAGATTCACACATCGGATATCGAGGGGCTCGGGCGCGAGCGGGTCACCGAGATACAGCGCGCACGGATGCTGGCCGGCATGGGCGCGTCCTGCGTGGAGCTTGGTGGCCCGAACGTCACCGTTGCGCACGTGGTCGCCCGCTCGGGCGTGTCCCGCCGCACTTTCTATGAAGTATTCGAGGATCGCGAAGACTGCTTTTTGGCCGCATTTGACGACGCTCTATCGCGAGCCTTGCACGGGATATCGGATACATACGACGTGCGGGCGAAGTGGGTCGATAGGGTCAGGACGTCGCTCACTGCGTTGCTCGAGTTCCTCGAACGGGAGCCGGTCTTGGGGCGGCTTCTGATCGTTGAGTCCGTCGGCGTGGGAGCAAAGGTTGTGCGACGCCGGGCTTGGGTGCTGGCGCAAGTGACGGCGGTCATCGACGAAGGGCGCCGGGAGACGAGAGCGGGGGCTGAGCTGTCGCCGCTTACCGCGGAGGGCGTGGTCGGTGGGGTGCTCGCCGTACTGCACTCACGGCTATCGAGTGATGGCTCGGGCTCACTTCTGGAGTTGAGGAGCCAACTGATGGGCATGATCGTGCTTGCCTACCTTGGCCCGGCCGCCTCACGACGTGAGCTCGAGCGACCCGTTCCGAGGGGTACCGCAAGCCCCCACGACCCAGTCGGTAATCCGCTGAATCAACTGGAGATGCGCCTCACCTACAGAACGGTGCGCGTTCTGATGGCCATCGCTGATCACCCAGGCTCCTCCAACCGCCGAGTCGCTCAAGCGGCCGATGTGAGCGACCAAGGCCAGATGTCCAAGCTGCTCGCACGCCTGGTCTCGCTTGGCTTGATCCAGAACACGGGTGGCGGGCAGACGCGCGGGGAACCAAACTCCTGGACATTGACCGAACGCGGATGGGAGATACAGAGCGCGGTCGCCCACCAGCCTGACAGAAGCTGATTTTTCGCTGCGCTTTAGGCAACCTGATTAGGTTCCCGTGAGAATGAAGGGAACCATCTCCATGCAGGGGCCTCGCGTGCGCGCACGTCTGTGCCTGCCCGCGCTCACTCTGCTCGCAGCCAGCCTGCTCGCCGGCTGCGGGAGTGGATCTTCCACGTCCACTCCATCTGTCCCGGTCTCTCCCGCCGGTGTTTCCACGGGTACAGCTTCGACTGTGGATGCCGTCGCGACAGTCTCGGGCACCCCGATCCCCAAGGCCAGCTATCAGCACTGGCTGGCCGTGGAGACCGCACTTGGCGCCAACGGCTCCCCGAGCCATCAGGCGCTCGGCTTCCTGATCACATCCGAGTGGGTGCTCGGCGAGGCATCGGCCCGCCATATCAGCGTCTCGGAAGCCGAAGTCAAGCAGCGCTACGCCCAACTCGTGCACCAGAGCTTCCCCAAGGCAGGCTCCTTGAAGAAGTACTTGGCCAAGTCCGGTGAGACCGAAGCCGACCTGTTGGCTCGCATCAAGGTCGAACTGCTCGCCTCGAAGATTGGCGCGAAGGTGACGGCCGGCAAGAGCGCCGCGCAGCATTCGGCTCTGCTCAGCGCTTTCGAGAAGGGCTTCCACACTCATTGGAAGGCCTACACCGACTGCAAGCAAGGCTATGTGATGGAAGATTGCAAGCAATACAAAGGCAAGCCGGAAAACCTGACAGCCACCTCCAGCAAGTCATCGAGCTCATCCGGCTCATCGAGCGGCTCCAGCAATAGCGCTTCGAGCTCCAGCGGCGAGGTCTACACGGCGCCCGGAGCGTTCTCGCTCTCGAGCTCCGCGTTTGAACGCAATGGCGTGATCCCGGCCCAATACACGTGCGCGGGCGCCGGTATCTCCCCGCCGCTCTCCTGGGAAAAAGTGCCGGCGAAAGCCGCCGAGCTGATCCTGTTCGTCATCGATGACAACTCCTCCGGCTCGAGCGGTGGCATCCGCTGGGTAGTGGGGGGAATCGATCCCAGCTCCACAGGCGTCGCCGCCGGCAAGACACCGCCTGGAGGGATAGTCGGTACGAACACAGCCGGTAAGGCCACCTACTCTCCGATCTGCCCGGCCAAGGGCAAGAGCGACACGATCGAGTTCGTGATGTACGCCTTGAAGAAGAAGATCCCGCTTTCGACGGGCTTCCAGCCCTCCAAGGCAGAGGCCGAATACGGCTCGGGCAAACTGCTGCTCGGCTCGGCCGCCGTCACTTACGCGGTCGCCTCGCGCTGACCGGCTTCTTCCTCAGCTCTCCGCGCCGCGCTGGCGCAGGAAGCGCTGGAATTCGCGAGCCAACAGGTCCCCGGAGGGCAAGTCTTGCGGAGAGGTCGTCTGGCCGTCCTCCGCCGCGCGACGCTCCAAACGCTCCACAAACGCCTGGATGTCCGGGTCGGACTGAACCGCCAGGCCCACCTGATGCTCGTACTCGCCGGCGGCCTGTTCGAGCTCTGAGACATCCACCGACACTCCCACCATCAGCTCGAGCTTGCGCAGCAAAGCCAATGCGGCCTTCGGACTCGCCGCGGCCGCGACATAGTGAGGAACACTGGCCCACACACTGGCTGAGGGCAGGCCCGCTTCCGCACACGTCGCATGCAGGACCCCCACGATCCCTGTGGGGCCCTCATAGCGGCTTGATTTCAAGCCGATCCGCTCAATCATGGCCGCGTCTGAGGCGAAGCCGGTCATCGCCACCGGCTGGGTGTGGGGCACATCAGCAAGCAGAGCCCCAAGCGTCACCACCAGTTGTACGTCGAGCGCCTCGGCAAGGTCGACGATCAAGGAGCTAAACGAACGCCAGCGCATAGAGGGCTCAGAGCCCTGCACGATCACCAAGTCGCGCGGTGCCCGGGGGGCACGGGCCTCGAAGATCTCCACGGATGGCCAGGAGATCACGCGCGCCTGGGTCTCGTCGATCTGCACATGCGGACGGTTGGCCTGGAAGTCGTAGAACTCCTCGGTATCGGTCTTGGCAAAACGCTCGGCGCCAAGGGCTTGACCCAAGAAGGCAGTTGCGGTGGAGGCGGCGTCGCCCGCATCGTTCCAACCGGAAAAAGAGCACACCATCGCCGGGGCCCTCAGGCCGTCCGGGCGACGATCCCAGATGAGCGGCTGCATCCGAACCACCGTACATCATGGAGACCCAATGTCCACCAGGAACTCGATACGCGATACATCTACAGCCTCGCCCACGCCGCTCGGTGGCGCCCGCGGGGTGGGCGCTTCAGACGCCCAGACGATTGCCACATTGCGAGAGGGAGACGCGGTTGAGGCCGTGTTCGCGTGTACTCGCAAGGAGCGGTTGATCACCCGTTCCGGCGACCCCTATCTCACGGTTGAGCTAAGCGACCAGGGCGGAACCGTCAAGGGTAGGGCGTTCCGGGATGCCGATTTGCTCGCCGGGTGCTTCGAGCGCGGCGACCTTGTGCGCGTACGTGCGCGAGCCGAGTTGTTTCGGGATGAGTTGCAATTGGCGCTCCAGCAGATCGCACGCGTCGAGCTCTCAGACGAGGAAGCCGCGCGCTTTCTGCCCGTTTCACACCGCGACCTGGACGAGCTCGAAGGCTTCTTTGAACAGCTCGCTCGCGAGGTGTACGACCCAGGCTTGGCGGCCTTGCTGCAGCGACTGCTCGCTGATGAGGAGCTGCGCGCCGGATTGCGTCGCGCTCCTTGCTCGCTGCCGGAATCAAGTGTGGGGCGCTCGCCGCGCTCCTCCTCTCATCACGCCTTTCTCGGTGGGCTGCTGGAGCACACGGTCGCGGTCGCTCAGCTGGCACTCGAGCTGTGCGCTGTGCACCCGCGGCTGGATCGAGACCTGCTCCTGTGCGCGGCGCTAGTCCACGATCTCGGCAAGACACGTGAGTACGCCTACGGCGCCGAGCTGACCCGAACCGAGGAGGGTCGCATGCTTGGCCACATTGAGCTCGGGCTGCGTCTGATCGCCACACACGTCCCACCGGCCTTGGGGGCCGAGCGGCGCCTGGCTTTGGAGCACTGCGTGCTGGCCCATCACGGTGGCAGCGAGGGAAGTTCGTCGACCCAGCGCTTCGCCTCGGCCGAGGCGCTCGCCTTGCAGCGCCTCAACGCGCTTGACGCGGGCGTGAAGGGGGCGTTCGAGCAGGGCCTCGGGCGTTAGGGCTATGTATTGCGAATTGCAATAGTATTCACATACGTAGTTACTATCGCAAAATTCTAGAAAAGAACACTCCCTCCTCTCCCTTGGACCCCTGGGCGAAACCAAGGTCTGCTGGTCAAGTCCAGGTCCACGGCTGCCGATCATGAAAGCGTGGGGGACCAACCCAATACCCGTGCGTCGGTAAGCGAGCTCTCGCTGTTGCGTCCCGCTGAGGGCGTGCCGGAGCCTGTGAGCAACGTGGCACAGTCGGCGACCCTCACTCAGCCGATCGGCGATGGGCGCCCGGTGCGGCTGATCGGCGACGTTGTGGTGGAGCTCGGGTTCGCCACGCGCGAGAAGGTCGAGGAGGCCGTCGAGATCGCTCGCGCCCAGCGTAAGCCCACCGGTCAGGTGCTCGTCGAGCAAGGAGTCCTGCGCCACGATCAGCTCGCCCGTGTGGTCGCGGAGCGCTTCGGTCTGGACTACATCGACCTGTCTGTTTATGAGCTCGATATGGGCGCCGTCAACCTGATCGACATGGAGGCGATCAGGCGCTACCAAGCCGTGCCCGTGGGATTCCTGGACGACGGCACCTTGCTCTTGGCGATGGCCGACCCGACGAACGTGCTGACGGTCGACGACATCGCGATGCTTACTGGCCGCAGAGTGCGCTCGGCTAGTGCCTCGGTCGAGGACCTGAACATCCTGATCATGCGCCTTTCACGCGTGGAGCAGTCCGTCGAAGAGATCGTCGAGGAGGATGACTCCCAGGCAGAGGCTGAGCTCAACATGGACGACGCGGACAAGGACGCTCCGGTCGTCAAGCTTGTGCATTCGATCATCGCCGAGGCCATCGAGCAGGGCGCCTCTGACATCCACATCGACCCCGGCGAGGGCGACATGCATGTGTCTTTGCGCATCGATGGCGTGCTTTCGCAGACGGCCACGCTCAAGCGCTCGATGGCCAACGGCATCATCTCGCGCATCAAGATCATGTCCGAGATGGACATCTCCGAGCGGCGCGTACCGCAGGATGGGCGCTTCGCCTTGACTGTGAACGGACGCCGTGTGGACGTACGCGTGACGACCTTGCCGCTCGTGTACGGCGAGGGTGCCTACCTGCGCATTCTCGACAAGGGGGTGGCAGTCCGCGGCCTTGAGTCATTGGGCATGCAGCGCACCGAGCAGGACCGCTTCGCCTACGCGATCGGGCGCCCCAACGGCGCCGTGCTCGTCACCGGGCCAACCGGCAGCGGCAAGTCCACGACCCTGTATGCCGCACTCGGTGCGGTCAACGACGGCAGCCGCTCGATCCTCACGATTGAGGACCCTGTCGAGTCGCGCATCGCGGGCGTCAAGCAGATGCAGGTCGCACCGAAGGCCGGCATGACGTTCGCGGGTGGCTTGAGAGCGATGCTCAGAGCCGACCCCGACGTGATCATGGTTGGTGAGATCAGGGACCGCGAAACGGCTCACATTGCCGTGGAGGCCGCGCTCACCGGCCACCTCGTCCTCTCGACGCTCCACACACGCGATGCCCCAAGTGCCCTCGGGCGATTGATGGATATGGGTATCGAGCCGTTTTTGATCTCCTCGGCGATCGACTGCGTGGTCGCGCAGCGGCTCGTGCGAGTTCTGTGCCCGCACTGCAAGCAGCCGAGCAAAGCGCCCGAGTCGCTCTTGGCCGAGTACGGCCTGTATGAGTCGGAGGCATTCGAGCCGGTCGGGTGCACGCGTTGCGCCGCAACCGGCTATCGCGGGCGGATGGGCATCTATGAGGTGATGTCGGTCAGCGAAGAGATCCGCTCGCTCGTGTTGAAACACGCTTCGGTAGACGAGATCGCCGCTGCCGCCATGGGCCAAGGGATGCGTCGCATGCGCGAGGACGGGATCGCCAGGGTGCGCGCCGGGCAGACCTCGATCGCGGAGGTCGAGCGGATGACCACCAGCATGTTGTGAGGCCCGCGTGGGTCGCTGCTCGGGGAGCCCTTTGGTAGGGGGAGGGGCGCCCTGACGGGCGCGGCTGTGCGGGCGTATCGGTATTACTCGCGTCTTCCGAGTCACATACTGGGAACGGGCGGGATCAGCAGCCGGACTTGCAACGCTCCCGTGGGGAAAGCCTCGGCTGTGAACGAGTAGGCCTGGTAAGGGACACCCTTGTAGAGCACTTCGCCGTTTGCGGGGAGGTCGGATGGGGCGGGGCTCGTACTGGCGAGTAGTGGCCGGCCTCCCTGGCTCAGGAACACCTGCACGCCGGCGAAGCGATGGGCGAGGATCACATAGCCGAGGTCGTCTTGGATGGACAGGAGGAAGTGGCCCACGATGCGCCCATGCGTATCGCGCACGTCTCCTCTGATTGGTGCCAAGACGTGCGGGCCGCCGACGTCCGCGACAAGCTTTTCGCCCAAGGTGGCGCGCACGCGTACGACGTGCAGTGTGGATTTGAAGAAGGACACGATCGCCGCTTCTGTGGCGATCGGGTCGTTACCCGCGACCGCTTCCTGGAAAGGGGGCGAGCGTTCGAAGTCCCGCACCACGGCCTTCGTCTGTGCCCCCGACTGCTCCTCGCTATAGATCCGCTCAGCCGCCGCGCCGATCGCGTTGGCCGCGGTTTCGGCCGCCGTGTGAGCGCACGCCGACGCTGGCGGGATCGGGGCGAGCACGTATGTGCGCAGGGGGATTCGCGGAAAGCCGGTGCCCGGGAACGAGTAGACGGCGTAGCGCCTGCCGTTCCAGGACAGCTCGCCGTGTGTGGGGATGCTGCTGGGGGCCGTGTTTGAGGAGCCGCCCAGTGCGCGCGGGCCACTTCGCACGAATACCTGGACCGCGGCAATCGTGTGAATGGTGTCGGCATATCCAAGTACTCCCTGCTCTGATGCGGTAACTGTGCCGATCGTGCTTCCCGCAGCGTCCTTAAAAGGTGCGCTCACGGGCGCGACAGCGTTGGGACTGCCGTAGTCAAGGAGTGTGCGTCCCCCGACCGTGATGCGAAGGCTCGCGAGCTGACCACGGAGCAGCGGCACAAGCGCGGTCCGTACGGCGACCGGGTCGCCCGACTGGGCGGCCGCGATCAGCGTGGGGGAGCTTGCGACCCGGTCAACCGCCGGCTGGGCGATCCGTCCTCCGGAGAGCTCGTGGTAGACGTGTTTGGCGATGACTCCAAGTGCTCTGGCCACCGTGTTCGCGCACTGTGGCGAGGCAAGTGGGACAGTCTGGGGGAGCGAGGCGCTTGTCGGGCTGGATTGGTCATCGGCATCAGCTCCCGACCCGCAACTTGTCAGGGCGAGCATCGATAGAGCGAGGCTTACGGCCAGCGCGGTCAGGCGACCGACCCCGATTCGACGGTTCGCGCGTGGGGTGGTGGCCTCGAGGGCCGTTAGTGACACACGGTCAAGGCTACGCCCCCGATTTTGATCATCGGGTTAGACCTTTCTTTGCAACTCCCTACGCGAAGCCGTGTCCGGACGCCGCTTGGACGTGACGTCCGGACACGACTGTGGCGCTATTTCTTCTTGGTGGTGCCCTTCGCTTTTCCTTTCTTGTGCTTGTTCGTGTGGGCCTTCGCAGACGACGGCACGATCGGATCGAGTCGCGTTCCGCCCTTGTAAGTGGAGGCTGCGCAGTGCAGCGGGCGGCCGAGGTCGAATGGACCCGAGACTGCCTGTGTCGGGACACCCTTTTCCAGGTATATGTCTGTCACCGTCAGCAGCGGATCGAGGTGCGGCGCGGCGCACAGCGGCGTGCCGATCGAGAACTGCCCCGTGACGCTCTCCCAGCCGGCCTTGGCGGAACCGACGCAGTTGTCCGCCCAGCCCAGCAGTTCGCCACCGCAGGAGAACGTGTCCGCTAGCGCCACACCCGCGGTGTTGGTCACCAGTGGCGAGGCACCGAAGCCTGCCACCGGCACGTTCGTCTCCAGCTGATAGCCGGTGATCGGGCCATTGCAGTAGAACGTGTAGCGAACCTGCTGTTCGGTGCTGCCCAGTTCGGGGGTGCCCGCAGAGATGTGCCCCAGGCAGTTGTAGCTATTTGGACTTCCTTCCGATCCGGCTTCTTCGGCGCCGGCTGAGGCAGCAATCGCCAGCGAGAGGACGAGCGAGCCAAGGATCGCGCCGAGCCATAGGGAAGCTCGGTGGGGATGGCATGGATATGTGTGCAACGGGATCTCCGTTCTTCGGTTGATGGGTCGCTACTTGGTCGTGCTGTAGACGGTTGCGCCGAGTGACACTGCGCTCGGGTCGTTGGCATGGCCCAAGGGGAGGACTCCGAAGAGCCGTGAGAGGCTCTTCAGGAGTGAGAAGTCGTTAAGGGGTTCCGATACGTGCAATCCGCTGTGGACGAATGGGGAGAGCAACAGTGCGCCGACCGGCTTGGCCGCCGCGCTCGCAGTGGCCTCCGGTGAGCTGTCGGGGACAATCGCGATCAGCCCTTCCTTGCGGTAGGCGGTGGTGGCGATGATCTGCGGAACGACTTCCTTGAGAAAGCCGTCGGCTGGGCTGAGCCCGTCTGGGGCTCCCGGCGTGCACGGGGAGCTCAAGCCGTCGTCGCACGCGGATGGCACGATCCAGCTCAGGCTTGGGGTGCTGGTGGGTGTGGTGAGGTCGCTCTGCAGCCGGCTCAGGTCAACGTCATTGCTCGTGCATGCGCCGTCGTCGAGCAGCGAATGGAAGTACACGAAGGGGTTGTGAAAGGTGAGATAGGAGTCCCCGGGAATAGGTGTCTGGTTGGGGTCGGGGGCGCCCGATTCGGGATGGCGGCAACTTGCTCCACCGCTCGCCGGCTGTGAGGCTGTGCTGGTGCTGGTTGGTGCACCGGCTTCGGCGCTTTCCATGCCCTGTACGTAGGCCCTCCACGTGAGCCCGGCGGCGGTGAGCTCATCAGCGAGCGTCTGGACGGGCTGCGGATAGATGCACCCGAGGCCCTCGGCAAGCCCAGTGGTTGTGTTGACAGTAGGGGGCTGTAGTTCGCTATAGGTGGGGCAGTTCTGTTCGGTGTCGAGGTTCACGCCTTGGCCGGAGAGCAGCGCGATCCCGTTCGCGAGTGCGCTGGGGGCGGTGAGCGTGTAAGCGCTGAGCAACGTCCCCTTCGGCACGAGCTGCTTGGCTAGGTATGGATCGGCTTTTGCCTGGGCGAGTGCCTCTGTGAAGCTCATGCTCGACAGCGCGATCACCCAGACGTGCTTGACCGGCGGCAACTTGACAGGGGTTCCCGGTGCTGTCTTTTCGCTTTCACTTGTGCCTTTGGAGGGCGTGCTTTCCGGAGAGGGGCTTTCTGAGGACGGTCCATTCGCCGTCGATTCGCTGGAGGGCGCGTTTTCGGAGGAGCTTGGAGTGCTGGTTTTCGCCGGGCTTGCTGTAGGTGTGCTGGCTTGGTGGCTTGGCTTGCTTGGCGCCGCCTGGCTTGCGCCAGAGTTCGGAGTTGAGCTGGGCGTGGCGCTCGTCGTGGCACTGCCACTCGCTTGAGCGGCCAGGGCGCCGAGCGCGCGCTCGGCAAGCGTCGAGCTATCCGCCGGTGAGCTGGGGGGCGTTGGTCCGAGTGCGGCGCCGGCCACTATCCCGGCTGCGAGCACGGCGGTGGCGAGCGCTCCCGCCGCGCGTCGCGAGGGCATCCGGCCGAGCCACGCACCGCCGGTTGTGGCGTGTACATCTTGCGCGATTCCAAGGGTGCCCCCCGGGTATGGCTCCCCCAGCCCGTTTGTCGCTTGCGTGCCGGTCGGAGACAATGGCTTCCAGAAGGCCATGAAGTCCAGGCGCGGCTTGCCGCGTCTGGTACCGCACTGCAGGCAATAGCGCTGGTCCTCGACCAGCGTGGTGCCGCAGCCAGCGCATTGCTCGCGGGCGATGGCCTCTGCATCCGTTGTGGGCAGGTGCCCTTGATTGTTCTCGGTGGTCATCGGTTGGCTTCGGTTCTCTGCTTGGCGCGCTTCTCGGCGGTCCTTCGTGTTCGGGGTGGGTAGCCTTCTTCATAAAATAGCTAATGTTGATCTTCTTTATGAAGAATATGCTAGGCTGCGCCGCCCAAGCTGTCAACTATCCGAAACGGAGCCCCCGTCAATGCAACGACGAACTCGCCGTGTCGCCGCTCTCCTCGCGGCGACGTTCATTCTCTCGATAGTGGTCCCCGCGATCGCTTTCGCAACGAGCACAAGCACGATTACGATCAGCGGAGCGACCGCCTCGTTCCCGCTCGTTTCGCTGCTCGCGCAGAAGTACCAGAAGCTCAACAAGAAGGTTAAATTCAAGATCTCCCAGGGCGGTGCGCAGGTCGGGATCAACGATGCCGCTGCTGGGCGCGTCTCGATCGGAGACGTATCGCGTGACCCGCTGCCCACCGATCCCGCGGGCCTGGTCTTCTACCCGATCGCCAAGTATGCGATCTGCGTCGTCACCAACAAGTCCAATCCCCTATCGAACCTGACCCAGGCTCAGGTTGTGTCGATCTTCACCGGCAAGACACGCAGTTGGACTCAGGTACCCGGCGCCACGGCGACCGGCTCGATCGACCTGATCAGCCGTACATCGGTCGCGGGCGTGCTCACGAACTTCCAGACGCTGCTGCTGGGCGGCAAGACGGTCTCAAAGATCGCCGCCGAAGAGCCATCCGAGGGTCTGCTCAAGCAGCAGGTGGAGAATGATCCCAACGCGGTTGGCTTCCTATCCAACTTCCAGGCCGACAATGGTGGCGTCAATGCGGTCGGGTTCAACGGCGTTGGCTGCACGCTTGCTAACGCGGTCTCCGGGCAGTACTCCGGGGTTGCGCGCTTCTATGAGGTAACAAAGGGCAAAGCCACAGGGGCGGCCGCGGCATTCATCAGTTGGATCGATGTCAGCAAAGCCTCGAAGTCGATTATCTCGACCCAGTGGATTCCACTCAAATAAGCAGACCATTGGCGCGTTTGCTTGTGCCCTTTAGGGTGCGCCGACCCTGGTCTGATCGCCGCGCCGAGCGTACGCTCGGCGCGGTGTCCTTGCTGACCTGCCTGTGCGTGATCGCGATGATCGTATTCGTCGCGATTCGCGCATGGCCGGCCTTTGCTCACAACGGCCTGGGCCTGCTCAGCTCGGGCGGTGACGTCGACAAGCAGATGGGTGGCATGGTCACCACCGGCGTGCACCCAGCCGCGTCGGCCTACCATCTCAATGCCTGGCCGATCCTCTATGGCACGCTGCTCACAACCTCCATTGCGCTCGTGTTGGGACTGCCGATCGCGCTGCTCTCCTCGATCTTCATCGTCGAGTTCGCGCCTGCCCCGCTTCGTCGCGTGACGGTGCCTGTAGTGCGGTTGCTCGCCTCGGTCCCATCTGTCATCTACGGGCTGATTGGTGTGCTGGTGCTCGTGCCTTTCGTGGGCAACCATGTGATCACCGCATCGGAGAAGACCTCGACGCAAAACACCGTATTGCTTACCGGCGCCGGGCTGGGAGTAGCCGCGGTGATCCTCACCGTGATGATCGTGCCGATCATGGTGGCCCTCATCAGCGAAGCGCTTGCCACTGTGCCCACCGCCTGGCGTGAGGGAGCGATGGCGCTCGGCGTCCATCGCCTGCGCGCCACGCTCGCCGTGAGCCTGAAGGCCATCCGTCCGGCGATCGTGGCTGCCGCGGCGCTTGCCTGCGCCCGCGCTCTCGGCGAGGCGGTGATGATCTCGATGGTGTCCGGCTCACGCTCGTTCGCCCCCAGCCTCCACTATGGGCTCGCGACCTTCTTCGCCGAGCCGCTGCGCACGCTCGCAAGCGCGATCGTCGACTACGCGGAAGGCCTGGGCGGTGCGCCTGCTCTGAACTCGACGCTGTACGCGTTCGCATTGCTGTTGCTTTTCTCGGCGATAGCCCTCTCGCTCTGCGCCTACCTGGTGAAGTTGCCTCTACGCAAGTACCAGCTCAGGTGATGAGCGCTTTCGCTTCCTCATTCCCTGTTGAGCACCCGGCTGCGCAGCCTCCGCCGCGCCCCACCCGTGGAAAGGGCTCTTCTCTGCGGAGCTGGCGCTGGAGCGACAGGATCGTGCTGCTTGCCGCGTGGGCTGCCGGTCTTGGGTTGTGCCTGGTGGCGGGAGCGATCGTTCTCTACATGGGAATCCGCGGGATCGAGTACTTGCGTCCCGCCCTGCTCGTTTCCTCGCCTCAGATCAGCCTCGACCAGAGTGGCTCCGGTGGCTTCCTTGACCCGATCGTAGGGACCGCTCTGCTGACCGCCATCGGTCTCCTGATCGCGACCCCACTCGCGGTATGTACCGCCGTATGGATTGTCGAGTATGGCCGTCCCGCCAAGCTCGCGCGCCTGGTCGAGTCGAGCATCGAGATCGTCGCCGGCACCCCCGACATAGTGATCGCGATCTTCGGGCTCGCCGTGTTCGAGCTTGGCGTATTCTCGCCGCTGTCGCTGAAATCGGAAACGGGCGCCGTCACCGGTCACTCGTTCATCGCGGCTGGAGCCACGATGTCGCTGATCGCCGTGCCGCCCCTGTTTACCGCAACGCGCGAGGGGCTACAGGCGGTTCCCGCTCATATGCGCGAGGCGGCGTTTGCCCTTGGCAAGACGCGCATCGCGACGATCCGGCGTGTGCTGCTGCCCAGTGTGCGCTCCAACATCGCCACGGGGGTGACGCTCGGCATCAGTCGCATCGTGGGGGATACCGCGATCGTGATTATCGTGCTTGGCGAGACTCTGCGCACGGAACCGGACGGATCGCTGCCGGGGTTGAACGTGCTGCGCGGAACCGGCTCGACCCTAACCAGCTACGTTTTCGAGAATTCACCGGCCGGTGAAGGCGAGGCGCCACAGAAGGCCTATGCGGCTGCATTCGTGCTGTTGCTCTTCATCCTTGCTCTGAACCTCGTCGTTGGCTTGATCAGTCGGGCACAGGCTCGCTCCAGCGGCTTCGGCTCTCACTAGCTTTGACAAATGCCCCATTCATTACTAATCTGACTGGTTCGATGGAGAATGTGGACGATGAGCACTGACGAGACCCTGATCGACGCGTGGCGCCCGACACCTGACACGTGGGCGGACGAGGTTGTCTCGCCCATGCGCGCAAAGCCGGAGAAGCTCTCTCCCGCAGGGGGGACAGACGGAGTTGTCCCGCCGGTGCGGACGATCGTGCTCGACCGCAAGCCCATCCCAGTGGTGCCCCCGCAGGAGCGCGAGTCTATCCGTGCGACCACGGCGATTGGCCCCGAGCGGCTGCGGCTGGAGGACGTGAGCATCTACTACGGCGCCAAGCGTGCCGTCAACTCTGTGTCTCTCTCGATCCACAAGGGAGAGGTGCTAGCTCTGATCGGGCCGTCGGGCTGCGGCAAGACGAGCTTGCTGCGCACGCTCAACCGTCTGACCGAGTTGACTCCCAGCGCGGCACGCTCAGGCCAGGTGTTGCTCGACGGGCAGGATGTGCACACCCTGCAGGACACGACGCTGCGCTCGCGCGTGGCAATGGTCTTCCAGCAGCCCAATCCGTTTCCAATGTCGATCTTCGACAACGTCGCATTCGCGCTGCGCGAGCAGTCGCGCAAGCGCCCCGGCCGCCGAGAGCTGGAGCCGCTCGTGATCGACGCGTTGCGTCGTGCCGGCCTGTACGACGAGGTGCGCGACGATCTGGGTCGGCCCGCCCTGCGTCTCTCGGGCGGGCAGCAGCAACGCCTGTGCATCGCCCGCGCGATCGCACCGCGGCCGGAGGTGCTGCTGATGGACGAGCCCTGTAGTGCACTCGACCCGATCTCCACGAGCGTGATCGAGGACTTGATCGGAGAGTTGCGTCGCGATCTGGCCGTCGTGATTGTCACCCACAACCTCGCCCAAGCACAGCGCGTGGCCGACAATGTCGCCTTCATGTACCTTGGCGACCTGATCGAGTACGGGACGGCCGCGCAGGTCTTCGAGGAGCCGCGCGCTGAGCGTACGCGCGACTATGTGCACGGCGCGTTTGGATAGGCCAACCAGGTGAACGTCTTTCCGATCCAGGCCCCTACTCAAGAGGGCGACCAGACGCAATGCCCGAGCTGTGGAGCTGCGGTAGCCCTCGACCAGCGCTACTGCCTGACCTGCGGTCAGCCTTGCTCGCCTGTGCGCCTTCCATTTCTCGATGTGTTGCAGGCTGAGAGCGAGCTACGCGGTCAAGTCACGATCGCACCACCACCCACGGGCTACCTGCCGCCGCTTCCTCGTGAGGAGGGTGCGATCGGATCGTTGCGCCGCTACTCGGGCCTGTTCGGCCTGCTTGCCGTACTGCTCATGACCGGCCTGATCGGGCTGCTGGTGGGTCACTGGCTAGCGCCTTCGAAAGCGCCATCTGCGCAGATCCTGAAGATCGAGGGTGGTGCGTTGCCGGTGGCCGGCACTGGCGCTACTCCAACCGCCACGACGCCGGCTTCCTCTTCTTCGACCAGTGCCGCTGCGGGCAAAAGCGCTGCTGCCACCGAAGCACAGGAAGTAAAGGAAGTGAAAGAAGCCGAATCGCCCAAGGCGAAACCGAAGGCGCCGGTCAAGACGAGCTCATCCAGCCTGCAGAAGATCTCGAAATTCAAGGGCAAGAAGTATCAGCAGGAAGTCAACAAGCTCGTCAAAGGCGATCAGCCGATCGAAACCGGTGGCTAGCATGTCGCGCTGTACTGAGCCTCGGCCAGAACCTGCGTTGAGAAGTTGATGGTGGACTCTGTTCCAGTACAAGCCGGTTCGCTCGCCGAGCTGCGCAACCGCCGCTTGCAGCTGGCTGAGAAGGTCGCCGGCCTCACCTGGGATCTGGGCGGGCTCACTTACGAGATGGCGATCCGTGACCACTATCGCCTTGATGTCCTCTCCCGGCGCGCCGCTGAGCTACAGCAGGCCGACGCTGAGCTGGGCGAGGTGGAACGACTGCTCGGAGCCGCCGAGGCAGGCGTCCACGGCCAATGCCGCTCCTGTGGCGCCGTCCACAGCCGTGGCGCGGCCTATTGCTGGCACTGCGGCGCCGGCCTGCTCCAGGAGGCGCGTCCCTCGGCGGTGGCGCAGGATGCCGTCTCGCAGGTGCCGCTGGTCTGACCGGCTTTATTTGACGCCAGGGTATTGCCAGCCGGCTATACTCTGCCCTCATGGCGAAGGTGATGGTGTCGCTTCCTGATGATCTGCTCGGCGCACTCGACGAGGAGGCCAAGCGCCGGCACACGAGCCGCAGCGCCATTCTGCAAAACGGAGCGCGCCGCGAGCTGGGGTTGTTGCGTCGCGAGCGTAATGTCGTGCTCAGCGAGCTCGATCTACTCTCGCGTGAGTGGAACGGGCCCCTTGACGCTGCTGCGCTGGTACGCGCCGAGCGGCTCCGCGACGGGTGAGTGCGCTCTCCGCTGGCGTCGGCGGTTGGCTCATCGATGCCAGCATCGCATTGAAGTGGTTTCTTCCTTTGGATCGTGAGCCTGACGGGCATCTTGCGCGAACAGCGATCGGACACCTCGCTATGCGCACCACTACTTTGGCCTTCTATGAGGTGGGCAACATACTCACGAGGCACTCTGGCTTGGAGGCAATTCAGATTGGCGCGGCGCTCGGTCTGCTGGAAGATATTTGCGGCGATCCGATCGAGCTCACCTCTGACGACCGTCATTCTGCTGCCACGCTTGCCCTCGAGCACAAGCTCACCTTTTACGACGCTTCCTATGCGGCAATCGCTCGTCGCACCGGACGCCGGCTCCTATCGGCCGACGGTGACCTGATCACGCCGAAGCTTGCGATCACACTTCAAGACGCCTTGGCGTAAGACTTCTGTGGCATTGAGTGATTTGACTCACCCACAAGAACCTCATAGATTGTTGCGACCCAATTGGGACTACACTCGCCCCATGCAGATCGACAACAATCATCTGAACACAACCGCGTTCCTATGCATTGAGCGCCAGACTGAAGCTGGATTGGTTGCTGCTCCGAGCGCGACGGTGTTTTTCGTTGCTGATCGCGATGGAACGCGACCCTACCCTGTGTGGGCAGTCACCGCTCGTCATTGCATAGAGGAAGCGCGCGCCTCTGAGAAGCCTATGTATATTCGCGTAAACGCGGGGGACTCTTTTGTTGATGTCCCGACACAAGCCGACGACTGGTATGAGTCTGGCGAAGCCGATGTGGCATGTCTGTACTGGTCGAACGATGAGGTCGCTCCGCAATCAGTAATCCCGTTAGGTCAACTCGTAGACGAGAACTATTGCTATCGGTTTGGAAAGTATGCTTTTGGCTTGGGCGACGAGGCCGACGAGCAGGAGGTTTATCTCGGTGCAGAGATTGCCTTTTTGGGATTGTTTAGCCAACATGCTGGCAAGCAACGCAACCTACCCGTAGCCCGGTTCGGTGCTATTGCACGTCTCCCGCAAGAGCCGATTACTGTTGCACGATCAAACGGTAATGAGAGCATTGAGGGCTACCTAGTGGAGGCGAGGTCATGGGGTGGCCACAGCGGTTCACCAGTGTTCTGGGCGCATCCATTTACAGCCGTCATAGAGTTGCCTGCACCACCGTCTCAGGGCAATCGTCAACAGCGACGCCAAGCTCAGCGTGGCCCTAGAAAGACGGTCCACGCATCCAAGCAAGATCAGCTCCTAACGTTGCTCGGACTTGTCTCGGCTCACTTTGACATCCCGCAAGAGGCAACCACGACGGGGGATGTTCTTGGCAAGATTGTGACTGATGTGAATGCGGGCATGGCAGTTGTAACGCCTGCACATTTCATCCGCCGCCTGATCGACCGCGAGGATGTGCGCGAAGAAGCCCAAAAATACCGCCATGAATACGTCGTAGAACCCACTGCGACTGTCGATATGATCGAGATATCAGATCAGCGATCCGCCGAGGAGGGATCATCGGAGGAGTTTGATCGCTTCGAGGACCTTACGCAAAAGCTTGTACAAGTACCTAAGTCAGAGATAGACGAGAAGCGGAAGAAATAGAGCCCACTTTTGACAGTGGGCTCTACCTCATTTAGTCTATTGCAGCGTCACTGGTTCTGAATGAGAAGCAAGATATCCAGCCGCAGGGATATATTCAGCGACAAGAATCTCACGAGGATTTTGCTTTTCGCATGAATATGATGGTTGTTCTACTTTATTGATTGTACTGTTGAGAGTGCATTCAGTGGAGAGGCTTGACTCTGACGCCCACCAACCAATCGCGACTGTAGCCCCTGACGGGACAGCAATCTTTCTTTCTTCTTGTGACGGCGGAACATGTTCCTTGATGATTATTTCTCCAGGAACCACTTCGCCTTTACTATTTACTGCCGCGTAAGTTACTGTGTAAGCACATATACTAATCTTCTTATTCGGGCCTTCAACAGGCTTGCATTCCTTTTCAGGAGTTGCAGTAAGCGTAGTTGTTGTCGCAATAGGGGCTACAGCTTCTGGCGCTTTTGGTGGTACTGGTTCTGTTTTTGTTGGAGATACTGTTGATTTCGGAGCTACATAAACGCATAGAGTCTCGTGGACCTTCACGACGCGGCCGTGCTCGTGCTTCCTGATCGTCCTGGTCTTCTTGACGTAGTGCGGCTTGCAATGCTGTTTGGAGTTCTTGAGCACGTACTGCTTGGCAGCGATAGCCGTCCCTCCCAGCGCAAGAAAGAGCGCAAAGAAGACAGCGCCGACCAAGGGTAGTCTGCGCATATAGATCCTTTCTCGAAAAGTCCTACCTGTCGATACGGCCGTGGACCCTACCAGAAGATTTGAGGTTTTGGCCCTAGAGCTTTTGGCTTGATACAGCGAGCATCGTTCGCATGGATGCGCGCGAAACCTTTGCCCACAATCTGCGGCAGGAACGAGAACGTCTGAAGCTCAGTCAAGAAGCCCTCGGCTTTCGCTGCGATCTCAACACGAGCGAGGTCAGCCGCTTGGAGCGCTGCGCCCGCGATCCCAGGCTTGCGACCATCGTCAAGCTTGCTCGTGCGTTGGAGGTCCCACCAGCGAAGCTGCTCGACGGCATCCGCTAGCCTTCGATTTGGTACTTGACTCACCTAGTGCGACGTAGTAGACTCATCTGCATGAGCACATCAGAGCCGCGCCCCAAAAGCCTCCTTGAGGCTATCCGCTACTTCTCAGACATCGATACCTGCACGAGCTTCGTGGCTGATCTACGGTGGCCCAATGGCCCTGTCTGCCCACGCTGTGGCTGCGTCGAATACAGCTACCTAAAGACACGTCGCCTGTGGAAGTGCAAAGCCTGCAAGAAGCAGTACAGCGTCAAGCTTGGGACGATCTTCGAGGACTCGGCACTTGGGCTCGATAAGTGGCTACCGGCGATCTGGCTCATCGCCAACTCGAAGAACGGAATCAGCTCGCACGAGCTGGCGCGCTCGCTTGAGATCACGCAAAAGTCGGCTTGGTTCATGCTCCATCGCATTCGCCTGGCGATGCAGACCGAGAGCTTTCTGTTGAGGGGTGAGGTCGAGGTGGACGAGACCTTTATTGGTGGGAAGGGCGCGAATATGCACAGAAACGTTCGCGAGAAGAAGGGCCTCAAAGGTGGTGGTAGCGACGGCAAGACGGCGATCCTTGGCATGAAAGAGCGCGGTGGTCAAGTTCGCGCGGAAGTAGTACCCAACGTCAAAGGAAAGACTCTCAAGCCGCGCGTCAAGTCCACTATCGAGCAGGGGTCCACGATCTACACAGATCAGTGGCGCGGTTATCACGGTCTCGATGAGCACTTCGACCATCAGACCATCAACCACGCTGAATGCTACGTGGATGGTCGAGTCCACACCAACGGCATCGAGAACTTCTGGAGCCTGCTCAAGCGCGGGCTACACGGCACTTATGTATCCGTAGATCCTTCTCACCTTTTTCGATATCTCGATGAGAGAGTATTCACGTTCAATCAGCGTTATCTCAGCGACTATGGGCGATTCGAGACCGTGCTACAGGCCGTGACCGGCCGCCGCTTGACGTACCTCGAACTGACCAACACGTAATTGTGCTACAAGGTTTCAGCAGCTTTATTGAGAACTTTGTAGGCGAGATCCATATGGAGAAGGGCACGGTCGAGTCCGTCTTGCGATTCACTCTCAATACGACGCCCTAAAAGTTGCTCTGAAGAGCCTATTGTTCCAGGCGTTTCCTCGGCCAATCGTCTGCGCGCAACCCAGTTCAGGCGATCCGCGTGTTGGTAAGCAGCCACAGTTGCAAAAAAGGCGTCAGCTAGACGTGGCTCAGCAGCTAGCTCAGGATGCTTCAACCATACATTGGCCGATAGTTGCCTTTCAGCAGGGTTCCAATAGAAACCTTCCGAGATTGCTTCCTGCACCATCGAAACTTGATTGCTGATCTCGGCCGCAAAAGCCAGCACGAGGCTTCGTAGATAACGCTTGCGAGGTCGCGTCGTCATCTGGATAAGTGCTAGGGCACTGAGCGCTATCGCTCCAGCGATACCCACGAATACAAGTATTTTCCACACTGTTGAGATATGGGCGATGCCTGCAACAATGGCTGCCACAGATACGGCTAGAAACGACCCTATGCCAATCAAGACATTCGCCGCCTCGGCAACCCGATAGATAGGGAGGGGAGCGTATGGGATGCCCCTCTCTTCGTAGCTTGTTTGCTGCATGGGAGGAGCCTATGGGCAGCAGCAGACGCACATGGCAGACTTTGTGGCATTCGTCACCCTCCTTAGGTGAGTCATGTATGTTTATGCCACTTCTGTCTATAGCATCGGGTATGTGAAAACGCACCAGGGGAGATGGATATTGGCTGTCGCGATCGTCGCGGTGGCGGCAAGTGCGCCGGCCTTGGCGATAGCGCCGTCCACGGCCGGCCCCGCCTCATCCGCTCCCCCGCCACACGAAGGCGTTTGCCCGATCCTTCCGGCTAACAACCCGATCAACCAAGACATCTCCCATGCGCCGGTGGATCCCAACTCGGCGAAATACATCGAAAGCATCGGCCCAAGCATCCACCTGCACGCCGACTTCGGTACGCCCGCGAGCTACGGGATCCCCTACTCAGTCGTAGGGCCCCACCAGGCGAAGGTCCCAATCCATTTCACCGAATACGGAGAGGAATCGAATCCGGGGCCTTATCCAGTCCCGGCGAACGCGCCCGTGGAGGGCGCGGGGGAAGAAGGCGACCAGCATGTGCTCGTCTTGCAGGAGGGCACGTGCAAGCTGTACGAGCTCTACGCCGCCCAGCGCAAAGGGTCGGGCTGGGACGCAGGCTCTGGCGCTGTGTTCAACCTACGTAGCAACGCCCTGCGCCCGGAAGGGTGGACGTCGGCTGATGCCGCTGGCCTTCCCATCTTCCCCTTGCTCGCGCGCTATCCGGAGGTCAAGGCTGGGCGGATCGACCACGCCTTGCGTGTGACCGTGGAGCGCACGCAACGTGGCTACATCCATCCGGCCACTCACTTTGCCTCGAGCAGCTCCGACCCGAACCTGCCCCCGATGGGCTTGCGCTTGCGCCTGAAGGCCAGCTTCAGCCTCTCCGGCTATCACGGTCAGGCGCTCGTGGTCTTGCGCGCGCTCAAGCGCTACGGCTTGATCGTGGCCGACAACGGCTCATCCTGGTACATCACCGGCGCGCCTAGTCCGCGCTGGAGGAACGAAGACCTCGACCAGCTGAAGAGTGTGCCCGGCTCCGAGTTCGAAGCAGTGCGCGCGGGGCCGATTCTGCGGCACGGATAGGTCCTCTTCTATTCCCGCCCGGCACATGTGCCGGGCGGCCGAGTCGTGCATGCACGACTCGGGACAGGGCCGCATGCGGCCCTGTCTTCCCACATACGATCCCGATCTTCGCTGCCCGGCCTTGCTAGGGCTGGTCGGTCGATGCTGGATCCCGTTGCGGCACAGGCTCCTTTACCGGCGGCGGCGGAGCTACAGGCAATGTGGTCTGCTGATGCTCATGGGCGTGACTCTCGCCGGTGACAGACTGCTTGAACTCACGCATCCCAGTACCGAGCGAGCGCCCGATCTCGGGCAGGCGCTTGGCGCCGAACACTAGTAGCAAGATCACCACCAGGAACACGATGTGAATTGGGTTGTCGAGTCCCATCCCCTTCAGTCTAGGCCTTATCGGCCGGGTCGGGGCGATTTTCCGGCAAAGCTTTCTGCCGCCCGTCCTGCCGCCGCCGGTTCAGGAGGCCCAGGATTTCGTGGTTCGCTCATCGCCTTACGCACAAGCTGGATCGCCACGAACACCATCAACAGTGCGAAACCGACCCTCAACACGGTCCCCGACAAGGCATTTGCCAGCGCCACACCAGCCGCCGCGCCGGCGACCGAGAGAAGACCCATCAGCAAAGCGTCCCCACGGCGCACATTGCCATAGCCGTCCTGCTTGAAGGTCCCCACGATCGCCACCGGCACGATCGCAAGCAACGATGTCGCCTCCGCCTGGTGCTGGCCGAGCCCAAGGAAGATCACGAGGCCGGGCACGAACAGCACGCCGCCACCCACGCCGAGTAGGCCGGCCACGATGCCCGCACACACGCCGATCGCGATCGCGGCGATCACCTCAACAAGAGCTCCACCGCGCTCGCCACCAACACGACCGCGAACAGCAACGAGATGGAGCGGGTCTCCAAACGCTGCTGCAACCACGTCCCGATCAACACGCCGCCCACCGCGGGCACCCCAATCAGCACGGCGTCGAGCACGTGCACGTTGCCGTAGACCCCCTGCGTGGCAGCCGCATAGGCGGCAATGAACACGATCGCCGCGAGCGAAGTACCGGTCGCCTCGCGCGGTCCATAGCCGAGCCACAGGACCAGCAAGGGCACGATCACACTGCCTCCGCCCACGCCGAACAGGCCGCTGAACACGCCTGCCGCGGTCCCGATTACCGCCAGCTTGAGCGTGCGCTGGCTCGCCGGCAGCGGTGACTTCTCAGCGATCACAAGACAGGCCCGGGGGAGATCACGGGACGGGCACAAGGGGCCACTCTCGACCGCTGGGGGACGGGTGTGACGGATCAGCCCGCATGGGCCGCCATACTAAAGGCCGTGTCCCCGGCTGCCACGCTTGTGGAGGCGCTCGAACCGCTTCGCTCCGATCCCGCTCACGCGGCTGTGCTGCTCGACATCGACGGCACTTTGGCGCCGATCGTTCGCCATGCCGCCGATGCCCACGTACCCGAGGCCACGCGTACGCTCTTGATCGAGATATCGCGACGTTACGGCTTGGTGGGTTGCATCAGCGGACGGCGTGCCGCGACCGCACGCCAGATCGTCGCGATCGGCAGCATCGCCTACGTCGGCAATCACGGCGGCGAGCTCCTGCGTCCCGGCGCCACCCGTCCGGAGCTTGACCCCGACCTAACGGCTTGGTCAGAGCGCGTGCGCGAGTTCGCCGCGCGCGCTTTCACGCCCGAGCTTCACCACGCGCGCGTGCGCGGCGAGGACAAGCAGGCGATCGCCGCTTTCCACTGGCGTGGTGCCCCCGACGAGCAGGCGGCGGCCGCGCTCGTGCGTGAAATCGCCGAGCATGCCGAGCAAGAGGGATTCGCCGTGCACTGGGGCCGCATGGTGCTCGAGGTGCGTCCACCGATCGCGCTCGACAAGGGACTCGGTGTGAGCGCTCTGCTGCAGAGCGCCGTGGAGCGCGAACATGGCAGTGCTCCCATGAAGAGCGCTATGTACGTAGGCGACGACAGCACCGACATCGATGCCTTCCGGGCCTTGCGCGCGCTCGTGGACGCCGGCGAGCTCAAGTTTGCCCTACGCGTGGCAGTCGGCTCGGAGGAGACACCCCCGGAGCTGGCCGCCCAAGCGGACCTGATCATCGACGGGCAGAGCGGCGTGCGCGCCCTGCTCCAGGCTTTGCTATGAGCAAGCCCTAGCGCGAGGCGTGCACTTCGTCGACTTCCTCAGGGCCACCGTCCTGCTCAGCGCCGCCGCGGCGACCGCGCTCGTGATCGTGACCGTGCTCGCTGCTGCCCCCTCGCCCGACTCCACAGTCGTACCAATCTCCGTCGGCTGGTGGGTCCTGGCGGTAGCAATCGGGCTGCGCTTGGGCCGCCACGCCGAAGTCAACCCTCCGATCGCACGCCTGCTCGCCGAGGCCAAGTCGAGCACCGCCTTGCCCGAGTATCGCCCGGGCGCCACCCTCCTTAATCGCCTCTGGCCGCTATTGGCATTCACGCTCGTGGCAGGAGGCCTAGCTTTCTTTCTCCCGCAGATCCCTGGTATTGGTGCAGGCTTCGCGATCGCCTTGGCCTTGTGGTGGCGTCGCCAAGACGCGGCTGTTGCCGCGATCGAGGAGCGCGACGGTGTGCGTTTCCACGTGCTGCGCACCTCCCCTCTGCGGGCGATCGCCTTGGCGCGCACCCCTGGTTTCAAGGCTCTGCGTCCCCAGCGCATGGACGGCGCCACCACCTGAGATGCTCGACGTGCTGATCGTCTCGCTCGGGTCCACCGGCGGTTTGCGCACGGCCGATGACGAGTTGCTCGCCTCCTTGCGGCGCGCCGGGGCTGATGTTGCGATGGTTCGCGCCAAGCCACCGCGGGCGGTGCGGACCTTGATGCTCACCGACTTGCTCTGGGCCTTGGCCGCGCGGCGGGCAGCCGTGGCACAGCTGCGCCGGACTCCGGCTCGGGCGCTCGTCTATTCCAGCTCGACCGCAGCCTTGTTCTGGCCCCGTCCTGGAGCGATTCGCTTCGACGCCCTCGCAGCCGGCAACCGCCCCGGTCGCCACGGTTCGTGGCAGCGGCCTCTGGAGCGCAGGCGTTTGCGCGAAGCGTCTTTGCTCTTGCCATGGAGCGAGGGTGCGCTCGAGGAGTTGTGCTCGCCCTCCTCGCGCTCACGCTTCTCCTCATCCTCATCCTCGCTCTCGCCGGACACTCATACCCCACCTGCGGTCGCCACGCCCGCGCTCACTTTGATGGTTCCGATCGAGCCTTCGACAGGCCCGATCGAGCCCCCAACAAGCCACATCGAGCCTTCGCCGCACGAGTCTTCGCCAGGCGAGCTTTCTGGGGGCAGTCCAGAACGTGACATCACCGCGTTTGCGTATGTGGCAAATCCGATTAAGAAGGGTCTCCATCGGCTGCTCGATGCCTGGCGCCTGGCCCATCGTCCCGGCGAGCAGCTTGTGCTCGCGGGCGCCTCGGAAGACGAGCTGCGCGGGTACGGCTACATGCTGCCCGCGGAGGGCGTGAAGGTCCTACCGATGCTGCCCTATGACGAGTACCGGGCCTTGCTGCGACGCACGCGCCTGTTCATATGCGCGGCGCTCCGCGAGGACTATGGGATCGCCCAACTGGAGGCCTTGTCCGATGGCTGCATGCTCGTCACCACGCCCTCCCCGGGTCCTTACGTGGCCTTGCCGATCGCTCGCTCGCTTGACGCTCGGCTCGTGGGGGAGGATCTCGCGGGCGCGGTGCGCGTCGCGCTCGACGAGCCATTGCCTGACTACGCCGCCTGCGCGGCGCTTGCGCTCAAGCGCTTCCGCAGTGCCGAGCTCGACCGCATCGTGGCGCAGGACTTGCTGCCTCGGCTGCTTGTCTAACCCCTGCGTCTGCCGAGTCCCGTGCCGGCTACCCCACGTGCTTACCCACGTGCATGCCTACCCACACGTGCATGACTCGCACGCGCCCGCGCGTGGGGCACTCGCTTTTGCGGTGTCCTACCTCGACCGCTTGCGCAACCTCTCGAACTGCTCCCATGGGCGCGTATTGGCCACGTCCTCCGCCGTGAGCCATGCCCGGCGCGCGGTGGCTACGCCCCAGCGCATCACCTCGAAGCGCTCGATCCAGTGGGCATCGGAATCGATCAGGATCCTCGCCCCTGCACGGGCGGCCGCGCGCGCGTGGATGTCGTTGAGGTCGCGACGGTCGGGGTTGGCGTTGATCTCGAGCATCGTGCCGGTGCGCACCGCCGCCTCGATCAAAGCCTGCATGTCGAGCGCGTAAGGCTCGCGTCGCTCGATCAGGCGTCCGGTGGGATGTCCGATCGCGTCGACCAAAGGATGCTCGGTGGCGGCGATCATGCGCTCGGTCATCTTCTGTTCGCTCATGTTGAAAGCGGTGTGCATGCTTGCGATCACCCAGTCGAGTTCACCCAGCAACTCGTCCTCGTAGTCGAGCGAGCCGTCCGGGAGGATGTTGACCTCGCTGCCTGCCAATACCTTGATGCCGTCAAGCATCGCGTCCACCTCATGCACACGCTCGATCTGCAGCCGCAGCTCATCGGGAGGCACGTCGTTGCCGAACCCGTGTGAAGCAGAGTGGTCGGTGATCGCCACGTATTCATATCCACGCTCGCGTGCGGCCAGTGCCATCTCTTCGATCGTGTGGTGACCGTCCGAGGCCACCGTGTGACAGTGCAGGTCGCCCTTGATGTCTGCCAGCTCAATCAGCTGGGGCAAGTCGGAGTTGCCCTGATTGGCACTCAGTGAAGCCGCTGCGAGCTCGCCGCGATCTTCGCGCAACTCGGGCTCGATGTAGGCGAGCCCGAGCAAGGCATAGACCTCCTGCTCGCTCGCGCACATGACACTCGAGCCAGTGGCATCGTCTGCGACCCCGTACTCGGATACATGCAAGCCGCCACGCACGGCGGCTTCGCGCAAGGCGGCGTTGTGTTTGCCCGAGCCGGTGAAGTGCTGCAACAGATTGCCGAGCTGGGTGGGCTTGGCGATGCGCAGGTCGATGTTCACTCCCGAGTGAGCGCGACCCCGTGCGCCCGTCTTGCTAGCGGAGGACATCTGCTCAACCTCAGGCAGCGAGGCGAGGCCTTTGGCGAGCGTCACCGGTTTGCGCGTGACCGCGATCAGGTCGATGTCCTTGACACTGTCGGCCATCCGCCGTGCCGAGCCCGCGATCAGCACCGTGGTCCCATCGCCACCTGCCTCGGTTAGCCCGTCGGCGAGCGCCTGCCCAAGCTCGAGTGCCTTCGGTAGTAGTAGGCGTGGGGTTCTCCGCTCAGCGAGCCCGCGCTCGAGTGACTCAAGCACGCTCGCCTCGAACTTGGCGCTGAGGCCCTTCACTGTGCGCAGCTTTCCCGCCAAGGCCGCTTCGCGCAAAGCATCCAGTGAGTCGATGCCGAGCTCCGAGTAGAGCAAGCGCACGCGCTTAGGGCCCACGCCGGGCAATCTGGTGATCGCGATCAGGCCGGCCGGGACCTTGGCCCGCAGCTTCTCCATTGCCGGGATCGTGCCCGTTTGCGATAGCGCGAGAATCTTCTCCTGCAAGGTCTCGCCGATCCCTGCGAGCTCCGTGGCTCGCCCTTCAAGGGCAAGACTTGCGACCGACACGGGTGACTCGCGCACCGCCCTGGCGCCGCTGCGGTAGGCGAGCACACGGTGCACGATTGCCCCGTCCAGCTCGTACAGGTCGCCCAGTTCTTCTAGTGCCTCGGCGATCGCGGAGTTAGACAGCTCACCGGCCACTAGCTCACCCGGATCGCCACGACCGTGTTGGGCGCAAGCATCAGTTGCGTGCGGTGAGAGTGAACCGCCACCGAGGAGCTCGTTTCGATCGCGCTCCTCGTCGAGATCGTGTCCGTGCGCAGATGCGAGGAGGCACCCGGGACCGCGATCGTGAACGGTAGAGGCTTGGCCGTGAAGGAGCTCACGATCACACTCGTGTGCCCTCCCTGTGAGATCTTCGCAGCGATGATGTGCGAGTCAGAGGAGTCCGGTGAGACTCGGCTGCCGAGGGGTATCCAGCGGTGCAGGAACAGCAGGGCGTGTCCGAGTGGACGTACCGCCACTGTGCCATCGGCTTGGAAGGCAAGCGCGTCATAGCTCGTGCCAGCAGTGTGGAAGCGCACTTGGGTCCAGCCGGCGAGCATTGCCGCAAGGACATAGCGCGCGGCCCACACGCCCGCCACTGGCTGGTCTGAGACGCCCGGCCTGCCGCCGCACGAGCCGCTGTTGCTCTCGGAGATGACCGCCGGCCGGTGTGCCGCCTTGGCGGTGGCTAGCAACCAGGCGTACTTTTCGACAAGTCCCACGCTCGCGTGCTTAGTGAGCAGGCGAGCCGCGGTCGTGGGAGCTGCGGCCGAGCCGCAAGCCGCTGTTGGGTAGGCGTGCACGGTCATTGCCACCGGTGGGTCTTGCTCCAGCATCTGTGCCATACGCACGCGCCAGCTGATCCCGGCGAGGTCGGGACCCTCGATTGGGATGTTTCCGAGCATCGCTCGTCTGCTTGTCCATTCGCTCGCGAACGCTTCGGCCGTCCAGGGCGGCGGGCGATAGGCGGGCACGGTAAAGCCGGGTTCGTTGGGCAGGATGTGACGAATGCCATACAGGTCTGGCTCGTTGCCCAGCGAGAAGCTGAGTTGCGCCTGAGGGATCGCAAGCTCTGCCTCGGCGATCGTTGTTAGATCGTCTGTGGCCGGGCCTTCGGCGAAGTTGAGCCCCACGACGATCGGCGACCCGCTTTCACGTGCCAAGCAGCCAAGCGTCGTCCAAAAGGAGGGTGCAATGGCGTAGTGATAGGCGGCCGTCGGGCCGGCCAAGTCCTGGGAGTCGCCACCGATGCGCACAGTGGGCGAGCCGAGCGACTTCAACGTGGTCACGAACGCCGGGCTTGGGCATGGACCGCTTCCGAGCGCCTTCTCCATCAAGGGGTACTCGATCGACAACCCAAACGGCGAGCGGCTGACCACTGTCCCGGTGGGTGCCGTGGCTTTCGTTGCGACCGCGATCTTCGTTGCTGCCCTGGCTTGCGTTGCAGAAGCGCCCAGGGTGGCGGCCGCTGCAGTCTGGATGCCCCCGGCGAGCAGTCCCGCAAGGAAAGCTGCGCGCCAGCGGCTCATCGGCGCCTATCATAGCCATGCGAATGCCCGCGACCCGCGCCTCACGACGCTTCGTTGCATTGCTCGCGGGTCTTCTGCTCGTGGGCCTGTTCTCAGTTGCCTCGGCGAGTGCCGTCAACTACCGCTTTGGTCTGTCCGACTACGAACCGAGCACTTTCTCCGACCCGCGCGTTGGTGAGTTGGGTGTGCACCTGGCACGCGACGTGGTGCCGTGGAACGCGGTGCTCAACAAGCGTGACCTGGCCAACGTCACCGCCTGGCTGGATGCGGTCAAGCACGCCTACCACATCACTCCCTTCATAACTTTCCAGCACGCTGATAACAACGGACGTGCGCCCACGCCGGGCCAATTCTTGAACGCGTTCCGCCGGTTCCGCAAGCTTTTCCCCTGGGTCAAGGAGTTCGCGCCTTGGGACGAGGCCACGCACAGCACGCAGCCAACCGCACACAACCCCTGGTTAGCTGCCTCCTACTACAACGTGCTCGCCGCCCACTGTCCCGGCTGTGAGATCACTGCGCCCGACATCCTCGACTCCGACGGCAACGTTGAGGCTTGGGTTGGCTCATTCTTGGAAAAGGCCCACCCTTATCCGAAGATCTGGCCGTTCAACCCCTACAACTCGGTCAGTGTTGGCAGCCCCGCCCTGATCGAAAATTTCCTCGCGGCCGTGCGTGGACAGGTGTGGTTCAGCGAGGTAGGAGGGGTCGTGTGGTGGCGCTTCAAAGGCAGGCTGATCAGCCACGGCGAAGCCTATGCCGCGCGGGTCGCCCACAACATCTTCAAGTACGCCACTCTCAGCTCGCGCATCACCCGGATCTACTACTACCACTGGCGCTCGCCAGGAACCCCGAAGGCGAAGGCGGCCAGTAAGGCGACTTGGGATGCGGGTCTGGTGAAGGCCAACGGGGCACCCCGGCCGGCCCTGTACGTAGTGGCCAAGGAACTGCACCGCGTCTTCCAAAAATCAATTCCGAAGATCTTCTAGGTCACTTCGAGCACGGCGTCCCGTAGCTTGCGCCAGTAGATCGTCACCGGGCATGCAAGCCCGGAGGCAGTCACGGTGCACTGTCCACGCGTAAAGCTAGCCCCTGGTGCGTACAGCCGCGAGGTGGCGCTGGGGAGCCATACCGTCGTATGGAGCGAGGACTTGGCGGGCATGCTCATGCTCAGTCGCACGCCATTCGCGGTGGTAGCGAGCGTCCATGTCGCGTGTGCCAGCAGGTGACCGCTTGCCTGCCTATAGAGACCCGTGAGCACGACCCGCTGGCCCCTGCCATGCGCCCGCGTAAAAGTTGGCGTTGCGGTCTCGATCGGTGCTGTGGTCTTGCTGGGCGTCGCGGTCTTGTTCGATGTGATGGTCTTACTTGGGGTGGCGGTTCTATTCGGGGTTGCTGGCCTGCGAGCGCTCTCAAGTGTCCAAATGCTTGAAGTCCCCCTTTGGCGCGGTCGCAAAGCCAAGAGGTCGCGCCACACGCCAGCCCGCTCCAGCTTGACCGCCACGAGCCCTTGCGCGGAGCGTGGGTCGCTGCTCGTGGTGCGCCCGCTCAACTGCCACCAAACCGAGCCCGAGCGACCCCACACGAGGCCGCTGGAGCCGAGGTCATTGGCAATCAGTTCGCGACTGTCCCCTGGGAGCGGCTCCCGCCCGGCTTCTGGGCGCGGCCACTGAGCGAGCGCATCGGAGAGCAGCCACAAAGTCAGGCCCTCATACTGGTTCAAGGCGGCATAGCCATCCATGATCGAAGGGTTCCATTCCAAGCCGAGACCGGGCACGATCGGGAGCAGACCGTCGGCGCGCAGGGGGTAAGCAGCCAGCAGGTAGGAGGAGGCCCGCTCGGCGTAGGAGCGCCAAGCACTTGAGGAACCGGGGTCGAGCACTGCCCGTCTCGCGCCGAGTGCGGCCGCGGCCGCCTGTACCCAGGACTGGTCGAGCGAGCGCCCAGACAGCGAGAGCTGTCCGTCGGGAGCCATCATGTCGAGCGCATAGCGGTCGGCTTGACGGCGTAGCCTTGCCACCGGCGGAGTCATCGCACGGGGGTCGAGCTCGCCGATCAGCTCCAGCATGAACGTAGAAAAGAGCTCGTAGGCAGGCGGCTCGGCGCCAGGATCGGACAGCTCGCGCGCAGCTCCCCCGGCAGCCGACTTCGTGAGTGTGCCGCTCGTCACGAGCGTGCTGCTCTTGCCCGAGACGGGTGCTCCATGCTTGCCCGCTCCAGGCTCGGCCGGCGCGGCTTCACTCGCGAGCGCTAGCCGAAGCGGCGGGCCCGCATGCCTGACGGCCAAAGCGAGGTCGGAGGCGATCTGGGCTGCTACCGGGATGCCATCGCCTGCCAAGGAGCCGGGAGCGCCCGGGACCTGGTCTGAAAGGAGCAGGGCGGCGCCGGCTGACCAAACCAAGCGCCAATTGTCATAGCAAGGCAGTTCGATCAGGCAGCTGGCTTCCGTCGGCGGCCCGATCTGCCCGGCTCGTAGCTCCAAAGGTCCCGCGAGCTCTTCCCAAGCGCTCGCGGAGAACTCGCCTTGCTCGCCGTCGTGGATGACGGCCGCGATCGCAAACAGGTTGAACGGGTCGTTGGGCACTGGCAAGGTGAGAGCCGAGGCGACGATGCGTGTGCCGGTAGCTTCGAGCGTGCTGTCACCCGTGCGATGAGCCACCTTGAGCATCACGTCGGCAAGCAGGATCACGCCATAGTTGTCGCCAGTGTCGGCTGCGTCCAGGGGGTCGCTGACGCGGCCGTCAGGCGTCGTATAGGGCTCCCACGCGCGCGCCACCCCCGCTATATAGGCATCGAGCGGGCTGGCCCCAAGCGACTGTGGCGAGCTGCCGATGGCGGTTTCGCTCGCCGTCCCGGCGCCGGTTTCGCTAGCGAGCGCGAAGGACGCACACGACAACAGCAAGATCGTGCTCGCGACCACTCCCAGGAGGGCCGCGAGCGGGGTCGCCCGCTCCAGCGACACGCTAGGGTACGCGCCTTGTGACCGGCGCGCCCTGGCTAATCCTCCCGACGTACAACGAGGCAGAGAACATCGAGGCGATAGTAACCGTCGCCGGCGATGTGCTCGCCGCTACCGACGATGGCGTCTACAAGATCTTGATCGTTGACGATGGCTCTCCGGACGGCACGGGTGAGATCGGCGACCGCCTGGCAAGCGAGCGTGAGCAAGTTGAGGTCCTGCACCGAACCGAGAAGAACGGCATCGGCCCCGCCTACCTGGCCGGCTTCCGTTACGCGCTCGACCACGGCGCCGGATACGTGATGGAGATGGATTCCGATTTCTCCCACGACCCCGCCGACCTTGCTCGCCTGTTGGCCGCCGTGCGCTCGGGCGCGGATCTCGCGCTCGGCTCACGCTACGTGCCCGGTGGCGGAGTGTCCGACTGGGGCCTATTGCGGCGCTTTATCAGCGAGGGTGGCTCTACCTATGCACGCTGGGTCCTGGGTCTGGGAGTGCGCGACCTAACAGGTGGCTTCAAGTGCTTCCGGCGCGAGGTTCTCGAAGCGATTCATTTCGACAGCGTGCGCTCGCAAGGCTATGCCTTCCAGGTCGAGCTCACCTATCGTGCAGTGCGGGCGGGCTTCAAGGTGGTGGAGGTGCCGATCCTCTTCAAAGACCGCGAGCTGGGCCAGAGCAAGATGTCGTGGCGGATCGCTGCTGAGGCGATGTGGCTCGTGCCACGCTTGCGCTTCGGACGCCAGCCGCCCGCTCCTGTCGGTCAGCAATCCGCTCAGGTGGACGTGGCAGGTGGTCGATAGATAGGGAGTGGACGCCTCCTCCTATGCGCTCTATCACGGCGTTCGTCGCACGCGCACCACTCTGCGGGCTTGGCAGAGTCGGCCGCTGCCGGTGCTCGGCGCATGGGTGACCGGCTCAGCGCTCGCGGCGGTTGGTCTGCTGTGCGCGGTGCTTGTCATCTCGGAGTTGTTCAGCGGCTATGTGCAGCCGATCGAACTGGGTCCCCCGTTCGCGGTGGGCGACGCGGGCAATGTGGCCACTGTGCTTTCACACAACCTGCTCGTGCTGGCCTTGCACGCGATGGCCTGTGTGGCCGGCTTCATCGCCGGGAGCTCGCTTCCATTGCAGGCCGAGAGCAAGAGCGGCGCCTCGCGCTGGGTGCATGAACATGGCGGGCGCATCGCGATCGCGTTCGTCGTGTGCGCCACCACCTTCTCCCTCTCGGCCCAGGCCTACTTGCTTGGCCACACGCTTGCGGGCGTAGCCCACTTCTTGAAAGTGTCGCCAGCGCTGTTGTTGCTGGGGGTCCTGCCTCATGCGCTGCTCGAGCTGATCGCTTTGTTCCTGCCCTTGGCCGCCTGGATCATCGCGAGCCGCAGGGGCGAGTGGGACCAGCTGCTCGCCGCCACTGTTGTCACCGTTGCGATCGCCCTGCCCGTGCTCGTCTTGGCGGCGCTCATCGAGGTGTACATCTCGCCGCACCTGTTCACGGCGCTCACAGGCTTGCACCCACCGATCGTCGGCAACTGGGACGGCTTCACCGTGCGTGTCCACTGAAATAAGCTGCTTCACTTTGTATAGTGAGTGGTGTGGGTCGAGCCCACACCGCAGCCACAAGGCCACGATAGGAGACTCCCATGGCAGGCACCCTCACCGAAGTAACCGACGCAAACTTCCAGGCGGAGGTCGTCGAGTCGGAGAAGCCCGTGCTCGTCGACTTCTGGGCTCCTTGGTGCGGGCCGTGCCGCGTAGTCGGCCCCGTGCTGGAGGAGATCGCCTCCGAGCGCGAGGACCTGCGCATCGTGAAGCTGAACGTGGACGAGAACCAGCAGACGGCAGCGGCCTTCCAGGTGCTCTCGATCCCCACGATGATTCTCTTCAAGGGTGGCAACGCAGTAAAGACGGTCGTTGGGGCCTACCCCAAGAAGAAGATCGAGGCTGAGCTGGAGCCGATCCTGGCCTAAGGAGGAGGCACCGGTTGGGTGTCTCCAAATCGGCTGCCCTACGCGCGGGCGCGCGCGCACGCGTAGGGCACCCATTTTTGAATTAGTTAGGCACAGTCCTGCGTAGGGCGATCTCGAGCGGGAGGCCTTCGATGGTGGCCTGCTCCGAGTAGTTCATCGCGGTCATATCGTTCTCGCTGGTCATACCGTCCTCCCCGGCCGAGTCACTGTCGCCGACTAGCGATAGCTCTACGGCGAGCGTCTCACCACTCAAATAGGCCTCGTGTGCGCGTGCGGCCTCGATCAAAGCGGGGTCTCCACTGAGGATCAAGTCGATGCGGTCCTCGACCTCCAAGCCGGCCGTCTTGCGCGCGTTTTGGACCGCGTGGACGATCTCACGCGAACGTCCCTCGCGCAGGAGACTCTCGTCGATGGTCAAGTCGAGTGCGACCGCGTGGGCTCCCTCCCGCTCGACTGAGTAGCCCTCGGGTGCCTTCATGGTGAGGATGACGTCCTGGGCGGTGAGTGTGTGCTCGCGGTCACCTACGGCGATCCCGATGCCTTTGTCGCTCGAGTCCTTGCCTACCTCGTCCTCGCCGGCCCTGCCGTTGCTGTCTGTCACGCGTACGGCGGCCGCCACGCGGGCGGGGTCGAGCGCTGCGATCGCCTCCGCGGCCAAAGGCATGTCTTTGCCGAACAGGGGCCCGAGCGTGCGGTAGTTGGCCTTGACCTCATACTCGCCCAAGTCATCGGCAGCCTCCACAAAGCGCACTTGGCGCACGTTGAGCTCCTCGCGCACGATCTCCACGAGCCGCTCGATCGCGGCGCGCTCGCGGCCATCGGCTACGACAACCGCCTCGGCCAACGGTTGGCGCACCTTGATCTTGGCCTGTGCCCTTGCGCCCAAGCCGAGCCGGACTGTCTCGCGAGCGATCGCCATCGCCTCCTCCAAGGCCTCATCGCGTGCTGGCAGGGCATCCCCCACAGGGAAATCGCACAAGTGCACGCTTGCGAGGGTGCCGTCGAGGTTGTCGTAGATCTCATCGGCCACGAACGGGCAGAACGGGGCAAGCAGCTTGGAGACCGTCAGTAGGCACTCCCTCAAGGTGGCGAACGCCTCGGGATCACCGTCCCAGAAGCGCCTGCGCGAGCGACGCACGTACCAGTTGGAAAGGTCGTCGATCAAGTCGGCGATCGCCCGCCCGGCAGTCGTGGCGTCGTAGGCATCCAGACGCTCGGCCACCGTCTCGGCCGTGGCAGATGTTCGCGATAGGGCCCAGCAGTCGAGGGCATCGTTAGCGGCCGAGGCAGAGGTTCCGCTCCCCACGGCTCCACGTCCCGTCGCGTGGGCTTGCTCAGCCCCCTCGATATCCCCGCTCTCCTCTCCTCGTAGGGAGCTCGCGTTTGCGTTCGCATAGAGGACATAGAAGAAGTAGGTGCTCCACAGCTGCTTGAGGAACAGCCGCACGCCCTCGCCGATCGCCTCCTCGGAGAAGCGATAACCATCCCACGGTTGCTTGGAGGTGAAGAAGTACCAGCGAAACGCGTCCGCGCCGTACTTGTCCAGGACTTGCCACGGCTCGACCGTGTTGCCCTTGGACTTCGACATCTTCTGCCCGTCTCCATCGAGGATCAGGCCAAGACAGACCACGTTCTCATACGAGGACTTGTCGAACAACAGCGTTGAGACAGCCAACAAGGAGTAGAACCAGCCCCTGGTCTGGTCGAGCGCCTCGCAGATGAAATCGGCGGGGAATTCTTTTTGGAATTGCTGCTCGTGCTCGTGGGGGTAATGGTGCTGGGCGAACGGCATCGAGCCCGAGTCAAACCACACGTCTATGACCTCAGGTACTCGCTTCATCGGCTTGCCGCATACCTCGCCCGCGGGCGGGCCGTGCTCGTCGCGCGACTCGCCTTGGGTCGATGGGATGGATACAGGGTCGTGCGAATGGGGACATGCGAGCATGACCTCATCTACGTAGGGCCGATGGTGGTCTTCTAGGGTTGCGCCCGAGCGTTGCTCGAGTTCGGTGAAAGAGCCGATCGTGAGGGTGTGACCCGCCTCGCAGCGCCACACCGGCAGGGGAGTCCCCCAATAGCGCTCGCGCGATAGTGCCCAGTCGACGTTGTTGGACAGCCAGTCGCCGAAGCGGCCGTGCTTGATGTGTGGCGGGTACCAGTTGATCGTCTCGTTGGCCGCCATCATGCGCTCACGCAGCTTTGACGTGGCGATGTACCAGGATGGCTTGGCGTAGTAGATCAAGGGCGTATCGCAGCGCCAGCAATGGGGGTAGGAGTGCTCGTAGTCGGTGCGCTTGAACAGCAGGCCGCGTGCATCGAGGTCGGCGATCAATTCCTCGGTCAGCTCTTTGTCCTTGACGAGCCGGCCCTTATAGGAGCTGCCGTCGTTGCTGCGCACGTCCATGCCGTAGCTGCCATCCGGCTTGACCGGGTTGAAGAGCGTTTGGGGGTTGCGCGGGTCGAATATGCACGCTGCCGCTGCGGCACGGAAGTCGTCTTCGCCAAACGCGGGGGCGATGTGCACCAGCCCGGTGCCGTCCTCCGTTGTCACGAAGTCGCCGGCGATGATCGGCGCGCCGCCCTCGTCGCGGCCGCTTGTGGGAAAGATCGGCGACTTGTAGAACGCCCCGCTTGGTGCTCCATCGAGCGAGGCGCCAATCAGATCGCTGCCCGGGAACGTATCGAGGATCTCCACATCCTCGCCCAGGACCTTCTCCACTAGCCCGCACGCGAGGACTAGCGTCTCGCTGCCCGCACGGACACGCGCATACTCGATCTCTGGGCCTGCCGCCACGGCAACGTTGCCCGGCAGGGTCCAAGGCGTCGTCGTCCAGATCAGCAGCGCATCCCCCGCTTGCAGCGGACCGCTGGCACGCTCAACGGGCAAGCGCACATACACCGAAGGATCGACCACGTCCTTGTATCCCAAGGCCACCTCGTGCGAGGACAGGGCCGTCCCGCAGCGGTAGCAATAAGGCACCACCTTGTGGCCCTCGTACAGGAGACCCTTGTCGCTGATCTGCTTCAGCGCCCACCAGACCGACTCGATGTAGCTCTCATCAAGCGTTCTATAGGCATGCTTCAGGTCCACCCAGAAGCCGATCCGCTCGGTCAGGCGGTCCCACTCCTCCAAGTACTCGAATACCGAGTTGCGGCACTCTTCGTTGAAGCGCTTGATTCCGATGCCATGCTCTGGGTCCTCGATCTCGGCCTTGCTCGTTATCCCAAGCTTCTGTTCTACGGCGATCTCGACCGGCAGCCCGTGGCAATCCCAGCCGCCCTTGCGCTCCACCCGGTAGCCGCGCATCGTCTTGTAGCGCGGGTAGATGTCCTTGAACACGCGCGAGAGCACATGATGGGAACCGGGCCTGCCGTTGGCTGTTGGCGGGCCCTCATAGAAGACCCATTGCTCGGCTCCCTCGCGGTTGCGCAATGACTCGTCGAACACCTCACGCTCACGCCAGCGTCCCAGTATCTCCTGCTCAAGGGCCGGCAAATCCTGGCGTGCGTCCACCTCGCGTGGGGGTATCAAAGGATGTCTGGGTGGTGCTGCCATAGGGCGGCCCATTGTAGGTGCGCCCCATATCGCGCCGTATCTACCTCACCGACAAGCGGGTGCCTACGCGCGCGAGTCAGCCAGCCGATCGCAAAGCGCGGACAGCGGCGGTGGCCAGGAAAGGACGGCCGTGTGATTAGGAAGGACGGCCGTGTGGCTAGGAAGCCGCTACGGCTGCTGGCGCCGTCGCGGGGACCGTCGCGTGGGCGGGCCTGGGGCCCGTCAGATGCTCGCGCAGCATCCGCACAGCCTCGCCCGGACTGGGGCCGATGCGGGTCACTGTGCTGGCACCCGTGTCCGGCAACGCTCCGCGGTAGTCGAGCACCTGAAGCTCGCCGCCGCTCTGCCTCGTCGCGTACACGAGGCGTCCGATCGCCTCAAGCGACGAGTTCCGTCCGGCTAGGACCATCGCCTGAGGGTGCAGTGCGCGCAAGGCGCTCCCCACGCGTGTGCTGTCCAAGTCGACTGGGAGCGTAAGGACACGCAAACCGGCGCGCCTCACGAACAACTCGAGCGCTTGGGTATAGAGCCCGTCGATGTCCATCGGCCGGCTCGCGTCGAAGACGAGCACGCCCTCATCGCGTGTAGAGGGGGGAGCGACGCGCTGGGCGGCCGCCAGCCAGCCGGTGGCGTAGCGCCAGGCAAAGCAATACTCGGGGCCGCCCATCCCGCTGACCCATGAGCTCGCCGGCTCGCCGTGGTGCCGTTGCTCGCCGTGGCGTTGGTCGTCATGGCGGCGCCGTTGTTCGCTGTGGCGTTGCTGCTCCTCCTCGCCCGCAAGGGCCTCGACCGCCGGCAGCAGAACAGTCTCGATCGTGCGCTCGACCGAGCGTACGGCCATGCTCTCCTCCATCAAGCGGTCGGCCTTCTCCGCGCTGAACTCAGTGAACGCGGCGCACAGACGCGTGGGGGTCGAAGGTCCCTCGCCGCGCTCGCGAGCCACCGAGATGGCCGAGGCTATGTCCTGGGTCTCCGCGTAGGCTTGGCGCAAGGTCTCGATCTCGGCAAGGTCGAACTGGCGATGGCCACCCTCGGTGCGCCGGGGAGCGGGGTAGCCGAAGCGGCTCTCCCAGCTACGCAAGGTATTTGGGCTCACGCCGAGCAAGGCAGCTGCAGCATTCGTACGAATCGCGCTCATGTCGAGGATTGTTGAGCTTTGTGAAGGCTCAGCGCAAGTGACGCAACGGGGAATGCATCGCGGGATATGGCTTGCACGGAGAGGAGAGTGTCGTGGGCCAGCGACGGTGAGCAGGAGCAAGGGCTCGCGTCCAGACGGTGGTGAGCGGGAACATGGGCCCCACGTCTATACGGTGGTAAGCCGGCGCAGGGGTCCCACGTCCATACGGTGGTAAGCCGGCGCAGGGGTCCCACCTCCATACGATGGGAGCGTGCCCGGGCGTGAGACCCTTCCCATGAGGCTTCGTCTCTACCACCACCCCGACGGCGCGCGCGTCGCTTATCGCGAGGTGGGCGCGGGCCCCCCGCTCGGGTTGTTTCACTCCGGGCTGCTCTCCCACCGCGAGTGGGAGCCCGTGGTCGAGCGCTTGGCCGAGCGCCACAGGCTGGTGATCCCTGACCTGCCCTTGCACGGAGACTCCGAGGATCGCCCACGTCATCCCTACACGATCGACTGGTTCGCGGAGGTCATGAGCGGCTTCGTCGACGACGTGCTCGGGCCGCGCCCGCTGCTCGCCGGTCATGACGCGGGCGCCGAGATCCTGCTGCACGCCATCCAGGCAGGTGGCTTGCACCCAAGCCGACTTGTGCTGATGCCCAACCGTCTGCATCTCCCCGTTGTGGGCGTCCGCAAACGCGAAGCCTGGCGTCTCGCCACGCTAGGCGGCTCCTTGCCAGGCTTGGACCGTGTGCTGAGTCATGCGACCAAGCTCGTATTCACACCCGGGCTGGGGATGCGCATGTCAGAGCGCCGTGTTCCCGAGGCAGGTGACTTGATGCGCCATGCCTTTGCCGACGTACCGGGCAATCCAAATCTCGCGCGGTCGTGGGCAAAGTGCGCACGACGTTGGCCGCGCGGAGCACAAACGCAATTGCTCGAGCTCTATCCGCGGCTGGACATGCCGGTGCTTCTGCTGTGGGCCGATCACGATCCCGTCCATCCTCTAGCGGGCGCTGAAGAGACCTTGCGCCTACTGCCCCACGGCCAGCTGCGGGTGCTGCCGAGCACGGGCTTCCTGATGACCTACGACGACCCCGTCGGAGTGGCGCGAGAGCTGGTTGCCTTCTGTGGCTGATGTGCTCCAAAAGTGGTGCCCTGCGCGTGCGCGCGGTCTTTTTAATAAAGCAAGCTTGTTTATAAGGCTGCACGCGCGCGCAAGTCACCCGAAAAATCGAGCACCTCACCAAGCCACTCTGGTCCGGCGCTGGGGCACCCACATCGATGTCGCCTGTCCGGGACCGCAGTGGCCGCTAGATTTACGAGCCCCTATGGCGACTGAGGAGACTCGATGACGGATAAGCAGCTCTGGGGCGGTGAGACCGCCAAGGCAGTCGACAACTTCCCCATATCCGGCGAGACGGTGCCGGTGCCGGTCGTACGCTGGCTTGCCCGTGTAAAGGGCGCCTCAGCTGCCGTCAACGGAGAACTGGGGCTGCTCAGCAAGCGCAGCGCTTCAAGTATCGAGAAAGCGGCAGCTGAGATCGCTGCGGGCAAGCACGACGCGCAATTCCCGATCGACGTGTTCCAGACCGGCTCGGGCACCTCCACCAACATGAATGCCAACGAGGTGATCGCCACGCTCGCCGGGGAGAAGGTGCACGCCAACGACCACGTCAACATGGGCCAGTCCTCAAACGATGTGTTCCCCTCCGCCGTACACCTGGCGGCGCTGGATGTCGCCCAGAATGAGCTTCTGCCGGCGCTCAAGCAGCTGGAGCGCTCGTTCGCCAAGAAGGCCAAGAGCTTCTCAGGCGTGGTGAAGTCAGGGCGTACTCACCTGATGGATGCGGTGCCCGTAACGCTGGGCCAAGAGTTCGCGGGCTATGCCGCGCAGATGGCGCTCGGCCAGGAGCGGGTTGCCGCTGCGCTCGTGCACGTCGGTCAGATCCCACTCGGTGGCACTGCCACCGGCACCGGCCTCAATACGCACCCCAAGTTCGCCGAGAAGGTGCGCGCTCGCCTCAAGCGCGAATCGGGCCTCAAGCAGATCGCCGGTCCCCTCGATCCTTTCGAGGCACAGGCCAATCGGGACGCGCTCGTCGAGCTCTCGGGGGCACTGAAGGTGATCGCTGTGTCGTTGACCAAGATCGCCGGCGATCTTGCCTTGATGGGCTCGGGCCCGCGGGCGGGCATCGGCGAGATCTTCCTGCCCGAGTTGCAGAAGGGCTCCTCGATCATGCCCGGCAAGGTCAACCCTGTGATCCCCGAGGTCGTGCTCCAAGTGTCGGCCCAAGTGATCGGCAACGACACCGCCATCACCATAGGCGGATTGCAGGGTCAGTTCGAGCTGAACGTGCGTATCCCCTTGATCGCTCGTAACCTGCTCCAGTCACTGAACCTACTTGCCTCCACCTCGCGCGTGTTCGCAGAGAAGTGCGTCGACGGGATCACGGTCAACAAGGCTGGCTGCGCCGCATCAGCCGGGGCCACACTGGCGGTCGCCACGGCCTTGAACGGGGCGATCGGCTACGACAAGGCCACGGCGATCGTCAAAAAGGCAACCGAATCGGGTCGCCCCCTACGCGAGATAGCGCTTGAGGAAGGCGTCGACGCGAAGTTGTACGACGCCACGATCGACCTGAAGAAGATCGCCGCAGGCAACAAAGGGTAGCCCTCAGGCCTCGGCACCTGTTGTCACACCCGCCCCCAGCATCCCTTTCAGTACCGCCAAGGCTCCTCCCTTCGACAACGGTTCGTTGAGGTTGCCGCACTTCGGTGACTGCACGCACGAAGGGCAGCCGCTCTCGCAGGGGCACTCGGCTATCAGGCGGTGAGCGTCGCGGCAGAGCTCCTCGAAGCGCTGGTAGGCGAGACGGGTGATGCCGATGCCGCCCGGGTGACCGTCGTAGATGAAGATCGTTGGTCCGCCCGTCTGAGGGTGCATGTTCGTGGACAGGCCGCCTATGTCCCAACGGTCGCACATGGCGATCAGGGGGAGCACCGCGATCTGGGCATGCTCGGTGGCGTGCAGGGAGCCAAGCAAGGCATCCATCGGAATGATCCCGTCACCATCTCCGTCCAGGCCGGTGAGTGTGGCGCCGTCGAGCTCGAACCAGAGTGCTTGCGTGGAGAACGAGGTTTGCGGGAGGTCGAGCATCACGAGGTCGACCTGAGCATGATCGGACAGCCGCTTGCGCTGGTAGCCGAGCACCGTCTCGGTGACCGACACCTCGCCGAAGGAAAGCGTTACGCCGAGCGCTTCGCGACGGTCGAGCAGGCGCTCGATGTTGGTATCGGTCTCACGCTTGGGCTGGGTGTACCAGTCACCGTCGAATGGAGCCACGAGCGCTCGCCGGTTCTCGAGGTCCAGTTCGCGTACCTCATAGGAGCGACCTTGATGTAGGTAGATGGCGCCATCGTGGATTGTTGAGTGAGCCCTTGCGGACTCAGTCTGGCCGAGCAACTCGCCGGATGAGACATCGACGATCGCGAAGCTCTCGGGCGAGGATGAGCGCAGGGAGATCTTCGCGGCGGGGTAGTCGGCAGGACGAGTGGGTACATACACGGCCTTCCCCCCGGCAGGCCCACGCTTTCTCAGTAGGTTTGCGCTGACAAGAGCCTCAGCGTGTGTCTCCCAGCGGGGTCCAAAGAAGGGGGCGTCGTCCTGGCTCAGACCGTGTGGCCCCCCCTCAGCAGCTGCACACAAGAGGTGTGCTTGGTGTATCTGCGGGCTTTCGTGGTCGAGAATCGCAGCCTCGACCGGCCGCTCCAGGAACTCGTCGGGATGGCGGCAGAAGAACTGATCCAAAGCATCCTCGCCGGCGACATACACGGCAAGTCCCTTACCTCGCCGCCCAGCGCGACCCCACATTTGGCGCAGCGAGGCGACCGTACCTGGGAACGTGACGACCACTGCCGCATCCAGCTCGCCAATGTCGATCCCCAACTCGAGAGCATCGGTGGTGATGACTGCGCTCAACTCACCTCGCATGAGTCGACCCTCCAGCTCGCGTCGTTGTTGCGAGGTATACCCGGCTCGATATGGGGCCACCTTCTCCGCAAGCTCGGGGTCCGTGCGGGCGAGATCTTCGGTGACCATGCGCGCGAGCAACTCGACGCCCTTGCGCGACTTCATGAAGCAGATTGCCCGCGTGCCCTCTCGCACCAGTCGGGCTAGCAACTCGGCAGCCTCCCCGAGCGCGGACCGACGCGCACCGATCGCTTCGTCGGTGAATGGTGGATTCCACATCGCGATTTGGCGGCGCGGAGTAGGTGAGCCGTCCTTCTCGACAAGGCTCACGTTATCGAGGCCGGTGAGACGCTCGGCGAGCTCGATCGGATTGGCGATCGTCGCCGACGCGAGCAGAACATGCACATCGCTGCCCTTCGCCTCTGCGATTCGCAACAAGCGGCGTAGGACGTTCGCAACGTGTGATCCAAACACTCCGCGGTAGACGTGAGCCTCGTCGACGACGACAACGCTCAGGTGAGAGAAAAGCCTTGGCCAAGCGTCGTGGTTTGGCAGGATGCCGACGTGAAGCATGTCGGGGTTTGTGAGCACTATGTTCGCCCGCTGGCGGATGCCGGCTCGAGCCTCGCGAGGTGTATCGCCGTCGTAGATGGCTGGGCGTATCTGCTTGGTCAAGCCGAATGCGTTCAGGGCGCGAGCTTGGTCTTGGGCTAGGGCCTTGGTTGGATAGATGTAAAGCGCACGCGCAAGCGCATCGCAGCAAAGCTCGTTGAGGGTCGGCAAGTTGAAGCACAACGACTTGCCAGAAGCGGTGCCCGTGGTGACGATGGTGGTTTTCGCTAGGGCGCAGGTGAGCGCTTCGGCTTGATGAGAGTAAAGCTGGTCGATTCCGACGCGCTCCAGGCCGGCGATCACATCGGGGTGGAGCTCTGCGGGAATATCTACGAGCGTGGCTTCGCTGGGCCCTTCGTTTGCCTCGCGCACGATCCGTCCATCTGCGCGAGCTTCATCTGTGAGTGCTGTCCACGGATCGAATGTGCGTTCCAGGGTCACGGCTAGAGCGACCCAGGTGGCGCGATCCAAACGCTCTCGAAGTTGAGAACCTCGGCCAGCCGGTCATAGTGACGGTCGTAGTGAAGCACGCCAACTCCGGCCTCCTGTGCGGCTGCCGCAATCAGGATGTCTGGAGGCGGGATTCGATGGGCACCGGCGCCTTGTTCTGCGAGTTCGCGCACGGCACCGATTGCGGCGCGTTGCACGGAAGTCGTTACTGGTATCTGACGGAAACTAGCCTCGACCTTCTCGGTTTCCGCAACGCCCGCGGCATTGCGTGCCGCGTAGAGCATCTCCATTGTGATGATCGAGCAAGTGGCGATTTGATCTGCTTCGACCGCCGCTATCCATTGCTCGCGTACGCCTTGCTCTCGCGTGCGCATCTGCGCCGAGGTGTCCGCGATGAGGGCTACCCCTCCATAAGGCAGGCTTGTGCTCATCCGGCTTGCGGGGGCATGCCCCAAGCCAGCTCATCGATTCGCTCCAAGACATTCAGATCCCAGGGCGTCTCCGTTGAGGTGGTCACCTCCGCGACCCACGCGAGTTGTTTGCTGCGACGATCTTGCTCTTCGACGAAAGCGTCAGCTCCGCGAATCGCCAAATCGTGAACCAGGGTTGCGGTTGGCTTGCCGGCTCCGATCAGCGGTGTGACACGGTCCAGGGCCGCAGCAAGTGCGAGGTCCTTCGTCACCGGAATGCGATCAAATCTGGTGGCCATCGAACTATGGTAACACCTAGGTGCGACACTACGGTTTTGCGATAGTAGAGCCGATGCTTCATCCCGCGGCCGAACAATGGGCAAAAGCGCGCACCTTCCACCATTCGCTGTACACGGGGGCGCGGATCGCGCGTGAGCGGGAGACGAGCGTGTCGGTATGCCTGCCCGCCCGCGAGTGCGCCGGGACCGTTGGGGAGATCGTGGGCGCGCTCACCCGTTTGCGCGAGGGCGGGGCGATTGACGAGGTTGTGGTGGTGGACGCCGATTCCCGGGATGGGACGGCGGGTGTCGCCGAGCGCGCCGGCGCAAAGGTGGTGCAACAGCACGAGCTGATGGCAGAGATGGGACCCGTGCTTGGCAAGGGGGACGCGATGTGGCGTGCCCTGTCAGTGCTCGAGGGAGAGCTGATCGTGTTTCTCGACGCTGATAGCGAGGGCTTCTCCGAGCATTTCGCCACCGGCTTGATCGGCCCGCTCGTATGCGAGCAGGACGTCCAGTTCGTGAAGGCTTTCTACCGGCGCCCGTTTGAGCAGGATGGGATCTCGCTGCCTGAGGGCGGCGGCCGCGTCAACCACTTGATGGCGCGTCCGGCGCTCGCACTCTTCTACCCGCAGCTTGCTGCTGTGCGCCAGCCCTTGGCGGGTGAGGTCGCGGCGCGGCGCAGCTTGCTCGAGCGCATTCCTTTTGCGACCGGATACGGGGTTGAGATCGCGATGCTGATCGACGTATGGCACGAGATTGGCCTCGAAGGGTTCGCCCAGGTTGACCTCGATGTGCATCGCAACCGCCACCAGTCACTTGCTGTGCTCAGTGAGATGTCCGAGACGGTGCTCTCCGCGATCGTCAGGAGGCTGGTCTCGGAGGGGCGTCTCTCGGGGGATGGGATTGCGCTCCGCGCGGGAGTGCGGCCTGGCGAGCCTGGCAATGGCCTGTCTCAGTGGTCGAGCTTGGATCAGGAGTCGGGCGGGTCGGATAGTCGCATTCCGGTTGAGCGTCCTCCGCTGGCCACGGTGCTGAGCCCGTGAGCGTTCGCTGTCTGTATGTAGACCTCGACGGCACGCTGCTCGGGTATGGAGCGTCGCTTGTGCACGACGGCGAGGGCAAAGTGTCGCTGCAAGGAATGCGCGCGATCGAGGCCTGCCTGAGAGCCGACGTGGAGATCGTCTTGATGTCAGGCCGTCGCCGCATCCAGGTCGCCGAGGATGCCCGTCTCTTCGGCCAGGATGCCTTCATCTACGAGGCGGGGGCATGCGTCGTGTTGGGAGGCGATCCGCGGTTGGGGGGCGAGGAACACTGGCTCACCGGTGACTTGAGGCCAGGTGAGCTCACGATCGCCCAGCAAATCGAGCGCAGTGGCGCTCCAGCGATGCTCCTGGAGCGCTACAAGGGATGCCTCGAGTACCACGAGCCGTGGCACGTGGATCGCGAAGTGTCACATCTGTTCCGCGGACTGGTGGACGCACAGGAGGTGGACGCACTGCTTGTCGAGCAGGGCCACGGGCACCTGCGTCTGGTTGACAATGGCGTTGTCAACCGGCGCTCTGAAGCGCTGGCTGAGCTGCCACATGTGCGCTGTTACCACCTCGTCCCGGCCGGTGCCTCCAAGGCCGGAGCGGTTGCTTTTCACCGGCAGGTGCGTGGCTATGCGCGCGAGGAGACCTTCGCAGTCGGCGATTCGCGCGAGGATCTTGCCTGTGCCGAGCACGTAGGCAGCTTCTGGCTAGTGGCCAACGCGGTCGAGCGTGACCCTTCGATCGGGGAGGCTGCCGCCATGTTTGACAACGTGCGTATCGCTGAGGCGGGTCACGGCGCGGGCGTCTATGAGTCGGTCGTGAGCACCCTCGTTACGGGCTGATCGATTTCGTGGCCTCGATTTCGAGGCCTACGCGCTACTCGATGATTCCTGGTTCCGCCGTCACGGTTGATCGATTTCGCGCCGATGTGCTACTCGACGATTCCTCGCCAGGGCATGTCGCGATTAATCGATCTGGCTGTCAGATGCGCTACTCGACAATCCCCTCGCGCTTCTCCTCCTCGTAGAGGCGTTCGACTACGAACTCCTTCAGCAGCGTCTGGTAGCCGGTGTTGCGGCGCGCGGCGAGCACCCGTAGTCGCTTGAGCGTGAATTCGTCAAAGCGGACGGCGATCGGCGTGGTACGGCCTTTGGCGAGCAACTCCTTAGGGATCTTGCGGCGCCGCTCCTCCTGCTCATGAATGGCAGCAAGTTCGGCTTCGAATCGTTCGACGGCTGGGTCCTCGCCGTCCCTCGTCGATATGCGTTTGGCTTTGGCGGGTTCCTTGTCGCTCTTTTGACCTTTTCGCTTGGCGGGGGGCATATGTTCCTTTTTACGATTTTGCCATTGTGACTACGGACGTCAATACAATAGCAAGATGTAGTTACGATGGTAATTTCGCGAAAAGAAAGTATTAACTGCAAGACTCTGTTTGCCGAGCCTCCGTTCCCAAGGAGCGGGTACTCGCCTCACGCGAGATGCCTAGCGCAATTGAACGCTGAGAAGTCCTGTGGATTCAGGCCCTCGGCTCCTTATCAGCCTGTGCTGCATCAGCCAGTGCTGCGTCGCTGCGCGCTCAGCGTCTGCGGGACAGTGCTCGCCACAGGCGACGCCAGAAGCCCGGCTCGGGCCTCCGGCGCCAGCGGGCGGGCGGCGGAACTGTGGTGCGCACGAGTGCGACCCACTCGTCGAGTGGTAGCTCACCTGAGATCAAGCGGCCGAGCGCCCGTGTGACGGGTGCCTCGACGCCGGCCTGCTCAAGCGTGCGCGCAAGCAAGGGGACCCACTCGAGCGCCTCAACGGCTTGGCCTATTCGCTCTGGAATGTCCAGCGCGGGGACACCCTCGGCGAGCAACTCGCCCGCACGACGGTTGCGGCTCTCCCGGGCCAGTGCCGTCGCAACCAGGTCGCCCACACCCGCCAGGCCGATCATCGACTCCGGTCGCGCACCCAAGCCCTCGGCGTAGCGCCACACCTCGGCGAAGATATGCCCAGCGGCGGCACCGGCCGCGTTCGCCCCTTGTGCCTCGGTAGCTCCGGCAGCCAGTGCCGCTGCGTTCTTTGCGGCGCCCGCTAGCTCTACGCCGATCGGGTCGTTGGATTGCTCACATACGACTCCGGCACGCGTGAACACCTGTGCCAGCGTGTGTGCGAGCTCTTCGTCGACGCAGGCCACCACGAGTCCGGCACCGGAGCGCACCATCTCCTGGGCGTGGGCGGGGCCTCCCACACAGGCCACTCGCTGCTCGCCAAAGATCGCACTCAGCACGGTGGTGGGTGGGTTCCCGTCGGGGGGCACAAGCCCCTTAGCTACCGATACCACCGCCGTGCGCTTGCCTAGCTCGCTGGCTCGCAGGACCGAGATTGCGACGTCCAGTCCACGAGAGGGAACCGCCAGGAACACGTAGTCAGCACGCGCAACTCCGGCGTCCACAGGCTCGACCCGCAGCTGTCCAGGCAGCTCTACGCCTGGCAGGTAGAGCTTGTTCTCGCGGTCTCTCGCAAGCAACGCGGCCTGCTCGGCGCCGCGCGTCTGAAGCGTCGTACGCAGGCCGGCCCTGCTCAGCAAGACGGCTAGCGCTGTACCAAACGAGCCCGCTCCGATTACCGTCGCGCGCCGGGCGCCGGGACTGGGTAGCGAGCGTCCCCGCGGGGACTTGGCGGCAGTTGCGATGTCTCCTGGAGTGGACGCCTTCGCAGGGCTCGCAGTAGGCTCGGATGCGGTCATCTGATGCGCGAGCCTAACGCCCCCGAGACTAGCGACGTGGAGTGGCGCAACTGGACCGGTGACGAAGGTTGCCGGCCGAGGGAGATCGTGCGCCCCGGATCGATCGAGGAGATCGCCACCGCGGTGAGCCGCGCCGCTGGCGAAGGCCTGCGTGTGCGCATGGCCGGCGCGGGGCACTCCTTCAGCGACATCGCCTGCAGCGACGGGATGCTGATCGTGCTCGATCGCTTTCAGCGTGTACTAACCCTGGATCGCGACTCTGGTCTCGTGCGCGTTCAAGGCGGTATCTCAATTGCGCAACTGAATGCTCATCTGGCAGAGCACGGTCTGGCGCTAGAGAATCTTGGCGACATCGACGTGCAGAGCATCGCGGGGGCGATTTCGACAGCCACGCACGGGACGGGCGCCCGCTTGGGCAACATCCCCTCGCAGGTGGTGGAGCTGACGCTGGTGCTGGCCGACGGCTCGACGCTCGTATGCTCGGCCGAGCGCGACCATGAATCGTTTCGTGCAGCACGCGTCGGGCTCGGAGTGCTTGGCGTGGTCGCCGAGGTGACCTTGCGCTGCGTGCCTGCCTTCACCTTGTGCGGGATTGATGCTCCCGCACCGTTGGGCCAAACGATTGAGCGCTTCGAGGAGTTGGCACTGGCCAACGAGCACTTCGAGTTCTACGTGTTCCCGCACAGTGACACGGCTCTCACGCGCACCAACAATCGCACCGAGCGACCGCCCCAGCCGCGGGGGAGGCTGGCCGCGTACACAAACGACGTGCTCTTGACAAACCGCACCTTCGAGCTGTTCTGCCGTATCGGGCGGCGCTTGCCAAGCCGTATCCCTGAGATCAACCGATTCGTGACGCGCCTGGCGGGCAGCTCCAAGCGAATCGACCGTTCCGACCGAATCTTCGCGAGCCCGCGGCTCGTACGTTTCACCGAGATGGAGTACGCCTTGCCGCGTAAGCACACCACTGAGGCGGTGCGGCGAGTGCTGGAGATGATCAAGCGGCGGGGTTTCGCGGTGCCGTTCCCGATCGAGGTGCGTACAGTCGCAGCCGACGATGCACTGCTCAGCACCGCACATGGTCGCGAGAGTGGTTATGTGGCCGTGCACATGTATCGGGGCATGCCTTGGCGAGGATATTTCGAGGCCGTCGAGCAGATCATGGACAGTCTCAACGGACGCCCCCACTGGGGCAAGCGCCACTTTCAGACGGCGGCCACTTTGCGGGGGCGCTATCCGGAGTGGGACCGTTTCCAGGCCGTGCGGGCCCGCTTGGATCCCGAAGGTCGCTTCGGCAATGCATGGACCGATCGCGTGTTGGGGCCCGTGGGCTCTGCCCCATCATGACCGACCCTCGCCTCGAGCGGCTCAATCGTGCCACCGCCGATTTGGATGCGCCGTTCGCGGTGCTCGACATCGACGCCTTCTGGCGCAACGCCGCCGACATGGAACGACGTGCCGCCGGCAAGCCGATCCGCTTGGCGAGCAAGTCCTTGCGTTGCCGGGTGCTTCAAGAAAGGGTGCTCGCGCGCCCGGGCTTCTCAGGGACGCTCGCGTTCACCTTGCCCGAGGCCATATGGCTGGCCGAGCATGGTTTCGAGGACCTGGTTGTCGCATATCCCACGGTCGACCGATCCGCACTGAGTGCGCTCGTGGCTCTGCTCGAGCGCAAGCCAAGTACGCGCCTGGCGGTGATGGTGGACAGTGTGGCCCAACTAGACCTGATCGAGGCGGTGGCCGGCTTTGGTGGGGCTCGACGAGCCGACGAAGGTATTGGGCGAGGGGGCGAAGATATTGGGCGAGGGGGCGATGGCCAAGGTCGTGCAGCAGTCGAAGTGTGCATCGATCTGGATGCCGGCCTATGGATGCTCGACGGGCGCGTTCGCATCGGCGCAAAGCGCTCGCCGGTGCACACGTCCGAACAGGCGGCCGCGCTTGCACGCGAGATCCTCGGGCGCGAGAGCCTGCGGCTCGTTGGGATCATGGCTTACGAGTCGCAAATCGCGGGACTCGGCGACTCGCCGCCGGGTCAGCGCTTGCGCGGAGTCGCGATACAGGCGCTAAAGCGGCGCTCCGCCAAGGAGCTGGCAACGCGCCGAGCTGAAGCCGTGGCCGCCGTCCAAGACGTGCTTCACGCCGCTTCGATGTCACCCCTGCGCTTCGTTAACGGTGGCGGCACCGGCAGCCTCGAGCTAACCGGCGCTGAGCCGGCTGTTACTGAGATCGCCGCCGGCTCGGGGCTGTACGGCCCGACCTTGTTCGACGCCTACCGCTCCTTCCAGCCCCAGTCGGCGGCCCTGTTCGCGCTGCCAGTCGTACGTAAGCCAAGCCCTGGTGTGGCGACGGTGCTCGGCGGTGGCTATCTCGCATCCGGCCCGGCCGATGCGGCACGCTTGCCTACCCCGTTCCTACCGCAGGGTCTCGTGCTCGACAAGCAGGAGGGTGCCGGCGAGGTGCAAACACCGCTCAGCGGTGCCCCGGCTCGCGACTTGAGGGTGGGAGATCGTGTTTGGTTTCGCCACGCCAAGGCTGGCGAGCTGTGCGAGCGCTTCGACAGGCTTCATCTGATCGAAGGAGAGCGAATCGTCGAGCAAGTCCCGACCTACCGCGGCGAGGGTGAGTGCTTTCTGTGACCCGCCTCCCAAAACCTTTGCTTAGCTTGTCTAAGACTTTCAGGGGGCGGTGAATAACTGTGCTGTACGTCCTAGGGCGTCAATCTCTGCACGCTCCTTGGCAAGGTGTGACACCTGCGGACCGGTCGAACCGATGTACTTGCCCGCATATAGCTCGTCTGACGCATCAATGACGGGCCGGACAGCCAATTGCGCGATTCGAGATCCGGGGTAAAGCGCAATAGGTCCATCGCCGTGGTTCACCAGCTCGAGCGTGAGTGTGCCGCGATATCCCGGTTGGACCATCACTGCCGTGGCAACCAGTAGCCCAACTCTCCCCCAGGAGGAGCGTCCGACCACGTCGGCGGCAAGATCTTTCGGAAAGCGCAAGTACTCGAGTGTCGCGCCGAGCACAAACTGTCCAGGATGTAGCCAGAGGGATTCGCCTATTGGTATGACCACCTCGTCGTGGGCTCGTTCCACTCTGGACTGCGTGACGGTTCTCGGATCTAGTCCTGAATCTTGGATCCGCTTGAGAATATGAAACCGGGTGCCCAAACGCACGTCGATCGATGCCTCGCCGACTTGTGTCGGATCGATGAGCGGCATGATGGTCAGACGCTCACCGGGCGGGCGGTTTAAGATTGCCTCTTCGAGCCCTCTTCTTCCCAGGACGCTCATGCCATCTGCCACCTATCAACGATGACGCTTAGCTCGAGCGCATAAGGGAGCAGTTGACCTAGCTCGGGCGAATCAACTGCCTCGGCTAGGGCCTCCAGCGTACCGCTCCGGCTCTTCAGGGCTGACAGCCAGCAGCCAACCACGATGGTTGGGCGGTCGATGGCTTTACCGTCCTCATGCTGTGCGGGTGGTACGTGCTGCGACAACAATCCTGCCACCGCGGTCAGCGCATTCTCATCAGGAACAACGACATGCTTCCCAATATGTTCATCTACGACTTCCTGAATCTCTTTGCCGGATAGGTCGATAGCCGACAGCAACGCCTCATCGCTCGGTCTTTGGGGAGATGGTTCTGCTAGTACAACACTGCGTACCCACTCCATGAAGTCGGGGACTTCGTCATCAAGGAACTCGCCCCAACCTATTCGGTCGAGATGCTTGAGGATGAGTCGCACCCGTTGGCGTGTGGGAGGGTGCTTTGGTCCCGCGGTATCGATGTCATCCGGAAGTACCTCAGTGGCAAAGGAAAAGAGGTAGGTGGCGCCAAGGCACGCGGTAGCAACCCCGTCACAAAATATCTCCTCGATCCATGCCCCAAACCGCTTATCGAGGACAGCGCGCTCCTCCTTTGGTGTGCGCTTCGACCGTTGCGCTTCTTCAGTTGCGCCCTTATCGAGTGCTTCCTCAACATTACCCCCTGTCAGCCTCGCCTGAAGCCGATCGGTATAGCCATGAACCTTTGCGACGCCGTGTCCGATCTCGTGAGCGAGTAGGGGGTGAAGCAAGCCACTACTTGTCTCCCTATGTGGGATGAGCGCAACGAGAACGATGCCGTGTGGCACAGGGTGGGCAGGTTGCCTGAATGGGTTAACCACCGTGGCGTAGGAGCCCTCGTGCGTGGCGACTATCGTCAGCTCAGAATCATCACGCACTATCGCCTTGGTGAGACCCGAGAAATAGTAGAAAGAGCCGAGATCGATTGGTGGCGTCGTGGCGGCGTCGAGCCAAGCTCGCTGAAGTTGCAGGTTCTTGGTCCAAACCAATAGCTCACGTGCGGCGTTGAGAACGAGTTTGCAGTCAAGCTGGTCTGAAGTTGCGGCGTATCTCTCTTCGTAGTCCTCGACTATGTGATCGATCTGAGCGCACAACTCGGCAAATTGCTCTCCTATGGACCGCCGATCAGTATTCGCGGTTTCCAGGAATGCTTCGACGTACTCGCGTTGCAGTCTGGCCGCGCGACGTACGCTCGCCGTTACGAAACGGAACTCAGTGTCGTCGGCCACCAGGACTCCACGGGATCTGACCGGTCAACGTTACGTGCTTGAGCAAGTCGTAGCTCGCTCAGCGCGAGCAAAAGCCGCTGGACACGAGTAATGCCCTGCTCGTCGCCTGGCTCGAGTATTTCCTCGGACGCCCGATGGAGGACCTGTGCCATTTCATTGAGTGCTGGGGCTGCGTCTGCTCCGACTGCATCGATCAGATAAGTAGCCTCCCTGGCTGATACGAGCCCGAGTTGGCTGGATATCGCGACGATCGACTCATGGTCAGCCGCAGAGCGCATCGTATCGCTCAATGTCGTCAGGGCTAGTCGTTCAGTGTCTTGAAGCACCCTGCCGGCTCGGGCTGCCATTAGGCCTCCACTGGCGGCTACGAGCCATGCGCCTGTCGTGATCTGAGTAGCGATGTCCTCGGGTGGTTGAGACTCACGACCGGGAGAAGGCATGCTTGAACTTTACTGCAGACTTCGGATAGAAACTAGAATCTAGGAATGGGCTCTCCACAACTCAATATCAAACTCTCCCGCGAGGCCGCGGACGCGCTCGAGGCCGCGGTATTCGTGCGATCTCTGCGATCGGCGCAGGACCTTGTGGGCCCTGCCGTAGAGGAGCTGGCTGCCAGCCTTGCCAAGGACAGCGAGATTGCGGCTGCGATTGTCCTGCGTTCGCGCTATCGCGGACGGGACAAGTCGAATGTCAGAACGATACGCCCATCCGGTAAAGGTGGGTCGCAATCATCTACCGAGAGCGCCTCTCGCTTATCGTGAGGACATATCTCGCGCGATACTCAATCCGCGAGCACGTTGAAATGGTTAGTGGTCAAGGTTTAGATGAAAGCCGCGAGCTTGTGCCCTGCGACAGCAAGCCCGCGTGGGGTCCGTGCCTCTAGGGCTACTTGTAGATCAACGATGCGCGCCTCAAACGGATCGAGCGCCGCGCGACCCGTGATCGCGTAGGCGGGCACCCCGGATTGCCGTGCACGCGTGGCGGCCTCGAACGCCGTGCTGCCCGCGAGCGCACGGTCATCCAAGCGGGCGCAGGCGATCACAATGGCCCTGGCCGCCTTCATGCGCCGCTCGAAGTTGGCGCCCACTAGCGGCTCTGACGCATCTTGGGCGCCTCCCTCAGCACGTGAGCCGATGTCGAACTCAAGCGCGCACACATCGCACTCAAGGCGGCCGTCTTGCTCCAGGCCACGTGCAATAGCGGCGCCCACGCGCTGTCCATCGAGCCGCTCGTCAAACGGCCCAGCAAGCACGAGCACGGTCTCTGAGATCACGACTGGCATCCTTTCAGGTGTGCCACGCAAGCAGGCTGACGATGAAGAGGCTCGCGGGGAGGCGCCTAAGGCGGATTCCCCGAAGGGTCGCAAGCGCGATGAAGATGGCTCCCACGTCACGGTGGAGGTGTCCGGACAAGAGCTGCGCGTCTCGAAACCAGACAAGCTCTTCTTCCCAGAGCCGGGCTTCACCAAGATGGATCTCATCGCCTACTACCTCGAGTGCGAGCAGGCGGTAGTGCGTCACTTGAGTGAGCGCCCGACCGTCATGAAGCGCTGGGTTGATGGTGTAGCGGGCAAGCCGTTCTTCCAAAAGCGCGTACCCAACGGAGCACCCGACTGGCTGGAGACAGCTACCGTCACCTTCCCGAGTGGTCGTCATGCGCGCGAGCTTGTGCCCAACGATGCCGCTCACCTCGTCTGGGGCGCCAACTTGGGCGTGATCGACTGGAACCCGTGGCCCGTGCGTCGCTCCGACCTCGACCATCCCGACGAGCTACGTATCGATCTTGACCCGGGTCCCGGCATCGACTTCGCGATGGTCCGTCGGGTAGCGCTGACCGTGCGCGAGGTGCTCGAGGAGCACAACCTGCGCGGCTACCCCAAGACATCCGGCTCGCGTGGCATACACGTGTTCGTGCGCACCGTCCCTGAGCACGAGTTCAGCGAGATGCGCCGCGCCGCGCTCGCGCTCGCGCGAGAGGTCGAGCGGCGTATGCCTCGCGAAGCCACCAGCCGCTGGTGGAAGGAGGAGCGCGAAGGAGTCTTCATCGATTACAACCAAAACGCCCGTGACCGCACAGTCGCCTCCGCCTACTCGGTACGCGCGGTGCCCGACGCGCGTGTCTCCTGCCCCTTGGAGTGGGACGAGGTGTCTGACGTCGAGCCGGCGGACTTGCGGATCGACACCGTTCCCGCGCGGCTGCGCGAGCGTGGTGACCCCTCCGCCACGATCGACGAGCATCCCGGCTCGCTTGGCTCGCTCCTGGAGCTTGCCGCACGCGACGAGCGCGAGGGGCTTGGCGACGCTCCCTGGCCGCCTCACTTCCGTAAGCAGACTGGTGAGCCCAGTCGCGTCCAGCCAAGTCGGGCCAAGCAACGATGAGCTCACGCTTCACATCCGTGACTGCGGTGGCTGCCGGGTCTCACCACGTGCTTGCCACCAAACGGTCCAATCGGGCGCGGTTCCCCCGGCGATGACACTTCCGCTCACGCCTCCGCTCAAGCCCGAGCTGGCGCTCTCGCGCAAGATCTTGCCTGAGGGTGAGGACTATGTCTACGAGGTCAAGCTCGACGGTTTCCGTTGTATCGCCTTCGTCGACGGCGAGGAGATCTTCCTACAGTCGCGCAACGGCAAGACACTCGGCCGCTACTTCCCCGAGCTGAGCTTCCCGCCGGGTCGCTACGTGCTCGACGGGGAGATCGTCGTGCGCGACGCCACTGGGCGTGAGGACTTCGACGCGCTCGGGCAGCGCGTCCATCCTGCCGCCTCGCGCGTGGAGCGGCTCTCCGTCGAGACCCCGGCGGTGTACATCGCCTTCGACCTGCTCGCCCACGACGATCACTCGTGGCTTGATCAGCCTTTCGCACAGCGCCGGGCCGGCCTGGAGCAGCTTTTGGCCGAGGACTACTTCGATGATGCTCCGGTCGAGCTGATGGTCTCGGTTGACACGCCTCAAGAGGCCGAGTCGTGGCTGCGCGAGGCAGAGGGTGTGATCGCCAAGGAGCGCTCTGCCCTCTATCTGCCGGGAGAGCGCAAGGGGATGGTCAAGGTCAAGCGCACTCGCACGATCGACGCTGTCCTTGCCGGATGGCGTCCGGGCAAGGAGGAGCGCACTGTTGGCGCCTTGATCCTCGCGCTCTACGACGGCGAGGACTTGCGTGTTGTCGGTCACTGCTCCGGGCTCACGGCCAAGGCCAAGCGCGAGCTCGTCGACTCGCTAGCTCCGTACGAGACTGGTGAGCGCGGCTCGGCCGAGCCCAGCCGTTGGAGTGCCGACCGCGACCTCGAGTGGGTGGCATTGCGCCCCGAGCTCGTCATTGAGATCGATTTCGACCATGTCTCTGCTGGGCGCATCCGCCACGGCGCAAAGCTCAAACGCTGGCGCGAGGACAAGGACCCGCGCGAGTGCACCTGGGAGCAGCTCTCCGGCTGACCGCTCGTCGCCGGACCTGCCTCCTCAAGACCTCGCCGGAGCTGTCCCTACGAACCTCGCCGGACGTGCTCCCTTCGCCGACCCTATACGCTGGGAAGATGAGCGAGGAGAGCGCCCCCACCGCGACTGTGGCCGAGGAGGAGTACCTGCAGATCCTCTTCTGGCTTCACGAGGCCGGCCTGCCGATGACCGGCGCCAACGTGGCCCGCGCCATGCAGCTCTCCGCGCCCACCGTCCACGAGATGGTCGGACGCCTCGAGCGCGATGGCTACATCACGCGTGGCTCTGACCGCGCGATCGCCTTCACGCCCTCGGGAGTTGAGCACGCCGAGGGCATCGTGCGTCGCCACCGCCTGATCGAGCGCTTTCTCACGGACGTGCTCGGTGTCCCTTGGGATGAGGTCCACGAGGAGGCCGAGCGCCTCGAGCACGCCATGTCGCCTGTGCTTGAGGAACGCATGCTCGCCGCGATCGGCGATGCCACCACCTGTCCCCATGGCCACCCGATCGTCGCCGGAGCTCGGCTCGCGGGTGTCCCGCTCGCCGATGTCCAGGTGGGAGCCGCGGTGCGCATCCTGCGCTTCGAGAATGAGGCCGAGGACCTCTTGCACTACCTAAAGGCCTCAGGCATTGAGCCGGGGCTCGAGGGCACCTTGGTGGTCCACGACGATGAGCAGGTCATCGTCGAGACTGCCGACGGAACGCGCTGCATACTCACCCCAAGCGTCGCCGAGACGGTTTCCGTTACCGCCGACCCATCCCCGCCGCCGCGCACCGCGCTTCCGGAGCAGCTAGTGCTCGGACAGCGTTACGGCCGTTAGTTTTTAGCTCGCGTCCCGGCGCCACGGCGTGGCGACCGGCCACAAATCGCAGTCTGCGGTCCGCTGCGGATCTTGTCTCCCGAAATTCCCCTCCCGTTCCCCCCTTGGCAAGCGCTCGAACGTCGAGCTGCCTAGCGACACGCGCAGTTCAGAGAGATATATACGCTTCAGCGAGCCTAGCCACGCCTTCTTCTATCTGCTCTGGCGTCACACCTGAGTAGGCAATCCTCAGGGTGTTCTCGCCGCCCTCGATCAAGAAGTCGGTGCCCTTCACAAAGGCCACGCCCAGCTCACCCGCGAGCTTGAACAGACTGTCCACGTCGGTCTCCTCGGGCAATTCCACCCACATGAAGTAGCCCCCTTCCGGGGCCACGAATTTCGCCTCAGGCAAATCACGGTTCAGGGCGGTTTGCAGGGTCAGCGCACGCTTGGCCAGCGCCGTCCTCACAGTCTCGATCGAGCGCTCGATCGCGCCTGACGCACAGAACTCGTACACGATCGACTGCGACACCATGCTTGGCGAGATGTACGTATTTGTCGCTAGTTTGGCGATCTTCGCGATCAAGTCGGTCGGTCCCACGAGATACCCAACCCTGATCCCCGGGCACACTGTCTTTGAGAACGATGACGCATAAACCACGTGCTCCGGGTCCATCGAGAGCATCGTCGGCAGCTTCTCGCCGCTGAAGCGCAAATCCACGTAAGGGTCGTCCTCAAAGATCAGGAAGTCGTGCTCCTTCGCCTGCTCCAACAGCGACTTGCGCTTCGCGAGCGACAGCGTATAGCCGGCCGGATTCTGGAAGTTGGGGATGATGTGGGCGAGCTTCGGTTTCACGCCTCCGCCTAGGAGTGAGCTGAGCGCCTGCGTGTCGATCCCGTCTGGTTGCAGCTCCACCGCGTGCACCTGCGCACCGCGCTCTCTCAGCGAGAGCAGCGTTCGGTCATACGTTGGACGCTCCACGATCACGTCGTCGCCGCTCTTCACGAGCTGCTCGAACAAGAACGCGTCCGCTTGCATCGATCCATTCGTCACGAGCACCCGCTCGGGCTCCACACCATGCTTCTCAGCGATCCATGCACGTAGTCGCGGGTACCCGATCGACGTCCCATAGGCGGTCGTCCCGGCGGGATCGCTCTCGAAAGCCCGCACCGCAGCTTCCTTCAGGCCCTCCACGTCGACGATGTCGAGCGACGGGGCTCCTCTGGCGAATGAGATCGTGGACGTAGACATGGCGCGCAAGCTTATGCGGATTCCTCGTCGAGTGTTGGCCGGCTTCAGGCGTGTGGGTCGGACGAACGGTCCACTGCAATCAGCCTGCTGTACTCATCCACCAGCTCGTCCAACGTGCGCCTCATCTTCTCCTTGAACCGCACCAGCTCCACCACGTCGATCGGCAGGGGCGCCGGCTCAGGTTGGGGTGTCGGCGTTGGAGGCGTCGCGGGCGGCGGCGGTCCCGGTGGGTTACTCGGAGGCGGTTGAGGTATTGGCGCCGGCGGGGGAATCGGCGGGCCAGGCATCTCCCCTGAGGGCGGCATCGCGGTGGCCGGTGGCGTTGGGATCTCGCCGTAGGCTGTCTCCCGCGCCTCGGCGGTCCAGTCGCGCTCGATCGTTGCGCCCCGCTGTGACGGGACTTCCTCGCCCCCGAATACCGCGGGTCCACCGAACCCGTCCCCATCAGCCAACATCTGCTCGGAGGGCGACGGCTCGACCGCCTCGTCGACAAGCCTCCCTGACGGCTGTGAGGGCCCGCTTGGAGGGTATACCGGCACGGTGTGGGGCTCCGCCGGCGTGGGTGAAGCTGGATACAGGCCGGCTGGAGCTTGAACTGGAGAGGACGGTCCCTCAGCCGGTTCATAGGAAGGATCGCTTGGTGTGCCTGGCGTGTCCTGATGCCCGATCGAGGTCAGCTCGTGCTCGAGCTGTTGGAGCTTGAGCTCCAACTCTCCCAGCGTCTTAGCGACCTCTTGGTCCACGAGTCCTAGGGTAGCTGCTGGCTGAGCGGCGAACCCGTCATCGCTGCTCGGTGGTCACTCCGCCAAGGATCTCGATCGCGATCTCCGCGACTTCGGTCGGAGTGCGCCCCACGCGCACGCCCTTGGCTTCGAGCGCCAGCGCCTTGGCGGCGGCCGTGCCGGCGGAGCCAGACACGATCGCTCCGGCGTGACCCATTTGCTTGCCTTCAGGGGCGGTGAATCCGGCGATGTAGGCAACCACGGGCTTGCTCACGGACTCCGCGATGTACTCCGCAGCCTCCTCCTCCGCAGATCCCCCGATCTCGCCGGAGAGCACAATCAGCTCGGTCTGCGAATCGCCCTCGAACAACTCGATGATGTCCACGAACGACGAGCCCGGTACTGGATCGCCGCCGATGCCTACGATCGAGCTGCAGCCGAAACCGGCCTGGGCGATCTCGTTACCGATCTGGTAGGTCAGCGTGCCTGAGCGCGATACCACGCCCACGTTGCCCTCCTTGAAGAATGACGCCGGGATGATCCCAACGTTCGCCTTGCCCGGGGAGAGGATGCCGGGGCAGTTAGGCCCAACCAACCGCGTACCCGGAAAGTCGCGCTTGAGCGTGTTGTAAACCCTCAGCTCGTCGTGCGCCGGAATGCCCTCGGTGATCGCGATCACCAGCTCCACGCCCGCCGCGGCGGCTTCGAGGATTGAGTCGGCGGCGAAGCGTGGTGGCACGAAGATCATCGCCGTGTTCGGTTGCGCCTGGGCGGCGGCTTCTTCCCAGCTGTCGAATACGGGTATCCCCTCAACGTCCTGGCCGCCCTTGCCGGGCGTCACGCCGCCGACAACGTTAGTGCCGTAGCGGCGGTTGTTGAGCGTGTGGAACGACCCCTCTTTGCCGGTCATCCCAGCTACGCATAGACGCGTGTCGTTGCCGACCAGCACGCTCATGCTGCTGCCCCAGCACCCTCGGCTGCCGCCAATGCAACGACCTTCTCCGCAGCCTCGTTCATCGTTCTCGCAGCATGCACATTGGGCAAAGCGGCCTCCTCGAGCAGTCTGCGGCCTTCGACGTCGTTGGTGCCATCGAGCCTGACCACGAACGGCACGACCGGTTTAATGTCGGCGAAAGCGGCGATCAGGCCCTTAGCGACCTCGTCGCAGCGAGTAATACCGCCGAAGATGTTGAACAGCACTGCTTTGACTTTGTCGTTGTCGAGGATCAGTTCGACCGCCTGCTTGACCTTGCCCGCGTCTGAGCCGCCGCCCGCGTCGAGGAAGTTGGCCGGCTCGCCGCCCGCCTGCGCAACGACGTCGAGCGTCGACATCACGAGCCCTGCACCGTTGCCGAGGATGCCGATGTCACCGTCGAGCGCCACGTACTGCACGCCCTGCTCTTTGGCCTTGCGCTCGATCGGGTCTTCGTTCTCGCTGTCTGACAATCCTTGGTTCTCCGGGTGGCGGTATAGAGCATTACCGTCGAGTGAGACCTTCGCGTCGAGCGCCTTCACCTTGCGCTCCGGCGTCACGATCAGCGGATTGATCTCGGCTAGCGTGGCGTCCTCCTGGAGCCACACCTCGTACAGCGCTACCAGCGCGTCGGCCACACCCTCGATTACGTCATCGTCGGCTTCGCCCTTGCGCGCGACTTCGACGGCCTCCTCGCGGCTGAGGCCCTTCAACGCATCGACGTGGTGGCGCACGAGCTTCTCTGGGCTCTGATCCGCCACCTGCTCGATCTCAACGCCCCCCTCCACGCTGAACATCACCATCGGCTGCTTGGCAGAGCGGTCGAGCAGCACCGATGCGTAGTACTCGGTGGCGATATCGCTTGCGTGCTCGATCCACAGAGTGCGCACCACATGGCCCTTGATGTCGAGCCCGAGGATGTTCTCTGCGTGCTCGCGCGCCTCGCCTTCATTGCTCGCGAGCTTGACTCCGCCGGCCTTACCGCGCCCCCCAATCAATACTTGCGCCTTCACCACGACCGGGTAGCCGACCTCGTTTGCGGCATCCACGGCCTCCTTCACGGTGGTCACAGCCTTGCCGGCCGACACCTCCAACCCGTGGCGGGCGAACAGCTGCTTGCCTTGGTACTCGAGTAGGTCCATACGCGGCGCGAGACTCTAACCGAAGCGGGCGCAACGCGCGCCGAGGCGTGTGCGAGGCATAATGCCCGCCCCATGCCGATTCCAAAGAACATCACCTTCGTCACCTTCGACGTCTACGGAACCCTGATCGACTGGGAGACCGGAATCTATGAGGCCTTCGCCAAGGAGGCTGAGCGTGACGACTTCGAGATCGACCGCAACGTCCTCATCCCGCTCTTCCACGAGATCTCCCAGGAAATCGAGGCTGGCTCCTACGAGCTCTACGCCGAGGTCCTGCGTCGCACTGCGATCGAGATAGCCGAGCGCCTGGAGTGGAAACTCGAACCGTCCCGCTCGGGCTTCCTGCCGGACTCCGTCCAACGCTGGAAGCCTTTCAAGGAGACCCCCACGCAGCTCACCAAGCTCGCCAAGAAGCACAAGCTCGGGCTGATATCCAATATCGACGACAAGCTGCTCGGTCAGACCCGTCGCCACATCCCGATGGATTTTGACCTTGTCGTGACCGCTCAGCAGGTGCGCTCCTACAAGCCCGACCCTGCCCACTTCGTCGAGTGCGCCCGGCGCCTTGGCTCCAAGAAGGGCTGGGTCCACGTTGCCGCCTCCCACCACTCCGACGTCTCTCCTTGCATCAAGGCGCGCATCCCCGTCATCTGGATCAATCGCAACAAGCAGGCGCTCGACTCCTCGCAGCGCAAGCCCACGGCGGAAGTGCCCAATCTGCGCGAGGCAGCAAAGCTCTTGGGTATCGCCTGACGCGTGCGCGTCGTCTCGCTGCACGCCGACGTACTGCTCGCCACAAGCGCCATCTGGCAGACCAACTGCGTGATCGTGCGCGGCAGGCGGCGCTCCGAGCCAGAAGGCCCCATCGCTGTACATAGCGTTGGCGAGGGCGACATCGGGGAGACGTTCGTGATCGATTCGCCCATCCTGCCCGAGGAGCTGGAGGTACTACCCGCATTGCTTGAGCAGTCGGGCTTTCCTGCGCCAAGCGGCCTGCTCGTCACGCACGCCGACTGGGACCATTTGCTAGCACGCTTGGCTTTTCCCGGTGCCACACTCGGTTGCGCCCTCACGAGCGCCGAGCGGATGGGCTCTGCTCCGGGCGCTCCCCAGCGTGAGCTACGGGCCTTCGATGAGCAGCATTACATTCCCCGCTCGCGCCCGCTCGCGCTTGGCTCGGTCCAAGCACTCGACGTCCCCGGGGGTTGCGAGATCGGCTCGCACGAGCTAGCCCTTCACTCCGCCGGAGGTCACACCGCCGACGGGATGGCCATATGGATCGCTTGGGCCCGTGTGCTCGTCGCCGGCGACTACCTGTCCGCCATCGAGATTCCGGTGCTAGGCGAAGGGGCATCAATCGACTCTTACCTGGGCACTCTGGAGCGTCTACGTCCGCTGGTATTGGGGGCTGAGCATGTAGTGCCGGGTCACGGCTCCGTGCTCGACGCCCAGGGCGCTCTTTCGATCCTGGAGGAGGACGCCGCCTATTTGGCTGCCCTGCGTGCGCTTGGAGCGGCCGCGGAGCTACCTCAGGGGCGCCGCACCAGGACGCAACGCGCGATCCATGAGGCGAACGTAGCGCTGGTCACTACCAGTGGGCCTGGCACGGAGGTCTAGCGTCTGAGCCCGACGACTGATCTGAGTAGGCCTTCTGTTAAGGCGTCTGCGTATGGAGTACTAAAATATACGATTTTGCGATGGTCTATACAAGTGTATCCGCAATGGTAAAATCGCAAAAAAGTATAGATACATCTCTCCTCAGCGTGGCGCGTCGTTGCGACGCACGTACCAGTTGACGGTCATCTCGGCGACCACCGTTCCGTCCGCACTGGTCATCTCGACCTCGATCGGGAAGCGCACGCGGCCGTCCTCGTTCAGCTTCGCCTTCAATGCGTCGCGATCCTCTGCAAAGCGCCCAGTGGCCGTGATCTCGCCCTTGGCAAGCTTCTTGTAGGCGATCTCGGCAGACTCGGCGAGCGGCGTGATCTCGCCCATGATGTCCAAGAAAGCGCCTACGAAGGCGGCACCCGAGGCTGCCTCGCCAGCCGAGAACAAGCCGCCGGCGTGCTGGGAGCCGACGTGATTGCGCAAGCGCTCATCGTCGGGCAGTCGCACGATTCCAAGGTCCTCGGCCACGGTGATCGTCTCAAGGCCCAGATGCACGTTGAAGGGGATAGCTTGGCTGAGGCCGGCGGCCACCGCGGTGTAGTCCACTGCTGACATGCTCTCCTCCGTGCTCTCGTTGTCTGGGGTGGGCCTTGAGGGCCCAATGTCGCCGAGCCAGACTTGACTCAGCTCTCGCTGGTGGCCTCGCTCTTGATCGTGGCGATCGGCGCACCCGCATTGATCGGCTCGCCCTCCACGATCGGCAGCTCAGCGATCGTGCCCGCCTTGTGGGCGGTGATCTCGTTCTCCATCTTCATCGCCTCGATGATGCACAGGATCTGACCCTCGGTGACAGTGTCGCCTTGTTTGACAAGCACCTTCCACATGTTGCCCTGTAGCGGCGACTCCAGCGTGTCCGGACCGCCGGCGCTCGCGGACTTCGCTCTGGCGGTGCGCTTCGGCGCTGCCTGACCAGCCGGAGCCGACCCGTTGAGAGCAGCTCCGCCTGTCGCGCCTGCGAAGGGTGCGCCGAGGACACGCACGTCGAAACGTTGCCCGGACACCTCCACCGTGTAGGTCTGCTCGACCTTCTCCGGCTCCTCCTCATCGGTCTTTGCGGCGGGCTTCTCGAAGGCAAGCGTCTTCAGCCAAGCCTTGTCCTCGAGTAGGTCCCTGCAGGTCTCGCCTTTGGCCCATTGCTTGGTTTCCAAGAGCGCCTTGTGGAAGGGGATCAAGGTCTTCAACCCCTCGATCTCGTATTCCTCGAGCGCCCTCAGCATGCGCCTCGTGGCCTGCTCACGATCGGCGTCCCACACGATCAGCTTGGCCACCATCGGGTCGTACATGGGGGAGACTTCCCCACCGGCTCCCACGCCCGAGTCGACCCTGACGCCTGGGCCTTTCGGCTCTGAGTAGGCGCCGATCTTGCCCGGTGCCGGAGCGAAGTTCTTGGAAGCGTCCTCGGCGTTTATGCGGCACTCGATCGCGTGTCCGCGCAGGACCACGTCCTCCTGCCGTACGGCCAGTTGCTCGCCTGCTGCCGCGCGAATGCCTTCCTTGACGATGTCCACGCCTGTGGTCATCTCGGTCACGCAGTGCTCGACCTGAACGCGGGTGTTCATCTCCAGGAAGAAGTACTCCGAGCTGCCGTCCTCTTTGGGGGCCAGCAAGCCCTCGATCGTGCCTGCGCCCACGTAGTTGACCGCCCTGGCGGCCTCCACGCCGATCTTGCCGATGCGTGCCCGCAACGCCTCGTCCACGACCCATTCAGGCGCCGGGGACTCCTCGATTACCTTCTGATGGCGGCGCTGGATCGAACAGTCGCGCTCGCCAAGGTGGATTACGTTGCCGTGGCGGTCGGCGATGACCTGTACCTCGACGTGCCTCGGGTCGTGTAGGTAGCGCTCCAAGTAGACGGTCGGGTCGGAGAAGAACTTCTCGCCTTCGCGACTGGACCCCTCAAAGGCGCCCTCCAGCTCGTCCTCCGTCAAGGCCACCCTGAAGCCCTTGCCGCCTCCGCCGCCGGCCGCCTTCACGGCGACGGGGAAGCCGATCTCCTTCTTGGCGATCTTCAAGGCATCGGCGGGCGTGGCCACCGGCTCGGTCGTGCCCGGCACGATCGGCACGCCGGCGGCCTGCATCAGCTCACGCGCCTTGGTCTTTGAGCCCATCGCCTCGATCGCGCTTGCAGGGGGGCCGATGAACACGATCCCGGCGTCCTCGCAGGCTTGCGCAAACGGGGCATTCTCGGCGAGGAAGCCGTATCCCGGATGGATCGCCTCCGCGCCCGAGCGCTTGGCGGCGTCGATGATCTTCTCAACGTTCAGGTAGTTATCGGCCGCCGGCCCGTCGCCCAGGTTGTAGGCCTCGGTGGCGCGTGCCGCGTGCAGCGCGTCGCGGTCGAGCTCGGAGTACACCGCCACGGAGGCGATGCCCATCTCCTCCAGGGCTCGCACGATGCGCACGGCAATCTCGCCGCGATTGGCTACTAGGACCTTCGAGAACATCGGGCGGGGAGCTTAGTCAATGGCACGCATCCGCGCCTACTTGATCGTGAAGCCCTTGCTCACACGCCGGCGCTGTCAGGTACCGCCTGCAGTCTTCGGCAGCGCTATGCGGCAACGACAAGCCCGGCGCCGACCGTATTGTTGGTCGCCTCGTCGATCAAGATGAAGCTGCCGGTGCGCCGGTTCTGGTCATATGGGTCGAACACAAGCGGGGCGCTTGTACGCAGGCGGACGCGGCCGATGTCGTTGAGTGCGAGCTCCTGGGGTGCGCCGGCACGTTCGAGCGTGTGCACGTCCACATGGTCACACAAGCCGTCCACGATCGCGGTCACCTCACGCGTTGTGTGCTTGACGAGATAGCGGCCGCCTTGGCGCAGGGGCTGATCGGTCATCCAGCATATGTCGGCTTCCAGCTCGCGAGACACAATCGGAGCCTGCTCGGCACGGCAGATCGTCTCGCCTCTGGAGATGTCGATCTCGTCGCTCAGCCTCAACGTCACCGACATCGGCGCGAGTGCCTCCGTGAGCTCACCATCGTAGGTGTCGATCGCGGCGATACTCGTGCGCTGGCCGCCGGGTAGCACGACGACCTCCTCGCCTGTACGAAATGCGCCGCTTGCGACCTGGCCCGCGTAGCCGCGGTAGTCGCGGGTGGGTGGGGACCCATTCCCAGACGGGCGGATCACCCATTGCACGGGGAAGCGCGCGGGCCTATCGTAGGGATGGTCGTAGGCGACCTCTACCTGCTCAAGCAGGTCCAACAGCGTGGGGCCCTCGTACCAGTCCATGTTCTCCAGGCGGTCCACAACGTTGTCGCCGTTGAGAGCCGACATCGGGATATAGGCGATGTCGCGTCCCAGCCCCGTTCCGGTGCCGATCCCCTTCAGCTTCTCTGCGAATCCCTGGAACTCGACCACGAGCTCATCGAAGCGCTCCTGGGAGTAGTCGACAAGGTCCATCTTGTTCACCGCCACCACCAGGTGGGGGATCCCCAGCAGGGCGCTAATGAAGGCATGGCGCTTGGACTGCTCCAAGACGCCCTTGCGTGCGTCGAGCAGGATCACCGAGAGGTCGGCGGTCGAGGCGCCGGTGACCATATTGCGCGTGTACTGCTGGTGTCCAGGGCAGTCCGCAATGATGAACCTGCGCTTAGGGGTCGCGAAGTAGCGGTAGGCCACGTCGATCGTGATGCCTTGCTCGCGCTCGGCACGCAGGCCGTCGGTGAGTAGGGCGAGATCGAGCGCCCCCTCGCCACCACGGCGCTCGGAAGCCTGGGCGACGTGGTCGAGCTGGTCCTCGAACACCTGCTTGGTGTCGTACAGGAGCCTGCCGATCAAGGTGCTCTTGCCATCGTCGACCGAGCCGGCGGTCGTGAAACGCAACAGGTCGAGTGTCATCGTGTGGTTCCCAGGTTTTCAAGCCCGCGAGGGACGCTGTTACTCACTAGAAGTACCCGGCCTTCTTGCGGTCCTCCATGGCGGCCTCGCTCACGCGGTCATCCGCGCGTGTCTCGCCACGCTCGGTGATCCTGGTCGCGGCGATCTCGGTAACGACTTCTTGCAGGCTTGAGGCATTCGAGCGCACCCCGCCGGTGCAACTCATATCGCCCACGGTTCGGTAGCGGACGGTCTCTGAGAAGACGCTCTCGCCCTCGATCAGCTCGACGTCCTCACGCCAGGCGTAGAGCATGCCGTCGCGCCGGAATACCTCGCGCTCGTGGGCGAAGTAAATCGAGGGGACCTCCAATTGCTCTTGGTCGATGTACTCCCACACGTCGAGCTCGGTCCAGTTAGAGATGGGGAAGACCCTTACGTTCTCGCCCTTTTTGATGCGTCCGTTGTAAAGGTTCCACAGCTCGGGTCGCTGGCTCTTGGGGTCCCAGCCGCCGAAGTCGTCGCGAAAGGAGAACACGCGCTCCTTCGCTCGGGCTCGCTCCTCGTCGCGTCGCGCGCCGCCGAAAGCTGCGTCGAACTTGTGCTCGGCGATCGCATCGAGCAACGTCACCGTCTGCAGCTGGTTGCGCGAGGCGCGCGGTCCCTTCTCCTCGACGGCCCGGCCCTTGTCGATCGACTCCTGCACGGAAGCCACGATCAGGCGCTCACCGAGCTCGGCTACGCGACGGTCTCTGAACTCGATCACCTCGGGGAAGTTGTGGCCCGTGTCCACGTGCATCAAGGGGAATGGGAACGGCCCCGGCCGGAAGGCCTTCTCGGCCAGTCTGAGCAGCACGATCGAGTCCTTGCCGCCGCTGAACAGGAGCACTGGGCGCTCGAGTTCGGCCGCGACCTCGCGCATCACGTGGATAGCCTCGGACTCAAGCGCCCGCAAGTGGCTCAGTTGGGGACGCTCGGCGACGCTCATGAGCCACCAACGTGCAAACCGCACTCAGTCTTATCCATGCCTGCCCAACGGCCCTCGCGACCCGCCCCCGGCATAGTGCAAGGCGCACAGCCGATCGAGGAGTAGCCCTGGTCGTGCAGCGCGTTGTAGGGGAGGTCGCGCTCGAAGATGCGCTGCCACAGGTCCTTCTCGGTCCACAGCGCCAGAGGGTTGTACTTGTAGATGCCGCGCTTTAGGTCTTGCTCGACGAGCTGGGCGTCTGCGCGCGTGGGGCCTTGCTCTCTCCTGATGCCCGTGATCCAGCCCTCCCCGTCCGCGAGCGCGCGCTCGAGCGCCGCCACCTTGGCGACCGAGCAGCAATGCTCGGGGCCACTCCAGGGCGCGGTCGCGTTACTCGCGTCGTGGACCTCTATGTCTATCCCGAAGCGCTCCTCGAATGCCTTCCAGGTCCGCAATGTCTCTGGAAACAAGACGCCGGTGTCGATCGTCGCGATTCGCACGGGCGTCTGGCCGTCGCCGATGCGCAAGAGCTCATCGATCAAGACCGACTCCTCCTTCTGGAAGGAGCACAGCAGCACGATCCGATCGCCGTGGCGCTCGACCGCCTCACGCAGGGTGTCGCTCAGGCTGAGGGCGATCTCCTCGCCCGCGGGTGTCCCGTCGGAGAGCCCGGCGGGAACGGCCTCGCCCAGGGCGACGCTGTCGGCATGGTTGTCGGCTAGACCGCGCACTCGCCCTCGCCACGGATCACCTGGAACGGCACGTCGCGGTTCCAGTCGATGAAGGTGTTCATCGTGTCCAGGCCGAAGTCAACCGGTAGCGAGAGCTCTTTTACGAGCCCTTCGAGCTCGGGTGTGCCGACGCGCTCCACGAACGCGCCCCACTCCTCGCCGTCGTTGCGATTGGCTTGGTAGTGATTGATCCAGCGCTCGATTGCCTCCGGTACGCGCTTCGCGGGCAGCCTCTGCTTCAGGCGCGTGCCGAACTTGACCTCGCCGCCTTCGTACACGCCGCCCACGTGGGGGATGTAGGCGGGGATCGTGTGCTCGCCAACCTTGATCGAGGCGCCATAGAAGCCGATGTCGGCGACGTGGTGCTGGGAGCAGCCATTGGGGCAGCCGCTCATCTTGATGTGAATCTGGCGCGTCAGGGGATCGGTGATGCCCATCGCTTCGACGCGCTCTTGAACGGCCTGGTTGAGGCCCATCGAGCTTGTGATCCCGAGCTTGCAAGAGTCGGTGCCGGGGCAGGAGACGACGTCGCTTATCTCGCGTGAGCCGGCGTCACCAAGCCCGAGCGCGCTGAGCGCCTTCCATACGTCGTAGGCGCTCTCCTCACGTACCCAGCGCAGCACGAAGTTTTGCTGCACCGTGGTGCGCGCGTAGCCGCCTGAGTATTCGCGCATGATCTGACCTAGGCCCCTGAACTGCTCGGGAGTGAGGTCGCCGCGAACGATCTTGACCTCGACCGTCACGTAGCCATCCTGCTTTTGGGCGGCCACGTTGGCCTGCTTGAAGCGTTCGAACTCGGAGATGTCGCCGTTAGGGCTGCCATAGCTGGCTGGCGGGGCGGGCGCGGACTCGCGCTCGTCGTCGAGGAACAGGCGATGCTCGATTGAGAAGTCACGTTCTGAGACCCACTCGCCCTTGAGCTCCTCCTCGACCTGGTTGCGCAACTCATCGATGCCGTACTTGTCCACGAACACCTTGATGCGGGCACGGGCCCTGTTGACGCGCAGCCACTCCTGGCGGTCGAAGATCCTGAACACGGCCTCGGAGATCTTCAAGTAGTCGCCGTTGTCGATCTCCACGAAGTCATATAGAGCGGGGGCGACGCGCGGCATGATCGAGGTGCCGCCGCCGACGAGCATCTCCACGCCCTTGACCTCTTTGCCGTCGATCTGCTTGAAGCGCGCCCTGAAGGCGATGTCGTGGATGCCGCTGATCGCGCGGTCGCGCGGGGAGCCGTCGAACGAGGTCTTGATCTTGCGCGGCATCCCCTGCGTGGTGGGGTGCCTGACGAAATAGCGCACATAGGCGCCTGCATAGGGGGTGAGGTCGAACAGCTCGTCTGCTGCCACGCCCGCCCAGGGATCGCCGGTGACATTGCGCACGGTGTTGCCGCAGCCCTCTCGGCTGGATAGGCCAGCCTCGCCGAGCTCGCTGATCGCTTTCTCGATTTCGGGCAGGGGGATGTGGTGCATCTGGACGTTCTGCCTGGTCGTCACGTGACCCTTGCCCAAGGGCGCGTACTTTTCGACGACGTCGGCGAACTTGTCCATCTGCTCGGGGGTGATCCCGCCGAAGGGGAGCTTCACCCTGATCATCTGCACATCGGGCTGGCGCTGGCCATAGACGCCCTGGCGCAGGCGGAACTTGATGAATTCGTCTTCGGGCGTGCCGCCATCGAGGAACTTGGTGGCCTCGGTCTTGAAGTCGTCGTACTCCCGCTGCAGGATCGGGATCACGTGCCCAGGAACGTTCTGCAGGACCTCGGGATCCTCGAGCGAGCCCTTTTTGAGGGCCTGCTCTGCGGGTATCGAAACTGGCTCCATCTAGCGAAAACCTCCTGGTCCGAGCGGTCAAGCTCGGGTCAATTTTGCGACCTACGGAGAGATTGGTACTAAAGCCTAGCGGCTTTTAGGTATTTATCCAAGGATCGGGCTCATCGCTCTGACCCTCGCGCGCCACGCCTTCGAGCATAGCCGCGCGCAGCCAGGGATCGATAGCCGCGACGGGCGCCGCCAAGGGGGGCGCCGTGTCGCGCATAAAGCGCTCCAGGGCGGCCACTATCGCGGCGGCCTCGGCCGGCGATGCCGACGGGGCGATCAGCTCCAGTTGGGGGCGACGGTTGACCATTGGTCGTCTCTGACTGTAGTGTGTGGGTTGTCCGTTTGGGATGCCCTGCGCGTGCGCGTGGCGTGCTGACAAGGCTAACCTTATTAGTAGGCCGCGCACGCGCGGGGCAGGCAAAATCGCTCCAACGACTCCACGGCGCGGGCAGTCGGTTACGTCGAGCCTGTGAGCGACCAGCTCCAGCTGAGCTGCTCGCCAGGTTCGATACCGCTGGCGGTGGCGCTTCCGGCGAACGTGACGCCGTCGGTCGAGGTCTGTATCAGCGCGCTCGGGCCTCCGGCGAAGAAGTCGCCGGTCAGCAGGGCCTCGCCGGGCAGTGAGGCGGTTCCGGGACCGTCGCCTTCGCCGTGAGGGGTGGGACATCCCGAGAAGATCACGTTCATCAGCCCTGGGTAGCTGAACGGCACGTCGATGTCGTATCCGACCGGCGCTCCTTCTCCGAGCACGCTCAGTGGCGAGCCGGGGAACAAGGGCGCCTTTTCTTGGCCTGTCTGCGTGCAGCCCTCAGGATCTGTCCCCGAGGCTGTGATCGTCACTTCGTTTGAGACGAGACCCAGGACCGACGCGCCTTCCGGGCTTTCCGGCAGACGGGTCCAGGTCGCCGTCCCCGACCATTCAAAGAGTTCCCCACCACGCTCGTCGCGGCCGCTGAAGCTGCCCGTCATGGATTGGATCACGCTTTCGGTCTTCTGCTTCCAAGTGTCTTCGGCGACGCCCGCCTTCGAGGTTGCCTTGAAGGTCGCGGAGACGAGCAGACCTTTTCCTGCGTTCGTCACGTTGTAGGCCGTCGACAGCGGGTTGCCCTCGCTACCGGACGGCGTGAAGTCGGCATTCTGCTGAGCCCCGAGCGTCCAGCTGGCTGCCGCCGGAGCACCACCGCCCTTGGCTTCGGTGCGGCTCTTGACGGTGCCCGTTTGTCCCTTGTGCAGCTTCAGCGATTCCGAGATCGGTTCGAACTTGACCGAAGCGCATTTGTTTGGAGTGAGCCAGAAGCCTTCCTGACCGCGGAGCTGTTTCGTCGCCTTTTCGACCTCGGCGGCGAACTCCTTGTCGGCTTGCGTCTGCGATTCGCGCGCGACTTTGATCTCGGCCGCGATCCGTTCCGCCGGATCGGCGCCAGCCATCGACAGCATCACGTCGACTTGCGCGGGTGGCGGCGCGCCGCCACCAGAGCGCATGTCTATGTGCGCTTCGCCGATGTAGGTGGTGTCGACCGTTATCGGGCCGAACTTCGCCTTGGAGCCGCCGAAGGAGCCTACGAGCGTGTAGATGTGCTTGATGTCGTAGTAGTCGAGCTTGCCGTCATCGCCCGTTTGCGCCTTGACGGTTGTTTCGCCGCCGAACTTGAAGGCCTGTGCCATCACCACGGTGGCGCCTTCGCTGACCTTGAAGCTCGCTTCCAGTTCGGTATGGCCGTGACCTTCGAGCTTGCCTTCGGCGGTTGGGCAGCTATCGAGGCTGATCGACCCGTCGCCGCAGCTGCGCAGCGTCACGGAGATGTCGATGCCTTTGCCTTTCAAGTCGATGCCGAGCTTGAGGGCGCCGCCCTCTACGTCGAGGTTCACGTTGGCCTCGCCGACTTTGGCGCTTTTGCTGCCCGGAATGTCCTGGGGAGAGATGTCCTGGGCGGCGGATCCGCACGAGTCCGACTCGGCGCTCCTCCCGATTGCCGCGGCGCGTGCGGTCTGAGCACTCCCGAGCTGGAGGCTTTCTCCCCTGGAGATGCCGGTCGAAACTGCCTTTTCGAGATCTGCGTAGGCGTGTGGGCCGACCCGGGAGAGCAGCTGTGACAGCGACTTCGAGCGCCGGCCGCGGCGGTCGCGCGCGTTGCCGATCCCCAGGTGGAGTGCCGTGATCGCGGTCGCGGCCTGCGGGGTCGAGTTTGGGACCGGCAGGGCATTGTCAACACAGAACGAGCGCTTACCGGCCTGTACACGTGCCTGACCCAGCTTGCAGTGAGCAGCCGGCTTGGGCTTCGGTTTGCTGTGCTTCGGCTTGTGCCTGTGCTTCTTGGTGGTGGTGGTGGTGCGCGGTGTGTGCCCGCTTTGGGCGCCGGCAGTCTGTGACAGGCATGCGAGCGTCAGCGCCAGCAGACATGCCAGCGCGAGCGCGGTACGCCCCACGCTCCTTCCGGCATGAGGCTTCCTACAGCGGAATGTTCCCATGCTTGCGCTTGGGCCCTGGCTCGCGCTTGGTATGCAAGGTGTCGAGTGCCGCGATCAGCTTGGGGCGCGTCTCGTGGGGGACGATCACGTCGTCGATGTAGCCGCGCTCGGCCGCCGTGTATGGGTTGGCGAAGCGCGCCTTGTAGTCGTCCATCAGCTTTTGTCTGCGTTCGTCCGGGGTTGGCGAGCCGGCGATGTCACGTCTGTAGATGATGTTGACCGCGCCCTCGGGTCCCATCACCGCGACCTCGGAGGTGGGCCAAGCGAAGTTGAAGTCGGCGCCCAGATGCTTGGAGGACATCACGTCGTAGGCGCCCCCGTAGGCCTTGCGCGTGATGATCGTGATCTTCGGCACCGTGGCCTCGGCGAACGCGTACAGGAGCTTGGCGCCGTGGCGGATGATGCCGCCCCACTCCTGGGCGGTGCCGGGTAGGAAGCCGGGGACGTCACAGAAGGTGATCAAGGGAATGTTGAAGGCGTCGCAGGTTCTCACGAAGCGGGCGGCCTTGGCGGAGGCGTCGATGTCGAGCACCCCTGCGAGCTGTGCGGGCTGGTTGCCGACGATCCCCACGGCATGCCCATCCAGGCGCGAGAAGCCGCAGATGATGTTCTTGGCGTGGTGTTCGTGCACCTCGAAGAACTCGCCATCGTCGACGATCAGGCGCACCACGTCGCGCATGTCATAGGGCTTGTTGGGGTTGTCGGGCACGACGTGGTCGAGCTCGGGGTCCATCCGCAAGGGATCGTCAGAGGGCTGTACGCGCGGCGTGGTCTGCAGGTTGTTCTGGGGCAGGAAGCTGACCAAGTAGCGGCAGTCCTCCAGGCACGCGTCCTCGTCCTCTGAGGCGAACTGGGCCACGCCGGACTTGGTGTTGTGCGACATCGCTCCGCCCAGCTCCTCGAACTCGACTTCCTCGCCTGTGACGGTCTTGATCACGTCGGGGCCGGTGATGAACATGTGCGAGGTCTCCTTCACCATGAAGATGAAGTCGGTGATCGCGGGCGAGTAGACGGCGCCCCCGGCGCACGGGCCCATGATCAGCGAGATCTGCGGGATCACGCCTGAGGAGCGCACGTTGCGCAGGAACACGTCGCCATAGGAGCCGAGCGAGACGACGCCCTCCTGGATGCGAGCGCCGCCGGAGTCGTTGATGCCGATCACGGGGCAGCCGATCTTGGCAGCGAGATCCATGATCTTGCACATCTTCTCGCCCATGACCTCACCCAAGGAGCCGCCGAAGACGGTGAAGTCCTGGCTGAACACGCACACCCTGCGGCCGTCGATCGTGCCGTGGCCGGTGACCACGGCATCGCCCCAAGGCCGGTTCTTCTGCATGTCGAAGTCGTAGGTGCGGTGGCGCACGAACGTGTCGAGCTCCTGGAAGGAGCCGGGGTCGAGCAGCTTCTCCACACGCTCCCTGGCGGTGTACTTGCCGCGCGCGTGCTGCTTCTCCTCAGCCTCGGGGGCCGAGTGCAAGGCAGCCTCGCGCAGCTCGGTCAGCTGGGCGAGCTTCTCGTCGTAGGTTTCGGGGGCCTTGGAGCGCACGGGGCGCGGAATGTTATCCGCGCGAGAAGGGCCGGTGATGTGCGGCGCCCAAGCGGTCGAGTACGCCGGTAAGCAGCTGGGTCGTCTCCGCGGCTATCTGGTCTTCCAAGGACTCGAGTTCAGTGGCCAAGTCTTCCACCGGTTCTGAGGCTTCGGGCGGAGCCGACGGCTCGGGGTAGATCGGCTCGGGCACTGCCAGCGCTACGACCTCTGGCTCCGGCTCCGGCTCAGGCTCGGCGGTCATGCTGGGCTCGGGCTCGCCGACAACCGGGTCGGGGTCCGGGACCGCCACCTTCTTCGCCTTGCGCTTGCGAAAGAGTCGCGCAAAGAATCCAAGCTGGGGCTCAGGCTCCGCAGGAGATTGGTCCGAGTGCGGCTCGATGGGCGCGGTCGGCTCTGGCTTAGTGGTGGCCGATTCAGGCTCGGGCTCGGCTGCCGCGATCGGCTCCGGCTCGGGCTCGGCGGCAACTGGCACTGGCTCCGGCTCGACAGCGATCGGCTCCGGCTCGATGGGCTCCGGCTCGGTGACAACCGGCTCAGTGGCAACCGGCTCGGGCTCGACTGCCGCGATCGGCGCAGGCCCGGGCTCTGCGACGATGCCCGGCTCCGCCACAGGTGGCTGCTCTGGGATCGCAGGAGTGCGGGTCACCGACAAGGTCACCTTGGTTCCCCAGCCCGATTGCTTGAGCTGGACGACGCCGCTGGCCTCCTCGGCCTCCCATTCGACCTTCGTCTCCGGCTCAGTCTTGGTGATGCGGATCTCGCCGAAGTCGCCAAGGTGACGAGCGAGCGCCTCGGGGTTGCTCAGCTCCGTCCACAACTCGGGCGGTGACTTCACAAGGGTGCGTTGCACCTCTGTAGAGACGCTCATCGCTCCCAGGTTCGAGCGTCGCGGCGAGAGTCCTTCTACTGTGCGGGCGCTGCAATTTCGCGCTCGATGGTCCCCCGCGTGAGCGGTTGCGGGCGTCTCGCGGCGGTCTTTGGGCTATGCGGTGGCGGGAGCGCCGCGCGGCGCGATGAGCCCTTGCTCGTGCAACAGCTCGGCTAGCTGCACCGCATTGGTGGCGGCTCCCTTGCGCAAGTTGTCGGCCACGATCCACATGTCCAAGGCCCGCTCGTGGCCGGGGTCGCGGCGAATGCGGCCCACGAACACCTCATCGTGGCCGGTGGCTTGAGTGGCCAAGGGGTAGAGGGCGGCATCGGGATCGTCAGCGACGGTTATTCCGGGGGCCGTGCGCAGCAGCTCACGGGCCTGCTCAGGCGAGAGCTCTGTGCGCGTTTGGATGTTGACGGCCTCGGAGTGGCCGTTGACGACGGGCACCCTCACGCAGGTGGCGCTCACCTTGATCTCGGGGTCGCCCAAGATCTTGCGGGTCTCGTTGATCAGCTTGCGCTCCTCGTCTGTGTGATCGTCGCCGGGAGCGAACGAACCGGCGTGGGGCAAGGCATTGAAGGCGATTTGGTGGGCGTATACCTGAGGAGGAGCGGGCTCCATCTCATGCAGGATTGCGTGGGCTTGGTCGAGCAGCTCATCGACCGCTTGCTTGCCGGTGCCGGACACCGCCTGGTAGGTGGAGATCACCAGGCGCTCGATCCCGGCCTCGTCGTGGATCGGCTTCAAAGCCACGACCATCTGCATCGTGGAGCAGTTGGGGTTGGCGATGATCCCTTGGTGGGAGGCCAAGGCCTCGGGGTTGACCTCGGCCACGACCAGAGGCACCTCGTTGTTCATGCGCCACTTCGAGCTGTTATCCACCACCACCGCGCCGGCCTGCACGAAGTGGGGCGCCCATTCGCCGGAGGTGGAGCCGCCGGCCGAGAACAAGGCCAAGTCGAAGCCTTGGATGGTGTCTTCGGTGAGGGGTTGCACGATGCCGACCCCTTCGATCTTCTTGCCGGCCGAGCGGGAGGACGCGAATGGCACGATCTCTCTCGCGGGAAACTGGCGCTCGCGCAGGAGCTGGAGCATCAAAGTGCCCACCTGTCCGGTGGCGCCGACGACGGCGACTCTGTAGCCCTCACTCATAGTCAGTTCAGGGTACCGCCGGTGCGCTTCCGGCATATGGTTCGTCCGGTAAGCGGCTCGGAGGTTGTTGCTCGCGAAACGGGGTGCCCTACGCGCGCGCGTGGGTACGCGCGCAAGTCATGCCTTTGCGCAACACAACACCACGGCACAGAAACCTTCAGGTTTTCAAGACCATGAACAAAATCGTGAGAATCACGAGCAAGTCCATGGTGGCGCCCACGGCGCCTATGCGCTTCACGAGCGTGTCGTGCTCTGCGCTCCAGCTGACCTGAGCGTCTCCCGCGGCGGCTGCGTCCCTATCGGCGACCTCGCACAGGCGCTTCTCTCTGGGGCTCAGGAACATGCCCTCGACAGCCCCGATCACGACTGCCACACCGATGCCCCACTGGACGTAGAACTCGCTCCACACGTGCAACTTGGAGGCGAGGTAGATGCCGCAGACCACGACCAGCGCAAGCCCGGGCATGATCACCATGCGGCTAATCGCGTGCAGTGCCTTGTATAGGGCTGGCAGTGAGCGCGGGTCGGCCTTGCTCACCGTGCCCAGCAAGACCGGGTAGGCGAAGGTAGCGCCGAAGGCGAACACCACCGCCATGATGTGTACGGCCAGGACGACTTCAAAGAACTGCACCGTCGCAATCACGGGGAAGATCCTATTGATCCAGACGGCGCACAGGCCATCTGGCGCCCGACATGACTTTCGAGCCCGGCCGGCACCTAAGCCAACCGGTGCTCCGATGTGACTATCTGGGCCCGGACGGCGTATACGCCGTCCGGCACGACCGCACATGTGCGGTCGTGACAGGGCCGCATGCGGCCCTGTACCGTCGGCGCATGCGCCGACGGCTGTCGGGTGCATGCACCCGACAGGACCGGGTGGGTGGACTTCAAATGAGGCATGTCGCTAGAACGTCGGCGCGTACTTGCCGAACACGTCTTGCATTGCCTCGCACACCTCGCCCAAAGAGCAGCGGTCCTTCAAGGCCTGACGGATGCTCGGCAGCAAGTTGTCCTCACCGCGCGCTGTCTCGCGCAGCTCCTCCAGGCGCTTCTGCACGAGCTCTTGGTCACGGTTCTCCTTGAAGGCCTTCAGGCGGCCGACCTGTTCGCGCTCAGACTCGGGGTCCACGCGCAGGAGGTCGGGCACCTCGAGGTCCTCCTCCTCGTACTTGTTCACGCCCACCACGATGTCTTGGCCGATCCGGTAACGCTCCTGGTAGCCCCACGCCGACTCGTCGATCTCGCCGGTGATGAACTGGATCGCGTTCACGCTGCCGCCGAGCGCGTCCACCTTGGCGATCAACTCGTTGGCTCTAGATTCGATCTCGTCGGTGAGGGACTCCACGAAATAGGAGCCCGCGAACGGGTCCACCGTGTCGGCTGCGCCCGACTCGTGCGCCAGGATCTGCTGGGTACGTAGGGCGATCTTGGCCGCGTGCTCTGTCGGCAAGGCCAAGGCCTCATCGAAGCCGTTGGTGTGCAATGACTGCGTGCCCCCGCACACGGCCGCAAAGCCCTGCAGCGCGACGCGCACGATGTTGTTCTCGGGCTGCTGCGCGGTAAGCGTCACGCCGCCCGTTTGTGTGTGGAAGCGCAGCATCGTCGACTTCGGCTTCTTCGCCCCGAAGCGCTCTTTCATGATGTGGGCCCACATGCGTCTCGCCGCCCTGAACTTGGCGACCTCTTGGAAGACGTTGTTGTGGCCGTTGAAGAAGAAGGCTAGGCGCGGCGCGAAGTCGTCCACATCGAGGCCCTTCTCGATCGCGGCCGTCACATAGGCGATTCCCGATGACAGCGTGAACGCGACCTCTTGTACCGCTGAGCAGCCCTTCTCCCTGAAGTGGTAGCCCGAGATCGAAATCGTGTTCCACTTGGGCACGTTTTCCTGGCAGTACTGGAACAGGTCGGTCGTCAAGCGCATCGTGGGCTGCGGCGGATAGATGTAGTTGCCGCGCGCTATGTACTCCTTCAGGACATCGTTCTGAGTGGTTCCACGCAGAAGCTCTGAGGGCACGCCTTGCTCTTCGCCCACAAGGTCATACAGCAGCAACAGACAAGCCGCAGGTGCATTGATCGTCATCGAGGTCGACACCTGATCGAGCGGAATTCCGTCGAACGCCGTCCGCATGTCGTCGATCGTGTCGATCGCCACGCCCGTCCTTCCAACCTCGCCCAGGCAGCGCGGATTGTCGGAGTCCAAGCCCAATTGCGTGGGCAGGTCGAAAGCCATCGACAGGCCTGTCGAGCCCTTCGATAGGAGGTACCTATAACGCTCGTTGGACTCCTTCGCCGAGGCATAGCCCGCGTACTGCCTCATCGTCCACGTCTGTTTGCGGTACATCTCCCTGTGCACTCCGCGGGTGTAGGGAAAATCTCCGGGTGTCCCCAGGTCGAGGTTCTCCGGCAGGTCCTCCTCGCTGTAGAGCGCCTCGATCTCAATGCCCGAATCGGTGAAGTGGCGTGGGTCCTCGGGACCCACGATCGGGGCCACCGTTAGGCGCTCCTCGTGCTCTGTGTTCGATCTGTCGTCGCTCATTGCTCGGACAAGATCATATGAAGCCTGTATCGTGCGGGCCGTGCCCACCTGTTTGGTCACCGGCGGCGCCGGCTTCTTGGGTTCCCACTTGTGCGATGAGCTGCTCGCGCGCGGGCACAGGGTTATCTGCGCCGACAACTTCGAGACGGGCTCCTTGGCCAATATCGAGCACATTCGCGATCCCCAACGCTTCAGGCACGTAAACGTAGACATCATCGAGCCTTATGAGATCGATGAGCCCGTTGACTTCGTCTACCACCTGGCCTCACCCGCCTCGCCGATCGATTACCTGCGCCTGCCTTTGCACACGCTCAAGGTCGGCTCCTACGGCACCCATCACACCTTGGGCCTCGCCAAGCGTCATCGTGCTCGTTTCCTGATCGCCTCGACCAGCGAGGTATACGGCGATCCCTTGGAACACCCTCAGGCCGAGACCTACTGGGGCCACGTCAACCCGATCGGCCCGCGCGGTGTCTACGACGAGGCCAAGCGCTACGCCGAGGCCCTCACCATGGCCTACCACCGCCAACAGGGTGTGGATACCGCGATCGTCAGGATCTTCAATACCTACGGCTCGCGCATGCGTCCCCACGACGGACGCGCGATTCCCACCTTCCTGCGCCAGGCCTTGGACAGCCGCCCACTCACCGTATTCGGCGACGGCTCCCAAACCCGTTCGTTCTGTTTCGTGAGCGATCTCATCCGCGGCTTGATTGCGCTTGCCGAGTCTGGCTACCACGATCCTGTGAACATCGGCAATCCAGACGAGTACACCTTGCTGGAACTGGCTGAAGCGGTCAAGGAGGTCACGGGCTCAGGTTCAGAGATTCTTTTCGAGGCCTTGCCCGTCGACGATCCCAAGCAACGCCGACCCGACATCTCTTTGGCTAAAGACTTGCTCAGCTGGGCGCCCGAGGTGTCCTTGCGCGACGGCCTGCGGCGCACGATCGACGCTTCCGGTGTAGAGCAGCTGGTTGGTTGAACGTCTCTTCCCGGACGGTTCCCAACCGTTGGACCATGCTTCGACCACGCACGGACCTTCGCGCGGGAGTGTCATCTCAGAGAGTTGTCGATCGCCGAACGATGGCCCCCACGTGCGCGCGCACCCGCGTGCACGTGCTCTCCCAAAGGGTTCCCGACCGCTACATCTGGGAACCTAAACTGTTGTGAAGTCCGAGATGGGAGTTCGTTCCCCGGACGCGCCACGTACCAGCCGTCCCCCACGGTCGTCTCTTTCTGCGCGCCCAGACACGCCGGTTGCGCGTGCGGATACGCCGGTACGCCGCCCCGATGTCGCTGACGCGCCTGCCCCTGCCGAGGAGGTAACAGCACCGCGGTCTGGTCGCGACGTGCGCTCCAAGCGGCCCCCGGCGCTCTCTTTCGTGCTGCGCATGGACACTATGCGCAGGGCCTTGCGCGTCGTGTCCTTGCTCGCGCTCGACTTGTTCGGAGTGTCGCTCGCGATCTTCACTGCCCTTGCTTTGAAGGCGACACTCTTGTCGAGCTTCGATGCCAGCAATGCCTATCACGGCACCAGATCGATCCTCGCGTTTGCCTATCTTGTGACCGCGCTCCTGTTCGCGCGCTCGGGCCTCTATGCCGAGCGCTCGCAACGCCCCGGCCTCTCGCGCATCGTCGGATCGCTCTTCCAAGTCGCTTTTATAGCTTTGATCTTCGCCGTCGTCTCAGGCGAACACTTCTCGAGCTTCTACATCTTCTACGGCTCGCTCGGCTTCGCCTTGCTGTACGTATCGTCCTTGCGCTACCTCTACGAGCGCGCCACCGGCGCGATCCTGCACGCAGCCGGCTACCAGCGTCGGGCCGTGCTCGTGGGCACCGGTAAGCACATCCACGACGTCGCCAATGCCTTGGCCGACGGCTCCAATTCGCCGATCGAAGTCGTCGGCTTCGTCTCGCCCGAGCCCTTGCCCCCCAACGGGATCCGTTGCCTGGGCACACTCGATCATCTCCAAACCGTGATCGACGCTGAGCGTGTCGACGAGGTGATCATCGCCGACCCCGATTTCCCCCAGGAGCGTGCGGTCGACTTGGTGGATCAATGCCACAGGCGCGGCGTGCGCGTGCGTATCGCGCCCTCCACCATGGAGATCCTGATCCAGCGCGCCGAGTTCGTGCCCGGCCAGTCGGTGCCTCTGTTTGAGCTCGGCCCGCCCGTGTTCGAGGGGATCGACTTCGCCCTCAAGCGCACCTTCGACGCGGTCGGCTCGACTTTGCTCCTGCTCGTGCTCAGCCCCCTGCTACTGGCGATCGTCCTGGCAGTACGGCTCTCCTCGCGCGGCCCCGTCTTCTACCGCTCGATGCGCCCCGGCATCGGCCAGCTTCCGTTCGCGTGCCTGAAGTTCCGCACCATGTACTGCGACGCCGACGAGCACCAAGGCGCTTTGGAGGAGCTCAACGAGGCCTCTGGCGCGCTTTTCAAGATCAAGGACGACCCGCGTCTCACACCCGTCGGGCGTTTCCTGCGGCGCTTCTCCTTGGACGAGCTGCCCCAGCTCGTCAACGTCTTGCGCGGCGAGATGTCTTTGGTTGGTCCCCGGCCCTTGCCCGAGCGTGACTTCGAGCTTCTGCAGGACTGGCACCGCAAGCGCTACCTCGTGCTTCCCGGCATCACCGGCCTATGGCAGGTATCGGGACGCTCGGAGCTCGACTTCGACGACCTCGTCCACCTTGACTTCATCTATCTCGAGCGCTGGTCTTTGGCGCTTGACTTGGCGATCCTCTTCAAGACGATCCCAGCCGTGCTGATGCAGCGCGGGGCGTACTGATAAATGCCCGTCCCGGCTCGGACAGAGCGCGCTCGTAGACGCTCCAAGTAGCGCGCGCAACCTCCTCCCAACCCCACGAAGACATGACTATCGCCTCGTTTGGGCGACCGGCGCTTTCCGTCACCGCGCTATTGCCGGGCCTGCCTGTGTCGCCCCCCGGGCTGGGCACCGGAATCACGACCACGCGTTCGCGCTCCAAGCCGAGTCTTGCGACAGTATCCTCGGCGACTTTCTCGGTCGGGACGATCACGTGCGTGGCACGCGCTAGCGCCAGATGGCGCAAGCGCAGATAGACGCCACCGCGGCGCAAATGCTCGCTCGGGCGAGTGAGTGCGTCGACGTCGTGGATGCTCACCACCATCGGACACGGGCTGCGCAAGATCGCGCCGTCGGTCCAAGGCGAGTGGTACACGTCCACATGCCGCGGACGGTGCGTCTCGACGATCTCGATGCCTTCGCCCACGACTTTCTCCAGCCCGCCCAGCAGCCCGCGCGAGTAACGGCCGACGCCGCGCACTTCCACACAAGGCCGGCTGTCAAAGGCGACCCTCATCGCGTCCGGCGCTCCGACCCGCGAGCCCCGACCACGAGACATCCTCACGGCTGTCCCACCAAGAGCACTGCCGACAACATAGTCGTTCGCGGCGCTCCATGTGCGGTTCGAAAGCGAATCGTTCCCGCTGTTTCCACTGGTTTGCGTGAGAGATTGTGCTCGACCGCGCCCATCGGGTGTGGAGGGACCGCTGCATCAGGACCACGCTAGCCTTGCCGGCCATGCCCTCGCGCGCTTACTACGAGAGCCTGTGGGAGGGCGTGCCCGAAGGGCTCCAGCCCAGCGATGCTTCCTTGCGCGAAGCATTCCTGTTGCACCGCGTGGCCGCTGAGGGCGGGCGCTTGGGTAAACGTCCGCGCGTGCTTGACATCGGCTGCGCAGAAGGCCACTTCGCCGCCGTCCTCGCGCGTGATGGAGCAGAGGTTGTGGCCCTCGAGGTAGCCGAAGAGCCACTGCGGCGCGCCCGCGCACATCATCCCGAGCTCGATGTGCGCTTGATCGAGCCTGAAGCTCCTCTACCGCTCGAGGACTCAAGCTTCGATGTCATATGGGCAGGAGAAACGATTGAGCACATCGCCGACACTGGGGCTTGGCTCTCGGAGGTGCGTCGCGTGCTGCGCTCAGGCGGGCTGCTCTTGCTCACCACGCCCGACCACGGCCTCCTCTCGCGGTTGCACTTGGCTTTGAGCAGTCGCGCGTTCGAAGTCCACTTCGACCCGCGCGGTGACCATCTGCGCTTCTACACGCGCCCCGTGCTGGTCGATCTGCTGGCCGACTTTGGCTTCGAAGACGTGGCCGTGGCCGGCCGGGGCGGGCTTTCCGGTGCGCGCCGTGTGCTGCTGGCGAGTGGCCGACGTTCGCGATTCTGAGCGGTCGCCGTAGGAGCGGCGCGCAGCGCCTCCACGTAAGCATTCTGGATCGCGACCGACTCCGGATCTAGGTAAACAGCAGCGCGCAACTCGTTCACCGCTTGCTGGGGGTTGGAAGTCATGTCGTACTGCCCGAGCGTGAACCATGTTTGCGGGTTGGATGGCTGCAGCTGCACAGCCTTCTGCAAGGTCGCCCGCGCGAGCGCGCTCTGACCGGTGGCGTGCTCCACCGCCGATAGCGTGAACAACGCTTGTGCGGAGAGAGGATCGCGTTCGACTCCAGCCTGCGCCGCGGCACGAGCCGCTACAGGGTTGTGCGGTAGCAGCACCAGGGCTCGTTCGGAAGCCCCGATTGAGCGCTGGGGCTGCCACTCGGTCCAAGCGGCCAGCAATGCGCCCGCCACAACTGCGACGGCGATCCCGACGCGCAACGGTCCCAGCTCGTGTGCAGAGGGCAAGCGCAAGCTTGGAGCTTCACTTGTCTCGACGGCCGGCGCTGATCCGGCCGGAGCCACCATGTCACCGGCCGGAAGCGATCCACGCCCAGCGAGCCAACCGGCGCAAAGCAATGCCACCAAGGCGTCTCCAGGCACATACCAAGTCCAGTCAGCGAACGAGTGAACTCCGAATACCACCACGATGCACAACATGCTCAGCATTCCGATCCGCTCGGGCGTATATGCGACCGGCACTTCTCGCCAGGCCAGCGAGGGTGGCGAGCGCTGCGCCATCCAACGCCGGTTGAACGGATGGGTTGCACGCCCGGCAGCCCACATCCACGCGATAAGCAACGCGAGAGTTATCGCCAGGCCGACGATTCCCAAGTCGGCAAGCGTCTGCACCACATAGCCATGTGCTTGTCTCACGTCCAGCGGCTGGGTTCGGTAGCGCAAGCGTGCGGTCTCATAGCCGGCCGCACCGGCGCCAAGCGCGGGATGCGCCTTAAAGATCTCAAGCGCCTCATTCCAATAGCGCGCGCGCACGCTCCCAACGGCGGTCAGGCGCCCCGGCGTGTTCGCTGGGACCGGCGCATTGGGATTCGTAAGCGATGACAAGTCATGCGAGATCGTGCCGGTGAAGCCTCGCTTCGAAGCCGCTAGTCCACCCGCAAGTCCCAGCACCACGAGTACCAGCAGAGCCGCCAATCCAATACCCACGGCACGTCGCGTAGCTTTCGTTGGCGCGCGCCTGTCGCCGAAGAAGCCGATCGCAATACCCACGAGCGCCAGCACGACCAGCATCGCGCCAATCAGTACGCCCAACTGGTGGCCCGCCGTAACGCGTGAAGTAAGCGCCACCCCGTCACTGCTTAGAGCGTGCCGGGAGAAGTCCCAGGCGACGATTGGCCCGGCTCCGAGCGCACCCACGATCAGCACACGTGCGCCGCGCAGACGCAATGGCACCAGGCACATCCAGGCGGCCACGCCGATCACAAGCGCTGCCAAGGCCCCTCGCGAATAAGCGAGCATCAAAGTGACAATCATCAAGCCCATAGCGGGATAGGCGAGGGCCGTGAGCAGGGCATGTCCCGCGCGCCTTGCGCCCAGCCATAGGCACCCGATCGCCCCCATCGCGGCAGTCAGGCCGATCGCGTTCCAGTAGCCATACGGTTCCTGTAGGCGTGCGTAGAAGTTCGCTTCGGCGCTCAAGCCCAGCCCATTGGGCAGGACCTTCGTGAGCAGGGCATAGCCACACACGACGACGGCAGCGAGCACCGTTCCGCCCAAGAGCGCCCGCCAGCCCTCCGGTGCGATCCACACGAGTGTGACCGCCGCCGCGAACACGCTGCTGTAAGCGAGCATCCTGCCTGCGTCCTGCCAGCTTGCATCGGGGGCCACGGACCACACGACAGACAAGCCGGTAAGCGCGGTGAATGCCAGCAGCAGCCCGACCGACCAGAGCCCACGTGGGTGCGCGCGGGAGCCGAGCGCGACTGAGCCTGCGACGAGCGCACCCGCGACGAGCGTAAGCGTCATCTCGAGCGTCGTCATCGGCGCAAGGTTCAAGCCGCCTCCAGCGAGGAACGTCGCGAAGCACAAGACCCCGGCGATCACGAGCGTGGCGGCCGCCGTCGCACCTGGTCGCGGCGCCCGGCTCAGCGGCGGCGAGGGCGGCTCAACGGGCTCGTCGAGCCGCGCGACCGGTACATGCTCAGCCGTCGCGGCGTGCGCGGACACGCTTGGCCCCCTCCCCAATGGCGAGCCCCAGGGCGACGGCCAGCAGGAATGCGAGCACGGCGAACAACGAGTGGGGTAGCGTGTTCACCGCTGAGGCGATATTGGCGTGCACAACACCGGGGCGAATCGGTTCGTTCCCGACTCGTACGGGTGCCGCTCCGTTGTGATGGGCGCTCTGGACCGCACGCTGCTCGGTCGGGGTTAGCGCCAACGGTACGTTCGGAGCGGCGCCGGTAGATGTTCCCCCGGCGCCGCCGCCCGCTGCCGCGAGCTCGGCATTGCGAATCTGTTCGCCGCAGGGGGAGTACTCGATGAGAATGGTTGGCAGCTGTTTGAGCGCTTGACGATAGGCGCTCTGGCTATAGCCACTAATCGGCTTTCCATGTGCGCACTTTTCGATGATTTGCGAGGCTTCGCTTGCCTGCGCGGTGGTTGCCCCCGCAAGCAGCGCAAGCGCCGCTAGCGCCAGCACAAAGCCCCTCCTCAGATTGCCGGGCAGCCCTTCCAAGAGGCCCAACGCTACCTCACCGTCCCCCCGACAGGCCGAGGTCGGCAAGCGCGCGGGAGAAGCCCTCAGCCCAGGCGTCGTATGTATAGGCACCCACGTCCTCGCGCGCAGCCGCGCCCAGACGGGCTCGTAGAGCAGGATCGCCCGCGAGCCGGCGCAACGCGGCGGCCAGCGCCACAGCATCCCCAGCAGCCACCACGAGCCCGTTGCGACCGTTCCGCACCAGGCCGCCAGCCGCGGCACCGACCGCGTCGCTTGCGATTACCGGAAGTCCCCTGTTCATTGCCTCGTTTGCCACAAGTCCCCATGGCTCGCGGAATGTACGCGTTGAAATCGATGGCAACACCAAAACGTCGGCCCCCGCATAGAAGTTGCGCAATTCCTCTTGGGAAACCGCCTCGAAGCCCACCACCGCGCCGCCGGCCGGGACCCAAGGGGGGGTGGATCCCGCGCCGACGAGGACGAGCGCGGCGGTTGGTGCCTGTAGGCCCGACGTACTCCAAGCCTCCACGAGCACCCCCAGTCCCTTTTCCCTGGCCGGGCGTCCTGCAAACAAGAACTTCACACCCGCCTCCGAAGGCCACCCACGATTTTTCGGCGCGCTCGCCGCGGGCGATCTCCAGAAAGCGTTGTCCACCGACTGAGGCGCGACGTATACGCGCCGCGCACCATGGGCCCTCACGTATTCGCTCACATGCGAGCCATAGGTCACGACCGCGTCCGCAGAGCGGTACAAGCGAAGTAGGGCTGGATAGCTGAGGGCGTGAGCGGCGCTGCGCGGGTGCGCCCACAAAGAAGTCCACAGGATCAGGGGTAGGCGTGCTCGGCGCGCTCCCGCCCATGCCGCGGGCAGCGCCACTCGCCCGCCTGTCGAGACCACAACGGCTCGATAGCGGCCGCTTACCGCGAGGCTATATAGCTCGCTTGCGCCCTTCAGGGTGGACTCGCCTACATGGATGTGAGGAAACGGCAGTTCGTCCGCCGTGGTGCCACCGCCGTGCTTGAGGCGACCGCCAAACAGCGCGTACTCGACGTCCTCGCGCTCGTGCAGGCGCTCGAACGCGCCCACCCTGTAGGCCGGCGCGTGGTTGGTCACGAACAGGACCGGCTTCACGGGCGATCAAGCGGGCTCGCCGACAGCGATAGGCACCTCCCGCAAGGCTTCATTGGTCGGTGTCCTCGAGCTCGTGAGAAGCGATTCGCAACGCATGCTCATAAGCCGCAACTGTCTGCTCGCCACAGCGCCGCCAGCTGAAGTTGGCCGCGACCGTCTCGCGTGCGCGGATACTCGCCTCGCGCAGCCGCTGAGTGTCAGACAGTAGCTCGTCGATGCGCTGGGTCAACCGCTCGATGTCGCCCGGAGGAACGAGCACGAAGCCATCGCCTGCCGCTGCGATCTCCTCCGGTCCCGGCTCGCCGCGACAACCGATCGCAGGCACCCCGCCAGCCATCGCCTCGATGTAAGCAACGCCAAACGCCTCCTCGGTCGAGGGCATCGCGAACAGAGTGCAGTGACGCGCCATTTCGATTGCCTCTGCGTGCGGTAGCTGGCCGTGAAACTCCACCCGCTCGGCGACGCCAAGCCTTGCGGCAAGCCCTTCCAGAGCGATCCGCTCCGGACCGTCGCCCACGATCACGTAGCGCAGAGTCGGGTGGCGCTTGGCCAGCACAGCGAGTGCGCGCATTACATCTGCATGGCGCTTGCGGGCGATGAGGTGGCCGACGGTAACCAGCGAAGGCGTGTGATCTCGTCGGTTTGTCCCACTGCCGCTGCCGCCGCTGCCCCGGGGCTCGGGCAGGTCGGCCCCGAGGTGCACCACGCGAGTATCGCCAGCTCCATAGTTGCGCGCCAGCGCTGCAATGCCACGACTGTTGGCGAGCACCATGGTGGCGACGCCAAGATTGCGTGCCACCGCTTCGCGGCCGGCGTCGCTGCGGGGTGCTGTGTAGAGCACGTCCCCACCGTGCACGGACACGACGAGTGGCACCCTCAAGGCTTTTGGCCGGTTACCGAGCACGCGGCGTGTCGCGTCGCCGGCAGGTACAGCGTTGTGGGCGTGCACGAGGTCGAACTCGAACGAGCGGCGCATGCCGCGCAAAGCGAGCTTGAGCGCGGGAGCCGCCCATGCGCCCCATGCTTGGTAGGAGCTCGAGCGAGGGGGGGATACATAGCGCACGTAGGTCACATCAAGGCCGTCGAGTGTCTGTTTGCGAGGCTCGCTCACAAGGCTTCGTAGCGCGCGGGTCGGGCCACCGGGCCCCTGTGAGAGCGAGGCGCGTGGAGGAATGAGTCGGTGCAGCACCAGCACGCGTACCTCAACGCCTGCTTCGCGGGCGGCCAGCGCCTGACGGTGCGCCCACACACCGAGCACAGGATCGCCTCGGCGCGGATAGAACTCGGAGACGACGGCGACCTTCATTGTTGCCTCCACGCCGTCCTTGGCATGGCGAGGTTGGGGTGGACCGCCCCCGGCACGGTGGGGTTGAGGTAAGAGCCGTTCACCAGTGTCGGTGGGTGACGAGGGTTTGTTGGGCTTCGCTCGCACTGAGATAAGGCCGGTTGCTCAGGAACGTGCGTGCCTCTGTGAGTGCTTGCTCGCGCGAGTAGGCGCTAGCGGCGGGGGCAGCGCGATGGCTGATCGGGATCGCGTCGATTACCCCGCAACGCCAGCCACGCTCGCGGGCGATAGCTGCCCAGTGAAGGTCCAGGCCCCAACCCATGCGCAGGTCTGGAAAAGGGAGCAGCGTCGAGAAAGTTGGGCGTGCAAAGGCGGTCAACGGCCCGATCTCGACAAAGCGGGTCTCGCGCACGACATCGCTGTAGCGGCGGCGAGTAACCCGCCACGCGGCGTGCGAGGAGAGCCGGTGTGCCGGCTGGGCCAGATCGAGGCTGAAGCGCTCCGCGAGGAACAGGAAACGGTCGAGGAAGCCCTTAGGCAGGACGATGTCGTCGTCGATCACAAGCAGCCAATCACTGTCCTCGATCTTGTGCGACTCGAGCAGCAGGTTGAGGTTCTCGAACTTCCCTCGATCAGCGGGTGCTGCGAAGCACGCCTCGACGTTGTGGCGTGAGCGAGCGAGCTCCGTGCGTATGCCTTGCGCGAGCTCGCTGTACTCGGGCCGCTCGATGCCTAGTGCGAGCACCTTGCGCGTGGGGGGCTCGCGGTGCGCTGCGCGATCCAAGCGTCGTTGCCGGCCGGAGAGGGTGTCAAGCGTGTCCGCGGCGAGATCTTGCGAGGCGCGTCGTAGACCGTCGAGGCCGCCGACGGTGCCACTTTCGCCTGAGAGGAAATCCTCGGTTGAATGTGGGGTGTCCTCTCGAAACGCTTCGAGTAGTCGGCCGCCGCTATGGGCGACCATGGTCAGGCCTGCCGGACAGCGGCGGCGAACGACATGTCCCAGGCACGCAGCAAGCGTGCGTAGCTCGCTAGCAAGACTGGGAGCCCGCCCCCCCGCCTCGCCGCGCCATGCGTCAAAGCGGCGGGAGGCGCGTCCGCGAGCATAGGCTGCGCGGGACAAACGACCTAGCCGCGCGTCGGCAGGGCTGCGTCGATGGTCGAGTGCGGCCTCTGCCACATAGAGGACAGGTTCAGTTTGAGGGCGCTCGCGGGCGAGCCGTTCCTGCCACTCCTGCTCGTCGCCTCCATACTCCAAAGAGACGTCGAAAGGTCCTAGGCGATCGAGGGCGCTCCGGCGGATCGCCATATTGGCTCCCCAGGCGAAGCGAGTCGGGGTGTCGTGCTGGCCGAGGTCGAGTGAGGTGATCGGTGGCGCCTCGCGCCCGCAGCTGTGTGGAGGTGTGCCTTCCAGGCGTGGGCGGATGGGACCGGTGAAGACCTCCACCTCGGGGTGCTCACGCGCGGCAGCAAGCAGCGCCTGGAGCCATCCTCCGGATACCTCGACGTCATCGTCGACGAACACGACGAGCTCGCCTTCGGATAGCTCGACGCCCGTGTTGCGCGCAACGTTCAAGCCCAGTGGCCGCGGGTGCGGCTCGTAGCGGGCACCGAAGCGCTCGGCCAGCTTGCGTACTGGCTCGGATGGTCCGGCATCGTCGATCACGACCAGCTCCGCCGCGACGGCCCTCGCCTGCGGCGAGATCGAGGCGAGAGCCACCTCGAGGTAGTCAGGGCGCGCGCGCGTGGGAACAACGATCGACGCGACGATCGACGTGGACGGTGCGCTTGAATCGGAGGCCATGACCGCAACAGTCTAGGTTTGCGGTCGGGCCCCTCGGGTCGGGAGCCTAGGTTTGTGGGCCGGACTCCTTGTGTCGGGAGCCTAGGTTGTGGGCGGGCCCCTCGGACCGGGGTGCTCGTGGCGGGGTAGGCTCCGGCGGAGGATGGTTCTCTTCTTGCATAACCGCTATCGCACAACTGGGGGCGAGGAGCGCGTTGTGGACGACCTGCTCGCACTTGTGCGGCAAAACTTGGGAGAGCCCGCGGAGCTGCTCACACGTGATTCTGCTCAGATCGGTGGAGCGCGCGCGGCGGCGGGCTTGCTCCGGGGTGGCCTAAGTCCACGCGATGTCGCCAAGGCCGTGCGATTGACGGGAGCGCGGGTAGTGCACGCCCACAACCTGAATCCACTGCTCGGTTGGCGCGCGCTCGCGGCCGCTCGTGCGGAGGGGGCACGGGTGGTGCTGCATTTGCATCAGTATCGGCTCGTGTGTGCCACTGGCGTGTGCTTCACCGAGGGAAAAGAATGCACCCGCTGTCACGGGCGCAACACGTTGCCGGGGCTAATCCACAACTGCCGCAGTAGCCGCGCGGAGGCGATTGTCTACGGTGCCTCGCTTGCACTGTGGCAGCGGCGCCTGGTAGGGCAGTCCGATGCGGTGATCGTCCCGAGCGTGTTCGCGCGCGAAAGGCTTCGTGAGCTAGGAGCGCCGCTTGATTGGGAGCGTGTGCACGTACTCGCACCACCGGTGGCGATGCCGAACGGAGGGGAGGGGCATCTTTCAACCGCGGGTTCGCCCATAGATTTGTCCGTGGACTCGCCCCGCTCGGGAACTTACGCGCTCGTCGTTTCCCGGTTGGCCCCGGAGAAGGGTGTAGACGTTGCCATCGATGCCTGTCGGCTCGCGGGTGTGCCATTGGTCGTGGCGGGGGACGGTCCAGAAATGGGTGCCCTGCGCGCGCGTGCGCGCACGCGCGTAAGGCGCCCCGAAATGGATGACAAGGTGCGGCACTCCGAAATGGATGCCCTGCGCGCGCACGCACGTACGCATGTGGGGCACCCCGAAATGGATGACGAGGTGCGCTTTGTCGGACATGTCAACGACACGGAGCTTGCGCGTCTGCGCGAAGGCGCCGCGCTTGCGATCGTGCCTTCGCGCTCAGCAGAGACGTTTGGGATGGCCGCCGCCGAGGCGATGGCGGCAGGATTGCCAGTGGTTGCAAGTCGTGTAGGCGCGTTGCCTGAGCTGGTCGAGGAGACGGCGCTCGTCGAGCCCGGCGATCCGGGAGCGCTTGCGGAGGCGATCAGACGCCTGTGGGGAGATGCGGCTGCCGGTGAGCGCGGCAGGGTGCGTGTGCGCGAGCTGTGTGCACCTGAGGTGGTGGGGGACAGCCTGCAGCGAATCTACGCCGCGGCAGCATCAAGCGGTACCTGAGCCGTAAGCTCCCGGCGTGGCAACCCAACCTAGACGAGCACTGATCACTGGCATCACCGGACAGGACGGGTCGTTCCTGGCTGAGCTGTTGCTGGAGAAGGGCTACGAGGTAACGGGGATCGCTCGTGGTGGCGGGGAGCGGGAGCTGGGCTGCTCGGAGCACCTGCGCGGACGTCTGGCATTGCTGGAGGGGGATTTGACCGACACAGCCAGCCTACGGGTGGCGGTGGAACAGACCCAACCCGACGAGCTGTATCACCTCGCCTCGCCATCGTTCATCCCGGCCTCTTGGGAACGGCCCGCCGAGACGATGAGAGCGATCGCAGGGTCGACCGGGACACTGCTTGAGGCGGTGCGCGACGAGGCTCCCCATGCGCGCGTGTGGGTGGCGGCGTCCGGTGCAATGTTCGGCGAGGCCGGCGAGAGCCCGCAACGTGAGAGCACGCCGTGCAAGCCGACTACTCCATATGCGATCGCCAAGCTCGCTTCGCACCAGCTTGCGGGAGCGATGCGTACGCACAATGGCCTCTATGCGTGCTCAGGGATCGTGTTCAACCATGAGTCAGAGCGCAGGCCGCACCAGTTCGTGACGCGAACGATCACCCGCGCGGCGGCAGAGATCAAGCTGGGGATGGCCGAGCAGGTGACGCTCGGTGCGCTGGATGCCGTGCGCGATTGGTCATTCGCGGGTGATGTCATGCGTGGGGCGTGGTTGATGCTCCAGCAGGACGAGCCTGACGATTACGTGCTTGCAAGCGGCGTTGGGCGGACGGTGGCGCAGTTGGCGGAGACGGCTTTTGCATGTGTGGGCTTGCAGGCAGAGCGCTACATCCGGGTTGATCCAAAGCTTGTGCGTGCCCCTGAACGGACTGAGAGCGTGGGCGATCCGCACAAGGCGCGTGAGCAGCTTGGATGGGAGCCTGAGGTGAGCTTCGAGCAGCTTGTGAAGCGCATGGTCGAGGCGGACTTGCGCGAGCTGCAAAGCGTCGCGGACAGCGCCTAGGCGTCGCGGCCGGGAATCATCGGGGGCGGCGCCTAGACTGCCGGAGGTGACGACGGTTGGCATCATCGGGCTCGGCTATGTGGGGCTGCCGCTTGCGGTGGCGTTTGCCGAGGAGGGCTGCGACGTCGTGGCGGTCGACCTGGACCCGCGCAAGATACGACAGTTGAAGCAGGGCGAGTCCTACATCGAGGACATCCCGTCTGAGCGATTGCGGGCAGTGCTCGCGCGGCTGACGGTCACCACTGGCTATGAGGATCTCGGCGCGGTGGACGCTGTGCTCGTGTGCGTGCCGACCCCACTCAGTGTCAATCGCGAGCCCGACCTCGGCCCACTCGTGGACAGCATACGTGCCCTCTCGAGTGTGTTGAAAGCGGGCCAGCTGGTGGTGCTCGAGTCGACCACCTATCCGGGCACCACACGCGAACGGGTGGCGCCCTTGCTCGAGGAGTCTGGCTTGAAAGCGGGCGGAGATTTCTACTTGGCGTTTTCGCCCGAGCGCGTCGATCCGGGCAGGACTGATTTCACGATGCGCAACACGCCCAAGGTGCTTGGCGGCTTGACCGAGGCGTGTGCCGACCGGGCCCAGGTGCTGTACGAAATGGTCTGCGATGAAGTCGTGCGCGTCTCGAGCCCTGAGGCGGCGGAGCTGACGAAGTTGCTTGAGAACATCTTCAGGTCGGTGAACATCGCGCTGGTGAACGAGCTGGCGATGCTGACCGACCGCATGGGGATCGACATATGGGAGGTGGTCGAGGCCGCATCCACCAAGCCGTACGGGTTCATGCGCTTCGAGCCGGGGCCGGGTATGGGTGGGCATTGTCTGCCGGTGGACCCGTTCTACCTGAGCTGGAGAGCGCGGGAGTTCGACATGAGCACCGAGTTCATCGAGCTCGCTGGCAAGGTCAACCAGCAGATGCCATATCACTGCGCGGCGTTGGTGCAGCGCGCGCTCAACGACGCGGGCCGGGCAGTGAGGGGCGCGCGTGTGGCGGTGTTTGGTGTCAGCTACAAGCCAGGAGTGGGTGACGTGAGGGAGTCACCTGCACTGAAGATCCTCGAACTGTTGAGGGGGCTGGGGGCGGAGCTGAGCTACCACGATCCCCATGTGCCGACGCTCCCCGAGTTCGAGCTGCGAAGCGTGCCTGTCGAAGACGCTCTTGCGGAGGCTGATCTGGCGCTGATCGTGACCGCTCATCCCGGCGTGGACCACGAACTGATCGCCCAGCGCGCGCGTATTACCGTCGACCTACGCGGGGCGACGCGTGGAAGTAGTGTTCCGAGCGTGGTGCGGCTATGAGTCAGAGCGCGCCGGGTCCTGTGCTCGGCAAGAACGTGAAGATTGGCGAGAACGTCACCTTCGGCGCGTACGTAGTCGTGCACGACGGCACCGTGATCGGCGATGGCTGCGTGATCGAGGATCACGTGGTGCTCGGCAAGCGCCCGCGCCTGGCGCGGGGATCCTCAGCAAAAGGCGACGTGGGCGACCTTGAGATCGGTGAGCGCGTGACGGTGTGCTCGGGTGCGGTCGTGTTCGCCGGAGCGAGTGTGGGGGCAGAGGCGATCCTCGGCGACCAGTCTTATGTGCGCGAGCGCTCTCAGATTGGGGCGGGATCGGTGATCGGGCGCGGCAGCGTGGTCGACAACGACGTGGTCGTGGGCGAACGCGTGAAAGTCCAGACAAGCGTCTACCTGACTGCCTTCACGGTGATCGAGGACGACGTGTTCGTGGGGCCGGGTGCTACCACGACCAACGACAACACAATGGATAGGCACGGCGCAGAGACGCCGTTGCGCGGCGCGACGCTCAGGCGCGCGTGCCGCGTGGGCGGTGGCACTGTGCTCACCCCTGGTGTGGAGGTCGGCGAGGAGGCATTTATCGCCGCTGGCGCTGTGGTCACGAAGGACGTGCCGCCGAGGGCGGTCGCGATCGGTGTCCCCGCGCGAGTGGTACGCGAGGTGGGCGCGCAGGACTTGCTCGAGCGCTGGCGCTAGAGAGCGGCTCGAACCGCGCTCACGACCTGCTCGACCTGCTCGTGCGAGAGAACCGGGCTGATCGGTATCGCAAGGTGTGTGCGGGCGGCCTCTTCGGTGCCCGGCAGGTCGAGACCCTGGCCCCAAGTGCGCATCGCGGGTTGGGCGTGCACGGGGGTACGATAGTAGGCGCGGCAGCCGATGCCGGCGTCACCCAACGCTGCGGCGAGACGGTCCGCCTCGGTGTGGCGCACGACATATAGGTGCCAAGCAGGTGCGGAGCCGACGGTCGGTCGCGGCAAGGTCACGAGCTCGCCGAGGCCAAGCTCGGCATAATCGGCCCCGGCGCGACGGCGGCCATCTGACCAACCGTCGAGATGGGGAAGCTGTACACGCAGGATCGCTGCTTGGAGCTCGTCCAAGCGCGAGTTGTAGCCGACGAGGTCGTAGGTGACCTTGTCGTGGGAGCCGTGGAAGCGCAGTACCCGCGCAAGCTCAGCCACATCGTCGTCGGATGTGGTGATCATGCCGCCGTCCCCGAAGCAGCCGAGGTTCTTAGATGGGAAGAACGAAAACGTGGCTGCGGTGCCGAGTGCGCCGGGGCGCCCGTGTGAGCTTGTCGTGCCGGCAGACTGTGCGGCATCCTCAAGTACAGGCACTCCCAGCGCCTGGATCTCACCGACGGGTGCCACGTTGCCGAACAGGTGCACCGCGATCACCGCCTTCGTGCGCGGGGTAATCACATCCGCGACGGTTTCCGCGTTGATGCAAAACGTTTGCGGATCGACATCGCAGAACACGGGCGTGGCTCCCGTGGGCGGGATCGCCTCGGCGGAGGCATAGAACGTGAACGACGGCACCACAACCTCGTCGCCTGGCCCCACGCCCATCGCTCGCAGCGCGACAGTGAGTGCCTCGGTGCCGTTGGCCACGCCGATGGCATGCTTGGCGCCGCAATAAGCGGCCATCTCACGCTCGAACGCCTCAACCTCAGGACCAAGGATGTAGTGCCCTGAGTCGAGCACACGCGCCACAGCGCTGCGTAGCTCGTCACGCAATGGCTCAAGCGCCGAGGAGGTGTCGAACAGGGGGACGGTCATAGCTCAGAGCAGCGATCGGACGCGAGCACGCATTCCTTGAGTCGTGCTTGCATCATCCCGCCTGCGCTCAGCTCGCCAGCAGCTCGATGTCGGCACGCGTCATGAGGCGGATCAATTCCTCGAAGCTCGTCTGAGGCTTCCAGCCAAGATCTCGCTCCGCCTTTGCTGGGGTGCCAATCAGGTGGTCCACCTCGGCGGGCCGCACGAAAGCCGGATCGATCGTGACGTACTGCTCGAAGTCGCCGAGCCCGGCCTCGTCGAAAGCTACCTGGCAGCACTCACGCACCGAGTGCGACTCGCCCGTAGCGATCACATAGTCCTCGGGCTCATCGCGCTGCAACATCAGCCACATCGCCTCGACATAGTCCTTCGCGTAGCCCCAATCGCGCTCGGCGTCGAGGTTGCCCAGACGTATCTCCTTGGCAAGCCCATGCTTGATCGCGGCGGCATGCCAGGTGATCTTGCGCGTCACGAACTCTAGGCCGCGGCGGGGGCTCTCGTGGTTGAAGAGGATTCCCGATGTGGCATGCAGATCGTAGGACTCGCGGTAGTTGATTGTGATGAAGTGGCCATAGGCCTTCGCCACCCCGTAGGGGGAGCGCGGATAGAACGGAGTGGTCTCGGTCTGGGGGACCTCGAGCACCTTGCCGAACATCTCGCTGGAGGAGGCCTGGTAGAAGCGGGCCTCAGGGCACACTTCGCGCATCGCCTCGAGCATCCGCGTGACGCCCGTGCCGGTGAACTCTGCGGTCAAGGTCGGTTGGATCCAAGACACTGCCACGAAGGACATGGCCGCCAAGTTGTAGATCTCATCGGGTTTGGCCGCCCTCATGGCGTCCACGAGCGAGCGCTGGTCGAGCAGATCGCCCTGGTGCAGGGTGATGCGGTCACGAATTTGCTCGATGCGGTCGAACTTCTCGGTGGAGGCGCGGCGCACCATCCCGTGCACGTCATAGCCTTGCTCCAAGAGGAGTTCGGCCAGGTAGGACCCGTCCTGACCGGTGATCCCGGTGACGAGCGCGGAGCGTTTGTTGTTCATGCGCCGGAGCCTATAGAGCGCAGCCACTGAACAGTCGCGGCGATGCCTTGCTCCACCCCGATCTTCGCCTCCCAGCCGAGCAGCTCCTTGGCCTTCTCGACTGAAGGCCAGCGCCGTGGCACGTCCACCTCGAACGTCGCCAGGTGCTCCAGCTCGAAATCGTCCGGGTCCTCGCCGCAAGCCTCCCAGATGATGCGGGCGGACTCGCTCACCGTCAGCTCGCGCGAAGCGGAAATGTTGAAGTCCTCGTTCAGGCCCTTGGGTGAGGACATGGCTGTGACGACACCGTCAGCGATGTCATCGATGTGGGTGAGCGTGCGCGTTTGCTCACCCGAGCCGAAGATCTGCAGAGGGCGCTGACCAGAGAGGACCTTCTTGATCAGGTCGGGCACCATGTGCGCGATCCCTGGCTCCGCGTCGGGCATCTCGCCGGGGCCGTAGGCGTTGAAAGGTCGGCAAATTGTGAAGGGGAGGTCATGCTCGGCATGGGCGGCGCGGCAGTAGACCTCGCCGGTGAGCTTGGAGAAGCCGTAAGCCGACTGCGGTGTGGGACAGTCAGGGAGATGGGCCTCCGTCGTGGGGAACTCGGTGGCACGCTCGAACACCATCGAGGAGGACACATAGGTGAAGCGCTTCACTTCGTGCTCCAAGGCGGCTCTGAAGATGGCGTTGTAGAGGCCATTGTTGACCTCCGTGAGCGTGTGGGGGAGCTTGTGGAAGTTAGCGATTCCGCCCACGATCGCGGCCAGATGGATCACGTGTGAGCAGCCATCCATCGCCAGGTGGGCCTGCTTGAAATCGCGCAAGTCACCGGTATGGACCTCACAGCCCTCCCTCATCCACAGAGGGGCAGAGCGCTGGTCGGAGACGCGCACCTCGTAAGACGGGTCGGCCAGCAGCCGCTTGACTACGGCAGCGCCGATCGTGCCGGCGCCGCCCGTGACGAGCACCCTGCTCATGCTTGCGCTGCCCCCAACATGGCGAGCTCGCTGGCATAGGCGAACACTTGGCCGGCGCCCCAGCAGTTCCAAGGGTCCACGACGAGGCAATCGGCGCTTGCATCGCGCGCGATCGTTGCGAGTGCGGCGGGGTCGCGGAACTCGTGGTGGTTGGCTGCCACAACGACCACATCGGCATCTTGGACTGCCTCCTCGAAGGTGACGGTCGGAGTGGGCACGTGCGGGTCGTGGGGCACGACGTCGGCCAGCTCGCGCTCCAAAAGTCGGATCAGCTTGTGTGCCAGCGAGTCGCGCTCGTCGTCAGTGTCGGCCTTGAAGGCCAAGCCAAGGACCGCGACCTTGCGTCCCGCAAGTGAGGCTCCGCCCATCGACCCGCCGATCGAACCGGTCGTTGCCACTCCAGCCGACCCGTCGCCTGTACGGTCGGCGGGCCCCTCCGCGGGGCCGAGCCGCCGACGGATGCCTTCCACCAGGAACAGGGGTACCGACTCGTTGACACGTGAAACGGCCAAGAGCATCCCCGGTGCGTTGGAGCGCTCCTCGGAGAAGGCAAAGTCCTTGCGCAGGCACGTGCCGGCTGTGAGCCCGGGCTGGGCGAGGCCGCCGCGAGGATAGTCGCGGTTGACTAGGTCGATCACCTCGAACACATTGGCGCCATAGCGCTCGCAGTCCATCATTAGGAGGTTGGGTAGGGCGAAGAGGGTGTAGCGCAGGATGTTGGCCCAGATCTTGGCCAGCTCGGCCTGGACCGGCGTGGTCTGCACGATTGGCGCCTGGAAGACGCTGAACAGGTCTGCCACGACTTCGCCGGAGTGGGCGCCCACGCCACCGACGATGCAAGGCAAAGAGTCGATCTCCTCCAGAAAGCGCCCGGCGGCAATCCGCTCGGGGGCATGCGCGACGTATACGTCTTCGCCGATCTCAAAGCCGCGGTGCTTGGCCAAGTAGCCCGCCACGAACTCGGTCGTGCCGGGTGCCACGGTCGAGCGCAAGGTGAGCGCATGCCCCGGTTCCAGCAAGCCGAGCAGGTCGTCGAGCGCGGAGCGGATATCGCGCATGTCGATCTCGATGTGCGAGAACGAAGGCGTTCCGAGCGTGATCACGATGTGCTTGGCCTGGGCGGCGTCGGCCACGCGCTCAGACAGCGACAGGCACCCGCTCTCGTGAACACGCTCGAGCAGCTCCTGGGTGCCGGTCTCCTCGAATGGCATCCTGCCTTCGCCCACGGAACCGAGTCGTACGGGGTCGTTGTCGATCCCGACTACGGACAGGCCGCGATCGGCAAAAGACAGCGCGAGCGGCAGGCCCACTCGGCCGAGGCCGATCACTGAGACGTCTGCGTTGGTTTTGGGGTCGGGCATTGGCAGCGCCAAGGTTATCGGCGCTCCGGGTCAGGCCTGGCAACCGCGCAAGTTACTGCCGAGGAGCATCGCGGTCGTGTGGGCTGTGGATCCGCTTGCGTGTGGCCAGCTTGCGTGTGGACCCGCTTGCGGGTGGTCACCCGCGGAGATCAGAGATTTGTGCGGCGCTCGCGGATCCACTGTCTCCCGAACCCCACCACGAACCGCGGGTTCTGGGAGGCATAGCGCCGCCACAGCCGCCGCGGCTCGCGCGAGAGTCGGTATAGCCACTCGAGCCCGTTGCGCTGCATCCAGGCGGGTGCCTGGGAGATGATGCCGGCGTGGAAGTCAAACGCGGCCCCTACTCCCATGAGTAGAGGGGCGGCCAGCCGGGGACGCATCTCGCTCATCCACAGCTCTTGCTTGGGCTGGCCCGTGCCCACCCATACGACCTTGGCGGCAGATGCGTCGATCTCGGCCACCACTCGCTCCTGCTCCTCTGCGGTCAAAGGACGGAAGGGGGGTGACCAGCCGCCCGTGATCCTCAAGCCCGGAAAACGTTCTCTCAAACGCGCCTTGAGCATGTCGAGCGCTTCCTCCGAGCGACCCCCGTACAGATAGATCGGGGTGCCGGTGGTGGCCGCGTGGGCGCAAAAGCGCTCCATCAGGTCCGGTCCGTACACACGCGTCGCCTGCTTATGGCCCAGTAGACGCAATGCCCATACGAGTGGCTGGCCGTCGGGCACAGCCAAAGTCGTGCCGAGCACCGCCCTCATCGTCGCGGGGTCATCGCGGGCGGACATGATCAGGTTGACCGCAGCCGCGGTCACCGACGCACGCGCATCGGCGGCGATCGTGGCGTCCATCCAGGCGATCACCTCGTCATAGTCGGAGACCGCGAGCGGCACCCCCAGGATCTCGGCGCGCGGCGGTGGCGCGGGTGCGGTGGATGTGGCTGGCCCGGAGATTGGTCGAAAGCCTATCCGCGGACTGAGTCCCGTGGTCCGGTCATCCGATGGATCTCATTGGGTGATCCAAACAATTCGCAATCTTCATCTCCAATGACGCCGCTCGACCTGCGCCGCTACCGCGCCGAGCGACTCTTGCGCAAGGACTTCGCCGGCCTGCGCTCCAAGGTGCTCGCGATCGTGCGCTCCCAACTGCGCGGCAAGGGCATCAAGCTCGATCCCGCCGACTTGGACGCGTGCTATGCGCAAGCGTGGCACGGTCTCTACGCGACCCTGCTCGGAGGAGAGGCGGTCGAGGATCCCTCGGCCTGGCTAGTGCTCGTCACGTTTCGCCGCGCCATCGACGAGTATCGCGCGACTCGCGGAGTCGGGGTCCTAGAGGGTGAGGAATATGGTTCGTACCCTCGGGGCTCCCACGCCTCCGCACAAGATTTCGCTGCGGAGCTCGACGATCGAGCGCGCCTGCGGCAGGTCTTTGAGGGTCTGCGCACACGTCTAAGTGGTCGCGAGCGCGAAGCGGCCTCGCTCTGCTATTTGCAGGGTCTCTCGCGTGCGGAGGCCGCTGAGCGGATGGGGATCAGCGAGACGCGCATGCGCAAGCTGATGGAGGGCGCCGGGGCGGGGCGGCCAGGGGTTGCCGGCAAGGTGGGCGAGTTGCTCGACACGATCAAGGCCGAGGGCTGGTGCGAGCAACAGTCCTCGCTCATGAAGGCCTATGCCTTCGGCATCCTCGACCCCGCGGGCGAGCGCCACGCCCTGGCAGTCGCCCACTGCCGCGAGTGCCCCGCCTGCCGTGCACACGTAGCTTCGTTGCGCGGCCTCGCTTCTGTACTGCCGTTGCCGCTCTTGGTGCTCATTGGGGGGAGAGCACCGGTGGGGAAGCGGAGCGCGGGCAGTGGTACGGGCAATGCGGGCCGGGCAGCGTCCAGGCGTCTCGCCGAGAATGCCTCGCGTCTTGGCGGCCGAGCTGGAGCAGGTGGCTGGGGTGGCCTTTCAGGCTCGCTCATCGCCAAGCTTGCGGTGAGCGCCGCGGTTCTGCTCGGCGGCGGCTACGCGGTACTTGGCAGTCGTGCTCATGGAAGCCTTGGCGGCGGACATCCTCCTCTTGTGGGGGTCTCCGCCGTTGCCCCCGCTTCTGTCCCTGGGGTGCTCGTCCCCGTACCGTTCTCACCCGCTGGTGCGGACGTGCTCACGCATGCTCTATTTGGGGTGCCCCACGTGCGTACGCGCGCGCGTACGGGGCACCCCAAACGTGGATCGACAACTCCCAGTTCGCGTCGCTCACGCACAGCACGGTTACGTAATGGGAGCGTCATCGTCGGGTCGCACGAGTTCGGGCCCGAGCGAGCCGCCCTCGCGCCTGCCGCGCCGCCCGCTCAGAGTGCGGCACCGGTGTCGGCATCGGGCACTGGCTCCACAGCCGCCGAGTTCGGCCTGGAATAGAGCCCTTCGGGGCTTAGCCGAACTTCAGCTCCCCACGGCCATCGTGCTCCGCTGGAGCCTGCTCAGCCCCTGAAAACCTGCCTCAAATCAGGGACGTGGGAATACTTGCGTCAGCCGCTTGAGCGCCAATGGGTTGCCCTTCGGGCGGAGCCTGCGTGTGGCCACCGCCCTCATCGGGTCCAGCCGCTCACCGACGATGTCCACGAAGTCTTGGTAGGAGACCTTCAGGCGCAAGTCTGGCTTCGCTGCGACGCCTTGCTCGACGGTGCTCGATCCGTTGTTCACGCACAGGTGCCACGGAGCCACGTCGGCATCGGTGAACTCCCACTGGAAGGTGGTCGGGCGCTTGAGCCCGTGGTTCGGATTGACTTGGCGGCGGATCGTGTCGAACACCAAGGCCACCGTCTCGGGGTCGCGCTTGCTGGGGCCCTCCCTCACGCCGATCACGCCAGCCTGCGCCAGCGTGCGCCCACGCTCGGAGACCTCCATCGGCGACAGTCCCGGCGGCAGCAGTGGCGGACCCGGCAGCGTCTCGGTCGACAGGCCAGCCGAGCGCAGCTTGGTCGTCATCGAGGTCAATCCCTCCACGCCCACCTCGTCGTAGGTCGCGCCAAACACCGTGATGTAGCTTTCGTCCCAGCCCGGAGGCATAAGCACCTGGGCTGTGTACCTCGTCACTTCATGCAGCAGTTTGGCCACGGCCTTCGGCACACCCACGGGGTCTTCGCGCTTGAGGTCCGCTAGCAGCTTCACGCCGAAGCCGATGTGCCTCTGCTCGTCCGCGGCGATGTTCTGCATCCCCTGTCTGAACGCTGGCAGCACATCTCGCTCTTCCAGGTAGTTGCAGATGAAATGCTGTCCTGGTTGGGCCAGCGAGGCCTCGATCACGATGTGGTAGAGCGTCACGGCCGCCGCCAGCTTCGCGGGTGAGCGGTCAGCCCGTAGCTCATCGGCCATTGTGTCCAAGCGATCGAAGATCTTGCGAAAGCCGGATGTCAGCTGTGGCTTGATCGCTCGCAGGCCGCTGTCCATCGAGCCGTCGCCGATGCCGCACACCTCCTGCATGAAGCGCTTGAAGAACACTGCGTGTCTGGCCTCATCCACCTGCTGGGTGGTCAGGAAGTACTTCTGCTCCTCCTTCGGCGCCGCGTCGATGTAGGGCGACAGATTGTCCGCCACCGCATCCTCGCCCCAGAAGAACAGGGCGTAGTTCCATAGCGCAGCTTGGCGCTCGAAGTCGGTGAACCTCTCTCGCCATTGCTTCGCGTCCTCGGTGAAGTCGAGGTCCATCGCACTCCAGTTGCCACGCTCCCAGCGGGCATACAGGTCAACGTAGGAGATCGCATCCACGGGCAGGCTCTCCACGGGTGAGTCCTGGCTCGTCGGTATCGCTGTGCTCGCCATGTCCTAGCTCCTCTTACGTTTGTTTGGCTGGACAGCCAGTCCTAAATCTAGCGCGGCAGGCACACGCACGCGTAGTGCACTGTGAACAAGCCTCTCGCTAGCGGTGGCGCGAGCAGGTGCAACGTGCTGCGCGTCCCCCACTTAGCCGCCGCTGCCATCTTCTGCGCTCGCGTCCGCGCAAAGAAGCGCTGCGCCTCAAGCGGCAACGCGTCCTCGAGCTCGCCCGCGATACGCAACCCTGCCTGTCCCACGATCGCCCGCGCTGAGCTGCGGCTCAGGCGCTGCAGGTGGCCCACCTCATCGGCATGCTCCCGCTTGCCCTCGCGTCGGGCCGACAGATTGGCCTCGAGTGGCACCTCCATCACAACCGCTTTGCACGCGCGTCCCACCTCCCTCAGCAGGGCCGCTGGCTCTCGCACGTGCTCGAGCACATGCGAGACGATCCCCAGGTCATACGCCGCGTCGGGCACCTTCAAGTGCTCGCCGTCATACCACTCCACCGAGTCGATCTCCGCCCGCTCCCGTGCGATTCTCACAGCGGCCTCTGTGATCTCCACGCCGTGCAGGCCTTGGCCGAAGCCGCGGCGGTGCAACTCGCTGAGCAGAGCTCCGTCGCCGCAGCCCACGTCCAGGATCTTTGCCGGGCGAATGCCTGTCTGGCCGCACAACTCCGTTACATGGTCGGCCTTTCCCTTCGCCCCCAAAGCCCTCCAGTGCGCATACAGCTCGGCCTGCTCGCCCTCGCGCGAGTAGGACTCGTCATAGAACTCCACGAGTATCTCGTGCTCGGAGCGCTCGTCTCTGCTCCCGGCGGTTGGGCCCTCCTCCAAGGAGGGCTCGTCTCTGCTCCCAGCGGGTGGGCGCTCCTCCAAGGAGGGCTCGTGAGTCTCGGGTCCGTCGGTGCGAGAGTCCGGCACTACGACGATTATCCTCACCACGATGACGCGAGGGCTCATGGGGTCGCTGCGAGAAGCCCCAGCCACCGTCCCGGCCTTGGGTGCGATTGTCCTGTTCGTGGTCTGGGCCACGAGTCAGGCCGGCTATCCGCTCACCCATTGGGCTCCGGGTGCCTTGATCGTGCTCGTCCTACTCGCCATTGTCTTGTTGGCGGTGCCTTTGCGGTTTGCCACGATTCCGCTCGCGGTGAAGCTCGCGCTCGCTTGCCTGGCTGCCTACACCGCGCTCAGCTTCCTCTCGATTCTGTGGGCCTCCGCGCCCGGCGAAGCCTGGGAAGGTGCCAACCGCACCTTGCTCTACTTGATGGTCTTCGCCCTGTTCGCACTCTGGCGTGCCCGAGGAACGACCGCGGCTCTGCTCCTCAGCACTTGGACGCTAGCCATGGTCGCGCTCGCCCTCTATGTGATGTTGCGGCTCGACACGGCCACCGGCAAGAGCTTCGAAGGGCTGTTCTCCGGCGAACGCTTGAGCTATCCGGTGGGCTACCCCAACGCCACAGCTGCCCAATGGCTGATGGCCTTCTGGCCCGCCTTGCTCTTGGCCCGCGCTAAGCGCCTCCCTTGGGCCTTGCGCGGCGTGCTCGCCGGTGGCGCTGTCGTGCTCGCCGACCTGGCGCTCTTCAGCCTCAGCCGTGGCTCGCTCTACGCCACTCCGGTGATGATCGTGCTCGTCTTCGCATTCGTGCCCGATCGCCTGCGCACCTTCGCCACCGCGGCGCCTATGGCGATCGGGATCGGTGCGACCGCGCCGCTCGTGCTGCGCGTAGGCGACCGTATTCAGAGCGCCCACAGTCCCCACGCGGCAACCCACACCGCGATCGCCGCCACTTTCATCGCCGCGCTGATCGTGGGCCTCCTTGTAGCTGCCGGCGCCGCCTTTGAGAGTCGTGACTCGGTCTCGCCCGGGCTGGCCTCGGGCGTACGCCGCGCCCTGCAGCTTGCGGCATCGCTCACAGTGCTAGTGATCCTCGTGGGTGGACTTGTGGCCGCGGGCAATCCGATCACACGCGTGCGTCACGGCTGGGATAGCTTCAAGGGCGGCTATTCCACGAGCGCGACCAGCGACAGTCGACTGCTCACGGGACTGGGCAGCAACCGCTACGACTTCTATCGAGTGGCGCTCGACGAATTTGCTGCCCATCCGATCCTCGGAATCGGTGCCGATAATTTCCAACAGCAGTACCTCAGGCATGGCCGCAGCGACGAGACCCCTCACTATCCCCACAGCGTCGAGTTGCGCACGCTCTCGCAGACTGGCTTGCTCGGGGCGGTCTTGGCCCTAGTGGGTCTTGGTGCGGCTCTCCTGGCTGGTTGGCGCGCTATGCGCCGGACTGACGATGTGCTCGGGGCGACGGTCGCCGCTTCTGCCCTCGCCGGCTTTGCCTACTGGGCGGTCCATGGCTCGTTTGACTGGTTCTGGGAGTTTGCCGGCCTCGGCGCACCCGCCTTCGCCTTGCTCGGGCTGGCGTGTGCTTTGGCGCCTCGTCGATCCGACCTACTCACTAGTGCAAGGGTGGCTGACGATGGCTCGCTGCTCGCTCGCCCCGGGGCCGTGGCAGGGGATGTTTCTCGGAGCGGTGCTGCCCTACGCGCGCGCGAGGGTGGCACTGGGAGTGCTCTGAAGAGTGGTGGCCCACGTGCGCGCGTAGGGCGTCCATTTAGCCGGGTGTTTGTCCTATCGCTAGTAATGCTGTTGGCGCTCGCCGTAGTCGCATCTTTTGTGGCGCCTTGGTTGAGCGAACGTCAGATCCAGAGTGCCGCCCACATCTGGCCGCGGGCGCCTCTCGCAGCCTACGCGCGTCTGCGCAACGCCGCCAAGCTCAACCCACTCGGCGACCGGGCCTACCTAGTGGAGGGCAGCATCGCTCTGCGCTTCGGTGATCTCTCTCGAGCCGAACGTGCCTTCTCCCAGGCGCTAGATCGCGTACCCGATGACGCCTACGCCGCGCTTGAGTTGGGGGCGATTGCTTCTGAATCTGGAGACCGTGCACATGCCCTCCTGTTGCTCGAGCGGGCAGTACGCTTGAACCCGCGCGACCCACTCACCCGCCAGGCGCTGCGCACGGTTCAGGCAGGCCAACGCGTCAATGTGCAAACTCTTAACCACGCAATCCTGCTCAAAGCTGAGGATTTCGCGTAAACATCTTGCGTTTGCGGGTTATTGTGCAGGAGAGTGCCGTCCACCTTCGCTAGCGTGTGAGTTGAGCTTGGTCAGGGGTCTGCAATAGCCGCATCGGCGGCCAGATCTGTCGTGGCTGACCGGGCCTAGTCCAGTTGTTCATAAGTAAGCGCCACCGATTCGTTGCCGGCAAGGAAAACGAGCTGCGTGTTGCTCGAGCCGAAGAAGGGACCCAAGGTAGGGAAGATGAGTCGCAAGAGCATGATCGCAGCGGTAGCCGCGCTGGCTAGCCTTCTCTTGGCATCGGGCAGTTCATCTGCCTTTGCCGGCACTCCCCTGCTCAGCGGCTATGGCGGTCCCGGCGCGGGCGAACAAGCAATCGTCGGCTCCACTCTTCTGGGCAGAGCGGGCGGCGGAGGTGGATCGGGTGGGTCCGCTAAAGCCAGCGGCTCCGCGTCGGGAGAAGCGAGCTCGAGTGCCGTGGTTGGTAGCTCTCTTTCCAATGGCTCGGTCCCCACCTCGCGCGCCAGCGGGCAGACGCCCTCCGGCCGGGCCCGGCCGGAGGCGACTAACAAGAGCGGGAGCAAGGGCAAGGTGCACACCAAAGGTCTTGCCGGTGGTACCGGCGTTTCACCTATTCACGCATCTGGTGGAGGTCTAGCGAGTACCGTCGTCTCCTATCCAGCTTCCACGGCCTCGGCCGGCTCGTCGGCGATCGGCATATCAAGTGGTGACGTGCTCGCTCTTATCGGAGTAGTCCTCGTGTTGGTATTGACAGGAGCGCTCACGGTGCGGCTCGCCCGGCTACAGGCCCGGCGTTGAGCGACCGATAGGAAACACAGAGTCGCATCTGGCCTTCGCCCTCATGGAGATCTCACGACAGACATCCTCGCTTCCGCTGACAGGCCAGCTGCCGGTCAGGCGCGACGCCCCGTTCCCGCACAGCTTGCAACGTGGGACCTTCAGAGGCCGGCTCCAGTGGTTGCTAGAGGGGGTCGGCTGGAGCATCCTGCGCCCGTCCGTCGATCTGCTGCTCATGTATGTAGGAGTAATGGTCGCGCTTGGCGGAGTGAGCTCCACATTTGAAATCTCCGCGCTACAGGCTCCTGTGCTCGTGTTGCCGCCGATCGCCTTGCTCTTGCTCTACCTGCGTGGCCTCTACCGCACGCGCTTGCGCGCGCTGTTGCTCGACGGAGTAGTGCCTGTAATAAGCGCTGTCTCGGTGGGTGCGGTGGCGGTGGCAATGGTTGGCGTCCTGGTCAATGGCAAGATGCCGAGTCAGGACGATTGGCTTGAGGCTTGGCTGTTCGTATTGTTGGGGCTCGGCTTGAGTCGCATCACGCTCACGCTCACGCAACGCTTCGCACGGCGTCGCAGGCTTGTGGGGAAGCCGGTCCTGATCATGGGCGCCGGTCTCGTCGGCTCCCAGGTCGCCCGTCGCCTTGACAATCATCCCGAGTACGGGCTGGCGCCGATCGGGTTCCTCGACGACGATCCCCGCTCGATCGCGGAGGTCGGCGGTCGCGACGTACCGGTGATGGGTACCGCCGAGGATCTTGACAAGATCGTCGAACGCAGCGGCGTACGCAACCTGATCGTCGCTTTCTCCTCCGTTGCCGATGCTCGCATTAGCCGCCTGATCCAGCGCTGTCAGGAGCTTGGCATCGAGGTCTCGGTCGTGCCACGCATGTTCGACACGATCAATGATCGCGTCGGCTATGACACCGTTGGCGGGCTGCCTCTGCTGTCCTTCTCGGGAGTGAACCCCAAGGGCGTGCAGTTCGCGATCAAGCACGTCATCGATCGCCTGTCCGCCACCTTGCTACTGATTCTGCTCTCTCCCGTGATCGTGTTTGCCGCCTTGGCAGTGCGCGTCAGCTCGGCCGGTCCCGTCCTCTTTCGTCAGCGTCGGGTCGGTCGCGACGGGACCGAGTTCGACGTCTACAAGTTCCGCTCGATGCGGATCGAAGCGTTGCACGCTGCGCAGCCGTTAGGCGTTGAGCTCAGCGGGCTAGATCTTGAGGGGATGCTTCCCGTGGACACTGCTCCCGGGGGCGTCGAGGGCGGCAAGGACAGGCGCACGCTCGTGGGACGTATCCTGCGCCGTACCTCGATCGACGAGCTGCCGCAGCTGTTCAACGTGCTGCGCGGTGAGATGAGTTTGATTGGGCCGCGTCCCGAGCGTCCCGAGTTCGTGGAGATGTTCGGACGCGACATCGCACGCTACGGCGATCGCCACCGCGTCAAGTCAGGCATAACGGGCTGGGCGCAGGTGCATGGGTTGCGCGGACAGACATCGCTCGCCGAACGCGTCGAGTGGGACAACTACTACATCGCCCACTGGTCGCTCGCGCTCGACTTCAAGATCGCGCTGCTAACCGTCATCGCGCTCTTTCGCAACTCCGACTAGCTCTCAGATGCTGGCGCTGGCTGCCTTGGCGGTGCCCATCCAGTACTGGAATACGCTCACGCGCAGGCCCTGTGTGCCGAGCGCTTTCGGCAGCGTGATCGAGTAGCGGTTGAAGCGGTCCAGAGTGAATTGCGCCCTGTACACGGCACGGCGTCCCCTGAATGCTTCCATTTGCAGATAGTCCCCGACTGGGCCCGAACCACTTGCCACGATCTGGCCCGCATGGTTTCCTAGATGCACGATCACTGGGCTCGGTTTGCCAAAGGGCGAGACGAATACACTGCGCAACGCTCCAAAGGAGGGCTTGTGGGCACCGGTTTCGGTGACCACACCGAAGTCTTCGTTGCGCGAGCCCCGCAGCGCATAGACCGTCTCCGCTGCCACCCAAGGTGTGCGAGCGAGTGAACGAAAAACGTTCTTCAGGTTAATTCCCTGCACCTGCTTGGTGACGCACCCTTGTTCTTGCTGGGTGCGCTGGCGCGGCCAGCAACTGCTCCAGCCAAACTCGTTTAGCCACAGTGGCTTGGTGTCCCCATTGGCGAGCTGCACTTCGTGCAGGTAACGCAACGAAGAAAGCACCAGGTTGTAGAAGTGGACGGACAGCCCGTCGTAGTAGCCCTTGATGCCGGCCGCATACAGGGCGCGCAGAAAGACTCCATTGGAGCCGACGAGCGATCCTCCGAGCACAGTCATCCGTGGGTCGGCGAGCTTGATCGCCGGGTAGGCGGCGCGCAGGATTTCCGCATAATGCTGTGCCTTATGGGGGCCAGCGAGGTAAGCTTCGTTGGCCTGATCGGGCTCGTTCCACACTTCGATTGCGGCGAGCTTCGGGCCGTAGCGAGCCGCGAGGAACGCGACGAACGAGCCATAGTCGCTGGGGACCAACGGCGCCCACGCCTGGGCCTTGCTGGTCTTGTTCGCCTTGCACTTGCTCAGCAGCGACGTTGGTGCCGAGGAGGCCCAGCAGGGTGTCCACATCGCAAGCGCAATCACCTTGATGCCCGCGGCCGACGCTTGATTGACGAGGTTGTCGGTGAACGCTAGGGCGTGCGGATCGATCTGGCCTCGAGTCGGTTCGAGTGTGGACCAGGGGATTTCAACGCGGATCGTGCGGGCGTGAAGCGAGTGTGCCCAGGCGATCTCCTGATTTACCCTCGCCGTCGGTGACCCGAAGGCGATGCCGGTCGCGTTTACTCCACCCAGTGGTGGTCCGGGGGTTGGTGCCACGATGCTCTCGGCGCTCGCCGGCACGAGCAGAGCCAGCGTCGCGCCGGCGAGCGCGGGCGCGAGCATCCTGTTGAACCGTCTTGTCATCCCTACACGATAGTCGTGCTCGGACCGTGCGGCGACACTCGCGCGGTCCGTGCGGCGACCCCGTACGTGGCTCTCCGTTGGCAGCTACGCTGTTGCAGCTATGTCGCCCACATGGATCTGGCTGCAGGGGGCCATCGTCATATTCGTACTGATCGGCATGATCATCGCGATTACCAAGCTCGCCTGAGCGCTCAGCGGCGGCGCCAGCGAATGCGGTGCGGGCGGCGCTCGCGCGCCAGTGGCGCGTCCGGGCGGTGTGGGATCTCCTCGCCGCTGAGGATTGCAGCGGGCACGGCCCGCGTAAGCCAGTCTGTGAAGGGCTCGAGCCCCGCCTCCGCCAGCTCCTTGGCCATGCCAGGGGGCCGTTTGACTGCGTCATGCGTGTCGGAGGCGACGTTGTGAACGAGTCCCTGCTCCATTAGCGCTCGCGCGAAGCGGCGCACCTCGCTACCGAAGCGGCCTACGAGCGAGCCGGCGGTGATCGAGGTGAGCACCCCCCCTTTGACCAGCGACTCCACCATCTGCGGATCCCGGTGTAGCGCTGGGCATCGCTCGGGGTGGGCCAGCAGCACGCGATGGCCTGCACTCTGCAGCGCCATCACAACGCCATCGAGGCCGGTCACAACAGGCGTGAACGGCGGCTCGAGCAGCACCCACGGCCCATCGCCGAGGCGCAAGCGCTCAAGCTCCCCAGGCTCGATCTGCTCCGCACGTGTCATCGCGATCTCTCCGCCTGTGCGGATCTCAAGCTCAATCCCCTCGATACGCAGACGCTCGTTCAGCTCGCCCGCGAGACGGGCAATCGTGGCGGCGTCGTTGTGGTGGTGCCAGTTCACATGCGGTGTGGCCACCATCACACGTGTTCCGCTTGCCACGGCCGCGCGCGCGAGGGCGAGCGAGCCCTCGATCGTCTCGGGCCCGTCGTCTATGCCGGGGAGCACGTGGGTGTGAAGGTCGATCATCGCCCGCTGAACGATATGGGAGCCGCCCACTCTCGTTGCCGGCGTCCGGTGGATATGATCGGCTCGCCCAGAGTTTTAGTGCAGCTCGAACCGCCGCCAAGGAGAGTCATGTTCAGATCGATCGTGGTTGGAACCGACGGCTCAGACACCGCCGGCCAGGCCGTGCGTCAAGCGGTCGACCTCGCCAAGTCCGTGGGAGCGACGCTCGAGCTCGTGAGCGCATACGAGCCTGTGCCGGCCCAGCGCTTGCGCGAGGAGCGTCGCGATATGCCGGAGGACCTGCAGTGGGCCGTAAGCCCACGCGAGGATGTCGACGCCACACTCGAGGCGGCGGCTGGATTGGCGCGCGAGGCCGGGGTCACTGTCAACGTGTACCCACGCCAAGGCGATCCCGCGGACGCGATCCTCGACGTCGCCGAAGAGCAGGGCGCGGACCTGATCGTAGTGGGCAACAAGGGCATGACGGGCGCCAAGCGGTTCTTGCTTGGTTCGGTTCCGAACAAGGTGTCCCACCATGCGCCTTGCTCAGTGCTGATCATTCGCACTACCTGAGCTCGCACCCCCATTTGTGCCTGCTGAGGCGGCGCTCGATCCCGCCTGAGGCAGCGTTCACATCCCGCAGATGTATCGCCAAGCTTGCTTGATGCCCCGCCAGGAGGCTGCCGTCATGGCGTTCATCGCTGTAGGCACGCGAGCAGGGTGGCGCTTCGTTTGAAAGAGATGGTGGCCCACACGGAGGGTGGCCCACACGCCGATTGGTGCTCGGGCTGAGACGCCTTTGGGAAGCTTCGTCGTGCACGTGAATGCTTGATGCCTCTTCACGGTTGCAATGCAGCTGGCGATGCGCCGTCCATGCAAGACCGCGGTCAGGCGCAGGCGCCCTGCCTCATTGGCTCTGGCGGTCATATAGAGCTTGCGTCCGATCAGCATCGCGCTAGGGGGCGGGAGGGGTGAGGAGCCTTTGGCTGAGTGCGAAGGCCCTGGACCGTGTATAGAGGGGGGCGTTGTTGGAGGCAGAATCGTGGGCGGCGGTTGTAGCGGTGCTTCGGGTTTTGGTTGATCTGGTTGCGCGGGCAGGATTTCGATTGTCCGCTGGTCGCGCCCCCCGTCCGGACTTTCCGCCGTGACGGTTATCGAGCTTCCAGGGGGTGGCGTAGAAGGAGCCGTATAGGTGGAGGTGGTGCTCCCCGTTGAGGTGATCGAGCCAGCGCTCGCTTCCCATTCGATCGTTGGTGTGTCGTTACTGACGGTGGCCGACAGTCCAATGCTTGTGCCCTCGATCATGCTCGCTGGCGCGCCCTCGATCGCGACACTTGGTGGCAGCGGAGCACTGCTCACGTCGATCGATACTGTCGCCGCGGCGGGGCTTTCGGGGAACGAGCTGTCTGGGTCCCTGGCGGAGAATGTGAAGCTGTCAGGCCCGCTGTAGCCACTGTTTGGTGTGTATGTCACCTGGTCGCCTGTGATGGCGCTGAGTTTCCCGTGTGCGGGCTGGCTAACGATCGTGTAAGCAGGCGCAGCCGACGGCTGTTCAAACGATGCGCTCCCTGACCATCGTTGCGAAGTGAGCGTCAGCTGAAGCGGCTGATCGGGTTCGATGCTTCGCGTTTGGGCTTCCGCGTCAAAGCCGGGCACCACCGTGTGTTCGCCGGCGTACGCGGGCGGTTTTTCATCCCCGGTCTGCTTTATCAAGTGTTCGGGATCGGCTTCGGCGCGCAGCCAGTATTCGCCCGGGAGCACGTTTGAGACGTTGACCCATTGGAAGGCGAGATTGGATTCGTACAGGTCTCGCCAACCCTCGGACACGCCCTCGAACACGTCTGTCGCTTCGGGCTGGTAGCGCCGGCAGAATTCGCGCGGCGGGTTGCCTGTATCTGAGTAGACCGGTTCGGAGGGTCCCGTTTCCTCGATGCGTTCGCTGTCCTCGAGGCAGAAGCCGACCTTCTGTGCGGGAGCCACTTCGGCGCTCCGGTCAGCGTTCCACAAGGAGTAGAAGGCCACGTGCTGCAAATGCCAGTGATCGTGACCGTCAGCTTCGACGTAGATCATCTGCGCTTTGCTCGGTTCTTCGGTGTACGTGCCGTTGCTGTTGTAGATCCGCTGGAATACGTTCATTGGCGGGGAAGCTGGTTCGGTCGGATTTGGGGTTCCGCGCGAACCCCTGAAATCGAGCGCTCCGGGACCAATGTTGTGAACGTACCCGTTGAAACGCAGCAGAAGCTGAGCTTCCGCGTGCCCCCCGGTTGGGGTTTCTTCGCTCACGGAGAGACTGATGTTGTCCGGCGTGTCAGCCACCACGTCGGGCAGCAAGGGCGTAGGGCTCGAAGCGTATGCGCCGCGCAAAGCGACAACCGAGCCCAAACTCAGTCCCGCGATCGCGATGAGCAGCGCGATTGGCCGACGAATCCCCCTCACGGTCATGAGCTCACGTTATCGATATGTGGGAATGAAACCATCCACTCGTCTGGATCTGCCCACGCGTCCAGCCCGGGTATCTCCGGTCGCAACGTGCGTGGGAGCAGGGACCAAACGAGCTTCGCCTTCCGGCCGAAGGGGACGACCGCGTGGATCGTCCTCAACTGCATCTCGATGTCGAGCGCGCGTATCGTCGTGAGCGGCGATAGGCGCTCCACATGTCTAGCGGGGACGTCATCGGTCGGCTCGCGCTCATCGGACAGGAGCACCACGTCCGCCCCTCGCGACTGGAGTTGCTTCAGCCACTCCCGTGCCGTCTTTGTTGCAGCGCCGCGGGCGGCCAGTGCGACGATCTTTGGCGGTCCTGCTGGCCGACGGCCAAAATGCCCTCCCTCCTCCACCGTTTGACTTCGGGAGGGCCTTGCGGTTGTGAGCACCCGCACCCATACCACCGCGTCGGAGGATGCGTCTAGCAAGATCTTGAGCATCCCCTGCCAGCCATCGCGCCAGCCCCCGTCGATAAGGGTCCGGTAGACGATCTTTGCCGCTGGTCGCAACAAGATGCGCTTCACGTATGCCCCAGCACCCGAAGGGCGCTCGAGGTGACTGCTCTCCAGGCGCGCGTAGCGCCATGCATCGCGCAGCGCTTCGCCGAGCGTCATCGCGAGCGCATGCTCGAGGTCTCCGTCCAAGATGACTGGTCGCTCGTGCGGCTCGAGGCCCTCGTGCACGTTGCGTGCCTCGTCGTGACGGTAGACTCCGCGCCGGAAGAGGCGCGAGCGGTAGGCCGGGTACTTAGCCGAAGGTCCGAGCAGCCTTCCCAGAAATCGGTGGCGCAACGAGCATACGGCGATCGCGGTTCGCTCTGGCGGTGAGGCGAGTAGCTCCTCGATGCTTGCGCGCAGGCGCGGTGTGACACGCTCGTCGGCGTCGAGCTCGAGCACCCACTCACACGTTGCCGCATCAAGCGCCACGTTGCGCTGAGCCGCGAACCCCGGCCAAGGGCTCTCGATTACCCTGGCGCCCAGCCCGCGCGAGATCTCAACGGTACGATCGGTCGAGCCGCCGTCGACCACCACGATCTCGTCGCAAAAGCCGACGCTAGCCAGAGCGTCCGGCATGTTGTGTTGCTCGTCTTGCACGATCAGGCAGGCGCTGACGCGCGTTGCCATGGGTGGGGTTGAGAGCTTCAAACGAGGCTCGGCGTGGGCATGGGGCTTGAGGCCATACTGGCTGAGTAGTATGCCCGCGCGTGCGCGCGAATCGCATCGTCTCCATCCAGACGACGAAAGAGCGCGGCGGCGCGGAGTATGCCAACGTGGACCTTCTGAACGCGCTCGCTGAGCGTGGGTACGACGTGCTTCTGCTCACCAACCTCCCCGAGCTCGCACTCGGAACGCGGGTAGCCACGCGCGAGATCGACTTGGGGCCAAAGCTCGCTAAGCGAAGCGCGGTGCGGGTGGCTATGCGCTCACCCCAGACGCTCATGCGGCTTGCTCGTGCATTGTGGTCCGTGCGTCCGCTCAGTGCGGTTATCGTGAGTTTTAAGAAGGAGCAACTGCTCATCTGGTTGCTGCCGAAATGGCTCACTCGACGGGTCGTGTGGGTGGAGTGGGGCCCTGTGCCGAAGCAGATGCGCCGCGGTCTAGGTCGTTTTGTGTACGCGTTGGCGGCGCGACGCGCGCAGCGAGTGCTGGCCGTCTCCGCTGGCACCGCCGATACGGTCGTGGGCGCAGGTGTGCCGCGCGAGAAGGTGGTGGCGCTTCCGGATCTCGTCAACCTCCACAAGGTGGAGCCGGATGTGGTCGGGGGCGCAGCACTGAGGAGCGCCTGGGGAGCGGGCGAGCAAACATTTGTGGTGGGCTGCGTGGCGCGCTTTCAGAGGCGTAAGCGAAACGACGTGGCGATCGATGCGATGGCTCATCTCGACGGGAATGTGCTCTTGGTAATGGCCGGGGAGGGAGATGATGAGCAGGCGCTGCGTGCCCGGGCGGCTCCATACGGTGAGCGCGTGCGCTTCGTGCCCAACGTGCGCGGACACGTCGATGCGTTTCTTTCGGCTTGCGATCTGCTCGTGTTCGCGCCCAGCCCTACCGAGGCCGATAGGCCGCGAGTGATCGTAATGGCACAGTTGGTCGGGCTGCCCATAGTTGCGACTCATCCCGAGGGGGCCGCTTCGCTGCGCTCCGGCGAGACCGGAGTGATTATCTCCCCTTACAACGATCCGCGTGCCCTAGCCCTCGCCCTTGCCGCCTACCGAGACGACCCTGAGCGCCGGCGTCGCGAGGGTGAGCTCGCCCGCCAGAACGCGCTCGAGGCCTACGACCCAGAGTTGACTTTGCAAGCGGTCGAAGCGGCGCTCGGTCTATCGCGTTGACGCTTCATCCATTGAGGCGCCGGCGGATCGCCCGCAGGCGATTGGCGTGCTCCTCGGTCAGCGCTCGCTTGGCGATGTCGCGTAGGGCATGAGAAGCCAACATCGGGGCTATACGTGCGCGCGTCAACGGTAGGTGTGCGCCGGGCGTCATCAGGATGCTCCAGGCGACGGGGTCGTTACCGTCGGAGAAGCGCAGCTTGTATGGCTGCTCGCCCGCACCCAGGTCGATTCGCTTCTCGCCGCGCGCGAAAGCGTCCTCGATCGCGTACAGGATTCCAAGCATTGCCGGCTTCAGGCGTGCAAAACGCTCGTCCCAACCGCCGTTGACGTATGCCACCTCGCCATCGGCGGCGACGAATAGTTGCGCCGATATCGGCTTACCCTCGACTTCGAGGATCCAGATGCGAAGGCGCCCACTGCTGAGCAGTTCGGCGGCCGCCGCCTCGAGCATCGCCGGTAGCCGGTCGGCTATCGCAACGAGGCCGGACTCGCCAAGGTCCTCCCAGCGCGCGGTATGCAGTTGCATGAAGATGTCGATATCGGAGCGCAGCGTGTCATTAGTGCTCACACGCGCCAGGCCGCCGGCCGCATCGAACTGTCGCCGGACACGACGCATCTGGCTACGGAAGTTAGAGCTCTTGCGAGCCAGCCATGCCTCATAGGACCCATCCGCGAGCGAAATGGTGGGGGCGCCCATGATCAGGTACTGGCGTAGGACCGGTCGCAGCCAGCCGGGCCAGCCGTTGCGCAATGTTGGCGCCCATTGCGAGCCGGCCGGATGACCCTCGAGAGCGACGACGTCCGGGCGTGGCTGAGCATCCGCGAGTACTTCGGCCACGATGGCGGCTACCTCCCACTCGCGCCCGGGCGAGGCCAGTGGAGATAGGCGAGCCGCGAGCTCGATTCCCGGCAAGCGGTAGTCGATCCGACCCCGCTTGCCGGTGACCGCATAGAAGGGTGCGAAGCCGACGAGCCGCTCGCCGTCGCGCACAACGATCGTGCGTGGCTCGGCGCCTTCGGGAGCCATGTGCTTCCACCACGGCATGATCCATCCTGGAGCCATCAGTGGCAGATCACACACTCGGGCCAGCGCGTCCCATTCCTCCGACAGCGGCTGCAGCTCCTCCAGGTCTGTGATCAGCTTGGAGCTGAGCATTGTTGTGCCACCCCTACCCCGGTGTGAGCCGGGCGTCTTTGCGCTCGGATCTCGTTGGAATGTCCCGGAACGAGCCAAGCGTCCGCCCGCTCAACGCTTGCAGCCATTGGGCCGACGTCAGCAGCTCGTAGTCGCGGTCGCGATCGGGGTGGGTCATTATCTCCACGCTCTCGCTATCGGCATTTGCGAGCAACGTCTCGATGCTCATCGCTGTCGGGCTCTCCGCCACGGGGTCGATCGCGAAGAATCGCTCCGTGCTGAGCTGGCGGCGGCCGATGAACCGGTGCCTCGTGCGCCGCATCAAGGTTCCGACTCCGGGCCGGGTTCCAGGGCTGCTGTCGGCGGTACGTACAGCGACTCCCCGCGGCAAAGCCAGCAGCACGGTAGGGCTGAGGTGAGCGTGGTTGTGACCGTCGATATGGGTTGGCTCGCAGCCGTATAGCTCGCGGAAGGACTCGAGCTGGTCGGCGATGCAGTGCTTCACGAGGGGTACCAGCGATGGGTTGAGGACGACGCGCGAGATGCGCCGTCCCGACAGATGTTTCAGTGTGCGCGCCTGGCGCTCGCGTACAGAGCTCGGGGTAGCTTCGTCCTCGAACTCTTGCGTCAAGTTCAGGTGCAAGCCGACCGGCAAACCGGATGCTCGCACCAGCTCAGCGGCCCGCCGGCTGTCGTCCATGTAGACCATCGCACTCGTGCTGGTGATGCCCCCGGCGGCGAAGCACTCGAGGATCCGGTCGGTTGCCAATGGATTGCCGCCGAAGTCGTCGGCGTTGACGATCAGAAGACCAGGCATGCCAATCAGAGCACCTTCTCGTTTGCGCGGCTCACCGCAGTGGCTCCGGGATCACGGGATCGAGAGTCCCTCGAGCAGCTTGTGCCAATGCTCGGCGTAGCGCTCGAGGCTGTTGTGCGCCAGCACGAAGTCCCGCGCTTGTGACACGAGACCGGCGATGTCCAGGTCGTGAAGGGCAAGAAGCCGGTCGCGCACATCCTCAAGCGTAGGCTCGACGCAAAGCATCTCGTATGCGGGCACTGCTTTCAGGAACGTCTTCATCCAGCCCACGCGTGTGGTCAGCAGCGGTCGTCCGCATGCCAGTGCCTCCAGGACAACCAGGCTGCAAGCCTCATAGCGGCTGGGGAATACCACGCAATCCGAAGCTGAATAGGCGTCTGCCAGTTCCTCGGGGCTGAGTACGCCCAGGTGGCGAGCTTCGCGAACGCCGCTCGCTCCCGCGATAAGAAGCTCATATCCCGCGCTCTTGGTCGCCTCGAGCAGGATGTCGCTCCCCTTACGATGCTCCATGCGCCCGACGAATAGCGCATAGCGGCCCTTCGGGGGGATATCGAGTCGCATGCGGGCCTGGCTCATATCGCGCGGAGTGAATACGGCGGTGTCGATGCCGTTTGGAATGACATCGTCGACGTGTGACTTGTAGTAGCGGCGTGCTTCCGCGGCGGCCGCCTCTGACACGCAAACAAGTCTGGTTGCGCCATACCCGGTGATTGCCTCTGTCGCACCGGAGCTCACGCTGCGGCGTATGCGCTCGCGCAGCGCCAGCGCGCCGCCTTCGGCGCGTGTGTCGCCGATCATTGTCCCGTGATAGACATGAACTCGCGGTACTCCGTGTGACGGCCCGCCGCCGAGATATCCGTTACTGAGGATCACGTCTGGGTTCTTCTTCAATGCGGCCCGACTGGCTGACAGCGACATGTTCGGGTAGTCGAGCCCGAGGCGGAACTGCCAGCGACTAGGCGACCGCTTGGGACCGACGATGCTCGTATCCCATCCTTGCTCCCTGAGCACTCGGGCTTGCAACAGAGCCATTCTCTCCACGCCGCCCGAGCAGTGGGAGGGGTCGGGGGAGATCACGACGGCGCGCGGCATCGCCTTCAACGTGTCCGGTCGCCGCCGAGGCCTTGCGTGACCACCGCTACCGCTCGTGAGATGCGCGACCGGGTGGCCCCCCTCAGCACTATGGCCATCCTTTGCAGAACAAAGCGGATCTGGCTTGTTGTCCTGCCGCGGATGTAGTTCTGTTCTACGAGCCAAGCCCCGTGTCGATTGAGGAAACGCCAGTTGTTGCGGGCTGCCCAATACTCGTAGCGCAGCGTCGATGATTGGTGTGCCCCTCCGTCCCAGTTGCCGAACTGATAGCAGTAGGTCTCTCCTGTGAACAGGCAGCGAAATCCAGTGCGGGCAGCCTGCACGAAGAAGTCTGTCTCCTCGCGATAGGCGTTAACCAGGAAGCCGCCGTCGAAGCGGACGCGCTCAAAGACAGAGCGTCTGACTAGAGCGCGTGCAGGCAAGAATGGCGTTTCGAAGGCCTGCTTTGGGAAACTGCCCACATCCTCCATCGAGGGCTTCTCGATACGTGGCGCCGCGGCCGCGATCGCGGCGATCTGCTCAACCGTGCCGGGAGCATGCAGCAGGGGCGCACCGACGATGTCCGCGCTGTGGCGATGCGCCTCAGCTAGCAGGATGGTTGCGTAGTCGCTGGGGAAGCGGCAGTCGTCCTCCCCGAACAGGACCCATTCACCGGTGGCCGCTTCCAATCCGGTGTTGCGAGCCACGGGCACACCACGGTTGAGCTCGTGCCGAATGACTCGCAGTCGTGGGTCGGCAAACCGCGCGCACACCTTTGGCGTGTCGTCGCTCGACCCGTCGTCCACGACGATCACCTCGGCGACATCCTTCATCGCCAGCATCGAGGGTAGGTTCAGGCGCAGCGCCTCGGCTCGATTGTAGGTGGGGAGGACCAGCGTGATGTCCTCGCGCTCGCCGACGGCCACGGCGGCAGTCTATCCGGGACCTCGGTAGGTCCGCCTGCTCGGGGTGGCCGTTGCCGCCTCTACCATCGTCGCGTGCGCGGACGCGGTGGTAGACCCTGGTGAGCGACCTCGGTCAGATCGGAGCACGGCGAATGACGGCCGACGTGACGGTGCAAATCGTCGCTCGGATTCTCAACCTCGCCCTCGGTGTAGTAGTCACGCTTGTAATCGTCCATACCTTGGGCAGCCGTGGCTTCGGGGTGTGGTCCTCGCTGTTCGCCGTGACTCAGATAGCCGCGAGCTTTGGCGAACTAGGCCTCAACCAAGTCGCAGTGAACCGGGCAGCGGCCGAGCCGGAGCGTGAGGCGGGCTGGCTCGGGGCGTTGCTGTCTCTGCGGTTGCTCACCGCGATTCCGGTCACGATCGCATCAATCGCGGCCGTGCTCTTGATCGCGCCCGACCACAACAGCCAGTTCGCGGGGGTGCTGCTCTCGATGCTGCTGCTTGTGGGTGTTCCGACGACGCTCAATGTCGTTTTTCAGCTGCGTGTGCGCAACGACATTCCGATGGGCATCATGAGCTTGAACAGCCTCATCTGGGCAGCCGCCGTTATCGCGGTAGCCGCCTTCTCGGGGGGCGTCGCGGCGTTCGCCGTCGCCTTTTTCATTACCTCAGCGCTTACGGCGTGTCTGACGGCGTTGCTCGCCTTGAGGCTTGCCGCGGTCCATCTGCGTGGCTCCTCAGAGCTTTGGGGGGCTTTGCTGCGCGTCGGGGTGGGGCTGGGTATAGCGGGTGTGCTTGTCACTTCTTATGTCAGGCTCGATCAGATACTGGTACTGGAGTTCGCCGGCACTCGCCAAGCAGGCCTTTACGGCGCGGCATATCGTCTGCTCGACCAAGTGCAGTTCATCCCGATCTCCGTGATGACGACACTCTTTCCGCTGATCGCTGCCGCGTACAAGAACAGCCGGGATCGTTCGCTCGAGCTGTTGCAGACCGCGGCCGAGTACCTCACGATGGCATCGCTGCCGATTCTCGCCTTCACGATTGTCGCCGCCGAGCCGATCATGACGTTCTTGTTCGGTCGTCAGTTCGCGGCGGGTGCACCGGCCTTGCCGATTTTGGCCGGTGCATTCGTCTCAATTTCCTTTGGGTATCTCGCTGGGAACATGGTGGTGATCCTGGAATTGCAGCGACGGTTTGTCATCTACGCGGCAATTGGCTTGCTTGTGAATGTGGTGCTCAATCTATTGCTCATCCCGAATTACGGGTTCCTTGCCGCGGCATGGGTGACGCTTGTGACGGAGGTCATCGTGATGTCCCTCTCGATGCGCAGTGTGCTGCTCGCGCTCAAAATGAGGCCTCGTCTGGGGCGGCTGATGCGGACGCTCTTGGCAGCGTTCATCATGGGGGCGCTGACGTGGCTCGCCCGCACGGCTGGGGCGCCGCTGGGCGTCTTGGTCGTTGTTGCCGCGCCGGCTTACGTCGGAGCGTTGCTGCTCCTCGGCGTGTTGGTACCAGCGGAGGTCATGGCCGTCCTGCGCAAGCAAACTCAAGGCTGACGCAGGACTTCGGCTGTCGGTTCTTTGATCGCACGCCTCAATTCATTCTGATTCACAGATTGCTCTTTGGGCGCCGTGAAGCGTGAAATCGCATAGGTGCTAGTTCGGCGTACTTCAGCCAAACGGAAGCCAGCGGGAGCTGACAAGGGAACTACAGGAGCAAGCGGGGCACGTCCTGTCCGCGCAGTGGGCAACCCGATGAAGTCAATTTCGCGTGTGGACACGCCCTGTCCATCGATTGGGCTCACCTGCGGTAGGTAAACGTTGAGTGGGAGCAAGCCATTCTGCTCAGTTACGAGCACACGCTCAGAGGCTGGTGAGCGCAACGATTGCGAGACGCCGCGCCAGTTCTCGCGCTGGTAGCCGGGGTTTGTGTTGATGCCGACGATCACGAGCAGGGATATCGTGCACAAGCCCACCCCCAGCAATGCTCCGGCACGTCCGGCGCGGGCAACCCCGAGGCCGATTGCGACCAAGATGGCCCAGGGAGCCCAGGCCGCCATTACGTTGCGCCCGTTGAACACGTCCTGAAGATGCGTCACCGCGAGCAACAGCGGAATCCCTAGGGCACCTACGGCGACGATCGTTACGTCGCGTGCGAGTCCTCGCTCACGGCTGTCACCGCGCCGTATAAGTAGCCACACGGCCGCGGCCGCGAGGATCCCTGCAAGGGTGGCCGAGAAGATCTCCAGCGGGCTATAGAGCCCGACGAGGAATTGCTTCGGCGCCTGTGCGAATCGGGAGACGAGCGACGTGGTCTGAATCCAGTCGGACTGGCCGCCGCCACGCTGGCGCAACGCGAGCGGCACGAGTGCCAACCCGACGATTGCCACCGGTGCGATCGCCATGCGGGACTTCCTCCAGCCAAGGCGACGAAGCAGCACAGCCGCCTCCGGTAGGAACACGAAGACGGCGAAGTAGTGGGTTAGGAGCGCCAGGGCCGATAGGCCGGACCACCAGGCCAACTTGCGTAGCGTGGGTTCGCGCAGGGAGTCCTGCCACGCAACGAAGGCTGCCGTGCTCAGCAGGATCAGCAGGGCGTAGCCTCGCGCCTCCTGCGAGTAGTAGTAGAGAACAGGGCTGACTGCCGCAAGCGCCGCGGCCCACAGTCCCACGCGCACCGAGATTCGCTTGCCTGCCAGGTATATGACGGGAATGGTGAGCGTGCCCAGCAGTGCAGAGAACGACCGGAAGCCAAGCGGCCCCACGCCAAAGATCTTTGTCCACGCCCAAACGAGCACGTAGTAGAGAGGTGGGGCAGACTCGCTGGAGGGCAGGTGGGAGAGCATTCCGGCGAAGCCGCGATGCACGAGCAGGATCGTTGCCGACTCGTCCAACCAGATGCTCTGAACATCGAGCGTCCCGAAGCGCAGTGCGGCTGCCAGCAGGGTGAGTGCCAGGACGATCGTCGCTGGGCGGAGGCGCCGGGAGGAAGCTCCTCGAGGAACGGTTCGAACAGCCTGCTGTCCAGCGCCGGCGACCGTGGGCGTGGAAGGCACTGAGCTTGAACCCACGCTCGTGATTATGCCAGTTGCCGCAATCTCTCAAACCGCGATCTCAGGCGCCGGCGAGCGTCGTCTCGACGGCCTCCGTGTAGGCGCCCTTCGGCTGCAGTTCACGTTGCAGGGCGCCGAAGTAGATCTGGTTGTTGCTGGTGGTGCCGGTCGGTTCCTGATCGCGAACCTGGTAGAGGACGAACATGCCAAACCTGCTGCCAAGTAGGCGTTGGATGCCGGCGAATGTGCTGGTCAGCGTGCTTGCGGCTTCGCTGTAGCTCATGCAATCGCTCCAGCCGTCGTTATCGCTGAGGCAGCGACCATCGTCGTTCGCCACACCCCACTCGGTGATGTCGACCGGGATGTTCGAAGGTGCGCCGTTGGCGGCCGTCTGGGCGAGCAGGTCCTGAAGCCTGCTTTCCCAGGAGGTGCCATAAGGATGGATGGTCCAGCCAGCCACATAGCTGCCGAGGTTGGGAACGGATGAGAACATTCCGTTCACCCAGGTGCCAGTCCAGTCGTCGGCCTGAGCCAGCAGCCCAACTTTGATCCCTGTCGAGGAGATCGCTTGTGCTGCTTCCTTCAGACGAAGCGCATAGCTCTTGGCTCTCGCCGTGTACGAGGCGCTTTCGGCGCCGTCGCCGTACTGATAGCCATAGGAGGTCTCGTTGCCGAACTCGATCGACTGAACCGCCAGGCTTCCGTCCGTGCGGTTGGCCCAGAAGCTGCCTCCCGGCCCATAAGCCTTGGCCCAGCTCGCGAGGTTCTGGGCTTGTGCTGGTGTCGGAAGCGTTCCGTAGAAGCTCGCGAGTGGTAGTACGCGCACGCCGATTGCGGCGTATTCGGCGATCACCGGTTGCAGCTGCGCGGCGGGTGTGCCAATCGAGAACTCGATCCGCACAAGCTTCGCGCCTAGCTCCGTGGTGGCTGTGAAATCGTTGGCTTCCATCCCAGAGTCGATGCCTGTCTGAAGACCTGGGGATGTCGGAATGATTGTGGTTCCGCCACCGGCCAACAGGCCGCCGCCGGATGACGAGCCGGCGCCGGTCGCAGATTCGGAGCCTGGGTTCGATCCACTGCCTGAAGCGGGTTCTCCCGGGGCACCTGCGCCAGTTGTGGATTGCGAGCTCGAGCGATTTCCAGAGTCGTTGCTTGGCGCCGGCTTGCCGTCCGCACCGCCGACGCCGGGAGAGGGAGCGGGGTTCGACAGCTGTTTGTGGCGAGGGCGCTTGCTCGAGGCATGCAGGCGCGCGATGCGCGCTTCGACGTGGGCCAGCAATTGGCGCACACGACGGCAACGCTGCGATTTGCGGGTGTGAGCGGCGCACACGCGATTGGCCACGGAGCGCAGGTTGCGGTCTTCGGTCTCCGCAGAGTGTGCCCGCGCTTGCGTCCTCGCAGCTGTAGCGACGGCTTGCGGCGCCTGGCTTGCGTTGGCCTCTCCCCCGGAGTAGACGAGGATGCTCAATATTGCGATTGCCACCACCAGGAAGCGGCCGGAGATTGAGGTGCGGTGCATTCGAACTCTTTCGGGAGCCGGGCTGTCTCATGGAGACCCCGTGGCTTTGCGGCCCCGCCTCGCGACGGGTGTGCCGTTGTCGTGTGTGTTCCTGGTCGACGCTTTTTCGTCGTTACATGAGCGCATCGGCCTTTGGTGAGCGCTTCGGAGGCTGTGAGGGACCGCTAGACGGATGTATGGGTTTGGGGGCTCGTCTGAGCTATTGAGGCGACCGATAGACGGTCGCGAGGTGGCTCGTCGGGCGTCGAGTACGTGGCGGACGTCACTACCATGAGCCTGCAATGCTCTTCTCACCCGAGCCCACGAAGGGCCTGCGCCTCAAGTGGGCGCGGCGAGGCGACGATGGGGTCGCAGTGACGAATACGGCGACTGACAGCGGTAACGGGCCGGCGGGTTCAGGCACGATCGAGCTCGTGAGCGATCGCGTTGGCGCGCGGCTCGAACGCTTGACGGCGCGCCTTGCGATTTGCCGTGGGAGATGACGTGAGCGTTCCCGAGCGATTCGACGCGATTCGCGAGAGCGACAGCCTTTCGAGTGTGTCGGTGATAATCCGCCGGCGCTGGCCGCTGATCGTTGGGATCGTGCTCGCTTGCCTAGTCGTCTCGGTGGTACGCCACGAGCGATCCTCCAAGTCTTATGTTGCCACCGCGAGCGTCACCTTTCAGAGTGCAACGCTTCCCGACGCCGCACTTCAGGTCTCGCCGTCTGGAAGTAGCGAACCTCAGCGAGCTGCCGATACCGAGGTCTACATTGCCCATTCGAGTCAGGTAGCTGAAGGAGTACGCAAGCAACTGCACGTTTCGGCGAGTGCGAAGGAACTGTTGGAACTTGTGAAGGTTGAAGCGGCGGCCAACGCTGACGTGCTCAACATAGTTGCCACGACCGGCGATCCGCACTACTCGGCACGCCTCGCCAACGCCTTCGCGGCGCAATACATCGCTTTCAAGGCCGCCGCTCAGGTTGCCAGCATCGAAGAAGCCCAGCATCAACTTCAACAACAGATAGCTGGGCTGCCGGCCGGCTCCGCGGCACGCTTGTCATTGGAACAGTCTCAGCAGCGCCTCGGAGGCCTGCGCGCGGTTGCGGGCGGTGGCGCGAACGTCATCAGCCTCGCGACGCCGCCGACGGCACCTTCGGGTATGGGCTTCGCAGCGGCTGCCCTGATTGGCATCCTGGTGGGTCTCGCAATCGCACTCTCCCTCGTGTTCCTGCTCGAATCGCTGGATCGGCGCATGAAGACGATCGAGGAGTTCGAGCGCGCCTATCGGCTGCCGGCGCTCACAGGCGTCCCTCAATCATCCTTCGACGGGGGGAGCGCGAATGAGCGAAGCGCTCAACTCGAGCCATACCGAATTCTGCGCAGCGCACTGGACTTCGCGGCGGTGGCGCGGCCGGTGGACACGTTGCTGATCACGAGCGCGGTGTCCGGCGAGGGAAAGACCACTGTTGCGGTAGACCTCGCGCACGCGATCGCCTTGACCGGACGTGCGGTCGTGCTGGCTGAGTTTGACTTGCGCCGGCCAATGCTTGGGCGCCATTTCAACTTCAGCTCGCAAGACGGGCTGACGACGGCGCTGGCCAATGGCGAGGGTGTCGCAGATCTCTTGGTCAAACCATTTTCAGAGCTACCAAACCTGTCGGTATTGAGAGCTGGGCGTCTTCCCCCCAACCCTTCGGAGCTGCTTGGCAGCGCGGCTGTCGAGCAGGTCATCTCAGATCTTTCCAGCGACGACACCGCCGTGATCATCGATGCTCCGCCCTTGAATCCAGTCGCGGACGCGCAGGTACTGCTCAACAACTCGGCGGTCCACGGGGTGATCGTGGTGGGGCGAGTGGACAAGACCACGCGCGAGGAGGTTCGTCGCGCGCGCGCGATCATCGATCGCCATGCTGTCCTGCCGATTGGCCTGGTAGTCACGGGTCTGCGTGACGCTGGACGCTACGGATATGAGCCCTATGAGACCGTTGATCCGGTCAAGGCTGACGTCGAGGCGCTTGCGCGTCCACGAGGCCGTTCATCGAGTCGTACTCCTGCGACCTGAGTAGACCTTGATGGTTGCGCGGCATCTGCGACCTATCCCCCGCGCGCCGATAGACCTGCCGTTGGCTGCTGCGGCGACGGTCGCGACCGCACTGCTGGCATTGCTGGTCAGCCATAGAGCCGGCGGTCTTGGCATCCTCGCGCCGTTGGGGGTGGTGTTGGTGGCGATCGCTGTGCTGAGGCCCCTATTCACAGTGACCGCGGTGGTCGCGCTTACTGTGCTTTGCGAGGGGTCCAGCTTTGGGATTCTGACTTTCTCATCCCATCTATATGTGCAGGTCTACAAAGACGTAAGCGCGCTCGACTTGCTTGTGGTACTGGCCGTCCTTGCGGTCGCCTTCGATCTAATCCGGAGCGGACGGTCGCTTTATGTTCCACCGCTCTTGAAGCTTCCCTTGACACTGCTGGTGTTGGCGATGATGGTCGGCGCGATCACGGGTCACGCGGCCGGCGCGAGTACCCGCTTCGTACTTGCCTCCGAGGACGTGCTCGCATATCTACTTGTGATGCCACTCGTTGTCGCCAACCTCGATGTGGATCGGCAGCGACTGAGATGGCTCCTGGGAGGAGCTGTGGCGCTTGCGATCGTGAAGGCCGTGCTCGGGTTGATTGAGGTGGCCAGTAGCCATGGGCAAACGATAGATGGGACAACGCTCACCTACTACGAACCGACCGCCAACTGGATAGTCATGATCGCGTTGTTCGCGATCTTTGCCGCTGTCCTCGCTCGCGTGAAGCCGCCCTTGTGGATGTTGCTCGGGACCCCACTGCTGTTGGCTTCGTTGCTGCTGTCATATCGACGCTCGTTCTGGATCGCGGCGTTGCTCGGAGTGTTGCTCGTTCTTCTGTTGGGAACATCGTCCCTAGGACGTCGAATGCTCCTCCCTGTGGGTCTGCTCGTGGCGCTCGCGATCTGGCTTTTGGGATCGACGACCTTCCAGTCGCAGTCCCCGATCGTCAAGCGTGTCAGCTCATTGCAGTCCTCCAAGGTGGAAGCCAATGTGGAAGACCGCTACCGCATAGACGAGCGTGCGAACGTGCTGAGCGAGATAGATCGCCACCCAGTCACCGGGCTGGGCATGACGATCCCGTGGGAAGCCACCGCCAGGCCCTTGCCGATTGAGCACGAAGGTGGGCGTCTATATGTGCACTTCGCCGCCCTCTGGTTCTGGTTGAAGCTCGGAATACTCGGGCTGTTGGCTTATGTCGCGATCATCGCGGCGGGCATGACGCTCGCGTTTCGCGCGTGGCGGGCAGGCCTGGATCCCATCTCACGCGCTTTTGGGCTTGCCTCGCTTTGTGGCGTGGTGGCGCTCGTGGTCTTGGATACGACCGCGAGCTTTACGGGCGTTGATGCTCGCTTCACGGTCCTGTTCGGAGCTCAACTGGGCTTGCTCGCCTTGATCGCCGACGGACGGCTATTGCCAGCCAAGCAACTCCGATAGCGCCTCGACCGAATAGCGCTCCTCAGCTAGCCTGCGCCCGGCGCGGGCGATCTCCGGTGCGCCGTCGCGCAGGACCCGGATCAGCGCATCCGCGAACGCGTCAGCGCCCTCGGCCACGAGGCAATCCAGGCCCTCGTGAACATCCAAGCCCGCGACCGCGCGTGGGGTCGCAACTACGGGCAAGCCATAGGCGAAAGCCTCGATCAGCTTCAGGGGACTGCCGCCGCCGTGGAGCAAAGGTACGACCGCGCAGCGCGCTTGGGCGTAGACGCTTGAGAGGTCCTCCACGAAGCCGAGCGCGCGCACGCGCGAGTCATCGCTTGGGGCTCGCTCGAGTCCGGCGCCGACGAGCACGAGGCGAGCATCGGCAAGCTGAGCCCACACGCGCGGGAGTACTTCCTCGAGCAAGAACGCCAGCGCTGTGCGGTTGGGCTCGTAGGCGAAGTTGGCAACGAAGATCGCCACCGGCTCGACTGCGGTCCCTGGGACGGGCTGGATCGCGGTCACGTCGACCACATTGGGAACCAAACGCAGCTCCGCGCTTGGACACAGCTCATGAGCAGCTTGCATGTCGGCCTCGCTCACCATCCATGACTCCGCGGAGCGCTGCAAGAGCCGCCGCTCGAACGAGGCCAGGCCACGCAGCGACTTGCGCTCCTCACCGAGCTCGTGGCGAAAGCCGGACTCCAAGTTATGGGCGTTGTAGATCACAGGGCGCTTATCCGCGAGACCGGCGAGTGTGGCGGCGGCGGTAGGCCCATCGGCGACCACTCGGCCGCGGCCTGGAGCGCTGGCAAGGTGGGCCGCGGCCGCGGCCAGCTCGCGGGAGACACCGCGCGCGAAGCCGTCGGGAACGCCTTTGAGTCGCGCTCGCGTGTACGCACGCAGGCGGGAGCGGCCGCGCGAAGGAATGACCTCACGCAGTTGGATCCCGGGTATTGCCTTGTAGGCCTCATCGGGCGTATCTGCACCAAAGCGCACATAGAGCACCGTGAGTGGCCCATTGGCGGCAAGCGCGCATGCAACACCATAGGTACGCACATCGCGGCCCGAGCGCAGGGCGGGGGTGTGAGTGGTGACGAACAGGTCGCCCGCCTGAGCTGGTCTGTCCAGCTCCAAAGCTGCGACGGCGGCCCCGATCTCCTCTAGACGGTGCTCCCAGGAGTGAGCTTGGGCCTCCTGCGCACGCATGGCCTTGCGCTCCGGCGTGTCCTCGGCCAAGGCCTGCTCGATCAGGGTCGCGATGCCTGTGGCGTCCGCGGCCGTGGCAACCCCCTCGACCCCCGCCAAGGCCGGTAGGGGTGTGGCGATAACGGGCAAGCCTGAGGCCAAGTACTCGTAGACCTTCATCGGGAAGATGCTCTTTGTGAGCTGGTTGATCGCATACGGGATCAAGCCAACATCGGCCCCGCGCAGGACGCTCGGAAGCTCCTCATAGGGGCGCGGGCCGAGCAGGTGGATGTTGGGTTGGGCCGCAAGCGCGGACATGTCGGCGCGCGGGTCTCCGGGCCCGGTCGGACCGACCAGCGCGAACGACCAGTCGCGTCGGGACTCGGCGAGTACGAGCAGCAATCCCATATCCAGCTTGGTGGTTACAAGCGCACCGGTGAAGACGATTTGCGGACTTGGCAACTGGGCCATCCCAGCGTCGATCGGGCCGTCGCGCAAGGCACTTGAGAACAGCTCGATGTCGGCCACGTTGGGCACGTAGAGCACGTTGCGAGCGATCGTGCCCAGGCGCTCTGCCAAGGCAGGCGCGCTCGCGAGCACCAGGTCGGCGCGTGCGGCGAAGCGCTGCTCTGAGGCCCTGAAGTTAGGACCGTCGATCCCTTGCTGGGCTGCGATGTCATCGACGCAGTGGTAGACGACGATCTCCGGCTGGAGCGCATCGAGCAAGACCTCGGCTTGCGGTACGTAGGCCCATAGGAGCGGTTCGCCCATCCCGAGCCGCCGTGCAGCGCGGCGCACGAGCGCCGGCAATAGCCATCCGTTTACTCTCCGAGCGAGGGGATTGGCGTGAAGCGGGAGTACGAGCGGGGAGAGCACGTGCAGCCCGTCTACCTTGCGTGCCCCGCGCAGCCCCCGCACTAGGCGCCGCGCGATGCGCTTCAGGTCACGTCCCGCGAGCTGGGGGCGGCGCAGGCCGAGCGACTCAACGAACAGCACCCGGTTCTCGCGTGCGAGCCGCTTCATCAGGTGGTGCTGGTTAGTCTGCAGGTCGGTGTCCCAATCGGCGAACCCCACACAGACGATGTCGCGGCCCTGAAGCCGTGGCGGATTGGCCATCGCGGACATGATCTCAGGCCCGCATTCGGTGGGGGATACAGGGAGTGGGACAGGGATGGATGGGGCGCGCTCCGCGCGCCTGCTGTTCGTACCTGAGGTGTCCACGGGCGTTGTGCACGATCCAGACTTCGATACTCGGCAGGTGCGGGCTGCCACAAAAGTGCCACGCGTGCCGATGCGTCCCGTGCGCGTTGCTCAGCAGGTTGCCTACAAGCTGGGCCGCCTCGCCTACGAGCGCCAGGTGGTGGCGCCGCTCATGGCCGCCCGCCGCTCCGTACTCGGTGAGCGCGCGCTTGGTCCGCCACGCTTCTTGGTGAGGGTGGATGAGTTTCCCCACTACCGCGCTTGGGATGACCCTGAGCGTTTCGGGACCGCTCGCTTCGAGCGTTTCCACGAGATCCTTGCCGCGGCCGGCGTGCCCTATCTGTTGGCAGTCTTGCCGCGAGTGAGCCGTGAGCCGCTCGTGCCTGGCGACAATGAGGACTCGCGTCCACTCGACGACGGGGAGCGGTCAATGCTCGCGCGGCTCGAGCGTGAGGGGGTCTCGTTTGCGCTGCACGGGCTCACCCATCGCACCCGCTTCGCTTCTCCCCGCCGCCACTCCGAGCTGTGCGGACTGAGCCTAGAGGCGACCGGCGAGTTGCTCCACTCAGGCCTCGCCGAGCTGGCCCAAGCTGGCTTGGCAAGCGAGGTGTTTGTGCCGCCCTACAACCGCTTCGACGCCGCTCAGATGGAGCCTTTGGCGCGGCGCTTTCGGGTGGTGTGCGGCGGCCCGGAGTCGATCGGTCAGATGGGCTTCCAAGGCACTCCTCAGTGGCGAGGGGAGACCGTTTATCTCCCTTCATACGCTCCTTTCTACGGTCACGCCGCCGAGGTCATGCCGGCGGTGGAGCGTGCGGTCGATGCGCATTGGGGGTTGTGGGTTCCGATCGTCCTGCACTGGGGTTGGGAGGCCGACGCTGGTTGGGAGGCCTTGGAGAGGCTTGTACGTGTGCTCGCTCCGCATGCCGTGGCTTGGGGGGATTTCCTCGCTGCCATTAGGCACATCAAAGAAGACGAGCTTGGCCAATTTGCTGAGCACCCTTACAAGTCCGATCCCCCATCGTCTGAGCACGAGGCGCGGTGATGAGCACCTCATCGATCGAGGCCTTGCGCGAGCGCTTCCCGCGCGTGGCGGTCGTACACGAGTGGCTCACTATCCCAGGCGGCTCTGAGGACGTGGTGATGGAGCTGCTCGAGATGTTCCCCCGAGCGGAGCTGTTCACCTCGGTCTATGACCCGGCGCCGTGGCCGGAGATCATCACTGAGCGGCCCGTTCATGCTTCTTACCTGAATCGCATTCCCGGCGCTCGGGCCCACTATCCGAAGCTCCTGCCTTTGATGACGCGGGCTTACCGCTCGTTTGACTTTTCACGCTTCGACTTGATCTTGTCGAGCAGTCATGCGTGCGCGAAGAACATCAGGACGCCGCCCGGGGTCTTGCATGTGTGTTACTGCCACACACCGATGCGCTACGCCTGGGATGAGAGCCTCCTTGAGGGTGAGGAGATCGGTCGTGCCACGCGTTTGGCGTTGCCTTTGATGTTGCGTCGCCTGCGTCGCCAGGACGTCGAGGGTGCTACCTCGCCGGACGTGTTCGTGGCCAATTCCCACAATGTGGCCGATCGCATCAGGCGTTACTACGGGCGCACCGCCGAGGTCGTGAACCCGCCTGTGGATGTTGCTCGCCTGCTGAGTTTGCCGCGCGATCCGGGTGATCACTACCTCGTGTTCGGGCGGGTCGTGCCTTACAAGCGCGTGGAGCTGGCCGTGGCTGCCTGCGCGCGTCTCGGTCGGCACTTGAAGGTGGCCGGCGATGGGCGCGCGATGGCTTCGGTCAGGGCGGCCGCTACCGGTCACAACGGGATCGAATTGCTCGGAAGGGTCGACGACGCTGAGCGAGACGCCCTGATGGGTACCGCGCGAGCATTGCTGTTCCCTGGCGAGGAGGACTTCGGAATTGTGCCTGTCGAGGCTCAGGCCGCCGGGTTGCCCGTGATCGCCTATCGCGTGGGTGGGGCCTCGGAGACAGTGCTCGATGGGGAGACAGGGGTCTTGTTCGACGAGCAGAGCGCCCTCGAGCTGGCAGGCGCGATCGAGCGCTTCGAGAGCCTCGAGCTAGACGAGCGTGTCGTGCGGGCGAATGCCGAGCGCTTCGGGCGCGAGCGCTTTCGCGCGGAGATGGCTGGGGTGATCGAGCGGGCTAGCGAAGCACTGCCGACACGCGTCTAGCCGGGTAGCCCGGGGAGGAGATCGCGAGTTGCACGGCCAGGTGGTCGTGATGGCGGTGCAAGCGGGCAATGGCCCGTCGGCCCAGCCGCAAGGTCACTATGAAGTTGCCCGTGGCCGGCCCGAAGCGTGCTCTAGCGAGTTTGATCAAGACTGCGCGCTTGTCCCTGTGCGGTCCTGGCGTTGGCAGGATGAGGTGCGCTTGCAAGTCGATTACTCCACTGCATGGAAGGGTGGTAGTGCACCGAAGCTTCACACCCACGCGGCCGGACCGGCCTGCGCGCAGGTTGGTGTGAATCAGCTGGACAGGGTGCCTGGCCAGAGGCTTAGTGGGGATGAGCGGGTTTACCAGTGGCTGTTCGGAGGCAAGGCCTTTACCCAAGTTGTTGGCTGGGGGTGGCGGTAGCTGTGAGACCTGGTAGGCGGTGACGCTGTACCCCGTTGCCACGAACAGACGTCCACCGGCCGCGCTCGGGGAGGCGAAATGGTCGATGACGGGGCTGGGAAGGGTCTCGGCGTAGCGAGGGACGCCGGTAGCCGGATCGAGGCCATACAAGGTGGTGCCTCCGCCGTTGAATTTCCCCGTAGCGACTGTCCATACAAGGCCGGCTGAGACGATCGGCGGTCCCACGGCATCGGATGGTCCTTGCCACAACGGGGTGAAGGTCTCATCAGCTTCGGAGTAGGCGAGTGCCTGCACGCCGTTCTCGCACGGGATGTAGAGCACCCCCGCGGCAAACGAATCTCCTCCAAAGCTGCCGCTGAAGCCTTCGTGTTCATGGCAGACAGCATGGCTGTAGACCGCCGCGGCGCCTTCGTGCATGGTGCTCTCGTCAATCAGGTAGCCGACCCCGTCCTTGCCTGCCTGGAACAGAAGTCCTCTCGGCAGAAGCTCGGCTGCGGCGGAGGAGAGATCAAGGTCGTTGTTGCTCTCTTCTTCCCAGTTAGGCGGCTCGAACCAGCCCAGCGGCGGCGCCGGTTCGGTAGCAGGGGATTGGACGAAGTCGTTTGTCAGGTCGAGCTTCACCACGCTGTCGGAGTAGTCGAAGATTTCGGCTTTCTGGCCCGCCGGGGGGTCTGGGTTGCCCGTCGTCGCGTATACGTTTCCGCTGTCGTCAACGGATGGGCCGGCCGTCGCCCATACTGCTCCGCCGGAGCTCGAGGGAGGTTCGGGCTGGTACTGCCAGAAGTGAGGTTGGCCGCCGTTCTCGGGGGCCGCGACAACTGCGCCGCGGTAGTCGCTGCAGTCACCGTCGTTGCCGCCATACCCGAAGATCACGTTTCCTTGGTCAAGATTCAGGGCCGTTCGCTGTAGCAGCGCCTTGGGGTCCGCACCGGGAGGGTCCACGTCGCGGCTCACCACTTCCGCGCCGTCGCTGAGCGAGAGTCCCTTGAGTAGATGTTTGACTTCGCCTTCCGCGTTCACGGTGTCCGCCACCATGTAGATCGTTTGCGTGGATGGGTCGATCACGGGCGTACCAACCACGCCGACTGTTGGCTGGATGTCGCCGCAGGGCAGATCTACTGAGGGCACTGGTGTGCCGAGGCTCCGCTCCCATATGACTTTGCCGGTCGAGGCTTCAAGCGCATACACCTCATCGCCCACAGTCGCCGCATACGCGCGTTCTCCAAGCACGAGCGGCTGACTCCAGATCGGTGCCCCCAGGTCGGTTGTTTGCCAGGCAAGTACCGGTTCGACCGGCTGCGTGGCGTCGGGATCGTTTCCTGTTCGCTGCGCATCGCGGTGGTAGGTGGTCCAGGTCGGTTCGGCCTGGGCGGCCGGGCTCAATGGTCCGGCGAGCAAGAGCACGACGAGCAAGCAGGCCAGGGCGCTCCAGGTGCGCAAGCCCATAGTTGGCATTGATCTGTGATGGCGGCCAGACCACTGCCGGTCGATGGGCATGCAGCCGAGGTTAGCCGACGGATCCCGGCCCGCCACGCGCCGTGGCTGCCGCCGCATCGAGCAACCCCGCCCCATAGAGATCCTGGTCTTCCGGGTCGCCAAGCTTGCGCGCCGTGGCCGTCAGGCGCTTTGTGAGCTGGGCAGGTGTGGGATGGCGCCCGAGGATGCCGGCAGCGATGATCAAGGCCGCCGTGGCGCTCACATGGGGAGTGGCCATTGAGGTGCCTTCATAGCCACCGGGAAAGCCGAACACGCGCGGCGAGGCGCCGGTGAAAGTCATCTGGAAGATGTCCCGCCCGGAGGGCAGTTCGGGGTTGCAGTTCGGGTCGCCGGGGAGACTCGCGTCGGGCCCGCCTCCTGGCGCCACCAAAGTGATGCCATGGCCGTCGTTGGAATAGCTGGCCAGGCATCCATGTTCGGTTGTGGCTCCCACCGCGATCACGTGCTTGGCACGCGCGGGATAGGGGATTAGGGTGGAGCCCTCGTTTCCCGCCGCGGCTACCACGAGGACGTTGTGCTTGTAGGCATAGCGCAACGCTTCGATCAGCTCAGGGATGTCCGAAGCCCCAACGTCGCTTGAGAACTCGAGGCTCAGGTTGATGATGCTCGCGCCGTGCCTCACGGCGAAGCGCACGCCTTCGGCGATCACCGAGGCGTCGCCTTCGCCGGCGCTGTCGAGCACCCTGACCGGCATGATCCGGGCGGCGTATGCGAGGCCAGTCAGGCCGCGGTGATTATTGGTGGCCTCCGCGATCGTGCTGGCCACGAACGTGCCGTGGCCGTTGTGGTCGTTGGCGTAGGGGGTTCTGTCGATGAAGTCATAGCCCTGCACGAACGAGTACTTGTTGAAGTCCGGCGAGCGCCGGTACTTGCCGCGGTTGGCGTAGGCCACGCCAGTGTCGAGTACTGCTACGACGACTTTGGCGCCGCCGGGCGCGCGATCGGCGATCACATTGGCCCAAGCTTCGGGAGCGTTGATACCGAAGGTCCCACCGAAGTTCCATTGCGTTTGCTCCCATCCCCCGGGAGTGTTGCCTACGGTGCCAGGATCGTTGGGTATCGAGATGGCGCTCGCATGGGCCATGTAGTCGGGCACGGCCCACTGCACGCCGGGCTCGCCACGCAGGTGGGCAATCGTCGCGGTCAGGCTCGCGCCAGGAGCCACGCGAACGCGAGTGGTCGATCCATTGTGGCCCACGAGCAGCTCGTTGGGGACATAGGCACCTGCGGCGCTTGAAGCCAACACCAGGCACGCAATCACCGGTGTAGCCCATGCGGTCAGGGCCGTCAATCGACGGTCGCGCATACGGAAAGATTGGAGGCGGGCGATCGTCGGCAAGCGTGTTCCTCGGTAATGATGATGCGTTAGGCCCCCGGAAGTTGCGCTTGGCGATACCCGGACCGCGGACAAGGCTATGCGAGACCACTTCTTTCCACGTGATGAATACTTCATGCGACTCGCCCTGCGCGAGGCGGAGAGGGCGATAGCGCACGAGGACGTGCCGATCGGAGCAGTCGTGGCCCACGGGGGCGAGGTGATCGCGGCCGCCCACAACGAGCGTGAGCTGCGCCAGGATCCCACTGCCCATGCGGAGACGATCGCTTTGCGCGATGCGGCCCGTTTCCTAGGCACTTGGAGGGTGCTGGAGGCAGTGCTCTACGTGACGCTCGAGCCGTGCGCCATGTGCGCAGGGGCGATCGTGCTCGCGCGCGTCCCGCGGGTGGTGTTCGGGGCGAGCGATCCCAAGGCGGGGGCCTGCGGGAGCGTGCTCGATGTGTTGGCCGAGCCGCGCCTCAACCATCGCCCGGAAGTGGCCGGCGGGCTGCTTGCAAAGGAGTGTGGAGTCTTGCTCCGGGAGTTCTTCGCTTCACGGCGTTGAGCCGCGCCGGTGAGCGCAATCCTCTAGCCTTGGGCTCGTCGTATTGGAAGGGTGGCAGAGCGGTTGAATGCGGCGGTCTCGAAAACCGTTTCAGGGGTTAAGCCTCTGACGGGGGTTCGAATCCCCCCCCTTCCGTTTTCGTGATTGCGTTTGGCTCTGATCGCCGGGACCGCGGGGCAGTCGGACTTTGGACGCGGAGCGCGGATAGGATCGCTTCGTCCATGCTCACCGTCTACGAAAAGCCAACCTGTTCGACCTGCCGCAACCTGCGCGCCCTGCTCACCGAGCGTGGCGTCACTTTCGAGTCGATCGATTACCACGTAACAGGCATTAAGGAGGACGAACTGCGTGAGCTGCTCGACAAGCTCGGTGGCGGTCCACGCGAGGTATTGCGCATGCGTGAGCCGCTCGTTAAGGAGCTTGGCCTTGGCGACGGGGGGATCTCTGACGATGAGCTGATCGCTCAGATGGTCGCCCATCCTGCGCTGTTGCAGCGGCCGATCGTGGTATGTGGCGAGCGTGCTCTATTGGCACGCCCGATCGAGCGCGCTCTCGAGTTGCTTTGAGCGTGCGCGGCGCAATCCTCCTGGTTGAGAACTTCACGGCGCGTCAGATCGAGCGCCCTGGCCCCGGATGATCGCGCCTCGTCGCTGGCTGGAAGAGCTAGAGCGTGTGGACGCTGCGCTCTATGCCGCCGTGGCGAGCACTTCCACGCCCACTCTCGACAAGTCGCTTGCCAGGCTCTCGGACGCCGCCAACTACTCACGTCTCTCGATGGGCTCGGCCGCGCTACTCGCGCTCACAGGCGGCCCCAGGGGTCGTCGCGCTGCCACGTTCGGCTTGGCCTCGGTCACCGTGACGGCCACCGTGATCAACCTAGCCATCAAGCCGCTCAGTCGGCGTCGCCGCCCCGATCGTGTGGGCGAGCGGGTACCCGTGGATCGCCACGTGAGGATGCCGCTCTCGACGTCCTTCCCCTCCGGTCACTCAGCGGCCGCATTCGCGTTCGCCGCGGGCGTCGGCCACGTCATGCCGGGGGCTGGCATCCCTCTACGCGTCTTGGCCGCGCTAGTTGCTTACTCGCGCGTACACACCGGCGTGCACTACCCAGGCGATGTTGTCGCGGGCTCGCTCATGGGCGTAACGCTCGCCCAGCTTACGACGCACGCGCTGGAGCGTCGCTGACTACGTACACAATGTGGGCGCGGGCCACCGCCAGGAACGCGTGGCGCTCGACCGGAGTGCCGTCGAGTGGTGTGAGCGTGACGTCGGTGAGCGTGAGGAAGTCACGCTCGGAGGCGTTGAGCATGTCCGACACGCGCGAGCGATAACCGTCGCGAGCCAGCATCAAGGAGCCTTCGATGCGATGGCGGGGCGTCTCGAGGCGGATCCGCTCACGGCGCTCCTCGCTGCCGTGGGGATCCTCCTCGAAAGTTGGCGCCTCGCCGCCGACACTGCTCATGCGACCATTATGGGCCCTGTCACGGCACCACGATCGTGAAGGCGTAATTGCTCGACAAGGCGCTCGCTGTTGTGTACGTGTCCACCTCGAAGTCGGTCGCGGGGCAGCCGCCCGTGCGTTGGGCGTTGACCGCGACCAGTCCGGGTAGTTTGACTGGGCTGTAGCTCACCTCGGGTGAGACGGCCACGGTCTCTTCGCCGGCATTGATCGAGGTGGCGGGGATGACGCAGTAGACCCCTTCTGAGATCTCGCTCACGCCCGTGATGTTGCGGGCTGTGATGAGCGTCGCCTGTGTAGGTGAGTTGGGCTGTATCACGGCAAATGCTCGAGCGGTTCCGGCGGCCCCAGCAGCGCCGTTAGTCCCGTTCGTCCCGTTGGTCCCGTTTTTCCCGTTGGTTCCGTTCTTCCCGGCCTTCCCGGTTTTCCCAGTCAGCCCCCGCGGCCCGGCCGGTCCCGGCAGCCCGCGCAGTCCGCGCGGTCCCCGGACAAGGCACTCGCGCACGCGGTGGTGGGCGATGCGGGCGACGACGCATCTGGTGGAGGCTGTGTGGGCGGCAGGTAGAACAGATACCCCGGCGAGCGCCGGCACAGCGACGGTCATCGCGCCGACTACGGCTGGGGTGGCAAGCAAGGTGAGGGTGCGGTGGCGCATGGGCATCTCCCGTTTGTGGACCAGGCTGTGAACCGTAACCGGCGAGAGGCTCCGAAGGAGCGGTGTCGCCCGGATGGGTACCCCGCACGCACGCACGCACGCGGAGGGCATGCCATCGCGATGTAACGGACTGGCTCAGCCGATGCGCTCGGCCACGCGTGCCGGCAGGCCCGCGCGCACAGGTGCCAAGGGTCCGGCGGATGAGGCCGGCGGATTGCGCTCCTCGCGCACGATGTACAGCGGGCGGTGCTTGACCTCGTCGTAGATGCGTCCTACGTACTCGCCGATCACCCCGAGCGCGATCAACTGGATGCCGCCGATCAGGAGGATCAAGATCGTGATCGTGCCGAAACCGGGCAAGTAGGAGTCGGTCAGGCGCAATCCGAGAACCACGGGGATCGCCACGAAGGCGATGCCCGCCGAGAGCAAGCCTGCGTAGGTGGCCAGTTGCAGAGGCAGGTGTGAGAAGGAAGCGATCGCATCCAAGGAGAAGCGCAGCATCTTGCGCAGCGTGTACTTCGTCTCACCGGCAGAGCGCGCGTCGCGCTCGTAGGGGACGGCGGTCTGGGTGAAGCCGACCCAAACGGTCATGCCGCGCAGGAAGCGCGAGCGCTCGGTCATCGAAAGCAAGGCATCGAGCGCGCGACGGTCGAGCACCCTGAAGTCGCCAGAGTTGGGCTCCAGGTCGACCTGGGCAAGCTTGTCGAACAGCTTGTAGAACCAGGAGGCCGTGGCCAGCTTGAAAGCGGTCTCGCCGTCGCGCTGCTTTCGCACCGCATAGACCACGTCGGAGCCGTGCTCCCATTGCTCGATCATCCGCGGGATCAACTCCGGGGGATCCTGTAGGTCGGCGTCGATCATCGCCACCACGTCGCCGCAGGCATGCTCTAGGCCGGCCGTGAGGGCGGCCTGGTGGCCGAAGTTGCGCGAAAGGTGGATCACCCGTACGCGCGGGTCCTCGGCGGCGAGACGGTCGAGCAAAGCAGGCGTGGAATCTGAGGAGCCGTCGTTGACGAGCACCAGCTCAAACGTGTAGTCCGCGACGGCCGCGCAGGCCCGCTTGACGAACGACTCGACGAGCTCCTCCTCGTTGTAGACGGGAGCGACGACGCTGAGCAAGTTGGGCACGCGCGCTTGTGCGTTTGGCATGTTTGCTTGCGAGTCCGGCATGTTGCCTTCCAAAGGGACGAAGCTGGTTAAGTAAGGACCATGAGAAGAGTAGGGGACGGGGCCGCGCGAATCCTGAAGATGCCCTTGATATTGCAGTTCGTGAAGTTCGGGATCGTGGGGGTGTCGAACACCTTGATCTCCTTTGCCGTGTACACCTTGCTTTTGAAGGTGTTTGGCGTGTGGTACGTAGCGGCCTCGGGCATCGGCTTCGCGGTTGGGGCGGTCAACGGCTTCCTGTGGAATCGTGCATGGACCTTTAGAGGCCATGTTGGCGATGCCTTGACGCCGGTGCGCTGGTTCGTAGTGCAATCCTGCGGATTGCTCGTCGATCTGCCCTCGTGTACGTGTTCGTCGATGGCGTGGGGCTCGACGAGCTACTCGGCCAGGCGATGACGACCGTGATCGTGACGGTGCTCACCTTCTTCGTCAACCGCGCTTGGACGTTTCGCGAACATACGCCGGCGGCGCTGGTGGAGACGAGCCTCGATACGTAGGGTGTCTTTTGCGGGAGACAATGTCGCTCCCGACCGCGAGCGAGCCCTCGCAGCCGGTCGTCTCGCCCGTGGCCCGCAAACCGCGCTCTTTCGGCCTCAGCGAAAGACAGCCAGCAGGGAGAGTCCGGCGGGAATCGACCCACCGCGCCCGATCACGGCGGCCTCGAGGTTCAAGGGCTGGCGCAAAGCCCAGTTCAGCGGCGCAGGGGGCACCCACAGGTCGAGGCTCGACTTGGTGGTGGACGGCTTGAAGCGCTCCAAGGCGCGCAAGAGGATCGCGGCCGGGAGCAATAGGAAGTTGAAGTGGGCGGAGCTCTCCAGCTGCCAGCCGGCGTGCTGGGCGGCCGCGAGTAGGGTGCGACGGCTGTAGCGGCGGTGGTGGTGGTTGATCTCGTCGTGGCCGCTCCACAGCCACTGGTAGGCGGGAACCGTCACGAGCAAGGCCCCGCCCGGCTTGGTCACGCGGCGCAGCTCGCCGAGTGCGCCCACGTCATCTTCGAGATGCTCGATCACGTCGAGGCTGACCGTCAAATCGAACGAGCCATCGTCGAAGGGCATGTCCATGACCGAGCCTTCGAGCACCTCGCCCGCTTCCCGCTCGCGGGCTAGCTGGACGCTCGTGGAGGACAGCTCCACGCCGGTGACGACCCCGTGGTGGGCCAAATCCACCATGTTGCGTCCGCTACCGCAGCCCGCGTCGAGGATGCGCGCTTGCGCGGGCAGCCCAAGGCGCGCGATCGCTCGCTCTAGCACGCTACGGCGGCCTTGGTACCACCAGTGGCGGTCCTCGGCGCGATGCGTTTGCAGCTCGTACTCCAGCTCCATTCACGGGGCATCTTTCACGAACAGGCGGCGTCGCGCGGTGCGACCCCTCCACCGGGCCTACCCGGAGAGCTCCGTTGGCTATCGTTTGCGACGCTCCCGGCCGGTGGAGCGGACACAAACAGGAGGAGCAAGCATGGCGAGGAAGTCGAAGGCCCTATCCGTGGGCGCAGTCCTATTGCTTGCTCTGGTCGTGGTGGGTGCCGCATTGGCCGCGAGCCAAGTCAAGGGCGGCTCCTACGCGGGTAGCCTGATCCCGTCCAGGGATGGGGTGCTCATCAGCTTCAAGGTGTCCGCCTAGTGGCAAGCAAGTGAGCGCGCTAAGGACCTCGAACGTACCGCTCTATTGCAGCGGTGGCGGCAAGCCCACTCCCGTGCACTTCAAGAACGCCTCGATCTCAAGCAAAGGCACGTTCTCGAGTACCGGCAAGTACCTAATACTGGAAGGCCCCAAGAAGGGCCAGGTCGGCGCCAAGCTGAAGATCACGGGCAAGTTCCTCAAAGGCGGCAAGGAGCAGGGCACGCTTACGACGAACTACGTGGGCTTCCCCAACTGCAGCGGCAAATCGCCCTACTCCACTAAAGCCTGAGCGGCCTCACCTGAGTGGTCCTCACCTGAGCGGGACTCACCGGTGAGCTGAACGGACGCTTAGCGCACGGTCAACTGGGCCAGCTCGGCCTCGGCCCGGTCGCTCTCGCGCTGCAAGCTTGCGATGAATGCCTTGACGACGCGCTGGTCGAACTGTGAGCCTGCGCAGCGGCGCAGCTCGGCGCGCGCGCCGGCGTGGCCGATCGAGTCGCGGTAGGAGCGGTCGCTGGTCATGGCCTCATACGCGTCGGCGACTGCCACGATGCGGGCCTCCAAGGGGAGGTCATCGCCCGAGATGCCAAGCGGGTAGCCGAGGCCGTCTGGACGCTCGTGGTGGGCGCCCACCCAGGCGCGCACGTCCGCGAGGCTTGGATGTTCGAGGATCTGAACACCGAGCTCTGGATGACGACGGATGACGAGGAGCTCCTCCTCAGTGAGAGGGCCAGGCTTGCGCAAGATGGCGTCGGGTACCCCGACCTTGCCGATGTCGTGCAACATGCCGGCGAGCCGCACGCGACTGACACGTCGCTCGGAGAGGCCGAGCTCACGGGCCATCAGCTCGCTGTAGCGCCCTACCGTCTCGGAATGGCGGGCGGAGCCGCTGAATCGGAGGTCCACAGCCTCGGCGAGATCGAGCATCACCGCAAGGAAGCGCTCGCCTTCGATGTCGCCCGAGGCGCCGCCGGAGCGTGACAAGTCGCGCAGGAGTGGGCTGTGGCGCACGGTGCGGTTGCGACCACTGTCCTTGGCTGCGTAGAGAGCCTCATCGGCGGCGCGCAGCAAGGAAGCCGCGGTCTCGCCGTGGATGGGGTAGGTGGCGAGGCCGAAGCTGATCGTGATCGGAACGGAGTCGTCGACGAACTCGTCGCGTAGAGCGCAGCGCAGGCGCTCGGCGAGTATGAAGGCGCCGTCCTGGGTGGTGTCGGGCAGGATCAGGGCGAACTCCTCGCCCCCGACACGCGAGGCTGAGTCGATCTGGCGCTTACCTTCTCTCAATACACGCGCGGCCCGCTGTAGGGCGGCATCGCCGACCTGATGGCCGGAGCGGTCGTTGACCTCCTTGAAACGGTCGAGGTCGCCCACGAGCACGGTCATCTCGGCTTCGCCGCGGCGAGCCCGTTCGAGGTCCAGGTCGAGCAGCTCGCGAAAGCCGCGCCTGTTGGACAGTCGCGTGAGTGGATCGGTGCGGGCGGCGCCATAGAGTCTCGAGATCAAGTGCTCCACACGCACGCGCATCGTGCCGATCACGATCGCGGCCACCAGCAAGGTACCCATGCCCACGAGCCACCAGGCTGGGACTCCGCTGGCTGGTGGATGGGAGACCAAGAGAGCGCCATAGGCAAGTCCGACATAGGCGATCTCCAAAGCTGCCTCCCTGCGCGAGAGGAAATAGGCGGCATAGAGGAAGATCCACAAGTAGAAGAACACCAGTGGACTAGGGCTTTCGCTGGAGAAGTAGGCGACCCCCGTTATCAAAGTGCTACCCCAGGCGAGCGTTAGTGGCAGTACCCAACCTGGCAGCTTGTGGGCACGCCAGTAGAGGAACGCGGCGACCGAATAGGCATTTGCCACGATCGCCAGCAGCCCGAGCTCGTTCTGGCCGGAGGGATGGGGCAAGACGACGGTCAGCGCCGCGAGCGTGGCGCCGGCCGCGAATAGGCCCGCGAGCACCTTGGCCACAAGACTTGTCTGAAAACTAGCGCCCGCGATGTAATCGCCAAGCGCCCCCTCAGGCTCGTCCTCGCCCGAAACTACAATCATTTCCAAGATATCGGACGTTGGGACGCTCTACATGAGACCATTCGGCTGAACGGGAGCGCCTTGATTGAGTCTGGAGGCCCGCTCGCCGATTATCACCGAAGGATGAAGCGCATCGCGATCTTTGCCTGCATGTTTGCGCTCCTGTGCGTCTCGGTCTGTGCGGGGGCGCCTCGCGCACGCGCACGCGAGTCACTCCAAAAACCAACGGTCCACCGCCTAGGCCAATCCTCCGCAAGAAAGGCGTCGCAGGCCTACCTGAGTATCGCCGAGGCAGGTGCGGAGCGAGCGCAGCATCTGTGGCGCAACAAGCGGCTGGGGTGGTACGACAGCCGACTGGATGACCACGACAGCTATCCGTTGGCAACTATTTGGGATGCCACTCCGCTGTTCGAGACACTTGATGCGATCGACATCGCCGCACCCTCGCCTGCCCACCGTGCGGCGGTGAAGGCATTTGCGAAAGGCGCGGAGCAGTATTGGAACAATGCTTTGAGGCCTGACCCAGGCTTTGCTCCCTATCCAGGCGACCGCGGGCAAGTGCGCACCTGGTTTGACGACAATGGCTGGTGGGGACTGGCATTCCTCGATGCCTATCGTGCCACTGGCGTTTCGCGCTATCTGAGGGAGGCCGAGCGTGCCTTTGCGTTCATCGCGCGGGCGGGCTGGAACGCGCGCGGAGGCGGACTGTGGTGGAACACCTCCCATCCTTACCTCGCCGGAGAGCCGCTAGCCGCCGGTTCACTGCTCGGAGCGCGACTGTTTAAGCTTACGGGCAAGCCGGTGTATCGCAGCGAAGTGCTCAAGTTCCTGGAGTGGGCGGAATCGAACTTCGTCACCGAACGTCACCTTTACAAGCGCACTGACTCCGACCCGACACCGACGCCGTATATCGAGGGTACGCTCGTGGAGGCCCATCAGGTGCTCTGTGAAGTGGGCGTCTCCCAGTCGTGCGCTCGCGCCGCGGGGCTTGCCAATGCCTCGGCAGAACGCTTCTCTGATCGGCTGAACATGGGCCCCCAGTTCGACACGATCTATTTGCACTGGATGCTCGTGTATGGCCAGCAAACCAGCGACAGGCGCTGGCAGGGACTGGCTGAAGAGATGGCAGGTGACGCGGAGGCCCACGCGGGCGTTCCGGGGGGCCTGTATTTGAGGGCGTGGGATGGAACCCCCATCACCGAGCACCAAGCGCAGCCGAACATGCTTCAAACCGATGCGGCCACGCTTGAGTTGTTCGCTTGGCTTGCCGTTGCGGGTACGCCGAACGCGCCTGCGTAGGACACCGCTTTCGGGCACAGACACAGGCGCAATTGTGGCTTGAGGGTCGCGCTAGCGCGAGTCTTTGTTCGCGCTACAGAGTCGCGCGAGCGCGAGTATTGGCCTCGAGGACCGAAGCTTCCCCGGCTCGCTTGGCTTCGCGCGTCAAGGCGGCGATGAGAGCGGCGACGACGGAGGTATCGAACTGTGTGCCGGCGCCGTGTCGCAGCTCGGCGAAAGCCGCGTCATAGCCGATCGAGTCACGGTAAGGCCGGTCACTTGTCATCGCCTCATAGGCGTCGGCGACGGCCACGATGCGCGCCTCCAAAGGGATGACTCCAGCGGAGAGCCCTAATGGGTAGCCGAGACCATCTGGACGCTCGTGGTGCATGGCCACCCATTCGCGCACATCGGAGAGGCTGATGTGCTCAATCATCTGCGCGCCGAGTGTGGGGTGGCCCTTGATGACCTCGTACTCCTCCTCGGTCAGTGGTCCAGGCTTGTGGAGGATGCTGTTGGGGACGCCCGCCTTGCCGATGTCGTGCAGGATCCCGGCGAGCCGGATGCGGCTGATGCGCCACTCGGGGAGGCCCAGCTCTCGGGCTATCATCTCCGCGTAGCGGCCTACCGTCTCGGAGTGGCGTGCAGAGCCAGAGAAGCGCAGGTCAACGGCCTCGGCCATGTCGAGCACGGCCATCACGAAGCGCTCGCCTTGAATGTCGTTGACATCGCTCGGGATGCGCTGTTCGGCTCGCAAGGCAGGGCTGTGGAGCACGGTGCGGTTGCGCCCGCTCTCCTTGGCGGCATAGAGCGCCTGGTCTGCTGCATGCAGGAGCGAAGCGGCAGTCTCTCCGTGCTCAGGGTAGACGGATACGCCGAAGCTGATTGTCGAGGAAGTGGGGTCTTCCGCGAACTCGTCCTTCAAGGCGAGGCGCAGGCGCTCGGCCAAGGCGAAGGCATCGTCGGACCTGCTATCGGGCATGATCAGAGCGAACTGCTCCCCCCCTACACGTGCGGCAACGTCGACTTGGCGCTTGCCTTCACCTAGGAGCCGCGCTACTCGTTGAAGCGCGAGGTCTCCGACCTGATGGCCCGAGCGGTCATTGACATCCTTGAAGTCGTCCAGGTCACCGACAAGCACCCCCATCGGAGTGCCGGAGCGTCGAGCTCGTTCTAGCTCGAGGTCGAGCAGCTCGCGAAACCCGCGCCGGTTTGGGAGCTTGGTCAGGGGATCTGTGCGGGCCGCGTCATATAGACGTGCGATGAGGAGCTCGACGCGGGCGCGCATGACCATGATCACCATGGCGCCAACGAGCAATGTACCCATGCCGACGAGCCACCATGTGGGTATCGCGCCCGCGGGAGCCGTGGCTACAAGGAGTGCCCCGTAAGCCACACCGACATAGAGGATCTGCAAAGCGGTTTGTCTGTGGGTGAAGAAATATGAGGCGTAGAGGAAGACCCACAGGTAGAAGAACACAAGCGGGCTGGGGACTTCGCCGGAGAAGTAGGCAACCCCGGTGATCAATGTGCTTCCCCAGGCAAGCGTGGCTTGCAAAGTCCAGGCCGATAGCTTGCCGGCCTGGGTGTAGAGCATCGCGGCGGTTAGGAAGGCACCGAGGACAATCGTGGTTAGCCCGAGCTGGCTTGCGCCCTTGGGGTGGGGCAAGATCATGGTCAGCGCTGACAGGCTTGCGCCGGCGGCAAACAAGGTGGCAAGCACCTTCGCCACAAGGCTCGCCTGGAGGCTCGCGCCGACGAACGATCCGCCCCAGGTATCGTCCCTACCGTCACCTCGTGAAAGGGCGGACATGAGCTTCGGGTATCCACCACCCGCGGCGCTCACGAGGGATTTGGGAACTGTTCGCATTGTTGGCGTAGGCCTTCGATAGACAGCCTACGAGGAAGTACGACAATTCGCAACCGAACAACGGTCCTGGTGATCGGCTCCCTTCAGTTCATCATGGTGCTTGACAGCACGTCACGAATGCGTCGATCAGTAGCTGTATTTGTATTCGGGTTCAGGCGTTGGGCTGGGCGCGCTCGGCGTAGTCGTGGTGGGGGTCGTGGGTGGTGCTTGGGTCGTGGAGCTCGTTGCCGAGATCACATGCCAGGTCCCGCCGAAGCTGTGAATGCTCTGGCCGTTGGCATTGCCCTTCGCGTGGTCGCCCGAGTAGCGGTACAGCGGCAAGCCGCCGAGCGTGACTTGCAACGTGCCGTTGCTTCGCCGCAGGATCGCCAGGTGCCCGTGTACCCCGGGTCCGGCCTTGAGCTTGGTCTTGCTCGAATGCACGGTCAAGGGCGGCCAGAATCTCAGGCATTCGCTGGTCTTGCACAGGAGATGATGAGCTGTCTCGGGGCTGAGGGCATAGAGCGTGCGTCCCTGCGCGTCGACCACGATCTGCTCGCCTAGCTTTGAGCTCGACGCCGAGCTGACGACGATGGTCGTGGAGGCAAGCGCCATCGCGGCGAGTGAGACGGCGAAGGCCAGCGTCACGATTGCGACCCCCAAGGCAAGACCCGAGTGATGTTGTCGCGAGGATCGGGCGTTTTGCTTCTCCTGTGAACCGCTCATCGAGTATCCCTTCGTGGTGGACGTGGCGGGGAGGCTGTTGGTTGCGCTTGCATGAGTGTGTTGCTGCATGGAGAGTGTTGCCTACACTGACGCCGTCAGTGGCCACAACCTTCCGCGAATCCGCGCCAAGCCCGGAGCCAGCCACGGCGCTCGCCTCCTGTTGGCGCGCGAAAGTGGGGGGCGACGCTCCTTCTTGTCTTCTCGGGGCTTGGCTCGTGGCTAGAGACTCACGTAGCCCGTCGCTTCGCTTGGACTGCGTACGTTGGCGGCGACCTTGTTTTCGTAGTTGCCCTCGATCGTGGCGATTTGACCGCCAGGCAGGATTTCCTTGACGATGCCCACATGGGAGTCGCCGAACACGATCAGGTCGCCGGGCTGAGGGACCACGCCCGGTCCATTGGGTATAGCTCTGCCGCTGCTCTGCGCCCATGACCATATGTCTGAGACAGAGCCCAGTCCTTGGCCTTGGGGGCCGAGCGGCTCACCTGCCTGTTGGGCTGCCCAGGAAGCGAAGTAGGCGCACCAAGGCGCGCCTGGGGCGGCTCCGGCAGTGGCGTTGCGGTACTGGGCGATGGCGGGCGATTCGTTTGAACCTGGGGGCTGCTCGGCCTGCCCGATCTGGGTTTCGGCGATCGCCACGATGCGCCCGCCGGGCTCATTGCCGGCGGAGGGAAAGGAGGATCCGGCGGTCCCCTGTAGCGAGGACGGGTAGCCGAGACCGCTTACGCCGGCCAGGCCGACTCCATAAGTTCCCGCGGCGCTGAGTTGGCCGGTCGAGGCGGCGGGCGAATAGCCCTCCCCGGCCTGAGCGAGGGCCGCCGCAAATGACGATCCACTGTTGCCTTGGGAGACGGAGCCTGTAGTAGGCCCAGAGGGCGCTTCGGTGCCCCCGTTGAGGGCCGTCTTCTGGCTCAGCAGCGCCGCGGGGTTGGCAAGCGCTTGTTTGATCGTGCTGACCCGCGTAAGCGTGAATTCGATCGACATCACCCGTGTATTCGGCAGCGGAGCGCAGCTGTTGAGTGCCTGGAAGGCGCCTCTCGGGTCGTGCTCGGTCTTACACGGAAAACGGGCGGCCAATTGGCCGCCCGTTCACCATGAATCCCTTGATGAAGCTGAGTTCTACTGCAGCAGCTTCAGGACAGCCTGAGGCTGTGCGTTGGCCTGCGAGAGGATCGACACACCAGCTTGCTGGAGAACCTGCAGCTTGGTGAAGTTCGTCATTTCCGCCGCCATGTTCACGTCGACGATTCCGCTGACCGCTGAGGAGAGGTTCTGGCTGTAAACTTCCAGGTTCGCCTCGGTGTACTGAATGCGATCCTGAACGGCGCCGAATTCGCCGGCGAGCGAAGAGACCTTGTCGATCGCTTCTTGGATTCCCTTGATGGGTTCAGTGCCTTTGAGTTCGATCAGGCCTTTGAGCGCTTCGTTGAGGTTGATGGTTTTGACACCAATGACTTCACCGTCGTTGGCGCCGACCTGGAAGGAGATCGTTGCCGCTGCACTAAGCAGGTTGACGCCGTTGAACTGGGTCGTCGTGCCAACGCGTTCGATCTCGTCGCTCAGCTGCGTCACCTCGGAGGTGATCGCTTCCTTGTCGGTCGTCGAGGTCGTGCCGTTGGCGTACTGCACGGCGAGCTCGCGGACGCGCTGGAGCATCTGCGTAACGTCGTTCAGTGAGCCCTGGGCGGTCTGCGAGAGCGAGACGGCGTCCTGGCTGTTCTGAGTTGCCTGGTTGAGGCCGTTTACCTGGCCCTGCAGACGCTGGCTGATGGCGTAGCCGGCGACATCGTCAGCGGCCGAGTTGATCCGCAGCCCCGAGGACAGTCGCTGCATCGACTGTGCGAGCATGTTCTCTGTGCTGTTTAGGTTCCTGTTGGCGTCCATTGCCTCCAGGTTTGTGTTCACTGTAAGGGACATGCGTTCATCTCCTTGATGACGATTTGTTGGTCGGTCCCGAGCCCACTCCGTGTCGACTCATGTCTGGTTATCGCCGATAGGCGGGGAAACTTGAGGGGGATTCACTTTGCTCGCTCCATTTCCTGTCCATGCAAGCTTTCCTGCACGTGAGGGTGGTCCGATGGTGTGCATGAAGGTCTCTGGCGGCTGCTCCCATCTTGGGTCCACAACGCGCGTGGTTGTGCGGGATCACGCCCGCACGTCGATGTGGGGGCGCCCGTCGTCAGGGGTGGGTGGCTCCTGTGATTCTGGAGCGGAAGCGTCGCGGCGCTTGCGCTGTCTGCCGTCCTTCGCTGGACGATCGCGCTCACTGGAAACCCGCTCGGGGCGCTCCACTGGCGCGCGAATTGTGCGCGCGAGGCCGGTTAGCGGCCCGGGTGCGATCGGCTGGATCGGGTCCATCGGCGACTATCGTCCCTTCGGCACGCTGCCCGTGCGCAAGGGCTCGCCTGGTGGGACTGCCGACTCTCCCACCGCATGGGTTGAGAGCGCGTCAGCAAGCAGTTGCTGTTCGCGGCCCTTGACCTCGATCATCACCATGCGGCGCCACACGAATACGGCGCCCGCCCACGCAGCCACGTAACACACACTGCCAGCCACAAGCGCATGCAGTCCCGCTTCCGCCAATGTGGACGTGGGCAATGAGAAATAGCCGGCGATCAGGAAGCCGGCCAAGCCACCCCAGCCCTTCGCTTGGGCGACGGAGCGGGCAGCGCGGGGGTGGGCAGCCACGCTTGGCTTTCCGGAATCTGAGTCCGCTTGACCCTTGGAGGCGTTCTTGGCGGACTTGGAAGCGCTCTTGCCGGACTTCGAGCCCTCCTTGCCTGACTTACTGCTCTCCTTCTCGGAGGTCTTGCCGGCAGCAGCCGTAGGGAGGGTCTCAGAGGCATTGGATTGCGCTGCGGCGACCTCCCCGACCGAAGTGGCCGTGTCACTGCTCGGAGGCTCTTGTACGGCGGTCTGGGCTTCAGCGGCCATGGCGTTCGCGTGCGTCGATCATGCGCCGTCGCTCGGCTCGTTGAATGTTGAATATGAAGCGCACGAGACGCCTTCGATTGGCGTCGCTCATCACGGTGAAGGAGATCGCGCGGCGCCCTTGGACGTCGCTACGCACGACCGTGCCCATTCCTTCGATCGGGGTGCTGCCCGATGCGAGCGTGAGCTGAAACTCAATGTCCTCACCGATCTCGAGTACATCGGGCCCGGCGAGCAGAAGCCCCCCGCCCGCGAGATCGACCGCATAGCTTTGGATCGGCATGCGATCTCTACCGATGTACACGAGCACAGGCCGATTGGCCTTTACACGCACGAATTCGCGCTGTTGCAGGACCTCAATCGAATAGAGGTCGCTGAAGTGGACCAAATCACGGTCCTCGACAATGACTTCCCCGCCCAAGCGCACGAGACCGCGGGGACTTGGAAACTCAAGCAACAGTCCCTCAAGTTGATCGTCGGTGAGTACGTCGGCTAGAAAGGTGACGAGTACCGACAAGGTGCCCGGCCCGCGTGCGGATACGCGCGCGGGTATCTGCTTGCCGGACGTACACAGCAGCGTTACGGTCTCCGATCGCTTCGGCAGCTCGATCTGCTCGAGCGGATCGCCCTTGGTGCCCGTGCGCTTCACGGCAATAGTGTCGCCGCCAGACCAGTCGGATCGATCCGACTGAGCCGCCATCCGCCCGAGCGCTTGCGATCGAGCGTGTACTCGGGGGCCAAGCCGAAAGTACACGCGGCCTCGACTGCCACGCCGATCTGGTCGGTCTCATCCGCATGGGTCAGGGCCAGCGCATTGGCCCCCAAGGGTCGCAACGCCTGCAACATTTGTGTGGCAGCTACCGCACCCAAGGTGGCGGGCATGACGATCGCCACCCGCTCGGGCTCGAGCTCGGAGAGCAAGGCTGAGAGCTTGCGGATTCCAGAGCGGTCGCCTGGAGAGAGCGGGGGGGTGTCGATTACCAGCAATCCTTCGCCCCGGGCCTTGCGCAAGGCTCGTGCAGCACGTGTGGTATCCACTGCGATGAGCTTTCTGATCTGGGGGCTGAGCAGCATCTGCAGGTCGCCCTTGCCGGGTCCCCTCACAAGCGTGGCGCAGCTCGCGGACAGGGTGGAGCTTTCGCGGTAAGCGCTTAGCAGTGCCGCACAGCAGCTGGTCTTGCCCGCGCCGCCGGGGCCCACGAGCACAATCACCGCTCCAAGCGTGGGCAGTGGCGGGGCAACCGGGATGCGCTGTACCAAGGCCGAGCGCACAGCTTGCCCAAGGCCAGCGCGTGGAGCGAAGGGAAGGATGTGAGCCTTGGCTGTGTCGATCGCCTCGCCGGCGAATCGCTCGCTGAGGCCAAGGCTCACCAGCCTGCTCTGGACGGCAGCCTGAGCGCGGGGACGCCCGGGCGAAGGATTTGTCGGCGAGCCTGAGCTAACTCCCAGCGGTGCGAGGGATGAAGAGGGCGCGAAGGGCGACGAGAGAGAGGATTGCGAAGGAGAATGGGGTTGCCAGGGGGCGTGTCCTCGCGAAGAGGGGGACTCCGCGCTTGCCTGCTCGAGCATGCGTGCAAATGGATCCGTGAGTCCTTGAGCGGCGGTGGGCGGTGTCAGAGCTGTCGGCGCCTCAGGAGCATTCTCCGGCGGCGGGTGGGGTGTGCCCGAACGCGCCAAGGCGGCCAAGTGTCCAGTTACATAGCGTCCCCCGGCCCCCCCGTGCATAGGCTCGCGCGCGTAAAAAGGCGTGCGGGACGCAGGCAATGTTCTCGTCGGTGTGGGGGGCAGGGAAGGTGTACGGGGCGGGGACGATGCAGGCGTCGGCGGGCCGGGTGGGGACGATGTAGGTATCGGCGTGCGAGGTGGGGAGGAGGTCGTCATCGGCACGATGGATTCTTCGTCGTACACATCGATTCGCGGGCCGCCGGCCATCGCGTCGATCTCGACGTAGGGACGCTGGAAGAACCCGGCCACGCCTCCTGTGAGGCCCTCGCGCCGGCGAACCACGATCGCGTCCGAGCCCAGCTCCTGCTGGATCCTCGGGATGAGCTCCTCAACGGTTCGGCCATGGTAGGTACGAATCTCGTTGCTTGGCTCAAGCGTGGATGATTCCGACGGTCTCGACATTGATTCCCGGGGCGATCTCGTTGTAGGAGCAGACTGGAAGGTGTGGCTGTGCCTGGGCGATTAGCCTGCGCAGGTGCCGACGGATGCGTGCCGAGCAAAGCAAGACCGGTCGTGCACCACGCCCTGTCGCATGCTCGACCTGAGCACGCAGGGCACCCACGATCGCTTGCGCCCGTGGGGGGTCCATCGCCAAGTACTCTCCGTCTGCCGTCTGGGTGATCGAGGTCGCGACCTCCTGCTCGATTGCGGGGTCCAAGGTGATTGCTCGCAGACGCAACTCCTCGTCCAGATGTGGAGCCGTGATCGCCCGCCCGAGTGCCTGGCGCGCATACTCGGATAGTAGGTTTGTGTCTCGGGTTATTCGCGCCTTGTCGCCGATTGCCTCCACGATCGTGCCCAGATCGCGGATCGGCACGCCCTCGGAGAGCAGGAGTTGCAGGACCCTTTGGATCTCCCCAAGCGAGAGCGCATCGGGCACGACCTCTTCTACAACTGCCGCATTGGTCTCCTTGAGCTTGTCGAGCAAGGCCCGTACGTCTTGGCGCGTGAGTAGCTCCGCGGCATGCGAGCGGATCGTCTCGGTCAGGTGGGTCACGATTACCGACTCAGCGTCGACGACGGTATAGCCGAGGGCCTCGGCTTCCGCGCGCCCGGAGTCGTGCACCCACATCGCGGCTAGGCCGAAGGCGGGCTCACGGGTGGGGATACCTTGCAGCTTGGCGCTGGCATCGCCCGGGTCCATCGCAAGCAGGTGCCCCGGCATTATTCGACCGCGCGTGACCTCTGAGCCGCGGACCTTGAGCACGTACTCGTGAGACTCCATGCCGAGCTCATCGTGGATACGCACAGGAGGGATCACAAGCCCCAGCTCTCCAGCGATCTGTTGGCGGATCATGCTCACTCTGCGCAGCAGCGAGCTGCTGCCTGGTTGGGTGGGGCTGCCGCTCACAAGTGGCACGAGGCCGAAGCCGATCGCAAGCTCCAGCGCATCAATCCCGACCTCGGAGATCGGCTCTCCCGCGGCGGCCGGGGCTGCTAGCTCCGCGGCCTTGGCGGCCGCCGTCGCGGACTCAGCGTCGCTTGCCCCGGGCATGCCGTTGCGAACGGTCCAGGCGACTGCGCCAAAGATCGCCGCGATGAATAGGAATGGCAGCTTAGGCAGGCCGGGAATCAAAGCGAATAGCCCGATCGCGCCGGCTGCCACCATCGGCGCCCTGCGTTGGCTGAGGATCTGGTTGGCAATGTCGCTGCCGAGGTCCCTGTCGGACGCGGCGCGCGTGACGATGATGCCTGTGGCGACCGATATCAGGAGCGCCGGTATCTGCGCCGCCAAACCATCCCCGACAGTCAACAAGGAGTACTGGTGGGTGGCATCGCTGAAGCTGAGGTGATGCTGGAGCATGCCGACTACGATCCCGCCGATGAGGTTGATCGCGGTGATGATCAAGGCGGCCATGGCGTCACCCTTGACGAACTTCGAGGCGCCGTCCATCGCGCCATAAAAATCAGCCTCGCGCGCAATCTCCGAGCGTCTTGTACGTGCTTGGTCGTCTGAAATCAGACCGGCGTTGAGGTCGGCGTCGATCGCCATCTGCTTGCCCGGCATCGCGTCGAGCGTGAAGCGCGCCCCTACCTCGGCGACGCGCCCGGCACCGTTGGTGACAACCACGAACTGGATCACTACGAGGATCAGGAAGATGACGAGGCCCACGATCACGTTGCCCCCCACCACGAACTCTCCGAAAGCTTTCACGACGTTGCCCGCGTCGCCCGTGGTGAGGATCAGACGCGTCACCGACACGTTGATCGCAAGGCGGAACATCGTGGTCAACAGCAGCAGGCTCGGGAATGAGGCGAAGTCGAGTGCCTTGTTCAAATACATCGTGGCCACCACCACCGTGAGCGCCGCGGAGATGTTGAGCGTGATCAAGAGGTCCAACAAGGCCGAGGGCAAAGGCACCACGAGCATCGTCACCACGCACACCACTGAGACCGCCGCCAGCAGGTCGGTGTGACTCAGGAGCCGCTTTACGGTCGAGCTGTTCACGAGATGGGCCTCCTGGCTTGGGTTGTGCTCACGATGGGAGCCACCCGGCATGTGGGACGGTCAAGGTCGTGCTCTGGGTGTCTGCGGAGCTCACGAGGCGAGCTTCTTGCGGCCGGCTACGCGATAGACGAAGGCGAGCACCTGTGCGACCGCTGCATACAGTTCCTGGGGGATCACTTGGCCGATCTCCGTCGATGAGTGAAGCGCTCGTGCCAGCGGCGGATCGGCGACTACCGGCACATCGTTCTCCTCGGCCAGGCGCTTGATCTGCAAGGCGATCAGGTCCTTGCCCTTGGCGATCACTTCCGGTGCAGTGCGCGAGCCGTCATAGAGCAGCGCGACCGCATAGTGCGTCGGGTTGGTGACGACCACATCGGCTTTGGGGACGGCGGCCATCATGCGAATGCGAGCGGCCTGCATCTGGCGTCGGCGCAATGCTGCTTTGACCTCGGAGGAGACCCCGTATTGACGTGTCTCATCCTTGACTTGCTGCTTTGTCATCTTCATCTGTTGCTCGTTGCGGCGCCGCTTCCAGGCGTAGTCGAGTACTCCGATCACCAGATAGGCGAAAGCTGCGTGCTGGGCGATCGAGAGCGCGCTTTTGCCCATCAACAGGCCAAGTGCACTCGGCGGTATGCCGACCTTGGCGCTCAGGGTGGTCAGCCCAGGTAGCAGTGCGAGCGCTGCCACGGCGCCCACGACAGCCACCTTCGCAATCGCCTTGATCGCTTCGAAGATCGCGTTAGGGCTCATCAAGTTGCGAAGCCCCGAGGCTGGATTGATGCGACGAAAGTCTGGCTTCAAAGCCTGCGTGCTTGGCTTGAAGCCCACCTGAGCGACGCCCGCAATGAGAGCGGCCGCTAGGCAGGCCCCTGCTATCGGTGCCACCGCCAGGGCGATCGTGGTGAGCGCGGAGTGCATCAGTTCGTTCAGGCCGGCCCCGCTCATAGCCCGGTCCGGGTTGGCGATGTCGCCGAATATCTCGCGGAAAGACACAGCACCGGCGCTCACGATCCGGGGGCCCATCACGCTGATCGCCAAGAGCCCGGCGATTAGTACGAATGAGCCGCCCAAGTCACCACTACGCGCAACCTGTCCCTTCTCACGCGCCTGCTTGCGGTGCTTGGGGGTGGCCTTCTCTGTGCGTTCCTCGCGTGCCATATCAGGCCACGTGCAGTGCGCCGAGGGCGGCGCCCACGCTCACCGACAACTGTTCGGAGATCCAGTTGGCGACGAAGGGCAATGAGGCCGCGACTGCGAGCAAGGTGACCGCGACCTTCACCGGGAAGCCAACTGCGAAGACGTTCAGCTGAGGCACCACGCGTGAGACCACCCCAAAGGCGACATCGGTGATCAGCAAGGCCACGAGCACCGGCGCTGCCACCTCCAAGGCATCGGTGAACACGTTCGCGAATACCTGCACCGCGCCCCCCACTAGCGAGGAGATCCGCGGTCCCTCGGTCAGTGGAACGAGTTGGAAAGTGCGTCCAAGGCCCCGCAGTGTCCAGGCGTCGCCGCCGATGAGCAGGAAGATGAGTGTGCCCACGAGCGAGTAGAAGCGGGACACCACTGCGCCATTGGCGCCGTTGATGGGGTTGATCAGGCTGCCATAGGAGAAGCCCGAGACCACGTCGATCATGGCGCCCGCCGATTCGACTGCCGCCATCAAGACAGCCAACGCGAATGCGAAGCCGAGCCCGACTAGCATTCCCTGGATCACGAGGCCAGCCAAGGCGAGTGGCTCGGTCGGAATGTGCTGGCCTTTCAAGGCGATCGGGGTCAGACCGATGGAGATGCCCACGGCGATGATGCCGCGCACGCGCGGAGGGATCATCGCCGAGGAGAACAAGGGCGCAATGAAGAACAGAGGCGTGACCCGCGCGAGCACCAGAATGAAACCAGCGAGCTGATTGCCGGCCAGCTCTTTCAAGAGCTCGTTCAAGAGCCCACCATCGTTGGGATCGCCGTATACAAAGCTGCCGTGTAGGACACGAGCTGGCCAAGCATCCACGGTCCCAGCAGCACGATTACCGCGGCGACGCCGATGATCTTGGGGATTAGGGTGAGGCTCTGCTCTTGGATCTGGGTGACGGCTTGGAAGATGCTCACCACTAGGCCGGCGATAAGCCCCACTAGCAGCAAGGGACCGGCGATCTTCAAGGCCAGGCTCATGGCTTGCGCCGCAAGATTGACGACCGTGTCCTGGTTCATGGCTTCGGCACAGGTTTGCTGGGCATGGGTGCGTGGCTCCTTAGTGGAAGCTCTGAACGAGCGCCTTGATGACCAAGTCCCAGCCGTCGACGAGCACGAACAGCAGGATCTTGAAGGGCAGCGAGATGAAGGTTGGCGGCAGCATGATCATCCCCATGCTCATCAGCGTCGAGGAGACGATCAGGTCGATAATCAGAAAAGGCAGGAAGATCAGGAAGCCGATCTGGAAGGCTGTCTTTAGCTCGGAGGTGATGAACGCCGGGATCAGGACCTCGGTGGGGACTTCGGCGCGCTTGTGAGGCGGCTTGTCGTGGGCAAGGTTCATGAACAGCGAGATGTCCTCCACGCGGGTCTGGCGGAACATGAATTCGCGCATGGGTTCCTCGGCTCGCTTGAGTGCCGTGACTGTGTTGATCTTGTGGGCGCTGAGCGGATCGATCGCGTCCGTCTTGATCGCGCTGATCGTTGGGGACATGACGAAGATCGTCAGGAACAAGGCAATGCCCACCAAGACCTGGTTGGGTGGCTCGGTGGTGGTGCCGATCCCCGCACGGACAAAGCCGAGCACGATCAGGATGCGGCTGAAACCTGTGACCGTAAACAGCACTGCCGGCACCAAGGTGAGCGCGCCGACGAGCAGCAGGATCTGGACGGCGTTTGAGGAGTTGAGGTTCAACGACGCACCGTCCATTCACGCAGGCGCTCGACCACGCCAGAGGACACGGAGGGCATGTGCATCGGATCTGTCTGGCGCTCACCGGACTCGAGCTGCTTTGAAGGGCGAGCGCTGTCGGGCCTGCGCGAAGCGAGGGCGGTCCCGGGTGACACCGGAGGGACGGGCAGCGCAAGACGCCTCTGCGGGCGCTCGTCGGGCTCCTCAGGAATCAGCAAGCCCGCTTCGTAGGCCTCCTGCTCGGTATATCGATGGATCGGTGCCAGCCCCTGCTCGGCGCTACCGAGCAGGATGTAGTCATTGCCGGCTCTCACCAGATGCACCGAGCGTCCGGAGGCAAGCGGGAGTGCCGCTACGCTCGTCAGGCCTGTGGCGGCGATTCGCGGCTCGCGACCTGACTTGACCTGGCGCAGGATCCACGCAAGTCCCCAGATGACCGCGATCACGATCGCCAGACCCACGATCGTGCGCACGATGCTGGCCCCACCCGAGCTCGTGTGCGAACCGGTGGTCGATGTATTCAGGGCCAGCGGAGTGTTTTCTCCGCCGCTCCCTTTCGATTTCGCGGGTGTGAAGGCCGCGGCGGGAGCCGCCCACGCGAGCAGGCAGGCACAGAGCAAAGCGGCCACCTGCGTGGCCGCACGGGAAGGGATCGACTTAGTCATCAAGGGGCGACTCCGAGGAAGAAGTCGCCCCCGGTTATCGGCGACGGTCGCTAGGTCTTGAGAGCACGGGGAGGATGAGCGGCTTTGGGCGAGACGCGGCCGAGCCAGAGTCGGCGCCCGGCAGAAGGGCGCCGATCGGTGCTGGGCGCTCCTTGGGGCGTGTCGCGGTGATCTTGTGGGACACGCCGCCGCGCGCCAGCGACCGCTCAGACGAGTGAGGCGACCTGCAGGCCCCAGGTGCCCTCGCCGGTCACGACGAGGCTGCCATTGGCAAAGCACAGCCCGTTTACGAACAGCTCGATCGGAGCGTCGGCGGACTGGTCAAGCTCCAAGACCGCGCCTGGTGAGAGCTCGAGCGCCTCCCTGAGCGGTATATGGGTTCGTCCCAGCTCCGCCCACACGCGCACGAAGATACTGCGCAGGACCGCTCGTCCGTCGGGGCTCTCGCGGACGTCGTTTACGTGTGCGCGGGCGCGTTCGAGCTCAGCGCGGCCAAGCTTCGCGTAGGTGTCCGCTCGCGTAGGTGTCTCGCTTGTGGATTGGAGCTTGATCGCCCGTCTCGTTCCTGAGCGTCCTGGGTGTCCTTGACCCAAGAGCACGCCCTCGGCGTAGAGCAACACGCCGTCCTCTGCGCGCCCTTGCAGCTGAGCGAGGGCGCCGGGCACGAGCTCGAGCATTCGCTCGATCGGCATTTGCGCTGAGCCCACCTCAGCGCGCAACAAGACCTTGGCTCCGGCAAGTCCGCGTCGCAAAGCATCGGGTCCGTGCACATCGCCCACGACCGGCTGCCCCGCGCCGCCACGGATGCGCTCGGCGACAGGCTCCACGGCTGACCACGGGATCAGTAGCGACATTGCCGAGCCTTGACCGTCGATCGTGCTCGCGAGCTTGACCGAGAAGGTGGGCTCCCCGACCGATGTCAACACTCCCGCGTCGGCCTCCAAGTCGATCTCACCACAAGTGAGCTCCGGGCCACCGAGCTCACCCCATGCCAATGACAGCTCACCTACGATCGCGTCGAGGAGGCCTTTGGCGAGCACCCAATCGACATCCGTCAGATGACGCTCGCTGGGCGCTTGCGCGGCCTGGCCGCCAAGCAAGCATTCCAGCGATTGCAACAGCAGTGGCTGGTCGATGCTGAGCAACATCTGGCGCTCTATGGCCGGCGCTTCGACCGCAATCGCGACCGCGTCTGCCGGCAATCGCGCCTTGGCGGCCGCCCAAGTGTGCTGGTCGACCTCCGCGACGCCCAGCTCGACTTCGGTCGCCAGTTCCGCCGCCAACCGGCCGGAGAGCGTCTCGCAGAAGCTTTCGATCGCATTCGTGATGCGACGCCTGATCTCGGTCGTGAACTTGGTTGGTTGGGAGAAGTCGAGCGTTCTTATGCGCTCATGTGAGGCATCTTCTATGCCCGCGCCGTGCAAGTCGGCGTTAGTGCTCGACTCGTCCCCATCCGGGCCTGATGGCTTCTGCTTGGCGGACGTGGCCCTGCCCTTGGTGCCGGCTGGCTCGGTTTTGCCGGCAGCTGAGCGCTTCTTCGTGCTTGGCGAGTCCTCCTTGGATGCGCCGGCACGACCCTTTGGGCTCAACGGTCCTCCCTTGTCAGCTCTCGCTCGTCGTGGCCTCGGTCTCGGCTTCGACCGGCTGGCCGGGGCCGGGAGAGCAAGCGATTTGGTTGCCCTCGAGGATCTCGGTGACGCGCAAACCGTAGCGCTCGTCCACGACGATCACCTCGCCTCGTGCGATTGCGGTGCCGTTGACCAGCAGTCCAGCGGGCTCGCCTGCAGCGCGATCGAGTGTCACTACCGAGCCCACGCGCAAGTCGAGCGTCTCTCCGACGGTCATCTGCGTGCGCCCAAGCTCCACGCTCAGCTCCATCGGTATGTCGCTGAGCCGACGTAGGTCTGGATCGGAGAGTGAGCTTCCCTGTGCTCCGGTGGCCTGGTCGAACTGCTCGTACTCGATTGTCTCGGCCACATTGCCTCCTATTGAACGGTGAAGTCGGGGAACAGCACTTCTTCGACCTTGACATCTGTGCGCTGCTGAATCGTGTGCAGGATCTGGCGCTTGACGGCCTTGCGGCCCGGCGCGCTGATGAGCGTTTCGCCACTTTGACCTGTCACGGCGTTGCTCACGATTTCCCGCACGATCGCTTCCTCAGGCAGCGTACCCGGCCCACCTTCGGAACCGGAGGAGCTAGCGTCAGCAGACGCTCCATCGCTCTGTCCGGGCGCTAGGTCGAGCGCGACGGTGAGCTTGGCGTAGCGGCCATCGCTCAGGTTCAACAGGAAGGATTGGGGCATCACATAGATGGTCCCCTTGACCTTCTCCTTGATGACAGGCTTGGCCTTGGTCATCGTGTAGCCGCCGAACAGCACGATCGGGACGATCAGGGCGATAAGGATCTTCTTGTTTTTCAGCATGGTCTATTGAAGTGGCTTTGCTTAGTCGGATTTCGGCTGCTTTTGGGGATGCCTTGTCTTGTGATCGGTTGCTTGCTTAATCGGCCTACTTATCGTTCGCCGGAGGACTGACTTTCGCCTTCTGCGCCATACAAGCGGCGCATCACGATCTCCACACGCCGGTTGCGTGTCCGCCCCGCCGCGGTTGCCTCGCTGGCCACGGGGCGCTGGTCGGCGTTGCCGGCCGCCGTCAGTCTGCTCGGAGCTACGCCGTGGGCGATCAAGAACTCCACGACGGAGCTGGCGCGTGCCGTTGAGAGCTCCCAGTTGCTCGGGTATTGGGCGCTGTGGATCGGTATGTCGTCGGTATTTCCTTCCACGTCGATCGGATGGGTTTCGTCGATGTTCAAGAGCTGGCCGATCTCCTGCAGAAGCGAGGTTGCTTGACCATTGAGCGTGGCTTGGCCGGAAGCGAATAGAAGGTCGTCGGTGAGCACTCTGATGACGAGGCCACGCTTTTCGATCGATGTCTTCACGCTTGAGCTGAAGCCATGCTTGGCTGCGTAAGCGTCGAGCTCGTGCTTGATCTGCGCAAACTCGTTGGCCTCGTTTTGGGCCGCGTTTTCTCGCTGGGCCACCACTGTGCTCGCTCCTCCGCGCGAACTGCTGCTCTGTAGTCCACTCAAGCCTTGGGCCGTTGCCGGTTGCAGAGTCTGTAGTTCAAAGGTGGCGGGGATGTGGCTTGCATTGGCCGTTGAGCCTTGCTGGGCGATTGATTTTCCTCCTGGCAGCACATTGCCTGAAAACGCTGCTCGCAATGACTTCTGCAGCGCTTGGATCTTGGACACGTTGACCGAGGAGATCGAGAACAGGACCATGAACAGGGCCATCAACAGCGTGATCATGTCCGCATAGGTCAACAGCCAGCGCTCGCCGCCGTCCTCGTGCTGGGCCCCCCCGCGACGGCGCCCGCGACCGTGTCTGCCGGCCATCCTCAGGCCGCCTGAGATTCGACATCCAGCCGTGTGACCGACTGTTCTTCATCGTCTGAGCGCTCCGCCGGCGGCAAATACGACATCAGCTTTTCTGAGACCAAGCGTGGGTTATCTCCCGCCTGGATCGAGAGGATCCCCTCGACGGTCATCATGCGCAGCTCCACCTCTTCGGCAGAAATCGCTTTCAGGCGGTTGGCGATCGGTAGGAAGATCACATTCGCCGCGCCGACGCCCATGAGCGTGGCGATGAATGCGGCGGAGATCGACGGACCGAGCGTGGAGGGCGCCGCCAGGTTCTGCAAGACGTGCACCAAGCCAAGCACCGTGCCTATGATCCCCATCGTTGGCGCGAAGCCGCCAGCCTTCTCAAAGGGTGAGGCTCCCACCTCGTGGCGGGCTGCCATTCCGTCCACCTCGGCCTCCAGGATCGCGTGCACCATCTCCGGATCGGTTCCGTCCACGACGAGCTGCAAAGCGTTGCGGGTGAAAGGGTCCTCGATATCGGAGAGTTGGGCATCTAGCGCAAGCAGGCCCTCGCGGCGGGCCTGATCAGCCAAGGTAACTAGCTGGTCCAGCTGTCCACGCATGTCGGGCGGTTCGGCGGAGATTACGAGCTTGTACAGCGTGGGCACACGCTTCATGGCCTCCATGCCGGTGCTGGCGAGCGTCACCCCGGCCGTGCCGCCGAGGATGATCATGAGCGCGGGGATGTTGATGAAGGAAGCGGGACTCGTCCCGTCCATCATCGAGCTCAGCAGCAGGGCGCCGAAGGCCACCCCGATTCCGATGGCCGTTGAAGCTTTCATTGTCCCCCTTCATCGGCTGGCGAGGGAAATCCTTGACAGCTGGCCGGGCTACACCAGGCCAGCTGATGCCTTTTAGGGCTCCTCTGGAGACGGGGTCCCTAAGCCGGATCGTCCTCGACGGCCGTCAGCCGGCCCGGCTCGCGGCTGGTAGGCCCCGGCCCTGGCTGGCGTTCGGGGCGGCGATTTCTGAGTGCCTCGCTCAGCACGCCTGCCCGGTAGGCGTGGATCGCGCCGGCCACCTCCTGCGGCGTCTCGGCCACGACAACCTTTGCCCCAGTTGCAAGCGCGATGACCGTGTCGGGAGTCGATTCGACCGTCACGATCATGTCTGGATTCAATTGAAATGGCTCGTCGCTGTGGCCGAGCCGGTTCAGCGTGATCATTCGTCACACTCCCTTGCGTTCAAGCTTATGGTCCCCATCAGACGCTGGCTTCTTAGCGACGGAATGGGTGGCACATCGGCGCGCCACCCATTCCGTGCTCCTCGGAGTTTTCCCTTCGACTATCGACCTCCTTTGCCGGTGCTCGGCAAGCTCACGACCGCTCGTGCAGCTACTTGCCCACTGGCGCGAGGGCCGTGCCCATCGCGACTTGGGTGGCGGTCTACTGGACCATCGTGACCAAAGTCCCCAGCATTTCGTTGGCTGTGGAGATCACCCTCGAGTTGGCCTGAAAGCCTCGCTCGGCGGTGATCATGTTGGTCATCTCGCTGGCAAGATCAACGTTTGACATCTCAAGCTCCCCTCCAATCGTGGAGCCGAAGCCGGCCGTGTCGGGTGTGCCCACGATCGGTGTGCCCGAATTGGCGGTCTGTCCCCAAAGCGAGCCGCCCAAGCGTTCCAGGCCATCTTCATTGGTGAACGTCGCCAGCGACACGTATCCCGCTGTGACCCGCTGCTGGTAGGTGGGAGAGGCGGGGTTCTCGTCGGTATAGGAGACCGAGCCGTCCTGGCCTACCGACACGTTGGTCGAGCCGGGCGGGATCCTGATGTAGCTGTCTTCCGTGCCGGCCGCATAGGTTGTGCCCGTTTCGGTTACCGTGGCGACCGCATTGCGCCCGATCACGTATTCGCCCGCTTCGGTGGTCAGGAAACCCTGGGAGTTGTTCGTGAGGTCTCCCGCGCGCGTGTAGTTCACGTTCGCCGGTAGGCCAGTCGTATACGGTGCTGCCGCTGGCGGGGCGCCTGAGCCGACACGCAGGAAGCCTTTGCCCTCGATCGCGATGTCCAAAGGGTTGTTGGTGGTCTGAAAGGAGCCCTCTGACATTTCGTTGCGGGTGGCGCTCACTTGTACGCCCAGGCCGATCTGAACTGGGTTGGAGCCACCATTGGTACTAGTAGGGCCCGAGGCTCCGTGCATCACCTGGGTAAGCGATTCGGCAAAGGTCACGCTCGAGGACTTGTAGCCCACCGTGTTCACGTTCGCCAGGTCGCTCGCTGTGTCGTCGAGGAGCACTTGATTTGCGTCCAGACCGCTGATCGCGGCATACATTCCAGTCATCATCGTGACTGCCCTTCCTTTCGCGGCTTCCTCGATGAGGTCCAGCCGTCGTTGTGGATAGCCGTCTCGCTCATGCGATCACGGCGGTTGTGGGTGGCCGTCTCGCTCATGCGATTACGGCGCTATCGATGTTGGTGAACACGTTGTCTTTCATGTGCTCCGATCCCACGGCCGTCACGACCGTGCGGTTGCTGACCGACACCACAAACGCGGTGCCGTCCACAAGAACAAGAGAATCGCGCGAGCCCTTGCGCGCGGCGCGGCCCACTCCCTCTGAGAGCCGGCCGAGGGTTGTTGCGTCGAGCTCGATCCCGCGGCGTTGCACCCGCGCGAGCGCATGGCGGGAGAATTGCAGCGGCTCGCCTGCGCCTGTCTGCTCGGGCTTGAGTCCGTTGGCCTGTTTGGAGTCTGGCTCGCTTGCCTGCTTGAGAGCATCGGCAAATGACCGCTCAGGCGCTGTCGGGGTTTCCCCAGCACGTGCGGGATTCCCGCCGGGCTTGACTCGGTCCGCTCCGCCGCCGGGGGGAGCAGGAGTGGGGGCGCCCAGTCCCCCGGGCGGGATCAGTGCGGGGTTTGAGATCGTGCTCAATTGACTTCCGTGATGCTCGACAGTTTTATGCCCGATACGCCTTCAACGGTCACCGTGGGTCCTGAAGTGGCCGATTGAACGCTCTGGACGACACCCGTCGCGGCCGCGCCGGTGACGGGGTCGCTATAGGAGACGGTGTGCCCGATCAACTGAACCGCGCTTGAGAGCTCTCCGGCGCTCGCCAGGTTGGTCGTCTGCTCGAGCTGAGTGAACTGGGCGAGCTCGGTCACATATTCGTTGCCATTGCTGGGTTCCAAGGGATTCTGGGCCTGCAACTGGGCGATCATTAGCTTCAGGAAATCGTTCTGGCCGAGTACCCCATTGGGGTTTTCTGGACCTGTCCCTCCGCTTGAGGGGTTTGTGGCCGCGGCGGCCTGTGCGATTGGAGTTGTGCTCATGTAGTGGTCCTTTCGTGTTCAGGCCAAGACGTCGACGATTTCTCCCAGGGCCGCACCGTTTGGGCGGGAGATGCCGCTCGGCGCGTCCAAGGCTTTGTCTGCTTCTCCGGTCGCGCTGGCGGTGGAGGGCTTTGATCCTTCCGAGCGCTCGGCCAAGTGCTCGCCGCTGTCATGCGTCTGTGACTGGCCGGACGAGCCGATATCAAGTTGCAACAGCGACAGGCCCAGGGAGCTCAACGATTGGCGTAGCTCCGAGCGATCCTGATTGAGGGCCTGCACGCCAGCTGGCGTATCCGCGCTCACACGAGCACGCAGACCTTCATTGGTTTGGCTGATGCGGATGCTGATATGACCCAGCTCTTCGGGTTGAAGCTGAATTTGCGCCTGCGCGACCCCGTGGCGAGTTGCGATCTCGATCGTGGCGCGAATCGAATCGATCATCTCCTGCATGGGTGCGCCAAGGATGGTTTGCTGGTTCGCTTCCCCGCTCGGGGATGTGCTGGGTAGGGTCGGGTCTGCCACGAGCTGTGTGCTCACATCTGCTTCCTCGGCGGGTGTGATTACAGGTGGGCCGCTGGCATGCAGTGCGGATGTGGTGCCTGCTTGTGTGGATGCACCTCGTGCGCCTGATCCTCCAGTCGCGCGCACCGCGGGGGTGATCGAAGCGGCCATGGACTGCACTGAGCTTGGGTTTGGAGTCGCCGAGCCTTTGGGGTCCTCCGTGCTGGCGTTGCCGCCTTCCGGACCGGGGATTGCCCCGTTGGTTGGATCGAGAACTGCCCCGCTGCCCGACCCGATAGCAGCCTTGCTGCTCGAATCGGTGGCTGCTCCGCTCGCCGTAGCCATGACCACAGCGCCGAGGGAGGAGCTGGCAGCTTGGCTGCTTGAGCCGGCGGGGCCCGCGTCTGAAGTGGTGGTCCCGTCCGAGGGGGCGGCGGTGAGGGGTGAGTCGGTGGCGTGGGCGCCGGAAGGCGAGGGCTCCGGCATAGCCAGGGAGGGTTCGTCAGAGGTCGATGTGGATGCTTGTGCGCTCACCGGCGACGCTGGCGTGGAGGCCGGGCTAACGGACGACGCGGTCGCAGGGTCCCACGAACCTGTCACGGGTGTCGAGGCACGGCCGAATGTTGAGGCAACGTTAGACGTCGAGGCTGCGCTAGGGGAGGCAGCGCTTGACGTTGAGGCAGCGCTGGACGCGCCGCTTAGGAGTGTCGAGGTGGAGCTTGAGATCGGAGCGTCAAGCGACGTCGACGCGGGGGAGGATGTAGGAGCACCGTTAGATGTCGAAGCGGGGGCCGATGTCGACTGGGAGGTCAGTTCACTCGAAAGCTCGGACTGAGGTATCGCAGTAGATGCCTGCTCTGGATTGGGGGTAAACGTCGAAGCTCCGGAGAGCCCCGATATGGGGCCTGCTTCGCTCCCCGGCATGGCAGCAGAGGCTTGTGTCGTTGTGCCCGCGCCCAGTACGGGCAAAGTCATTGCCTGCGCCGTAACTGCGCCCGAAGTCTCGCCCTGAGATGCCGCTGGGCCACTCAATCCGGCCACCAGCGCGCCAGGCTTCACCGAGGCTATGCGGTGTCGTGCCCGTGGGCTTCGCTTCTCTTGGCCTTCCGCAGTGGCGGTCCGGGCCCAGTGTTCGGCGAGCGCCTTCTTGAATGGCGGCGCATTCGGCGGGCCCCCCGGCGGAGCGCCCCCTCGAGCCCCCGGCGGAGGCCCAGTTTCTGGCGGGGGTGCCCCGCGTGTGAGTGGCACCACGGGCGTTGAGGGTGTAGGGGATAGCTGCGGTGCTGGTGCGGGCAAGGCGTTCATGCCGCCACCCCCAAAGCGCTCTGGGGACCGTGCGACTGACGGTAGGCTTCGGCATACCCGAGCACCTTGGACACGTAGCTCTGGGTTTCGGCATATGGCGGCACGCCCCCGTACTGTTGGACGGCCCCCGGTCCCGCGTTGTAGGCCGCCAAGGCGGCTTCGGTGTTGCCGCCGAACCGACTCATCATCTGGCTGAGATAACGCGCCCCGCCTTCGATCGATTCGGCCGGGTTCAGCGGGTTGGCCACACCCAATGAGCTGGCGGTGCCGGGCATCAGCTGCGTCAAGCCCGCGGCTCCCGCGCTGCTCTGAGAGTTGGGATCGAAGCCCGACTCCTGCTGGATCAAGCCGTGCAAGATTGCTGGGTCCAAGCCATTGCGGGCGGCCGCCTGTTCGATCAACGGGTCGTATTCGCTAGCTCCCGCGTCACCGCTTCCCGCTCCCTGAGCGCCAAGCGGCGTTGTGGGCGCGTAGTCCGCGGTCGTTGCCGCCTGTAGTGCCGCCGCAAAGCTCCCTGAGGTCGCCTGTGAGGGGATCCCCAAGTTGCTTGAGGGTGTCTGCGCCGTCCCCTTTGCCGCGAAGTTGGGCGTGGCACCGTTGATGCTCACTTCGCGCGACTGTTCGATCAGTGCTTGCAGCTGGTGCACCCTCTGTGCGATCGCGAGCTCGCCCGGAGGCAGGCCCGACGTGGCACCAACGCCTTCGGCGCTCATGTTCTGCTCCGCTCGAAGCTTGTCGCGGCGATCTCATCGAGTGCGCCTTGCTCACGGCGCCCGGCCTCACGATTGTGCTCATCGCGTTGGCGCTCGCGCAGACGCTTGAGCATCTCGTGCTCGCCGGCGGCCTTAGCGAGCTTGGCGTCGCGCTCGGCGACCTCTGCTTCACGCTGACCCAGCTCTTGGGTACGGGTGGTGCGTTGGGCCTCGACCCGCTCCACGTAAGCTTGGCGGGCCACAAGCTCGCTTGCGTCCAGCGTGTCTGGGTGGGCCGCGATCTTGGCTCGGTGCTCAACGTGGGCTTGCTCGAGCTGAGCTTCGGCGGCGCGCAAGTCGGCCTCTGTACCCGAGCGCTTGGAGATCGCCTCCGCTAGATCCTGCTTGGCCAGCTGCTCAGTACGCTCACGCACAGCACGCACACGCTCTAGCTTGAAGTTGAACCCAGGCACGTTCACGGCCCGGGTCATCGGACACTCGGTCGTGTTCTTTAGTCGGTAGGCCCCGTTGCAAGCCCGCGCCCACGCGAGGCTGAGCGCAAGGATCGATCAGATACTCAGACCGAGCGCCGGTATCGCAGGCAGCTCGGCACCGCCCGGGGTAACTACCGGCAAGGCGTCGGCAAGCTCCGCGACCCCTTCCGCGTCGTATGCCTGCTCGACGTCGGGAATCTGATGGGCAGCCACGATTTGATCGGCGTCGACGGTCCGGTCGGCGTCCGGCATGTCCTCCCCGGCCAGTGAGGCCGCAAGCTCAAGCAGCCGCTCGTCGGCGTCCTGGGGCCGGCTGCGCTCCTCCACCGCTTGGCGTAGGAACTGCTCGATCGCCCCCCGATGGGCCAAGGCGCTGTCGAGCGCAGGATCGCTGCCGTGTTGGTAGGCCCCGATCGCCACTAGGTCCTCCTTCTCGCGCAAGACCGCCAAGGCCGCGCGCAATCGCTGTCCGGCTGCGGCTACACGCGGCGAGACGATCTCGCCAATCAGGCGCGACACGCTCTGCAACACGTCGATCGCCGGGTAGTGCCCCGCATGGGCAAGCTGGCGTGTCAAGACCACGTGACCGTCGAGGATCGAGCGTACCGCGTCGGCGATCGGCTCGTTCATGTCATCGCCGTCGACCAAGACCGTATAGAGAGCCGTGATCGAGCCCTTCGCGCTCGTGCCGGCACGCTCGAGCAGCCGCGGGAGCAAGGCGAACACGCTAGGCGTGTAGCCACGTGTGGCGGGCGGCTCGCCGATCGCTAGACCCACCTCCCTCTGGGCCATCGCAAAGCGCGTCACCGAGTCCATCATCAGGAGTACGTCATGCCCTTGGTCGCGAAAATGCTCCGCGATCGTGGTGGCCGTGAAAGCTGCCTTGATGCGCACCAAGGCTGGCTGGTCGGAGGTCGCGACGATCACCACAGAGCGCTCCAAGGCCTCGCCAAGATCGCGCTCGATGAACTCCCTCACCTCGCGTCCGCGCTCCCCCACCAGGGCGATCACGTTCACCTGGGCGCTCGTGGATCTGGCGATCATGCCCAGTAGAGAGGACTTTCCCACGCCCGAGCCGGCGAAGATTCCCAGTCGCTGCCCACGCCCGCACGGCACCAGCCCGTCGAGCGCGCGCACTCCGAGGCCGACGCGCTCCTTGATGCGAGGTCTCGATAGCGCGGCGGGGGGAGGCGCGATCGTCGAGCGCGCTGTGCCTCCCGGCGGCGGCCCTCCGTCGGCCGGATTGCCCAGTCCGTCCACGATCCGCCCGAGCAGACCGGGTCCGACCGCTACGCGAAATGGGGCACCGGTTGCCAAAACCCGTGTGCCTGGACCGATTCCCTGTAGCTCGCCCAAGGGCATCAGCAGCGTGCGGCCCTGCCTGAATCCCACCACCTCCGCGGGAATGCCACCCGTCGGGTCCTCTCCGCCGATCAGGCACACCTCTCCGACCTCAGCCTGTAGGCCCGTTGCCTCGATGATCAGTCCGATCAGGTTGCAGACGAAGCCGTGGCGCCTGGCCAGGTCACCTTCCCGGATCGCCTGCCCCGCTTTTGCAAGCAAAGCACCGGGAGGGGGCGGTGGGATGTTCTCCCGAGGGGGTGACTCGCGCGCGAGCGCGCGCGTAGGGCCCTGCAAAACGGAATACCTCACCCTGTCCGTCCTGCGTCGCAGGCTCTCATCTCGTCCTTGGCCCGCTGGCCCGCCTCGCCCGATCTCGTCTCACGACGCATCACGCGGCCCGCTCGGCCGCCAGCGACGCTTCGACCACCTCTCGAGCTCGCTCAAGCTGCGTCAACACGCCAGCGTCCACCTCGCCCTCGGCGGTACGCACGATCGCGCCCCCCGCTGTGACCACATCGTCGGGCAAGACTTCGCACAGCTCGACTCCGCTCTCTCGCGCCCGCTCGCCGATGGCGGCCTTGACCGAGTCAAGTTCTGCTGGGTTAACGAGCACGGCGATCCTGCGTCGCTCGCTCACCCGCCCCAAAGCGCCGCGCACCGCTTCGAGTATCAATTCGGTGCGCAACTCGGCCACTCCCGCGACGATCTTCTCGGCGAGCTGCAAGCCCAGCTCTAGGGCATCGTGTTCGATCGCCTCGACGACCTCGCCGCGCAGCGACTCGATGTCCACAATCGCCTGTCCGAGCGTGTCTGAGAGGCGAGCGATCTCCGCGGCGCCCTCTTCGTGGCCGGCGCTTCTCCCGTCGGCATAGCCTTGCGCGCGCGCCTCCTCGCGTAGCCGCTCGGCCTCCAAGCTGGCCTGCGCGATTATCCGCGCTGGAGCGTCGCGGGGTTGCGGGTCGGAGGCTTCGAGCTGCTCGAAGGCGTAGCTCACGGCCGGCTCAGACAACCGGTTCGCCCTCTCCGTCCTCGCCACCGGAGATCACGATCGTGCCGGCCTCGTCGAGTTTGCGCACCACCGTCACCACCCGGCTCTGGGCCTCGTCGACGTCACGCTGCCGCTGGGGCTGTTGGATCTCCATCTCCTCCTTGAGCATCGCGGCGCCCCGCTCGGACATGTTCACGAGCACGATCTCCGTCACGTTCTCTGGAGCTCCGCGCAAGGCGAGCACGAGGTCCTTCTGGTCGACCTCTCTCAAGACCTGTTGCACGGCGCGCTCGTCGAGCTTGACGATGTCCTCGAACACGAACAGCATGCCTCGCACCTGCTCGGCAAGAGCCTTGTCGGCGCCGGCGAGATTCTCAAGCACATTGCGCTCGGTGCTGCGGTCGGCGTGGTTGAGGATTCCGGCGAGCGCCTTTGCTCCTCCGCTGGCGGAGTACTTGCGCTCGACTACCGCGCCCAGCTTCTGGCGGATGACCGCCTCGACCTGTTGGATGACCTTCGTATTGGCGTGCCCCATGCGGGCGATCCGCAGGGCGATATCCGGCTGCTCGCCCTCAGGCAACTTCGCCAGCACGCCTGCCGCCAGGGTGGAGTGCAGGCTTGCGAGCACCAATGCCGTCGTCTGTGGCGACTCGCCGCGCAGCAAAGCCGCGATGCGCTCGGCGGGCACGCGGTGCAAGAACTCGAATGGGCGGCTGTCGCTGCCGCCGGTCAACCTTCCGAGCAAGTCCGCTGCCTGCTCGGGGCCGAGCGCTCGTTCGATCACCTCGCGCGCGAACTCCACGCCCCCCGAAACCTCACCGGGCCCGCCGCTTGTGACCGCGGCTACCTCGCTGAAGATCGACTCGGTCGTCTCGGTCCCGACTGAGCTCAAGCGAGCCATCTCGTGCGAGAGGCTCTCGATCTCCTCCTCCTCCATCTTCTGCATCACGAGCGCCGCGCGCTCGGATCCCAGTGCGGCCATCAGTACCGCGGCCTTCTGGGCTCCCGGCAAGCGCTCTGGTGTGCCCGCCGGCAACGCCGGGGCGATGGGGTCACCAGACACTTGTCTTAGCCCTCTTGCGGGTCTCAGGGGCGGGCGCCGGCTTCATCTCAGTCCTCCTGCATCCAGGTCCGCAGCTGCTGAGCGACCCTGTCTGGGTCGCTGTCGGCCAACTGCTCGATCTGCTTGCGCAAGTGATCGCCGTTCCCGTTCCCGTTGCCATTTCCATTTCCGTTGCCATTGCCTGGCGCGACTCCCGCCATAGCGGGCGATGGCCTCGTCGAACCTTCCTGGCGCAGGTCGGAGAGCCGCATGGGGGCCTCCAGCTCGCGCAGCCACACTGGCTCCTCGATCGGTTCGCTCTCTCGGCGGCGCAGAGAGCGCGTGATGAAGAACAGCAAGATCAACGAGCCGATCCCGAGCAGTGCGTACTTGACATAGCCGAGCATGCTGCTCGTGGAGCTGGCAGCGGCAGCCGCCGGGCTGGCAAAGGCAACCTGTCCGATCGAGATCGTGTCACCGCGCTTTGGCTGGATGCCGGCGGCATTGGTGATCGCTTCGCGAATCGCCGGCAGGGACGCGGCGGGAACGGAGTGATCGAGCAGGACCGATACGTGCTGGCTTTCGACGACGCCCGGGGCGATCGTCGAATGCGTCACGGTCTTGCTCACGCCGAGCGTGGAGCTGGTCGTTTCGTGCTTGTAGTTTGACTTTCCCCCGCCTTGGGCCGCGGCAGGGATGTTGGCGGTACCGGTGGCCGCACCCGTGCTGGCGCCGTTGCCCGTGAGCGTCTCGATGTCCTTGCTCTGATGCAACGGCACGCCGGCCTTGGCGTAAGTGAGCTGTTCTTGGGTGGTCTGGTTGACGTTCATGTTGGCGTACACGAGCACCTGCGCCTTGCCTGCGCCGAGTGTCTGGGCCAGCATCGCGTCGAGGCTCGCGGCCGTGCTCTGGTCATAGCGTTGCTCGGTTTCCTGCACGCTCGAGCCAGAGCCGCCCGCGTTGCCGGAGGACTGCGGCCACAGCAGCTCTCCCGAGCCGTCGGTGATCGTCACCTTGCTCAGCTCCAAGCCGGGGACGCTTGAGGAGACCAGTTGCGCGATTCCCTTTACCGAGTTCGGTGGCAGGGAGGTTGTGCCGGACAGCAGCACCGCAGCGGAGGAGGTGCCTTGGGTTTCTCCGAACACCTGGCTTTGGGGGTTGGGCAGTACCAGCTCGACCTGAGCTCCGGAGATGCCTTGCACGGAGTCGATCGTCTCCGCGAGCTGTCCTTGAAGCGCACGCTGATAGGTGACTTGCTGCTGGAAGGTGCTTTCGCCCAGATTCTGTTTGTCAAATAGGGAGAAGTCCGGTTGGGTGTTGCCGAGTAGGCCCGCGCCGGCCAAGGCCACGCGTGCTTCGGCGGTCTGGTTCGATTGGACCGCGAGCGCCGTGCCGTTGTTCTGTAGCTCGTACTTCACGCCATGCTCACTCAGCGTGCTGGTCATCTTGCCGGTCTGGGATGGGTCAAGGCCACTCACGAGCGTTGAGTAGCTCGGCTGGGAGACCATGTGCAGGAAGATGTAGATGAACAGGATCGCGCCCACCGCGGCCCCGCCCGCGATCAGCCATCCGCGAGGGGTGAGCCTGGAGGCGAGCTGGGAGATCGGCATCGATCAGACCTGTGTCTGGAAGATGCTTTGGGCCGCTTCGGTGGCCTTGGTGCGGATCGTGGCAGCCAGATCCATCGCCATCTGAGCGTCCTGCACGGTCACCACGGCGCTCTCCGGATCCGCGGCGGTTCCACTGGCAAGCGATTGCGCTGCGCTGTCTGCGCTGCGCTGTGTGCTCTTCGAGTGAGGAGATCGCATTGGTGAGCTGGCTGCCGAAGTTCGGCGATTCGACACCGCCGACGCCTTCAAGGCCGCCACCGCCGATTCCTTCAGCGCCGCTCGTGCCTTCTGGGGCGCCCGCGCCAAGATTTCCTTCAAGGCCCGTATTGGAGAGGCTCAAGCCCGACTGACCGCCTTGAGCAAGGCCACCGGCATGAGGGGCGGCCGCGTTGTTGATCAAGCTTTCGGACAGTTTGCTTGCTAGCCCGCCGACCGCTGGGACGATCACTTGAGCAGCCCCAAGGTTGCCGTGAACATCGACTTAGACGTCTGCATGGCGGTCACGTCGGACTGGTATGACTGCGACTCGGAGATCAGGTCGGTCATTTCGGTGACAGTGCTTATGTTGGGCATCTTCACGTACCCCTGTGCGTTGGCTTCGGGATTCCCTGGGTCATAGACCTGCTGGTCGGGAGTGCTGTCGCTCACGATCCCCGACACCTCCACGCCCGCGGGCGGACCCGAGCCTTGGCTCCTCTGGATAGCGCCCGTAAGCGCGCCGCTGAAGCCGCCTTCGCCGGCTTGGCTGAGGACCACCTCCTGGCGCTGATAGGGCTGGCCGTTTGCCGCGCGTGTGGTGTCCGCGTTGGCGAGGTTCTCGGACGTTACGTCCATGCGGATGCGCTCTGCCGTGAGCCCGCTGCCCGCGATGCCGATCGCTTCAAAAAGCCCCATCAGACGGCCGCGATCGCTTCGAAGGGCCCTATCAGACGGCCTCGATCGCTTCGAAAGGCCCCATCTCCCATCAGGCAGCACCGATCGCTGTCGTCAGGATGTTGTTGCGAGCGCCCACCACTTGGGTGAGGGCCTGGTAGTCAAGGCCGTTTTCGGCGAGCTTCGCCGATTCCTGATCGACGCTAATGGCAGTCCCGTTAGGGCCCACCTCTTCGGGCTGGGATTCGGTCTGAAACTGAATCTGCGTGGGGCTCTCGCCGCTGCTCATGGCGCCCTGCAAAGCAGACTCGAAGTTGACGTCCTGGCGCTCATAGCCGGGCGTGTCGGCATTGGCGATGTTGTTCGTCAAGGCCGTCTGACGCTGCCACGAGCCACGCATGGCGGCCTCGAGCAGCTGCTGGGTCGAATCGACGAGAGCCATAAACCGTTCCCGTGATCGGCCGCGGCTGAGGAATCTTTAGTGTCTAAGCGCTGCGATCCAGCTGCGCTCGGCGTGGCACTTGGCTCGCATAGCCCTCCACGGTGCGCCTGGCGCGTGTGCTTTCGCCGATCTCCCCCAACAGCATGTCGCGCACCCGGCACAGCTCCACGTGGGTGCGTTCGTGGATCAGCCTGGCTCGTTCCAACAGCGGTAGGGCTTGTGCAGGTGGGCGCACAGGCAGTTCCCCCGTTAGCTCGTCCCAGCGCGTCCACAGCTCCGTGAGGCGCTCGATCTCCCCACGACCGGCCAGCTCTAGTTCGAGCTCGGCATGCTGGTGGATCGCTTCGTAGCGATGCAGCTCGGGCTTCCGACTCACGCGCGGGCGACCTCGTCGGCGACCTGGGCCCAGGCCTCGCGCAGCTCGCCCAACAGGTCGCTCACCTCCTCAAGCTTGGCCGGATCTTGGCTCAAGCGTGCCTTGTTGAGGTGGGCCAGGCAGAATTGGTAGATGGAGTGCAGCTGCTCTGGGATTGGGCCTTGTTCGAAGTCCAAGACCCCGTCGAGATGGGCGACGATCAGCTCCGCTCGGCGCAAGGTGTTGTGCGCACGCTCGATCTCGCCGTCGCGCATCGCGATGCTGGCTTGGCGCAGGAAGCGGCGCGCGCCGTCGTAGAGCATCACGACGAGCTCTCCCGGTGTGGCGGCGAGCACGGCGCCTTGACGATAGGCGGCCGGTGAGGCGGCGAGGCTGCTCATCGTGCTCTGGCTGGCTTCACTGGCGTAGACAAGGTGTTGCGGGCCGTTCTCAGATCGTTGAGTTCGCGAGTGATTCGGCCTGGCTGGCTAGCCACGCGGACTGTGAGCTGTTGCGCGACAGTGCGGCTTCGAGCTGGGCATAGGTGGTCTGCAATGCCTTTTCGCGCTGGGCCAGCATTTCGTTCATGTTGTTTATTTGAGTGTTCAGCTCACTGGTCTGGTGCGAGTCTCCGTTGATCCTCGCTTCAAGTGAGCCACCAGGTTCGGCGACTGCGTTTACGGCGCTCTGCAGGCTTTGCGACCAGCCTTGGAGCATCTGCTCGACGCCGGCCGGATTGTTGTGGACTGCTTCGGCGAGCTTGCTCGAGTCGAGCTTCAATAGGCCTTCGATCGAGGATTGCGAGGCTGAGCCACCGGAGGCTGCGCCCGTGCCGATTCCGATGTCCGCGGGGCTTGCCATTTCGGTGGGCAAGCCCGTGATCGGTTCGTACATGGTCTGGCGCATGTGGGCGAGCAGGCTCTCGAGTTCGAAGTCGCCGAACAGCGATCCAGTGGCGAATTCGCTCGTGCTCTTCGCCTTCGCGATCGGCTTGGTGGATAGTTCCTTCTGGATCGTTTCGACGGTGGAGTTGTAGAGCTTGATGAACGACTGCACTTGGGCTTCGACGTTACTCACGCTCGCTCCCGGCGGTTGCACGTTGATCGTGACCGGGCCCGTGCTCGTCAGGCCGTTCAAGGTCAAGGTCACACCGGGGATTGCTTCGGTGATGGTGTTCGAGGTTGCGGTGCCAGCCACACCGTCGACCGTGAATTCGGCGTTCTTGCCTTCCTTGGCGGTGCCCGCCTTTTCGCTCAAGGCACCCCCTGGGTCGCTCACTTTGATGAATTCTTCGCCCGTGTTCCCGGTTGCGCGTGTGGACAGGACCAAAGTTCCGCTTTCGAGCACTGCTGCGTACACGGTGGAGCTGCTGTCGGAGTTGATCGCGCTCGCCAGTTCCTTGGCGGTGCCGCCTGCCTTGAGGGTGTAGTTGTGTTCGTCGATCGAGATCGTGTCTTCGGCTGTCGGGCTAGTAAAGGTGAAGCTTCGCTGCGCCGAGTTGGCCAGTTGCGTGACTTCCACCTCATGCCCGCCGATGCCGGCGCCGCTTGTGGTGGTGGCGCCCACGCGCAAGGGTTCGCTCGAGCTGACCGTCTGCGAGGTTTCAAACAGCGAAGGTAGGCTGAATTCAGACGCGGTGAGCGCGAGCTGGCGGAGGTTGCTCTGGACGCCTTGCAGCGTTTGCTGCTCGCCACTTAGCTTGCTCTGCTCATTGGTGAGCCGCGTGAGTGGCTGGCGTTCGACCGCCATCAAGGCCGAGATGATCGAGCTTGTGTTGAGCCCGGACGCAAGGCCCGAGATCGTGATTGGTGACCCCGTCGCGGAGCCAACTGACACGGCGGACATCGAAGGCCTACTCCAGTGACTTTCCGGCTGCTATGTCAAGCGCCTCGGCGGGCGACACTGCTCGCATTCGTCCCTCATGGTCGGCAAGTTCGATCTTGACCCCACCCTCCGGCTCTAGGGAGAAATGCAGCCGTTGTCCGCTTTCGAGCAGCTGCCGGCATATCCTTCCCGCGCTCTCCATCTGCTCGAGCACCTCGGGGGGTGGAGAGTCGGGTAGCTCGTGGATTGCAAGCGCATGGCTGCTGTCACGCAACTCGGAAGCGAAGGTCGACAGATTGCCGGCGAGCTCTCTCGGCGGCATGCTCGGGCCCGAAGGCTCGTGTACGGGCAGGGTTGGGCTCGAAGAGCCCTGTATAGGCAGGATCGGCGAGTGCATGTGGCGTTTTCTCCCTGAAAACGTGTGACGCGACCCTATCCATGGGCCGCCTCGCGATTGACTTCTGTCTTGGTGATCGACCGCTCGTGGAAAAACTTTATTCATGGTTCGCTTGGCAGACAATCCATCCTTCATTCCTCGGCGCCTGCGAGCGCGTTCACGCCCGAGTTCACGGCTTCTCCTTACCCCCTTTGCTCGCTTGCATTCATGTTTTTCGCACCAGGCTCGGCGTCGAGGTCCCATGGGTACGGTCGACGGCTAGGCGGCTGGCGCCTGAGCTTGGGAGAGCAGGCTCGCGGCCAGCGCATTGTCTGGTTCGCGGGCGAGCACGGCGGCGGCGAAGTCGCCGGCCTCGTGGGGCATTCCTCTGGCGGCTGCTACACGGGCGAGGCCAAGGAGTGCCCGGGAATCGGGCTCCTGCTCGCACACAGCCATCCACTCTTCCGCGGCTGAGGTTGCGAACCCACGCCGCAAGTAGATGTCGGCGAGCAGCTCGCGCCGCTCGCGCTCTACGGTGCCCGTGCGCTCTAGTGCACCGAGGAGAACCTCGAAGGCCTCAAAGTCGTGAACTCGCAGCAGAGCCTCGAGCATGACCGTGAGCGGTCCTACGGCCTGTGGTGAGAGCGCGACCTTGGTGGTTCCCGTGCAAGCTAGATCTCGCCAAGCACGGAACAGGTCGATCTCCGTCTCGGCCATGCCGGCCGCACGGGCCCTCTCCAGGGCGCGATCCATCTCGACTCGATCTGCGCGGCCTGGCGTGAGATCCACAGATGTATTCCCACCAGAGTCCTCGCTTTCACCGCCGGCGTCCCCGTTGCTCCCGGCGGCGGCGTCGCTCTTGCCGTGCCCGGCGATGCGCGCGAACAGCTCTGTCCTGCGCGCGTTCTCCCCAAGGGAGTCGTCGTCTGAGAGCTCAGAGGCGACCGCTGCCGCCTCCTCATAGCGTCGTTGTGCCAGGAGCGCCTCACCGAGCGCCACGCGGGCACGGGCAGAGTGCGGCTGGCGCGCCAATACAGCTCTGAACTGGGCTTCGCCGGAGGTGGTCGCGCCGGCTTCGTAGAGGGCGCTACCAAGCAGGAAGCGAGCCGCCGGGGAGGGATCAGGCACGTGACGTTCCAACTCCGCGACTGCTTCGTCCGGCTCTCGCCCGTCTGCCAGTAGTGCGCTTGCGAACGGCAGCACTGAGCCGACGAAGCGCGGATACTCGCGCAGGCAGCGCTCGAGCAGATCGATTGCTTGCTTGGTTTCGCCCTGTGTGCGCTTAAGCTCAGCGAGATGGACCATGGGGATGTATGTGCCACTGCCGACGGTCGCGGTATAGCGATGTGGTGCGTCGCCCATCTCGATACAGCGCTCGAGCAAGTCGCCCGCGCTCTGCACGTGCCCAAGCGCGATCTCGGCGAGGGCTTGCTCGAGCACCAGGTCTGTGAATCCCGGCATGCGCTCCAAGCCCTCCTGGGCTCTGGAGATCGCCTCCGCATGACGTTCGCACGAGCGCAAAGCCCTCACCAGGCGGCTCGTCAGGGCTGGGGCGAACTCCTGGCCTATGCCTCCTGGGCTGGCTTGCAACAAGGCCCAAGCACGCTCAAGCTCCTGGAGCGCCGCCTGCGGTTCGTCGGCGGCGGCGTACTCAGATCCGAGGTTGTAGTGAAGAAACGCGCTCGGCGGCCCTTCGGCCTGCTGTAGGCGCAATAGCTCGATGTTGCGACGCGACTTCTCGCGGCTGTCGCGCACGGCACCCAAATAGCCGTAGTGCTCGATGCGCACTCCGCTGGACTCCACGCGCTCGGGCAGGAACCCGGGCAGGCGACGGGCTACCTGCTCGTGCAAGCGTCCTTCGTAGCGGTACTCGGGCCGGTTGCGAAACATGCGCAGCGCGTTGTGGGTGACAGCGGTGCCGTCGTCGAGCTCACCGGTGTAGTTGGTCTCCGACAAGTAGAACGCCTCGCGCCAACTGCGCTGGGTCATCGAGCGCAGCAGGCTGACGTCCTCGCCCACGAGCACCTCGTCCGCGTCCAAACAGAGCAGCCACTCTCCCTCGGCCGCCTCGAGCGAGACGTTGCGCGCCTCAGCGAACGATCCGCTCCACGGATGAAAGATCACGCGAGCCCCGAACGAGCGTGCGATCTCGACGGTCTCATCGGTTGAGCCGGTGTCCACGATCACCATCTCGTCGACCGCCTCGGCCAGCGAGGCCAAACAGCGCGGGAGCATCTCTTGCTCGTCGCGCACGATCATGCACAGGCTCAGCCGCATGCCCTGCGCCGGCTGTGCCCGGGCCGCGATGCCGAGAGCCCTGGGAGCGAGCTCCTCAAGCGCGGGATGCATCGGTGCGGAGCGACGTGTGCCGCGGACCTTGCGCTTTCGCCGGGCGAGCTTCGCCAGGTTGCTATCCACCTGCCCAAGTCTCGGGTCCAAGCGCTTGGCTGCCTCGAGGAGGGCTGAGGCAGCGTCCAAGCTCCACAGCTCATAAAAAGCGACGCCCGCATAGTTGAGTAGCTGCGGCTCGCGGGGCTCGCTCTCGAGCACTTCCAATGCGCCGCGCGCGACGTGGGCGAGCAGAGCAGGCATGCGCGCGGGGGGTGCCTCCGCGCTTGCGCTCAGCCCCCGCTCGATCAGGGTCCGTGCCGTCCAGTAGCGGCGGTGGTCATCCTCGATCGAGGGCAACTCCGCGAACAGCTTGCCGTAGCCGGCCAGATCGCTTGCTCGCAGAAGCTCGTGGGCCCGCGCTGCCAGGCCGATCGCGATAGCGGCGCTGACGTCGTCGCGGGCGGCGCGGATCACGGCCGCGGCGCTGTCGTCGCCTGCGCCGATCGCGATCGGTGCCTTGCCCTTGGCGGAGGCGACGCCATCGCCGGTATGGGCGTGTGACGGAGAGCGGGAGGCCATCTTCACGCATGGTCATCGACCACGCCTCTGGATATCTGAGCGCGGCCTGCGCAAAGCCGGTCTCGCGCGCGTACAAGCCGCCGACAGGCTGTTGTCTGAGTTGGCGCGCTCGGGCGGATCGCGAATACGACCGGAGCAGACGATACGGTGCACGCCGCAAACGTCGCAAATAGCGCATTTGGGCAGCGGGCATGGTGGGGCGGTACGTGGAGGGCTCCCCATTCGGTCCTCGAAATCGGAGTCAAAGTATGGAAACGATCGCAAAAGGCGCGGTGAGGATCTCGACGGCCGAGGCTCTCAGAACGTGGCGCGAGTACAAGCGCACCGGCGACCGCGCACTGCGTGATCAGCTGATTTTCATCTTCACGCCGATGGTCCGCTACATCGTCTACCGCAAGGTCCGCGAGGTGCCCGCCCAGTGTGAGGTCGAGGACTTCCTCTCATGTGGCTTGGAGGCCTTGATCCGCTCGATCGAGCGCTATGACCCTGAGAAGGGCGCCACGATCGAGCAGTATGCGTGGACGCGAATTCACGGCGCGGTGCTCGATGAGCTGCGCCGCCACGACTGGGCGCCCCGCTCGCTCAGGCGAGACGAGCGCGCGATCAACCATGCCCGCGCCACTTTCCTGACCGCGCACGAGCGCCAGCCCACTCGCGAGGAGCTCGCGGCGCTGGTTGGGATGGAGCCGGCGGAGTTGGTCGGACGCCTCGATGACGTTGCGCTCGCCGAGGTGGGCTCGCTGAACCGGACCGTGCGCTCCGACGAGAACGCCCGGATCGAGCGAATCGACACGCTTGAGAGCTCAGATATGGACAGCGATCCGATCCTGAGCGCCGAGCGTCGTGAAGCCAAGGAACGCTTCCGCGCGGCTTTTGCCCAGTTGTCCACCCAAGAGCGCGAAGTGGCTGTATTGCTGTACGTAGAGCATTGGACCTTGCGTGACATCGGCGCCCGGCTCGGGGTCTCCGAGAGTCGCGTCTCGCAGATCCACACCCAGCTTCGCCGTCGTCTGTATGACCAGCTCTCGGACGAGCTGCCTTTGTTCAGTGCCGTCGGCTGAGGGCTCCGGCGCGATTGTTGTTGTCCGACCGGTACATGTACCGGTCGGCCGGACGGTGCATGCACCGTCCGGGGCCATGCCGCATGCGGCATGGCCTTCCCTCTAAAGAATCCTCACCAGCGGCCGAACACCCGAGGAGCATGGATATCGGCCTGTATATCGCCGCCTCGGGCATGGTTGCCGAGCAGGTTCGCGAGGGCCAGCTCTCAAACGACCTGGCGAACGCTTCGACTCCGGGCTACAAGCCCGACCAGTCGCCCCAGCACAGCTTCGGCGACGTGCTGCTCGCCAATACCGAGGGCGGATCTCCGGTCGGCTCGCTCAACGAGGGCGTTGCGCTCGGCAAGACCTACACCAATATGAGCGCGGGCTCACTGCAGGAAACTGGCGAACCGCTTGACTTCGCGATCGAGGGGAGCGGCTTCTTCGCCGTGCACACCGCCCAAGGAGTGCGCTATACCCGCGACGGACAGTTCACGAGTTCCGCTCAAGGCGTACTGACCGACACGAGTGGCGATCCGGTGCTCGATCAGAGCGGCGCCCAGATCAAGGTCAGCGCCAAGGGCACCGTGCCCGCGAGCGCGCTCGGCGTCTTCGAAGTTCCCGGCGCGGCCAAGCAGGGCGAAAACCTGTACGCAGGCACCGCCTCGGGCAAGCCCACCGGCACCGTGCGCCAGGGCTCTTTGGAGGGCTCAGGCGTGGATGCGGCGAAGGTCATGGTCGACATGATCACCTCCTTGCGCAGCTTCCAGTCTGGCCAGCAAGCCATCCAGGCGATCGGCCAGACCCTGCAAGAGGCGGCGTCTCAAGTCGGCTCGTTGAATCCGGGAATGGCCTGATGGTCGAAGGCCTCTACTCCGCCGCCGCCGGCATGGCGGCCCAGCAAAACCAGTTGGATGCGATCGCCGACGATCTCTCGAACGCCTCGAGCACGGGCTTTCAAGCCGAGCGAGTTGGCTTCAAGGATCTGCTCTACAACGCGGTGGACATCTCAGGCAGCGAAACCAGCATTGGTGCGGGGGCGAGCGCTCAGGTGATTGGGCGCAGCCAGGCCCAGGGGTCGATTCAGGAAACCGGCAACCCAATGAACCTCGCGATTGAAGGCGACGGCTACTTCCAAGTCAAGCTTGCAACCGGCCAGCCGGGCTTGACCCGCGATGGCAACTTCGGCGTCGATGCAAGTGGCACGATCGTGGGTGCGGAAGGTAGCCAGTTGCAGCCGCCGATCAAGCTGCCAGCAGGTGTTTCGCTCGCCGCGGTGAAAATCGGGCCTGATGGGACCGTCACTGTCGGTAAACGCACACTCGGTCAGATCAAGCTCGTGACCGTGGCCTCGCCAGACCATCTGCTGGCCCAGGGAAATGGCGTGCTCACCACCACAGCGGCTAGCGGTGCGCCACAGGCGGCGAGCGGCGCGAGGATCCATCAAGGGGCGCTCGAGGGATCGAACGTGGACATGTCCAAGGAGATGGCCGCCATGGTGAGCACCCAGCGTGCCTACCAGATGAGCAGCAGCGCGATCCAGACCGAGAGCCAGATGATGTCGATCGCTAACCAACTGCGCTCATGAGCGTCTCCCCAGCCGCTGGCGCCTCGGTGCCAGGCGGCGGTCTGCCCGTTGTCAGCCAGGCACTTGAGCCGGCTTGGGTGCGTCACGGCTCGGCGGCGACCCAAAAGTCATATGAGACCGCGCTCGCCTTTGAAGCGACACTCGTGGAAGAGCTCTCGCGCTCGCTCACCGCGACGAGCGGTCTCGGCGGCGAATCAGGCCAAGAAGGCGAATCCTCAGATGAAGGGGGCTCTTCGGCGATGGGAGGGGGCGGCCCGCTCTCCTCGATGTTGCCCCAAGCGCTCGCAAGTGGCGTGATGAGTGCCGGTGGGCTCGGCTTGGCGGCCCAGATGACGCGTTCCTTGGATGAGTCCCAGGGTGTGGTCGATTCGAGCGCTGTAGGCGCGCAAGCACTTACGCGCACAGGGGCAAGCGCAGTCCCCGGTTCGCCCGGGAAGGGAGCGGGCCGGTGAGTGGCGCCGCGCTAGTTGCACCTGAAGTGGTCGTGCAAGACAGAGCGCTGGGCGCTGAGGTGCTCGCACACTTGGACGCTCAGATCGACTCGGCACGAAGTCTCTTGGAGGTCGTGCTCGAGCAGGGTGCGGCGATTCGCGCACGCGACGTGAACACCGTGGTACGCCTCGCGGGCATCCTGCGAGGGGAGATGGGACGCAGGCAGCTGCTCGAGGAGGAGCGCGCGCGCCTGCTGGCTCGCTGTGGCCAGCGACTCGATGTAGCGCCCGAGACGGTCACCCTGCAGCGATTGAGCACGTTGATGGATCGCGCCGGTGGTGAGCTCGCGAGCCTGCGCAGCGGCGAGCTGCGGGGCTTGCTGCACGAGATCCAGCGTGAGCACGCGTGCAACCGCGCACTGATGCAGATCGAGCTCGGCTTCCTCGACCATTTGATGGGGATCCTTGCGCTCGACGGTGTGAGCGGCTATGACACGCACGGCTCCTCCACGTCGATCACGCGCCCGCGCCCCAACGGCGCCTTGCACGTCCTGGATCTGCACGCCTAATGTCGATTCCAACCTTGCAAGGACTGCAAACGGCCCTTAGTGGCCTGCTCGCCGAGCAGCAGGCGCTCGACGTGACGGGCAACAACATCGCCAACTCCAACACTGAAGGCTATACGCGCGAGACGGTCATCCTCAGACCCAGCTTGCCGCTCAACATACCCGCGATCTCCTCGCGCACGGGCGAGGGCGCGCAGCTAGGCACGGGCGTGAGTGTGGAGACGATCAACCGCATCCGCAACAGCTATCTGGATGCTCAGTACCGCACGCAAGGCACTGCACTCGGCGGGGCGAGCACGCAGTCCGAAGAGCTGACCCAAGCTCAAGCCGCTTTCAACGAACCTTCGGATTCCGCGATAGCCAGTCAGATGTCGGCATTTTGGAGCGCCTGGAGCGACCTTGCGAACTCACCCACGGCAAAGCAAGGTGTCGTGAGCGCCGGTCAGCAGCTGGTCGACATGTTCCATGAAGTCAGTGCTCAGCTCTCGACGATCTCGAGCCAGGCCGTGCAACAGTACGAAGCGTTGACTGGGCCCTCCGGCGAAGTTCAGAACGACGCCAGTCAGATCGCACAGCTCAACGGGCAGATCAGGCTGGCCGAAGAGGCGGGCGAACCGCCGAATGAGATGCTTGACCAGCGCGATCTGCTGCTTGACAAGCTCTCGAGCTTGGCTCAGGTGACAGTCGTCAAGCAGCCCGACGGCACCGACACCGTCAGCTTTGGCGACGCCGCTCAGCCGCTGGTGGAAGGCACTACGCTCAACTGGCCTCAGACGCTTACGCCGGCTGCCGGAGGCCGGCTCGGTGCGCTGCTGGGCCTCACGGCTCCGGGTGGCGCCTTGGCCTCCTACCAGGCGGCGCTCGACAATGTGGCAAGCACTTTGGCGAGCAGCGTCAACGCACTTCACACAGCAACTCCCTTTTTCTCCGGCACAACGGCCGCGACCTTGCAGGTGGCGGTCACAGCCGCCCAGGTCCAGACATCCTCGACCGAAGGCGTGGGGGGTAATGACGTTGCGCTTGCGATCGCAGGATTGCGGGGAGGAGTTGCCGAACAAGGCTATGCGGCGCTCGTGGAGCAGGTTGGAGGCAACGTGCGTGGCGCTCGCGACGAGCAAAGCAACTTGCAGACCACGGTGACGGCCATCGGCAATCAGCGCCAGAGTGTCTCTGGTGTCTCACTTGATGAAGAAATGACGAACCTGATTAGTTTCCAACGCGGCTACCAAGCCTCCGCACGCACCATGACGGCGATGGACAGCATGCTCGAAACCTTGATCGAGCACACCGGGATAGCGGGACTTTGAGAATGAGCGTCGTTGAGATGCCCCAATGCGGGGAGGCGCTCCCGTGAGCGATCGAATCACCCCGGCGATGCTCACGAGCTCGACGCTCAACGGTCTCAATGCATCGCTTGCGGCACTCCAACACACCTCCGATGAACTGTCCTCTGGCAAAAAGATCATCGAAGCCTCGGACAATCCATACGGTGCTAGCCGTGTCATAGACCTGCAGAGTCAGCTCGACGGTCTGAGCTCATACGCGAAAGGCGCGCAAGAAGGAATTTCCTGGGAGAACACTGCCTCGAGTGCGATGGCGAATATGAGCAGTGTGCTCGAGAGCGTGCGCGAACTACTGGTGCGAGCTCCCAACGGCACCTACAACGCGGGGGACTTGGAACACATGGCGGCCGAGGTGGACCAGCTAACCGAAGCGGTCAAGCAGGACGCCAATACGCAGTATGCCGGGCAGTACATATTTGCGGGCACGGATACCACCACGGCTCCTTACGAACCGGGGGCCGAAGACGCCTACAAGGGTAACGCCGGCACAATCGCCCGCGCCATTGGCCCGGGCCTGTCGGTAGTTGTGAACACGAATATCTCCTCACTGATGGGTAGCGGTCAGGGCGCCGCCGACGGCAAGCTGCTTGACACTCTGCGCACGATCTCCGAACATCTGAAGGGCGGTACGCCTGAAGATGTGAGTGCGCTTGGCTCCAGCGATCTAAGCAATTTGGAAGGGAGTATTGAAACCTTGACCCAGCTGCAGGCGACGGCTGGAAGCGTGACCAACCAACTGCAAACGGCTACCAGCCGCATCGAAGGACTACAAGGCACCATTACGGCAGGCCTCTCGAATATCGCGGATACCAACGTTGCGGAAACCGCGATCGCTTACTCCAACGAGCAGGCGGCTTACGAGGCTGCGTTGCGCGCAGGCGCGACGATCATCCAAGAATCCCTACTTCAGTTCCTCCACTAGCCGGCCGAAGAGAGATAGCAATGTCAGTGGCATTCCAGAGCATCCGCTTCGGCTTGGTTGAGGTTCCAGATGAGGACGTGATCGAGTTCCCACTTGGTCTGATCGGGCTCGGAGGCTTGCGCTATGCGCTCATCGACCGCAATCCGGGCACCGGATTCCTATGGCTGCACTCCTGCGAAGACGAGGCGCTCGCCCTGCCGGTAGTCAACCCCAACCAGTTCTTCCCAGAGTTCTCGCTACACATGAGCTCGGAGGATCGCGAGCGGATCGGTTTCGAGGATCCTTCGGTGTTGACGATCTACGTGACGGTTCGTGCGACGCCCGACCCGCTCGACATCACCGCAAATCTGCGCGCCCCGCTAGTGATCCACGAAGGCCAGGGTCACCAGGTGATCAATTCCAGCGCGGAGGCGTCTTTGCAGGCACCTCTGTTCGCACTGTCCGCGCAACCCGCTGCATCCGCACACTCCGCCGACGCGGCTTAGCGCCTCTGAGCTGCGAGGTCTATTTCGGCCCAGGCTGGATCCCGCCGTGTTGCGGCCCAGGCTGGATCGCGAGGTCTGGCGCGGCTCGCTGGCTAAGGGGTGGGGACATGACTATTTGGATGGCCCCTACGCGCGCGCGTAGGGCGCCGCCCCTAGAAGCTTCATAATCATCTTCGATGCTGATTTTGGCGCGACGTCAAGGAGAGCGCGTTGTCATCGGCGATGAGATCCTGGTGACCGTCATGGAGGTCAGCGGCAGCACGGTCCGTTTGGGGATCGAGGCACCACAGGGCGTTTCGATCTTCCGCGAGGAGATTTGGCTTGCGGTCAAGGAGGAGAACCGGGCGGCCGCCGCCGCGCAGGCAGACGCGCTTGCTTCTCTCCCGGTCGGCGAGGTCGCTGCCGGCTCACCTGAGATCGCCTTGCCTGAGGTGGTCTCGCCTGAGGTCAGCTCGCCTGAGGTCGCCTCGCCTTACGTGGGGAGGCCGAGCGAGGCGGAGGGTGCCGGCGTACCGGACTCGCCCAAGCGTGCGTTGCTGGATTCGCTCGGAGATGGCCCGGATTGCTCGCAGAGGTAGACGTTGGGTTGAACTTGAGTGTGGAGTGCGGTCTGCTGAAGGGGACAGTGATGTAAAGAAGGGTGGAGGGTATATCTCTTTTTTGCGATTTTGCGATAGTGACTACGGATGTAACTACTATCGTAAAATCGCACAAAAAAGAGACCTACATACTCCCGCATCGCTTTGTTCCTTAGCGGCTGCTAACAGCCCTCGGGATAGGCAACCATTGGGCTCGGGATAGGCAACCATCGACAAACCGGAGGTTAGACTGGTTCACTCGGTTCAGTCAGAGAGGAGACCCATGAAGGCCGTGCTGATCCATAAAACTGGAGGCCCGGAGGTCCTGAGCTTCGAGGAGACCGAGCGCCCCGAGCCCGGCGAGGGGGAAGTCTTGATCAAGGTGTGCGCGGCCTCGGTGAACCCGATCGACTGGAAGATCAGGCGCGGTCTGCGGGAGACGCCGTTGCCGAAGGTACTCGGCAACGATGTGTCTGGAGTTGTGGAGCTCTCGCGCGCGGAGGGCTTCGCCGAGGGAGACGAGGTGTTTGGCATCGCGCCGAGTGGCGGCTATGCGCAGTTTGCGACGGCGCCTGCCGCCGTGATTGCGAAGAAGCCTGCCGGCGTTAGTCATGAGCAAGCGTCTTGTCTGCCGGTGGCCGGCATGACCGCCTGGCAGGCCTTGTTCGACAGCGGCGGGCTGAAGCGTGGCCAGACGGCGCTCGTTGCCGGCGCGGCCGGTGGGGTGGGCCATCTGGCGGTGCAGTTCGCAAAGCACGGGGGTGCGCGTGTGATTGGCACCGGCTCCGCGCGCAACCGCGATTTTGTGCTTGGCCTGGGCGCGGAGGAGTACATCGATTACACCAGTCAGGATGTGGGCGAGGCCGCGAAGGACGTGGATGTGGCTTTTGACACCGTCGGTGGGGAGACGACGCTGTCGCTACTGCCCACGCTGCGCTCCGGAAGTGTGATTGTGACGATCGCAAATGTTCCGCCTGAGCAGGAGGCCGCCGAGCGCGGGGCACACGCGGAGCTGTTGGTGATGAGTCCGAGCTCCGAGCAGCTGGCGCGGATCGCCGGGTTGGTCGCCGACGGTGAGGTGCGGGTAGAGATTGCACAGACGCTCGCGCTCGAACAGGCCAGCCGGGCACACGAGCTCAGCGAGGCGGGCCATACGCGTGGGAAGATCGTGCTCACCGTGAACGAGTAGATGAGACGAGGCAGCGGCTGGCGTGTGATCGTGCCGTACGCGCTGGTGTGCGCCTCGACACAGGTCCTGTGGCTCACCTATGCCGCGATCACCACAGAATCGGCGCGCCACTATGGGGTCTCGGTGGGGGCGATCGGCTGGCTGGCGGAGATTTTTCCTTTGCTCTACGTGGTGCTGGCGATTCCCGCAGGCATCCTCTTGGATCGCTGGTTTCGCCCGGTCTTGGCCGGCGGAGGGGCGCTGGTCGGTGCGGGCGGGCTGTTGCGCCTGGGCGGCGATACGTTCGCATGGGCAATGGCGGGGCAGGCGACGGTGGCCGTGGCCCAGCCTGTGGTGCTGAGCGCGGTGAGCAAGCTGGCGGGCGAGTACCTGCCGGCAGGGGAGCGTGCCGCGGGCATCGCGGTGGGCTCGGCGGGAGGCTTCGTGGGGATGGTGCTGGCACTGATCCTTGGTCCCACCGTGGGTGGTCACGGGCAGCTGCAGCAGCTGCTCGAGATCGAGGCGGTGCTTGCTGTTGTGCCGGCATTGATGTTGGCCTACGCGCTGCGTCGGGTCGGAGGGGAGGGAGACGAGCACGCGGCGATCGAGGGAAACGCTGCGCGCGCGCTGTGGGCTATGCCTTCGATGCGCACCCTTTGTGGGCTCGTATTCGTGGGCTTCGGGGTGTTCGTGGCGCTCGCGACTTGGCTGCAGGCGCTGTTGGAACCTGAAGGAGTCTCAGAAACCACGGCCGGGGCCCTGCTGGTGGGGATGGTGATTGCCGGTGTGATCGGGTGCGCGCTTTTGGCCCCGGCGGTGATGGCTCGCGGCGCTGAGCGCAGGTACTTGCGCTGGGTTGTCTTGGTTAGTGGGGCGGGTTGTATTGCGTTGGGAGCGATGCCTTGGATCGGCGCGCGAGCGGCGGTGATCGTGGTGATGGGATTTGTGATGTTGCCGGCGCTACCGGTAATCCTGACGGCAACCGAGCGCTTGGCTGGGTCGGCTGCAGGCACGGCTGGTGCGATCGTGTGGATGGCAGGAAATCTGGGCGGACTGGTTGTCGCTTTGATCGTGCAGGCGTTGGTTCACCATTCGCTGGACGCGTTCATCGCGATGGCCGTCGTTTCGTTTATGGGATTGCCGCTCGTAGCCAAGGTGGTCACACTCCCACCGTATGACGACGCCGTGGGTGATGCGGTCGGTCCTGTTGTGGCGAGCAGTGCTGGGGGCTAACCTGAAGACATGTGTCGAAACATAAGAGCCCTTCACAACTTTGAGCCTGCGGCGACCGAGGATGAGGTTCACGACGCGGCCCTTCAGTACGTGCGCAAGATCAGTGGTTTCACGAAGCCTTCGCAGGCGAACGCTGAGGCGTTCGAACGTGCCGTCGAGGAGGTAGCGCAGGTGTCCGCGAAACTGCTGAGCGAACTGGTCACTAGCGCGCCGCCGAAGGACCGCGAGGTCGAGGCAGCAAAGCGCAGGGAACGCAGCGCCCAGCGGTTCGCGGCTTAGACGCCCGGAAGGCGCAGGAATACGCGCTCGGCGGTTCGCCGCGCGCGTTGTAGGTGAGTGCGCGCCTCATATGGCGTAGCGCGCCCTTAGGCGTTTGCGCTCTCGGTGCGTGGCTCCACCACGTTGGCTGACCACAACACAAACCCCAGCACGGCCAGTCCGGTGAGCGTGTCGGTGAAGAGGGTCGCGTAGAAGAAGGCCGGTATGTGGGGGTTGCCGTAGGCGAAGTGGCCCATCGTGGCGAGGCCGGTGAGCGAGTAGACGACCAGGCAGACGCGCGCCTCGCTATAGCGCTGTTCGCGGTAGCGGCGGTAGCCGAGCAGGCCGATTGCGGTTAGAAGCGGCCAGGCAATCACGATTGCAACGCGCACCACGGTGTAGAAGCTGCCTCCGGGGCCGGGATAGCGGTTGACGGCGATGAAGTTGTGGGTGTAGTGGATCGCGGTGGAGAGGATGCCGGCCGCCAGGATCACCTTGAGCAGAGTCAATGCCTGTCGCTCTTCTCGCACGGTTGCCTCCAACATTTAGTTGATAGATCGTTCTAGAGAGGATAATGTCAGAGGCGACCGCGTCACGCAACCCGAGGGATCTGAGCCGATGCCAAGCGCCACCAAGGACCGCATACTCGAGAGCACGGCTGAGCTGTTTCGCCGCCAGGGCTACACGGGCACCGGCATGAAGCAGATCGCGGCTGAGGCCTCGGCGCCGTTCGGCTCGGTCTACCACTTCTTTCCTGGCGGCAAGGAGGAGCTCGGCGCCGAGACGATCAGAACCTCGGGGCGCATGTATACGCAGCTGTTCGCGTCGATCGCCTTGCAGGCGCCGGACGTGGTGAGCGCGGTGCATGACTTCTTCGCGGGCGCAGGGGAGACTCTGCGCGAGACCGACTATGCCGATGCCTGCCCAATCGCGACGGTGGCGTTGGAGGTCGCAAGCACCAATGAGCCCTTGCGCATTGCCACCGCGGATGTATTTGAAAAGTGGATCGATGGGGCCACCGAGTACTTCGCTTTCGCCGGTATCGCCCGGCCACGCGCGCGTGAGCTGGGGCTTGCGATGCTGTCCTTGCTCGAGGGCGCTTTCATCTTCTGCCGTGCGATGCGCACGACCGAGCCGATGGCGGTTGCGGGGGACGCGGCCGTGACGGCGGTACGCCAGGCGCTCGAGGAGATGGAGTCCGGTGGTGGGCGTGAGGCGTAGGGCGCTCCTCTCGCTGGCTCTCGCATTCATCGCTCTGGGGGCGGCCGGAGACTTGGCCTTGCTCACGGCGCGAGGCTCGCAGGCACCAGGCTGGGCACACTGGTGGTGCTCCCCGGCAGCGCTTCGCCAGCATGGCGGCGGGGGTTCGAGCGGGCTCGTAGGGACATTGCTCAGCTCCCTGAAGGCAGTGGGTCCTCACTGGCTGCACATCTTGCCGATCGTGGCGGCTTTGGCCACGCTCGTGTACTTGAGGCGCGCCAATGCGCGTTACAGGGCGGGAGGCGCGAGTTCGGCCAGGCGCGGCGGTGGATGCCTTTATGTGAGCGCTTTGGAGGCCTGTGGATCTCTGCCTCTCGACCACGACAGCAGCGTCTGACAGGCGGTCGTCTCCCCAGAAGAGCTTGTCCTCGATTGCGATCGTGGGCACGCCAAATACGCCGAGCGAGTGGGCGGCGTCTGTGGCGTCTCGGAGGGCGAGCTTGATGTCGGGGTCGCCGGTCGCCTGATCCACTGCGTGTGGGTCGAGGCCAGCTTGCTCGGCTGCTTGTAGAACGTTTGTGGGGAGCGCCAGGTCATGGCCGCTGGACGAATGCGTGACGGAAAGCCTCCAATGTGAACTGGCGTCCGCGCCCGGCTCGGAAGGCGTATGTGGCCGCTCTCATGGCATACAAGTAGTTGCTAGGCCAAGGGTCGGGCCAACGCATAGATGGAAGGTCGTATATGCGTGTCCGTCGCTCGACCTCGGCCATTCCGGCCTGGCGTCTAGCGGGCTCGCCAAGTGCCCAGGACGATCGTCCGGTGAGCTTGAAGAGGGCTCCGAGCGACACCGGCTGCCAAGCGAGCGGCTCCGGTAGGACTTGGTGCAGGCGCTCGGCCGCCAGATAGGCGAAGGGCGATCCGAGGTCGAAGTAGAAGGTCGCTTGGGCCATGATGGTCGTCCGTCCTAATATCTAATATAACAAACGATCCGTTCGTTATGATGACACAGAACATCAGTGAGGACATCAAAGGGCGCTTGGCCGCGAATCTGCGGCGGCTGCGTGTAGCCCGTCACCTCTCCATGTCTGCTCTGGCTCGCATGACCTCGACGAGCAAGGCGACCCTCTCGGCGATCGAGAACGGTCATGGGAACCCAACGGTGGAGACACTTGCGCTCCTGGCTGGTGCATTGCACGTTTCGCTCTCCGAGCTGCTGGAGGAGGCGGAGATGGGAGAGGTGCGCATAGTCCGTGCCTCCCAGGCAGACCATCAGCAGACCGGGGACCCCAATCGCCGTCAGCTGGATGTGAGCGCTGAGCTGCATGGGAGCGTGGAGGTCTTCGAGCTCTCGCTTCCCGCTTCTCAAGTGCACGAAATGCCCGCGCGTACGGCCGGCGCACGGCAGGGGGTGCTCGTCCTACAGGGCAAGCTGATTGCCGGTCCGGTCGAGCGCATTAGCGAGCTTGCCACCGGCGACTATGTGTCCTTTCCTGCCGACGTCCCTTATCTGTACGAGGCCGCCGGTACGGCGACGCGCGCACTAGTCATCGAGTACCCCCTGTTCGCTAAGGGACTACTTGGGTGAATCATCCTCAGGTAGCAGCCAACGTCCGACCTGAGGTGGATCTCGAAGGCCGATTAAGTTAGTCCCCCGGGGCGTTGTGGCTGCGCGCGATACTCCTTACCTTAATGAGATGACCGATATTCGGAGAGGCTTGTGAGTAGCTCCCAATCGACACATCGGATCTCCGGGACGGCTCTCACCAAGGTGCCCGAGATCGCGGCGATCTTTTGGGTGCTGAAGCTCTTGACCACGGGCATGGGTGAGTCCATGTCCGATTTCCTCGGCCAGAAGAGCGTGCCACTGGCCGCGGCGATCGGCATCTTCGGACTGTGCTTTGCGCTTTGGTTGCAGCTGCGCCAGCGTGAATATCGGGCACCGGTCTACTGGTTCGCGGTGATGATGGTGGCGATCTTCGGCACGATGGCCGCCGACGGAATCCACGATGGGGCGAGCCTCCCCTACGCGGTCACGACTCCGCTCTACGCGATCATCGTGGCGGGAGTCTTCTTCTTTTGGTACCGCAGCGAGGGCACACTCTCGATTCACAGCATCACGAACCGACGGCGCGAGAGCTTCTACTGGGCTGCCGTGTTGGCGACGTTTGCGCTTGGTACGGCGGCGGGCGACCTTACGGCCATCTCGCTGCACCTCGGCTTCTTTGACTCGGCTGTGTTGTTTGCCGCGATCATCTCGATCCCCGCGCTTGGCTGGTGGCGCTTCGGCCTGAACCCGATCGTCGCTTTCTGGTCTGCCTACATCGTGACGCGACCTCTCGGTGCCTCGTTTGCCGACTGGTTCAGCAAGCCTTCCAAGCAGTCGGGCCTGGGGCTGGGAGACGGTCCCGTCAGTGCGATCGCGCTGCTCGTGTTCATTGCGCTCGTCACCTACGTCACCGTGACCAAGTGTGACGTCCAGGACGAACGACGTCCATATTCGCGCCCCAACCTGCATCCGCATACAGTGCTCGAGCCCGAGCTCGAGCTCGACTAGCCACGGTGTTCTTGAGCACAGCAATTCGTGCATGGTGCGATTGCCGGCCGCGAACCGCCAATATGTAAGTTATGAGCGACTCGCCGGAAGAGCTCGTCTCCGCCTGGTTGGCCCAGCAGGCGCAGCGGCTGGAACGGCTGAGCCTCAGTCACCCGTTCGCCATCGATCTGGCGATCTGCCTTGCCGTGGCGGTGTTGAGCGTCGTAGGTTTGACGATCCAGCATCGTCTCGACGCGGTGACCGTGATCTTCTGCGGAGCTCTGTGCGCGCCCCTGCTGTTGCGTCGCATCAGCCCGTTTCTGTGCTTTGCGGTAGTCGCATTCGTGGCACTGGCACAGTGGCTGCTTTCTGGCCCACAGTTGGCCGACGCTGCGTTGCTGGTTGCCCTCTATTGGGTGGCTTTGGATGGGAGTTTGATCGAGGGCGCGCTGGCTGCCGGCACACTTGAGCTCGGCGCCATCATGGCGGCGCTACGTTGGGCGCCATCTGAGCCGCTCAAGATGTGGGTGGGACTCTCCGGTCTGGCGACCGCCTCCGCTGTGCTTGGTGTCTCGGTCCGTCAACGCAGGGCCTTGCTCGTCTCTCTGCACGAGAAGGCCGCGCGGCTTGAATTCGAGCGAGACCAAGAGGGTCGTCTTGGCGCCGCGGCCGAGCGAGCCCGAATCGCGCGTGAGATGCATGACATCGTGGCGCACAACCTCACCGTGATGATCGCTCTGGCCGATGGTGCAACCTATGCGATGGACTCCTCCCCGGCGCATGCAAAGCAGGCAACTGAGCGGGTCTCCGCAACCGGCCGGCAAGCCCTGCTTGAGATGCGCCGCCTGCTCGGTGTGCTGCGCGATGAGTCCTCGGAGTATCTGCTGGAGCCACAGCCCAGTCTTGAGCGGCTCGATGAGCTTCTGGCGCGGGTGAATGCCGCGGGGATCCCTGTGACGATGGATCTCAACGGTGACCCGCGTGAGCTTGCCGATGGTGTGCAGCTGACCGTCTTCCGGGTCGCTCAGGAGGCTCTGACCAATACGCTCAAGCATGCCGACCGTCCGGCCCGTGCGCATCTGGCGCTGAACTGCCGTCCGGGCCAGGTCGAGCTGGAAGTGACCGACACGGGTCAAGGTCAGGCGGCGGCTCAACCGGGCGGCCGTGGGCTGCATGGCATGCGGGAGCGCGCCGCGGCCTACGGTGGCAAGCTCGAGGCAGGCCCGAGGCCACATGGTGGCTGGCGCGTGCACTTGCGACTTGACCCCGATGCTGAGGGAGCGCTGTCGTGACGACGAGTGTGCTGCTCGCCGACGACCAGGAGCTAATGCGGATGGGGTTCCGCATGGTGATGGAGACTCAACCTGACATCTCTCTGATTGGCGAGGCCACCAACGGACGTGAGGCGGTCGCCGAGGCTGAGCGTCTACGGCCCGATGTGGTGTTGATGGACGTGCGCATGCCCGAGATGGACGGTGTGCAGGCCACACGACTGATCATCGAGTCGAACAGCAACGCTCGGATTATCATCCTCACCACCTTCGACCTGGATGAGTATGTCTACGCTGCGCTTCGCGCTGGAGCGAGCGGGTTCCTCTTGAAGGACACCCCACCGGCTGACCTACTGTCGGGTATACGCGCAGTTGCCAGCGGAGACGCGGTAGTGGCGCCGAAGGTGACCCGCCGGCTGTTGTCCAATTACGCGCACCGTCTACCAACGCCGGCTCGGCCAGATCGCCGCCAAGACGAGCGCTTGGCGCTCTTGACTGCGCGCGAGCGCGAAGTTCTCCTGCAGGTCGCGAGTAGTCTCTCCAATGCTGAGATTGCTGAGCGACTCGTGCTCTCCGAGGCCACTGTGAAGTCACACGTAGGGCACATTCTCGCGAAGCTCGGGTTGCGCGACCGCGTGCAAATTGTTGTCTTTGCCTATGAGACAGGGTTGATCACGCCTTCACACGGCTGACCTGAGATGACACGATTACGGGCCGGTCACTCCCGGAGTGATTATCTCGGAGCTCAAACTGCTCTACGGCTCGACCAGGCCGCGTCGGATGGCATAACGCGTGAGCTCAACCCGGTCGCGCATGCCTAGCTTCTCCAACATATTCGCGCGGTGACGCTCGACGGTCTTCTCGCTTATAACGAGCGCCTCGGCGATCTGTCGGTTGTGGTGTCCCTCGGCGATCAGCTTGATCACCTGTAGCTCTCGTGGGGTGAGGGGATCGGGGTGGTCCTCGGCTGGGTTGGCGAGGTAGTGGCGAATAGCCTCGGTGATGGCCCCTGGGTAGAGGAAGGGTTCGCCGCGAACGGCGGCGCGGCAAGCGCGAACGACATCGCGGTCGGCGAGCGACTTGAGCACGTAACCGCTGGCGCCGGCCTGTAGGGCCTCGTGGAGGAACTGCTCATTGTCGTGCATCGAGAGCATCAGGATCTTCAGGGCGGGGCGCTGACGGTGAATCTCACGGGCGGCTTGCAAGCCGGTCATGCGCGGCATAGAAATGTCGAGAATGGCGAGGTCGAGCTCGTGGTGCACGAGCGCCATCTGAACCGCTTCGATGCCGTCACCTGCCTCGACACAGACGACCAGGTCGGGCTCGTTCTCGAGCACCAATCGCAAGCCTTGGCGCACAACGGCGTGGTCGTCGGCGAGCAGGATGTTGGTCTTCAGCGCAGTCATGAGATCTCACCGTCGAGTGGGATCTCCAGGTGTACCTCTGTCCCGCCGCGGGGTGCGCTTGTGATGCGCAGGGTGCCACCAACTAGGCTGGCGCGCTCGCGCATGCCACGCATGCCGCCGCCCTCGCGGTGCTCGTACATGCCGCGACCGTCGTCGCGCACCCTCAGCGTGAGACGGTCGTCACTGGCTTGCAGGGCGATGCCGATGCTGGCAGCCTCTGCGTGGCGGATCGCATTTGTCATCGCCTCCTGGGCGATGCGATAGACGACGAGCTCACGCTCGGGTGACTGAGGCGCAAGATCGGCGGGTATGCGACAATCGATGCGCAAGTCTGAGTGCTCGCGCAAGCGCCGCGAAAGGGCGAGCAAGCCTCCGCCGAGACCGAGATCCTCAAGCGACTCCGGCCGCAGGCGCTGGGCGATGCCGCGAACGTCCTCGATGCTGGCGCGTGTGGTCTCGAGCAGTTGCTCGAGTTGGGAGGCGAGCTCGGGTGGGGCGGTGCGGGAGGCCCGCGCCAAGCCCAACAGAATCGCGGTCAAGGTTTGGCCCACTTCGTCGTGGAGCTCTTGGGCGACCCTTAGTCGCTCACTCTCCTGGGCTGAAAGCACTCGATGTGTGCTCTCCAAGCGCTCGCTCTCGAGTTGGTCGAGCATCTCGTTGTAGGCCTGCGCAAGCTCGGCGGCCTCAGACGGAGCGCTTGGTATTTGCAACCGCTCCCCGGACTGAAGTGGGTCGACGCGCCTTAGCAGTGTCGAGAGGCGGGTCAAAGGGGTGAGCGCGTTGCGTAGCAGCAGCGCATTGGCGATCAGCGTGACAACGAGCGTGACCGCGAGGATGACGGCATCGTCAGGGGCGACGTGCGCGAATGGTGCGGGCAAGACGATGGCGATCGCGATCGCCATGGTTGTGACAACCGCGGCATTCAAGGCAAGCACGCGCCAGAAGAGCGGAACGTAGGACTGATTTGCTTGCGATGGAGCGCTTGGGCTCGCAGTGGCAGCGAGCGGGCCCAGGGCAACGGGATGTGAATCGGACACCGAAGAAGGACCGCTGCTGTCGGCGACCTTGGGGATGCCGGTTTGTTCACTTACGGTATGCACTTCTAGTCACGCTAGCGCGCTTGGGCATGTCGATCCAACGAAGATGGGGTCTCGACCTCATGGTGGCGAAGCTCATTGGGATCGAACATGACAACGTGACTGGACACGGCTCGACCGGTCGGTGGCATGTAGTCCCCCAGGCATCGGCCGGGAGCCATGCGGTGACCGCCTCTCTCCACCACTTGGTGGTCACTCTGACGTGTACGAACCCAGTCTGGCGGCGCAGGCATCGGGATGGACCCTAGGCCTGCGCCGCGAATTCTTAAATGGCACTGTTGACCGTCTGTTTAACATGAATCCCCAAAGCCAAGCCTTGGCGGCGATGCCTCAGCGAGAATTCTCAATGCAGCAAAGCTGGGCCGCTCCGGTCGCGAGCAAAGCTCCTTTGGTGTCCCAGATCCTGCCGTTGACCGCCATCAAGCCATGCTCGGCGACAGTGCACTCGTGGTCGACCAAGAGCCATTCACAAGTTGGATTGAACTGGTGTAGCCACAGGCTCGTGTCGAGGTTGGGTGCCAGATAGTCCCAGGAACGGTAGCGCTGGTAGGCGGCGGGGAAGCCGAAGGTATCGAGCAGGATCAAGGAGCGCGCGGCGTCTAGAAACGGGTCCTCGAAGCACGCGACCGGGCGGAAGCGGGTCCACTCGCGCAGTACCGGCGCCGAGGCATCCTCCGTACTTGGAGGGACCGGACGCCGCTCAACGTTCTCCCAGAAGGGGAACGCTCGGCGCTGCGGTGAGGGTAAGTACTCATAGACCTCGAGTGCCTCGGGTGGCGGCACGAAAGGCATGTGCGGATGCTGGTGGCTGTAGCCGGGCGCGTCCGCGGCAGTCTTGACCAAGGCTTGCAGGATTGCCTTTCCGTCTTGGCTCATGGTCACTGAGAAGGACTCAGCGCGGCGTCCCCGCTTGAGCACCGTGACCTCGACTTGAACGGGCTCGAATGCGGGGGAGCTTAGGAAATGGCAGTAGAAGCTTCGCGGCCTGGCGATCTGAGCGACCGCGCCAACAGCACGCAGGGCGATAGCCGCGAGATAACCCCCGTTGGGTCCCCAGATCTCCCACTGCTCGGATAGCTGGGCGACATAGCGCCCACTCTCGCCGTCGAGGCGCGTGGCTCGCTCGAGGTTTGCGGCCATTCTGCGAAGCCTACTTCCCGGCAAGGGTGACAATGATCCAAACGAGCGCTCCCGCGCCGAGGAGACGACGAAACCAGTTGACCCCGCTTATGGCCTCTCCACACGCCCACGCGGCGAGACCCAATGTGAATACCACGCGACCAATCTCATGCGCAGTGCCATTGGATAGGACCGCAAGCCCCCATCCCGCGAATGCAAGTAGTAGCGGTGGATTTGGGAACTGCGCAATGGGGAAGCGTCGTGGCCAGCCCTTCTGGCCACGACGCCAAAGCTCAACGGTCGTCACCGAGCCCATGCTCGCAGACCGCCGACTAAGCATTGGCTCAACGCTGTGGTCTTAGGTTTGACCCGAGGCTCATCGGCACGATCGCCATCGATGCTCACAACCACTACATCGTGAACGTACGATTTGTGGCGTCCTCCTAGTGCCGCGGCGAGTACAAGCGAATCGGATCGTGAAGCTGCAGTGTGCTGGTGTGCCCATCGCTCTTCACCCGTGCCGAGACCGCGCGCTGTGTGCCCGGCCACCAGGCCAGAAACCAACTGTGGGCCACGCTTGCGAGGACTCGTGTGCCGTTGCCGAGCACAAGCGTGACGGCATTCACACCGGAGCCGACGCGCCCGGATACATACATATAAGGCTGTTCGTTGCGCGTGCGAGAGAACCCGTAAGAGCTAACGTCGATACGTCCGGCGGGCGCGGTGAAGCTGGTTCCACCCTGATATCCCTCGCCTCCGCCGATAGCTGGATGAGGCACGGTTTCTGGGCCTGTGAGGCAGTTGGCGTGGCCGCCGGCGTCCGCGAGCAGCACAATCGTGTAGGGGCCACGGGTATCGGTGAGAACGGTTTGCCATTGGCCATCTCGCGCGGCGAGGGTGGTCAGGTTGCCCTTGCAGGCGGCTTCTGCGCGGGCGACCTGCCCACGGGCGGGCAGGGTGGGCGCTGGGGTCCAGCCGGCGAACGCCCGCTGCGTGTCGGGGTTGAGTCCGGCGATCGAGAGGGCTATCGCGGCGAGCAGGACGATCGTGGCCACGCCGCCAAGCGCAAGGCCGGGCAACCGCAGGGAAGAGCGTGGTCTGTAGTCGCCCTCGCGCAAGCGCGCGCATGCCTGCGCGGGCACCTGGCGTGCACGCTGGGCGAAAACCTCGCGTAGCTGAGTCTCAAGTTGCTGAGTCATGTGCGGGCTCCTTTGAGGTTCGAGGAGGGCATCGTCGATGAGGGGGTAATCGTCGGGCGTACAGGTGGGTTGGTGGTCGCGCAATGGCTGGTCGGTGAGGCCATCGCCTCGCGTAGCCGGGCGAGGGCGCGCGAGGTGGTGCTCTTGACGGTCCCGAGCGAGCAGTCGAGCGCGCGTGCTGTCTGCTCCTCGGAGAGGTCCGCGAAGTAGCGCAGCACGAGCATCAAGCGCTGGCGGTTGGGCAAAGCGCCGATCGCGGCGATCAGCTCGCCGTGCTCCTCGAGCGCCGCTACTGGCTGTGGCGAGCGAGGGTCGAGATGCTCGAGTGCTGGGGCGTCGGTCCCGCCCAGCTCGGCCCGGCGTTGCCCGCGCACTCGCGCTCCATCGAGGGCGAGGTTGACGAGAATCCGCCGTGCGTATGCCTCGGGATGATCCATCCGCCGCGCTCTGGGCCAGTGTCGGGCAAGGCGCAAGAGGCACTCCTGAACCAAGTCCTCGGCCTCGGTCAGATCCCACGTTATGAGGTAGGCAGTGCGCAATAGCTGTTCGCTGCTACGAGCAACGAAGCCGTCGAACTCGGCCTGAGCGCGCCGGGTGCGCAGCAAGTCCACTATGTCGCTCCGCGGCAGCTGGAAGGGACCATCTGGTTGCTTAACCCCAGGAGCGTGCGAAAAGGTTGAGCGTCGCCGTCAACACCACCGCCAAGTCAACCAAGCGACCATGTCTCGCATGCGGAAAGGTCTGGACTCACGTGGAGGGCTTGCTGCTAGCGGCAGCCGATCCCAGAGAAGAATCGACCGACCCTGGCGGCATAGACGCCGACGTAAGCGCTCGTCTCTAATCCGGTGGCGCGCTCCCTGCAGGCCGGGGACCGCAGCACATGATCCGCAGCCAGCAAACCTCCTCGCCCTCCTCACGCACATAGGCCTGTTGCTCGTAGACGAACGGGCCGTTGGTGTCGTGACCATAAACGCGCCAGCCAACGCGCATGGTGTCTGCGACGGACGCGGGCTCGGTGGGTGCGACGCGCTCAACATCCCTGTCGGGGTGTTCGAACCAGGTGCGCAAGACCTTCTCGACGCCGGCAGGATCGTCTGCCTCCCAGAGCCGACTCGGAGTCATCGCTCGGAAGTCTATGTCTGCGTTGAGAAAGCCACGGGCGCGGGAGAAGTCCCTTGCGAGGATCGCATCGACGAACTCAGAAGTAACGCTCGCAGGCACAGTGGTCAGATGCTCTCAATGAGATTGAAGTGCTCGACCGTCGGGAACGGGTCGTAATAGTGGTGAAGTAGCCGCCGCCAGTCCTCGTACTCCGCGGACTGTCGAAATCCCTCTGTGTGGTCCTCGAGTGTGTGCCACGTGACGAGTAGGAGATAGCGGTTGGACTCCTCTATACAGCGGTGCAGCTGAAGTGACTCGAATCCAGGCATAGACGCAATCAGCGCCTTGGCTTCGGCGAAAGTGCTTTCGAAGTCCGTCTCTTGGCCGGGCCTCACGTCGAGTACTGCATGCTCGATGATCACAACGTCATCATCTCAGATGCACCGAAATCATGGCTGGGACATATCCGTAAGCGCCAGCGGGTTGCGACCCCGGTCGTTGATGTGGTCTGTGTCCTGGCAAGCGCGCTCGTAGCGCTCATTGCCGTGCTGAAGGGCTCCCGGACCACAAATCTTTGCAAGCGGGAAGGAATGCACCTCAGTGCGGTCTTCCTCATGTGATGTTCCCAGACCTATCTTGGAGGATGACGTGAGAATGTGGTTCGTGCGGGCCCGAATGCGTCCTGACCGTCCGATCAGCTTCGCCCTGTCCCTGTTGGTTTGCCTCATCGGTCTAGCCGGTTGCGGTGCATCGCGGGTAATGCCAGCTGTCGTCAAAAAAGTGCAAGTAAGCCTGTCTGCCTTCCCCGATAGCTACGCTTGTCACGGCAGTAACGGCGGCCCAGGAGGCGGCGCACACCCAGAATGGGTGACATATTGCCCTGGCACGAATATAAGGGTGCCGGCCCAATCGATCGTGACAGTGACCATCAAGCAGTACGACACCGGAAGTCGCCTTGCCAACCCGCTCAATCAAATACGGGGTACCGTCGGCGGTGTGATCTACGTGAACGGAAAGTCGGTACGTCAGGTCAGCCCGGCTGATGTCGCCCATACCTTCACGGTCCACTCGTTGCCGGGCGCCGAGCAATCTCTGCCGCCCATAAACGTCCCACTGCCCGGCGTCTCCGAATCCGCACCGAACACCGAACTGATCGCGGGCCACCGCTATCCAAAGCCGAATGTGATCGTATTTCGGCTGATGACGGGCAAGCCCGGCAAGTATGCATGGGACTGCAACCTGCCATGCGGTGGCGGCAAGGACGGCTCTGGCCGGCCTATGTTTACCCCCGGCTACATGGCCGGCACGCTGACGGTAACGTAGATTTACGATTCCTGGGGGTTTAGACCATGAGCTCTTTCACTAGCCTAAACCCTCGGGAGCGACGCTTTCTTCGACGATCCCATGCTGCGGAGCGTAGGCTTGAGCAGTGTCGATGAGGATGACAACGGCCAGCGGAACGCGGGCGCAGGGTGGCGATCAGTGCACGTTTTGACGAGATGGAACGCGGCTGGCCTCGAATCCATGTCTGGTTGTTGTGTCCTGACATGTAATCCCGGCGGGGACGTTCTCGGGTGGAATCTGACAGGTGATCGAGCCGTAGGATCGCTCGGTCCCAAACGGAGCTTCTGTTCCGGAGCCGCGAGGCACTGAAAGACCGGAGCTAATATAGGCGCTGCCTCCGCCGGAGGGAATAACGAAGGTCAGGTCTACGGAAGCGACAGAGCACCGGGCGCTTTCTTGTTGGATGGAGCAACTCACGTTGCCACTGGGAGCAAAGAAGCTCTGGCCGCCCGTTGGCGACTTGACAGGCGGTGAGGGCGGTGTGGCAACCGTCTGGACTACCGTGGTGGTTGTGGTGTGTCCCGCGTGCGTGGATTGGCGGGTGAGTGTGACGCTGGTTGCATCCGGCGTCTTGTTGGGGGCGCTGCCGATGATGTCGATCGTGGTCTTCCCAGTGTGAAGGGCTGCGCTGCCGGTAAAGACGCCATTGCCGACAGCGGCGGCGTGTCCCTGGATCTGTACGACGGCATCGCTTGGGCTGACAGTGCCCCGGACCGTGACGGTGCTCGCGGCCATCACGCTGCCGCTCGTTGGCGACATAACCGTGACAAGGACGGCGCCTGAGTCCGCGGTGTTGGTGCTGGTGGTCGTCGCCGAACCGCACCCGATCATGGGGATTGCGATCACGGTGGCGATCAAAAATATCCACGATTGCGCGTGGGGCAGTTTTGGACGCTTCACCATGGCGGGGCGACCCTACCAGATATAGGGATCGTGGCAACTAGCGGACAAAAGGTGGGGAGATCGCGGGGGCCTCTCGCGCATGGCTGCACAGCTTCGAGTGGAAGGTGAGGCGATTCCAGGCATGGGCGCGGACGGTTTCGAACCCGCGACCTCTCGCGTGTGAAGCGGTCCAGGAAAGATGCGAAGGATAGGCTGGCGGAGCCCTGCTGGGAGGAGCTGGTGGCCCCTAGTTAGTGTTTCTTGTGGGAGTTGTGGCCCTTGGCCACGGGCGTGCGGTTGAGCGTGATGGTCTTCACGTAGGAGCGCGGCAAGCCGCTCTTGTAGAGCATGCTCGGAAGGACCATGTTCACGCGCACGTAGACGGTCACCTTGCCGCGCTTGCCCGCGAGCTTCCTCAGCGCCGCAGGGTTCAGCTTCAGCACCAGCTTGAGCTTGCCGGCCGCCACGTTGCGCTCGATAACGTGGGCCAACGGCTTGATCGTCTTCGTCTTCTGTTTCTTGGCGGTCTTGTGCCGGGTAGACGAGAACGCTGAGCTTTTGGCGTTCTTGATGATTTCCTTCTCAGCTTCCTGCTGCGCCTTGAGCATCTTGGTGATCGATTCGAGCGTCTCGTTGGTGTCCTTCGTCAATACCTGGCCTTCGGCCTGTTGCGCGGGTGAAGAGGCGTGTGTGAGTTCGACGGCGCGCTGGTTGAGTTTTTCGATGCTCTGGTCCATTTCCTTCACCGAGTTCGCGTTCTGCCCACCCGAGGCGTCGACCTTCTTCGCATCCGTCTCGGTCAGCTTCAGGTCTGTGGCGGAAACGGTGTCGAGTCCGGCGAGTCCAGGAAGCGTCAGCGGTAGGGGCGCGGGGCTCGGATTGGAGCCCTCGGCGGAGCCTTCCACGGTGGTGCCGTTGGTGGGGACTTCGAGGCCGAGGGTTATTTCGTTGGGATACTGCCCGGGTTCGCCGGGGGGTACTTCTTCGGTGCCTTCGCCCGTGCCCATGCCAAGGAACTGGGTGCGCCCGCTGCTGGCGGTATGCCGGGCATCGCCGCTGTAGCTGGCGGTGATTTCGGGCAGAGAGCTGTTGGCGGTCTGATAGACGAGCGTGCAGCTGCCAACCGAGGGCGAGCCTGATGTGGGCGCAAGCGAGCAGCTTGCGCCGCTGAAGGCGCCGCTGGTGCTCGTGAACGTCACGCTCCCGGTCGGCGTAATGGGCGTTCCCGCTCCTGCGTCACCGACCGCGGCGACGCAGGTGTTCTCCGAGGTGGCGAATTCGTAGTTGCAAGTAACGGTCGTGGCCGTGGGGCGCTTGGCTGATTTTTCGGCTTCTTCTTTGGCTTTCTTTTCGGCTTCTTCTTTGGCTTTTTTCGACGTTTCTTCCCCCGGAAGCTGATTCTGTTCGGCCCAGTATCCAGCGCCGGTTTCGCTGAATTCGATCGAGTTGAACGTTCCGTTGCCCCCGACGTGACCACTACTCAGGGTCGATAGGTGCAGGGTGTCGTAGGCGGTGTAACTGCCCTCCTTCAACGTGATGTGGGCGACAGATCCACTCTCGGTGCCGGCTAGCGCAAAGCTGATGCCTCCGGTTTCGGCCGTGCCTGAGAGAGCGCCCGTGGCCATGTCCATCGAGGTGATGTCATAGCTGCCGTTAGCGGCTTGGCGAGTACTTCCTTCGAGATACCCGGTCGTCCAGGTTCCCTGCATGTTGTAGGACGGGGGTTCGGCTGCGCTGACCGTAGGGGCGAGCACGAGGCACGCCAGTAGACCAACTGCGGCGCCCAAGGCCATCCGGCTTCTGTGCCAGCTTGCGCCGAGCCGCCCGTTTGCCGGCTGATGAGCTGTGCTGTGCTCGCTCGGCTGTCCACACTCGTCCATGTCACTACCTCCGTGCTCGTCGTCCCGTCGCGGCCGGCCAGACTACCTGGATTCGTGGATGTCCACAGAAGACTCTGAGGAGAAGCAGGCGTCTTGGACGCCAAGAACGACAACCGTGGCCAAAAGGTCCTGCAAACAGACACAATTGTGTTCGGTCATCCCGGATCGGCGATACGTATTAGACACGTAGGCCAGCTCTCTCAATATGAGCGAAGCGCTACCGTTCGGCCGATTCCTGGGGCACTGGAGCGGCGCGCGCTGACTCTCGTCGGCGAGGTGATCGGGCTTCTCGATCTCGATGAGCTCTGCCATGGCTTGCTCCGTGCGCTGCGCGAAGCCGTGCCCGCCGAGTGGTGTGCGCTGAACGAGCTCCCCGCCGATCTTCCCCACACCGTCTCGATCACCGAGCCTGAGGTTCCGCCGGAGATGCATCTCGCGTTCGCCCGCTATGGCGGGCAGAACCCAGTTGTTGAGCACTACCTGAAGACTGGTGACGGTCGCGCGACGCGCTTCTCGGACCTCATTACACGCCGCGAGCTCCACCGGCTTGCCCTCTACCGCGAGGTCTACCGCCCGCTTGGAGTGGAGTACCAGATCGCCTTCACCCTGCCCTCCTCCTATCAGCGAGTTCTGGGTATCGCGCTCAGCCGCACCAAGCGCGACTTCACCGCCACCGAGCGCGATCTGCTCAACCTGACGCGCCCCTATCTGATCCAGGTCTACCGCAACGCCCTCGCCCATACCGAGCTTGCACGGGGCGCGGGCCGACAGATCGTCATCGCGGACCTGCGCGCGCTCGGTCTTACCCAGCGCCAGGCCGAGGTGCTCCGCCTCGTGGCAATGGGAAGCTCAGACCAAGCCGCCGCAACCGCGCTCGGCATCGGCATACGCACCGCGCAGAAGCACCTCGAGCACTGCTACCGAACGCTCGCGGTAAGCGACCGCTCGCAGGCCGCGCAGCTGGCCTGGGCGGCGGCGAGAAACAGCTGATCTCGCAAGCGAAGCCGAACAATCAGGCTGCCCAGCTCACCGTAAGGCGTGGCGAGGCACCGCGGTATTGTCGGCCACAACGCGGACGCGAAATGGCGTTCGGGGCCATGGACGCGGCGGGTTTCGAACCTGCGACCTCTCGCGTGTGAAGCGAGCGCTCTCCCACTGAGCTACGCGTCCGGGCCTTTGATTCTATTGGCTCCAAGGCCTCGCGCACACGCGCGTGGGGGCAGCGGTTTTTGCAGCACATGCAACCCCGACCTTAGGACCCCGATACCGTCGAGATGACCGGCTATCGCCGGGACTTCACCCTTCCTGAGCAGCCCCCGCCGGATGGGGCTCCAAGCGAACCGCGGGAATCGAGTAGGCCGCGGCCAAGGCCCCAAGCTGGCTCGAAGGCAAACTGGCCCCAAAAGCCCCCGAGCCGCCAAGCTTTTCGTAAGCAGACAGCAGACTCTTGCCCGCCAGAGACAGGTCGTAGTGGGCATCGTAGATCGCGTCTATATAGAGAGACGAGTTTTGCCGTGCGAAGCTGGCCGCCGTGGGTGTGCCACCGGCGATCGCCTCGACGCCGGCTCCAGTGAGCCGCCAAGCGCGCGAAGCGAGGCGCTCATAGCTTCGGTAGAGCCCTGCGACGCCTGCGGCGGGGCCGGTGAGCTGGCGTGGTTCGGACAGAAATGAGGGCACGGGGAGCGCGGCGGCCTTGGCATTGGCCTGGGCCACGGAGGCGCGCAGCGTGGGCGAAAGAACTCGGGGAAGCCCAGAGGCGATCGAAGGCCAAACCACGCGTGAGGCACTCACCTCCGCGCGTACGGCCGGCTCAGAGGCTCGCAAGCCAGCGCTGACCTGCACCAGCTGGGCTCGCTCGAGCGCCAGTTCGCGATTGCTCGGCCCGTGTGAGGCGCTGGAGGAACCACAGCCGCCGAGCAAGCACCCGAGGAGCAAGCTGAGCATAGGCGCCAACCCGAACACACGCGCCCGCTTATACACGCGCGCGCAGGGCATGCGTATGGGCATACCCGCGCCAGCGATAAGGAGACCCAGGAGGCTAGACGGCGAGCAGGTCCACCACGAACACGAGCGGCGCATTGGCCGGGATCGTGGGTGGTGATCCGGTCTTGCCGTAGGCCAGTTCGGAGGGGATGATCAGCTCGCGCCGGCCACCGACCTTCATGCCGGCTACACCTTGGTCCCAGCCCTTGATGACTTGGCCCTTGCCCAAGCTGAAGGCGAACGGTTCGCTTCGCTTCCAAGAGGAGTCAAATTCTTTGCCGCCCTTGAAGAGCACGCCAACGTAGTTCACGGTGACCGGGTCGCCCGCCTTCGCTTCGGGGCCGGTGCCTTTGATGAGTTCCTTGATCACGAGCGTTTTGGGGGCAGCGCCGCTGGGTATCGTCACGGCCGGCTTCGTGGCAAGCGGGCCGCTCGTTGGCGTCTTGGCGCTCGCGGTCGGCGGTGCCGTGGGGGAGGTGCTCGTGGGAGTCGTTTCGCCTGCCACCGTTGGCACAGCGGTGGCGTCCGACTCGTTGCCCACACCGATCGAGCTGGAGCTTGAAGAGGAGCCGCAGCCGGCGATCAGGGCGACTAGGCCGACGGTGACCAAGGCGGAGCCGATACGGGCGCGGAGACGCTTGGAGGAATGCGAAGGAGTGAAGTTCATAACGGCGGGCAGCCTAACGCATTGGCGCCCTTCGCGCTACGATCGACGCGGACCGTGCTAGGCGGGGATGTAGCGGCGCCCTGAATCCGCAATCCGCTCTAGCGGGGCTGAACTCCCCTTCGAGGGGTTTCGCTCCGGTCGCTCCGTCGCTGGGAGCGTCGATGGCTCGGGTCCCACGCGGTGTCGGCTTGTGAACCAGGTCAGGTCCGGAAGGAAGCAGCCTTAAGCGATCCCCGGCAGGCGCGTTTGGGAGCCCCCGATCCGGAGTCCTCAGCGGCGGTAGGCGTTCGGAGGCGGGAGCTTCGACGAGGGGTGCACGGTCCTATTTTTTTGGATTGCTGTTCGTGCCCGTTGGATCTCATTCGCATCGATCGAAAATCAACCAGGAGCGGTTGCTGTGGGCCTCAGTGAAGCCCGGTGGTATGGACACGGGAGCGTGCGGATCCTTGGGGTCGAGGATGTAATCGTGTTCCACTTCGATGCTCGCCGGGTCCACGTAGGTGCCTTCTTCGATCTGTCTCGCTTCGGCGCTCACGATTAAGCCGGGGCTCCCTTTGAGGTAGAGGGCCAGCAAGGGGATTGGTGCGTGGTTGGGCACTCCCACGGGCCCGCACTTCAAGCTGATCGCCTTGCTTTTCACGAGCGCCAGGAGGTCGCCTTGGATGCTTTCCTGATGGGCCAAGTTGCTGAGCTCTTTGTGCGCCGAGGACACTTGGCTGGGCAGGGTGGCAAGCAGCGCTAGGACTATCACCCCACCGGCCGCCATCCAAGGTATGCGCCGGCGGTCGTCCTTGGCCAAGGCGATCCACCCGAAAGCGCCGGCACCGCAGAACAGGCACAGGACGGCTCCCGTGAGGAATGCATAGCGCGTGTCGATCGGCAGGCCAAAGCTCGCCATCAGGGCGAACACGAGCACCGCCACAGCACCAGCGATCGCCCCTAGGCGCGCCTTGTCGCGTAGCCACAGCAGCGAGAGCACTCCGCCGAGTGCGGCCCCCGCAAGCACGGCGGGACGCAACACCTCGCCGATGCGCCTCGGGATGTATTGGGGTACGTCGCCGATCCCGCTTGCCCGTCCCAAGGTGTGGGCCGTGTGTTTGGTGTTCGTCAAGGACCACATCGCGTTGCCGGTCACCAACAGGTCGCTTGCGATCCAAAGCAGGGGCGCGGCCGCCGCGAGTAGGCCCAGGCGCGCGAGGTCCCTCCGCGAGCGCTCGGGGGGGCCGTGGGAGTGAGCGGCGTGGGGATCGAGCTCATTGGGCGCGACTTCCACCGGTTCTGGGTCTGCCCCATCGGAGGCGACCTCAGCCGACTTCGAGTCTGTGCGAGCACGCTCGGAGGAGACGACGAGCACGAGCCAATAGATCCCTGAGAAGAGCCATGCCTCCGGTCTCAGCAAGCCCGCCAGTCCGAGCAGGACGAGCACGGGCGCGCCCGCCCTGCGATGCCGCGTCTCGACGAGCAGGGCGCAGAGTACGAGCAGGGTGTAGGGGATGTCTACGTAGGCCCTAACTCCATATGAGAGCACCGGCACCCTGGTCAGGAACACGAGCGCGGCGACCACGCCGGCGGCACGCCCGAACCAAGCCTCACCGAGCCTGTAGAGCACCCATCCGCATGCCGCCAAGGCCAGGAACCCGAGTGCCACCACGATCGTGGTCTCCGCACTCGCGCCAAGCGGGGCAAGCGGAATGCCGAGCAGCTCTGCCAGGGGATGGGGCGTGGGGGCGATCGGCAGCCCATATTCGGGCGTCTCCCCGCGCGTGAGCTGCTGGCCCCAGACGAGCGCATAGAGGGTGTCGTAGTTGACGAAGCCCACTCCTGCGATCAGCCACAGCAGGATGGCGCCCACAACGATCGCGAACGTGGCAATACCCCAGCGGGTGGGGTATTGCCGTATGGCTTGCCCTACGCGCGCGCGCGTAGGCACCCTCTTTTTTCGATCCTCAACCTCGCTCGTGGCCCCAGCCCCGAATGCCTGCCTGATCGCACTCCTCACAGCGGCGCACGCTATCTGAGCGGGCCGCGTGCGGGGGTAGACTGGCGTTTAGGTGGCTCTTCAATCGCTCTATCGCCAGCATCGCCCCCGCTCGTTTGCCGACGTGGTCGGGCAGGAGCCCGTCGTGCGTACCTTGCGCCATGCGATCGAACGGGGCAATGTCCACCACGCCTACCTGTTCGTGGGCTCGCGCGGCACCGGCAAGACCTCCATGGCGAAGATCCTCGCCTCCTGCCTCAACTGTGAAGGTAGTGCTGATCCCGCCAGCCCCCACCAGGGTGGGCCCACGATCGATCCTTGCGGTCAGTGCGACTCGTGTCGCTCGATCGCCTCCGCGACTTCCTTGGATGTGATCGAGATGGACGCGGCGTCCAACAACTCGGTCGATGACATCCGCGAACTACGTGAGTCCGTTGCTTTCGCTCCCGTCTCAGGACGCCACAAGGTGTACATCCTCGATGAGGCCCACATGCTCTCCCAGGCCGCTTGGAATGCGTTCCTGAAGACGCTTGAGGAGCCTCCGCCGCACACCGTGTTCGTGCTCGCCACGACCGAGGCATCCAAGGTCCCCGCCACTGTCGTCGATCGCTGTCACCGCTTTGACTTCCACAGACCCACCGTCGAGCAGATCGCCTCGGTTGTACTGCGTGCCGCCCAGGCTGAGTCGATCGAGATCCCGCCTGAGGCGGTCGCCGCGATCGCCCGCTCGGCTACGGGTAGCTTCCGTGACGCGCTCGGCACTTTGGAGCAGCTGGTCACCTACAGCGGCACCCACATCGAGCTGGGCGACGTCTTGGCGGTGCTCGGCGTGGCCGACGAGCAACTGCTCTCCGACGCTTTCGACGCTGTCCAGGCAGGGGACGCGCGTGGGGCCTTGCTCACGGTGGCCCGTTGCGTCGAGGGGGGTCGCGACGCCGGCTCATTCACCCGCGATTTGGAGGGCCGTGCGCGCGAGCTCTTGGTTGTGCAAACGCTTGGCGACGTGCCCCCGGAGCTATCACTCACACCGGAGATCGACGAGCGCTTGCATGCCCAGGCGCAGCGCATCGGACCTGCCGAGGCGGTGCGCGTGCTTGACCTGCTCGGGGCAGCGCTCGAGGCGGTACGCGCCGGCGCCGACCCGCGCACCCAGCTGGAGCTGGCCTTGGTGAAGGCCGCCACTCCCCAGGCCGATGGTTCCACGCGAGCCTTGCTCGCACGTATCGAGCGGCTTGAGCAGGCCTTGGCGGGTCGTCCCGCGCCTTCTGTCTCAGCGGCGCCTTCGCCAGCTCAGACAGGCTCCTCGCAGCCTCTGCCCGACGCGCCCGCGAGGGAGGTGAGGGTGCCAGCGCCTGCGCCGGCCCAGCCCGCACAGGTCGAGTCAGCACCGGTCCAGCCTGTGACGGCCGAGTCCACCCATGTTGAGTCCGCGCCGGTCCAGCCTGTGACGGCCGAGTCCACCCATGTTGAGTCCGCGCCGACCCAGCCGACCCCAGTCGAGCGGATACCGGTGCCCCAGCCGGCCGTGCCGGTCTCGAGCGCCGAAGTGCCCGATGCAGCGCCTGTACCCGCGCGGGCCGTCGAGCCGTCCGCCGAGGAGGAGCAAGAGTCCGTTGCCCCAGTGGCCGTCGTGGCATTGCCCACTGGCGATCTAGATTCCCTGTGGCCTGCGGTGCACGAGTCGGTGAAGGCCGAGCACGGCTTGCTTGGTGCCGTCTTCAACGAGGCGGTGCCCGCGATTCTCACCGACACCGAGATCACGCTCGCATTCGCACCTTCGGCCGCTTTTCTCAAGCGCAAGGCCGAGGATCCCGCCAACCGGGTTGTCTTGATCGACACGCTCCAGCGTCTCACTGGCCGGCGCTATCGCGTTGCCTTCGAGTTGCGCGAGGATCTCGATGTCTCCCAGGCGCAGAACGGTAGCGCTCCCACAGAGGAGGAGATCGTGGCGCGCCTGGTGGCAGAGCTCGACGCGGAGGAGCTCCCCGAGGATTGGCTTCAACAAGAGAAAGGTGCTTAGCGGGTGGCCCCACCACAACAGAGACCCAACATGCAACAGATGCTCAAGCAGGTCCAGAAGATGCAACAAGACATGGAGCTCGCCCAAGCCCAGCTTGCCGATGAGACCGTCGAGGCCTCCGCCGGCGGGGGCATGGTCACGGTCACCGTCTCCGGGGATCTCGAGGTGCGCTCAGTGAAGATCGCTCCCGACGCGGTCGACCCCGAGGACGTCGACATGCTGTGCGACCTCGTGCTCGCGGCCACCAATGAGGCCTTGCGTGCTGCCCAGGAGCTCGCGGCTTCCAAGATGGGCGCCGTCACCGGTGGTCTTGACCCAGGCGCGCTTGGCGGCCTCGGCGGTCTCGGCTTGCCGGGGCTATAAGTCGGATGTCGGGCGATCTGCCTTCGATAGCGCAGGCGCGCGGCTTGGGACGCTGCCGGCGTTGAGCTCCTTCGCGCCTCCCGTCCAGCGGCTCGTGACCGAGCTGTCCAAGCTGCCTGGTGTCGGCAATCGCACCGCCCAGCGGCTTGCCTTTCACATCCTGCGCGCCTCTGGCGAGGACGCCTTCGGGTTGGCCGAGGCGATCAAGGAGGTCAAGGAAAAGGTTGGCCTATGTGAGGTCTGCTTCAACCTTGCCGACGAACCCCGTTGCCGCATCTGCCAAGACCCGCGTCGTGACGCCTCCGTGATCTGTGTCGTGGAGGAGCCCTCCGACGTGATCCCGATGGAGCGCACCCACGAATTTCACGGGCTCTACCACGTCCTGGGGGGCGCTTTGTCTCCAATCGACGGCATCGAGCCGGAGGACCTCAAGATCGAGGAGCTTTATGGGAGAGTGGCGGCCCCGCAAGGCGATGTGCCCGTAGTACGTGAGGTGGTGCTCGCCACGAATCCCACCACCACAGGCGAGGCCACGGCTCTACACATCGCCGAGGAGTTGCGCCATCGGACGCCCGATCTCACAGTCACGCGCCTGGCCTCCGGCTTGCCTGTCGGCTCGGACTTGGAGTACGCGGATGAGGTCACGCTCGGCAAGGCGCTCGCCGGACGCCGCACCGTGTAGTTCCGGCGGCGCACGCGCCGCCGGCCGACCCGTACATGTACGGGTCGGGCCAGGGCCGCATGCGGCCCTGGCCATCTATCCTCCGTTCGTGTCTGAGATCGTGGTCATGAAGTTCGGCGGCACCTCCGTGGCCGACGCCGAGCGCATCAAGCGCGCCGCTAAGCGGATCGTCGAGAAGCGGGCGGCCGGCTATGGGGTGGTGGCGGTTCTGTCTGCGCGTGGCAAGACCACCGATGAGCTGATCTCGATGGCCGCGGAGGTCTCCTCCGCCCCCGACCCGCGCGAGATGGACATGCTCCTGTCCACCGGCGAGCGCATCTCCTGCGCCCTCTGCGCCATGGCGATCAACGACCTCGGTCACCGCGCGATCTCCCTAACCGGCTCCCAGGCGGGCATCGTCACCGACGAGTCCCACACCAAGGCACGCATCGTTGACGTTCGCGCCGAGCGCATCCTCTCTGCCTTGCATGAGGACCGGATCGTGCTCGTCGCTGGCTTTCAGGGCGTCGCGACCTCCTCCAGCGACGTCACCACGCTCGGGCGCGGCGGTTCGGATACGACCGCCGTGGCGCTCGCCGCGGCCGTTGGCGCGGAGGTGTGCGAAATCTATACCGACGTTCCCGGAGTGTTCAGCGCTGATCCCCGCATCGTTCCCGATGCCCGCAAGCTGGCGAGTGTCTCCTTTGAGGAGATGCTTGAGATGGCGGCCTCCGGTGCGGGTGTCCTGCAATTGCGCTCGGTCGAGTATGCCCGCAACCATGGAGTGCGCATCCACTGCCGCTCCTCATTTGACGACCGTCCCGGTACCGTGGTGGTGTCCGAAGGAGAGACCATGGAGCAGCCCCTAATCACCGCCGTCACCCATTCGACCGCCGAGGCGCGCGTCACGCTCGTGGGCGTGCCTGACGAGCCTGGCGCTGCCGCGCGCATCTTCGAGGCTTTGGCTGAGGCCAACGTGAACGTCGACATGATCGACCAGAACGTGCCCACCTCTGCGGGCGGCAAGGCCGAGATTTCCTTCACCGTCCCCCATGAAGACTTGATCCTCGCCACGGCTGCCTTGGAGGCCATGCAGGCTGGCATCTGCGAGCGCATGGTCACCCAGCGCGAGATGGGCAAGGTCTCGATCGTGGGTGCCGGCATGCGCTCGCACCCGGGTGTCGCGGCCAAGGTTTTCTCCGTGCTCGCCTCTGAGGCGATCAACATCGAGATGATCTCCACCTCCCCGATCAAGATCTCCTGTGTGATCGCCCGCGACCGGGTCGAGCAGGCAGTACAGGCCCTTCACAGCGCCTTCGAGCTCTCCGGGCCCGGAACGCTCGGGGTCGAGGAGCCGTTCAAGGCTCGCTCGGCGCAGTAGCCTCCTTTTGCCAGTCCTGCGCAAGGGTCGGAAAAAAGCTCTGTTAGCCCACTCATCCGAATAGTAAATATGGCTCTTGACTTTCACAACTCGCGCGGCTACCGTGCCGCCCATCAAGGTTGGATAAAGACGGAAATTGGAGAGTCGCCGACAGCGCACTACTGGTAGGAAAGGTTTCAGCACGAATCGTTGACGACTCGGACGGATGCGAGCGTCGTGCTGGATTGATTTCAACACGTCACGGGAGACAAGGTTGGAGGCAACCAGCGGTCAGGTTGAGCGAAAGTCGGCGATGGCTGCGGGCTTCGACGCCTCGGTAACTTCAGGGCCGGCTACTGCGGGGGCAGTTGCCACAGGGTCAATCGCAGCGGGCTCGATTGCGACGGTGCCGCCTCGCCAGCGGGGGCTGGGGAGGCGTCTCGGTGGCTCCGGTCCGATCCTCGAGACGCGCGGTCCCGCGGCCAGCCTGGCGCGCGACTCGATCTTCCGGCGCATGCTGCTCGGCGCCGACATGCTCGCGATCGTCGCCGCTTTCGGACTAGCGATCGAGGTCTCAGGTGGGCGCCTTCATCTTGGCCGCATTTGTCTCGTCGGCTTGCCTTTGGTCGTGTTGGGGGCGAAGCTGTTCGGCTTGTACGACCGCGACGAGGCGGTGATCCGCAAGACCACCCTCGATGAGGTGCCAAAGCTCCTGCAAGTCGCCACTTTTTGCGCGCTCTTGGCGTGGCTTGCCGAGCGGCCGCTCGGCTACGGCATGTTCACGCGTACCGACGTCTTGTTCCTGTGGCTGGCGCTCGCAGCCTTCCTGGTTGTGGGGCGCTGTGGCGCGCGTGCTTTGGCTCTGCATGTGGCGCCGGTCGAGCGTTGCTTGTTCGTGGGCAGCGCCACCTCCGAACAGGCGATTCGCTCGCGCATGATCAACCACGGTGGCGTCAAGGCGGAGATCGTCGCTCACATCGACCTGCACGAGATCGCTCCTTGGTCAACCGACGCTTTCTCCCATGACAAGCTGAGCGAAATACGCGACTTGGCGACCAAGCTCGACGTGCACCGCGCGATCGTCTCGCCGAGCGACAGCGAAGCTGGGGAGATGCTCGACTTGGTGAGGACTTTGAAAGCGGTTGGCATTCGCGTGAGCGTCGTGCCGCGCCTCTTGCAAGTGATCGGCTCCTCGGTCATCTTCGACGACCTGCACGGCGTCACGCTCATGGGGGTGCGTCGCTTCGACCTCACGCGCTCCTCGGCGATGGTGAAGCGCGCGTTTGATCTCGTGGGCGCCTCTTTGGGTCTTTTGGTGGTCTCGCCCCTAATGATCGCGATCGCGATCGCGATCAAGCTCGACAGCAAAGGGCCCGTGTTCTTCCGTCAGATGAGGGTCGGGCGCGACGAGCAGCGCTTCGGCTTGTTCAAGTTCCGCACGATGGTGCCCGAGGCCGAGCAGCTCAAGCACACGCTCGTCGACCTCAACGAAGCCCAGGAGGGCTTGTTCAAGATCGCAGCCGACCCTCGCGTTACGCGCGTGGGGGGCTTTCTGCGCAAGACCGCCTTGGACGAGCTCCCCCAGCTATTCAATGTCCTGCGCGGCGAGATGAGCCTCGTGGGGCCGCGTCCTTTGATCCTCGATGAGGACCAGCGCATCGAGGGGTGGTCCCGCCGCCGCTTGGCCTTGCACCCTGGCATCACCGGCCACTGGCAGATCCTTGGCCCGGCCAGCGTGTCCTTGCGCGAAATGGTGGCTATGGACTACCTGTACGTCGCTAACTGGTCGCTATGGACGGACGTAAAGATCCTCTTGCGCACGATCCCGCACGTCCTTTGCCGTCGCGGTCTCTGACGCAAGCATCGCCTCCATAGCCCGCTCGAAGGAATCGCGGGTCCCTTCGAGCAGGCGTGGAGAACGCTCCCAGCTCGCCGCCGCTTGTCGCGGACGCTTCGCCAGGAGAAGCACGAGAGCCGCCAGCGCGGCAAACCAGACAATGGAGATCAAAAGAATGGTCATTCGGTCCTGGTCCTATTCGTGTGCTTCGCTTCGATTCCTCGCTATTTGCCCGGCTGGCCGGACAGTGTTGCCCTTTTAGGACTACATGCCCTTGCCCCTTATGTCGGACAAACGCGTCGTCTAGTTGATACCTGACGGGTCAGACTGAACATATGTCCAATCTGTTTCCGACCCATGGCCAACTTGTGATTGGTGTCTCGAACTCCCCAACACCCCAATAACGTCGAAGCTGCACGCCCTTTTTTGGCTCAGGCTGCTTGTGTGACGTAGCGCACGCGGCGCTCAGGTTCAGCTTTCAATGACGCCGAACTCCTGCGTATAGATCGCGCCGGCTTGACCTTCGGCAAGTGAGGCCGGCGCTGCAGGCGCAACACCCACAGCAGTTTCGCGATAAGCGCCGTTAAGGATGTTCGCTAGATGCTCTGGCGAGGCGATCCAGGCAGCCACGATCGAGCTTGGTGTGGCCAGCGAAAGGGTGCCCCAGGCGATGTTCTCACCGAGCGTGTAGCCCACATGTGAGTTGAGGATGTAGCCGGTAGCTTCGATGCGCTGAAGCGGCGTTTCGCCGTCGGGGGCGACATGGGCGAAGTAGTCCTGGCTGACCATTTCCTGGCAGTGGCTTTCGGCCGCTTGGGCGAGCTTGGCGTTGAGCTGTAGCGGCAGCTCTTCATCACGCGCGCGCTCCTGGTTGACCAAGCACAGGGTGGCCTGCTCGATCTGTTCGATGTTGCCTGCTTCTGGCATCAGCTCCGTGTTTTGACAGGGAGTCGCCAGCACACTTGCGAGCGTGGCCTGTGGCGAGGCTTCGACTGTCACCGTCCTCGCTTCTTTCTGGGGAGCAAAGGGCCGCCTCGGGTGGCGAGCGGCGCGTTTGGCGCGGACTTTGTGTTTGGTGCGGACTTTGTGAGTGAGGCACTTGTGTGCGTGCCTGTGGTGGTGCTTGCGCGCGTGCGCACACCGCGCCTTTGTGTGTTTGGCCCGCTGGCTGGCGACTGCATTGCCGGCGAGTGCGCCTGAGGCGAGCGCCGCGCACGCGAGGCTCGCGATCGTGGCCGTGAGGAGTGCCTTCAGGCGGGTCATGCATCGCCTATCGGCCGCATGGCGCCCGCGTCTTAGGGCTGGGAGCGCGATTGGACCATGAAGAGGGCTGTGCCCTTGGTCCTGTGCGGCTTTATGCTTGCTCCGATGGTGGAGGACTCTTCATGAGATTTGGCGGCTTGCTCGTGGGCTTGATCTTGCTCGTGGGCCTCGCCGGGACCGCCGTGGCTTTGCACAGCCGCGAAGACAACACCCAGTTCGTCTCAAAACAGCAGGCGCTTACGCCGGTTGGGGCCGTTCAGCTCGAGCGTCTGGTCCTCACCACGAGCGATCCCCGTCCGGGCTTTGCCGGCCGTGCCCGCGGCGCCCACTGTGTGGCGGGCACGCACAGTGCCCTGGGCAACCCTTGGAGTTGTGTGGTGCGCTATCCGCGCCTGCCGCGTGTGCGCTACCACGTGACCGTCTACGGAGACCGCTCGATCTACGGTTCGGGCCAGCCCGAGGGACGCCCTTTGCACGGCGTGCTCACGATCAGAGGCTGCTGCGTAGCCACCGGCGTGGCCTCCTGAGGCTCAGTCCAGCTCTTTGCGCAGCTTGCCCAGGGCGCGGTAGATGCGTCCCTCAATGGCGCTCTCGCCCTCGCCGAGCACGTTGGCGACCTCGCGCAGCTTGAGATCGGCGCCGAAGCGCAGCGCGAGCGCCTCGCGCTCGTCGTCGTTGAGCGCTAGAAGCGCCCGCTGCAGCTCGTCACGGCGCTCCACCGCGCTCAACGCGGGGTCTGCTTCCTCTTGCGTTGAGCCTGCACCCACGTGCTGCAGGGCGCGGTCTTCGTGTGTGCGCCTACGCGCGTTGTCGCGCAGCAGGTTCAAAGCGATCGTGTAGAGCCAGCGCCTCTCGCTGCCCTTGCGTGGGTCAAAGCGCTGGCGTGAGCGCAGCACGCGCTCGAAGGTCTCCGAGAGCAGGTCCTCGGCCAAGGCTCTATTGCCCGTGTGGTAGGCGAGGAAGGAGTAGAGCCGCTCGGAGTGCTCCTCAAACAGTCGCTCAAAGGTGTCGGCTTTCATGCGCAATGACATTCTGGCGGGTTGGCCCGAGCCGAGACGAGCTGGGGTCCTGGGTGTCAGTTCGTGGGCCATTGGCTTTCCTTCCGTGTGCCGAGGAGGGATCGGCTGTGCTGGGAGCTCAGACGCAGTGGGCGCAAGGGCCCCGAGAGTTATCTCGGGGCCCTTGTCTGCGCCTTATGTGAGCGATGCGCTCACCGATGCTTGCCTACTTTCTGCCGCCCTAGCAGAGGTTGTAGGTGTGCGACTGAGTGACTGTTTTACCGCTGGCCGTGACCGCTGTGATCGTGACTTTGGCGGAGCAAGGCAGGCTCACGAGCGTGATGTTCTTCGAGGCCTTTTTGCCCTTCAACACGGACACGATTTTGCCGTTGACCCTCAGCGTGACCCTGCGGAGCTTTGATTTGCCGGGCAGGTTGATGTGGATCTTCACGTGCTTGTTGCTGGTCGTGGCTTTCTTGGTCGTCGTGGCTCCGAGTACGCCGCTGTTGGCGGGACCGGCGACTGTGACGGTCGACGAGTTGTAGTTGTTGGTGACGTTGTTCGTCGTGTTGTTCGTCGAGCTGTTGTTTTCGGTGATGAAGGTGTTTTCGTTGCAAGCGTTGTTTTCGGCGCCGGCACCGTTGTTATCGCCGATGTTGCCGTTGCCGTTGTTGATGTTGCATTCCCCGCCGTACTGGGCGTTGGCGGCGTTGCCGCTGCCACTGCCACTGCCACCTTTGTTTTTGCCGTGGCCGCTCTCACCGGCGAGGACGCCGCCTGTGGTGGCAACCAGCAGGCCGACCGTCAGGCCGGCAACAGCGAGACGACGGGTGCCGGCGCGACCGCGACCAGCTCCGGCCTTCGCGCGGGCCATGGCGGTGGTCTTGATGCGGTCCAGATCCAGCGGGCTGGCCTGGGGGCGCTCGTCGCGCAGGCGTTGAGCGACGCCCTCCAACTCATCCTTGTGTGCGTCGTGCTTGCGCGGCATAGTCGTCTCCTGGCCTCCTGAGTGGGTTTGCTGAGAAAAGTGTCGTTATGGCCCTATACGAACGGGCCGCCACTTTTCCGACAAGCGCAATCCAATCTTTCTGACGCCGCGCCTAACCGGCGCTAGGCTAGGCGGCGCGAGCCTACGCGGGCGCGGTGCGAGCCTCCCGAGGGGCTTAGAGGTTGGTGATCGAGAACTTGCCGGAAGCGAGCGCTTCGTCGCGCAGCTGCGGGGCCGCTCGTTCCCATACGCGTGGGCTGTTAGATCGCAAGACGCGGGCCGCGTGCCTGAGGCCGTTCTCGCGTGGATTGAGCACGATCGCACGGCGAATCGCGCTGTGGGGGTCAACACCTGCGCCCGCGCGTGCGACGGCTAGCCAGTACCACTCTTCCCAGCTCTGCGGTTCGAGGCTCACCGCTTGGCTCATCGCCGGCACCGCCGATTGGGCATAGCCCTGCTTGAGGTCGCAGATGCCAACGATCGCATACGCCTGCGGACGCTTGGCTGAGAGCGAGAGCGAGGAGAGCGTCTCTTCTCTGGCACTCGAGCATTCGCCGCGCAGGAGCTCCTCGCCGCTGCGGTGCAGGCGCGCGTAGGAGGTGCTCGTGAGCAAAGGGGCGATGGCCAGCACGAGCCAGCCGAAGGCGACGAGCGTGCGCCCGGCGGGCAGCCCGGAGAGACCGGCTTTGCCGTCTCTGGGGCGCGCAAGCGCTAGTCCGGCGAGCATGAATACGCCGAGCGTCACGGCCGGCATCTGCCAGTCCCAATCGAAGGCTTGGTGTACCGCCCACGCGAAGGTCACCGCGAACACTGCGGCATACAGGGGACGGTCGGGGCCGCGGATGCGTGCGGCCAAGCCCACGAGCATGCCGAGCACAACCACGAGGATCAGGAGGAAGCCGACGATCCCGAGCTCGGCCAGGCTTTGCAAGTAGAGCGAGTGGGCGTCCACTACATAGGAGCGTTCGGTGCGATAGCGCGGGTAGTACTGCTGGTAGGTGCCCGCGCCGGTGCCATGCAGTTCTTGGGTGTCATAGATGTCCAAGGCCACCCGCCACAGGGGCAGGCGGCCGTCGTTGGCGGGGTCGGTGAGCCGGTCGCGGGTCTGGATCTTGTGCACTTCGTGAGTGCCGTGCACGAATTTGTCGTACTCCCTATGGGCAAAGCCACCACCACCGAGGGCTAGTGCGAGCACCAACACGACCACGCCTGCCCCGGCGGCCACACCGGCGCGGACGGCCCAGCGGGGGGGAGTGCGCACGAGTGCAAGCGTCGCGATCCGGCGGTCGGCAAGCAACAGGATGGCCCGCAGAGCGCCGGCGCCCAGCATGCACACCCCCACGACCACTGCCACGTGGTGGCCTTGGGAGACGGCGAGCGCGTCGGTGGGGTGCTTGCTGGCGAGTTCTGTGGCATCCCAAGCCGAGTGCAGCGCGATCGCGGTTGGGGGCGCGACCGCGAGCAGGGTGGTCGGCAGGGTGGAGAAGCGGGTCAAGAGGCAGTAGGCGATCAGTCCGATCGCGGCCACGCCGAGCGCTCCGCGCGAGAAGGTGAGTAGCAACGTGGCGGCGACCGCGGGCAGGATGGCTGCAGCGAGCACGCGCGCCGCCGGATGCTCGGCGCGGTCGGCGGAGAGATGGAAGCCGAGGATCAACACGATCGCGGCCACCATGCCCTCTGCGTTCCAGTAGGTGAGCGGGTAGTTGAGCCGGTCGGCAAAGAAGCTGCTCGCCGTGGGCCAGGTGTGGGGCAGCACGCGCGAGATCAAGCCGGCGAGGCACACGACCGCGAGTCCTGCTGCCACGGCGCGCAGCAACCAGGCCGCCCGCACGCGCGTGTAACGGACTGAGCCGAACAGCAGGAAGGCGAGCACGTAGAGCAACGCGCGCGAGTAGCTGTCCAAGGTGTGGGCACTCGCCTGTGACCACAAGGCTGAGGCGAGCGTGAAGGCGGCATAGGTGGTGAGCGCCACGAGCGGGATCGCAAGCGGGCGGTCCAGGCCCTCGAATGGCCGCTCAGCCAAAGTGGTGCGCAGCACGAGCGCCCCGGCGAGCACGATCGCCACGAACCCGGTTGCGCTCGGGAAGTAGCCACCCGCGTTGAAGCTCAGGTAGATGAGCGAGGCGGGCGCGAGGGCGATCAACGCGACCCAGCCGGCCCGCTCGAAGGACGAGCGCGTGGCGGTGTCGCTCAAAGGCGCATCCAGCGCCGTGGTTGTGCTGTCGAGCGCTCCCACCGGCACTGGGGGAGGTTACTTGTAATGGGTGCTCGTGCGCTTCGGCTGGCTCAGGGACCGACGATGCGCTGTGTTCGGTTAGGCGGCTGCCCGCGCGTCATCCGCCAGCGGCTCACGCTCGCGGGGATCTTCAGGGAGGCTCAGGTGCAGACTGCGGTCGGCGGGATCGGCGTGGGCGGTGCTCGCCGGATTCTGGGCCAGGTCTTCGTGCCGCGCACTCACGCAGACGGTGACCGTGAGCAGGGTCAGGAAGGTCCAGATGGCGATGGCCAGCAGGACGATCATGGGGTTTGGGGGTGGCGAGTGTTCGGGCGATCAGGCATTTCTCACTAAGTTTATCAACTTCATGAGAAGATGTCCATAGCTCTGCCGGCAGCTTTATTGTTTGGGCAGTTCCACTAGGACCGTCAGATGACTATGTCGTGGGTTGAGCCGCCGATCCCTTGGGTACCTTCCTGGCGACGGTGGAACTTGTTGAGACGCACTGAGCTAGCTAGGATGGCGCGCTGAGATGGCCGTTTCACACGGCATCCGTTCAGGTGCGGTCCGAGGAGGTCGACGCCCTGCGCACTCGGTGGACGGGACAGCGCTACCCGCCTATGAGGGGCCGTTCGGTCCCGAGCAAGCCGAGCGGCTGTTGTGGCGAGCGGGCTTCGGCCCACGGCCTGGCGAAGCCGAGAAGCTCGCCGCACAAGGTATGCGCGGCGCCGTGTTCTCGCTCACGCGTCCCGCAACCGCCGGGCTCGAAGGGCCGGAGCCGGTAACCGAAGACGGCCAGCCGATCACGCCGTACACCGTCTGGGGCCACGATGTGCTCTGGTGGCTCGATCGGATGGTGCGCACTACGGCGCCCCTGATCGAGCGTATGACACTGACTTGGCACGACTGGTTTGCGACGAGCAACGATGGTGTGGGCTCGCACCGGCTGATGCTCGCCCAGAACCAGACCCAGCGCCGGCTGTGCCTGGCAGGGTTCGACGAGATGCTCGCGGGGATGACGGTCGACCCGGCGATGCTGGTGTTCCTGTCAGGGACCTCGAACATGAAGGGTGCCGCCAACGAGAACTACGCGCGCGAGATGCAGGAGGTGTTCACGCTCGGCAGCGGCGATGGGTATGGCGAGCGCGACGTGCGCGAACACGCTCGAGCCCTCACGGGTTGGACGTGCGTATGGAACCACATGACAAAAGAACCCGAGGACTTCCGCTATGTGCCGGATCGTCACGACTCTGGCACGAAGGTCATCTATGGCAAGCGCGGTCACTTCGCCTGGAAAGACAGCGTGCGCCTTGTGCTCTCCCACCCAACTCATCCGCGACACTTCGTGACCAAGCTCTGGTCCTATTTCTGTCCGCAGTCCTTGTCCACACGCGACTCGCGATCAGCGGAGCGGTTGTATGTGTCTTCGGGACGGCAGATCCGTCCGGTGGTGGAGGCGATGCTGATGCACCCGCTCCTGCACGAAGGCCCACGCATGGTCAAGCCTCCGATTGTGCAGATCGCGGGGATGTTGCGCGCGAGTGGTCGCTACATCGACAGCGACGTGTGGGCATGGCAGTCGAACCTGGCGGGACAGATGCCTTTCTATCCACCCAACGTGTCCGGTTGGGATGCCACGCGCTGGCTGAACACAGGGACCTGGCTGGCGCGCTTCAACCTTGCCAACAGCGTGATCGGCGAACAGCGCGCGCTGGTCCCCAACGTGGCAAAGGGGACGGTCCCGGCTGATCCGCGGGCGCTCGTGGAACAGGCAAGAGCCTTCTGGGGATCACCCACGCTCGGTGAGGCCAGCACTGCGGTGTTGCTCGCCTACGCCCAGTCCGTCGCCGTCGACGCGCCGACCAAGCGCTGGGAACGCGAACAGTTTCCGGTCATGGCGCTGAATGCTCTGCGTTCGCTGGTGACGGCCACCCCCGATTACCACACATGTTGAGATGAGCTCAGACCGCTTGCCTCGTGGTTGCGCTTGTGAGGAGTTCGGCCGCGCGGAGCTCTTGCGTCGCGGCTTTGCCCAGGCGGGGCAGGGCTTGCCGGCGATTGAGGCCGGGATGCCGGTGCCGGCGGGCACGGGCCTGTCGCGGCGTGCGTTCCTGCTGGGCTCCGCCGGGCTTGCCTTGTCGGTGTACGGGGCGGAGCGCTTGCTCAACGTCTCAGGCTTCGAGGAAGGGGTGGCGAAGGCGGCGGCCGCGAGTCCCTCGCAGCCGGTACTCGTGAGCGTGTACCTGCAGGGCGGGATCGACTCGATGTCGGTGCTCTATCCCGCGGGGGAACCGCTGTACGCGAAGTACAGGCCAGTGCTTGCGCTGCCGGAGGGCGCCGGTCCGCCTTTCGCGGAGGATCCCCGGCTTCACTGGCATCCACTCGCTGCTCCGCTTGCCCAATTGCACGGCGAGGGCAAGCTGAGCGTTCTGCCGGCGGTGGGGTATAGCCACCCCGACGAGTCGCACTTCACGAGCCGTCACTTCTGGGAGGTGGGCGCCACCCAAGCAGACCTGCTCACGGGGTGGATGGGGCGCTATCTAGACCTTGTTGGCACTGCCGACAATCCTTTGCAGGGCCTGTGCCTGGACGCAGCCTTGCAGCCCGCCCTGGCGACCGCTCGTGTGCCGGTCGCGACGATCCAAGAGCCTTCTTCCTTCTCCTTCTATGCACGCGAGGTGGGAGGAGTGCCGCTTCAGGAGATGCTGGGCTCGTTTGAGGCCCTAGGGCAGGTGGGAGTGCAGTCAGGGGATACGGGCATGGCCCAATCAGGCGAGGCGGCCTTGGCGGCGAACATCGTGCGGGGGCAGCTGGCGCCGTTTCAGCCGGCAGCGGGTGCCCCGGCCCCGGCGCTACCGGCCGGCTATCCGCTGACGGGCGACCGCTTCCCAGCGCGGATGGCGGGCATCGCTGAACTGTTGGCCGCGGGCATGCCGCTTCATTGCGTGAGCGTGTCAACCGAATCAGTGTTCGACACTCACAACAACCAGGCAGAGCGGCTGAACGCTGGACTTGGGGAGGTCGTGCAAAGCCTGTATGCGTTTCAGCGCGACCTCGAAGCGAGAGGCTTGGCTGACCGTGTCCTCACCGTGGTCTGGTCGGAGTTCGGTCGGCGTGCGCGTGAGAACGACTCGGGCGGTACCGATCATGGGGCGGCGGGCTGTGCGTTCGTGATGGGTACAAAGGCCGCAGGCACGATGGTGGGGGAGTGGCCTGGGTTGGCGAAGGGGCTTGATGGGCTTGGGAATGTGAAGGCGACTTCGGATTTCAGGGGGCTTTACTGCTCGCTGCTGGAGCAGTGGCTTGGGTATGAGGCGGGGGCGGTTATTCCCGGGGCAGGGCGGATGGCTCGGGCTCGGGTGGTGGGGTGAAAAGTTGGTTACTTGCTTCAACCAGACTTCCGTTTGTAATTAATTATAAGGAGGAGAGCATGAGTGAAGTCACCAGTGTCAACGGGCACACAGGTGCTGTGGTTCTCTCGGCTTCAGATGTCGAAGCCGTGCCTACATCCTCCGAGGGGAAACCAAGCGGAGTCGCAACGCTCGACAGCGGCGGGGTGCTACACGAAGCGCAGCTGCCGAGTTCGGTGGCAAGCAGCAGTTCCGTCGGCATTCGCACAGCGCCGTATTCGACGGCACAGGTGTGGTCCCCAGGTGCTGAAGTGGACTGTGGCCCTCGCATTCAGGAAGCGATTGACAGCGGAGCGTCGCGGGTCAAGCTTGAGGGCAACACGCCATTTTACCTCAATAGCGGGGTCTTCGACGACAGCGTGATCGGAATTCCTGAAGGCGGTGGCTTGCAGGATCGCCAGGTCGTGATTGAAGGCAACAATCAGACGCGTCTCATTTTGGGTCCGGGTTTGCCCACGACGGCAGCCTTTACGGCGGATGCGGCAACGAAGTGGGGGTTCTTCTCTGGTACTAAACGTTCCGCGCTCTCTTCTGGCGTGGTGACATGCACGAACGAAACCGCCGTCAACGGTAGTCTTATGAATGCGGGGCCGCGAATGATCTTTCGCCATCTCGTGCTCGATGGGCTCGGGGCAAACGTCGGACTGTGTTTCGGCAATCACGCTCCAAACGAGATCGACCATTGTACCCAGAGGGGCTTGAAGTTTGGGCTCTCGTGGACGGGCTACTGCGACGGGAACAAGGCAAGCTCGATCGTCACACATAGCGACAATGGCGCTGCGGCGGCTGGCGCTGTAATAGGCACTTGGATCATCTATCAGATCACTAATGGTGACCGAGTGGTCCTTGAGAACATCGAGAACGGTTCTAGCAACAATTTTGGCTCATGGCGAGCCGCGCAGTGCAGGTCTGCCACTGTACGAGGAATCGTCGCGGGCAAGATCGAATTGAACCACTGCTCCGGCATCGTCATCGACGCCGTGCACACTGAGTTGACGGAAGCAGTGTTTAAGCCCAGTATCGTCGTCAACAACTCAAACGTCACGGTCATGGGCTGTACTTGGTTCGCTGGTCTGGAAGCGGGCCGTTACTTCCTCGAAATTAACGACGACAACGCGGGCTCCGCCGTCGGCTCAGTTGTCAAGCTCGATGGGTGCCGTTCGGTTTACTGCCCCGTGACGAAGGACACCGAACGCGCGCCGGACATCTACATCGCAGCGGCAAATCCCAACACACGTCTCGTGGTGGACAATACTGACGCGAGCATCCTGCCAATTGGTAGCACGGTCGAGTATGAGGGATCGCTCGTCATCAAGTCCGCCGTGACCGCGATCACTGCCGCTCTTAGGAACAGCACGTATACGGCCTTCAACAAGGCGACTATCGCCGCTACTCGCTGGGAACTCTGCCGTGAAGGCGAAGGCGGCGCCTGGACCATCACGAGCGCCGTGCGTGGTATTACCAGCTTCTCGCGGCAGACCGCGCCAACGCTAGCGCTCCAAGCGTCTACGGTGTGGGAAGGAACGCTCACGAGTGCGCAGAGTTATAGCTACGCTGTGGCAGGGATGGACGACGCGGGGAGGCACACCGTTCCGTCTTCCCCAAGCGAACTCGCGGCTACGGCGATTGGTGCGATCTACGTCGAAGCGACTATCACCGCAGCGCCGCTCGGCCTAATCGTGTGGCGCAAGGCCGGTGCCGGGGTGCTGACCGCCCCAGATGTATACGCCATCCTTCCGGTCGGCACGGTCCTGAACCGGATGGTGGATACGGGCTCGCACATCAACGGTATTGCGTGGGTAAGCACGAGCGTCCCCGTTCCCAACACGAACTTCACCAACAACACGACCTGTTCGGGCGTGCGACTGGCGAATGGTGTGGAAGTTTTGAGCGGGCCTAGCGCCCCGAACCTCGTAGAAATCCCAGCAGCGGTCGGATCGACGTATCTCTATACCTCGGGTGGCCCAGGACAGATGCTCTTCGTCAAGACGACTGGATCGGCCGGGCAGAGCTGGCAACTATCGCGGGACCTACACACAGCGACGATCACCGAAAATTACACGACCTCTAGCAGTGATGGGCATATCGCGGCAAATGCTGTGAGCGGCAAAATCGAAGTGACCCTTGCCAACATGACCAACAATTCCGTTGCGTTTGGACACGAGGTGACGGTCAAGAAGACGGATTCCTCAGCGAACCCTGTAGTGCTGAAGGCCCAAGGCGAAGGTGCGACCATTGACGGGTCAGCTACATACGCGCTGACAAAAAAGAATCAGGCGGTCACACTCGTCTCCAATGGGGCAAATTACGAAGTAAAATCCGCGAGCGCCGACGAAAGCAGCAAGCTACTTTTTCCCTCGTCATGGCCTGCCTACAAGGAACCAGGAACAGCCACGCAGGAAAGTAAGCCGGTCGTCGCTGAGGCTTACCCGCGTTGGCGTGTCCAAGCCGAACTTGCGCTCGCTAGTGGTACACCGATGGTCTGCGCAATCGCAGTCCCAGCACATGTGGTCATCTCGGGAATCGTTTGGTTCGTCAATGCGGCTGAGGGTACCCCAGTCAACCGTACCCACCTGTGGGTAGCGCTATTGAACTCGGCTGGAAAAGTGTTGCGGGCATCGGCCGACTTCACGTCAAGCGCGAACACTAGTATGAGTGGAGGCTCACGGCGGGGACTGCTGCTCGCGTCGACCTATGAAACGACGGAACCTATGCTGCTCTACGCGATGGTTTGCGAGACGATGAGTAGCACCGCACCTATCAAGATCGCTGGAACTACCGTTACGACTGGAGTAACCGAAGCGCCGCCCGTCCTTTATGCCACGGGACCAGCGGGCCAAACGGTGCCGCCCACAATAGGAGAAACTCTCGCACTGACCGCTGCTGCAAACGCTCCCTATCTGGCGTTTGTGTGAGCGTGTCTGCCGCTATGCGTGAGCAGCGTCAGCCGGCCAGTACTCGGAAACTAGTTCCCGAGTCTGACGTATGTTGGTCTTGCTGGAGGCGCCAAAAACGATCGCCTCGATGTTCGGCTGAGCGCAGATCCACTCAATGGCCTCCCGCGCAGGTATCGCCCCGGAGGCGTAGACCGACATAGCTACGGCCCTGAACCGCCGATCGCGCAAGGCCGCTTCGTAGGCCTCAGCCCCACCGCACATACGAAAGCCGATCTTGTTGATGTTGGAGCAGACGATCGGATTATCTATCTGCAACTCCTCCAGTACATCAAGCAAGGCAGGCATGTTCATGGTGATAAATCCAGGCTCCGCGTCATACCGGTCTTTCACGTGCTCGGCGAAGACACGGAAGGCATCCTTGAACCCAAGACCGAGAAGCAGGTCCACAACCACGTTCTGGAGAAAGATGACCGGGGTGCGTAGTCCTTGGAACATCTTCATCTCGGCATCGATCAATAGCGTGGTGATGCCCTCGATGTCCTTCTTAGCCGCGGAGGTTCCGCCACGTATCGCGGCATTCATCAGACCCTCGTCGGGCAGGAATCGCTTCACCGCTCCGAGCATGCCGTTCTCCGTCACCGCGTTTGCGTACTTGTGAGCGTAGGGCATGCCGGGGTAAAACGTGAAGTCCGGGTATTGCTCCGGATTTGCCCGAACGTGGTCACAGACCATCGAGATGCGGTCGTGGGTAGTGCACATGAAGGTGCGTATGCCCTCGCTGTAGGCGGCATCGAGGACGTCGATCACCGCACCGATGTCTTGGAAGCGCAATGCTTGCGCTCGCGCCTTCTCCTCGGACATGTGGTTGACCCCGAAGAACTGATTGTCGCCAAACAGCAGTCGATCCATCATGAGCATCTCCAGGTATGTGGTGACGGTTGCGTGAGCATGTGAGCAGTCAACGCCGCCAAAAGCGGAAGCGCTTTGGGGACTTGGCGGGGATCGGCGCGGTAAACGAGCCATTGGTAGCGGTTGACGCACCGGTTTGTGCGTCTGCGACCATGGTGGCGATGACTTTGTCTGTGACGGCCGCCGTGGCGAAGTTGCTTATTCCATCCGTTTGCCGCTCCTTGATGCGCTGAACGAAGTAGTCGATCTGAGCGCTGTACTCCTCGCCACGAAGATAAAACCAAACAGGCTCGGTGAGATCGGTCGTATAGCGTACGTTCCAGCCGTCCTCATATCCGGGCGGAACGTCTACGGTGTCGCGCAAATAGACCTGGCATTCCTGCCTATCGGCGTAAATGCGCCCGGCTGTACCCCAGATCGTTACGCGAGTGGTCATCTTTCGGTAGGACTCATCGGACCAGCTCACCGAGATCTGGCCAGTCTTGCCCCCTGGGAAGTACAGGGTGCTGAAGACCTCGTCGTCGATCTCGCGGGAGAACACTCGGTTCAGGGCGGTTCCACCGACACCGCTGGGTTCACCCACATACCAGGTCATGAGATCGATTACATGTGCCGCATAGTCGTACAAGCACCCCCCGCCCTCGGCGCGCTGACTTCTCCAGGTTCCGCCCTTTGGCTTGAGAACCACAGGCCCATACGCCTCACCCAAGATATGGGTCACGTCTCCGATCGCACCCTGTTCGAGTACCGTCTTGACCTCGCGAAAGGCTCCCACGAAGCGGTTGTGGTAGCCAACCTGCGTCACGAGACCTCTCTCACGACTGAGCGCCTCGAGGTCGTTGGCATCGTTGGCGCTCAGCGTAAAGGGCTTCTCGCAGAAGACGTGTAGATCACGCTCGAGGGCCTTGCGAACCATGCTTGCGTGGGAACTGGAGGGCGTGGCAATTACGATTGCGTCGAGATCGACCTTCTCAAGCATGTCATCGAAATCGTCGTAGGTATCGATGCCGGTGTACTTCTTCAGGACGCCAAGGACGTAGCTGGATGAATCGCAGACGCCGACCAGGTCCACATCTGGGTGCATGTTTACGATTGCGTGATGGGAAAGTCCCATCTTGCCCAGTCCGACTACTGCCATTTTGGTCATGAGGTGATCTCCAATGCGACTGGCTCCGGGGGACGATGGCCTGCGCCGGGAAGAAAGCGCGAAAGCAACTGCTCATATTGACCGGCCACGTGCTCCCAAGTGAATTCGGATTCATGACGACGTCGGCTGGCCGCCCCCATTTGCTCTAGCTGGGCAGGAGAGGTTAGGAGCTCGTCGAGACGATTCGCCACGTCGTCCTCGGTCGAGAAGTACACCGCTGCATCTTGCGCCACCCAGCGGTTGTAGGGGTTGTCGTGTGCCAAGACCGGGTTGCCGGCAGCCATGGCTTCCACGAGAGAGGGGTTGGTTCCACCAACAGTATGTCCATGGAGGTATGCGGCGGAATGGAAGCGAAGCGCCTCTACTTCGGCTTTGTCGTAAATCGAGCCCACGAAAACGACCTCGTCGCTTGCGGAATCGATCACTTGACGGTGGTATGGATCGTCGTCGGGCGTATATCCGCCGAACACGGCCAGCTTGAAACCACGCGGCATCTTGGAGAAGCCTCGGACCAACTCTGTTATCGAGTTCTCAGGGATAGGACGGCAGATCAAGGTTAGGTACTTACCGGGCTCAAGGCCATGGGAGATCGGTATCGATTCTGGGGCATTCGTCACGGGATCGGCGCCATACGTGATTGTCGTCAGCTTTCGCTGAGGGGCGCGCGTCAAAAGAAACTTCTCTATCTCGGGATGATCGGCGATCAGGTGATTGCCTACGAAGCAGGCTATACGCTCATTGGTGTAGAGGATCGCCTGACGAAAGAATCCCCATCTGGAGCGTGACCACTCGATGCCGTCCATGTTGACGACATTTGGGATGCCCTTGATGCGTTGAAGGACGTTGAAGATAGCCGTGTTGTAACCAAAGGTCAGGCAGAGATCATGAGATTTGGCGGCGTGGCGGATCGACAGTAGATCGAACTTGGAGGTCCCCTTCCAGCCCTCGACGTCTATGGGGATGATTACTCGCTCAAGGCCGTTCCACGTGTCTTCCCGGATTGGGCCTGCGCCTTCAGCCTGGCAGTAAACGACGACACGCCAACCACGTGAGACTAGGAATAGGGCGACGTTTTCGGCGGCCGTCTCGAAGCCACCATACGCAGCTGGTACGCCGTGGGTACCTAGGATACGCACCGTCCTAGCCTCTCGACCGTCCGCCGCTCGGCTGTCCCCGTCTGAGCGGGATTGGGAGTACCTGCTAGTTGACATATCGGTCATCTGGACGTAGCTGGTTGGCCAGTCACTTGAGGTCTGGGCGAGGCCGCGAGATCCTAGCGGATTCGCAATTGCTCTAGCAAGAGCTGAACTGCCGAGCCAGAATCAAGTAGATCTGCTGTAGGCTAGCCCCTTCGAGGCTCCTTGAGCCTGGCAAAGAGTGCGGCGACGACTAGGAATGACGAGAAAAGCAGATAGTTGGAACCGGCAAGCAAAAGGGGGCTCCGGTCGACATGAATGCTTGTGAGGCGATCCAATCAAGAATAAAGTTGCCGCTGCCAAGGCCGACATCGCGGAGTCTGTCTGTCTGGGGTCATATATGAGGGTTTTGCTGCAAGGCCGTTCAACTCGAAGCATCGAAACCACGCCGGGGGGCGACCAGGTGCAAATCGAGGAAACGGCCAGGTTCCTTCGCGAGAGGTTTAAAATCGATGTGACCCTTTCTTCAGAGCTAGAGCCTGATCTCGCCGAGATTGATGCTGTACATTTGTTTGGCATCGTCCGGCCTCAAGAGGTCTGGGTTCAGGCACAAAACGCGCGTCGACAGGGAAAGCCAGTTCTTCTTTCGACGGTTTACTGTGACGTTCGTGAATTTGAGAAGACGGCACGTACAGGTCCAGTCGGTTGGGTGGCGAGGCGGACCAACTCGGACGTTTTTGAGGCATTGAAGACTGCTGGCCGAGCCCTGAATAATCGTGAGTGGAGTAAGGGCTCGGCTGCGCTTTTTACGCGAGGCTTCACTCGGATGCAGCGGGAGATCGTAGAGATGAGTTCGATGTTCCTCCCAAATTCATGGTCAGAGTGGCATCGTCTCACCAGCGATCTTGAACTTACGGTCTCCGATGAGCGTGTAGCGACCGTCCCCAATGGGGTCGATCTATCCGATCTCAACATGGATCGTGTTGATCCGACAGAACTGGCCAGGCTGGAAGGTTTCCAAAATGCCGTCCTGTGTGTGGCGCGCGTCGAGGGACGTAAGAATCAGCTTCGTCTAATAGAGGCGCTCAGCAATACGGATTTTACGCTCGTTCTTGCCGGGAAGCCTACCCCCAATCAAACGCGATATGTCGCCAAAGTTCGGGATGCCGCCGCGCGTGCGCGCAACGTCCACTATCTAGGTGAAGTATCCCCAGACACTAAGCGTGCCCTGTACTCGCTGGCCCGTGTTCATGTACTTCCGAGCTGGATGGAGACCACTGGCATCTCATCGTTGGAAGCCGCAGTTATGGACTGTTCTCTTGTAGTTACGCCGAATGGGGATACGCGCGAGTACTTCTGCGACTGGGTAGACTACTGCGATCCGAGCGATCTATCCTCCATACGGGCTGCAGTTGAGCGGGCACACGCTAAAACCCCCTCACTTGAGCTTGCGGAAACCATCCGTGCTGACTATACGTGGGCAAACGCCGCTGAGGCTACCTATGCCGCCTATCGTAAGGTGCTGGGTTGATTTTTCATGACGATCATTCGCTTTACCCAGTCATGGATACCGCTTGGCCCGGTAGGTATGTTGTTCTATCTTGCCTTGGCTGGCTTCACCTTCGGCCGATAGTGCCAGAAATGATGATGGTTAGATATCTCTAATGGAAGAAAGCGAAAGCCATAACGTGAGCGATTTTCAAGATAAGGCCGATGGGCCAAAGGTAGTATTTATCGCTGGAACCCCCCGGAGTGGTAGCACCCTATTGGGCAATGCCCTTGGGGAAATGTCAGGCTGTTTCCATGGTGGAGAGCTAAGTTTTATTTTTGGACAATTTGACGGTCAGAACCGCATTTGCGGTTGTGGTCACACCATAGATGAATGTGCTGCTGGTGCCCATGGGTCGGGCGAACTACGCCCATGGTGCCCTCGAATTTGTGGCTGTGGACGTGTTCTTCGGCAATGTGAGCTATGGCAGGCCATACAAAAGGAGGCGTTTGGCTCAGACACGTCCTCGCTTGGCTTGCCGGAACTAGGCAGGTTTACCGCTAGCGAAATGAAATACCGTCCGAAGTCATTGTTGAGCATGCGGCGTAAGGCAGGTGGTTCCGTCGTGGCGAATCCCCTGGCCAAGCGATACGCGGAGGCTCTAAAAGACCTGTATCTCGCCGCGGCGAAGGTCACTGGTGCTCAGACCATAGTGGATAGCTCAAAGCTAGCTATGCATGTTGATCTGGGGGCCAATTTTTCAGGTCTAGATTCGCATGTAATACATCTTGTGCGCGATCCGCGAGCGTTGGCCCACAACTGGGATCGACGAAACAATGTTGAAGGAATCTCCAAACCTGCTCGCGTAGCCATGCACTGGGTGGCTAGTAATCTTGTTGTCCAGCGGTTGAACGGCGATGGAAACGATTCCGCCTTTAGCCGTCTTCGCTACGAGGATTTTGTGCGTGCTCCCAAGGCAACACTCGAGGAGCTTGGTAGTCAGATCGGCATCGATAATCACTCGTTGCCATTTCTGAACGCAACGACTCTTCAAATGGAGGTTAATCACGGTGTTGCCGGGAGCGGAAGTCGTTTCAAGACCGGCGATGTCGAGCTAATCCCCGACGAAGAATGGCGCCGGCGAATGAGTGCGCGCAATCGTGCGCTCGCCACTATTCCCGCAGCCCCGTTGCTACGACGCTATGGATATCCCCTTTTTGCTAGATAACCGAGAAGTTCCTGGGGCAATTTATGCTACTGGCCGGCCTGCCGGTGCATTGTGATCAAAAGTATTTTGTCGACGTGCTCACCGGGACCGCATTGATAGCGCTCCAAAGGCTGTGACGTTAATGCCGACGGTACGACGAGCAACTACAACTAGGATGCTGTTCCAAAGGGCGAGGCTTGAGGCAAAGGCGATCGCACCGCCTGTGACGCCAAGAGAAGGAACAAGAATGAACGCGAGGATGGTATTTGCAAGCAGACCGGCGGCTACTCCCCAAACTGCGATGCGCTCCTGGCCCGTCATGATCAGTACCGTTCCCGATGGGCCAGCTGCAGCGTTTATGAGTTGTCCGACGGCTATGATCATAAGTGCCGTTGCTCCTGACTGAAAGCTATGGCCGAATAGCGCAAGATAAACTTGGGGGAAAGCTATGAAGGCTAGTGCGAGTGGGGCTGAGATCAATAGGGTTGCCCGGGCCATTCGTTCCGTTGCATGCTCAAGTCCATCTTTATCGGATTGTGCATAAAGGCGTGCGATAGCTGGTGCGAGTGCCATGTTGGTGGCGGATAGGACTAGCACTATGACTTCGGAACCCTTCTGAACGGCGCTGTAAACACCTGCTGCGCCGGGCCCCTGGAGCGCACCGACTATAAGTGTGGCTGCGTAGTTATTGGCCATCCAGACGCCACTGATCAACATCATCGGCAATGAGGCATGCAACCAAGTCCGGGTAAGGAACTCTGGCTGGACTGGTCGCATAGCGCCTGGTAGTGCTCGTCTGAGTAGTATGGCGCCTACAGTAAAGGCCACAGCAACGCTTGTGACGTTGACGATGAGTGCGCTCGTCGGCGTGAGCACTCCTATGGAGTCCAAGGCGACCACGCCAATGAGGATTAGAGAGGGTCTAATTATAAACTCGGGAAGTTGGCCGCTTATAATCCGGCCAAATGCCTGCATTGCGCCTTGACGCAGCAGGGTAAGTGCAGTTAGTGGCACGAGCAACATGGCTACAGAGAAAGGTGCGCCAGAAGAGGGCGGCATCCATATGAGTGCGACTGCCACACCACAAATGGCGATCGCGGTCGAGGTAATGAGCACGAGTTGATTAGTGCGTAGCAGCAACCCCTTCATTAGCGACCACTTTTGTCCCACCTCATAGGTCGCGATACCACGGACCAGAAAACGATCGAGACCGAGAATGGCGGGAATCGTCAAAATACTGGCCCACGCAAAGGCAACAGCGTAACGTCCGTAGCCGGTACTACCTAGAAAGCGACCCAGTAGTACTGCCAAAGCGAACGCCATTGCTCCTGAGGCTCCTTGCAGGATCGCCGTGGCGGACGCGTTCCTCAGCATCGTAACGACGAGAGATCGTCTCGACCTCTCGATTCCGTCTATGTCGTCGTCGTGAGGCGGGTGCTGCGAGAGATCTGTAGGTGAGTCGTCTTGCCCGGCGTTGCTTACCGCAGAAGAGGCGGGTGTCTCTTCGTCATCGCTCTCGATCTTGACGGCGCCTATGGGAGATCCCGGTGAGTCGGTCATCTAAGCGTCTACGAGCTGTGGATTGATCGTTGGTTGGATTGATGACTTGGTTCCTACGACAGCGATAGAAAGAAAGAGAATGAGCCCCACTGAGATATCGTTGAAGACGTCTGTAGTCAACGAACTTATGATCAGGAAGACGAGAGCCATGATGGCGATCTCACTGTGCTGAAGAATCGCAGTGCGTGTAGCAATAAGAACGGACATGGCGAGTATCAGGGCGCCAATAAATCCAGCCGAAAGGTAGGCGGCGGGCCATGACCCATCTACTGGTGCGTACCGAGCGGAGCTAAGGTTTACTTCCACGCTCTTTGTTGCTAGGCCTTGTCCAATGGCATGCGTTATGGGCGTATGATTAATCTGAAAGACAGCTTCCCACTCCGATAGTCGTGAGCCAAGACTATGAGTTGTGGTCGTACTGCCATTATGTGTCGATAGTGCAGTGAGTGGTCGATACTGCGTATCGGTTTGAAGGAAGGCGCCAATTAGGATGGCTAGCGCGATGCCGCCAACGACGGCGGCTGTGCGGGGAGTCAGACGTGGACCGCCGAGTGCTAGGAGGCCGATAACAAGAGCAACCATGCTGGTTCTTGATTGGGTTAGAATCAGGGTTAGACCTAGAATCGCGGCCGCTACGAGGAAAATATTTAGCCGCAACATTCGCTTAGTTAGTAGTGCAGCTGCGCAAAGGCAGCCAGCGGCAGCGATTATGCCTAGTACGTTTGGCTGAAGTGGAGGAAGGTACCCAGCGAGCCGACCTTCTTGCCCTGGGGCTGATAGTCCCGCTATGTGTCCTATAAGTGCTAGAAGGGAAACGGCGACAGAGAACTGCAGAAAGAGGCTGGCGAGCTGATACCTGGTCAACCTACCAGTAACCCAGACTATCGCTACGACGACAGCGGCGAATCTCACGGCACGTAGAATCGATGAGGATGGGTCCGTGCTAATCAGGCCACCAAGTGCTGCCACGAGGCAGTACCCAAGAAGGATTGTGACAGCGAGGGGATATTTGCGCCCAGGAACCCTTACGAGAAATGCGAGCCCAAATGCAAGGGCAGTGACAACGAACTTCGCTGCGTCTGCTTCGGACCCCGTGCTTACTTGTCCGTAGGTCGTCACCGCCAGCGTTTGCCACGGACATGCGGCGATGATCAACAACAGCCATGCCAGCTTGGCTCGGCGCGTAAGGGCGACGGTTGATGTGGCCCTTCCCTGCAGAAATATGAGTGCGGAGGCTGGCACAAGTGCGGCGGCGACACCCGCATCGACGTTGCGAGCGAGGAGGACTGCGCATAGGACGGCGTAGGCGGATATGGCCAGGCCTATGGCGAGAGTGGAGTCTGCGACCGAGGTTGGAGGCGTAGATGGGCTGCGACCGGGAGATCCAAAGGAAGTGGAAGTCTCTGTTCTTGCTCTTGGCATAGGCTGTCGCTGGCGAGTTTGTTAGCCGTGCTACATAGACATTGCTGTTGCGAGGCTAACGAAACTCGGGTGGCTGCGGTTAGCTGTTGCATGCCCGATTGGCCTCCCCGGGCCCGAGCTGCACGGTTCGCTAGCTAGTATGCCAGGGCCAAACGCTCCGGTTGAGGAATGTGGTTCGACTGGTTCCGCCGGCCTTGAACGCTGGGGATGATTGATGGGCGTTCGACTGCGTGACTGGCCTAATTGAGAGCGCAATGGGCGCTTCAGCAAGGTCCCAGCAGGTATTGCGTGGGCCGGCACGAACAGTGACCGGTGGCGTGCCTTTTGGAAGTCATGGCTTATCATCCTGCGCTTTGCAATACTCATGGACAACTTATGGGCGGGTCTCTCGTCCCCAAGTCCACGGTGTGGCAGGGATAGCGACGTATGGATACTGAGCACGGAAACCTAAGCGTCGAGCAAGTCTTGGGCGTTCTGCGTCGCAGGGTCGGTTGGATTTTGCTCTGCATTGTCATCGTTGCCGGCGCCGCGTATGGCCTCTCGAAGCAGCAGGCCAAGGAATACACGGCGACGGCTTCCCTGGTGTTCAACAACAGTCAGACCAATTTGCAGGCTGCGGGGCTTCAGGCCGTTAGTAGCGGTGGGAGTCAGCTACCCCAGCAGAACACGAACCTGAAGCTGGTCCAGCTAGGTGATATGGCTGCTAAGACTGCGACCCGACTCGGTCGAGGGCTGACTGAAGAAGCCGTCCGCAAAGACCTCGGCGTGAGCGCGCAGGGAGAATCGAACATCGTCAACGTCTCGGCCACAGCTGCTACTCCGAAGCTTGCAGCCGCAATTGCTAACACCTATACAAACCGATTCGTCAATGAGCAGGAGACGGCCAACCACCGGTACTACGCTGCGGCGTTGAGGCTCGTCAACAGGCAAGTCGCTGCGCTCACGCAGAAGCAGCGACTCAGCCCCTCAGGCATTGCTCTGGCCGGTCGCGCTCAGTCCCTAGGCGTGCTAGCCGAACTACACAACGGCAACGTAGAAATCGCCCAAGCCGCGACCGTTCCTACCTCGCCGTCCTCACCCAAGGTCTCGCGCAACACCGCCCTTGGCGCTGTGCTCGGCCTACTGCTCGGCCTCGGCATAGCCTTCCTACTAGAGCGCTTTGATCGCCGCATCAGAGAGCCAAAGGACCTTGAGTCCATCTACGGCCTGCCCTTGCTGGGAGTCGTCCCCGAGAGCTCCGCCTTGTCGCGCTTCGGCGGAGGGCAGGGTGAGGCTGGGGGCGCCCTGCCCTCCGGCGAGTCCGAGGCCTTCCATCTGATCCGTGCCCACATGCGCTACTTCAACGTGGACCGCGAACTGCGCACCTTGATGGTGGCCTCGGCGGCCCCGGGTGATGGTAAGACCACGATCGCGCGCCATCTCGCCGCTGCTTCCGCGCGCGTGGGCGCCCGTGTGCTGCTCTTGGAGGCCGACTTGCGCCGTCCCACGATTGCTCGCCAACTCGGCCTCACGGCCGGGCGGGGAGTCTCAGATGTGCTGATCGGCAGCGTGTCCTTGGCGGAGGCCACGCACACGATCCAACTAGTGGCGCCTTCGACCGACAAGCCCGATGGGCACAGCTTCGATGTGCTCGTGGCCGGTGCGACTCCGCCTCCTAATCCCGGCGAGCTGATCGAGAGCCACGCGATGGAGAGCCTGCTCGAGCAAGCCAAAGCGATCTATGACCTCATCGTGATCGACACTCCGCCGCTCACCGCGGTCTCAGATGCGTTCCCCTTGCTTAAGAAGGTCGACGGCGTGGTGATCGTCGGTCGCGTGGGTCGCAACCGACGCGATGTTGCAGAGCGTCTGCACGAGACGCTCACAGGTGCCGGCGCCCCACTCCTAGGGGTCATCGCCAACGGCTTCAAGTCTGGCCGCCGCGGAGGCTATGGCTATGGCTATGGCTACGACTACTCCCCGGCCAAGCCTGCTTCGCCCCCCGACACACCCGCTTCACCCAACGGCGCCGCCTCCCCTGAGGCGCCCGTGCCGACGGTCAACGGCTGAATTGACGCGCCCTCAGGGCGAGTTATCGAGCGATTCGAGCAGTTCCACGTCGGCCAGATCTTGGGGCCGTCCGGCGGCGCGCTTCATCTTCAGTAGGTCCTCGCGATGAGCGATTGGGATCGACAAGTCGCCTAGCGGAACGTCATGAGCGCGCGCTCGCATGTCCGCAAACGACCCAAGGTGAGCTGGAAGCGTGAGGATGTCAAGTGGTCCATGGATGGTGACCAGGTGCCACTGATCGCTAGAGGCAAGTAGGCCTGCACTCGGCACCGACTGCGATCGTTGGCCCTCGGGTCCAAGGATGCGAGCGTCCACGTCAAGCAAGGCACTTGCCAGTCGCGCAAGGTTCTCGGTCGTGGAGGCAATGGTGAGGTCAAGGTCTTGCGTGAGGCGCTGGCCCCCATACGCCTGGATAGCTATACCCCCGATAACCACATACTGGACGTCGCGGTTTGCGAGCGCCCTAAAGAGCTCGCGAGCGTCGAACGTGCCCGACCCGGTCACTGACCGGAGTTCGTGCTTCTGGTGGTTTTGAGAAGGCCCGCGCGCAGTTCGGACGCGACGGTGTTCCAGCTCAACGCCAGCTCCAGACGCTCGGACATGGGGCGCTGGCGGGCCGCAAGCGTCGCCGCGGGAACACCAAGCGGATCGCGCACGAAATCCGCAGCCGATCGATCTGGGAGACGTGCTGATTCTCTAGGCAATGTCACCGGGCAAGCGTATCGAGTGGCGGAAGCACCGTGGCGTTTCGTCCGCACCATATGAGAACATATGTTCGATGTTTCATTGCTCTTGGCATATTCGCAAGACATCGACTCTCCAATAGACGCAACGGCGCGATGGTACCTTGGGATGCATGCGCACTGTGGTCTTGGACTCATCCTCGGCCGGCCTGGACGAGCTCTTGGAGCGCCGTCGTCGCTCTGGGCTCGATCGCCTCGACGAGGTGTGGGCTGGAGTGCTGCACATGATCCCCGCCCCAAGTCTCGCGCATGCGCGCATCGCTCAACAACTAGCCGAGCTGCTGGGGCCTGTGGCACGCATGGCGGGTCTCGAGTCCGCGATGCACGAGTTCAACCTCGGTGCCTCTGAGGACTTCCGCGTTCCCGATGGTGCCTTGCATCGCCCGGGAGCCTCTGGAACGTGGCTCCCGACGGCGGCTCTTGTCGTAGAGATCGTCTCGCCCGGCGATGAGACCTGGGAGAAGCTTCCGTTCTACGCGGCTCACGATGTCGACGAGGTTCTGATCGTCGATCCGACCGAGCGCAAGGCGCACTGGCTCGAGCTGGACCGTGGTGAGTACCGCGAGGTGCGGCGCAGCGGCCTGATCGACCTGGGAGCAGATGAGCTGTCCGAGCGGATCGACTGGCCGCCGATTGCGGACTCTCCGTAGGCGCCCTCCGACACCTGTCCAAAGATTGCCAGGCCTGTCGGAAAGGCTAGCCTCTGTTCGTATAGGGTTTTGCACGAGCTCAATAGCTGCGCGGCCGCGTCTTTGGGATTGCGGCGGGTTCAGCCAGGGAAAACGAGGCAAAGCTGATGCTCACCAATGGCAAGGTAGCTACCCCCAATGGCAAAGGACCCCAAACCGCGCTCGCCGGTGGGCCAGCGAGCGCTCAGGTCATGAACGGCGAAGCTATGCCTGACACCGAACCCCAAGGCTCTCCCGAGCCTCCCGGGAGTACACCCCACAGTCCGAACGTCAAGTGGCAGCGCTCAGCCCTGAACCGGCGAGAACGCTGGCAGGCCTTGGGCCACGCTGGCGCCACGATCTGGTTCACCGGGTTGCCGGCGGCCGGCAAGTCGACGATCGCAAGCGCCGTGGAGGCCCACCTCGTGGGCGAGGGACGTCCGGCGTTCCTGCTCGACGGTGACAACTTGCGCCACGGGCTCAACGGCGACCTCGGCTTCGGCGAGCAGGCCCGCACTGAGAACGTGCGCCGCACAGCTCACGTCGCGCGTCTCTTGGCCGAGTCGGGCACGATCGCAATCGTGAGCCTCGTTAGCCCTTATGCACGCGACCGTGAAGAAGCCGCCTCCTTGCACTCGGCGGTTGAGTTGCCCTTCATCGAGGTGTTCGTGGACGCCCCGCTTGCCTTGTGCGAGCAGCGTGACCCCAAGGGCCTTTATGCCCGCGCGCGCGCGGGAGACTTGGCCGGGCTAACCGGGATCGACGCGCCCTACGAGGCACCCCTCAACCCCGATCTCGTCTTGCGCTCGGGTACTGAGAGCATCGATGCGGCGGTCGAACGGGTGAGCGTAGCCTTGCTTGCGGCCTGCGCCGCCCAGCTCGCGGTCTGAGTAGCCACCCGGACGCGCCCCAGGCGCAGCCAGTTTCAACATCGTAGCCACGCCCCCCGCGACTTTGGCACAAATTAGGGGTTACTACTTAGCGTGAGGGGAAATATAGCGCCATGAACATTAATGATCGCCGAATTCGGCCACAAAGACTGCTCGGTTCTATACGTACCTGGACCCTACTTCTTGCAATCGCGGTTGCAGCCATTTGGTCTGTATCGGCGTTTGGCGCCGCTCCACCGAAGCCAGGTGTGGCTACCGGTGGCGTGTCTGGGCTTACGCCCACCTCGGTGATCCTACGTGGTGGCCTCAACGCGAAAGCACAGGTCACAAGCTACGTCTTCCAATATGGGACCACGAAGGCTTACGGTGCCCAGACAGCGCTTGCGTCTGGGGGCAAGTCGGCGAAAACCATTCCGGTGAGCCAAGCGGTAGGTGGGCTACAGCCCAACAAGCTCTACCATTATCGCCTAGTCGCATTCGACACCGCGGGCAGCACCATCGGTGGGGACCGCAGCTTCAAAACGCCGAAGGTACCCATGTCGCTGCAGATAACGGGTAGCCCCAGCCCGGTTCCCTTCGGCGACACCTTCTCCTTGGGCGGCACGCTCTTCGGCACGGGCAATGCGGGCCGTGTGGTGGCCTTGCAGGCAAACCCATTCCCCTATCTCCAAGGCTTCAAAACGCTCGGTAATCCCGAGGTCACCAACTCATTCGGAGGCTTCTCCTTCCCGGTAATCGGGATGACCGTGAACACGCAGCTACGCGTCGTCACCACCTCGGCTCCGTTTGTGACTAGCCCTGTGGTCGTCGAGGGCGTGGCTGTACGTGTGAGCTTCCACATACATCGCGTCCACCGCAACCGCCCTGGCCGCTACTACCGCATGTATGGCACGGTCGCGCCGGCTGAGGTGGGTGCGCGCGTGGGCTTCCAGCTCTTGCGCCCCGGTCATCCTTCGCTCAACCAAGGTGGCACATTCGTCAAATCGGCCACCCCCACGGTATCGAGCTTTAGCACCATAGTGCGCGTCCGCCACCGCGGTGTCTACCAAGCGCTCGTCCAAGTAGCCGACGGCTCACACGTATCCGCCTACAGCGAGGCCATCCGGATTCGCTGAGTCGGACCCCGGTCCGTAGTAGTTAGTAGTCGCATCGAAGTTCGGCACCGAGATTGGTGGCATAGGCACACTCATATACCCGTCCAGGGCTTCTCTAGCCGGGCTTAGAATGCGCGGGTGGCAAGTAGCGCGACCATAGGGTTCGAGAGGCCCGTGACCGAGGAGGCCTCGGCTACGTGGGTGAACGATGCGGCGATGGTCGCCCTGATGTTGTTGCCCGGTGCCTTGATCATCTTCACGGGCTTCAACGCGGGTGGCTACTTTCCGGGCACACCGGCTGTGGTGGCGATCGTGCTCAGCCAAGTCCTGCTTGTGAGGATCCTGCAAGCGCGAAGACCCTTCGAGGGAATCGCGCCAATCACGCTCGTGGCGATCGTGGCGCTCGGACTGTATGCAGCCCTGACCTTGGCTTCAGCCTTGTGGTCTCACTCGACCGGCAGGGCGGTGATCGAGTTCGATAGGGCTTGGATGTACCTATTGGTGCTCCTTCTATTTGGGACGGTGAGAGCCAGCGAAGCCAACCTCCGTTGGCTCGTTAGGGGCCTGGTGCTCGGCGCCTCGATCGTGTGCGTGGCGGGCCTGCTTACGCGTGTGATGCCCAATGTGTGGCACACGGCGCCAGACGTGTCCAACCAGCGCTTGAGCTTCCCCGTGACCTATTGGAACACGCTCGGCCTGCTCGCCGCCCTGGGGATCGTGCTTGCCTTTCACCTCACCTGCAGTCTGCGCGAAGCGCGCCCGGTGAGGGTCCTCGCGGCAGGGGCGTTGCCTTTGCTGGCTGGGACTCTGTTTTTTACGTTCTCGCGCGGCTCGATCTTGGCGGGAGCGATCGGTCTCGTCGTGTACGTGCTCGTGGCGCGGCCACGGGGACTCCTCAGCGGGGCGATCGCGACCGTTCCGCCCACGGCGGTCTTGCTCGCGGTGGCCTACAAAGCCAATCTCCTTGACACACTCGACCCCACTACTCCGGCTGCCGTGAGCCAAGGCCATCACGTGGCCTTGGTGGCCGGCATCTGTGTGCTCGTGTGTGTGGCGGCCCGCTTGGTGCTTGCCCACGTGCTCGACCCTGGCCTGCGTCGCTCAAGTCTCTCCTCGCGCTTCTCAGCCCGTGCGAAGGCCACCGTGGTCGCTGCCACCGCGGCGGTTGCACTCGTGCTGGCGATCGCGCTGGGCGCTCCCCATGCCTTGGCCCACGACTGGAATGGTTTCATCGGCGGCGCCCCCACCAAGCTCGCCCACGGTGATCTGCGCGGGCGCCTGACCGACCCCTCGAACGACGGGCGCACCGAACTCTGGCAGGTGGCTTTGCACGGGTTCTCGGCCTCTCCGTTGCACGGCTCCGGTGCGGGCACCTACCAGACCTTGTGGAACACGAGGCGCTCGCGTCCCGCCTACGTGATCAATGCCCACAGCCTCTACCTGCAAGCCATGGCGGAGCTCGGCTTGCCGGGGATCCTGCTGCTGGCGGTGCTCGTGGGGGCCACGATTATTGGGATCGCTGTTCGTACCCGGGGTGCTCGACGCGTCCTCTATGGAAGCTTGCTGGCCTCGGCGGTCGTATGGATCCTGCACGCGGGCGTGGACTGGGACTGGGAGATGCCCGTGGTCACGCTTGGCTTCTTTGCTGTGGCCGGCCTTGCCCTAAGTACGCATCGGGGCGCTGGGGGCGGTTGGGTGCCAGCCCATCAGACCCGCATCGTGTTGGCCTTGCTGTGCTTGGCTAGCTTGGTCTTGCCGGTCTCGATCGTGGGCTCGCAGAGCAAGCTGGGAGAAGCCGAGCACGCGCTCTATGCCTCGAACTGCGCTACAGCTACCCCTGCGGCTCTCTCCTCGATCGGGTGGCTTGACTTCCGCCCCGAACCGTATGAGGTGGTGGGCTTCTGCGACCTCAAGCGCGGCCGTCCAAGACTTGCGATCACGGCGATGCGTCAGGCCGTCAGCCAGGACCCCGGCAGCTGGGAGACGTATTACTCGCTTGCAATCGCTCAAGCCTCAGCTGGCATCGACCCGCGGGCAAACGTGGAGCGGGCCCTGCGCATGAACCCCTGGGAGCGGCTCACCCGCGAGGCGGCCAAGCAGCTGCATGGCTCGAGCCCCACAGAATGGGTTAGGCATGCGGCAATCGTGCGGACCACGGCACTCGCCAGCAACCACCTCTCGATACTTCCTTCCTGAAGCCGGGAGTCCGGGCGGGTTGGCAGCGGCGATTGCGCCGAGGCCGTCGGCGGAGGGAGTCCTTCAGGACTGTGTATGTACTTCAAAAAGAGGGTCCCTACGCGCGCACGCGCAAGCGCGTGAGGCAGCGCTCAGGCCAAGACTTCCCGCAGCTTCTCCAGATTCCCTCCTGAAAGAGGGGCCTTGTACACGCACGCGCATGCGGCGGTGTTCAGGCCAAGACTTCCCGCAGCTTCTCCAAAGCCCGATAGACGCGGCTTTCGATCGTCGTGACAGGCTCGCCGGTTAGCTTGGCTATCTCAGCGACGCTGAGCTCGGCCCCATAGCGAAGTGAGACCGCCTCGCGCTCGGGCCCGCTAAGTGTGGCCAGGCCGCGTTCGAGCAGGTCTGCATCGGCAAGCCCGTGGAGCTCGTGGTCTGCCAGATGATCGATTTCCTCGAAGTCTGAGGCCGGGAAGGTTCCCGCGGCGACCTGCTCCAAGGCTCTGCTCTCGCCGGCGCGGCGGCGGACGTGGTCGTGCAGGCAGTTGAGCGCGATCGCATATAGCCAGGTCTTGGCACTGCCCCGGCGCGGATCGAAGCGTCTGCGTGAGCGTAGGACTCGCTCGCAGGTGTCGGCGAGCAAGTCTTCGGCCAGGGCCGTATCGCCCGTGCGGTACCTGAGAAAGGCGAACAGGTCTTGGGCGTGGTCGGCGTAGAGCCGCTCGAACTCGTCATCGCGAATCCCTCGCACAGTCCCCCATCGTCCGTTTGTCCAGGCCGGCAAGCTTCAGCCAGGAATCTGGCCCTTCGTTCGTATCAGCCCACATGAGCCATTCACACGAAGACGAACACCTCACCGATGACCTGAGGCACGTCGCTGACGTGCTTCGCGACGGGCGCCCCAAGCTCGACCCGCTTGCACTCGATCGAGTGAAGCTGCGGGCGATGAAGGCGAACCGCCGGTCCTCCTCTCGACCCAAGGGATCTTTTATGAAGCAGCGCCTCACAACACTGGTCGCAGCCGGATTTCTCGTGCTCGGCATGGGCGGCACCCTGGCCTTGGCTGGCGGCGGCGATGGCAAAGACGGTGGTGGCAGCGCCAGCTACCACCAGTACCGTCCGGAATGCCCAGCCGGCTATGTGCTTACTGGCCGTCACTGCACTCCGATTCCTCCGCCCAAATGCCCGCGGGGCTATGAAGTGAGCGCCGGCAAATGCGTCCCCACTCCGCCTCCCACGTGCCCACCCGGGTACGAACTGAAGGGCCGCAATTGCAAGCCGATTCCGGTCCCCCACTGTCCGCCTGGCTTCGTGCTCGAAGAAGGCACCTGCCACTTCGTCGGTCATGAAAAAGGCGGCGACAAAGGTGGCGGCAACCAAGGCGGCGGTAAAGGCGGCCAAGGTGGCGGCGACAAAGGCGGTCAGGGCGGCAACAAAGGCAACCAGGGCGGCGGTAAAGGCGGCCAGGGTGGCTTTGGTGGCGGCTTTGGCGGCGGCGGCCAAGGCGGCGGCAGCAAAGGTGGGGGCCAAGGTGGCTTCGGCCAGGGCGGCTTCGGCTTTGGCGGCGGCGATAAAGGTGGCCACGGCGACAAAGGTGGCCGGGGCGATGACAAAGGTGGCCACGGCCACCGCTAGCCCGCTCTGATCTGGTCTGATGCGCAGATTGACGGCGGCTGTCGTATGGATGGTGATCCTCGTGGGGATCGCCGCGACAGTCGTCGTCCTGCGCGATCAGGGCGGTGCGGGCCTGTTCCGCATCGAACAGTCCAGGGCCTTCGCCCTGAAGCCCACGACAGTCGTGAGGGCTGCCCAGGTAGAGGCCGTCGTGGCTGAAGCCCCGGAGCCTGTGCCGGCTGTCAAGCGGACCGCTCCGGCGGCAGTTCGTTGCCGGCCGGGGGGAGTGGGAGTCTTGCGTGACCCTTGGTCATGCACGATCCGCTATCGCTCTGGCACCCGCGCCCACTACCGCGTGGAGGTCCAGCCGGACGGCCACTACAGCGGCACGGGCACAGGGGTGATCGCCGGCTGCTGCGTGAAGACGCCCACGCTCGACTGATCGGCTTCCGAGCGGCGATTTGCCGCTATGTGGGAGTAGGTCGTGGCGAATCGGCGACCGATGTAGGAAGTTGGCTGTGTGGGACGTATTGAAATAACAGAGGGTCAAGCGCGCGCCTGTCGGCGCGGACCACGACCAGAGGCTCTGTACATGCCCGGAGGAGGAGAGGGAGTGCCGATGCGCAGCCAGCAACGCCCACGCCGCTATGTCCCAGGACCTTGGTTGTTCTTGCTCAAACCGGTGCTGCGCTACAGCGCTACCCGCGATGCGTTCGTGCTGCGCGCGATCGGCAACTCCTCGGGCCCTGTTCTGCGCGTGAATCGACGCACAGCTCGCCAGACCGCCTATAGCGGCGCTGAGCGTCGTATAAGCGCCGCCTGAGCACGCTCCCTGCCCCCTGGGAGCGCCTCGGCCGGTTTAGTGCGGGGCGCCCGGGGAAAAAACTTGGCTGTCGCCGGTCAACCTCCTATCATCAAACTGAAGCCCACAAAACGGATGCGGGTGTATCCGGGCGAAAAGTCCGCAATGTGCGGCAAATCACGGAAGATTTCGCGAGAAAGTAACCGCAAAATGCGCGATCACGCGCAAAAATATGTATCATCTCCGCTGCGTCGGACGGTTCAGGATCGATCACTCGAACTATTCGAAATGATGGACCTGAAGGGACGGGGCTAACGAAGCGAGGCGTGGAAGCCGATATTCGTTAGGCGTCTCGTATCGGACGGGCACAAATGGAAAGGGCATACAAGGATGATTACCGCGAGCATGATCCTAGGACGGGGTCCCGACTGCTCTGTTTTTGTGGAAGCTCGAGGATCGGCTGAAGGGTTGTGGGCATGAGCGCCGCCGAACCCACGATCGTGATCGCCGACGATCATCAGGTGACTCGTTTGGGCGTGCGGATGGCACTCATGCGCGGTGGCTTCCAGGTCGTCGGCGAAGCCGCCGATTGTGATGGCGCCGTTAGCGCTGTTGTGCGTGAGCGCCCAGATGTGTGCCTGCTCGACGTGGATATGCCTGGGGGCGGCATTGAGACTGCGCGCAGGGTGGCCGAAACAGCTCCCGCGACCTCCGTGGTGATGCTCACAATCTCCACCAACACCGAGGATCTGCTCGAGGCGCTACGCGCCGGGGCCGTTGGCTACCTGCCCAGAGACACCAGCCCGGACCGGCTTCCCGCGGCCCTCTGCGGTGTGCTCAAGGGCGAGGCTGCGCTTCCCCGCACCCTGGTTGGGCGAGTACTGCAGGAGTTCCGCGCCTTCACCGCGGCAGGCGTTACCGCCAGTCCCGTGCGTGTAGGCACGGTGCAATTGACGCCCAGAGAGTCGGAGATCCTCAGGATGCTCGGCTCGGGTTTGGCGACGGTTGAGGTGGCCGAGCTTCTATCGCTCTCGCCGATCACCGTTCGTCGCCACATCTCGGCCGGAGTCGCCAAGCTCGGTGTTGAGGACCGTGATGCGGCGATTCGGGCAATAGAGCCGCTCGTCGCCACGGCCTAGCGGACTCAGACGAGGCCCACGCGCCCCCGTCGGCCGGGCGGGCTCAGACTAGGCCAACACTCGTCGTGTCGACCGATGGGCTCAGACCAGACCGACGCGCACGGCGTAGACGGCCGCCTCCACGCGCGTACGCACTCCAAGCTTCTGGAAGATGTTGGTGACGTGCTGCTTGACGGTGTGCCGGCTGATCGATAGCTCCAGGCCGATCGCGACATTGTCTGCGCCCTCGGCGATCAAGCGAAGAACGTCCTTCTCGCGTGCGGTGAGCTGAGGACCTTCGCTGTGCGCCTGCAGGTCCGCATCTTCGCTAGGGCCGACATGTATGACCAGCGCTTCCATTACGGCTCGCGAGAGCACCACATGGCTGCTCGCGGTCTGGCGGATGCCAGCAATGAGCTCATCTGCTCGTGCGCCCTTGAGGATGTAACCGCAGGCACCTGCCTGCAGCGCGTCTAGTACCTCGGATGCCTCCACGGAGGTGGTCAGGACAACCATCCTCGCTTCGGGGCTCACGGCCGCTATGCGGCGCAGCGCCTCGGCCCCCAGCGTGTCGGACATGTTCAGGTCGATCACGACAAGGTCGGGCTTGAGCTCGCCGGCGAGCGCCAAGGCTTCGGCGCCGTCCTTTGCCTCGCCGACCACGCTCACGCCGGCGGTCTCAAGCATCCCACGCAAACCCTCGCGAAAGAAGTGGTGGTCGTCGGCGAGAACGACTCGCAGAGCATCGCCGGATGAATCCATGAACCCGAACATATCAATCGGGCGTTTGGCGCCTCGCTGAAGGGGCATCACCCAGGCGTAGACCGAACGGCACGACCCACAACCAGCCGACAGTCGTTCCTCGATATTCACCAAAACGTCGTCGTAATTTTGCGACTGTGTCCAGTAGGTCCCTAAAAGGTTCAAGGCCTAGTAGGTAGGGACCGAAACAACTGAGCACATGCCCACGCAGGCCCTTCGCGGGAGGCCCCATGCTCAAGCCAGCCACACGTAATATTTTTGCTGCCCTTGCACTGCTTTTTGCCTTCGCCGCTCCATCGGCGGTTGCGGCAAATCACTCACACCATGCAACATCTCATGCACTACGTCATCGCGGGGTACGCCATGGCAAGACAGTGCGTCATGGCAAGACAGGCAAGGCCCGTCACAGAAGCAAGACTGTCCGGCTAGTGTCGTTGCGCGATGCCGCAACAACCTCCGCTACTCCGCTGCTCGGAGAGACTGCTATCGAGTCTCATACTGACAATCTGAATGCGGGCGAAGCTGAAGCATCTCGCGTACAGCCAAGCACCTCGGCCCTTGCCGGTGTTGCGCATGTTTACATCGATTCCCACAATGCCGCACGCACGTTGATCGTCGGCTTGTACGGTAGTGGCTCAAGTGGTCACCCTGGCTCACTCTTGACTAGCGGCTCTATCGCAGCGGTTCAAGCTGGGGCTTGGAATTCGGTGGCATTGACGCCCAGCTCGCTCGTTGCGGGTAAGACTTATTGGCTTGCCATTCTTGGCGAGCGCGGAACACTGCGCTATCGCGATCGTCGCGGTGGACCCTGTCCAAGCGAGACCGAGGCGCAGATCGGACTCGGTTCGCTGCCTGGCTCTTGGCGGACTGGCCGAACCTATGCGGACTGCCCTCTGTCGGCATATGTAACAGCGGCCGAATCAGTACTCGGGCCGCCTACCCAGGTTGAACCGACACCACCCCCAGTAGTCGAACCGCCGATGCCCGCTCCGACCAATATGGCACTGCCGGCGATCAGCGGTACACCTGCTGAGGGCAAGGTTCTAAGCACCACCAACGGTTCTTGGAGCGGCAGCCCGACCTCCTATGCTCACCAATGGCAGGATTGCGACAAGTCAGGCGCGAACTGCGCGAGCGTGAACGGCGCCACGGGCGCTAGCTACACACTCGGCGCTAGCGATGATGGGCACATGATGCGAGTCATGGTCACGGCAAGTAACCAAGGCGGATCAAGCTCGGCCAGCTCGGCTGCGACCAAGCAGGTAGCAGCCATTGTGTCGCCACCGCCTCCTCCTGCGCCTCCGACGGCGAGCTTCACCACAACCCCGAACTCACCTGTCGCAGGTCAGCCTGTCGCTCTCAACGGCTCGAATTCCACGTGTGCAGCTGCGCCGTGCACCTATGAATGGTCGGACGACGGCTCCCCGACTCAGCCGGAAACGGTACTGTGGCCCCTAAGTACGGGTCAGGTCACTTCGTTTACCTTCCAGGAAGCGGGTACCAAGTACGTACGTCTGACGGTCACAGACGCGTCGGGGCAGACAGCCACGGTGGAGCACAACGTGATTGTCGAAGCTGAATCGACAACGACACCTCCTCCGCCTCCGCCGGCAGCGCCTTCTAATACGGTGCTTCCCACGATCAGCGGGACCACGACTGAAGGCCAGTCTTTGAGTGCAACTAATGGCTCATGGACGGGTAGCCCGTCGTCTTACGCCTACCAGTGGCAGGACTGTGATGCCTCGGGTAGCAATTGTGTGAATATCGCTGGTGCCAAATCAGCGGGCGTGACGCTCACTTCGGGTGATGTTGGTGACATGATCCGCGTGATTGTGACGGCGACTAATGAAGGTGGCTCGACGGCCGCCACGTCGGCTGCGACAGCCACAGTGGCTTCGTTGCCCTCGCCTCCGCCTCCGCCGGCAGCGCCTTCTAATACGGTGCTTCCCACGATCAGCGGGACCACGACTGAAGGCCAGTCTTTGAGTGCAACTAATGGCTCATGGACGGGTAGCCCGTCGTCTTACGCCTACCAGTGGCAGGACTGTGATGCCTCGGGTAGCAATTGTGTGAATATCGCTGGTGCCAAATCAGCGGGCGTGACGCTCACTTCGGGTGATGTTGGTGACATGATCCGCGTGATTGTGACGGCGACTAATGAAGGTGGCTCGACGGCCGCCACGTCGGCTGCGACAGCCACAGTGGCTTCGTTGCCCTCGCCTCCGCCTCCGCCGGCAGCGCCTTCTAATACGGTGCTTCCCACGATCAGCGGGACCACGACTGAAGGCCAGTCTTTGAGTGCAACTAATGGCTCATGGACGGGTAGCCCGTCGTCTTACGCCTACCAGTGGCAGGACTGTGATGCCTCCGGTGCTAATTGCGCCAACATTACGGGCGCCATGGCAGCTGGCTACACGCTGGCAGCCAGTGACGTGAACCACACGATTCGGGTAGCCGTGACGGCGACCAATGAAGGTGGTTCCAAGGCTGCGAGCTCTACCCAAACAGCGAGCGTTGCGGCGGCTCAACAATCTGGTGGCGGCAGCGGTGGTGGCGGTAGTGAAAGCTGCACCACGACCATCTCGAGCGTCTCGCAGATAAACGGTGCGCTGAAGGCGGGCGCGGTCGTTTGTCTGACCGCTGGGACCTATGGTTCTGTGAGCATCACGACAACCCCTTCGAGCAACGCGACGCTGACGGCGGCGCCCGGAGCTCATGTGGTCGTCGGGGGTGTGAACATCGCCGCGTCTAACGTCACGGTCAGCCAGCTGCACAGTACCGGCACGATCAATGTGGGCTCGGGTGGTCCCTACCCCGGCTTTAGCCACGATGTGATCGAACACAATGATGTCGGGCCGACCAATGGGTACGGGATCAGTGTGATGAGCGCGACCTCGACTCCTTCGAGCTACATCACGATCGCCTACAACCGCATCCACAATACGAGCCCGACCAACGAGGGAGATGCTCTGCGCTTCGATGGCTGGAATCACATAACCGTCGAAGGCAACGACATCTACGAAATCAAGGAGTGCCCAGGCTCGACCTGCCACACCGACACGCTGCAGTCCTACAACGGCGGCGTGACGACGAGCGGTCTGACGATCACGAAGAACTACACACACGACAACGCCGGTGCGCAGGGTCTTCCTTTCCTGAAGGATGGTGACATCTCCAATGTCACTATCTCGGACAACCTGAGCCTGCGCAATACCAACACCAATGGCCAGGTGACGGGCATCTGGGTGGACGAGAACATCCCCGGCTTGACGATCACCAACAACACCTACCAAGGCACGTCGGGATCGATCGTGCAGGCAGACGGCTCCGCGGCCGGACCGACGGTTGGGATCAATCACAACGTGTTCGACAACATCAATGTGAGGCCCGGAAGTGGTCCTTCGTACGCAACTACGGAGAACTATGACGTCTTCACAGGCAACGACGAGTACACGTTCAATGTTGGGCCCAATAGCCTGATGGAATCCAAACCGGCATTCATGAACACTGCGACAGACGACTATCGCCTGGCGAAAAACCCGAATCACATTGGGATCGATTGGAGCCCCGCTGAAGTGCTGTACGGGCCAGCCAACTAGCTCGGCTTCGCGCCTCACAGCAGCGCTTGAGCGACAAGGCTCAAGCTTGATCGAAAAGGGCGCTTGTTCTTCGGAGCAAGCGCCCTTTCGCGTTCCCTGGCGAGGAGGGTTGCGGCTACTGAGCTCGAATTGAAAGGTCGCGCTAACAAGCTCTCACGTCGTGTTCACAAGTTCGCGAGCATGGTTATGTATAGTACGGCGCGGGTTAAGGGCTCTGGGGTAGGGGCTCATCGAACTGTCACGCCCAAACGACGAGGACAGGAGAGGTTTCGATGCCGAACGCGTATCGTCGTGCATCCACGCCGAGACACGCCCGCGACCGGTCGATCGCGCTCATGGCGACACTGATCGTGGCAACAATTTTCGCACTATCGCTGGGCGCGCTCAGCGTACGGGCGGCGGGGCCCGCAAAGGTGCTCCTTGGAGACACAACCGTCGAGTCCCAGCACGACGCGCTCGTTTCTGGGCGCTTGGAGGCATTCCGCTTGCGCGCCCATGCGTCGGGTCGCGCAGCCACGCTGCGGCTCTACCTAGATGCACGCAGCGGCGCCACAAGGGTTGTGGTGGGGCTCTATGGCAACCGTCACGGCCATCCCGGCGCCCTGCTTGCGACTGGCTCGATCCTAGCTCCGCGAAGTGGCGCATGGAATGTCGTGACGCTCACGCGGACACCCCGGCTGGTGCTTGGCAGGTCTTACTGGCTGACCGTGCTCGGAGAGGGCGGCATGCTGCGCTATCGAGCGCGCCTGCACGGAAGCTGCCAAAGCGATGCCAGCGTGCGCGCTGATCTCAGTGCATTGCCCTCGGCCTGGAGCGCGGCGAGGGTCCGGCGCCATGCACACTGCCCGATCTCGGCTTACGCCAGCGCGGCGTCCTCGTCCTCGCCACTGTCCTCCCCTGGACCAGGGTCCGCGGGCTCTGGCGCTCCCGTGAACCTCACACCTCCCACGATCTCTGCTCTGCCCGCGGGTGGCGCATCGTCTCTGCTGCAGCCCGCAGCACCGCCCTTTGCTCCCCCGCTCGAACAGGTGCCTCCGGTCGAAAAAACGCCTCCAGCTAAAGGGACACCTCCGGCTAAAGAAACGCCCCCTGCTAAAGAAACACCGCCGGTCAAAGAAACCCCTCCGGTCGAAGAAAAACCGGTCAAAAAAACCACGGTTGCGCCGGTCAACAACGCGGTGCCCATGATTGGCGGAACGCTCATCGTGGGCGACGTCCTATCGAGCAGCAAGGGGACTTGGAGCGGTAGCCCGAGTTCATACGCCTACCACTGGCAGGACTGTGACTCCACGGGCAAGGGCTGCGCCAGCATCTCTGGTGCGACCTCAGTCACCTACACCCTGACCTCAAGCGATGCCGGTCACACGCTGCGCGTGTCTGTCACGGCCACCAACGCGGGAGGCTCCGCCACGGCCAACTCGAAGGTGACGACGGTCGTGATCGAATCTTCCTCTCCGCCTCCTCCGCCTCCTCCCCCACCGCCACCGCCACCGCCGGGGCAGCCCTACCCGGCGTGCACGCAGACGCTCAGTCAGGGCGCCAACGTGCCTAGCGCGGTGTCGAGTGCTGCCGCGGGAAGCGTGATCTGCCTGAACTCGGGTGCATACGGCAATCTCACGTTCAACTCCACTCACAGTGCTGACGTCACCGTGCAGGCGGCGCCCGAAGCCCACGTCACCGCAGGCAAGGTCGAAGTCGCCGGTAGCCACCTCGTCGTGCGTGGACTGTGGATCGATGGCGAAGTCAAGCTCGAAGAAGGAGCGTCCTTCATAACGATCGATCGCGACGACATCACCGGCGGTGGTGAGGGCATCGTGTTCTTCACATCCGATTGCAAGGCTCCCAACGCTCCCACTTGGCCCGGCTGCGAACCGGACAAGCCGATCTCGAACGTGACGATCTCGTCCAATCACATTCACAATATCGGCGAAAACAAAACCGAAGATGCAATTCATCTGGATTACTGGCGTAACGTGACCGTCATCGGCAACGAGTTCGATCACATCGTCGAGGCAGGCGACCACACCGACTGCCTGCAGTCTGTCTACGGCGGTGAAGGTCTCTTCTTCGAACGCAACTACGAGCACGACAACGATTGTCAAGGCATCTTCATCAAGGATGGCGATGCCACCAACGTGTCGTTCACCGATAACCTGTTCTTGCGCGATCAGATCCCTAGCTACGCCAACTTCTCTCAGATATGGAATACACAAGGTCTCACTATCCAGCACAACACGATCTGGGATGGCAAGGGCTTCGCGCTCGTCGCCGAAGGCGCCTCGTTCACGCCGACTGCGACAATCAACCACAACGTGCTCAACATCTTCAAAGTGTCACAGCCGGTCGGCAACCCCTTCTCGATTACGGAGGGCAACGACATCTTCGGAGAATCACCCACCAATCTGAACGAGGGCTCCGGTGATAGCGTCGTCTCGAGCCCCCAGTTCGCCAATACGGCTACCGACGACTACCGCTTGGCCAGCAACCCCAACGGGATCGGTATCGACTGGGCCCCGGCCGAAGAGAGCTACGGCCCCGCGGGATGAGCCGGCGCAGTAGGCGCCTCGTCCTCCTGCTGGGCGTGGCGCCGCTGCTTGCCGTCGTACTGGCGGTAGTGCTGATCCAGGCAAACTTAGGGACAGACGCAGCCGGTCCTCACGCGTCCGCTCCGGGCGCTCACTCTCACTGTATCTCCCACGCTTCGAGTCTCGCCGGTGCCGCGCATGCTGTGGCGATGGCCGGTCACGGCGGGACGGTTTGCCTCAGAGCGGGCAACTACACGGGGCAACTGTCGCTTAGCGCCAAACCCACGAGCAATGTGGTCCTCGCACCGGCACCCGGGGCGCACGTGAGCACCGGCTCGATCTCGATCGCGGGCAGCCACATCGTCGTGCGCGACTTGTGGGTGCATGGTGAGATAGCGATTGCGGCCGGCGCTTCAAATGTCGCGATCGAGCACGACGACATCTCCAATGCCGGCGGACAGGGCGGTGAGGGCATCGTGTTCGACACCTCCGATTGCACTGTTCCCAACGCGCCCAAGTGGTCCGGGTGCGAACCGCAGGCGCCGATCGCGAACGTGACGATCTCAGCCAACCACATCCACGACGTTGGGACCGATGGCAGCGAAGACGCGATCCATCTCGATAACTGGCGCAATGTGAGAATCACCGGCAACGAGTTCGATCACATCCTCGAGTCCGGCAACCACACTGACTGCGTCCAGTCGGTCTTTGGCGGCGAAGGGCTCGTCTTCGATCACAATTATGAGCACGACAACGACTGCCAGGGCCTCTTCGTCAAGGATGGCGATGCCACCAACGTGTCGCTCACCGAGAACCTGCTCGTGCGCGACCATCTCGGTAGCTACGCCAACTTCGCCCAGATCTGGAACGTGCGCGGACTGACGATCCAGCACAACACGATCTGGGATGGAAAGGGGCTTGCACTCGTGGCCGATGAAGCCTCGTTTGAGCCGACCGCCACGATCGACCACAATCTGATCGCCGTGTTCGTGATCGAGCCGCCGATCGGCACTCCCTTCGCGATCACCGAGCACGACAACATATTTGGCCAGACACCATCGTCGCTCCGCGCGAGTCGCTCCGATCGCACTCTCGCACGGCCCCGATTCGTCAAGCCGGCGAGCGACGACTACCGCCTCGCGCGCAGCCCCCGTGGCATCGGCGTCGACTGGAGTCCGGCGGGCCGGCTTTATGGCCCCTCCCACTGAAGCCGCGCTGTTTGTGATCTCGCCTCTGTGCTTCCGGTAGGCCGGAGGCTTTCACGAGCGGCTCGGAGGCTTTCACGAGCTTTCGGGTCCTCGAGTTCATGAAGGCTCGCGCGAGTCGGGGCCGCCTTGAATCGTTGAATGTGTATGTCTGCGACGCCCGTGACCGCTCCCGCTGCCGATGTTGGGGCTCCCCTGGCGCTCCCAGCGAGCTCCTCTGTGGCCCGTCGCCTGCGCTTCGTCCGCGAGTACGGGCTCTGGCGCCGGGCGGTTCGTGAGCTGTGGCGCTTCAAGTGGCGTGAGCATCGCGCCCGCCCGATCGTCGGTGCCTACCACACCCGTAGCGGAGGGGTTCCTTACTTCATCCGTCATTCAAGCCGTGATGTGGGCATCTTCTCTGAGATCTTCATCGCCGGCGAGTACGACCCGCCACAGGCCGTGCTCGAGCGCCTTGGAGCGCTCGACCGGCCTCCGCGGATACTCGACCTGGGCGCCAACATCGGCCTGTTCGCCGCGTCCTGTAGTGAGCGCTGGCCGGGCGCGAGCATCACAACGGTGGAGCCCGATCCGGAGAATCTCAAGCTACTGCGTCGAACCGCGGCCGCGGGTTCGATCGAGGTTGTGCCGGCGTGCGCAACCAACTATGAGGGCAGTGTGCGCTTCGTCGCGGGTGAGTTCGCCGAATCGCACGTGGCTGGTGCGGAGTCCTCTGAGCAGGACACGATCGAGGTCCCCTGCGTAGATGCCTTCCGACTGGCCCAGTCCGCGGATCTCGTGAAGATCGACATCGAGGGCAGCGAGTGGGAGATCCTCGCCGACCCGAGGCTGGCGTCCTTGCCTGCGCAGGCCTTGGTCATGGAGTGGCACGACAAGCAGTGCTCACATCCTGACCCACGCGCCGCCGCCCATGCCGCTCTCACAGACGCGGGCTTTGAGGTGCTCTGCGAACACCGTCCGGTTGCGAGCAATGGGACGATATGGGCGCTACGTCCGAGCTAGCACCCTCGCCTTCGCGGGCCAGTGGGCGCAAGACCTTGCGCGTAGGTGTTTTCCCCGCGCGTGCGCACAAGGAGCGAGCACGACTGCTCGCAGCACTCGAAGTCGCCTACCCAGTTCGCTTCGAGAGCCAGGGTGATGCAAGCGAATGCAACGAGCTCGACGCACTGCTGGCGTTCGGCGCTCAAGCGCCCGACACTTTGCCTGCCGGAGCACCGACCTTGCTGGCGATTGGAGATGAGCGCGCACAGGATGGGGGGGACGCTCTGGTTGCACTCTCGGAGATCGCACACGTACGGCCGCTGCGTGGCGCACACCTGAGCGACGGCTGGAGCATGCCGCTCCCGGAGGAGGCGAGGGCGCCTGAGCAGCTTGTGCTCGCCACGATCGAAGGTGCACCCGCATGGGTACTCGCCGGCGACCGGGGTGGCAGTGGCCCACAGCAGCTCGTGTCAGTGGCCCCCTTGGAGCTCGAGGCGGGCGAGTCCTTGCGTGAGCGCTTGGCTCCGGGACGCTGCCTGGCGCTGCTTGCGCTTGTGAGCTTCCTGCAGGACCTCACTCGCGATCTACGCCCATCGGCGCGAGCGCCGATGGCGGCCTTCGTGCTCGACGATCCCAACCTCCACTGGCCGAGCTATGGCTATCTGCGCTATCGGGAGCTTGCGCGTCACGCCCTCGAGCACGGTTACCACATGGTCATAGCGATGACGCCCCTAGACGGCTGGTTCGCGCGGCGCAGCGCAGTACAAACCTTCAAGGAGCACCCCGCCCAGCTCTCCATCTGCGTTCACGGCAACGATCATCTGGGTCCAGAGCTGGGCCGGATCGTCACCGACAGACAGGGGTTCGTGCTCGCCCGCCACGCCCTAGCCCGCGCCGCGGCCTTTGAACGACGCACGGGCATCCCCTATGAGCGCGTGATGGTTCCACCGCATGAGCAGCTCTCCGAGTCAGCCGCACGCGGTCTTCGCGCGGGAGGCTTCGAGGGGGTATGCGTATCGCGTCCCTATCCCTGGATTAGTCCAGACCGCCCAGGTCCCGCCGCGGCACTCGGCGCAGGGCCCCCCGAGCGCGGCGCCCTGACGGGCTGGGCCAGCCACGAGATGGTCGCGGGTGGCTTGCCTTCGCTGCCGCGAACCGGCTTCAATGCTCCGCGGGAGGACTTGGTCTTGCGCGCCTTCCTCGGCCAGCCCTTGATCCTCTACGCCCATCACGATCTGCTCGAGCATGGCTTGGACGTGCTGGCTGATGCCACTGCCACGGTCAACGCGCTTGGGGACGTGCACTGGAGCTCACTTGCGCGAATCGCACGCAACGGTGATCCCCATCCGAAACAGACTCACCTGCCGGTGCCCTATGTGGCACCGCGACCACGCGTGCGCCCACTATTGCGCCGCCTCGCCAGTGAGGCCCGCGATCGCGCGCGGATCAGCTGAAGGCGATCTCGGCGGGGTGCTTTAGCCGGCTGAGAGCAGATCTCCAGCAGCGTGTGGGTGATCAGCTGAAGGCCAGCTCGAGCAGCGCCTCATGGCGGCTGCGCCACGAGTTGGCCTCTACGAACGCGTTTCGCTGACGCTCGTCGGCTCGTCCCAATGCCAGCGCACGCTGCACAGCGCCGGCGAAATCCTCGCCCTCCCCGACGAGCAGCACGCGCGGGTCGATCTCGTGCATGGGCTCCAAGTCGGTTGCGGCGACCGGTAGTCCTCCAGCGAGGTACTCGTAGAGCTTCAGCGGGCTCATCGTCTCGGTCAAGGCGGTACGCCGGTGGGGAACGAGTCCCACATCCGCGGCACGGATCAGCTCCGCCAGCTGTGCCCGGGGAAGAGGCGTGTGGATTGCCACGTTGGGCTCCTTACGCAATGGCTCCAGGTGGGCGTCCTCGACGACCGGGCCAACCAGTGCGATCCTCGCGACGGGTAGCGCCCTGGCGGTTTGGCGCAGCCAGTCGACGTCCAGGCGGGCATCCAGCGTTCCCGCGTAGACCAATAGCGGTTTCGCGGAGTCCCCAGGCAGCCACCACGCCTCGCCAGCGTTCGATTGGGGTGCCGAGCTCGACCACTCGCTCGGCTCGAGGCCATTCGGGACGACCAGCCCGGGGCCGGTCGGTGCGATTCGCTCCAGCAGCGCCTCACTGACTGCGGCCACCTTGTGGCCGCGCTCGCGAATCAGCTCATAGGCCTGCGCATATGCCCGCCACCAGGGACGATAGCCCGGGTGAACAGTCCACTCGTCCAAGCCGTAGTAAGTCACCGAGCGCGCCCACGAGAGATCGGCAAAGCCAGCCACCAAAGGATGGGTGGTGATCACCACCGGATCCTCAAGGCCCATCCGCCGCGCTCCGCGCTCCATCGCCCGGCCATATGCCGCGAATCCGCGCTCCACTCCGCGCAAGGAGGTCGGGTCGCCGCGTCGCAGCCTCACCGGCGAGAGCAGCCTTGTGTTCTCATCAGTCGGGAATGTCTCCGCGTCTGCCGCAAAGCGGTCGCGCACCAGCTTGAGCGGCAGGCTACGGGAACGGTCGCAGATCAGAACCCTGCGCACCCCTTCGTGCTCGACCAAGGTACGCGCTAGCCGGTCCTCGGTGCCGAACCAGCCACGCCGCGCGGCTGCTCCCCAGCTCAGCGAGGAGAAGGTGAAGACCACCTCCCCGGTCGCTGGTATGTCCCGCTGGGGTCTCATCGCCAGCGCTGCGCCGGATTCGCCTTGCATCAACTAAAAAACGCCTGCTGAGCGCGCGAACTTGTGGGTTAGCGAGTGCCCTGTTTCATCGCAAGCGCGATGGCGGGCCAAACGTTGATTTCTCAAGGATCGCATGCCCGAGGAGACCCTCAAAGAGACCACGATTCGCGGCCTGCGTTGGCTGGCGATCACGCGCGTCGTGGGCGAAACGCTGGCTTTCGTCGCCGCGATAGCGCTCGCTCGTCTAGTCGCGCCTGCTGAGTTTGGGCGCGCTGCCGTTGCTTTGATCTTCTTGCCTTTGGCGGGCATCTTGACCTTTGAGGGGTTCGCCTCCGCGCTCGTCCAACGCGAGACGATCGACGAGGAGGATCGCCGTGCCGCGGTGCTCATGAGCCTCGTGGGAGGAGCCATTCTGAGCCTCGGCGTGTTCCTGCTGGCAGAGCCTGTGGGGCGCCCCCTGTTCGGCGCCCAGACAGCCTCCTTGATCGAGTTGATCTCGCCGATCCTCTTTATCGCGGCCCTGGGAGGCGTCTCGCGCGCAACCCTGTGGAGGAACTTGGATTTCCGCAGCACCAGCCTGATCGACACGATCAGCGTGATCGGCGGCTACGCGGTCGCGGTCGGCTTGGCCTTGGGGGGATTGGGGGCGCGCGCAATCGTTATCGGAGCTTTGGTCCAGATGAGTATCAGCTCGGCATTGTTGTTCGCGCGCGCGCCGGCCCCATGGCCGCGTTGGTCCTTGCACGCCCAGCGGCGCGTGGGCGGCTTTGGCTTGCCCGCAGCGCTTGCGGGCCTCGTGGAGGTGATGTTCCGCAACGTCGACTACGTGATCCTCGCGGCTCGCCTGTCGGCTGCAACGACCGGCATCTACTACCGGGCCTTCAACCTCGGTGTGGTCTACCAGGACAAGCTCAGCGGCGTGATGGTCCAAGTTGCCTATCCGGTCTATTCGCGCACCCCCGACCGCGAGAAGCTGCGCGCCGTGCACGAGCGTGCCGCGCGTGTGCACGCGGCCATCATCTTCCCTTTGCTGGCCTCCTTGATCGTGCTCGCTCCTGTGCTCGTGCCCTATCTCTTCGGCAGTGCTTGGAAGCCTTCAGTCGAGCCCACCCAGGTGCTGGCGCTCGCGGGAATGTTGGCCGCGGTCCTCACCGGCTACTCCCAAGTGATGCTTGCGATCGGCCGTCCCCGTCCCTTGCTGGTATTCAACGTGGCGCGCCTCCTTGTCTATGCGGGAGCTGTGTTGCTCGCATCCCGCCATGGCCTGATGGTCGTGGCCGCCGCGGTCGTGTTCGCGTACCTGGTGATCCTGATCGGGGCCTACCATTTTCTGTTGCATCCCAATGTGGGGATTTCCATGGGACGTCTTATTCCCGAGCTGAGCCCCGCGGTGGTCGGCTGCCTCGCGCTTGGCGCGGTCACTGCGCCGGCCATGCACTTGCTTACTGGTGAGATGCCGCGAGCCTTGCTGATCGCGCTCGTGGGCAGCCTCGGCATGGTCGTCTATGCGCTCGTGCTCAGGTTTGGCTTCCCCGCGGCCTGGGAGGATGTGCGGCACTTGATCGTGCAGGTGCTCGGGCCGCTTGGCGATCGTTTGCGCCGCCGGCGCCCGCCCAAGGTGGAGCCGGTCGACGCCGCAGAGGCCGTCGTTGGCTGATTGAGGCCCCGCAGGGTTATTCCGTACACTTCCGTACGGTTGGTTATAATCGGGGCATGGCGACGATAAAAGCTGAGGAGGTCCGTATCCCGCGTAAGGCTCGGGAGGCGGTAGCTCATCATGAGGAGGTCGTCGTAGTCAATCGTGAGCGGCCTGCCTATGTCATCGTCCACCCTGATGATCGTGGGAGGGTGGTCGCGTTGCGTCGTGGAAGGCCATTGAAGGAGGCGCTCGTCCTGCTTACACAGGCCGTTCTGCCAGATCCTGCCTTCGCTGAGGACATGGAGGCGGTACTCGACAGCATCGGGCCAGTGCCATCCGATCCGTGGGCACGGTCCTAGATACCACTGTTTTCATTGAGCTTGAGCGGGCCGTCAGAGGGTTGCCCGCCGTCAGCGCGATGGCAGAGGTCACTCAGCGTTTGGTGGCGAAGCTAGGTGAGAACGAGGAAGTCGGAATCGCGGCTATTACCGCCTCAGAGCTGTTGCACGGCGTACATAGGGCGTCGGAGGAGCATCGGGGGCGCCGCGAAACATTCGTCGAGGCCGTGATCTCTGCCTTCCCGACGCTCTCCTTCGACCTCCTCGTCGCCCGGACTCACGCAAGGCTCTGGGCCGGCTTGGCTGCAGCTGGAACTGAAGTTGGAGCTCACGACAGACTCGTTGCTGCTACCGCTATGGCTGCTGGATGGCGGGTAGGGACCGGCAACGTCCGTCACTTCAACCAGATCCCGGGAGTGGATGTCATTCCCCTCCGAATGGACGTGTCTTAGAACAATCGTCGCGCCGCCGGCGGTGGCAAGGCGGTCGGCGGAGGCGCGCCAAACGGCGGCTCCGCACGTCCAACGAGCGTCTTGACAGCTCTTTGGGCAGCTTCGCGATGAACCGCCGCGTCGCTACCCATCACCGAGGCGATGCTCGCGCGGATCACGTGTCGGGCGCCAATCGCGCCGAGGTACAGAGTTCGGTGCAGACGTGCGAAGTGCTTCTGCGCATACTGGCGTCGGGCAAAGGCGTCTTGGGCGATCATCCGCGGGCGCACGCCGCCCTTGCAAGCATGGTGGATGATCGTCATGTCGGGCAGGTGACGCACGCTCCAGCCGGCGCGCTTCATGCGCAGACAGAGGTCCGGCTCCTCGGCATAGATGAAGAAGCGCTCGTCCAAGAAGCCGGCGCTCAGCAAAGCCTCGCGGCGGGCGAGCATGAACGACCCGGAGGTCCAGTCGCACTCGCACTCACGCTCATACAGCTGCATGTCGAGCACCCGCTCGCCTGCCCACGTGGGGCTCACCGGCCAGCGCTCTGAGGCAAGCGCCTCGCCGAAAGCCCGGGCGGCGCTAGGGAAGCGTCTGATCGTGGGGAAGAGTTCGCCGTCGGGCGTCAGCTGGCGCACACCCGCGAGCCCGATCTCGGGACGATCGTCGAGCATGTCCACGAGCTCTCCGAAAGTCCCCGCGAGGATTTCGGTATCGGGGTTGAGGAACAGCACATAGCGTGCGCTGGTGGTCTCAAGACCACGGTTGTTGCCATGCCCGAAGCCATGGTTTGCGGAAGCCACCACGCGCGCTTGCGGAAACTTCGAGTTCACCAGCTCACGCGTGCCGTCGCTCGATTCGTTGTCAACGACGACCACATCGAGTGACGCCTTGCCCGCGCGGGCATAGACGGTCGAGAGGCACGGTCCCAGCCAGTGAGCCTCATTGGTGGAGACGATCACGATCGCCAGGTCAGCAACAAGGGGACCGCCTGTGGGGTCGGCCCGACGGGCATAGCCCGTGGCGGTGCCATTGGAGGACCCGCCGTTGGAGTTGGATGTGGAGTGCTCAGACATGTTCAACTACAAAACGAGTCAACCCCGCGCTTGCTTTCGCTCGCGCAAGCGACGTCCTTGTCGCCATACCGGTCGGCGTACGCTCTCCACGGCTCGGGCTGAGGCTCCAATGCCGCCGCGTGTCAATGGAGCAACGGGGCGATCGCCGATCAAGGCCCTGCAGCGACCCTCGCGCAGCGCATCAACACAGGCCTCGATGCTGAGGGTGCCCTTGAGCTCGAGCTCCATGCTCAAGGGGAACATCTGGTGGGCACGATGCAGGTCAAGCGCCCCCACCCCGACCAAGCCAGCCTCCGCGGCCATCCGACAGGCGCGCCTGTTGGGGGCCCACCCGTCCCACTTGCGCGTCCAAATCTCGATGCCACTGCTCAGCTGGAGCCACTCGCGCTCGAACAGCTGCCAAGCGTCGCGGCGCACAGGGTGGGCGAGCACCGATGCGCCTCCATGAGCCGCCACCGATCGCAGCAGCTCCAGCGTGGGCACGCCTTCGCCGAGAAACGGCACGGGCCCCCACACTGGAACGTGGACGCGGTCCTGTGGACACGCATACTCGATGCCCGGCACGAGCAACGGTCCTCCCGCCATGCTCGCCTCACGGCATGCCGCGATATACGCCTGCAGGTGCTCTTCGCTGAAACCGCGGTCGTGCTCACACATGAACACTGCCTCGCAGCCCTTCCCGCGAAACAGCGCGGCGATCTCCTCGAGCGGTATCTCGGCGTCGTAGGACCACTCCGAGTGCACGTGAAAGGCCGCTCTGATCGTGCTCATTTGCTCTTCGCCCAGGTTTGAGCGGCCACGGTTCGCATGGTGTCATCGATGAACAGGTCACGCATGCCAGGTCCTTGGTTGTACCAAGCGCTGCGTCGCCCACCGCTCAACAGGTCGCGCATCGTCGCCCGCCGGCTCGGCCATGCCCCCGGATGCGAACCGGGCCCGCGCAATACAAACAGCAGGTGGACCAGCTCGCGGCCTAGATGACGACAGAGCAACTCCTCAGAAAGCGGAGGTGCCTGGGGCAGTAGGGCATGGGGGTCAAAGGCGAGAGTCGCACCCCACGCCGGGTACTCATAGCCAAGGCGGCGGGCTAGCGCCATGCTCCCCCACGGGCGCCCGTTGAGCTCCATAAACCACCACTGCTCATCCGTGTGCAGCAGCTCGATCATGAACAGGCCCCGCCAGCCTGCCTCTCCGAGCATCCGCTCGATCGGGCCGACTAGTTCCTGTGGCACCTGTGTCGAGGCGCAAGCGCTTGAGCCCGAGCCTGCCGGGTTCATCATGCGCACGCGCCTGTGGGCGCTGAGATGGTGGATGCCACTTTCGTCGGCGATTCCGAAGATGCCCGCGCCCGTGCCGCTCACCCAGCGCTGTAGCAATGCTGGAGTAGACGGCCCCCACGCTTCTCGCAACTGTCCGGCCTCGGCCGCGTCGCGTACAAATCGTGGAGCGAGCCTTCGCAACCGGCCATCGCGCTCCTCGGCGGCGAGCGCCGGCTTGAGTACTGCTGGCAGATCGGGCGTCTCTGGCTGCTTTGAATCGGTGAGCTCGGCTGTCAGCTCAACCCAAGCTGGCACCTTCAGGCCGGCTGCTTCGGCGGCTCGCAGCTGCATGCGCTTGTCCAAGGCGAGCTGTGCCTGCGCTCCACGGGGACCGGCGACCAGTGCGTCGGTGGGGAGCCCCCGGTCGCACACAAGCACCGCTTGATCATCGAGTGGCATCGTCAGTTCGTGACTGGCGGCCAATGAAGCCACCTCGGCGGCGCAAGCCGCCAGGTCATCCTCAGGTGCCGTCACCTCCACGAGCTCCATCCCCGCCAGCTTGCGCAACGACACCTTGCGCCCGCGGCGCGCGAAGCTCACCACGCGATAGTTGGCCTGGAGCAAGCTCGCGGCGACTTCGGGGGCGGCCAAGGCATCGGCGAACCCCACGAGCACCGATCTGCGCTGTGTGCTCACCGCAGGCACTTGACGAGTCGCTTGCCTACCAGCGCAGGGCTCTCCCATGCCCGTGGGCCTTCGGCTGTGAGCGCCAGCCAGCGCTCAAGCTCGAGCTCGCGATGGACGGTGTTGCGCGGTGCGATCCACGCTCCTACCCTCGCGCTCCCACCATCGCTGTTGTAGACCCTGCGATAGCCGGCTTTGCGCAGGCCGCGCAATACGCGGCGGTCATATGAGCCAAACGGGCAGGCGGCCTCGTCGATATTCACTCCAAGCAACTCTGAGAGCGCGCGACGCGAGCTCACGAGCTCATCCTGGAGCTCCCCGTCACTGAGCTTGCGCCAGTCGCGGTGAGCGAGTCCGTGGCTGCCGATCGTCATGCCGGCAGCGTGCAGGCTTCCAAGCTGTTGCTCTGTCAGATAGCCAGGCGTGCCAATCCGCTCGGCCAATACGAAGAAGCGAGCGCTACGGTCCAGGCGCGTGAGTATCTCAAGCGCATACTCCGCATCGGAGGCATTGCCGTCATCGAAGGCGAGCGTGACTCCCTCCTTGGGCAAGGCCTTAACGATGGCCTCGAACCATTCGACCGGAACCCACACCTTGAGCTCTGCTTGCGTCGCACCCTCTGGAGTCTGCTCTCCCAGTCCGTGGAAGGTGAGGATCAGCTCTCGCTCGAGCATGAGCTCATCACCGCAGGCGAACGATCGTGAAGCCGTGCGAGGGGTTGGTGCCCCCGACCGGATTGGCGAGCGTGCCGACCGTCACGGTCGTGCGCGCGTCTCCTCGTAGGTAAGCGCCGATCAAGGGGTTGTAGTTCACGCCGAAGGTGGGCGTCCCCCAGATCGACAGGTCGCGTGCGCCAATGGCGGCAAGCGCGACGTGCTCGCCTCGCATGTGTGCGATCGCTGCACGTTCTTCGCTGGGCGTTGCGATCAGCCCGGGCAGGACCGTCAACTCATAAAGCGCCGGCAGACGGTCGCTCATGAAGTACAGGCCACCGTCGGTCGGGGCGGCAAGGATTCGTTCGCCAGGACCTGTATGGGCGTCGATCTGGCGAACCGCGGCCTGTAGCGCCGGACCTGCTGCGGCAGTAGTCACGAAGCTGCCGCGCGGCGTGTGTACAGTGGTCGTGTCGTGGATATACAGCCCGCCCAAGGCATAGGCGGCAAGCCCGGCGGCCACGAGGCCGAGCACACTAAGCACCGCCGTACGTGCCTCTGGCCAGCGCTGTGCCAGGCGTTCGTGCAGGATGCCGAGCAGCAGGACTAGGGGGGCCGCATAGTAAGGCGCGTATGAGCCCTCTGTCGTGAAAGCGTTGTAGGCGCGCAGCCCGAGTCCGGCCGCGGCAACCATCAGCGCCAGATCGGCGGGCCATGAGAGTCCCAAGGGGGAGCTCTCACCGCGTATGAAGCGCACCGCCGCCCACGCAGCCACGGCAAGCCCAAGCGCCGGCAGCCAACTCATGCCGAGCACCAGATGGCGTGCCTCCAGCTCGATCGCCGTTCGCTGGCCATCGAGCACTCCGGTTGCACGCAAGGCACCGTCGAGCAGCGCGAGCGCGACGACTGCCACAGCGATCGGCCACAGCGCGAGTATGCGCTTGGGCAGTCCCTCTTTGAGCTCATGGCGAGCGTGCCAGCCGACCGCGCTTGCAACAACGGCGGCCAGCAGTCCACCATAGACCGCCGCGCGTCCCGCCAGACCCACGAGGCTTCCGAGCGTGAGCGGCATCCAGTTCTGCTCGGTTTTGACGCCCGAGTTCAAGAACTTCACTGGCCACAGGTTTTCGGTAAACAGCTTGGACGCACCGGCCTGGGCGGCGAACAGCCCGTACACCACCAGCGCAACCGCGATGGCCGGCAATGCCAGCCGCCAAGCAACGCGCCAGGCGGCGGCGCGGCCGGATACGCGCCAGGTGGCGATCGCATATGCCACCGCGGCGCCGGCGGCCACCGCAAGGAACTCCGGGCGGGTGAGTGCCACCAGGCCCGCCGCCAACCCGGCGAGCGATACGCGCTCGCGCGTGAGCGCGAGCAGCATCAACAGTAGGCACAGCACCCCGAACGTGGCCGAGTCGGTGTGGGGCAGGATGAAGTTAAAGGCCGTCCCGGAGAAGCCGATCGCGAGCAGCACGGCTGTCGCCAAGCCCGCTACGAGCGGCACGAGCCAATGGCGCGCCAAGGCATAGAAAGCCAGGAGGATTGCAACGGTCTGCGCCAAGCCGAACGCGAAAGCGGTCGTAAAACTCGAGCCGAACACCCTGAAGCTGAGCGCCAAGGAATAGAGCCCAAGCGGGCCGTAGTAGTAGCGCACGTCGCGGTAGGCCACCGCGCCGTGCTTGACCAGGTCAGCAGTGGTCAGCTCGGCGCCCGCGTCGATCTCGGGCACACCCCACTTACGCCAGGTGAGTGCGGTGAGCGCCAAGAAGCACAGCGCGAGCACGCCGAGCACAGCCCGGTCGCCCGGCCCGCGACGCGCTTTTGCTGTCGAGACCGAGGACGGCGAGGCGGCCGCAGGCGCGGCGGCCAGCGGCGGGGCGAGCGTCGTGCTCACGCCGGCGCGGGACGGACGACAAGAGTGCTCATGAGCATCTCGAGCTGCCTGCGAGCGATCAAGCGCAGGCCGACCGCATAGAGCCCACAGCCCACGGCGCCAGCCAGCGCTGCTTGAGCAAAGCCACTTTGAAGAGTCGTGCCTAGTGCCCAGCTCGCGCCGAAGGAGAGCGCCGCGAGCCCAAGGAAGCGCCCGGCGTCGCCCGCCAGCTCGCGCAGTAGCGCCGGCGCCCCGGCTCGACCGGCACCCGCGTAGAGCAGCACACCTGCAAAGCAGGCGGGCGCCACGAAGAAGGCTCCCACGGCGCCGTCGACACCGAACAGCGCACTACCGATCGCCGTTGCCGCGATGTGCAACAGGACGAAGGGCACGGCGAGAATGTTCAGCAGTCGCGAGCGACCGACGGCAAACAGCATTGGCAGCAGGAAGTTGACGAGCAGCGCACACACAGTCCATGGCACAAGCAGTGCCGCGAAGGTCTGAAGCTGGCCCACCTGGGCCGTGGAGAGGCTCTTGGGCAGTACGGCATGGATCAGCGGCGCGCCGGAGACGATCAGTCCAGCCAAGGCGGGCGCCACGATCAGCATCGCGTAGCGAAAGCCGCGCGGCACCGTGCTCGTGACGAGCTCCTCTCGCTTTGCACGGGCATCGCGTGTCATGTCGGGAATGTTCGACATGCCAAGCGCCATTCCAGTACCGGCGACCAGATAGCTGGCAAACAGGTAGGCGTAAGACAGGACTGTGGTGCCTCCCGCCGTTGCATGGCTAGCGAATGCGAGCGTGATCACGAACAACACGTTGAAGGCGAGATAGATCGCCGTGCGTCCGAGGATCAACCCAGCGTTGGCGCCGATCGCGCGCACCGTAAACGAGCTCTTGCTGCGTCCGCCGGCGAGGCCGCCGCTGCGGCGTAGCCCGGCGAGCATCCAAGCGCACGTCACAATCGCCATCGCGAGCATCGACCAGCCGAGCGTCTGCTCTCCGGCTGTTCCCATCAGCGCCAGGAATGTGATCAGTCCGGCAGCTGCACCCGACATGTAGGCACCGGCGACGAATATGAAGCGGTCGCGGATCGCAAGTACGGTGGCTCCGCCGGCGGCCCACAGTTGCAGCACCATCGCGCAGCCGAGGACCGGAAGCGCGGAAGCGGTCACGTCGCGGCCTTGACTGCTCAATCCTGGGGCGATCAGGTGGGCAAGCGGGCCTGCCAAGGGACCGGTGAGAATCAGAACGGGCAGAGCGACGAGTCCCAGCGTGGCTGCGAACTCGCGCACGCTCAGGCGGGCTCCGGGCTCGACCAGCAGCGGCACGGAGGTGAGCCGTAGGCTCTGGCTGAAGACGCCGAACGTGGAGTACAGCGCGAACGCTATGAAGAAACCGTCGGTGCGCGCGTTGGTGCCAAAGCGTCCCAGGTACAGGACCGCTTGAATGGCCGAGGCGGCCGCCATCGCGAAAGTCGCGAGCGACATCGCCATACCGGCGCGAGCTTTACGTGTGGTTGCGAGGTTGTCGGTCTGGGCGGGCGTGGGGGACAGGCGCGTCGCGTCGGTCCCCAGGCTGATCGTTTGAGTGCTCATGTCTGAAAAACGCGTTGGTGTGAGCGTTTCTCGCGAGCGAACCGGCTTGTGCCGTGTTCTTTAGAAAAGCCTAACGCTGCCGGAAGTGAACGTGCTGGTGCTCGCGGTGTTGCCGAAGGAGTCCTTGACCGCCGAGTTGAGCGTGCCGCTGACGGCAGCCGGGCCACCGGCAGTCAGTTTCGCGCTCGGATCGCTGATTGAGGTCACCGTTAGCTTGACCGTGGCGCCACTGACAGCGGTGCTCGCGGTCACAACAGCGTTAGTGCCACCGGTGTTGCTGTAGTGCGAGCTGAGCGTGTCTCCAGCCGACCAGTTGCCCGAGCCGATGCCAGACACTCCGACGGTGGTGGCGCCGATGATCGCCCGCGCATAGGTGAGCGTCACGCTGCTGGGAATGCTCGCGGCGGCAATCGGCTCGTTGAAGGTGAGCGTGATCGCGTCACCGACCTGTGGCTTGCCGGCGGTGGTGCCTGGCGTCGTATCCGCGATCGCGGTGAGGGCCGGCTTGGTCGTGCTCACCCTTGCCGCGGACAGTAGTGCTGAGGTTTCGGAGTTCCCTGCCTTGTCGGGTACGGTGTACTCGTACTCGTAGCAGTGCCCGGTGCTCACGCTGTTATCGGTGAAGGGCGAGGCGAGTCCCGTGGCGCCGATGTTCGAGAAGGCGGTGAACGTGCCACAGACGTTGCTGGAGAGCGTCAGGGTTGCTGTCGCGCGCCTGAGCTGACCGGCGGCAGTGTTCACGCCCGAGCCGACGTCGGTAGCCGAGAAGGTGACGGCCACGGGCCCTGCGGCAAAGCCTGGCACGCTGAGGCTGACGATTGGCTTGGTCTTGTCGACCTCGATCGTGGTCGTCAGGTTCGCTGTGTTGCCAACCCGGTCGGTACCGGTGAGCGTGTAGCGGTAGCAGCCAGCGGCAAGTCCGGTCTGGGCCGGGGTGCCGGTGAGCGTTGTCGGGGTGCCGAAGCCGCTGCACACGCCGCTCGCAAGCGTGCCGGTGGCACGTGTCAAGACCGAGGAGAGGAAGCCCGAACCGGCGTCCGCACTGAAGTCGGTACGCGTGCCGATCGTGAAGTTACCGGTGTTACTGAAGCCGGTTGCCCCGCTCGCAGTGGCTGTCGTTCCGTTGACGCTAAGCGCGCCCCCGGTCGGTCCGGCGCTGTCGGCGATCAGGCTGTAGGTAGCGCTGGTGGAGCTGGCGCCGGCGTTGCTGGCTGCAAACACGGTGGGAGCGGTCGGAGGCTGGGTGGCGGTCGCACCGAAGGTGTAGACGACGGTGCCTCCGGTCTGGGTTTCGCCAAAGCCGCTACCTGTGAGCGAGCTGAACGTGTAGCTCTTGATGCCCGACTGGGCGTCGCTTGAGCTCGCGGTCAGGGTGAAGCTGCCACCTGCCGAGGGCCTGAAGTACAGGGCGTTGGTGGAAGGCTTGTAGAAGGTGTTGGACGACAGACCGCTGAATGTCAGCGAGGGGGTGCTCGGGACCGTCGTGTCGACGATCACGGTCGTGGAGACGCTTGTCTGGTTGCCAACGTTGTCCACGCCGGTGAGGGTGTAGCGGTAGCAACCGCTCGGCTCACTCTGACTGGGGCTGCCGACAATCGTGCTCGGCGATCCAAACGTCCCGCACACGTTGCCGGCGAGTGAAGTCGCGGCGACCGTCAGCGTGCTCGAGCGCAAGCCCGACTGGCTGGCCGACTGGGCCTCGCTGAAGTCGGTACGGATCGCGATCGGGTAGACGCCCGTGATGTTGTAGCTGGTGGATCCACTGCTGCTGGCTGCGGTGGCGTTGATGTTGAGCGCGCCGCCTGTCGGTGCACTCGTATCGGGCACCACATTGAAGTTGGAGCTGGCGCTGATGCCGGCGTTGTTGGTCGCCGTGACGGTCTGTGCGCCGGATGCGAGCGCGCCGGAACCGGTCCAGCTGTAGCTGCTCTGGTAGGGAAGGCTCGTGTCCACGCCACCACCGGAGCTGAAGCCGCTGAGCGCGGGGAAGACGACTTCCTTGATCCCTGAGGAGGAGTCGCTGGTGCTCGCAGCCACGGTGAAGCTGCCCGAGTTGCCGCTCTGCGGGTTGGTGTAGGCGGTCGTGCCGGCCAGGAACGTACTGCCGCTCGCGCCCGAGAGGGTCAATACCGGGGTAGATGGTGGCGCTTGTGTGACTGTCAGTACGCGTGTCATCCGGGCGACCGCACCCGTGCTGTCGGTGGTGCGCAGCCCGATCACGTACGTGCCTGGCGTGGTGAAGGCGTGCACGAGCGTGGAGCTCGAGCCCATGTCGGTTGCGTATTTGCCGCTGCCGTCGAGATCCCAGCTGTAATCGGTGATCGTGCCCTGCGAGTCGCTAGACGCCGATGCGTCAAGGGTCACGTTCTGACCCGTGACAGCTGGGGAGGGGTTGGCAGTGAACGAAGGCACGAGCGCGAGGTTGACATCGCGCGAGTGGTAGTGAGCGAAGACCGTCGTGGGGCTGAGCAGCTGGTTGTAGATAGCGAGTTCGTCAAGCGAGCCATTACCGAACAAGGAACTGCCGGCTCGGGACATGAGATACAGCGTTGAGTTGGCGAACGGGCCTTGGCCTGTTGCTGCGCTCTCCTGCTGGAAGCTGATGGGCTGGCCGTCGACGTAAGGGGTGATCTCGCTGCCGGCTGCCGCGGTCGTGTCGAGCACGATCGCGTAGTGGTGCCAGACCCCGGCGCTTGGGCGCTGGAAGAAGACGCTGTTGCGGTTTGAGCCGGTGCCGACGCCTACACCGAAGGTGCCGCCGAACTCACCTGAGTTCGGGTCGACGATGAAGCCGCCGGCGTTTTCGTTGAAGTTCGGAGTGAGCTCCATCGCCAGGGCATCATTGTTGGCGTACTGGTTCCACTTCAGCCAGAACTCAATCGTTACCTGGCTTGTGCTGGACAGGTTGAGTGGGACCGCGCCTGAGTCGCTCGAACCGTTGAAGCTCAGCGAGGTGCTCTGCTGGATCGGGCCCGGCGAGCCGAACGTGCCGCCCGTGATCGTTCCCGCGGAGAGGCCCTTACTGTCGAAGATTGTCGGGCCCTGCGGCTCGTTGAGGTGGTAGTAGTCGATTAGACCAGGCGTGCTCTGGACCGCTTCTGAGTAGCTGTTGGCAGCCTGTTCGAGCACGGTCACCGTGACGGTTGTGCGTGCGCTCAGGCCGTGGTCATCGGTCGCTTCCACGCCCACTGTGTGCGTGCCAGGCGTCTGGAAGCTGGCGGTGACGGTGGGTGTCGAGCCGGTGTCGGTGGCGAAGTTGCCGCTGTTGTCGAGGTCCCACTTGTAGTCGGTGATCGTGCCCTGGTCGGTCGATCCGCTCGCGTCAAGTTTCGTGTTTTGGCCGACTATCACCGGGTTGGGCGAGGCTATCGCCTTGACGACTGGTGGCAGGTTGCCAACCGTGAGCGAATGGCTTGCATTGCCGCTTGCGTTGTGATTGTCGATCACGCGCAGGCCGACGTTGTAGGTCCCTTCGGTCGAAATGGTGGTGTTCAGAACAGGGTTGGAGCCCGTGTCAGTCTCATAGGTGCCGTTGCCGTTCAGATCCCACTGGTAGTCGACTATCGAGCCACCCGCGTCGGTCGAACCAGACGCGTTCAGCGTCACGCTCTGTCCCGGTCGCACCGGGTTCTGGGAGATTGTGAAGGACGCGTTAGGGGCCTTATTAGTCCCAGAGGAGTTGTAGTGCTGGAAGATCTGCCCGGCGCTCAGCGGCTGGTTGTAGATCGCGAGCTGATCGAGCGATCCGCTCCCGAATAGGGCGCTGGCGTCGCGGGACATCAGATACAGAGTGGAGTTGGCGAACGTGCCTTGTCCGGCTGCGACGCCCTCCTGCTGGAAGCTGACGGGCTGCCCGTCTACGTATGGGCTGATCTCGCTGGCTGCGGGTGCGCTTGTGTCGATCGTGATCGCGTAGTGGTGCCAGACTCCTGCGCTTGGGCGCTGGAAGAAGACGCTGTTGCGATCTCCTTCGCCGCCGATCCCGATGCCGAACGTTCCGCCGAACTCACCGGCGTTGGGGTCGACAAGGAAGCCGCCCGCATTTGAGTTGAAGTTCGGAGTGAACTCCATCGCTAGGGCGTCGTTGTTGGCGTAGGCGTTCCACTTCAGCCAGAACTCGATCGTCAGCTTGCCGGTGCTGGACAGGTTGAGCGGGATCGAGCCGGAGTCGCTGGTGCCGTTGAAGCCGATCGCGGTCGTGGGGTCTTCCTTGACGGCGCCCGGCAAACCGAACGCGCCGCCGCTGACCGTGCCGTTGCTCGAACCCTTGCTGTCGGCGATCGTCGGCCCGTGGGACTCACCGAGCTTGTAGTAGTCGATTAGCCCGGGTGTACTGAGCACCTGGTCCTCATAGTCACTGACGCCTTGTTCGAGGACGAGCACGTTGACGCTTGTGGTGCTCGTCAGGCCTTGACTGTCTGTCATGCGCACGCCGACGGTGTGCGAGCCGACGGTCTGGAAGCTAGTGGTGAGGGTGGGCGTCGAGCCGGTGTCGGTGGCGAAGTTGCCGCTGTTGTCGAGGTCCCACTTGTAGTCGGTGATCGTGCCTTGGTCGGTCGATTCGCTCGCATTGAGCGTCACTGTTTGTCCGGTCAACGCTGGGCTTGGGGAGACACTCACCTTGGCCGTGGGCGGGAAGTTCCCGACCGATATCTGCTTAGTGGTCGTGCCGACGGCGCCGTCGCTATCGGTGACCCGCAGGCCGACCGTGTACGTGCCGGGGTTGGCGAAGGTTGTGCTCGTGGTTGGCGTGGAACCGGTGTTGGTCTCATAGGTGCCGTTGCCGTCGAGATCCCATTCGTACTTGGTGATCGAGCCGTTCGCGTAATGAGAGCCGGAACCGTTCAGGGTCGTGCTCTGGCCGGCGTGGGGCTGGCTCGGTGAGCTTGAGATCGAAGCGACCGGGCGCGGCTCGGGGCCGTTGGAGATGAACTGTTCCTGGATCGTGCCGGCGCTCAGTTCGCCGCTGTAGATAGCCAGCTCGTCAAGCGAGCCGCTACCGAACAGCGTCGTTCCGGCGCGTGAGAAGAGGTACAGGGTAGAGCTCGCGAACGGACCTGCTCCGGTACCGCTGCTCTCCTTCTGGTAGCTGACGGACTGTCCGTCAACGTACGGAGTGATCTCCGTTGCGGCCGGCGCGTTGGTGTTGAGCACGAAGGCGTAGTGATGCCACACGCCCGCGCTCGGACGGGCAAAGAAGACGCTATTACGGGTAGCTCCGGAGCCGATGCCGACGCCGAAGGTGCCGCCGAACTCGCCTGCGTTGGGGTCGACGATGAAGCCGCCCGTGTTTTCGTTGTAGTTGGGAGTGAACTCCATCGCCAAGGCGTCGTTGTTGCCGTAGGCGTTCCACTTCAACCAGAAGTCGACGGTGACCGTGCTCTGGCTTGAGAGGTTCATCGGGATAGCTCCGGATGAGCCCGCCTCACCCTCGATAGGGTCGCCGTCGCCGGGGAAGCTGGCTGCCGTGTCGGGGTCGCCATTGACGGCTCCGGGCACGCCAAGCGTGGTATCGACGAGCGTTCCGTTGCTGGAGCCCGCGCTGTCGGTGATCGTGGAGCCAGAAGGCTCGTCCAAGCGGTAGTAGTGCAGCAGGCCAGGAGCCGCGGTGACGGCGTCGGTGTAGCGACTCACGCCCTGCGCAAGCACCTTCACCTGAAGGGTCGCGGTTGCGGTCGCGCCGTTGCTGTCGGTGACCTGCAGGCCTACGGTTGCGGTACCCGTGCTCGCGAAGGTCTTTTTGATTGTGGGTGTGGTGCCAGTGTCGGTCTCATACGTTCCGTTGCCGTCGAGATCCCACTTGTAGTCGGTGATCGTGCCGTTGACCGAGCCTGAGCCCGCCGCGCTGAGCGTGTCGGCCTGTCCGGCGCCGACCGGGTTCATCGCGGCTGTGAGTGTGGCTGTTGCTGTATTGGCCACGTTGACCGTGCGCCGGGTGGTTTCAACCTGGCCTTTGCTGTCAGTCACCTTTAGCGTCACGTTGTAGGTGCCGGGGGTGGTGAAAACGTGCGTCAACGTCGACGTAGTACCAGTGTCAGTGGCGAATTTGCCGCTGTTGTCGAGGTCCCACTTGTAGTCGGTGATCGTGCCTTCTGGATCGCTCGAGGCGGATGCGTTGAAGGAGACGCTCTGGCCAATAAAGACCGAGCTTGGCGTTGCCGTGAACGAAGGCCGCGGCGGTTGCGGGGCGGTGGGCGAGTCGGGAATGATGTCTTCGCCCGGTGTGCCCGCCTTGGCGCCCATTTCAGAGAGGATGTTGTAGGTGAGCTGGTCGACGGGTCGTTCCGCGTCGAAGTCATATGCCCACTCCATCGTGCCGCTGGCGAACACGAGCGCGCCACTCGGTGCGCGGTACTCGACCGCGCTGACGTTGCTCGGCTCCCCGGCCGGCGGTGTCGTGGCGCGTGCGCGCCCAGCGTCCTGCAGCCATGAGTCTTCGGTGTTGGCGACGTTGGTCAGCGTGAGCTGCTTCACGCCCGCCGGCTCCTGTGCGAGGTAGCCCGGCTGGGTTGGGATCTGATCCCACTCCCAGCCGACGTTGGCTTCAGGCAGGGTCGTCGTGGTGGTCGTGGAGATCCCCGCGTTACGCCATGCGCGGTTGGAGGCGAATTCGCCGTTGGCGTTGCCTGGCGGGATCGTCAGATGGAAGCGTTCCTCGTCGTTGTCGCCGACATACATGATGCCGAACAGTGAGTTCTCCGGTTCGTTGGGACCGATTCGCCCGCCGGGAGGCGCGTTGGGGTTGCCCGCCGGTGCGCCAGGATCACGTCGCGTGGTCGTCGCGAACTGGGGCAGGGCTTCTCCGCTGGGTCCGATTGAGGCTGGATCGTTGGGGGTTGCCCCCGGATCGCCGTCGCTTGAGCCCTGGATCGTCTTGTAGCAAACAAGCGTGCGGTGGTTGTTTTCGTAGCGCGTCTGCCAGTAGGCGGTATTAGCACTGAGCGACATGATGCTCACGCCCGCGTCGCGTGCGGCCTTGAAGTTGTTGAACTCGTTGTGGGACCAGTACTCGCTGTGGCCGGAGACGAGGTCGACCTTGTGGTTCAGTAGCTCGCTGGCATTGGAGTCCAGATCCACATCAGAGGTGTAGGTGACTTCATAGCCTTGTTGCTCGAGCCAGGCCACGGTTAGGTAGTCGGGACCGAAGAAGTGGTTGTACTGTTGTTCGCCTTCCTTCTGGGGACGGTCGAAGGAGACAGCGACCGCACGCCCATCGCCGGCGATCGTGTTGGCGCCGCCGCAGGCGTCGTAGTAGAGCGACTTGCAGCCCCACGTGTTGTAGGCCGCGTAGTCGGCGCTTGGCAGTACGTACAGGACGTTGGAGGGGCGGGCGTCGTTGCGCACCGGGAAGACCACGTAGTTCTGGATCGCGTTGTCTTCAGCGTCGGTGATGACAGCCTCGTAGATGCCTGAGACTGGAAGCTTGCTGCCCGGGACCGTGTAGCTGACGCTCCAGTTGGAGCAGTTCAGTTCGCCGGTCGACTGGTTGCGTTCGTTGCACTGGAAGGAGTTGCTGACTTTGACGTTCGTCGCCCCCGCTCCAGCAATCAGGCGCGCGCCATTGCCGCCGTACCAGCCGATGCGGTAGATCGAGATGTTGACGTTCGTTGCGGGGAAGGACGGCAGATCCGTGCCGATCTTGATGGGCACGCTTTCGCCGAGGTTGTAGCTCGTCTGAGGCGTGAAAGCACCCAGGTCTTCGCTGTAGTTTTCGATCGCCGACTGATTGGCGGTCGTGCCTTCTCCCATGCAGTTGTTCTCGTTGACGATTGCGTTGGCGTTTGGACAGGACACTTCGGCCGCGGACGCACCGGAGGGGCGTCCGAGGATCAGGGCAAAGCTGGCAATAAGCAGGACGAAAAGTCCGACGACGACTCGAGTCGCCTTGGGGTTGAGTGTGGCGCGTTGTATAGGCATCTGATGAGCAAACGCACGGGAGTGGCTAGTACTTTTATGCGCCGCTGGCGAACGTTCGCGCAAAACGACGATTATCGCCCCGATGAAGAACAGCAAATAGGGCACGTGCGGGAAGGAGAGCACGTCGAAAAGCCCACTCGCAAGGGCGATTACGCCCACTGCTCCGAATGACGCAAGTGCCAATGAGGCTCGCTTGGGGTCGGGGCCGCGAATCGTGCGATGGGCCGCGGTCATCATCGACCCGATGATGCCCAGGTAGCCAAGCAGCCCCAACACGCCGGTCGTGATCAGCAGCCCGAGGAGCTCGTTGTCGAGGATGCGGTACTTGTGCGGGTCATAACTTTCATAGCCGCGTCCGAGCAGCAGATTGCTGATCACGTCTGGTCGCACAGCGTCGTAGCGGGCGGTTCTATCGGTGGTTGTGAGGACGCTGTTGAAGTGCCCAGGCTCGAGCTGGGTCACGACCGACCCCAATGCTCCAGGGGAGGTGAAGTGGACGAGCACACCTAGGACCAGTGCGAGCCCGAGCAAAGAGCGCGTGATCGTTCGTGGGCGGTAGGCGACCAGCAACAGGATTGCTCCGACCGGGGCGACGAGACTGGTCTTGCGCGAGGTCGCAAGCCCCCCCGCCAGTAGCAGCCCGATCGCGATCGAGTAGAGCATGCGCTTGCGGCGAGTGGATGCGTCCACTGAGCCCATCACGGCGAACGGCAGCACCATCGCTAGCAGTGCCGCTAGCTCCAAGGGCTGGTTGGTGGGTCCGTAGACGGTCAGTCGCCCGATTGAGTCCGGCATATCCAGGTCGCTGGGCACCGTAATCGGGAAGACCTTGCCCCACAGCGAGTAGAAGACGTTGTAGTGCGTCCGGTACTCCACGATCGTGGCGATCGCAACGGTTACGCCGAGCAGGACCATGAGCACGGCATAGCGCGGCACCTCGCGTGGGCGGACGACCGAGGCGACGATGAAGAAGAAGAGCAGATAGGAGAACAGCAGCGCTAGCTTCTTGACCACCAAGGAGACCTCGTCCATGCTCGCCAAGACATGACCGTTGAGGGCCGCTCCCAAGCAGCACAGGCCGAAGAAGGTGAGCGCGGCGAAGTGCACGCGGGTAAGTTTCACGCGCGGCCGGGCCTCCCCGCTAACGATGGCGAGGCTGAGCAGCCAAAGCGTTGCCAGCGCGACCAGCAGCGGCCGGTCCAAGGTGTTGCTCAGTGGGAGGCTAACCGGCAGGTTGATCGCGTCGAAGGGGACGATGAACAGCATCACCACAAAGCCCGCGAGTGCCCAAGGCAAGATGCGTGTGGTGTGAGGCCAATCGTCGCTATCTGGCCGCTCCTCGTCTAGTCGATCCAATCCGGCGATCCGAGCGCGCGAAAGGGAGACCAAGCGGCGCCTGTTGCGCCGGGCATAGAGCAGGCTTGTGCCGACCAGCAAGATCAAGGCGAACGTGAACAGCATCGCTTGCCAGCGCACCCCACTACCAACGAGTCCTCCGGTGGTGGGCCCAAGCTCTCTGAGCACGACCGTTTCTTCGCCGGCCAATTGTGCGGGCTGTTCCGCGCGGACGTGGTGCAGCAGCAGGGAGCGTGCCGCGTTCACGAGTTCTATCGCCGCGCCGGCGGTAGGGGCCTGGGCGTAGATGCTCAGCATCGGACGTTCCCCGTCCACGTCGAGCAGTAGGCGGTAGTTGTGATCGACGAGGATCGGGTTGGGGGGGGTTGGTCGCTTTGGCCCCATGTTTTCGCGGCCGAGCAGCAGCGTGAACGGTCCCGAGGCGGCCACGCTCAACCCGTTCAGCCCCATCGACCGGCCGAGCGCTGAGGTCGCGTCATTGCTCTGCAGGTACAAGGCGTAGTTGACCGCGAGCTGAGCGGCGAGTGTGTTGCTGCCCATGTAGGCCGGAGTGATGCCGGCCAGCTGAGAGGACTTGGTGTCGACCAGGACCTCGGCCTGTGCCGCTCCCAGCGCGAGCTGGCGTGGATGCAGCCCGGGCGGTGAGATCGTCGGCCGGTAGCCAACCAGCAGCGCCGCCAATGCCGCGACAAGCACGATCAAGGCGAGCGCCCGCGGCACTGGCCTGCGGGCGGTGGTGTGCGCGAGCGCGCCCACTTCGCGCTCCGCGCTAGCGGCGCGGTTGAGCCGGCGCTGAGCCGGCGCTCACCGGAGCCGGCGAGTCGGGGTCGGACACGCCGGGTGAGCCCATGAACAGGGAAAGGCTGTCGAAGTCCGGGAGCTGCTCGGACTCATATGCCGCGGCCTCATCCGCCCGGCGGCGCGTGCCTTCGATTCCGAGCAACAGGAGCAAGCCCAGCAGTAGGACTCCGGCGAAGGCCGCAACCATGAGCGTCGAGCGGGCGCTCGAGTCCACAGAGCCGGCCTGAGGCGGGCCAAGCTGGCGGATCGTCACTCGGTGCTGTGCGGGCGTTGCCGACTGCTGCTGCAGCGTCGATACGTAGCTCTGGACGCCTGGGAAGATGCTGGCAGCCACATGCGCCGCGGCGGCAGCATTCGGGCCCTGTACCGAGGCGGTCACGACAGGCTCATTGGTTTGCGCGACGAATGTGAGCCGGTACTTGACGGTCTGGGCGAGTAGCTGGTTGCCGCGTGCCTCCGAGGGTGTCACTACGTCGAGTGCCTGGCCTGGCCCGCTGTAGGGGCCTTGGGCGGTGATCTGAGAGACCGGCACTTTGGCGGATGCGGCAATCGCTTCAAGCACCGTGGCGCTCGTCATTACTTGAGCGAACACCGACGCGCGCGTGGTTAGAGGAACAGTTTCTTGGGAAAGATTGGCAAGCGCGGAGTCAGGTGAGTCGACCAGTATCTGCACCGTGGCGGCGCCCGTGGGGACCGATGTCACCGTCTCCCTCACGGCCAGGGCCGCACCGACGGCGAGGATGACGATCGCGAGCGTCGCCCACCAGCGGGCGCGAAGGATGCGAATGACTTGGGCGAGTTCCATCGAGATCCTCCTAGCGGGCCAATCCGCGGGACGCCAGCTCGTGAGTTGCGTCATCGACCCGGTCCACGGCCTCTTGGTCGGCAAGCCATGTGAGTAGTGCCGCCATGCCGTCCTCAAGTGTGGTCGCGGCCTCGAAGCCGAGCAGCTCGCGAGCACGGGTTGGGTCGGCGACGCAGTGGCGGATATCGCCGGCGCGATACTGACCATTACGGACCGGCTCAAGCTCGGCCTCCAAGCCCGCCGAGAGCGCCTCGGCGATCTGTACGACCGTGCTGGGTCGACCGGTGCCGAGGTTGATGGCGTGCCCGGTCGCGGCCTCAGACTCCAGTGCCAGCATGATCCCGCGCACAATGTCGCTCACGTGGATGAAGTCGCGCGACTGCTCGCCGTCCTCGAAGATCACCGGGGGGTGCCCATTGAGCAAGCGTGAGGCGAAGATCGCGGCCACGCCTGTGTAGGGATTGGAGAGAGCTTGGCCGGGGCCGTAGACATTGAAGAAGCGCAAGGCTACCGACGGGATGCCGTAGGCGGCGCCTGTCACAAGTGACAGCTCCTCGTGGTCACGCTTTGTGATTGCGTAGATCGAGGTAGGAATCAAGGCCTTGGTCTCGCTCGTCCCGACCGGAGTCAGAACTGCTCCGCATGTGGGGCAGTGAAGCTCCCATTGGCGCGCGAGCAACTGCTCCTCGGGACGTGGTGGGGGGGCGGTGCGGCCGTGCTCGGCGCACTCGTATTCACCCTCGCCATAGATAGACATCGAGGAGGCGACAACCAACTTTGTAGGCAGCGGTCGCTGTGCGACCAGGCGCTCCAGGAAGATGGCCGTCTGCATGGTGTTGCGCTCGGTGTAGCGAGCGATCTCATACATCGACTGTCCGACTCCGACAGCGGCGGCAAGGTGAACGACACGGTCGACCCCACGCAGAGCTTGGTCAGCGCGTGCGACGTCTCCGACCTCGCCCACGATCAACTCGACCGAACTCGGCAACTCAGGCGGCACACCGCCATGGACCTGCTCCTCGAGGCAGTCGAGGACAACGACTTCGTCGCCCTGGGCAACCAGCTCGCGGACGAGGTGTCCACCGATAAAGCCCGCTCCTCCTGTCACCAGTGTCTTCATGCTTGCCACCTCGTAATGTCGTCGAAAGTCCGTGCAGTGTCTTGCTCGGCTATTTCACGAAACGCGACACCCCGACAAGTTCTTTCGTGTCTTCTTGAAGGTCCTCGCGAGAGGAACGGTTCACCCGCGACGTTCTTGAGTGGAATGCATCAAGCCGTCGAGAATCCACGCATCCTGATCGTCTCGCCCGTGCGTAATGAGGCGCGGCACATCGCCAAGGTGGCGCGCGGGGTGGCGGCGCAGGAGCTGAAGCCGGCTCGCTGGGTCGTGATCGACGACGGTTCCACCGATGACACCCGCGAGCAGCTTGAGGAGCTGGCGGGCGAGATCGACTTCCTGACGGTTATGCAAGCGCCCTTGCAAGCCGACGGACATGGGCCGCGCGATCGTTTGGCGCATGCAATCGAGGTGCGCAACTTCAACCTCGCCCTGGCCGAGGTGGACAGTGAGCAGTACACACACGTAATGAAGCTCGACGGGGACATCGAGCTTCCCCCTAACTACTTGCGCGTGTTGATGGAGCGCTTTGCCGAGGACGCCTCGCTTGGGCTCGCCGGCGGAGTTCTCATCGAGCCCACCCCAGATGGGGGTACACGCAGGATTCAGATACCGGCCCACCATGTACATGGAGCGCTGAAGTGCTATTCGCGCGCCTGTCTAAGTGCGATCGGTGGTGTGCAGGACCGTTTGGGATGGGACACAATCGATGGCACATACGCTCGCATGCACGGTTTTAAGACGCGAAACTTCACCGACCTGGTGTCGGTCCACCATCGGCCGATCGCAAGCGCCGACGGTCGTTTGCGCGGGCGAGCCCGCCACGGCGAGTGCGCCTACATCACCCACTATGGCCCCCTATGGGTGACGTTGAGAGCCGTGAAGGTGGCTCGCAGCAGTCCGGTTGGGCTCTCCGGGATCGCATTCATATACGGCTATGCGCGCGCGTGTGCGCTACGCGTGGAACGTGTGCCAGATCGGGACTATCGCCGCTTCACTCGTAGGGAGCTACACCGGCGTCTTCTCGGTGCAGTGCCCGCAATTGCGCGCCGGTCGAAAGCCTCACGCGAGCAGCGACCATTGTCAACCGTTGTCTAGACATGGTCCTTAAGGGGCTGATCGCGTCAGGTCCCGCCGCGGTATACGGCGGGACCGCGCCAAACGATTCATTTGCGGCGGGGCTTCAGCGAGTTGCGAACCGGCCGATTGTTTGCCATGCCCTAAAGCGGCTGCATGACGCCGGTGTGAGTGAGGTGGCGCTTGTCGTCCCTGACGGTGCGATTGAGGAGGTCGAGGCGTGTATAGCCACCGAAGGGCCCTCCGAGCTCATCACCAGCTGCTTTGCTTATGAGAACGAGGAGCGACCCAAGGCGCTTGCGGGGGCGATCGACTCGCTCGGCGAGGCACCGTGCATCGTCCACCCACCCGACGGTCTGCTCGCACGGCCGCTGAGGAGCTTCGTCGAGATGTTGAGCAATGACGCCCCGGATCTGGTCGTGCTCGTGCGCAAGGGCTCAGCCTGACATCGACTCGATCGGATTGGCCACTCGCCGACTGCTTCGTCTTTCCGAGGACTCCTCGCCTCCCGTCGCTGTGCAGGGCCCGTCGGGAGTCTGCCTATTCGGTCCCGGTGGACTACGTCGTGCTGGAGAAGCGGGATGGCGCATCGAGAGTGAGCCTGCCCTCGTCGCCGTCGCCGAGCAGCTCGTGAGAGATGGGGGATCCGTGCACGTCGAGTACGTCGACGGTTGGCTGCGCTGTACGGGCAAGTCGGCCGACCTACTCGAGATGAACAGGATCATGCTCGACGAGCTGAGTCCGCAGAGTGAGCCAATCCAGGGCACCGAGAACCGGATCGAGGGCTCAGTCGTGGTTCACCCGAGCGCCTGTGTGGAGTCAAGCGTCATCATCGGACCGGCGATCATCGGACCGGGTGCGCTGGTGGTCGAGTCCTACATCGGCCCATACACCTCAATCGGGGCGCAAGCCCACATCGAGGGTGCCGAGGTCGAGCGCTCGATCATCCTCGCCGGTGCCAGCATCATGCACGTCGGTGGACGCCTGGTTGCCAGTGTTGTCGGACGCGATGCCCGGGTCGCGCGTGACTTCTCGCTGCCACGCGCTATGCGCCTGACTGTCGGCGATGGCGGCGAGGTGGTGTTGTGCTGAGCGCGGCCAACGTGTCGCTCGGGTCCTCGCCTACCCTGGTATCGGGGAGCGAGGCCGGTCGCGATGCTCGCGCGGGACTGCGGGTGGCGATGATTCACCTCTCCGACTTCAGCTTGGACTCGCGCATTCAGCGCCAGGCGCGGGCGCTGGCCCAGCGCGGCGACGAAGTTGACCTCCTATGCGTGGGCGAGCGTGAAGTGATCCAGGTCGGAGACGGCTTGATTCGCACCCACCCGTTGATGGCGGCCAAGCCGCAGGGGGGTGGACGAGCCTACCTACGTGGGTATGGCGAGTTCCTGATGCGCGCTCTGTGGCGTCTGAGCACGCTGGACCTGCGCAAGCGCTTCGATCTCGTTGAGGTGCACAACATGCCGGACATCCTCACCGCGGCAGCGATTGTGCCGCGCCTGCGCGGAGTGCCGGTGATCTTGAACGTTCACGACACCTTTCCCGAGCTCTTCGCTACCAAGTACGGGTGGCCACAGGACCATCGGCTCGTGCGCTTGCTCGAACGCGAGGAGCGTTTGAGCGCGGCCTTGGCAACGCGGGTCATAACGGTCACCGATCAGGCACGGCACTGCCTTGAACAGCGCGGCGTGGGTGTCGGTCGCAGCAGTGTGATCATGAACTCTCCCGACGAGCGCGTTTTCGGCCCGCCACGCGAGCCCGTGTCCTGGCCGCAGGAGGGACCTCTGCGCGTGCTCTATCACGGCGGCTTGGCGCCTCGCTTCGGGGTGGAGACGCTGATCAGGTCATTTGGCCACCTGCGGAGCACCGTCCCACGCTTGCAGTTGCGCGTGTGTGGCTCGGGTGAAGACCGCGATCGGCTCGCGATGCTTGCGCAGGAGATCGACGGCGAGCGCATCGACGTGGCCGCCGAGCCGGTTCCCTTCGAGCGGATTCCCGCCGAGCTCGAGGCAGCCCACATCGGTGTGGTGCCGACCTTGCACGATCGCTTCACCGAGCTGTTGCTGCCGGTGAAGCTGCTCGAGTACGCCCACATGGGTCTGCCGATCGTGTCCTCGCGGCTACCCGGAATCGGGGGCTATTTCTCAGAGCGGGAGCTGTGCGGGTTCAAAGCCGGCGATCCCGAGGACCTTGCACGTGCGATCGAGAAGATTTGTACCGACCCGGCATCGGCGCGTGAGCGTGCCACACGCGCGACCGCACGTCTACGCGACATCGCCTGGGAGCAACAGCGTGAGCGTTATCTCGGTTTGGTAGACGAGCTCACGGAGAGGCGCTCGAGCGCCTCCGTCGCGACGCGCTCCGCGAGCCCGACGACCGACTCGCCGTTTAGCAGCCGTGGGTAGATCTGGCTGGCCGAGGCGAGTGCGAGGCCCTCGACTCCGGGCCAGACAGGCGCGGTGCGCGGCTCGTGGCCGAGCGCATGGACGGGCTCGACGAGCGGTGCACGCTGCACGGTCCAGTCAACGACGTCCTCGTCGCTGAAGTCCGGCACTAGGCGCCCGAGCATCTCGGTGAAGCGCTTGTAGATCGAGTCGTCGTCCTCGCTGAACTCTGGAGCGCTCGGATCGCAGTACTTCGGCAGATAGGCGAGGCGCAAACCGTCCGTGTGCTCGGTGCCGACCACGTGAGAGGTCTCAACGACCGTGGTGATCGGGGTGGGGTCGCAGATGTTGACAGAGTAGTAGGGCAAGAGCGAGCGACGCAGCTTAAGGATGAGACAGACAACGCCCAAGTAACGCTCGGGGTAAGCATCGAGCAGGGGCTGAAGCTCGACTGGCAACAAATGTTTGAGGCCTGGAGGCTGGAGGGTGGGGATCGTGAGGTCGAAGTGCTCGGCCTCACCGTCGACCATCACCCCCGTTATCTCGCCGGTCGGCTCGCGCACAAGCCCTTCCACGCCCGCGCCGAGTCGCACGTCCACACCGAGTTCCGTCGCGCGCGCGGCGGCGGTGGCTATGAGCGTCTCGTGACCGCCGCGCAGACAGCCCATCGTCTCGCCTGAGCTGCCCTTGTCGCGCGCGGAGCGCATTCGGTTGGTGCGTGCCCACAGGTAGGTAGCCGGCAGCTCCGCGTGGCGAGCGTTGAAGCGCGAGTCGAGCAATGGACGCCAGATGCGCTCTACAACACGCCGGCCGCAATGGCGTGTCAGCCAAGCTTCGAGCGGCTTGCGCTCGAGTGCCTTGTAGTCGCGGCGCAACTGACAGTGCAGGACGAACCACGCCAAACGTGCACGCCCAAGCAGGGAAAGCGGTGGGAAGCGCAGGAAGTCGCCGATCCCGTTGAAGGGGTACATCTTCCCGTCTACGAAGAAGCCGACGCCGACGGGGTTGAAGCTCAACTGGTCTGAGAGCCCTAGCTCCTCGGTGAGCGCGATCATGCGCTGGTCGGAGGGCACGATCACGTGGTAGAAGCGATCGACGCGATGTCCTGAAAAGTCGATCGCGCCGGCCAGCCCACCAAGAGTGGGAGCACGCTCCAGCAGTGTCACCTTGGCCCCGCCCTGAGCGAGACGCAGAGCGAGCACGGTTCCGAGAATGCCTGCTCCCACGATCCCGATGTGGGGGCCCGTATCAGTGTCCTCGTGAACGTCGGCTTGGACGCCTGTATTCGATGGCTCCCGGCTCATAGCCGGCCCATTGTCGCTCATTTCTCGGCGACGGCGTGCAGCTGCGCCACGGGACGCTCCTCGGAGCGGCCCGCAGGGTGCTCGTTGCCGAGCGGCGAGATCGGCGGCGGCTGGATGCGCCCAACGAGATGAGCGGCCATCAGGCGCCCGTAGGCGAGCATCGTGGGCTTGAGATTCATCTTGGAGGTGCCCAGCCGGCGCGACCAATCGTTGACAGTGGGAACCTCGGCGACGTTGGCGCCCGCGTTGTAGAGCTTGAGCAGAAGCTCCACGTTGGCGGCGAAGCCGGGCTCGCGCACAAGCAGATAGCCATAGGTTTCGGCGGCCCGGCGCAAGGTGCCGGCGCGGTAGACCCGGTAGAGCGAAGAGAGCGTGTGGATGTCACGCAAGCCGCCGGTGTAGCGAAAGACGTTGGAGACAGATTTGGAAGCGGCCAGGCGCCACGGCGCCACACCGAGAATGCGCCCGCCGGGTGCGTAGACGGAGGCGAGCACCACATCGGCACCCTCGTGGAAGCGCTCGAGCATACGCGGCAGGTCTTTCAGGTCGGAGGTGTTGTCAGCCTCCAAGGTCACGATCGCATCGCCGTCCTGGGACTCGCCGAGCGCGGCTCTTAGGCCGGAGTTGATGGCGGTGCCCAGACCGCGGTTGACCTCATGACGGACGATCGCCAGGTGTACGGAGTCGCTGTGCGCTTCGATCGCCTCGGCCGTGCCATCGGTGGAGCCGTCGTCGACGAAGATCACACGCGCACCCAGCTCACGGGCAACGGGCCCGAGGTCGGCGAGCAGGTTAGGGATGTTCTCGCGCTCGTTGTAAGCGGGTATGACGAAGCGGATCATTGCGGCCTCCTCAGGCTGCGACTCGTACGGGTTGGACGACGGGCATGTCGAGCAGGGTGATGGGACGGTTGTTGGCCGCCGAATCGCGCACGGCGAGCGCAGCGGCGAGCGCCCTGCAGCCCTCACCCGCGCCGACCGGCTCGGGCGTATCGTCGAGGACGCAGCGCGCAAACGCCTCGAGCTCAGCTTGCAGCGGCTCGACGCGCGGCAGCGCGAAGCGGATCGCGGCGCCCTCTGCATCCCCACGGATACGGGCCAACTCGTTCCAGCCTCCCGGTGAGCCGGTGGACTCGGTGAACCACACGTCCTGAGTCAAGTAGGAGGCGCTGAGCATTCCTCCCTCGCCGATCACTGTCATCTCACGACGCTTCTCGGGGGTCAGCCAGTTGACGTCGAGCAAGCCCTGAGGCCCATCCTCGCCGAAGCGCAGCAGGCAGGTGATCATGTCCTCCTGTGTGGGGTGCACGCAGCGGCTGCCTTCAGCATAGATGCTCGTGATGTCGCGACCCAAGACAAACTGCATGAGATCGAGATCGTGCGTGGCCAGGTCGATCGCCACGCCCGTGTCCTGGATACGCAGCGGCAGAGGTCCAACGCGGGTGGCGTGAGCACGGAAGACCTGACCGATGCGGCCCTCGTCAATCAGCTCGGCGAGCTTGCCGACAGCAGGGTTGAAGCGCTCGACGTGGCCCACCATCAGCTTCAGGCCGGCGATGCGCGCGGCGGCAGCCATGCGCAACCCGTCCTCCAAGGCGGTCGCGATTGGCTTCTCCACGAATACGTGCTTGCCGGCGTCGATCGCGTCGAGCGCGATGCGAGCGTGTTGGGCGGAGGGTGCGCAGATGCATACGGCGTCCACGTCGGCGCGCTCCAAAAGCCAGCGATAGTCGCCAACCCACTCGATCGGCCGCCGGCCGATCCGCGCGCGGGCACCCTGCTCATCAGGCTCTGCGATCGCTACGAGGTTCCCGCAGGAGATACGCTCCCAAGTCTCGACGTGGTAGGCACCCATGCGCCCGGCGCCGATTAGTCCGATGTTCAGCTCGTCCATCTGCCGGCGCTCCTTTTGGGTGTCGAATTAGTGTTCATGCTGCAACCTCCACGCTCGAGCCGGCGGCGAGCGTTGCTGCCCCGCCACCGGCCGAGAACCGTGCCCCCAAGAACGAAGTGATGACCTCGGCTATCCGCTCGGCTGCATGGCCATCGCCGAAAATCGGCGGGCGCTCGGCCGGCAACGGGCCGCTGAGTGCAGCCGCGAAGGCATCGGGGTCCACGCCCACGACCGTGTTCCAACCGGCGTCGACCGTGTCGGTCCACTCGGTCTCCTCACGCAATGTGATGCAGCGCACACCCCACAGGTATGCCTCGCGCTGAACCCCACCCGAGTCAGTGGCAATCGCGCCGGCACCGCGCTCGAGCTCGAGCATGCGGGTGTAGGGAACCGGGTCGATCAGCTCCACGTTGCTTGGTGCTTGTAGTCCCCAAGCGTCGATGCAGGCACGTGTGCGGGGATGCAGTGGCATCACGACGGGCAGAGGCGAGCGTGCAAGACAGGCCAGCACCGCGCCGAGTCGCTCGGGGGTATCAGTGTTGTAATTACGGTGCACGGTGGCGAGCATGTAATCGCCGTCACCGGCGGGACGCACGCGCGAGCGCCAGCGTTCGAGCATGTCGCACAAAGGGTCGCCAGTTACGTGGATCTCGCCCTGGACTCCTTCCGCTTCGAGGTTGCTGCGGGCACCAGGGCTCGGCGCGCACAGGATCTGGGAAAGCTTGTCGGTCTCGATGCGGTTGTACTCCTCGGGCATGTCATCGCGATGAGAGCGAAGGCCCGCCTCGACATGAACCAGTGGTACGCCGGTCGCCACCGCGGCGCGCGCGCCTGAGAGCGTGGCGTTGGTATCGCCACGCACAATCACCGCATCGGGACGCTCGGCGGCGATCAGCTCTTCGAGGCGCTCCTGGGCAAGCTCGACCTGCTCCTCGCGAGCACGCGAGCCGACCCCGAGGTTGTGGTGCGGGCGCGGCAAGCTCGTCGCGAGGATCTGGCTCTCGGACATCGCCTCGTCGTAGTGCTGGCCGGTGTGCACGAGAATCTCCTCGGCAAGCGGGGCCAAGGCTTCGCAGACCGGTGCAGCCTGGATGATCTCAGGACGGGCCCCGATCACCGAGAGTACGCGCGGCTTGGGCGTGCGCAGGACTCGCGTGGAGTCGCTTGAGCTCAGGTCGTTGGACATGGTGGACTCGGGCATCGCAAAGACCTCAGGCGGCTGCCTTGTCGGCGAGCACGGGCAGCGCGAGCGGCACGCCGCCGTTGCGCAGAGATTCCTCGGCAAGCTCGATCGTCGCGACGATCTCGATTCCGAGCGCCAGGCTCGAGCGCGGTTCCTCGCCGGTGCGAATCGAGTGGGCGAAGTCTTCAAGCTCCAAGCGCAGTGGCTCTTTGGGCTCGACACGCGGAATCAATACGTCGCCGGTGCGGTAGATCAACTGGTGCTCACCGAAGTTGGCCGGCGTGGGCGGCAGCATGTCCATGCCACGGTCATAGATCCGCACCGGTTCGTCAGAGGCCGTGTCGTCGTACTGGACCATCCGCTGGCTGCCCACCACGATCATCTGGCGGACCTTGCGCGGGGCCAGCCACGAGATCTGCACGTTGGCCGTCTGGCCGTGGGCGAAGGTGAGGGTCATAAACGCCGTCTCAGGCACGCCTTGACGCAGCACGCTGCTTCCGGAAACGGCAACTTCGACGACCGGCTGCTCGAGCCAGTACAGGAGTATCGAGAGGTCGTGGGGCGCCAGGTCACACACGACGCCATCCTCGTTGTACTTGCCCAGATTCATGCGTGAGGAGGTGATGAAGTGCACGTCTCCGATCACGCCATCGCGGATGAGATCGCGCACCGTGTTGACAGCGGGGCTGTAGATGAACGTGTGCCCAGGCATCAAGACCCGGTTGTTGGCGGCGGCGACAGCAGCCAGATCGTGGGCATCCTCCAAGCGCGTGGCCAAAGGCTTCTCCACTAGCACGTGCTTGCCCGCTTCAAGCGCACGCTTAACGAGCGCGTGATGAGTCTGCGGCGGGGTCGCGATCACAACCGCCTCGATCGCGGGATCGACCAGGACTGCGTCCAAGTCGCGGACCGCGCGGGCATCGGGATGGCGGCGACTAAAGAGGTTTAGGTTGGCAGGATCGAGATCGCACAGCGCCTCGAGCTGCAATTCAGGGCATTCGGCCACGTTGCGGGCCAGGTTGGGCCCCCAATATCCGTAGCCCACGATCGCCGTTCCAAGTGGCGCCTCACGACGCATGATGCGCTTCGCGGGCGGAAATTCGTTGTCAAACATTCAAGCCACCCCCTGGCGACGAAGTACGACGGGAACCGTCTTTATGAGAATTCGTAGATCGAGCAGCAGCGAATCGGCCTCGGCGTACTCGATGTCAAAGGACACCATCTCGTCGTAGGTGCGCTCGTTGCGTCCGCTCACCTGCCACAGGCCGGTCAGGCCGGGCTTGACGGCGAAGCGTCGTAGATAGTCCTCGGGGTACATCTCGACCTCGTAGGGGATCACGGGCCGTGGTCCCACAAGAGCCATTTGGCCGCGCAGCACGTTGATCAGCTGGGGCAGCTCGTCGAGGCTCCAGGAACGCAGAACGCGGCCCACGCGAGTGACACGATCGTCGACTGAGAGCTTGTACAAGCGACCGCGCTCAGCCTGGCTATTTCCGCCGATCAAGGTCTGCACGTACTTGCGATGACGAGTGGCGTCTGCGTCGTGGCACATGGTGCGGAACTTGAAGATCGTGAACTCCCGCTGTCCACGGCCGACGCGGCGTTGGCGGAAGAGCACCGGCCCTTTCGAGTCGATCCGGATCGCGAGTGCGATCAGCAGCAGCAGCGGGGCGGCAAGCAGCAACAGGAGCGTCGCCACCAGGAAGTCGATCGTTCGGCGTGCGCCGTGGACGAGCAGGCGACGGACGGATCGGCCGGAGGAGACCTCAGTGCGAGCGGTGGATGGCTCGGCGCGGTCGAGCACGGCCACAGCCAGCCCTTCGACCGGTTGTGTAGGTGTGAGGCTCATATCTGATCAACGCGCCGGTGCCGTTGTGTCTTTCGTGAATCCGTCCACTGCATCCACGATTTGCTCAAGTTCGACGTTGCTCATGCCAGGGAACAGCGGCAGCGAGCAGATTCGCTGCGCCTGCTCCTCGCTCACGGGCAGACTGCCGGGGCCGAGGTCGAGGTGGGAATAGGCCTCGGTCAAGTGGATCGGCGAGGGATAGTGGATCGCCGAGGCGACTCCACGCTCCTCTAGATAGGCGCGCAGCTCATCACGGCGGTCGCTGCGCACAACGAACAGGTGGTACACGTGGTCAGCCCCGGCAAACGGCAGCTCGACCAGCTCGATCGCGTTCTCGCCGCTAAGTGCGCTTGAGGCTGCAAGCCGGGCGCGCAGCTCCGAGCCCAACCGGCGGCGCTCGTCGTTGCGATCCTCAAGACGCATGAGCTTGCGTCGCAAAATTGCGGCTTGCAAGGCATCCAGGCGTGCCGTGGTGCCGACGATACGATGGTTGTAGCGTGGGCGCTCACCGTGCGCGCGCAATAGGCGGATGCGATCGGCGAGCTCGGGAACGGCTGTTACGACTGCTCCGCCATCCCCCCAAGCACCCAGGTTCTTGGTGGGATAGAAGCTGAAGCAGCCGAGCACGCCGATGGACCCCGCACGACGGCCTTTGTAGCGCGCGCCGTGGGCCTGACAGGAGTCCTCGATCACGTGGATCCCGGCCTCACGTGTGAGCTCGAGGATCGGGTCGAGATCCACGGTGGCGCCGAACAAGTGCACAGGGATGACACAGCGCACCTTGGACGACAGGTTGGCCGCAACGATCTCCGCCGTGATCAGGTGCGAATCGGGATCGACGTCGACCAGGCGCGGCGTGGCGCCGACCAAGCTCACCGCCTCCGCTGTAGCGATGAACGAGTTGGTGGGCACGATCACCTCATCGCCCGGGCCAATCTCGAGTGCTCGCAAGGCCAAGACGAGGGCCTCAGTGCCGGAGGAGACACCGATCGCGAAGTCAGTCTCGCAGTAGGCCGCGAACTCCTGCTCGAAGCCCTCGACGTGCTCTCCTAGCGTGAAGGCGCCTCGCTCGGCGACCTCACGCACCGTCCCGAGCAGCTCCTCGAGCAGCTCGGGATCGGCGTGATCGAGCCGCATCAGCGGCACCTTGCTCTTGCCGACTTCTACTGGCCCCGTGGTCAACATGCGGCTGCCAAAGGCGTGCTGGCGATGGAGGGAGACGAACCGAGCCTTGAGAGCTCTTCCTGAAGGGCTCGGCGACCACGATGGTGCAGGCCATGGATCGAGCTCTCGGTGCGACCCATCTGCTCGGCTATCTCTGGCGGTGAGAGCCCCACGACATGGCGCATCACCATCACGTCGCGCTGCTCGTCAGGCAGGGAAGCGAGCGCATCGTGCAGATCGCGCGCACGGTCCTGCGACTCGGGGTCGATGTGATCGTCGGGACCGAAGACCTCTTCGGTCGGTGTCGGGCGGCGCCTGCGCAAATGGTCAAGCGCGACGTTGCGGGCCATACGAAGAAGCCAGCCGGAGAACGGTACGCCGCAATCCTTGTATTGCGTGATCACAGTGATCAGCTTCATGAAGACGTGCTGAGTGAGGTCCTCGGCCTCCTGTTCGTCGCGCACGATGCTGCAGATGTAGCCGTATACGTTGTCCGAGTAGCGCACGTAAAGGAAACGCAGCGCGTCGCGGTCTCCTGCCTTGGTGCGTGCGATTGCAAGTCGGATTTCTTGGGCCGTCTCTGGCGACTCATCCAGCGTCGCACGGCGACGGAAGCCTACGTGTCCATCCATGACGTTAAGGCGGCGGTGCATATGTTTTCCCCGTGATTGGCGGTGGAGTTCCCCAAGGCGTCCATCTATGTCCGCAGAGGAGATTTGGAGTGCCCCTCTGCGTCCTTCCAGCGCACAGAGGGGTTTGCGAGCACCGATGATGGGTAACCCCGGCGAGTCCCACAATGGCCCGATAGTCGCTACCTCCGTTCAGGCCATGAACGCATGCCTACACCACCTGACGGGATCACAATTGATCGCCTATCCGCCGGGCTACGCCAGATTCTCTATGGACACAGGGCTTTTGTCTGTAGCGCCGGCGTTCATATTTGACAGCCGAGGTGTTGCCTTGGCGTGTTCAGAATATTTCTGCAAGCCTTGGATGACGTCGGAAAAAGTTGCAATTTTCCTGGTCCGGAGCTTGCTTTCGAGTGGTTTGCGCAAACTGGACGGTCTTCTGGAGCTGCGTTGGGCGTCCAGAACTTGTTGCCGTGTGCCTGGCGCTGAGCTACTCCTCCAAGGACCGCTGCAAAGCCTCCAAGACCCGCACCACTCGCAAACCGACATGACCGTCGGAGCGAGGGGTGCGTCCCTCGCGGATGCAATCCACGAAATGCTCGCACTCCAAGCGCAACGGCTCGGCGGAGGAGATCCGCGGCGAGAAGCTCTCGCCGGCGCGCGCGATGTACTCGCCCCACGAGGAGGTGTCCTCGTCGAAGCCCTTGTCATAGACGGTGAGCTTGCCTTGGATCTGCATGTCGTCAAAGGTGGCCATGCGCTTGGAGCCGACGACCGTGATGCGCCGTTCCTTATGCGGATCGAGCCAGGAGAGGTGCAGGTGGGCGACCTTGCCCGAAGGGAAGCGCAGATAGCAGAAGACCACATCCTCGACGCCCCCACGCACATAAGACTCGCCGTGGGCCGAGCACTCAATGGGCTCTTCGTCGATCAAGTGCAAGACCACCGAGACGTCGTGTGCGCCGAGGCTCCATAGGGCGTTCTCCTCAGCTCGAAGCTGACCAAGGTTCACGCGGTTGCCGTATATGTAGTAGAGCGAGCCGAGCTCGTCTTCCTCGACCAGTTCCTTCAGGCGAGTGACCGCCGGGTGGTACTCGAGCAGGTGACCCACCATCAGAATGCGCCCCGTCTCATCGGCGGCCTCCACGGCTTGACGAGCGTCGGCGACGGTGGTGGCGAGCGGCTTCTCCACGAAGCAGTGCTTGCCCGCCCGGAGCACGCGAGTGGCCAGCTCGGCGTGGGTGGGGACGGGCGTGGCGAGTACGACTGCATCAAGCTCGTTGTCCGCGAGCAAGTCGTCCAAGTCGGCTGTGGTGTGCGCACCGGGGAAGGCGCTTGCGAGCTTCGTGCGGGCAGCCTCGGATGCGTCGCACAGCCAGGTCAATTCGCACCCGTCGATCGCATCGAAGTTGCGCGCCAGGTTGGGGCCCCAGTAGCCGAGGCCGACGACACCTATCTTGATGGGCTCGCTCAAAGCGCTCCGATCGCTTCCACGCAGTGCTCGGCTGCTTTGCCTTCGCCATAGAGAGGCGGACACTCCTTGGGTAGAGGTTGCTCCAGCGTCGTGAGGACTCGCTCGACGTCGAGGTCGGTGAGCGTGTTCCAGCCACCATCCACCGTCTCCACCCACTCGGTGGTGGACCTGAGCGTGACGCACGGGATGCCAGCGAGGTAGGCCTCCTTCTGGACGCCTCCCGAGTCGGTCAGCACCGCGCGGGCGCCGCGCAGAAGTGCGCCGAATTCCATGTAGCCGAGCGGCTCTGTGAGCTGTACTCCGCCGATTGCCTGTAGCTGCTCCCACAGACCGGCCTCCTCTAGGCGTGCACGTGTGCGCGGGTGAACGGGGAATACGACTGGCTTGGGCAGCTCCGCGACGATCCGTAGCAAAGCGCGCAGGCGTTGAGGATCGTCGACGTTGCCGGCGCGATGGGCTGTGAGCAGCAGGTAATCCCCGGGCACCACGCCGTACTTGGTGGGGACTTCGCTTTTGTGGGGGGCCAAGGCTTGCCACTTGAGCGCCACGTCGACCATTACATCGCCCACGACCACGCTGCGGCCGGTCACCGACTCTTTACGTAGATTCTCGGCGGCTGTCTCAGAGGCGCACAAGAGGAGGGTGCTCATGTGGTCGCACAAGACCCTGTTTAGCTCCTCGGGCATGGAGCGATCGAACGAGCGCATGCCCGCCTCGATATGGATCACGGGCACACGCTGCTGCGCTCCGGTCAAGGCCCCCGCGAGCGTGGAGTTAGTGTCGCCGTAGACGAGCACAGCGTCGGGCATCGTCTCTAACAACAAGGGCTCGAGGGCTCCCAGCATGCGTGCTGTCTGAGAGGTGTTCGAGCCGCCCCCGATCCCCAGTTCGCGATCGGGACGCGTGAGGCCGAGCTCGCGGAAGAAGATCGTGGAGAGCTTCTCGTCGTAATGTTGGCCAGTGTGTACGAGCAGCTCCTCGTGCTCGGCGCGCAGGGGCCCAGACACGGCCGCCGCCTTGATGAATTGGGGCCGGTTGCCTACTACTGTGAGAATGCGCACCGATGCAGCCTATGGGCTAGGGCAGCAGACGGACGGCCGAGGATCGTAGGAACGATTTGCTCTATGCCGCGGCGCCGACGACCGATGTGGACCAATCGATCACCGATGTGGGCCGCACGACATGTCGCGACAGGCCAAGCTCCTTCGGCTCCAATCCCAAGGCCAAGCCGACGAGTTGGGGGAGATGCAGGACAGGCATGTTCAGCTCTCTGCCCACCTCTTTCTCCGCCAGTGGCTGCTGCATATCCAGGTTGAGGTGACACAAAGGGCACGGGGTCACAAGGCAGTCAGCCTCCGCATCGACCGCGTCACCGAGGTGGCGACCGGCCTGCTTGAGCGAAGCTTCCTTGTTCATCGTGATGATCGGAAAACCGCAGCACTTGCGCATGCCTGCGTACTCGATCACGGTGCCCCCGAGCGCGTCGATCAGCTGCTCGAGATAGTGGTCGCGCGGGTGCTCCTCGTCGATCCCGAGACGGTTGCGTGGCCGCACGATGTAGCAGCCGTAGAAAGGGCCCACCTTGAGGTTCGTGAGCGGCCGCTTGACCATCGAAGCGAGCTTCTCAAGGCCGATCTCCTCGACCAGGAGCCACAGGAAGTTCTTGTTAGTGAGGCCCTTCTCATAGGTCAAGCCCTCGTCGGCGAGCGTGGAGTTGACATGGGCGCGGTACTCAGCGTTGGCGTCAAGTCGCTCCTGGCACTCACCTTGGGCGCCCTGGCAGGTGGAGCAGATGTTCATCATCAGCTCGGCTCCCTCGACCTGCTGGGCGAGCGCGAACGTGCGCGCGTTCAAGGTGTCGGCCAGCTCCTGGTTGTGCTCGGCGATCACGCCGGCCCCGCAGCAGCTCGCGCGGTCGAGCTGGACCAGCTCAATGTCCAGGAGCGGCGCCACCTTCGCCATCGAGCCGTGCAGCTCGGGAGTGAAGCCCCTGCTCACGCAGCCGGGCCAGTAGGCGACCTTCATTTGGCGCTCCCTTCGGATGCTCGGACGTTCGCGGTCATGCGCTTAGCTCAGATGCGGCTGGGGTCGCATCGGCTGCGGCGGCAAGCGTCTCAGTGTCTTCGTCCTCGCCGCTCACGTACAGGTTCAGCTCGTAGCGCTCGGGCTTGCTCTCGACCTTCTCATAGATCTTCTTGACGGCGTTCAGGTCTTGCTTGGGGATCTTGTGGCCGAACAGGGCAATCTTCGGGTTCATCTTGCGCCTCACTAGGCCCCAGAACACAACAGGAAGCGAGCTCAAAAGCTCCTTGCCTGCCGCTGGGTGAAACTTGCCAAACCATGAGTTCCCGCCATAGGAGCGTGGCAGTAGCTCTGCCTCATGCAGCAGGCCGTAGTCCTTCACCAGCGTTGTGAACGCCTGCTCGTGGCGCTCTCCGTTGTTTTGATCCACGATGTGCTGATCGTTGCCGGCGATGCGCCGCAGCCGCATGATCTGGCCCATCGGGTTGACGTCCTTCGGGCAGGCCTCCACACACTTGAAGCAGTGGGTGCAGTCATAGATGCCCTGCGGGTCTTCGCTCAGGTCGAGCAGGCGCTCGCGCTGCTCTTCATCGCGCGGGTCGCCCACGAAACGGTAAGCCTTGGCAAGCGCTGCCGGCCCAATGAAGCCTGGATCTACCTCCATCGCCAAGCAGTCCGACACGCACGCACCACACTGGATGCAAGCCATCGTCTGGGTGATGTCGACCATCGACTCGCGTGGCACGATGTGCTCGCGCTCGGGCTGGGGCCCCTCGTTGAGTAGCCACGGGGTGACGCGCTGGACCTTCTTCCAGTGCACCGCGTCCATGTCCACGATCATGTCCTTGATCACGGGCATGTTGCCCATTGGCTCGACCTCGATCACACCGTCCTTGGAGGATGCGCGTGCATGGTCCAGGTGGGTGTGGCAGGCCAAGCCTGGTTCGCCGTTGATGCGCACACCACAGGACCCGCAGATCGCCGCCCTACACGAGCAGCGGATCCCGATCGAGCCGTCGAACTTGGCCTTGGCCTGCAGGATCCCCTCTAGGACCGAGCGGTGTGGCTCGAGCTCGATCGTGTGCTCGTCCCAGTAGGGCGCCTCGCCGGACTCCGGGTCATATCGGCGCATGCGCAAGGTGAACTGCTCCGGCGGCTTGTGTGTTTCGGCCATCAGGCGCGCTCCTCGGTTGGCTGATGCTCGTGCAGCAAATTATGAAGGAGAGACTGTTCGTGCATATCAGTATTTCCGCTCCTCTGGCTGCCACTGCGTAATCGTCACGGGCGAGTAGCTCACCAACGGATCGGTCCCATTGAGGCTGATGTCGATGTGCTTGAGCCACTCCTCATCGTTGCGCTCGGGGAAGTCTGTCCTGAACTGGGCGCCTCTGGACTCCTTGCGCTCGATCGCACCCACGACGGTCGCCTCGGCACAGTCGAGCATGTAGCCGAGCTCGATTGCGCCGAGCACGTCTTGGTTGAAGACGGTGCCTTTGTCGTCGATATAGGCGCTCTTTGACTCTTCGGTCAGGCGCTTGACGATCTCGTGGGCCTTCTCAAGACCCTCCTGGTCGCGGTAGACGGCCACGTACTGGTTCATCGTCTCGCCCAGCTCCTGCTTGATCTCAGACACCCTGCGACGTGATCGGGTCCCACCCACCCCACGGGCGATGATCTCGTCGATCATCTTCACGTCCTCGCGCAATTGGGTGTCGCCGGTCTCGGGCATCGCCATTGCGGCTGCCCTGGCGGCGGCGTGCTCGCCGGCGCGGCGACCGAAGATCAAGGTGTCGAGCAATGAGTTGGCACCGAGTCTGTTGCCGCCGTGCACCGACACACAAGCCACCTCGCCGGCGGCGTAGAGACCTTCGATCGGGGTGGCGCCGTTGATATCGGTCTTCACGCCACCCATGATGTAGTGCTGGCCTGGGCGGATCATGATCGGCTCGCGGGTGATGTCCACGCCGGCGAAGTCCTTGCCGATGTTGACGATCTCGCGCAAAGCCTCCAAGGTGCGCTTGCGCGGGACCATGGTGATGTCCAAGTAGATCCCGTCTTTGTTAGCGCCCACGCCGCGGCCCTCGAGGATCTCGGTCTGCTCGGCCCGGGAGACCACGTCACGCGAGGCCAGCTCCATCTTGTTGGGGGCGTACTTCTCCATGAAGCGCTCGCCCTCGGAGTTGAGCAGGACCGCGCCCTCTCCGCGAGCGCCCTCGGTGATCAAAAGGCCGTTCTCTACAAGCGTTGTGGGGTGATATTGCACCATCTCCATATCCATCAGAGGCGCACCAATGCGATACGCCTGGGCGATCCCGTCGCCGGTGACGATCAAAGCATTGGTCGTGGGGCTGTACACCTGGCCGGCTCCACCGCAGGCGAGGATCACATTCTTGGCTTTGAGGACCTCCATGCGCCCAGTGCGCACGTCGCGCGCGATCACTCCTGTGCAGCGCCCCGCGTCGTCCTGCAGGAGTGAGGTCACGAACCACTCCTCGTAGCGCTCGACCTGTTCGTGGTGCTTCATGAGCTGCTCGTAAAGCACATGCAGGATCGCCTGGCCGGTGATGTCGGCGACGTAGGCGGTTCGCTTCATCGAGGCGCCGCCGAAGGCCCTCAAGTCCAGTTCGCCGGAGTCGTTGCGGTGAAAGGTGACGCCGATGTGCTCGAGGTGCATCACCTCATGTGGCGCCTCCGAGCACATGATCTCGATCGCGTCCTGGTCACCGAGAAAGTCAGAGCCCTTGACGGTGTCGTACGCGTGCGATTTCCAATCGTCGGCCACGTTGATCGCGGCGTTGATGCCCCCGGCGGCCGCCACCGAGTGGGAGCGAACGGGGTGAACCTTGCTCACAATCGCCACGCTCGAGCCGGCCTCGGCCGCAGCGAGTGCGGCGCGCTGGCCCGCGAGACCTGCGCCAATAATCAATACGTCATGTGCTGGCATGAATTCCTGGGGCTCGAAGGAGAGGGGTGGTGTGTGTCAGGTGGGACTCTATAACGAGCGCTCCCGGCCGCGCCGAGCCGGCCGTCTTGCGCGTTCGCTTCGATGCCCGAGCGCGGTCGCTTAGAGGGGCGTTGCCGGCTATGACCCGCTCGCGGGGTTGAGCGCGCTGCGGATCTGGGCCACCGTAACGACGCCGCGCAGGACGCCGTCGGCATCCACGGCCACCATCCCGCCGAGCCGGCCGAGGGCCTCGCTGCGCAATAGTGACTCCAAGGGCTCTTGCTCGTCGATGCGCACCGCCAGGTCTTGCTCGAGCACGTCCCCGACCTCCAAGGCTGGGCGCCCAGCGGCGATCTCAGCGTCGATCCGCTCCGATCGCACCACTCCGAGGAAATGGCGCGCGTGGTCCACTACCGCAAACCAAGGCCTGCGGTAGTGCTGGAAGAACTGCTCCTGGGCGTCGAGCACGTTCAGCTCGGCCGGGATCGTGGGCGGCTCGCGATCCATGATGTCCGCCACCCGCACACTCTGAATGCGCTGGCCGAGTGCGCCTTGCATCACCGCGCCGCCCGAAGCTTGGTAGAGGATCAAGCCGAGCACCATCGTGAACAGCCCGAAACTGTCGCCGTCAAGCAGTGCCAGCAGACCGATCAGCCCGAGTGCCAGCGCGAATACCTGGCCGGCGCGCCCGGTGATACGCGTGCCACGATTGCGATCGCCGGTGCGCCACCAGATCGCCGCGCGTGCGATTCGTCCGCCATCGAGCGGGAAAGCGGGCACGATGTTAAACAAGAACAAGGCTGCGTTGATGAAGGCAAGCCACGCCAGTAGTGCGAGCACGGGCGTCGTAGTGAAGCCTTCGCGTGCCAGTAGCGCGTCGTTGAGATGAGGGCCCGCGATTACGCCCGCCGCGATCGTGCAGAGCACGAACACCGCGAACGTAGTGGCGGGGCCGGCCGCTGAGATCTTGAATTCCTCGCCGGGGGTCTCCGGTTCGCGCACTGGCTTGGCCATCCCGCCAAAGAACCACAGGTCGATCCCCAAGATCGGGATGCCCAGGCGGCGTGAGACAAGTGCGTGCCCCAGCTCGTGCAGGATCAGCGAGCCGAAATAACCAAGCGCCCCGCCTACCGCGACCACGTATGCCGTGCTACTCGAGCCGCCGAGCACTTCATGGAAGTACTGGGAGAGAAAGAAGATCAGGAAGAAGAGCACGAAGAACCAGCTCATGCTGACGCCGATCCTGATGCCGAAAATGCGCGCCAGCTGAATGCTTCCGCGCGTTTGCATCGGTGCTCTACTGGCCATGTACTGATCTTAGGCTGTGTGAGGGCTCAGACCTGCGGGCGATTGCGCTCGATGATCGCCTCAAAGGCGCTTCCCGCGGGCAATGTGCCGTACTCAAGGCCCCCTTCTCCGCCGAGGCGGGAGGCGCAGAAAGCATCGGCCACCGCGGGATCGCCGTGACGCACGAGCAGCGATCCCTGTAGAGCGAGCGCCATGCTCTCCACCACGCGTCGTGCGCGCATCTCGAGCGTGGCGGGGTCTGAGAACTGGCTCTCCAGCTTCGTCACGTGAGCATCGAGTCGCGCGTCGGCGCCCTCGGCCTGGCGTACCTCGTGCATGAACACCTCCAGTGAGCGCGGTGTGCGCACGAGCGCGCGCAACACGTCGAGGCTCATCACGTTGCCCGAGCCCTCCCAGATCGAGGCCAGCGGCGCCTCACGGTAGAGGCGCGGCATGCCCGACTCCTCAACGTATCCGTTGCCGCCGAGGCACTCCAAGGACTCAAACGCGTGATTGGGGGCCCGCTTGCACACCCAGTACTTGCCCACGGCCGTTGCCAGGCGCTTGAACATGTGAGCGTCGCCCAAATCGCCCTCACCGCTCGCTGGTGTCTCAGCACCAGCTTCGTCATAGGCACGTGCCAGGCGCATCGCAAGTGCGGTGGCCGCCTCGGACTCCACGCACAGGTCTGCCAACACATTGCGCATCAAAGGCTGGTCGATCAAGAGCTTGCCGAACGCCGAGCGGTGGGCGGCGTGGTGGGTGGCGTTTACAACGCCTGCGCGCATGCCGGCGGCGCCGCCGATCACACAATCCAGCCGTGTGTGGCCGACCATCTCGATGATCGTCGGCACGCCGCGTCCCGGCTCCCCCACCATGCGCGCCCAGGTGTCGTGGAATTCGACCTCGCTGGAGGCGTTGGAGTGGTTGCCGAGCTTGTCCTTCAAGCGCTGGATGTGAAATGCGTTTCGCGTCCCATCGGGCAGGATGCGCGGCATCAGAAAGCAGGAGATGCCTTCAGGCTCGCCGCTCGGAGACTCGGCCTGGGCCAAGACCAGGAACAGGTCTGACATTGGCGCCGAGCAAAACCACTTGTGGCCCGTCAGTACATACTCCGCTCCGGGGCCGCCACCGTTCAGTGGGCGGGCCACGGTCGTATTGGCTTTCACGTCTGAGCCGCCTTGCTTCTCGGTCATCGCCATACCGGCGATCGCCGATCCCTTCTCGCCTGCAGGAATCAAGCGCGGGTCATAAGTGGTTGAGCTCACGAGTGGTCCCCACTCGGCTAGGAGCTCCGGCTGGGTTCGCAAAGCAGGCAGGACAGCAAAGGTCATCGTGATGGGGCACGCAAAGCCCGCCTCGGCCTGCATTGCTGTCATATACAGGGCCGCGCGTGCTGCATGCGCCGCCGGCTGCTCGCTGCGCCATGGCAAGGCGTGCAGTTCGTGCTCGACTCCCATCTTCATCAACTTGTGCCAGGCAGGGTGGAACTCGACCTCATCGATGCGGTTGCCATAGCGGTCGTGCGTTCGCAGCACCGGCTTGTTTTCGTTTGCCTGCCGACCCCACAATTGCTGCGGCTCGCCACCCACGAACATGCCGAGCTCAGAGGCACGCTCCTCCACCCAGCCGGCACCCTCGCGCCGCGTGGCCTCCACTAGCGGAAGGTTGCTGGCAAACACGTCCACCCCTTCAAGCGGGGGCGCCTGGTTGGCGACGGTGTGGGTCTGCCACTGCCCCGTGCGCCTCTTGTCGGATACCGCAGCCATCGCTCACAGGTTACCCCTTGCCGCTGTGGGGCGCGAGATCTCGTCGCTGCGCGATAGCATCGCCCGCCGGGGTGAGTGGGATCCCGTTCGTCAGCTAATCCGAGGACCGAACATGGCAAAGATCAAGGTGCAAAACCCCGTCGTGGAGCTTGACGGGGATGAGATGACGCGGATCATCTGGTCATTCATCAAGGAGCAGCTGATCCTGCCCTACCTGGATATTGACCTCAAGTACTACGACCTCTCGATCCAATCGCGCGACGCGACCGAGGATGCGATCACCGTGGAAGCGGCTGAGGCGATCAAGCGACACGGAGTGGGAGTGAAGTGCGCCACGATCACGCCCGATGAGGCCCGCGTAGAGGAGTTTGACCTGAAGGAGATGTACCGCTCGCCCAATGGCACCATACGTAACATTCTCGGCGGGGTGATCTTCAGGGAGCCGATTGTGATCTCCAATATCCCGCGTCTCGTGCCCGGCTGGACCAAGCCGATCGTGATCGGCCGTCACGCTTTCGGAGACCAGTACCGCGCCACCGATCTGGTTGTGCCTGGCGAGGGCAAGCTGATGCTCAGCTTCACTCCCTCAGATGGTGGCGAACCGATCGAGCTGGACGTGTTCGATTTCCCCGGGCCGGGTATTGCGGTGGCGATGTACAACCTCGACAAGTCGATCCGCGACTTCGCCCAGGCATCGTTGCGTTACGGTCTCGATCGTGGCTATCCGGTCTACCTGTCCACTAAGAACACGATCCTCAAGCGCTATGACGGCCGCTTCAAGGACATTTTCGCTGAGGTCTATGAGAGCGAATTCAAGAGTGACTTCGAGGCTGCCGGGATCACCTACGAACACCGTCTAATCGATGACATGGTGGCAGCCTGCCTGAAGTGGGAAGGTGGCTATGTCTGGGCTTGCAAGAACTATGACGGTGATGTGCAGTCGGACACCGTCGCCCAAGGCTTCGGCTCGCTTGGATTGATGACGAGTGTCTTGATGAGCGCCGACGGGAAGACCGTCGAGGCCGAGGCTGCGCACGGCACCGTCACTCGCCACTTCCGTATGCACGAGCAGGGCAAGCCGACCTCCACCAACCCGATCGCCTCGATCTTCGCGTGGACACGTGCCCTGTCGGCGCGTGGGCGTATGGACGACACCCCCGCCGTGAGCGAGTTCGCCGAGACGCTTGAGCGGGTGTGCATAGAGACGGTGGAGAGCGGCAAGATGACCAAGGATCTCGCGTTGCTGATTGGCCCAGACCAAGCTTGGCAGACCACGCAAGAGTTTCTTGGCTCAATAGACGAGAACCTGCAGCACGCGATGGCCTGACTGGGAGCGGGCAGAGCCCCCTCGGCTGCGGCACCAAATCGACCTATCTTCAAGGCAGTGAGAACACCCACCCCACAATCGCCCGACCTAGGAGCTGAGAATCAGTGAGCAATCCAGTACGAGTCACCGTCACAGGCGCAGCCGGCCAAATCGGCTACAGCCTCGTGTTCCGCATCGCAAGCGGCCAGTTGCTCGGCCCCGACCAGCCGGTTGACTTGCGACTGCTAGAGATCCCGCCGGCGATGGGGGCGCTCGAGGGTGTGGCGATGGAGATCGTCGACTGCGCCTTTCCCTTGCTTGCTGGCCTGGACTTGCACGACAACCCCGAGGAAGCTTTCGACGGTGTGAACATCGCCCTGCTCGTCGGCTCGCGTCCTCGCACGAAGGGTATGGAGCGCGCTGAGCTACTCAGCGAGAATGGCAAGATCTTCACGGGCCAGGGCAAAGCTTTGAACGAGCGTGCCGCCTCCGATGTGAAGGTGCTTGTCGTGGGCAACCCAGCCAACACGAACTGCTTGATCGCGATGAACAACGCGCCTGACATCCCGCGCGAGCGCTTCACCTCGATGATGCGCCTCGACCACAATCGCGCGGTCGCCCAACTAGCAGCCAAGGTAGGCGCATCGGTCAGCGATGTCACCCAGATGGGTGTGTGGGGCAACCACTCCCCCACGATGTACCCCGACCTATTTCATGCCGAGGTCAAAGGTGAGCAGGCGGCAAAGGTAGTCGACGACCAAGCATGGATCGAAAACGACTTCCTCCCGAACGTGGGCAAGCGCGGCGCGGCGATTATCGAGGCGCGCGGGGCCTCAAGTGCTGCCTCCGCTGCCAGCGCGGCGATCGACCACGTGCGCGATTGGGTTAGTGATACTAGTGACTGGGTATCGATGGGGGTTGCCTCAGACGGCTCCTACGGGGTGCCCGAGGGCTTGATCAGTGGCTTCCCCTGTACCTGTACCGGTGGTAAGTGGTCGATCGTGCAAGGCTTGGAGCTCGACGACTTCTCTCGCTCGAAGATCGACGCCTCAGTGGCAGAGCTCAGCGATGAGCGCTCCACTGTCGAAAGCCAAGGGCTTATTTAGGACGCAGCGCTCCGCCCACTTCGCGGGATAGCTAGCGAGGTGGGCGGAGGTGCTTGCGAGACAGCGGAGGGTGCTTAAAACAAAAACGGCCGGGGTATACCCGGCCGTTTTTATGCAACTGGCTCTCAGAAGGGGCTAGGACGCAGGATGCCAACCACGGCCCTGCTTCTTGATCTTCTTTTCCTGCTCTAGGCCAGGCAGAACGCGGTAGAGGTAGTTCTGCTTGATGTCCATCTTGGCGGCCAACTCGGGGATTGTGATACCGGGCTGCCCTGTGACGAACGAAAGTGCCTGTGCGGCACGAGTACCGCTACCCTTGCGGCGTCCTGCACGGCGGCGGGGTGTTGCCGCGGCGGTTGTCGTGCTAGCAGTAGTTGCGGTCGCCTCAGCCTTCTTAGTTCCGGACCCGGGGGGACGCCCACGGCGCTTGCCGGTGCTTGTGCGACTCTTGGACCCACGCGGCCGACCAGGTCCACGCTTGGCGGGTGCGGCAGCCGTAGCAGCGGGTGCACTCTGCCTTGTGGCAGCCGGTGCGGACCCACGGACACCTGCCAGCGCCGTCGCGGCCGCCTCCAGCCGGTTGTACTCGTCGATCAGCGGCTTGAGCTCCGCCAGTCGGTCGTTGATCTCTCGGCGCTTCTCGTCAAGAAAGTCAGTCACGATTGTGTCCTGTTCACTGGAGTGAATGCAACCCGAAGGTCGAGTTGCACGGTCTATTTGAGCTTAACTCTACACAAGTTGCCGCTTTACCCGTGCGCTTGGCGCCGGCTTGCAACCGATTTACCAAGTATGGGTTCCCGCTTTGCTTCCTTACCAATCCCAAAACCCGAGCTCGAATTGGGTCTGGAGCTGTAACTCACTGCTCCATCAAGTCGCGCAGGCGCTCGAGTGTACGAGTAGCCTCCCGCTCGGGCATTCCGCCGACGAGCGCACGGCTTGCAAGCGCACCAAGGGGACCGAGCGGTGCGTGGAACTCGTTGCGATAGTCAAAGCGCGTGCGGCCACTCGAAGACTGGTGCAGCACATACTCGGTACGCGCCTTGGAGCGGGCAGGGCCACGTCCCTCCCACACCGCATGCTTGCCAGGCTCACACTGCACCAGAGTCCAATGAACATCGACGCTGACTCCTCTCAGGTGTATTTGCTGGTCCATGCGGTAGCCCACGCGCGCCGCGCCATCGTCGCTATGGCGCAGCTTGCGGTGAATCGTGACCCAGTCCCCCAACTGGGCTGGGTCCATCACGGTATCCCACACATCGGTGGCTGACGCGGCTATCTCGATTGAGGCGCTGACGGCACTCATAGGGGCAACGTAACCTGCTTTGCCCCGCGAAGTTCAGTGGGCTCGCCGTGGCCGTCAACGAGCGGCAAGCTCTTCCACCTTTTCCCACTCTCCGAGCGCGTGTTCAACGGCGGAGTCGAAGGAGTGCAACTCCACGCCCAACAGCTCGGCCGCGTCCTCTCCGACGGGCAGCAAGTCTCCTGTGAGACTTTCCATCAGCGGCAAAACCAGCTCGGGACGCTCATCGGCGATTGCCGCCGCCACGCGGGCGGCTATCGGAGTCACTGTTAGGCCGATCCCCACACTCGGGCGGCCCAACATCATCAGCTCAGCGATTCGTCTCACCACCTCACCGTAAGTGAGCACTTCGGGTCCGCCAACGTCGAATGCACGTCCGGCGACGGCGTCTACCGATGCACAGCGGGCAAGCATCTCGACGATGTCGCGCTCGTCGATCGGTCGGCTGCGAAAGCGCCGCCACGCGGGCAAGGCAAGTATCGGCATACGCTCCACGAGACGTACCAAGAAGCGAAAAGAGCGTGAGCGCGCACCTATCACGATCGAGGCGCGCAGAGCAACCGAATCAGGAACGGCCTCGAGCAGGATGCGCTCGACCGCGTTGCGACTCGACAGGTGAGCCGATAGCGGTGAGTGCCTCTCATCATTCTGGCGGGAGCCGACATTGTTAGAGCGCGCAGCGAATGAGCTCGACATAGAGGCGCCGCGTGCGGGCGGCAGCGGGCCGCCTAGGTAAACAATGCGCTTAACGCCGGCTGCGCGTGCCGCTTGGGCAAATGTCTCCGCCGAGGCACGCTCGCGCGCCGGAAACGAGGTCCCATCCACCCCGCTCGCGGAGGGCTCCATGGAGTGGATTAGGTAATAGGCGACCTCCACGCCACGCATAGCACCGAGTACGCCTGCTCCGGTGAGGGTATCGCCGATCGTGAGTTCAAAATCGTCGAGACTCACCGGATAGGTGGACTGGAGGGATCTCGAGCGCAGCGCTAGCTCGACGCGAGCACGGTCGCGCGCCAGCGCACGCACTTCGTGTCCCTCTTCGAGGAGGCGTGGCAAGAGTGCCGAGCCTGCGAAGCCACTGATGCCGGTGAGGAGTACGCGCATCCATCCATGATGACGTTCTTGGTGTGGACCACCGGTCGTGGCGCCTCGTCGGTGCGGCCGGTCCTGGTGTATTTCCTGGGATTGCCTGCCGACGGGACCTCGCCCGAAAAACCACGCAAATTGCACGATGGGATCGCAGATGATCACAACATTCGGGTTCGAATCTGGCTATTTGCGGATAGCAAGCGGTTTTCCCTGCGATTTGCGGAGAAGGCTTCTCGAGGGCCCTTGAGGGAGGACGCCGGCAGTGCTTTGATCCTCCCTCCGTCCACTCGAGCCGCCAACCAAAGGGGAGTCAGTGCCGAAGCAGAGCAAGCGAGCCACACGCAAGGTCACATGCGATGAGTGCTACTTCCATTGCAACCTACTTTGTGCCCTAGATCTCGCTGAGCCCTGTGCCACCTTCCGCCCCGTCGAGGCCAAGCTCGCCCCGCCACGCCAGCTGCGCTTCGAGTTCCGCCAGGAGCGCCGTTCGCGTGCCGCCTGGGCATTTCCCTCGGCTCAGGAACAGGCCGCGCTCCACGCCTAGGGCGAGCCCTTTGACTGTTCGGCGTGCCTAGCGATCCAGCGTGCGCCCGGCGTGTCGGTGAGGCCGTGGGCAACGATCGAGCAGAACACCACGAGCGCCGCCAAGTCGAAGATCTGTTGTCCCTTGGCTATGTGCTGGTCAAGCACCAGTAGCGAGAAGGTCATCGTCGCTACGCCCTTGGGGCCGAACCAGCCCATGAACAACCTGGTTTGACGGTCCGTATCGGTTCCGATCAAAGCGATCCACACGGCCACTGGACGCGCGATCAAGAAAGTTATGGCGACGAGGCCCAGGGCGACCCAGCCACTGCTCTCCAAGGCATCCAAGGTCAGTAGGGAGCCGAACACCACGAAGATCCCCAGCTTCACGATCTCCACGATCTCATCCGCTCGCTGCTCGAAGTGGCGGCGCAGGTCGGGCCGGCGCAGGCCCAACACGATCGCAGCTACGAACACCGCGATGAAACCGTTGCCGCGCGGTGAGAGCACAGTTATTCCATAGGTCGCAAACGCGATGCCCAGGGCATACAAGGACTTCTGATGGGAGGGAATCGGATGCTCTAGCGGACGCTTGCTCTCGCGCGGCATCAGCCACGAGGCACACCAACCGAGCAGCAAGCCGTAGAGGAAGCCGAGTCCCACGTCCTGCAACACGAAGCGCCACCACACAAAGTCTTGCGACTGCGTGCTCAATGCCGCCAGGAACGCAAGCACCGCCGGTAGGGCGAGCCCGTCGTTCAGGCCCGACTCCAAGTTCAGCGAATGGCGCACGAGCCGAGGCACGCGCGGGTTGGTCACGATGTTCGAGGTCAGCACCGGGTCTGTCGGCGAAAGCAAGGCACCAAGCAGCAGCGACTCGGTCCATGACAGCCCGATCAACAAGTGTGTGGCGAGTGCCACGATCGCCGCCGTGATCGGCATCGCGATCGCCAGCTTGCGCAAAGGCAAGTGCCACGCCTTCTGCAACATCTCTCCCTCCACCTCCAGGCCATCCCTAAACAAGATCACGATCAGGGCGACGAATGCGAGATCCTCCACGAAGCCGGACTGGGCGCGAAAGCTGACCCATTCAAAGCCGCCGTCTCCGACTATGAAGCCCGCAACCACGAACAGTGCGGCGAGCGACAGGAACGAGCGCTGGGCAAGCCCCGAGGCGAGTGCGCCAATGATCAACAGCGCACCCAGGAAGGCGGCGGTCGCCTGAAAGCTCGCCACTCTAGGACACGTCCCCACTGGGACATGCGACCCCACGGGGATAGGCGGCTCCGCCTCTCGCTAGATCGTTGCGGCTATCGCTTGCGCACCAAGCGCTCCGCGCAAGAGGTGTGGGGCCGATCATGGGGGGTATATTGGACAGCATCGGCAAAGCTTTCAGTAGAGGCGGTGGCTCAATGGCGGCAAAAGACAGGATCGGCAAGGCAAGTGACGCTGTACGAAACAGCGACTACATCAAACGTCTCATAGAAGATGAGCAGTTGCGGGCAAACCTGCTCTCTGCGTACGGGTCCGCGCGCAGCGCCTATGGGCGTGTTAGCAACGGCAAGCCCGCGGGTAAGGCGCTCTTGGAAGATCGCAAGCTTCAGAAGGAGCTCGCCGAAGCGGCGACCGCGCTCCGGGACGCTTCGTTTGCGATCCGCGAGCCTGCACCCGCGCCCAAACGCAAAGGCGGCCTCGGGCGCGCCGTACTACTCCTCGTCGTCGGCGCGGGTCTGGCACTTGCCCTCAGCGAGGATTTGCGCTCGAAGGTGCTCGACCTCCTGTTCGGCGCTGAGGAGGAGTTCGACTACAGCTCCACCACAATGCCGGCTCAGGAGACCCCTAGCGCCGCGGGCGCCTCGGCGGCCTGAGCACGAAACGCTCCCAACACTGCCTATGAGCCCAACCGCCCGACCTTTGCTTCCCAACGCATGACCCCCGCTGCGACCGCAAATTCGCAGCAAGGTCTTGCCGGGAGCGAGGTCGCGGGCTCGGCAGGACGCTCGCTCTCGGGCGAGAAGGCCCAGCGCATCGTTGAGGCGATGCGCCACAGCGTGGCCCGTCGCGGCGCGGCAGGCTCCACCTTCGATCACGTCTCGCGTGAGGCTGGCGTCTCGCGCGGCCTGTTGCACTATTACTTCGGCACCAAGGAGCAACTGCTCGTGGAGGCCGCTCGGCGTGATTGTGACCAGCGCATCGAAGTGCTCGAGCAGCGCCTCGCGGGCGCCCAGACAGCTGACGATTTCGTTGCGCTCCTAGCCCAGAACTTGCAGGAGACCATCCGCGAGGACCCGGACTTCGTGACACTCGTATTCGAGATGTTCACGCTCTCACGCCGCAACGCCGACATCGCGGTCGAGTACGCGCGGCTTATGAGCCTCACCCGAGCGCGTCTCGCGAGCATGCTGGCCGCCGCTCAGCAGGAGGGAGTCTTGCGTTTGCACGCCGATCCCGAGGCGGTCGCCGACATCCTGTTTTCGCTTGGCGACGGCTTCGCCTTGCGCATGATCGCCGAGCCTGAGCGCGACTTCACCGCCTCGATCCAAGCGGGCATCGAGTGCGCCCGCTCGCTCGTCGCCGACTGACAGCTCGGCCGCGCTCTTATAATCCAGGCTTATGCCCATCTATGAGTACAAGCGGCCCGACGGCACCACCTTCGAGCTGCACCAAGCATTCAGCGAGAATCCCTTGACCGAGGACCCCGAGAGCGGGGTGCCGGTCGAGCGCGTTCTCCATGCGCCCGCCGTGCATTTCAAGGGCAAAGGCTTCTACAACACCGATTACGGAACCCGCAAGCGCCAGCGCGAGAACGCGGCCTCCTCGGATAGCTCCTCCTCGGGCTCCTCGAGCGACTCCTCCTCGTCGAGCGAGAAGTCGTCCTCCGATTCCTCTTCGGCCTCTACGGGCGACTCCGGCTCGAAAGGCGAGACCAAGACGAGCGAGTCGAGCAGCAAGACAGAGAAAAAGGCCAGCGAGACAAAGCCGGTTGCCGCCGCGAAGTAGCTCAGCCGGCCAGGAAACGGGCCGTGGCGGCGCGGCGCTCGCTTTCTGAGACGCTCAGGCCGACCTCTCCGTCGGGCAGGGTGACGCTCCCCGAAGGCTTGAGCACATGGGTGGGCGGGGTGCCGCCGATCGCGAGCGCTCCGAACAAGCCGAGCAGCGAGGATCCGCTCATGTCGGAGATGATTGCCGGTGGTGCGTTCCATGCGATCAAGGGCATCCGCACGAAGCTCGACAGCGACGCCAAGCGCGCCTTCATGTCGTTGAACAAGGCCTGCTGATGTTCCTCGCGCTGAATGTCCGTCTCATTGGGAGCGCACAGATTCTCGCGCGTGCGGGCCAAGGCCAAGGCTTGCTTGCCGTCGAGGCGGTGCGTGCCTTTGCTCAAGTGCAACGTAAAGCCTCCATTGCGCGACCCCCCGTCCAAGTTCGACACGATGCAGCCGCCGGTGTAGTCCACGCCGCCCATAGCGTCAATCAACTGGGGGAAGTTTTCGAAGTTGACTTCCACAAGGTGGTTGATCGGAATGTGCAGCAGTTCTTCGACGACCTTGATCGACAGCGCGGGGCCGCCGAAGGCATAGGCAGAGTTGATCTTCTGCAGGCCGTGCCCCGGTATTTCCACAACCGTGTCGCGTGGGATCGATAGCCGCGCGGAATGTCCGCCGCCAGTTCTGATCAGCATGATCGTGTCTGAGCGGCTCGGGCCAGACGTGTTGGCACCAGGTTCCTTGCTGCCCTTCGGGCGCCGATCGGAGCCGAGTACGAGGATGTTGTTGGGCGAGGTCAAGGGGTATCCGGCCGACTTGAGCACATGAGCCACGTCAGACGGGGGAGGAGTGCGCTCGAAGTGAGCGCTGATCAAAAAGAGCACGAGCGAGAGCGCCACCCAGGCGAGGACCAGCGCGCATAGGTACAGCAGGATGCGCTTGGGTTTCGTGTGCTTTCGCCAATCACGCTCGCCCGTGCCAGGTTCTTCGCCGGGCTTACGCGGCCGGCCGGGATAGCGCAGCGCAACGCCTTGCTCGGTCGCCTCGCTCTCGCGTTTCCCCGGCAGGCGTCTGCCGGCTCGGTAGCGCGTGTATTGCGGCTTGTCGTTTGGGTCAGGGGTCACTGGCTGTGGTGTGGCGGGACCCTATATTCCCCTGATGACCACCCCAGATGAGGCAGTTGGGCGGCTTGTCCTTTGTCCCACGCCGATCGGCAACCTGAGGGATATCACCCTCCGCGTGCTCGATGCCTTGCGTGACGCGCACGTAATCGCGTGCGAGGACACACGCCGTACGCGCGTCCTGCTCGATCGTTACGAGATCACGGGTACGCTGCTCAGCTACCACGAGCACAACGAGCGTGAGCGCGCCCCGGAGCTCGTGGGGCGCATCCGGAAAGGGCACATCGTGGCGCTCGTCTCCGATGCCGGTATGCCACTCGTGTCCGATCCCGGCTGGACGCTCTTGCGGGAATGCCTGGCCGCGGACCTACCGGTGGATGTGCTGCCGGGACCATCCAGTGTGCTCACAGCGCTCGTGGCCTCCGGCTTGCCGGCTGAGAGTTGGCGCTTCATCGGCTTCCTGCCGCGCAAGCGCGGAGATTTGGAGCGGGTATTGGGGGAATGCCCGGAGACCGTTGTCGCGTTCGAGTCGCCTGGGCGCCTTGCCGCCACCCTCCAGGTCCTCGCCGTGCTCGACCCAGAGCGATCTATCGCCGTCTGCCGTGAGCTGACCAAGCTGCACGAGGAAGTCCGGCGTGGGCCCATCGCTGAGCTGGCCGTCCACTACACACAAAGTCCCCCGCGCGGAGAGATCGTGCTCGTCTTCGGAGCGGCGGTGCCAGCGAACGCCGATCGCGAGGAGGCGCTCATTGCGCTGCGCGCGCTCCTAGAGGCCGGAGCCCGCGCGCGGCCCGCTGCGGGGGCAATCGCGAAGCTGACGGGGCTGAGCGCAAACGACCTCTACCGCTCACTCCTCTCAAAGGGAAGCTAACACGTGCGGTGCCGCGCCGTTCTTCGTCGCGGTCCGTCAGTAGCCTGACAGGATCGTGTCCTTCTATGTGACCACTCCGATCTACTACGTCAATGCGGCTCCCCACCTGGGGCATGCCTACACGACGATCGCCGCCGACGTCCTGGCTCGCCACCACCGCCAGCGCGGCGAGGGCGTGTTCTTCCTGACCGGCACCGACGAGCATGGCGAGCCGGTCGCCGACGCGGCGCATGCTCTCGGCGTGGAGCCACAGGAGCTGGCCGACCGCAACTCCGAGCGCTTCCGGGCCTTGGCGCCGCGGATCGAGGCCACCAACGATTTTTTCATTCGCACGACTGACCCCCAACACATGGCCGTCGTGCAGGAAGTCCTTGGGCGCGTGCGTGAGAACGGGCACGTATATATGGGCACCTACGAGGGCTGGTACTGCCCCAAGTGCGCCGACTTCAAGGCCGAGAACGAAGTCGATGAGGGCGAGCTTTGCCCGATCCACCATGTCAAGCTCACGCGTGAGCAAGAGGACAATTATTTCTTCGCGCTTTCCTCCTTCCAAGAGCCGCTCGAACGTCTCTACGCCGAGCACGAGGATTTCGTGGCGCCGAAGACCCGTTACAACGAGGCGCTCTCGTTCATCAAGTCCGGCCTGCGTGATGTCCCGCTCTCGCGCCACAAGTTGACTTGGGGAGTGCCGGTGCCGTGGGATTCACAGCATGTGTTCTATGTGTGGTTTGACGCCCTCTTGAACTACTACTCAGCGCTCACCTACGCGCCGCCGCCAGGAATCTCCTCCACCGGAGCTGTCTATACGCGCGCGGGCGAGTCACCCCATGGAGGGATGCACACACCTAGCTCGGCGCCCCTCAACGGCTCGCTCCTAGAGACGTTCTGGCCCGCAAATGTGCACTTGATCGCCAAGGACATCTTGCGCTTCCACGCCGTCTACTGGCCTGCTTTGTTGATGGCCGCCGGGCTCGAGTTGCCAAAGAAGCTGTTCGTCCACGGCTATCTGCTCATGGACGGTGAGAAGATGAGTAAGTCCTTGGGCAACGTGCTCGACCCGTTTGAGGCGATCGACCGTTTCGGGGCGGATGCCCTGCGTTTTTACCTCTTGCGCGACGTGCCCTTCGGCCAGGACGGCTCGGTATCCACCGCCTCATTTGAGCAACGCTATGAGTCAGAGCTTGCCAACGACTACGGCAATCTGGCGAGTCGCACGATCGCGATGATCGTGCGCTACCGCGATGGCATCGTGAGCGGCGACTTCGACGGCGCCTTGGCCAAGGATTTCGACGGTCTAGGTGAGCATGTGAGTGGCTTGATTGACAGGGTGGAGCTCACGAATGCGCTTGACGAGATCTGGCAGCGGGTGCGCAGGCTGAACCGCTACGTGGAGGAGCAGGCGCCCTGGCAACTAGCCAAGGACCCCGGGCGCGCAGAGGACCTCGACCGCGTGCTTGCCACGCTCGCCGAGGGCTTGCGGGTGGTGTCGGTGCTCTTGCATCCTTATTTGCCTGAGGCCACAACAAAGCTACTTGCTGCGCTTGGTGTGTCCAATACCTCGTTCGCAAGCGCCAGTTTCGGTGCCGCCCAAGGAGAGGGACAGGCGGGCTCGATACACCAAGTACAAAAGCTTGAGCCCTTGTTCCCCAAGAAGGACGAGCAGGCTTGATCGACAGTCACACCCACCTCAACCTGTGTGAAGAGCCCGATGCCGACCTCGTTGAGCGGGCCGTCGCTGCAGGCGTGGTGAAGATGCTCACCGTAGGCACGAACGGAGCCTCTTGCCGCGCGGCACTCGCTGCCGCCGAAGCATTTCCCCAGGTGTACGCGGCGATCGGCCGCCACCCCAACGAAGCGCATGGCTTCGATGACGCAGATCTTGCCGAGCTGACGGCTTTGGCCGAACACCCCCGCTGTGTCGCGATCGGCGAGACCGGGCTCGACTATTACCGTGAGGACGCACCAAGGGAGCACCAGAAGCGAGCTTTCTCTGCCCAGATTGCCTTGGCACGGACCCAAGGTACGCCACTCACGATCCACACCAGAAACGCCGACGAAGACACGCTCGCGATGCTCGCCGCCGAGGCCGAGGACTTGCCGGTCGTGATCCACTGCTTCTCGATGCCCGACCGCCTACAGGAGTGCCTGGATCGTGGTTATGCGATCTCCTTCGCGGGCAACGTCACCTACAAAAGCGCCGCCGACTTGGCGGAGGCGGCTCGGGCTACGCCGGCGGAGCGGCTCCTGATCGAGACCGACGCGCCCTACCTCACGCCACAAGTGGTGCGCAAAGAGCGCAACCAACCCGCCTACGTCGCACACACGGCCGCTTTCATCGCCGAGCTGCGCGGTGTGTCCGTGCAGGAGCTGGGCGCCACGGTGCAGCGCAACGCCGCGCGCGTCTTCGGATGGTGAGCGCCACACGGCGCACCCGAGACTTGGGCCAGAACTTCCTGCGCGACCCCAACATCCTCGCGGTGATCGGACGCGAGAGCGAGTTGACCACCCAGGACGTGGTCTTGGAGGTCGGGGGAGGAGAGGGGGTCTTGTCCGTTTACTTGGCTCCCCTAGTGAGCTGGGTGCACGTCGTGGAGATCGACGAACGTTTGCGCCCCACGCTCGAACGGGGAGTAACGGATTTCGAGAACCTCACACTCTGGTGGGGCGATGCGATGCGCCTTGACCTACACGCAATGCAGCCCAGCCCGACCAAGATGGTGGCCAACCTGCCATACGGGATCGCGGCCGGCGTGATCTTGCGCACGATCGAGGAGCTAGATGGCATTCAGATGTGGCTCGTCATGGTGCAGCGCGAGGTTGGAGAACGATTGGCCGCCGCACCGGGCAGCGGTACCTACGGTGTGAGCTCTGTCTTGGCGCAACTGGCAGGTGAAGTGAAGGTTGTCAGGGCAATTCCCCGCACAGTGTTCCGACCCGTGCCCAACGTGGACTCTGTACTGGTGAAGATTGTTCGCCACAAGGTGGCACCTTCGCTGCGTGTGCGCAAACTCGTGGGGGCCGCGTTCGCGCACCGGCGCAAGGCACTCGCGCGCTCGCTCGTGCTCTCAGGGATCGAGCGCACCCGTGAGCAGATAAGAGTCGCCTTGGTAGAGCTCGGCCACCCCGCCGATGTGCGTGCCGAGCGGCTACCACCCCAGGACTTCGTCGCGCTTGCGGAGGCGCTTTCACTGTGATGGCCTTGCCTTTGCATGCCTTGGCTCCGGCCAAGATCAACCTCGGCCTGTTTATAGGTCCCACCCGCGGCGACGGCCGTCACGAGATCGTGAGTGTCATGCAGTCGATCTCGCTTGCCGACGAGCTCACCTTGGAAGCAGCCCCGGATGCCCAGTGCGACGAGGTCATTTGCTCAGGAGTGTTCGGTGAGAACCTCGCCTCGCGTGCTTTGGACCTATTCCGCAAGGCCACATCTTGGGATGCGGCGCCCGTGCGCTTGACGATCGACAAGCACATCCCAGTGGCCGCCGGCCTGGGTGGTGGCTCCGCCGACGCGGCCGCCACTTTGCGCCTTGCCCAAGCGGCCTCAGGTCTCGGAGATGAAGGACTGCTGCTTGCTTTGGCCCAAGAGTTGGGCGCCGACGTACCCGCCCAAGTTTCACCCGGACGCTACCTCGCGACCGGTGTTGGAGAGTCGCTCCAGGCATTGCCCGATCCCGTCTCTTCATTCGGTGTCTTGGTCCTGGCCCAGGCCAGCCACCTATCCACCGCCGAGGTCTACGCGGCCGCCGATCGGCTCGACCTGGCCCGAGATAGGCTCGTTCTGCGGGAACGTCACAATGCGCTCAGATCCGCGCTCGAGCTTGGGGCGGCGCTTCCGGGTGACATGTCCCTGCTGCACAACGACCTTCAAGCCGCATCAATCGAGCTGTGCCCAGCGATCGAGCCGGCGCTCGCCCAGGCTCGCGAAGTAGGGGCAGAAGTCGCATTCGTGAGCGGTTCTGGACCCACAGTGGTGGGCCTGTTCGCTCGAGCCAACGGTCTTGCGCGGGCGGAACGCGCCGCCGCTGGTCTAGTGGGGCTCGAGCCTGCTCCAATAACCGCCGTGCCAGTGGACGCGGGCTTCGCCGCGGTACAGCGGCCGCGTACGTAACAATGCCCTTGCCCAACGGTCTGTTCAACGAACGCTAGGACTCAACGACGCAAGCTAGGTCACGTTCGACGTTATTTCGCGGGCTCCGCTGAAAGCGGATCGAACATAAAGGCGCACAGGTTTATATTCTTTTTTGCAATTTTACCATTATAGATACATTTTGTATATACAATCGCAAAATCTCAAAATAGAGCATTCCATACGCAGTCCATGAGCACTACCACGATCACCGATCTCATAGCCGTATGTGCCGGCGTGTTCGGCTTTGCCTTGTACGTGGGACTGATCCTGGTGCCCGCCTGGGGCTCTTACTCGCGCGTCTGGGAGCGCTTGGCGGCGACCTTCCTGTCCCTGTACGTGCTCGCGGTGCTCGTCGGCACCGGCGTGCTCGGCGCCTTGCTCGCCGTCTATCTGTGGGGCTAAGCCAGATGCCCCTCCGCCTTGTCTGAGCTCGGCGGCCTAGACGCCGTCACCGAGGCCGTCGAGTCGGGGGCAGGCCTACCCGAGGTAGTGCGCGCCGCCTCGCGTGCTCTCGACGCAAGCCTCGCGGTAACCGACGCTGCCGGCGCCACGATCGCCGTAGCCGCCCGCTCCAGCGCCGACGAGCGCTCGCTCCTCTCGGGTGCCGACGGCGTCACCAGCCTGCCTTTGCGCGTGGCTGACGCGGTCGTCGGCTCCCTACACATGCGCGCCCGCACCGAGCCGAGTCCGCTCATACGCAGGCTGCTCATCACCATGATCGCCTCCGAGGTCGAGCGCGTCCGTGCACCCGACGTTGCCTCAGAGACCGCTGCCGCCGACTTCCTGCGCCTGGCTCTCGGGCGCAAGCCGGTCGTGCGCGAGGACTTGCTCGCACGCGCCGCCGAGCTCTCCTTGGATCTCCAAGACGGTGCCTCAGTGATCGTGGCGCGCGCCCATCCCCAGGCTCCAACTGAGGAGGGCTGGCGTGCACGTGCCCGCGCCGTCGCCGAGCGTGGCGCCCGCGCAGTCGTTGGCAAATCCTTGGCCTCCCTCTCAGAGCGCGACGGGGCCGCCGGAGTAGAGATCCTCCTGCTAGTGCCCGGCGGCGATGAGCCCGCGGCTGCGCGCGCCGCCGATGGGGTCTTGCGCGAGATGGAGAGTGCTTTGGCCGGCTACACCTTCGCGCTCGGGCGCTCCCGCATCGCCGAGGACCCAAGCGAGCTACCGCGGGCAGCCGGCGAGGCCTTGCTCGCTGCCAACGTCGCCGAGGGCAGCGCCCCAGAGGGAGTGTCCTTGGCCTTCGAGCAGACCGGCGCCTACCGCCTGCTCCTGAGCGCCATGACCGACAATCCCGGCGAGCTACAGCGCTTCTACGCCGAGACAGTCGAGCCTTTGGTCGCCTACGACGAGCAATACGAGACCGAGTTGCTCGGCACCTTGGAGACGTTCCTCGAAGCCGACGGCAACGTTGCCGGTACAGCCCAGCGACTGTTCACCCACCGCCACACCATCTACTACCGCTTGGAGCGTGTACGCGAGCTCACGGGCCTCGACGTCAGCTCAAGCGACGGTCGTGAGAAGCTCAGCCTCGGCCTCAAGGCCATGCGTGTACTCGGCATCTCCTCCGCACGCGGCCCAGCCTCCGAGGACGGCGCCCGCGGCGGGCGTGTCCCGCGCCGCTCCTAACCGCGAGCAGCGAACTCCACCGTATAGGTCGCTCCTCGCGCTCCCTTCGTCAGGACCGTCGGCGCAGCAGGTGCCACGCCGATGCCAATGTCGCGGTAGCCGCCCGTCAGAACGATCTGGCGATGCGGGGCGGAGTGCATCCAGATGCTCACCATCCCCGCCGGCGTCGCCATCCTGCTCGTACCCCAGCCGATGTTCTGGGCAGCCGTCAGGCTGTGCGCGCCTGACGCGTACGCCGAGGCCGTAATGCGCTGCCACGGGGTCGTCCCAGTGGGGGAGTCATCGCCAAAGTAGTCGCCCACCACCATTGCCTGTGCCTGACTGGTCGCGATCTGTCGCAAGGAACTATTGCTATTCAGCGGCCCCAAATGGTAGGCCGAGCGTTCGCGCTCGATCAGACACAACGTGGCGGCCTGCACACGCTCGATGTTGGTGCGGCTGGGTCGCAGGTTGGCGTCCTTGCACGAGCTGTGTGTTGGCGTGGCGGTTGCGCCCGCCACCATGACTAGACCAGCCAACGACGCCAGCGCCACGCCCACAGCCGAGCGCCCGCCGCGTCTCATTGCGAAACCCCATCCCCTTCGCACCGCAAACATTCTTGCAGGCGCCCGCGATGCAATGTCGCTGTCTTGTTACTACATCTCCCCGCTCACCGGTAAAGTCCCTCACGAAGCCTTGCCCCTTTGGGGGGTCGTCCAATGGCAGGACATCAGGTTTTGGTCCTGAGAATCGGGGTTCGAATCCCTGCCCCCCAGCTCGTCTCTCCTCCGGCGCCACATGTCGTCCGAGTCCCCCGGAGGGGAGGGCATTAGAGTCATGGCGATGACCGCTCCCACTGTCCTAATCCTCGCCGCCGGGCAGGGCACGCGCATGCGCTCCGCCACGCCCAAGGTCTTGCACGAGCTATGTGGCATACCCATGGTCCTCTGGCCCGTGCGCGCGGCCTTGGCCGCCGGGGCCACACGTGTCGTCGTAGTGGATTCGCCCACGCGTGCGCTCGAGGGCGTCCTTCCAGCGGGGGTGGAGCTCGCCGTGCAGCCGCAATCAGATGGCACCGGTGGCGCCGTGCGAGCCGCAGCCAGTCACATCGATCCCAACGGGCCTGTCGTCGTCCTCAGCGGTGACGTACCGCTCGTCGGTGCCCAAGCGATCGGCGAGCTCGTCGAGGCGCACGCCAGCAGCGGTGCTGCCGCCACCATGGCTACTGCCGTCCTCGATGATCCCAGCGGCTACGGCCGCGTAGTGCGCGACGATGATGGCTCGGTCGCGCGGGTGGTCGAGACGAAGAAGCCAGGCGACGCCACCGAGGCCGAGCTTCAGATCCGCGAGGTCAACTCCGGGATATACGTCTTCAACGGTTCTGCCTTGCTCAGCACCCTCCCGCGGCTCACTGCCGAGAACGCCCAGCGCGAGTACTACTTGCCGCAGGCTTTTGACTTGTTGCGAGCCGACGGCGCCAGGGTCGCCGCGCACGTAGTAGGCGACGAGCGCCTCATGCTCGGCGTCAACGACCGCATCGCGCTCGCCCACGTCAGGGCCCTCGCCCAGCGCGCCATCCTCGAGCAGCACATGCTTGCCGGGGTCACGATCCTCGACCCATCCTCCGTCCAGATCGACGTGGACGTGCGTATCGGCCAAGACACCACGATCGAGCCGTTCACCACGATCCGTGGCAGCACAAGCATCGGCAGCGATTGCACCGTGCGCTGCTCCTACCTCGTGGATTGCACGCTCGAGGACGGGGTCACTGTTGGGCCATTCGCCTATCTGCGTCCCGGCACCGTCTTGCGTGCGGGCGCCAAGGCGGGCACTTTCGTAGAGATCAAGAACTCCGATGTCGGTCCAGGTGCAAAGATTCCCCACCTCTCCTACATCGGCGACGCCGACATCGGAGCCCGCACCAACCTCGGTGCCGGCACGATCACGGCCAACTACGACGGTCGCGAAAAGCACCGCACCACGATCGGCAGCGGCGTGCGCGGGGGAGTCGACACCTCGTTCGTTGCCCCCGTCACGGTCGGTGACGACGCCTACACCGCGGCCGGTTCGGTCATCACCGAAGACGTGCCCCCCGGCGCCCTCGCCGTTGCCCGTGCGCGCCAGAAGAACATCGAGGGATACGCCAAGCGTCCCACTCACGAGGGCGCCTCCGATCGCGACGGGTACTCCAAGCACCACGACCGGGCAGCCAATGGGGAGTCCTAGTCTGCTCCTCGTGCTCGCCACACGTCGCTCCAGCAGCGCGGTTCCACCGAGATACGCCCTACACTCCGGGAGATGAGCGTGATCGACACGCGCGCGCAGCCGTCGCCGGCGACGAGCCTGCCGATTGACTACAACAAGCGCCTAATGCTCTTTTCCGGGCGTGCGAACCCGCAACTAGCGGTCGACATCGCAGACAAGCTCAGTGTCGACATCGGCCCGGTCACACTCAAAACGTTCTCCAACGGCGAGGTCTACTGCCGCTACGAGGAGTCGATCCGCGGCGCCGACGTCTTCATCGTTCAGTCCACCTGTGGCAATCCCGCTACCGGGGTGACCGCCAACGATTCCTTGATGGAGCTTCTGTTCATGATCGACGCCGCCGTAGGGGCCTCCGCGCACCGCGTGATCGCCGTCACGCCATGGTTCGGCTACTCCCGCCAGGACAAGAAGTCGGCTCCCCGCGAGCCAATCTCCGCGCGCCTGGTGGCGCGCATGATCGAGGCCGCCGGCGCCGACAGGGTGCTCACGATGGATCTGCATGCTGGGCAGATCCAGGGCTTCTTCCAGAAGCCGGTCGATCACATGACCGCCCTGTTCATGCTCACCCAGTATTTCGGAGACCTCGGGCTCTCAGATTTGGTCGTGGTCGCCCCCGACGCCGGTCGCGTAAAGCTCAACAAGAAGTTCGCCTCCAAGATCGGCGCGGAGCTCGCGATCCTCGACAAGGAGCGCCCCGCCCAGCAGGTCGCCGAGATCGGCTACGTGATCGGTGACGTCAAGGGCAAGACGGCCGTGATCGTCGACGACATGATCGACACCGCCGGCACACTCAAGGCTGCCGCGCGCACCGTGCTCGACGCTGGCGCCAAGAGCGTCTACGCCGCCGCCACCCACGCCGTGTTCTCAGGTGACGCGTTCGAGAACCTCGAGGCCTCCGGGCTCAAGGAGATCGTCGTCACCGACACGATCCCAGCGCGCCCAGGCCTGCCCAAGAACATCCGAGTGCTTCCCTGCGCCGAGCTGCTCACCGACTCGATCCGCCGCATCTTCACAGACGATTCCGTCAGCGAGGTATTCGGCGGCGAGAATCAGCTGTTTTGAATCTCCAGCCGGAGGTGGGCGCCGCGCGCCCGATTCGCGGTCGTCTGGGAGCCTTGCGCCCGATCCATTGGGCCTTGATCGCGCTCGCAGTCGTTTTGTTTCTCCTCATCAGTGGCCTACTGGCACGCTTCTTCGCGACTGAAAACGTCGAACGCGACGACATCCTTGATGTCCTCCATGCCGAGGTCGTCGGGGATCAGCGCGGCATGCTCACCCACCTCTCCGGTTGTGCGCAGGCGCCCAAGTGCGTGGCCGCCGTCCGGGTCGATGCGGCCTCTTTGCACCGCAATGGCTCCGTCAAGATCCTCGATCTGACCTCTGAAACCAACCATTCCCTCACCGGGGCCACGGGCCCCACACGCGTAGCTTGGACGGTAATCGGGCATCTGCCGACGGTCCAATGCGTGACCGTCAAGCGCACCGGAAACTTCCTCACAGGCATATCTGTTGCCCTGCTTTCGATCGGCAAGCCGATCAATAGCGAAGCGGATTGCTAAAGTCCCCGACCTTCTCATGGCAACGGCAACTACCAAGCTCGAAGTCGCAAGCCGCGACCCCGATGGCTCCCGCTCCGCACGGCGCTTGCGTCGTAGCGGGCGCATCCCCGGCGTCCTCTACGGGGGCGGCTCTGACCCGCTCAGCTTCAGCGTCGATGCCCGTGAGCTGCGCCTCGCCTTGGCTGGCTCGGGCGCCGTCGTGGATCTCAGCATCGATGGTGCCAAGGCCACCCCCGTGGTTCTCAAGGAAGCCCAGCGCGATCCAGTGCGCGGTGAGACCACCCACGTTGACCTGCTGCGCGTCCGACTCGACAAGCCGATCCACGCTGTCGTCCCGCTCGAGCTCTCGGGTGTCGATGACACCCCGGGCGTCAAGGAAGGCGGAATCCTCGAGCAGCTCACGCGCGAGCTCAACATCGAAGCGCTCCCAACTGCGATTCCCGAGTCGATCGTGCACGAGCTTGGCGAGCTAAACATCGGAGACACCCTCGCCCTCGAGGCCATTGCCCTCCCCGAGGGCGTCATCTTGCTCGACGATCTTGCCACCACGGTGGCGTCGGTCTCAGCGCCTCGCTTGCAGACCGAGGAGGAGTCGGAGATCGAATCTGAGACGGAGCTCGTCGGTGAGTCGGCCGGCGAGTCCGCCGAGGCCGCCGACGGCGGCTCGGCCGAGGAGTAGCTCCTGAAGCTTTTCGGCGGCGGTGCGGCCATCGACTGGCTGATCGTCGGTCTGGGCAATCCCGGCCGCGAGCACGCGCAAACTCGTCACAACGTGGGCTTCATGGTTGCCGACAAGCTTGCTTCGCGCTGGGACTTCCCCCGACCCAAGGACCGCTTTCGTGGACGCATCACGGAGGGGTCTGTCCAGTTGAGTCTGGCCGCAGAGGGTTTGTCCGGGCAGGGGGCTGAAGGTTTGTCCGGGGAGGCGGCTGGGGATTTGCCTGGGGGGGCGGTTGGCGGCTCGTCCGGGGAAACGGCTGGCGGTTTGCTCCGCCCGGGCGGGGCGGCTGGGGGTGGTGTATCCGCAAAAATGGGTGCCCTACGCGCGCGCGCGCGCGTAGGGCTGCTCTGGCCGCAGACATATATGAACGATGCGGGACGCTCGGTGGGGCCTGCGCGTGGCTCTTTCAAGCTTCCGCTTCAGCGGGTGCTCGTGGTGCACGACGAGATCGACCTACCGTTCGGCGATGTGCGCACTCGCCTCGGCGGTGGCTTGGCTGGTCACAACGGCCTAAAGTCGATTAAGCGCGAGCTCGGTGGCGCCGACTTCATGCGGGTTCGGGTCGGTGTGGGACGGCCCAAATCGACAGATCCAGAGATCGTCTCCGCATATGTCCTGGGCCGCTTCAGCGAGTCTCCAGACGAGGTCAGCGACCTGATCAATCGCGCTTGCCGGGCGGTTGAGCAGGTGCTGCTAAGTGAAGAGCAGTAAACGATGATCATCGATCTTCCTATCGCCGGCGCTCGGCGGCGCTCGGCACGTCCAAGGGGGCGCTGAGGGGTGGCACTGCGCCCGCTGCTCGGAGCCATCGACCAAGACATCGGTGCTGCTCGGCTTGCCCGCGAAGGCGGCCATGCCTTCGTGTCCTCCTCGCTGCGCCCGTTCACGATCGCGGCGCTTGCAGACAGAGATGCTGGGCGTCCCACGCTCGTGGTGGTCGGCGACGACCGCGCCGCTCGTGACCTCGCTGGCGATCTGCGTGCCTGGCTGGCTCCAAGGCGTGTGCGTTTCTACCCGTCGCGGGGTGTGGCCTACGAGTCCCACCTCACGCCGCCTCCCCACCTGGTTGGGCTGCGCGTGGCAGCGCTCGATGCTTTGCTCGCCCCTGCCGTTGATGGTGTCGAGGCGCCCGTGGTCGTGGTCTCGGCCGTGGCCTTGTCCGAGAAGGTGCCCGATCCACAGTTGCGCCCCCACTCGTTCACGCTGCGGGTCGGCGAGCTGCTCGACCTCGACGAATGCGCCGCCGACCTGGTGGGCGCTGGCTATGAGCGCGTCGACCAAGTCCAGGAGCGTGGACAGTTCGCGATGCGAGGAGGCTTGCTCGATGTGTTCCCCGCCACCGAGGAGCACGCGGTACGCGTGGACATGTTCGACATCGAGATCGAATCGCTGCGCTGGTTCTCCACGTTCACGCAACGCTCGCTCGGGGATATCGCGGAGGTGGAGATCGCGCCTGCCGCCGAGCTTGCTCCAGAGCACCGCGAGCTAGCCGAGATCGCCGCCGCTACCGGCGCCTTCAACACAAGCGAGAGCGATGAGAGTGATGGGCGCCCCGATATCGCCGAGCTCCTGCCGGTGGAGCGCTTTGGTGCTCTGCTCGAGTTGATCGGCACTGGCACCGAGCTGATCGTGGCCGCCGAGGAGGAGCTCGCGCCAGCGCTCGGAGACCACTGGACTGACGTATGCGCGGCGTTCGCCGACGAGGATGCCCATCACCTGTATGTGAGCCCCGAGGAGGTGCAGTCAAGCGTTGCGGCTCGCACCCGAATTTGGCTTTCCTCGATGTCGAGCGGTCAGGAGATCGAGCTGCGCGCCTCCGCCGCCGACACCGCCGCCCGTTCGCTCGCGGAGGCCGAGCCGGAGCTCGAGAAGCTGGTGCGCTCCGGCTATCGCACGGTCGTGGCTTTTCCCCGGCGCGGAGAAGGCGAGCGCGCCGCCTACAACCTGGGCCGTCTCAAGGCGGATTGGCTCGACGCGGAGGTGGATGTCGCAAGGGCTCCTTTGGAGGCTTCTCTGCGCTTTGCCGCAGCCTCCCTGCGCGAGGGCTTCGTCGCACCGTCCTTGAAGCTGGCCGTATTCCCCGAGCATCGTCTCTTGCGACGCCGTCGCGCCGAGCGTCCCGGTGGCGCCGGCGCGGAAGGCCTCGGTGGAGGGCCCGCCAGGCGCGGCGCCTTGCGCTCTTTCACAGAGCTTCGCACCGGCGACATCGTCGTGCACGAGGATCACGGCGTTGCCCGCTTCGCAGGCTTCGAGACGCGCACAGTGGCGGACGTCACGCGCGACTATCTCTACCTCGAATACCAAGGCGACGACAAGGTGTTCGTTCCCACCGACCAGCTCGCCAAGATCTCCCGCTATGTGGGCGGGGGCGGCGAGCATCCGCCGCTCTCGAAGTTGGGCGGCACACGCTGGGAGGCGATGAAGGCGCGGGCAAGGCGCGCCGCCCAGGAGCTCGCCGGCGAGCTACTCAGCCTGTACGCGGAGCGCCGCCGTCGCGCCGGACACGCGTTTGAGCCTGACTCCGACTGGCAGCGCGAGTTCGAGGAGCGCTTCCCCTACACCGAGACGGCCGACCAGCTGGAAGCGATCGAGCTCGTCAAGTCCGACATGGAAGCACCCCGCCCAATGGACAGGCTCGTGTGCGGAGACGTTGGCTATGGCAAGACCGAGGTTGCCCTGCGAGCAGCCTTCAAGGCAGCCAGCCAGGGCAAGCAGGTATTGATGCTCGTGCCCACCACAATCCTCGCCCAACAGCACTACGGCACCTTCTCTGAGCGCCTCGCCGACTACCCGATCACGATCGAGCACGTCTCGCGCTTTCGCTCCGCGGCCGAACAAAAGGTGGCGCTTGCCGCTTTCTCGAGCGGAGCTGCGGACATCCTGATCGGCACCCACAGGGTGCTCTCGCGCGACGTGCGCGCCAAGGACCTCGGCCTGTTGATCGTCGATGAGGAGCAGCGTTTCGGGGTCAAGCAAAAGGAGCTCCTGCGCCAGCTCAAGCTCAAGGTCGACGTGATCTCGATGTCCGCCACACCGATCCCCCGCACCCTGCAGATGTCGCTCGCCGGCTTGCGTGAGATCTCCGTGATCGAGACGCCCCCCGAGGGGCGTCGCCCGGTCAAGACATATGTGGGCGAGTACGAGGAGGAGCTCGTCAAGCGGGCGATCCTGCGCGAGCACGAGCGCAAAGGGCAGGCATTCTTCATGCACAACAGGGTCGACTCGATCGAGGAGACTGCCGAGCGCCTGCGTGCCATGTGCCCTGGTGTGCGCTTCGCAGTGGCCCACGGCCAGATGGGCGAGGGTGAGCTCGAGGCCGTGATGATGGACTACCTCCAGGGCGGCGCGGATGTGCTCGTATGCACCTCGATCATCGAGTCGGGCATCGACATCCCTCAGGCCAACACTTTGATCGTCGAGCACGCCGACGCGTTCGGTCTGGCTCAGCTCTACCAGATCCGTGGGCGCGTAGGACGCAGCCGTGAGCGTGCCTATGCCTACCTCCTGTATGACTCGGCGGCAGCGCTCACGCCCGAGGCGGCTCAGCGACTGTCGGCGCTCTCCGATTACACAGAGCTGGGCGCCGGCTTCAAGATTGCCATGCGCGATCTTGAGATCAGGGGCGCGGGCAACCTGCTCGGCGACGAGCAGTCCGGGCATGTCGCCGCGCTCGGCTTCGAGCTCTACATGCAGATGCTTGACGAGGCGGTTCGCCACGCCGGTCCGGCCAAGGGTGAGCAGGGTGGGGAGGAGCTACCCGAGCCAGTGCGCTTGGACGTCAACGTCAACGCCTACGTACCGACCGACTACGTGCCCTATGAGCAAGCCAAGATCGAGGTCCATCGGCGCGTGGCCTCCGCGGTTGAGGTCGCCGACGTGGAACGCTTGCGCGAGGAGCTCGAAGATCGCTTCGGCCCGGTCCCAGAGCCCCTGAGCAATCTGCTGGCATTGCAACGGGCCCGCATCAAGTTCGGCCAAGCCGGCGCCCAGGCCGTGAGCTTCCGTGGTGACCGGCTCGCTGTGACGCCGATTGAGCTCGACTCCGTGCGCGCCAAGCGCTTGCGCGAGGAGCTGCCAGAGGCCTTGTACGAGTCCGGCCGCTCGCAGGTATCGGTGCGCGTCCCCAAGGAGGGCGATCAGCGCTTCCCGACCGTGGTTCGTGCCGCCGACGTGCTCTTGGCGATCACGCGTGAGGCTGCTTAGCGGGCAATCCTCTATCCCTGGCACCAATCCTCAAACGGCTTGCGCACAGATCTTTCTGAGGCCGATTGGTCTTAGGGAAGGAGTACTTAGGCACCTTTAAGCAAGTCGTTAAGCACAGCTTGGGATCTTTCCGCTAGAGTGCCCGCGTCGTGTCCAAACTAAAGGGTCAAATCGGGGCGCTCGGCGCCATTCTGCTTACAGGGGTGACGCTCACCGCGTGCGGTAGCAGCGGCATTCCGGGCAACGCCGTGGTGAGTGTCAACGGCACGCCGATCACCACCTCCACGTTCAACCACTGGATGGCGGTCGCCGCAAGCTCGAGCGCCGCCTCCGCTACTGCGTCAGGCAAGACCGCTCCCAAGGCGATCGTTCCAGACCCCCCCACTTACAAAGCTTGCATCGCACACTTGGAAGCGACCGCGCCGAAGCCGGCCAAGGGACAGTCAAAGCCAACGGCTGCCACGCTCAAGACACAGTGCGAACAGCAATACACGGCCCTCAAGCAGCAGGTGCTCGCTTACCTGATCTCCGCTAACTGGGTGATCAAGGAGGCCGAAGAACGCGGCATCAAAGTCTCTGACGCTGAAGTAAAGAAGCAGTTCAACCAGATCAAGGCTCAGCAGTTCCCCAAGGAAGCTGACTTCCAGAAATTCCTCGCCAGCACGGGCTACACGGTCTCCGACCTGTTGCTTCGCGTGAAGCTCAACACGCTCTCCTCGAAGATTCAGCAGAAGGTGAGCAAGGAAGCCGGCAAGAAGCCCAGTCAGAAGGAAGTCGCTGCCTACTACGAACAGCACAAGTCACAGTATGGTCAGCCCGAAAAGCGCAACATCCTGATCATTCTCACCAAGACTTTGGCGCAGGCCGAACAGGCCAAGAAGGAAATAGAAGGCGGCAAGAGCTTTGCCAGTGTCGCCAAGAGCGTGTCGATAGATCCGGTCAGCAAGGCCGCCGGCGGATCGCTCCCGGGCGTGGTCAAGGGTCAAGAGCAGAAGGCGCTCGACGAAGCTGTGTTCAAAGCTCAGATCAATGTGCTCGGCGGTCCCGTCAAGACGCCCTTCGGTTATTACATTTACGAAGTGAAGAAGACAATTCCGGGCAGCCAGCAGAAGATCTCACAAGTGCAGTCCACGATTTCTCAGCAGATCACGGCCGAAAAGCAACAAAAGTCGTTGTCCGAATTCATCAAGAATTTCCGCAAGAAGTGGGAAGGCCGCACTGAATGTCGCGCCGAATACTCGGTCAAGGACTGCAAGGGCTACAAGGCTCCCACCACCTCCACGTTGCCTTCGACGACGGGAACGCCCACCACGGCTGCGCCGCAGACGGGTACCACCGGCTCGTCAGGCACCACCACACCCGCAAAATAGCGCGCGGGGTTCCGGGGCAAGCCCGGGTGGAATCGATGGTAAGTGCTCATGTCTGATCCGTCGTCGTCACTTCTTGCCCTGGACGAGCTGACACATCGCCTGCGCCAGGAGTGTCCCTGGGATCAGGAGCAGGACGAGCGCTCGATCGTGCCTCACACCCTTGAGGAGGCCTATGAGCTTGCCGATGCCGCCAATCGGGGCGATGACGCGAAGCTGCTCGATGAGCTGGGTGACGTGCTCTTCCAAGTGTTGTTCCTATCGCTATTGCTCGAGGAGCGCGGCGCCGGTGATCTGGCTCAGGTAGCTGAGCATTGCCGCCAGAAGCTGATTCGTCGCCATCCTCACGTCTTCGGCGAGGCAGAAGTAGACGATGCGGCCGCGGTACTGCGCAACTGGGACGCCATCAAGGCAACCGAGCCCGGCCGCGAGCGTGGCGTGTTCGGCGAGGTCCCCGAGAACCTGCCGGCGCTGCTCTATGCGCGCAAGCTGCAACGCAGGGCGGCTTCGGCCGGGCTCTACCCCTCAGCGCAAGGCAGCGAGCGCGAAGATGAGGAATCCTTTCGCGCGATAGGCGAGCGCCTATTCACGCTCGTGGACGAGGCGCGTATGGCACACGTCGACCCCGAGCTGGCCCTACGTGCGGCCGCACAACGATTTCGTGAGAGGACGGATCCCGAGAAGATGGACCCAAAGGAGACCACTGAGAGATGAGTCAGATCGAGAGAGTCCATGCCCGCCAAGTTCTCGACAGCCGCGGCAACCCCACGGTCGAGGTCGAGATCGTGCTGCGCTCAGGTGCCCACGGTCGCGCGGCGGTCCCCTCCGGAGCTTCCACCGGTGAGTTCGAGGCCACCGAGCTGCGCGATGGTGGCGAGCAGTGGTCTGGCAAGGGCGTCACACGGGCCGTGGGGAACGTAAACGGCGAGATCACTGGTGTCGTGGCCGGCATGGACGCCAGCGACCAGCAGGGTCTCGATGAGGCCTTGATCGCTCTCGATGGGACTCCCAATAAGTCGCGCCTGGGAGCCAACGCGATCTTGGGTGTGTCCTTGGCGGCCGCCCACGCGCAAGCATCCGAGGAGGGGGTGCCCTTGTGGCGCTATCTTGGCGGCGAGGCAGCACGCGTTCTTCCTGTGCCGATGATGAACGTCTTGAACGGGGGCGCCCATGCTGATAACAAGGTGGACTTCCAGGAGTTCATGATCGTCCCTTGCGGTGCTCCCACCTTCTCCGAGTGCGTGCGCATGGGCGTCGAGGTGTTCCACTCGCTCAAGCGCACCTTGCACGAACGTGGCTTGTCCACTGCCGGCGGGGATGAGGGTGGCTTCGCGCCCGACCTGTCCTCCAACGAGGAGGCCTTGGAGATGCTTGTAGCCGGTATCCAGGCAGCTGGATATGAGCCGGGCGCGGATGTCGCGATCGCGCTCGACCCCGCCACCAGCGAGCTATATAAGGATGGCGCCTACGCCTTGGAGCACGAGGGTCGCACGCTCAGTGGGGCCGAGTTGGCCGACTATTGGGCAACGCTTGCCTCGCGCTACCCGATCGTGTCGATCGAGGACGGCATGGACGAGCAGGACTGGGATGGTTGGAAGACGCTCACCGAGCGGATCGGGACAAGCATGCAGCTAGTGGGTGATGACTTGTTCGTCACCAATACAGAGCGCTTGGCGCGTGGTATCGAGTTGGGAGTAGCCAATTCGATCCTGATCAAGGTCAACCAGATCGGCACGCTCACAGAGACACTCGCGGCGATCGCGATGGCGCGCAAGGCTGGTTACACAGCCGTGATGAGCCACCGTTCTGGCGAGACCGAAGACGTCACGATCGCCAACCTCGCGGTAGCGACCGGATGCGGGCAGATCAAGACCGGAGCTCCTTCGCGCTCTGACAGGGTTGCCAAGTACAACCAGCTCTTGCGCATCGAGGAGCAATTGGGCGCCGACGCAGAGTTCCCGGGTCGCTCGGTGTTCCGCAGCTAGCGCGGCGCTGCGCGGTCGGCGGCGATCAAACGGGGTTTAGACGGACCGACCGGGAGTTGCAGGACTGCCTGGCGGCCAAGCGGGCCTTGGGGTGGGACCGAGTTGCAGGAGGTTGGTGCGCGGGGGCGAATGCGATTACATGCCCTCCGCCTCCGCCTCCGCGTCCGCATCCACCGCTCGGCGGTCCGCTTCCGCTGGACCGATTGCGCGCGTGCGCTGGGACCGCCTGGGACGAATCGCGATGGTGTGCGTGATGGTGGCGATCGTCTATCTCTACTTCAGCGCCGGATTGCGCCTGTTCTCCGCGTGGGGAGAGTCAAAGCGCGACAGTGCGCAGACGCGTGTGCTCCAAGCGCAGAATGAGCAGCTGCGCCAGCAGCACGCCACGCTCGCGAGTCCAGGCACCGTGCAGGCCGACGCCCGCCGGCTAGGGATGATCCACCCGGGCGAGCAGGCCTACATAGTGAGCGGCCTCCCGGCCAACTGATCGTAGGCTGAGGCGTGACAGGCTCGCCTAGCGTGGCGTGCTCGGTCTCATGGGCACGCGGTTGCCGCGGCTTGGCATCCTGAGCCAACTCGCTGCTAGCCTCGCCACTCGTGCAAGGATTCGACAACGCCTTCTATCAATGGCAGCAGGGAGAGCGGCGCCTCTCGCGGGCGCCCTCCGAGCGACGTCCGCTGCTGCAGCGGATCATTGACACTCTTGTCGTGGAGCTACGCAAACGTCTCGGTGGGCGCTTCTCCGCAGAGGAACTGGCAGAGCTCTACGGGCGCGGCACTTCATGGTGCCTGCAGCTCGCGATGGACATAGCCCCCGAGGACCCGTGGGCGTGGGATTCGAGCATCGTGATCGATGCCGCTTTTGCGCGTTACCTGCGTGAGGCCACTGACTATGCGGGTGGCCGGCTCATCCCGGCGGAATAGTCAGGTGGCCGGCTCATCCCGACGGAGCAGTCAGGAAGGCCTAGAAGATTCGTCTGGACGCATGGCATGACGGCGCGACGTACAACACAGTCAAGGTCTAGTTCGTGGGATTGCCGAAGATAAAGCCGGAGTTGTAGGTCTATTTTTTTGAGATTTTGCCATAGCGGCTACGTCTGTATAGACGATGGCAAAATTTTATAAAAGAGAACTAACCCCCCCGGGCCCTTGACCGCAAGAACCGGCAGCCTTTGATTGCCCGGCTGTCTTCGACGCCGGTAGGACTCGGTTGTAACCCTTAGTCGTCTGAGCCCGTGCGGCGGATCACTATCTGATCCTCCTCGACGGTGACCTCGACCGGCCGATGACCCGCCCAGTGCTCCGCGTAGACTGGGTTGTCTTGGATGGCGGGGTCCAGCCACAGGCCATAGCCCTCTTCGCCGTGGTCGAATGTGCCCTCCAAAGGTCCAGTGTCGCGTGCGGAAGACTTGCGTCCCCTGCGGCTGCGCCTGCGACGGGGAGTGGCGGGAGCATCCTCCTCCTCGCTCTGGGCTTCGGCTGCAGCGGCCTCGGCCTTTGCCCGGTCGGCCTCCATCGCAGCCTCGAGTTCGGCGGCGATCAGCTCGTCGTCCTCGGCTCGCAAGTCGATCTCGTCGGGATATGCCACGGCCGTACCGGCACCCTCAGCGGGAGCATCCTCGCCGGAGAGATCGTTCTGGCGCTTGAACTGCTCGATCTCCTGCACGGTGACCTCAAGCTGATGGGCCACCCAAGCGTCGGTACGACCTTGTCGTACCCAGCTTCGGATCTGGTTTAGGTGCGGGCGCAGTGATCTACGAGCCATGGACGGCCCGGGAGACTAGCGCATGCTTCGCCGGCCCGCGTCCCACCGCCTCGCATCGGACCTCCGGCCGCTTCTGAGCGGCCCGTTGCCCGCGTGACGATGGAACTTGCTCGTTGCCGGCTGCGCAAATCTACGGGAACGCAAATCGAGCATCTGGGAGCGGGTGCTCGCGTTCGGGGGGGCGGGACACTATGCTTGCCTTAGGGCGGGGCCGGGGGTGATCGCGCCCTAAGTCCACCGCCAACGAGAAGGGTGCAACCGATGCTGGTTCTGACGCGCAAGCCCAACCAGAGCATCATGATCGGCGACGACATTGAGGTGTCGGTGCTTTCCGTGGTGGGTGAGAAGGTGCGTATCGGAATCCACGCCCCTCACGACATCCCGGTCTTTCGTACAGAGATCTACGTCGAGATTCAGCGTGATCAGAGCGAGCAAGCGGATGTTTCGAGCGAGGCAGTCCGTGCCAAGGTCGACGACGCACTGGGCAAGCTGGGCGAGTCGTCTGACTCGCTTTCCTGACTTGTCCATCTGAGTCGCTGGCGGGTCGATCCGGTCCGGCCGGACGATAGGCCCGGGTGCTAGCTGAGCAGCAAGTACAGCGTGCGGAACATCACGATCGTCACGATCGCGGCGGTCAGGATGAGCGTGAGCACCAGTAGGACAAAGCGAACCGAGCCGCGTTTGTGACGACGATCCACCTCACGCTTGATCGCGCGCTGCTCGGCGGTGCGCCTCAGCGACGCCCGCCGGTGACGCTCCATCGAGATCTCGCGGGCAAACGCCCGCTCAATCTCAGTCAAACTTTGCCGCATCCTCATGGCGCTATCCGACAGGGGCCTTGCCCTCGGCGCGCTCGTAGACCTTGACGAAGCGCAGGTAGTTATCGGCGATCTGGCGCGCTCCGGTCGAGCGTTCGATCTTGCCGTCTACGTATTCCTTCAAGGGGTTCCACCAGATCGAGCGACCGATCGCGAAGCCGATGAAGCCATCCACAGGAGCGGCCTGCTCGAGCCAATGGTCGACCTTGGCGTCGTCGGCGCCACGGCCGAGCACAACGCACACGACGCCCTCGCGGCCGCCGGTACGGGCCTGGGTGGCGAGCATTTCGCAGTCTGAGCGCTCGTCCACGCCCTCGATCTTCCAGATGTCCACCTCGATGCCCGCGCTCTGGATCTCGGCGATCGTGCGGCGCATGAGCTCGGGACGCAGCTCCGTGTCGTAGCGCTCGGTACTGCCTTCGACCGCTTGCAATTGAGCTTCCTCGGCGGGCACGAGCAGCTCGAACAGGAACTTACGCTCCTTCGAGTGCAGCCAATCGGAGAGGCGCTTCAGCTTGCCCAGCTGCTCGCGGTTTTCCTCGGTATTGCCGTCCGGGTTGTAGCGCACCAAGACCTTCGTGAAGTCCGGGTCGAAGCTTTCGATGTGCTTACCAAAATCATCTCCGTACTGGAAGTCGAACATGTTCTGACCCGAGCGCTCGGCCGGCATCGCCAGCTTGAGGCCTTGCGCGTGGGCTTCCTCGGGCACGCTCCCGCCAAACTGCTCGTCGACGAGCACGCCGGTGACGGATGGGTCTGCTCCCTCGGCCACGGCACGCTGCAATCCCTCGAAGATGAGGTGCTTGGCGTCGGCGATCATCGCGGTCTGTTCAGGGTCGGGTTCGCCCTCGATCCCGAAGAACTTCTTCTGGAAAGAGCCGCGGTGGTCGAAGGCAAGGATGTAGAGCTTCTTCTCGTAGCCGAGTTGCATCGATCGGTTTCCTTTGGCAGTCGCTGGTATCGACTCGCCGGGGCATCCACTGGAGGCCACAGGTCGCTGGCGAGGACACTGGCACTCTATCGCCGCCCCCGCTCCCGCGGGGTTAGACAGGGAGGCATCCAGATTTGGAGGGGATGCCAGACATTGCGGGTGCGCAGGGGCCGGAGGGCGCAATCGGCCTTGGCGGGGCCCCCTAGAATGACATGATGCCCTCAGGTGCCGATCTGTTCGTGGTATGCAAGAAGTGCGGATCTGAGGTCAGCCCGTACATAACCGAGTGCCCCTACTGCGGCCATAGGCTACGCAGGCGCGCACCGAAGCTACCGCGGGACCGCCTCGGCAAACCCAGAACGGGAATCTTCCGACGTAGATCGCTCGGTCGTTTGCGTAGCGGCGAGATAGCGGGTTTGCGCTCCGATACGCCTCCCTATGCCACGGTTGCGCTCGTGGTGGCGAGCTGTGGAGTGTGGATTGCTGCACAGGGCGCCTACCTGAGTCTTGGCAAGCTGGTGATCGCCGGACCCCTGAACGGCGATTGGTGGCGTTTGCTCAGCAGCCAGTTTGTGTATGGCCGCGGTTTCTCGAGCGGTCTTTTCATGTTCGCCACGTTGCTGGCCATTGCGGTGTTCGGCGGCCTGCTGGAGCGTCGCCACGGCCCATTCGTCGTGCTCGCCTTGTTCTTCGCCGCAGGAGTAACTGGCGGGTTGGCGGCGGAGGCTGTCTATGCGTTTCCGGTCGTGAGCGGCGCAAACGCGGGCGCCTTGGCCTTGCTCGCTGCGTGGGCTGCTCCGAGTGCTTTGGCGGCGCGTGCCGGTGACTACTACGAGGGCGATCTCTTGGGGACCGGAGCAATCGCCGCTGTGTTGCTGGCGATGCCCTATGCGCGCCCCGAAGTGAGCTGGCTGGCTGGTGTCATCGGCGCTCTACTTGGATTGACTGTCGGTCTCGGCTTGAGCCGCGCCAGGTCTGTATAGCCGCCTGCGGGCCGTCGCCGGGCGGCTCCCGGCTGCCTATGATGGGGTGACTTTGCCCGATCGTTCCTACACCGCAGCCGAGGTGGACGCGGCTCTTGCGACCTTGGTAGAGCCCGGGCGCCTAGCCCACGCCCAGGACGTGGTGACACACGCAGCCCCGGCACTCCAGCGCATGCTCGCCGAAGCCCTTGCCGATGGAGGCTGGTTCGGGGAAGCCCACGACGCCGAGATCAACAGGGTTGCCGGTGAGCAGGACGAGCGTGAGCGTGCCAGCGCCCTCAGCACGCTCGTGGCTGACCAGACTCGTCTCGGCATGTTCGTGGGCGTAGCGGTGGGCTTCGAGCTTGCCCATGAGCTTGCGAAAAACCAACCATCGACGGAGGAGCAGTGAACATGCAGATTCGCTTTCTCGGCCACGCGGCCTTTGAGCTCTCAGACGGGGACACCTCGGTGTTGATCGATCCTTTCCTGACAGGCAACCCCAAGGCGGCCGTGTCCGCAGAGGACCTGAGCCCCGATGCGATCCTGCTCACCCACGGCCATGCCGACCATATTGGCGATACCGTGGCGATTGCCAAGCGCACCGACGCGCATGTGGTGGCCATCGTTGAGATAGCCAACGAGCTTGGCGAAGAAGGCCTCTCGAATGTGCACGATCCGAACATCGGCGGCACCGTGGAGCTTCAGTGGGGATCAACCAAGCTCGTGCCCGCGTGGCACACCTCCACAACTCCGAAAGGCACCGTCAACGTTCCCGCGGGCTTGATCGTTAAGTTCGGGGGCAAGACGATCTACCACCTCGGCGACACTGCCCTGTTCTCTGATCTTGCACTTAACGCCAAGCAGGCGGGCCCCATCGACGTCGCCTTGATCTGCATCGGTGGGCACTACACGATGGATCGCTATGACGCGGTCGAGGCTGCGCGAATGATTGGCGCCAAGCAAGTGATTCCATGTCACTACGACACGTTTCCGCCGATCGAGACAGACGCACAGGCGTTCAAGGTAGATGTCGAGGCCCAAGGCTCATCCGAGGTGATCGTGTTGGCGCCCGGCGGTACGCACTCACCATGAGCAGGATGGTGGGGCAAGGTGCTCTGGGTGGCGCCGTAGTCGATAGACATGCGCTTTCTCGGATGCGACAAGGCACAATGCAGCAATGACGATGACTCATGCTGTCGTCCTGATCGAAGCTGAGCGCGATGCGCTCTCCACGCTTGGTGGCGAGCTTGCCGACATCGAGGGTGTCGCCGAGGCCTATTCGGTGACAGGCCAGTGGGACTTCATCGCGATCGTCAGGGTCCCCGACCATGAGCAATTGGCTGATGTCGTCACCGACAGGATCGGCCAGCTCTCCGGGGTAGGGCGCACGCAAACGATGGTGGCATTTGCCGCGTTCTCCAGGCACGATCTGGAGTCGTTGTTCTCGATCGGCGAGTAACGGCCAAGTTGTGAGGAGACGCTAGATGGCCTCTGTGCCGCTGAAGCCGCAGTACGGACCCACGCTCGGCACCTTGCTCGCGCCACGCTGGCATGCGGCAAGGCCGGCCTGGCGGGTGCTCGCGGTTGGAGCAACCGTTGTGGTGCTGGCGCTCGCGGTTGGCCTTGTCTTGAACTTGCTCGACGCTACCTATTCCCATGGGCAGCCAGTCCCGTTCAACTTCAAGTACAAGGGCCTCTATCGCAGCGCTCCCGATCCGGGCGGCTATGTGAAGGTCGCGCGCAGCTCCCAAGGCCGGCTCGAGGACTCTTATGCGGTTGCGCCCCTTCACTTGGGCGCCTATAGCGGGGACGTCACCGGCGAGCTGCCGGTGTTCGCGGCGGCCTACACCCACATGCTGGCCGTGCGCTTTGCTCATTTCCGCTTCGAAGGAGAGGGCAAGACGCGTATCAGCTCCACGCTCGGCGGCTATGAGGTGCTCTACAGCGCTCTCATCGACGGGCGCACGGTGCACGGGCGCGACGTGATGCTCCTGCCTGAACGCCATAGTGTGCGCCAAGGCGTAGTCATCGAGATGCTCACAAGCGGGCCCGTAACCGTGTCGAAGCCTGTGGCCAGCTCCGGCATACTCGAAGTGCCCTTGAAGAGTTTCTCGTTCGGGTAGCTACGGCGCGGGAGTCGTTTGGACCGGCGTTGCTGCTTGTGCCCCGTCGCGGGAGCTATCGAGATCTGTATCCCCACTGTCGCCTGAGCCGCTAATCGGCTGCGTCACGGTCCCAATCACGCCCGGTGCGCCACTTCCTTCGGCGGGAGCCACGGGGGCAGGTGGTGTGGGGGTGGGTGTCGTGGGCGTCGTAGCCGGAGTTTCCGTTGGCGTCGTTTCAGTCGTGGGTACCGGTGGCGGGGTAGTGGCGACGGTGCTCGTTGTTTCCACGGGAGTGCTTGGCACGGTCGCTGCTTGCGTGCTTGGCAACTGAGTCGACTCGGTCGTGACCTCGGTCACCGGCGGCGCAGGGAGCTTGGTGGAGACAGGCGGAGTCGTATCGGTTGCGGTCGAAGTCGTGTCTGCGAGGCTCATGGGGGCCTTCGGAGGAACGGCGAGCTTTGCCTTCTTGGCGGCTCGCCGCCTCAGGTTCGCGGCCAGCTGATCGCCAGTGGCAACTTGCGCGGAAGCACTCAAAGGCTGTGGCACAGAGTGGGTGACCACTGGTGCGCTGCCCTCGCCGCTGCCGACGATCGACGCGACCCTCGCGGAATGGTGGTGGTGGCGGGCGGGATTGACCGCGTGGTCTGCCTCGACGGTGCTGGCGGTCACGATCGCGGCAACGGCGAGGCCCGCGACGGCCTTTGTGGCCAGAGCGCTAACGCCCGCCGTGACGAAGCCACCGCCGGCGCCGGCGCCTCCCACCGCTCCAGCGCCGGCCGCGGCCCCTGCTCCACCGGCGCCCGCCACATGGCCGGCACCGGCAGTTGACCCCAGCTTGGTAAGGATGAGCTTCTTGAACAGCAGCAGAGGACCAACGGGAAGCATGGCGGCGAGCGCCACATTGTTGTCCTTGAGCTGCTTGCGGAATGTGCGGCAGCGCTCGCAATCGCGCACGTGGCGACGTACCGCAGGGCTCGTCTTGACGAGGCCCTCTGCCACTTCTCCTAGCTCGAGGCGAGCTTCGTCGCAGGTCAGCTTGCGCGCCTCGGCTGCCTCGGCCAAGGAGATGCGGGCGCGGACTAGGAGCGACTTGACCGCGGGTACCGTGGTTTCCATGGACTCTGAGATCTGCTCGTAGGAGAGGGCATCGATCTCACGCAAGAGCAAGGCTGTGCGCTGAGTCTCGGGCAACTGCTGCACGTCGCCGATCAGCTGGCGGAAGCTCTCGCGGCGCATTACCTTCTCGGCGGTCGACACGCCGCCCTCGGCGTAGTGGACGTCCATCGAGTCCACGCCGATCGCCGAGGCCTTGCGCAGGTGGTTGAGCGAGCGGTTGCGCGCTATTCGATACAGCCACGGGCGTACGTTGATCTCGCGTTCGTCGGCCAAGATCGCGTTGAAAGCGGCTGCGAACACCTCTTGGAGCACGTCTTCGGCGTCCTCCTTGGAGCCGAGCATGTGCCTACAGAAGGCAAGCAGGCGCGACTGGTAGCGCGAGAAGAGCGTTTCGAAAGCCGCGTGCTGCCCGCGCCGGATGAGCGCGATCAGGCGCTCGTCGGATTGCAGGCGCAACAAGGCCGAGGGACTTCTCAGGCCGGGTGCTGCTGGGGCTTTTAGTGCGGAGACCTCCACGGCGGTCCTTTCGCTGCTCTTGCTTCTAAATACACCGTAGCGAGGGTGTAGTTGCGGTCTATTACGAAGTATCACTGTCCCTCCACAAGGCCAGATAAACCTCCGCGGTGCCCCAGATAAACCTCCGCGGCGCCTCTGAGCCGGTGTGGCGCGGTTGTTGGCTCTGCTCGCCAGGGGAATCGCGCAGCAGTGTGGCGGGTAGAACTCCAGAAGGCGGAGCGTCTGTTGTAGCCCAGACTAGACATTGTCGATAGCGACTGGACTAGAGTGCCAATACTCGCCCGGGTGGCGGAATTGGAAGACGCCGTCGACTTAAAATCGATAGTCCGCAAGGGCGTGTGGGTTCGAGTCCCACCCCGGGCATGCCGCTCTTGTAGAGTCGGCCTATGTCCACACAGAGCACGCCAGAGAGCACCGATCAGGCCCAGGAGCTGCACGGAGGGCGCCTGATCGCACGTCGCCTGAAGGCACACGGCGTGAGCAAGCTGTTCACGCTCTCAGGCGGCCACCTGTTCTCGATTTACGACGGTTGTCGTGAGGAGGGCATCGAGATCGTGGATGTCCGTCATGAGCAGACTGCCGCGTTCGCCGCCGAGGGCTGGGCCAAGGTGACGCGCGAGCCAGGTGTATGCGCCCTGACGGCCGGGCCGGGCGTGACGAACGGGATGAGCGCGATCGCCTCGGCCCAAGCCAACCACACGCCGATGCTGGTGCTCGGCGGACGGGCACCCACATTGCGTTGGGGCCAAGGCTCGCTCCAGGAGATCGACCACGTGCCATTCGTGAGGCCGCTGTGCAAGACGGCGACGACTGCTCAGTCCACGGCAGAGATCCCCGGCTTGGTGGACGAGGCCTTGGCAGCGGCGATGGCGCCCCATGGGGGTCCAACGTTCGTGGACTTCCCACTCGACTACGTGTTCATGAGCGCTCCTGAAGGGGATACCCCACGCGCGCGCGTGGGGCAAGGCTCGCGGGGAGCAGACACCCAAGCGATTGAGGCAGCCGCACGGTTGCTTGCTGAGGCCGAGCGGCCCGTTGTGATGGCCGGCACCGACCTCTACTGGGGTCACGGCGAGGAGGCTTTGCTCGAGCTCGCCGAGACCTTGCGCATCCCGGTCTTCCTCAACGGCTTGGCGCGCGGGTGTGTTCCAGCCGACCATGACTTGTTCTTCTCAAGGACTCGCTCCCAGGCGCTGCAAGCGGCCGACGTGGCGCTCGTGATCGGCGTGCCCATGGACTTCCGGCTTGGCTTTGGCGGTTCCTTTGGCGAGGACACCGCGATAGTGGCAATCGACGTGGCCGAGCCCGAGCGCAGGCACCCGCGCGAGCCTGCGGTCGAGCTGTATGGCGCGCTTGGGTCCACCTTGGCTGACTTGCGTGCGGCGGCCGGTGACAAGGCGCTCGCGAGCGAAGCTTGGGTGGCTGGTCTGAGGGCCGCCGAGAGCGAGCGGCGCGAGGCCGAGCGCGCGGAGCTCAAGGACGGGCGCGCTCCGCTTCACCCGATGCGCTTGTACGCGGAGCTTGCCAAGGTGCTTGACCGTGACGCGATCGTGATCGGCGATGGGGGCGACTTCGTGTCCTATGCGGGGCGCGTGATTGACAGCTACCAAGCGGGCTCTTGGCTCGATCCAGGGCCTTTCGGTTGTTTGGGAACCGGGCCGGGATATGCACTCGCGGCAAAGCTCGCCCACCCTGAGCGCCAGGTCGTGCTGCTGCTCGGCGACGGCGCCTTCGGCTTCTCTGGGATGGAGTTCGACACGCTTGCTCGCCACGGTGTGAATGTGGTCGGAGTGATGGGCAATAACGGGATTTGGGCGCTCGAGAAGCACCCGATGGAGTTCCTGTACGGGTACTCGGTGGCGGCCGACCTGCGTCCCGCTACGCGCTATGACCAAGTGGTGGAAGCTCTCGGCGGGTATGGCGAGCTTGTGGAGCGGCCAGAGGAGGTGGCGCCCGCGATCGAGCGCGCGTTCGCCTCCGGCAAGCCGGCGCTCGTGAATGTACTCACGGACGCCACCATTGCCTACCCGCGCAAATCCAATCTGGCCTAGACGAATCCCACCCGGTCTAGGCGCCTACATAAGGAAGCCGCCCGGGCGGACGGCTTCCTTAGGGGCTTGACCTCGAGACGTAGGCAGGGGTGCAAGTCTCGACGTCGGGGTAGGTTGGCCCACAACGCGACCGCCGATTGCTCGGCGTCGGCTGGACCTATGGATCGGGGAGTTGAGCGCGGCTGAGCCTCGCCCTCCATCGCCGATAAGGGGGGTGTCGGCGTGACGGCAGCTCTGATTGAAGGGATCGCCGTTCGTTCGTATGGACGTCCACACGCCTTCCCTCACGGCGATTGGGAGCGTGGCGCAGCTTGATCATGGTTGTTCAGCGGGCGCAGTTAGCGCCCGCTAGGCCTGCTGGTTGCCGGTCGATACCGGCGGCTCAGCCGAGTCCTGCCAGGCGCAAGGTTCCGCCGCGCAGGATGTCGTGCTCGGACACTTCGACCTCATCGAGTCCGAACGCTCGCATGGCCTCCTGCAAGAGGATCATGCCGGCAACGATTGTGGGAGCCCGGTCGGGATGCAAGCCCACCACCTCGCGGCGCTGGGCTTCGCTGAGATCGGCCAAGCGGGCGATCAGGAGCTCGACTGTGGCTAGCAGCAGGGGATAGCCGTGTACGCGCTCGGGGTCATAAGGGTCAAGCTCCTGGTCGATCGAAGCGGCCGAGGTGGCGGTGCCGGCCACGGCGATCGCCCGCTTCACGGCGGAGCGCTGCTCGGAGGGGATCCCATCTAGGAAGATCGCGCGTGTGTCGGCCGCCAGCTCCTGGAGCTCTTTGGGGGAGGGAGGGTCGCTGTGGATATGGCGCTCGCTCATGCGCAGCACCCCGGCTTGGACCGACACGTGAAAGGAAGCCTCATGGTTTGTGCCCACGATGAACTCGGTCGAGCCGCCACCGATGTCGATCACCACGGCGGGCTCTTGGGAGGAGCCGTCGCGGTCGCTCATTGCGCCGAGGAACGTGAGCTGGGCCTCTTCATCACCTGAGAGCACGCGTGCGTCGAGGTCGAACTCAGAGCGCACCCGCTCGGTGAACTCCGCGCCGTTGGATGCATCCCTGACGGCGGAGGTGAGCACTGCCATGTTTGTCTCGCATTCGAAGCGGTCCATCGTGGCGCGATAGGCGCTCAAGGTGCTTATGACGCGGGCGATCGCCTCCTCCGAGAGCTTGCCACCAGCGTCGACCTTGTCGCCCAGGCGAGTCACTTGGGACTCGCGATGAAGGTCGCTCACAAGACTCTTCGCCTGGTCTACGTCTGCGACGAGTAGGCGCGTGGAGTTGGTGCCGATGTCTACGACGGCCGTACGCATGAGGCGAGGATCGTAGAGGCCCAGGGGGTTGGGTGGTGTTGTGAGGGCTGTGTGGGCCTGCGTTGGTGGGGGCGGAGAGGGGCCGTGGAGTTGTTCGATTTGAAGGCGGAGCGGCCGAAGGCGCCAAGCTGCCTAAACGGCTTGAGCATGCTCGCCTGAAGCGTGTAGCGTCGGTGCGCTAGCGTATTTCGCGATGGAGCCCTCTTCAGTAGTAGACCGTCCCGTCAAAGTGCCAGTCGAACGCTCCTCCTACACCGGGCAAGCACCTGCCTCGCCCGCCGGCCCAGTAGACGACAGGGAGTCACTGCGCGCACCGCCGGGGGTTGGGCTACCTCGGGCCTTGCAGACTCTGCGCTTCACCAAGCGTCAGATCCAGTTCGTATTCGCCGCGCGACGTGAGCTCGGGGACGTGTTCGGAGTTCGCTTCGTGGTGATTCCCGGTGGGGTCGTCGTAACCAGCCACCCCGACCATGTCCGCTCCCTGTTTACTGCCAAGCCGGAGCTGGTGCCCTCGCTGACCGCCGAGTCTCCGCTGCGCCCGATCGTGGGGCCAAACTCGGTGTTGACCGCCAACGGGCCAGGTCATTTGCGCCAGCGCAAGCTGCTGCTGCCTCCTTTTCACGGCGAGGCGATCGAGGGTTACGCGCAAATGATTCGCGACGTCACCGAACGAGAACTAGACCGCTGGCCTATTGGCCGCCCGTTCGCTCTGGCGCCAAAGATGCAAGCCATCACTCTCGATGTGATCATGTCGGGCATCTTCGGCATCGAGGGTGCTCCCGCACCGGGGACCACCGAGCATCGCCTGAGGTCCACGATCAAGCAATTGGCGGCGGTCTCGACCTCCCCGCTGGCGCTGTTTGGCGAACTCTCGAACTTGGGACGCGAGAAGCCCGTCGGTCTCACGCGAGCCGCGGTGGCCCTGTTGGATCGTGCGACCTACCCTTTGATCGAAGAGCGTCGTCGCGTTGCCGACTTGGATGAGCGGGGAGACATCCTCTCGTTGCTGTTGCGCGCCACAAGCGAGGATGGCGAGCGGATGACCGATCACGAGTTGCGCGACGAGCTGCTCACGCTCGTACTGGCCGGCTTTGAGACGACTGCCAACTCGCTGGCCTGGACTTGGGAGCGCTTGGTCCGCACCCCCGCAGCATATGAGCGCTTGCGCGACGCGGTGCGCTCAGACACTCAAGCCGCGGAGCATGTCGAGGCAGCCATCATCGAGGGTATGCGCTCACGTCCGGTGATCCCGATTGTCGGACGCCGAGTTGCTGTGCCTTGGCGCCTCGGGGAGTACGTGGTACCGGCGAGACAGGCCGTAAGCGTCAGCATTTTGCTCGTTCACCATCGCGAGGATCTCTACCCCGACCCGTTCACTTACCGCCCTGAGCGCTGGCTAGAGCACGAGGGGGGCGGCCACCTCAGACATATGAGTGGCTGCCTTTCGGTGGTGGCACCCGGCGCTGTCTCGGCGCGGCGCTCGCGATGGCCGAGCAGCGTGTGGTGCTCGAGGCCATGGTCCGCCGCTTGGACCTGGAGCCCGATCGACCGGAGCCCGAGCACGCGCACCACCGCAATGTCACGATGATCCCCGGACGCGGCGCGCGGGTGATACTACGATCACGTGTCCCAGGGTGAGCAGCATGTCGGCCGAAAAGGGAAAGCGATAGGGCGCAAGCGTGGACGGGAATGACGTTGGTAGATGGTTCGGTGAGTATCTCAAGGTGTTCGAGGCGTGTGGTCGAGGTGAGAACGAGGCTGACTCCCTTCTTGCCTATTACGGCGTCCCCCTGTTGGTAGTGACCGATGATGGCTTCATCGCCCTTGAGACCGAGGACCAAGTCGTTGCAGCCGCGCAGCAACAGATCGATGGGATGCGCGCCGCCGCCTACGATCACAGCGATGTTCTCAGTGCTGAGATCACTGTCTTGAACGCCAAGTCCGCCCTCTACCTGGGTGACTTTTCGCGCCGGCGCGCTGACGAGGGGGAGATCGGCCGGCTCACCGTGACCTATCTCGTCACTGACGGGTCGGTTGGCCGTCGTATCTCAACGCTCGTGTTGCATAGCGCCTGATTCGGCTTCGACGCTGTCGCCTAGCTCCTTTGGGGTCGATCCCAGGTCATCGCGCCGCCCGAGGCGCTATCAATTCTGAGAATGCGCTCTTGCCCGCCCTTCAGAATCATCCTGATTGCATGCGCATTGTCCACACTCATCGGGAGTGGTGCGCGAGCCTACGGAGCCTCGCTGCTTCCGCCCTCGCCCGGCCAAGTCGCCAGTGCCGTGGAGCGCTATGCGCCTGTCGTCTACCTCGCCGAGAGCGAGCGCTACAAGCCCGACAGTACGGCTGATTTTATTGCCCATGCCAGCCTGGTCCTGGACCGTCCTGATGCATCGACCAAGACGAACAGCAGCGACTTCGACCGACGCGATAAGTCGTGCGATAACACCGTGCTGCAGCGGACGATCTCCGGCGAAGGCGCCTCGCTGGCTCATGTCACCGTCCAAGCCGAGTCGGCGATCATCAAGGCAGGCGTGCTGTTCTGCACGTCGCTACCCGGGCCATCGATGAGCGACCCCGCCAAGTCACAGAAGTCCAGTACCGCGCTGGTTCTGCGCTCAGACGAAGCGATCGCCCACGGCGAGCCGACGGCCCTGACGCCGCAACTGGGCGACGTGCCGGTCTACACCATCTATGAGCCCCACCGTTACATCACCTACTGGTTCTTCTATCCCTACAACGGCTTCGAACACAAATACCTGCCGCTGGTGCCGCCGGTGATCGAGTTCCACCAAGGCGACTGGGAGCACATCGTTGTCGACGTCAGAGAGAGCTCTGCGCATCCTGACGAAGACCAGGCAATCGACGTCACCTACTACCAGCATGGCTGCAAAGGCAAGGTTTTTCCCGTCGACGTCGACGGCGACGGCGTGCTGCACTCCAGGGACTCTCGTCTGTCCTTCGAGCAGTCGACGCACCCGGTCGTCTACTCCGCGCTAGGCAGCCACGCCTCCTATCCTGCCCCCGGCAAGCATGCCGGAGCCGACTGCGGGCCGTTTCAAGGGCGCGGCGACGTTGCCGACAAGGGCGCGCGTTGGATGACCGACGATGACCTGGTCGATGCGACATTGCAGCCATGGTGGGGTTTCGCTGGCAACTGGGGCACGGGCGGCAAGGGTCACGGTCCCGCGCATGCCATCGACATCTCGCCAATCGCCGGTCCGCTGTCGCCGAACCCGTCGCGGCTTAGGTGAGTGGGTGGATTACAGCTGCGGGCTGATGGACCAATGGGGCGTCTCCATACCGGGCGCTCCGACGATCTTGGCGGTACTGTGTCCGTTCAAGGGGTATCTGGCTAGAGGCTGAGGCGCGTGCTGAGTGCTCTCGCGTCCCCTCTTGGAAGTGAGGACCCGATGACCCAGATGGATTCCCACGAACTGAAGGCCGAGCTGGAGCCTGCCGAGGAGATCCTGCGGACCGCCACGCTCGCCCGTCTCGCCTACGACGGCGCGGACGATACGCCCCGTGTGATCCCGATCGGCTTCCTCTGGACCGGCGATGCGGTCGTCGTCGCCACCCACCCCACCGCGCCGAAGGTCGCGGCGCTGCGTGCCCGGCCACGAGTGGCACTGACGATCGACACCGCGAGTCCGGCCCGCTCCCTGCTGCTCCGCGGCGAGGCTGAGATCGAAGTCGTCGATGGACCGGCGCCCGAGTACCTTGAGGCGGCAGCAAAGTCGATGGAGGGCGCGGAGCTCGCAGCGTTCGAAGCTACCTGCCGCGAGACCTACGACCGTATGGCGCGGATCAGTATCGCCCCCGACTGGGCGCGCTACTTCGACTTCGCCGCCGGCCGCTTCCCCAACTTCCTCCGCGCGCTGATTTCCAAGGAGTGAGGCGTAAACAATCGCCCTTTTTCAGCCCCAGTCGGGTACGACTCGGGCCGGTGGATTTACATGAAGGAGGCTCGATAAGGCCCTCTCGGGGCGAGGCTTAAGTCGTTTCGCGGCGGCGCTACAGCGAGACTGCGCGCCGCCGATAGGTCACGTATTTTAGCTGGGCGTGCCTGCGTCTGTTGTCCATCCTCTGAGCGGTGCTCGTCCTCTGGACGAGCTCTCGCGGGATGAACTGATTGAGCTGGTCGAGGCCGGGAGCGAAGGCGGCATCCGGATCGACTTTTCGGGCAAGTCGAATGCTCGAAAGCTCCCCCGTCGCGTGCGTCCGCGGATCTGCCGGACGATCAAGAAGTACTCGGCTGGACCTGAGGCGGACCAGGCGCGCAACCTGATCGTTGAAGGCGACAACCTGCAGGCGATGGCCACGCTCTACCGCGAGCGGGGTCAAGTCGACCTTATCGTCACAGACCCACCGTACAACACCGGGCACGACTGGCGCTATAACGATCGCTGGGAGGACGACCCGAACGATTCTGGCCTCGGTGAATGGGTCAACGCCGATGACGGCGACCGGCATACCAAGTGGATGCGTTTCATGTGGCCGCGCCTTCAGCTGATGAAGGAGATGCTGAAGCCCGGCGGCGTGATCGCGGTGTGCATCGACTTTCGTGAGCTGTTCCGTCTCGGGCAGATGATGGACGAGTTGTTCGGCGAGCAGAACCGACTCGGCATCATCAACTGGCAGCGCACCTACTCGCGCACTAACGACGCGCGCCACCTTGCGACCACGACCGAGTATGTGATCGTTTATGCGCGCGATGAGGATAAGGCGCACACGGGGCTACTGCCACGTGCAGTCGTGGATGGCGACAAGAGCAATCCCGACGCCGACCCGGAAGCATGGACCGACGGACCTGCCACGGCGTCGAACGCGAAGGCGCACAAGTCGATGGTCTACGGCATCCAGTCGCCATTCACGGGCGAGACGCTGTATCCGCCGACTGGCTCGGCATGGAGACTCGAGCAAGCTCGCAACCTGGACTATCTGGCGGGCTGGGGCTGCAAGTTCAAGCTCAAGGATCTCGATGACGCGGAGAAGCGCGCTGCGTTGATCGGTGTCCACGTATCTGAGGTTCCCGACGCCAAGGGCATCGTCCTGGCGCAGTCGTTGTCGTCCGCCCGTAAGCAAGCGCAAAGCGTCATGGACGAGGGCATCTGGCCGCGCTTCTTCTTCCTCAAGAAAGGCCAGGGCAAGCCGCGTCTCAAGAAGTACTTGACCGAGTTGAAGCAAGGTCTCGTCGCAACGACCTTCTGGGCTGATGAGGACTTCGACACGCCGGAGGAGATTGGCGCCGTGTCCTGGGGCCATCGCGAGTCCGGCCATAGTCAGCAAGGCGTAGACGAGCTGACCGCTGTAGTCGGTGCTGGCCACGAGTTCAAGACCGTGAAGCCACTCAAGCTTATGCAGCGGATCATCGAAATTTGGTGCCCGCCCCAGGGCCTAGTGATGGACCCGTTCGCAGGGTCTGGCACGACGGGGCAGGCTGTTCTCGCCCTTAACAAACGGCAGGAGGCGACGCGCCGCTTTGTCTTGATCGAGCAGGGTCGTCCCGATCGCGGTGACTCGTATGCGCGATCGCTGACTGCGGACCGTATGCAACGGGTCGTGACCGGCGACTGGGAAAGCGGCGAACACGAGCCGCTTGGGGGTGGTTATCGCTTTGTCTCGCTTGGCAAGAAGGTGGACGCAGATGCGCTTCTCAATATGGAGCGTGAAGAGTTGGCCGACACGTTGATCGCATCGCACTTCGATGCAGGGTCGCGACGTCGCGACGCGCTTGTCAACGTGCGCGAGCAAGCGCAGTTCAAGTACTTGGTGGCGCACAACTCGGACGGCGAGGGCTTCTTCCTCATCTGGAATGGCACCAAGGGCAACGCCGACTTCACCGAGAGAACCTACGAAGCGTGTGCGAAGGAGGCGAAGGCCGCCGGGCTCGGACAGCGCTACCACGTGTACGCACGGCTGTATCGCTTCCAGACGAGCAACGTGATCTTCTATCCGATTCCTGACCGTATCCTCATGGACTTCGGACTCGATCTGCGCGGCGAACCGTACTACGCCGACGACGAGTCGTGATCGAGCTAAAGGACTTCCAACAAAAAGCGGCCGGGCAGATTGCGGATCGGTTCGCCAAGTACTACGACGAACCGCCGATGCGAGGGCGACGCGGAAACTTGCGCGTCGTCCCCTTCTACCAATCGCTCGACTCGATCACAGCGTCGGGCAAGACGGTGATGCTGGCGGATGCGGTGTCGACAATCTCCACATTGCTTCCGATTGCTCCTGTCGTGTTGTGGTTGTCGAAGGGTAAGGTCGTCGTCGATCAGACCTACGCCAACCTTGCTGCTGGCGGCAAGTACCACCACCTTCTCGGCAACGCGCGCTTCGGCTACTTGGCGAAGTACGACCAGACCGACGTGCGGGAATCCACCGAACCGCTGGTGTACTTCGCGACGGTCGGGACCTTCAACCAGAAGGACAAGGAGAAGGGCGAGCGTCTGATCTTCAAGAGCGAGATCGACACGGCGGAAGACAGCACGTGGGAGGCGCTGAAGCTGCGCCTGGACGCGAACGATCGCCGTCGCCCACTGCTGCTCGTGTACGACGAGGGCCACAACCTGACCGATCAGCAGATGGACCTTCTGCTCGAACTGGAGCCCGATGGTCTCATCGCGGCGAGCGCGACCATGAAGCTGCCGGCGCAGCTTGGCGGCGAGGTCAAACTGCTGCGCGAGGAAGGCTGGACCGACGAGGAGCTGGTGACCGACGTCGACTCAAAGGCCGTCGCGGACTCTGGCCTGGTCAAGAGCGCAATTCTGCTCGGCGGCTATGAAGCTCCCATGGAGGAGACGATTGACTCGCTGATCGCCGACATGCATGAGGTAGAAGAAGAGGCGGCTGCACATGGGGTCGGCGCACCAAAGGCGCTCTACATCTGCAGGACCAACATTGTTGAGGGCAACAGCCTGCAGACCGACAATCCCAAGCAGCCGTTTCTGCATCGTCGGTCACCGCCGATCCTGATCTGGCGCTACCTCACAGAGAAGTGCAACGTCGCCCCTGCTGACATCGCGGTGTACTGCTCGTTGAAAACCGACAAGGACTATCCGCTGCCGCCGGATTTTCGTCTTTTCAAGGGTGCAGACAAGGACTACGACGACTTCCTCGCCGGGGATTTCCGGCACATCATTTTCAACCTGAGCTTGCAGGAGGGTTGGGACGACCCGCTCTGTTATTTCGCGTACATCGACAAGAGCATGGGCTCGAACATTCAAGTCGAGCAAATCATCGGACGGCTGCTGCGGCAACCTGGCGCACAGCACTATCCCGTGGAGCGCCTGAATTCTGCGCACGTGTATGTGCGCGTCGACAAGCGCGGCGTGTTTGCAGACCTTCTAAAGAAGGTCAACAAGAAGCTCAAGTCGGACGCGCCGGGCATCAAGATTATCGAGACCAGACCTGGCAAAACCAAGCCGGAATCTGTGCCGGCCAAGGAGGACAAGCGCATCTTCGAGACTGCGTATGTCACAGACGACGCCGTCGGTCCGATCGCGGAACTACTCGACGGGCTGACCGACTACCGCAATGACGACGGCTCCAACATCAAGAGCGCAGGGGGACGTACGCTGATACAGCGCATGGTCGGCGTCGACGAGGAGATGAAGTTGGAGTGGGAAGAGTTTGAACACACCAGCCTTGTCGCAGCGCGTTGGCTTTTCCAACGCGAGGTACTGCGCCGCTTCTCTGGGGCGCTCGGCGTCGCGCCAACAGACGCGCCGAAGTTCGACGCCATGGTCGGTTTCGGCAGTCGCGCGCAGACGCAAATCGCACGTGTCGCTGGGGACGTCGTCAGTGCTTACATCGAGAACGTGTATCTCAAGCAGAAGGCAGTTGACGAATACATCGTTGGTCCCGCGCTCGTGCGACGCGACGAAATGGAGAGCTTCGACAATGCGCTACACGAGGGCTACAGCGGTCTTAACGAGATGGAGATCACGTTCGCGCGCGCGATCGACGCGACGGGCCTGACGTGGTACCGCAATCCGTCGCGCAGTGGCTACAACATCCCGCTCATCAGCGTGGGACCGACACGGAACTTCTATCCCGACTTCTTGGTCTGGAAGGGCAAAGACGTGTTTGCGATCGACACCACGGGCGGGCATCTTCTTCAAGAGAAGACGGGTCGCAAGCTGTTGTCGATCGCGCCCGCGAAAGCGACCGCCGGTCGACTACGAGTGCGTCTGGTGTCGGAGGGAAAATGGAACGCCAAAGTCGAACAAGAGGACCCCGAAGGCTTCACGGTGTGGGGGCGTAGACAGGACGACACTTTGCGAGCGAGCTATGTTGATTCGGTCGAGGCAGCCGTTGAGCGAGCGGTAACTCCACGCTAGTCATGCACGATCCCGACCTCTAGGGAGCAATACGGGTAGGTCCACCATGTTTTGCCGCCGCCTTTGTGCTCTTGCCCCCAGCACAGGTACCCTCCATACCCCGCAGTAACTTCTCCAGCCCCCGGTGTTCCATCTCCGGTGGCGCTATCGTCGCGGTAGTCCAAATAGTCGAGTTTAAACTTGCAGCGCGCGGGCGTCCCACTGCTGCTATTGATCGCTTTGGCACACTTTTTAAGGCCCGCCGCCATTCCCCAATTCCAGCCGAAGCCACGTTCGCCCCACACTTGTTTGATCAGGTTGACCCAACGCATGGTGAAACCTTTGATGGAGCTGCTTTTGGCGAGGGATGCCAAAGCGCCAACGCTTTTTTCGAGCGCCGAGGCAAGCGTGTTGGCTTCGCCGGCTGTCAAAGAAATCCAAAGCGAAGGATCGACCCCAGCGGGCGCTTCTTCTGCCGCTCCTTCTGCCGCTGCTTCCGCGGCCGCAGCTGCCATCGCCGCTTCCATCGCGGCTTGTTCCCTGGCTGCTTCGAGTCCTGGCGCTTCAGAGGCCGCAGCGGCGGCGCCTTGGAACATCCAGGGTTCCTCCTGGTGCATGTAGGCAGCGCCTGCGCCGGTGCCACCGGGGGCGATCCCTGGCGCTTCGATGGGTTCGCTTTGTAGGGCACGTCCGATCTGAGGGACGTAGGAGGTTGCGCCGTAGGTGATCACTCCCGAGGAGAACGCACTCGCCACGTCCCCTGCGCCCAGCCATGCGTACTTGGGAGGTGCTTTTTCTTTGTTGGGCACCCCGAATTCCGTGCTGTTGTAAGTGGACAGCAGTTTCGTTTCGCTCGGGGAGAGTGCGGCGGTCGCAGCGACGTTGCCTTGGAGGTCGTGCAGCTGTAGGACCGGCGTGCCGCCGTTGGTCTGGACTGCGGCCAATGCCCCATCGATCCCTGGAATGTTGCGCGTGGTTTTTTCGGGACCTTCGCTGGTCCACGCGACCGTTTCGCCCGCGCCGTCGTAGTGGCTGATCGCGGGGGTCGCGCCGGAGACCGTTTCGCGGATGCGACCTTCGGGGTCCAGGTAGTAGTTGTTCGTGGCACCGTTCTGGGTCTGGGATGCGACCGCGCCATCGACGTAGAAGGTGGATGACAGTTCGTGGCCTTCCGCGTCGGCGGCGGGAACTTTTGTCAGGTCGCCGAAGCTGTCGTAGGCGACGCCGGCATCGGTCAACCGGTTGCCCGTGTCATAGGTGTGTCCGAGTGTCGTGCCGCCTTCGCTCGCGCATTTGCCTTCCGTGCCCGGCGTCCGGGTCGTCTGGCTCAACCGGTTGCTTTCTTCGTCATAGGCATAGAGCCTGGTAGTGCAGCCTTCCCCTGTGGGGGTTTCGTGTGTTTCAGTCAGGCGACCGACCGAATCGTAGGAGTAGATCTCGCTTGCGAGCGTGCTCGAGCGGCTGAACGTTTCCCCACGCACGGACGGGACGCGGGTTTCGCTGAACCACACCGGTGCCGAGTGTTCGCTGCATATATTCGTCTTCAAGTATTCGATCCCGGTAGCTTCGCCGGTGCTGTTGTACGCGGTGTCGGCACACATCGCGTTCGGATAGGTCTCGCTGACGATGCGTCCTTCGGCATCGTAGGACGCCTTGAAGACACCTGCGGCGGAGTCGGTGAGTTCTTCAAGCTGCTTGGTTGTCGCGTTATAAGAGAAGGTCTGTTTGCCCGTCCCGCTGCTCGATCCGTCCGAAATTTCTTCGAGCAGCCCGTCGTTTTCGAGGCCGCCATAGCGGTATTTGGCGATGTTGCCGTCCGCATCGGCATATTCGGTCAACTGGCCGAGCTTGTTGTACTTGCTCGTGATCGCTTGTGTTTTTTCGCCGACGGTCGTGCTCAGCTTTTCAAGCACGCCGGTGGTCGTGTTGTATTCGTCGGTTAGCTTCGGCAGCGCCGTGTTCGCTGTCGAGGTCGTTTCGCTAGTCGTCAACCGACCAGCTGCGTCATAGGTCTTCGTCTTCGTCCTGACCGTCGATCCGAAAGTTTCGGTGACAACCAACGGCTCGTTGTACACGTTGTAGGACGAGATCGTGATCGCCGGCAGGCTCGGCACGCCGGCCGTTTCCGGCTGTTTTGCGGGCAACGTCTCGCACAACAGGGTCGCCCATTCGGGGTGCCCTCCGCACGCCGCATAGCCTTCGGTGTTTGCTTCCGCGGTGTAGTAGACGTACTTCGTGTCGTGCGGCGAGGCGCCCGCGCCACCAGCCGGCGTCCTCGTTTCGAGGACCTGGCCCGTAGCGCTGTTATACGACGTGGTTGTGGTCAGTTTCTTGCCTTCGGGATCGATCGTCACAGACGTCGGCGCCCTCAATTTCCACCCCAGATTGCTCTGACCCGAATACGACGTCACCGACTTGCGGACTTCGACTTCTTCTTCGTTGGCAAGCTCCGCCAGCGTAGAGCTCTTCGTCTGCAGGTTGTACGTTTCCCCAGCGGGGGATTCTTCGTCATAGAAGTACTTCGTGTGCAGGCGCCCCAGCGCTTCGCGCTGTTCTTTACCAGCCATGTACTTGATCGTGTGCTGCGGCCCTTCCACGTCACACAAGCGCGCGCCTTCGACGCCTTCCGCTTCATGTTTGTTTTCCGATTCCTTCGAGCACTCTTCGCGATACGCGTAGTACGTCGCCAGCGATTTCGCGACTTCCACCGATTTCGAACCGGCTTCAAGCGCCGCCTGCCGGTTGTCAGGCGAAAGGGTCCGCGTCACATCGTTTGCTTCGTTGTGTTCGGTCGTGGAGACCGATCCATGGGATGCCGTGCTCGGCGAGGAGACATTCACCTCGCGCCCCTGTTCGTCCAGATAATGGATCGTTGCGCGTTTGTAGTTCGAGGCAGGCCAGCCCTGGGCGGCATCCGGTGGCATTATCGCGGTGGCTTCGACAGGTTCGTCGACCTGGCCCCACTTTGCGACTTCCGCAGCTGTCATGCTCGGTAGCCCACTGCCTGAAAGCGGCACGCCGTACTCCATCGTGTAGCCGGCCGACGGTGTCTTCGCTTCGCCTTCGGTCACGCTGCCACCCCCGGTGGGGTCGAATGCCGTCTCGTTGCCGGTCGTGTCGACGGTGACGCACAACGTCGAGGACGCGCACGCCACGCTCGTCAGGCTGCCGCCCGGCTGATAGGGCTCGGTCCATGTTGCACCCGCGTTGCTGGACACGAACACGTTGCCTTTGTTGTCCACCGTAACGCACTCGGAGCTAGTGGGACACGCCACCGCGGTCAGCGAGTTGGCGCCGTCGATGTTGTGTTTCGTCGCGGTCGCGCCGCCGCCGGCGGCGATCGCCAGATTCAGGACGTTGCCGGCGCCGTCGACCGCCACGCACGAAGTGGTCGATACGCACGAGACGCCGTTGAGCGCGGTCGTGCCGTCTACGTTGGTGGAAGTCCACGTCGAGGACTCGATCTGCGTGGTCGTGGTCGCCACGTGGATGTTGCCGACGCCATCGGCGATCGCGCAGAAGGAGCTCGACAGGCAGAACACCGCCTTCATCGACGCCGAGCCCTGATCCTCGAGCGTCCAGGCGGTCGAGGGCGGGTTGATCGAGTAGCGGAAGTAACCGAAGTTGTCCTGGGCATCCACGCAGAAGGACGAAGAGACGCACGAGATCGCGTCCACGCCATAGCTCGGGCTGTACGCCAGCGTCCAGGCGCCGCCCAGCGAGGTCGCGTAGTAGAGGTCTCCCGCGCCGCTTTTGTTGCCGTCTGCCATCAAGCAGAGCGTGGTCGTCGGACACGACAAGGCCTCGCTTGGGCTCACACCGGCGGGCCCGGTCCAGCTCGTCCAGCTGGCGGCCGAGGATGCGCTTACGTTGGTCGCATACAGAGCGCTGCCTTTGCTGTCGCTGAGCACGCAATCGGTCGTGCCCGGCACGCACGCCGCGGCGTTGAGGCTGCTCGCGTCGACCGAGGAGCGCTGAAAGCGCGCCGAGACTACGGCGCTGGGCGCGCTGGAAGCGCTGACGGAGCCGCCTCCGTTGGTAGCGGTAACAACCGCCACCAGCTTGTGGCCCACGTCGCTCGCGACCGGCGTGTAGTTCTGGTTATTGGCCCCAGTGATCGGCGTGCAGGCTTCGCCCGAGGTGTTGCAGTCCTCCCACTGGTAGCCGTAGGCGACGGGGCTGTTCGACCATTTTCCGTTGGAGACGGTCATGCGCACACCGATCACCGCAGAGCCGCTCAAGACAGGCGCTTCGGTCTTGACTGGCAGGCTTCCTCCCCAGAGGGCTTCGGAGGCCGGCGCTAGGTTGGCCTTGAGCAGGCGGCCGGTGCCGGCGTCGCCGGCGATCGGCCCATAGGTGAACGTCCAAGGCTCCTTGCCAGGCACGCCCAGGGCGGTCACGTGACCTTCGGCGTCATAGCCGTAGGTCGTCTTGAGCGCTGGGGAGATGCGCGGGTCCCACTCCGCCCGCAGCCGGCCCAGCTTGTCGTAGCTGTATTCGGCGACCGCCGTTTCTTTCATCGCTTTGCCGACCGGGTCGTAGGCGTTGAGAAGCACCTTCGTCAGGCGGTTTCTGTATTCGCCCCATTCGCTCATGTTTTCGCCAGTCGCGGTGGTCGCAGACGCATAAGTGAATTTCAATGCCCGGCAACCGGCTTTCATCGGCGAGCAGGAGACGCCGGCCGGCACGGGCGCAAGCACTTCGACCGGCTCGGTCATGGTCCCCGAAGTAGTCATCTCGCTGACCTTGTTTTCTCCGGTGCCGCCCTTGGTGAACCAAATATTTTCATCGGGCCCAATGCCGATGGACACAGGACCAAACGACACGGCATATTCTGTAACAACACCTGCAGTGGTTATCTTGTCAATCTTATGACCGGTGACGTCGGTGAACCATAGGTTTTTGTCGGGGCCCGCGGTGATGTGCTGCGGACTGCTGCTAGACGGAAGAGAAAATTCTTTGATCACACCGGCCGTCGTGATCTGCCCAATTGCGCCGCCTACGGCCAACTCCGTAAACCACATCTTGCCGTCCGGTCCGGCAGTGATGCCGTACGATGATTTAGGAATAGCGTATTCGGTAACAGCCCCGGCGGTTGTTATCTTGCCAATTTTGGGAGTTAATGACTCGGTTACGGTAAACCACAGATTGCCGTCCGGACCAGCCGCGATTGCGGTCGGACCTTTCCCGCTTTCCGATAGCGCGTACTGTGTGACGACTCCAGATGTCGTGATCTTACCGATCTTGCTGGTGCCCCACTCGGTGAACCACAGGTTTTTTTCCGGGCCTACAGTTATGCCCTCCGGCTCGCTACCCGAGGCGAGTGCATATTCGGTGATTGCACCGGAGGTGGTGATCTTTCCGATCTTGCTGGTACCGAGATTGGCAAACCAAAGGTTTCCATCGGGACCGACCGTGATAGCGCACGGTTTGCTACCGGCCGGAAGTGAATATTCGGCGAGCACTGTCCCTGCAAGCGTCATCTTTCCGATCTTGCTTGACTGGTTTGCTGTGAACCATACGTTGCCATCGGGACCGGCTATCACGCTCTGCGGTTCGGTTCCCGAAGGGACTGAGTATTCGACGGCTTGTTCAGCTGTCCGGTAAGTGAAGCTGACGGTATCCGTCGCGTTCGTACCTTCTTGTATGGCGGGCACCCAGAGCCTCGTGCCACCACTCGGAAGTGTGAACTTCACCTTGGTGTGCTTCGCCGAGTCTTCCAGGTAGTAGGCAAGCTTCTGTTTAGTTTCTTTGTTTTCTTCCAGCCTGAGCTTAATGTTCGAATCGCCAGATGGCGATTCGAATTCGCCTGCACCAATGCTCGCAAAGATGGCTTGAGCACCATTGGCGTCGGTAAGCAGGACGCTGCCGTCAACCATTTCCACTAGCGACTCTGTGACGCCTACGTTGAGGCTCCACTGCGGTCCAAGCGGCCCTTCGATCCCGGCCTCTGGTGAACGGGAGCTGACGTTGCGCGCGAGCGTGAGCCCCGAACCCATTGAGACGTCCGTGGAGCCCATGCTGTAATCGCCGGACTGCAAGTCGACCGAGCCGGGGCCAAGCGCCACCGGCGTCGAGTGGCGGACCGAGATCGTCCTTTCGATCCGCGCTTCGTTTCCGGCGTTGTCGATCGCGACGAGGACGATCGCATGGTGGCCGGCGCCCAGTTCGGCACCGTTGAGCGTCCATTCGGCCGTCGCTTTGCATTCGCCTTTGGATACCGAGCAGCCGGTCTGTTTGCCCGTTTCGGCCACTTCGTGACCGCTGAGGAACAGTGTGATCGACTTTACGCCCGAGCTCGCCACCGTCGCGCCTGTGCCGTCGATCGCTTCGGCGGAGAGTTTGTACGGCCTTTCGCTCAGTTCGTCGCCAAACGGCAGGCCATCCAAGGCGAGGTTCCGTGGCGCGGTCGTGTCGACCTTGACGGTCTTGGTGCTTTCCACTTCCGATTCCAGCGAGACGGTGCCGGCGAGAGCCTCTTCTGCGCGATAGCGGATCTTGTCTTGGCCGTCGGGCAATTTCGGGTCAAGCGTCCAGTATTCGGGGTGTTCGGCGTAGCACTGCACGCCGTGGCATGCGTTTTCGCTTTCCAGGTACTTGTGTTCGGAGAGTTTTTCCCACACGCCCGCGGATTTTTCGTATTCGAGCCGCGTCGTCGCCACGCCGATACCGGGATCTTTGGCGATGAACTGCAGTGCACCCTTGGATTTGGTGAGCCAGATGCCGGCCCCGTAGAGCGCGTTGACTCGTTTCTGGACGACTTTTTTGCCTTCGACTTCGACTTCGCCTTCGACTTCGGGTGAGGTCGTGTTGAAGCTTGTAGTGGAATGCTCGCCGGCCGGCTCGGAGATCGAGACGACGCCTTCGCTGAGGGTGTCAGAGAATTTGAAGTTGGCCCCCGGCGATGCCGTCGCCGATTGCTGGAAGCGGACCCCGTTTTTTTCTTTACCGCTGCCAGGGAGGCATTCTTCGACTTTGGAGGCGTTCCAGCCGCAAATGTTGAGGAGCTTTTCGCTGTATTCGGTCGTGCCTTCGACTTCGGTCGAGAGCAGGATCTTGTTTTCATTGCCGGCCGCCGAAGTGAACTGCAGAAAGCTTTCGAGCTTGGCGCCGGTGTTTTTGGCAGAAGTCTTGGTTTTCAGCTCGTAGATTTTCGAGTTGCCTTTGGTTTCATAGCCCCAGTAGGCGAATTCCGTGGCCGCGTATTCCGCCGTGCCGGTGGTTTCCAAGCGTTCTTTGCCTGGGCCTTCGTAGAGGGCTTTGTGACCGAAGCGTGCTTCGTTCGTGCTTTTGAAGACCCAGTTCGACGGCTTGCCGGTGCTGGTAATGGCGAGCTGGCTGTCGTTGACTTCAGGATCGACCTCGATTGGATACTGGAAGCTGGCCGAGCGATGCGGCACGTCGACGACCAAGGTGTCGCCCGAGACGCTCATCGAGGCGGGGACCGTCGTACCGACTGCGTCGCTGGCGCCGGGCGGCAGGACGGTGGCAAGCGTCGAGCCGGCGGCCTTGACCAACACAGCGCCGGAGCGCGCGTCTTGGGTGAGGCTCGTTCCAGCCGGTCCGCTCACCTTGAAGAACAGCTGCTCGGGGCTCGCCGACGAGCGCAGCAATCCGTCCAGTTGAAAACCTGTTGCGGTTGGCTTTACGACGGTGTCGCTGGCAGGCTGGGTATTGGCGTAGACGACGCTCACGCCCTCCACCGAGCCAGACGCCGACAGCGGCCGCCCCTGGCCGTCGACCGGGATCAGTGACACGCCATCGCCGGGCATCCGGACACCATCTGACAACTGGCTTGGAATATGCACCGTCACGGGCGAACGGGCGGGGAGGAAATCGCCGCCCGCTGGGCTGAGACTGAGATCGACCGGTGCATAGTGTCCGTCCGCCCCGCGCTTGGCGACCGGCGAGTTGTATTCCATGATTCCCGGCCTATGGCCGGGGAGCAGCACCTGCACGGCGTTGGCAGTTAGGTAGCGAACGATGTGAGTGCCGGCGGGCAGCGTCCGGGCGGCGCCTGCTTGCTCGACGACTGCCGGGAATGTGTGGCTCAACAGTCGGGCTACTCCACCCCGACCTAGACGTGCGTAGGCGGTGCGCGAGGATTCACGTGCGGCGACGGCCTCGGGGCTCGAGAGCCTGGCTCTTTCGGCTGCTTGCTGCTGGCCATTGGAGAGCCACGACATGCCTGGCACGACGAAGGGATCGCCGAGCAGGGAGCCATTGACAGGGCTCAGCTGGTAGGTGCGTCCGCTGGCCTGGTTGGCCAGCACCGCGACGCAGGCTACGGTCGACGCGATAACACCCAGCAGGATCAACCGGACGCTTGTGCCAATACCACGCATGTGTTCCCCCTCGTCTGTGCGCCTGGCGGCGCATATCCGCTCCCGTGCGAGGCGCAACCTACACCGCGAGGACGCCGTCGTCAAATGGAGACGACAAGCGGCGCAAATGCCTGTATCAACGCACCTTCTCGCCGCTTCAAAGGCGAGCTGTGAAAATAGCGTCGCGGCTGAGGATGGTCGAGCGCGCGGGCCGCGCTCATCGACGCTGCGTCGGCCCGGCGAAGGTGATCCTGTTTGGGTCACACGCTCGCGGTGATGCGGATGACGGTAGCGACTGCGACTTCCTAGCGATCGAGCGCGAAGTCGAGGATCGCCTTGCGCGCTGACGAGTTTGACCGCGGCGCAGCGACGACTCACCGCGTACACGACCTCGTCACCCGCTACGTTCTCTCGGGTGTCTCTTCGGCCGCCGAGCAGCTCGGCCCCACCCGTCCACGCGGCACCCAACCGTCTCTAGCGCTTCGGCATTCTTCGGGAGGGTCACCGGCAGACGACGCGGCAAGCTCTATGTCTACGACGAGTACCTCGCGATCCTCAACGACCGGACTGAGCCAGAGTAGGCTGCCTGACGACCTTGAGAGATCGTTCCTGCTCGAAGGTCAGCAGAGCCAGAAGAAAGCCCGAAGCCAAGTAGTTGACGGCCGCGGTCATCTCCTCATCGACGTTCTGCGTGAGCACCATCTCCACGACAAGATCGAGCACCTCCTCCTCCACGCCGAGGCCTCGCAGAACCACCAGGTTCGCCACGAGTGCTTGCCGGCTGGATCGGCCAGTGTTGACCTTGGCCATTTCCCGTAGCTGCACGATCGCGGCCTTCAACGAAGCCGCGCGCACCACCGGCTCTCGACCGGCCCGCGCCGACGAGCCATCCCCGCCATCGGCTCGTGGGCCGATGCGCCTCGGGAACGGTACTTCGTCTGAGTCTGCCTTGGGGTTGCGCAACATGAGCCCCAACAAGCTAGAGCGCGCTTGGGATGCTTTCAGTCGCTACGAACGTTGCCGCCGTCAGCTGTTGGGACCGGCGCTCAGCGTGGAAGCGATCTCGCTGAACTGGTCGAGCGCAGCTTGGAGGTCTTCGACGATCTCCGCCGCGATCACCTCCGGAGCGGGAAGATTGTCTGTATCTTCCAGCGACTCATCGCGCAGCCAGAAGATGTCCAGGGACGCCTTGTCGCGCGCCATCAGCTCCTCGTAGGAGAACGGCCTGAACTGCTCCGTCTCGACGCGGTCCTGGCGCCGCTTGGCCTTGTAGCAGGCCACGAAGTCATCGAGATCTGCGCGCACAAGTTGGCGCGTCTTTAGCGTGAAGCTCTGGTTGGTGCGAAAGTCATAAATCCAGAGCTTCTGCGTCCATGGCTTCTCAGCCGCTTTCTTGCGGTCGAAGAACAGGACGTTGGCCTTCACCCCACCGGCATAGAAGATGCCCGTCGGCAGCCGCAGCAGCGTGTGGACATCGCACTCCTGAAGAAGCTTGCGCCGCACCGTCTCACCGGCGCCACCCTCGAACAGCACGTTGTCGGGCACCACGATCGCCGCGCGCCCGTTGGTCTTCAGCAGTGAGCGAACGTGCTGGAGGAAGTTGAGCTGCTTGTTGGAGGTCGTCGCCCAGAAGTCTTCACGGAGATAGCTCATGCTCTCCGTTTCGGTGTCACCCTCGGCGTTGACGACCTTGTAGGAGGACTTCTTCCCGAATGGCGGATTGGTCAGGACCATGTCGAAGTGATCTGACGGCTTGGAGCGAAGCGCGTCATCGACCGTCACGAGACTCTCGCCTTCCGGCGTTCCGATCCCGTGCAGCAGCAGGTTCATGGCGCATATCCGCGCTGTGGCATCGACGATCTCCCATCCACGGAGCGCTTCGTCACGCAGGAACTTCTTTTCGTCTAGATCCAACCGGCTCGACTTCATCTGCTCGTAGGCGGCTAGCAAGAAGCCTCCGGTGCCGGCTGCGGGATCGGCAATCCGCATCTTGGCCGTTGGCCGCATCACCTCGACAATCACCTGGATCAGCGCACGGGGCGTGAAGTACTGGCCCGCTCCCGACTTCACATCCTCAGCGTTCTTGGCGAGCAGGCCCTCGTAGGCGTCGCCCTTCACATCGACGTCGAGCGTCATCCACTGCTCGTTCTCGATCAGGTCCGATATGAGCCGCTTGAGCTTGGCGGGGTCCTGAATCTTGTTCTGCGCCTTGCGGAAGATCACTCCCAGCGTTCCGGGCAGCTTGCCGAGCTCGTCGAGTGTGTGGCGGTATTGGACCTCCAGCGGATCGCCATCGAGACGATGCAACTTTTCCCAATCCAACTTAGCCGGGACGATCCGTGGCCGATTGAACGGAGGCTTCGTCTGCTCGTCGGCCATCTTCAGGAACAGCAGGAATGTGAGCTGCTCGATGTAGTCTTGGTAGGAGAGCCCGTCGTCACGGAGGACGTTGCAGTAGTTCCAGAGCTTGCGGACGATGGTGGCGGAGTCGCTCATGCGGTGGCCATTCTGCGGCGTGGACTGCGAGCTTTGGCGTGCTTTGCCCCGTTCGAGGAAGTCCGTTTGGCCACGACGCGCTCAAGCAGGACGGAAGCTGGCTCGTCGTTTGAGTCCTGTGGAACGAGTGTGCCCGTGAATGCTCGCCCAAGAATAGCCGCGCGGAGAACTTCACCGCGATGCAACATACGGTCCGTCTCGGTTGCCAATGCGCCAATCAGCGAGAGTCGTTGCTCGATCTCACGAACGGTATGACGCTGTTGGTCAAGCGCCGGCAGTGGAATGAGAATGGCTCGCACCCGCCTGCTATTTAGCGCTGGTTGATTGCCACCAGAGCTTCCACGTCGAGTCTCCTCGTAGCGAGCCATCAAGACGTAAAACAACCACTCTGGAAGACAACTGCGCTTATCGAGCCTTACCGCGGCGGAGTTCTGATTGTGCGCTGCGGCTACATCGAGGATTGCGGCCTGCCCGCGAGTCTTCCCCTCGCCGATCATCGCGAGCAGGACCGTTCCAGCTGGGTGCAGACGCGTTGCGCTCCCAAGTCCCTCGTCGGTAATTGTCTCGCGTGTTTGGCGAATTCGGCAGAACGCTACCTCACCGCTAGATACCCACGGAATTTCACCTCCCCAGAAATCCTGCCGAGATCGACTTGGTGTTGACCCAACAAATACTTGGGCGATATTCTCCAAGGGCGTTTCAGGCCAGCCGTGAACTGCTCGCGCTAGTACTGCCGACCGCATCTGCCCGAGATTCCGTTGGATTCTCTTCAAGGCCCCTACCCCAGCATCGAGTCGGGAAAACTGTTCGTCGATCGCAGTGACGATCCGCTTCTGCTCCGCCAGCGGCGGAAGAGCGCATGGAAAGTTTCGCATCCCGCTCCAGTTGACTCTTGGGCGATCGCCCGTATCAAGCGCTGAAGTGAACTCAACAACCGCCGGCTGGTTCAGCAGATACTTCAGGAAGCCCGGCGCGAGATGTGTGCGTGCCGGAAAGATGATGAACTCACCCGAACCGATCCCCTTAAATGTCGGCGAACACACCTTATTGAGATAAGGCCGAAGCCGAGCGAATAGCGTAGCGCCCGGCTCGAACTCGTAGCTGGTACTTCGGACACTGGACGCCAACGCTGTGCCAAGGATATCCGTGGTCTGTGCTTGAACGTGCTCTAGGCCTAGGTATGGCACGTCTGGCACCGATGCTGGATCAACACCAACGCGCACAGGTTCGGCGAAGTCGCCAAGCGTTCCCGCGACCCAGCCTCGAGGCAGCCGCTTCATGCCGCCAGTGTTTCGGTCAGTTCATCGGTGATCGGAGTCAGATGATCACCGAAGATCTGTACCGCCTTGCCGATCCCACCATGCTCGGCAAAAGGCGTGTATTCGAACGACTCCGCTGTGATCCCCATCTCGGCAGCAATGTTCTCCTTCATCCAAGTCAGCCACTGCCGCTGCTCCTCAGTGAAGCTAACGCCCCGCTGTTCCTGGGCCAGCAACCACGACGCGAACCGCTCGTCCACCTGGTCGCGGAACGGCACGAGCTCGTCGTCCTGGTCGAGGGTGTAGCGCACGAGCGAGACGATATCGATCAGCATCCCGCCACCGGAGCCGCGAACCTTCGACTGGTCGAGCATCTCGTACGCTCGCCACAGCCGCTCCGGGGTCCATTGACGCGGCGGGCGCTGGATCGTCGTCGCAAGGTCCTTGATCTCCGCGAACGTCAACCGCTCGCTGTAGGGACGGCTGTACAGGACCTGCAGAGCGCGGACGTCATCCTTGTGCTCCTCGATGTACTGCCTGAACGACCCGACCAGCTCAGCCGCCTTTTCGCGGCCTTCGTCGGAGTGTCCGGCGACGAGCACCGTGTCCTGAGACAGCTCGTCGATGACCTGCTCGAACGACCGGCGAGCATCGAGGATGGCGGTGCGAAGCTCGGGGTTCGACGACAGCGGCTTCAACGCCTCCGCGATCATGCCACTCGCCACCTGCGCGACCGCCTCCTCATCTGCGTCGTCCCCGCCCGCCCGATTGACCGCTTCGAGTTGCGTGTCGGGGTCCAGTGCCTCGACGATGCCGCGGGCTATGTCCCCGAGGTAGACACCGCCGGCCAACTTCGCGAGCATCTCGCGCTCCTCGCCGGGTAGTTGCGCGTCCAGTCGCGCCAGCCGGCCGGCGAGCGTAGAGGCGACCTCGGGCTCGCGGTTACCGAAGCCGACGAGCTTCATCAGATCCTTCAGGTTTGCGCTCGGCTTGCGCTCCAGCGGTACCAGCGTCTCCATCAGATCCGTGTCGGTGATGCCGACGGCGTCGACCACCACGAAGCGGTCCTTGTGCTGTGCGTCATCAGTGACGTCCTGGAAATCGGTGTCATCGATGACGCGCACGCCGCGTCCCACCATCTGCTCGAAGTAGGTCCTGCTCTTGACCGAGCGCATGAACAGCAGGCACTCCAACGGCTTCACGTCGGTGCCCGTGGCGATCATGTCGACGGTCACCACGATCCGTGGGTAGAGCGAATTGCGAAAGGATTGCAGCAGGTCGGTGGGCTTGCCATCGCGGCTGCGGTAGGTGATCTTGGTGGCGAAGTCGTTGCCCTTACCGAAGACCTCGCGGATCATCTGCACGATGTCATCGGCGTGGGAGTCGTCCTTGGCGAAGATCAGCGTCTTGGGCACAGTGGTGCGGCCGGGAAACAGCTCGGTGAACAGCTTTTCCTTGAACGTGGTGAGCACCGTGCGGATCTGATCCTCAGCCACCACCGCACGGTCGAGCTGGTTGCCGGTGTATTCGATCGGTTCGTCCACCGCCTCCCAACGCAGCTTGCGCGTCATGCGGTTGCGATAGCCGGCGAACTCGCCCGTGTCGATCGTCGACCCGGTCTCAGTGATCGCGGTCTTGATGATGTAGACGGTGAAGTCCACGTTCACGCCGTCCGCGACCGCAAGCTCGTGGCTGTATTCCATCACGAGGTTCTGGCGGAAGAAGCCATAGGTCTGCTTGGTCGGCGTCGCCGTCAGGCCGATCAGGTGCGCGTCGAAGTACTCGAGCACCTGCCGCCACACGCCGTAGATCGAGCGGTGGCACTCGTCGACGATGATCACATCGAACGCGTCCGGCGGAAACTTCGGGTTGTATTCGACCGTCACCGGCTGGGACACCGGCAGTTCATATACAGAGTGCTCGTCGGTCTCCTCGTCCATTTCCTCATCGCCACGGAGGGTCGAGAAGATCCGCTGGATTGTCGAGATGCACACACGCGACGTGACGTCGACGGTGTTCGATTTGAGGTGCTGGACGTTGTATTCCGCCGGGAACTTCCGCTGTGTGTCCGGGACGTCGAACTTGTCGAACTCGAGCTTCGCCTGTTCGCCCAAGCTCGCGCGATCGACCAGGAACAGGATCCGCTTCGCGTCCGCATGGCGAATCAGCCGATACGAGATGTTCGCCGCGGTGAACGTCTTCCCCGATCCCGTCGCCATCTGAATCAGCGCGCGCGGGCGATCCTCGTGCAACGACTCCTCCAGATTGGCGATCGCCGTCGCCTGAACCTTCCACAGCCTCGTCGAGTCGAGTTCCGGCAGCGACTGCAGCCGCGCACGAAAAGTCGGCGCATCCGGGTTCTCGCGAATCTGCCGAACCCACTCGGCGAGTGTCTCGGGCCGGTGGAAAGAGAACACACGCCGGCTGCGGGCGTCCGGGTCGTAACCATTTGTGAAGCGTGTCTCGGTGCCAGTGGACTCGTAGATGAAGGGGAGCGGATAGACCGGCGGCTCCATCCAATTGGGCAGCCCTTCAACGTACTTTCCAGACTGGTGCTCGACCTCGACGAGCGTGGTTCCCTCCGCCTTCGCCTCGATCACCCCGACGGGTTGGCCATTGACGAAAAGCATGTAGTCGACCCTGCCGTGGGGCTTTTCGAGTGGAAACTCTCTCGTCGCTACGCCAGGGTCCGCATTGACGTCGATTTCGTCCTTGCCTTGGATGGTCCAGCCCGCCGCCGCCAGCTGCTTGTCGATCTCTCTGCGTGCCCTGGCCTCGCGAGCAAGATAGGCATCATCTGGAACCGTCATCGGCCAAATCCTATCTGTCGGTATGCAGCGCAGCGAGCAAGTCCGCGGCCAAGGCGGCGACGGCGGCGCTCACGACAGCGGGCTCGCCTACGAGCTGCTCGGCGCGGCCGGCCATCATCGCACCGAGCGCATCCGGGCCGTCTGCAAACAGCACCCGCAGATATTCGATCGCCTGGGTCGTGGCTTCGCCCGCGAGCTTGTCGCGCTGTAGCTGGTCGATCGACGCAGCGAGCTTAGGGGTGTCCGTCGCAACGAGCAGCCTGTAGAGATCGTGGGCGTCCTTGTCGATCAGCCGGTTGGGCTGATCCTGGCGCTCGCCGAGCTTGTGCAGCTTTGCGATCAGCAGCGCCGCTGGCCCGGCCACACTCATCTCGATGCTGCGCCGATCTGATTTGTCGAGCGATCGGATCGTGTGTACAGCGTGGTCGACGACAGCCGCCTCAAGGCCGGCTGTGCGGCGAGTAGCCTGCGTGCTGTGTGGCGGTATCCGGGTGCCGCGGCGTCCCCGCCTGCCGGCGAGCGCCTCGGGGACCATCAGGTCCACGGGGATACCCGATGCTGAGAGCCAGCCACCGGGCTGTGGATGCTGCGGATCACGGTGGAACCCCGCGCGTGTCATCGCATCATCCAGCAGCGGGCTGTCGCTCAGGGTGCGTGGGTCGACGGCGAGGTCGCTGTCCTTGGTCGTCTCGGCGAGCGCGACCGGCGCGGCGCCAGTATGCAGGTAGATCGCCTGGGCGCCGATCAGGACGAGCGCCTCACGCTGCTCGGCCAGTGCCTCGAGCGCGTCCAGCAGTGTCTTGCGAGCGGCGACTAGCAGCTCAGCGCCGCCATGCAGGTTCATTGCGTTCCATCCAGTCGAGTAGTGCGCTCGCCTCACTCGGGTTGCGGCCCGGGCCACTCAACAGATCAACGGCAACCTGGCTCAACGCCGCCATGCGCAGCCCGCCAATCTCTTCGGGGCGCTCGAAGGCAACGTCATACTTTCCACTCGCCAGGGCGACGTTGGCGCCGCTGTCGGTGCTGCGAAGCCCCAGTGTCTTGGCAATCTTCATCGCGTCGCGCACGTACAGCATCGCCAGTCTCGACTCCGCGTAGGCGGCGACCCTTGCGGCCGCGAGTGACCCTGTCAGCACGTAGTCAATCTGCGGCTGTTCGGCCAGGCGTGCCGTGAGTGCCCCCAGCCCGCGTGGCTCCAGATAGGTCGTCACCGTGTTTGACTGCGCGAAGCCGTAGTCCTTGCTCCAGCGCTCGAGCAGCCGTCGCCACTGCACCTCGGCGATCGGCCCGTAGCGGGCTCGTTCGACCAGACCCTCCCCTTCCAGGAACTCCACCACGCGGTAGGTCGCACCCGTTGATGTGTGCGTGCGCGTGGAGAGTTCCGGCACCGTGTAGGGCGGTGCGAAGTCGATCAGCGCGCGCACGACGCGCGCGGCTGGTGGGCCGCGCAGCGTCCCAAGCGGGCGACCCGGCCCACGCCAGGGATCCCGCTCAGCGCCGCGGTCGCGTAGGAACAGGCCCGGCCGGTCGGACGACAGCATCAGGTTGCCGGTCGCGTCTGCATAACAGGCGCCGGCCTCCGCGATCCGCTCCTGGGTGGTCTCTGGCAGATAGCGAGAGGCCAGCAACAACACAACCGGCTCTGAAGGGTCCAATCGTGCCGCAGCCTCACGAAGGTTCTCGAGCACCGATGGTACGTCGCGGGAGTTCAGCAGCCGCTTGGCCTCCACCAGCACGAGACTCTCGGTCCCATCCGGTGCACGCAGCCGCAGCCGCGCGTCAACCCCGATGTCCTTGGGTGACTTGGGTTCGGGTGCTTCGTACAGGCTCCAGCTACGCGGCAGACGGTTGCGCAGCATCTGGACAGCCTCGAGCAGCACATCCGCCTCCGCCTCTGGAGGAGTTTTACGAATCCCCACGTCTCCGCTTGCATCGGAAGATGACATTTACGCATAAGACTAGCGCATCATGTCCGAAATGGCGATGTTCCGCTTGCAACGGAAGAACACTTTTCCGGAAAATATCGGCTGGCTCCCCCCCGCCGCGCCGCAGATAAGCCTCATAAAACGAAGGAACGACAGCCGGAGGACCGTCGCTGATATCCGGCATAGCGGGGGCAGGATTCGAACCTGCGACCTTCGGGTTATGAGCCCATTTCGGGGTGTCGTGGGGTGTCGCCGTGCTGGATGGTTTGGCTCTATTGCTAGGGATTCGTCTCGCAGGCGACTTGCTGGTGTCGCCTAGTGGCGTGGGTCATGTTTGCACTTTGTTTGCACTTGCACGCCCCATGTCGATGCGACAAGGCCGCAGCTAACAACCGCTCGGCGGCTAGGATGACGCCCGCCTGCGCGCCCTGATGTCGAGCCTCGGGAGCTGGTAGCGACAGCACCGGGCCGAGGGCCTCATCGCCATCCGTCCCCCCCGGGCACGAGGATGTCTGCTGTGGCGGATCAACTCAGCGCCGAACTCGATGCTCGGTTCAGCGCAGGGCCCCCGACACAGACACCGATCGTCAGGGTGCGCGACCTCATCGTCTGCGTCGGCGACCCATCTATCAAGGTTCCGATTGAGGAGGTCTACGCTCATCCACCGATCGGGTGGGCTCACCGCCCCGGCGACGAGCGATTCGGCGAGACCGTCAACACAATTGACCTGGGCGACGGCATCCTCATAGAAAACCTCGACCGGGACACAGCCGAGTTGGTTATGAATGCTTGCACCCCGCGCGGCCACTACTTCGTTCCAGTGCGCCAATTCGGCCAACGCTATACCTTCGTCAAGGAGGTCTCGCTCGACAAGTTGGAGCAACGGCGTTTCACCTGGGACACGGATGGGATCTTGGACGACGCCCTCACCCTCAGTCGCCTTGTCCGCGACAACAGCTACTCCACCGAGTACGCAGCGCGGCTCATCGACTACGAGGACGGCCAACGCTGCATCGCCTACGCTTCCCACCGCGAGGACAAGACGATTTACCGGCTGCGCCGGGACCGCGAGTGGCTCGACGCTGAAGAGGGCCGTGAACTTGCCAGCCTCCTGGCGGCCTACTGGGAGTGCCGCCACGACCTGCCATTTCGTGTTCGACGAGCGATGTGGAGAATGGCCTACGCCCCTCGTATCCGTTGGGCCGACATGCTGGTGCCGATCTTGGTCAGCGGACTCGATGCGCTGTTGAAGATCGGGCGACGCGACTTGACCAAGCAGTTCAAGAAGCGCGCTTCGGCTCTGGCGATCGATATCGGGGTTGACGACCTCGGCGAAGATGTCGCTGAGCGGCTCTATGACGGTCGATCCGACTGGGTCCACGGCTCCCACGTCCAGCTTTTTGGGGGACCGAGCGCCAGCGCCGGGGCGTCCGGCGAAGAGGAGCCGGAGGGACCGCAAAGCACCGACGAGCAGAGTGCCCTTGCCGAGGTCGCTCTGCTTCAAGATGTTCTCCGAGGCGCCGTCCGCCGCGCGATCGAGGACCCCGATTTCCGTCAAGTCTTCGAGACCGACGAGCACATCGAAGAGCGCTGGCCAGCCTCATTGCAGTGAGCCCGCTCCGGGGTCACCGTCTTTGCCAGCCGTAACGAAGGGACTATTAGTCGCTCAATCGGTCCACGAACCGTCGCGGCGTGATGACCTCGACAGCAAGCTGACGGGGGTCGATGGCGAGCAGATCGAGGTCGCCGCTGACGATCGACACAGCGTCACTAGCCTCCGCAAGAGCAACAAGGTAATCGTCGCGCGGATCGCGGCATACAGCCGGGTGGGGGCCAGGAGGATCGACCAGCAGCGTCGTCTGTGCGGCCAGGTCCGCCACGAAGCGCGTCGCCTCGTCAGCCGAGACGTACTTCCGCAAACGCGGTCGCGAGAGCACGGACGTGATCTCCCGCAAGAGCAGCGGCGAAGTGACTAGCTCGACGCGACCGTCGAGTGCCGCGTCGAGCACAAGCACCGATGGTGCCTGCGGAGAGCGGGCAATTGCGGCGGAAACAAGTACGTTCGCGTCCGCGACGACGCGCTGCATCAAGCGGCGTCGCGCTCAGCGCGAGCGGCGTGCAGCTCCTCGCGTACCAGCGCCATGGCGGCATCATCGTCGAGATCGCTGCGCGCGCGAATGCGAGCAACCAGCGAGCGCAGGTCGTAGGCGCGGATCGCGCGATCGACGATCTCACCCTCACTGACGTGGGCCTCAGCGGCGTGGGAGCGCAAGATCGACGCGACCTCCGCGTCGAGATCCACATTGACGTGCCGGCGAGAAGGCATAGAAGAAGCGTACCGCGATACTGCCGGCATATTCGCCCGACTCATGGATGGGCCCCAAGCGGCTCGCCGAGATCGTTGTCGAGCAGGTGGACGTATGTATCGAGCGTGAAGCTCGCCGAGTGGTGGCCGAGCCAGCGCTGCACCTGCACGACATTCCGACCCTCCGCGAACAAGCGCGACGCAACGGTGTGGCGAAACGTATGGAAGCCCGCCCACTCGACGCCGGCCGCCTTGCACGCAGGCGCGAGCACTCTCATGGCCAGATTGTCCGGGTCGAGAACCGTGCCGGTGACCGTGCAGAACACGAAGTCATCGGCAGTGGTATCGAGGGCGCGGAGGCGATCAGCGAGAGAGCGCGGCATAGGCACGTCGCGTTTGGAGTAGCGAGACTTGAGCGGGCCGATCACAAGACCCTCTCCGCGGCGACGGCGCACGCGCTGGCGTACCTTGACGTGAGGCCGGTCGCCGTCGAGCGCGAGATGGCGACCTTCGAGCGCGAGCAACTCCGAGCGTCGCAGACCTGTCGCGGCGAGCAACTCGAACATGAGTCGATGCGATTCGTGGACATGCTCGACAACCAACTCCATCGTCTCGATCGACTCGCCGCCATCGCCCTCGATACGAGGGAAGGGTCGTGGTCGGTCATCGTCGTCGTCCACCCGCGCTCGGTGAGGCAACGCGACATCGGTCGCCGGGTTGTGACGGATCAACCTCCCGACGGGCCGTCGCCAAACACGCCTTGAGCGGCCCGAGCGCATTGCGCACAGTCTTGTCCGACAACGGCACCCGCCTATCCGGGTCCTCTTTCGTCGCCGCCGATCTCGTCTGTTCGCACAGCCAGCCCACGAAGGACGCGATGTGCCTTGGCGTGATCTCGGTCAACTTCGCCTGCGCGGGGAAGCGGCTCAGCGCGTACTTGTCGAGCAGCGCCCGGTACTCCGAGCGCGTCTCCTCACGAAAGCCCCTGCGCCCGGTGCCCTGGTAGCGCTCAACCCATTCGCGGGCGTATTCGTGCAGCGTGATCCGCGAGCGCTCCTCGAACTCGCCGCGGCCGATGTCGGTCGCTCGCGCTGCCTTCGCCCTTCGCGCCTCGTCGAGGGTGCGGCATGACTCCCATCGCTGCCTGCCGTCCACGCGATAGGCGAACACGTACCGGCTACCACGCTTGTAGATGCCCGGCGTGCGGGTCTTCTCCATCTTCGCCGCCATCACACGTCCTTCCGGCAAACACTTGACCTGAACCCCGGCCGTGCGCCGCCCCCGTAGGGGCGACGATGAACTGCAAGCCGGGCGTACATCACAGGCTCAACTCGTCCGCTCGGATGGCGGCACGCGAGGCGCAAATAACGTGCTTGTTGATCCGGTTGACGAGTCCTGCAGCGTGCAAGTCAGCTATGGCGTCTACAACCTCCAGGCGATTGCCCTTCTCGCGGATCATCTCCTCGACGGTCCACGGCCGATCTTCGGCCAACAGCGAAGACAGGACTCCTTGTGGATTGGTGGTGCTCATGGGTTCCTCCTTTGGTTGGAGGCCCCGGGAGGACTGCTCTGGGCGAGGAAGCCAAGCAGTGAGACTGCTAGCTTGGCTCGCGCGCCGGGAGTTTGCGCTCTCGGTGCCACGGCGCCCGGCGGTCCTACCCGCGCGGGCGCCAACTATTTTCTGTGTCGCAGAGCTTACAGCAACCTGACCCGGAATACCAAGATTGTGACGAGCGAGCCCACCCGCGATACCGAGCTGCACCTTCTTGGCGGCGCACTTCGTCGCCTGCGCGATGCAGCCGGGATCACCCAGGAGGAACTCGCCGAACGCCTCCAGATGGACCCCACATACATCTCTCGGATCGAGCGAGGCAGACGCGGCGTCCAATGGCTTACTGTCCGACGATTCTTGCGGGCACTCGACACCGACCTCCAGCATCTCGCCCAGGCGATTAGCGAGCAAGAACGCCAAGCCAACGAGTGACGCCCACGACGGGCAGGTCATGTAGCTCGTCCTTCGACATAGCTATCGAGATCGTCGCGGTGCAGTAGGACGCGGCGGCCGTCGCGGCGAGGGTGGAGCTTGCCAAGGGATATGAGGTCGTAGATCCGGTCCTTGCGACAGCGCAGTCGCTCGGCGGCCTCGGCGACGTTCAGCCACGGCGAGACGGCCGGTGCGCCGGTCGGGATAAGAGCAGCGGCGCGCTTGGCTATCTCGACGAGTTGCTCGTCCGTGAGCCTGACAGTCAGCTCGATCATCGCTACGACCCTCCTTTCGCGACTCGCGATTTTGTTGTGGACGATGTTGCCCCTATGTGTCTATGACCGTGAGCACGCGAAAACGGCCACCGACTTTTCGGAAGGCCATCCAGCGGCACCCGTCCCAGATCCATCCGGCGTCTGCGGCAGAGCACCAGACATCGCAACCCCGACATAGAACGCGCATCCGTTGCCCTCGTTCTCGTAGCGCCCGCTGTGCTCCAAAAGGTCACGAACAGACTAGATGCACAGCAGTGCGAGAACACAGCAATTGCTGTACTCGACGGAGGGACCGAGCCGCCGCTGGGCGGTGCCGATCGGGTACCGCACGGTCCCCCGTGCATCTAGTCCGTCAAGATTGTTCGGGTTGCGCAGGTGCCGGCGGAAGTGCAACAGCTTGTCGTCCGCGGCTGGCGACGCAATGTGTCTCCGGGTCCGCGCCGGACCTGTCAGGCGGCGCGCTGCAGGTCGGCCTGCGGGTCGTTCTCGTCGCGCTGTTTGCGCTTGCTGGCGATCTCCTCGACGGCGATGTCGACGAGGTTCACGATCTCCCGTGCGGCCTCGGCGCCGCAGATCTCGCGTAGCTCATCCGTGAGGATCGCCCCGCGTCCGGGGTCGGCGTCGATCCACCATGCCGCTGCGCCGCCGACCTGGACGAACAGGGCGAGCCGCTCGTTGTCCTCTGCGCCCTGAGCGAGCCCGAGGCGCAGCGCGACGGCGAGCGCTACGGCGGCCAGGCGCGCGACGTCGCGGTCGTCTCCCTTCTCGGAGAGCGCGGGGAGCGCTCCGGAGAGCTCGTGGACGAGGTCCTCGTCTCCTGCGACGAGATTGGCTGACACGTCGAGTAGCTGCTCGAGCGTCTGCTCGTCGAGGCGTCCTCGGTGCGCTGCACTGTGCAATGCGCCCGCGAGGCTCTCGGCGAGCTGCTCGGTGGGCTCGCCGGCCAGCAGCCGGGCGGCGCGGAGGTACAGCTTCGCGGCGGCCGCAAACCGGCCCGCCCGGAACTGCAGGCTAGCGCGGCCCTTGAGGGCACGTGCCCGCAGGTGACCGTCTTTCAGTGTTCTCGCGAGGTCCTCCGCGCGCTCCAGGCTTGCCCCGGCGCCGGCGATGTCGCCCTCGTCCTCGGCGTTGAGCGCGAGCAGCACGAGGGTGTCACCCTCAGCTCGCGCGTCCTGTAGGTCACGCGCGAGCGACAGCGCGCTTTTCAGGTGCTCGCCAGCGTTCCCGTGGTTGTGTTTGCGCCGCTGGATCTCGCCGAGGTTCATGTGTGCCTGCTGGGTAAGCGCCCCGTCGTTCATGCCCACGGCGATCTGCAGGCACGCGGTCAGGTCTGCGAGGGCGCTCGACAGGTTCGCGAGGTCCGCGTTGGCCGAGGCTCGGTCGTTGCGGATGAAGAACGCCTGTCGGCGGTCCGGACGACGCGCGAACACGCGCAGCGCGATCGTGAAGAACTCGGGAGCGGCGGGGGTCTGGGAGGTGTGGCTGAGCGTCGCGCCGATTTCCGCGGCGCGCCACGCCCAGCTTTCGGGGGGCTCGTGCTCGCGGCGCAGTTCGAGCTCTTGCTTGAAGATGCCGGGCGCCTGCCCGGCGGTCGCGCGCGACTCCAGCGCACCCAGGCCTGCCTGAGCGAGCGCGTCGGCGCGCTCGGACGGATCGGCAGCGAGGTTCGCTGCCTCCAGCAGCCTCGACACGGCGGCTTCGGGCTCCTCGAGTGCGGCGAGCTCGACGGCGAGGTTGGCGAGATGCTGTGCTCGCCAGTGGTCGGTGCCGCCCGGCATCGCCAGCGCGCGCTCGGTCAGTTCGCGCGCGCGCTCGGCGTTGCCGGCCTGCATCAGAGATCCGCCCGCGTCTCCGAGCGCGATCGCGGCCTGCTGTTGGTCTTCGAGCTCGGTGGCGTCCTCGGCGACGAGCAGGAACAGCTCGGCGGCGAGGTCGTATTCGCCGAGGTGGACGTGGGAGAGTGCGAGCGCCTGGCGTTGGATGCGCCTCTGGGTGACGTCGCCGATGCTCTCGGCGAGTTCAAGCGCCTTTTCATACCAGCGTCTTGCGCGCGCCGGTTCGCCGAGGTCGTGCGCTACGGCGCCGAGGTTCTGGGTCGCGGTGATGACGCGCGGCGTAGCTCCCGAGCGTCGGGCGCAGCGCAGGGCCTCGCGGAACTCATCCTGTGCGGACTGCAGGTCGCCGCGGGCGACCGCGACGCTGCCGCGATGCCCGTGCAGGCTGCTGCGCAGGTAGGGGTCGCGGAGGTGGCTCATCAGCGCCTGTAGGTCGTCGAGAAGTCGGTCGGCGAGGTCGAGCTTCTTTTGGCCGACGAAGACGTTGACGAGGTTGAACAGCACCTGCAGCCCGCCGTGCCAGTCGCCGAGCTCACGCTTCTGCTTGAGGCTGCGGGTGAACTTCTCTCGGGCGGCGGCGTGCTCGCCCTCGAGCACGTCCTGGACCCCGAGGTTTTGCAGGGCGGTACTCTCGAGGTCGGCGTCGCCCAGCGCCTTGCCGAGTTGGCGCATCCGCTCGTACTCGGCGCGCGCTGCGGCGCTTGAGGAGCCCTCCGAGAGGGCGAGCCCGCGCAGGTTGCAGATCCAGCCCTGCCACCAGTCGTCGATCGCCTCGGCAGGGATGACGCGCTCGATATCCTCGACCAGCTTCAGCGCGAGCCACGATAGGCCGACGTCGTAGGCGCCCTGCGCGACCCACCAGAGTTCTTCGAGCGCGCCGGGCGCGTCACCGTCATGAACACGCTTTCCGGCCTGCGCGAGGAGGTCAGCGATCGTGATCATGGCGCCGTCCTGCCCGGCGCTGACCTGCATCTCGGCGGAGTCGTCCTCGGTCGGGCCGCCAGAGCCTTTGCCGAGGAGGGCTTGTCGCCGCTCGAGCATCCGTGCGCGCCACGTCCTGAGCGCCAGAGTGCGAAGCGCGCTGGCCACACGCGTCTTCAGCTCGCCGGGAGAGGAGAAGTTGACCGTGGTGTTGCCTTCGCCGCGGATGCGCTTGATCAGGCGTTCTAGCTCGGTGTCACGCGTGACACCGGTCTTGAGCATCACGAAGATCGGGACGCCTGCGTCCTGGGCCGCCTTCAGCTCGCTACGGGTGACGGGGGTAATCTCGTCCTCAAGGATCAACACGAGCCCATCTGAGGTGCCCGCCTGGCGGACACACTCGGACTCTGAGCAGTACGGCCCCGCCGCGGCGCTGTCCTCCCAAGTCCACGCACGCCACGGGGGGTACTCCTCGATCGCCTCCGCGGCGGCCCGGCGCTCGGTCTTCAGCGCGCCGCCGCTCATCTTCGAGGAGACGAAGATCTTCCCATCTTCGGGTGGGCGCGCGTAGATCAGGTTCCCGGGATCGGAGGGGTCGAAGTCCATCAGCTCAGGATGGCGCGCGCCGCGGACCGTATCGGCGCGGCCTTCTCGGCAAATGCGGGATTTGCGGAGAGAAACGCCGCGGATCTGGCCGGTCCTAATGAATCCCGGCTGCGCAGGGCGGCGGCATTCGGCTCGACCGCCCACGGCTTACGCGTGTGCGGTTTCGCGTGCGGTCCCGTTCCGAGTTGCCTCGCAGCGAACCAGGCGCGCTCTGCACCAGCACCAGCACCAGCACCAGCCAGAATCCTGATCCCAGAGCCAATCTCCGCGCCTTCAGCCGCCCCCAGACCCACCAGTATCCAACGACCTACGAGTCTGGGAGATAGAGCTTGAATCTGCGATGCCCCACACCCCTGGAAGCCGACCAGACGAGCGGGCATGTTTGCACTTGAGTTAGCACCCGACCACCCTGGAGTCTCTCACACCGCCCCAATAACAACAAAGGCCCTGAGATCCGGGGCCTTCCTCAATAGCGGGGGCAGGATTCGAACCTGCGACCTTCGGGTTATGAGCCCGACGAGCTACCAGACTGCTCCACCCCGCGTCGCACCCCATGTTCTAGCAAAAAGCGCGCCCCGTCAGAAGGCCTGGGCATCCGATCTCACCGAAAGCTCCGAGCTGTAAGTCACGTCGTCGAGCATCGTCACCACCTCGTTCGTGTCGCTATCGTCGAGCGCATGACGATCCAACGCATGGACCATGTGGGCATCGTGGTTGACGATCTCGCGGCTGCAACGGCGTTCTTCGTCGAGCTCGGACTCGAGCTGCACGGCGAAGGGCCGGTTGAGGGTGGTTGGGTGGACCGCGTGGTGGGGCTCGAGGGCGTCCGGGCGGAGATCGTGATGCTGGAGACACCGGACGGCCACGGACGGTTCGAGCTGGCGAAGTTCCACGCCCCTTCGGACCGGGTGGCGACCGGCACACGCAGGCGAACACTCCTGGCATCCGCCACGTCGCATTCGAAGTCGACGATATCGACGCTGTTGTTGCTCGCTTGCGAGCCCGCGGCTCGGAGCTTGTTGGCGGGGTGGAGCGCTACGAAGACCGCTATCGATTCTGCTACGTCCGCGGCCCGGAGGGAATCATCGTCGAGCTGGCCGAGAAGATCGGCTGAGTTCTCCGGCCGGATCGGGAGTGCCCGAGGACTGGACACTGTCGTTAGGATCCTCCGGGTGCTGACAGTGCAGCGCAGCTTCGTGGCGCCCTTGTTCCAGGGGACTTGAATAGGCCGGATCGTCGGTAATTACCTCGCTGATTCGGGTGAACACTGCAACGAGTTTTACCTTGCCGATTAGCGTTAGGTAGCGGGGCCAATCCGGCGCTCAATGGCATTACGGCGAGTAGCAGCCCCGCAATCTCACTGACCAAGTCCGGCACCGGTGCGCTGGAGTTGGATGGCGCGAGCGCTTACACCGGCAATACCGAAGTGACAGCCGGCATGCTGTCGCTGGGCGCCGGCGCGTCACTGGTGACAGGCGGCTTGTCGTTGAGTGGGTCGTCTTTGCTCAATATCTATGTAGTGTCCACGAACAGCGGCGAATACAGTTCCGTGACCACCGTGGGAGCTCCGGTGCTTGCTAACGCCGCTCTGCAGTTGACGTTGCCCCCGGGTTCGTCGCCCCGGCGCATTCGAAGTTGAAGATCATCGACAATCTTGGAAGCAGTCCATCGGTGGCACCTTCCTCGCACTTCCCGAAAGCTCTTCCGTCCCGTTGGAACGCAGACGTACAAGCTCTCGTATGTAGCGGGGACAGGAAACGACATCGAGCTCTCACTGCCGAACGCGGCTCCGATCCTTGTCACGGGCGCTTCCGCAACGCCGTCCCCCGGCGTTGTCGCGAGTCCGCTCACCTTCTCGGCGGCAGCAGCCGAGGCCGACAGCGACGCGTTGATCTACACATGTTCGTTCGGGGATGGAACCACCGGCACCGGGTCCACCGCAACGCACGCATACGGCGCCCCGGGACAATATGCCGTGAGCGTCTCGATCACCGATGGATTCGGTGGCTCACTCTCGAGTACCACGTCGGTGACAATGAATCCAGCGCCCCCGGATCTGCGCCCCTCGTCGCCCCGACGCTGACCCCTGTCTCCTCTACGCCGACCCTCGTAACCCCAACGCTGACCGACTTCGCGCATACGCATGTTACGTGGCGCGCAGGCAAGGCGCTCGCCGTGTTCGCCAAGACCACAAAGCGCACGCCGGTTGGCATGCAGCTCAGCTTCACGCTCAACGAGGCTGCCACCGTCTCGCTGGCGTGCACCCAGAGCGGGATGGGGCGCAAGTCGGGGACGCGCTGCGTGGCCGAGACGACGAAGAGTCGCAAGGCCAAGAGTTGCAAGCGGGCGCTGGCCCTCGGCACGATCGAGAGCTCTGCTCACAGCGGCAAAAACACGGTCGCCTTCCAGGCCCGTGTCTCGAACAGCAAGACACACAAGCCTGGTCGCTACACGGTAACTGCGACCGCACCAACGTCCCGGCAGCAGTCGAAGCCCAGCTGGCTGAGCTTCACGATCGTGAAATAGAAGTGCACGACAGCGTTTGGCCGAAGATGTAGATCTGAAGAGGCGGTCGGTGAGGTTGGTCAGGGACCTGGTCGCCGCTGAGCACCTTTGAGCCGGGTCTGACGAAGCGGAGAGCGGGCTTGCGCCTAGGGCTTGACCTCTGTGTATGGTTTCTGTTACTGTTCGTAAACGTCGGTGTTTCTATCTAGGTAGACACCAGCAAACATAAGGTCGGGTTTGGGTCGGTCTTTGTGGTCGACACCAACATTGTTTTGACGGGGACCTTGGGAGAGGGACCGGGTCGCAACAGGGAAAGAGTTGTGTTTCGCGTGCATTCATTGGGGAATAGTGCCGTTGAGATTCCGTGTGTCATTGACGGGTCCGTAATAGGACGCGTCAGCGTTGCTGACGCGTCTCTCTCTCTCTCTCTCTCTCTGGTCGAGCCGGCGCCTAAGCGCTAGCTCCCTCCGCCGCGGCACAGCTCCGCGGCTCGCTGGGCACAGCCCCCAGTTCGATTGCTTGTGCCCGCGAGGGTATTCGCGCGCAAAGGTCGCGCTTCTGTCGTGTTCTCCCACACGCTGGACGCTAGGCCGAGATTCGGCAAGTGTCCTGAACTCTGCGGACTCGTCCCTGGGCGCTTACTCTCTCTGTGCCCAGGGGCCAGTCCGTGTCGTGGGTGAGGCGTGTTGATGGTTCGCGGCGGCTCGATCCCGGCTGCGGCTCGTCGTGGCAGAAGATCACGGTCGACGGCGCCGTCGGCTCGTTATATGAGCGCGCGAACAGCCGCGACGGGCGAGTTCGCCCAAGCGCAGGTGTCTGAGATCCAGCGCGCACGAATTCTCTTGGCGATGTTCGATCTGGCCGGCGAGCGGGGAGGCGCGACGGTGAGCGTCGCGCACGTAGTGGAGCGCTCTGGGATTTCGCGGCGCACGTTCTATGAAACGTTCACAGACCTCGAGGACTGTTTTCTAGCGGCGTTTGAGAAGGCGCTCGAGCTCTCCTACGAGCGAGTGCTGCCAGCCTACCGAGCGGAGCGTATGTGGAGTGAGCAGATCAGGGCTGGGCTCCTCGCGCTGCTCTGCTTTCTCGACGAGGAGCCGGCAGTGGGACGGTTGTTGATCGTCGAGTCCTCGTCCGGGGGCTCGAGGATGATCGAGCGTCGAGAGGAGGTGCTCGCGTTGATCGCCGGCGCGATCGACGAGGGCCGCGCACAGTCTGCGAACGGTGCTTTGTTGCCACCCTTGACCGCGGAGGGCCTGGTGGGGGGTGCACTCGCTGTGATCGGCGCGCGTCTCGCGCGGGCTGAGCATGAGCCGTTGGTCGCATTGGCAAATCAGTTCATGAGCATGATCGCGCTGCCCTATCAAGGAGCCGGCGTGGCACGTAGCGAACTGGAGCGACCTGTTCCTGTGTCAAGCGTCTTCTCAGGAAGCACGGCATCGCTCACGGATCCGTTCAAAAAGGTGGGGATGCGTTTGACCTATCGCACTATGCGGGTCTTGCTCGCGGTAGCTGAGCATCCTGGAGCTTCCAACCGACAAGTCGGAGATAGCGCGGGAATCTCAGACCAGGGTCAGATCTCCAAGCTCCTTAGACGTTTGCAACGTCTCGGCCTGGTCGCAAACACGGGTTTGGGCCCTGGCCAGGGCGCACCAAACGCGTGGTCGTTGACCGACGAGGGTGATCGGTTCGCGGAGAGCATTCGCGTGCACACCGATCACGCCGGTTACGGGCAGGTCGCGTGAGGCGCCATTACACACCCGCTATCGCGTGGGAGCCGATCTCAGGGATACCGGTGTGGGTGCCTTTGGAAGGTATGTCTTTGTCACACGGCCGAGGGGCCATCCCCTCTGACTCTAAGGAGGGGATCAACCGATGAGAATCCACGTCCAGCGACTTCGGATCGGCACGGCGGCTACGGTGGTCGTGCTCTGCGCGGCGGGAGCATTGCCTGCCGCTGCCCCCGCCTCTGAAACCTGTCCCAATGAAGCATTTCGCGTGGGACCATCAGCGAACCTGCCGGACTGCCGTGCCTACGAGCAGGTGACACCGGTCGAAAAGAACGGGGGAGCGCTCTTCGGCTTCCAGATCGGCCAAGGCGCCGAAGGCACGCCCGATCTGGTGCTCGACAGCTTCGCCTCGATCGCCGGCATCCAGGACAACTATGGTATTCCCGGCGGCTGGTATTCGACCATGCGTGGCGGAGCTGGCTGGGCGACCTCGCCGATGCCGCCGCCAGCCTCTGAATACCAGACCGCGCAACTCGCCGGTGGCCTCCAGTCGTTCTTGGCTGCGAGCCTCGATGCGCGCTCGTCGTTGTGGTACGAGCGGAGTAACACCCAGCCGGAAGACCGCGTGGACTTCGACGTTTCACGTCCCGGTGGTGTGGTCGAAGACGTAGGGCCCGTGACGCCGCCGGGCACGCCGCCCGGTGAAGTTGATCGGATCGTCAATATCAACGGTCTCGGGGTAACCGCCGTCGGCGAGTCCGATGATTTCTCGCACATCGTCTACCGGTCGAGGCCCAGCTCCGGCGGCTATCGCTTCTGGCCATTCGACAAGACTGAGGAAGGAGGGGGAGCGGAATCGCTGTATGAGTTTATCGGCACCGGCAATACGGCGCCGATACTGGTCGGAGTCGACGACGACGGCAACCTGATCAGCCGCTGTGGAACCGAACTCGGGGCAGAACACGCCTCGCACAACGCAATGTCCGGTAACGGCGACACGGTGTTCTTCACAGCACGGGCGTGTGGCTCCTCGCCAGCGGTCAACGAGCTCCTCGCGCGAGTGGACAACGGACAGCCCGACGCGCACACTGTCGCGATCTCCGAGCCTTCCCCGTTGGACTGCCCGGCTTGTGACATAGCTACAAGCGCGCTTAAACCTGCGCACTTCGAAGGGGCGTCCGTGGACGGCTCGAAGGTCTTCTTCACAACCTCCCAGCCGCTACTGGGCGGCGACGCCAACAGCAGTGAAATCTACGAGTACGATTTCGATGCGTTGACGGGCGAAAAGGTAGTGCGCGTCTCGGATGGGGATTCGACGGTGGCAAATCCGTCGGGTCAGGTGGAGGGCGTGGTGCAGACATCCGAGGATGGCTCGCACGTGTATTTCGTCGCGAAGGGAGTGTTGACCACTACGCCCAACAGCCAGGGCCAAATTGCGCGCGAAGGGGCCAACAACCTGTATGTGTTCGAGCGGGACGGGCTGCACCCGGCTGGGAGCACGATGTTCATTGCTGCCCTGGCAGGAAGCGACAAAGAACTGTGGAGTGGGGGAGCTGAACGTCAAGTTCAGGCAGATGTGACGCCGGATGGTCGCTTCATGGTCTTCAAGAGCACGACCGACCATCTCACAACAGATGACACGAGTACCGCGGCGCAGGTGTTTGAGTACGACGCGCAGACCGGTGCTCTGGTGCGCGTATCTATCGGGCAGAACGGCTACAACGACAACGGCAACACGGCCGTCGCCGGCGCGTCGATCAAATTCTCGACCTTCAATGAAGCAATTTCCGATCCAACCGATTATTGGAGCGGATTGACGATGTCGACCGACGGTGCGTATGTGTTCTTTCAGAGCAGCGATGGTCTGACGCCGCAGGCGCTCAACCATGAGACGATCGGAGAATCATCCAGTAGTGAAGAACGATACGCGACCAACGTGTATGAGTACCACGAAGGCAACGTGTACCTGATCTCCGATGGGCGCGACGTTGGTCGCAAGAGCGCGCACCTAGTTGGCACTGGCGCATCAGGCGCCGATGTGCTTTTCACGACGGTGGATCAACTTGCGCTACAGGACACCGACACCAACACAGACATCTATGACGCTCGGATCGATGGCGGTTTTCCAGTGCCGGTTGCGCCGGCGGAATGCTCGGGCGATGCCTGCCAGGGGCCGCTCAGTCCGGCGCCGGTGCTGCTCTCACCTGGCAGCGAGTTTCAGGCGCCAGGAGCTGTGCTGGCCCCGCCTGTCTCGAAGGCAGTCGTCAAAAAAGCCAAAGCCAAGCCCAAACGTAAGGCGAAGCCGGCGCGCAAGGGGAGGCCCAAGCGTAAGGGCAAGCACAGCAAGAAGGGCGCAGTTGCCAAGCGGGGAGCGAAGCTGGGGAGGGCCGCCTCCGGGCGCGGTCATGTGCACGGAAACGGGGGTAGGTCATGAGTGGGGCAGCGGTGAACAGGGTCATATGTGGCGTGGTGCTCGCATGCGCCGCGGTGCTGTCGGTGAGTGTGTCCCCGGCGTGGGCCGAAGTCGGGGGTCCGGGATGGACGATCTCCTCACGTGCGGTGCCAACCAACTTCTCGGCCGCTCCGAGCGGCGAATTCCCCGACGGATACAACCTCCTTGTTAGGAACTCTGGCAGCGAGCCGACCAATGGCGGCCCGATCACGATCACCGACACGCTGCCGGCAGGCATCAGCGCGACCAAAATCCTCGGTTATGACATCGGCCCCGGATTCAATGGGTCGTTCGGGATAAAACAGCAAAAACCCGTTCTGCTGGAATGCGTGCTTGGGAGCCCGACCGTGACTTGTACCGATCCCGCGTCAATACCTCCTGGCGATGGGCTGTACGTGGCGATCACGGTGACCGTGTCAGGCAGCTTGCCCGAAGGCGACCAGGTGATGAACACCGCGACCGTGCTGGGCGGCGGCGCCCCATCGGCGACGACAACTCAAACCACGACGGTCAGCTCAGCGCCGGCACCGTTCGGTCTGGAAAGCCTCGCAACCGAAGCGACGAACCTCGACGGCGCGATCGACACGCAGGCGGGGGATCACCCTTACGAGTTCACCACAACCTATTATCTGAACACCACTGAGCGGTACGGTTACCAGTTTGCCGAACCGGTGCAGGACCCGAAGGATTTTGTGGTCGACGTTCCACCCGGATTCGTTGGCAACCCGCAGGTAGTGCAAAAGTGCAGTCAAGAAGCCGCCCAGTCGGCATTGGAATGTCCGGCGAGCTCGCGCATAGGCGTGGCGAGACTCGAATTGTTGGGCAGCGGTCACGAACCCCTGGAAAGCGAGTCGGCCGTTCCGATATACAACGTGGTGCCCGACAAGGGTGTGGCGGCGCAGTTCATGTTCGCCGAGGGAGCGGTGCCGGTCACGCTATACGCGAGCGTGAGTCACGACACCAACTACGCCGTGCGAGTGACAGTCTCGGGCATCCCTAGGGTCAGCCGTGTGGCGGGCGTGTCGGTGACGTTCTTCGGCACGCCTTTGACCAATTCCGACATCTACAACCAGAGCGTTGGCGGTGCGCCGCTGTCATTTCTGCAGAACCCGGTTGACTGCTCCGCAGGTCCATTGCAGTCGACGGTGAGGATGGATTCCTGGCAGCACCCAGGGACACTGCTGCCCGACGGCGCTCCGAACTTGGCCGACTCGAATTGGAAGACGTCCTCCACGACGGTGTACCCGTCGATGACGGGTTGCAACATGTTGCAGTTTGGTCCATCGATCGCGATGACGCCCGAAACGACGCAGGCCGATGAGCCAACGGGGCTGACAGTCCACCTGCGCGTCCCGCAGGCGACAGATCTCTTCCCGGCACTGGCGACGCCTGAGCTTAAGGACGCGACGGTGACCTTGCCGGCCGGCATGTCGGTCTCCCCGTCGGCCGCGGATGGGCTTGCTGGTTGCGATGACGCGCAGATCGGGCTGGAATCTGTTGAAGCGTCGAGCTGTCCGCAAGCCTCGGTGCTGGGCACGGTAAAGATATCCACGCCGCTGCTGTCAAGTCCTTTGGAAGGTCAGGTATTCCTCGGGACGCCCAGGTGCAATCCGTGCACCAATGCGGACGCGGCAGATGGCGACATGCTGCGGATCTTCATCGAGGCGGCTGGGTCGGGAGTGCGGATCAAGAAGGAAGGACGGATCTACGCCAATCCCTCCACCGGCCAGTTGACGACAAAGTTCGAAGACAACCCCTCGCTGCCTTTCGAAGACCTCGAACTGCGTTTCAAGGGTGGTCTGCGCGCAGGCTTGGCCACGCCCCAAAGCTGCGGGGCGGCGACGTCCACCAGCGACCTCGTGCCGTGGAGCTCCCCGGTGACCCCTGACGCCAATCCGACCTCTTCTTTTGAAGTCACGGGCTGTCCGTCGGTTGCGTCGCTGGCGCCCTCATTCAGCGCGGGCACGTCCAACCCGAACGCGGGCCAGTTCAGCCCGTTCACGTTGACGTTCGGCCGTGAAGATCGCGAACAGGATCTGGCTGCGATTCAGGTGAGGATGCCGGCGGGCCTGCTGGGGACACTCTCGGGCATTCCGCTGTGTGGCGAGCCGCAGGCCTCACTGGGTACCTGTGCAGCTTCGTCGCAGATCGGCGTGATGACTGTTGCGGCGGGGCCGGGGTCACACCCGTTCTATGAGCGGGGCAAGATCTATCTGACAGGTCCCTACAAGGGCGCGCCGTTCGGCCTGTCGATCGTGGTGCCGACGGTCGCGGGGCCCTTCAATCTAGGCAACGTTGTCGTGCGCGCTCAGATCAACGTCGATCCGCTGACAGCGGCGCTGACCGTCACCAGCGACCCGTTCCCGCAGATCATCGATGGTATCCCCTTGCGGCTGCGTACAGCCAACGTGACGATCGACCGTCCTGGGTTCATCTTCAACCCGACCGACTGCGCGCAGCTGCACGTCGACGCGACGATCGCGGGCGCTCAGGGCGCCCAGGCGCAGGTGTCCGCACCGTTTGCCGTCGCCGGCTGCGCTGGGCTGCACTTCGGCCCGACGTTCAAGGTCTCGACCTCAGGCCTCACCTCGAGGTCTCACGGCGCGAGCCTTGACGCGAAGCTCACGTTTCCCGCAGGCGCACAGTCGAATATCGCCAAGGTCAAGGTGGATCTCCCCAAAGCGCTGCCGTCGAGGCTTACGACGCTGCAGAAGGCATGCACGGCGGCGACGTTCGCCGCCAACCCTGCCGCCTGTCCGCCAGGCTCGCTTGTCGGCTACGCCAAGGCGATCACGCCGGTACTGCCCGTGCCGCTGGTCGGCCCGGCGTACTTCGTCTCCCACGGCGGCGAAGCCTTCCCCAGCCTGATCGTGGTGCTCCAGGGCTATGGCGTGCGGATCGACCTGGTCGGCTCGACGTTCATCAACAAAGCCGGTATCACCAGCTCGACGTTCGAGAACGTTCCCGACGTGCAGGTCTCGAGCTTTGAGCTGCGCCTGCCCGAGGGGCCCTACTCGGCGCTGGCGGCCAACGGGAACCTCTGCCGCAAGAAGCTCACGATGCCGACCTCGTTCATCGCCCAAGACGGCGCCCAGATCAGGCAGAGCACAAAGGTGTCAGTCACCGGCTGTCCAAAGGCCAAGAAGGGGACCAAGCAGATCGCAAAAGGGAGCAGGAACACGAGAACGGGAGCAAGAACCGCCAGACACCGGTCCGGCGCTGAGAGGAGGAGCAAGTGATGAGGAACTCTAGGCTCACCCTGGCCGGAGCTGTCGCTCTCTGTGCGCTGGCGCTGAATGCGGGCGGTGCGAAGGCGAGTATCGGCCCGATCGGCTCCTTCGGACACACCGGACCCGGTGCACTCTCCGAACCCCGCGGGCTCGCCTTGGATCAGAACAGCGGAGACGTGTACGTCGCGGATCGTGCAGGCAATCGTGTTGTGAAGTATGACCCGTCCGGCACCTTCATCCTCATGTTCGGCAAGGAAGTCAACAAGACGAAGGTGGAAGAAAATGAAGCGGGCAAAACCGTCAGCGAAGCGGAAGAGAATGTCTGCACGGCGGAATCGGGAAACGAATGTCAGACAGGCAAGGAAGGCTCGGGTGCCGGTCAGCTAAATGGTCCTGCGGGGATCGCTGTGGACTCAAACACCGGTGACGTATACGTCGGCGACCCGCCCAACGCGCGCGTGGAGAAGTTCGATCCGGCCGGTCATTACATATCGCAGATCGTGAGTGGCGTTGGGGCTGCACCCTCCTTCGAACTAGAACAGTACAGGAGTAATTTGGGGGTGGATCTCAAGGGTGATCTGTATATCGTCAACGCATACCCGAAGAATGAAGTGCTCAAGCTTGATCCTTCTGGAGCTTTCACAGGGCTCAGCTTCAAGGAAAACTCTGGGATCGGCATGGTCTTTCCGGATTCTGTTGCGGTCGATCCAAACGGGCTCGTCTACGTGACTCAGTTTGGACCTGTGGTCAAGTTCAGCTCGTCCGGTTCGGCTCTCGGCGACCTAGCGATCCCAGCGGGAACCGGTGCGAGGGAAGGGGTCGCGGTCGATCTGTCCACGGGGAACGTCTTCACCACCGACGAAAAGGAAGGTGAAGGGGAGGTCATCGAGTACAACTCGCTGGGCGAACAGCTGGCCACGCTGCCCACCGCCTCCACTTTTGCGATCGCCTACGAGGCCGGCGACGGAATGCTGTACCAGATCGATCCGTTTTCCGACGAAGTCTCGATCTACGGCACGTTTCCCATCCCGGTGGCGAAGGCCCCCGTGGTTTCCAGCGAGTCCTCTTCTGACTATCGGCTGACGTCGGCGACGGTCAGTGCCCAGGTGAACCCCAACCTGCTGGACACCACCTACTACTTTCAGTACGGGACCGACCCGACGTTCGAAGATGCGCTGAGCGTGCCAGTCTCGCCAGCCGATATCGGCTCGGGCTATCTACCCTTGGTCGTGAACGCCGATTTGTCGGGCCTGCAGCAGAGCACGACCTACTACTACCGGGTGATCGCGCACAACTCGTTTGGTGGCGCGAGCGGCACCACCATCACAGGGCAGACCGAGGCGTTTACAACGCTCGCCCCGGCGCCGTCCGCGACGACGGCAGGTACCTTGGAAGTGACATTCGACTCGGCGACGCTCGCGGGATCCGTGTTCCCCGGCAGCGTCGGCGCGGCGTCGGACACGAAGTGGTGCTTTCAATACGGCACGGGTGCCGGCAGCGAATACAACCTGGGGTCGGTGCCACTGCTGCCGAGCGACGCGGGACAGGGCATGAGTGCCGTCCCGGTGAGCCTTCGTCTGACCAGACTCGAACCGGGCGTCACCTATCGCTACCGGCTGATCGCGGTCAACTCCCTGGGTCTGGGATCGGCCTCGACCGCCTGCGGCACCGAAGGCGGCCAGGAGGCTGACGGCAGCGAGGGTATATTCACGACCTCGATTTCCCTTCCGAGTCCGCTGGTGATGACCGGCACGGCCAGCGGAGTCACTCAGAACGCGGCGACGATGTCCGGAACTGTCAATCCGCGGGGCTTTCGCACGACCTATGAGTTCCAGGTCGGACTCGACACGAGCTACGGCGTCTCGATCTTCGGTGAAGCCGGAGCAGGCTTTCAGGCCGCGCCCGTCAGCCTGAGTCTGCAGTACCTCCAGCCAGGCACGACCTATCACTACCGACTCGTTGCGGTCAGCCAGGGTGGAAAGGTCTACGGAGCCGACGAAACGCTCACCACCCCCGTTTTCCCGACGGCAGTGCTCTCGGCGCCCACGACAACGCCGCTGGTCGCCACGCCAGTATTTGCGTTCTCCGCGGCACCCGGCACGGCTAAGTCCAATGTCACCACCACCAAGAAGAGCAAGAAAAAGGCTACGAAGAGAACCAAGAAGAAGGCCAAGAAAAAAGCTGGGAAGAAGGGCAAGCAAGCCCGTAAAGCCGCCGGTGGCGATCACTTCGAGAAGAGGAGGAACGGGTGATGCGTACTCGTAGGCTGACATTGACGGCATTGACGGTGCTCACGGTATTGAGCGGAACGATGGCGGTTGCGGGGACGCCGGCTCTTGGGGCGCGTGGATTGATCTTGCGATTCGGCAGTCCGCTGGCATTGCCGACCGGGGTCGCGGTCGACCAGTCGAACGGGAACGTGTATGCCGCCGATGGCCTCTCAGACGGCTTCATAAAGGTGTCAGACGGCGAAGGCGGCGCCCCGGCCGAAGGGCGTCCGTCCCAGATAGCGGGGACAGAAACTCCGAGTGAATCGTTTGGCTTCGGGGGAGAAACGGTTGGAGTCGCAATCGACAACTCCGGCGGTGCTTCCGACGGCGACATATACGTCAACGACGTGCAGCACAGCGTCGTTGACAAGTTTAGGCTGAATGTCTCCGACGAATATGAATACGTCTGCCAGTTCATCGGCTACGGCGGGCTGGCGGAATCCGCGTGCTTCAAGGACAAGCCCACCAGAGAAGGATCTCCCACTGTCTCTTTTTCTGAACCGCTCGGACTCACCGCAGACGCAGCCGGGAATGTGTATGTCGCCGATTACGGCAGCGGATCTGTCTATGAGTTCAACCCTGCTGGTGAACAGGTCCGCTCGTTCGAGAGCCCGTTGATCGGAAAACCGGAAGGTCTGGCGGTCGACGCCGCCGGGAATCTGTACATCCAAGGTTACGGCACGCACAATCTCGTCGAGCTTCTCCGTGGCCCGTCCGGGGAAGTGACCGCAGAAGCCGAGGTGTTCTTCGAAGGCGTTACTGGTGTGGCGGTTGATCGCGCCAGCGGACATGTCTTCGTCGATCGCGGCTCAGAAGTGGAGGAGCTCAATGGTGCTCATGAAGTGATCGGAGAATTCGCCGCCGGGCTGATCGGGGGGTCACGAGGGCTGGCGGTCAACGAAGCCACGGACCGCGTATATCTCGCCGATGCCGAATACGGTGACGTCGATGAGTTCGGCCTGCTGCCTGAAGCTGTCGTGACGGCGCCTTCCAACTCACACGGCGCGAGTGCGACGCTCAACGGAACGGTCGATGCCAATCAAGTGCAGATCGTCGCCTGCCAGTTTCAATACGGAACCGCCGGGTCTTACGGCTCGACAGCCCCCTGTCCGTCGCTACCGGCAGGCACGAGCCCGGTGTCGCTCAGCGCCAACGTAACTGGCCTGGCCGCGGATGCCGACTACCAGTACCGGCTCGCAATCACCACCGCCGCGGGCAAAACGATCTACAGTAATAACGCAACGATTATCACAGTACCACTGGTCGAAGGCTCGGTGCTCACCTCAAATATAACCTCGTTTGCCGCGACGCTGACTGGGGTGATCGGAGCAGGTGAATTGACGCCCACATATCACTTTGTCTACGGCCTTACCAGCGCCTATGGCTCAAGTATCCCCCAGCCCGACGCGAGTGCGGGCACCGGCGCCCAGCAGACCGTCACACAGACTGTTAGCGGGCTGCTGCCCAACACCACCTATCACTATGCGCTGGTAGCCACGAACTTCGGCGGTGGCGTGACGGTGGGTCCAGATGCGACGTTCACCACTCGAGGGCTCGTCCCGCCGAGCGTGAGCACCGGCACGATAGAAGCCATAACGCAAACCACAGCGACATTGAATGGTGGTTTGGACACGCAAGGTCTAGCTACGACTTACAGCTTCCAATACGGTCTCAGCACCGAATACGGCGCGAGTGCGCCGGGCGTTCAGGTCTTCGCCGGTGCCACCGCGGGCGGTCAGAGCGTTGCGGTCGGGCTATACGGTCTGCAGCCCGGTGCCAGCTACCACTACCGGCTGGTGGCCAGCAACGAAGACGGCACCAGCTTTGGCACCGATCAAACATTCACGACTCCGGACTACCCGGCATCGATTATCCAGGCGACGCCGACGCTCGGCGAAAAACTCAGCTTCGTCTACCCCGAAGGAGCAGGACACATGACGAAGCCGCCCGTCAAAACCAAGTCGTTGACCAGGGCGCAAAAGCTCGCCAAGGCTCTAAGGGCCTGCAAGAGCAAGCCCAAGAGCAAGCGCGCGAACTGTGAGAGGCAAGCCCGCAAACAGGCAGCGCGGTGAGGTCTACTTGCCCCCAGGCCCGCCTGCCCTGTCAATCTTTGCCCGCTTAGCGGCGCATCCGTTTGATGCGGCGTCAGCGCAGTGAATCTAAAGTGGCGGGACCTGGTTATTGACCTGCGTTCCGTGATACAGGTGGTTGTGATCTTTGCAGGCGGCCGGGAAGGTGAACTGGACGCTATCGCTGCGCACGCCGTTGTAGCTTGCGAACAGGGTCGCGTGTCCGACGGTGCCGACTTTACATTTCGTATCGTTGCTGGCCCGCACGCGGAGGATGATCTTCATGATGTTTCCGGGGAAACCCCACATCACCGCATGGTGCGAGTGGTAGAGGAGATGGTGCTCGACTGTCATCGTGATGGCACGAGTTGGCTGGTTTCGGCCGCGGTCTTCCTGACACAGGATCCCGGAGACGGTGTTCGCTTCCAGATTGATTTGGCCGTGGCCGCGAGCGAAGCTGCCCGTTTCGCCGATCGGGGGACCGGTGTGGAAGCCCCATGGCGGAATCCCGCCGACGATCGGGATCTGGCCGCAGCCGGGCGAATAACCGGCGGCCTGACCGGCCATGCTGATCAGCGCCAGTAGCGGCGTCAACACCAAAACCGCGAGTCCAATGCGCCGCGTGATGTGGCTCCTCCCCATTGCGGAGACCACAATAGCCTTCATGCCGGTCGGAGATTCAGGTCGATCCGGCCGAGGATGAAAGTGACCCAAACCGTGAGGTCTCCTGGCCCGGCGTCGAAGAAACGTGGCCCCTCAGCTCAAATGGTTTTCGGCAATGATGGTCTCGTGGTGTGAAGTGTTCGATTGTTGGGAGAGAGTTCCTCCGCGGTTGCTTGAGTATGCGGTCGTAGTCCTTCGAGGAGGCTCGTGAGTACGTTGCCGACGTCCTTTCGTGCTTGATTCGGATCGTTGGCGTGGGCGATGTCCATGCATCCTTCGAGGATCGCCCCGGTGAGCATGACTGCGAGGGCCTTCAAGGGGAGGGGTTGGATGACTCCGGCACGGATCGAGCGTCGTAGTGCTCCACGTAGCACGACTGCGCCATAGCGGTTTTCGACGCGCCGGATCGTGTCTGCGTCAAGCACTGCTTGTGCGTCGTGGAGCAGGATGCGGCGCACTAGCGGGTCGAGATGGGCGTCGAGTATCGCCTGGCATCCAGCGCACAAGTCCTCCCATGGGTCGGGCTCCAAGAACGCCGTGGCAGCGCGCTCTGAGACCTCGCGCTTGACCTGTTCGTAGACGGCCGCAAACAGCTCTTGCTTGCCGCCGAAATGGTGGTAGAGGGCTCCCTTGGTGACTTTCGCTGCGCTTGTGATCTCCTCCAGAGAGGTCGCGGCATAGCCGCGCTCACCAAACAGTGTGCGTGCGGCCTCGAGGAGCGCTTGGCGAGTCATCTCGCCCTGCTGCACCTTCTTGCTCTTGACATTCGTACTCTGGGTATGCATGATGGGTACCGTCAGTATGTATGTTAGCTGAAAAATAGGCAGACAGGAGAAGGCAATGCCCAAGTATGTGATTGAGCGCGAGCTTCCCGGAGCAGGGAGCCTCAGCGCGGAGGAGCTGCAGGGAATCGCAGCGAAGTCAAACCACGTGATCGGCGAGCTTGGTCCCGAGATTCGTTGGCTCACGAGCTACGTCACCGAGGACAAGATCTACTGCGTTTACGTTGCCCCCGACGAGGACATCCTGCTGGAGCATGCTCGCTGCGGAGCCTTCCCGGCGGACCGCATCTCCAAGGTCTCAACTGTCATCGACCCATCAACCGAGGACGCAGCCGTCACGGCTCAGGCCTGAGAACCGATGGCTCAGGCCTGAGAACCGCTTGGAACGAAGCGGAGCTCTCTGTGCCTGTGATACCCAAATCCAAAGGAGGCAGAATGCGATCTATCCCACGTGAGGACGTCCCGGTAGTCATCGCGGACAACGGCGTCGAGGTCCGCTTGCGCGACGAGGACGGCCTCTCCGTCGGATTCGTACGGTTGCCGGCCGGAGCGGACCTTCGCCCCGCGACCAAGGGCTTGGCCAACGACCTCTGCCCGTGTCCCCATTGGGGCTACATGCTCAAGGGCCGCGTGCGGATGCACACACTGGATGGACATCAGGACTTCGCCGCCGGCGAAGCATTTTACTGGGCGCCGGGGCACGCTCCCGAGGCGCTCGAGGATTCCGAGTACGTCGACTTCTCTCCGACAGAGGAGTTCAGGCCTGTTATCGACCACATCACTTCAGGCGCTGGTGCGTAGGCGTGACGCCACGCGTGCGGCACCGAGCTAGGAGACACATCTCAGATGAGCACCCAACCTTCATACGACTTACCGACCTCCTCAGTGGATGAACAACATGCGCTGGCAGACGCAATCGTGCTCGGTGCAGGCACCGCCGGGCTCGCGGCAGCGGCCGCACTCAGACGCGTTGGCATCGAGGCGATTGTGCTCGAGCAGACAGACAGGGTTGGTGCGAGCTGGCGGACTCGCTATGACGGACTGCGACTAAACACGCCGGGGTGGATGTCCACGCAGCCCGGCTACCGGGCGAGCCCCCGGCGCTACGGCGAGTACCCGTCGCGGGACGCGTGGATCCAGTACCTAGAGGACTACGCGGCTCATCATCAGATCGATGTGCGCTTCGGTACCCAAGTCCGGCGAGTGGAGCCGGCGGGCGAAGGATGGCGGGTCGATACGGATGGCGATGTCCTGAGTGCACGCTTTGTCGTGGTCGCTACCGGTTTTGACCGCGAACCAAACCTCCCCAACTGGCCGGGGTGCGAGGGCTTCACGGGCGAGCTCATCCACTCCAGCGCCTACCGAAATCCGGATCCCTACCGAGGCCGCGACGTGCTCGTGGTGGGGCCGAACATCACCGGCTCGGAGGTCGCATACTTTCTCTCCAAGGGCGGCGCCGGGCGCGTGCGCGTGTCCTGCCGCACACCCCCGAATGTGATGCGCCGCAAGTACCTGGGCATTCCGGTGCAGCTCAACGGTGTGGCACTCCAACATGCTCCTCTTCCCGTCGCCGATGAGATCATCTGGCTGGGACAGCGGATGTTCTTCGGCGACCTCGAGCGGTACGGACTTCCGCGCGCGCCCCGCGGGGTTGCCACGACGCTGCGCCGCCGGCAGCAGGCCCCGGTATTCGATGATGGGTTCGTGGCTGCCGTCAAGGCCGGACGGATCGAGATCGTCGCCGCGACGGAGGGCTTTGAGGGCCCAGACGTGCTGCTCGCCGACGGAAGCCGCATACAGCCGGACGCCGTGATCGCCGCGACGGGCTACCGGCGTGGCCTCGAAGGGCTGGTCGGCCACCTCGGCGTGCTCGACGAGAATGGTGTCCCACTCGTCAGCGGCGGCAGCCAGCATCCCTCGGCGCCGGGGCTGTTCTTCAACGGCTACAGGACCGAGCTCAGTGGACAGCTAAGGCTCATGCGACCCGACGCCCGCGCGATTGCCCGGGCAGCGAAGAAACAGAAAGGCGCCCGAGGCTAGCTCCAGCAATTTGGTGGCGGTGTTGGAATACTGAACACCCATGCCTGACTCGCTTGCGCTTGACTCAACTGTCGCGGTTGTTACGGGTGCCTCCAGCGGTATCGGTGAGGCCACCGCACTGGCGCTTGCCGAACAGGGCGCAACTGTCGCTCTCGTCGCTCGCCGTGCGCAGCGACTGGAGCGCATTGCCGAGCAGATCGCCTCAGTAGGACCGACGCCGCTTGTTATCGCTGCTGACTTGACCGACGCAGCCCAACCGCCGCGGGTAATGAGTGAGGTGGTGGCAAAGGCGGGCAGGATCGACATGCTCGTCAACAACGCTGGTGTGATGCTGCTGGGCCCGATCGTGGGCGCGCCGCTGCAGGAGTGGGAGCGGATGATCGACATTAACGTTCGCGCCCTCCTGCACTGTGCGCATGCGGCGTTGCCGCACCTGCTCGAGGCCGCCCAGCAAGGCCCACGCAACGTGGCCGATCTGGTCAACGTCTCTTCGGTCGCGGGGCGCAAAATCAACAACGGTTCCGGTGTCTATAACCTCACCAAGCACGGCGTTGGTGCGTTTAGCGAGTCGCTACGCCAGGAGATCACCCGCCAACATGTGCGCGTAGGCCTGATCGAGCCCGGCGCCGTTGCGACAGAGTTGGTGGGTCACAACCGGCCCGAGGTCCTTGAAGCACTGGCTTCTCGTCCTGGTCTTGGATCGCCGATGCAGGCCAGCGATATTTCCGACGCGATCCTCTACATGGTGACTCGTCCAAGTCACGTCGCGATCAACGAGATCTTGGTTCGCCCGATAGATCAAGAGCGCTAGGTGGAAGGTCTAGGGAAATCGTTCAGTCGGATGATTTCAGCGGGTAATTGTCGGTCTGGGGAACTGTTAGGGTCTCGCGCCATGAAGGGAGTCCCCAAAGCTATTGCTACGTATCCGCGAGTGGTGGCTGTTGTCGCGGTGTCAGTTGCATTGACGTTGCCGGGAGTGGCGATAGCCCTTTCCCATTCAGGGGTGCGCGACGGCTACTACGCCAGCCTCGTGGGAGTCCCATCCGCCGATGTGGAGTTTCACGTTCACGGACATAAGAAGATCGCCGACCTCTCGCTCGGCTGCGTACCGGCGACGCCCATCGAGTCGGCCACCACCGTCGGCATCGCGGTGCATGCGCCGGTCTTGACGTTGAATAGCTCCGGCCGCTTCTCCTACAACGGCCCTGCGGAAGTGACCGAAGATTACGCCGGCGCCCCAAAGATCGGCACTACGACGTTGACGATCAGCGGACACCACGTCAATGGCCCGGTGCGTCACTACACCTTTGAGGGGCGTCATCTACAGCAGACGACCGCCTTCAAGGGCACGGCCAGCAGTCCAGCCTGCGCGCCGTCGAGTGTCCCGAAGTTCACGCTGTTTGGCCCGATCCCGGGCGAGTAGCGCTGGGTATCGCCGAAGCTGGCGAGCCCGAATTCGGCGGTCCACAATCGGACTGCGAACATGCTCGCTTGGTCTCTAGCGAGCAATCCGAGCTGACCCGGCGTGGCCTCTCTGCCGTGAGCGCGGTTGCCGCGAAGGAGGGCCTGCGCTTTTCCGAGCCGAAGATACTGAGGGACCGCGGCAACTTGCTGGTGCACCTGGCGCCAACGCCGGTGGTGGCGCGGGTCGCGACGCTGACCGGCACCAGGCGAGTGGGAGAGGGCTGGTTGCGCCGCGAGGTCGCGGTCGCCGGCTTCCTGGCGCGCGCGGGCGCGCCGGTCGTGGCACCAAGCGCAGAGGTCGATCCCGGTCCCCACACACACGAAGGCATATCGCTCAGCTTCTGGGACTACGTCGAGGAGCTAGGAGCGCCGCTTGACGCGGCTGAGGCCGGTCGCCGCCTGCGGGTTTGCCACGAGCTGCTTGCTGGCTACGAAGGCGAACTTAAGCCTCTCGGGACGCTGGCCGAGGCCGAAGGCTGGCTCGAGGAACTGGCCGCGGAAGGGCGCATCGGCGCGGATTCAGCGATGCGGTTGCGCGGCGACGCCGCCGAGGTTCGCCGGCGGATCGAGGCGCTCGGGCTGCCGATGCAAGCAGTCCACGGCGATGCGCATCTGGACAACGCGATCAACACGGCGGCAGGGCCGCTTTGGAACGACTGGGAGGACACCTGCCTGGCGCCGCTGGCCCTAGATCTCGGCTGCATGGAGGCGGCTGCGTCCGTCTGGGGTGATGACCCTGAGCCTGTCGCCACCGCGCTCGCCGCTTATGGTGAGATCGATCCCGAAACTCTTGAGGTCTTCGTCGCGGCGCGTCGCTTCCAGGGAACGTTGTGGTCGGAGCTACTAGACCCTGCTTAGTCCAATTGCCGGGGAGGTCTGTGCGAACGAACGACCGAGCCGGCATAGGCACGTCTGTCGGGATCGCGCTTGAGTGCCGCGGCACTCGCGAGCCCGGTCACAAGAAGGATGAGCACAATCATGGCAAGTGAGGCCCCCGTGGATATCTCGGGGATGCTGTGATTGTGTGAATGGGCGAAATGCAGGATGAGCTTCACACCGATGAAAGCCAGAATCAGGGCGAGGCCCATCGACAAGTAGATCAACCTGTCGAGTACGCCAGAGACCAGAAAGTAGAGCGAGCGCAAGCCGATTAGCGCAAACGCGTTGGCACAGAACACGATGTAGGCGTGTTCTGTGACGCCAAACACCGCTGGGATCGAATCGAACGCGAACAGCAGATCTGTGCTCGCGAGCGCTATCAACACAACCAACAAAGGCGTAGCCAGGCGACGGGTACCTTCGTGAATCACGAGTCGGGCACCGTGGTAGTCCTTCGATATGGGTAGCGCTCGGCGGACAGCTCTGACGAGGACATTGTCCTCGATCGAAGGATCCTCCGCACGATGACGGAACAGTTGGATCGCTGTAACGATCAGCGCGATCCCGAAGGCGAGGAACATGAACGAGAACGATTCGAGTAGGGCGGCCCCCAGTGCGATGAAGATGGCGCGAAGCACGAGCGCCAGGGATATGCCAATCGTGAGAGCCCGACGTCGCTGCTCGACCGGCACGGCGAGACTCGTCAGAATCATGACGAATACGAAGAGATTGTCTACCGACAGGCTCTTCTCCACGACATAGCCGGCGAAATATTGTCCGCCAAGACCCCACCCCGCCAAAGCTCCGAACACGACGCCAAACAAGAGCGCCACGCCGATATAGAACCCCGACCAGGCGGCCGCCTCGCGAAAGCCAACGACTGGGGGACGTCGAGCGGCGACGACCAGGTCGAGCGCTAGCAGCGCCGCGATTAGGCCGATCGTTGCCGCCCAGCCGGTCGCGGTTACATGCAGCATCGCTTCACATTGTGGGTAGAAAGGCGGGCGCTACAAGACCGTTGCGTCGGCGGCGAGGGCGAGGCCCCTGTGCTACTCAAACTCCGGGGCGCTCCAGCCGGGCATGACGTCGGGCAACCCTTCGCTGACGCGGTCGGGGAAGCTCGCGGGGCGCTTCTCAAGGAACGCGGTGATGCCCTCGGCGGCGTCTGCCGACTGACCTCGCGCGACCATTCCGCGCGAGTCGGCGCGGTGGGCGAGCATGGGGTGCTCGGCACCGAGCATCCTCCACATCAGCTGGCGGGCGAGCGCAACGGAGACGGGAGCGGCATTCTCGGCGATCTCGCGCGCGAGCGTGCGAGCTGTGTCGAGCAACTCGTCTTTGGGGTGCAGGCTGCGCACGAGTCCGCCTTCAAGCGCCTCCTGTGCGGAGAACACGCGACCGGTGGCAACCCATTCCATCGCCCGGCTTATGCCGACGACGCGCGGCAGGAACCAGCTCGAGCACGCCTCCGGGATGATGCCGCGCCGCGCAAACACGAAGCCCATGCGAGCGTCCTCGGCGGCGAGGCGCACATCCATCGGCAGCGTCATCGTCGCGCCCACGCCCACAGCGGGCCCGTTGATCGCGGCGATCACCGGCTTGGTCGATTCGAAGACCCGCAAGGTGAACTCGCCGCCGTTGTCCCGCGCCGGGCCGGTGCTCTCGTGCTTGCGGTAGTCGAAGGTGTCAGCGCCGCTCGCAAGGTCTGCCCCTGCGCAGAAGCCGCGTCCGGCGCCGGTAAGAATGATCGCGCGCACCTCGTCATCGGCGTCGGCGCGGTCGAAGGCCGTCCGCAGCTCGTGGCCCATCTGCGCCGTCCACGCGTTCAGCCGCTCCGGGCGGTTGAGCGTAATCGTAAGCACGCCATCGCTCATCTCGGTGAGGATCTGCTCGTAGTCCATGGCCATAGGCGGCCATTCTACGTGCGTGTAGGTCAGCCTGCCAAGGATCCCAGCGGGAAGGCTATCCCTTGGGCGGCAGCGATCGCGCGTAGCTCACGCCGCGAGTAACCCAGCGCTCGAGCTGGGGCTTGGTGCGCAGGCCCTCGGGGTCGACCCGCAGCCATCCTTCTAGCACCCGACCGCGCATTTCGAATGGGCCGGCGTGGGGCTTGCGGCGCAGCTCCTCGGTTTCCTCCGGCTCGCAACGCAGCATCAGACCACCCTGCCCGCTTGCACTCACGGCCATGTTGCCGCCGACCAGGAAGGCCAGGCCGCCGAACATGCGCTTCTCAGTGACCCCAGTCTCTGTTGCCACCAGCTCGCGGATGCGATTGGCAAGATCCTCGTTGTAAGCCATACGGGGATTATCGAGCTTGTGCCTGTCGATTTCCATCAGCCAGCTCACGCGCGCATGCTCGAGGCCGGAAGGGTCATCGAGTAGTTGTCGCTGCCAGTTGGCGGCCATGCCCAGTGCGTTCAATCGAAACGCCATCGCCTGTGGGTCAACCCCCGGTTGAATCTCGCCGGCGACTACGGCTGCCTCGATGTTGGCTTTGAGCACAGCGATCCATTCGCGCATCACATTCGCGACCGCATCGCGGACGGGTCCGGGGCGACCGTCCATCTCTGTGGAGGCGGCACAAAGGAAGCAGCCACCCACGAACACTTCGGATGCAAGGTAGCTCCACCAAGCTTCACCCATTGCCAGGAGCCGGGGCAGGCCTTCTTTGCTTGAAAGGGCTGGCGCCACCACCTGGTCGATGAGGATCCCTCGCGCCGCGGCAAGCGTGGCCAGCTGCAGCTCTTCCTTGGACCCAAACAGCGCGAACACGCTGCTCTTATTCACTTCCAGGTCGGCCGCAAGCTTGCCGATCGTGAGCCCTTCAAGGCCTTCCCTTGAGGCCACCTGCACCGAGCGCTCGAGCACCGCCGCACGACTGCGCATGCCTCTGGCGCGGCGCCCATCAGTTGATGCATGCGCCGATGGTTCCTCTACGCGCATAGACACAGTCTACAAGCATATATGTACGATCGTCTATATTCTTTGGAAAATATGTCGGGAGAGGTTGTCTCAACGCTGGGTCGGAACGCTGGGTCGACTCGAGCCTTGCGTCCGACGGCTTAACAAGGAGCCTCAATGCCAGAGCAGTCAGAGGCCCGCACGGCCAAACGGAGCTTGAACGAGGATGATCCGCTCGAGGATTTCGATTCACGCTCGATCACACTCGACGGTGCGACGAAGGTGGTGCACGTGGCCGGCAGCGGACCGGGTGTGATCGTCATGACGGAGATGCCTGGCATCAGCCCGCACGTCGCCCGCTTCAGCCGCTGGGTCAGGGACGCTGGATTCACCGTTTACATGCCTTCCTTGTTTGGTCGCGATGGCGCAGTGCCGAGCGTCGAAGAGGGTGCCGCCGTCTTCCAGCGCGCCTGCGTCAGCGCCGAGTTCCGCGCCCTGGCTGCCAATAAGTCAAGTCCCGTGACCATGTGGTTGCGCTCGCTTGCAAGGCTGGCGCACGAGGAGTGCAGTGGTCCGGGCGTTGGCGCGATTGGGATGTGTTTCACGGGCAACTTCGCGCTCACGATGATGCTTGAGCCATCAATGCTCGCGCCCGTCCTATCTCAACCCTCGCTCCCGCTTGACGATCCCGCGGGCATCGAGATCGCTCCCGAGGAGCTGCTCGCGGTTCGCGAACGCCTCGAGCGAGAGGATCTCACCGTCATGGCCTACCGCTTCAAGGGAGACCGGTTCTGTAAGGCCGAGCGTTTCGCGGCCTACTCACAGGCACTCGGCGAGCGCTTCATCCCACGAGTGCTCCCCGACACTGCGGCCAATCAGGACACGGCGCCGTTCTTCGAGCATGTGGTCGCAAGCCCGCACAGTGTGGTGACTGCTCATCTAGTTGACGAAGCGGGCCAACCGACGCTTGCCGCCCGTGACGAGATCCTGTCCTTCTTCGCCCATCGTCTCGCCTTGTAACCGTAAGGTCGGCCGGTTGCCGGGGATTAATAGCGTGGGCGAAGCAGGAAGCGGCGCTATCGATCGGCGCTACTAGTCGGCGGTGACGAGCGCCACAGCAAAACCGTCGTATCCCTTGCTGCCCACTGTCTGGATCGCTGTGGCACTCACCTTCGGCTCGGCGGCAAGCATCTCGTAGAAGCGACGGATTCCCTCGATGCCGGCTGTGCCATGGTGAGGATCACCGACGGTGGGGTCGATGATCCCTCCATCTCTTACAACGTTGTCTGTGATGATCAGGCTGCCACGGCGGGAAAGCTTCAAAGCCCATTCAAAGTAGCCCGGATTGTTCTGCTTGTCGGCGTCTATGAAGATAAGGTCAAATGGTCCTTGGTCTTCGCTGGCGAGCTGTGGCAACGTCTCGAGCGCCGGTCCCTCGCGCAGCTCGACAACGTCAGCCAAGCCTGCTTTGGCGATGTTGGCGCGGGCGACTTCCGCGTACTGCAGGTTGGCCTCCAATGTGATCAGACGGCCTTCGGCTGGAAGTGCGCGTGCGAGCCATATTGTGCTGTAGCCGCCGAGCGTGCCCAGCTCCAGGATGGTGCGTGCCCCTTGGACGCGCGCAATGAGTTGGAGCAGCTTGCCTTGGTTTGGTGAGACGGCGATTGCCGGCAGGCCGGCCTGGGTGCTGGCCTTGAGCGCCTCATCCAAAGCGGGGTCGTGCGGCACCAGTAGGTCGGTTATGTAGCTGTCGACCGCGGTCCATTGCTCCTGGCTCATAGAACCTCTTTCGCTCCGATGTCTAGTTGATGGCCAAGCTCGCGCATGTGAGCGGTCACAGACTGTGGGCCTCGGCCCGCTGGAGCAGCAGCCGGTACAGGTGTTCCTGGGCTGCTGCTGGGAATGGCCTCAGTGCGCCTGAGCTGAAAAGAGAGACCTTGGCTGGGCCATAGGTGAAGCCAAGTATGTCAATATAAAAGGGCAACTTAATCTTGTGTACTGCGATTGTCGCCGTGATTCTCCACCAGTAGCTCCCCGTTGCGCCTGGGGCTGGGGGAGTGCCTTGTGAGATAGAGGTAGAGATCGAATTAGGGCTGATGGACGATCGGGATCCCTGTTCGTTGAGTATTCGGTTCTTGAGAAGCAGGTCGAAGTAGTGCGAAAGGCACACCTTGACGTGGTTGTTGTGGGTCGTCCCGAGTTCCTTGGCGACCAGTGCCGCTGTTTGCGCGACGCTAACTTCCGATTTCACACTGAGATGGATCAAATCGTGATCGAGCTTGAAGTTGGCTGAGCTGGCACTGGCAAGCTCAGGGGGTGAGCTCGATGCCTGTCCTCCTATGCAGTGCAAAAGCTTGCGTGCGAGTTGCTTTTCCACCGCGGTTTCGGGTTTACTTTCGCGTTCTGCGCTTGGCTTGAAGCCAGGCACGTCCGCAGCCGTCAGATTGACCGCGTGAACAAACGCGATTGCCTGCGTATTGCTAGGCGCTCTGGTGCCTTTGGGCGCGGTGGTTGTTGGTGGGGCATGTGAGCCGGTTTTGGATGGAGTATGTGCTCCAGTTGCGGCGTCGGTGGCCGGGGGATGGCTACTGCTACCGCAGGCAGCAAGGAGTCCTACCGTTGCAATCAGGCCTCCAAGGACGAGCACGAGTCGGCACGCCAGCGCAAGTGCTGTGCGAAGCGACCCGTCGGTTTGAGCTCTCACGCCGCGCGCACCGCGTTGCGCAGCGATCCGAGACCATCGATCTCAACCTCCACCGTGTCCCCATCGCGCAGGAAGCGTCCTTGGGCGGCGCCAACGCCCGCCGGTGTCCCGGTGGCGATGATGTCACCCGGAAGCAGCGTCATGGTGCGCGAAAGCCACGCCACAACCTCAGCCGGGCCGAAGATCAGGTTGGCGGTAGTTCCTTGCTGCAGCAACTCGCCATTGACCCGCGTGCGCAGCCCGAGTGCGCCCAGATCGTCGATCTCATCCAGTGTCACCAATGCGGGTCCACAGGGCGCGAACGTATCGATCGCCTTCCCACTCGTCCAGAGGGGATTCTGGACCTGTAGGTCGCGGGCGCTCACGTCATTGAAGGGCATCGCTCCAGCTATGTGGGAAAGGGCGTCCTTGGCCTCCACGTTCCTTGCGGGTCGTCCTATGACAAGCGCGAGCTCGGCCTCATAGTCCACGTATTCGGGGTGTGCCATGGGGATCACGATGTCCTGGCCGCTGCCGATCAGCGAGTTGGCGAACTTCGCGAACCACATGGGAGCGGCTGGAATGTCCTGGCCGGTCTCTTCGGCGTGATCGCGATAGTTCAGGCCGAGGCAGATGATCTTCTGCGGGTCGACTACAGGAGCGTGCAGGGTGACACTGGCGAGGGGGATGCGCTTGCTCGCCTGCTCGGCACGGCTTTGCAGCTCGCGCAGCCCCTCGACATCAAGCGCGGTCAAGAGGCCTCGCACAGTCGTGGAGGGAGCCCCAAGCATGGAGGCTGGGACCATGTCCTCATCGATCTGAACAGCGGCGCCCGGGCCATCCTCTGCTTGGAAGCTCACGAGCCGCATCGCTTAGCCTTCGTCGCTGGGCAGGTTCAGTTGCCAGGAGACGCCGAAACAGTCGGTGAGCCAGACGAACCGCCTGCTGAAGGGATATTCACCGAGGATCATGAGGATCTTGAGACTACTGGCCTTGCCTACGGTCCGAGCGGCTTTTTGTTCAGGGCCTCACGGGTCGCGAAGCCCTGAACTATCATCGGCCCGTGCCTGAATCGGTCGTGTCGGTGACTTTTGACAATCTCGGAGAGGCTGCCCAGCTAGAGCTGGGCATGTGGCCGCCGGAGGTTCCCGAAGGGCAGCACTTCACCGTCGTAGATGTACTCCCGCGCTTGCTCGACTTGCTCGCCACCCGAAAAGTCGAGGCGACGTTCTTCGTGGAGGGCTTGAACGCTGAGATGTACCCGCAGGCGTTGCACGAGATCGTGGCTGCCGGGCACGAGGTTGCGGTTCATGCGTGGCGCCATGAGGAATGGGCTGCGCTAGATGCCGAGTCCGAGCTCGCCTTGCTCGAACGCGCCACGGAAGCCATGCGCTCGATCGGTATCCAGCCGCGCGGCTTTCGTCCGCCCGGGGGTGGCTTGACCGAGCGCACGTTGGGGTTGCTCCGGGAGCACGGCTACAGCTACGTCTCGCCAGCGGGCGAGCAAGCGGGCCTGCTCGAGGGTGTGGCTGTGCTGCCGTTTCGCTGGCCCTTGGTGGACGCTTACTCCTACCTACCCCAGTTTGCGGGCCTGCGCGAACGTTATGGCCAAGGGCCCGATCCCCACACGCCGCAGGAGATGCAAGCGGAGATGATCGCCGCACTCAGGAGCCACGTGGGGCAAGAGCAAGAGAGCCAGGCAGTGCAAGGGGAAGAGAGCCATGTGATGTGGGAGCAAGAGGGTCACTTGACGCTGCTCTTCCATCCCTTCTCAACCGCCTTCACCGGCGATCCCGGCTGGGAGGCGCTCGACTCCGTGCTCAGCGAGACAGTCCGTCTCGCTGAGGCGGGAGCTTTCACCGCCATGCGTATGGATGAGGCTGCCGCACGGATGCTCGAGATGCCCGGGGATCTGAGTCGTCCGCCTCAGCTGGATGGGGCCACCTGGATGACCCAGTGAACTTGCGTTTGTCGGTGACCCCGCGTCCCCGTCGCCCTTTCACTGTTCTCACGGCGCTAGGTACCGCGGCCCACCACGCCTTCGAGGTTCGCGCGGGCGTCGGCTTGGTCTTCGAGCCATTCATCGGTAGGCGTGGCGCGCTCGCCATGTGGAGCGGCGGGCTACCAGCATGGGCGCTGGCGGGCTGGGCGGCCGAAAGCAAGCAAATCGAGAAGTGGATCGCCCTCAACAATGCCGCCGGACTGGCGGGTGGCATCGTGCACTTCCTCGAGTGGCCATGGGAGCGGCGAGGTGGCATTCCATATCTCACCGAAGCTGAGGGCATGACGAGCGAGCAACTCGGTCCCTACAACAGGGTGCTTCACCTGTGGATACTCGTTGGCCTGCTGGCGGTTGCACTCGAGACTCCTCCACACGCGCGAAGGTGGGCGCTCCTGGGTCTGCTGCTCGGCGAGCCGTTGCGTCGCTCCGCCAACCATCATTTCCGTTGGGCTAGGGAGCAGGCGCTACGCGACCCCAAGCATTGGAGCCCGGTTCTGAGGGAACCTAAGTAGCCTTGCCCAGGCGTGCCTTGCGCTTTGCCGAGCGCTCCGCGTTCTTCTCGCGCGCCTGGCTGTAGGACTGTGAGACGAGTGTCTTGCCGTCAGTCCAGCCGAAGGCCCTGACGAGCAACAGGATCGCAAAGAGAATGCCCCAAGCTGTGGTCACGAGCTGCTGTGAGATGGAATAGGCGGTGGCATTGGCAGTGCTGGTGATGCCCTTCAGCGAGAGTACGTTGAAGCCCTGCACGACACCCGCGCCGCCCGGTGTCACAGAGCTCACGTTGGCTATCGAGTTTCCCGCCACCACCCGCATGAGCGTGTGGAAGCTAACGGGAATGTTGTAAGCAGCCAAAAACACGGCGATGATGCCGAGCATCGCGACCCAGCTGATTGCCTCCGGGAGCACCACCCGGCCGAGGAAGGCGCGCGGCTGAGCGAGGATCTGCGCGCCTACCTTGGCCTGCTCCCACCACTGCTTGACTCGTTGGCGCAACATCCGGCCCACGAGGAACAGGAGCATTGCTATGCCTATGAGCAGGATCGCGGTGGCCCAAGGATGTTCGGACAAGAACCCTAGTTGGATCGAGAAGGAGCCCCCTACCGTGAGAAATAGATACAGGTAACAAAAGGTTCCAATCAAAGTGAAGAAGATCTTCTGCACGGCCATTCCGGCCAGCACGCCAGCGAACGTGGCGGCCGCGATGATTGTGGTGAACATCAACAGCATCACCAAGGTGCCGATGTTCGCGGGTAGAACAGAATTGAGTGCCACGGCCGCGGCGTAACAAGCAAGGACCTGTATCCAGCGCACTTCAGAGTCGGGATATCCGTAACGCAGAATCGAATACCAAGCAAATGCGGTAGCCGTTGTTTGCACCGTCATGAGCGCTATGCCGGCGACCAGGTAGCCGAGCGAGATGCTCGTGAGCGTGTCCCAGATGTCTTTGAACCAGCCGACGATGTCCCAGCCGGCGAGCGTCGCAGCCGCGCCGATCACGACGATGACCAGCGCGCCGATCAGGATCCGCCTCGGGTGAATTCGTCGGTGCGCAGGAATGGTCGCCTGCTCGGTCACCATGGGCCGGATCTTACGGGTCCGCGACTGGGCGACATGGCTCGGCCGCTAGCCGGCTCCGCCGCGTGGTCGAGCACGCCACGAAGTTCACTACATCCTGGGGTAGTCTTCGTGCCTGTCCACCGGCCGCGTTCGATGCGCGTCGACGAAGGAGACCCATGACGGATCCTGCCGACACTGCCGCGATCCCGTCCTCTCAGCCCTCAGCGGGTATCGCCGCGGGGAGGCCGGCAGCTGAGCCGTCTAGCGCACCTGGCCGCCAAGGACTGGTCTTGACCGCCTTGATCTTGGTGGCCTCGGTCGCCAATCTCAACCTTGCCGTCGCGAATACCGCGTTGCCGGACATCGGCAAGGCGTTCAATGCGTCGCAGACGGCCTTGGACCTCGTTGCTGTCGGCTACTCACTCGGCTTGGCCTGCTCGGTGCTCTACCTAGGCGCGCTCGGCGACCGTTATGGGCGCAAGTTGATGCTCGTCTTGGGCACGTTCGTGGCGATCCCCGCCTCGATTCTGGCGGCAACCGCCTCAAGCGTGGGGATCCTGATCGGCGCTCGCATCTTGGGGGGCTTGGCGGCCGGCATGGCCTATCCCACGACGCTCGCCTTGATCACAGCGCTCTGGTCCGGGCCAGCACGCACCAAGTCGATCGCTTTGTGGTCCGGCTTGGGCGCTTCGATGTCGGCGCTCGGCCCATTGTTGTCAGGGGCTCTGCTTGAGCATCATGAGTGGGGATCGGTCTTCCTGATCACCGTGCCCTTTGCGGCTATAGCGGCGGTAATGGCAATAGTGCTCGTACCGAGCCACGTCAACGAGACCACGGACCCGGTCGACAACCCGGGCGGGATCCTCTCGATCGTGGCGATCGCAGCGATCGTGCTAGCGATCAACTTCGCGCCGGTCCCCAATAAGGGCACTGTGGCGCTCGCCTTGGCGGCACTTGCGCTTGTCGCCTTGGCGGTCTTCTATCTACGCCAAAAGCAAACCAAGTTTCCCTTGTTCGACCTGCACGTCGCCGGCCGGCGCATCTTCTGGGTCGCGGCCTTGGGTGGGATAGTCGTGTTCGGCAGCCTGATGGGCGCGATCTTCGTGGGCCAGCAGTTCCTACAGAACGTGCTCGGTTACTCCACGCTTGGCGCTGGGGCCTCGATCCTGCCGGCGGCCTTCTTGATGGTCGCGGTCGCCCCGCACTCGGCCAAACTGGTGGACACGCGCGGGGCCAGGTTTACGCTGCTCGTCGGCTACATCTTTTGCTTGCTCGGCTTCATCACCATGCTGGCGCTCTGGAAGACGGGCATCCCCTACTGGAAGGTGGCGCTTGCCTACTGCTTCATCGGGATCGGTGTTGGCTTCGCCGGTACCCCCGCTTCGCACTCCCTGACCGGCTCGGTCCCGGTCAAACGCGCGGGCATGGCCTCAGGCACCGCCGACTTGCAGCGCGACCTCGGTGGCGCGATCATCCAATCGATCATGGGTGCCTTGCTCACCGCGGGCTTCGCCACGGCAGTGTCGCAAGCGATCGCCTCGGCGCCCAACAAGTCCTTGATCACCAACAACATCCAGAACGAGCTCACCAAGTCCTTCTCGAGCGCCGAATCGGTAGCCAACCAGTATCCCCACTATGCGAGTGCTATCACGGCGGCCGCTCGCTCCTCGTTCGTGTCGGGCTCAGACTGGTCCTACATAGCGGGGATCATTGCGATTGTGCTCGGCGCCGCTTTGATCTTCTTCTTGTTCCCCAGCAAGGACGACGAGACGCGCTTGCTCGCCGAGTACGAGGCGCAAGACGCTCCCTCGCAAGTCGCGACTACCCCGCGCGCGGGGTAGTCGTCCAGCCGGAGTACTGCCTTCTCGCGCTGGCACTTGTCTAAATCGGCGCGCTTGGCTTCAAACCGGCGCGCGGTCCGCGCCGGCTGTGGACGCTTCAGCCCAGGATCTTGGCCTTGGCGTCTGCAAACTCCTGGTCGGTGAGCACACCCGACTCGTGCAATTGCCCGAGCTCCTTCAGGCGCTCGATCGGGTCGGCTTCCGGGGCCGGAGGCGGAGCGGCTGCCTGTGGCTGAGGTTGTGCTGCTGCCTGTTGCTGTTCTTGGCTGGCCCAACGCCCCTGCTGGCGACGGCTCACACGATTGGATACGGTCGTTGCGGTGCCGGCGATGGCGGCGGTACGGGCCATGGTGCGAAGTAGTGGCATTTTTGAATACCCCTTTCCGGTTCAGGATTTAGGCGTCGAGCGCGTCAAGCGTGTCAAGGACGTCTTGTGCGGCGACTCGCTCGAAGGCGAGCACCCGACCCCCGTTGCGACGCACGGCGGTAGCGAAGGGCGCGGCCCAGGTGTTCTCAAAGCAGATCATCAACGCCGCCTCGCCGGGCTCAAGCGCCCCACCGGCCGTGCTTGCATCCTCATCGCCGAGCATGCCTGTGCGGGCGCCCGCGAAGACCACCAGATCGTCAATCCCGTCACCATCGAGATCGGCGATCTCGAGTCCTGACACATTGCCCTCGGTGTCCTTCTGGACCATGAGCACGTCAAGCACTCTGATGATTCCGCGGTCCACAAGATCCACAAAAAGTGGGATCGCCTCACCTGTTCGCGGCGCATCCGGTGGATAGCCGATCACAACAATGTCAACAGGACCGAGCTCCAGCTCCTCGTTGTTCACGGTTCCTCCTCGATATCCCTGCGCTCTGCCTGGGATCGGCCACTACGGCCGGTGGCACCTGGCGTCCCCGATTGGGGGACTATTGCCGAGTGTAACGGTGTTTCTTTGCTCCGTCTATTGTCTGTTTGGAATGCTTCAGCTGGTTCGCTGACTCAGGGAGGGCCTGGCAAGCCCAGTAGCTGAACGACGGCGAACACCAGTATCAGAGAGCCAACCCCGATCAATGCGTAGCGGGCTTGACGCAGAGGGAAGTGGCCGCTGATCCCAACCAAGAACAGCACGGTGGCAAGGAACACCGTGTCGCGCACATACTTGTCTCCAGTAGCGCCCGCCGCGGAGCCCCGTGCGAAACTGGCATCCGCCTGTGCATCTTCTGTGCTCGCCTTGGTTTCCTGGGGGATCACGTACTGCGGCATGTAGGAGGGTCCGGGCGGCGCCTTCGGGTTGTGCGCCGGATCGGTCGCCAGCCATGCATGGAAGGCGGGGCGGTAGCCCGGACGCAGACGCTTTTCAGCCAAGCGCTCCGCGACTGAGTTGCCTGCCGCGAAAGCGCTGAACCATGCATTGAAGGACACCGAGTCCAACGTGCGCAGTTGGAGGGCTTCGAGATCGGCCCTATTAGCCTTGGTGCGCGCTGCCGAGGCTTTGGCCAAGGAGACCGAGGACTCGGTGCTCCACTTGGCCGCAGCGTAGCCCGAGTATGCGGCGAGCACCGCGACGAGCGACAGCAACAGCGCCTCCAACACTGTCAATATCCGGTCCCGGCGATCCTTCTCGTGAGCCTCAGCGGCGTGCTTGTGCTCGCCGATCTCTTTGCCCACCTCGCTCGCTGAGAGGCCCTCGGCCACGTGTCACATTCCGGGAGAAGCTAGGAGCAGTTGAGCGGAGCTAGTGCTTTTTCGTAGCCGGAGGCGAGTTGCGTCAAGGAGGATTTGAGCTGCGTTTCGAGTTTGCTCAGCGAAGGTTTGGAGGTCAATTCGGACAGGATCGAGTTGATCTGGGCTTCAAAGGTGTGGGTTGCTGCTTGCACTTGTTCCTTGCGTGCCGGTTCAAGATTCGGCTGAGCGTCCTTGATCTTCGTGAGGTCTTTGCCGATCGCTTCCACACCAGTCTTGGCTTCGCTGAGGACATTCAGCGAAAGCGTCAATTCACTAAGAGCCTTGACCTGCTTCGAGATGTCCGCACGCGCTTCACACACCTGTGCCTTTGCTTTTTCCTGGGAGGATTCACCGCAGGAAGCGAGCACCAGCACGCTGAGCAGCGAAGCAATCACGACAAGGGACAGGCTGGGAAGTCTGCGCACCAAGGAGATATCTATAGCGCAGTTTGCTCCCCAGGTGTCAAAATTCGCACCTCGACCTCTGGCGCTAGACGCGCGACATGCTCAGCAAACAGGCGTGGTGGCTCTCCCAGTCTCGGCTTGTGACTATGTGACAGGCCGATCGGCGACAGGGTTCCCCAGTGCACTGGTATGGCCACGCGCGGTAGCAACAAGCTGGCCGCGCGGGCTGCGTCGAGTGGGTCCATGTGGCCCGGGCCAAGCTTCGGTCCCCATCCCGCGACTGGCAGTAGCGCGACGTCGAGCGTTGGTGAAATGTTCGACATCTCCCCATATAGCGCGGTGTCGCCGGCGAAGTAGACCGCTCGCCGGCCGCTCACCAGATAGCCGAGCGCTTGCGCTCGCGGACCACCGGGGCGGCGACTGTCGTGCTCGGCGTGCACCGCGGCCACCGTCAACACCGCAAGGCTCGCGGGGTTGGGGGGGTGTGTCTCGACCGTATCGACGCTCGCAGGGTCGCTGGCGCCCGATTCGACCGCAGCAGTCCGGCCTGTGCCCGGCACGATCTCGCCGACCTTTGCCGTCTCGCCCGCGCTCAGCTCGGTCACTTTGGAAAACCCCCGCTTGCGCAGCCAAGCTCCGGCACCGGCCGGCACGATCAGCGGCGTATCGAGACCCAGGCGTCGCAGCGAGGGCAGGTCGAGATGATCGTGGTGTGTGTGTGAGATCAACACCGCATCGAGGTCAGCGAGCACACTCTCATCCACCGGCGGGACTTGACGGCGTAGATGCGCAACGCGACCGCGCAGCACAGGGTCGGTGAGCAAGCGCACACCATTCAGTTCGATCAGCACGGTGGCGTGGCCCAGGAAAACGATACGGTCTGTGGCCGTGCCCGCTTGAGCGGCGACTACCGCGCCATCGACCATGGACGAGAAGGTAGCAACGAGATGCATTCAGCAATCGATGAGCACAACACGCAAAGGCGTCTGAGCAATCTGCGCGCGCTATTCGGGTTCGGCATCCGAACTGCGGCGATGCTCGTGGTTCAGGCGCTCGTCCTCCTCGTCATGACCGCGCTGCTCTCGGGTCGCGACTCGCTCTCTTTTGACGCGGCGATACTGGTTGCCGCAGTGATGGCGATCATTAACGCGGTTCTATGGCCCTTGCTCATACGCGTGGCCTTGCCGCTCACGATCGTCACCTTTGGGCTTGGCTCGCTCGCTCTCTCTGCCGGCATGGTGGCGCTTGCCTTCTATGCCGTGGACGGCAAAACACCCTCCTTCTGGACGGACGTGGCGATCGCTTTCGCCCTGGCGCTCGTCTCGATGATCGTGGCGCCCTTGCTTGATGTTGACGGTGACGCCCGCCATCTACGGGTGGTGCGCAGACGAGTGAAACGCATGCGCAAGGGCAACCAAACTGATGTTCCCGGTGTGATCCTGTTTGAGATCGACGGCTTGGGGGAGCGGGTCTTGCGCGAGGCGATCCGTGACGGCCACACCCCCACGATCGCGCGCTGGCTGTCCGACGGCTCTCACCGCATACTCGGCTGGGAGTGCGACCTGTCCTCACAAACGGGAGCCAGCCAAGCTGGTCTGCTGCTCGGCAGCAACTGGGACATGCCCGCCTTTCGCTGGTATGAGAAGGAGTCAGGGCGCACAATGGTCTCCAACCATCCCGCCGATGCCGCCGAGATCGAGCGTCGCCGCTCCACAGGTGCCGGCTTGCTGGCCACAGGGACGAGCCGGGGCAACATGTTCTCGGGCGACGCCCCCCGCTGCACGGCAACGATGAGCGTGATTCGCGACCGCTCTCGGTCCAAGGCGGGAGATCTGTTCGCCTACTTCTCCGATCCTTATGGGTTCATTCGCACGATCGTCCTGTCGCTCGCGGACATCTCCTATGAGCGCCGGGCGGCCGCCCGCCAGCGCCGCTCTGGAGCCGACCACGTCAACCGGAAAGGTGTCTATCCCTTGATCAGGGCGACGATCGCGGTCGTCATGCGCGACCTCGTGACCGCATTGCTCTTGGCGGACATCGTCGAGGGCGTGCCGGTTAGCTACGCCACTTTCGTTGGCTATGACGAGGTGGCCCACCATTCGGGCATTCGCGAGCCCGATGCCTTGGCGGTGCTCAAGCGACACGACCGGCAACTGGCAAGGCTCGAGCGCGCGACCGCGCAATCGCCGCGTCCTTACCACCTCGTGGTGCTCTCCGACCACGGCCAAACGCAGGGCGCCCCGTTTCGCCAACGCTATGGCGAGACCTTGGAGGAGGTCGTACGCGGCGCTTTGGCCCAAGGCGAGGTCTATGCCCCCGCCGCGATCGATGAGGCGTGGGGCGACATGGGTGCGGTATTGGCCGACGCGCGCCAAGAGGACAGCGTGGGAGGACGTGTCCTGGCGAGGGCCACGCGCGGGCGTGCCGTTGAGGGAACTGTGGCCTTGGGCCCCAATCGCGAGGCTCTGGCTGAGAGCGAGTCCGCAGGCGCCAATGAGGCGATTGTGATGGTCTCTGGCGGCCTTGGCTTGGTCTATCTGCCGACGAGTCCCGAGCGGCTCAGCTCTGAGCAGATCGCGGAGGCCCATCCCCGCTTGGTGGAGACCCTCGCGGCCCATCCAGGGATCGGCTTCGTGATGGTGCGCTCCCAGGCTCATGGACCACTCGTGATTGGTGTGGGCGGCAGTAGGCGTCTCGACGACGACACGATCGAGGGCGAGGATCCGCTCGCTCATTTCGACGCCACGGCAGCCGATCACCTGCGTCGCCACGATGGCTTTCCCCACTGCCCGGACATCCTTGTCAACTGTATGTACGACCCGAGCAGCGAAGAGGTGGCTCCGTTCGAGGAGTTCATGGGCTCCCACGGCGGCCTTGGCGGTCCCCAGACAAAGCCATTCGCAGTGGTGCCCGCCGAGTGGAGTGAGCCCACTGCACCGATCGTCGGTGTGGAGGCAATGCACGAGGCTTTGTGCGCTTGGCTGGCTGAGTCTCAGCAAAGCGCGGAAGTTCTTCTCGCGCCTGCTTCGTAGATTCGCGGGGACTTGGAAACCAGGTCCAAAAACCCGGTCCAAAATCATGTTCAAATCGGGAAGACAGCACCGCATGCGGTGCTGTCCCTGACGGTGCATGCACCGTCAGGCCGCCCGGCACATGTGCCGGGCGGAACAACATGTAAAAGACTTGGGCCAGCCAGGTGACTAACCTCATGGCGATGCCTGCCCAAGTCGAGCATGCTCAGGCAACCGCCGGTCAAGAGGCGCCGGCGCGCCGTCCCGCGATTCTCGCTGTCGACGACGAGCCCGCCGTGTTGGCTGCTGTGGCACGCGACCTGCGCCGTGGTTTCGGCGAGCGCTTCCGGGTGTTGCGGGCCGCGTCGGGACCCGAGGCTTTGGATGTCTTGCGCGAGCTGCGCACGCGAGGCGATCAGGTCGCCATGCTGATCGCCGACCAACGCATGCCCGGCATGGAGGGCACGGACTACCTTGTGGAGGCGCGCAAGCTCGTCCCTGACGCCAAGCGAGTCCTGTTGACCGCCTACGCCGATACCGAGGCGGCGATCGCGGCGATCAATGAGGTGGCCTTGGACTATTACCTGCTCAAGCCTTGGGATCCGCCCGAGGAGCAGCTGTTCCCGGTCGTCGAGGACTTGCTCACGACCTGGGAGTCCGGCGCAGCCCTCGCCTCGGGGGGCGTGCGCGTGGTGGGCCATCGCTTCTCGCGCGAGTCACACGACTTGCGTGACTTCTTGGTGCGCAACCGTGTGCCCGCGCGCTGGCTCGACATCGAGCGCGACGGCGAGGCGCGCGAGCTCTTGGTGGTCGCGGGCGTGGATGCCGATCGCTTGCCAGTAGCTCTCTTGGAGGACGGCACCGTGCTCGAGCGCCCCACGATCCTTGAGCTAGCCGAGCGTTTGGGCGTCTCCGGTGCCCCCGCGCAAGAGCACTATGACCTCGTGGTCGTCGGCGGTGGTCCAGCCGGTTTGGCCGCCGCGGTCTACGGCGCTTCAGAGGGCTTGAAGACCGTCATGGTGGAGCGTGAGGCGCCTGGTGGCCAGGCAGGTCAGTCGAGTCGTATCGAGAACTACCTCGGCTTCCCTGCTGGCTTGAGCGGCTCGGACTTGGCCCGGCGCGCAACCGACCAGGCGCGCCGCCTCGGCGCCGAGTTGCTCACGGTCCAAGAGGCCGTCGGTCTGCGCGCGGAGGGCTCCGCGCGCCTGGTGGACTTGAGCGGCGGCGGCGTGCTCAGCGCGAGCTGCGTGATCGTCGCCTCCGGCGTTTCCTACCGCCAGCTCGACACGCCGGGCTTTCCCGAGCTGACGGGTGCCGGCATCTATTACGGAGCGGCTATGACCGAGGCGCGCGGTTGCGCCGAACAGCACGTGGTTGTGATCGGCGGGGCCAACTCCGCCGGCCAGGCGGCCGTCTACTTCAGTGGCTATGCCGCCCGTGTGACGATGCTCGTGCGTGGGCCATCGCTCGAGAAGTCGATGTCCCATTACTTGATCGAGCAGATCGCTGCCCAGCCCAACATCGAGGTCCGCACGGGCTGCTCGGCAATGGCTGCCGAGAGCGAGGAGGGACGCTTGAAGCGCCTCCAGATAAAGAGTCCCGATGGCGAGGAAGCACTACAGGCGGATGCCTGCTTCGTCTTCATCGGAGCCTCTCCCCGCACCGATTGGCTGGAGGGAGTCTTGGCGCGCGATGAGCGAGGCTTCATCCTGGCCGGACGCGATGCTCAGGCGAATGGCTGGCCTCTCAAGCGGGAGCCCTATGTGCTCGAGACCACCGTTCCGGGCGTGTTCGTCGCCGGCGACGTCCGCGCGCGCTCGATCAAGCGCGTCGCAAGCGCCGTGGGGGAGGGCTCTATGGCCGTCTCCTTGATCCACGAGTACTTGGTCGAGGCATGAACGTCGCTGCCTTTCCACAACGTCAGGCTGCGCGGTGAGCGCCGGCCCGACCGGCGGAGGCTCCTCCGTGAGCGAGGCACCCGTCACGCTAGAGGAGCTGCGCGGCGTCGACCTATTCGACAGCCTCAGCGACGACGAGTTGGCGCAGTGGGTCCCGCTGGCCCACGCCCACCACATCGATCCCGGTGGGATCATCGCCGAGCAAGGCGAGGAGCCGCAGGGCTTGCAGCTTCTCTTGGAGGGTCGAGCCCAGGCCTTTATCCTGGCCCAAGGCCAAAGCGAGCCGGTCGGCCATCACACCGGGCCGACCTGGATGGGGGCGATCGCGGTGCTTACCGGTGGCACGCTCGGAGTGCGCATGCAGGCCGAGACCGACTGCCGCCTCGCGACTGTCGCGCCCGCGGACTTCAAGCGCCTGGCCTTCGCCCAACCGCAGGTCCATCAGCGCGTGATGCGCCAGGTTGCGCCCGTCATGAGCCGCGTGACCGAACGCGAGCAGAACCGCGAGCGCCTCGCCTCCTTGGGCACGATGGCGGCAGGCCTTGCCCACGAGCTCAACAACCCGGCCGCCGCCGCTCGTCGCGCAGCCGCTCAGATGACCGAGGCGCTCGAGGCGATCAGCTCGGCCTTGGCCTCGTTCGTGGAGGCAGGCATCGAGCGCGAGGACGCCGAGCAGCTGGTGAGACTGCAACAGCAGGCCCTCGCCCAAGCCGCCTCCGCCACGGCGCTCGACACCTTGGATGCCTCCGATGCAGAGGAGGACCTGCTTGCGCGCATGGAAGCCCTGGAGGTGGAGGAGCCTTGGCGGCTTGCCGAGCCCTTGGCTGCGGCGGGGGTGGACCAAGACTGGCTCGAGCGTGTCGCCACCTTGGCCGGCCCGGCGAGGAGCGACGCCCTGCGCTGGGTCGCCGCCACACTCACTGCCGGGCGCCTGTCGTCTGAGCTGTGCGAGTCCACCGAGCGCATGTCGGCCTTGGTGGGGGCTGTGAAGTCCTATGCCTACATGGACCGCGGCGGCCTCGTGGAGGTCGACTTGCACGAGGGCTTGGAGACCACGCTCACGGTGCTCGGCTACAAGCTCAAGCACACCTCGATCGCCGTGGTGCGCGACTACGACCGCACTTTGCCGAAGCTCACCGTGCGTGGGTCGGAGCTCAACCAGGTGTGGACGAACCTGCTCGACAACGCGATCGACGCCTTGGGTGAGCAGGGGACGATCACGATTGCCACACGCCTCGATGGCGACTGCATCGTGGTGGAGATCGCCGACGATGGCCCCGGTATTCCAGAGGAGCTTGCCGGACGGATCTTCGACCCGTTCTTCACCACCAAGGACGTGGGGAAGGGGACCGGGCTGGGCCTCGCCACCGCCCGGCGGATCGTGGTCGATCGTCATGACGGCTCGCTCGTCGTCGAGTCAGAGCCTGCTCGCACCGTCTTTCGCGTGCGACTCCCCATCACTCAAACCTGACGGAGGTAGCAATGGCTGACTGCACACACCTCGACAGCATCCAGATCACACAGCTCCCCGAGTCCGTTGAGGGCTGTGAGGATTGCCTGAAGATGGGCGGCTCTTGGCTGCACCTGCGCATCTGCCTGGAGTGCGGCCACGTCGGCTGTTGCGACAGCTCGCCCAACCGCCACGCCACCGCCCACAGTCAGTCAAGCGGCCACCCGATCATCCACTCGCTCGAGCCCGGCGAGACATGGTCTTGGTGCTACCTAGACGAGGTCGCCATGCGCATCCCGGAGGTCCAGGGGGAGACGCGCATACCGCCCTCGCCGCTTGGTGGGTGACTGTTCGCGAGCCCAAGTCTTAGGCTTTGATCGTCGCGATTATCCTATGCCAGGAGACGATCGACTCAACGACACGAGGTGCTAGATGACCGATGAGCAATCGCCAACTGAGCATGACGACAATCGGCCTAACCGGCCCGATGGCATGACGCCGCTTATGATCGGCTTGCGCTATGTGCTGCCCGGCGCGATAGTGCTCGCCGGGGTGATCGTGATGGTGCTCGGCGGCGAAACCGACGCCGAGGGCGGCGCCGGCATCGTGAGTGCCGGACTGGCTGTGTTTGCCATGAGTTGGCTATACCGCGCCTCGTTCGCCGACGATCGCGTGCGCGCGGAAGAGGAAGAGGCACGGACCTACCTCGACGCCCACGGTCATTGGCCCGACGAGGCTCCTCGCGCCTAGTCGTAGTGGGCGATCAGGGCGGCTCATCCACTAGTCGGCAGCAGCGTGTAAGGGGGTGGAAGAAGGGGCAGATAGGAGAAGACGACATGAAGATCGGCTATTTCTTGTCAAGCGAGGAGTTCGGGCCCCGCAATCTCCTTGAGCAGGCTCGCTCAGCCGAGCAGGCCGGGTTCGACCGGCTGTGGATTTCCGATCACTTTCATCCTTGGAACGACGAGCAGGGCCATAGCCCGTTCGTTTGGTCAGTGATCGGCGCGCTCGCCGAGGTGACGGACACGGCGAAGGTCACCACGGCTGTGACCTGTCCTACGGTCCGCATCCATCCGGCGATCGTGGCCCAAGCCGCCGCTACATGCGCTGTGTTGCTCGAAGGTCGCTTCGCGCTCGGCCTTGGCAGTGGGGAGGCGCTCAACGAGCACATCCTCGGCGGTCGCTGGCCCGAGGCGGGCGAGCGACTTGAGATGCTCGAGGAGGCAGTGGAGGTGATCCGGGCTCTCTGGCAGGGTGGAATGCAGAGCCATCGCGGGCGTCACTATCGCGTCGAGAAAGCACGCATCTACGACCTTCCGGATGAGCTTCCCCCGATCCTGATATCCGGCTTTGGGCCCAAGGCCACCCGCTTGGCAGCTCGCATCGGCGACGGGTTCTGCGCCGTCTCTCCGGATAGGAAGGCCGTCGAGAGGTTTCGCTCAAACGGCGGCGGCGACAAGTTGGCAGCGGGAGGCTTGAAGGTTTGCTGGGACGAGGACGAGAAGGCTGCCCGTGCGAGGGCTCACAAGCTTTGGCCCGTTGAGCAACTACCCGGGGAGCTCGCCCAAGTGCTTCCCACGCCCGCGCACTTCGAACAGGCAAGTGAGTTGGTCAGCGAGGAGATGGTGGCCGAGGCGATCCCCTGCGGAGCGGACATCGATGCTCATCTGAAGGCTATTTGCGCCTACGCCGACGCTGGTTTTGACGAGCTCTACATCCAGCAGGTAGGCGGAGGGCACGAGGCTTTCTTCGAGGTCTACTCGCGCGAGATACTTCCCCGCTTGCAGCTCACGCAGGCCTAGCCCAAGTCGACCTGCGCAAGACCCTCAAGTCCGACTCTGTGCCACGCGTCGATCAGCATTGCTATCTCCACGCCATCACCCGCATCGAACGGGATCTGCTCCAGTAGCTCTCGCCGGATCGCGGTCTCGCCTGACAGCGGCTGCTCAAAGACCGCTAGCTCCGGAGCGTGAAGATTCAGCAAGGGGCGGGCCATTAGCTCCGTGACTTGCCTTCCCCCTTGTGAGGCACGTGTGCCTTCGGCGCTAGTGCGACGGTGGAAGAAGCCCTTGACGAGTTGCACGTTGGGATCGCAGATCAGCGGTCCTACTAGCCCCGTAAGGAAGTGCTCGCCAAATTCCTCGGTGCTGGTGTCTAGGAAGACCACGATGTCGCTCTGGAGCGCTTTCGCGGCTCGCCACATCGCATCGCCCTTCCCGCGCGTAGGTCCCAGCCCGATCGAGAGCCGGTCCTCCTGTACGACAGCAAGCCCGGCCGCTTCGACGACCCGTGCGGTTCCGTCGTTGGAGGCCGCGTCGACCACAAGTGTCTTGTCCAGCAGGCCTACGTCCAAGAGGCGTGTCGCCTCTTCGGCGATTGGACCAACCGTGGCCGCGACTTCGCGCGTCGGCATTATCAGAGCGATCGTGCACTGCTTGAGCTCCAGCAGCTCCTCCAGGGTGAACTGCCTGGCTTGATAAGAACGCCGGGCACGCCAGGCAGCGTGCGCAAAGTCAAGTGCGCGACCGCGCGGCATGCCCCCGTCGGGGCGCGCCCAGCCCGCATAGGACTCGACAGATGCCGGATCGGCAAACAAGGAGGACCATCTAGGTCCATCGACGAATGTCCGGCTCAACACGTGCGACACATGCGCTCACTGCCCCGCTAAAGGGGTGCTCAAACCTCAGAATTCCTACGCAACTGGGATCTCGCCTCGCCTTGGCTTACGCGGCCTCGATCCTGGTAGTCGTGTTGCGCTGATGGCTCCATCAGGAACGCTCGGGTCGGGGCGGCAGCTTGACGATGCCAATGAAGAAGTCGTCGATCTGGTGCACGATCTGCTTGAAGCGGTCGAAGTCGACCGGCTTGGTGATGTAGGCGTTGGCATGCATCTTGTAGGAACGCATCACGTCCTCCTCGGCCTCGGATGTGGTGAGCACGATCACCGGGATCATCGAGAGCTCAGGGTCGCCCTTGATCTCAGCGAGCACCTCAGCGCCACTCTTACGCGGCAGGTTGAGGTCGAGCAGGATGAGGCTGGGGCGCTCGTGTCCGGCGTACTCGCCTTCACCACGCACGAACCTCATCGCCTCCACACCATCGCTGACGACAGACAGGAGGTTGCCGACCTTGTGTTCGGCGAACGCCTCGCGAATCAACAAGACGTCCCCCGGGTCGTCCTCCACGAGCAGGACCGAAATGAGGTCGGCGTTCATTGATCAGGTCTCCTTGACGATTGGCAGGGTGAAGCGGAAGCGGGTTCCGCCGGAGTAGTCGGTGTCGAGCCAGATATGGCCGCCGTGATATTCCACGATCTTGCGACACAACGCGAGTCCGATGCCCGTTCCCTCATAAGTGTCTCTCGAATGCAGTCGCTGGAAGATGAGGAAGATCCGCTCGGCATACTCCGGATCGATGCCGATCCCGTTGTCTGAGCAACTGAGCTGCCACTCTCCGTCCTCTTGCTGTGCCTCCATGCGCACGACCGGAGCCTCAGCGTCGCGGAACTTCACGGCGTTGGCGATCAGATTCTGAAAGAGCGAGCTCAACTGGGCACGATTGCCTCGCACCGTCGGCAGGTCGGCGGCCAGCACACTCGCGTCGGCATCCTCCAGGGCACTCGCAAGCGCAGACTGGGCTGTAGCCAGAGCTTCGTTCAAGTCCACCAGCTCGTGCTCACGATCGCTATGCCCGGCTCTTGAGAAGGCGAGCAGGTCGTTGATGAGAGTTTGCATCCGCTTGGCGCCATCGACGGCAAAGTCGATGTACTGGTTGGCGCGCTCGTCCAGCTGACCGTGGTAGCGGGTCTGTAGTGCCTGGCAAAAGCTCGTGATCTTGCGCAACGGCTCTTGTAGGTCATGAGAGGCGACATAGGCAAACTGCTCGAGCTCCGTATTGGAGCGACCAAGCTCACGCGCCTGCTCCTCGACTCGCGTACGGGCGGCTTCGACTGTTGCGAGCTCCTCCACGATGCGCTCGCGCATCGCGTCGATCTCGATTCCGACCGCCGTGATCTCGCGTGGACCACTCGCGATCTGAAGCGGTGTGGAGAACTCGCCGCCCGCGACACGACGTGCTTCTGAGCCGAGCCGTGCAAGCGGCCGGGTGATCGTTTGGCGCAGCAGGTAGCCGGTCGCGAGCACTCCACCGAGGATCAGCACGGCGGCCAGGATCAACAAGAACTGCAAGTTGGACGCGGCGTCTTCAAGCTGGTCGCGTGTCTGGGAGTCCTTGGCTTCCAGAACCGATTGCAAGCGATCCAGGGATACGCGCACGGCGTCGAACAGGCGCTTACCCTCCACGTCCGTCGCGACCGGAGTGCTCAGTGGCTGGCTGGGCGAGCGCTGGTGCCACGTATCCGCGCTGCCACGCCCGCGTGCGGGCGCTGACCATCTCCACCTCGGCGGCCACAAGCGAGCCGGTCGCCGTGCTCGCTTGCGCGCGAGCGTGGCCAGGGCGCTTGGCTTCGCTTGTCAGCCCGCTGCGATATGGCGCCAGGAAGCTCGGATCGCGCCGTGATCACATAGCCGCGCACGCCCGTCTCCTCGTTGATGAGCGCGTTTTCGAGCGTAAGCGCAGTGCGTCGGGCGGGCCCGACCTGGTCGAGCAGGAGGTTGCGATCGCGGTCCAGCTGCGCATTGGCAAGCAGGGCGAGGCCGATCCCAATCACGGCGAGCACGAGTAGCACGCCGATGGTTGCCGCGAGCAGCGCTCCCGACGCTCATGCGTCGATGTGGCGCGCGATGCGCGCGCGTGGTCGACTCTTGGCGCTCACGACGATCCGGCGGCGTCTGGATTTACGCCGACCAGCAGCATCGCCACGTCGTCGCTGAGCGCTTCGCCGTTCATTCGCTCGGCGTCCTCGATCAGCTCGTCGAGCAGTGCTCGAGGCTGCTTCCGCCAGTCGGGCCACTTGGCGATCTGATCGGCGATCAGCCGGTGCAGGCCCTCTTCGCCGAGACGCTCGGGGCCGTCGCCGATCCGCCCCTCGATGATGCCGTCGGTGTAGAGCAGGATCGTCCATGCCGTCGGGAGGCTGCATCTGCTCGGAGCGCCACTGGCCATTCGCCGATGCCAATCCCAGCGCCGCCAGGGCCACTGGACAGGGCCGAGATCGAGCTTCCAGTCGATCAACACCGGACGGGGATGACCGGCGCAGATGATCGATGCGGATCTGCGATCCGCTCTGGATCTCAAGCGTGCAGAGCGTCGCGAACAGGCCGGGTATGTGTCGCTCATGCTCGAATACGTGCTGCAACGTGTCGAGCACCGCATCGGAGCGCTCACCCGCCAGCACGAGCGCTCGCCAGGCGGCGCGCAGGCTGACGCCGATCGCGGCTTCGTCGGGGCCGTGGCCGCAGACGTCGCCCACCACCACGTGGAGGCTGTCCTCGCGGCGTCTGCACGAGGTCGATGAAGTCGCCGCCCAGCAAGGCCCGGCTGCGCCCGGCGCGATAGCGGGAGGCGACCCACACCGAGGAGCTCTCGATCAGGGGCTTCGGCGCGAGGCCGCGTTCAAGCCGTGCTCACCTCGCGCGCCTGCATGTCCGCGAGCAGCAGCTCGCGCTCGGCCTCATCCGCCTGGCGACGACCGATCGAATAGCGGATCGAGCGCACCAGCTGCTTGCCATCCACACTGCCCTTGATCAGGTAGTCCTGTGCGCCCGCTTGGACCGCGGCCACGCCGGCGGCCTCGTCGGCGAGACCCGTCAACACGATCAAAGGGATCGCCGGCATGCGCGAGCGAAGCTTCGCGACCGCATCGAGCCCGGACGCATCCGGGAGCCCGAGGTCGAGCAGCACGCAGTCGATCGCTGGTCCGAGTGCGGAGAGGGCTTCGCTCAACAGCCTGCTGCGCACGATGCGAGCGCGCGGGAGTACCTCTGCCAACTCGTCTTCGACCAGGCGGGCATCGCCGTCGTCGTCCTCGACGAGCAGCAAGCCCACCTCTTCGTAACCGACCGTCTGACCGCCGTTGGCGATCACGAGCCGACCGCGAAGTGCTTGAGCCGGTCGAGCACGTCCCCCATGGCGGTCATTTTATTGGGGAAAGTCGCGCCATAGCCCGCGGGTCTGGCGCACGGTATGCCATAGCCTGCGGGTCTGACGTTGCACCTTGTCTGCGGACTTGGCTTCAGCTCACCACGAGGTACTTCAGATGCACCACACCGGGGGCCTCGACCGTCCGGGCGAGCTCTAGTTTGGCGTCGGTCGGCGAGCCCTCGAACAGCCGGGTGCCATCGCCGAGCAGTACTGGCACAACGTTCAGTTGCAACTCGTCGATCAAGCCCGCCGCAAGGTACTGCTGTGCCACATCGGCGCCGCCACCAAGCGAGACGTCCTTGCCATCCGCTGCCTGCTTTGCCTGCTCGAGCGCCACCTCGATGCCATCGCTCACGAAGAAGAAGGTGGTGCCGCCCTGCTTCTTCAAGGGCTCACGCGGGTGGTGGGTGAGCACGAACACGGGTGTGTGGAAGGGCGGATCATCTCCCCACCAGCCATCCCAAGGATCCTCGCCCCAAGGACCGGAGCCGCCGCCGAACATCTTGCGTCCCATCACGGTGGCGCCAACGTTCGTCGTTGTCTCTTCGACGATGGGTGTGCTGGCATTGACCTCGCCGCCCTCCCGACCGTGTGGCGCGCGCCAAGCGGCGAGCGCGAAGACCCACTCGTGCAACTGCATGCCACCTTCGCCCAATGGGTCCTTCTCGCTTGGATTGGGTCCGGCGACGAAGCCGTCCAAGGACATCGAAATCTGGAGTCTTAGCTTTGCCATGGTGCCTCCATTGGATGGATGGTGATTTGGGTGGGTCCTCGACTGTTCCTAAGACCGCTCGGCACGGCGACAATCATCGCCGAAGCCCATTTTCGGTGACCTGTGAGTCTTTCGGCGGGCGGCTGTCAAGCTTGTCCTTCAAAATGGCGACCACGGTCAGCGACAACGAGAATCAGACGCGCTTCGAGCTGCGGCTCGACGGAGAGTTGGCGGGCTTTCTCCCTTCGATCTCGTGCCGTGGCTTGGCGCGAGCAGTTCGAGCTCACCGACGACGCTAGGTGAGGGCCACCCGATGAACGGCAGGCTGGCTCTGGTGGGGGCCATCGGCATCATGCTCGCGCTCTATGGGTGTGGCTCCTCGGGTGGTGGGCAGGCGTCCACCGCTGCCAAGCCGCTTGTCTCGGTCGGGACGGGTCTGAAGGGCCCGGCCGGGCTGCGGGCCAGCGTCTACGCTCAGGGGCCGCCAACCGTGGCGGCCTTTGCGTTTGACTCGCACGGACGACTATGGCTAACCGCGGCGGGTTTGAGCAGCTACACCCACGATGGGGTCTACATGATCACCAAAGCCGGGGCGCGGGCTGTGAAGGTCGTATCCGGCTTGAGGAATCCCTTGGGGATCCTATGGCGCGAAGGCAAGCTCTATGTGGCCTCGCTTGGACGTGTTGATGTCTTCAGTGGCCTGCGTGGAACCCGCTTCGCCAAGCGCACGCGGATCATCGACGGGCCGGTTGCGAAAGCAGAGAACAACCTAATCGTCTCAGCTCCGGACGGTCGCTTGCTGATGGGAGTCACCGCCACCTGCGACCACTGCACCCCGAGCTCGCCCTTCTCAGGGTCAATCGTCTCCTTCCGTCCCGATGGCAGCGATCTGCGTTTGTATGCCAAGGGCATTCGTGCGCCCTTCGGCCTGGCCTACGTTCCCGGCACGAGCGATCTGCTCGTCAGCATGAACCAGCGCGATGACCTCGGCGCCAACACGCCGGGCGACTGGCTTGGCCTGGTGAGGGAAGGCGAGGACTGGGGTTTCCCCGGTTGCTACGGCCAGGGAGGATCGGCCTGTGCCGGCGTCCCGGCGCCCATTGCAGTGCTCGACAAGCACGCCGCATCCGGAGCCGTTGTGGTTGTCGACGGTCAGCTTGGTATCCATATTGGAACCGCGGCTCTGGTGGCCGAGTGGCAGTCCGCCAAGGTCCTTCAGATTGCACTCACGCGCTCAGGCTCCACCTACACAGGTGCCGCGACGCCCTTGCTTGAAGGTGTCAAGAATCCGCTGGCCTTGGCTTTTGCGCCAGACGGCTCTCTACTTGTGGGCGACTGGAGCTCGGGCACGATCTACCGCATCGCCGGGTAGGGGAATCCCTAGTACTGCAGGCAGCATCCTGCGACAACTGCCGGTGAGTATTCCGGCTGATGCTTCAGCAGGACAGCCTGCCCATGAGCCTCGCTAGTTGCCCGCGGGCCTCGCTAGTCGAGCTGAAACTCGCCGTTTTCGTAGATCACGCGCTCCTCGCCACCGCGTAGCTTGGCGGTGACGGTGCGGTCGGTTGTGGAGACGATGTCGGTGTGCACACTGGAGTTGTTGAAGCCCAGCCGCTCCCACCCCTCGGGCTTGACCTCGGCTGGGTTGCCTGTATAGGCGTCTTGGTAGGAGCGCCCCAAGGCTATGTGGGTGTTGCCGAACGGCCCGCCCACGTTCTCGTCGTAGAGCGTGTGGGCCATGAAGCGCGTGATCCGTGAGAAGCGTTTGTCGGTCAGTGAGAACTCGCCAACCTTGTCGGCCCCCTCGGTGGCGATCATCTCGGTGAGCACGCTCTCGTTCTCCTCCGCGCTCGCCTCGCTGACGCGGCCGTCGGTGAAGGCGAGGCGGATGCCCTTCACGAGGTTCCCATAGCGGTATAGGGGCTGGTTGAACTTGATCCAGCCCTCCGTCCCGCGCCAGTCAGGACTGGTGAAGATCTCAAAGCTCGGGATGTTGCGGCCCCTGCCGCCCAGCCAGCGGCGCTGCTCGCCGATGCCCACCCATAGATCCACGTCCTCGCCCTGCACGTGCACGCGCTCGATGTCAAGTGCATCAAGGCGCTCCCTGGTCTCATCCAGACGCTGTCCAATTTCCTGCCAGCGCGCGATCGGATCCTCCACGTCCAGGAAGCACGCGTGCACGATCTGCTCCCAGTATTCCTCTTCGCTGAGTTTCGCCTCGGCTGCCATCGCGGCGGTTCCGTACAGGCCAAGTGTCCAGCTGAAGTCGCCCGCGTTCTCCTTCTCTGTACGCCAATCAAGCAGTGTCCGCATCGCCTCCCCGCGGCGCATGATGCGGGCCGGATCGACAGCCTCAAGCGCATGCGGATCGCTTTCAGCAAGGACGGATACCTGGTGGTCCATCTCGTCGACCAGACCCCTCATGTAGAGGGCGGGGAAGTAGTCGAGCTGGGCGTCGCTTGTGGTCTCGAAGAAGTCACGCGAGAGGTTCATCCGCTCGTCGTCGTCTGGCTCATAGGCGCCGATCACGTGCCCACCCGCGCGCCACACCGCCTTGCGCAACTCGGCGTATAGGGGCTTCGCGCTTTCGGGCGCCGCGATCCGCACTACCTCTCCCGCCTGAACGCCCTTACCGCCACCAAGGGCAAAGTTGACTAGGACGGACGCGTAGCGCTCGAGGATCTCTTGAGGGGGGGTGTATGTCACGGGTTGCTCCTATTTCAAGCGGGGCACGGGCATTGCGGACTCGACCTTAGTGATTGGGCCGCCCGACGGTGGGCCGACCTGCGGGCATCCTTACATCTAAGTCGCAGGCATCCTTGCGGTGTTGGCCAACAGGGGCATCGTGGTGATATTGGGAGTCTGGATGGTTGTCCCCGTTTAGGCCGGCAGGGAACATCGCGGTGGCTGGATGGTTGTTCCAATTTGGGCGCCCCCTACGCGCGCGCGTAGGGGGGTCATATTGCTTCCAAAGTCTCACTCAGCTCGAGCCATGACGCCTCCAGCCGCTCGCGCTCTGCGGCCAGACCCTCCAACTCGATTTGGAGCTCGCCGAGGCGGGCATGGTCGGTGGCGCTCGCCGCCATCTGCTCTTGCAGTGTGGCCTCGCTTGCGGTGAGCTTCTCAATCGCACGTTCCAATCGCTTGACCTCCAGCTCGTCGCGGCGAGCGTCCTTGCGTGCTGCCCGTGCCGCCGCGCCCGGAGATACACCTCTGTGTGGTGAGCTTGGTTGTGAGCCTCGTTGCTGTGGCGAGTCAGGGGGTTCGTCCTGCTTGCGCAGGGAGCGCTCCGCAGGGGGTTCGTCCTGCTTGCGCGGGGAGGGCTCCGCATCGCCTTCCTCAGGCGAGCCACGCTCCTGCAGGTACTGGTCGATCCCGCCCGGCACATGTCTCACACCGCCTGTGGCTGTGATCGCGTATACGTTGTCGCACACCCGCTCCACGAAGTAGCGGTCGTGGCTCACCACTACGAGCGTCCCCGGCCAACCGTCGAGCAGGTCCTCAAGCGCCGTCAGCGTGTCAATGTCGAGATCGTTGGTGGGCTCGTCAAGTAGAAGCACGTTAGGGCCACCCATCAGCAGTCGCATCAATCCCAATCGCCGCCGCTCACCGCCGGAGAGGTCCCGCACGAATGTGCGCGCCTTCTCGCCGCGGAAGCCGAAGCGGTCGCACAGCAACGACGCGGTTATCTCGCGGCCATCGCTGAGCACGGCATGGCTGCGCACTTCCTCCAAGGACTCCAGCACGCGCAAGTTCTCGGGGATCTCCACAGTGTCCTGAGAGAGGTGGGCGAGCCGCACCGTGGTACCGCGCTCTACCTCACCCTTCGTTGGAGCGAGCTCGCCGGCAAACAGCTTCACGAGTGAGGTCTTGCCCGACCCGTTGACTCCCACCAAGGCCACGCGATCGCCCGGACCCAGCTGCCACGTCACACCGTGTAGAACCTCTCGTTCGCCGAGCGTCAAAGATACGTCGAGAGCGTCCAGCACCTTGTTGCCTAGGCGCGCGTTCGCAAAGCGGGCCAGCTCCACGCGATCGCGGGCTTGCGGCTCATCGGCGATCAATTCGTTAGCTGCCTCGATGCGGAACTTCGGCTTGGTCGTACGCGCCGGCGGCCCGCGCCGCAGCCACGCGAGCTCCTTGCGCAAGAGTTGCTGGCGACGACCCTCGCGCGCCGCTTCCTGGCGGTCTCGCTCGGCGCGCGCGAGGACATAAGCGGCATATCCACCCTCGTACTGGTGGACCGCCCCATTGGCCACCTCCCAGGTGGCGGTACACACCGCATCCAAGAACCAGCGGTCATGCGTCACAACGAGCATCGAGCCTCTGCGGGCCGCCAAATGACGGGCCAGCCAATCCACGCCTTCCACGTCCAGATGGTTGGTGGGCTCATCCAGCAGCAAAAGCTCGGGCGGATCGAGTAGCAGGCGAGCCAGGGCGATGCGCCTACGCTCGCCTCCTGAAAGCCCGGATATCTGAGTGTCCATGCCCGCGACAAAGCGCTCGAGGGTTACGCCGCCCAAGAGGCCATCGAGGACACTTCTAAATGCCTTGTCGCCTGCCCATTCGTGATCCGCACGCTCACCTACGAGTGTCGAGCGAATCGTCGCGGTGGCATCGAGATCGTCCTGTTGGCCCAGCAGCGCCACGCCCACATCGCCCGTGCGCGTAAGTGTGCCCGCATCGGGCTGCTCAACGCCAGCGATCAACTGCAACAGCGTCGACTTGCCGCCGCCATTCTCTCCAACCACACCGATGCGCTCTCCGGCAGACACTCCGAGCGTGATGTCACGCAGCACCGAGCGGCTGCCGTAGCCCTTCTCGACGTCCTTCAGGTTCAGCAGGTTGCGCGGGGTGGCCATCCGCCCATCCTGACGGGTCTCACACGTTCGCTAGGTCTTGGCAGGTGTCTTCCTGCTGCGCTTGGGGGCGCTGCTTGCCTGGCCCGTGGCGCTGCTAGCCGAACTCGGCTTGGCCCTTTCCCGGCTTGTCTTGGGCCCTTCCTGGCTTGTCTTGGGCCCTTCCTGGCTTGCCTTGGGCCCTTCCTGGCTTGCCTTGACCATCTGCTTGAGCATCTCGTCGTGGTCGAGGTCGATGATCGCTCGTGCCTCGGCCGCCGCGAGGGGTACGCGGCTGATCGTCAACTGGTTGTCCTGCAGTTGCTCGCCGCCCTGCGACCAATTCGTGGAGCCAGTGATCAGGTACAAGCCATCCACTACCAAGAGCTTGTCGTGGCTGATTGCGCCGCGCGAGGAGTGCCCGATCGCGATGCTGTTGCCGATCAGGTCGTGGTTGAAGCGGTTGAGCAGTTCTTTCTCGGCCGCGCCTCCAGCTTGGCTCTTGTCGAGGCTCAAGGTCACCACAATGTCCGGTCGTTCGGTGTAGCTCTGGATGATCGCTGCGGCATGGGGATCATCGAATCCGTACATATTCACTGCCACCGTATGGGTGGCTTGCAGCAAGGCCCACACGATGACCGCATGCACCCCTGGGTCGCGCGGGGCATAGAAGGTCAGGTCGGTTGTGCTGTATCCGTCCGGGAAGCGGCCCGCCTGCTTGAAACGCCCGAGTTCCTCAAAGGAGAGGGCGCCCAGCTTTTGAAGCGAGAGCCCGCCCAGGTCGGCACGCGCCTTGCTCATGTTCGGTGGAAATTCCCACACTTCAATGAACTTGCTCATTTCACACCTCGTCTCGACGGGCAGGCGGCCAAGTGTCAGTCTTCCGACGGCGCGGGCAGCTTATCAGGATTTTGGCAAAAGATTCAGTGGATCGAACTATCCGGACAACTTGCAGTTGTCCGGTAGCCGACCATTCTGCTAGCCAGTCACGCGGCTAGCAGACAGAGAAGCTCTCGCTGAGGCTCACTTTCGCGACTTTGCGATGGCGCCCACGATCCACATAGGCGGTAACCGTGAGACGGTGTTTGCCCGAGTGCAGTTTCTTCAGCGACAGGCGCTCACTGTAAGGATGGCGTTTGCGCTGGGCCACGCGATGGCCGTCGAAGAAGAACTGGACCTTGACGAGCTTTACTTTCAGCCCGTGTGTGGTGAATGCCGCGGGCAGCTTCGCGTTCTTACTCAGGCAGCCGGTCGAGGCGGTGGTGCTCAACAGGTAGCGCACCCCTTCGCGAACAACTTCGACCGTGCCGGCGGGCGCGCCGATTGGGCCCGGGTTGATGAACGGCTGCGCGATCGGCGTGGAGATTGGCGTGGCGATCGGCGTGCTAGGCACCAGGGGCGCCACGTTCTGGGCGTCCGCGGTTACCGCCAATACACCGTTGACTCCGCCAATGACCGCATGCGCTCCGTCGGCGAGCGCTACCGCGCGCCAGTTCTCGCTGGCGATCGATCCGCCCGCGTTCCACTGGTAGAAGTTCGTGCCGTCGGTAGAGCCGAGCAGCTCGCCGTTGTTGCCGTCGGCCAGCACTGTGCCTCCTGCATAGGCGACGTCATAGGCGTTCTGTGAGGGGGAACTGTTTTCGCTGTTCACGAACGTCCAGTTCCCGGCCGTGGAGCCCCAACCGTCGGAGGTCAGACCAAATGCGAGCGAGTCGCCGCTTGAGCCCCCCTGGGGGTTCACGTCCCACTGGCGCGCCGGGTTGGCCGGGTCGGCGGCCAGACGCGAGAGTTCGGTGTAGTCGTTCAGGCTATCCGAGAGCTGCGAGACGTCACTCGAGAATTCGAAAGATGAGCCCTCCTGGAGAAGGAAGACCTTGCCGAAATCATTGCTGAGAAAATACCCCTTGGCGTGGGCCGCGCCTGGCACGAAGAACATGTCGGTGATGTCGTCGTGGATCACGCATCCGCTGGTCCCGTTGTTGACGCGACTCCACGTTTCCCCACTGTCGATCGAACGATCGATCTGATTTTTGGCGGCGGCGATGAACACTTCGCTCGAGCTTGCCCAACCGATCGCATAGACGCTTCCCAATGGCACGGCGCTCGCGCAACCATCGGATTCGTCGGCCATGATCGAGCTCTCCTGCGTCCATTTTTCCCCGCCGTCGGTGGTCCGGAAGACGACGCCGGCGTTGCCCACCGCGAGGCCGAGCGATCCGTTCATGCGAATCTGGTTGAACACAACGCCCGGTTCGTCTGCCACCCGGGTAAAGCCTGAGCCCGACTGCCTGAAGATTTCGCCGTTGGAGGTCGTGAAGACGATCGTCCCGGTTGAGTAGTCGATCGAGGTGATCGTCGCGGTCGTTCCAGTGCTCAACTGCGTCCAGGTCGCGGCGTTCGCCTGGGTTGCATCAATCGCCACCGTCACACAGACCAAGGCAAGCAATGGCGCGATCAGGCGCGTTCTTGCGCGCGGGCGGGTAAGCAGAGTCTTCTTGGCAGCGAGCACGTGATCCCCCGTGTGGTCGGTTATCTAGCTGTTTAGCTTTCGGCGGGCCTCCTCTGATTCCTTGGCCGCCGAGGTCTAGCGCTCCAACTCAGTCGGCAGCGGGCCCGACAAGGCTTAGAAGGGCGCATGATCCTGGACAAACCCGCGCGTGAGAAACGCTAGTCGTTAAAGATGCCTTCCGCCAAGTAGCCTCCCCGGCGTATCCCGGGCGGGATGGCAAACAGGGCGCTGGAGCGATGCTGGATGTACTCATCCAACGCGTCCTGGGCGCCCAGTTGCCGCTGGATTGCAGCGAACTGACGGTGAGGATCCCGCTGGAAGCAAATAAAGAACAGGCCGGCATCGAGCTCGCCGGTGGCTGGGTCAATTCCATCGGTGAACGAATAGCCGCGGCGAAGAATGCGTTGCCCATCGTTGCCGGCCGGTGCTGCCAGGCGGATGTGGGCATTCACGGGGATGACCGGATTGCCGTCACCGGCTCGTGCGGCTAGGTCGACCGTGTCGTGCTCGTGCCTGCCGGTCAGGGGTGCGCCGCTGGCCTTGAAGCGCCCGATCACTCTCTGTTGGTCGCCCAGCGTGTCCCTGTCCCAAGCCTCGATGAACATGCGTATGCGCCTGCTCACCAAATAGGTGCCCCCGCGAAACCAGCCTTGGGGCTCCTCAGGGCCGACCCACACATAGCGGCGCATCGCCTGCTCGTCGTCGCCGTGCAGGTTGTTCGTGCCGTCCTTGAAGCCCTGCAGGTTGCGCAGCGTGGCCTGGTCGCTGGTGATTGAGGAGGTGCGCCCGAAACCGAGCTGGGTCCACCTCAACACGGCCAAGCCACGCGCCGCGCGCGCGAGGTTGCGCACCGCGTGGAATGCGACTTGCGGGTCATTGGCGCAAGCCTGCACACACACGTCGCCGTCGCTGGTCTGCGCTTCCAGCTGCTCTCCCGGCAAGGGGCCCAGTGGCGTGAGTAGCGCGGGGCGGCGTGCTGCCAGGCCGAAGCGATCCTTGCCATCGCGCTCAAATACGCTCGCTCCGAGGCCGAATGTGATCGTGAGCCGCGCTGCCCCGAGGCCAACTGCCTCCCCGGTGTCCGACGGCGGTGCGTCCGACGGCCCCGGGATCGGACCGGTTGACTGGCCCGCCGTCATCCTCGCCGCGGCGTCGGTCCAGGTGCGCAGTAGCTCACGCAGTTCATCCGCGGATTCGATCGTGAGATCGAACGCGCCGAACACCAATCGATCTTGTGCCGGGGTGACGATGCCGGCCTGATGAGCTCCGTGGAAGGCGAGCGTCTCATCCGCAGATTCCTGCTCGGGCCCGGCCGCGTGCCGGCCCAGGGCATAGCCGCCGCCTCCTCCGAGAGCCAGCCCCAGCGCGCCGGCTCCCGTGGTGCCCAGCATTTGCCGTCGTGTTACATCGGGCATCGACTCAGCCGGTTACCTTGGCGGCGACGGTCGAGAGCGGCTCCGCCAGTGCATCCACCTGTTGAGCAAAGCGTCGCCTGTCGGCGGGTGTGAGCTCGCCGTAGTAGGCAAAGCCCAGCGGAGTGTCTCGGCGATAGGCGTTGAGACCGTGCTGCACCGCCGCGAAGCGGGCGGCGATGTCATTCGCAAGGGCGTCTTCGCCTTGCGCGGCGAGCGCTGGGCGCAGCAATTGGAATGCGATGCGGGCGCCAGTGAGGTTGCCCTCGAAGTCGGAGAGGTCGGTGTGGGAATAGCGATCCTCCTCGCCGGTGATCTTGGAGTTGGCGACCTCGTTGAGTAGCTCCACTGCACCATTGGCAAGCTGGGGGGCCTGGTAGCTGAGCGTGCGCACCTTCTCACTGAGCGTGGTGACATCTGCCAGAAGTTGGGTCGCGTATCGAGTGGTTCCCTGGGTGGTGTTGTGCAGCCACAAGGTCTGCTCGATGCGGTGAAAGCCGGTCCACTGCTTGACGCTTGGCACATCGTTGATGCGCGCATCGATCTGTGGATCGAGGTCGCCGAAGCTCTCGGCCACCGGCTCAATTGCCTCATAGTGACGACGCACCGGTCCGAACAGGGCCTTGGCTTGCTGCGTATTGCCTTGCCGCAGCGCTGTCACGAATACGCGCGTGCCGCCCAGGAGTTTCAGGGATTCCTTGATTACATAGGCGCGATAACCCGCAGCAGCATTGGTGAGGATCGCACTGGAGGACGTGCCCGCTTGCGTGCCTGACTTACCGGTCACGACCAGCACGCCGTTGTCTTCCTCATCCCCGCTTGGGCAGTTCATCACATACCTGCCGGGCTTCACGTTCAGCGAGAAGGAACCCGACAGACCGCCGACGACGTTCTCCTGCTCGCCCATGATGATGCCGCTCGTGTTCTTCAGCTCCATCTCGGTCACAGCTGAGGCTCCGCCATTTGAGACAGAGATCGTCAGCGGCCCGGCGGGCGCGGTCAACTTGGCGGGAGAGCACCCCTGTTCTGTCAACTTCACCGCGAGCGTCTTGCCGACACCGTGTGCGCTTTGCAGAGATGTGCCTTGCTCGTTGCCACATGCGGCCAGCCCCGATGCAACAAGGGCTGTGCAGGTTGCGATCGTCCCGCCGCGGCTTGCCCGCGCTATGGCTTGCTTCATCTAGTCGACTCCTATTGAGTGGGCTTGTTCAATTCACAGATTGCGCGGCCGGGGCGGGCTCGGGGCGTCGCCTCAGTGGAAGGCCGCGGGGTAGTAGCACGTAGGCGAGCATCGGCACCGCGTAAATCAGCCAGCCGGCGGTCTCGCCGATTGTCGGGCGCGGTTGAAGGCCGAGCATTCCGGTCAGCAGCGAGCTAGTTACCGAGCCGGGATGCACGAGCCAGCTCAAGCTCAGCGCGGGCTCTTGCAACTGATTCAGCCAGGCAGCCTCATGTGCTGTGTGAATCGCGCTGGCCACCAGGCCGGCTGCGACAAGTACGAGCACCGCCGAGGTGATACGGAAGAAGCGGTTCAGGTTCAGGCGCACCCCGCCCCTATAGATGCCCCATCCGATCGCGCTGGCCAGCAGGATCCCCAGCAGCGCGCCGATGCCCGCGGAGGTGGCATCGCCTGAGGCTTGAAACGCGGCGAGCAGAAACACGGCGGTCTCGATGCCCTCGCGGATCACGGCGACAAAGGCCATCGCCACCAACCCCCACACCGAGCCCTCGGCCAGCGCGCCGGCGGCACTGGCGCGCAACTCCCCGGCAAGATCGCCGGCATGGCGACGCATCCAGACGATCATGAAGGTGACCATGGCCACCGCCACCAGCGCCACTACCGTCTCAAGGCCCTCTTGCTGGCGCTGGGGAAGATCTTGGTCGAGCACTTGCAGGGCAACCGCGACGCCTGTGCAGAAGACCACTGCCGCGATGACTCCCACCCACATCCAGCGCAGCGCGTCGCTGCGCCCTTGCTGGCGCAGGAAAGCGGCGACGATGCCGACGATCAACGATGCCTCCACGCCCTCGCGCAGGCCGATCACGAATGTAGGTAGCACTAAGCCCTTTCAGCAGTAGTTAGGGTGACCTAACTTAGGCTACCCTAACTACGATTCGCGCGGCACTCAGATGGGCCTAGGGCCGGGATGGTGAGCTCGGGCCTTGATCATGAGCTCGGGCCTAGATCAGTTTTTCGATGCCTCCGAGGGCGGCACTGCCTAGAATCACCTCGAGCAGGATGCCCGCGGCGGCGACGACGAGCGCCGCAAGGACCACCAAGAAGTCTTCAAGCAGCACACCCAAAGAGAGCAGCACGACACCAAGCGCCGGCAGTGTGTCGAGGCCCGTGAAGGGTGGGGCGACGAAAGCAGCCACGGATCCCCCGATCACGAGCAAGCCGAAGACAATGTTGCTCAAGCGGTGGTCGAAGAGAAAGCGCAGGCGGGGCCTTGAGAAGCGCTCGAGCCAGCGGATCACCTTCATCAACGCCGTGATGAAGCGCTGTTGCTTGTCCCCGGCTAGCTCGAGCCGTCGCCAGCGCTGGGGTAGCCAGATCTCCTCGCGCCCGGCTATCAACTCGAGTGCGAGCAGCATCGCGATGATCTCGAACACGTGCGTGGCCCCGCCGGTCGGCAGCGGTAGCGCCGGAACGCCAAGCAGGACGACAAAGAGGATCGCGAAACTCTTCTGCTCGAACAGCTCGATCAGGCTTCCCAAGGTCTTCTCACCGTCGCTTGAGAGCCAGCGCTCTAGTTCGTCGCTTATCTTTCCTGGGCTTGAGCCCACCTGGTCCTTTTCTGGGCTTGACCCAGGCCCGTCCTCGGCATGGGTCGAACCGGGTGCAGGCGGACGCGGCGAGCTTGACACCCAAAGGACGATAGTTGGCATCTGAAGCCTCTACCTGTTGTCCGGGCTGGGAAGCAGGAGCGGCAGGACGTTGGCACGCTCCCCCGATCTCGCCGAACATCCGTCGAGAGTGCCCGGTTCACGCTGGGCGATCTTCTAGGGTCGCTTGAGCAATGGTTGGAATTTCCAGCATCCGCCTAACCCAAGCCTGGCCGTGGCTCGCGCCGTTTGCGGTCATGCTCGCGATGGCTGTGCCCGCGTTTGGCGAGGCAAGCCACGCCGGATGGCCTTCGATTGGCCACCATCAAGGCCATCCGAACAATGAAAGCGGCACGATGCGCGGTCTTGAAGGCGTTCACAACGAGCTGCTCGGTGGTGACGGTAACGACACGATCTGGGGCGGCAACGATGGCGATGTGATTTGGGGCGACTCCCATGCCGAGCTAAATCCCACCTCTCAGACGGATGAGCTACATGGCGGCGCGGGCAACGATTGGATCTACGCGAGCCACGGCTACAACCACATTTGGACCGGCGCCGGCAACGACCATATTGCGCTTGTTTATGGCCACGGGATCGTGGACTGTGATGGGCCGGGATTGAAGACCTTCGTTATGCGCTACCTGCCGCAGAACCGGCCTTGGAAGCTTGTCGGTTGCAGCAACAAGGTGATTGTGCGCTATCGGGCGTGAGTGCGATTCTCGGTGCTTATTACTCTGCCGGCGTCACGGTCAAAGCTTGACGTCATGCTCTTCCAGCCAGCCCAGATAGCTCTTCACAAGCCGTGGAAGGTGACCCAGCAGTAGGCGCACTTGTCGATGCACCTCGTCTGCCTGGATATCCGACGAGGCGTGTTGGAGGTGATTGCGGGTGCGGTATAGCTCTGCGAAGGTTTCAGCCTGCTGAGGTGTGAAGCCCCCATCGACCCGGATCGCATCGATGATTCCCGGTAGGCCACGCATCTCGGCGGTCGGCTCTGTACTTGTCAGTTTTGCGCCTGCACGGATGGCCTCCGCCGTGTTGTTGACCAGAGCGAGATAGCCGCCTGTGACCGTGTACACGCGATTGATGTCCTCTGGGTCGGGCGAGTTGAATGCATCTGCCCAGGCCTTTGCGTCGAAGTTCCCGCCGAACTGGAGCATTGCCTCGCGAAGCGCTCGGCTCTGAGCTGAGAGGCGCTCGAGCTTGGCGTTTAGGCGATTGAGCTCGGCGGTGTCCGTGGAAAGCCTGGGGGTCTTCGTCCGATCTGTGGGTTCGTGCTTGGTCACTTCGCTGCTGCAAGCAACTCGCTGACTGAGGTGTGTGCGCGTTGGCGGCGGGCATCGAGCTCTCGGCGGGCTTGTCGTTCGATTTCACTTCGATGGACGAGCAGGTCTGCCCACTGGTCATCTCGATCGATCACCGGTCTGCCCTCATCGATGGCCTGGAGGAGCAGCAGCGGAGCCGTATCGCGCACTCGGTTGAGGCGCGTGACATCGACTTCGCGCTTCAAGCCACGCTCCAGTCGAACTGCCAGCTTCACCGCCGCCTCGGGATGATCCTCAGTGAGGGAGACAAGGAGATCGATATCGGATTGCGGTGTGTCCTCCCCCCGTGCGGTCGAGCCATAAAGCACTGCCAGTCGCACATTGGGCTCCGTCCGCAGCAGCTTCCTCAACTTGGCGAGCAACGGCCAGTGTGTGAGCGCGTAGTCGTACTCTTGCTTGTCGACGTTCTGCTGACGGGGGCTTACACGCTTGCGGCGGATGGTTCCATCGGCAGCGGCTCGACGCATAGTTCGTGCGTCTACGCCGATCTGGCGAGCCAAGTCTGCAAGAGCGAGCATGTGCAAAGCGTAGCGCTTCGTATGACCGTTACGGTTGTGCGACTAAGCCCTACGGCGCCGCCGGCACTGCCACAACCGGCCCATCCGTCGCAGCCAGCTCGCCCGTCTCAAATCCAGGCCCATCCAGCCGCTCGACCCGGGGCATAAGCTCGAGGAACTCCTCGGCGTCGTCCAGGAAGCTGATCCGCGGCGTGCGGTAGTGCATCGGCACGACCCACTTCGGCGCCAAGCGCTCGACGATCGCCTTTGCTCCGGAGGCGCCGATCGTCGGTCCATCCCCGACTGGCAGGATGACCATGTCCACCGCGCCGATTGCCTCGGCCTGGTCTGGTCGAAGCTCGCTTTGGCCGAAGTCGCCAAAGTGAGCGACCCTGACCCCGTCAAGTGTGAACACGAAGATCGTGTTCGGACCACGCTGGGTGCCGGCTGCCTCGTCGTGCTCTGAGGCAACCGCCACGACCTCGCCGATAGGGGACTCCAGGCGGCCCGCGGTGGAGCGCAGCGTCGTAGGCTCGCCGGCGATCGCCTCCACGCCGTTGTGGTCCATGTGCTCGTGAGTGACGAGCAGCAGGTCCACTCCCTCGGAAGAGATCGCGGGGTAGTCGAATTTCATCCCCCGACTGGCCATCGGCGAGAGGTCGGCGAAAGGATCGATGAACACCTTCGCTTCCGATCCTGTCAAGGCGAAGGCGGACTGGCCGAACCACTCAACGTGCATGCTGCTCCTCCAGTTCTGGGGTTTGCTCGGGGACTGTTGTCTTGGTCACGCTCGCGGTGAGGACCGTGCCAGGGGCCGACTCCTCGACGTGCTCGTAGCGTCCTCCCCGCATCAGCGAGGCGGCGGCGGCGATCAGGCAGGTCACAATCGCAAAGACGAACGCGGTGTGCAGGCCTTCGCGGAACGGGCTTGAGATCAGGTGGGGGAAGAACTTGGGGCCGGTCAGGACCGCCCGGGCGTGCGTGCCCACCGCGCTCAAGGCGCGCGTTCCGACAAGGCTCTGGATCGGGTTGTAGCCGAGGAAGGCCGCGAACAGGATCGAGATCGGCGGTGCGTGCGCCACGCGGCCCGCCACTTCGGCTGACAGGCCGTGCGCCTCCAGGCCGGCTTGGGCGGCGGCCGGCAGGCTGGCCGAGAGCCCGACGATCAAAAGCGTGAAGAAGATCCCGATCGAGAGCACTTGCGCCGAGTTCTGGAAGGTCTGGTTCATGCCCCCGCCTGCACCCCGCTCGCCCGGCGGCAGGCTGTTCATCACGGCCGCCCGGTTGGGCGAGGCAAACATGCCCATCGAGACGCCCATGAGGAACAGCACGAAAGCGAACACCCCAAAGTCGAAGTCGGTGGGTAGCAGCATCATCAAGGCGAAGCTCAGCGCCGCCCCCAGCATCCCCCCGGTCGCGAAAGGACGCGCTCCGAAACGGTCGGACAGAAAGCCCGAGGTCGGTCCCGCGATCAGCATCCCCACGGTCAGTGGCAGCATGTAAATGCCGGCCCAGAGCGGCGTTTCGGTGAAAGAGTAGCCGTGCAAGGGCAGCCAGATTCCCTGCAACCAGATGATCAACATGAACATCAGGCCTCCCCGGGCGATCGCGGCCAGGAAAGTGGAGAGGGTGCCGAACGTGAAGGCCCTAATACGAAACAAGGCCAGGTTGAACATTGGAGCCGCCACGCGCTCGCTCGATCGCCACGAACGCCGTCAATGACACGGCCGCTGCCCCCAGGAGCGCAAGCACACGCGGCGAGGTCCAGCCGGTGGCGTGGCCGCCGTAGGGGCGGATGCCGTACGTGACCGCCACCATCACGAGCACTAGGCCGGCGGCGAACGTGGCGTTTCCCCACCAGTCGATCGAGGCCCTTTTGGGTTGGCTGCGCTCCTCCAGCTTCAGGTAGCCCCACACCGTTCCGAACAGGCCGACGGGCACCGAGATCAGGAACACCAGGCGCCAGTCGATCGGGGCCAAGAGGCCGCCCAAGATCAAGCCCACGAACATGCCGCTGACACCGACGATGTTGTTGATGCCGAGCGCCATGCCCCGCTGGTTGACGGGGAAGGCATCGGTGATGATCGCCGCGGCGTTGGCCAACAGGCAGGCACCGCCCACGCCTTGGACAATGCGGAACACGATCAGGTAGTCCGCGCCCGCCCGGCCCTCCATCCAGTCGATCGCCAGCAGCAACGAGGCAATCGTGTAGATGACGAAGCCCAGGTTGTAGATACGCACGCGTCCGAACATGTCGCCGAGGCGGCCCAAGCTCACGATCAACACGCTCGAGACCACCAGGTAGCCGAGGATCATCCACAACAGGTAGAAGCTGTTGGCCGGTACCAGTGGGTCGAGTTTGATGCCTCTGAAGATGTCGGGCATCGCGATCAGCGTGATCGAGGCATCGAGCGTCGCCAAGAGCACCGCCAAGGTCGTGTTCGACAAAGCGATCCACTTGTAGCGGCTTGCGTGGGAGGGGCTTGTGTGGGGGGATGGGGTGGGAGAAAGCCGCAAACCAATGACTCTAGCTACGCGCCCAGCACGGGAAGGGATCGGGCGAAACACGCGTCTGAATGGGGGTGAGATCAATATCGAATGCTCCCTGTGCGTGCGCCAGGTCCACCATCCGGGCAATAGCTTGGGCCGCGGCGCCAGTAGACCCTTCGCCCCTCCAATCGGCCCTTGCCGCCCGGTTGTGGTGCTAGTTTCGAGCTGCTGTGTCCGTGCAACCTTCGCCTCCAGCTGAGCCCTCAGAGCCCCCTTCGGGCGGCGGCCTGAGCCCACGCATCCTGCTTGCCCTGGTCGTGATCGTGGTGATCGCCGGGGGCGTCGCCCTGTTGGCAAGCGGTGGTGGCAGCAATCACCCGAGTGCTGCGGGTATACATGGCGCCGCGTCCTCGAAGTACAGCGGCTCGCTAGATCGAGCCCATCTCGCTCGAGCCACCCTTGCAATTGCGCAACTACAAGGGCGAACGCGTCAACATCGACCAGTACAAGGGCAAGGCAGTGCTGATCACGTTCCTGTACACCAAATGCCCGGACGTGTGTCCTTTGATCGCGGCGAACTTGGGCGTGGCGCTCAACAAGATGGGATCCACGAAGGCAGCCAAGGTGCAGGTGATCGCCGTGTCTGTCGATCCCCGCGGCGATACCCCCAAGGCAGTAGCCAGTTTTCTGCAGCGCCATGGCGTGGCGGGACGGATGCAGTACTTGATCGGCTCAGCCCACGAACTGGGGAGCGTGTGGAAGGCATGGGGCGTGGGTGCCGAAGCGGACGCCGAACAACCCCAACTGGTCAACCATTCCGGCCTGGTGTACGGGATCAGCTGGCAAAGGGAAGGTCACGACCGTCTACGCAGCCAGCTTCACCCCCCAGGAAATCGTGCACGACGTGCCGCTACTCGCCTCCAGCTGAGCCCTCAAGGCGCCGGCGCAACTCTGGTCCGCGGCCTGCGCCGACAGCGCGCGTGGCGCGCTCGTCGGTCAGCTGCACACCCCTCGATCGGGCGAAATCGAGCAGGTCCTGGCGTTCCTCGCTCTGGCGGGCTGTGCGCAAGAACAGCCAACAGAACAAGCCCAAGGTGAGGATGCTCTCCTCGACCATCATGATTGCGCCCGCGAGGTTTTGGTCGGCAAGCGGGGAGATTTTCCAGAGCGTGTCGCCGTGGATGTAGAAAGGGTAAAAGACCGTGCCCGACCACAGAAACACGTTGCCGAGCACCGTGGCGGTAAGGCGCACTGCCACGATGTAGCCGAGCTTGGCACCGTTACCGAACCACGAAGGCATCGGCAAGGGCCCGAACAAGCACATCCACATGTTGATGCCAAAGCCGAGGAACATCGCGTGCTCGAGTGCGTGCACGGCTGAGTGCTCCAAGGCTGCTTCGTAAAAGACCGGCAGATGCCATACGTAGAGGTCGATCGCCCACAAAGGAAAGGCGATCAAAGGATGGGCGAGGATGCGTAGCCGGTCGAAGAACTTGACCCTCAAGATTGGCGCGATCAAAGGCCCGGTCAAACCGAGCACGATCAACAGCGCGGCGATGTCGCCGAGCAGGAGGTGCTCGACCATGTGCGCGCTCAAGAGCTCTTGGCTGTCGCCGCCGAGCGAGCTGAGCGCCGCACCGATCGTGATGAAGCCGGCGTAGAAGCAAGCTTGGCGCCAGCCGGGCACGGGGCGTTTCTGGCGCCCGAGTGTGTTCACGCGCTTGGCGTAGGCGAGGCCAAACAGAGCGAGCGGCCCGAGCTGCAGGAAGGCCTCGAAGGTCGTGGATGTGGCGAGGGGCGGCACTGTCACCAGGCTTGCAAGCCTACGACGTGCGACGCGCGCGAGCTGCCGCGAGTCGACCGGGCGTTCGCGGGCCGCTCGTGGCATAGACTGGCGCGCTCATGCTCTCCCCGCGTCGCCTGCTGCCGTCCGCGCTCGGCGGCTTCGGCCTCGCGGCGCTCCTGTTTCCTGCGGTGGCCTCTGCGCACGGGATCGTGGGCAGGGCCGACCTGCCGATCCCAGTGTGGTTGTTCAGTTGGACCGCCGCGATCGTCTTGGTCGTCTCCTTCGTGGCGCTCTCCACGCTATGGACGACCCCGCAGCTTCAGAGTGAGTATCGGCAGCGACTGTTCGTCATGCCGGCGATCGTGGCGAGGCTGGCAAGTTTTTTTGGGGTAGGGATGTTCGTACTGGTCGTGTACGCGGGCTTTGCTGGAGCCCAAGTGCCCAATGCCAACCTCTCCGTGACTTTCATCTATGTGGTGTTCTGGGTCGGGATGCCGGTAGCGAGCGTGCTGTTCGGCGACATCTTCAAGGCACTCAGCCCATGGCGCTCGTGCGCCAGGCTGATCCGCTGGGCCGGACGGCGCGTCGCCCCGCGCGCATTCGTGCGTGCACCCTTGCGCTATCCGCGGTGGCTAGGTGTGTGGCCGGCGGTGGCGGCCTTGATCGGCTTCGCCTGGCTTGAGCTCGTGTACGTGCCCGCCGACCGCGACCATCCCACCACGCTTGCGGCTCTGTCCTTGGCCTATTTCCTGACGATGCTCGCGGGGATGGCCATGTTTGGGGTGGAGGAGTGGGACGAGCACGCTGATGGGTTCGGCGTCTACTTCAATCTGCTCTCGCGCATATCGGTGCTCTGCGAGGACGCGCGTGGGATCGTCTACCGGCGCCGACTCTTGAGCGGTCTGCCAGACATGCCGGTCCGTGCGGGCACGATTGCGCTCGTATGCACGATCATCGGCACGACCACTTTCGACGGCCTCTCAAACGGTGGCGTGTGGCGCACCAACGAGCCGCACTTGCAGAGCCTGTTCGCTGACCTCGGCTTCAGCTTGACGCCTGCGATCGAGCTGGCCTACTCCTTGGGCTTGATCTTGTGTGTGGCGCTCATCGCCGGTGTCTACCGGCTTGGGATCGTGGGCGTACGCAGCGTCAACCGCCGCTACAGCTCGACCCAGCTCAGCCACTCCTTCGCGCACACGCTAGTGCCGATTGGCTTTGCCTACGTGCTCGCCCACTACTTCTCGCTCCTGATCTGGCAGGGTCAGGCGATTGGCTATCTGGCTTCTGACCCGCTCGGCAACGGAGCCAACATCTTCGGCACGAGTGCTTATCAGATCGATTACAAAATCATTTCCTATGCAGCGATCTGGTACGTGCAGGTAGCCGCGCTTGTCGCCGGACACGTCGCTGGGCTCGCGCTCGCCCATGACCGCGCCTTGGCCACATACCGAAGCGGCCAGGAGGCGATCCGCTCACAGTATTGGATGCTCGCGGTGATGGTTGCCTTTACGAGCTTTGGCCTGTGGCTGCTATCTGCTGTGGGCACGTGAGCGTGGGAGTAGAGTTCTCTGAGGTGTTGACTGGAATCTTGTTTCTCCTGCCGGCGCTCCTGCTGGCAGCGGTGCTGCTCCTACGTGGTTATCCGGGCGAGCGCAGCTTGGTCCGCTTCGCTTCTTCAAAGCGTCCATTGCGTTGGGCACGTCCGCGCAGCAGCATTCCGCGCGCAGCCCGCGCGTTTACGGTGGCCACACACGGAGGCCTATTGATCGGGCGCTCCCTCGCTGTGCGCCCGCCGCCAGTGGCGCTCGCAGTCAGCTAAAGCACCACTGCGCAAAGTCCCTTCGAGCTCCGAGGAGCATCCATGTCACGCCGTCCGATCCTGGCCTTCGCCTGCGCGCTCGCATTGGCGCCGGTGGCCAGCGCGCCCGCAGGCGCTGCCACACAGAGCACGTCCACATCTGAGAGCGCCAGCCCGATCGCCGATCAAGGCTCGAGCTTTCACTACCGCTCGGAAATCACCTCGATCACACCGGCCGTCAAAGGATTGAACATCGAAGTGCTCGAGTTTGCCGACCGGCTCGTGCTCACCAATCACACCGGCAAGACGGTCACGATCTACGGGTATTCGGGCGAGCCGTACGCGCGCGTGCAACCCAACGGTACGACCCAACAGAACAAGCGCTCACCAGCGGCTTACCTCAATACGAACTTCTATGGCAACGTGACCGTGCCCTCGTCAGCAAGCGTGGCACTACCGCCCGTGTGGGTGGTTGTGGATCGCACCGGGACCTTCGAATGGCACGACCATCGAATCCATTGGATGAGCCCTGTCACACCGCCCCAGGTGAAGGACGAAAGCAAGCGCACATTGATCTTCCACTGGAGCGTTCCCATCTCGGTGGGGGCACAGAAGGGAGTGGTTGCTGGGCAGCTGTTCTGGGTGCCCGAGGGCTCGAAAGCGCCCGTTGCCGCGATCGTCGCCTTGGTCGTGATCGTCTTGCTTGCACTCGGCTTCGTCGTGTGGGTGCGCCGGCGCAGGGCTCGCTCGGACGGTCCAAGGGCAAGCGGGAATGACAGCGCCGGCGCGGCCGGGGAAGCATGGTGAAGAGAAGGGTGGTGAAGCAGGCGTCCGCGAGCGTGGTGAAGCTGGTCCTCGCACGTTTGAACAGCAATGCTCGAGCCCGTCCTGGCATCTGTAAGCGTGCCGGTCTCGCCTGCGTCGCACTCGCTTCTATCGGTGTGCTGCTGCTTGGCGGTGCTCCCTCAGCCTTCGCCCATGCGCAGCTGCTTGGTACCTCGCCGCAATCTGGCTCCACGGTTGCCAAGCAGCCCGCTGAGGTGATCTTCGAGTTCAACCAGGCTGTCGGCGGCACGCTCGGCGCGGTGCGCGTATATGACGCCCAAGGCGATGAGGTGGACAACCTCGACGTCACTCATCCGGCCGGCCACCAGCACTGGATGGGGGTAGGGCTCAAGTCGGGCTTGCCCGACGGCACGTATACGGCCACTTATCGCGTTATCTCCGCCGACACGCACATCGTCTATGGCGGGCTGGTTTTCAACATCGGCCACGCTGGGGCCGTGCCCAAGTTCACCGTGGCGGGCTTGATCGGGCGCAACGAGAGCGGCGAGGTCACCAAGCTCGCGTTCGGGCTTGTGCACGCGCTCGACTACGTGTCCCTGGCCCTGGGGATCGGCGGCCTGGCCTTCCTCGTGCTCGCCTGGCTGCCGGCTTTTGCCGCCAGTGCCGGCGCCGAAGATGGCTGGGGAGAGGCCTCGCGGGCGTTCGCGCGGCGCATGGAGCTGCTCTTCCTCGTGGCGATCGCGCTCGGCGTCCTGGTTGGCGTGCTCGGCATCCTCTTGCAAGGTGCGAGCGCTGCCGGCGTGTCCTTGTGGGCATCCTTGAAGAGCCCGATCGTGAGCGACACCTTGAAAAGCCGCTTCGGCGAGGTGTGGGGTGTACGCGCGCTCGTGTGGGTGGCCTTGGGGGGTCTCTTCACGGTGGCACGGACGACTCGCCGTGGAGCGATTCCGGGGCTGGCGCAGACCAGGTCGTCCACCGCCGTCGGTGAGGCGCAAGGCGAGAGCGCCGCCACCTCCGCCCGCAACGTCGTGCGTACCTACGCCACGCGCGCGTGGATATGGCCAGCTGCGCTCGGCGCTGCCTTTCTCGCAATCACGCCCGCGCTCAGTGGCCACCCGAGCACGCAAGGGCCGCGCGGTGTGTTCTTTCCCACCAACGTCCTGCACGTGCTCGGTGCGAGTGTGTGGGTGGGTGGGATCGCTTGCCTGTTGATCGCCTTGCCTGCGGCCACACGCCGGCTTGAAGGCCCGCAGCGTACGCGCCTGCTGGTATCCACGCTCGCACGTTTCTCGCCCCTAGCGCTTGCATGTGTGATCGCCATCGCGATCACCGGCGTCGTTCAGGCATACATCGACGTGCGCAGCTTCCATGGGTTGTTGCACACGACCTACGGACTGCTCGTGACCGTGAAGGTTGTCTTGCTCATGAGCTTGATCAGCCTCGGCTGGGTCAATCGCGAGCGCGTCCTCCCGGCCTTGAAGCGGCTTGCGAGCGCCGCGGGCTCCCCTGGCGGCGTCGGAGTGGCGGCCCGTCGCACGATGCGGGGCGAGCTTGCCCTGATGCTGACTGTATTCGGTGTGACCGCCGCGCTCGTTAGCTATGCGCCGCCGATCGACGCCGCAAGCGGGCCGTTCTCGACCACCACCACGCTCGGACCCGCTGAGCTTGAGATGACCGTCGAACCCGCACGCGTGGGGCTCAACACAGCTCACCTGTACTTGATCGATGCCAAGACGGGTTCTCAGTTCACCGCCACCAAGGAACTCACCGTGACCGCGAGGCTTCCCGCCAAGGGGATCGGTCCGCTACCGCTGAAAGCCAATCTTGCCGGTCCCGGCCACTACGTAATCAGCTCGACCGTATTGAGCCCGGGGGGGACGTGGCAGCTACTCATCACCGATCGCGTGTCCGAATTTGAAGAGTACTCGCGCACGATCTCGGTGCCCATCAAATGACCGCTCCCAATCGGGCCGACGCGCGGGATTCGAGCCAGAAGCGGGATTTGAGCCAGACCATTTACCGACGACCCATTCCAGACGATCCACCCCAGGAGGACACATGAGGCCCAGGACTATCGTCGCTCTGCTTGCCACGGCGACGACCTTGACCGCTGCGGCGGCCGCGCAGGCACACATCAGTCTGCACCCCAACACGATCCCCGCGGGCGCCTTTGTGACGCTCAACGTGCGCGTGCCCGGTGAGCAAGAAGGCGCCTATGCCTACAAGGTCGACATGCTTGTCCCGCCCGGGTTCACCGAGATTGACACCCAGAACGTGCCCGGCTGGAGCGTGCATGAGATCGTCACGAAACCGGCGACCCCAATTCAGACCGACGAAGGCCCCGTCGACGAAGAGGTCTCCCAAATCCTGTGGACTGGTGACCGCTCAAAGCTCGGACGCCTTGAAAACGGCAGCTTCATCCAGTTCCCCTTGTCGATCGCCATGCCCAGCAATCTCGCCGGCCAGTCGCTCGCCTTCAAGACCGTCCAGTACTACTCCAACGGCAAGGTCATCCACTGGATCGGCTCGCCCAGCGCCGAATTCCCGGCGCCCACGGTCAACGTGACCGCCAAGGGCGGAGTGATCGAGGACGTGGCGGGAGGCGAGGCCGGGCCCACGCCGGGGGAGACGCCGGGCGCGTCGACGGCTGTTGGGGCTCCGGTGAGCGCAAGCTCCTCGGGAGGCGCGAGCAAGGGGCTAGCGATCACAGCCTTGGTCCTAGGCGCACTTGGCTTGCTTGCTGGGATCGGCGGCCTAGTTGCAGCTAGGCGCACGCGGAGTGCGGCGTGAGCTCTGGTTCAGAATGGATGGCAGGCGAGCGTGGTAGCTTTTGAGTGGCTATGACCGTGCTCGCCTGCCTCACGCACTGGTACACGTCGGCGATGTTCGTCGTCCCGGTCGCGGCTGTCGGTGGCTGGAGCTGGTGGAGCTCTCGCCGCAGCGCAAGCGAGGACGACAAGCAGGGCCCCCCCGCGCAGGCGTAGTCGCTCTAGGGCAGATTTCTCGCACATGGACGATTTGCAGTTGGTCATCTTCGACTGCGATGGCGTCTTGGTCGACAGCGAGACGATCTCCAACGATGTGCTCGCGCGGCTACTCACAGCGGAGGGCTTGCCGACCACATTGCTGCAGGCTCGACGCGACTACCAAGGCCTGTTGCTGGGCGAAGTGTTCGAGCGGGCCCAAGCAAAGCTCGGCCGAGCGCTACCCGAGGACCTACCGAGCCGGTTCGAGAGCGAGCGAGCCGAGGTATTCAAGCGAGAGCTTGAGCCTGTGGCAGGTGCGGCCGATGTGGTCGAACGAGTCACCGCCGCCGGCATTGCCGTATGTGTGGCCTCGCAAGGCAAGCTCGAGAAGACGAGTCTGTCGCTCGACTTGACCGGACTGCGCAGGCTGTTCCCAGACCGGGCTTTGTTCTCTGCGTGGAATGTCCCTCGCGGCAAGCCTCACCCTGATCTGTTCTTGCAGGCGGCCTCCGAGATGGGCGCCGAGCCGGCCCAGTGCGTTGTGGTGGAGGACACGCCGTCGGGAGTTACTGCCGGCGTGTCGGCCGGCATGCGTGTATTCGGCTACACCGCCGACAGCGACGAGTCGGCTCTGCAGAGCGCGGGTGCGACTACCTTCAACTCGTTGGAGGAGCTGCCTGGGCTATTGGCGCTCGTCTGACTGTCAAGTCGTACGCGCCGAATACCGTCGCATGCGCGCGGTAGCGTCGTTGACATGTTTCAATTATCAACGCGACGACTAGTGACTGTATGGCATAGGGCGACTTTGACCCCGGATGTCGAGGGGAACGGAGCGTCGACATGACCCTCAAGAAGGATCTCAGGACGATTCTGGATGCCGCAGAGCGACAGGGGTGGCGGGTAGAGCTGCAGAAGGCTGGACACTACAAGCTCTATGCTCCAGATGGCGAGAATATCGTCACTACGGGCTCGACGCCGAGCGCGCCGAGCACTTTGCGCAATGTGATCAGCCTGATGCGTCGCTACGGTTTTGAATGGAAGGGACGATGACGATGGAGTATCAGCTCAGCATCACGTTCGCCGAGCTCGGTCATCGCACGGAGCTGCCAGACCGCCTGCTTGCGATCCTGCTTGATCGGCTTGCAGAGGCCGGTCCGACACTTGCTCATAACCGTGTCACCGGTACGTTGACGGTATTGCTCTCATTCCAGTCATGTGCTCCTTTTGAGGACGTTTCACGTTTGTCAAAGGCTCTTGGCGTGACGTTGGTTGAGGTGGGCCTGGAGGCGCCGCCGACAGTGATAGAGGTACACCTCGCAGCTGTTCATGAGAGCGAGGAGGGCCCGGCGGGCGTGCCAGGGGTCCTTTCGCTGGCTTGATTGGTGGTCCTCTCGCCAGGCGCGCCCGCAAGGACCGTTCCGAAACTGGCCAGTACGATCGCTCCGCCACCGGGCGCGTTCTCGGCCACGACAGACCCTCCGTGCGCCTCGGCTGCTTGGCGCACGATCGCAAGGCCAAGCCCCGAGCCAGGCAGCTTGCGGGCACCGTCGGCGCGATAGAAGCGCTCGAACACGTGGGGGAGGTCGGACTCTTCGAAGCCTGGACCGTAGTCGCGGATTGTGAGTAGTCCATTGCGCAAGCCGACCTCGACTGGCTTACCGGGAGGGCTCCACTTGAGCGCGTTGTCGAGCAAGTTGGAGACGGCGCGGTCGATGCGCTCCGCTTCACCGGTAACGATCGTCGGCTCGAGCTCGACCTGGAAAGGCAACTCCGAACGCCGCTCGGCACGCTGCACGGCGCCACCGACGATCTCATCCAAGGAGACATCGTGGAGGGCGCCCTTGTTCTCGGTGCCGCGCGCAAGCTCGACCACGTCGCCGACGAGACGCGTGAGCTCGTCAAGCTCGCTGACTATGTCTGCGCGCAGGCTCACCTGATCCTCAGGCGGCAGGCGCTCTGCTTCGGCCAACGTCTGAATGTTGGCGCGAAGGCTGGCGATCGGGGTACGCAGCTCGTGGCTTGCGTCGGCTACGAGGTTGCGCTGAGCGTCGACCGAGTGCTCGAGCGCGTCGAGGGTGGCGTTGAAGCTAATGGCCAAGCGTGCCAGCTCATCGCGACCACCATCCGGCAGACGTTGTGAGAGGTCAAGGCTGCCGGCAAGCGACTCGGTGCGTCGCGTGAAGCGTGCGATCGGGGCGAGCGCGGCGCGGGCGACCAAAGCACCCAAAGCGGCAGCGATAGCGATGCCAACAATGCCAACGATCGCGAGGATCAAGAGCAAGCGATTCAGCTCATTGTTCACCTCAGTGAGCGGCCGCGCGATCAGGACAGCCCCATGGGCGCCGGTGCCGAGCGTGAGCACGCGCACGCGGGTCCCTTTGACAGTGCGATCACTCAGCAGGCGACCTATGCCGCTACGCGCGATAGCTCTGTCCGCGGCGCTCACGGGGATCTTCGTTGAAGGTCCCTGGCCGCCAGGAACGTGGGCTGTGCCATTGGGTGAGACGAACTGCACGTAGCCGGAGGGACCGCCCAATGGTGCAGGCTCCACGCTACTTGGAAATTCGCTGCCCTCCCCGGCCCCCTGGGGAGGTCCGGTGTCGTTCGGGGGCGGACCTTCTCCAGGTGGTGAGCCGCCGTTCGGGGAAAGGCCTCCAGGCCCAGATGAGCCGCCAGATGATTCCTGCGCACCCGTGGAGATGCCGGGGGTGAATGCCTGGGCACGCTGAGTGAGTGACTTGTCGACTTCATCGCGCAAGTCTGAGCGCACCGCCACATAGAGGCTGATGGCTGCGACAAGCACTGCGATCGCCACGGCGAGCCCGGCCACGGCAGCGATGCGCGCGCGCAAGGTCATGGTTCGCGCAAGACATAGCCCACGCCCCTGACAGTGTGGATCAGCGGTCGCGCCCCGATCTGATCCAGCTTGCGGCGCAAGTAGCCCACATAGACCCGTAGCGCGTTGGAGGCCGGCCCGAAGTCATAGCCCCAGACACGGTCATAGATGAGGCTGTGGGGGAGGACGCGGCGCGGGTTGAGCATCAGCAGCTCCAAGAGCTGGTACTCAGTGCGAGTGAGCTCAGCCAGGCGTCCGTCGACCTCCGCACCATGGCGCGCGCTGTCGAGCCGGATCTCGGCGAATGCGAGTGAGTCGGGATCGCCGGAGGAGCTGGTGCGGCGTAGCAAGGCACGCAGGCGCGCCTTGAGCTCATCCACGTCGAACGGCTTGACCAAGTAGTCATCGGCACCGGCGTCGAGGCCATCGATACGGTCGCTTACCACGTCGCGGGCCGTGAGGATCAGGATCGCCACACGGTTGCCGAGCAGACGCAGACGGCGGCACACCTCCAAGCCATCGATCCCAGGGAGGCCGATGTCGAGCACCACCGCATCAGGCACGTTTTGCACGACCATCTCGATCGCCTGCTCACCGTCCTCGGCGGTTTGGACCTCATAGCCGGCGAGCGTCAAAGCGCGACGCAAGGCTTCGCGCACGGCACGATCGTCCTCGACGACAAGAATCCTCATGCTCCGATTCTGACGTGCTGGGACCCGCTTGCGAAAAGCTCCTACGTTCGTCTTATACGGCTCATAGCTTGCCTAGTCAGGCGCGACCCGCTCGCGGATGCCCCATAGCGGCAGGATCGTCGGTTATGTAGCCGTTTGGGCGTCGCGGCCCTCGATCCATGCATGAGCGGCGGGTGAGACTGGGGTGCCCGCGGCTAGCCGTGCGTCGTGGATTGGTGCGCCGGCGACGGTTTGTAGCGGAACGACACCCGCCCACGTATCCAATGCGTAGTCCTCCTCGTCATCGAGAGGTGGGCCTGTGCGCAGCTTGGCCGATGCCTCGCTGAGCGGCAGGGAAAGGACTTGGATCGCCTTCAACTCTTTCGCCGTGGGTGGGCGCACCTCGTCCCAGCGCCCCGGGATCAAGCGCTCTGTGAACGCCTCGATCGCCGACATCTTCTCGACCGGCTCTTCGATCGCTCTGGCTTGGCCGAGGACGACCACCGAGCGGTAGTTGACCGAATGGTGCACGGCCGAGCGGGCGAGCACGAGCCCGTCGAGCAAGGTGACCGTCAAGCACATCTGCGCGCCAGCGGCCAATGCGCGCACAGTGCGGCTGGCGCTCGAGCCATGGAAGTACACGTTCTCGCCCACTCTGGCGTGAAGCGTGGGAATTACATATGGCTCTTCCTCCACCGAGAAGCCCACATGTGCCACTAGGGCCTCATCGAGGATCGCCTCGATAACCCCGCGCTGGTAGTCGGCACGAGCTGGCATTCGCCGTAGACGTGTGCGAGGGGTTGGGGCCATGGGCCGAGATGCATTCCGTTGGGATGAGGCCATAGTCGATCACCCTACGCGCTCTTTGGCTTCCTGAAAAGGACCAATTTCGTGTGAGAATATAGGGCCAATGGATTTGCACCTCGATCTATCCAATGCTTCAGGTGGCTCGATGCGCGCTCGCGTGGAGGGCACACTCCGCGAGGCTGTGCGCAGCGGTCGACTCGCGCCAGGAAGCCGGCTACCGTCGACACGCGCCCTATGCGCACAGCTAGGTGTCTCGCGTGGAGTGGTGGTGGACGCCTACTCCCAGCTCGCCGCCGAGGGCTACCTGCAGACACGCCGCGGCGGGGGCACCACCGTCGCGAGCGCAGCAGTATCAGATGGACAGAGGGTCGCGAGTGCCGTACTCGCGGATGTGGTTCGCCACGATCTCAACCCCTATCGCCCAGCGCTGGATGGCTTCCCCCGAGCGGCGTGGCTGTCGGCGCTGACGCGTGTATTGCGCAACGTTCCCGATGAGAGGCTTGCCTACCCAGACCCTGCTGGCACACCCGAGCTGCGTGCTTCGCTCGCGAGCTATCTAGGTCGAGTGCGCGGCGTGCGCACAACGCCTGAGCAGGTCGTGATCACCTGCGGTACGCGCCACGGCGTTGAGCTGTTGTGGAGCGTGCTTGTGGCCAAGGGAGCACGCCGTGTGGCGGTCGAGCGTCCAGGCTGGCGGGGTATGCACGAGACAGCAGTCGACGCGGGGCTAATCCCTGTCCCACTGCCGGTCGACGAGCACGGGCTGGTTGTGGAGCGCCTTCAGCACGGGCAGGTGGATGCCGTTGCGCTCGCCCCCGCACACCAATATCCGACAGGCGCAGTCCTCTCGCCCGCTCGTCGCCTCGCGCTCGTGGAGTGGACGCGCAAGCGGGATGCCTTGATCGTCGAGGACGACTATGACGCTGAGTACCGTTATGACCGTCAGCCGATCGGCTCCCTTCAGGGCCTTGCGCCCGAGAACGTCGCTTACTGCGGCTCGACCAGCAAGACGCTCGCACCGGCGATGCGTCTCGGCTGGCTCGTGCTACCCACGCCGCTTGCCGAGGAGGTGGCCACCCGTCAGCGCAGGCGCGGCAGCATGCCCTCGCCGCTCAACCAGCTTGCACTATCGGACTTGATCGAGCGCGGCGAGCTCGATCGGCATTTGCGCCGCCAGCGACGTCGCTACGGCCGCCGGCGGGAAGCCTTGCTGGACGCGCTCTCCCACGAGTTGCCAGAGGCGAAGATATCTGGCGCTGCTGCCGGTCTCTACGTTGTCGTCGGTTTGCCTAATGGCATCGGCGAGCAGGCCGTGCTCAGCGCCGCGCGCTCGCGGGGCGTAGCGCTCGAGGGAGTTGGAGGTCCCTCGCCTGGGCTAGTAGTGGGTTATGCCAATCTGGCCGACGCATCCATAGCTCCGGCTGTGCAGGCGCTCGTTGCGAGTGTTCGGGATGCGAAGCTCGATACAAGTGTTCAGGATGTGGAAAGTCAAGAGTCGGCGTTTTCCAGTGGCTCTTGCCCAGATACCCCCGGTGCCCGTCGCGAGCGTCCGGCGAAGTTGCCCACCAGCACCCCAATCACCGTCACCAGGTAGAGCTGGCCGAGCAGCATCTCTACGACCGTGAGCGCGCGGCCAATGTGGTTTGCCGCGGTGAGATCGCCGAAGCCCGTTGTGGTTAGGACGGTGAAGCTGAAGTACACGATCTGGCTCGTGGAGGCGTGTGCCTGCTCGGCGAAGTACTGGGCGTTATCGACTTTTCCGACGAAGCCGATGACCCACGCGAACGTGAGACCCACAAGCAGGTACAAGGTCAGCGCTCCCGACACGGCCTGAGGGGTAACGCCGTGGGCGCGTACCAGGCGCATCAAGCCTCCGATCAGCGCGAGCGGGATCGCCGCGGAGAGCACCCCGCTGATTGCGAACAGCTCGGCGGTGGAGAGTGCGCCGGCGGCCTCGCCGACGACGGTGAAGCTTGTGAGGCCAAGCAGCACGATCGCCACTGGTCGGCGTACATTGCGGCTTGCGCGCGATGTAGCTACCACCGTGAGCAGCGCCAGCCACTGCAGCGCACATGCAACGGCCCGTGACCAGTTGGCGCTCGGCGCGACGATCACGAACACAAGCAGTGTCAGCGTCAACAGGAAGACGGCGCCATAGCGGAACCCCGCCTGTCTGTCCTCTATAGAGGCCACCACGAGAGGGATTGTGGCCTACGCGACGGCGGGGCTCATCACCGCTACAGGCACTGCCAGTCCGGCCGACCGTCTGAGGGTGACTATTCGCCGGCCATATTGGACCGCTGGCCTGATCTCGCTTGCCCGGTCGGCGAGCTGTCTTACGGTCTCATCCAGATCTTCAGCCAAGAGCGCGAGACCCCAGAAGTGCGCCGGCCCATGCCGCATGCCGGAGCGCTCGAGTACCTCGGCAGGTTCCTGAATCACCTCGAAGATCGTCTCGCCCAGACGGAAGAAGGCTTGGCGCGGGGCTCCCGCTGGAGTCGGTCGCTCGCGGATGCGGCGCAGGTCAAGGCCTGCCGACTCCAGCACGCGCATGCTGCGGTCGAGGTCGGGCGACATTGCAACGACATGGTCGATCTTGCCCATTCCGTTGGGGTGCTCCTGCGCACCGACGTGCGTGGGTCGCTTGGATACGGTTGTGGGCAGACCGTCGAGCTCAGTGCTCGAGATCCCGCGCAGCGACCATCCAAGGATCCCTTGACCGGCTGCTCGCCCCGCGAGTGCAACGCGCACCGTGCCGAGTTGCACCGCTCCTGAGGACACTGAGAAGCCGAGCGCCTCCCAGTTGCCGGGATCGTCCGCGATCACGATCTCGTCGATCGTCGTGATTCTCCTTACAGTTGCGGCTTCATCGCTCGCCGGCTCTCTCAGCTCGGGGTCGACCACGTTATGCGTTCAACCGAACCGGGAGCGTCTTGAGCTGGTTGATGAAGCCCGACTCGACCATCAGTCCCCTGCCGTCGAGCTCCATCTTGGGGAAGCGCTTGAGCGTCTCCTCGAACAGGATGCGCAACTCCAGGCGCGCGAGCGCAGTACCGAGACAGAAGTGTCGGCCGCCTGCGCCGAAGGCCTGGTGCTCGGTTGTACGGCGCACGTCGAAGTGATCGGGATCTTCGTGCCTGGTCTCGTCGCGGTTGGAGGAGGCGTACCACATGACCACCCGATCGCCCTCTTTGATCTGTTGGCCGCCCAGCTCAGCATCTTTGGTGGCGGTGCGCCTGAAGTGGGCGAACGCCGGGAACATGCGCAGCGACTCCTCAACGGTACCGGGCACGAGCTCCGGGTCTTCGAGCACGAGTCTCCGCTGCTCAGGATCTTCCAGCAGCGCGCGCATGCCGCTGCAATAGGTGGCCTTGGTGCTGTCATTGCCAGCCGCCACGAGCAGGAAGAAGCCCATCACGATCTCGTGCTCCGCGAGCTGCTCGCCATCGACTTTGGCGTGCACGAGCACGCTCGTGAGATCGTCGGTCGGATTCTCCCGCCGCTCGGCGATCATCCGTCCGCAGCGCTCGAAGATCTCGGGGATCTCTTTGTCCATGACCGCCTCAATCCCATCGGGGTTGAGGTCGGGATCGCCAGCTCCGAGTGTCGAGTTCATCAGGCGCGCCCAAATCGCATCGTCCTCGGGTGGGATACCCATAAAGCTGCCGATCACGCGCGAGACGACCGGCTGGGCCACGTCGGTAACGAGGTCGCACGCCTCGCGCCCAGCGAGACCGTCGAGTGTGCTGTTCACGATCTCTCTGATCGCCTCCTCGTGGGCGGCGATCCGCTTGGGGGTGAAGCCCGCTTGGAAGAGCGCCTTGACGCGGTCATGCTTGGGCGGGTCCATCCCGATGAACATGGCTCGCGCCAGCTCCACAGGGAAAACAGAGGAGACGACTGTCACCCCGCCCAGTTCTGAGGAGTAGGTCTCCCAATCGCGGCTCACGGTGTGGACGTCCTCGGCGGTGGTCACCGACCAAAAGCCGCCTTCCTCGGGGAATTCACTGATCTCCCGCGTCCAGTGGACTGGGCAGCCTCGCCTCAGTTCTTTGAACAGGGCGTGGGGCGGACCGTCGACCCAGTGCTCGCGCTCAAGCACGCGCTGCTCCTCGAGATTGGTGTCAGTCGCTGTCATCGAAGCCTCCATTCGGACTGCCAGGGGTGCGGCACGGACCGTGGTGACCGTCGATGTTACTCGTCCGCGGCTCGTTTGGCTACGTAGCCAGTTTGGACTGGGGGCATCTTTCGCGTGCCCCCAGGTGGACTTCTCGCGGAACCCTGGCGGACCTTGTATGGAACTCGGCGGACCTCGTATGGAATCCCGGTGGACCTCGTATGGAAACACAGTAGCCGGCTTCTCGTGGATGGACTTGAAGAAAGTCTTGGCATGCCTTATTCTAATCTGCATGGCCACCAAGGAAAGTGCGCGCTCGCCGGCGATCGAGGACTACAGCAAGGCGATCTACACCTTGGAAACGAGAGGCGACGAGCCCGTTTCCACGAATGCGCTCGCCGAGCGCCTCGATCTCACGACCGGCTCCGTCTCGGGCATGCTCAAGAAGCTCGACGAGCTCGGCCTCATCTCGCACGTGCCCTATCGCGGCGTGCGCCTGACTTCTGAGGGGCGTCGGGTCGCACTAGAGGTGATCCGCCACCACCGCTTGCTCGAGCTCTACTTGGCCGAGGCCTTGCACATGCCTTGGGATCGTGTGCACGACGAGGCGGAGGTGTTGGAGCACGTCCTCTCCGAGGAGCTAGAGGCCTTGATCGCGGCGAAGCTCGGCAATCCCACGATCGACCCACACGGTGATCCGATCCCGAGTGTCGACTTGGAGCTCGAGGAGCACCCCACGCGCAGCCTTGAGTCCTTGGTGCCCGGTGACGAGGGGACCTTCGTGCGCGTATCCGACGCCGACCCCGAGATGCTGCGCTACTTGGCAGACCAAGGGATCATGCCCGGTGGGCACATCCACGTGCTCGAGCGCCAGCCCTTCGGCGGGCCCTTGCTTTTGAGCGTTGATGGCCGTGAGCACACGCTAGGGGGTGGGCTCCTACATGCGATGCGAGTCAATGTCGAGTCTCACGTCCCCGCTTCCGGAGGGTCGGCCAGATGAGCGAGACCGCGCTGCGCCCTGCCGCAGCGCTCGAGGGGGCCTCCGTTGCGCTGCCCGACGGCGCTGTCGTACCGAGCGCGCTCGAGGAGCTCTTGGCAAGAGGCAGGCTGCGCGCAACACTCGCGATGCTCGGCCCCGCGTTCGTCGCGGCGATCGCCTATGTAGATCCGGGCAACTTCGCCACCAACCTGCAGGGCGGCGCCCAGTTCGGCTACCTGCTGCTGTGGGTGGTGCTGGTGGCGAACCTCATGGCGATGCTGATCCAGTACCTGTCGGCCAAGCTTGGGATCGCCACCGACCGCGACCTGCCCGAACTGTGCCGCGAGCGCTTCCCCCGCGCGGTCACCTGGGGACTGTGGGCGCAGGCGGAGATCATGGCGATGTCAACCGATATCGCCGAGTTTCTCGGCGCCGCGCTCGGCTTGAACCTGCTGTTCGGCGTGCCTCTGTTGCCCGCAGGCTTGATTACTGGCGTGATCGCCTTCGCGATTCTAGAGCTGCAGACGCGTGGCTACCGCCGCTTCGAGCTGGCAATCAGCGCCTTGCTCGGCATCGTCTTCCTCGGGTTCCTCTATGAGGCTCTGCGTATAGGGCCTTCAGCCAGCGGCTCCTTGCACGGCCTGCTCCCCAGCCTCCACGGCACGAGCTATCTGTACCTGGCTGTGGGCATCATCGGTGCCACCGTCATGCCCCACGCGATCTATCTCCACTCCGCTCTCACGAACGGACGCATGGCGTGTCGCAACGACTCTGAGCGCCGGCGCGTCCTGCGCTTCGAGAAGCTCGACGTGATCATCGCCTTGGGCTGTGCCGGGATCATCAACATGGCGATGCTCGCGATGTTCGCGAAGCTGTTTCACACTCCCGTTTTCTCAGGGCTCGACTCGATCGGCATAGCTCACGCCCAGCTCGGAAATCTCGTCGGCGGTGGTGCCGCGCTCGCGTTCGCCGTTGCACTATTCGCCTCCGGTGCTTCCTCCTCAAGCGTAGGTACCTACGCGGGCCAAGTGGTGATGCAGGGATTCATCAAAGTGAGGATTCCCTTGATTGCCCGCCGCGTAGTCACGATGCTGCCAGCCATAGCGGTCTTGGCGGCCGGCATGAACCCCACCGCGGCTCTCGTGCTTAGTCAGGTGGTGCTCTCGTTCGGGATTCCCTTCGCGCTCGTGCCGCTCGTAATGCTCACCAGCAATCGCAGCGTCATGGGTGTGCACGTCAACCGCCGCCTCACGACCGTCGCGGCGATTGCGATCGCGACGCTCATCACCTCGCTGAATATGTTCTTGATTTACCAGCAGCTACTTGGCTGAACGGCCCCGCCGTACTCCCAGCCACAACCAGAGCGGATACGTGGCGAAGATCGCCGCCGACAGCTTGTGCGTGCGCGGACCAGCCTTGCGCCAATCAAAACGGAACACGCCCGAGTTGAGCATCCAGTCACGGCCCGAGGCCGCGCGACACATCCTCCACACCGGCTTGGTCCAGCCTTGGTCGAGATACAGGCCGACACTCACGCCCCAGAACACGGCCATGTAGGCCAACCCGAAGACTCCATCGCGCTTGGCGCTGGGCTCCAGTCCGCGAGTAGCGCGGGCATAGGTTTGGCCACCGCTATACAACAGGGGGGGATCGATCAGGAACGACATGCGCGTTTCTCCTCGTTTGAGTGTTGGTCGAATCGAACGTACGTCGATCCCTTCATACGGCCTCCCGCTTGACTTGGGCGCCATTCATGCTGTTCGACCTCGTCATACGGCCTCTTGTTTGGCTTAGGACCGCCCATGTCGCTCGACCTTTCATGCGGCCTCCCGTTTGGCTAGGGCATCGTCAATCTCGCGGCCGAGCAGAGAGAAGGCCAGTCGCGTTGCCAGCGCCATGATCGTCATCTGCGGATTCACGCCCAGCGAGCTTGGTACCGCCGAGCCGTCCGCCACGTACACGCCGTGCACGTCATGGACTTGCAGCCCACCGTCGATCACACCGTGCGAGGGCCGCGCGTCAGCGCGAGCAGTGCCGAGCGGGTGGAACGCCATCAGCTTGAGGTCGCGCAAGCGTGCTCTCTCTGGACTGACCCCATCGGGCAGCGGCAGGTAGACCTCGCGCGCGCCGGCCGCCTCGAACAGCTCGCGCATGTGCGCAAGGCCCTTGCGGAAGCGCTTCAGGTCCGCCTCGACGAGGTCATAGCGGATCAAGGGACGCCCAGCCACGGCCCTTACGCTGCCTCGCGAGCTATCAGACACCATCACCCCGAACTGGGCCAAATAGGGGTAGTCAGCCATCACCTCCGCATGCTTGGCGCCGGTCAGAGGCAGCGACATCGCGGCATACGCTGGTGGGCCCGCAACACCCTCAAAAATGATCCCCTCTTCGGCGAACTCGTCTACGTAGAAGCTCTGGGGCACGCCTTTGGCCATGTCCACCCGCTCGTTCATACGCGCGAACACTGCCGTCGCCGGATGTAGTGAGAGGTTGCGTCCGAGTTGGCCTGACGTTTCGCCAAGCCCGCTGCGGGCAAGCAACAAGGGCGTGTGGATCGTGCCAGCGGCCACGATCACGATCGGTGCACTTACCTCGATTTGCGCACCGCTCGCCATCCGCGCACGCACGCCGCTTGCGATCCGCACATTGCCAGTCCGGCCGGTCCCGCCCTTTACTCCACTCGTATTTGGAGGCCAGGCACGTGGGTTCACAGCGATGGCGTTCTCCTCAACCAGCACTTGCTCCACTCGAGCTCCCGTCACGATTCGTGCGCCCGCGCGCTGGGCTCGAGGGATGTAGGTGATGCCGGTGTGCTGCTTGGCTGAAGTCGGGCAGCCAAACGCGCACACACCCGAGCCCACACACCCACGTGCGTTACGGCGTAGATAGCCGTGTGACCAGCCAAGCCGCTCAGCCCCGCGCCGCGCTACCGCCGCGTTCCCGCCCGCCAGCTCGGGGGTCACCTCGCTCACCGACAACGCTGCTTCGACACGCTCGAAGCAGGTACTCAGTGAGCGCTCGTCCAAGTCCAGGCCAAACTCACTTGCCCAGCGTTCGAGTACTCGCGACGGTGTGCGAAAGCAGGTGCCCGAATTGACGAGCGTGGTGCCCCCCAATCCGCTTCCCAACGGAAGCAGGATCGGGGGAGCCCCAAGCGTCGTCGTCTGTCCGCCATCGCGGTACAGGCGCGCGAGCATCTGCGGCGGCCGAGCCGTGAAGTCATCTGGGTTATGCCAGTGGCCCTCCTCGATCACAACCACATCCATGCCACCCTCAGCCAGCTCAGCGGCCGCCACGGCCCCGCCCGCGCCCGCGCCAATCACGCATACGTCCGCCTTCATCCGTACCGAGTCACGCATCTCGCCGGCCACGTCTTAGCGTCGATTGGTTGTGGACTGTCACGGTCGTCCCTCGGCTTGTCGCAGCGCCATTCCGCGCGCCACGACCTCGACTCCGTCCCATCCAAGCGCCCGGCTGACCTCTGGGTTGTCGTAGCGGCCGAGCGCCAGCACGATCTGCGCCAGCTGATTGACGGTGGGCGCACGCGCCAGCAACGCCGCTCCGCGCGGCCTGCGCGCGAGCGCCACAAGTACGCGCATTCCCGCTCTCTGTAGTGCCGGGGCGGAGGCGACAAACTCCTCCAGTGCTCCGTCTGATGATGAGCCGACAGGCATGGCTCGATCACCGTATCAGTGAAATGCGAGACTTTGGCTGTACGGCCAGTCAGGCCACTCGTCGGTGCTCACCCGTCGGTGAACGGCGCGAGTGGCACGCCGTGGTCTCGCTCACGCATCCCTAGCTCGTAGACCCCGCCATAGGCAGTGTGCAGTGTGCTGGCCGCCTGTTCATGTGGGCGTACATTGAGCGCAAGTGCCGACACCGAGCAGTTGACCACATCGTGCTCGCCACCGTCAGGATCGGCATAACGCCATCCGGCGCTTGACCCTTCCGGTGCATCGACGTGAGCTTCGACACTTAGGCCGCCCTCTCCTGGGATCGTCAGCGAGCAGCGCGCGGCGCTCTCCGCCACCTTCAGCCCTCGTGCGCCAAGCCCACCTAGTCGCAGCATGCGACCGTCCAGCGAGATCGCACCGCTTGCCACCCACGGCGTCAGCCGGCCCGCGAGGAGCACCCGTCCAAGTGCCACGTCCACCCACGCAAGAGGATCCTCCTCAAAGCCGATCCCGTGCAGCCAGATCCAACGCTCCGCGTGCTCGGAGCCCCAGTTGTGGCCGACCATGCCCTTCCAACCATCCAACCGCAGCGTGCGGTCGGGCAATTCGACAGTGCCTTCGAAGCTCGCCGCCGGAGCGGGACTCGTGAGCTTCGTGCGCGGCAAGGGCGCCTTATACAGCCAGCCTTGCTTGAGATGGCGCAATTCCGGCTCCTTCGAAGCGAAGCGCAACGACCAGCGCGCCGGGCCACAACTTCCTTCCGCCAGGCCAGGTCCCAGGCGTGAGTCCCCGCCGATCTCGATCCACCCATCAGCGGGCACCGTCAGCTCGGTGGTGGTGCGCTTATGCATGAACGGTGCCCCTGCCGACGCGTCGAACACCGTGCACCACAGCGAGCCGCTTGGGGCTTGGCCCGGGCGCTTGTGGACCGTGTAGCGGATCCAGGCTCCCACCGGCTCATCCGGGGACACGGCGCGCAGGTAAAAAGACTCATACATGCCCGCCTCGAGCTTGGCCTTCGCAAAGATCGGGGCGCCCACCATGTCCGTGATCGTAACCGGGACGGCCAAATGTCGACCAACCGGGACAGTGTTTGCCCACCCGAACGAGCGTCTGCCCACCCGAACCAGCGTTCTGCCTACCCGGGACGGCGTTTGTCGTACCCGCGATCGTAACTCGTGTTCGAAGCGCTCCTGTAAGGATCACGCCATGAAGCGCGAACCACTCGTGACCTTGCCTACAGCTTTGCTCTCGCCGGTCCTTGAAACGGGTGCCCGCTACGTGATGGGTGTGGACGGGGGCGCAACCAAGACGCTCGCCGCCGTGCTCGACCTCCAGGAGCATGTCCTGCACCTCGGTCACGGTGCGTCCAGTAACCCGGACGCCGTGGGCACTCGCACCGCGATCGACTCACTTCTGGAGGCAACAGACGAAGCCGTCGGTCGCGCCGGGATCGAGCATGAGCAGCTCGACGCCGCGGTCTTGGCGATCGCCGGCACCGACACCGACGCCGTGGCCGCCGAGGTGCGCTCAAACCGTCCTGCTACCTGGGTTGTCGTCAACGATGTGGTCGGGGCTTGGGCGGCGGCCACCGGCGCACACCCCGGCGTAGGAGTGATCTCGGGGACGGGCAGCAACGTATTCGGAGTGGGCGCCGACGGGCGTGCCTGGCGCGCAGGCGGCTGGGGTCACGTTCTCGGCGACGAGGGCTCCGGCTATTGGCTGGCGGTGCAATCGATCAAGGCGGCCTTGTGTGACCGTGAGCACTCTGGTCCAGAGACTGCCTTGAGTGCCGCCGCGATGGACTTCTTTGACGTTCCCAGCGTCGAGGCGCTCGCCGCGCTCGTCTACTCCAAGCCGCTGGCCAAGGGCGAGATCGCCGCATTTACGATCGAGACCGCACGCCTCGCCCACGCCGGGGACCATGTCGCGCGTGGACTCTACGAGCGCGCCGCCTCCGAACTCGCTCGCCAAGTCGCGGCCGTGATCGAGCAGACCGGGCTCGCCGGCGACTTCCCGGTTGGGCTGATCGGCAGCGCCTTCAAGGTGGGCGCCTTGTTCGTCGAGCCCCTCGCCGCGGCCATCCATGAGATCGCCCCGCTTGCCACGGTGGCGGTTGTGGAGATGGCACCGGTCGGCGGCTGCGTCTTGCTCGCGGCGCGCATTGCCGGCAGCGAGCATGCAGTCGATCCGACCGAGCTGAAGTCCTGGCTCGACGTGACCCTCGCGCGCGAGAGCGTATTCAGAGAGTGATCGCCTCGCGGCTGCCGATCGCATCGGGCCCCTCACCGGCGATGCGCATAGCGGCTGCTGCATTTGCGAATACGGCGGCCTCGAGTGCTTCCCGGCCCTCAGCCAGGGCCACGAAGAAAGCGGCTGCGAACACGTCGCCCGCGCCGATGTCATCGCACATCGGGACGACCGGAGGGAGTGGAGTCTGCGCCACCGATTGATCTCCGGGCAGGTGGACAGTGGTGGGCCGCGAGCCAGCTGTAACAGCCACGATCGCCCCATGGCGACGGGCCGCCGGGAACAGAGCGTGACAGCTGGAGCACTCCTGCTCGGCTATCACAGCCGCGTCAAAGCGTCCAGGGAGCAGCGCCTGCTCGAGCGCCACGGCTGTCATGCGGCCAGGCAGCGCCTCGCTATCGGGCGGGACTAGCGGTATGTCCCCCAGCAGCGAGCCCGTGTCCAGTTGGACAATGGGAAGACCTTCGTCCTCTTGCCACTGTCGTACCAAGCCTTGGGGTGTAACGCCTACGAACTCGGCCTTGCCTCTCCAGGAGACGGGCGTCTCGCGCGCCACGGGGGCGATGTGCAATATCGCGGTGTCGGGCGTCATCGGCTCCACGATCGGCCCGGCCCAGGCCAGTAGGCGTTGGCTGCGCTCGGCACCGGCTCCGCGTGTGCTCAGCGTCGTCGTGTGCTGGGCGGGGATCACGCGCAGCTCGAGCTCATCTAGATATGGCGCCAGCAGCTTTTCGACCTCCTCTGGCACGCCTTGCGTGACGATCAGCGCGCGCAGTCCCAGGCGCGCGGCTTGCAGAGCGCTGTAGAAGGCGCTGCCGCCAGCGCGGTAGAGGGTGCCCCGTTCCGGGTGCTCGATCGCGTCGCGTGTCACATGCCCGATCGTGACGTAGTCATAACGGGTGGGGGGGTCTGGGGGGATAAGCGGAGAGATGGTATTGCTCTATTTTGAAATTTTGCAATAGTATTTACGAGTGTATTCACTATCGCAAAATCGTAAAAAATAGATACACAACTCAGGCCCCTTTATTCTCGCCAATCGCTGCAGGGCGGAGCTCAATAAAGGTTCTAGTCGACTTGTGGGGGAATACGCAAAGGCAGCTCGGTTCCCGCAACGCTTGCCGCGGCCAATCTTCCCGTAAAGACACACCCTCCAAGGAATGTGCCCTCCAGCGAACGCTTGCCGTGCACTCCGCCGCCACCGAAGCCGGCGGCCTCGCCAACCGCGTACAGGCCAGGGATCGGCTCACCTCCCCCGCGCAACACGCGGCAGCCAAGGTCGGTCTGAATGCCACCAAGGCTCTTGCGCGCCAGCGGCTGCAGGCGGATCGCGATCAAAGGCATCGCTTTAGCGTCCACGATGCGCTGGAAGCGAGCGGTGCGCAGCCGGTCGCCACGCCAGTTGCGCAACTGTCCAATACGACGCAACTGATCGTCGTTGAACAAGCCCTTCCCACGCGCGATCGTCTCGTCGTAGCGGCCGATCTCCCGCTCCAGCACCGAAGCCTCGATCGCCCCTTCGCCTGTGACTTCGTTCATCTTGTCGGCCAGCTCCCCAAGCGAAGCGGCTGACACGAAGTCGGGCGAGCCCTGCAGAAAATGGTTCACCAGGACCGGTTTGCCAAGCAGCACGCCGAGCAGGAACGGCACAATGCGCCGCTCGCGCAGGTGTGGGTTGTGCTGCGAGCCAGACACGTCCAGCTCGCGCTTTGCGATCTTGAAGTTGCACACCAACCACGAGTACTTGCGCTCGTCCTCGCACATGCGCTCGAGCGCCGCATAGGCATCGAACGTGGGCATCACCGGCACCGGTCCGTAGCGGCGACCGTCCGGATCGAGCATCACCCCCGAGCGTGGCGGGATCAGCTTCAGGCCATGGTGCTCGCGCTGGGGTTTGGGATGGCGCACCGCATCGGCATAGTTCCACATGCGTGACAGGTGGGTGACGTTGCCGCCCAGTTGCCTCACCTCTTCATGCATTGCGCCGTCGGCGTAATAGTGAGAGCCCATCAAGAGCTTCTCCGGTGCCGGTCCAAGCCTCGAGCTGGGCCATTCACGGCGCACCAAGTCCAGATTCCCCCCGATGCCCCCGGCGGCAATCACGACCGCCTTACCGGCGCGCAGCTCGTATTCACCAGGCTCGGGCGCTCCATCGCGCACAGGGAGGTGCTCTCCGGTTACACGACAGCCAATCGCTCGTCCCTCCTCGACGATCAAGCTGCTCACCCGCGAGTGCAGACGCAGATCCAAGGCCGAGCGGCGCGGGTGGGCCTCGATCGCTCCCCAAACAGCCTGCACGAGCGCCTTGCCCGTGCCCCAGGTCAAGTGGAAGCGCGGCACCGAGTTGCCGTCGCCGAAGTTGCCACGCTCGGCCCAGTTGACTACGGGGAAGAATTTCACGCCGATCTCGCGCAACCACCCACCCACGTCGTCGCGGGCGCGTGTCACGTACTGCTCAGCCCAACGCCTCGGCCACACATCCTCCGGGTCGAACTCGGCGATTCGTAGCCAATCCTCGAGCGCGAGGCGCTCGCTGTCGGGAATCCGGGAGCGGCGCTGCTCGGGCGAGTCGACCATGAACATGCCGCCGAATGCCTCCCGCGCGAGCCCCCCGAGCTCCTGTGGGCGACAGCGGTCGAGCAACACCACTGTGTGTCCACTGCGCAGTAGCTCGAGCGTGCTCACTAGGCCGGCCAGTCCGGCGCCGACGACGATCACATCAGGCTGTCCATCACTCACGAGAGTGCCATCCCTGGTGCCACCCTCACTTCGACGAGCTCGGGCTTGCCCGAGGCAAGCGCCGTGCTCAGCCCATCGGCAAGCTCCTCGGCGTTGCCCACAACGCGCGATTTGACGCCATAGCCGCTCGCCACAGCGGCCACATCGAGTGCGGGCAGGTCAAGGCCCGGTGCGCCCACAATGTCCTCGAGCATCCCGAACCACTTGAGGATCGCGTACTCGTCGTTGCGCAAGACTAGGAACGTCACCGGCACGTCATAAGCGGCGGCACTCCAAAGGCTCTGGATCGCGTACTGGGCTGAGCCCTCGCCGATCACGCACACCACCGGGCGACTTGGCTGGGCCAGCTGCACCCCGATCGCGGCCGGCATCCCGAAGCCAAGACCGCCGCCGGAGGAGAAGTAGTAACTACCCGGCGCCGACAGGCGCAACTGGTTGCGCAAGGCGACCGTGGCCGACGGCGACTCGAGCACCACGATCCCATCCTGTGGGAATACCTCGGCGAGTGCGCGTACCGCGGTGGACGGGCTCATCGGGTCGCTCAGGGGTACTGGCTCTGGTGCGGGTCGTGCAGCAGGAGTCTCACGCTCAGACTCCTCGAGCATCTCAGCCAACGCTGCAAGGGTGAGCGCAGGATCGGCCACGATCGCGTCGCCCATCGGCGCACGCGCCGCCTCGTCAGGATCGCTTGTGATCGCCACAAGGCTCGTACCCTCGGCCAAGAGCGGGCCCGGCACGTTGGGGTAATAGGGAAAGACAGAGGTACCCACCGTCAACACAAAGTCGTGTGCGGCGAGCATTTCCCCGACGGGCAGCACGGCAGGCGGGAGGATGCCCTGAAAGAGCGGATGGTCCTCGGGAAAGCCAATCCGTCCGCCGCCGGGAGCCGGTGTTGCATATACCGGCAGGTGCTGCAGCTCCGCGAGCCGGATCGCAGCATCCCAGCCGCCGGAGGCATCGATCTCAGGGCCCGCCACGAGCGCCGGACGCTCCGCGCTTTGCAGGCGCTGGGCCAGGGCGGCTAGGGCGTCAGGGCCAGGTTGACCAGCACCCATAACTTTGCGGGTGCTCTGGTGAGCTACGGCACCCTCGTCGATCTCCGCGCCCCAATCGTCCATTGGGATAGACAGAAACGAAGGCCCGCGCGGAGGCAGACCAGCCACATGGATCGCGCGCGCCAACGCGTGCGGAACGTCCTCGGCACGCGGAGGCTCATAGCTCCACTTCACAAGCGGATGCACCATGCGCGTGGCATCGCGGTTGGTCAAGTTGGCCTGCAAAGTCATCAGCGAGCGATACTGCTGACCCGCGGTCACCACCAGCGGACTCTTGTTGGCTTGTGCGTTGAAGATCGCCCCCATGGCGTTACCCACGCCAGGTGCCGTATGCAAGTTCACAAGCGTCGGGCGCCCACTTGCCTGGGCATATCCGTCGGCCATGCCCACCACTGTTGCCTCCTGCAAGCCGAGCACGTAGCGGAAGTCGGCCGGGAACTCGGTCAGCATCGGTAGCTCGGTGGAGCCAGGGTTGCCGAACACCGTTGTCATCGAGCGTTCGCGCAGTAGCTCGAACACGGCCTCTCTAACTGTTCTCACGTGCGTCTCCTCGATGATCGGGTGTCTTCACTCTGATGAAGAAGCTTCTTCGGCGGCGCACAATACCCCCAGCGCATCGTTGGCGGCGCTCGTTTGTTCTGAAAGTGTCGCGCGTGGACGAGTCCTGGGAGTCTCGTTGCACAGGCCGAGCAAGCGTCATAGCGCTTGTACTTTGTCGTGGAGGCCAGATCTAAATGAGATGCAGCGCACGCGTACCCCCAGTCCGCCTTGGACTCTTGCTCGCCCTAATCGGGCTCCTCTACGCCTGCGCGCTTTCAATCACACCCGCTCATGCGACCCAACGCAAACGGTCGCCTGAGGGAGCGGGATCGCACTATCCAGCGCAGGCCCAATATCCCCGGCGGCCCGCGCGACCAGACGAATTCGCCCATTCTTCATCGAGCACGGGAGGGGCCTCGGCGGGACCAAGCGCGCCCGTCACACCCTCAAGCACTTCGAGCGCGAAGGCCCGAGGCAAGAAGCTGAAGAAGCCAGCCAAGAAGCCCAAGCCCGGCCTGCACGGCAACCCGGCCCGCGCGCTCGTTGGATATGCGGCCATGCAGCAGAACTTCTACATCCCCGGCAGCGGCCTCTATGAGGGCGAACCCTATTCCTATCTATGGCCCTTCTCCCAAGCACTTGCCGCGACGATTAGCGTGGCAAGCATCTCCGGACAGGCGGCAAGCCAGGCCAGCACCCATTCGCGCGAAGTGCAAGCCCGTCTGTTTGGCCTCGGGAAGTATTGGGCCGCCCCTTCACCAGTTGCCGGCAAGGCCCCCACCGGCGAACAACCCGAAGGCGAAGAACCCGGGGAAGGTTCCGAACCGGCCGAAGCGCCCGGGATTGCGCCTCCCGAACTGCCCTCCTTCAACGGCGAGGTCGTACCTCCCGGCGGCGCCAGCTACTACGACGACAACGAGTGGGTCGGGATCGAGCTGCTGCGGCTCTACAAACTCCGCCACGAAGCTGCCTCTTTGGAAAAGGCCGAGCAGATTATGGCGTTCGTGATGGCCGGCTGGGAGAACAACACCAAGCTCGCGTGCCCCGGCGGAGTGCCCTTCTCCGACTCTCCCAGTAACACCGATCGCAACACGGTCACCGACGGCCCCGCCGCCGAGCTGGGTGCGCAGCTGTTTCGCGTCACCGGCAACCTGGCGTACCTCGGGTTCGCGGAGGAGGCCTACCAGTGGGTGCGCCGCTGCCTAACTGAGCCCAATGGTCTTTACGCCGATCACATCCGCCTGCACGGCGTGATCGATCCCTCGCTTTGGAGCTACAACCAAGGCTCAATGATCGGTGCGGGAGTCTTGCTCTACCAAGCCACCGGCAACAGCGAATTCCTTTTTCAGGCGCGCCAAACTGCTAGCGCGGCACTGGCCTACTTTACGATTCCGCGGCTGCTCAGCGAAAACCCCTTCTTTCCGGCCGTGTATTTCAGGAACCTGATGTACCTCGACGCGGTTACCCATGACCCGCCCGGGGCCAAGCTAGCGCAGACCTATGTAGACAGCGTGTGGGTCCACCAGCGTTTGACCGATGGCTTGTTCGCCTTCGGCTCGCCCCCCTCCACGCAACTGCTCTATCAGGGAGCGGTCGTGCAGATCTATGCCTTGCTCTCCACGCCGGCCAGCACGTACTTCTGAGCAAGACCCCCTACGCGCGCGTAGGGCACCCCCATACGGAGCATGCCAACGCGTGCTCGAGCGCTCCGCCGAGTAGGCTTCGTCTCGGATGAGCGCGGACGCAGCCAACATGATCACCGCCGAGGGCCTCAAGGAGCTCGAAGCAGAGCTTGCGATCCTCGAGGGAGAGGGTCGGCGCGAGATCGCCGAGCGGATCAAAACGGCGCGCGAGTGGGGGGACCTGAAGGAGAACAGCGAGTATCACGACGCTAAGAACGATCAGGCACACCTGGAGACGAAGATCGCGAAACTGCGCGAACGGATCTCAACCGCGGAGATAGTCAAGGCTTCCGAGGCAACCAACGGGGCCGTCGGATTCGGCTCGACCGTGGTGGTGCGCGACGAGGCAGGCAAGGAGCGCAGCTGGCAGATCGTCAGCTCGCACGACGCCTCCCCCTCAGATGGGCGGCTGTCGGCGGATTCTCCGGTTGCCCGGGCGCTGCTCGGGCACCGTGCCGGTGAGCGGGCCTCCGTCGTTCTGCCCAAGGGGGAGAGCATTCTCACCGTCGTAAGCGTCTCCTGAAGGCTTGCGTGCGCCGGGCTCGGCGACGTCAGAGGGTGTGATTTCGGCCGCGAGCAGACTGCCCGCGGCCTCGATATCCAAGAGCGCATTCGCGCGCCGGGCTGCCACTTCCTCCTTGCGCCGGTACAGGCGCTGGTCGGCAAGCTGCATGACCGATGCTGGATCGCTCACCTCAGCCGGGATCTGAACCACCCCGTGGGAAGCCGTGACCGAGAAGCTCGGACTGTGCTCACAGAGCGCCGCCACACTCGAATGCACGAAGCTCTCGTTCTCCTGAGCTGAGAGGTCAAACAGCACGCAAAACTCGTCTCCACCCATGCGATAAGCGGTTCCACACGGAGCGACCGCGCTGCGCAAACGCTCGCTCAAGCGCACCAACAGCGTGTCGCCGGCAGGGTGGCCGAACGTGTCGTTGAAGAGCTTGAAGCCGTCAAGGTCGTACAGCACCAGTTCCCAAGGCTCACCTGAGGCAGCCGTCTTACAGGCAAGCCGCAGATCGCTCATAAGCAGACGCCGGTTGCCGAGGCCAGTCAGTGGATCGGTAAGCGACAGACGTCGTGAGTGGGCGAGCAAGGCGAGGTTCTCCCTCAGGGTGACAAGCAAATGTGCCCCCACAGCGAGCACAGTTGCCGCCGCCAGGATTAGCGCAGGCGCCGTCAGGCGTGGTCCGAGGTTGCCGTATACGAGCACTCCCAATGCGGCAAGCAAGGCCAATGCGGGCACGGACATCATCTGCCAGCTCGTCATCTGGCGTGGGCGCATGGACACCGATGGAGTCCATGCGGCGACCGCGAGCAGGATCGCGGCGAGCGGCCACAGACATTCAAGCCAAGTGCCTGCCTGGTAGGAGTTGGTGGCCGTCTGGTAGAGGTAGATGGAGTCGGCGACTCCGCTGACGAACATGCTTGCCGCGATCGGCAGCCACACGTTCCAGTTTCGCCAGCCGCTGATGCTGAGTGCCCCGACCGCGAACATCATCAAGAGGAGATCGCCGATCGGATAGGCGAGCGACACGATGATCGAGCTGTGTGCGCCCGTGGCGCTGTGCAGAACCGGAGGCAGGACCAGTGCGGCCGCCACGCATGCAGCCCCGAGCCCAGCGATCAGTCCATCCAGCCACATGCTGGTGCGCAGATCGCGCAGGTGGCGCCGCGCCAGTAGTCCCAGTGCCACATAAAAGCAGGGGTACATCGTCAGGAAGAGCACGTCGGCGCCCGACACACTTCCGCCGGCTACCGCGCTCGTACCTTCGATGAGCAGCGAGTAATACAGTTCGCCCAAGCCCCAAGACAGCAGCCCGGCGCCCATTGTGAGCCAGGCCGCGCGCTCCTCGCGTACGAGTGCGCCGCGGGTCAAGACCATCAGCCCCGAGCCGAGCATCAGCACGTTGTAGATGCCGTCCTGGAAAAGACCCTCGCCGCCGGCGCCGCCGAAGCCAAGGATGGCGTGCAGCGCAAACACGCCAAGCCCCCCTATCAGGCAGGCAAGGAACAAGGTCGGGAGGTGTAGTCGTAGTCGTGCGCCCATAGCTGTGCGGCTCGCCAACTACATCGACCAAACCGGGCAAAACCCTGAACCGTGGAGCGGGTCGCCTCAGCTGCTCAGCGTATGACCGATGCGTCGTGTGAACGCCCTCGGTTTGTGTCTATATAGGCGTGCCCCGAGCTTGAGCGACCGTTTGCGCAAACGTTTGCGTCGCCGCTCGATTCGCGTCAACAATGTCTCGCGCGCTGAAGGCTCCCCAGCAAAGGCGTCGGGATGCTCCTCGAGATAGGCGCCCAACATCCACAGGTCATGGTTCTCGCCGAGCATGTCTCCAAGGCGGTCGGCCTGCCGCGTGGCTCGGCGTGCGCCTGGGACCTTCTTGCCGCCAAGCATGTCGAGCGCATAGTAGAGGCTCTTCACGCGCTTGCGCCAGTCGTGCAGAGCCTGCGCGTCGTCTGCCTGCTCGTGCCTGACGTGGGCGTGGCGCTGGCGTCCTTCACGGTATATGCGCCTCAACCCAGGGGCGAGCGTCTGGAAGTCGTGATCGACAAGGTTCCATTGGGCCAGTTGACGGCGCATCGTCGCGATGTCCTCGAGCACCTGCTCGCGATCTGCCGGCTCACCCGTGTGTGCGCGCTCACGCTCCAACCGCTCCCTCAGTCGTTCGATTCCCTCAAGCGCCAGCGCTTTCGGATGGCGTCTGGTGAGCCCGTCGAGCGTCTCGAGCCGGACCTCCGCGTCGCGCGCCCCCGCGAGGCGCCTACCGGCGTCGCGCAAGGAGTCGTTTACGCGCTTGAACTCCTCCTCGCCGAGCTCGCTGCGCAGCAGACGCGCAAGCGCACGCATGCGCTTGATCGCCTTGCGCGCCTCATGCACCAGCTCGGCGGGGTTTGGATCGCTTGGAGCGTCGGCGCCCACACGGTCGGCCCCATTCATCCGGAGTGAACCGGCCTTGCTGCCCTCAATTGGATCGCTTCCAATAGCCATTACGCACCTACCGCCCACAGTGGAGGCTACCGCCGCGACAATGCATTCATGTCAAAGTTGCCAGACGCGCGCTGGTGGACAGTGCGCCGCGCTCAGAACCGCAAGCCGGCAACCTACCGCTGTCCGTTCTGCGGCCGTCAGCTACCGGCCTTGAGCGAGCACATGCTGATGTTCCCCGAAGACGACAAAAGTCGCCGCCGCCACGCCCACACCAAGTGCGTGTTGGCGGCTCGTGAGCGAGGGCAATTGATGTTGCGCGAGGACTGGCTGCGCACCCAGCCGCGGCCGCCTTCCTGGTGGCGGCGGCTGTTGGGGCGCGTCAACTGAAATTCGCATGCCCCACGCGCGCGCGTGGGGCATGCGAATGGGGATGCAACAGTTCCCGGCGAGCGCCTAGATCGACGGGATGTGCTGATGGGACGCGATGCTCCCTACGCCGTCGGGCGGCCGGCTCAGCTGGGGTAGACGTGCACGTCTTCGGGATCCACGCGCACGATCAACCTTTGTTCGCCTGGCTGGCGCAGGGGATAGGTCTCCTGACCCATGTACTTCATCGCGAGGGAATCGATGTGCTCGTCGGCGCCCTCTTTGGTGCGCTCGGCTACGCGCCCGCGAATTGTCACGTACTCGTACGGGTTCTCGAGATTCTGCACCGTCAAGGTCACACGCGGGTCGCGCTCAAGGTTGCGCGGCCAGGCACGCCCCTCGGCGGTGTTCAGGACCGGTCGGCCGTCCTGCACGTCAACCCAGGCCGGTGCCGCATGCACCGATCCGTCCGGGCGCAGGGTGGACACGGTCACGAAGTTCTTCCCCTTCAGCAGCTCCTCGGCACGGCCTTCGATCGTTTGGCTCATCTGATTCCCCTTGCGATTGAGAGTGGTAAGGAGAATCTACCCACAAGCAGCGCTTCCCTCGCCCTATTTGTCAACGACACGTGAAGCGGAGACGGAGATGAGGCCGGGCATTGGGCGGAGGGTCGCGAGCGCCAGGCCGGCGGGCCGGTTCGATCTGCCGGTGTTATCCCACGGACGATCGCTTGATCGCCCGGTTATTCCCCGCCGGTGCGCGTGGCGGCTGAGGGGATCTGGCCGAGCGGAACTAGGCGCCCATTGTTGAGCTGGAAGCGAACCGTCCGTTCGCCACCGCTCGGATGCCCGAGCGAGTCGCCCGATTTGTAGAGGGGGTAGGCGAGCGTCACTTCGGTGTCGCTTTGGCCCACTACTTTCACGGTGGCGCTCGGTTGGCTGGTGTCTGTTCCCAGGTAGTGGCCGTCGACGAAGAAGAAAGCCTGCTGGCCGTACCCATCGCTCGAGCCGCTGCGAGTGCCCACGAGCACGCGCAGGGTCTGGTTCGGGCGATAGTCGGATGTTTCGCTCGCGGAGTACCCATGTGCTTTGACCACGGCCACGGCTCCGTTGAGGCTTTCGCTGCTCGCGGGTTCCTTGGTGAATGCCGGCGCGCTGCTCGTGCGCGTCGTTTCCGCGCTCGTCCCTCCGTTCGTGCTCGTGCCGGTGTTCGTAGGCGTTGTGGTCTTGGTGGAGGAACTGTTCGTGCCCGTCGTAGTCGTGGGCTGAGTCGTAGCCCCGGATGGCGCAGCGCTTGACACGGAAACGGTCTCAGTCTTACTCGACCCGCATCCGGCCAGCGCCAGCACGAGAGCCGCCGCCGCGGCGAGCACTATTGGAGGTCGCTCTTGCATTGCCCGGCCTCGCTCCTCCGTTGCCTCTCCGTTCATCTCTGATTTGCCCATCGTCACCCTATTCGCCATCATGAGCCCTCATCCTCGCATCGGTCTTCGGGTTGCGCGCCGGTCTCCCGGTAGGGAAGGCGTGTCGTCGGCGAGGGCTTGCCTCGTCAACGATGGAGTTGCCCGAGGCGTGACGAACGAACCCCTCCTAAAAATTATTAGTGACCGCTAATCTAATGGAAATGGACCAGCCGCGACCAGGGAGATCCAGATGACAGGGAAGGAGGAGGTGGGGGGGTTTGATGTTGCTGGGGATGGTGCCCTACGCGCGCGCGCAAGTATGGATTCCGCAGAGGGGGCGGATGAAGGGGGTGCCTCGCACGCGAGCGGAGGGCAACGTCGGCGCGTCCCTGCCGCTGAGCGCCGCCAAGCACTGATCGCCGCGGCGGTTCATGAGTTCGCCGTTAGTGGGCTCCACGGCACGCCCGTGGATCGCATTGCGCGCCGCGTCGGTGTCGCCCAGCCCTATGTCTTCAGTCTGTTCGCCGGCAAGCGCGACCTATTCCTGGCAGCGGTCGATCATTGCTTCGATCGTTTCGCCGATACGTTCACCCATGCCGCGGCTGAGTATCGGGCCGGGCGGGCCCCAGCTGACTGCGAGGATGTCCTCATGGCGATGGGCAGCGCCTACAAGGAGCTGCTTTCCACCGACCGCGACTACCTCATGCTCCAGCACCAGGCTTACGCCGCCTGCGACGACGAGATCGTGCGCGCCCGTGTGCGTCGTCGCTATGCCGAGCTCGTCACGTTCGTAGGTGAGCTCTCCTCGGCCGAACCTGAGCGTCTCGATGACTTCTTCCGCCACGGCATGGCCCTCAACGTGGCCGCCGCCATGGGCGTCCCGGAGCTGTCCGCTGACTGCTCCTGGGTGCAGGCCGAGCTTGCGAACCTCGCGGTTGCAGGCGAAAGCGCTGCAACCGTCGAGTAGTCCTTTGCTCTCCGCGACCCCTTCCATCCAGGGCGCCGGTTGCGTCAGCCCGATCAGCGGGTAGCATCAGGCTGTGGCGACGCCAGACTCAGCGAAGGCACCGGCTCAAAAGCGTAATCGTCGCGAGCTGGCCCGCACGGGGGCTTTCGTGGTGCTTGCCGTCCTGATGACTTTGTTTGCCGTGCTCAACGTCAAAGACGTTCAGGTCAACTGGATCTTCGGCAAGAGCTCCACGCCACTCATCATTGTGATCGTGCTGTCCTTGCTCGTGGGCATCCTGCTCACCCACTTCGCTGAGATGCGCTACCGGCGCAAGCGCTAAGCGCTTCCCTCGGTGACGATGCGCGCGGCCTCCTCGGCTCCGAGGAAGGGCGCCAAGACCACATAGGCAAGGTAGTCGGAGAGCTCAGGCAGAGCGCCCGTTCCGCCCTTGGCGGTCTGGCAGTAGATCGTGTGCCATATTGCTCCCTCGATGCCCTCCTGGGCAAGGCTCGTAAGCGGCGGTCCGGGAGCACCCGCGGTCAGCTTCGCTGCCACTTCACAGGCGAGATCCGCATTTAGGTCCACCGCGCGCCGGCCCATCGCAAACACCCCGGTGGCGATGGTCTGTGCATATGCGGGCCGCGCCGCGAAGTAGCGCATCAACGCGTCCAAGGCACGGCGCACAGCCACTGGCCATTCCCGCGAGGCGAGCGCGGGGTCCGACATAATCTCGCGAACCTCTTCGCTGAGCTTCCCGATCGCAGCCAAGAAGCAGGCCTCCATGTCCTCAAACAGGTCGAAGAAGGTGTCGATCGAGACCCCCGCCTCGTCGGCTATTCGCATCGGTGTGAGGTTGCCGTAGCCTTCTAGTGCGGCCAGCTCCAAGGCACTACGCAGAACCCGTGCGCGGTCGTCCTCCTCCTCCAGGCGAGCGTCCATCGAAACCGCGCGCAGGCGTACTCCGAGCTGGCTCGGCCCATTGGACTTGAACACCAGCGTCCAACTCAACATGGCCTGCACCAGCCCTGTCATCTCCTCGGTGCGTTCCTCGATCAAGCGCACGAACGTGGCCCGTCGCAGTCCGCCCACGATTGCTCTGGCGACTGGCTCGGGCAGGGGCTCCGCGTCGGGTGCATTGGCGAAGCTCGTGGCCAGCCGCTGCTCGAAGACGCTCAGCGTATCGGTCAACCGCTCCCATCCCGCGGGTCCCGCGGATGGGGCGTCGACCAGCATCAGGCGTGCGCCCTTGGGGTTGCGCTGGACCACCTCGGCGAACCTCCCCAGAGCAGCTTCCAGGCGCTCTTCGAGCGAGCCGTCGGTTAAGCGGTAGCTCATCGCGATGCCATCCATCGCTTGGCTTGCAATCAGATCGAGCGTCGCCAGGAAGCATTCCTGCTTATTGGCGAACTGCTCGTAAAACGCTCTTCTAGACACGCCCGCCAAGGTCACCACCTGCTTGACGCTCGTACGCCCGTAGCCATTTGTGGCTACGGCCTCGATCATCGCGCCATACATGCGCCGTCTTTGGTTCTCGGCGACCTCGTCGGGGTCCATTTGGTGGGGTCCCCTCGGCAGCCGCTCATATAGCGGCGCCACCGAGCTTTCGTCGGCGGCCTTGGCTGCTTGCCGTGTGATCGAGCTTGCGGCCTCGGCCACTCCTTGCCTAGTGCGCGTCGCTTGGCTGGGCGGTGTGCCTGCGACATTCGTCGCTTGTGCAGGCGAGGGCTGCCGACGTGCCAGAGCACCGCCGCCGAGGTTGTTTCCGCCCTCCTTCACCGCGTTCCATCTCCTCGAATACTTATATCCCCTCGACTATCAAGGAGTCTTGAAAACAATATCATTCCCTGTCAGAGATTTATTGTCTACGTACCTGTGAGCGCCCAGGCTACGACACGACGCCTTCATGCGGCAGTGCGGACCTCGGCTCGTGCCGTAAGCGGTCAATGAAGGAGCGCCCTCAGCGCCAGGATCCCCAGGCCCAGTGTCGTCCCCATCGATACATCGAAGATCAGCTCGATTGGCTTGGCTTGCGAGCGCACCCCCGCTGCCAGCTCGAACGCGATTAGGCTTCCGATTACCGCCCACACGCCAGCAGTAACCGCCGTCGTTTGGCTTGCTCCAACCGCCCACGCAACGAACACGGCCGCTAGCGGTATGCCAGCTCCCCTGACAATCGAGAAGTCTTGGATGAATGTGTCTCGCAGCTCGTCCCATCCGAGGCGCTGCTGCTTGGACAAGCGCAGGCCAAGCACGTCCGCATAGGAGTGCGCGAACCAATACAGCGTCACCGCGATCACGATTGAGCCGACCGTCTCCGGATAAGTCTCCTTCAAGCCGCTCTCAGCCGCCAAAAGCGCCCCTACGGTGAGCAATCCATAGATGACTCCTTCGGGATTGCGCTCCGGCAAGATCCAGCCGAGGACGCGATAGATTCGCTTGGGTCGCTCCTCCATGCGAGCACGAGGAATCTGAGCCTGCGGCTCATGGGTCGGCTCGTGTGATTGTGTTGGCGCCATCGTGTGACTTGGCTGGCCAAGCCGACGCGGGGACTCGAACCCCGGACCCCCTCCTTACCATGGAGGTGCTCTACCAGCTGAGCTACGTCGGCGTTGCTCGCCGAATGCTAGCGGTCGATGCCACTCCAGGCTGGGGCGGGATGCACCAACCTTGGTGAGCAATTGCGTCTACGCTTTCTCGCTCGACTGTTGCCGAACAGCTTGGGTCAGCACAGCGTCGATGAAAGAAAGAGATAGCCATCCACATCGATCCATACATCGTTCTTGGCAGCGCGATCATCGGTCTCTTGGTAGGCATGACCGGAGCCGGTGGCGGAGCTTTGATGACGCCAATGCTGATCCTCTTGTTCGGCGTGCAGCCTGCAGCTGCGATATCGAGCGATCTTGTGGCTGCTGTTGTAATGCGTCCGATCGGCGCGGCGGTGCATCTGCGGCGCGGCACGGTCAACCTGCGCTTGGTGGGCTGGATGGTGCTCGGCTCGGCGCCTATGGCGTTCTTGGGGGCCTATCTCTTGCACTTGATGGGCAATTCCAAAGCGGCTCAACAGAACATCGAGGTGGCACTTGGTGTGGCGCTCCTGGTTGGTGCGACCGCCATGGTGTTGCGCTACATACTCGACCGGCGAGGCGGCACGCGTCGCACGGCAATCGTTCACGAGATCGTCCCTCGTCCGCTGCCCACTGTCGCGATCGGGATGATCGGCGGGATTATCGTCGGGATGACCTCTGTCGGCTCGGGCTCCTTGATGATCATCATGCTGCTGTTTCTCTATCCCCTGATAGGTGCCAACCAGCTGGTCGGCACCGACCTCACCCAGGCGGTGCCTTTGACGCTCGCAGCCGCCCTTGGGGCGCTCGCATTCGGCCATGTTGAGTTTGGTGTCACAGCATCCTTGATCCTCGGGAGCGTGCCCGCGGTATTCGTCGGCTCGCTCGTCTCCTCGAGCGCTCCCGACCGCTACGTCAGGCCGATGATCACTTTTGTTGTGGCCGCCTCGGGCCTCAAGTACGTGGGAGTCGGGACGACTGCTTTGGGCTGGCTCTTGTGCGGGATGCTCTTGCTTGGCGCCGCGGCCTGGCTGCTCTACGGCCGGCCCGCCCAACGTGCACGTGCGGCTGAGGAGGCCATCGAAGCGGGCAAGTTGGAAGAGGCGAGCGTAGTTGAGCCAGTCGCCGCCGATTCCGCCAGCTCCTCATAAGCCAGCTCCTCATAAGTCACTGCCTTGCGGCTAGACGCCGAATGCTTCAGGACCCACTCCAGCGCAAGCATGTGACTCGGGTCGTCCAGATCGGAGGGATGCAGGTCCACGCGCAGTGTGGCTCCCGATATGAGTACGCCCGCGCGCAGCAGCATGGGGGAGAGCGCACGGCGCACTCGACCAGAGCTCGTTAGCGCGACCGGTGGTGCGAGCCGCTCGCGACGCGCGCTCCGCGCGTCTCTGGACGCTGGCGGATTGCGTGCGAGTGGGACGGGCGCGATGCAGACCCAAGAGTCCAGTCCACCAGTGAAAGCGCTCGCTCAAGGTCTGGCGCAACGCTGGCGTGTAGGCATAACCTGGGGCCACGAAGCCACGTGGCTCGATTCCGGCGAGCTTCAGCACACGCCGGCCCGCGTCCACCGCGCGTTGGGTCTCTTGCGCGTCGAGTCCCACGAACTCGGTTTCATGGTTGGCGCCGATGGTGCGCAAGTATTGATAGGGCGCGCCCATCCCGCCGCCCCTCCGACGCGTTCCTGGTGAGCGCAGGTGCTGGAAACCATGCTGGGCGATCGCATCGCCGTCACGCTCACGCTCGATCAGCCAGCTAACCATCTCTGGCGAGCGCTCGGCCAAGGGATGCAAGTCGCGCGCGGGAATCACTAGCAACGTCACGTGGTTCACGCCGTGATCGTCCAACCAGTCGCGGATCAAAGCGCAACGCTCAAACGTCGCCGGCTCGATGTCGTGGAGTGCCACGGCAAGCGTGCGACGCGAGCTGCTCATGCGACTAGGCGATCGCTGTCAAGCGAATGTTGGACTCCACCGGCAAGTGCGCGGTGGTATCCGGCTCCCAGGCGCTCCATGGCACGCTCCCAAGTGCGCTCGCGGGCCGAGCCCAAGCCTGCCTGGACAAGGCGCTCGCGTAGCAGAGGGGAGCCTGAGAGCTCCACCAAGGCGTCGGCCAGCGGCTCGGCGGCAGCTTGGCAGAGCAGTCCATTCACGCGGTCGCGCACGAGCGTTAGCGGCCCACCCTCGGCCACCGCCACCACGGGAAGACCCGAGGCCTGCGCCTCGAGGATCACCTGGCCGAACGTGTCGGTGGCGCTAGGGAATAGGAACATGTCGGCCGAGGCATAGGCTCTAGCCAACTCCGCCCCGTGCAACCAGCCGAGGAACGTTGCGTGCTCGCCTAGACGCTCACGCACCAGCTCTTGCTCTGGGCCGCCGCCAGCGAGCACCAGTCGCAGCCGTGGGTCGCTCTCGCGCGCGATCAGGAATGCCTCGACGAGCAGCTCAGCGCCCTTCTCGCGGGTAATGCGCCCGGCATAGAGCACATTGACCGTCTCCCCGCTCTCGCCTCTCGCCCAGCCCGCCGCAAGCGACTCATCGCGCAGCGCTGGATCAAAGCGCGAGGTGTCCACTCCGCGGTCCCAGCGCATCACCTTCTCCGGAGCCATCCCGATCGACGCAAGCGCCTCGTCGGAGGCCGTGCTGGGGGAGAGCACCAGGTCGCACGCCTTATAGAAGACGCCTACCGCCATGCCCATCGCATCGGCCACGCCTTGGCTCTGAGAGCGCAACCTCGCGTAGGCGGTGAGCTCGGTGTGATAGCTGCCCACAAGCGGTAGTCCCAGTGCGCGGGCAAGCAACGCTCCGGCAATCCCCACGGGTCCGGGTGAGCAAACGTGCAAGGCATCGAAGTCTCCGTCTGCCAGGCTCTGTACCGCCGCCGAGAGGCTCGGCACGCCGATTCGTAGGCCCGGGTAGAAGGGCACGTCGAACTCCGCCACCGCCGACAGACGCCGGTCTACGCTGGGGTCGGTGGCAACGACCTCGATCTCAAAGCTCGGCACGCCGCGCTCGCGAATCTCCTCGATCGTGCGGCTCACGCCGTGCGTCGAGCCGATCCCATCGGCCAAGATCGCCACACGCGGAGGCTCACCTTCGGAAGTCGTCGCATAGCGCGCAAGCTTGGCCTGCTCTTTGGAGAGGAACGCCGTGGCGGGAGCGTAGGGAATGGCCGCGATACAGCTTTCAAAGAGACCGGCCGCCGCGACGCCGACCTCACGCTCGTCGATGGTCGCGCTCACGGCCCGCTCGACCGCCTGGCGCAGCTTGCGCTCGTGCATGCGACACGCGCGACGGTAGAGATCGGAGTGGCTGAAGTCCTCCTCCTGCATGTAGGCGATCAAGCCGCGCTCGTCGAGATGGTCGAGCTCGACCGCCGAGAGCCATGCGCGCAACAGACAGCGTGCGTCCTGTGGCGAGAGATCCGTGCTGGTGGCTCCTTCGCGCGCACTACCCTCGCTCAGCAAGCGCTGGACCATCGTCATCACACGGCGTGGATCGGGCACTGAGCGATCGCCGTCTCGATCGCTGTGGCCGAGCGAGCGCGCGGCCAGAGCGATCGCCGCGTGTGCCCACTTTGCGGCGCTGCCCTGTTTACCTTTCGCGCTCACCCTGCCGGCGCGCATGTGCGCGAGGAACTCCTCCGGCGTGGCTGCCATCGGGCTCTCCGTCCACGTGCGACCGATGTCAACCCCGGCGTGATCGTCGCTGCCGCCGATGCCGATGCCGTCGAGTGTTGCGACGTACATCGCGGCCGGCCTATTCAGCTCGCGGGCGCGCGCGCCGTTGCGCGTCTCCCAGATCCCGAACAGCTCGGCGAGGCGGCGGCGGTGGCGAGCGGTCAAAGGTGCCCCAACCGCGTAATAGGGGTGAGCCAAGGCGCACGCGATCTCCCTGTCGTACAGGTACATCGCGCACAGCTCCACGTCGCCGTTGTTGGCCTGTAGCCACTCGTGGTCCTCAGGCGTGATCCCGTAGCAGAGCACGTGCACAGCCTGGGGCTCGCCCCTGAAGTGAGCGGTCAGCTCCTCGGAGACGAATACGTCGGGCCGATCGGCGATCGCGAGCACGCCGTCGATCGTGTCGTGGTCGGTGATCGTCACATAGTCCATCCCCCTGCGCTTGGCTAGCTCGTAGACCTCCTCGGGGGGCGTTGCGCACTCTGGCAGGCCGAGCGAGCGCTGAACGCCGAGCTTGGACACCTCCGAGGCGGTTGAGTGACAGTGCATGTCGACCCGTGTGCTGCACCCCTCCGACGGTAGAGGTGAATCCTGCGTGTTCACCTCTATGGCGAGAGCCTGCTCGTCGGCTTGTGCGGGGTCTTGCATATCGACCCATGTGGTCGAACCGGTCATTTCTCTTCCTCTCGGTCTTTTCTCGTATACCAAGAGGTTCTCCCTGCAAATGGCTAACTTTGTGACCAGGCGGGGACTATTGTGTGAACGGTCGGTGAACTCTTCGCAAGGAAGCGCCGGCTAATTGAGTGTGAGCTCGATCGCCTGTGCCGTGAGCGCCGACCGGTTCGGTCGCGGCGCCAACAGCGACGGGACCCCATAAGCTGTCGCCGCCATGCACGATCCGATCTCTTATTTCCAGGCGATCATCCTGGGCCTGACCCAAGGCGCCACAGAGCCGTTCCCCGTTTCGAGTCTCGGTCATGCCGTTGTGTTGCCAGGGCTTGCCGGTTGGAACCTGCACCAGGGCGACCCTTACTTCCTGACGTTCCTCGTGGCCACGCATCTGGCGACCGCGCTAGTGCTGTTGCTGTTCTTCATCAAGGACTGGGTGAGAATTGTCAAGGGCATCTTCCGCTCACTCGCGATGCGCGAGATCCGCGAGGACGACGTTGACGCGCGACTTGGCTGGCTGCTCATCGTAGGCACGATCCCCGTCGGGATCATCGGACTGCTGCTGCAGGAACCGCTGCGCAAACTGTTCGCCTCACCGTCGATTGCCGCAGCCTTCCTGATCGTCAACGGGATCGCGTTGTTGCTGTTCGAGCGTTGGCGCAGACGCCCTCCGGCCCCAGGCGACTATCTGGGAGACGGTGATGAGCGCATCGCCAAGCTGAGCTGGCGCCAGGCAGGGGCAGTCGGTGTCTCGCAGGCGGCAGCTTTGATTCCAGGCATCTCGCGCTCGGGCTTCTCGATGGGTGGCGGTCTGCTCGTGGGCCTCTCCAACGAGGACGCCGCCCGCTACAGCTTTCTGCTCGCCACGCCGGTGATCCTCGCGGCCGCGGCGCTGAAGGTGCCCGAGCTGCTCGGCTCGCAGGGAAACGGGGTACGCGGACAGGCGCTTGTGGCCGGGCTTTGCGCAGCGTTCACGACTTTCCTGGCGGTGAAGTTCCTACTGCGCTGGTTCCAGTCGAACCGGCTCACGCCGTTCGGCATCTACTGCATCGTGCTCGGCGTCGCCAGTACGCTGGCGTTCGCCATCAACTGACGATCACGGTCAACCGACGAATCAGCTACCAGTGGTCTTAGGTCCGCTCTGAAACCAGGCGAACGCGAAGCATGCGAGCGCCACCACGAGCGCCGCAATGCCGTGCTTTGAATGATGATGGCTCGCTTCGCTGCTGGACGTGGACACGTGCCCAGGAAAGAAAGACGGCAGCGAATGAGCCGGCTCCACGAAGTAGATGACCGCGACGATCACCAATAGCACGCCAAGCACGACGGCTGGAACCACCAACTTGCGCATGGTCGTGGCGCTCATCGCCGCTGAAGAGTAGATGATTCCCAGGATGGTCCCGCGCCCGAAGACCCCACCCAAGATGTTCGAGACGCGCAGCCAGGCCTGGAGTGAAGCGGGCTTGCTGCACGAGGTGAGTCCGGGCGCAGTGAGGCGCGCACGCTGGGAGGCGCTCTTCTTGGTGCCGCTGTTCGTGGGCGTGGTGGTTCTATATGAACACCGCCGCAGCCTTCTAGGGCTCGACAAGCACGGTCGCGGGGAACTCTCGTGGCTTGAAACGCCAATCGATCTCGTGACCGTTGTGATCCTGCTGATCCTGGGCTGGACAATCGCGCGCGCCATCGGCCGGGCTTTCGGACCGGCGCTGTTCAGGCGCCTGGAGCCTGCCATGGCGGGCACAGTCGGCTTCTTGATCCGGCTGGCGACGATCGCCGTCGCACTTGTGGTCGCACTCAGCATCGCCGGCGTGGAACCGCGCACGCTCGCGCTGGGCGGGGCATTCACGGCTGTGATCGTCGGTCTCGCGGCTCAGCAGACGCTTGGCAACGTGATCGCCGGGACCGTCTTGCTGAGTGCGCGACCGTTTCGCGTGGGTGACCGGGTGCGCCTACAGGGAGGCCCGCTCGCCGGCCAGATCGAAGGCACTGTCAGCTCGCTCGGCTTGCTCTACACCAACCTGCTCACCGACGACGGTCTGATCATGGTCCCCAACAGCGTGGTGCTAAATGTGGCGGTGCTCGCCAGGGCAAAACCGCTCGGCGACGGTTCTTAGCGCACGCGCACCGAGTAGTTGACAGTGGCGCATGCGCCACTGTCCCGGCCGGCGCATGCGCCGGCCGGCCGGGCCGCACATGTGCGGCCCGGTTCCATCCATTATTTGCGACCCACTCGATAGCGCAGGAACAGATGGGAGTCGTGCTCAAGCGCGCTCACGAGCTCCAGAGCAACCGGCGGCTCAAGCTCTGGGCCGCTGAGAATCCTAAGTGCCTCGCTCGTGGTGTCTCCGGCCGCGAGCAATGGGGAGAGCGAGAGGAATAGCTCGTCCACGAGTCCTTCTGAGAGAAGCTGAGCATTGAGGTGGGGGCCACCCTCACAGAGCAGGGTGCGGATGCCATGGTCCTCGCGCAGCTGGGACATCGCGCTCGGCAGGTCGAGCAGCCCGTCGCGCGCGGCGCGTACGTATTGAATGTCAGCTTGGCAATCCTGGGGCAAGCTCGCCTGCGAGCTCGTCAGGATCGCCACGCGTCCTCCCGGGTCTGCCAGTAGAGGGATCTCGGCGCTAAGGGCCAAGCGGCCGGACACGATGCACGCAAGGGGTTCCTCCGCCAGCCCATGCTCGCGCCTGATCTCACGGCGCCGCACGGCGCGCACGAGTCGTCCATAGTGCTCGGCTCGCACGGTGCCGGCGCCCGCCATCACGGCGTCGACCGCCGTGCGCAGTCCCAGGAACAGTGCTTTGTCGGCGCTCCCGCCGATCGCTCCCGAACGTCCGTCGAGAGTGACCCTGCCATCGGCTGTGCTGACCATGTTCAACAGTACATATGGGCGCGAGGAGGGCCCAGCTGCGGCGCGCTCGGCCAGGTCGAGCCCCTCGACGAACTGCTCCACCGAAGCCGGCTCGCCGCGGGGAAGCAGGCGCAGCAGGCTCGGCGGCGGCATCTCGGTCGAGGTCCTCGGGTTGGTGGGCGGCGTCTGGCTTGGCTGCATTGGGCTAATGGGCATATACCACTTGCTAACACTTCGCCATATCGACCTGCTACCTTCGTGCAGTCTGGCCGGCTAAAAAACCCGGCGAAAAGTAGTGCAAGCGCTCGCAGGTCGAAGCTCTAGAAGCATCCTCCGCGTAGCAGCACGCACATATCGTGGAGGAAAAATCACATGCCTACTGGCACAGTGAAGTGGTTCAGCGACGACAAGGGGTTCGGCTTCATCACCCCCGATGATGGCGACAAGGACCTGTTCGTGCACCACACAGGGATCAATGGCGAAGGCTATCGCTCGCTCCAGGAGGGCACCAAGGTGTCCTACGACGCGGAGCAAGGCGACAAGGGCCCGAAGGCTGTAAACGTCACGACCATCTGAGCTGCTGACAGAATTGAGGGCTGATCCCGCCACGGGCACACGTCCATGACGGGATATGCCCAAAGTAGTAGTGAGCATGTCTTCGGGGCCCTGCGGGGCCCCGCCGACGTTCTGAAGCGCGACGCCACGCGTAGCCGCGTCGACCTGTGGATTGGCGGGGGAGCTCTGCTTGCGATCCTGGCGTGCGCCCTGCTGGTGGTTATTGCCGCAGCGGATCGTCCCAGCATTCTCGCGGCGACCACCACACCGCATTTCTTCCCGCACTGGATGGCCGGTCCGCTCGGTGGCCTGTGGCCGTCCTTGACGCGCAGCACTAAGGGCCTGCGGTACCTGTTCAGTGGCGCGATCGTCGCGATGTATGTGAGCTACCTCGTGGGGCTCCGGTACGTGCCACGCCTGTCCGCGCGCTGGGCCATAACGGCGGTGGTCCTGGCCCACGTGATCATGTTCCTGGCACCCCCTCTGGCGCTCACCGACATCTTCAACTACGTCAATTACGGGCGCATGGAGATCGTTCACCATCTGAACCCCTACACGACCGTTCCGGTGCTCGAGCCTCACAACGATCCCAGCTATGCGGTCAGCAACTGGCATCAGCTCCTCAGTCCTTACGGGCCGTTGTTCACACTCATTACTTTCGCCGTAGTCCCACTCGGCGTAGCCGCCACCTTCTGGACACTCAAGGGGCTCCTGATGCTCGCGAGCCTCGCTACGGTCTTGCTCGTATGGCGCTCGGCGCGCCTACTCGGCCGCGACCCGGTAACCGCGATCGTGCTCGTCGGCCTAAACCCGATCGTCCTCATCTGGGGCTTGGGTGGCGACCACAACGATTTCCTAATGATGTTCTTCGTGGTGCTCGGCTTCTACCTGCTCTTGCGGGCAGGCACCATGCCGGGCGCGCTCCAGCGCGGCGGTCGTGCCGCCGCGAGCGCTGGCAAGAGTGGCGACAATAGTGACGCCAGCAATGGCATCAACTCACGTGAGACCAACTCAGATGGTGCCGGTGAGGACTCGACAGAGAGGGAGTCCCGCAACGCTGAAGCCGCCTTGTGGTCACCGGCCCTGATCGGCGCGGGCGGCGCGTTCGTGGCCGCCATCGCGATCAAGGCCTCGGCGGGGATCCTCTTGCCGGTTGTGCTCGCGGCCCTACTTCATCGTCGCCGCGATCTCATGCAGTTCGTGCTCGGCTTGGCTTTGACCGGGATTGTGCTCGGAGCATGTAGCGTGGCTGCATTCGGCCCTCATTTTCCCGACCTCGCCACACAGGGTCGCCTCGTGACGATGGTGAGCATGCCCAATCTGCTCGGACTCGCGCTTGGCCAGGGGGGAGAGACAAACACGATGCGACTCTTGCTTAGCGGCGTGCTCGTGGCGTGCGTGGTGGCCTGCTCGGTGCTTGCCTGGCGCAGGCGCGAATCCCTGACGGCGGCCGGCTGGGCGTCGGTGGCCTTGCTTGTCACGCTCAGTTGGGTCTTGCCGTGGTATGTGCTCTGGATCCTGCCGCTCGCGGCTCTGTCGAGCTCACGCCGGCTGCGTACCACAGCGCTGCTCTTGGGTGTCTACTTCATCATTGCCTGGGCGCCCGTCACCGGCTATGCGTTCAACGCGATCGGCTTCCATCCTGAAAAGACCTCCCTCGGGCGTCTGCACGAGCGCTACGTCAAGGAATTGCTCTACTGATGGCTACGGCGAGCCGATCGTCGACTCATTAGATGAGCGGCAGTCAGAAGACCGGGACCACCGGGTCAGCTGCGCCCGACGAGGTGCGCGCGCCTCGCACCTCCGACGAGGAGCTTCTGGGGGCAGAGCAACCCCTACTCGAGAGTGTCCACACCGACGAGGAACGCATCGACCGGATGCGCCGGGAGATGGGAGAGGGGTTTGCGGCGCTTGCCGGCATCACGCGTGGTGTGTCCTTGTTCGGCTCCGCACGCACCGCGCCTGAGGATCCTGGCTACGCGCAGACACGTGAAGTGGCGCGGATGCTCGGCACGGCCGGCTTCTCGATCATCACCGGCGGTGGGCCGGGGATGATGCAGGCAGCTAATCAAGGGGCGCGTGATGCCGGCGCCACGTCGGTCGGGTTGAACATCCAGCTGCCATTCGAGCAGCACTTCAACCCTTACGTGGACATAGCCCTGCGCTTCCATTACTTCTTCACACGCAAGGTCATGTTCGTACGCTATTCGTGCGCTTTCGTCGTGACGCCAGGCGGCTTCGGCACGATGGATGAGCTGTTCGAGGCGCTCACTTTGATCCAGACCGGCAAGATCAGGCACTTTCCCGTCGTCTTGCTCGGCAATCGCTATTGGAATGGCCTGCTCGACTGGCTACGCACAGCGATGCTCGCCGAAGGCGCGATCTCGCCCGAGGACCTCGACTTGATCCAGATCGCCGACGATCCGGCGCATGCGGTGGCGATCGTCGAACGCGCCGCCGCCCGCCAAGGTCGCGACTAAGCAGCTCCAGGAGGGCCGCTGATGCGGTTCTCTCCGTCGGGCATGCGCCCGTCGCGCCCTACATAGCCGTCCTTGCCTCCCGCGCACAGGTAGACCGCGTCGCCATCTCCCACGTTGCGGACCTTGCGCAGGGTGGCCGCGTCAACGCGCGCGGAGCCGCCCTCGGAGAGGCGGTGTGAAGTACCGTCGCCGAACTCCATCTCGATCGTGCCCTTGTGCACGAAGTAGAGCTCCTCCTGCTCATCGTGATAGTGGCTTCCAGTTTCATAGCCAGGCGGCATTGTGATTGTGTTTACGCCGAACGCGGTGACCCCCAGGCCCTTGCGCAGCTTGCGAAAGCCGTACCCCTCCCCGAGCGCGTCGAGATCCTCAGCGACGGCATAGCCTTCACCCGTAGTTACCTTGGGGTACTCAGATGCCTCCATATGAATCTCCTTTTCGGTTCATCCAACGCTGATTATGGATCGACAGGACGCATCCGTCAGTGATCCGCCACGACGCCGCCCTCGGGGGAGAGCGACCTGCCCTCGGCTGCCCAGCGCATGAGTCCGCCACTCATCGAGAGCGCCTGCGCGCCAGCGGCTCGGAATGCCTGCGCCGCCATGTCTGAGCGGGCACCCACGCGGCAGTAGAAGACGACGGGACGATCGCGCTCGATCTCCCCTGCCCTCGATGAGAGCTCCACGAGCGGTATGTGCTGCGACCCGGCGATGAAGCCCGCCTCGCGCTCATATACCTCGCGCACATCCACCACCTGCAGATCTGGATCCTGAGTCATCCACTCGGCCAGCTGCTCAGGCTCAATGTCCGTTTGCGTGAAATCCACTGGCGTGCCCATACGCGCATGAGGGTAGCGTCCGCTGGAGGCTGAACGCACGTGCCCTGCCGCACGTCCCTGGCACGCGCCTGCTCCAGGGCTCTCATCGTGTGGCGAGGTGGGCGCGCCAAGCGGTCAGGGCGTCTAGGATCAGCAGACCATGCAAGAGACCCTCACCGACACCTACACCATCCCGCAGGAGCACATCGACTTCTGCGCCACGATCAAACAGATCGCCCAAGAGAAGATCGCGCCGCGCTCGGCGGAGATCGACGAGCAGGCCGAATACCCATGGGACATCCGTAAGGTGCTCGCCGAGCAGGACATTTTGGGCCTACCGTTTCCGATTGAGTACGGCGGAACTGGAACTGGCACTTTGATGCTCAATATGGGCGTTGAGGAGATTGCCAAGGTGGACGCGGCGTGCGCCTTGATCCTGATGGTGCAAGAGCTCGGAACCCTGCCGATTCAGCTGTTTGGTTCAGACGAGCTGAAGGCGCGCTTCCTGCCCAAGTGCGCGAGTGGCGAGTGGTCGCCGGCGTTCGCTTTGTCAGAGCCCGAAGCCGGATCAGACCCGGCGGGGATGCAAACGACCGCTGTCAAGGACGGCGACGAATGGGTGATCAACGGCACCAAGAACTGGATCTCCAATCTAGGCGTTGCCGACTTCTACATCACCTTCGCCGTGACCGATCGCGAGAGCAAGCGCATCACCGCGTTTGTCGTAGAGGCCGATCGCCCGGGCTTCAGCGTGGGCAAGCTCGAGCACAAGCTCGGCATCAGGGCCTCGCCGACCGGTCAGCCGATCTTCGAGGACGTGAGGGTGCCGCATGAGAACGTCATTGGCGAGGTAGGCAGGGGTCTGCGCGTGGCGCTCGGCACCCTGGAGCGCACGCGCCTTGGCGCTGCCGCCCAGGCGGTTGGGATCGCTCAAGGAGCGACCGACTACGCAGTGGCCTATGCGCGCGAGCGCAAGCAGTTCGGCCAGGCGATCAACGAGTTCCAAGGGATCCAATTCAAGCTCGCCGACATGGAAATCAAAACAGCCGCCGCCCGCGAGCTGCTCTACAAGGCTTGCGCGATGGCAGACCTTGGTCATCCTCAGCGCGCGAAGTACTCCTCGATGGCGAAGGTCTTCTGCTCCGACACGGCGATGGCAGTGACCGTGGAGGCCGTTCAAGTCCTGGGCGGTTACGGTTATGTCAAGGAGTATCCAGTGGAGCGCATGATGCGAGACGCAAAGATCACCCAGATCTACGAGGGCACGAACGAGATCCAGCGGCTCGTTATCGCCCGCACGCTGAAGTAGGAGACGGGATGCGTGCGTCGAGGTCGCCAAGCGCCTTCGGCAACACTCGTCGTGTAGCCATAGCCGCGTTCGTCGCGCTCGCACTCGGTCTTTTGGTGCTCGTCGTAGGTCAGGGACTCAGCAACATCGCCCTAGTGAGGGCGGTCGAGGAGATTGTGCTGGGAGGGATGCTGATCGCCGTGCTCACCGGTGCGGTCGCGTTCGTGGCAGTGCATTTGGCCGGTTGGCGCGACCCCGAGTCCGAGGACGAGTTCGAAGAGCTCGTGCGCCATTCGGAGGAGCTGGCACGCGAAGGGCTCGTGGTAGACCCCGACGAAGCGGAGTTCATGGCGCTCGATCCGCTCAACGACGAGGACTTCGAAGAGCTCGTGCGCGATGCACTTGACGATCTGCCCGATCTACTGCGCAACGCGCTAGCTCACGTTGCCGTGGTGATCTCAGACGGCGGCCGCGCTCGCGGCGCCTACGGGCTCTATCAGGGCGCCACCGTGGCGCGCGACACCGCCCACGATCGCATCGTGATCTTCAGGGACACGATCAGGCGAGACTTCGGCCACGACCCGGACTTGCTACGCGAACAGGTCACAAAGACCGTACGCCACGAGCTCGCACACCATGTGGGCTTCGACGAGCTGGGCGTGAGCAGACTCGACCTATAGTCTCCCGGTTCCCCCAAACCAAGGAGATTGCACCAAATGCCTGAAGCCGTGATCGTCGACGCCGTAAGAACGCCCATCGGGCGGGCCGTGAAGGGGTCGCTGAAGTCCGTTCGCGCCGATGACCTTGCCTCGCTCCCGCTGAAGGCGCTTATCGAGCGCAACCCGCAGGTCGAGCAGACCTCGATCGGTGACGTGATGATGGGATGCGGATATGGGGAGGGTGAGCAGGGCTACAACATCGGACGCATCGCCTCCTTGATCGCCGGTATCGACTATCACGTGCCGGGAACTACCGTCAACCGCTTCTGTGCCTCCTCGCTGCAGACGATCAGGATGGCTTTCCACGCGATCAAAACAGGCGAGGGCGACACCTACATCTCGGCCGGCGTCGAGGCTGTCTCCAGGGCAGGTAGGGGCAGTGCCCAGTTCGAGTTCCATCCGCTCGTGGATGGCTCTGAGGGCTCCTACTACAACGTGTATATCCCCATGGGCCTGACTGCCGAGAACGTGGCGGAGGAACGCAACATCAGCCGCGAGTCCCAGGACGAGTGGGCCTTGATCTCCCAGACGAGGGCTGTCGCAGCTCAGGAATCCGGACACTTCGACAAGGAAATCATTCCCGTTACGGTGCCCGCCCACAAAGACGTGGACAAGGAAGGCAACGAGATCGACGTGCCCGAGACGGTCGTCACCAAGGACGACGGCCCGCGTGCCGGCACGACGCTCGAGAAGCTCGCCGCCTTGAAGCCGGTATTCAAGGAGGGCGGCACGGTCACCGCCGGCAACGCCTGTCCCCTCAACGACGGCGCAGCCGCAGTGCTTGTCATGTCTGCTGAAAAGGCCGCGGCGCTGGGTCTCAAACCTAAGGCACGCATCATCGCCTCAACCGTCGCCGGCATCCGGCCAGAGGTCATGGGCCTCGGTCCGATCCCCGCGATCAAACAGCTCCTGGAGAACACCGGCATGTCGATCAAAGACATCGACGTCGTCGAGATCAACGAGGCGTTCGCTGCCCAGATCGTGCCCTGCATGCAGGAGCTTGGCATCACCGAGGAGCAGCTCAACCCGTTCGGCGGCGCGATCGCCCTCGGCCACCCCTTCGGGATGACCGGCGCACGCATCATGACGACCTTGCTCAACGACCTGGAGACGCTCGATGGCACCTACGGCATCGAGTCGATGTGCGCCGCCGGCGGCATGGGCATGGCGATGCTCGTGGAACGCCTGTCCTAGAAGCCACTAGCAAGGAGTCACTCCTATGAAGAAGACCGGAATATTCGCCGGCTCGACCGCGGCTTTGGCCGTCGGCTTGGGTACATTGGCGCTTGCCGCGGGTGCCCAACCAACGGCTCACGCGAGCGGCTGCGCTCGTGGCAAAGAGGCATCGGGATGCAAGCTCGACGGGACTGGCTACGGAGACCTGAAGGCTGGCGTGATCGTCGGGTTCCCGGCCTCGACTGGCCCGAAAGGGGCTACAGAACTGTCTGTGCCCACTCGTGTTCTTTGTCCCGCGGCGGGTGAAGTCACGCTGTCGGTGAAGACGACCAAGACAGCACGCGTTGGCGGCTCCCTCTCGTTCGCGGGCAAAGCCAAGGTGCAGTCCTACACAGCGACCGGTACATCGACCGTCAAGTCGGCCAACATCACCGCCAAGCTGAAAATCACGAACGCCAAGAAAGCGAGCCTCTCGGGCAAGGCCGAAGTGACCTTGACCGATGGTTCGAAGTGCACCAAGCAGCTCCCGAAAAACCTGACGCGAATCCTCGGCGGCTGAACGGCCCGCCGATCTGATGCTTGGGCGCCGCCGGTGAGCTCATCGGCGGCGCTTGAGTTTCTCCGTGACGCTCAGCGCGGCGGCATCCGCAAGGCCCCGTCGAGGCGGATAACCTCGCCGTTGAGCATCCGGTTCTCGATGATGTGACAGGCCAACTGAGCGTACTCGGCTGGAGCGCCGAGCCGGTGAGGGAAAGGAACGCCCGCGCCGAGCTTCTGGCGGGCTTCCTCGGGTAGCGCCGCGAGCAGGGGAGTGTCGAACAGGCCGGGGGCGATCGTGTTCACGCGGATGCCTTGCCCGGCTAGATCACGAGCGGCCGGCAAGGTCATCCCCACAATGCCGCCCTTGGAGGCCGAATAGGCGATCTGGCCGATCTGCCCATCGTAGGCAGCGATCGAGGCGGTATTGACACACACTCCTCGTTCCCCGTCCTCCAGCGGGTCGGCCGCGATCATCGCTGTCGCCGCCAGGCGCAGCACATTGAACGTCCCGATCAGGTTGATCTGGATGGTGGTCTCGAAAGGCATCAGCGCGTGTGGACCCTTGGAGCCGGCTACCTTCTGGGCCCAACCGATGCCTGCGCAGCACACGGCAATGCGCAGTCCGCCGGCCGCGGCCGCGGCGTGTTCGACGGCTGCCTGTACCTGGCTCTCCTCGCGCACATCGCACGTGATGAGCTCAATGCCAAGCTCGGCTGCGAGCGCCGCGCCCTTCTCGGCGTTGACGTCAGCGATCGTCACGAGCGCGCCCTGCTCGTGCAGCGCTCGCACAGTGGCCTCACCCAATCCCGACGCGCCCCCGACCACAAGCGCCGAGCTTCCCTCTATCCGCATGGAGCGAACCTTATAAGGAGATCGGGCGCGACAGTGTGATGGCGAATAGCTTCTCAGGATCCGTCAGCCAGCTCACTATCTCAAGGCCGGCCGCGGAAAGGTCATCCTCGACGCGCTCATGAGTGAACTTGGCGCTGATCTCGGTCCTCATCTCCTCGCCCTGCTCGAAGTGCACCGAAAGCCCCAGGTCGCGCACCGTGTTGGTGTGAGCGCGGCGAGCCCGCAAGCGCATCTCGATCCACTCATGCTCGCCGTTGAACAGGGCTACGTGCTCAAAATCGTCAGGGTCGAAGTCGGCCTGCAGCTCGCGGTTGAGGACCGTCAGCAGGTTGCGATTGAACTCGGCCGTCACACCTTGCGCATCGTCGTAGGCCTGGGTGAGAACCTGCGGGTCCTTCACCAGGTCGGTGCCCATCAGGAGGTGGTCCTCTGGGCCGAGCAGCTTCGCGATCTCGCGCAGGAAGCGCCTGCGTGAGCCGGGTGGGAAGTTGCCGATCGTGCCGCCCAAGAACACCACCACACGTGGACCCTCCGCGGCTGGCACTCGATCGAGGTGGCGTTCGAAGTCACCGATCACCCCGTGTACGCGTAGACCGGGGAACTCGGCGGTCAGTTCCTGGGCGCAGTCGCGCACCATGCTCTCGGTCACGTCCACGGGGATGTACAGCTTCAAGGTCCCCGCGCGGTGCAGTGCATCAAGCAGGACTCGCGTCTTGGCGGCGGTTCCCGAGCCTAGCTCCACGAGCTCCTGTGCGCCCGTCGTCTGTGCAAGCTGCTCAGCGGTCTCCTGCAAAATCGAGCGCTCAGTGCGCGTCGGGTAATACTCGGGCAGCTCGCAAATCTGGTCGAACAGCTCCGCTCCACGCGCATCGTAGAAGTGCTTCGGCGGCAGCTCCTTGAAGGGCCGCGTTAGCCCGTCGAGCACGTCGTCGGCCAACGAGCGTTCCTGGCCCTCGTGGAGATAAGAGTCGATCGTGATCGTTGCCTCTGGATCGACGACTGGCTCCATCAGCTCACCTCCCGCGCCAGGCGCACGCCGCTGAATATCTGGCGGCGAATCGGATGATCCCAATTGCGAAAAGTGATCGTCTTCACTCGGGGGCTCGTCGCCCACGAACCGCCCCTCAGGACTCGATAGTCGCCACCGAAGAACACTTCTGAATACTCGCGATAAGGGTGCGCCACGAATCCCTCATACCCGTTGAAGTGACTGCCAGTCCACTCCCAGACCTGCCCTATGTCAGGAAGGCTGCCGCCGGCGGCAGCCTTCTCCCACTCGTTCTCGCTCGGGAGTCGCGCGCCCTGTGCGCGAGCGTAAGCATCGGCCTCGAACCAGCTCACATGGCAGACCGGCGCATCGGGCTCGCCGGCAGACACGCCTGCATCCTCCCCAATCTCGTTCTCGCACTTCCAATCCCAGCCTTCAGGGGACCACCACTCGCTTCGCTCATACCCGCCGTCCCCCACGAAGTCCATCCAGCTCGCATTGCTCACAGGGCTGCGCGCGATCTCGAAAGCGGCCAGGTCCACCATATGGCGCGGGCGCTCGTTGTCGTAGGCGAAACCCTCCTCCAGCGCACCCATCTCGAAGGTCCCCCCAGGGATCTCTAGCCAGCCGGTTTCGCAGGTCAGACCAACGGGTGGCTCACCGGTTGGGAGCAGTCCTGCCAAGGCCATCGTCTGGCGCATCGTCTCTGTGTGCTGGAGCTCGTGGCGCACCACCATCTCATACACAGTCCCATCCCCGACCCCCCTGGTGGTGAGCACCTCTGCGGTGCGAGCGCGCACGCTTCGAAGGTAGTCCCGTGCCTGCGAGGGTACGAGCAGCTGCACCTCCCCCCTTACAGACCGCGGTGTCTCGAACGCGTCGTACAGCTCGGCGAGCTCGGGCCTCAACAAGTCCATGCCGCCGTGGCGGTGTCCCAGCCACAGATCCTCATAGGCGGCGATATGCGCCAGGTCCCACACGAGCGGGCTCATGATCGGAGAGAGCACCTCGGTGAGCTCGCCCTCGCTCAAATGTCCGACCAGTGCGAGCGTTTGCTCTCTGACGGTTTCAAGCGCCGCCAGCGCCTCTCCCGGGTCGGGCCGGGCGGAGAGCGGTGGAGCGATGGGGTCGCGGTGCGCGATCATGGCCATAGCTTCGCTCAAGCACTGTAGAAGCTCTCGACCGGACTTGCGGGCTCCGCCACCCGATGCACATGCGCCACTATCGTTGTGTCGGGATACATGAGGATCCGCACGCTGTCCAATCCACCCCTTCAGATCGTACGCAGCGAATACGAGCACACGCGTTTCGAGCGCGTCGAGAGTCCGCCGGACTCACGTCTCGCTGGCCTGGTGCACCGGTACACGGGGTACTCGCATCGTGCCGACCAGCCTCTGTGTCGGCGCCAGGTGGCTGAGGACGCGGTGGTGCTGATACTCGGCTTCGGGTCGCCGATGCGAGTGAGCGGGCCCTCGCTGGCCATCACCGAGGTAGGCAGTTTCGTTGCCCCTCTAAACGCCTCCTATGCCGTCACCGAGGAAGGGAGGGCATCCCACGGCCTGCAGGTCGATCTTTCGCCCATCGGCGCGTACATGCTGCTCGGCGTTTCAATGGCAGAGCTCTCGGAGCTGATTGTTCCCCTCGAGGACGTGATCGGGGCGTCTGCGCCGCTCCTGATCGAGAGGTTGTTCTTGGCCGCGGACTGGGAGACGCGCTTTCGACTTCTCGATGCCTTCGTCATCAACCGGTTTCAGGGTGCGCGGCGGCCTTCTCCGGACGTCGCCTGGGCATGGCGACGGCTCTCGGAGACCTCCGGTCGATTGCCGATCGCGACGCTCGCCCGAGAGCTGGGCTGCAGCCGGCGCCATATGGTTTCTCGCTTCCAAGAGCAGATCGGCCCAACACCCAAGACGGTGGCGCGCATCCTTCGCTTTCGACACGCGACGCAGCTCTTGACTCGCGACGACGGCCGGCGCTTCGCGGAGATCGCACTGAGCTGTGGCTACTACGATCAGGCGCACCTCAACCGCGACTTTCGGGAGTTGGCGGGAACGACGCCGAGCAGCTTTCTGGGTAATCGCCTACCCGACGGCTTCGGAGTTGTCGCGTAGTTCTCATTTATCCAAGACGCCTGTCGCACAGTTGCCTAACTTTGAGCGACACCGCAAAAGTCAACCGACGAGGGAAAATGACAGGCGAACCGTCACATTTCGAGATCGGCGTCCCAGACACCGATCGCGCACAAAAGTTCTACGGAAAGCTACTCGGCTGGACGTTTGAGACGACCGACCACGGAGCCCGCATCAAGGCGGGAGGGCTCTCAGGCGGTATGCACCGCGGACAGGATGAAGCCAGCCTCCAGATCTTCTATGTCGTCCCCAACCTTGACGAGGCAGCAAAGTTGGTGATCGAGCTCGGTGGTGAGGTCGACGAGGGGGGAGGAGAGGGCCCCGGAGGCAAGTGGCTGTATTCCTGCCGAGACGACCAAGGAGTCCCATTCGGATTGCACGAGTCCAGGGGCAATTAGGGCGATTAGGGTCGATGTTGCTTCCCGAGGCGCGAATCCGCGAGCTTTGCCTCTCGCTGAGGTGATGCGCTTCTAAGGAGTCATCACCTCAGCGGCCTCGAGCGCTGGACCGTAGGTAGGGTCTCGCAGCAGCGACTGACGGATGCCCTCACCAAGGATTCCGCTCTCTCCGCGCGAGGCGCCCACGATCGTCCATTCGCGTTCCCGCCCATCCGCGTCACGACTACGTGCCCGCAGGCCCCCAGTGCCACGCCGCAAGCCCAGGCGTCGTCCGCTCGTGGTGCAGAGCGCGACACTCTCAAGTCCTCTGACCTCCTGCTCGGGCGACTGCTCCAGCCGAATCGCGATCGTCCGTCTCTCCTGCTCGCCTGCCGTCGCGGTTCCGCTCAACGCTCCACCTTTGGCGGTAAGCGGGCTCACCTCCCATCCTAGACGCGACCCCAGCCAGCCAACGAGCAGCATCGCGGCGACCGTCGAGTCAGGGTGATGGCGCACTTCCACTGTCTCTATTCGAGCCAACTCCGCCCTCATGACGGGGGAATCGAACGCCGATGCCACCCGCTCACGCCACGGAGTGCTGCGCAGCCACGCCAAATCGACCACATACGCGCGCTTGCGCAGCACGCACGCCCTTTCCAAGGCGTCTCGCCAGGAGGGCTCATCCAGCGAGTCCACCAGCACCGTTTGGGCGAGCTCGAGCAACTCGTCGACCGCCTCGGGGTGGCCATGCGGAGACCACACTAGGGTTGCCAGGTCGGTCACCACGAGCGGGTCCACGATCGTCACGAGATCGTCCATGTGGCGCTCCCCAATCTCCACCGTCACCGTCTCCCGCAACAAGCCCAGCTCTCCCTCTTCCGGTTCGGCGTCGGTTGACACCACTGCTCTTGCGTCCAAGCGCGTGCGGTCCTTGTCGTAGGAGAGCACCACAAGTCGCGAGGCGTGATAGCGACCCACGCTCGCCAAGCGGTTTGCGATCTCACCGCTATAGCGGCTCTCCACGAACGCGATCATGTTCAGCGCCCGTGCTGGTGCAAGGCCGCCGTTTTCTCCGTGCCGCTGCTTCACCAGCTCGCGCAGTGCTGCTTCGATCGCGTCGGGTGTCGTGCCCTCCGCGCTCCACACCGCGTCGGGCAGCGAGCGAGGGGCGGGGCTCAAGGAGCCCTCAGATCGAGCGCCACGACTGCTCCGGGAGGAGGATTGCTCCAGCCTCGGCTGGTCCCTGTGAGCCAGCCTCATACTGGGGCAATGGCCCCGGTGCATCCTTCCAAGCCTGCAAGATCGGGTCGCAGATGCGCCACTGCGCCTCCACCTCATCGTCTCTTGTGAACAGCGTCGCGTCGCCTCGCATCGCGTCCGTGATCAAGCGCTCATAGGCCTCCGGTGACTGCGACAAGAAGGCCGTCCCGTACAGGAACTCCATGTGCACCGGCCTGATCACCATCCTCGATCCCGGGATCTTCGCGCCCAGCCTGAGCGATACACCCTCATTCGGCTGCAGCGTGAGGATCAACTGGTTGGGCAGCACCCCCAGTGAGCCGTCTTGGCTGAACGCCAGATGCGGTACTGGCTTCAGCGTCACCGCAATCTCCGTCACTTTGCGCGCTAGTCGCTTGCCGGTGCGCAGATAGAACGGCACCCCGGCCCAGCGCCAGTTATCTACTTCCAAGCGCATCGCCGCGAATGTCTCAGTCGTCGAATCCGGTGGGATGCCAGGCTCTTCAAGATAACCAGCCACATCCTCTCCGCCCGCATGGCCCTTCGCGTATTGCGCTCTCACGGCCATCGCATCGATCTCCGCCTCGACCGGTTCGGCGATCGATTGCAAGACCTTCACCTTCTCGTTGCGCACCTCATCCGCGGTGAAGCTCACCGGTGGCTCCATCGCCACGTGGCACAACAACTGCAACATGTGATTCTGAATCAGGTCTCTCAGCGCGCCCGCATCGTCGTAGTAGCCGGCCCGCGTCCCGATCCCGATGTCCTCAGCGGCGGTGATCTGGACCTGGTCGATGTAATTGCGATTCCACAGCGGCTCGAACATTCCATTGGCGAACCTAAACGCCATCATGTTCTGGACTGTCTCCTTGCCCAGGTAGTGGTCGATCCTGAAGACCTGCGCCTCCTCGAACACCCCGAGCACGCGCCGGTTGAGTTCGCGCGCCTCCTCCAAGGAGGTTCCAAACGGCTTCTCGATCACCACTCTTACCTGCGCCCCCTCGTGGCGGTCGAGCCCTTGCCTGCCGAGTGCCTCCACGATCACCGGGAAGAACGACGGCGCGGTTGAGAGGTAGAAAGCCCTGCTCAGCTTCTCGCCTGCGTGCTCCTCGAAGTGCTCAAGTGTCTTCTCAAGCTTCGAGTAAACCTTCTCGTCGTCGAAGGTTCCCTGCACGTACTTCACATCTTCGAGCAATCGCTTCAGCACGTCCGGGTTAGGAGCTCTGCGCGAGAATTGCCTGATGGCCTGCTCGCACTCATTACGGTAGTCCTCGTGCTCCTTTTCCTTGCGTGCAACTCCCACAAGGTGAAAGCGCTCGGGCAGCGCTCCGTCGTGCGCCAGGTTGTACAACGCCGGCAATAGCTTCCTGCGTGCTAGGTCGCCGGTCGCGCCGAAGATCACAAGCGTGGTGGGCGCCACCGGTAGGCGCTCCAGGCCAGCCGTGAGCGGATTCTCCGACTCGACGGCTACGGCCGTCACTGTTTCGGAGCCTGCTTTACCGCGTGGCCACCGAACTGGTTACGAAGCGCAGCCAGCACCCTGTGCGCAAAGTCGCCGTTTCCGCGCGAGGACAAGCGCTCATACAGTGAGGCCGTGATCACGGGTGTCGGCACGTCTTTTGCCGTAGCGTCCTCGATCGTCCAGCGCCCCTCGCCAGAGTCCTCGGTGAAGCCCTCGATCTTCTCAAGCTCATTGCCGTCCGCTTCAAAGGCCCGTGCTGCCAGTTCGCACAGCCAAGACCTCACGACCGACCCTTGGTTCCATAGGTGCGCAATCTTCGCGTTGTCGAGTTCGTACTCGGACTTGTCAAACACGTCGAAGCCCTCTGCGTACGCCTGCATCAAGCCGTACTCCACGCCGTTGTGCACCATCTTCACGTAATGCCCCGCGCCGGCCCCGCCAAAGCGCATCCAGCCGCGCTCGCCGATGGCGGCCACGCTGTCGGCGCTCGTCTCCGGTGCCAGCACATCGAGAATCGGCGCCAGCCCCTTCACAGCCGCCGGAGGGCCGCCGACCATCATGCAGTAGCCCACGTCGATGCCCCACACCCCGCCGGACACGCCCACGTCCACATAGCGGATGCCTTGCTTTGCCAGTTCCTTTGAGCGGCGCTTATCGTCGGTCCACTTGGAGTTGCCCCCGTCGACGATCGTGTCGCCCTTCTCCAGCAGCTTCGCCAGCTTGTCGACCGTCTGCTGGGTGGGATCGCCGGCGGGCACCATGATCCACACCATCCGCGGTGCCTTCAGCTTCTTCACCAGGTCCGCCAGCGAGCTTGCTCCGCGAGCCCCATTCTTCACCGCCTGGGCAACGGCTGCCTTGTCGAAGTCAAATGCCACGACCTCGTGCTCGGAGTCGCGCCGAATGCGGTGCACCATGTTGCCACCCATCTTGCCCAGCCCGACGAATCCGATTTCGCTCATCGGGGGAGATCCTAGCCTGCTCGTGTAGGTTTTCGTCCCGATGAGCATCGATTCGTCCTCCACGCCTTCTCCGTCGTCCACGATTCCCGACCGTAACCTCGCGCTCGAGTTGGTCCGGGTTACCGAGTTCGCCGCCTTGGCGGCGGCTCCGCTCGTCGGCATGGGCGACAAGGAGGCCGCCGACCAGGCTGCCGTGGACGGCATGCGCTACGCCTTGCATTCGGTCGCGATGGACGGCACCGTCGTGATTGGGGAGGGGGAGAAGGACGAGGCGCCCATGCTCTACAACGGCGAGCGCATCGGCGACGGCTCCGCGCCCCAGGTGGATATCGCGGTCGATCCCCTCGAGGGCACCACCTTGGCCGCTCACGGGATGCCTTCGGCTTTGGCGGTGATCGCCCTGTCGAGCAAGGGCACCATGTTCGATCCGGGTCCTTGCGTCTACATGGAAAAGATGGCCGGTCGCCCAGAGATCGCCGACCTACTTGACCTCGACCGCCCGCTCTCGGAGACCGTCAAGCTGATCGCCGAGCGCAAGGGCCGTCCCGTGGGGGACGTGATCGTCGTCGTGCTGGACCGCCCACGCCACGAGCAGGGCATCCGTGAGATCCGCGAGGCCGGTGCGCGCGTACGCTTGATTCCTCACGGCGATGTCTCCGCTTCGTTGCTAGCCGTCACCGAGCGCTCCCCTGTCGATCTCCTATGGGGCATAGGGGGGACGCCCGAGGGGGTCATCTCCGCAGCTGCCATCAAGTGCCTCGACGGACAGCTGCTTGGGCGGTTGTGGCCGCGCAATGAGGAGGAGCGCTCCGCCGCCTTGGAGGCGGGCTATGACCTGGAGCGTGTCCTCACCCGCGATGACTTGGTTGCCGGCGACGACGTCTTCTTTTCGGCTACAGGCATCACCGATGGGGATGTCCTGCAAGGTGTGCGCTATCCGAGTGCCGGCGGCGCCACAACTGAGTCCTTGGTCACGCGTTCACGCTCGGGCACAGTACGCCGGGTGCGTGCCACTCACGACCGCGCCAAGCTGCGCGCGCTTAGCGGGGACAGCCGCTTCGGGTAGGAGTTGTGCGAGGCATGGTTGTGCTCCGCGATTTGGGAGTCCCTACGCGCGCGCGTAGGGAGGTGATCAACCGGAGTCGTCACCCGCAAGCCGGCCCACCTTGGACTCGGCCAGATCCAAGCGTGCTAGCGAGCGCAGGAAGCCGTTGGTGATGAACACGTGGATCTTGGACTGCGTGGCGTTGTACACCCGCCGTCCGAACCCCGACGCGATCGCTGGATGGAAGTTCGCCACCTCAATCTCCACATGCAGCTTCGCCTCCCCAGGCTGGGCATCTGGGAGCCTGCGTACGTCGATCTGTAGGTGGCCATGGCCTCCGTGCCCGCTGCGCGCGACGAGCAGGCCGCGCTTGATCCGCCAGCGCACGACCCCACGCTCGCCGTCCAGCTCGTATTCGGGGGCATCGAACGTCAGCAGCTTCAGAGGGCGTCCGAGGAGCACCACCGAGCGCTCAGACTTGCTGTAGAGGACTCGCACGAGCCCGAGCGTCACGCGGGCGAGGAAGCGCCAATAGGTGCGTGCGAGCCGCTCCAGGTGCATCGGTGTCCATAGTGCATCAAGCTCTGCCTTGGGCATCGTTACGTCCGCGGCCTGTACCGAGCGCATGGCTCCACTCGCCGGGTCTTCGGTCGTGTGGTCCACGAGCTCTGACACCCTCGCGATCTTCGGCTTGCGCCCCACCCCTCAAGGCTATACATGCGGATGGCGCCTGTTGTCTGCCGCAACCTTCGCGAGCCTGGGAATCGTTGTGCACACTGAGCCTCTTCTCGGCCGTTGATTGGATGTGCGCTCTTTGCGTAAAGACCGCGGTCACCGCTGTCGATGAGGCTCCGTCGTGTCCTTCTCTGCTGATATCAACCTCCTGTGAGAGACCTTCCCCACTCCTTCACCGACGCGGAAGCGATCGATCGTCTGCGGCGTGCCGCGCGGGCTGCCCAGCAACTGTGCGACGCGCTCTGGGAAGCCCTGCACGAGGAGCTCCTCAACCCTGACGCCACACGCCTCGCAGCGCTCTCTGAGCGGCTCGCCGAGGTGTCCTCGACGGTGGCGATGCTCACACCGCCCGTGCCTGGCACCTCGCCAGTCCCACCCCAGGCGCCTGCCGCTACGCGTGAGACTCCGAGCGCCGCCGATGATCCCCGCTCGAGCATGCCCGTATCCAACGTCCCCGTGTCCGACCCCACGCTTGGGGGTCCCACGGGGGAGCGCCGCACCCCGCCGGCTCCCTCGCGGCCCCCGTCCCGGCCGGACTCGTCGGCCGCCCACCAGCCGGCGGCGACAGTCGCGGGCGAGTACACGCCCACCAAGCTCGTCGACGAGCAGGCGGCCGCGACGGCTGAGCCCATGGCGAGTGTCCAGCCGATTCAGCCAGAGATCGAGATCAGAGACGTGCGCCGCGAAGAGGGCCCTTCGGCATGGGTCTCTTCCGTCGGTCGCCTGCTCGCCCGTCACGCCGAGGACGGCCTCCCGTTCGCCGTCCTGCTTGTGGAGATAGTCGACGTCGCCCAGCTCGAGCGCTCCGAGACCCCACACGACCTGCACGGCCTGGTGGCGAAGGTTGAGAGTGCGCTCGGCCAAGGCATGCGTGCGAGTGACCACCTCTCTCGCGAGACGCTTGGCCGCTACTGGCTGGTGGCGCCCGAGACCAATGGCACCGGCGCGCGCATGCTTGCCGAGCGCTTGGCGCGGCTAGTGCGCACTTCTGCTTCCCATCGCGGTGTGCCAATGGAGGTCGCGATCGGGATCGCCGTCTGTCCCGACGACGGCACCGAGGCGCCGGCTTTGGCGGCGCGCGCGGACTTGGGTGTTTATTCGGCGCGCGCTACAGGGCGCTCTATCTCTCACCCAGATCCGCCTCAGTCCCAGCGCTGACACAGGTTGATCGGCTTCCAGTACGCCGGCATCTAGCTCGCGGCTGTTCCCCCGCTGGCCACCGCTTCTGGGGTGGGCTGCACTTCAGCAGGGACCCCCAATAGCGGGCTGTTCGCTGCCTGACCCACAACCTTGGTCTTGACGCGCACGGTTTCGGTGATCGTCAGCGCGCTTGCCGCTCCCCACGTCAGGTCCCAAGTGGCGCCGTTGCGTGCGTATGGCCCGCGGTCGATCACCGGGACCGTCAAGCGATGGTTCTTGTAGTTGACGAGCACCAGCGTTCCGCATGGCAGCGTGCGCGATGCCACGCCCACGATCACCGGGCTCATCGTCTGTCCGCAAGCCGTCTTCTGTCCGTAGAAGCCCGGTCCGAACCAAGTGGCGATTTGGGCCTTGGGGTTGGTCTTAGCGGGTGCCACGGCCGGGCCGGCGCCGGGCGCCGAAGCACCGCCCGTCGCACCGAGCGCGACGGGGACCTGTGTACCCGCGCTGAGGAGCGCAATGGCCGCGGCGAGCAGCGTTCTTTTCGCAAACGTTCGGTTCATCTCTTCGCTTGCGCCTACGGGGTGAGCTGACGGGCTCGCGCTCTACATCTGCGCTACGACCTGACCTCAGGTCGATTCGCCCCCGCGGACCGTGCTTCCGGCCTGCATTGGGTCCCCCGTTTCCCGCGACCTGGATCGCGAGAACTCGGCGTCAGCGGAGTATACATGTCCGGCCCCGGTAGCCAGAAGCCGAAAGCCGCGGTTCAGGGGCGGCGGAACAGCGCGAAGGCGTCCTTGAGGATGCGCCCGCCCGCTGCAAGCCCGGAGTTGGCCAACTCCCCAACGATGTCGGCTACCGACTCGACCACCTCCACGCCGCTCGGAGGGTCCACGGTGTTGCCCAGCTCGAACTCCTCTTCCGGCTCATACCCCTGCTTCGGGGCCAGCGGCTCGGCAGGCTTGGTGGACGCCGGCTTGGCCTTGGGCTTGATCGACGAAGCCTTGGGCTTGACTGACGAAGTCTTGGCCTTCTTGGTTGAGAGCGGAGTCTCGACGAGTGTGGTTGTGGGCGTCTTTGCCGATTTGGACATGACTCGTGGCTTGGCGGGCGAGGAATCTGTCTTCGCTTTGGCTTGCCCTACGCGCGCGCCTAGGGCGGGCGAAGAGGCTGTCTTCGTTTTGGCCTGCCCTACGCGCGCGCCTAGGGCAGCGCTCTGCGTGGACCGTTTCGTGCTCTTGATGGGTGTCTTCAGCTGGTCGGCTGATGCGGCCGCATCCCGCTTGCCGGCCTTAGCGCGAGCAGCATCTCTGCGTGGACTGCTGCGCTGCGGCCTGGCGCGAGGCAGCGCGGCAAGTACCCCACCCTCAAGGATCGGAGTCTCGCCAGGACCGTCGGAGCTGTTGGTCTCGCTTGAGCTCACGGTCTCGCAATCATCGCGCACCAGCCTCAATCGTGCACTGTGCGTGATTTTTCGTCTACCACGGGCCCGGAAGCGTTAGGATAGGTACGTACATCTGAGTTGTACCGTCGGGAGGGTTTCGGCCACATTCCCGGCTAAGGTAGTCCTCGAACAGCACCCTGAGGGGTCCCGCCGGCGGGTCCAACGCTCTCGGGGAGCCTCCCGACGGAAACGGAAAACGCATGTCAGTGGTGGAACTACAAGAGCTTGAAGAGGTCAAGAACCTGCTTACCAAGGGTCAGCAGGTGGGAGTGCTCACGTTCGCTGAGATCTCCACGGCGACCTCAGACTTGGATCTGGACGAGTCCGACGTCGAGGAGCTACACGGCTACCTCGAGAAATCAGAGATCGAGCTCGTAGAGGACATCGATCCAGCCACGGCGGCCGGTACACAGGTCGAACGTGCCCCAGACAAGCGCGGGCGGCGCAAGGCAAAGACAGCCTTGGATCTCAAGCCGGACATGACGACCGACTCCTTGCAACTGTTCCTCAAGGACATCGGCAAGGTACGCCTGCTGACCGCCCAGGAGGAGGTCGATCTCGCCAAGCGCATCGAGCGCGGCGACCTCGACGCCAAGCAGAAGATGGTCGAGTCCAACTTGCGCCTGGTCGTCTCGATCGCCAAGAACTACCGCAACCAAGGCCTGCCCTTCCTCGATCTGATCCAGGAGGGCACGCTCGGGCTCGTGCGTGCCGCCGAGAAGTTCGATTACCGCAAGGGATTCAAGTTCTCTACCTACGCCACCTGGTGGATTCGTCAGGCGATTGCCCGTGCGCTTGCCGATAAGGCTCGCACGATCCGTATTCCCGTACACGTTGTGGAGAAGCTCAACAAGATCGGCCGGGCCGAGCGCAAGCTCGTCACCGAGCTCGGTCGCGAGCCCACCGCTGACGAGATTGCCGAGGTCACCGGGATCGACCCCGAAGAGGTCGACTCGATCAAGCGCTCCGCCCAAGCGCCGGTGTCGCTCGAGAAGCCTGTCGGAGATGAGGAGGAGTCGGAGTTCGGTCAGTTCATTGCCGATGAGCGCGCAGAGTCGCCATATGAGCGCGCTGCTGAGATCCTCACCAAGGAGGCCTTGCGCGAGGCGCTTGAGAACCTCTCCTATCGTGAGCGTCGGGTACTTGAGCTGCGCTACGGACTCGGCGGTGAGCATCCGCGCACACTCGACGAGGTAGGCCGTACGTTCAACGTCACGCGCGAGCGCATCCGTCAGATCGAGAACCAGTCGCTCAAGAAGCTGCAGTCGCTTGCGGAGGCCCAAAAGCTCCGCGACGTGGCATAGCGCTCGTCCAGGCACCTTCCCAGGCATCAAGTCGGCGTGTCCAGCGGCCGATGAGAAGACCATGTTCGACGTGCACGCAGCGCTGCGCAAGCTCGTGGCCAGCAAGGGCTCTGACCTCCACCTGAAGGTCGGCTCACCCCCGTTGTATCGCGTACAGGGCACGCTCGGCCCAGATCCGAGCGCAGCGCCCCTCAATGAGCAGGACACAGAAGACGTTCTGCATGAGCTGCTCCACGATCAGGTCAAGCTGAAGGAGTTCACGGACGACCACGAGGTTGACTTCTCCTTCGAAATCGCCGAAGTGGCGCGCTTTCGCGTGAACGCATTCCGTCAGCGCGGGTTCATCTCGCTGGCATGTCGCGCGATCCCGGCCAAGATCAGCACGATCGACGAGCTCGCGCTGCCGCCGGTCGTGCGCGAACTGGCCGAGGAGGAGCGCGGGATCATCCTGCTCACCGGCACCACCGGCTCAGGCAAGTCAACCACGCTGGCAGCCATGATCGATCACATCAATGTGACGATGAAAAAGCACATCGTCACAATCGAGGACCCGATCGAGTTCGTGCATGCCGACAAGCACTCGGTCCTCAATCAGCGCGAGGTGGGCATGGATACAAAGTCCTTCGAGCGCGCGCTGCGTCGTGTGCTGCGCCAGGACCCCGACGTGATCCTCGTGGGAGAGATGCGCGACGAGGAGACGGTGCGCACCGCGCTTTCGGCTGCTGAGACCGGGCACCTCGTGCTCTCCACAGTCCACACGGTCGACGCGCCCGAGTCCATCAATCGTCTACTCGACTTCTTCCCACCTCACCAGCACAACCAGGCTCGCTCGATGATCGCGGGCACGATCAGAGGCGTCATATCTCAGCGCCTCGTTCCGGGTGCGAACGGAGGACGGGTGGCTGTGTGCGAGATCTTGCGCATGACTGGACGCGTGCGCGACATGATCGTCGACCCCGACCAAACCGGCCAGCTGGGGGAGGCAATCTCATCGGGGGGCTATTACGGGATGCAGACTTTCGATCAGGCGTTGTTTCACCACGTGAAGGCTGGACGGGTAACAACCGAGGAAGCTTTGAAGGTGGCCTCCAGTCCGCATGATTTCAAGCTGCTGTTGCAAGCCGATGGTCGTGTGGGCACCACGATGGAGGACGTTGCTCAGGCCCAGGCACAGCGCGAGCCGGTAGACCAAGTACCGGCATCCTCGGCTCATTAAAAGCTAAAAAGACACGCCACAGTGTCTTTAATATAAAGGATTGACTTGGCTGTGGGGATCAGTGTACGGTCCTGATCTGTCATAGCAAGTCAAAGTCTGGCGGCAGCTTAAGTGCCGATTGGTCGCCGGCAACTAACGGGGGTCGTGGGACATGCGTCTTTCACGCGAGTGGTTGTGTGCGCTTTTTGTGGTTTTTGTGACGCTGACCGGCAGCGGCGCGGCGATGGCCGCGGATTCGCAGCTCGTGGGCGAGTCCCTATCTGGTGGACTGGTAATTGAAGGCGCAGACTTCTTCGTGAGCGGTCAGTCACAGGCTGCCGAGGAAGCGCGACGCGCGAATCCTGAAGCGATTGCTGCCAGGGTGGCGAGCGCGACGGCCTATAAAGGCCTGAATACCGTGGGTGCTGAAAGGTTGGCCCGGAAGTCGTTCTCGAGCTTGATCGCCAAGCCGAACGGAGGAGCGCCGCAGTTGCCGGCGGGCCAGCGCCTCGCAGGCTTTGCCAACTCGCATACGGCTAACGTCGATCTCGGCGACGGGGAGCGCGGGTTGGTGGAATCGAGCGTTCCGATGGCTATGGAGGTTTCTAAGGGAACTTGGAAGCCGATCGACTTGAGCCTGCACGAACGAGGTGACGGTTTCGAAGGCGCCAATCCTCTCGTGGCCGCCCGTCTGCCAAAGCAATTGGACGAAGGCACCGAGCTACCTGGCCTAGGCATCTCTGTCACGCCGGTGGACGCACACGATTCCCCACTGATGGGCTCCCTGGGCAGACTCGACGGTTCGAGCGACTTCGTGGCTAACACCCAGCCCGACTCAGACACGGTCCTCAAGCTTTCCACCTACGGCTTCTCGATGGACACACTGCTGCGCTCGGAGAACAGTCCCGAGGAGCTATCGTTCCGTGTCGAGCTCCCCGTCGGCGCACGGTTGGTCGCCGCGGGCAACGACAGCGGCGCTGTACGAGTGGTCAAGGACGGCGCCACGGTCGCGTGGATGCCGGCTCCCACCGCCAGCGACGCGGCTGGTGCCGAGGTGCCGGTTTCGGTTCACGTCTCTGGTGACGTGGTCAACCTGACGGTTGCGCACGGCCAGGGCAGCTACCTCTATCCGATCGCCGTCGATCCCGAATTCAACACTGTAAGTGAAGTAACCAAAGGTGACTCGCGCACCTGGCCGTTTACGCATGAAGGCGAATTCTCTGCGGGCTACATTTGGGAAGAAATGTGGATCACTCAGGGGAGTGCTGCTGCCGCTGGTCAGTGGGGTGCGCTCAATTACGTGACAAACGGGAACTCAAAAATTTACGAATTCAACGCCACGACGACTTTCTCCCCAACCCAGGGCAACGGATCCGAATACTGGGTTACGAACGGTGAAAGCTACGCAGAACTAGCGGGTCCATCCGGCTCGGAAGCACGAGTGGTCATCGCGCAAGAAATGGTACACATGACGGAATCCCCGAGGAAAACCCGCGCGTGCCCTTGGGGGAACTGCTCGCCCGAAAGCGGCGCGGGAGGCAATACAGCGCGTTTCGTTCTGCGGGCCACCACTCCATACTCAGGTCCCCAGCTGCGCGTGCCCTCCGCGTCGGTGGCAATCTCCCAGCCCAAGGAAACGCACTCCACCGTCAGCTACAACACCACCTCCCCCGAACTCGAATACGTCTCAGGGGGGAAAGTCATCAAAACGCCCAACGTGTTCTACGGCGCCAATCGCTGGATCAGCCCGAGCTCTGGTGCCCTGGAATTCAAATCGGAAGATGCGGGGCTTGGGGTGTACGGCACGAAAGCTGACGTCTTGAATGGTGGTACGTGGTGGCAGGAAGTCACGCACAACTACTTGACGACCGAAGCGTGCGACGGCGTGCAGTGCGCCAAATCGCAAAAAGAAATCCTCACCTATTCGATGCTGCACAGCCATGGCTATCTGGTCAATGGCGTCGACACGATCCGCGTAGCGGCACATGACGCGATGAGTGGCACGTGGTCCTCAGAACATGGCGAAGGCGAAGCAACGCTGAACGTCGACGCGACAGCTCCGACAGGCATCACGCTCACAGGAATCGCAAGCAAAGGCGGTGTCTATGAACTCGACGAAACCGTGGCGCACGTCAAAGTCGAAGTGAAGGACGGCGAAGGAACGACGCCCAGCTCGGGGGTCAAGTCGGCCATGTTCGGGGTGGACGGAAAGGAATTCGGTCAGGCTCCGGGCTCCTGCACGCCCGGTCCTTGCGCGATCAGGGGGGAATGGGCTGTCAATGGCGGCGAAATCGGCGCAGGATCGCATACGCTCACGGTTACGGCCACCGACTATGCAGGCAACGTCACGACGAAAGAATTCCCCTTGTATGTATACGAGGCGGCGTCTGTGGCAACGGGTCCGGGCACACTGAACCCCGAGTCGGGAAACTTCGCGCTCGAATCATCTGACGTGAACATGAGCGGCGGGGAAGGTGCCTTGATGGTGAATCGCCACCACAACTCTCGTAATCCGCACGAGGGTGCCGAAGGCCCGCTCGGACCGCAGTGGACCGTGAGCGTGGCCAGCATGGCGAGCCTCGAAGTGCTACCTGACGGCAGCGTGATGGTGGACGGGCCAGAAGGTCTCAGCCATTTTGCAAACAAAGCAGGCGGCGGATTCACGGCACCGGCGGGTGACACGAATTTGACGCTCGAAGCCGTCAAAGAAGGCACCAAAATTGTCGCCTACCTACTCAAGAATCCGCCTAACGGAACGACCACCAAGTTCACGCTGCCTACGGGTGCAAAAAGGTGGATGCCGACGGTGTCCGAAAGCGCGATCGCGACCAACACCACGACCGACGAATACACGACAGCGGAACCTGAAGCGGGCAAAAAGATCGTCGAGCCGCTCCTCGAGGTAGCACCGCATCCAGCCGCGACATGCACATTCAAAAAACTCGAAAAGGGATGTCGTGCGCTCGAATTCAACTACGCTGCAAGCACAACCGCCACCGGCGAAGGCGAAAGCCAATGGGGAGACTACAAAGGCCGCCTGACTCGCGTGTACTTCATCGCGTGGGACCCGGTCAAAAAAGAAATGACGACCACAACCGTGGCTCAATACTCATACGATTCGCAAGGTCGACTCAGGGCTGAGTGGGACCCACGGATATCGCCCGCGCTGAAGACGCTCTACGGATATGACTCAGAAGGCCATGTCACGGCGCTCACGCCGCCTGGCAAGGCCACGTGGGCCTTCACGTACGGCCAGATCCCGGGTGATTTCACATCCGGGCGCCTGTTGCGGGTTACCGAGGCTCCCGCTTCCTCGACCGCCTGGAGCGGTAGTGCCCCGAGCAACTCAGCAGCACCGACCGTAACCCCCGAACCGCTGCTACCCGGAGTGAGCGCAAACGCTACGGCGGGCACATGGACGGGCAAACCGGTCGCCTATCGCTACCAGTGGCAGCGCTGCAATGCGTCGGGCGGGGAATGCGTCGCGATCGCCGGCGCCAACAACGAAGCGTACAAGCCCACGTTGCCCGACGTCGGTCACAAGCTCGATGTCGAAGTGCAGGCGATCAATGGTGGCGGTAGCAGCGCTGCCTACAGCACTCCAGCTCTGGTTGTGAGCTCCGCACCTACATACCTGTCGAGCTTTGGCTCCAACGGAGCCGCCAGCGGTCAGTTCAAATGGGCGCAAGGCGTCGCTGTGGACGCGTCGGGCAATGTGTGGGTTGCCGACACATTCAACAACAGAGTGCAGGAGTTCACCTCTTCAGGGACATTCATCCGTGAATTCGGCACCAGCGGGACTGGCAACGGACAGCTCAAAGAACCTTTCGGCATCGCGGTCACCTCCGAAGGAAACCTGTGGGTCACCGACGCCGGCAACAACAGAGTTCAGGAGTTCTCCTCGACCGGTGTCTACATGAAAAAGTTCGGCAGCGAAGGGTATGGCGAAGGTCAATTCTTCACGCCGACGGGTATAACGGTGACACCGCAGGGAAACATCTGGGTGACCGATTCGAGGGACTATCGCGTTGAGGAGTTCTCGTCCGCGGGCGCATATCTGCGCCAAGCGGGAGAATATGGGACAGGAAACGGCCAGTTGATGGCGCCGAAAAGCGTGTCGTCGGATGGGGAAGGGAACATCTGGGTCACCGATACTCCGGACAATCGCGTCGAGGAGTTCTCCTCGACGGGTGCATACGTTCGGCAGTTCGGCTCGGAAGGCACCGCTCCCGGGAAGTTCAAAGGGGCCCGGGGGGTCACGGTGGACTCGAGCGGCGTGATATGGGTGACCGATCTCTCCGGCAATCGCATCCAGGGCTTCAACTCCAACGGGGAATATCTCACCCAGTACGGAACCGCGGGTTCAGGGGGCGGACAGTTCAACGAACCTGAAGGCGTTGCGGTCTCCACGTCGGGCACCATGTATGTGGCGGATACCTCCAACTTCCGTGTCCAACGGCTAAAACTATCCACCTCCACACTGAGCTACAGCACAAAATTTGGCTCTGGTGGCAGCGAAGCGGGCCAAATGTCCTGGCCGCAGGACATCGTGATCGACCCATCGGGCAATGCTTGGGTTGCCGATGCGCTGAACAACAGGATCCAGGAGTTCTCGGCGACCGGAACATATATGAGCCAGTTTGGCACTGCCGGTACAGGCAATGGGCAACTCAAAACTCCAGAAGGGCTCGCGTTTACATCCGACGGCAACATATGGGTGGTCGACAGCTACAACAATCGCGTCCAGGAGTTTGAATCCAGCGGCAAATACATCCGCCAATTCGGGTCATATGGGACCGGCGCAGGCCAGTTCAATCTCCCGCGTGGGATAGGGATCTTGCCTGGTAGCGGGAACATCGTGGTCGCCGATCAGGGGAACAATCGCATCGAGACATTCTCGCCTTCCGGTGCATTTATCAGCGAAATTACAGGGACCGGTACCTCTTGGCAGCTCAAAACTCCAGAGGCCCTCGCAATCGACCCGGAAGGCGATGTCTGGGTAGCCGACGCGGGCGACAATCGGGTGGAGGAGTTCTCGTCTTCGGGCGCCCCCGTCTGTCGCTTTGGATCGAGTGGCGGTGGTCGTGGCCAGTTCAATAGTCCTGGTGGGATCACGATCGATGGCGGAGGCGATGTCTGGGTAACCGACACGTTCAACGACCGTATAGAGGGCTTTACCCACGGTTGCGAATTCATAGCCGAATACGGCGGATGGGGATCGGGGAACGGGCAGTTCTACGACCCGAACTCGATAGCCGTGAGCAAAGCTGGCGCTTACTATGTGCTCGACGCCGGCTGGGGCCGTGTGCAGACGGCAACACTGCCAGGAGCAGGAGAAACAGCGGCGGCACCCCGAACGGAAGGTGGAGCGCTCACGACAATCGAGTACAACGTGCCCGTTTCCGGCACCGGGGCACCGTACGCCATGGGCAGCGCGGAAGTCGCGAAATGGGGACAGACAGATCTCCCGAGTGCGGCGACAGCGATCTTCCCTCCGGATTCGCCGCAGGGTTGGCCGGCGTCGGACTACAAACGTGCTGGAGTCTTCTACATGGATTCTCAGGCGCGCGCTACCAATGTCGCAGCGCCCGGTGGGGGGATCTCAACGAAGGAATACAACGAATATGGCGACACAATCCGTACCCTGGGTGCCGGCAATCGAGCCAAGGCTCTCGAAGAAGGCTCGAAATCGACAGAAGTGGCGAAATTGCTGGATACACAAAGCGTCTTTACGACCTCAGGTAGTCGTCTGACGGAAACGTTGGGACCGCAACATACGGTCAAGATCGCCAAAGGAAACGAAAAAACCCCGACTGGCAGTGAAGTGCCGGCACGCGAGCGCACGATGTACTACTACAACGAAGGTGCTCCGGAAACGGGCGAATCCTACAATCTGGTCACGAAGACGACGGATGGCGCGGAAACTGTCGCCAAAGAAGAATTTGACGTTCGCACAACCGTCACGTCGTACTCGGGGCAGAGCAATCTAGGTTGGAAGTTGCGCGCTCCGACGTCGACGACAACCGACCCGTCCGGCTTGAAACTAACCCACACAACGGTTTACAACGCGACGACGGGCGTAACCGTGGAAACCCGCAACCCGGCGAGCGTTGGAGCAAACGATCCCCACAACGTGAAGATCGTCTATTACAGCGCGGAAGCTAACTCGTCGTACCCCTCGTGCGGTGGTCACATTGAGTGGTCGGGCCTTCCATGCGAGTCGCTGCCAGGGAAACAGCCCGGCACCAGCGGTCTTCCCGAACTACCTGTAGTCACGACTACATATGACATGTGGAACCAGCCAGAAACAGTGACCGAAAAATTTGGCGCCACTACGCGGACGAAGAAAACGACGTATGACGGGGCAGGGCGACCGCTCACAAGTGAAGTCACGTCGACCAGCGGCGCGCCGGTGCCGACCGTGACGAACAGCTATAACGAAAAATCTGGGACCTTTGTCGAACAAAAAGAGACGTTCGAAGGCAAAGAAAAGAAAGTCAAGCGGGCCTACGATCGGCTGGGGCGGTTGGAAGAATACGTGGACGCAGACGGCGGCATCACCACGTACAAATACGATGTAGACAATCGTCCGACGGAAATGACCGTATTGTCGCCGGGGGCAGAAGCAAGGGGCAAACAGAGCTATAATTACGACCCCACCACGGGCATCATCACGAAACTCGTCGACTCAGAAGCGGGCACCTTTGCCGCTACATACGACGCCACGGGTCACATGACAAGTGAGACCTATCCGAATAAACTTACTGCGACCTACACACACAATTCGGTCGGACAGGTCACTGGCATTGAATACACCAAGACGTCCTACTGTGCCTCGACTTGTCCAGAAAAATGGTTCACCGATACCGTCACACCGTCGATTCACGGTGAAGCTCTCAAGCACACAAGCACGCTTTCCACGGAGCCAAACGAGATCTATGATGCCGCGGGTCGTCTTGTCGAAGTTCAGGAAGTCCCGGCGGGACATGGTTGCACCACGCGGATCTACGCCTACGACGAAGAATCGAACCGCACGAGCCTGACCACGCGTGCGCCGGGCGCCGAAGGACAGTGCGCCACCTCAGGTGGCAGCGTAGAAGCGCACAGCTATGACAGCGCAAACCGTCTCATCGACAGTGGCATTGCCTACGAAACGTTTGGCAACGTCACCAAACTGCCGGCAGCCGATGCGGGTGGGTCCGAAGTAATCAGCAGCTACTACGTCGACAGTCAGTTGGCGGTTCAGGAACAGGGCGGCAAAGCAACCAGCTACTACATGGACCCGGCCGGTCGCGTGCGTGAAACGCGGGCGCCTGGTGTGTCAGTAACGCACTATGCAGGTCCCGGCTCGGATGTGGCGTGGGTGAGCGAACCGGAATCGAAATGGACTCGCAACATACCCGGCATCGACGGTTCGCTGTCAGCTGTGCGCGCGGGCACGGGGGTAATAACGTTGCAGCTGCGAGATCTGCAGGGGAACGTGGTGGCCACGGCTGCGCTCGCCGAATCAGAAACGAAACTCTTGAGCGCCTACAACAGCACGGAGTTCGGAGTTCCGACTACCTCGACCCCACCGAAATACGGCTGGCTAGGGTCCACCGGTGTCTCAACCGAATCCACAACGGGATTGGTAGTCCAGAACGGCGTGACATATGTCCCCCAGACGGGCCGTCCATTGCAGACTCAGGGGTTGGTCCTGCCAGACCCTGTGAACGGCGCGACGCCATATGTCATGGAACTCGCGCCGTGGGTGATCGAAGGCACGGCCGCAATGGCCAAACAGCTCACAAGCGCAGAAGAAGCCCGTCGCGCCGCCGAAGAAGCGCAGCGGGCCGCTGAAGGAGGTGGGTGGTCCGGTGGCGGCGGCAAAACGATCGGCGGCGGGCTCGAAGAGATAGGCGGTGACGACGAAGCGTCTGCTTCCGCTGTGCCCAGTTGTCAGTATCACTGGTCGCTGTCTGAACATAATGCCACGCTAGAAATGGCCGGCAAATTCAGATGCAAACATGCGGTTGAAAACATGGAAATCGAGATGTGCATCTGGCACAAATATCCCGGCAAGCCGTGGAGCGGCGCGCTTTGCACCGGCAAAGAAGGGCGCGGCATCGTCGTAAAAGACAAGGACTTCGAAGAAATGATCCTCTTCGACACCTGCATTACCGGGATCGTCTATACGGGCCAGATGTGGACCCATGAGTGGTCAGGGAACCACGCAGGCCAGTTCTGGTCCTCAGGCAGCATATTCGCCAAGAACTACCCCCGACTTGCTTGCGAGGGGCCGGATCCTGGTGAATATCAAGAGATCGGTGAAGCGTTCGGATGATGTAAGAGCGTTTTGCGGCCCCGGACTGAGCGCTGGGGCCGCTGGCGGTCTGGTAGGAGAAAGTGGAGCGGCAGTTGCGATGGAGGATGCGCAGGCCCAAGTCCAGGCCCGTCGCACGCCAGACCCTCAAACGTCGGTACCCGACAGCTGGTTAGAGCCATCAAGATACGTTAAGGTATCCTTAAGATAAGGCTTGACCTTGTTGTGTGGATCGGTATACGGTCCTGCCCTGTCCGAGCAAGTCAAGCCTGGCAGCGGCCGATGTATCGACTGGTGCCAGCATCTAACGGGGGTCGTGGAACATGCGTCTTTCACGCGGGTGGCTGTGTGCGTTCTTTGTTGTCCTTACGACCTTGATTGGCGCTGGTACGGCGTTGGCCGCCGACACGCAACCTGTGGGCGGGTCGCTGGAGGGTGGGCTTGCGATCGAAGGCGCCGATCTGCTCTTGGGCGACCAATCGCAGGCCGCGGAGGAAGCGCGGCGTGCGAATCCTGAAGCGGTGGCAGCCCGGGCGACGAGCGCCACGGTCTATGAAGGCCTGAACGCCGTGGGCGCGGAGCGAGTGGCTGACGAATCGTTTTCGAGCTTGATCTCCAAGCCGAACGGAGGAGCACCTCGGTTGCCTGCCGGCCAGCGTCTCAGGGGCTTTGCCAACCCGTACACGGCCCACGTCGATCTCGGCGATGGGGAACATGGCTTGGTCGAGTCGAGTCTACCCATGGCTACCGAGAGCTCCACGGGCGCTTTGAAGCCGATCGATTTGAGCTTGCGCGAACAGGGAGGTGGCTTTGAAGGTGCCGACCCGCTCGTGGACGCCCGTCTGCCCAAGCAATTGGACGAAGGGGCGCAACTGCCAGACCTCGGCATCTCCGTCACGCCGGTGGACTCACAGGGCGCCCCGCTAGAGGGCTCGCTGGCCAGACTCGACGGCTCGAGCGACTTTGTAGCCAACACGCTGCCAGACTCGGACACGGTTCTCAAGCTCTCCACTTACGGCTTCTCGATCGACACGCTGCTGCGCTCGGCGAAAAGTCCCGAGGAGCTTTCGTTTCACGTGGACCTACCGGCCGGTGCTCATCTAGCGGCCTCGAACGATGACAGTGGCGCGGCTCGCGTGGTCAAGGGCGGCTCGACGATCGCGTGGATGCCTGCGCCCATTGCGATCGACGCCGCTGGCACACATGTGCCCGTAGCGGTGCGCGTCTCCGACAACACGGTTAGTTTGACGGTCGCGCACCACCAGGGCAGCTATCTCTACCCGATTGCCGTTGATCCGGAATTCAACCTCGTGAGCGAAGCCACGAAGCTGGAACCACGCTACTGGCCATTTAGCCACGAAGGCGCATTCAGTGCCGGCAACATCTGGGAAGAAATGTGGACCACGCAAGGAGAAGGCGGTGCGGCTGGTCAGTGGGGAGCGTTCAACTATGCCACGAAAGGCAACTCAAAAATCTACGAATTCAGCTCGACCACAACCGTGGAACCAACGCAGGGTAACGGGTCTGAATACTGGGTGACGGGCGGCGAAAGCTACGTCGCAATGCTCGGGTGGTATGGAACGAAATACGAAGTCGAGAACTATACGGTCATTGCCACGCCGTGGGGTCACATGACCGAATATCCCAGGAAACTGCATGTATGCCCTTGGTCAAATTGCACGCCTGCTAGTGGTGCCGGGGGGAATATCGCCCAGTTTGTCTTGCGGGCCACCACTCCTTCCGGGGGTCCTCAGCTACGTGTGCAGTCAGCCACACTCGCGATATCTCAGCCGAAGGAAACACATTCGACAGTGAGCTACAACACGGCCTCGCCTGAAATCGAATACAGCTCCAGCGGAAAAATTGTGAAAACGACCAACGTTCTCCACAGTGCGGGAACCTGGATAGGTCCTAACTCGGGTGCCCTTGAATTTGCCTCTGAAGACGCAGGTTTGGGCGTCTCTGCCACGAAGGTGAGGGTAAAGAAAGAAGCCACTTGGTATATCGCGATATCCCACAATTATCTGACGGAAGGCGTTGCCTGCATCGGGATACAGTGCGCGGCCGCAGAGAAAGAAGTAGTTACATACTCAGCCCTAAAAAGCTATCTCTACAATGGCTACGACCCGGTGCGCGTGGAAGCGGACGATCCCATGGCCGGCACATGGTCCTCCGAATTCGGAGAAGGCGAAACCACTCTGAACGTCGATACGGCGGCGCCATCCAGCATCATCCTGAGCGGCCTCGCCAGTAAAGGCAGCGTCTACGAACTAGACGAAACCGTCGCGCACCTCAAAGTAGAAGCGAAAGATGGCGAAGGCACAACGCCCAGCTCGGGCGTGAAGTCGATCGCGGTCGCAGTCGATGGCAAAGAACTTGGTCAGTCGGCCGGCTCATGCACGCCCGGTCCGTGCACCGCAAGCGGGGAATGGACCATCAACGGAGGTGAAATCGGCGCTGGTGTCCATTTGCTTACGATCGTTGCGGCCGACAATGCAGGCAACGTCCTGACGAAAGAATATTCCTTCAACATATATGCGGCCACCGCCGTAAGTATGGGCCCCGGATCACTTAACCCGGAGTCAGGCAATTTCGAGCTCGACGCCACCGACGTCAATATGAGCGGCGGCACTAGCGCACTCCAGGTGGGCCGCAGCTTCGACTCGCGCAACCCGAAAGGCGGAGCCGAAGGTCCGTTGGGTCCGCAATGGCAGATAAACCTCGGCAGCTTGGCGAGCCTCGAAGTACTTCTGGATGGCAGTGTGATGGTGAACGGCCCAGAAGGCCTGGCGCACTTCGCCAAGAAGAGCGGGGGTGGCTTCGAAGCGCCGCTTGGAGATTCGAACCTCACGCTCGAATCGGTCGTCAAATCCGGCAAAATCACCGCTTATCTGCTCAAGAGCCCGACCAAGGGCACAACCACCACGTTTACGCTGCCAAGTGGAGCGAAATCATGGATGCCCACGGTGTCGGAAGGACCGATCGCGACCAGCACGACGACCGACGAATACACGACCGCCGAACCGGAAGCTGGCAAGAAGATCGTTCAGCCGATTCTCGAGGTTGCTCCTCACGCATCTGCTACGTGCGCCTACAAAAAATTGGAAAAGGGCTGTCGTGCGCTTGAATTCAACTATGCCGCCAGTACGACTGCCAGCGGCGAAGGTCAAAGCCAATGGGGTGATTACAAGGGCGACTTGACGCGTGTCTACTTCATCGCGTGGGACCCGGTTAAAAAAGAAATGACGACCACAGCGGTTGCTCAATATGCATATGACTCACAGGGACGGCTGCGCGCGGTGTGGGACCCACGTATATCGCCGGCCTTGAAGACGATCTATGGCTACGATGTCGAAGGGCATGTCACGGCGATTACGCCGCCGGGCCGGGAGACTTGGGCATTCACCTATGCCGCCATCTCCGGTGACGCGACCTCGGGGCGTTTGCTCAAGGCAACACAGGCGCTCGCCTCCGCACCGCTGTGGGCCGGTACGAGTGTTAGCAATACCGAAGCACCGAGCACCTCGGGAACCGCGATCGTAGGCAACCGTATGGCGGTCAGCGACGGCGCGTGGTCTGGCTCGCCGGTGGTGTATGGGTATCAGTGGCAGGATTGCAACTTGGCGGGCTCGGAATGCGCGTCCATTGCGGGCGCGACGAATCCAAACTACACGCCTGCCGGCAGCGATCTAGGTCATCGGCTGGTGGTAAAGGTGACAGCGACGAACGGCGGTGGCTCGATCGCCGCCTCCAGTGTTGCGAGCTCGCCGGTTGCTATTGCCGAGGGCCCGGCCAGCCAAGCCGTCGATACCGGCAACAGCTTCAACGCCGTCTCGTGCGTGCCTGGGACTACTGACTGTGTGGCGAGTGACAGCAAAGGCAACGCGTACTACGCGACGAATGTGAGCACCTCGGCTGCCGCGACGTGGAACGCTTGGGGTGGTCCGGGGACGAACCCGAGCGAGGCCGTAAGCTGTCCCACGACATCGCTTTGCCTGCTTGCGGACGGCAGCAAAACAGGCGGCGCCGGCGACCTGTACTACGCACAGTCACTAGGCGGAGGGTGGCACACGGCGGAGGCTGATACCTACGGCTCGCTGGCTATCTCATGCGTCTCCTCTGCGTTCTGCGCGGCGGGGGACACAGCCGCGTGGGACCGCTGGTCGACCAATCCAACCGTTTCATGGGGCCAGATGCACCAGACGCCATATGTGGTCGGGAACGACATGAAAGCGATCTCATGCGTCTCCTCATCGTTCTGCGTGATGGCGAGCAGTAAAGGCGAAGTCTATGTCGCCAACACAACGGCAAAGATCGAATCGGCCGAATGGGTAAAAACAGACGTCGACGGATCGAAATCTCTCCACGGCATCGCATGTGTCTCGACGGTTTCGTGCGTGACGGTCGATGGTTCCGGGAATGCGATCAACCTCGCGATCGCGAGCAGCGGGGCGGCTACGGCCACGAGTCACAATGTAGACAGCACTAACAATCTGAGCGCAATCACCTGCACCACGAGCTCGACTTGCGTGATGGTGGACGACCACGGCAATATCTTCATGTCCTATGACAACGGCGAAACATGGATCAAGGAGTACACGCTCGGCGACAACCTAACGGCGGTCTCCTGCTCCTCGCCGACGCTTTGCGCGGCTGTAGACAGTGCGGGTACGGTGAATGCTTTCGACACGGCGCCCGTCTCTCAGGCCGTCGACCCCGGTAACAGTCTGAACGCCATCTCCTGTGTGCCGAACACGATCGATTGTGTGGTGAGCGACAGCAAAGGCAATGCCTTTTACACGAAAAACGCGGTTCCGGCAGCAGCGTCGACCTGGAGCGCCTGGAGCGGTCCGGGTAGCAGTCCAAGCGAGGCACTCAACTGCCCCTCCACGTCGCTTTGCCTGATGGCGGCAGGCGAAAAATCTGGCTATGGCGGCACTCTCTACTACGCGACTTCGCTGGGTGGCGGCTGGACTCTGGCATACGACCCCAGTTACGGCGTGGATGCGATCTCCTGCGTTTCCTCGTCGTTCTGTGTTGACGGGCAGAACGGGCTTGGCTACTTCCGCTATAGCACGAGTCCAGCCTCGACGTCATGGAACCTTCAGGACCAAAGCTCGGCTGCCATGAAGGGCGTGTCGTGCCTATCGACCTCCTTTTGCGCCATGGCTGATGGGGCAGGAACCGTGCACGTTGCTGTCAGCACCGCCCAGATCGAGTCGTCGACCTGGAAGGAAACGAAAGTAGACGGTACGACGGCTCTGAATGGCATCGTCTGTACGTCTACGACTGCCTGCATCGCGGTAGATACGTCCGGCAACATCTTGAATCTTGCGATTCAAAGCGAAGGTGCCGCCGTCGCCAGCGTTCACAAAATCGATGGCACCAACAGTCTCGCTGCGGTGGCGTGTACTACGAACTCAAAGTGCGTAACAGTGGACAACAAAGGCAACGTCTTCGCTTCGACCAACAATGGAGCAACCTGGAGCAAGCTGGATCAGTTCAGCACCGGCCTTACGGGTGTGTCCTGTACGGTCTTGACCCTCTGCTACGCCACCGACACGAGCGGCAACGTGGTCAAACTGACGGGACGCACGGTCTTTGAAGGCGAATCGCGTGCTCCACAGCCAGGGTCAACGATCGAGTACAACGTGCCCGTATCGGGTGGGGGCGCGCCATATGCGATGAGCTCCAGCGATGTCGCCAAATGGGGACAGGCAGACACGCCGAGCCGGGCGACAGCTGTATTCCCGCCTGACTCTCCGCAGGGGTGGCCGGCTCCGGAATACAAACGTGCCGGGGTCTTCTACATGGATGCTCAGGCGCGTGTCACCAATGTGGCGGCGCCCGGCGGGGGGATCTCGACGAAGGAATACAACGAATACGGCGACACGATTCGCACTTTGAGCGTTGCCAACCGGGCCAAGGCTCTCGAAGAAGGCTCGAAATCGGCGGAAGTCGCAAAATCGCTTGACACGCAAAGCGTCTTTACGACCTCGGGCAGTCGTCTGACGGAAACCTTGGGACCGCAACATACGGTCAAGATCGCGAAAGGAAACGAAAAAACTCCGACAGGCAGCGAAGTCCAGGCCCGTGAGCGCACCAAGTACTACTACAACGAAGGTGCTCCTGAAACAGGCGAAACATATAATCTGGTCACGAAGATCACAGATGGCGCGGAAACGTCCGCCAAAGAAGAATTCGACGTTCGTACCACCACCACGTTGTACTCGGGGCAGAGCAACCTTGGTTGGAAGTTGCGTGCTCCCACGTCCACCACAACAGATCCAGGTGGGCTGAAACTCACCCATACAACGATCTACAATGCAACGAGTGGAGTAACGGTCGAAACCCGCGGTCCTGCGAGTGCCGGAGCGGGCGATCCTCGCGACGTCCAGGTCGTCTACTACAGCGCTGAAGCGAATCCATCGTACCCATCGTGCGGTGGGCATATCGAGTGGTCGGGCCTACCCTGTGAGTCATTGCCCGGCAAACAGCCGGGCACGAGCGGTCTCCCGGAACTGCCTGTGGTCTCGACAGCCTATGACACCTGGGACCAGCCCGAAACGGTGACAGAAAAATTCGGCGCCACTACCCGCACGAAGAAAACGACGTATGACGCGGCCGGCCGACCGCTCACAAGCGAAGTCACCTCTACGAATGGCACCCCGGTGCCTGCCATCACCAGTCGCTATGACGAAAAATCTGGGGCCGTCATCGAAGAAAAGGGAACATTCGAAGGTAAAATAAAGAAGATCTCGAAGACTTACGACCGGCTTGGCCGGCTGGAACTGTACGTCGATGCCGACGAAGGCATGACGACTTACAAATACGATGGCGACGGGCGTCCGACGGAAATGCTCGCTTTCTCCCCGAGTTTGGAAGCAAGGGGCAAACAGAGCTACAGCTACGATCCGACGAGCGGAATCATCACAAAACTCGTCGACTCGGAAGCGGGCACCTTCACCGCCACCTATGACGTTGCGGGTCGCATGACGAGCGAGACATATCCGAATAAACTCACCGCGACCTATACGCACAATTCGGTGGGGCAAACCACTGGTGTCGAATACACCAAGACGTCCTACTGTGCTTCCGTTTGCCCGGAAAAATGGTTCAGCGATGCCGTCACCCCATCGATTCATGGCGAAGCGCTCAAGCAGGTAAGCACTCTCTCCGAAGAGCCGAACGAGACCTATGATGCCGCCGGGCGCCTTCTCGAAGTACAGGAAATCCCAGCGGGGAAAGGCTGCACAACCCGGATCTACGCCTACGACGAAGAATCTAACCGCACGGGCATGACCACGCGGACGCCAGGCGCGGAAGGACGGTGCGCCACCGAAGGTGGCAGCGTGGAAACGCATAGCTATGACAGCGCAAACCGTCTCATCGACAGCGGTATCGCTTACGAAACATTCGGCAACGTCACCAAACTGCCGGCGGCAGATGCGGGTGGCTCTGAAGTGGTTAGCAGCTACTATGTCGACAGTCAGTTGGCGGCTCAGGAACAGGGCGGCAAAGCAACCAACTACTACATGGACCCGGCCGGCCGCGTACGTGAAACGAGAGCACCGGGTGTGTCGGTGACGCACTACGCTGGTGCAGGCTCCACTGTGGCATGGGTGAGCGAACCCGAATCCAAGTGGACCCGCAACATACCCGGCATCGATGGCTCGCTGTCGGCAGTTCGCGCGAATACGGGTGCCATAACGTTGCAACTGCACGACCTTCAAGGGAACGTGGTGGCGACGGCTGCTCTCTCCGAAACCGAAACAAAACTGTTGAGCACCTACAACAGCACGGAGTTCGGGGTCCCGACCACCTCGACTCCGCCCAAGTACGGCTGGCTTGGGTCGACCGGCATATCGACAGAATCCACAACAGGATTGGTGGTCCAGAATGGGATCACATACGTGCCTCAGACCGGCCGGCCGCTACAGACACAGGGCCTGGCACTACCCAGTCCGGCGAACGCGGCGACACCTTACGTGATGGAACTCGCGCCGTGGGTGATCGAAGGTACGGCTGCGATGGCCAAACAGCTCACCAGTGCTGAAGAAGCTCGGAGGGCGGCCGAAGAAGCGCAGTGGGCCGCCGAAGAAGCCGCATGGTCGGGCGGCGGCGGCGGCGGCGGCAAAATGATAGGCGGCGGACTTGAACAGGTGGGCGGTGATGGTGAAGCCTCGGCTTCCGCTGTGCCCAGTTGCCAATATCACTGGTCGCTCGCTGAACATAATGCCACGCTAGAAATGGCCGGCAAATTCAGATGCAAACATGCGGTTGAAAACATGGAAATCGAGATGTGCATCTGGCACAAATATCCCGGCAAGCCGTGGAGCGGCGCGCTTTGCACCGGCAAAGAAGGGCGCGGCATCGTCGTAAAAGACAAGGACTTCGAAGAAATGATCCTCTTCGACACCTGCATTACCGGGATCGTCTATACGGGCCAGATGTGGACCCATGAGTGGTCAGGGAACCACACAGGTCAGTTCTGGTCCTCTGGCAGCATATTCAGCAACAACTACCCTCGACTTGCCTGTGAGGGGCCGGATCCTGGTGAATATCAAGAAATCGGTGAAGCGTTCGGATGATGTGAGAGCATTTTGCGGCCCCGGACCGAGAGCCGGGGCCGCGGGCAGTTTGCTCGGAGAAGTCGAGTCGGTTGCCACTTCACTTGGTATAGTATTGGGCGAGATGGCCGTTGATGACACATGCCCGGTTTGCCGAACCGCCGAGATAGTGTGCGGAAAGTGGACCCTGCTGTTGGTGCGTGACCTCTCTGAGGGGCGTTCACGCTTCTGCGAGCTGGAACGCTCGCTGGCGGGGATCAGCCCGCGAACCCTCTCATTGCGCCTGAGGGCGCTCGAGGAGGAGGGGATCGTCGAGCGCCACACATACGCCGAGGTCCCTCCACGCGTGGAGTACGCACTCACAGAGAAGGGCGAGGCGCTGGTTCCGCTGATCGACGACATGAGGGCTTATGGCGAGCGCTGGCTCGGCAGTGACTGCGAACAGGTTGCCAAAGTCGCGCTCAGCGGCGCCGTCGCCATCGTCTGAGCAGCAGTCGGTCAGCGCGAGAACAGATCGCTGACTCGGCGAGGATCAGTCGACGGGTTACCGCAAAGCTGCGTGCATCGAGCAGGACGGCGGCGGCTCGCGGCGAAGTCAAGCGTGTGCGCTCTCTTCAACTTCAAACCGCGCTGGAGCAGTTCGTCGAGCAGGCGGCCGCGAGGCTGCACACCGAAGTTCTCGCCGGGGAAGAGGTTCCTTTCGAGCTTGCCTCGCGATCCGGTCGCGGCCGCGGCGCCTCTCCGCTGTACTGCTACCGACCGCTAACAGACACGTTTGTCGCAGAGCGCTTTCCCGCGTTGCGCAGCCTGGATGGTTATGGTCGCGCCGCAATGCTGCTCGAGGGCTTCGACGCGCTCGACCGCTACCTGATCTCCACCGGGGCCGAAGACCGCGCCCCGCGCAGCACGCGAGCACGATGCGACGCGGCTCTACTTGCCGTGCTCCAAGACGTCTTCGAGGAGCAGACCGACTTCGAGGTTCGACCCGAGCGCCTCGACCGTGCACTCGAGCGCCTCGATGGCTCGGCCTTTGCCACTGCTGGCAAGGTGACGCTCGTTGCCACACTTCATGGCCTCACGATCGCCTCACCCGAGCTGGCACTCACGCGTGGCCTCTCGATTGCTCGGCCGGACGCTCTAAGTGGAGCGCCCGAACAGGCTCTGCGTGAGGGACCTCGCGGCGAGAGCGACCACCTGCTCGTGGTGCTCACGGCTGAGGACCCCGACCCGCAAACCGCGATCGCTCGAGGACCAGTGGTCATGCGCGAGCTGCTGCGCGCACTGCGCCTGTTCGGTGATGGGCGCATCGCGCTGGGGGAACTCGCCTGGACACAGGTCGGCTCGGCGCCGTGGAGCACTATCTCACTTGGTGGGGGCGGTCGACCTCACGGCATGCTCATCCTCACGGCCGAGCAAGAGGATGAGCTGCGGGCCTTTTGCAACCTCGTGTCGCGGCGCGCTCCACATGCGAACGAGATCGCTTGGGCGCTGCAGCGCTTCGAGCTGGGGTGCGAGCGAGCGTCGGAGTACGAAGGTATCAGTGACCACCTGATGGCCTTGCGAGTGCTGCTGGGCACCCCGTCTGAGTCCGAGCCCGACGGCTCGCCCGACGGGCGGCTTGCGGCACGCCTGGCGGCCCTGTGCGCCACGCCAGACTTGCGTTCTGCGCTCGTCGAGCGCACCCTCAAGGCGATGGCGCTCGAGCGTCATGTCATCGCCGGAACCGCAGTCGAACGCACTAGTGGCCTAGCGGTTGCCCGCGACCTCGCCAACCACCTGCGCGCGCTATTGCGCGACGTTGTCTGTGGTCACCTCTCAGCTGACCTGGCATCGTTCGCTGATGAGCTGCTTCTCTCAGGGGAGGCAGTGGACGAGCAGCTGGAGGAGTCTCTCGTTGCCTCAGGCGAAGAGGTGCTCGGCGATGGCGGCGATGCCTCCGAGATCCTGCACGTCGCCGTCTAGGTAGGGCACAGTCAGAGGGTCGCGTTCGTCGAGCGCTCGCGAGACCTCCGCGACGCTCTCGCTGTCGCGCCTCGCGAGCATGTCGAAGTCGGCCATGTTGTCGGCCACACGCGCCGCGAGAGCTGGACCCAGTGCCGCCGATAGCTCTTGCGCGACCTCCTCGGGCTCATGCCCGTCGAGTACGACGTCGTGCAAGCGGTTGACGATCAAGCCTGCCCATCCCATCCTTTCCCGTTCTAGTTGCGCGTGCAGGTAAACCGCCTCATGCCCTGGCTCAGGCTCTGGGGAAGTGACAATCAAGAAGGCCGTCGTGGGGTCGCGCAGCAGCTGCTCCACCCCTCGCGCTCGCTCGCGGAAACCATCGGTGAGATCGTTGAGCAGGCCGAAGAAACTCGAAAGCTCTCCGATCATGTCGACCCCCGTGACACGCGCGAACACAGAGAGCATGAATCCTGTTCCGCGTCCGACCAGGCCGCGAGTCATGCCGCTCGAGGCCAGCAGCACACGTAGTGCGCGGCCATCCAAGAAATGCGTTAGGCGCTCTGGAGCGTCGAGGAAGTCGAGCGCGTCGCGCGATGGAGGCGTGTCGAGCACGATCGCATCCCATTCGCCGCTTTGGTGGAGTTCGTAGAGCTTCGCCACGGCGGTGAACTCCTGCGAGCCCGCTACCGCTGAGGACAGCTCACGGTAGATGCGGTTGGCGAGGATCTCCTCCCGCGCCCGTTCTGACGGCGCAAGCCGCCCTATCAAGGCGTCGAACGTGCCCTTCGAATCCAACATCATCGCCCACAGCTCTCCCTTGAGTTCGATGCCGTGCTCGGAGAGCGTGCCCGGCTCAACTCTGCAGGGCTCGCCTGAAAGCTCACCCAACCCGAGCGCTCCTGCTAGGCGCCGGGCCGGGTCAATGCTCACAACGGCCACCTTGCCTCCGCGCTCGGCCAGCCCGAGCGCGAGTGCGGCCGAGACGGTTGTCTTGCCGACCCCTCCAGCGCCCACGCATACACACACCTTCTTTCCCTTCAGGCGTTTCTCAAGCTGCACATGGCGCGAGGGCATCCGGGGATCGTAGGCCGCCGTGCAGGAATCGCTACTCCTCGTGCGAATAGTGAAGCTCGACGGCTTTCCAAATTCGACCATCGGAGCCTGCCGTGAGCACACGGGCCAAGGTCATCGCGTTCGCCAATCAGAAGGGCGGGGTGGCCAAGACAACAACGACACTCAACCTGGCCGCCGCATTTGCGGAGGAGGGTCATCGTGTCCTGTGCGTCGACATGGACCCGCAGGGCAACCTAACGATGTCCCAAGGCATCGATCCCGACACACTCGAGCTGTCGATGTATGACGTGCTCACTCAAAGGGCGACGATCAGAGAGGTGATCCGCAAGCGCGAGATCGATGTGGCGTGCGCCTCGATCGACCTTGCGGGCGCCGAGATTGCGATGTCCACGATGATCGGACGCGAGCGCTCCCTGCAAAAGGCGTTCGAGCCGATCAGGGAGGACTATGACTTCATCTGCATCGACACCCCGCCGAGCCTGGGCCTCTTGACGATCAATGCTCTTACCGCCGCCGACAAGGTTATTGTCCCCGTGCAGTGTGAGTATCTGTCTATGCGTGGGCTCATCCAGTTGCAGAACACCTTGGCAATGATTCGCGAGAACCTAAACCCGGACGTCGATATCGAGGGCATCCTCCCGACGCTGGTCGACTCGCGCACGATTCACGCCAAGGAGGCGATCGAGATCCTCGAGGAGAACTTCGGCGACCGTGTATTCGCTTCGCGTATCCGTAAGACGGTGCGCTTCGCCGAGGCTCCCGTAAAGGGGATGTCGGTGCTCAAGTACGAGCCGGATGGTGTCGCTGCGCAGTCCTATCGGCAGCTGGCACAGGAGGTTCTGGCTCATGGCAAACCCTAAGCGGGCATCGATGCGCGAAGGGCCGCTTGCGGCCCTCTTTCGTAAGACCGAGGAGCTCGAGAAGGATCCCTCCGCAGAGCAGGAGGCTGCACCTGATGCGGCCACCGTCGCGGGAGCGGCCGAGCCAACCGCTGAGGTGAGCGCCCCCCCGGCCGCCCAGAGCGAGCAGCCACGGCAGCCGATCGCGCGGAGCGAGTACACAGAACCGACTCCCCGCCAATCGGAGCATCCTCGCGACAGCGGCGTGCCACACCCTTCACTGCGCCCAAGCCTCGACGAGGAACAAGCGGCGCGGGTGCCCAGCCCCCAGGAGCGCTTGCGCCACGCATTCTCCTCGGAGATCCCAGAGAATTTGATGGACAGGCCCGGCATGAGCGCGCCTGCGTCCACGCCTCCCGCGCGCGAGGCATACATCCGCGAAGATCCACGCCCGTTCGGCGAAGCGATGCCAGTGGCTCAGCCCGTGATCCGTGTGGTGGGTGTGGGTGGAGCTGGTACCAATGCCGTCAACAGGATGGTGGAGGCCGAGGTCGAGGGTGTTGAGTTCCTGGCGATAAACACCGACCTGCAGTCCTTGCAGCAGTCGACGGCCGACATCACATTGCACATTGGCGCCGAGCTAACGCGCGGGCTTGGCTCCGGCTCGGACGCAAATGTGGGCAGGCAGGCCGCGATGGACGACTACGACCGCGTGAAGGCCTTGTTGAAGGGCTCGGACATGATCTTCATCACCGCCGGCGCTGGCGGCGGTACGGGAACGGGCGCAGCCCCGATCGTGGCGCGCATCGCACGGGAAGTTGGGGCCTTGACCGTCGCGATCGTGACGAAGCCGTTTGGTTTCGAGGGCTCGAGACGGGCAGAGCAGGCTGAGCGTGGTGTTGAGGCCTTGGCGGAGGAGGTGGACACGCTGATCGTGGTCCCCAACAACCGCCTGCTGACAGTTTTGGACAAGGCGACCGCGATGGTCGAGGCGTTCCGGGTCGCCGACGACGTACTGCGCCAAGGCGTGCAAGGCATATCCGATCTAGTGACGTTGCCCGGGCTGATCAACCTCGACTTCGCTGATGTGCGCACGATCATGTCGGATGCGGGCAACGCGCTACTCGGGATCGGCATGGGCGTAGGTGAGAACCGGGCTCCCGAGGCTGCCGCTCAGGCGGTCTCCTCACCGCTGCTCGAGACCTCGATGGACGGGGCGCGCTCGATCCTGCTGTCGATCACCGGTGGCAGAGACCTGTCGCTATGGGAGGTCAACGAGGCCGCCAAGGCGGTATCGGAGGCGGCTCACCCGGACGCGAACATCATCTTCGGCGCGATGGTCGACGAGAAGCTCGACGACCAAGTGTGGGTAACGGTTGTGGCCACCGGCTACGGCGCCAAGAACCCGCGCCCACTGATGCGCGAGCCGGATGGGGAGCCGCGCGTCAAGCGCGCAAGTCCCACAGCGCGCGACACAAGGCAGTCACGTCGCGGCGGCTTGGCCGTCTCCGATATGGACGTGCCTGAGTTCATCCCAAACTTCTGAGGGCGTCGCGGCCCCGCCGTACGGGGTGCTGTGCTATCGCTCACTTATGAAGACAGCTGAGAAGGGGGTTGTGGCGGCGGGACATCCGCTCACTGCGGAGGCGGGGGCGCGTGTGCTGCGTGAAGGCGGCAACGCCGTGGATGCGGCCGTGGGGGCGATGCTGATGTCGTTTGCGGCCGAGCCACTACTCACCGGCCTGGGGGCAGGCGGGTACATGATGGTGGCAGGCGGCGGCGAGGAGCCGACGCTGCTCGACTTCTTTGTAGAGGCTCCCACGCGCGCACAGGATGGGAGCGCTGCGGAGCTTGAGGCGGTTGACGTCTCGTTCGGGGATGCGATGCAAGTGTTCTACATCGGTCCGGCCTCGTGCGGTGTATATGGGGCGCCAGCCGGGGTATGCGAGGCGGCCAGGCGCTGGGGAACGATCGGGCTCGCCGAGTTGGCGGCACCCGCCGCAAAGCGGGCAAAGGAGGGGGTGAGGATCAACGCCGGGCAGGCGTACATAGTGGAGATCTTGGCTGACCTGTTGCGTTCGACCCCCGAGTGCTCTGCGCTCTGGGCCCCGCAGGGGCGAGTGCTGCGCGAGGGCGAGCTGCTGCTCAACCCCGAGTTGGGAGACGCGCTCGTGCGCCTTGGCGAGGAGGGGGCGAGGCCGTTCTACAACGGTGATATTGCCGCTGCGGTATGTGCGTGGGTGGGCGAACGCGGAGGGTCACTCAGTAGTGAAGAGCTCGGTAGCTATGAGGCGGTCGAGCGAGAGCCACTTGAGATGCGCTATCGCGACCGTCAGGTATTGACCAATCCGCCACCTTCGGCTGGCGGCACGCTGCTTGCCTACTCGCTGGGGCTGCTCAACGCACAGCCGTCTCCACCATCGCTAAAGGACGTGATCCTTGCGATGGAAGCGGCTCAAGACGAGCGCACAGCAGAGTTCACACAAGGGCTCTCAGAGGAGGGATTCTTGGCGCGCTTCCTGTCTTCAAGGCTTGGATCGACGACCCATATCTCTGTGCTCGACTCGCATGGGCGCGCGTGCTCTGTGACCTGCACGAACGGCGAGGGCTCGGGCGTGGTGGTACCAGGCACCGGGATCCACCTAAACAATGTGATGGGTGAGGAGGACCTCAGTCCACTCGGGTTTCACAGTCATCCGGCAGGAAGGCGCATGCCGAGCATGATGGCTCCTTCGATGGTAATGCGTGAGGGGGAGGTGGAGCTGGTGCTTGGCAGCGCCGGCTCCAACAGGATCCGCTCGGCCTTGTTGCAGACAATCGTGGGGGTGGTCGACCGTGGATTGAGCGCGACCGAAGCGGTCAATGCTCCGCGCGCGCACTTTGAGGGTGGGATCGTCTATCACGAGCCAGGTATCGAGCTGGCGGGCTTTGGCCTCCCCGACAGCGGTCTTGCCGAAGCCGGACTTGTTGGGGACGATCTCCACGTGGACTTTGGCAAGCGCTCTGCGCCAGAGCGCGAGGTGGTGCGCTTCCACGATCTGAATCTATTCTTCGGTGGCGTGCAAGCGGTGGAGCGTCGCGAGGGTCAACTGATCGGCGCGGGCGATCCGCGCCGCGGTGGCGTGGCGGTAGTGGCGTGAGCTCTGAGAGGCATGCCTCGCGCGCGCGTGGGGGGCGGCTTTTGAACGCATTCATAGTGGGGCTGCTGGTATGGGCGGCGATGCTCATGGCTGGCTGCGGCGGAGTGGTCTCGCCGGACTTGTTCATTGTCCACCGGACAGGTAGCTCTGCAGGCGCGAAGCTGACGATGCTCGTCAACGAAGAAGGCGTTGTGCACTGCAACAACGGACCGCCAAGACACCTCGACGATGCGCAAATCATCGAAGCGCGCACCATTCAGGAAGACCTGGAAGGAGCCGCATCGCAACATGAGTCGCTGCCGGCGCAGCCTGGCTCGGTGCTCAGCTATTACCTGCGCGATGCAAACGGGAACGTCCGCTTCAGCGATAACTCGCTCCATCAGCCAAAGGTGATGCGCAAGCTCGCCGGGTTCGTGCTGAGCGTGGCACAGGGTGTGTGCCATATACCGCAACAGGGGGCTTGAGTCCTCGGTCCGGCTGACACGAGCCTTAGCCGAAGTGGACCTTACCGTTGGAGTGCGCTCGCACTTGTGCGCGCTCGCTGAGCTCCAGTTGCTTGATAGCCGCTCGGAACAGCATTGCAAGTAGCCGCAGTCGCGCGTTCTCAGAGCGCAGCTCCAAGAGCTCCTGCTTGGCATCCGTGCCGAAGTCCACGGTTGCAGCCATGCTGTAGGCGCTGAGTGCCGCCAAGTCCTCCGGGAGGAGCGTGCGGTCGGTGGCGGCCTCCACAAGCTCGGCATAGAGATCACGGGCCTCCTCGGCAGCCTCATCATCGAGCGGCTCATCGGGTTCGGGCAGGAACTCGACGATCCCGGCTGGGTAGGGCAAGTCGTCCTGGCGCTGGAGCAGGCGAAATACCCGCGTGCCGCGTACCAGGATGGAGAAGCGACCATCGTCCTCCCGATCGAGCACCCGCTCTATCTCACACGCGCAGCCGACCGGCTTGAGCTCCTCCTCTGAAAGCCACACGATCCCAAATTCGCTCTCGCCTGTGAGGCACTCCTCGATCATCGTGCGGAAGCGATCCTCGAACACATGCAAAGGAACGCTCTCCGTTGGAAGGGCGACGATTCCAAGCGGAAACAGGGGAAAGTCTTGGACGGGAACTTCGGCCATCCATTGAGTCTAGGAGCGAAACGCGATGATTCCAGGGGAGAGCTCTTCGCGGTACATCGGGGGATGGTCTGCTAGTTCGTACCAGTTGCCGGTCTCTCGCGCCCGAGGCCGTCCCGGGTGGGCACTACACTTCCGCGAATGGAGAATGACCTTGTGAAGAGAGTCGTGTGGTCGGGTCTGCTGACCGCGGTGGGAGCATTGGCGAGCATCGTCACGCAGCGCACGGCTGCGTACGTGTGGAGGCGCGTGTTCGACGAGGAGCCTCCGGAGTGAGCAGCGGGACCCCCGGTCCCGGCGGGGAGGGGCGACCCCCAAGCCGGGGTACGGGCCAGCCAGGTATAGCCGCGACGATCACCGAGGTGACCGAGCGAGCGAGCGTCCTGGTCCGCGAGGAGATCGAGCTCGCCAAGACCGAGATCACCGAGAAGGCGACGCGCTTGGCGAAGGGCGCGGTCGTGGGAATCGTGGCAGGCGTGTTCTTCTTCACCGCACTGTTCTTTGTGTTGATCGGCTGTGCTTGGCTGCTCTACTACGAGCTGCCGATCGGTAATGAGTTCACCTACTTCTGGGGCTTCTTCGCGATGGCCTTGATTCTTGTGGTGCTCGGCGCGATCGCCGGCTTGCTCGCATACAAGGCCGTCAAATCGGGAGCGCCACCGACGCCTAGCATGGCGATCGAGGAGGCACGCAAGATTCGTGAGACGGTGAGCTCCTCCTCTGAGTCGACGCCCTCGGTGCCGACTTCCCCAGTGGCACCGACTTCAACCGCGCCGATTCCAGAGCCCTCGCCTGGAGTAGGGGCGACGCCTATGAGCGGCGTGCACGCTCCTGTGACAGGCACGGCATCGGATACAGATCTTGGAAGGGGGACAGTCGATGGCACAACGCACGGCAGCTGAGATCCGCGACTCGATCGAGTCCAACCGCGCCGAGTTGGCAGTGTCCTTGGACAACCTGCACGGTGAAGTGGCCCGCATCACAGACTGGCGCGGGCAGCTCCAGCGCCACCAGCGCGAGGTCATGATCGGCGTGGGCGTTGTCAGCGTCCTGTTGCTCGGCCGTCGCCGCCGGCGCAAACGCCGCAGCTAAGAGACGAGGGCGTTAGGAAGTGCGCCCACTCCGAGCAAGCCTGGCCCGGTGTAAGTGCCAATCACCGGACCCACCTCTGAGGTGAAGATCGGCTCCGAGCCAAAGATCTCGCGGCAACGGCTCATCAGTCGCTCAGCTTGCTCGTGAGCCTGAATGTGTTGCACCACCCAGCGGTCAGCGCCGTTGTCATGCAGCTCGTGGGCGTACTGGACCATGCGCTCGAACGCGCGCTTGGACGTACGCACCCTCTCCACGGGGGTGATCTCGTACTCGAGCGAGAGGATCGGCTTGATCTTGAGCGTGCCACCGATCCACGCTTGGGCCTTACCGATGCGACCGCCGCGGCGCAGGTACTCAAGCGTGTCGACGCAGAACCAGATTTTCAATGCTTCGCGTGCCTCTCGCGTACGTTGGGCAACGGCATCCTTGTCTGCGCCATTGTGCGCTGCCGCAGCCGCAGCGAGCAACACGAGCCCCAGTCCACCACAAGCAGTTTCCCCGTCGATGACCTCCACGCGCTCGCCCAGGCCGCGCTCAGCCAATAGCCCATGGGCCTGGCGCGCCGACTCGCATGTGCCCGAGATCCCGCCTGCGAGGTGCACCGAGACAATGTCTTGACCCGCCTCGAGTAGAGGCTCCCACACGGCAAGGAAGTCGCCGATCGAAGGTTGAGAGGTAGTAGGTAGGTCGGGGTCGGTGCGCAGGCGTTCGTAGAAAGCGTCGAAGCTGTCCAACTCGATCTCGCGCTGCGGGTTGTCCTGCCAGCCGACGTAGAGGCTGACCTGGTGGATGCCTTCGCGGTCCGCTAGCTCGCGCGGCAGGTAATTGGTGGTGTCGGTGACGACCGCAACAGGAGTCATACAGCGCGCAGGACCCTACTGCACGGCCAGCGGGCAGCCGGCCTTGGGTGGTTATCCGAGCCGGTTCTCGATCTGGGTGAATCCGGCTGGTTGAGGCTCAACCGCAGAAGGCTCTGCCGGGACGTCCTCACGCTCGGGCAGTCCGAGCGCTTCTGCCAACTCGCCCGACTCGTACATCTCGGTGACGATGTCGCAGCCGCCGATCAGCTCACCCCCTGCGAACAGCTGAGGGATCGTGGGCCAATTGGAGATCGCCGACAGCTCCTGCCGGATGCGTGGGTCGGGCAGGATGTCCACGGCCGCGAAAGGCGCTTGCAAGGACTGGAGCATCGCGACGGTGCGTGCCGAGAAGCCACAAGCGGGCGCATCAGGAGTGCCCTTCATGAAGAGAATCGTGTCGTGCTCGGCAATCGCCTCAGCGATCGCGTCGCGAATGGGATTGGAATCATTGTCGGACATCGGCTACTCCTGACTCAGGGTTTTCAGCGAGAGCGCATGGATCGGACCGCCGATCTCATCGCCGAACACGCCATAGACGAGCTTGTGCTGCTCGATGCGGCTGCGCCCCGCGAAGGCAGGCGAGGTTACTGTCGCGCGGAAATGGTCGCCTCCGCCTGTGTAGTCCTCTACGTCGGCTTGGGCCCCGGGAATGGAAGCCTCGATGCGCTGCTTGATCTCCTCGGCTGTGGGCACTGCGGTCAAGGTTAGAACATAAAACGCCACCGCTATACTTTGGAAAGCGATGATCTCGATCACAGACAAGGGTGCGGAGAAGGTTCGCGAGTTCTTGGACGCCCAACAGGCCGATGTGACGCTCGCCGGGTTGCGCGTAGGCGTACGCGGAGGCGGGTGCTCCGGCTTCCAGTATCAGCTGGCCTTTGATGAGCAGCGCGAGAAAGACATCGTGTTCGAAGACCACGGGCTCAAGCTGCTTGTGGATAACGAGAGCTTGCAGTTCGTGAGTGGCTCGGTCATCGACTACCAGGAAAGTCTCCAGGGCGCCGGCTTCAAGGTCGAGAACCCCAACGTCGTCGCGGCCTGTGGCTGTGGTTCCTCGTTCCGCGTAGCCGAGGAAGAGCAGGTCTCAGCGGTCTGAGGGCCGGGAGCGCCGCGATGCTGCGCTCCCTCCTTATGTGCTCAAGCACACCGCGGTCGGTGCGTCCTTGTCTCGCTTGCTCCCCGACCGTCAGAGGCCAGTGGAACTAGGTTGGTTCGTTGTTCAGCGAGCGCCACAGATATCGGCAAGCTAGGGTCCGGTGCGGGCGCCAGCGCTCGGCCAGGCGTTCGATCGTCTCACGGTCGGGCTCTTCCAAGGAGTAGGCGCGTTCGATTGCCCTGCGGATGCCCAGGTCTCCGGGCGCCATCACATCGGGGCGGTGCAAGTGACTCATTAGGAACATGTGCGCGGTCCACTCGCCGATGCCCTTGACGGCCACCAGCTCGGTCATCACGTCCTCGTCCGATAGTGAGTCCAAACGGTCGAGCTCGAGTTCCCCGGAGAGGATGTGCTCGGCCAGTGAGCGCATGAAACCGACCTTCGAGCGCGACAGGCCGACGGCGAGGCGCAGTTCTTCGGGGTCGTCGGCCAAGAGCTCCTTGGGCGTCGGGGTGTGGCCACCGAAGCGCTCGGTCAGCCGGCCATAGATTGCCGCGCCGGCCTTGACTGAGAGCTGCTGGTTGACCACGGCGTGCAGCAAGGCGCCGTAGTGCTCCTCCGGGTCGGCCTTCTTGCGCGGCGGGCTTGAGATGACTCCGCACATGTCGATCAGTTCGGCCATGATCGGGTCGGCGGCGTGCAGCTCCTCAACGGCTGCCTTCTGTGAGGTTGCCTTGCGCTTTGCTGAAGGCTTACGCGCGGCTGATCCCGTACTGCTCGCCGTCGGGCTCATCGGCTCGGTCCGTTCGCGGGAGGTGTGGTGGCAATCATCAGCTCGCCTGAAAGGCCTGGTTATCGAGTGCGATCGGCTCGCCGTCGAGGGCGTTCAAGGCCCGCTCCAAGGAGCAGGCGATGCAGGTGAAGCTGGGAGTGTCGCGCACTGTGAAGCGCGAGGCCTCCGTCGTTCGTAGGCGCTGGACAAGGTCGAGGAACGTGCCCACGTCGTCCGTATCGAACGCCACCACGAACTCCTGGTCGTCCAGGCCGAAGGAGTAAGTGGTGTGGTTATCGACGCTCGGGTATTCGCGCCCCACAGTGATGTGGCCTTGCATGATTCGCCAGCGCTCCTCAGCGGGCAAGGCATACCATTCGCGCGACTTCACGAACGGATACACGAACACATACTTGCCTTTGAAGCCGCGCGGATTGACGCGCTCGTCTTCGGAGTATTCCGAGCTCTTGCGCATGCCCAGGAATGAGTAAGGCTGCTCGGCCCACTTCATGAGTCCGCTCTGGGCGAGGACGACGTGGAACTCATGGATGCGGTCGAGGTTCTCGGCCTCTGAGATCAACAGCAAGTCCACGTCTCCGCGGGTTCCCATGAGCGAGAAGGACTGGAGGAGGTGGCCGTCCGCGAAGTCCTCGCATGCGGCCATGAACTCGCGCTTGTGCTCCGCGCGCGTCTCGGTATCCAGCCGGCGCCAGGCCGGGTCGAGCTTGAGGAAGGTGTACTTGACGAAGTGGCGCTCGGTCATGGGCGACCGTCATGATCGCAGACGGACCTGGCAGTACCTCGCTGCTGCCCTGCTCGGATGCCGTCGCGCGGCCCGTTACAGTTCACCCGTGCGGATTGCTCTGGTTTCGCCGTACTCCTGGACCTATCCAGGCGGTGTCACACGCCATATCGAGGCGCTCGCGGCTGAGCTGGTGGCGCAAGGGCACGAGCCTGACATCCTCGCGCCCTACGATCCCGATGATGCGCTCTCCGCGCGCCTACACCGTGGGGCAAAGCCGCAACGCTTGGACCCACCGGAAAACTTTGTCCCGCTAGGGCGCACGATCGGGATCCCAGCCAACGGCGCCGTCTCCAACCTGACGGGCACGCCGCACTCGGTTTTTGCTATCCGCCACGCGCTTCGCACTGGTGGCTATGACGTGGCACACATCCATGAGCCAATTGTGCCCTTGGTCGGCTTTGACGCGCTCATGTCCGCGGGGGAACTGCCGCTCGTGGGGACGTTTCACACCTACTCTGAGAACCCCATCTCCAACGGCATCGGAGCCGTCGTAATGGGTGGACGACGGCGCATGAACCGCCTGCACGCGCGCATCGCCGTATCTGAGGCGGCGGCGTGGACGGCCCGACGCTTCTATGGCGGGCACTACAGAATCGTGCCCAACGGTGTGCGACTCGACCTTTCGCCGGGAGCAGGCACGGCATGGGACCGGGCCGGTGTGGCCTTGGGGGAGCTGAGTGCGCCCTCCGATGGCACGGACAACGATGCGCATCCACTGCGCATCCTGTTCATCGGCCAGGCCGTCGAGCGCAAGGGCCTGCCGGTGCTCTTGCGCGCATTCGAGGCTCTACGCGAGCAGATCCCCGCCACGCTCACGCTCGTTGGGGCCTCAGCAGAGGAGATCGCTCCGATGCTGCTCGACGATCGCGGTGTACATGCACTAGGGAAGGTCTCAGAGGAGCAAAAGCATGTCGAGCTGGCACGAGCCGAGGTCCTATGCGCCCCGTCCCTGCGCGGGGAGAGCTTCGGCATGGTTCTCACCGAGGCGTTTGCCGCCCGCACGCCTGTGGTTGCCTCTGACATACCTGGTTATCGCGACGTTGCGCGCGACGGAGTCGACAGTTTGCTCGTGCCGCCCGGCGATGCGCTTGCCTTGGCTGAGGCTCTGCGTGCTCTGGCGCTCGAGCCGATTCGTCGTGCTGCGATGGCCACGGCCGCGCGCGAGCGCGCCGAACGCTTCTCCTGGGCCCATGTTGCCGAGGAGGTCACCGACGTCTACGAGCAGGCGATAGCTGTCGGGCAGCCCACCACACGTATGGCGCGCATCGCCGTGCGCCATGGCTTTGCTCCAGCCGACCTGCGCCCGCGAGTGCGCGCGCGCCGGCTGCCCAGCCTTGAGCCGGCGCCGCGAGTCAGGCGGCGGGCCGTACGAGTGCTCTCGCGAGTGGCGCTGTTCGCCACCTCGCTCCTCGGCATCGCGCTCGCCTTTCTTGCACTGCGAAAGATCGGCGTTACGAAGGTGGCCACCAGTCTGGTGGCGTCAAGCCCCGGCCTCGTCGCGGCAGGGGTGGGGGTGATGTGCGTGTCGATGTTCGTGCGCGGTATCGCTTGGCACGCGATCCTCAAGGCTGCCCCCACCTGGCGCGTGGCACGAAGGCGAGACGCCTTGCAAGGGACTTTCATCGGCGTCCTCATGTCCGCAACGCTGCCTGCGCGCCTGGGGGAGCCTTCGCGCGCCCTGATCGTGGCGCGACGCATTGGCCGCGCACGCGAGACCCTGCCAGTGGTGCTTGGCACGATGGTCTCTCAGACCTTGCTCAACCTGCTCGCCCTGGCTGTTCTTGGCGGCATCACGCTGTCGAGCGTCAGCTTCGCCGGCAATCACTCGGGCGCGCTGCTCGCAGTGGCGTTGGCACCTTTGGCCGTGTTGGTGGCTTTGCTGCTCTCGCCTGTCTTGGTTCCGCGTGCGGCCGTATCGCGCTCGGAGCGGCTCGGGCGACTGCTCGCCAATGTGCGAGCAGCGCTGCTGCGTGTGCGAGCGGGATTGATGGTGTTCCGCAAGCCGCGTCAGGCAGGTTTGGCGACGCTCTTGCAGCTCTCGGCGTGGGCGCTTCAGTGGCTGTCTTGCTGGCTCCTTCTGATGGCGCTAGGGCTGGACGGCAAGGCTGGCTTTGGTGCCGCGGCAGCGGTGCTCTTCGCCGTCAATGTCACTGCCGTTATTCCCGCCACGCCGGCCAATGTTGGCGTCTTCCAGGCGGCATGCGTGGCCGTGCTGGCTGGGGCCTACCATGTGCCAACGGCCGACGCGCTCGCATATGGGATTGTCTTGCAGGCTGTCGAGGTTGCCACGGCGGTCATCATGGGTACGCCCGCTCTTGTCAACGAGGGGCTTTCCTGGAAGGACGTGCGCCTGCGCACCATGCACGCCTCGCCGGTCAAGCTTCCCCCGCTGCCGGGGGCCGCACGCCGGGCACCATCGCGCGTTCAGTCGTGAGCGATGCCTGGGTTTACATGCTGCGCTGTTGCGATGGCTCGCTCTACACGGGATGGACCAATGATTTGGACCGTCGCATTGCCAAGCATTCAGCTGGGAAGGCAAGTCGCTACACCGCCAGCCGGCTACCGGTCGAGCTTGCATTCGCCATGCCTATGGTCGATCGCGGGGCTGCAATGCGTGAGGAGCTGCGCATCAAGCGGCTGTCGCGTGCGGAGAAGCTCGCGCTGGTGGAGCGGGGTGGCGCTCAGGAGCTGCTGCCGGCAGTCGCCGGCTGATCCTCTTGCTCGACGGCGCCTTCCGGCGGGTCCACGTCGTCGAGCTCGCCAAACAGCGACGGGTCGCGATAGGAGCCCTTGATCACATCATCGGGCGAGCCATCGGGCAAGAGTCGCCCTTGGCGTGTACCGAAGTAGATCGCCTGGGGGTGGTGGGCGATGAGCGCGAGCGTGGACTGCTCGGGGATCGGGGCATAGCCGTCTGAGATCTCCATGCCAATCTGCTCTAGGCCGAGCAGCTTCTCCACCTTGAGGTGCTCAGACTGCTCGGGCACGGCGGGGTAGCCCCACGAGTAGCGCCTGCCTTGGGTAGATGGGATGGAGAGCATCTCGCGCACCTTCCAGTGCAGCCACTCGGCTAGGCCCTCGGCGGTCTGCACGCCGAGGCCGTGCACGAACAGCTGCTCGGCGAACTCTCCATCGGTCTCCAGCTTGGCCATCAGCTCGGTCACCTCAGAGCCAACCGTTACGGCCTGTACCGCGATCACATCGAGCTCGGCTGGTGGCCTGCCCTCGCGCGAGGGCTCACCGTCCGGGCCAACCGCGGGTCTGAAGAAATCGGCGAGGCAGATGCGATCGCCCTTGGGCTGGCGCGGGCATACGAAACGTGTCAGCTCGCTCGCGGGATCGGCCGGGTCTAGCTCGCCGCTGGCCACACGGGGGTCGAGCACGACGATGTCGTTGCCTTGGGCGTAGCAGGGGAAGAAGCCGAGCAATGCCCGCGGGTGCAGGTAGTCCTGCTCGGCCCACATCCTCTCCAGACGCGGCCTGAAGTTCTCATCGACGAGCTCGCGCCATGCCTCGCCCTTGACGCCCTTGCCGCCCCAGTGCAGCTTGAACAGGACATGGGTGTCCAGGTGGGAGTAGACCTCCTCCATGTCCACCGGCACCTCTTGCACGCCCCACCAAGGAGGGGTTGGAATCGGCTGGTTGGTGCTCACGCCGGAGCGCACGGAGTCATCGGCGAAGTTGAGCACCTCCTCCGGCTCCTCGCCCTTCTCGCGGAAGGCGGTGGCGCCTGTGCGGAGCTTCTCGAGCAGCGCCTCGTGGGCCTCCTCGTCGATCAGCTGATCCATCACCGACAGGCCCTCGAAAGCGTCCTTGCAGTAGAACACGCCCGGCCCATACTGCTCGTCGGATTCCTTGCCACCGGGATACAGGGCGCGGTAGGAGAAGGCCCTGTTGATCGCGGCCCCGCCGATCAAGACTGGGTATTGCATGCCCTTGGAGTGAAGCTCCTGGATGCAGGCGGGCATCTGCTTGGAGGTGGACACGAGCAAGGCACTCAAGCCGATCGCCGTCGCATCGTGCTCCTCGGCGGCGTCGAGGATCGTCTGGATCGGTACTTGCTTGCCGAGATCGACGACCGTGTAGCCGTTGTTGGTGAGGATCGTGTTCACGAGTGACTTGCCGATGTCGTGCACATCACCAAACACTGTCGCCAAGACCACTGTGCCCTTGGTGTAGCCCTCGATCTTGTCCAGGTAGTTCTCAAGGCGCGCCACTGCCTTCTTCATCACCTCGGCAGACTGCAGCACGAACGGCAAGATCAGTTCGCCGGCGCCAAACTTGTCGCCTACCTCCTTCATCGCCGGCAAGAGCACTTCGTTAAGCGTCGGCACTGCGCCGATCTTCTCGACAGACATGTCGATCCAATCCTCCACGCCCTCCTTGCGCCGGCGCAGGATGTGGAAGTGCAATGCCTCCTCGGGCTCCATGCCTTCGGTGGGATTGGCGCTCGTCTGCGTCTCCTGCTCGCCCTTGGACTCGAAGTGGGCGATGAACTGCTCCAAAGCATCTTCGCGGCGGTTGAACACGAGATCGTCTGCCAGTCCGCGCTCCTCATCTGAGATCTCCGAGTAGGGCGTGATGTGATTGGGGTTGACCATCGCCAGGTCAAGGCCGGCCTCAACGCAGTGATGTAGGAAGACCGAGTTGAGCACTGCACGCGCGCCCGGGGACACACCGAAGGACACGTTGGATACACCGAGCGAGGTCTTCACGCCGGGGATCTCGGCCTTGATTCGCCTGATGCCCTCGATCGTCTCCACGGCCGAGGGCCGCCACTCCTCATCGCCGGTCGTGAGCGTGAAAGTGAGACAGTCGAAGATCAGGACCTCCGGGTCGAGCCCGTGCTCGTCGCAGCACAATTCCTTGATGCGCTGGGCGATCTCGACCTTGCGCTGGGCGGTCTTGGCCATGCCCACCTCGTCGATCGTGAGCGCAATCAGGGCTGCGCCGTGCGCGAGCGCGGTTGGCACCACGCGGTCGAGCTTGTCCCTGCCGGCCTCCAGGTTGACTGAGTTGACGATCGCTCTGCCCGGGATCTGCTCCAAGGCGCGTTCGATCACCTCTGGCTCGGTGGAGTCGATCTGGATCGGGGGCTCTTGGGTCAAGGAGATGCGCTTGGCCAGCTGCCGCATCTGCTCGTCCTCGTCCGAGCGCTCGGTCAAAGCCACACACAGGTCGAGCACGTGCGCGCCGCCAGCGACCTGGTCCTCGGCGATCTGCACAAGCCCGTCGTAGTCGTCGGCCAGGAGCAGCTCCTTGGCCTTGCGCGAGCCTTGCGAGTTGACGCGCTCGCCGACCATCGTCGGGCTCGGCTCTTGCACGAGCGTGGTTGCCGCGATCATCGAGGAAAGATGGGGGGGACGCGGCGCGGGACGCGGCTCGACTTTGCGGCCGCCGACGCGCTCGGCGATCGCCTTGATGTGGTCTGGGGTGGTGCCGCAGCAGCCGCCCACCACGCCCACGCCGTAGCGCTCCACGAACTCCCCAAGGGCCTCTGCGAGCGGCTCGGGCTTCTCCGGGAAGATCGTCTCGCCGTCAGGCCCTTGCAGGGGCAGGCCCGCATTGGGGATACAAGCCACTGGCACCGGGCAGAACTCGCCGAGAAAGCGGATCGCATCGCGCATGTCCTGCGGGCCGGTCGAGCAGTTGAGCCCGATCACGTCCACCTTTAGCGCCTCCAGTGTGCACAAGACAGCGGAGATGTCGGTGCCAAGCAGCATCTTGCCGCCGTTTGGAAGCAGCGAAACCGAGGTATGGATCGGAAGGGTCTTGCCGGTGCTCTTGAAAGCCTCACGCGCGCCGAAGATGGCGGCCTTGACCTCGAGGATGTCCTGCGCGGTCTCGATGATGATCAGGTCGGCGCCTCCGTCGATCAAGCCCGCGGCCTGCTCGGCGAAGACCTCGACCAGCTCTCTGAAGGAGATCTGCCCGAGCGTGGGGTCTTCAGAGGCGGGTAGGAAGCCGGTGGGTCCGATCGAGCCGGCCACGAAGCGCTGCTCGCCTGCGGCCTTACGCGCAATTTCGGCCGCCTTAGTGTTGACCTCGACGGTGTAGTCGGCAAGGCCCCACTCGTCCAGCTTCAGGCGCGAGGCTTGGAAGGTGTCGGTCTCGACCACTTCCGCGCCGGCCTCCAGCATCGAGGCGTGCACACCTTCGATCACGTCCGGGCGGTTGAGCACGAGCGCCTCGTGGCACTTGCCTTGCAGCCCGCCATAGTCCTCGGCGGTCAGCTCGAACTGCTCGAGCGTGGCGCCCATGCCGCCGTCGTAGATGACGACTTTGCTACGTACAGACTGAAGGTAGTCGCGCTGGCCCATCGTCCGGATGCTAGCAGTGCCGACACAACCTTGACACATCTGTGAGAACGTTGGTCAGGGAAGTGTTCGTGGATGCGTCGAAGGATGCTCGCGCGCGTGCGGTCCAGTTAAAGGCATAGCGTGGTTCTACGAATGTGCACGCGCGCGCAAGGCATGCCCGACGAGACATACAACCAGTCCCGCGGACATGCCCAGCAAAGCCGCTACTTGATGAACAGCATCTCCGAGTACTTCGGCAAGGGCCATAGGTCATCGGCGACCAGCTTCTCCAAGCGGTCGGCCACGTCGCGTACGTCGTCCATCGCGGGGATCGTCGTGTCGCGCATGTAGGTGGCCCACTTCATTGCCGAGCTGTCCGGCTGGTTGTCGCTCAGGTTGGCGTCCTCCAGCTTGACGATCGCGAACTGGAACTCCTTCACGAGTGGCTCGACCTCCTCGATGAGCTCGTCCAGGCCCGTGGCCTTCAGCTCGTTCAGGTGGCGCACCGCGGCCGGCAGCAGCATCGTGCGCGCGATCTGCGCGGCCGTCTCGGCCTCGATGTTGATCTTGACCGCGTACTGCTCGGTGAACACCTCCAGGCGCGACTCCAGCTCGCGCTTGGAGAGCACCTTGTACTTCTTGAAGGCCGCCACTGTCTGCTTGTCAACCAGCCAAGGCAAGGCGTCCGGAGTCGTGCGCAGGTTCTCGAGGCCTCGCTTAGCGGCCTCTGCGTGCCACTCCTCGGAGTAGCCATCGCCGTCGAACACGACCTGCTTGTTCGCGCTCCACACCTCCTTGACGACCTTCGTCACGGCCTTCTCGAGCGTCGCGCCCGAAGCTTTGAGCGCCGTCTTGAGCTTGTCGGTCAGCTCGTCGATCGACTCCGCCACGATCGTGTTGAGGACCGTGTTGGGCAAGGCCGGCGATTGGCTGGAGCCGAGCGCCCTGAACTCGAACTTATTGCCGGTGAAGGCAAACGGGCTAGTCCTGTTGCGGTCACCGCCATGCAACGGCAGCGGCGGAAGCACCGGCGTGCCGAGACCTAGGAACGACCCTGGCTTCGACGCTTGCACCTTGCCAGCCTCGATCGCGGTGAATACCTTCTCCAGGTCGGCGCCCAGGAAGATCGAGATGATCGCTGGGGGTGCCTCGTTAGCTCCGAGCCTATGGTCCTGGCCGGCGTTTGCGATCGAAGCGCGCAAGAGCGCCTGGTGCTTGTTCACGGCCTGGATCACCGCCGCGCAGAAAAACAGGAACTTCAGGTTCTGCTCGGGTGTATCGCCCGGGTCGAGCAGGTTCAAGCCGGTGTCGGTTCCCATCGACCAGTTGTTGTGCTTGCCTGACCCGTTCACGCCCGCGAAAGGCTTCTCGTGCAGGAGGCAAACGAGGCCATACCTGCGTGCTGTGTTCTGCAGGATCTGCATCGTGAGCATCTGGTGGTCGGCGCCCACGTTGGAGTTCTCGAAGATCGGCGCCACCTCGTACTGGTTCGGCGCGACCTCGTTGTGCCTGGTCTTGATCGGCACGCCAAGCTTCGCCAGCTCGACCTCGCACTCGAGCATGTAAGCCAGGATGCGCTCGGGTATCGAGCCGAAGTAGTGATCGTCGAGCTCGTGGCCCTTCGGGGGCTTGGCACCGAACAGCGTCCTGCCGGTTGTCAGCAGGTCAGGACGCTCGAAGTAGTACTGCTCGTCGATCAGGAAGTACTCCTGCTCGCAGCCGATCGTCGTGAACACGCGGGCCGCGTCCTCCACGCCGAGCAACTCCAACGCCCCAACCGCGGCTCCGGAGAGCGCGTCCATGGAGCGCAAGAGCGGGATCTTGTTATCCAGCGCCTCACCCGTCCACGAGGTGAATGCCGTTGGGATACACAGCAGTGCCCCGTTGGGGTTCTCGAGGATGAAGGCTGGAGATGTCGGATCCCAGGCGGTATAGCCCCTGGCCTCGAATGTGGCGCGGATGCCGCCCGTGGGGAAGCTCGACGCGTCCGGCTCGCCTTGGATCAGCTCCTTGCCGGAGAACTCGGCGATAGCCGTGCCATCGCCGGCGGGGCCATAGAAGGAGTCGTGCTTCTCGGCGGTCGATCCGGTTAGCGGCTGGAACCAGTGGGTGTAGTGGGTGGCGCCCTTCTCCATCGCCCATTCCTTCATCGCCTGCGCCACAGCATCGGCAAGTGTCGTGTCCAGCGCCTCCCCACGCTCGAGCGTGCGCTGCAAGGCCTTGAATACGTGCTTTGGCAGGCGGCGGCGCTGCACCGCCACGCTGAACACGTCCGAGGCGAAGATCTGGTTTGCGGGAAGGGTCAGGTCCATCGCGCCGAGCGCACTCCCGTTGGCGCTCCACTGCGCGGCTGTCACATTCTGCTGGCGGCTCTTTGGCATGAGTGGGCTCGACTCCTCCTGTTTTGTTCTAGGCGTAGGACGGAATCGCATCGTAGCCCCCCACGTACGCGCGAGTAGCGCTCACTTGGCGAAAGGTCGTCGGCGATCTTTCGACATCCGTCCATATAAGGGACGGAGACGCGCATGCGCGTCTCCGCGAGACGGTGCATGCACCGTCTCGGACCGGGGCGCATGCGCCCCGGTCAACCAAGAATGAGGATCTACGGTGCCGCGGGTTGGGGCGCGACCGGGACCGGGTTTGGTCCCGGCGCGATCTGGCCCGTTTCCGGGTTCACGTGCGTGGCCCTCGGCTTCGGGGCGATCAAGGCCACGAAGCGTCCTAGGGGTCGCCCGCCGCGGGCCAGTCGTGTCACAGCCTTGCCGTCGAGGCCGGCCGCCACCACATAGTGGACCGTGTGCAAGCCGGCCTTCACCGGCGTCACCTTCCATGTGAAACGCTTGCTCCTGCCGGGTGCGAGCGCCCCGAGTGCCCACGTGTTCACGTAAGCCGTTTCTCCGCCGCCCGGAGGATTGACTTCCTGGGTTTGTACTGGAGGGGCCGTGGCCGTAGCGCCCGGACCCGTGTTCACAATCCATACCGGCCGCTTCTTCGAGGATAGTTTGGGATACGCGCTTGTGTAGTAGAACGAGTCGAGCGTCACCGCCACATTGGGGATCGTCTTCGCGCCCGCATTGCGCACGATCAGTGCTAGTCGCGTGTCATGCGCAACCTGTTGCCTGGCCGGGAAGTGCGCTCTAAGCACTTCCACGCTGTAGACGCCTTTCACTTCGCGCGCGTTGCGCTCCGACTCACCGCATCCGCTCGCGAGCGCGCCAAGCAGCACACCGCACACGGCGAGCAACCCGATCGGAAACAACTTTCCCGTCCCCACAGCGAGCGCCACGATACCAGTGCCGGTGGCGCTCCCGCCCCGCGCCGCCGTCGCCTAAGGCGGGCGAAGGGTGGCGTCCTGCCTGCCGATCGCATAGAGTGAGAAACGCGCCGGTGGACGTTTGGGTGGAAGTTGAAGGCCGGAGCAGTACAGTTTGGGGCGCGGTTACGGTCGTCCCCCGAGGAGGGGTCTTAGATGGTGCGCAGTGCAGCCGAGCGGGCTTTCCTACCGACAAGGAACCTGCTTGAGGAAATAGGGGACATGATGATCCTGACCGGCAGGACGATCTCCTCTGCTTTGCGCCCGCCCTATCCCTACGGCGGCGAGTTCGTATCCCAGTTCCTGTTTGCCTTGCGCCTGTGTTGGTTCCCGCTGTTGATCTCCACGGTCGCGATCTGCTACGCCGCGCCGGGCCTGCAGGCAGCCAACTTCCTCACGATCTTCGGTGCCTTGGACCGTCTTGGCGGGATCTTCGTGCTTGCCGCGATCCGCGAGATCGGCCCCAACGTGACAGCCATCGTCTTGGCCGGCGTGGCCGGTACCGCGATCACAGCTGATCTCGGTGCGCGCAAGATTCGCGAGGAGCTCGATGCCTTGCAGGTACTCGGTGTGGACCCCGTCAAGAACCTTGTCGTCCCTCGCTTCCTCGCCTTGATGCTCGTAACGGGTCTGTTCAACGTCTACGCGATTCTCTTCGGCCTGTTCGGCGGTGTGCTCGCCGAGCTCGTCAACGGCCAGCCGCTTGGCCCCTTCTGGGACACCTTGTTCGCCAACGCCTCCACCACTGACCTGTGGGGCTCGGCCCTGAAGACCACCATCTTCGGCGCCATCATCGCGATCGTCTGCTGTTACAAGGGCATGACCGCCTCCGGAGGCGCCGAGGGCGTCGGCCGCGCCGTCAACCAGGCCGTCGTCGTCACCTTCCTTGCGATCTTCGCGTTCGACTATGCCTACACCCAGTTGCTCCTGGCGACGCACCCGAACATTTTGGTGATTAAGTGATTCGAAGCAAGCGCGTCATGGTCGAAGGCCTGGTGAGCATCTCGTGAACGAACTGCTCGTCACGCCGCGCGAACTGCTGGCTTCGACCGGCGAGTTTGGTCGTTTCGCCGGCAACATGATCCGGGACGTCTGGGGCCTGCGCGTCTTCCGCTTCTTCGGCGAGTCCTTGCGCCAGGCGGGCATCCTGATCGTCTCTTCGACCTTGATCATCTGGGCTTTGATGTTCGTGCTCGGTCTCGAGTGCGGTATCGAGGGTGCTTACTTCCTCGAGGCCCAGGGCGCGCCCGCCTATGCGGGCGTGTTCACGGCGTGGTGCGACTTGCGCGAGATCATCCCCTACGCCTTCGGCTACATGATGGCGGCCAAGGTCGGCACCGGAATCGTGGCCGAGCTTGGTGCCATGCGCATCTCCGATGAGATCGACGCGCTCGAGGTTATGGGCATCAACTCGATGACCTTCCTGTGCGCCACCCGCCTGCTCGCCGCTTGGGTGGTGCTCCCGTTCATGTACTTGGCCGGTGTAGGGGCAGCCTTCCTCGCCTCCTACATCGCGGTCGTCCAGCAGGTAGCCACCGTCTCCGCCGGTGGCTACTTCCTGATCTTCTGGCAATTCCAGAATCCACCGGATTTCCTCTACAGCCTGACCAAGGCCATGTTCATGGCCACCGCGATCGTGCTCGTGGGCTGTTACTACGGCTACAACGCCAGTGGTGGGCCCGTAGGCGTGGGTACCGCCACGGCCAAGTCGATGGTTTTGAACATAATCTTGGTGCATTTGATCGGAATGCTCGGCACCCAAATCTTCTGGGGCGCCAATCCCAAAGCCCCAATCGGAGGCTGACGGTGGCTACGCGTGAGCAGGGGGCGCCCGAGGGCGATAAGCCGCCCGGAGGCAGAGACGAGTCCACCGGAGAGGACCGCCGCGACGAGAGTGGCGAGTTCGAGTTCCACACCGGCGCCAACCGCGCCACCGGCGTACCCGATGCGATCGAGTTCGTCGGCGTCCACAAGTCCTTCGGCTCCAATCACGTCCTACAGGGCCTCAACATGGGCTTGCCCGAGGGCCAGATCTCGATGATCCTCGGGCCTTCCGGCACCGGCAAGTCGGTCTGCATCAAGCACATCGTCGGTCTGCTCTACCCCGACGAGGGCGACGTGATCGTCCAGGGCCAGTCGATCCCCAGCCTGCCCGACGCCGAGTTGTTCGAGATCCGCAAGAAGTTCGGTGTTCTCTTCCAGGACGGGGCTTTGTTCGGCTCGATGAACCTGTATGACAACATCGCTTTCCCCTTGCGTCAGCACACCGAGAAGGGGGAAGAGGAGATCGCCGAGATCGTCCACGGCCGCATGCGTGAGGTCGGGCTCGGCGACGCCGGCGAGAAGATGCCCAACGAGCTCTCCGGCGGCATGCGCAAGCGCGCCGGCTTCGCCCGTTCGCTCGTGCTCGATCCCGAGATCGTCCTGTTCGACGAGCCAGACTCCGGCCTCGATCCTGTGCGCACCGCTTTGCTGTGCGAACTGATCAAAGAGGTCCACGAGGAGAACGGTGGCACCTACGTTGTGATCACCCACGACATCATGTCCGCACGCCGCGTAGCCGAGCACATTTCGGTCCTGTGGCGCGGGCGCATCGTCGAGTCCGGTCCTGCCGCGGAGCTGTTCGACTCTGAAAACCCGTTCGTCCGTCAGTTTCTCTCAGGCGAATCTCAAGGTCCTCTAGGCATGGAGTAAAGCGTCCTTCGGCTGGTGTGCGCCCGCTCGCTACCGGCTGATGTGACGTCTGCATCCACTAGCCTTCTGATGTGACTCTGGGGAGGTTGTTTTCAGGATTGGCTGGGCGTGCGGCACGTCGGCCTCTATTGACGCTCGGGCTGCTTGGTGTGCTTGGCATCGGTTGCGCCGCCATCGCGCTCGGACTCCGGCCCACCGCCTCTACCGACACGCTCGTAGGGAAGTCGAGCGCCACCTACAAGGATACCCAAGGCTTCTACTCCCGCTTCGGCGAAGAGCCTGTCGAGGTGCTCGTCAAGGGTGACTTGCGCAAGCTCGTCCTAAGCCCCGATATCAATCGCCTCGTGGGCCTTGAGGGATGCTTGTCCGGCAATCTTCCCAAAGCTGCGCTTGCGCAGGAGGGGGGACCGAATGGGCCCTGTGGCCAGCTTACGCAAAGCAAAGCGGTCAAGGTTGTATTTGGGCCCGGCACGTTCCTCAACGAGGCGGCACTTCAGGTCGTCGAAGCGCTCAGCGCACGCGGCCAGCAGGCCGAAGCGGAGGCTAAGCAAGCTCAAAGGACTGTCCATCGCAAGGCGCTCGAGCGTGGGCTCAGCGCACAGGAAGCAACCTCACTCGGCGAACAAGCTCACAAGGCCACGATGGCGGGCTTTGCCGCGGAAGTCAGTGCGCTTGCGATCCGCTACGGCCTAAACAGCGCTCCCAGCCTGGATGACCATGAATTCGTCTCGAAGATCGTGTTCGATTCGAGCAAGCCCGCCGGTACACCCAAGCAGCGCTTCGCCTACCTCTTCCCGAGCCGCGACTCCGCGCTCGTCTCGGTGCGTCTAAAGGCCGGGCTCTCAGAAGCGCAGCGCTCGCGCGCGATTTCTCTGATCCGCGGAGCGGTTGCCATGAGCCAATGGCGCCTTGCCAACGGCGAGAGCTACTTGGTGACAGGTGAGCCGGTGATCGTCAGCGATGTCACACACTCGATCACAAGCTCGATAGAGCTCTTGCTCGTCGCCGTGTTGCTCGTCATGGGCTTGGTCTTGAGCTTGATCTTCAAGGGGCGTCCGCGGTTGCTCCCGCTTGGGATCGCCCTGCTGGCCGCTTCGCTCACGTTCGGTGCCTTGGCGCTTTCGGGTGCTTCGCTCACGATGGCCTCCGTTGCCGTTCTGCCGGTGCTCGTGGGCCTTTCTGTGGACTATGCGATCCAGTTCCAATCGCGTGTCGAGGAGGCCTTTGAAGCGGGTGCTGCTGACACGCTCGACGCGGTCCGCCAAGCTGCGCTCCTTGGTGCTCCCACGATCGCCACCGCGGCGCTCGCGAGCATTGCCGGCTTGTTGGTCTTGATGCTCTCACCCGTGCCCATGGTGCGCGGCTTCGGTCTCCTACTCGTGCTCGGGGTGGCGCTTGCCTTCCTTTGCGCCCTCACGGCCGGCTCGGCAGTCTTGGTGCTCGCCGGTCGGAGAGGGGGTGTTGTGTCCCAAAATAGGGGTGCCCCACGCGCCCGCGCGAGGGGAGGAGGCGATGGGGTGAGTGCTGGCGCGGGCAGAGGGGTAGGCGCCGGCAACAAAAATAGGGGTGCCCTACGCGCGCGCGTAGGGCAGGCCTTTGCAGGGGTCGCACATCATCTGGGTCCGGCATGGCAAGGAGCCCGTGAGCTCCTCACCGACAATCCCCTCACCCGCCTCGTCTCGCGCTCGGCTCTGGTCTATGCCGTGCAGCGGCCCGGGCGCGTGCTCGGCGTTGGCCTCGCCTTGGCTGTGCTCGGCTGGGGCCTCGACACACAGACCCAGGTCCAGACCGACATCGCCAAGCTGGCTCCCCAGAACCTCTCTTCCTTGCACAACTTGAATGCGCTGGAACGTGCCACAGGCGTGGGCGGTGAGATCGACCTGATGGTGAGCTCAGGTGCGCTCACCAAGCCGGCGACGATCGAATGGATGAGCAAATATGAGAGCGCCATCCTCAAGCGCTTCGGCTACAGCTCCACCAAAGGATGCGGACAAGCACGGCTCTGCCCAGCCTTCTCTCTGCCCGACCTGTTCCAGACGGGCGAAGGCGCCTCGGCCAAGCTGAGCCAAAAGCAAGTTCACGGGCTGCTCGCCGCAATCCCCACCTACTTCTCCCAGGACGTGATCAGCGCCGACCATCGCTTTGCCACGCTCGCCTTTGGCATCCGCTCGATGCCGCTCCAACAGCAACAGCAGGTGATCGAAGGGATGCGCGCCGGCCTGCACCCACCCGCCGGTGTGAATGCACGACTCGTCGGTCTGTCGGTCTTGGCGGCCCAAGCCGGAGCCCAGATCGCCTCCCCGTGGCGACGTGTGCTCACCTTGCTTGCGGCCTTGGCGGCCGTCGCGATCGTCCTATTGATCGCCTTCAGAGGCAACCGGCGCCGTGCGCTCGTGCCGCTCGCACCGATCGTGCTCGCCACTGGCTGGTCGGCGCTCGTGTTGTTCGCCTTGCGCATTCCGCTCAACCCGATGTCGGTGACGCTCGGCGCGCTTGTCATCGCAATATCCACCGAGTTCAGCGTCTTGCTCTCAGAGCGCCAGCGTCAGGAGCGCGCCGCAGGTCACTCCACGGTGCAAGCCTTGCGCCGCGCCTACCGTCACACGGGTGCCGCGGTCGCAGCCTCGGGGGTCACCGCGATCGCGGGCTTTGGCGTGCTTACCCTCTCGGACATCACGATGCTTCGCGACTTCGGGCTCGTCACGCTCGTGGACCTGTCCGTGTCGCTCATCGGAGTGCTTGTAGCGTTGCCGGCGGCCGTGGTGATAGCCGAAGGCGAGCAGCCTTTGGGCGAGCGTATCCGCAGTGGCCTGCGCTCGCTCGTGGCGAATGTGCCACGGCGGCGCCTTAGGCGGCGCGGACTCACCGCTCCATGAGCTCCAGCCAGCCGGAATCTTCGACCAGCGGCTTGCAGGATGGTCAGTCTCCTCGCGGCTCACGGCCGGGGTCGCCACTCAGCGGCGGTCCGTCGCGTGGAGTTGCCGGTGCTCGCTACGGCATCTATGTGGTCATCCTTGCGGCGATCTTGCTGATTGCATTCACCGTGCACGTCGGGCTTAGCTCGCACAAAGGAACTAGCGGCATTCGGCCGGGTACTCGCATCCCCCCGTTTGCCGCCCCATACGCCATCGGTGGGCCGCCCGGAGAAGTTGACATCGCGACCCACGCCAACGACGGGCCGGCGGGTAAGGTGCCGGCGTGCTCTGAGCGCGGGCCCGGGATCCTAAATGTCTGCCAGCTCTACGAACGTGGCCCGCTCGTGCTCGCCCTGTTCTTCGACGCGGGCTCATGCGCAAAAGTCCTCGCAGAGATGCAGCGGCTTGCTCCCTCGTTCCCCCAGGTCGGCTTCGCCGCGGTTGCAGTCAAAGATCAGACATCCTCGACCGCAAGGCTTGTGCGCTCCAAGCAACTCACGTTTCCGGTCGGGGTCGATGCCGAAGGACGCCTTGGGCAACTCTATGGGATGGTCAGCTGTCCACAGATCACGTTCGTCTATCCCGGAGGCGTCGTGCAGAGCCCGGTAATTTTGAGCACGCCAACACCTGCCACCTTGCGTGCGCGCGTGGCCGAGCTCTTGGCTGCTGCGCGCGCCCGCGGCTGGAGGCCGGGGAGCGCATGAGAAAGGGGCAGCCGCGACTCTCGCAGGTGAGTGGGCGTATATGAGCCCCGATCCAGCTGAAATTGCTAGCACCAGAGACGCTTCGTCGGTGGCCGCAGACAGACAGCCGGTGCGCGGATGGTGCGAGCGCGAGGTTCAGCAGGAGCTTCCAGGGCTTGGTCTGATGTCTGCCACCGTCGAACTTGCAGCCGGTGGCTCAATCACGGGTAGCTCGCCGCCGCCGGTCCTAGGCCGCCTGCGCGAACTATCCAACCGCTGGCGTGGAGCACGTGCGGTGAACGTTCGCCAGGAGCACATCCCTGCCGCCTACCGGGTCTTCTTCCGTCAGATCGGCCTAGACCCAGACGTCACCCGCACTCCGATCGAGGCGGCGGTACTCGAGCGCATGCTCGACGGTGGGTTCCTCTCCGAAGGACTGCTCTCGGACATCCTCACGATCGCCTTGATCGATACCGCTGTGCCAGTGTGGGCGCTCGATGCCGACAACGTCAACGGCCCGCTCGGTATCCGCGTGAGCCGTGCCAAAGAGCGCCTCGGCCGCGACCATGACGGACCAAGTCTGGGCGCGGGCAGGCTGGTAGTCGCCGACGCCGACACGCCCCTTGCAATCCTCTTCGGAGCGCTTGCGCCCGGTCACGAGCCTACGGCCGTCACACGTCGTCTTGCCCTGTTCGCGGTGCAGGTGGCCGGTGTGCCTGCGCTGCACGCCGAAGAGACTCTCTGGGCCTGTCGCTCGGCGCTTACGGGGACGGATAGTTGAGAGAGCCTCTTTACCGCGACGCGATGGCCAGCTAAGATCGTGTTGGTCAAGCGGGAGGAGCAGAGGATGGCCCAAACCGAGCAGCTAACCGTCGATTTCACTCGGCACGATCGCGGCTTGCACGATGGCATCGCCGGCGACGAGCGCGCCGCACGCGAGGCGCTTCGAGGCCAGGTGGCAAAGCTCGAGCGGGAGCTCTCGGGGCTCGTCGCCCACACCTTCCCGCATATCTCACCCCAGGACGATCGGTCCGAGGCGTTCAGCGGTCCACGCCTACTCAGCCTGGGTGAGCTCGAGCGTGTGCGTGACCGCCTTGCTCTACGTCTTGGCGAAGTGCAAAGCCAGGTCCATGAGCGCGCGGAGCTCGAGCGTCGTTCACGCGACTTGCTGAGACGGATGAAGCTTGAACCGGGGCACTACAAGTTCGTGCGCCTACCGGTTGCCGACTTGGGTGACGGTCACTGCGGCGTGTGGGAGGTGCGGCCGCGGCTCGGCTTGATCGGCATGCTCGCCGGTTGGTGGCACGTGAAGCTCTCATCGGGCTGCCCGTAGCTGCGCCAAGTGCGAGGCCTACCCAGTTTCGTCTGCCGCCACGCTAGGTGGCTGCGCCACGTCATGTCTCAGCCGGATCCGTCTGCGCGCCACGCCGATTGGGCGCTCGATCAGATGTTCGGTGACCCAAAGATCGCTGTGTGCTGCTCTTCTGGCCGCATCCGGCGGGCTGTGACCCATGGGGTGGAGAGCGCTGGCGCCGTGGCTGTGAGCATTGCTGCGAGCGTGCGGCGCTGGCGCTCTGTCATCGAGCCGACCGTCTTCTGCTCGGACATCGGGATCTGAGCAAGGAACTTGCGGCAGCGCGTCTGGCCCCAGCGGCGTTGGCTCATCAGCAGGTCGGCGATCGCCATGCTGTCTGCCTCCCAGGGGCAGTCGAGGATCACCTCGGCTACGCCTATCTCGCCGCTGGCGACGCGTCGCTTGAGTTCTGCGCGGGCAAGCCGCACCTTGTTGGCGCGTTCGAGCGCGCGCATGTGCTGAGGACCGGCAGGGGCAATAGTCGCTGTCGCGTTCATGTGTGCTCACTCCCCGTCGCCGCCATGGATAGCCCCCATGGCGCGCGACAAGCTTGGCTGGTTGTCGAGTAGCGCGTCCGCGCGATCGTCCGTGGCTTCCCTCGCGAGGCTTGTCGCGAAAACCTTCGGCACCCCTCTACCGGTGGCTTGCAGGTGAGCGTGGGACGGTCGTGCTTTGCGTTCTGAGAAGCTAGCCAGCCAGGGCCGCTGGGTCAACAGTGTTCTGCTCAAACGTTCGCTAGAAGCGGGCTTTTTTGTCGCCGCCGAGACCTGTGAAGATGTGTACAAGCAGTTAAGGGTCTTTACACCGTTCCGGCTACTCGAAGCGCTCGTGTCTAAGCTATTGAGATCACGCGATCACTAGATCGCGCGGTGGGTGAGAGCCAACGCCTCGAGTCCTTCCTCAATGATCGTTCGGTCCAGGCAGCGGACCATGCTCGGTCTCGAACTCGAGCTTGACCGTTGCGAACACCTCGAGCGCTCGATCGAGCGTGGGGCGATCGTGCGTGGCCATCACGCTCGTACGTAGCAGTGCTCCCCCGGGCGGGACGGCCGGATGTAGCGCGCAATTGGTGAACACGCCCGCGTCATATAGTGCGCGCCACAGCAGAGCTGCCTTCCAATCATCACCCACGAGCACGGGAACGATCGGAGTGGGAATGCTCGCCGTGGGACTCTCGGGAGCCGGCCCCAGTCGCACCGGCTCCCCCGTGAGCGTCCGGTAGCCGAGTGCTTGCAGACCATCCGCCAGATAGCGCGCGTTCTCGAGCACTTGTGCGAGTAGCGGCGGTCCTTCATCTGAACGGATGATGCGCAGCGCTGCGAGCGCCGCACCGAGTGCAGCCGGCACGGCCGAGGCTGTGAACAAGAATGCACGGCTTGAGATGCGCAGATAGTCGATCACCTCGGCGGGGCCAGCTACGAAGCCGCCACAGGCGGCGAGCGACTTGGAGAAGGTGCCCATGCGCAGATCCACGCGATCCTCGACGCCGAGCAGCTCCGCGGCTCCCGCCCCGCGTGCACCGAGGACTCCCGCCCCGTGCGCCTCGTCCACCATCAGTCGTGCTCCATAACGCTCGCACAGCTCCACGATGTCCACGAGCGGCGCCACGTCGCCCTCCATCGAGAAGACCCCGTCCACGACCACGAGCACCCCGCCGCCGTCCTGTTCCGCTCGCTGCAGGGCACGCTCGAGCTTGTCCATGCGGTTGTGCCTGAAGGGCCTCATCTTGGCCTTCGACAGCAGGACCCCGTCGAGGATGGACGCGTGGTCTGCCGAGTCCACGATGACCGTGTCCTTGGCGTCCAGGAGCGTGCCGAGCGTGCCCACATTGGCCTGATGGCCGGTCGTGAATACGATCGCGTCGTCCGCGCCCATCCACTCGGCGAGCTCGCGCTCGAGCTCCAAGTGCAAGGGAGTCGTGCCGTTCAAGAGTCGCGATCCCGTCAGTCCTGTGCCGTAGCGGGCCAGGGCATCACGCGCACCTCCCATCACGCGCTCATCGCCCGTCAGCCCCAGGTAGTTGTTGGAGGCGAGCATGATCCTCGGGGCGCCCTCCATCTCCACGACAGGCATCGCGGGTGACTCCACGGTGCGGAAGTAGGGCATCAGGTCCGCTTCGCGCGCTGCCCGTAGGAGCTCCTCGCGCTCGTGGCCTCGGACCTTGGCGAAGACATCTGTTGAGGTGGGCATCGGCTCTCTCCTATAGGGTGCGCGGCGATGGCTGTCGAGACGTCGGGGAAGACGATGCGCGTCGAGGTCCGCCCGGTCACGAGCCGGAGCGACTTGAACACCTTCATCAAGCTGCCGTGGCGGCTCTATCGTAACGAGCGCAACTGGGTCGCGCCGCTTCTGATGGACGTCAAGAAAAGGCTCGATCAGAAGAAGAATCCATTCTTCAAGCACACCGAGGCTCAGTACTTCCTGGCCTACCGAGGGACACAGCCGGTGGGGCGCATCAGCGCGCACATCGATCGCAACCTCAACGAGTTTCAAGGCAACGATTGGGGCCTGTTCGGATGGTTCGAGTGCGAGGATGATCCCGAGGCCGCGCGTGCCTTGCTGGCGACTGCCGAGCAATGGCTGCGTGAGCGCGGGCGCGACCGCATGGTGGGCCCCATGGACTTCACAACCAACGATGAGTGTGGCCTGCTCATCGAGGGTCACGAGCGCCCGCCGATCATCTTGTGCCCCTGGCACCATCCTTATTACCAACGTCTCTTCGAGCAGGACATCGGTATGGACAAGGCGATGGACCTCTACATGTGGAGCCTTCACGTCACCGGTCGCGAGAATGTGCACCCGGCGATCTGGGAGACGGCCGATAAGCTCGAGGCAGAGCACGGGATCGTGTGTCGCGGCTTTCGCAAGAAAGACCTTCACGCTGAGATCACCCGCTTCCTCGAGGTCTACAACTCCGCGTGGGAACGCAACTGGGGCTTCGTGCCGCTCAACGAGGAGGAGGTCCGTCACATGGCCAAGGACCTCAAGCCCGTCTTGGATGAGAACTGGGCGATGGTCGCCGAAAAGAAGGACACAGGCGAGGTGGTGGGCGCCGCCCTGACCTTGCCCGACTTCAACCAGGTGCTCGCCAAGCTAAATGGACGCCTACTGCCCTTCGGTTGGATAACGGCCTTGCGCGAGCGCAAGAAGATCGACGCGGTGCGAGTGTTCGCTTTGGGGGTCAAGCCCGAGTATCAGCACACAGGAGTCGCGGCGCGTTTCTACCAGATGCACTTCGACGCCGCCGAACACACTCCCCAACATGGTGGCGAGATGGGTTGGATCCTCGAGATCAACAAGCCGATGAACCGCGCCATGGAAGGCATGGGCGGCAAGATCGTGCGTCGCTACCGGGTTTACGAGCGCGAGCTCTGAGCCGACTCGCCTATCTGTCTACAGATAGGGCGGCGGTCCAATCGGGTAGGAGGCTCTTACTGACGGGAAGCACGGCGAGCAGTCCGCACACGGGACTACACTGCTTGACGTGAATGAGCCTCTCCACGACGAGGTTCTCGACGGGGTTCCCGTGCTCCCCGGCGAGCCGTCCGACGTTGGCATGCTCCCGGCGCCTGAGTCGCGCTCATTGCCAGTGGTCTTCAGCGGCCCGGTCCAGACGGCCGCGGCCGCGGCCGGAGGGTTTGTTGCGGGTGCTGCACTGCTAGGACTCGTTCACCGGCGTCACAGCAAGCGCGCGGCATTGGCGGGCGTGCGCGCGCCGCGACGGATCGGTCGCAGGGGCGACAAGCGTTCAAAGTCGGCCGCGGAGATCGCGATCGTGGGGTCACGCTCGCTGCTCGTGGACGTTCACCTGCTCGGGGCTCCACTCAGAAGTCGTTGAGCTCACCGCTGGAGCTGCGTGTCGAAGTTAGGCCGGCCGGGCCATTCCGCCTACCGCGCTCAAGCGGCATGGACGGGGTGCTGCGTAGTCGTGGGGGAGTGCTCGAACGGTTGCTCCACCAGGGTCAAGAGCCGGTACATGTGCGTGTCGCGCAGACGGCCCGGGATGCCGTGCTGTTTGGGGCTCGCGCACATTGCGCCGAGGCGGCGCGCTACGGGATCGAGCGGATGCGGTTTGCGCTTGGCGTAGATGAGGACTTGAGTGCTTTCCAGCGGGAGTTTGCCCACGACCCTCTGATCGGACGCTCGATCCGTGAGCGACCTTGGCTGCGGCCGAGGCGGCGACCCGAGCCATTTGAGGCGCTCGCGTGGGCGATATGCGAGCAACTGATCGAATACGAGCGAGCCGCGGCGATCCAGCGGCGCATCGTTGCCTCGATGGGCCCCCGCTGGGCGGCCTGGGAGGGAAGTGATCGCCCTTTGCGCGATGTACCCTCAGCGGGTGCGCTCGCGGGCGCCGCGCCAGCTCGCTTGGAGTCTTTCGACTTGGCCGGCTCGCGGGCGCGGCTGTTGGTGCGCGTGGCACATGAGGTGGCTGCTGGACGCGTAGACCTGCACGGGGCCGATCATGGACGCTCTTGGCGCCTACTGCGTGCGATCCCAGGAATTGGACCATGGACGGTAGAGATGCTCGCCTTGCACGGGCAGGGCCGCTATGACCAGCTCCCGGCAGGTGATGTTGGTCTGCTCAAGTACGTCGGGCGGTGCCTCAGCGGCGGCGATCCTCGTGCGCGTGTGGGGGAAGAGGATGTTCGCTCGTTCTTTGCGCACTATGGACCTTGGCAAGGCTTGGCGGCCGTGCACGTTGGTGCGATCTAAGGCGCGATCCACGCTCGAGGAGTTTGCTCGGAGTCGATCGAGCTCCCCAGCTTCGCTGCCGGGCTAGGGTCGAAATATGGCGAGCGCTGTACCCGCTCGACAATCAGGTACCTGCTCATTGAAATTGTTCGGCACAAGGACACATATGCGCGAGATCTTGCATACTGTGTTGGTGATGTCAGCGGACGGTTTGAGCTAGGGGCGGATTCGGGGATGTCGGCCAAGAACGCGGTACTGGGACTTGTGATCGAGCGACCAGGCTATGGCTATGACCTCGCACGACGTCTTCAGGAAAGATTCGGCTCATCCGGTTTTGCCCCGACTGGTGTTTATTCTGCGCTCGATCAACTCAGTGCCGATGAGCTAGTGCGTAGCGCTGGATCGCGCTCCGATGCCGTCAACGAGCGCGCGGCGCCGCGTACGATCTACGAAGCGACCTCCAAGGGTGTCGATCACTTCGAGGAGTGGATGCTGGGTTGTTCCTCACTGGCGCCCGTGCGCGATGAGCTCTACATGAAGATCGCGTTGTCAAAACCTCACAACCTGGCTCGGTTGATTGAGCTAGCGCGATCCCAAGAGGAGGATTGTCTTTCCCGTCTGCAGCACCTTAAGCGACCAGCGAGCACCCGGGGAGATCTGAGGGCCTGGTCAGAGGTGGCTGTCCTGCTGGTACGCGATGCCGAGATCAAGCAGTTGCAAGCCCGAGTCGAGTGGTTGCAAAAGGCGCGCGTCATCATGGAGAAGCTCAACGGCGTTCAGGCACCTGGCTGCGCGCGGGGAGGCAGGGTCGCTTGAGCTCGCAGGCGCGGCTCCTGCTGGAGCGGGTCAGCAAGAGTTACTGGCGTGGGCCGCACGAGACTGCTGTGCTGAAGGAGATATCGCTGTCGGTGTACGCGGGCGAGTGTGTCGCCGTGTGGGGCCAGCGCGGGTCGGGCAAGACCACCCTGTTGAAGGTCGCCGCTGGCTTGGAGGCGCCGGAAAGCGGGGTCATCAGATTCAAGGATCAGGACCTGCGACAGATGTCGCGTGCCGGACTTGCGCGTCTACTGCGCGAGGAGATCGGCTGGGCTAGACGCACAGGTCCGGAGAGCGATGAGCTTGAGATGCTCGACTATGTCGCCTTGCCACTACTCAAACAGCAGAACTTGCGCCGCGCGCGACGCCGGTCGGCCGCCGCGCTTGCGCGCGTTGGGGTGGCCGAATGCTCCAAAGGTCGCTGGGAGGATTTGACCGATGGAGAGCGCACGCTTGTGTCGATCGCTCATGCCATGGTGCGTCAACCTAGTTTGCTCGTCGTTGACGATCCCACCGCCAATCTCGACGTGCTGCAACGCGAGGAGGTCATGGGTCTGCTGCGAACCACGGCGGAGCAGGATTGGCTCGGAGTGCTGATCACAGTGCCTGACATGCCGTCAATGGTGCATGCTCATCGGATCGGATCGCTTAGCGACGGTCGTCTGCTGGTACCTTCCGGCGCTTCACCAGAGCGCGACAACGTTGTCGAGTTCCCCATACGCGGCCGGGCGGCGCCGGGATGAGCACATGAACAGCGAATCGTCGATCGAATCAGAGCCTCAACCTGAAGACAACCGGCCCGGGATCTCGGGGCGGCTCATGCCGGGGACCCATGCCGAGTTCTCACAGGCCCATGCCGAGCGCTCGCCCGCTATTGAGAGCGAGCTTAAGCCGTCGGGACAGCCGCCCGTCTCGATCACATTGTCGCGCAATCAGGTTGATCATGTGATGCGCGCAGCGCTTGGCGAGCATGCCGCGCCAAGCGTGTCCGGGCTCGTTGCAGGGACGGGTTTTCACCGTTCGCAAGCGCGAGACATGCTCAGCGTCAGGTATCGCGACCTGCAAGCAAATCGCCGACTCTCGCGCTCGCTACTCGCGGGCCTCTTGGTCCTGTCCTGCTTTCCACCGGAAGGCATGGATATGGGGATCAAGGACATCTCCCAGCAGCTAGATCTGAATACGAGCACTGTTCATCGTTATGTCTTGACACTTGTCGCGGCTGGACTACTAGAGCGCGATCCGGACACGCGTCGCTACAGGCTGTTGCCGGAGTAGTCGACCGGACTGGGCGCTCCGAGCCCATATACACTTGCCCAGTGAAGACCCGTGTAGTCATCCTGGGAGCCGGATTTGGGGGCCTTGAGCTTGCGACGGTTCTCTCGGCTGCGCTCGGTGACGACGTCGATGTGACTTTGATCGACAAGAACGACGCATTTGTGTTCGGGTACTCAAAGCTCGATGTGATGTTTGGCCGAGCGGCACTCGATGAGGTTCGACTCGCATACCGCGACATTGCCAAGGCTGGAGTGCACTTCGTGCAAGAGACGATCACCGCGATCGATCCCCACACGCGCCGTGTCACTACGGATGCGGGAGCTCACGAGGCCGACTTCCTAGTTGTGGCCTTGGGGGCCGACTACGATTTCGAAGCTACGCCTGGGCTTTTGGAGGCAGGCAACGAGTTCTACTCTGTGGCTGGAGCCGCACGATTGGGGGAATTGCTGCCCGAGTTCTCTCGGGGTCGTGCGATCGTGGGCGTATGCGGTGCACCGTTCAAGTGCCCCCCTGCACCCAGCGAGGCGGCGTTGCTGCTGCATGACTACCTGACCACACGCGGCGTTCGCGAGCACTGCGAGATCTCATTCGTAATTCCGCTCAGCAGTCCGGTTCCTCCGTCGCCTGAGACCTCTCGCGCGCTGGTGGAGGCCTTCGCAGAGCGTGACATCACGTTCGTGCCTTCTCGCCGTGTCAGCTCTTTGGACTCTGGACGCCGTGTGGCAGTGCTCGATGACGGCAGCGAGATGCCTTACGACCTGTTCCTCGGGGTGCCCAAGCACCGCGCTCCCGAGGTGGTTCAGGCCAGCGGCATGGCTGAGGATGGCTATATCCCGGTGGATTCCAAAACTCTCCAGACGCGCTTTCCGGGCGTCTATGCGGTTGGCGATGTGGCCACGATCGGGGTGCCAAAGGCCGGGGTGTTTGCCGAGGGGGCGGCGCGGGTGGTTGCCGCGGGACTGATCGCAGAGCTACAGGGAGGTCAAGACCCAGATGCCTACGGGGGGTTGGGCTCTTGCTATATCGAGTTCGGAGCAGGTCGCGTAGGACGCGTTGACGTTGACTTTCTCTCGGGACCCAAGCCGACCGGCACTTACCACGAGCCATCGGTGGCTTTGGTCACCGAGAAGGAGCACTTCGGCTCGAGTCGTCGCGCCAGTTGGTTTCAGCGCTAGGCAGGTTTGAGCGTGACTGCGCTCGACCTTGGGTATTGATCGACAATGGGCTCGAACGAGCAGATGGGGCCGTCCCAGCCCACCGTGGACCCCACTGCCCAGGAGATGCCTGAGCGCGTAGAGCCAATGCTCGCAAGGCTCTCGACGGTGCCAGCGGATGAGTCCATGTGGGCCTTCGAGGTCAAGTGGGACGGCGTACGGGCGGTCGGATACTCCCGGCCTGGTCGGTTGCGGCTGCTGAGCCGTAATGGCAATGAGATCACAGGCGCTTATCCGGAGTTGCACTCGTTGAACCACGCGCTTGGCTCTCACGAGGCGATCCTCGACGGTGAGATAGTCGCTTTCGACGAGGCCGGTCTCCCTAGCTTCGCCGCATTGCAGCCACGTATGCACTTGCGCGGTGAGGCAGCCATGCGCCGCCTGGCGCAGAGCAGTCCGGTGACATATGTCCTCTTCGACTTGCTGTGGCTCGATGGGCATAGTCTCTTGGAGCTCTCCTACATCGACCGGCGAGCTAATCTGGCGGATCTGGTGCTCGACGGGGAGCATTGGTGCACACCTGAGTTCCACATTGGTGAAGGAACGGCACTCCTAGCAGCCACTCGCGAGCAGGGCCTGGAGGGAGTGATCGCCAAGCGACTCGATTCGCTTTACACGCCTGGGCGCCGAGGTGGCAGTTGGCTGAAGATCAAGCACACCCAACGCCAAGAGCTCTTGATCGGTGGCTGGGTGGAGGGAAAGGGCTCACGTTCGGCGCGCATCGGTGCCCTGCACCTCGGGGCCTACGACGAGGAAGGAATGCTCCGCTATGCCGGACGGGTTGGAACTGGATTCGACGAGCAGGAGTTCGTGCGGCTCAAGGACCGACTGGCCTCACTCGCTAGGGGGAACACGCCCTTCATGGGACGCCAGCCGGCGCGTGGCGCCCACTTCGTGAATCCCTCATTGGTCTGTGAGGTGGAGTTCACGCAATGGACGAAAGATGGTCTGCTACGTCATCCGGTTTACAAGGGACTGCGTGAGGACAAGCTTGCCACGACGGTCGTCCGTGAGCGCGTGCAGCCGCCACCGCCGGGGGTGACAAACGGTCACACGGGCCCTCTCGACATTCGAGGGCTGATCGCTGAAGGGCGCCGTGTACGGGACGGGGTGGAGATTGTATTGGAGGGGCTAACTCTCAAGCTCACGAATTTGGACAAGGTGCTCTACCCGAAGACAGGTTTCACCAAGCTGGAGCTGATCGAATACTACGCAGCGATCTCACAGATCCTGTTGGCGCACTTGCATTTCCATCCGCTAACGCTGAAGCGCTATCCGGACGGGGTCGAGAGTAAGTATTTCTATGAGAAGCAGTGTCCCAAGCACCGTCCGGAGTGGGTACAAACAACGAGTATTTGGAGCGAGAGCAGCCAACGGGAGGTCGAGTTCTGTTTGTGTCAGGACTTGCCAACGCTCTTGTGGTTGGCGAATCTCGCTGGCATTGAGCTGCATCCGTCGCTTTCGCGGGCCGAGGCGATTGAGCGCCCGAGGTCCTTGGTCTTCGATCTGGACCCTGGTGCATCGGCGGGAATCCTTGAGTGCTGTGAGGTGGCACTCGAGCTGTGTGAGATGTTCGTGCAGCTCGAGATGCGAGCTTTTGCAAAGACATCTGGGTTGAAGGGCCTACAGGTGTATGTGCCACTCAACGACGATCAGGTGACTTATGAGCGGACGAAGTCATTTGCTCACGCCATGGCCGATCTTCTCGAGCGCCAGCACCCGGCGCTCGTCGTGTCGCGGATGGCCAAGGTGAAGCGTTCCGGCAAGGTGTTCGTCGACTGGAGTCAAAACGACGAGCACAAGACGACAATCTCGGTTTACTCGCTTCGCGCCACTGCGTTCCCCACGGTCTCGACTCCTGTGAGCTGGGAGGAGGTAAGGAGTTCTCTGGACGAGGGCGACCCTGCTCCACTGAAGTTCATGGTTGCGAACACGCTCGAGCGTGTCGGGGAGCGTGGAGACCTCTTTACAGAGATCATCTCCCTGCGCCAGCCACTTCCCTCGCTCGACGGGTGAAGCACACCAATGGTTTCGCTCCCCTCATCGGCGAACCGTCTAAAGCACTGGACATTGGGCTATCCCACCTAGAGTCCCCTAAGCTGGACTTGATGAACGGAGGGCTCTAGCGGGTTGTCGAGAGCCTCATGCGCATAGCTCCACCCATACAACCATTCCGCCTGGGACAGCTGCCGTCCCCCAGCCGGTAGAGATCGCGTCGATCAAGCCTAGTCCGCGTCCTGGGCGGGGGATCAATCCAGGCCCGGCGAAGACTCCCGCGATGGGACCTTTGTCGCACACTGCGATACGCAGGATCGAGCCCTCCGAGCTGGCTGAGACCGAGACCGTGAAAGATGAGCCGGCGTGACGCACGGCATTGGCCGCCAGCTCGGTCATGACGAGTGCGGCGTCCTGCACGAACCTGTCCGCATAGCCTCCTCGCCGCAAAGCAGCAACGACCATACGGCGAGCTCGACCAGGAGCGTCGAGCTCAGCATCGAACTCGGCGGCGAGCTCGAACTGCCGCACCGAACCCTCGACGGTGCATTGGTAGTCCTCGGCCCACGTATGGAGCACGGAAGGGTGGGAAGGGCAGACCTCTTGGAGAACCTCGGTCTGCATCAGAAGCACGGCCTCGCCGGCTTGGATCCAAGCACTGCCTTTCTGACGGCCACGTCGCGCCTACCTATCATCCTTGCTCATCAAATGACTTCCTTGCGTTTCCTATACGTTCTCACTACCCCTTCTTGGAGCCCCGAAACTGTCGATCTCCTTCGTCGCGGGTCGTCGGCGACTCCTCTCCTGGCCACGAGCCGACGAGTCCCGCAAAAGCGCGACGTGATCCATGGTCTGCCAACCCCCTGACCACGCGAAAGAGACCGCCCTCGAGAGCAAGCGCAAGCACGAGCTTTGGTAGACCGATAAGGCGATTCTCGGCCTTTGGTGGCTCCTCGTCGTCGATCATCGCCCACACGCGTTCGAAGATCTTCTTGCCAATCATCCCGGCCAGAATGCCGGTACTCAGACGGAATGGGAGAAAGATCGCCTTACTCAAGTGTGTTCCTTTCCTCACCACCTTGGCCTTGACCTAGCCCGAATATCCCGCTCTCGGGAGATCCACGTACGGGCATAAGCCGAGAACCTGCGGGCATCGGCCGAGGGATAGCGCTTGTGTCCTTTCTACCCTCCACGGGTTGCTATAAACCGGCAAACCCCAGGGTGGCTGCCTTCGACACGGGGCCGGATACCGGTCGGCGCCCACAACTTGGGCCGGAGCCCGAGTCACTGTCTCATCGTAGTGTCCGTCGAGCGGGAGGGACGGTCATTCGCGGCGATGGGACGTCCTAAATCTCACTAATTTGATCAATAATGTAGTATTTAGGATCCCCGCTCTGTTCGGGGGACCCATCACCAGCAAATCCCCATCACAAGCACGATTCATCGAAAGGACAAACCCATGACTCGATTCCTCTCCCCTGGCACCCCCAGAAGTTGGATGCAGCGATGGCGCCAGATGCTCGTTGGTGTTGCCGCGATGGTCTTCGGAGTAGCGCCCGGACTAGTCGTCGCCAGCTCAGCAGCCGCTACACCCACGTCGCCGCCACCCGTCACAGTCCTCACGGCGGGTGGAGGCGCAAGTCAAGGCGATATCTTCATCACTCCGACTGGCGACACGAGCACATATGCCAACGGTCCCGAGATCCTCGACAGTCACGGCAACGTCATTTGGTTCCAGGCAGCCCCGCAGGGTCAGACAGCCGCTGACTTCAGAACCCAGACCTATCACGGTCAGCCGGTGCTCACATGGTGGCAGGGGACAGGCCTCGGAGGTCTCGCCAGCGGCACCGACTACATCTACAACGACCACTTCCAGCAGATCGCAACCGTCAACGCCGGCAATGGGCTCAGCGCGGACGGTCACGAGTTCCTGATCACACCTCAGAACACGGCGCTGATCCTCTCCTACACCACCGCGACAGCGGACCTCACTTCGATCGGCGGTCCGGCGAATCAGACCGTGATCAATGGGGTCGTGCAAGAGATCGACATCGCCACTGGCAAAGTGCTGTTCCAGTGGAACAGTGAGGATCACGTCTCCTTCGGCCAGAGTGAGCAACCCCTGCCGGCCTCGCCGAGCACCCCGTGGGACTGGTTCCACATCAACGCCGTCCACTTCGATACCGACGGCAACCTATTGATCGACGCTCGCGATACCTGGACCACCTACAAGGTGAACCGGTTCAACGGCAACATCATCTGGCAACTCGGTGGCAAGGCCAGCAGCTTCACCCTCCAGGCGGCCCCAGGGCAGGTACTCGACAATGCGAATGAGATCTTCTCCTGGCAGCACGACCCGGAGGCAGTGGGCAACGACGAGTACACCTTCTTCGACAACGAGTCGTCCGGTACGCCAAATCTCCCCTACAGTCGTGCGATCACTGTGAAGTTGGATGAGCGTCGTCGAGTGGCCACGCTTGTGGCCTCCGACAACCAGCCCGAGGGACTATCAGCCCCCTCACAGGGAAATGCCCAGGAGACTCCCTCGGGCGGTCTGTTCATCGGCTGGGGAGCCCTTCCTTACTTCTCGGAGTTTGACCGCTTTGGCAACCTCGTATTCAACGCCGAGTTTCCCGCGGGTGTGAATACCTACCGGGCCTACCGGTTGCCATGGAGCGCTGGTGTCGGTGGTGGCTCGGGGCCAGGTCACGGGGGCTCGGGGCCAGGTCACGGGGGCTCGGGCTCGTCCGGTCACGGGGGCTCCAAAGGCACCCGGCCAGGGAGGCATCGAAGCCGCAAATTTCCGCTTCGCGGACGACACGGCAGACGCTGAGAACTAGTTTGAGCTTGGCGGTGACATGGTCCGGCGCGTGTTCAGTACACGCCCGGATCGTGTCGGGCCGAAGATGCATCTGATGAGGGCTCACGTTCGGCCAATGCCCATCATGAAAGTCCTGTTCCTGGCATAGTGGACGACGAGGTGTTCGCGTGATTGTCGTACAGAGTGCGTCCACGTATGCCGAGACGGCAGAGTCGCTGATCACTGCGACCAGGGCAGCGCGCTAGTCTCGTGGGCATCTCAGCCCCCAGCACCCCAAGCTCTCAGTCGAGAAATCTGATTCTCGCGGCGATGATCTTCGCTGTTGCGATGACCTTCATCGATCAGACGATCGTGTCGATCGCGGCGCCGGAAATCCAAAAGCAACTAGGCCTGACCAACACGGGTGTGCAGTGGGCGATCAACGCATATCTACTCTCGCTCGCTGCGCTGTTTGCTTTCGGCGGCAGGCTGGCGGACACGGTCGGGCACCGCAAGATGGTCACGTTTGGTGTGGTCCTATTCGCCGGGGCCTCGGCGATGTGCGGACTGACTCCTAAAGGGAGCTTGGCCGAGGCGTGGATAGTGACGTTCCGGGTGATCCAAGGTGCTGGTGGGGCGATCATGTTCCCGGCAGCGCTCGCGATCGTGGTGCAGACATTCGCTTTGCACGAACGTGGCAAGGCCTTGGCGATCTTCTTCGGGATCGCTGGTGGCCTCACCGCCGTGGGACCGATTCTCGGTGGCTATCTCACGCAGTGGACATGGCGGGCGATCTTCTGGGTGAACATCCCTGTGGCGATCATTGCCTTGGTTCTGATTATTGCTTCCAAACCCATCACTATGCATCGCCCGGCCCGCATGGACTATCGCGGCTTGGTCCTGATCGCCTCGGGTGTTGCCTTGAGTGTCTTCGGCTTCCAGCAGTCCTCGATCTGGGGATGGAGCAATCCCGCCACAGGCGTTTTCATCGCTGTCGGGGCCCTGCTCCTGGTGGTGTTCTACTTCGTGGAGATGCACACATCCTCGCCCCTAATCGAGGTGAGCATCTTTCGCATCCGGCCATTCTTGGTCCAGAACATGGTGCTCGCGATCACGATGCTCGTGTTCGTCCCTGTGTTCTTCTTCGCCAGCGAGTACGCCCAGGTGGCGCTCGACAAGTCTCCCTCAGAGGCTGGCCTTTACATTCTTTATTTCTTCATCGGGTTCGTTATCGCCGCACAGATCGGCGGACGGATGCTCGACCGGGTGGGCGGCAAGCGTCCCGTCGTGTTGGGTTGCGTCTTGAGTGCCGTTGGCTTCTGGCTCTGGGCCGGCAAGGTCACGGGCTTGGACTTTGGAACGCAGGAGTGGTACATCATCCTCGCTGGGGCAGGCATGGGGATGATGCTTGGCCCAGCCAGCACCGATGCCGTCAACCGTGCCTCGCGGCTCTCCTACGGCGAGGCAACCGGCATCACCCAGACCGTCCGCAACTACGCCGCCAGTCTGGGGCTCGCAATCCTCGGCACGATCCTCGTCTCGCAGATGCGCTCGCGGATTGTCACTTCGCTAATCGCCCAGGGCGTGCCTGGCGGACGAGCGCACGCTGAGGCGTCTTCCCTCTCGCAGGCTCGGGGTGGGAGCGGAGGCGTTGGCTTGATTCCCCACTTCGTGAGACTTGACTTTGCTTATGCCACACGCTCGGTGCTCTACGTAATGGCGGCGATCATGGCGGCGGCCGCGGTTGTAGCTTTCATTGGCTTGCGGGCAGGGCTCCAACAGGAGACCGGTGAGGTTGACGAAACCGTGGATGGGGTCAACGCAGGCGCTGAAGGATTCGGCCCCGGAGCGCCGGTAGAGTCCCCGACATGACGCTCGTTCTGCTCACTGGCGCCACGCGCGGCATCGGTCGTGCCGCCGCGGTCGAGCTCGCTCGCCAAGGCGCCGACGTAGCTCTCGTCGGGCGCGAGCGAGAGCGTGTGCAGGCTGTGGCACGCGAGGCACGCGCGGCCGGCGGCGGGGCGTCGGTACACGAGCATGTCGCCGACCTCACTCTGATGGCCGAGGTACGGACGCTGGCAGAGGAAGTCCGCGCACGCTACGAGCACATCGACGTACTGGCGAACAATGCCGGAGCTTTGTTCGCCTCGCGCAAGCTGACCTCAGAGGGGCTCGAGCGGACCTTCGCACTCAACCATCTCGCTCCTTTCTTGCTTACCAACCTGTTGCGCGATCGCCTTGGTGGGGGTCGTGTCGTGACGACTGCCTCGGATGCTCACGAGTCCGGCCGCCTGGACCTCGAAGATTTGCAGTCGGAGAAGTCCTATGCGGCTATGCGCGTATACGGCACCTCCAAGCTGTGCAACATCCTCTTCACGCGTGAGCTCGCGAGGCGCGCGTCGGAGCTGCACGCCAACTGCTTTCACCCGGGCGTTGTGCGCACCGGCTTCGGCAAGAACGAGAACGGGATCTGGAAGATCCTCACAACGGTTGCCGGTCCCTTCTTTCGCTCACCCGAGCGCGGCGCCCGCTCGCTGGTATGGCTTTCGCTCTCAGAGGAAGCCGCCCCGCTCACTGGCGCGTACGTGCAGGACGAGAAGGTCCTTGCACCTTCGGCTCAGGCTCAGGACGACATCCTTGCTGAGGGTCTGTGGGAGCGCAGCGCACAGTTGGTCGGTTTGCCGGCTGACATCTCTGCCTGAGATCTAGCAGCCCGTTTGAGGGCGTCAGTCTTTGCAGCTCAAGACTTGTTCGCGTGAAGCTCTTTCGCGTGAAGCCTTAGTTGAGCTCGCGTTCGCGAGGCCGAGACGGCCGCTGTGAGGCTTGCCACGTCGTAGGCGCCGTGATGGCGACGCCCATTGATGAAGAAGGTGGGCGTTCCGGCGACTTCGCTCGAATCGGCTGTTGCCACGTCATCGTCGATTCGCTGGGCGTACTCACGGTGGCGCAACTCCTCCCAGAAACGTTCCACATCGAGACCAAGCCGCTCAGCGTCGCCTCTCAGAGCAGGCAGGGTGAGCTCGTCCTGGTGACCGAGGAGCGTGTCGTGCATTGCCCAGAACTCCCCCTGCGCGGCGGCCGCCTCTGCCGCCTCGGCGGCCGTCTGAGCGTGGGGGTGGACATCATTCAGCGGCAGATGACGCCACACGTAGCGCAGCTCGTCGCCGAAGGAGTCGAGTAGCTCGCGTACGACGAGCTCGGCTTGGCCGCAGTAAGGGCACTCGTAGTCGCCGTACTCGAGCAGCGTGACGAGCGCGTCCTTTGCACCACGGATGTGATCGCGAGCAGGATCGATGTCGTCGGCCAGATCCAGAATCTCCTCCTCGGTGTGGATCAGCTGGCGGGCACGAACCGACGTGGGTAGGCGTGCCATCACGCGGAAGACCGTCCAGCCGGTGAGAGAAGCCAATACGCCTGCCGCCAGCACGCCGAGCGTGGCCTCCTGGAGTTGGCGTCCGTGGAAGGCGAGGCTGGAGATCAACAGCGCCACGGTGAAGCCAACACCGGCCACGGCTCCGTCTCCGGCGATTCCCGGCCAGCTGAGTACGCGCGGAAGCCCGCCCAGTCGTGGGCGCGAGGCCAACCATGATGCACTGAGGATGCCGAGCGGCTTACCCACCACGTAGCCGAGGACGATCCCGAGTGTCACGGGGGAGGTGAGCGCTTCTGAGAGGAGTTCGCCACTGATGTGAACCCCGGCATTGGCGAGCGCGAACAACGGCACGATCATGTAGCTCGTCCATGGGTGGAAAAGGTGCTGGAGGCGCTCGTTCGGTGAGATTGCCGAGGACAAGCCCAGCTGAGCGGTGCGCGCGAGCTCGGGCGTCGGCTGCTCGCGGAATGAGCGCGTGAGCTCACTCACCTGCTCGAGCTCGCCACGCACAGGCGGATAGGCACTTGTGGCAAGGCCGAGCGCCAGTCCCGAGATGACGGGGTCGATGCCCGATTCGTACAGCGCCACCCAGATGGCCACTCCGAGCACGGGACGTAGCCGCCTGCGCCAGAGGCGCGGGAGATAACGCAGCGCGAGCAGTGCCAAGAAGAATCCGATCGCGACCACCAATGCGACCACTGACAGGTGGGCGGTGTATGCGACGGCGATCACCACCAGCGCGACGAGGTCGTCAGCGATCGCAAGCGTCAGCAAATAGATCCGCAGGCGAGTACCGCCGGGCGCGACGAGTGCGAGCACGCCAAGGGCAAATGCCGTGTCGGTGGACATGACCGCGCCCCAGCCGTGGCTCCCTGGGCCGCCTGCGTTAAAGGCCAGATAGATCAGGATCGCGGCGGCCACTCCGCCAAGCGCTGAGATCGCAGGCAGCGCGATGCGCCTTCGCTCGCGCAATTGTCCCATGTCGATCTCGCGCCGTGCCTCCAAGCCCGTAACCAAGAAGAAGAAAGTCATCAGGCCGTCATTGACCCAGTGGCGCAGATCCTGGGAAAGTCCGCTGTTGCCAATTTGGATTGACAGCTTGGTGGTCCACAGTGACTCATATGAGCTGGACCAAGGTGAGTTGGCCCATACCAATGCCGCAAGCACGGCGCCCAGCAGCACGGCCGCGCCGCCAGTCTCGGTGGTCAGGAAGTCGCGAACTGGCGCGGCGAGGTTGCGCGCCCAGGCCGTGCGGTCTGTATAGGCCGAGGATCGCGTGGCGACCGCGTCCGAGGCGGGTGATTCGCCTCCCATTTGCATAGGCGCGAGCCTAGTGGACGACGGCCTTCGTGCGGGTCTTCAGAAGAGGCTCTGTTGTTGTGATGGCTGCGTGACCGTTCTGCTCTCTGGCTCGACTACAGCTCTGGACCACCGCCGAAAGCTGCTCTGCGGAGCGTGCCCTTGCACGAGCTTCGACAAACGCTCGCGTTCCTGCGCCGGAGCATAGGCGCCGTTTCTATACAGCTGCTCATAGCGCTCGAGCAAATCGGGGCGATGTCTACGTAGCCAGTCCATGAAGATCTCCTTGACATCGCGACGCAAGTGCAGCGCAACTCCACTGATGTGCGTAGCGCCTGCATCGACAGCTCCCTGTAGCAGGGGCTCTAGCTGGTGGGGAGCATCGTTGACGCCTGGTATCAAGGGCGCGATCAAGACGCCTGTCGGGATACCAGCGCGGTTGAGCTCGGCAACTGCCTCCAAGCGGGCGCGGGGGTGCGGGGTGTGCGGCTCGGTGGCTCGCCACGCACGCTCGTCGAGCGTGGGGATGGACATGCTTGCACTGATCGTGGTGCGCCGTGCGATCTGCAGCATTAGCGGCAGGTCGCGTAGCAAGAGCGGTGACTTCGTGAGCACAGAGCAAGGATTCCCCAGGCCATCCGCGGCATCGCGCAGCGCTTCCCAGATGCCCTCCATAAGGCGATAGCGGCCCTCCACCCACTGGTAAGGATCCGTATTGGTGCCGAGCGCCACGTGCTCGCGCTTCCAGGAGCGACGGGCTAGCTCCACGCGCAGAATCTCCGGCGCGTTGACCTTGACCACGATCTCTCGCTCGAAATCGCGGCCCGCGTCGAAGCCTAGGTAGCGATGAGTGGGCCGGGCGAAGCAGTTGTGGCTGATTACGCCGTTCGCAACGAAGTCGCCTGTGCCTGTAGTGATGTCGTACATTCGCGCCACCAGCCCCAGAGGGCGGATCGCGGTCACTCCCAGCTTGGCGTTCGTCTTGAGGGCGATGCTCTCAATAGAGCGCTTTCTTGTAATCGCGGGATCCGTACCTAGAAAGAAGCGCATCCGCTCAGGCAGCCCGCCAAGAAGCCGAATGCTGACGAGTCCGTTGCGTTTGGGAAGCGGCTCGGTAGCGTAATTGAAGCCCAAGCGCCCAAGAGAGGCCTTGATCCACGCCACTATCTCGGGGTCTGTGTTCGAAACTCGCCAAATGTGTTCGCTGCATGAACCCTCTGCGTCGAAGATGCCCGCGAGAAAGCCCTTAATCCACGACAGGCTGGGCCATGTCGGCCAATCGATTAGCTCTTTGACTCGCGCGACATCGAGTCTGGCCGAAGTCCGAATCGCAGTGATCGGTCTGTGTGTTCCCGTCCCCTCGGCAAACCCGAATCGATCCACCTCAGTGCCAAGATCGGCGAGGTACCCCTGGGCCCTGTCAAGTGCCTCGATGTCCGCCAGGGCCAGGCGAAAGCGGTGCACTGTTGAGGGACCCCTGTTCGGCCGCTCGTATGTGTAGGAGCCGATGGTCCCATCGCCGCGAATCAGGCCGGTAAGGTACCCACGGCGGTAATCCTCATCCACCTCCGGCGACTGCACACAGCCGCCTGGACCGAGCAGCCGGCTGCCGAGTGTCAGATGGGGGCGCTGCAGCGCCCCCGATTCGGCACCGATCACATGCTTCCATCCGCGGCGGGTGAGAAACCGATGGTCCTCGCTGGCAATAAGCAGAGTCCCATCTTCAAGCTCCACCGCGTAGGGCGGCTTGATGCTCGACCACTTTGCAAGCACTTGAGTCTTGATAAAGCGTCTGTAGGCACCGACGCGCACGGTGCCGTAGATCGCATCGCCAATGGCAAGATCGGCGAGCGGTCTGGTGCGCCCGTCTGCCATCAGGATCTGGGTTTCTCCACCCATGCAGTAAACACACGCATGACTGCATCCCCTGTAGGGATTGATCGTCCAACTGAAAGGCATTCGTGAGCGCCCAGGTACGCGGTTGAGCACCGAGCGCGCGTGAACCTCATAGAAGCGCATGTCAAGCGCCTCGGGTGCATCGAAGTGCCGCACGACCGCGTTATCTCGGTACCCCGGTAGTCGTCGCTGCTCGTCAGCTTGCTCGCTGAGGTTGGACCATCGCACGAACGTATGTTCGCATGCCTGGCGGACGCCTGGTCTGGGGTCTTAGCTGGACGTCTCGCTCGCGAACGTCGCTATCAATTCCGCCGTGCGCTCGGGTTGGTCGAGCGGGACGAACGTAAGGCTGTCCTCGATGCGCTCGAGGCGGACGTTTGGGAATGAGCCCATCATGCGTTCGGCATAGCGCAGCTTGAAGAAGCGGTCTTCAGGCGCCCAAGCGAGCAACACCGGCTTGTCGAACTGGTCGAAGCGCTTCGCCGCATCCAGGGTGTAGCGCTTGGAGATGCCCTTGAGTATCGATGCCAGCTCGCGACGAACGGCGCCGTTGGAAAGCACCGGAGCCATCCAAGCATCGCTGAGATCGTCAGGGATAGGACGCTTGGAGAGCCAGCCGTAGGCGAACGGCAACCGGCGCGCGGCCCGAGGGCGCAATGACTGGGCGACCAGGAAGGGAGCGCCAGGAATACGGGCCATCACTTCCAACGGACGGAACATGGCAGGCAGGAAGTTCTCATAGGCGTCGCACGGGGTAAGCACCAGCCGACCGAGACGCTCGGGATGGTAGACGGCAACGAGCTGGGAGAGGGCACCGCCGGTGTCATTGCCCACGAGCGTCGCGTCCTCCAGGTCGAGGGCGTCCATAAAGTCGGCGATGATCTTCGCCAGGCCCGGCGGTGATAGGTCAGTGCCAGGTTTGAGCGGAAGCTGGTGTGAGCCAAGTGGCAGGTCGGGCACGATCACACGGAAGTTCTGGGCCAGCTTTGGGGCGACCTCGCGCCACAAGCCTCCATTGACGAGCAGGCCATGCACGAGCAGGATGGGCTTGCCTGAACCGAATTCTTGATAGCGGATAGTGCCTTGTGGCAGCTCTAGTTCGCTCATGCGGGTCTCCCTCGGTGACGATGGGCGCGTATACGCGCGGGCGTTGGTCCTACGTTGCGAGGGTACCTATGTTCTCCTGGCCGCTCTCCTAAAGCCAACTCTGGCGAGATCCTAGGTTGAAGCGTGCCGATCGGGGGCATACACAGCCGCGATGACCTTTGGAAGCTCACTTGTGCTGATCGCGGTAGGTGCGATCCTGAGGTATGCGGTGACGGCGACGGTCAGTGGTATCGACCTCCACGTCGTCGGGCTCATACTGATGATCGTAGGCATCGTTGGGTTGGTGTTCTCGCTGCTCTGGTTCGGCGTATGGGCCGGCCGCCGCGGTCGAGAAGCGCCGCCCGTCGAACGCGAAGTCCGCGACCGGAACATCTACTAGAGAGCGCCTCCTCTAGTAGACGCCTCCCGGGCAGCCCGTGCCCGGGAGGCCACTATGCGCTCGTCCTCATCTCGCACACCTGTGATTCCCCCATACCTGTGACTCCCCCGCGACCTAGGTGGCTCCCTGTCCCCTCAGGGAGCCCCTATTCCACCTAGGCCTTATCCCCGCCTTCTAGGCTTACTACCCCCCGCCTATCAGGCTTTGCCCCACCTATTTCTTGGGGCACGGAACCTTGATGCTCGCCGTCGAGGTTTCTCCGCTCAGGAATTTCAGTTCGGTCTTTGCCGGGAAGCCCCCTTTGGGGCACTTCTTGGGCACAGTTCCATAGGAGATCAGTTTTTTGCCCTTTATGTAGGCAGCGCCGACCTTGATCTTGATCGACTCAACTGAGGCATATGGTGCGCCAGGGACCGTTTCAACCAGCGGCACTACGGCTGTCAGCTTCTGGCCGAATGCACCTGAGGCGCCGGAAAAGCGTCCTGTGGAGAGAATTTCAATCAGCGTCGGTGAGGTCCCTTCGGTGAAGAAAGCCAATCCTCCACCTGAAGTGAAAAAGGCTTGCACAGACGCTTTCTCCTGAACCCGCGTGCTACCGAAGCTAACCACGCCGAGCACTTCCCCCTTGGGGCTGGCGATGGACTTCCTTGGGCACTTCTGTACTTCGTGGGTTTCGAGGATTGCACTGGAGCATGTCGCAAATCCCTGCGGATGCAGCTTCGTGCCCGCTGGCAGGTAAACCACGACGCCAGTCAGCGGCGAGGGATAGCCACCGTATTCGGTGCCACTGATGGTGAACTGCGTTTCCACCGATGCGCCCGCTCCGAGAATGTTGCCCGTTTTCGGATAGCTCTTGCTTTTCGCCGACGATGGGTTGATCGGAACGGGAAGGACCTTCGCCTTGACAGACACCTTCGGCGCTGCGCCCGCTATAGCCGGCAGCGCGATTGCGGCGATCGTCAAGCAAGCCAGAACGGAGCTGGCACGCAGCGTATGCCGATGGTCTCGCGCGTTCGCTCTCACAACATCTATGGGGCCACCTGCATGTTTTGACGTGCTCATGGTCATCCTCCTTGCTTGCGTACTCCTAGTAACAGCTGTCACTTCAGCAAGTAGCGGTGTAAGCGGCTAACGTCGCGGTATGGGCTCCTCCACAACTGAGGCCGAGCGGTTGCAGGGCATGGGCGTGCTGCGTTTGCGCGCCGACAATCCCGGCCTGCTCACGATGTCGGGAACAAACAGTTGGGTGGTAGGCCGCGATCCGGCGTGGGTCATCGATCCCGGACCGGCGCTGCCCGAGCACCAGCAGGCCCTAGCCGAGGCGCTCATCCAGCGTGGAGGTCTCGGGGGGGTGGTCCTCACTCACGATCACATCGATCACTCCGAGGGGGTCCAGGCATTGCGCGAGCGCTTTCCCGCTCCGCTTGCCTCCGGGCGGGGCCCAGCCGACATCGAGCTCAGCGACGGCACCCAAGTCGGTCCATTCGAGGTGATCTATGCGCCCGGTCACGCTCCCGATCATTTCGCCTTCATCATGGGCGGAGCCTGCTTTGCCGGCGACGCGGTACTCGGCGAGGGCAGCGTCTTCATCGCCCCCGATCCAGGAGCGCTCGTCGGCTACCTCGCTGCGCTGGAAGGCCTGCGAGAGCGCGAGCTCGAAGTTCTCTGTCCTGGTCACGGTCCTCCGATTTGGACACCGCGGCAGCGTCTCACCGAGTACATCGAGCACCGCCTCGATCGCGAGCGCCGGCTCGTCGCGGCGCTCGCCGAAGGACGTCGCTCGACCGAGGAACTACTCGACAGCGCATGGCCGGATGTGCCCGCCGCGCTGCGACCTATGGCAGCCATCACCTTGGCGGCCCATCTGGACAAGCTCGCAGAGGAAGGACGTCTCCCGCTACCGTTTGCGCGATGAGCGCTCCCCTCCTCGCCCCATGAGCGCTTCGCAGCGGAAGCTTGGGCGAGCTCCTGCGAGGGTGCCCGGGGTGCAGCCCGGTGGGCTCAACTCCGCTCTTCCGAAGTACGACTCGCCGTTCCCTCCGATCGCCGACTATGGCTTCCTTTCGGATTGTCACACGGGTGCACTGCTCGCCTCCGATGGCTCGATCGAGTGGATGTGCCTTCCCCACTTCGATTCGCCATCGGTGTTCGCTGCCATGCTCGACCGCGGCGCCGGCAGCTTCCGGGTCGGCCCATACGGGACTTACGTGCCGGTCGGACGACGCTACCTTCCTGGCACGAATGTGATCGAGACCACGTGGATGACTCCTCAGGGGTGGTTGCGGGTCATCGATGCGCTCACGATCAGCGACTGGCACGACGAGGATCGCAACACCAGCCACACACGCCCACCCACCGACTTCGACGCCGACCATCTGCTCGTGCGAGTCGTGGAGTGCATCCAAGGCCAGGTCCAGGTCGAGATGGTGTGCGAGCCGATGCTCGACTTCGGCGCCACCGTGGCCGAGTGGAGCGAAGTCGAGGACGAGCACGGTCATGGCCTGGACGCGACCGACGGGACCACCGCCTTCCGTCTGTTCAGCGACACACGTATGGGCATCGAGGGCAATCGCGCTCACTCACGCCACACGATGAGCGAGGGCGAGCGACGCTTCTGTGCGCTCTCATGGACCGAAGAGCTGCGCGGGCCGCGCACCGTCGAGCAGGCACTGGCACGGCTCGAGCGCACGAACCACTTCTGGCGCACATGGCTGGCCGAAGGCAACTATCCCGACCATCCTTGGCGTGCTCACCTGCAGCGCTCGGCGCTGACACTCAAGGGCCTCACGTTCATGCCAACTGGTGCGCTTGTGGCCGCACCCACAACCTCGCTTCCCGAGACGCCACGGGGCTCGCGCAACTGGGACTACCGCTACTGCTGGATGCGCGATGCCTCGTTCACCTTGTGGGCCTTGCACGCACTCGGGCTTGATTGGGAGGCAGATGACTTCATCCAGTACGTCGCCGACATGGAGCGCAACGAGGACGGGTCCTTGCAGATCATGTATGGGATCAAGGGCCAAAAGGATCTGAGCGAGTCCACGCTCGATCACCTCAAGGGGTATGAGGGCGCGCGTCCGGTGAGGATCGGCAACGGCGCCTACAACCAGCGCCAGAACGATCTTTACGGGGCCGTGCTCGACTCGGTCTACTTGCATTCCAAGCAACGCGACCACATCCCCGAGCGCCTGTGGCCCGTGCTCTCCGATCAGGTGCAGTGCGCGTCGAAGGTCTGGAGGGAGCCAGATCAGGGAATCTGGGAGACGCGCGGGGAGCCGCGCCACTACGTCTCCTCGAAGCTGATGTGCTGGGTCGCGATGGATCGCGGTGCCCGCCTGGCCGAACGGCGCGGGGAGGAGCAGCAGGCTGAAAGCTGGCAGGCGGAGGCGGAGGAGATCAAGGCCGACATCCTTGAGAAGGGCCTCGACGAGCGGGGTGTGTTCCGCCAGCACTACGAAACGGATGCGCTCGACGCGTCCAACCTGTTGATCGTCCTGATGCGCTTCCTGCCGCCCGAGGACGAGCGCGTCAGAGCGACAGTGATGGCGATACGCGACGAGCTCACCGAGAACGGCTTGGTGTTGCGCTACCGCACCGATGAGACCGACGATGGACAGAGCGGTGAGGAGGGCACGTTCCTGATCTGCTCTTTCTGGCTTGTCTCGGCCCTGTGCGAGATCGGCGAGCACGTCGAGGCGCGGATGCTATGCGAGCGTCTGCTCGGATACTCCTCCGAACTAGGTCTCTACGCAGAGGAGCTCGAGGCATCCAGCGGGCGGCATCTAGGCAACTATCCGCAGGCTTTCACTCACCTTGCCTTGATCAACGCCGTCACTCACGTGATGGGCACGATTCAGGGTTCTTAGTAGCCCGGCTCGCCGGGGAGCAGCACGCGCGCCACCTCGCCGTCGAACCACACCTTCGGCTGTACCGGCACGACCTCGCGCCCGCTCGCATAGTCGAGTAGCTCCGCCACACTCGTAAATGCGCCGAGTTGCTCGAGATGCTTGATCGTGGGAAAGACGAGCACGATCTCCTCGCGAGCGAACGCATCCAAAGCGCCTTGCGGTGTAAACCAGCCCTGGTCCACACACTCCTCGCCGTCCACCTTGGGCTCCTGTCCCGCTGGAAGCTCTGCGAGGAAGAAGCGCGTATCGAAGCGCGTGCTCACCTCTTCCGGAGTGATCCAACGCGAGAATTCCACAAGCGCTTGCGGGTCGGCGAGCGTGACGCCGGCCTCCTCTGAGAGCTCTCGCGCGGCGGCCGTGCGGTGGGCGCTCTCGCCATCCTCCTCGTCGACTGCGCCACCGGGGAACACCCACACGCCCCCCATAAAGCGGGCTTTCTCGGTGCGCTTGACGAGCAGGACCTCGAGCACCTCCTCGCCGCCACGCAGCAGGATCACCGTGGCGGCCTGGCGCGGAGGCGTGGCTTTGCCACGGTTGAGCTCCTGTCCGGGCTCCATGTTGCCGCCGAGGTTGAGCTCCCCTCCAGGCTCCTCGTGGCCGCTGGAGGTCGAGGTGCTCATGCCAAGGACCCTACCGGCAGGTAATCTTCCGTGCATGAGCACGACACAAACCCTGCAACGCTGGATCTGCGAGTCCTGCGGCTACATCTATGACCCCGAGGATGGCGACCCCGACGGAGGCATCCCCGCCGGCACCGCCTTCGAGGACATCCCCGATACCTGGTTCTGCCCGGTTTGCGGAGCACGTAAGCGGGACTTCACCTTGTACGAGGACTAGGACGCCGGCGGGCGTCCCACCTGCTTTGACGTCGCAGCCGGACTGGGCCGAGCTTCAGGAGCTCGACAGGCGGCAGGTCTGGCACCCATACTCGGCGTTGCCCGGATCGCCGGCGCCGCTCCCGGTGGTCTCGGCCGAGGGTGTCCATCTGCGCCTCGCCGATGGGCGTGAGTTGATCGACGGGATGTCCTCGTGGTGGTGTGCCATCCACGGCTATCGCCATCCGGCGCTCGATAGGGCAGTGCGCGAGCAGCTCGAGCGCGTGGCCCACGTGATGTTCGGTGGGCTCACGCATGAGCCGGCCGTCCGGCTCGCCGAGCGGCTCGTGGAGATCACGCCTGCGGGCCTCGAGCACGTGTTCTTCGCTGACTCCGGCTCGATCTCAGTGGAGGTGGCGATCAAGATGGCCCTCCAATACCAGCGTGCCGTTGGGCGTCCCGAGCGCACGCGCCTGCTCACGATCCGTGGTGGCTATCACGGCGACACGTTCGGGGCGATGGCGGTGTGCGACCCGGTCGGAGGGATGCATTCCATGTTCACCGGCGTGCTTGCCGATCACGTGTTTGCGGAGCGACCTCCAGACGGCTTTGAGGCGTCGCTTGACGAGACCTGGGCCGAACAGATCAGCGAGCTGTTCGCTCGCCACGCCCATGAGCTCGCCGCGGTGATCGTTGAGCCCGTCGTCCAAGGTGCGGGCGGAATGCGCTTCCACTCACCCTCGTACGTATCGTTGTTGCGCGGGTTGTGCGACCAGTACGAGCTTCTTTTCCTTCTGGATGAGATCGCGACTGGCTTCGGCCGGACGGGAGCCCTGTTCGCGAGCGAACACGCGGGCATCGCCCCCGACATCATGTGTGTCGGCAAGGCGCTCACGGGTGGCTATCTCACGCTTGCCGCCACGCTCTGCACGGCCGAGGTGGCATGTGCGATCTCCGAGGGCGAGGGTGGGGCGCTTATGCACGGTCCCACCTTCATGGCCAACCCGCTGGCTTGCTCGGTTGCGCTGGCTTCGTTGGATTTGCTCGCCGACGGGGCCTGGCGCAAAGAGGTGGCACGTATCGAAGGCGGTTTGCGAAAAGGCTTGGCCCCGGCCCGGAAGATGCCGGGCGTTGTCGATGTGCGCGTGCTTGGAGCAATCGGTGTCGTGCAGTTGGATCACGAAGTCGATCTCGCGATCGCGACAGCCGCTGCTGTCGAGCGGGGTGTCTGGTTGCGACCATTCCGCGATCTGATCTATGCGATGCCGCCGTATGTAATTGGCGACGATGATCTGGATCGGATTGCTACGGCCGTTGTCGCGGCGGCAGGTCAATGACGACTATTGTCTGCTGGTCTGATTGATGGTCGCCGGGGCCGTCTTCGCTGCCATCGCCAGGGTGCCTTACCTATCGGGTCAACCAGTTGCGCCAAGGCATGCGTTCGCCACCGCGCGCCAAGGCGGCGATGTCGGGGCTTGAGATCTCCTCAAGCGTGGCGACTTCGATCGCTCCGAGCAGTGCGATCGTCTCGCGGTTGGACTGCTCCAGTTGCGACGGTTCGCTTGGCCACGGTGTGAGCACGACGGCCACCACGTTCAGCCCAGCCGCCCTCGCGGATTCGACAGTGAGCAGTGTGTGGTTGATCGTGCCGAGTCCTGGCGCCGCGGCGATCACAAGCGGCAGTCCAAGCTCGACCGCCAGGTCACGCACGCTGAATCCCTCGGCTAGCGGCACGAGCAGGCCGCCCACGCCCTCCACCACGAGCGTGCTTTGCGATCCGGCACGCGCACCGGCGATCACGGCGGCAGGGTCGATGCTTTGACCGATGAGCGTCGCCGCCAGATGGGGGGAGACGGGCGGGTCGAAACGCAGCGGGGCAACCTGCTCAGGTGTCATTCCGGCAGCAAGGGCCAGTAGCTCATGGTCTGGCGGCCATTCCCCTGGTGGCTCGGCGAGCCCTGTGACAACAGGCTTGTAGGCACGTACCGGCTCGTCGGCAGCCCTCATCGCGGCAAGCAACGCGGCGCTCACCAGCGTCTTACCGACACCTGTGCCGGTGCCGGTTACGAATAGTCCACGCACGCGCGTGTGGCTAGGCGACGCGGGCGAGCCGCGGCTTGGATCCCGAGCGCAAATCAGGCTGCGCGGGTGCGCCCGACGTGGACGGCGCCCCAAGCGCGGTCGGATCGAGTCCCACCTCGCGTGCGGCGTCGGCCAGGGTTTGCGCCGCTTGGCGCAACTCGTCGGAGCTGTGGGACGCCATAGTTGCCAATCTCAACCTTGACGTGCCGTCGGCCACGGTCGGCGGACGGATCGCCTGGGCGAACACGCCCCGCTCGAGCGCGGCCTGGCAGAGACGCATCGCGGCCTCGCTCTCGCCTACCACGAGCGGCACGATGTGCATGTCGCTGCGCGCGACCGCGAAGCCTTGCTCGGCGAGTGCCTCGCGAAGCGTGAGGGCAGTCTCGTGCAGGCGAATCACCAGGCCCGGCTCATCTTCGAGTAGCTCGAGTGCGGCCAAGGCGCCGGCCGCCGAGGGCGGGGAAGGGGCGGTTGAGAAGATCAAGGGCCGCGAGGTGTTGACCAGGTAACGCACCATCTCCTCGCTCGCGCACGCATAGGCGCCGTAGGAGCCGAGCGCCTTGCCCAGCGTTCCGATCAGTACGTCTGCCTTTCCTTGCAATCCCGCTTGGGCAAGAGCGCCCCGCCCGCCCTCTCCCAAGGCACCAGTTGCGTGCGCCTCGTCCACGACGACTCGCGCATCATGCCCACGCGCCAGCTCCACGATCTCTGCGAGGGGTGCCACGTCTCCGTCCATCGAGAACACTGAGTCGGTCACGATCACGCGGCGGCCCTTGCCTTGGTGGGCTTGTAGGCAGCGCTCCAGATGATCGCTGTCGAGATGGCGATAGACGATCACCTTCGCACGTGAGGCCCTGCATCCGTCGATGATCGAGGCATGGTTGAGCTCATCGGAGAAGATCACATCGCCTGGACCCGCGAGCGCGCCGATCACACCAAGGTTGGCGAGATAGCCCGAGCCGAACAAGACGCATGCCTCGCTGCCCTCGAACGTCGCGAGGCGCTGCTCCAAGTGAGCGTGAATCGTCATCGTGCCCGACACCAGACGTGAGGCTCCGGCTCCGGCGCCCCATTGCATCGCCGCTTTAGCCGCAGCTTCGCGCACCTTGGGATGGTCTGCCAGGCCGAGGTAATTGTTCGAGCACAGCAGCAGGACCGGCTCCCCGTCGAGCACCACGCGCGGCCCTTGCGGCCCAGAGACGATGCGCAGGCGGCGCTCCAATCCGAGCCGCTCGATCTCGGCCAGCCGCTCCTCGATCTCGCTCATGGCTGTCGCGCCACCGTGCTCGTCGTCGGGTTCGCGCTCATGGCTGCCATGTAGGTGGCTGGGCCCGTCGTGGATCCGCTCATGGCCGTCGTTGCATCCTTGTATCGAGCTTTGATCAATCGCCCCAGCCGGCGGGAACGGCGTTGCGGGCGCCGTCGGGACGCGGCGGGACGGCACGCTTGGCCTTGAAGCGCAACTGGGTCGAGGGGTCCCACATGCGGATCTCTAGTCCTTCCTGGCCGGAGCCTCGTTCGCCCGCGTCGTCAAGCAGCTCCTCGACAACATCGGGCGTCTCTCCATCAAGCCAGCCCGAGCGGTTGTCCGGCCGTGGGTTGGCACCGTTGTCGGCTTGGCGCGCCACGTTCAAGCCAAGCTCCTCGAACATGGCGCGGTCTTCCTCGGGGCTCGAGCCGAGCGTGGTCAGGAAGTTGCCCATCATCACCCCGTTGAGCCCGGCCTTGACGGCGAGTGGTTGCAGGTCGCCGAGATTCTCCACGCGTCCCCCGCACAGGCGGAACAGCGCCTCGGGCAGGATCAAGCGGAAGATCGCCACCCACTTGACGGCCTCCCACGGGTCGATGTACTCGCGGTCGCCGAACTTCGTGCCCGGGCGTGGGTTGAGCAGGTTGATTGGCACGCTCGTGGGGTTGATTGCGGCGAGCTCGAAAGCCATCTCCACGCGTTGCTGGCGGCTCTCACCGAGGTTGAGGATGCCCCCCACGCATGTCTCAAGGCCCGCCTCGCGCACCGCTTGGATCGTGCGCAAGCGACCCTCATAGCGCACGGTGCTGGAGACTTCGTCGTAGTAGCTCTCCGCCGTCTCCACGTTGTGATGCACGCGCTGGATGCCGGCCTCCTTGAGCGCCTTGGCGCGCGCCGGCGACATGTGACCGACCGAGGCACAGCGCTTCAGGTTGGTCTTCTCGGCGACCAAGCGCGCCCCTTCGAGGATCTTCTCGAAGTCACGCTTGGACAGGCCTTGGCCTTGGGTGACCATGCAGAAACGGTGCGCCCCCGCGGCCTCCGCGGCACGCGCGTGTTCGAGGATCTGCTCGGGGTCCATCATCGCGTGCAAGGGCGTCTCAGCCTCCGCAAAGCGCGACTGAGCGCAGAAGCCGCAGTCCTCGGCGCAGCCGCCCGACTTAGCGTTCACCAACGAGCACATATCTGTCGAGTCCGAGAAGCGCTCTTGGCGTGCGGCCCAAGCCCGCTCGACGAGCGCTTCGATCGCTGCGTGATCCTCGACTTCGCCGAGCTTCAGGGCTTCCTCGCGAGTTATCAGCGGCGGCATATACGGCGACCTCCGGTCGTTCTCAAGCATTGGACATCAGGGACGTGGAGGCACAGTATCCGAATAGGCTCGACTCATGATCGAGCAGATCTTGCCCGCGTGCGTGGCAGCCTCCGAGGCATGGCACGATCCGGAGGAGGCGCTGCTGTTCCCTGATGAGCAAGCGCTCCTCGCTGGGACCGCCGATAAGCGCCGGCACGAGTTCGCCACGGGACGCGTGTGCGCCCGCGCGGCGCTTGAGCAACTCGGATATTCCGCCGTCTCGATTCTCAGTGGCTCTAGCGGAGAGCCCTTGTGGCCGCAGGGCGTTGTGGGAAGCATCACTCACTGCGAGGGCTACCGCGCGGGCGCCGTCGCGCGCTCGGCTCAGGTCGCGACGATCGGAATCGATGCCGAGCCCCACTGGGCCTTGCCTGAGGGCTTGCTCGGTCGAGTTGCCCGGGCGGAGGAGCAGGTGGCGCTTGGCCAGCTCCGGTCCAACTGGCCAGAGGTGCACTGGGACAAGCTGCTGTTCAGCGCCAAGGAGTCCGTCTACAAGGCGTGGTTCCAGCTCTCTGGACGCGGGCTGGGATTGAAGGACATCGCGATCGCATTCGATCCGCTAGCGCGCACCTTCGCCGTTCGGCTGATGCTGCCAAGGCCGGTGCCCGACGGGCCACCGCGCGAGCTCTCCGGAGGCTGGACGGTCTGTGAGGGGCTGATCCTCACCGCCGTTGTCGGCTAGATGAACTGATCGCTCTGGCTAGGAACTGCAGCTAGAGCCCGCGCCAGCGCGCAGGACGTTTCTCGGCGAAGGCCTTCATGCCCTCGCGCATGTCCTCGGAGGCGAACGACGCGCGACGCAACTCGATCAGCTCGGCCTCCACGTCCTCGGCCACGCCGTCGCGACCGTCGAGCATGGCAGCGATCACGCGCTTGTTGCCCGTCTGGGAAAGCGGCGCGTTGTCCGCGAGCTCGGTGGCGAGCTCAAGCGTTATGGCGTCGAGCTCCTCCGCCGGCACGGCCCGGTTGACCAGTCCCCACTGCTGCGCTGTGGGCGCGCTGATGTAGCGGCCGAGCAGGAACAGCTCGCGCGTGCGAGCCGCGCCGATCGCGTCGATGAAGCGACGTATGCCCGTATGCGAGTAGACAAGGCCAAGCTTGGCGGGAGGCATCCCGAGCTTGATGTCGTCCTTTGCCACACGCAGGTCGCACGCCAGCGCGAGCTCCAGGCCGCCGCCGATCGTGTGGCCGGGCAGAGCTGCAAGCGTTGGATAGGGGAAAGCCTCCAGCGCATCGATCGCTTCGGTGAAGGGGTGCGCCACAAGCGCCTCGGCCCGCTCTTCAAACTCCTCGTCGGGGATCTCGCCGATGTCATAGCCAGCCGAGAACATGCCGTGGGCGCCGGTCACGATCACGCAACGTGTGGGGGAACCGGACTCGCCGAGCTCAGTCAGCGTGGCGCTGATCGCGTCAAGGATCGGGTGATCGAGCGCGTTGCGCTTGGCGGGGTTTGAGATCGTTAGCCGCACGACGCCACCGGCTGGCTCGTCGATTAGTAGCTTGCCGTCGGCAAGCTCGCGGGGGGAAGTCACTCCAGTACGACCAGCGTGTCGCCCTCGTTGACAGCCTGGCCCTCCTCACAGAGGATCTCGGTGACGGTGCCCTCGTCCTCGGCCTCGACGGGCATCTCCATCTTCATGGACTCAAGGATCGCGACCGTGTCGCCCTCCTCGATGCGGTCGCCCACGGCGCACTCGATCTTCCAAACCGTGCCGGTGATGTGTGCCTCTACCTCAGCCACGCCTATGACCTCCAGGGGGACGCCGTCGGGACAACGGCGTCCCCCTGTCAGAGCAGGTGGAGCCGCCATTGGATAACGGTGGGGGACAATAGCCGTCGCTCCCGATCGATGACGCTCGCGGGCGCCCTGCGATGGCCTCCGATTCCACACTGACAAGCGCGGGTTCCGACGTGTTCGTGATCGTCGCCGCCCACAACGAGGCCGATCGCATCGCGGCGACCCTTGCGGCGCTCGGAGTGACATTTCCGGGTGCCCCACTGTGGGTGGCCGATGACGGCTCCACCGATGGCACAGCCGCGATCGCCGAGACCCAAGGCGCACGGGTGGTGCGCAGCGCACGCGTCATCGGCAAGGGGGGCGCTGTCACGCTGGCGGTGCACGCGGCGCTGGCTGAAGCGAGGCAGTCAGTAGCCGCTCCGGAGGCGCTCCTGGGCAACGAGGAGTCGGAAGGGGACAGTTGGGGTGGCCTCGTTGCTGTGCTTTGTGACGGGGACTTGGGGGAGTCAGCGGGGCGCCTTGGACCGCTCGTGGAGAGTGTGCGACGGGGAGAGTCCGATCTTGCAGTGGCGGCCTTCTCCAAGCGCGTCGGCGGTGGCTTCGGGGTAGCGGTCGGGTTTGCCGCTTGGGCGATCCGCCGACGCTGTGGACTTTCCTTGAGAGCGCCCATCTCCGGCCAGCGCGCCTTGCGGGCGCAGACGCTCGAGCAGGCCTTGCCACTCGCGCCTAGGTTCGGCATGGAGGTCGGCATGACGATCGACGTCGCGCGCGCGGGCGCGCGCGTAGGAGAGCTCGACCTGGACTTGTCACACCGCGCCACCGGTCGCACTTTTGGCGGCTTTGTCCATCGCGGACGCCAGCTGCTCGACTTCGTGCGCGTCTACCTCGCGCGGCGGTAGGCTCGCGCAAGATGCTTGACCAGGGGACAGCAAGCAGGGCGCGAGCGAAAGAGCCGCGGCAGGACGGCCGGCCGTAATGATCCTCGCGATCGATCAAGGCACGACCGGCACGACCTGCATCGTGTTCGATGAACAGGCCGAGCCGGTGGGGCGCGCCTATCGCGAGTTCGCCCAACATTTTCCCAAGCCGGGCTGGGTCGAGCACGACGCGACAGAGATCTGGGAGGTCACGCAGGCGGTAGCGGGGGAGGCGCTTGAGGACGCCGAAGTGGGGGCGGGAGAACTCGCAGCGGTAGGGATCACCAACCAGCGCGAGACCGTGTGCGTGTGGGACCCCGCCACAGGTGAGCCTTTGCACCGGGCGATCGTGTGGCAGGACCGCCGTACGGCCGCTCGCTGTGAGGAGCTGCGCATTGCGGGCCACGAGCCGCTTGTGCGAGAGCGCACGGGGCTCGTACTCGATCCTTATTTCTCGGCCACGAAGATCGAGTGGCTGCTTGGCAACGTGGAGGGCCTGCGCGAGCGCGCGCGCGAGGGGCGCGCCGTGTTCGGGACGATCGATGCGTGGCTGATCTTCAAGCTGTGCGGCGAGCACGTGACAGACCCCTCGAACGCCTCGCGCACAATGCTCTACGACATCGCCCAGGGACGTTGGGATCCGGACCTGTTGGCCTTGCTCGACATTCCTGAGCGAGCCCTGCCGCGCGTGTGCGCGAGCGCCGGAGCATTCGGCGTGACGCAACCCGAGGCGTTGCACGGGCACCGTGTACCGGTTGCGGGGGTGGCGGGCGATCAGCAAGCCGCCTTGTTCGGCCAGGCCTGCGTGGATCCGGGTATGGGCAAGAACACATATGGGACCGGATCGTTCGCACTGCTCAACACGGGCTTCACGGCGCCGGCACCGTCGCCGGGACTGCTCAGCACGGTCGCCTGGGGCATCGGCGGCTCAATCAACTATGCCTTGGAGGCTTCGATCTTCGTAACGGGAGCCGCGGTTCAGTGGCTGCGCGATGGCCTGGGCGTGATCGAGCGGGCAAGCGATACGGAGGCGCTCGCGGCCTCACTCGAAGGCAACGATGGCGTCTACTTTGTGCCCGCGCTAACGGGGCTCGGATCGCCGCATTGGGATCCCTACGCGCGCGGGACGATCGTAGGGCTCACGCGGGGGACGGGACGGGCTCACCTGGCACGCGCGACCTTGGAGGCGATCGCCTACCAGACGGTGGACGCATTGCATGCGATGCACGACGCGGCGGCGGAGCCGCTGAGTGAGTTGCGCGCCGACGGTGGAGCTACCGCCAACGCGTGGCTGATGCAGTTCCAAGCCGACGTGCTCGGTGTGCCGGTTGTGGTGCCCGAGGTTGCGGAGACGACCGCAATGGGAGCGGCGTATTTGGCGGGCATCGGCGTCGGCGCATGGACGGTGTCCGACGTGCGCGACGGCTGGCGCGCAGGTGCACGTTACGAGCCGAGGATGGGCGATGACGAGCGCGAGACGCTGCTCGCGGGGTGGGCCGATGCGCTTCGTCGCACTCGCGCGTAACTTTGCTGCCGCTGCGATGTAGAGCCATTAGATGACCGACTTGGCCCCGATGCGCGAACAGGTCTATTCCGACCCGCGCCCCAAGGAGTACTTCGACCGTTTCCATGAGCGGGCACGCACGCGCGAACCCGATTGGGCGTACGAGGCCACGCGCCTACTGACCTCCCTGTACGCCTACACGTTCTTCAGGGCCCGCCCGATCTCGACCGAGAAGGTCCCCGGCTCAGGCGCCGTGATCCTCGCGCCCAACCACTTCTCTTTCATGGACCACTTCCTCATGGGTTGCTACATCCGCCGCAAGGTCAGGTTCATGGCCAAGTCACAGCTGTTCAGCGGGCCGATGCAGTTCGTCTACACCCACGGCGGCGTCTTCCCAGTGCGCAGAGGAGCTCGCGATGAGGAGATGTTCATAACGGCGAAAGCGATCCTCGCGCGTGGCGGCGCCATCACCATGTACTGCGAGGGGGGTCGCTCGCGTGATGGCAAACTGGCCGAGCATGCCAAGGCCGGTATCGGGCGCATCGCTCTGGAAACGGGTGCCCCGATCGTGCCGATCGCGATCCACGGCTCCTCGCGCATCCGCAACTGGAAGCGCCTTCAGTTCCCCAAGGTTACGATCCAGTACGGTGACCCAATTCGCTTCGAGGCGATCGAGGGCGCAACGCGCGAGCAGCAGCAGGCTGTCGCCGAAGAGGTGCTCACCGAGATCAAGGGTCTCTACAACGGCCTTGAGGAGCACGGCCGCAAGGGTGCTTTGCGCAAGGCTCGCGAGCAACGCCGTGCCAGGGTGAAGACCAAGGGCACCGCGACCGCCTGATACGGCGAGTGAGACTCCGGGAGCCGGGCGAATAACCCGACTCCCGGACTGAAGCATCCTTAGGAGGTCATCCCGGTGAACTGACCGCCGGTGATGTTGAGCACCTGGCCGTGCACGTAGTTGGACCAGGGCGAGCACAGGAAGAACACGCCGCCGGCGGCCTCCTCGGGTGTGCCGGGGCGGCCCAGCGGGATCAGCATCGAGGCCATCTGGCGTAGCTGCTCGGGGATGCCGAGCTGCACCTTCTCGCCGCCGATCTCCATCGTGTTGTCCTCCTGCTTGGCTGCGGTGAGGCGCGTCTCGATGAAGCCGAAGGCGACCGCGTTGACGTTCACCTTGAACTGGCCCCACTCCTTGGCCAGCGTCTTCGTCAAGCCGACCACGCCGGCCTTGCCGGATGAGTAGTTGGCCTGGCCCGCGTTGCCCATCGTGCCTGAGATCGAGGACACGTTGACGATCTTGCGGAACACTTCCTGGCCTTCCTCGCGCTCTTTCTTGGCGGGCTCGCGCAAGTGCGGGGCGGCGGCCCTAATCACCTTGAAGGGCACGATCAAGTGGATGTCTAGCATCGCCTGGAAATGCTCGTCTGACATCTTGTGGATCGGGGCGTCAATCGTGTAGCCGGCGTTGTTGACGATGATGTCGATCTTCCCGAACGAGTCGATCGCCTTCGCCACGAGCTGGTCGGCCGCGTCGCCCTTGGTCAGGTCGCCGGAGAAGACCGCTGTCTCGCCTGCGATCTCTTTCGATGCCTGCTCGGCGATGTCGCCGTCGAGGTCGTTGATGAGGACCTGCGCGCCCTGCGAGGCGAGCAGCTCAGCCGTCGCGCGTCCGATGCCGCGCGCCGAGCCGGTCACGATCGCGGACTTGCCGTCGAGTACTCCCATAGCTCTGGATTCTCCTTGTAGTGGTGTGTCGCGGGAGGTTATCCGTCCTGCGTAGCGATGGTCGCTCTGGTGGGCACCCTACGCGCGCGCGAGGCACGTCGATTTGGGCACCACAACAGCGTGATCCACGAGGCGGCGCTCAACCCAGATCGCGTTAGGGTCCCGCATGCGCAGCGCGCCTTGGACAGGGCGGGCGCTCAGCCCAGAATAGTGCCGAAGTCCTGCGTATACATCCCGCCGGCCTGGCCACCAGACATTGAATGCGGCAGGTTAGGGTCGACCCCGATGCCCGTATAGCGGTAGGAGCGGTTGAGGATGTTGGCGCGGTGGCCCGGCGATTCCATCCACGCCTTCACAATCGAGTGTGGGCTAGCCAGCCACAGTGTGCCCCAAGCGATGTTCTCACCCAGCGTGTAGCCAGCATTCCCATTCGGGAGGAACCCACTCGCGCGGATTCTCATCAGCAGTGTTTGGCCACCGGGACTCACGTGTTCGAAATAGTCGCGTGCGTCCATGTCGCGCGAATGGCCGGTCGCGGCGCTCGTCAGGCGTGCGTCTTCGATCAAAGCCGGCTCACCGAAGCGGGCGCGTTCGTTGTTGATCAAGCAGAGCGTGGCCGCCACCACGCTTTCGATGTTGCCTGGCTTGGGTGTCAGGTTGGCGTTCGGGCAGTCGCGCGAGGCGGTTGCGGGCCCCAGGTGGCTCGTGTGAAGGTGCTTGTGCGCGTGACGCCGGCTCTTGTGATGCTTGTGCTTCTTGTGGTGTCTGCGCGCGTGTTTGGACCCTTTGGGAGCTTGGTGGATCGTTTCATGGCGAACGTGGACGCTCACACGACGGTCATGGGCGTCCGCAGGGTTGGCTGCGGGCAAGGCCAGCAGCAGCGTCATAGCGAGCGTCATGGGCAGGGCAAGGCAGCGTTTCACGCTCCTTGAATCGGCATCTCAGGCCGCGTGCATGAGTAATCGCACGTCGTTTAGTACATCCGCTGCAACGGTTTTCCCAGCCCCGCAAGGTCTTGTGCGTGGAATCGGAGCTAGGCAGTTCGACGCACTTGTTCGACATGTCAACGTTTTTGGGGGCTTGACAACAGTGTCGAGGCAGGGTATAACAGAGCCATGTCCCATCCTCGGTTGAGGTGTGGGGGCGAAATAAGGTCGGGTTTGGGTTGGCCTTTTGGTCGGCTTCAGCTGGGTTTGACAGGGACCTTGGGAGAGGGACCGGGTCGTCTTTTAGAGAGGGAGTTGTTGTTCGCGTGTTTTCTTTGGGGAATAACGTGCTTGAGAGTCCGTGTGCCAGCGACGTGTCCGTAATAGGACGCGTCAGCGTCGCTGACGCGCTTCTCTCTCTCTCTCTCTCTCTCTGGCCGAGCCGGCTTCTAGCCGCTAGGCCTTCTCGCCGCGGCAGCACCGCGCGGCACACCGGTCCTAACGACCGGCTTGATTATTCGCGTGCTGTAGGCGCGCTTTCAGCTTCTTGTTCTCCTGCCGTTGCGGGCTTTATGCCTGTGGTGGCTTTGTCATACCCGCGATCCCGCGGGTCGTTTGCTCGTGTGGATCGCACTTCTAAGAGGGGATGGGTTTGATGGGTATTCGTCGCATTGTGGTCAGGGCGCTGGTCTTCTGTGCCGTCGGCAGTGTTTTCTCGGTGTTGTGCGGCTCGGCGTCGGCGCAGCTGGTGCACCCGTTCGTCTCTTCGTTTGGCTCATTCTCAAACGTGCAGGGCGTAGCGACCGACACGGCGGGGAACGTGTACGTGTACGACGGCAATAAAGGTGAAATCTTGAAGTTCGACCCTACAGGCAAACCCGTCAACTTCACTTTCACCGGCACTAACGCGATCACCGGTGTCGGTAATGCTGGCAGCGCGGAAGGCGAGATCGCGGTCGATAGCTCCTCCGGTCCAGCCAAAGGCGCCATCTATGTCGCACACGCTGGGTCCAGCATCGAAATCTACAGCGCGGCAGGCGAAAAAATCGGCGAATTGACCGAAGGTGGCAATCCCTGGGGCGAGGCGTGTGGTGTCGCGGTCGACGGCTCGGGCAACGTTTACGTTGGGCTTTACCCCGAACACGTCAACAAGTACGTGCCTGCGGCTAATCCGGTGACAAACAGCCAATACGTCTCTTCGATAGCGGGGTTGACCTCAGTATGCAACGTAGCGGCCGACTCGGCCGGCAACGTCTTCGTCGACAGGTGGAGCGCCGGTCCGATAACGCGCTATGAACCGAGCCAGTTCGGTTCGCTGCTCTCGCCGACGGGGTCCGTCGTGGACGGCCAAGGCAGCACGCTCGCAATCGATCCGGCCAACCAGGAAGTGTACGTGGACGAGAGGGGCCAGATCTCGCAATTCGGCGCTCACGGTGAACCGTTCGAAAATCCTATCCTGACATTCGGCGGGTCTGGCTCGGGCGCAATCGACGGCTCGATCGGGATCGCGGTAAGTCCGGTCAACCACGACATCTACGTATCCGACGGCGCCGGCGCGATCAGTGTATTCGGGCCGGCCGCACTGCTGCCAACGGTGACAACGGGCGCGGCGTCGAGTGTCACGCAGGCTGAAGCAACGCTGTCCGGCACCGTCAACCCCGAAGGAATCGCTGTCACCGGCTGCCAGTTCGAATACGGCACCACCGCCGCTTATGGTCAGACCGCGCCGTGCTCAACGAGCCCCGGCTCTGGCAACACTCCGGTTGTGGAGACGGCCGTGCTCACGGGGCTCACACCACACACCTTCTATCACTATCGGCTGCGGGCGTCCAATGCAAACAGCTCGATCACAGGCATCGACAAGACCTTCCACACTACGGCCGCCAGCGTGGTGACCGCGGGAGCGTCGAATGTGACTCAGGCCGAAGCCACGATCGCCGGAACAGTGAATCCGGAAGGTGCCGCGATCACCAGCTGCCAGTTCGAATACGGCACCACCACAGCCTACGGCCAGACGATCTCCTGTCCCACAAATCCAGGCGCCGGCGATGAGCCGGTCGAAGAGGCAGTCCTCATAGCGGGGCTGGAACACGGCACGCTCTACCACTATCGCCTACAGGCCTCCAACGCGTACGGCCAAATCACAGGCGCCGACCGAACGTTCACGACGCAAATCCCCTGGCCTGAGACGAACTCCGGCCTACCGGATGGACGCGTGTACGAAGAGGTCTCCCCTCCAAACAAGAACGGCAACGAGGCTCTGCCCGAAAGGCCTTTCTTCGTGGCCGCCGATGGCGACGGAGCGATGTATGGCGGCAGCAGCGGGTTCGGCGATGCAACGAACGGCATGTTCAACACGACCGTCGTATCGGAACGCACCGCCCACGGCTGGGCTACCAGAACCGCGCACGGCCTTCCCGCGCCGGGGCCGCTCAGCGAGGAGCAGAACGTGGGGCCCGGCGCACTGGACACGGTGCTGATTCCCTCGGCCGACCTCTCGCACCTGTTGTTCGGGACCTTCGAGGGGATTCCCTACGTCGGTCCACCGGACGTAACGCAGATCCAAAGCAACATCTACCTCGCGGGCCCGGACCCCTCGGTGCAACCGCAGTGGGTCGCCAGGTCGCTGATCGCAGGCGCACCAGCCGGCACGGAAGTGGACGAACCGCACTACGCCGAGCTGGAGGTGGCCGGTGGGTCTCCGGACTTGAAAACGATCTACTTCTACTACGAAGGGAACCTGTTTCCCGGTGCGTCCCATCTGTACGAGTACAAGGAAGGCGTGCTGAGCGACGCCGGTGTGCTCCCCGCCGGGGAAACCAGCAGCGGAGAAGCCACGCCCGCTGCGCAGCTCGCGCAGCCGAAAATCGAGAAGAGCGGGATGGTGGGCTCCTCGGGCTACGACAACGAGGTCTCCGCCGACGGGAAGCGCATCTTCTTCACCAGGCCAGACGGGGCCGGCACGCTCGAGCTGTACGTCCGCCTGACGGCGCCCGACGGCACTCAGAGCGCCAAGCTGGTGTCGCGCTCGCAGCTTCCAGGCCAGGTCGGCGACCCCGCATCCCACGGCCCCGCGAAGGTCTCCACGACGTCGACGAGACCGGGCAATCCGTTCATTCCGGAACCAGGAATCTCGGAGGGTCCGCCTTCTTACGTGTATGCATCGCCCGACGGGACGCACGCCTTCTTCCAAAGCGTGGACAGGCTGACGAGTGATGCCCCCGAAGACGCGACCGCCAAGACCTACGACTTCGACGTCGACACGGGCACGTTGGAATACCTGCCGCGGCTGGTGGGCTCGATCGCCGTCGTCGGCAACGACGGCTCCTCGCTCGTGTTCGAGAACACTTCCAAAGCACCGTCGTCGTTTGAGCTAGAACGCTGGAGTGCGGGTCCGGAAGGCGGGACTGTCACGCCGATCGTCGCACTGCCCGGATGCGCGGAAGTGTGCGACGTAGACCCGGCGTACCTGTCCACCAACGACAAGGTGGTGGTCTTCTCGACGACGTCGCCGATAGCGGGCTTCAACGACGGTGGTACCCACTACCCGCGCACGGAACGCTACTCGGGTGAAGAACCGGAAACCGCCGGAGGTGCCCTTCCCAACAGCGAGGTGTTCCGCTACGAAGTCGAAGCGGACAAGCTCAATTGCTTGTCCTGTCCGCCTGTGGGCACAACGCCCTCGAGCAACGGCGCCCTCTCGCAGCTCACGTATCTCGCCAACAGCCCGTCGGGCAGTGGCGCGCCCGTTGTCATCGGTCCCGGTCGCAGCATCTCGCCCGATGGGGGACAGGTGTTCTTCGAGTCGCGCGACGCGCTCCTGCCACAGGACACCAACGGCAAGGAGGACGTGTACGAGTGGGAGGGCGGCAAGCTCTATCTGCTCTCCTCGGGGCATAGTCCTGAATCCTCGTTCTTCGAGGGAATCGGCGAATCGGGCGGCGATGCCTTCTTCATGACCTCCGAAGGGATCGCGCCGGGCGACAAGGACGGAGGGTATGACATCTATGACGCGCGCATCCCGCGGCCGGGCGACAATCCGCCGGAAGCGATTCCTTGCACAGGCTCTGTGTGTCAGGGGCCGCCAAGCGTCCCGCAGCTGTTGGGGTCGCCTGCCAGTGCGGACTTCAACGGTGTGGGCAATCTCGTGCAGCCGGCGAGCACCCATGTGGCGCCTCGATCGCTGACGCGCACGCAAAAGCTGATGCGCGCGCTGAAGCAGTGTCACCGTCAGGCCAACAAGCGCCGGCGCAAGCGCTGCGAAACGCAAGCACGGCGTAAATACGCAGCCAAGGCTTCACGCGCGGCTCGTACAAACACTCGCCACCGCAACGGGAGGGGTAACTGATGGTGCTCTTTGGCACGGGCACGTCTGCCCGAACACGATTTCTAACCGTCTTGCTGGCGACGATTGCGGCAATGGCTGCCGCGCTTGGGCTGGCGTCGATCGCAGTGGCCGCCGGAGGGCCGGAATGGAGAATCACCTCCTATGCCTCGCCTACGAACCTGCCGCCCGAAGGGACAGGAGAAATCCTCGTCACGGCAGTCAACGTTGGCGCGGCGGCAACCGATGGGAGCACAGTTCAGATCGAAGACGTGCTGCCGGCAGGATTGAGCGCCACGTCGGTCTCGGCGTACGACAGGTACGCGGACGGTCCACTGGGGTTCCCGTCGCAATTCTTGGCTCCCGGAGCCGAACTCAGCTGCACGGCTCTCCCTGAACTGATGTGCAGCCGCAGCTCGATCGTCGAGCCGGGCGACCAGCTCGCCATGACGATCAAGGTGAATGTAGAACTTGGTGCGGCGGCGAGCCTCGTGAATCACGCCACGGTCTCGGGGGGTGGCGCACAACAGGGAGACTCTTTGGCTGCTCCGGTGACCGTGAGTAGTCAACCGGCAGGGTTTGGCATCGCGCCAGGCAGCGCGTTTGCGGCGATCTCCTCCCATGTGGCCGGAGCCCACCCCGACGTGAGCACGGGCTTTGCCATCAATGCGCTCGCACCGCCCGGGGAACGAGCGGCTGAAGTAACTGAGAACCCCAAGGACGTTGCATTCGACTTGCCCCCAGGCGCGGTCGGCAATACCGTAGGGATGCCGGCTTGCACGGCTGCCCAAGCCGTGAACGACGATTGTCCTGCCGGCACGATCGTGGGGTTGTCAACCACCTATTTCGAGGTCGGACCCGAGACGATCTCCATGGTGAGCCCGGTCTTCAACATCGAGCCGAGTCCTGGTGAGCCTGTGGCCTTCATGTTCACGATCCTGTCGATCCACGTACGTCTGGACACGACCGTGCTCTCGGACGGCAACTATGGCGTGCGGGTGACCGCGAGCAACATTTCGCAGGCGGGCACGGTGCTTGCCAACTATGTGACGATCTGGGGTGTACCGGCCGATCACCAGGGCCCGGGCGGCATAGCCATCCACGGTGACGAACACGCCGGCATAGTAAGCGTTGGCGCCCCAAGCAACGCCAGCCCGCGTGTGCCGTTGCTACGCAACCCGACGCAGTGCTCGCAACCGCTGACGGCGTCGATCGAAGCGGACGCATGGCGCAACCCCGGGGCGTTCCTGGTTGAAAAGCTTCCTCCGATGGGCAGCCTGACGGGTTGCTTGGAAGTTCCCTTCGGCAGCTCGTTCACGTTGCTGCCGGACACGCTCGAAGCGGGCGCCCCGGCTGGCTACGACTTCGACCTGCACGTCGACCAGCACGATCTTCCCGACACGCCGTCGGCTTCCGACGTAAAGGCGGTGAAGTTGACGTTGCCCGAGGGCGTAGTCGTGAATCCGTCGGCGGCCTGGGGCTTGAAAGCATGCTCGGCCGCACAGTTCTACGGTCCGAATCACCCCTCCCAGGAGCCTGCGCCGGTCGCGGGATGTCCGCGGGAAGCCCAGGTTGGGCAGGTGTCGGTGAAGACGCCCGCCTTGGAAGAAGCGTTGGAAGGCCAGGTGTATCTGGCGGAACCGGAATGCGATCCGTGCACACCACAAGACGCAGAGGACGGACGGATGGTGAAGCTGTTTGTGCAGCTGGTCAGCGAAGGCGAAGGCGGCATCGTCGTCAAGCTGGAGGGCCACGGCATGATCGATCAGCAGACCGGTCAGATCACAACCGTGTTCGACGAAAACCCACAGCTCCCGTTCAGCGAGTTCAAGCTGGAGATCTCCGGTGGTCCTCGGTCGGTGCTGGCCAACCCCCGCACGTGCGGAACGGTGAAGGCGAACGGCGACCTCGAACCGTGGAGCATCCTCGAGGCCCCAGGGGAACTGTCCGTGGTCTCCAACTCGAAACCGTCGTATGAATTCGAAATCAACCAGAATTGCTTTGGTCCGCAGTTCAACCCGTCGTTTGTCGCGGGGATGCCGAACATTCAGGCCGGTGCTTACGGTGGGTTCACGCTCGCGTTTGGCCGGTCGGACAACGATGAGTATCTCGGCCAGCTGACGGCCACAATGCCCACCGGCCTGTTGGGGAAGATCGCTGGTATCCCGTTGTGTGAAGAAGCGCAGGCCATCGCAGGATCGTGTGGGGCCGCAAGTCAGATCGGAACGGTCGAAGCGCTAACCGGACCTGGTGCGAACCCGTTCCTCGTGTCCGGTGGTCACGTGTATTTGACCAAGGGTTATGGGGGCGCGCCGTATGGCCTGTCGATAGTTGTCCCGGCGGTAGCGGGTCCGTACACGCTGTCGGGTACGAACGGTATGGGGAGCGTGGTGGTGCGTGCCCAGATCTTCGTGGACGAACACTCCGCACAACTACGGGTCGTGAGCGGTCAACTACCGTCGATGCTTGACGGGATCCCGCTCCAGCTCAAAGCGGTGAATGTGCGGATCGACAAGCCACAGTTCACATTCAACCCAACGAGCTGCACGAAGCAGGCGATCGTGGGCAAGCTCACGGCCGTAGAAGGCCTGTCGTCCACTGTGAGCGATCCCTTCCAGGTCACCAACTGTGCGAGCCTGGTCTTCAAACCGGGGTTCAAAGTTTCAACGGCTGGGAAAACGTCGCGTGCGAAGGGTGCGGGCTTGGATGTGAAGCTGTCCTATCCGACGGGATCGTTCGGCAAGGCGGCGAACATCAAGTCGGTCAAGGTCGATCTGCCAAAGCAACTGCCTTCACGCCTCACGACATTGCAGAAGGCTTGTCCCGATGAGACGTTCGACGAGAACCCGGCAGCGTGTTCGCCGGCGTCGCGGGTCGGGACTGCCACGGCGACTACTCCGATATTGACCGACACGCTCACAGGTCCTGCCTACTTCGTGAGCCACGGTGGCGCGAAGTTCCCCGAACTCGTCGTAGTGCTGTCGGGAGATGGCGTATCTGTGCAGCTCGACGGGGAAACGTTCATCAGTAAAGCGGGGATCACGAGCAGCACGTTCCGAAGCATCCCCGACGTCCCGGTAAGCACTTTCGAGCTGAAGCTGCCTCAGGGAGCGAACAGCGCCCTTGCTGCGAATGGGAATCTCTGCGCCAGCACGCTGAAGATGCCCACCTCGTTCACGGCGCAGAACGGCATGGCGATCCATCAGTCCACGCCGGTAGCGGTGACTGGGTGCCCCAAGCACAAGGCGCTCAAGCACAAGAAGATCAAGAAGACCAAGAAGGGCGGGAAGACCAGGAAGGGCGGGAAGTAAGCCTATGACCAAGACTCGATCGGGAAGTAAGCCTATGACCAAGACTCGATCGGGGAGTAACGGGTCCGGGCGCGAGCGGGTTGGCGAGATTCAGCGCCGCAGAATGATTGCGGCGATGGTGGAGCTCGCAGCGGAACATGGCGCGGGGCAAGTCACTGTTGCCGATGTGGTTGGCCGCTCAGGCGTGTCACGGCGTACGTTCTATGAGATCTTCGATGACCGCGAAGCTTGCTTTCTCGCAGCGTTTGACGATGCGATCGAACGGGCCGCTGAGCAGGTGGCGCCTGCATATCTGGAGCAGCAGCGGTGGAGCGATGGCGTGCGCGCCGGGCTCACGGTGCTGCTCGGCTTGTTCGACGAAGACTCGCGCTTGGGACGTGTGCTGGTGGTTGAGGCTCTCGGGGCTGGCCCGCGCGCACTCGAGCGGCGACGGCGTGTAGTGGCTGTGCTCAGTGGCGTCGTCAGCGAAGGAGCTCTTGGGGCAGGGAGGAGAAAGGAGCCGCCTGCCCTCACCGCAGAGGGAGTGGTGGGAGCGGTCTTGTCGGTGCTCCATGCACGACTCTCCGAAGCCGAGCCTGGCGTCCTCCTCGACGTCCTCAACCCGCTCGTTTCGATGATCGTGCTGCCCTACCAAGGGAGCGCAGCCGCCGAGCGTGAGCTGAGCAAGAAGGTTGTCTCGCGCCCTGCGAATGGGTCGAAGCGCGCCGTGGACCCGTTGCGGGACCTGGGGATGCGTCTCACTTATCGCACGGTGAGGGTGCTTGGCGCCGTCGCCGCCAATCCAGGCGGATCGAATCGGGTGATCGCAACCGCGGCCGGCATCAGCGATCAGGGCCAGATCTCGAAGCTGCTCGCACGCTTGCACGGCTTGGGCTTGGTGGAGAACGCGGGGGGAAATGCTGCGCGGGGGGAGCCAAACGCTTGGATACTCACGGCGAGGGGATGGGACGTGCAAAACGCGCTTGGCGCGCCTATCGAGCTTGTCTGAGCAGGGTCGCGCGCCCTTCGCGATGCGGCTCCTCCCCAGGGGCTTGGCAACCAGTGTCAGGGGTTGATGTAACACCCACTACTGATTCTTCTCGCCAACTGGGCTTGACAACAGCAACGGCGTGGGGTATAACACAGCCATGTCCGGTTGTCCGCTCACGGACGCGGGACGAAATAAGGTCGGGTTCTGGGTCGGTCCTTGTGGTCTGACGCTAACCGGTTTCAGCAGGGCCCTTGGGAGAGGGACTGGGTCGTCTTTTTAGAGAGGGAGTTGTTGTTCGCGTGTTTTCTTTGGGGAATAGCGTTCTTGAGAGTCTGTGTGTCTCTGATGGGTCTGTAATAGGACGCGTCAGCGTCGCTGACGCGTCTCTCTCTCTCTCTCTCTCTCTCTCTGGCCGAGCCGGCGTCTAGCCGCTAGACCTCCTCGCTGCGGCAGCACCTCGCGGCACACCGGTCCTAACGACCGGCTTGATCATTCGCGTGCTGTAGGCGCGCTATCTACTTTTCTTCGATCGTCGCGGGCTCCACGTCTGCGGCGGTCTTGCGCTGCCCGGGCTCGGGCGGGTTTTGTCCGGTGTGGTGTGAGGAGGGGATGTAATCGATGAATGCTCGTAGGCTGTTCTTGGCTGTCCTGGGCGTAGTGGTAGGAGGCTTGTTGTTCTCAGGCTCGGTTGCACAGGCTGCGCTTGTGCGCTCGCTCATAGGGTCGTTCGGGTCGTTCTCGAACGTGCAGGGTGTGGGTGTGGATCAGTCCACTGGGGACGTCTATGTCCTTGATGCTGCCAGTGGTTCGGTCTCCAAGTTCGACGCGAGCGGTGCTCCAGTGAATTTCTCAGCGTTGAGCTCGAACGTGATCGAAGGTGTCGGCGGAGCCGGCAACGGGGAAAATGAGATCGCGGTCGATAGTTCGAGCGGCCCGGATTCCGGGGATATATATGTTGCCAACAACAACGTCGTGCGTATCTACGGATCGACCGGCGCTTTCCTCGGCGAACTTACCGGGGGAGAGACGTGCGGCGTCGCGGTCGACTCCTCGGGTACGGTCTATGTTGGTATTTACCCCGAAACGGTCAGGAAGTACACGCCTGTCAGCAATCCCGTAATAAATGCCAGCGAAAGCGGCTCGATGGTGGGCTTGAAAAGTATCTGCAATGTGGCGGCAGACGGGGCCGGCGACGTCTATGCCGCTACGTATAGCGGAGGAGTCTCGAAGTACGAAGCGTCGCAGTTCCTGGTAGCCCCTCTGAGCGCGAGTGGCGCCGAATTCGACTCACAGAGCAGCACTCTCGCCGTCGATCTGACCGGTAACCCATCGACCGAAGACGTTTATCTCGACGAGGGTGAAGATGTCGTCGAGTACGATCCCATGGGGAACCGGCTTGGGAGCTTTGGTGTCGGCGCTCTCAGCCAGTCGCACGGGGTGGCCGTGAACGATGCCAGCGACGATCTCTACGCATCCAACGGCGCCGGTCAGGTGGACATCTTTGGGCCAGGCATCCTAGCCGCGGAGGCTACGACGGAGGCCGCAACGGAAGTAACGGAAGCGAGCGCGACTTTGAATGGCACTGTCAATCCCGGCGGTATCCCTGTGAGCACGTGTAAGTTTGAATACGGCACAGAGGAAGGCGTTCTCTCAAAATCCGTGGCCTGCTCTCCAGCGCCGGGAGCGGGCTCCAGCCCGGTGCCGGTTCAAGCCGACTTGACGGGACTGGCACTCGGTAAAACCTATTTCTTCCGTCTCGTGGCAATCGACGCCAACGCCACCGTCTACGGTCATGAAGAGTCATTTACGATTTATCGCCCGACGATTGCGGGTCCGCCGGGACTACCGGACGGACGCATCTACGAACTCGTGTCGCCCGCTAATAAGCACGGAGCCGAAGCCGGGGGGAAGGACAATGGCATTCACCCGTTCATGTTGGCCGGCGTGCATGGGGACGAAGCCGCCTTCGACACTACGGGTCCTGTAGGGAAGACCCCGACAGGCTATACGGAATACAGCATCGCACGGCGCTCTGCCACTGGCTGGCAGAGTCACGGGGCGCTTCCGCGCGGCAACGGAACCCAAGAACTGTTCTTCACCAATCCGCAGCAAGGGATCGGATTCTCCGCCGACATGACCGCAACAGTTTTCGGGGCGAACGACGTCTTTGTGCCTGAACAGGAGGTGGCTGGTCCCACGCCAAAACTGTACCTCTACGGAGAAGACGAGCTGGTGCGGTGGATCGGCAAGCCCACCAGCGCGGAACCGTCCAAGTTCAACGGAGAATCGCGTACCAGCGAACATCTGGCAGGCGCTTCCCCGGACTTCAAAACGGTCTACTTCTCTTTCACGGGCTCACTTGTTCCAGCCGACGAAGAACGCAACCCTGCTCTCGGGGACATATCGCATGCGGAAGGAGGTGGAGCTGGCTTCTACGAGTGGCACGAAGGAACGCTCGAAGCGGCTGGGGTACTGCCCGACGGTCACCTAGATCCCTATGGCGCCGTGCCAGCCGCGAACAGTGCGGGCCCCGAGGGGCTTGACAACCAGGTCTCCGAAGACGGAAGTGAGGCGTTCTTCCTCAGTCCCGACCCCCAGTCTCAGCCCGGTCGTCCTTCAGAGCTCTATGTGCGTGAGAGGACACCCGAGGGCTCGCATCGCTCGGCTCTAGTCTCGCGCGACCTACTGCTCGCGTCATCCGGCGACCAGGAACCTGCCGGCGACCCCGCGGGCCCGCTGACCGCAGTGGGCGGCTTCTATGCATCATCCGACGGCTCGCACGTCTTCTTCGAGAGCATCAGCCAGCTCACCTCTGAAGCGCCTAGCTCGCAAACGGTGAAGGCATACGAGTTCGACACAGACACAAGCACCCTTACCTACCTCCCCGGTGTCGCCGATCTTGCATATACCGCTTGCTCGAACTGCGCACTGCCAACGATAAATCTGCTGCGCTCCTCACCGGACGGATCCAGCTTCGTGTTCGAACGCGAAGCCCAGCTCGAGCTGTGGAATGGAGGCGAGATCAACAAGATCGCCTCGCTCGGAGGCCACTCTGTGAGCTTGGTGCGTGACTCCGCGAACGGCTCCATATATGTCTTCCAGACAAATGCACCGTTTACCGGGCTTGGCTTCAACAACGGTGCAGGCAACGACGAGGAGATCTACCGATATGAAGTTGGTGCCGGCGCGCTCAACTGTGTTTCGTGCCCGCCAAGTGGCACCCTGCCATCCGGCAACGCGGAACTTTCTCACGACTTCCCAGGGGACGGGAACGCGTTCTCCGAGCTCACCCCCAACCGAGGTGTCTCCGAAGATGGGGAACGGGTGTTCTTCGACACCCCTGACGCGTTGGTGCCACAGGACAGCAACGGTCTTCGCGATGTCTATGAGTGGGAGAGCGGTGTCCTCAACCTGATCTCGACCGGGGTGAGCACAGAGGAATCTTTCTTCGGCGATAACAGCCCCAGTGGTAGCGACGTGTTCTTCTCGACGACCGAAGGGCTCGCTCCGGGAGATGCCGACGAAGGCTATGACGTGTACGACGCGCGTATACCGAGGCCGGGAGATCAGTTGCCGCCGGCGGCGGTGCCGTGCGAAGGGGCTGTGTGCCAGGGCCCGCCGAGCGTGCCGCAGTTGCTGGGACAGCCTTCCAGCGAAACGTTTGCGGGCGCGGGAAATGCGATCCCACGATCAGGAACGAAGGCAAAGGCCAAGCCAAAGACATTGACACGGGCTCAAAAGCTCACGAGGGCGCTGACAGCGTGCAAGAAGCACTCCCGTAAGAGGCGGGCTGTTTGTGAAGCGCAGGCAAGAAAGAGATACGAGGTCAAAACCAGAACGAAGTCCAAGGCCAAGTCAAAGGCTAAATCCAATTCGAAAGCCACCAAGTCGCTCGGCAGGGGGAGCAAGTGATCATGGGAACCTCACGTCTATTTCCCCGAATCAACATATCTGGCGCAACAATTCTGCTCGTCGCGCTCGTGAGCTTGCTCGTATGCGCTGGCTCGGCCTGCGCGGCTGAAGGAGGACCGCAGTGGGCCGTGTCGGTTGTGCCCTCGCCTACCAACCTCCATCCCGAAAGCCCCAGCAACGAGTTGGATCGCCTCACGGTTGAAGCGACCGGTGGCACTTTCAGCCTGAGCCTGACTGAAGGCCAGGTTCGCATCGAGACCACCAGCCCATTGCCTTACAACGCGACTGCCTCGGAAGTCGAAACGGCGATGAATAACGTCGTGGCAAGAGAAGGCAACGCGCATGTCACCGTAACTGGAGGCCCGGGTGCAGCCGCGCCGTACACGATCGAATGGAACGGCAATGCCGAAGACAGAAATCTCGCTCTCCTCATACCGGGGATCACAAATGTGAAAGCCGACTCGAAAAATCTCTCCGGAGGAGCTCATACCGCTACGGTCACGCGGGTTGCAAGGGGCGCCAGCCCGCCCCAGTTGGTCGTGACCGCGATCAACTCCGGTGGGACGGGCACTGACGGCAGCCCGATCACCTTGAGTGATGTGCTGCCGCCTGGCCTCACGGCAACGGCCATCAGAGGAGAAGATCAGGACACGGACTGGGAAAACGCGGCTGGTACGACTACATGCGTGACCGCTCCGGTGCCATCGTGCACCTACGACGGCACGACAGAACCCGGAGATGCGTTGATCGTCACGATCACACTAAGGGTCGGAGGGGGGCTGCCGGCCAGCGTCGTCAACGAGCTCGCGGTGAGCGGTGGGGGCGCACAGGCGGCCGAAGTGAGCACGGCGTTGCCCGTCAACGACACCGAAGCACAGTTTGGCATCGCTCCCGGCAGCCTGATTGCGGCGCTTTCGGCCAAGCAGTCGGGTGCGCATGCGAATGTCACCACGTCGTTCGCGGTAAGTACCTCGGAAGTCAACACGGTTGCGGATACGCCGAAGGACGTGCGGTTCGATCTTCCGGTCGGGCTTGTGGGGAACACGGTCGGAATGCCGCGTTGTTCGATGCACGCTGTGAGCCATGAGATAGAAGAACCGGAAGCGTGTCCTGCGGCGTCGATGGTCGGCGAGGCGCACGTGAGCATCGCCAACCATGGCGTTGAGGCGATCGTCCCCGTGCCCGTGTTCAACATCGCACCTGCTCCCGGTGAGCCGGCAGCGTTCGGCTTTGCCGCGGTTGGGGTCCCGGTGCGCCTGGACACCAGTGTGCTCTCCAACGGAGACTATGGCGTTCGTGTGAGCGCCGAAGAAATAAGTGAGTTGCAGCCACCAGTGGGGACGTCGATCACGATTTGGGGTGTCCCGGCCGATCACAACGGGCCAGGACTGGATAAGTCTTTCTACAATCTCTACAGAGGCAAAGGCTCCTTCGGCGGTCCTGGCAGTGGCGCCCGCGTTGCGTTGTTGACCAGTCCACAACAGTGCTCTTCGCCGCTGGACGCCATGATTGAGACCGATCCGTGGGTGAGTCCGGGTGACTTCGTCCCCTCGGAAAGCGTGTCGCTCGGCACGCTCGCCGGGTGTGACCAACTACGCTTGAGCTCGACTTTCTCGATGGTGCCCGACACTCTGGAAGCGGGCGCTCCGGCGGGGTATCACTTCGATCTGAACGTACCGCAGAACAGCTCCCCGGATGGGTTGGCGACGCCCAACGTGAAGAACGTGACGCTCAAGCTTCCCGTCGGGACGGTTGTCAACCCATCGGCGGCATGGGGTTTGAAAGCTTGCTCCAACGCCCAGTTCTACGGGTCCAATCACCCATCCCAGGAACCCGCGTCCTTGGGCGAATGTCCACGCGAAGCGCAGGTTGGCACGGTGCGGATCAAGACGCCCTCGCTTGAAGAAGCGCTTGAAGGCCAGGTGTTCTTGGCTGAACCGGAATGCGATCCGTGCACGCCGCAGGACGCCGAAGACGGCAAGATGGTGCGCCTGTTCGTGCAGGCGATCAGCGAAGGCGAAGGCGGAATCGTGGTGAAGCTAGAAGGCCACGGGATGATCGACCAGAAGACGGGGCAGATCACCACTACGTTCGAAGACAATCCGCAGCTGCCTTTCAACGAGTTCAAGCTAACGCTCGCGGGTGGGCCAAGGGCCGTATTGGCCAACCCCCGCGCGTGTGGGCTCGCGACGTCAAACTTGGATTTGACGCCGTGGAGCACTCCATCCACCCCGGATGTGACCCCATCGTATGCCTTCGAAATAAACCAGGATTGTTTTGGTCCTCAGTTCAATCCGTCGTTTGTCGCCGGTGCCACGAACATTCAGGCGGGTGCGTACACACCGTTCACGTTGTCCTTCGGGCGCTCGGACCAGGATCAGTATCTGAATGGCCTGTCGTTGTCGATGCCTCCGGGCCTGCTTGGGAACATCGGCTCGGTGGCGCTCTGCAAAGAGCTGGAAGCGGCCCAGGGAACGTGTGGGACGGGCAGTCTGATCGGGCACGTACAGGTATTGACAGGTCCCGGCGCCGACCCCTTCCTCGTCTCGGGTGGCCAAGTGTTCCTCACGGAAGGATACGAGGGTGCGCCCTACGGCCTGTCGATCGTGGTGCCCGCCGTGGCAGGGCCATACACGCTGTCTGGGACCACCGGTCACGGGACGGTCGTGGTGAGGGCGAGAATCGAGGTGGATCCCATCGATGCTCATCTAACGGTCACGAGTGATCCGTTGCCCACCATGCTGGACGGCATCCCGCTACAGCTCAAAGCCGTCAACGTGACGATCGACAAGCCCAACTTCACGTTCAACAGCACGAGCTGTGCGAAAGCTGCGATCGGTGGGAGCCTCTCCAGCAGCGAAGGGATGGCCGCGAGCGTCTCACGCTCGTTCCAGGTAACCAATTGCTCGGGACTTTCCTTCAAACCTCAATTCAAAGCTTCTACCGCGGGCAAGACTTCGCGTCACGATGGCGCGAGCCTGGACGTAAAGCTCACCTATCCCAAAGCAGCATGGGGCACACAGGCGAACATCAAGCAGGTCAAGGTCGATCTGCCCAAGCAGTTGCCGTCACGGTTGACCACGCTACAAAAGGCTTGTACCGCCGAGACGTTCAATGCCAACCCGGCGGCCTGCCCGGCGAATTCGCGGGTGGGAGTCGCAACGGCCACAACCCCCATCATCCCTGTGTCTCTTTCTGGCCCGGCTTACTTCGTGAGCTATGGCGGCGCGAAGTTCCCCGAACTGGTGATTGTGCTCTCCGGGTACGGCGTGACGGTGCAATTGCACGGAGAAACGTTCATATCGAAAGCAGGCATCACCAGCAGTACGTTCCGGGCCGTGCCGGACGTCCCGATCGGGTCGTTCGAGCTCAAGCTCCCAGAGGGTCCCTACAGTGCCCTCGCAGCCAACGGGAGACTCTGCGCTAGCACCTTGAGGATGCCCACGGCCTTCACTGCCCAGAACGGGATGGTCGTCAAACAGTCCACTCCGGTCACTGTCACAGGCTGTCCCAAGCACAAGACCGTCAAGCACAAAAAGGCCAAAAAGGGAAGGAAGTAGGACTGGGGAAGTTCCCTGGGCGCCACCCCTCCCGGCGCCTAGGGAACCCAGCCGCTGCTCCACCAGGCACACGACTTATGTCCGTAAGAGCACAAGCCAAGGTCGATCACGGAGCGTCAGAGAAAAAGGCTCCAAGGCCTGACGGCCTTGGGCGTGGACAAGTGGGAGAGATCCAGCGTCGCCGGATGCTTGCCGCGATGGTGGAGGAGGCGGCTGAGCACGGCGTGGGAAATGTCACCGTGGCGCACGTTGTTGCGCGCTCAGGTGTGTCGCGCCGTACGTTCTATGAGATCTTCGCGGATCGCGAAGACTGCTTTCTCGCGGCGTTCGACGATGGAATCGACGGGCTCGCACGGAACGTCATACCTGCTTATGAAGGCGAGCGGCGGTGGAAGGACCGTCTGCGTGCCGGACTGGCCGTGCTGCTCGAGCTCTTCCAGGCGGACCCTGACCTCGGTCGTTTGGTGGTGGTGGAGATCCTTGGTGCTGGACCGCTTGCCCTCGAGCGTCGCCGGCGCATCGTCGACGCGCTGGTCAGCGCCGTCGAGGAAGGCGCCGGCGAAGTGAAAGCTGGTGTCGAGACGCCACCGCTCACGGCTGAGGGAGTGGTGGGCGCCGTGCTGTCCGTACTCCACGCTCGGCTCTCCGTAGAGGGGTCGAGCCAAGTCCTCGACTTGCTGAACCCTCTCATGTCGATGATCGTGCTTCCTTACCTAGGGCGTGCGGCCGCCGAGCGTGAGCTGAAGGTGCCGTCGGTGGCGAAATCCGGGAGTGGTGTGAGACAGCGAACTAATCCGCTGTGCGATCTGGAAATGCGCTTGACCTATCGCACCGTTCGGGTGTTGTTGGCTGTGGCTGGGAGTCCAGGCTCCTCCAATCGCGCTGTGGCAGAGGGATCGGGCATCACAGACCAGGGCCAGATATCGAAGCTCTTGGCTCGTTTGCTGGGACTTGGCTTGATCGACAACGAAGGAGTGGGGTCGGCGGCAAGGGGGGAACCAAACGCCTGGACGCTCACCGCGAAGGGCAAGGAAGTCTATGGCGCGATCGATGCCCACACCAGATCCTCCTAGGCTTCTAGCCAGCAACGAACGTCGTCGTGTCCATGGCTGGGCCATCAGCCACGCCGCCGATGCCTCCTGACCGGTTCTACAGCCCCAGCAACCGCCCCAAAATCTCCCGCATGATCTCATCCGATCCTCCCCCGATCGGCCCGAGGCGCGCATCGCGGGCGGCGCGCTGGGCCCAGTGCTCGCCCATGTAGCCCATGCCACCGTGGATCTGCAGGCACTCGTCCATCACTTCGAAGGAGGCCCGCTGGGTGAGCAGCTTGGCCATCGTCACCTCCTTGATCGGTTCCTCGCCGGCGACGAAGCGGCGCAGGGCGTCATAGGTGACGCAGCGCGCGGTATAGGCCTGGGTGGCGAGGTCGGCGAGCTTGTGTTTGATCACCTGGTGCTTTGACAGAGGCTTGCCGAAAGTGGTGCGCTCGCGTGCGTACTCGGCGGTACGCTCGTAGGCCAGCTGCATCGCGCCAACTGTCCCGAGCGCCATCGCCAGGCGCTCCCACTGGAAGTTGGCCATGATCAGCTTGAAGCCCTCGTGCAGCTCGCCGAGCAGGTTCTCCTCGGGCACGAACACGTTCTCGAAGGAGATCGTGGCGGTGTCCGAGGCGTGCCAGCCGAGCTTCTCGAGCTTGGCGGAGGACACGCCCTCGCCGCGGTCAATGATCAGGAAGGAGATGCCGTGGTGGCCGCCCTCCTGGGTGGTCTTCACGGCCGTGACCATGAAGTGGGCGCGCACGCCGTTGGTGATGTAGGTCTTCTCGCCGTTCACCACCCAGCCGCCATCGACCCGCTCGGCCTTCGTGCGCAGTGCGGCCACATCCGAGCCCGCGTCGGGCTCGGTGATCGCGAGCGCGCCGATCTTCTCGCCCTTGATTGCGGGCACCAGGTACTGCTGCTTGTGCTGCTCGGTACCGAACTTCCAGATCGGGGGAGTGGCGATGTTGATGTGTGCGCCGATGCCAGCGGCCGTGCCGCCCGAGCCGATCCTGGACATCTCCTCGATCAGCACTGCCTCGTGCAGGTAGTCGCCTCCCTGGCCACCCAGCTCGGTCGGGTACTTAAGGCCGAGCAGGCCTTGCGCCGCGAGCTTTGGAAAAACCTCATCGGGGAACCAACGCTTGGCCTCCCACTGTTGCGCGTGCGGAGCCAGCTCGCGGTCGAGGAAGCCGCGAACGGACTCCCGCAGATCTTCATGCTCCTGGGTGAATGGGGGAGTGGGATTACTCATCAATTAATTTGGGCAGTTCCGGCCGGCACATGTGCCGGCCGGCCCGACGGTGCATGCACCGTCGGGAACCGGGTCGCATGCGACCCGGTTTGACAGGCTCAAAGCATCGAAGCCCTAAAGCGCGCAGAACTTTCTATAGCCCGTAAGACCGTCCGATCACGTCAAGCATGATCTCGTCGGTTCCCGCGCCGATGCGGTTGAGCCGTGAGTCCCTCCACGCCCGCTCCACGCCGTACTCCTTCATATAGCCGGCGCCGCCGTGGATCTGGATGCACTCGTCGGCCACTTCCACCGCGATACGCGAGGCGTGTAGCTTGGCCATTGAGATCTCCCTCACGGGGTACTCGCCGTTGGCAAAGCGCCAAGCGGTCACGTACACCATCTGGCGCGCCGTTTCGATCTTCGTTGCCATCTCGGCGAACTTGTGCCTGATCACTTGGAATTTGCCGATTTCGCGCCCGAAAGCTTTGCGCTCTTTGGCGTATTGGAGTGTGCGATCGAAGCATTTCTGCGCGCCCGCGACCGAGCCAGCGGCGCCGATCAAGCGCTCGCCTTGGAGCTCCCACATGATGTGGTAGAAGCCCTTGCCGATCTCACCGAGCACCGCAGTCTCGGGTACGCGCACGTCCTGGAAGGCCAACAGCGCCGTGTCGGAGGCGTGCATGCCGAGCTTCTCTAGCTTCTTCTCCCTGATCACGCCGGGTGCGTCCATCGGCACGAGAAACAGCGTGAAGCCGCCATAGCCGGCGTCCGCGTCTGTCTTTGTCACGAGCACGATCACATCCGCCCTATGGCCGTTCGTGATGTAGGTCTTCGAGCCGTTGATCACGTACTCCTCGCCGTCCTTCACGGCGCGCGTCTTGATGCCTTTCACGTCCGAGCCGGCGTCGGGCTCGGTGATGCCGATGCAGAGGATCTTCTCGCCTTTGATCGCCGGCACGACCCATTCCTGCTTCTGCTCCTCGGTGCCGAATGCCAGGATCGGTGGCATTGCCATGTCGGTGTGCACCGCCACGCCCATCGCCAGTCCGCCCGAGTTGGCGCCCGTCATCTCCTCGCCCAGCACCAGGCTCGTGAAGTAGTCGCCGCCCTGGCCGCCGTATGCCTCTGGCTTGTCCAGGCCGAGCAGGTCCAGCTCGCCCATGCGATGGAACACCGAGTCCGGGAAGGTCGTCTCCTCCCACTCCTCCGCATGCGGCGTCAGCTCTTTCGTCACGAAGCTGCGGATCGACTCCCTCAGCTGTTCGTGCTCGTCGGTGAAGATGAAGTGCTTGCGCTTCGACTGGTGGTCGGGCTTCAGGACGCTCTCGGCGGTTGCCATCGGGTCGTTCTCCTCGTTGTGCTCGGCGTCCCTCGGACGCTCGTTTCGTGGGCTCTTTCTGGGCTCTCTCGCTGCGCTGGACGCTAACGCACGGACGCGAGAAAGTAAACAGTAGGACTTCTCACTTCTCACTGACCTCAGATCGGGTTAGGATGCGCTCGTGAGCAACGAGCCGACCCCGTCCGAGTCTGCGCCATCCATGGTCATGCGGGAGGACAAAGTCCTCTATGGGGTTGCCGACGGCGTGGCGACGATCACGCTCAACGAGCCTGCCACGCGCAACGCGCTCTCCGCCGAGGTGCTGGACGGGCTGATCGCCGGCTTCGTGCGCGCTCGCGACGACGAGGCCGTACGCGTCGTCGTGCTCGCCTCCTCGCACGACACGGTCTTCTCCTCAGGCGCCAACCTGGGCGGTTTCGCCGGCGACGTACCGCTCGTGCACAAGCATTTTGGCTCCGAGCGCTTCGTGTCCCTGTTCAAGCTGATCGGCACGCTCGGCAAGCCCACCCTCTGTGCCGCGCGCGGGCACGTGCTCGCCGGGGCCTTGGGGATCGCCCTCGCCTGCGACTTGATCGTGGCCTCTGAGGCCGCCACCTTCGGCACGCCCGAGATCAACGTCGGCGCCTTCCCCTTCATGATCATGGCCTTCATCTACCGCAACGTCCCGCGCAAGAAGGCCAACGAGTTGCTCCTACTCGGCGAGCGCTGGTCAGCCGAGGAGGCCTTGGCCGCAGGACTCATCAACAAGGTCGTGCCCGCCGGCGAGTTCGACGCGGCGGTGGCCGACTGGGCCGCCAAGCTTGCCTCCAAGTCGCCCCTCATCATGCGGCTCGGCAAGGAAGCGATGCGTCGCCAACTGGATATGCCTTTGGACGATGCCTTGGACTACCTGCGCGCTCAGCTGAGCTTGGCTGTGTCCACCGAGGACATCGTCGAGGGCGTCACGGCCTTCTTCCAAAAGCGCGAGCCCGAATGGAAGGGGCGATGAGGATGTATTTGCAAAAAGCGGTGCCCCGCGCGCGTGCGCGCGAGGCTTGGGGTGTGTGTTTCGCGAAACAGGTGCCCTACGCGCGTGCGCGCGTGTACGCGTGGGGGAGCCTTTGGGGGACTACATGAGCACCGAGCAGACCACCTCCTTGTTGCGCCCGCTCGTCGAGGACTTGGCTGCGCGCCGCGCCCAGATCCGGCTTGGCGGCGGCCAGGAGAAGATCGACAAGCAGCACGAGAAGGGCGCTTTGACCGCCCGCGAGCGGATCGCCTTGCTTGTGGATGAGGGCACTTTTGTTGAGTTCGGCATCCATGGCAAGCCGCACACCTCCCAGCGTGCGATGGACGGTGTCGAGGCACCGGCCGACGGCGTCATCACTGGCTACGGCAAGGTGGACGGCCGTCTCACCGCTGTATGCGCCTATGACTTCACCGTGATGGCCGGCTCGATGGGTATGACCGGAGAGTTCAAGGTCACGCGCTTGCGCGAGCTGGCCTTGACCAAGCGCATTCCTTTCGTGTGGCTGCTCGACTCGGCCGGCGCGCGCGTGCAGGAGGCCGCCGGCGCCATGTTTGCCGGCTCGGGGCACCTGTTCCGCGAGGAGGTGATCATGAGCGGCGTGATCCCCCAGGTCGCGGCGCTCTTGGGGCCGTGCGCGGCTGGCACCGCCTACATCCCCGGGCTCGCCGACTTCGTGCCGATGGTCAAGGGGCGCGGCTCGATGGCCTTGGCTGGGCCCCATCTCGTGCGCGCCGCTGTCGGCGAGGACGTCACTCAGGAGGAACTGGGCGGCTCGCGCGTGCACTGCCGCAAGTCGGGTGTAGGGGACATGGAAGTGGCCTCCGATGAGGAGTGCATAGAGCGGATCAAGGCCTATCTCTCGTTCATGCCCCAGAACTGCGAGTCGCCGGTGCCGATCCGGGTGGGTGGGGCCAAATCCGATCCGATCGAGCGTGGGGACGATGAGCTGCTCGACGTGCTTCCCGAGTCCAACCGCAAGCCGTATGACATGTACGAGGTAATCAAGCGCATCGTCGATGACGGCGAGATCTTCGACATGAAGGGCCAGTGGGCCAAGACGATCATCACCTGCTTCGCACGCTTCGGCGGTCGTCCCGCGGGGATCGTCGCCAACCAGCCCAAGCAGCTCGGTGGCATCCTCGACAACAACTCGGCCGACAAGGCCGCGCGTTTCGTCAACCTGTGCAACGCGTTCGGGATTCCCTTGGTGTTCATCCAGGATGTGCCTGGCTTCATGGTCGGCACCAAGGTCGAGGCCGAAGGCATCATCAGACACGGCGCCAAGATGCTCTACGCGGTCGCCAACGCCACCGTTCCCAAGATCACGGTCATCACGCGCAAGGCCTACGGCGCCGGCTACTACGTGATGTGCGGGCGCGCTTATGAGCCCGACTTGATCGTGGCCTGGCCGTCCGCCGAGATCTCCGTGATGGGGGCTGAGGGTGTGGTCGAGATCGCCTTCCGCAAGGCGGTCGATGCCGCTGAGGACCCCGCCGCCAAGAAGGCCGAGCTGGTCGAGAACTTCAAAAAGATGTTCGACGTCTACATCGCCGCCGGCAACGATCTCGTCGACGACGTGATCGATCCGCGCGAGACGCGCCTCACGATCTGCCGTGGGTTGGAGCTGGCCGAGGGCAAGAAGATCGAGCGTCCCTACAAGAAGTCTGGAGTGGTGCCTGTATGAGTCTTGACGATCCAGTTGTCATCACCTGCTCGATCTCGGGTGTGATCGCCAACAGGGAGCAGTGCCCGGCGATCCCCTACACGCCTGAGGAGTACGGCGCCGAGGCCAAGCGCGCCGTGGATGAGGGCGCCTCGATGATCCACATTCACGCGCGCAAACCCGACGGCACGCCTTCTTATGAGATCGAGGACTTCTCCGCGATCACCGAGGCAATCAGGGGTGCAGTGGACGACGTGATCGTCAACTACTCCACCGGCACGGTCGGCGTGCCTGTCGCAAAGCGCGTGGAGTACTTGCGCGCGTGCCGCCCCGAAGTGGCTGCCTTGAACATGGGCTCGATGAACTACGCCAAGTATTCGCGCTCGCGCAAAGACTTCGTTTTCAAGATGGTCTTTCAGAATCCGTTCGATGAGATCATCGAGCTGCTCGAGGCGATGAACGAGCTCGGCATCAAGCCTGAGCACGAGTGCTTCGACGTCGGGCATGTCGGCTCGCTCGCGCCGCTGGTCGACATGGGCGTCTTGAAAGCGCCTTTGCACGTGGACTGTGTGATGGGGGTCGTAGGAGGGATACCGCCGACACCGCGCAACCTCGCGGCGATGGTGGACAACATCGGCGAGGTTCCTGGGGGCGGGCATGTCAAACACCACTGGGGCGTGATCGGCATCAGCCGCGACCAATGGACTTTGATCGCCACGGCGCTGACGCTCGGTGGCTCGATCCGGGCCGGCGTCGAGGACAATCTGTACCTGCCCAGCGGCGAGATGGCGCGCTCCAACGGAGATCTCATCGCCCAGGCGCGGCGCATGACCGAAGACGTAGGGCGCAGGCCCGCTACGGTCGCCGAGGCCCGCGGGCTACTGGGCATCGCCTGATGGGCCGGCCACCTCGACCGTCTCAATTGAGGAAGGCGCAATGAGCCTTCCTCTCTCGGGCATCAAGGTGCTCGATCTCTCGCGCCTGCTCCCGGGCGGCTTCTGCTCCTTGTTGCTGGCGGACTTCGGCGCGGAGGTCTTGAAGGTGGAGGACACGGGGGCCGGCGACTACATCCGCTGGGCGCCTCCTTATTACGAGGGCGCCGAGGACAGCGCAAAGTCCTCACTGTTCCTGTCCTTGAACCGCAACAAGCGCTCGATCAGGATCGACCTCAAGAGCGAGGCCGGGCGCGAGGTGCTGCTGCGGCTCGTGCGCGACTACGATGTCGTGCTCGAGTCGTTCCGGCCGGGCGTGCTCGACCGCCTGGGCGTGGGATACGAGCGCATGCGCGAGGAGAACCCCGGGCTCGTGTACTGCGCCATCTCAGGCTACGGCCAAACAGGTCCCAAGCGCGACGCCTCCGGCCACGACATGAACTACCTCGGCCTGATCGGGCTGCTCGGGCTCACCGGGGAAGGCGACGTGGTGGGCGGGCATCCCATCCAAGCCGCCGGCCAAATAGCCGACCTCGGTGGCGGCGCCTTGATGGCTGCATTCGGGATCATGGCGGCCTTGCGCGAGCGCGACGGCTCGCCTGGCCACCCCGGCTCGGGTGAGGGCCAGCTCGTGGACATCTCGATGGCCGACGGTGCGTTGTCCTGGCTTGCGATGGTCGCTGGCCAGTACTTCGCTGACGGCGTTGTGCCGCGTCGTGGCGAGCAAATGCTGGCTGGCTCGGTCATCTGCTATCGCCCGTACGAGTGCTCCGATGGTTGGGTGACGCTCGGAGCTTTGGAGCCGAAGTTCTGGCAAGCATGGTGTCGCGGCGTGGGGCGTGAGGACTTGATCGAGAAGCAGTTCGAGAAACCAGGCTCAGACGCACATGCTCAGGTGGTGGAGGTCTTCAAGTCGCGCACGCGCAACGAATGGGAGGCATTCGCCGGTGAGCACGACTGCTGCCTCGAGCCGTTGCTCGACCTGGACGAGGCGCTCGCATCGGAGCTCGTACGCGAGCGCGAGATGGTGGTTAGGCTCGACCAGCCGGGCGTAGACGGCGGCGTACGCCAGCTCGGCGTGCCGGTGAAGCTCGACCGCACCCCTGGCGAGCACAACCGCCTGCCCGGGCCGGGGCTTGGCGAGCACACCGAGGAGGTGTTGCGCGCCGCGGGCTATGGGGAGGAGCAGATCGCGCAGCTGCTGGAGAGCGGTGCGGTGGCGGGGCAGGCACACGCTGCCAAGCAAGACGCATTCTTGGCATGAACACGGGTGTGGGTGGCTCTCCCCGGCTTACTTCCTTCGCAAGGAACGCATAGATGTCCCTCCTCTCCCTTCCCCTTCTCCTCCCTTCCTTCGGAAGGGGCATGTAAATGTCCATTTCCGAAGGCCACATAAGGATGAGCGAGTTGGCGGAGCGCTCGGGTGTGAGTGCGCCCACCATCCGCCATTACATCCGCGAGGGCTTGCTCGGCGACGGCGAGGACATTCGCCGCACGAGCCGCAACATGGCCTACTACCCACCCGAGTTGGTCGAGCGTATCCAGCTCATCAAGCGCCTGCAGGAAGAGCGCTTCATGCCGTTGCGAGTGATCAAGGAGGTGCTCGAGGACAACCCCGAGCGCGTGAGCGCTCTCTTGGAGCTGGAGGACAGCATCCTCGAGCGGGCGCTCGCCGGCGCAGAGCAGCGCAAGGTCTCCTCCAAGCAAGTAAGTGAGCGCTACGACATTCCCGCCAACGTGCTCCAGCGCCTGAAGGAGATAGGTGTGCTCACTCCCGGGCGGGGTGGCTACGACCAGGACGACGTGAAGATCATCGAGGCCATCTCGCGCTTCCGGGCCGGTGGCTACGAGGAGGCGCTCGGCTTCACTGTATATGACACCTTGCGCTACCGCGAGGCGCTCGGGCCGCTCGTGGAGGAGGAGGTAAGGGCATTGCTCGACCGGCTCGTCGGTGAGGTCGAGGTGGAGCGGGCGGTCGAGATGATTGCTGCTGGGGCCGAGCCTTTGCGCGAGCTGATCGGGGCGATTCACTCGAAGCTCTTGTTGGCAGAGTTGGCGTCCCAGCGCGAGCGCGGGCGCTGAGACGGGGCCCCCTGGGGCGCAACCACTGGGGCGACGCCGAGGACGCACGCCGGGATTGCCAAAGGGTGGGTGGTTTGGCCGGCAACAGGCTCTTGTAGCCAAGTGAGGGTTGACATGAGTTCGATACTCGTGTATAAACACCCATAGTCCTTTTGCCAAGTGGCGGGGATGTACATAAGGTCGGGTTTTGGGTCGGTCTTCGTAGTCGACGCCAACTGTTTTGACGGGGACCTTGGGAGAGGGACCAGGTCGTTTTGAGAGAGGGTTGTTTTTCGCGTGTTTTCTTTGGGGAATAGCGTTGCTGAGAGTCCGTGTGTCTCTGATGCATCCGTAATAGGACGCGTCAGCGTCGCTGACGCGTCTCTCTCTCTCTCTCTCTCTCTCTCTGGGCCAGCTGGCGTCTAGCCGCTAGCCCCACTCGCCGCGGATTCACCTCGCGGCTATCCGGCTCCAGTGGCCGGCTTGGTCCCTCGCGCCTCTTGAGGGTGCCTATCGCTTCTTGTTCTTCGGCTGCTGTCGGTTACGTGCCGGCGGCGGTTTTGTGCTGCCCGGGCTCCCTGCTGTCGCGGGACAGGCGGGCTGGGTCTTGTCCGGGTCTCTGTGAGGAGGGGTTGGTTTAGATGAGTGGTCCAAAGTTGGTGTTGACGGTCGCGGCGTCGCTTTGTGCGTTTTTGGGTTGTGTTGCGTCAGGTGCGGGCGCGTATGCGACAGTCGCGCCTCCCCCGAGCCCGTCAGCCTCTTCGGGACTGCCAGATGGACGGGTCTATGAACTGGCATCCCCGTTCAACAAGCATGGATACCAGGCCGGTGCCTTCGCCCGAACAGAAGAACAACCACTTGCAATCAATGTGGAATTCGGGATTGCTTCGACGGACGGGAACGCTGTCGCGTTCGGTTCGCACGGACCCGCGGCTGACACGAACTCGAGCGGCCTGAATCAGAATTTTGTGGCGGAACGCACGAGCCACGGCTGGGTGAGCCGGTCGAGCACTGCCAGGGGCCTCGGGCAGAACGAAAGGCTGTCACTCATCGAACAGAGTCCACTCTGGCGTGACTATACGCCAGATCTTTCCCATCTGGCGTATGCGGTTCTGAGTCACGACATTCCCGATGCTCCGGTGAATGGGCCGGGCAATTTCTACCTGCTTGGTTCCAATCCGTTGGAAGAACCGACATGGCTGCTACGGGGCGCGCTCCACGCGCCCCTCGAAGAAGAACTACCCACGGAGATCGTTGGAATGGCTCCCGATGCGAGCGTCGTGTACATCGCCTATGAAGGGCGTCTGCTGCCGGAGGACGCGTCACGTTCGGGGTGGGGTCTTTACGAGTATCGCAATGGCACGCTGAGCGAGGCTGGTGTACTGCCCGACGGAAGCGTGCCGGCGAGTGGTGCCCTGCCTCCGGCAACGGCCACGAGGGAGAAAACCCGTCACGATGGGGAAAACACTGCGGGTGCGTTTGACAATCCGGTGTCAGAAGACGGCATGCGCGTGTTCTTCTTTTCCGCGGGTGAGCTTTATGTGCACAAGATCGAAGCGGGCGGGAGCGAGCGCAGCGTGCTGGTGTCTGCTTCACAGTTGCCGGGGCACGTCGGTGAAGCGGCACCGGACGGCGCCGTCTTGTTTGAAAACCCGACGAAAAACTCTGCGAACCACAGTCGTGAAACAAGCAATCCTACCTATGCGTATGCCTCCTCCGACGGGTCGCACATCTTCTTTCAGAGCAGAGATCAATTGACAAGCCGGGCTCCAAGCGGGACCGAACTGAAGGTCTATGACTTCGATGTGGATACTGGCTTGCTTGAATATTTGCCGGGGGTGGTGCTTGGGGGAATCGTCACTGCCGCCAAGGATGGGTCGTCGTTCGTGTTCACGAACGGCGCGAGCTCTTCCCCAGAGCTTGACCTCTGGTCGGCTGGGGCAAATGGTGGCAGCGTGAGCCAAATAGCACAGCTACCGGGTGGTGGTTTTGTTGGTCCGGGACGGATGGTTGCCGACAATTCCGTGCTGGTCTTCGAGGCGTTCGCTCCGATCCCAGGCTTCAACAACGTCGGCGGCGAACAGATTTATCGCTATGACATCAAGAAGAATGATCTGAGCTGCATTTCCTGTCCGCCGGCGGGAGTCCATCCCTCCGGCGATGCGTATCTCTCGGCCGTCGACCAGTACGCCAATCGCTTCGATGTCCTTCCTGAACTGGTCGTCAATGATGTTCGTGGCGTGTCGAGCGATGGCGAGCGCATATTCTTTGACTCACCCGATCCCCTCGTTGGCCGGGATACGAATGGCGATCTGGATGCTTATGAGTGGGAGAACGGCTCGGTTTTCCTGCTCTCATCAGGCACGAGTGCGAACTATTCGCTGTTCCTCGACAACAGCGAATCCGGCGGCGACGTGTTCTTCACGACGACAGATGAACTGGTGCAGGGAGACAACGACGCTGCGTTTGATGTTTATGACGCGCGGGTGCCGCGTCCGGGTGATAATCCGCCGCCGGCGGCGGTGCCGTGCACGGGGGATGTGTGCCAGGGTCCGCCGAGCGTCGCGGAACTGTTGGGGGCCCCACCAAGCGCCACCTTCAGTGGTGCGGGCAATATAGTCGAACAACCGGCTGTAAAGCCAAGGAGCACGCCGAAGGTGCTGTCGGGGGGACAGAAGCTCGCTAGCGCTTTGAGTGCTTGTCACAAGCACAAGCCTCGACCCAGGCGTGTCGCGTGCGAAAAACAGGCACGCAAGCGCTATCGCATCACGGGAGCGGCAACTACGCACGACAGCAAGAGGGGTAAGTGATGATTCGGTACAGCAAGCGCGTGGCCCGGCTCAGGCGGTTGGGGCTCGGCCTATCGATTGTGGCACTATCGCTCGGTGTGATGCTGGCAGGGGCATCGGCGGCGCTTGCCGCCGACCCACCGGTCTGGAAGATCTTCGCGACGAGCGAACCGACTCATCTGGTCAAATACCAAGACGAGGTCGAGGAACTGACGGTAAAGGCCACCGCCGGCGAAATCTTCGTGATCGTGCCTGGGCACGGGGGACGTGTCCTGCCCTTCAACGTCAGCGCCGCAGAAATGCAGTCTGGGCTGGAAGAAGCGCTCGGGATGGGAAATGTGGAAGTCAGCGGTGGACCGGGCGACGCCAGCGGCAGTAAATCGTACTTGATTACCTATACAGGAGCGTTTGCGGGCCAGGAACTCGGACTATTCTCCTTCGGCGAAGGAACGGAAGAAGTAACTTTCAAAAACGTGCACAAAGCCGTTAGCAGCGGGACCGTGATCTTGACTGCGATCAATGTGGGCGGTCCAACGGACGGCAGCACTGTGACGATCAGCGACTCCTTGCCGGAGGCGCTGGCGGGTGCAGGAGTCACAGGCTCCCAGGCTTACGGGCCTAAAGGCTCTAGTGGAGGCGGCAATCCACTCAGTTGTAACGAAGCATCTCAGGCCTTCACTTGCACATATAAAGGTGTTATGGAGACCGGGGATGCGTTGAGTATGAGAATCCCCGTAGCCGTCCAGCCAGGCGCGCCGGCGAGCGTCATCAGCAAAGAGACAGTCGTGGGCGGTGGCGCCGAACTCGGTGCATCGGCCAACTCGCCGTTGACGATCAGCGACACACCCGCGGGCTTTGGTATTTCGCCAGGCAGCGTTGTGATGGCGACAACCACGCGCCAAGCCGGCGCGCACCCCGATGTAACCACCAGTTTCAATATCGCCACGGACGGCGCGGAACAGACAGCAGGCAACACCAAGGACCTGCGCGCAAACCTGCCGCCGGGACTTGTCGGCAATACGGTCGGCATGCCTCGTTGCACGACCGCCCGCGCACTAGCGGATGAATGCCCACGGGACACGATCATCGGTGTAGCGAGCGTCCAGATCAGAAGCATCAATCACGAAGAAGCCGAAGCGCCCCTCGTAATCATAGAGCCGATCTTCAACATCGAACCAAGTCCTGGTGAGCCGGCGGCATTCTTGTTCGACGTGACTGTGTTTCCGGTGAGGCTCGATACAAGCGTCCTGTCTAATGGTGACTATGCGGTGCGTGTGACGGCATCGGATCTGACTGAGGCGGATCCCATATTGGCGACGGCTGTGACGGTGTGGGGGGTTCCGGCGGATCATGAGGGTCCGGGCCCGATCAAACTGGAGATCGAAGAACTGAAGGTCGAAGGCGGTGGTGAACTTGTGGGTGGGCTCGGTGGTCCCGCGGTGAATGTGACGCGCGTGCCGTTGCTGACGAACCCGACGCAGTGCTCGAGTCCTTTGGCCGGGAGTATAGAAGCTGACGAATGGGGCGATCAGGGTGCGTTTACAGGTGAAACGGTTTCGCTTGGGAGCATGACGGGCTGTAGCGCGCTGGCGTTCTCCGGGGGCATGTCGATGCTGCCCGATACGTTGGAAGCGGGTGCTCCCGCCGGTTATGATTTCAATCTTCATGTACCGCAGGTAAACGATCCCGACGGACTTTCGCAACCGAATGTGAAGAAGGTAGCTACGGCGCTGCCGATGGGCACGGTCGTCTCACCTTCCTCCGCTGTGGGTTTGAAAGATTGCACCGATGAACAGTTCTACGGCCCGGCTTCGGAACGTGGGTCAGAGCAGCCGGCGAAGCCTGGGAACTGTCCACGCGATTCGCAGGTGGGGACGGTCTCGATCCGCACGCCCGCATTGCCGTTGCCGTTGACGGGCGACGTGTATTTGGCTGCGCCCGGTTGTGAACCGTGTAGTCCTGAGGATGCGCAGGACGGGAAAATGGTGCGGTTGTTCGTGCAGGTCGTCGGTGAAGGCGAATCGGGGATCGTGGTCAAGCTGGAAGGCCACACTTCGTTGAACCAGCAAACAGGTCAGCTGACTGCGACGTTCGATGACAATCCACAGCTGCCGTTCAGTGACCTCAAACTCACGTTGGCGGGAGGTTCGCGCGCCACGCTCGCGAACCCCAGGGTTTGCGGGCCTGTCGGCACGAGTCTGGACATGACCCCGTGGAGCAATCCGTTCACGACGAACGTGTCCGCGATATCGACGTTCGAAGTCAACCAGGGTTGCATCGCACCACAGTTCAATCCCACGTTCGTAGCGGGCACCACGAACATTCAGGCCGGGGAATACTCGCCGTTCACGCTCTCCTTCGGCCGCTCGGACGCCGATCAGTTCCTGAACGGGCTGCAGATGCAGATGCCCCCGGGTCTGCTCGGATCGCTCACAGGCATCCCATTGTGCAAAGAGCCCGACGCCTCAGCCGGCACTTGCTCGCCGGCAAGCCTGATCGGGCACACCCAAGTCTTGACTGGACCAGGCCAGACGCCGTTCCTGGTGAAGGGTGGCCAGGTGTTCTTGACCGAAGGCTACAAGGGCGCCCCGTTTGGCCTGTCGATCGTGGTGCCGGCAAAGGCCGGACCGTTCACGCTCTCGGGCACCACCGGCACAGGGAACGTGGTTGTCAGGGCTGCGATCAACATCGATCCGCACACGGCAGCTTTGACTGTCACATCAGATCCGTTGCCGACGGCACTTGATGGCATCCCGTTGCAGTTGAAGGTCGTGAACGTCACGATCGATCGTCCGGGCTTCACATTCAACCCGACGAGCTGTGCGAAGACGGCGATCACTGGCACGTTGTCGAGCAAGGAAAGCGGCGGCGCTCATGTATCGAGCCCATTCCAGGTAACCAACTGTGCAGGATTGGGCTTCAAGCCGGTCTTCAAGGTGTCAACTTCGGGAAAGACCTCGAGGGCCAACGGTGCGAGCCTCGACGCGAAGGTCATCTACCCGGGAGGGTCGAAGTTCGCGAACATCGCAAAGGTCAAGGTCGACCTGCCAAAACAATTGCCGTCGAGGTTGACGACGCTACAAAAGGCTTGTCCGGCGGCAACGTTCAACGCCAACCCAGGGAGCTGCCCGAAGGCTTCGGTAGTAGGGATCGCCAAGGCGAGCACGCCGATCCTCCCCGTCCAATTGACCGGGCCGGCGTACTTCGTCAGTCACGGAGGGGAAGCGTTCCCGAACCTGATCGTCGTCCTCCAGGGCTACGGCGTCCGCGTCGATCTGATCGGAGACACGTTCATCAACAAAGCCGGGATCACAAGCAGCACGTTCAACCAGGTTCCAGACGTACCGATCAACAGCTTCGAGCTCTACCTCCCACAGGGAGCCAACTCAGCACTCGCCGCGAACGGGAACCTCTGCAAGAGCACGCTGAAGATGCCCACATCGTTCATCGCACAAAACGGCGCGAGCATCCACCAATCGACACCGATCGCCGTCACGGGATGCAACAGGACGGGAAAGAAGGCGAAGAAGGCCCGAGCAGCACGAAAACGTCACACGCAAGGCCGGAGGGCTCATGGAGCGGGTCATAGTGACGCCGGCGGGAACAGGGGGAGCAAGTGATGATCCGCAAAGCAACCATTGCAGCACTGGTCGCAGCGTCTTCGACGGTGGTCAATGCTGGCGGTCTTCGCCGCGCCAAGCCTCGCACATGTCGGATACATTCCCGTATCGAAATTCGGTTCGGTCGGGTCAGGTCCAGGACAGTTCAACATTCCCGTGGGTGTCGCTATCGATGAAGCCAGTGGAGACGTGTACGTCGTCGACCAAGGCAACAAGCGGGTCGAGAAGTTCGACGCAAGACGGGAAATATCTCTCGGAATTCAATGGCAGCGAAACACCGGCAAAAACATTTGTGAACCCTACATATATTGCCGTTGATAACTCTGCGGACTCCGCAAAAGGTCACATATACATCGCTGGTGAAAACCGTGGTGAACGTCTTCGATTCTTCTGGAAAATATCTGTTTCAGATAGCGGAGGAATCTGTCGAAGCGATTACGACTGATACCTTTGGGCACCTGTGGGTATGGAGGACTGGGGAAATGAGTTCTTTTGAAGAGTACAGCGAAACTGGGACACTCATCATGAGTCATTCGACTATCCGCGGGACGAGGCCTGGTATAGCCGTCGACTCAAGTGGCAATGTTTATGTTCTGTATGGCTCTCGAAGTGTCGGGAGATATTCGCCGCCAAGCTTTGTGGAAGAAAGTGAATCCACTATTGAAGCCGGGCAAACGTTGGCGATAAATCCAGCTACGGATAATATCTTCCAGGACGGCGGGTCGAGCATCGTCGAGTGGCCACCGTTCGGTGAAGGTCCGGGGCTTTGGGAACGGACCGAAGAAACTTTCAGTGGTAGCCTGGAAAACTCGACATGGGCTGGCAGTAAACGGAAAAGCAAACAAGCTATACGCGTCGGATGAGGCTACGAACGATATCGAAATATTCGAAATCGGCATAACACCAGAGGCCAGCACGGGAGCTACAAGTAAAATAACTGCGAGCTCCGCCACGATCGAAGGCACGGTAAATCCCGAAAAAGCCAAAACGGAATATCGATTTGAATGGGGTGAAACCGAATCGTATGGAAACTCAACGGCGTTTGAAGAAGCCGGAGAAGGTGGAGTTTCTGTTCCAGCGAGTGCAGACATCGCCGGTCTTGAACCGAACACCGTCTACCACTACCGGATCGTTGCCAACAACGAAAAGGCGGCAGCGCACGGAGTCGATAAAACGTTCACAACCCTACCGGTGCTGCCGATAGTCGAAGGCGGGTCAACAGCGTCAGACGCTACTCGTTCGAGCGCACTGCTGCACGCGGCAATCAACCCCATGCACAGCAGCACGACATACCACTTCGTCTATGCAGAAGAAGCCGTGTACGACCCTGCGGCAAACGATCCCTACGGTGCAGGCGGAAATACGGCATCCGCCGAAGCAGGCGCCAACACCGGTGGACAGTCTGTCGAACAACTCCTGGTCGGGCTCAAGCCAAACACCACCTACCACTACATGGTTGTCGCGATCAACCAAGCCGGACGCGTAACAGGGACTGACGCGACCTTCACCACCGGCGCGGCCACTCCACCGGCCGTGGTGGCTGGCGGCGCGAGCGATGTAACACAAAACAACGCAACCGTCGGCGCTACCGTCAATACGAGCGGACTGCCGACGACGTATGGATTCGAAATCGGGACGAGCTCCGATTATGGTCCACCGACTGGCCTCGGTTCAGCCGGCGCCGGCGCCAGCGAAGCGGTTGTCACGCTGTCGCTGTCGGGTTTGCAACCGGGTACTACCTACCATTACCGCCTCACCGCTACCAATGTTGACGGCACGAGCTACGGGGCGGATGAGACCTTTACGACAACGACATTTGCTAGCACGTTCGCCGAGCCTCCGGCACCGTTGCCGTTCGTGACGGTCCCGTCGATCGCTTTCCCGACAGAAGCCAAGCCCGTCGTGAAAAAGAAGGCGAAGGCAAAGAAGAAGGTCAAGAAGCGTGGGAAGGCGAAGGGCAAGAAGAAGGCAAAGCACAAGAAGAAGAAATGAGATGGGGCACGGGGGAAGAGCGTTGCCGGAGCGGCCGGCGCTCGCCGAGCTGGCTCCCTCCGGCGGACTGGGGCGGGAGCGGGTAAGCGAGATTCAGCGCATCCGGATACTCACGGCGATGACCGAAGTCGTCAGTGAGCGTGGTGCGACGGATGTCGCGGTAGCGCACGTAGTGGACCGTGCCGGCGTGTCGCGCCGCACGTTCTACGAGATATTCGCGGATCGCGAGGATTGCTTCCTGGCCGCGTTCGAGGAGGCGATTGCTCGCGCCAGTCGGTGCGTGTCGGCTGGGCGCGACCCGTCGGAGGGGTGGGAGGAGAGAATCAGGGGCGGGCTCGAGGCTTTCCTTCGGTTTCTCGAGGACGAGCCCGCATTCGGTCGTCTCGCGGTTGTGGAGTCGTCGAGCGCGGGAGCCAGGGCGCGTGAGATGCGCCAAGGCGTCGTTGCTCGGATAGTGGCCGAGGTGGATGTGGGTCGTCAGGTGGCGGTGGCTGGTCATTCGGCGACGAGTTTGACGGCTGAGGCTGTGGTCGGCGGGATGTGCTCGGTGGTCCACGATCGCCTGCTCTCGCGCAATCACGCGGGTTTCATGGATTTGGCGAATCCGCTGATGAGCATGATCGTCCTTCCATACCTAGGGCCGGTTGCGGCGAATAGAGAGCTGACGCGGCCTGTGGCGAAGGCTTCCTTTCCCAATCCCACGTCTCCGGCGAACCCGTTGAAGGGTCTCGATATGCGTCTTACCTACCGCACCGTCCGGGTCCTCTCCGCGGTTGCTTTCAGCCCGGGACGATCCAACAGGATGATCGGCGAGATTTCCGGTGTTGGCGACCAGGGTCAGATCTCAAAGTTGCTTGCGCGCTTGGAGCGGCTGGGACTGGTCGAGAATGCCAATGCGACTTCTCCTAAAGGCGCCACGAATGCTTGGACTCTCACCGCGCAGGGGGAGGAGGTGGCCGGTGTCCTTGCGGCTCGAGTCAGCGTCTCCTAAGCGGGCAGAGGCCCGGCAGGGTGGGCATGTGATCGAGATGCAGCGCCGTCGCTTGTTGCTGGCGATCGGCGAAGTGGTGGCGGAGGAGGGATTGGAGAGCGCCAGTGTGGGGCGGGTCTGTAAACGCGCCGGGGTGTCGCGCCGTACCTTCTACGACCTGTTCGAGGATCGCGAAGTTTGTTTGCTCGCGGCTTTCGATCAGGCGATCGAATCGATCGCCGCAAGTGTGCTGCCGGCGTATGAGAGCGAGGCGAAGTGGGGTGCTCGTATCCGCGCCGGTCTCACCACGCTGCTCGAATGGTTCGACTCGGCCCCTACCATTGCCCGCTTGTGCGTGGTGGAGGCCCCCAGGGCCGGCGCCGAGGTCTCAGAGCACCGTAAGCGTGCTCTCGACGTGCTTGCGGCAGCGGTCGATGAGGGCCGCACGGAATCCCGTCAGAAGAGTGCGCTTTCGCCCGTCGGAGCCCAGGCCGTCGTCGGGGGTGCGCTGTCGGTCATCCACGCCCGCTTGCTGGAAGCCGATCGCCGGCCACTCGTGGAGCTCGTCAACCCACTGATGGGCATGATCGTGCATCCCTATCTCGGTGCGGCAGCGGCTCGCCGCGAGCTGGAGCGCCCAGCTCCCCGGGTGCCCCGCCCGGCACTGGACGACGTCACGGATCCGTTCAGGGGCCTCTCGATCCGCTTCACCTATCGCACCGCTCGTGTGCTGGCAACGATCGCGGCGACACCTGATGCGTCCAATCGCCTCGTTGCGGATAGCTCTGGGATCGTCGACGAGGGCCAGATGTCGCGTCTGTTGCTGCGCTTGCAGCGTTCTGGGCTTGTCGAGAACGACGGCAACGGAAGACCGAAAGGCGAGCCCAACGCTTGGAGGCTCTCCCCGCGCGGCGAAGCTGTGCACGCCGCATTGGGGACACGGCTGAGTTGGCGCGGGCGTAGTACGGGCGGCGCGGTGCGGAGTGGGAGTGGGATGGCGTTTGGACCGCGGCAGGCTCTTGTAGCCAAGTAAGGGTTGACATGAGTTCGGTACTCGTGTATAAACACCCATAGTCCTTTTGCCAAGTGGCTTTGGGCGTACATAAGGTCGGGTTTTGGGTCGGTCTTTGTGGTCTGACGCTAACCTGTTTTAGCAGGGCCCTTGGGAGAGGGACCGGGTCGTTCTTGAGAGAGGGTTGTTTTTCGCGTGGTTTCTTTGGGGAATAGCGTTGTTGAGAGTCCGTGTGTCACTGATGGGTCCGTAATAGGACGCGTCAGCGTCGCTGACGCGTCTCTCTCTCTCTCTCTCTCTCTCTCTCTGGCCGAGCCGGCGTCTAGCCGCTAGCTCTCCTCGCCGCGGCAGTACAGCGCGGCTCGCCGGCTCCAGTAGTCGGCTTGGTTCCTGTGTCCGGCACGCGCCTTCTGTAATGCGCGCCTATCGCTTGTCCTTCAACCGCTGTGGGTCTGATGCCCGTGGCGGTCTTGTCGCTGCCCGGGCTCCCCTTTCGGGGGACAGGCGGGCGTCGGTCTTGTCCGAGTCTCTGTCAGGAGGGGATGGTCTAGATGAGTGGTTCCAGATCGGTATTGGGGGTCGCGTTCACATCTTGCTGCGTTCGGAGGTGCCCCGGCGAGCGCGGGAGCCGTATGCGACGATCGCGCCGCCGCCGAGCTATTCGACGGCTCGGGGCTGCCCGACGGACGTGTCGTACGAACAGGTCATCCCCGCCAACAAGCACGGATACCAGGCTGGCGCCGGCGGACTGGATCCGCCGAACTCGACCAATCAAAGTCACGGGTTCTCAGTCGCCTCGCCGGACGGGGATGCCGTCGCATATCTCCTCGCAGGGCCCCGCAGGTGAAACGAGCTCAGTGGCCTGAGCAAAAATTTCGTTGCCGAACGCACGAGTCACGGTTGGACGAGCCGCTCGACGACAGCCAGAGGCGACGGGTTGACCGAAAAGGTCTCGCTGTTCATCCAGGAAGCCCACGTGGCGCGACTACACGCCCGACCTTTCTCACCTCGCGTATGCGGTCATAGGCGCCGCATGTCCCAGCGGGCTCGCCGTCGATCGGCGACGGGAAATTTCTATCTGCTTGGCTCCGATCCATTGGAAGCGCCGACATGGCTGTTCAGCGGTCTAGTCGAGCCAGTCACTCCGAGCGAACAGCCCAATACAGCCAGCTTGTCGGGATGTCGCCGGATGCGAGCATCGTCTATGTCGCCTACGAAGGTCGCTTGCTGCCTCAGGACGCTTCGCGCTCGGGTTGGGGCTTGTACGAGTAGCGGAACGGTGATGCTGAGCGAGGCGGGCGTGTTGCCCGACGGCAGCGTGCCCGGCGAGCGGCGCTATGCCCCCTGCCGCTGCACGTGCCGACTGCGGAATCTGTAAAGGCCCGGGGAAAACAATCCCGGCCGTCCTTCGACAACCAGGTCTCTGAAGACGGAATGCGTGTGTTCTTCGTCTCCTCGGGTGAGCTCTATGTGCACGAGATCGAGGCGATGGGAGTGAGCGCAGCGTGCTGGTGTCCGCATCGCAGTTGCCGGGTCATACCGGTGAAGCCGCGCCGGACGGGGTCGCGCTTGTTTGAAAACCTTGACGAAAAACGCGGGCGAAGCAGGGAGCGGCCAAAAGCGCTCCCACATATGCGTATGCGTCTCCTGACGGGTCGCATGTCTTCTTCCAGAGCGTCGACCAGTTGACGAGTCAGGCGCCGAGCGGCAACGAACTGAAGGTCTATGACTTCGATGTCGATACCGGTGCGCTGGAATATCTGCCGGGTGTCACGCTCGGGGGGATCGTCACGCGGCTAAGGACGGCTCGTCGTTCGTATTCGTGAACGGATCGAGCTCTCCGCCGGAGCTCGATCTGTGGTCGGCGGGTGCGAACGGTGGCAGCGTGAGCCAGATCGTGCAGCTTCCCGGGTAGGGGCTTCGTCGGCCCGGGCCGGATGGTGGACGGAGACTCTGTGCTGGTCTTCCAGGCAGCAGCGCCGATCGCGGGGTTCAACAACGCGGACAGCGAACAGATCTATCGCTATGACATCAAGACCAACGAATTGGGTTGCATCTCCTGCCCGCCTGCTGGAGTCCATCCGTCCGGCGACGCCTACCTGTCGGCCATCGACCAGATACGGCACCCCTTCGGACCAGAGTATCCGATGCGGCTGGGTCATCAACGACGCGCGTGGTGTGTCGAGCGATGGAGAGAGGATATTCTTCGATTCGCCCGATCCGCTGGTGGGCAGGGACACGAACGGCGACTAGACACGTATGAGTGGGAGAACGGCAATGTCTTCCTGATCTCCTCCGGCACGAGCGCCGAATACTCGCTGTTCCTGGACAACAGCGAATCCGGGTGGCGATGTGTTCTTCGCCACGAGTGACGAACTGGTGCAGGGTGACAACGACGCGGGCTTCGATGTATATGACGCGCGAATCCCGCGTCCGGGCGACAATCCGCCGCCGTCCGCGGTGCCTTGCTCGGGCGATGTGTGCCAGGGGCCGCCGAGCGTCGCGCAACTGTTGGGTGCGCCGCCGAGCGCGACGTTCAACGGCGCCGGCAACATCGTCAGAACAGCCCCGATTGTCGAGGTCGAAGCGCACCCGAAGACGCTGTCGATGCACAGAAGCTCGCGGATGCACTGCGCGTCTGTCGCAAACGCAAGCCAAGGCACAAGCGAATGTGTGCGAAAAGCAGGCGCGCAAGCGCTATCCGGCCCATGGAGCGACCGCCAAGCGCAACAGCGGAGGGGCAACTGATGGCTCGTTACACGAAGATGCAGTCCGAGCTCGACGGTTGGGGCTGGCTGTCCTGGATCGCTGCCGCTTGCTCTGGGTGTGATGTCCGCGGCGGCCTCGCTTGCGGTGGCCGACGGTCCGGTGTGGAAGCTCGTCTCGACAGGAGAACCGACGAACCTCGTGAAACCGCAAAGCAAGGTCGTTGAATTGACGGTAACCGCTACCGGTGGAGAAATATTCGTCTTCGCCAAGGACAAATTCGTCATCGTTCCCTACAACGTGAGCGCTGAAGAAATGCAGGCGGGGTTGGAAGCGGAACTGGGAGCAGGAAACGTAGAGGTAACGGGTGGTCCAGGCGATGCGAGCGGGACCAAACCGTATATGATCACGTTTACCGGGGAACTGACAGGAGAGGAAGTATCGATGCTCGGGATTTGGCTCCTGCTCGAACGAAGAAACGGAAAAGATTGCGCTCAAAACCGTCAAAAAAGCCGTCAGCGGCGGCACGATCGTTCTGACCGCCATCAATGTCGGCGGTCCCACCGATGGCAGTACGGTAACGATCAGCGACACGTTGCCCGCGCAGCTTGGGGCAGGCGAAGCAAAGGGTTGGGAGCGATACGGCCCACACGAAGGGCTTGGAATCGGCAACGAACTTCTCTGCAGCAGGGCATCGCGGACCATTACCTGCACCTACACGGGCGTGATGGAGACAGGGGACGCGTTGAAAGTCAGGATCCCGGTAGACGTCTTGCCGGACTCCCCAAGCATCTTAACGAAGGGATCGTCACCGGTGGGGGCGCTGAAATGGGAGGCTCAGTGAGCTCGCCACTGACAGTCAGCGATGAGCCGGCGGGCTTCGGTGTTGCGCCGGGCAGCGTGGTCATGGCCACGTCCCGCGTCAGGCAGGCGCGCATCCGGACGTCACCACCAATTTCGCGATCGCCACGATCGGCGACGAACAGACGGCTGGCAACCTCAAGGACGTACGTGCGGATCTGCCGCCAGGGCTGGTGGGCAACACGGTCGGGATGCCGCGCTGCCGACGGCTCGTGCGCTGGCTCGCGAGTGTCCTCGTGACACGATCGTCGGGGTGGCGAGCGTAGCGATCAGGTCCACTTTCCAAGAAGGCTTCAAAGCACCGCATTCTGACGTACCGGTCTACAACATCGAACCAAGCCCGGGCGAGCCGGCCGCGTTCATGTTCACCGGCGTCGCGTTTCCGGTGAGGCTCGACACGAGTGTGTTGTCCGACGGCGACTATGCGGTGCGAGTGACCGCATCTGAACTCAGCGAGGCCGATCGCGTCCTCGGCTCGACCGTCACGATCTGGGGCGTTCCGGCCGATCACGAGGGTCCGGGTCCGATCGAACTTCAAAGCAATAATCGTGGCGAACTGGTGGTCTTGGTGGTCCTGCGGCAGGTGTGTCTCGCGTCCCGTTGTTGACGAACCCGACCCAGTGCTCGAGTCCCTTGGTTGGTCGCGTCGAAGTGGACGAATGGGGTAACCGCGGAGTGTTCAGTGGAGAATCCGGTTCGCTTGGGGACGATGACCGGATGTGGTGCGCTTGCGTTCTCCGGGAGCATGTCGATGCTGCCGGATACGCTGGAAGCGGGTGCTCCCGCCGGTTATGACTTCAACCTGCACGTGCCGCAGAGCAACGATCCCGATGGGTTGGCGCAGCCGAACGTGAAGAGGGTCGTGACGGCGTTGCCGATGGGTACGGTCGTCTCTCCGTCGGCGGCTGTGGGGCTGAAAGCGTGCAGCGACGAACAGTTCTTCGGCCCTGCCCGAACGCGGCTTGGAGGAACCGGCTAAGCCCGGGAACTGTCCGCGCGACGCGCAGGTCGGGACGGTCTCGATTCGTACTCCGGCGCTGGCGTTGCCGTTGACCGGCGATGTGTATCTGGCGACCCCTGACTGCGAACCGTGTAGTCCCGCGGACGCGCAGGACGGGAAAATGGTGCGCTTGTTCGTGCAGGTCGTCGGCGAAGGCGATTCCGGGATCGTCGTGAAGCTGGAAGGCCACGCGTCGCTGAACCAGCAGACCGGTCAGTTGACAGCGACGTTCGACAACAATCCGCAGCTGCCTTTCAGCGATCTGAAACTGACACTGGCTGGTGGGTCGCGAGCGACGCTGGCCAACCCCAGGGTCTGTGGTCCTGTCGGCACGAGTCTCGACATGACGCCGTGGAGCAATCCGTTCACGACGGACGTGTCCGCGATCTCGACGTTCGAAATCAACCAGGGTTGCATCAGCCCGCAGTTCAACCCGTCGTTCGTGGCGGGCACGACGAACATTCAGGCTGGGGAATACACGCCGTTCACGCTGTCCTTCGGGCGCAGCGATGCGGATGAGTTCTTGAACGGGCTGCAGATGCAGATGCCGCCGGGACTGCTGGGATCGCTGACAGGGATCCCGCTGTGCAAAGAGCCCAGGCCTCGCAGGCACATGCTCGGCGGAGAGCCTGATCGGTCATACCCAGGTATTGACCGGTCCTGGTCAGACGCCGTTCCTGGTGACCGGGGGCCAGGTGTTCTTGACCGAAGGCTACAAGGGCGCCCCGTTTGGCCTGTCGATCGTGGTGCCGGCAAAGGCTGGTCCGTTCACGCTGTCTGGTACTACGGGCACGGGCAACGTGGTGGTGCGGGCGGCGATCAACATCGATCCTCACACCGCGGCGTTGACGGTCACCTCCGATCCGTTGCCGACGGCGCTCGACGGGATCCCATTGCAGTTGAAGGTCGTGAACGTCACGATCGATCGCCCGGGGTTCACATTCAATCCGACGAGTTGCGCCAAAACCGCGATCACCGGGACGCTCTCGAGCAAGGAAAGCGGTGGAGCGCACGTATCGAGCCCGTTCCAGGTCACCAACTGTGCCGGACTCGGCTTCAAGCCGCAGTTCAAGGTCTCGACCTCAGGGAAGACCTCCAGAGCCAACGGTGCGAGCCTAGACGCCAAGGTCATTTACCCCGAAGGGGCGAAGTACGCGAACATCGCCAAGGTCAAGGTAGACCTGCCCAAGCAGCTACCCTCGCGCTTGACGACTCTGCAGAAGGCCTGTCCTGCGGCTACGTTCAACGCGAACCCAGCGAACTTGCCCGAAGGACTCGGTGGTCGGGATCGCGAGGGCGAACACGCCGATCCTGCCAGTGCAGTTGACCGGACCCGCGTACTTCGTCAGCCACGGTGGGGAAGCGTTCCCGAACCTGATCGTGGTCCTTCAAGGCTACGGTGTGCGCGTAGACCTGATCGGGGACACATTCATCAACAAAGCGGGGATCACCAGCAGCACGTTCAACCAGGTTCCCGACGTCCCAATCAACAGCTTCGAGCTCTACCTCCCGCAAGGGCATGACTCGGCGTTGGCCGCCAACGGGAATCTCTGCAAGAGCACCCTGAGGATGCCGACCTCGTTCATCGCGCAAAACGGGGCAAGCATCCACCAGTCGACGCCGATCGCTGTCACCGGATGCACTACGGCGAGCAAGGCCAAGAAGGCACGAAAGTCGGGCGCCGCACGAAAGCACAAGCAGCACGGGAAGCCTCGTGGAGCCAACCTCGGCAACGCCGCCAACAGGAGGAGTAAGTGATGCGGACAGTCTCGATATCAGCCAGGATGCTCCTGTGTCTGCTTGTGGGCGTGCTGGGTGGCTGGATGGTCACAGCCGCCCCGGCGCTGGCGCTTGAAGAACGTACCTCGATCGAACCGGCATTTGGAGTGTTCGCGAAGGCGAATGGGATCGCGGTGGATCAATCAAATGGCAATGTGTATGTAGTTGACGGCGGCGGCGATGAAAAGGTTCAGGTCTTCGGTCCCGAAGGGGGAGCGCCTGTTGGTGGGGGTCCGTCGAGCTTTGATGGCTCGGGGACACCGAGCAAAGCGTTTGATTTCAAATACGAACCGGCAGGGCCGGCCGTGGCCGGCGGAAAGGTGTACCTGCCGGACGTGCAGAACAATCTCATCGAGGAGCTCTCGCTCAATGGACTGAGCGAATACGGATTTGCATGTGAGATCACGGGGTTTGGTGCAAGCGGGCCGTCATGCCTGGGCGGAGCAGGGTCGGGAAGCAAATTCGGCGAACCGCTCGGTGTCGCCCTCGACTCCTCCGGCGACCTCTATATAGGCGACTACAAAAGCGCAGCGATATACGAGCTGAACCCGTCCGGCGAACAGATACAGAGCTTTGAAAGCCCGTTGCTCGGGTCGCCCAAGTATCTGGCTGTCGACTCGACTGGCGATATCTATGCGGAAAGCTATGGCGGCGGTGGCCGACTTGTCGAGTTCAAGCGAAGCTCGCCAACTGGAGTTGCGGAAGAGACAGCTCAGATCGCCGAAGGCCTGACAGGGATTGCGGTTGACAATGCGACGCATCGTGTTCTCATCGACCTTGGCAACATGGCAGAGGAACTCGACGCCGAACACAAAATCGTAGGGACATTCGGTGCTGGACGCCTGAGCGAAGGATTGGGCATCGCGGTCAACGAAGCCACCAACGTGGTGTATATAGCGACTTCGAGCGGTATTCGGAGGTTTGGCAACGCTGTGGTTCTGCCTGATGTGACAACAGGAAGCGCTTCGGGAGTGCATCGCACAAACGGAACTGTAGAAGGCACCATAAACCCCGATGGGACAGATACGACCTATCACTTCCAGTATGGGGACACGCTCGGATACGGTTCGAGCACTGCCGTGGCAAGCGCAGGCAAAGGAACGGCCGGGGCTGTTGTGAAAGAGACGCTGACTGGTCTTCAACCTGAAACGGTTTATCACTATCGGCTTGTCGGTGAAAACGAGAACGGGACGAACTTCGGCGAAGACGCCACGTTTGAGACGCCGGGCGCGGTCGAAGGGGTCGTGACAGGGGCGGCGAGCAGCATCTTTGCCGCCGAAGCCGTTTTGCACGGCTCGTTTGAACCAAATGGGTTCGATACGCACTGGTCCTTCGAATATGGCTTGAGCGAAGCCTACGGGTCAAGCACTCCGGCGTTGGACGCAGGAGACGCTAGTGAAGACAAGGGCGTTGAAGTGACAGTCGCCGATCTGGAGCCAAACAGCACCTATCACTATAGGATCGCCGCCGCCAACGAAACCGGTACGAGCTACGGGGTGGACAAGACATTCACTACCAGTGCGTTGCCACCGTTGCTCGAAGGCTCGGTCACGGCTTCGAATGCGACGCGTTCAAGCGTCGTCTTGCACGCTACGGTCGATACCAAGCACAGCAGCACGAACTACTTCTTCTCCTATGTCGAAGATGGGGAGTATGAGCCCACGGCGCCAGATCCCTACGGTGCGGGTGGTGCGACAGCGCCGTCCAGCATAGCCTCCGGTCTCGGAGGTCAGCCCGTCGAGGAGCTCCTCAGTGGACTCAAGCCAAACACGCTCTACCACTACGCAGTTGTGGCGATCAACCCGGCCGGTCGTGTCATCGGGGCTGACGCCACGTTCACGACGGGTGCGTCCACTCCTGCTGTTGCTCTGACGGGAGGGTCGAGTGGTGTAGAGCAGAACAGTGCGACGATCGGTGGTGTTGTCAACACCAGTGGTTTGCCGACTGCTTATGGCTTTGAAGTGGGCACGACCACCGATTACGGTCCTCCGACGGGCCTCGGGTCGGTTGGCGCTGGTGCGAGCGAAGCGGTGGTGTCACTCGCGTTGACGGGCCTTCAGCCGGGCACGACCTATCACTATCGGCTGACGGCCACAAATGTGGATGGGACCTCCTATGGCGTCGATCAGACGTTCACAACAGGGGTGTTCGCGAATACGTTTGCAGAACCGCCCGCGCCGTTGCCATTCGTGGCGGTCCCTCTGTTTGCTTTCCCGTCTGAACAGAAGGCGGGGGTTGTGAAGAAGAAGGTCAAAGCGAAGCCAAAAAAGGCCAAGAAGCACGGCAAGGCCAAGGGGAAGAAGAAGACCAAGAACAAGAAGAAGAGATGAGATGGCAACGGGTGGAGGGTTGTCGCCGATTCGGAGAGGGCCCGCGAATTGGATCCCTACGGGTAATGAGCCGAATCACACTCGTGTAAAGGAGATCCAACGTATTCGGTTGCTCGCTTCGATGGCTGATGTGGTGTGTGAACGTGGGGCGGGAGATGTGTCGGTTGCGTTCGTCGTGGAGCGTGCTGGGGTGTCGCGTCGCACGTTCTACGAGATCTTCGATGGGCAGGAAGAGTGCTTCTTGGCAACGTTTGAAGAGGCGATCGCTCGCGCCGGTGAGTACGTGTCGAGGGCTTGTGACCAGGCTGCTAAGTGGGCAGATGGGGTGAGAAGCGCTTTGGAGGCTCTGCTCCGGTTTCTCCGCGACGAGCCCGCACTGGGCCGAATCGCAGTGGTCGAGTCGTTGAGTGCAGGCGCTAAAGCGCTCGAGTTGCGTCGCTGTGTCATCGCTCGCATGGTCACGGCGGTCGATGCCGGTCGCCAGGAGGCGAGTGGGGGCTCCCAGATAACGACGGTGACCGCTGAGGGCGTGGTCGGTGGCGTCGCGTCCGTGATCCACACTCGCCTGGTCGCGCGCGATTCGGACATCCTCGATCTGCTCAACCCGTTGATGGCAATGATCGTGCTGCCGTATCTCGGAGCGGCCGCGGCGAGCAGAGAGCTGGACCAGCCTGTGGCGAAGATTCCCGCGCGAAATCGTGCGGTACCGGCGAACCCTTTGAAGAGTCTCGATATGCGTCTCACTTATCGCACCGTGATGACTCTCGCCGCGGTAAAGGAGAATCCGCGGCGATCGAATCGGGTAATCGGTGAGGCCTCCGGAATCGGCGACCAGGGTCAAGCGTCGAAGCTGCTCGCACGATTGGAGAGGCTCGGGTTGGTTGAGAATGCCCGCACTGACAGCTCCAAAGGCGCAGCGAACGCCTGGACTCTCACAGAGCAAGGAGAGGAGGTGGCCAATGTCCTCGCGGCTCAAGTCACTGCCTCCTAAGCGGGCAGAGGCCCGGCAGGGTGGGCATGTGATCGAGATGCAGCGTCGTCGCTTGTTGCTTGCGATCAGCGAAATAGTGGCGGAGGAGGGATTGGAGAGCGCCAGCGTAGGACGGGTTTGTAAACGCGCCGGTGTCTCCCGTCGCACTTTTTATGACCTTTTCGAGGATCGCGAAGCTTGTTTCCTCGCGGCTTTCGATCAGGCAATCGAATCGATCGCCGTGAGCGTGCTGCCCGCATATGCGAGCGAGACAAAGTGGGGAGCCCGCATTCGCGCAGGCCTCGCGGCGTTGCTGGAGTCCTTCGACTCGACTCCTACTATTGCCCGCTTGTGCGTGGTCGAGGCCCTGAGGGCGGGGTCCGAGGTCTCCGAGCACCGCAAGCATGTACTCGACCTGCTCATCGCAGCGGTCGACGGGGGCCGCGTGGAATCCAAGCAGAGCCGCGCCCTCTCGCCCGTCGGAGCGCAAGCCGTCGTGGGGGGTGCGCTGTCGGTCATCCACGCCCGTTTGCTCGAAGATGGCCCCGGACCGCTCGCGGATCTCGTCAATCCACTGATGGGGATGATCGTGCATCCCTACCTCGGTGCCACAGCGGCCCGCTGGGAGCTCGAGCGCCCAACGCCCCGAGCACTCCGTCCAACGCCCGATGATGTCACGGACCCTTTCAATGGCCTATCGATCCGCTTCACCTATCGCACCGCCCGCGTCCTAGCGACTATTGCTGCTGCACCGGGCGCTTCCAACCGCCTCGTTGCGGACAGCTCTGGGATCGTCGATGAGGGCCAGATGTCGCGGCTGCTAACGCGCCTGCAACGTTCGGGTCTGGTGGACAATCGCGGTGAAGACAAACCCAAAGGCGAGCCCAATGCTTGGAAGCTCACGCAACGGGGCGAAGCCGTGCACACCGCGCTCGGAGTAAAGCTGAGCTAGCGGGCGCTATTCTTGGGTGTATTGACTGACCAGTCAATCTATCCACCTATAGGGATCCTCGGGCGTGCGTCCTTGCGAGGTTGCAAGCCTTTGCGCGAGGTTTGCCCGATCCCTGAGGTCCGATGAAGGCTGCCGCCGTTCAACTGAGCTCCGGGGCGGACGTAGACGCGAACATTGCGGCCGCGGACCTGCACGTGCGGGCGGCGGCTGCAGTGGGGGCGACGCTGGTCGTGCTGCCCGAGAAGTGGACCGTCATGGGGACCCCCGACGACCTGCGGGCTGGTGCTCAGACACTCGAGGGAAGCGCAATCTCCTGGGCGCGTGAGACGGCTCGCGAGCTGAAGCTCGAGCTCGTGGTTGGGTCGATCGCCGAGCGTGTCGAGGGGCGCGAGAAGCTCTCGAATGCCTCCGTGCACGTGGGCCCCGACGGTGAGATCAAGGCGGTGTACCGCAAGTTGCACATGTTCGACGTGGAGATCGAGGGCAAGCAGTATCGCGAGTCCGATACCGATGAGGCTGGCGAGGAGATCGTGCTCAGCGAACTGGTGGATGGCACAAAGTTGGGCATGTCGATCTGCTACGACCTGCGCTTTCCCGAGCTGTTCCGTGTGCTGGCGTTGCGCCACGCGCGTGTGGTCGCGCTGCCGGCGGCCTTCACCCTGCCGACGACACGCGACCATTGGGAGCCGCTCGTTCGGGCACGGGCGATCGAGAACCAGGTGTTCGTGGTGGCCGCCAACCAGGTCGGCAAGCATCCTGGCGGTCACCACTCCGGCGGAGACTCGTTGATCGTAGATCCGTGGGGGATGGTGCTCGCCCGCGCGGATGGCGAGAGCCCAGGGTATGTCGTCGCGGAGCTCGACTTCGATCGTCAGGACGACGTACGCAAGCGGGTGCCACTGCTTTCCCATCGCCGTCCCCATCTGTACCACCGCCCAGACGCCAGTACTCCTTCCTCTCTCGTCTGGGACGTGGGCGAGGACACTCACACCCAGTCTGAGGAGATCCAGGGATGAGCTCCACCCGTGCCAAGGCTGTGTCCGACCGCCGCCGCGCGATCCTCGACGCCGCGGTCAAGGTGTTCGCGCGCCAGGGTTTTCACGCCTGCCGCGTATCGGATATCGCCGACGAGGCGGGCGTGGCGTATGGGCTGCTCTACCACTACTTCCCCTCCAAGGAGGAGGTTCTCAACACGCTGTTCCTCGAGCGTTGGGGGGTGATGCTCGAAATGATCCGCGCCGTCGACGCCGAGCAGATCCCCGTGCGTGAGAAGCTCGGCGCGATCGCTTCGTTCATCGTCGACAGCTACCGCCACGACCCCGACCTGATGAAGGTAATCATCGTGGAGGTCACGCGTGCCGCCAACTCGTTCGGCCAAACGCATCTCGGTCAGATCCGCGAGGCCTACCGTCTGATCGGCGAGATCGTCACCAAGGCCCAGCAAGAAGGCATCTTCAAGGCTGAGATCGACGCGGAGTTTGCCGCGATGACCTTCTATGGGGCGATCGAGCAGGTGCTCACAGGCTGGATCTTCGGCTTGTTGCCGCAGGGAGACGAGGAGCTCGAGCGCGCCAAGCAGATGGTTGTGGAGACAGTTTGCGGAGGGCTCGAGTGCTCGCCGCCCGCTTCACCCGCCTGACCGCGGGCTGTTTTCGGAGCGCCTGAGTTGGGCTATCTCGCGGAGCTGCTTCGGAGCCGAGTTGGGCCATCCGCGTGCTGGTGCGCGGCGTTTACCAGCGTGCTCGATGGTGCTCCACGACGCCGAGCGCCTGGGCGAGCGGGATCTCGCCGGGCAATGTGCCGCTGAACGTGCCGAATGGAGCGCGGTAGTCGCTGCGTACCAACATCAGGTTGTCGTGGCGACTACGCTCGGCCTCAGGGACGAAGCGCAGCTCTGTGCCGTCGCCCGAGGTGATTGTCAGCAGATCCTCGGAGAAGCGCACGGGCGGTGCCTCCCGTGGAGTGCCTGCGAGCCAAATCGCGCGCTCGCTGCCGCTGGGAGGGTCGTTGACGCCCTGTACGAGATTGAAGGCGAGGGGCGTGCCATTGGGAGCGGTCCCGACTCCGGCCGCCCACCACCACTCGGTCACGCGGGCGTGGTAGCCAGCGGTGTCGTCGATCACGGCGAGCGCATCGATAGCGATCGGGGGACGTGCGCCGAGAGTAAGCGCGCCGCGTGCACGGACACCTGCCTGCTTGCGCGTCCACACTTGCTCTCTGCCGTGCGGACAGGTCGCCTCGATGCCATCTTCTTCGTCGAGCGCGAGCTCCAGCATGACTCCGTCGTCGTGGATGCGAAGTTGCCCTGAGCTCAGGTCGAGGGCTCCGCGGCGAGGAAGCATGCGGGTGCGCTCGGTCATCGCACCGCTCGAGCGCTCGAACACTGCCCAGAACGTCTGACGGGCGGGTCCCACCTGGATCGCGGCGGCGCAGATCATGAGCTGCTCGCCGAACACCCCCACATAGCGCCAGCGCTTGAGCGGGCGGGAGCCGCGGAACGGGCGCATCCGGGTCAGGCCCTTTGTCTCGTCAAGTCGGGCTACCACACTGTGTTTGCGCCGTAGGCGGCAATAGCGGGATCGCGGGTCACCACGGCCGTTCGATCGCTGAGCGCCTGCGCTGCCAGCAACCGGTCGAATGGGTCGCGATGGACCGCACCGGCGATCTTCGGGTAAGGAAGCTTCTGCAGGCGGGCGACGTGAGCCCAGGAGATCGCAAGCACGGCGAAGCCGTCGGCTTGTGCCTGCTCCGGCCAGTCATCGTCTATGTCCAGCTTTTCGAGAGATCGCTTGATGGCGATCTCGACGAGTGTGCCTGCTCCGAGAAGCGCTTCCTCGGAGGTTTCGATGGCTGTGCGTGCAGGCGCGGACAGCCGGCTGTCATCGTCCAGCCACCAGATCAGCGCATGTGCGTCGAGCAGCAGGCCCATCAATCGGAGATGCCGAGCGCCCGAGCGACATCCGCGGGCCACTCGTCGAAGTCCTCGTGCATGTCGATGCGACCACGCATACGGCCCGGAGCTCGCCTGGCCGTGCCCTCTCTCCCGGTGATCGCGACGATGCGCGCTACAGGCGTAGATCCACGACGGACGACGACCTCCTCACCGTCTTCCGCTTGGTGCACGAGCTTGGAGAGCTGTGTCTTGGCTTCGCCGATCGTGTAGCTGGACATTGACGTAGCGTAACACCGGTTGGCCAACTTGGCCAAGTCAAGTCTTGGGTGCCGCCGCGATCACTAACTCAAGGCTTGTGCGCTGTGACGATCAGGTTGTAGAACATCGCCGCCGGTAGACGGGACTCCAGTAGGCGCCGGTCGACGCCCTGCAAAGCCAGGTACCCCCGGTAGGCATAGTTGCGCCAGCCCCAAGGCACGTCTTCGGGGTGCGCGGTTGCCTCCAAGGTGCGGTTGGTCCAGCCGAACCAGTTGGCAAGCAGCTCCTCGCCGGTGATGCGCACATCGGTGAAGCCGGCATCGCTCGCGAACGTCGAGAGCTCCCCGGGCGAGAAGGCATGCACGTCCACGAACCCCTCCAAGGAGGCCTCTGGAGCACCTCCGTCGGCTGGAGGGGCGGGCCGAGCGCGAATCGCCCTGCGCCACAAAGGCGCGACGGCGCCGGCGGCGCGCTTGGGCACTGTCGCCAAGCGGTCGCCGTAGCGGGAGGGCTCGCCTGCGAACAGGACGGTGCCACCTGGTGCGAGCACGCGCGCGAACTCGCGAAAGGCTTGTGCTAGATCGGGGATGTGGTGCAGGATCGCGTGGCCGATCACCAGGTCGAAGCTCCCGTCCTCGAAAGGTAGGCGCTCAGCGTCGGTGGGCACGGTCGTCACGTCCAATCCGAGCCGCTCAGCGTTGGCGCTCAAGGTGGAGAGCATGCCAGGGGAGATGTCGGTGCAGGTGGCCTGCCCGATCAAGCCGGCGAGCATCAGGTTGAGCGTGAAGTAGCCGGTGCCCGAGCCGATCTCCAGGGAGCGCTCGAAGCGAGTGGGCTCGTGCCGGAGCGCCTTGCGCACCTTGGAAATGACTTGCGCCTGGCCGACGTCGCCGAAGTCGATGCCCCACTTGGCGTCGTAATGGTTGGCTGCCACGTCGTGGTAGCGGGTGTTGACGTCGCGGATCTCCTCCGCGTTCAAGGTGGATGTCACGGCGGGCACAATAAGGCACCGGCACAGACGATGCGCACTGCCGGGAGGTGTGTGGGGAACGTATACTCGCGCCCTGTGCCTGGCCCTTCCGCTAGTGCCCCAGAGGGTACGCTCCCTGCGCCGCTCTTCCTGCAGGGCAACCAGCCCGAGGGTGTGCCTCCGCTCGCGCTTACCGGCGAGCGCACCTTGCCGGACGTGCCTGAGGAGAACTATTGGTTCAGGCGACACCTCGCGGTGTACGAGTGGATCGCGGCGCGTATCAGGGGCCTGCGCGCGATCGACATGGCCTGCGGCGAGGGCTATGGCTCCGATGTGCTGGCCGAGAGCGCCGCGTCGGTCGTCGGGGTGGACGCTAATCCTGAGGCGCACGAGCATGCACGCCTGCGCTACCCGCGCGAGAACCTGCGCTTTGCCCGCGACCTGGTGGAGACGTTCCCCGAGCCGGCCGACGCGGTCGTGTTCTTGCAGACGATCGAGCACCTACAAGACCCGGGGGCGGTGCTGAGGCACTTCAAGTCGCTCGTGGGGGAGAAGGGGGTCGTGTTCGTGTCCACGCCCAACGTGCTCACGCTCGCGCCCAAGGGCGCCGAGCGCTCAGACAATCCCTGGCACGTTCACGAGTACCGCAGTGGGGAGTTCGAGCAACTGTGCCGGGCGACGTTTGCGAGCGTTGAGATGTACGGGCTGTTTCATGCCCGCAAGCTGCACGTGCATGCGCTCGCTTTGAAGCTCGGCTGGGACTCGATCCATCCCCGGTTGCGTCTGACCAAGCCGTTCTACGACTGGTTCACGCCGGCGATCGCTGCCAGCGACTTCGTCTTGCGAGCGGCCGCCGAGGCTGATCTGGACAAGGCGTTGGACTTCATCGCCGTCTGCCGGCCGTGAGTCGCTTGGAGCACCCAGCCTGCGGCAGTCGGCGGACTCACGCTCGACCGTCATGAGCGCGTCTCGCCAGCGGGGCGAGCTGGCGATCGTGCTGCACACCCATATGCCCTACGTGGAGGGCTTCGGCACGTGGCCGTTCGGCGAGGAGTGGCTGTGGGAGGCGATGGCTGGCAGCTATCTGCCGTTGCTCGACGTTCTCGACGCAGGCGCGCCGCTCACGCTGTCGTTGACGCCGGTGCTTTGCGACCAGCTCGAAGCGCACGGCGTGGGAGGGCGCTTCGAAGCGTTCGTGGACGAGGTCAGACGGCGTACACACGCCGAAGACATAGAGGGGCTGCGCGAGAACGGCTTCGAGCAGCTGGCACAGGAGCTCGAGCGCTCTTGGGGGGAGTATGAGCGTGCACTGGAGCGCTTCCGCGGGCTTGGCGGCGACCTGCTTGGCGCGCTCGGGCGCTACGCGCAGTGGACATCGAGTGCCACGCACGCGGTGCTGCCGTTGTTGGCGACCGACGCTGGGGTTCGCGCCCAGGTGCAGACCGGCGTGGACTCACATCGTGCCCGCTTTGCACAGCACTGGGCGGGAGGTTTCTGGTTGCCGGAGTGCGCCCACTCGCCGCACCTGGAGCCGCTATTGGAGGAAGCCGGCGTAAGGGCAACCTGTGTCGAGCTCACTAACCGCCACGGTCTCGGAGCCCGCGAGCACCTGCGCCCACTGGTGGGCGCGTCGGGTGTCGTGCTCGCGCCGATCGACCGCGCCACGATCGCGCGCGTATGGGGCGATCAGGGCTACCCGGCGCACGGCAGCTACAGGGACTATCACCATCACACGATCCATCACCACAACCCTTGGGCCAACGATGGCAAAGCTTACGATCACGAGCGTGCCTTGGGGCTCGCGCGCGAGCACGCGGTGGAGTTCGTAGCGCAAACGATCGAGCGGTTGCGGAGCGCCAACGAAACAGCCGGAAAAGAGGCTGCGCTCCCTGGCGGCGGGCTCGTCGTGTGCGCGCTGGACACGGAGCTGCTCGGACACTGGTGGTACGAGGGAGTGGCATGGCTGGGAGCAGTCGTCGAGGAGTGCTCAAAGCAGGGATTGCCGCTCGTGCGTATCGATGAATCCACGGCAATGCACGACCCAGTGATGCTCGACGATGCTGACTGGGAGCCGAGCACATGGGGCAAGGACGGCGATCTATCCACCTGGTCGGGACCGAAGGTGGCGGATATGGCCTTTGCGACACGCGCGGCCGAGCTACGGACACTTGCCGCAGAGGAGGCTGCCGGAAAGGCCGCGCTGCGCGAGCTGCTCGCGCTTCAATCTTCTGACTGGGCCTTCATGGTCTCACGCGATCTGGCCGCTCCATACGCGCAGGAGCGCTTCGAGGGTCATCGCGGGGCGCTCGAGCGGGTGCTGGCCGAGGGCGTAGACGCCGGTGTGGGGGAGTTGCGCAACATCGCTGCGCAGGCCAATCCGGCTGCCTTGCTTGGTCCCTGAGATCCAATTGCACGAGCACAGCCTGCCTTGCAGGAACCGTGGATCTATGCACACATAGGGATGGGCTTCTCGGGCAGTAAGTGAATCTTGTAGGCAAGTAAGGGGTTGACACGAGTTCGTCCATCGTGTATAAACACCTACTAGTCCTGTTGCCAGTTGGCGAGGGATGTACATAGGTCGGGTTTGGGTTGGGCTTTGTGGTCTGACGCTAACCGGTTTGAGCAGGGCCCTTGGGAGAGGGACCGGGTCATTTTTAGAGAGGGGTGTTTTCAGCGTGCTTTCTTTGGGGAATAACGTGCTTGAGAGTCTGTGTGCTTCACACACGGGCGTAATAGGACGCGTCAGCGTCGCTGACGCGTCTCTCTCTCTCTCTCTCTCTCTCTGGCCGAGCCGGCATCTAGGCGCTAGCTCCCTCGCCGCCGTGTAGCTCGGCGGCCAGCCGGTCCAAGTGGCCGGCTTGGTTGCCCGAGTACTCGCGTCGCATGTGCGGCGCTTCATGTGCTTCTACAGCCACAAGCCCAGGGCTTGTGGCTGTTTTGTCGTGCCCGCGGTCCCGCGGGTCGTTTTCGTGTGGATCGCTTTCTAGGAGGGGATGGGTGTGATGAGTGTTCGCGGGTCTGTGAGGTTGGCAGGAGTGTTGTGCGTGCTGTTGACGGGGCTTGTGTTCGCGTCAGGTTCGGCGTTTGCGGCGGCGTCGGCGCCGGTGGTGGCACGTGTGTGGGCTTCGGAAGTGAACAGGAGCACCGCACGGATCGATGCGCAAATCAACCCGTCTGAAGCGGACACGACCTACCGGTTCGAATACGGTCCCGACACCTCTTATGGTTCGAGCGTCCCGGTGCCAGACGGGGATCTGGGCTCCGGGAGCGAAGGAGTGGAAGTCGGTGAGTTCTTGACCGGTCTGCAGGCCGGTGGCATTTACCACTATCGGGTCGTGGCGACCAATGCCTCGGGTACGACACCTGGCGAAGATGAGACGTTCACCACGTTTTCCGCGTCCTCGCCTGAACCTGCCGATACGTGCCCGAACGCGGCTTACCGGGTCGGGTCCTCCACAGGCCTTCCGGATTGTCGTGCGTATGAGATGGTCAGCCCCGTCGTCAAGAACGGCGGGGACGTGAGCGGCGAATCGTTCGGCCAGACGCTGGCCTCCGAAACCGGCGAACATGTCGAGTTCATGTCGAAAACAGGGTTTGGTGAAGTAACCGGGTCGGGTAACGCAGGGTACAGCCAGTACATCGCCGAACGGCGTCCTGATGGTTGGGTGAGCAAAGGTATTACGCCGACTCCGAATGTCGCGAATGGCGGACAGGTCTTTGGTTACAAAACGGAGGTGATGGAGTTCTCCTCGGACTTGAGTATCGCCGGGGTGATCGGCTACAGCCTGCCAGGAGGTCCGTCTACGGCGAGACCGAAAAGCGAAAACCTGTACCTGGAGGAAACTTCGACTGGCAAACTGCCTGTAGCGCTCACCGACGCAAGCAACGAAGGGGAACCGTTCCCCCCGGAATGCCCTCGTTCTACCTACAGATCCTCGGGCAACCAGAACTGGGCGGCGCGACGCCTTCGCTTGACGTGGTGACTTTCGCGAGTCGTCTCAACTATCTGCCGGAAGCTCACGGGGTGTTCAACTACAAGGCGTACGTGTACGAACATGGGACACTGAAGATGCTTGGCGTGCTTCCCGACGGGAGCATCCCGCCCGGCGGATCGAACTTGGTAGCCGGTGGCCATAATCCTCGCGGCCGAGAGGAAGTGGAGATCGAAACCAAAGACAGCATCTCCACCGACGGTTCGCGGATCCTCTTCGAAGTAAATGAACTTCCGGGCCAGATCTTCATGCGCAAGAACGGTACGAGAAGCGTGATGGTGACCGAATCGGAGACAAGCGAACCGGTGACGGCTGAAAATGTGTATCTCGAAGCGGCGACGCCCGATCTGAAGCACATACTGTTTCGCACGAGCACACGCCTGCTGGACAACGCCCCGGAAGGCGGTGCGGACTCTACATGTATACGGACGGGCCGAATCCCCAAGCGGAACACAATCTCACCGTACATCGGACCGGGGTATGGCAACACTTTCGAGGGCTCAACTGGCCGGCGATCGATGTTGTGCTCGGATGTCAGCGACGATGGATCGCGCGTCTACTACCACACGGGAGATCTCGATCTTATTGTGTGGGAAGCAGGGCGGACGCGGCATATCGCTGTATTCCGGAGGACCCATAGATCGGTATGACGGCAGACGGTGGAGAGCTTGCCTTCGTGGGTAATACGGTTGACGCGGAAAGCATTGGAAACATATATTTGTATAAGGCTGACACAGGTACGTTGAAGTGTGTGTCGTGTCCGCCTACGGGGGCCGCTCCGAGGGTTGGTGTGGAAACCGAAGTGCATGCGAATAATGGCGGTACGCGCCTCGGCGAGTCGTATCGGCCGCGGTTCATGAGTAGCAATGGGCGTTATGTGTTTTTCAATACGGCTGAAGCTTTGGTGCCGCAGGACACCAATGGTGTGACCGATGCGTATGAGTACGATACGGTCACGGAACGGTTGTCGTTGTTGTCGACCGGTACGGGCGAAGCCCGGGCGTGGTTTGTAGAAGCGAGCGCGGATGGTCATGACGCTTTTGTTGTGACTGGCCAGAAATTGACGCGTTGGGATCCGGACAAGCTCGTCGATGTGTATGACGTGCGCGTGGACGGGGGGTTGCCTGAACCGCCGGTGCTTGGTGTGCCGTGTGTTGGGGATGCGTGTCAGGGTACGCCTTCGGCATCGCCGTCGTTCAATACGGCCTCAGGTTTTAGCGGGCTCGGCAATCCGAGCTTCGCCACAGCGGTGAAGGTAAAGAGCAAGGCCAAGCCCAATTTGCGGTTGCGTCATGCGCTTGCTGTGTGTCGCAAGAAGCCGAGGGGTAAGCGAGCGGGTTGTGAACGCGTGGCACGTAAGCGTTACGGGGCACGAGTGTCCTCGGCGCACAACAGTCGATCTGGGCGCTAGAGGGAGAGAATGAGAATGTCAAGGAATTCGATGATCGTGTTTCGCGCAGCTGGCGCAACAATGTTGGCGTGCGTGTTGGTGTGTGTGGTGGCTGCTGGTTCGGCGTTTGCCGCTCCGAAGCTGGTATTGCGCACCATCACCCCAGACACCGTGCAAGCTGGGCAAGAAATGGCGTTGCGGTACTGGGTGCAGAACGTTGGGGACACCGCGACGCAGGGCCCGATCACCGTGGTCGATACGTTCGGCTCGCCGGTGACAAGCGTCAAACTACAACCAGAAGCGGTGGGGTTGGCGGTCGGCGAGACCTCGTCTATGACGCCGATAGGCGTGGAATGCGAAGGTGGGACCACATCGATCTCGTGTGAAATCACAGGGACGTTGGCTCCTGGTGTTCAGGTAGGCCTCCAGGCGGTCCCTACAGTACCCGGTGAAGCGACTGGGTCGATCTCCGATCGGATAGTCGTGTCCGGTGGCGGCACGACCGGCACAGAAGAAGAACACTCGATAGAGATCGGGTCTCCGGGCGCGTTCGGGTTTGATTACGGTGCGGTCGAATTCTTGAACGCGGATGGTTCGCCTGACGTGTTGGCGGGCTCGGTTCCCGCGGATTTCACGACGAAGCTCGATTGGAAATCGTTCTTTACGTTCACGAACTCGGCGGCGCCGTCGATCAACTCGAACGAGTTCTTCAAGGACGTAGTGGCGCATCTCCCTCCGGGTGTGATAGGTAACCCCTCCGCGAGCGCGTTGTGCACGACAGACGAACTTGGGACGACGGAGGACCCCAATCAAGTCGAAGTGCAGGAGTTGCCCGGTTGCCCACAAGACAGCCAGATAGGCATCGCGCGGGTAGGCATCGCAGGCAGGTACTACACGACAGGCCTGTTCAACGTGGTCCCCCGTACGGCGCCTCAGCTGTGCTCGGCTTCAACATTCTCGGTACTGTGGTCCTGCTCGACGCCTACGTGCGTGCGGGCGATCACGGGATCGACGTCATAAGCCGTGACACAAGCACCTCGATCGCTGTCAGTTCGACAGAAATCACAGTGTGGGGCGTACCGGCCGATCACAGTCACGACATCTACCGTTGGAGCTGTATCGGTAACAGCGGTTACGGTCCACGCGGCTTGTCGTGCCCGACGAATGCGAACCGACAATTGTTCCTGCGCATGCCGACTTCATGCACGGGTAAACCGTTGGAGTTCGGCGCGGAATCCAATAGTTACGAACACCCCAGTCCGATGCAGACGATCGACTTTCATGGTCCGGTGGTGGCTGGTTGTGACATGGTGCCGTTCGCGCCGAGTATCACGGTCACCCCGACGAGTACGGCTACGAGCAGTCCGACCGGTGTGAATGTGAAGCTTTCGCTGCCGCAATCGAGGAATCCGGAAGGTCTGGCCGAGGGCGATCTGAAGAAGGCTGTGGTGACGTTGCCGGAAGGGATGTCGATCAATCCTTCGGCTGCTGATGGGTTGCAGGCATGTGATGATGCGCACTTGCATTTGGATTCCAGTGCGCCTGCGGAATGTCCTAAGGGTTCGCAGATCGGGACAGTGTTGTTGCATACCCAGTTGATCTCCAGTCCGATCGAAGGGTCGGTCTTTATTCGCACCCAGAACTCTAGTGATCCGGAGTCTGGGGAAATGTTCAGAATGGCGATCGAGTTGCGCGATGACGCACATGGTCTTGACTTCAAGATCCCAGGGCAAATTCAGGCTAATCCCGTGACAGGTCGTTTGACGACAACGTTCGATGACAATCCGCAATACCCGTTCGAAGACATCAGTTTGCAGTTCAAGTCAGGGGCACGAGCACCGCTGTCGACCCCGGCGACGTGCGTGACGCAGACCACTGAAGCGTCTTTGTATCCGTGGGCGCGTCCGGATGAAGCGACAGCACGCTCGGATAGCTTCCAGTTGAACTCGGGGCCTGGTGGTACGTCGTGTCCTGGTGCGGTCTTGCCGTTCAATCCGGGCTTGAGTGCGGGTGTGGGGGATGTGGAAGCGGGAGCGTTCACGTCATTCCTCACAACGTTCAGCCGTTCCGATGCTGATCAGCACATGCAGGGCGTGTCTGTGACGATGCCCAAGGGTCTGCTCGGCAGCTTGGTCGGCCTACCGTTGTGTCCTGAAGCGCAAGCGAACGCGGGCACGTGCGATAGCGCTTCGCAGATTGGGACTGTCACGGCTGGCGCGGGAACGGGTCCGACACCGTTCTATGTAACCGGCGGCAAGGTTTATATGACCAGCTCGTATAAGGGCGCCCCGTACGGGTTGAGTATCGCGGTGCCGACGAAGGCCGGCCCGTTCGACCTCGGCACAGTCATTGTACGCGCAAAGGTGCAAGTGGACCCGCACACCGCACAGCTATCGGTCACGAGCGACCCCCTCCCGCAAGTCGTCGGAGGAGTTCCGGTCGATCTGCGGCTCGTGAACGTCACAATCGACCGGCCGAACTTCGTCTTCAACCCAACCGATTGCGCTCAGGCAGCTGTGACGGGAACATCACGGGCGTCCAAGGCACCACGGCACACGTCTCAGAGCCCTTCCAGGTCACCAATTGCGCAGCGTTGAAGTTCCAACCCAAATTCGGGGTTTCGGTCTCTGGTAAGACCTTGAGAGCGAACGGTGCGAGCCTCGACGCAAAGCTCATTTATCCGAGGGCTGTGCGTGGCACCCAAGTGAACATCGCCAAGGTGAAGGTCAGTCTGCCCAAGCAACTACCGTCACGACTGACCACACTGCAGAAGGCGTGCACAGCGCGACGTTCGAAGCGAACCCCGCAGCATGCCCCGCCGCTTCAAAGATCGGAACAGCGACAGCAACCACACCAGTACTACCGGTCCCCCTCTCAGGGCCAGTGTATTTCGTGTCGCATGGTGGCGAGGCGTTCCCAGACCTCGTCGTCGTACTCCAGGGCTACGGCGTCACCGTCGACCTGGTGGGAACACGTTCATCAACAAAGCGGGTATCACGAGCACCACGTTCAAGCAAGTCCCTGATGTTCCAGTAGGTACATTTGAGCTAAAGCTCCCGCAAGGGAATATTCAGCACTGGCAGCGAACGGAAACCTCTGCACAAGCAAACTAAAGATGCCGACGGCCTTCGTCGCCCAAGACGGCGCCGAAATACACCAGTCCACCCCGATCGGTGTCATCGGATGCACAAAGCACAAGGTGAAGAAGGCCCGTCGTCAGACCGGTAAGCAACACGGACAGTGGCCAAGAAAGGCAAAGGGAAGTAGGAGCTGGCGGTATGTCGAGCATGGCAAGCGATTCGAGGTGGAATGTGAACTCGCATAGGCAAGCTACTTCGGGTGTTGTGTTGCGCCAAGGTGGCCACGTCGCCGAGATGCAGCGCCGGCGCTTGCTATTGGCATTTGTGGAAGTCCTGGCCGAGCACAGCTTGGAGAACGCGAGCGTCGGGAGCGTGCAAGCGCGCCGGCGTCTCGCGTCGTACCTTCTATGAGCTCTTCGAGGACCGTGACGAGTGCCTCCTGGCGGCGTTCGATGCGGCGATCCAGCGACTTCCCAGCCAGTCATAGCTGCCTATGAGCCGGCGTGCAACGCTCAAAGAGGGGACACGACTGGCGTGAGCGCATACGTGCGGCCCTCACGGTCCTCTTGGAGGAGTTGGACGCCGAGCCGGACGTTGCCCGCATGTGCTTCGTGGAGACGCTCAAAGCGGGTCCGGCAGTGGCCAAACGTCGCGCGGCGGTCGTCGGCGCTCTTGTCACTGCGGTTGAGCAAGGCAGGGCTGAGGCGCGGCGCGGTGGCGAGCGCACCGCCACTGGCGGGGCAGGGCGTCGTCGGCGGCGCCCTGTCGGTAATCCACGCGCGCCTTTTGGAGCGCCCTCCCGTACCGGAGGGTCGTGGCAAGGAGCGGGCGCCTGTCCCAAACGGAGTCGAGCGCTCACCGGAGCCCAATCCGCGCTTGACGGATCTCATAGGCCCATTGATGGCGATGATCGTTCACCCCTACCTCGGCTCTGCGGCCGCGCGCCGCGAGCTGGAGCGGCCCGTCCCAAAGGCCGAGGGGACGAGTAACGGCACGCTCAAGGACCCCTTCAAGGATCTCTCGATCCGCTTCACCTACCGGACCGCTCGTGCTGGCCACGATTGCCGACAACGCCGGGGCATCGAACCGCTTCGTCGCCGACAGTGCAGGCATCAGCGACGACGGCCAGATCTCACGCCTTCTCACACGCTTGCTCCGCGCGGGTCTGATCGAGAACCAGACTGGCGGCCGGTTCAAGGGTGAGGCGAATGCTTGGGCGCTCACAGAGCACGGGGCGGCCGTTCACACGGCGCTGGCCGGGCGCTGAGCGCTATTCCCAACGCAGGCGCTCGGGCGCCTCTCGCATTCTCAAGACCTTAGCCGGCACGCCGCCCACGACCGCGTTCTCTGGCACGTCCTTGGTAACGACCGCGTTCGTGCCCACGATGCTGTTGTGCCCAACGCTCACGCCCCGCAATATGCACGACCCATATCCCATCCAAACATTGCTGCCGACCCTCACATCGCGCTTGTAGATCCCCTGCAGCCGGATCGGACGCTCCACCTCCACGACGCCGTGGTCGAAGTCGATCAGCATCACCCGGTCGGCGATGATGCACTCCCTGCCGATCGACACATGCTGGTAGGCGGAGATCGTGCACTCCTGGCCCATCACCGTCTTTGCGCCGATCGACACTTCGCCCTCGTGCACCCTGATCTTCGAGTCGTGCCCCACCCAAGACCAGCGTCCGATGCGCAGGGTTGCGTGCTTGCCGATCTCGAACTTCACGCGCGGGCAGATGAAGCACATGCCGTCGGTCTGAAAGCGCTTGCCATAGCGCAACTTCAGCCACAGCCAGCGCGCTCCAAGCAACGCGAAATGGCGGTTGATCATGTTCTTCTCGCGCATCCACCGCCATGTGCGCAGCGCTTCTTTTAGGCGTCTCACGAGCGTGCATCCTATGGACCGCACAACCCGAGATACTTCTCGCGTGCCACCTACGCTTGCCCAGCGCCTGCTCGACGGTGATCGCCGCGCCTTGGCGCGTGCCATCACGCTCGTCGAGGACGACCGCCCCGAGGGTTGGGAGCTCGTGCGCGAGATCTATCCTCATACTGGCAAAGCAGCCGTATATGGCTTCACCGGGCCGCCCGGTGTCGGCAAGTCCACCTTGATCGGTGCCCTCACCAAGGCGCGTCGCGAGGCGGGGCGCTCGGTCGGAGTGCTCTCGATCGATCCCTCTTCGCCCTTCACCCACGGCGCTTTGCTCGGAGATCGCATTCGCCTAACCGAGCACTTCCTCGACCGGGGCGTCTTCATCCGCTCGATGGCCAATCGCGGTGCGCTCGGTGGGCTCTCCGAGGCAGCCTTGCAAGCGGCCCTGCTGCTCGACGCGGCTGGGCGCGAGGATGTGTTCGTAGAGACCGTCGGTGTGGGTCAGGCCGAGATCGACATCATCGATCACGCTGACACGATCGTGCTCGTCTTGATGCCCGGATCCGGCGACTCGATCCAGGCGCTCAAGGCAGGTGTCATGGAGATCCCCGACATCATCGTTATCAATAAGGCCGACCATCCCTTGACCGACACGATGGTGCGCGAGATCCGCGGGGTCCTCTCGCTGGCCAACGTCAGCGGAGATTCCAAGCGTGGGGATTGGCGTGTGCCGATCGTCAAGACTGAGGCCACCCACGGCAAGGGGGTGGAGGAGCTGATCGTCCAGCTCGACGCTCACCGTGCACACATACTGGGGGAGGGGACCTTGCAGGAGCGGCGCGGGCGCAATCTGCGCAACGAGGTCCTGGCGATCGCCACTGCCCGCATGCGCCGGCGCCTGGAGGAGGAGCTTCGCGAGGACGCCGACTTCAAGCGTTTGCTCGAGGAGGTCGTCGAGCGGCGGCTCGACCCGGCTAGCGCTGCCACAGCACTGTTGGAGCGCCACCAGGGCTGAGCGGCCCAGGCCTGGACTGGCGTTCCGGGTCTCGCTGCCGCGAACGTCTCACACGAGGGCTGTAGAGTGCTCTCGATGGCATTTGACTACCTGAGCTTGGCTGATCGCACTTGGCCGGTCCTCACCCGCCTGATGGGCGGTCACGCGAAGGTCTACAGGGCCACGAATGGCTGGATCGGCTACCGCGTTCCAGGTGCCCCGCCGATGCTCCTGCTCGACCACGTTGGCGCCAAGAGCGGCAAGCATCGCACCACACCGCTCGTGTTCGCCCGCGACGGCCAAAACACGATCCTGATCGCCTCCAAGGGCGGCTATCCGAAGAACCCCGCTTGGTTTCACAACTTGACCGCAAATCCCGACACCAGGATCCAGATCGGCTCCAAACGGATACCGGTCCACGCGCGCGTGGCCACGCCTGAGGAGTATGACCGCCTGTGGAAGCGTGCGGTCGAGGTCTACGGCGGCTACGAAGACTATCGCCGGCGTACCGCTCGCCAGATCCCGCTCGTAGTGCTCGAGCCTCGTTAGAGGCTCCCCCTTCTCAGTTCTTGGCCGAGGCCCGAGCGGCGTCTCGGCTCGGGGGCAAACGTGGACGGGCGGATCTCAAATGACTGAGTCCCGTTACAGATCTGGTGGAATTCCTTCACAAGAAGCTCCACGTTTCTGCCTGTATTCGCAACGGGTGAATCGGAATATCACGGAATTGACTCAAATATCATGTGCATTAAGCGGCAGTTGTGTCAGTTTTTGTCATTACATGCGGTCGCAAGATCTTCTGTATTTAGCCCTTGACACGAAATCTCTTCTGTGTATAGACTGGCCAGCAGTTAATGGAACATTAAATGTTCATGTTGCGCATATAACAAAGTTTGAGCGGCACTGAGGCAAAGCTCGGCGATCTAACGCAGTCTAGGAGGAGCGCATGCGTCGCATTGGGGGAAATATCCGGGTCGCCGGCTTGGCGGTCATTGTGTCCACTGTTGCATTTGTGGCGGTCCTCGTGTCTGTCCAGGTAGCTGCGCTGGCGCAGGAACCGGCGGCCGAGGTAGGCTTGTCCTTGGGTAATTCGCTGATTGTGCCCGGAGTCGAATCCCTGGTCGGCGGCCAGCGGGTGGCTGCCGAATTGGCCAGGCGAGCGAACCCGGGAGCGGTAGCCGCTCGCGAACGCTCCCGTACTGCTTACGCCCATTTGCGGAGCAACCAGGCCGGCCGGCTTCTTCTCAATGCGTTTCCGAATGTGATCATGCAGTCGGCCAATGCGGCCAATGCGTTGCCGGCCGGCGCCCGTATCGTGGGCTATCCGAGTTCCAACTCTGTTCAGATAGCGCTGCCCGGGGGTCAGTTGGGTATCGCCGAATCGTCCTGGCCTTTGGCTAAACGGACGTCTCGCGGTCATTTCGCACCGCTCGATCTGAAGCTCACCAGATCTGGTGCCGGCTACGTACCCGTCAGGTCCAGCGTGGCGGTCCAGATCCCGAGAGAGCTATCGAGTGGGATTCGCACTCCCGAAAACAACGTCACTTTGACGCCGGTCGACTCCAGTGGACGGACACTTGCAGGCAGTGGTGCGGTCTACGGCGCGAGCGTAATCTATACGAACACGGCGCCCGCGACAGATACCGTGGTGAAGCCGACGCCGACAGGCTTCCAGGTAGATGCCGTGCTTCGTTCGGTTGGCAGTCCCCAACAGTTGCTGTTCAAGGTCGGTATCCCGGCCGGCGCGACGTTGCGTCAAGAGCCCGGACATGGGCCTGTGCAGGTGTTGATGGATGGCCATACGCTCGCCACAATCCTCCCGCCGAGCGCTACGGATGCCGCGGGAACAGCTGTGCCAGCATCTATGAGCATGGCGGGCAAGACGATCTCCGTCAGTGTCGAGCACCGTGCAGGCAGTTACCTATATCCGATTGATGTCGATCCTGAAGTAAATGACAGTCAGCTCGCCACCACGACTGGCGGGAAGCGCACAAACTGGAAATTCGAAACTAGCAACGAAGCTAGATTTGGGCACAAAGCCGTATATGAAGGTCCGGGCAAAGAACACCTTGAAACGAGTGGAGCCGCGGAATACCTCGCGACCGAATTTGGCGCGTGGACTTATGTGACAAAAGGCAACTCGAAAATCTACGAGTTGAAAACGAAGACCTCCGCGAAAAACAAAAGTGCGAAGATAGAAAGCTTCCTACAGTTCGTGTCTCCAGGAGGCTCCGAAAACAGAGTACTGCTCTCTACGGAAGGCTCGGAACCTGAATACTCCGAAAAGGCCTCGACGATTTGTGGATGGAACGCTTCAAAAGTCGAAGAATGCCTGCCTGGTGCTGGGAAAGAACAAAATCTTGTGCGCTTCGAGCAGGCTGCGACCGCGGCACCGGGCGCCGGGTACAAATTCCTGGACACCATGAGCGAAGCCGTCGTGTCGATATCTGAGCCGTCCGGAGAGCATTCGACTACCAAGTTCAACACCACCTCGCCAGAAGTGTCAGGGGAAGTGGAAGGTAAAATGCAGAAACGCGTCAATGCACTATATGGCGCTGGCATCTGGTTGACGAAATTTAAGGGCGCGCTCCAGTTCATCGGGAAAGACCCCGGCATCGGCGTGGCGACCACACGACTCGAATACGAAAAACCAACTGGCGGCTGGGAAAAACTCTCCGAACACCATTATATGGAAGAAAACGGGTGTGAAGGTGTTCAGTGCTATTACCCGGAACACGCAGAATATTGGACTGTAGATCCAAAACTGCCTGACGGGGAAGACAAGATCCGCTACAGGGCCGAAGAGGCCATCACTGGAACCGTATCGCCCGAATCCGAAGCCGAAAGCACAAAGATCGTCAGGGTCGATACGGCGGCACCCCGCAGTATTCGCCTATCGGGCCTGCCCTACGGCAACGAACTGAGCGAAAAACCCTACAAATTGTCGGCGGAAGCAACAGACGGACAGTCTCCTGCGGTGGCCAGCTCGGGCGTCAAATCGTTGGCACTGTTCGTGAGTGGCCATGAAGTCGCCGTCCTCGGCACACAAACGGGCTGCTCGGTGTCCATCGGCGAATGTAGCGCCAAAGCCGAATGGTCGATCAACGGTGCGGAACTAGGCGCCGGTCACCACGCGATCGTCATCGTGGCAACCGACAACGCGGGCAACGAATCGCGTCTGGAAGAAACCATCTCCATTCGCCACTCTACTCCTGTTGCTGTTGGCCCGGGCTCAGTCGATCTTCAGTCCGGTGACTTCGCTCTCAGTGCCACAGATGTCTCATTGGGCTCCGGTCTGACGGTCTCGCGTAATTACAGCTCGCGCTCGGTGTGGCAGGGGACAGAAGGAGCGCTTGGCGCTCAGTGGAACATAAGCTTGGGAAGCAGCGAGTCCCTTTTGGAACTAGTGGATGGAAGCGTGCTGCTGACTTCCTCAAACGGTAGTCAGTCGATCTTTGCGAGCCTTGGATCAGGCAAATTCGAATCACCCACGGGAGATTCGAACCTGAAGCTGGAACTTGAAGAAAACAAAATCACCAAAGAAAAGCTTGCCTACTACCTAAAGAACTCCGCTGCGGGAACCTCCGACAAGTTCACGCTGCCAGCTGGCTCAAAAACATGGGTGCCCACCAAGCAGGAAGGCACGGTCGCCACGGACACTCTCACTTACTCCTATCGCACGCTAGAGCGGCACACCGATTTCAAAATATCTCCATCGGGAATATCCCTGGCCGGGCTCACGACGGGACCCGAAGGTAATATGTGGTTCACTAGTGACGAACCTGAAGGGGAAAAGGAATTCATCGGCAAGATGACGCCAGAGGGACAGGTGCTCGCCGAGTATCCCGTCGGTAGGAACAATAAGCCCACGACCATAATTACAGGTCCCGATGGGAATCTTTGGTATATCGAAGCCGGTAACACCTCCGTAGTCTCGATCTCGCCAAGCGGAAAATTCTTGACGAGTCACGATGTACGTTTTGACTACGAAGAAGGCCACGGTGGCGCTGCCGACATCACCGATGGTTCGGACGGCGCCATATGGATGACTCTGCGGAGTAAGAACAAAATCGGCAGGTGGACAATGGACCAGAAATTCACTTCATACACATTGCCCGCGGGCAGTTCTCCTACCGCGATAACGTCTGGTCCTGATGGCAACCTGTGGTTTACCGAGACCGGCAAGATCGCGAAGATCACAACTACGGGAACGATAACCGAATATCCACTGCCTGGAGGGGTTACTGCGAGCGATATCACTGCCGGCGGAGACGGAAATTTGTGGTTCACCGAGTCGGGCACCAAAAAGGTGGGCAAGATAACTACTGCCGGCGTTGTTACGGAATACACGGTGCCGGAAGTGCTGGTTGAAAGCAGCATCACGCTCGGTTCGGACAAAAACGTTTGGTTTACTGGCTCTGGCTATATGGTGAAGATAACGCCAGCGGGGACATCCACCATATACCGCACTACTCCAGCAAACTCGCATCTGGCGGCAATCACCGCCGGTCCGTATGGTGATGTTTGGTATGCAAACAACATCGGGGAAAAATTCTCACCCATGAATGGTGCGATTTCTGTACTGACCGATACAACTGAGCCCACCGAAGTGCTGGCTCCCGTGCCAGCGGGAGTGTCCTGTTCACCGGAAATGAAAGCAGGATGCCGGTCGCTCAAGTTCCTCTACTCCAGTTCAAACGAACTACTGAACTGGGTTTACCTGGATGCGTACGAACCGGTCGCGAAAAAAATGCAGGAAACGGCTGTTGCTGAGTATACGTACAACGAAGCGGGATGGCTGACTTCGGAGTGGGATCCTCGTCAATCCCTTAAAACTACCTACGGCTACGACCCGGAAGGGCATTTGACTGCCCTCACGCCGCCCGGGCAGGAGACGTGGGCATTTACATATGGCACCATTCCTGGAGATTCTGGCACGGGTCGTCTGCTGAAGATCGCCAGGGCCCCCGCGTCGCAAGCTCTGTGGAGTGGTGAAGCGGTAAAAAATAGTGTGTTGCCTCAAATTACCGGCTCTCCTGTGGTCGGAGTAAGAATGACAGTGTCCGATGGCACATGGACAGGGAGCCCGGTCACGTATGGCTACCAGTGGGTGGGCTGTACCATCGAAGGTGTGTGCACCCCCATCCCTGGCGCCAATAACGCGAATTACATACCCACATGGACTGATTCGGGGCATACGCTACAAGTGCTTGTGACTGCCACCAATGGCAGCGGTTCGATCGTAGCGGCGAGCGCCGCAAGCGCCAAAGTCGAATTCCGCAAATCCACCGAATACTCCCTACCAAGCGGTAGTCATCCTTTCGAAATTACCTCCGGACCCGACGGAAACATGTGGCTCACGAACATCAGTACGGGTAAGGTTGATAAGGTCACGATGACCGGAGGCATCACCGAATACGCGACAGAAAAAGACGAACCTGAGGGCATCACCACAGGCCCTGACCAAAACCTTTGGTTTGTGGAACATTCGATCCGCCATGTGAACCACATGACCACATCGGGCGCACTGACTACGTACACGCTAACGAGAACCGGGACCTACAACGTCGGGATAGTCAAGGGCCCGGATGGAAATCTGTGGTTCACAGAGTCCGAATCGAAATACATCGTCAAGATCAACACCAAAGACGAAGTGTTGGGTGAATACCTGCTCCCGACTGGCAGTAAGCCATATGGAATTGCGGTTGGCCCGGATGGCAACCTATGGTTTGCCGACAACGGAACCGATAAGGTCGGCAAGATAACCACGAGCGGCGTGATCACCGAATATGCCCTGCCGGCGGGTAGCAAACCATACGGACTACTTGCAAGTACGTACGGCGACATGTTGGTTACGGAGAACGGCACCAGCAAGATCGGAAAGGTCAACGTCACGACGGGCGCGGTCACTGAATACGCCTTGCCGGCCGGCAGCCAGCCCCGGGCGATTGCCATGTATAAGGAAAAGCCGTGGATTGCGGAGTACGGCACCAACAGTCTCGCGGAATTTTGGGGCAACGGAGCGGTCATCAGCCAATATTCGCTACCGACCGGTAGTCAGCCCAACGGCCTCGCGGCTGGACCCGACGGAAATCTGTGGGTCACCGCGTACGGGACGAACAAGATCGTCAAGTTCAATCCCACGGGACCCGAAGAAGGAGCGATCACCGAAGGCGCCGCTCGCAATCCCGTCCTGGGTTACACGCTCGAGTACGGCACGCCTCTGTCCGGTAGCGGCTTGCCGACTATGACCAGTGGCGAAGTGGCGCAGTGGGGCCAAACCGACGATCCCGTGGAAGCTACTGCGATATTGCCGCCGGATGCCGACCAGGGCTGGCCGGCCACCTCAGACAAACGGGCGACCATCTACTACCTGGATGCTCATGGGCGCACGGTGAACGTATCCAATCCGAGCAACGCCACCTATGGGTCGGTTGCAACGACCGAATACAACGAACTCAACGACGAGGTGCGGACACTGTCGGCCGACAATCGGCAGGCGGCGCTGGAAGCCGGCAGCAAATCGGCTGATACGGCGAAATCGCTGGCCACGTACTACACCTACAGGGAAGAGTGCAGCAAGGAATCGGAAAACAAACACGAATCGGAAAGCCTGGAACCGGGTACTCGGTTGTGTGAAACGGAAGGTCCACAGCACGAGATCAAGTACCTGGCTGGTGGTGAACAGAGGGAAGAATTGGGGCGTTTGCACACCAAGTACTTCTACGATGAAAGTGCACCCAGTGGAGAAACGTACAATTTGAAGACCAAGTCGTCGAGTATCGCGGAGTTGGCTAACGAAGAAGAAGTCGAAGTGCGCAAGACGACGACTTCTTATTCTGGTCAGAGTAATTTGGGTTGGAAATTGCGTGCTCCCACCTCTGTGACTGCGGATCCCGAAGGCAAGAAACTCACGACGACCACGGTCTACAATTCGGCTACAGCTCAGGTCGTGGAAACGAGGGCTCCGGCAGGGTCCGTCGGCGAATCGGCGCACGACACGAAGTACATCTACTACACCGCAGCAGCGAACACGGAAGGGTATGCGGTGTGCGGCAGTCATCCAGAATGGGCTGGGTTGGTGTGTGAGACGCTGCCGGCGAAACAGCCGGAAACCGGTGGTCTGCCGAAGCTGCCCGTATCGGTTGTCACCTACAACATGTGGAATGAGCCGCTCGTCACGACTGACACGTTTGGGACCACAGTTCGTACGAAGACCCAGACCTATGACGGGGCGGGCAGGCTGACGGGCAGCGAAGTGACCTCCACGGCGAACACCGCTTTGCCGAAGGTCACCAATGAATACAACTCGAAAACCGGTGTACTTGAAAAGCAGAGCACGACGGTTGAAGCGAAAACAAAGACGGTTACAAGCAAGTACAACACGCTTGGTCAGATGATCGAATACACCGACGCGGACGGCAACATCGCGAAATACCGATACGCGGGTCCTGAAAACGACTATCTGCTCGAAGAAATGACAGATGGCAGCAATGCTGGTACCGGAAAGCAGACCTACACGTACAACGCCACGACGAAGGCGCGCGAAGAACTGTGGGATTCGGCGGCGGGAACGTTCTCCGCTTCCTATGACGCCGAAGGGCAACTCGTGAACGAGGTGTACCCGAACGCTATGTGCGCGAAGTACGCTCACAACCCGGTCGGTGAAGTCATCCACATCGAATACGCAAAGACGGCCAACTGCTCAGAAGCCGGAGCCCCGGTTTGGTTCAGCGAAGCACGAGCACCTTCGGTGCGTGGCGAAACGCTGAGCCGCGCCAACACGCTGACCAGCGATACCTACGTATATGACAGTCTGGGTCGTTTGACCGAAGCGCACGAAACGCCGGCGGGCGAAGGGTGTACGACACGACTCTACGGCTATGACGAAGAATCCAACCGCACGAGTCAGACGACACGCGTACCGGGTACCGGAGGGAAATGCGCAACCGAAGGCGGCGCCGTCCAGGCTCACACCTACGACGAAGGCAACCGGTTGACGGACACGGGCATCTCTTATGACAGCTTCGGCAACGTCACGAAACTACCCGCGGCGGACGCCGAAGGCCATGAACTGTCGAGCACGTTCTACGTCGATGGTGCAGTCGCTACTCAATCGCAAAACGGCGTGACAAACAATTACTATCTCGATCCGGAAGGCCGCGTTAGGGAAACCGTCTCGGGCGCTGCCACCACCATCACACACTACGATGGCTCCGGCGAAGGTGTTACTTGGACGAGTGAAAATGAAGGGAAATCCACCCGGAACATCGCCGGTGTCGACGGCACGCTCTCGGCGATCCAGACCAACGGTGGGACGCCGGTACTGCAGCTGCACGACATTCAAGGCGACGTCGTCGCGACCGCGGCCCTCAGCCCAACAGAAACAAAACTGCTCTCCACGTACAACAGCACCGAATTCGGTGTACCGAACGCCGGCAAAACGCCACCCAAGTATGCATGGCTGGGCGCCACCGACGTTGCGAGCGCGTTTTCCTCTGGCGTGATCACCTACGGAGCAACATCCTACGTACCGCAAACCGGAAGAGCGCTGCAAAGCGAAGCGGTCGAACCCCCAGGTGCACCGCAGGGCACCGGCGTGGGCGCACCCTACACCTTCCAAGCCGAACCATGGGTATTCCAGAGCGCAGCATCAGCAGCAGCCGAAGCGCCAGGGCGGGAAGCGGCACGCGAACAAGCCGCGCTGGAAGCAGCGTTGGTAGCGGCGGATCCGCGAACCTATGTGACGATGCACAGGCTAAAAGCCCGGGAACTTGGTGAACAACTGAACGACATCGGCACCCTTGGGGAATTCCTGGACATCTTCTTGGACCTTCCTAAAGATCTCGAGAAACTGCTCGAAAGCAGTCTCATCGATCATTTCGAGCATATAGAAGAGGCCCTCGACTGGTTCCACGAATCCGGCCAGAAGCTTATTAAGTGCAGTAACAATAAATCGGTCCTTCTCCGTATATGCAAGTTCGAATACGATCAGTTCGAATTGAGTGAATGGGGATTGACTTTGATATTCCCCAACCCTTGGGGGATGCGCCCCGTGGTTGAAGAGTGCTACCCAATTGGCAGCGCCGCCGACTGTGTCCACACCGTAGACATACCGAAAGCACCGGAGGAATAGACGTTCCTGACAGTCTCGCGAGATGCGCGGCGACTGGAGGGTACGTGCTGCTCGTCTCGGGCGTAACGCGCCGTGGTCCGGCCCAGCGCGCCCGTGCGATCATCATTTGCTGCACCTCGCCGGTGCTCTCGCCGATCGTGAGGGTCTTCGCGTCGCGGGAGAACCCGCACACCGGGTACTCCACGATGAAGCCGTACCCACCGTGGATCTGCACGGCCTCCTCGCTGCACCTCATGGCGAGGCGATCGGTCTTGGGCTTCGGTCCTTCACATAGGCGAGCGCCTCGCCGAACGCTCCTTGCGCGAGCCTGACGCCCATCGCGGCCACGCCGATGCGGCCAATGTCGAGGATGTGCGGAACTGCTTGAAGCCCTGGCCTTGTGGTCCAAGCGGGGCCTCCTGCGGCACCCTGCATTCGCTGAACGTGGGCGGGCGCGTGTCCGAGGCGTTCCAGTCCTCCGCCGTACTCCTCCGGGAATGGGATTCCCATCAGCCAAAGCTTCCCGATTGGGCCACGATTTCGTATGGGAACGAGCCGACCGTCTCGCGACGCTCAACGTCCCAGTAGATCTTCGAGCGCGTGAGCATCCTCGGCCACTCCGCCGGGGGCACCTGACGCTACGAAGAACCCCGCCTGGTTTCGCAACCTCCCAACAAGTCCCGACACCACGATCCAGATTGGCTCCAAACGGATACCGGTCCACGCGCGCGTGACTACGCCCGAGGAGCACGACCGCCTGCGGAAGCTGCTACGGCGGTTACGAAGGCTATCGCCGGCGTACCGCCCGCCAGATCCCGCTCGTAGTGCTCGAGCCTCGCTAGGTCCGCATCCACCAGCTCGATCCTGAGCCACGCTGCCTCGGCCCGCGGACGATTAGGTATCTCAAATGGTGGAGTCCTGCGATGTACCTAGTGGAACTCCTCTATAGGAAAAGTGCACCTTTACCTGTACTGGTCAGAAGGTGAACCGTAGCGCTCCACGATTACCTCAAATGTCACCTGTATAAAATGGCATTTGTGTCAGTTTTTGTCACTACATGCGGCTTTCAGGATTTAGGCCTTGACATGAAATCTCTTCTGTGTATAAACTTCCGCCGAGTTAACAAATGTTAGGCGTTCGTTGTTACGCATAACGGAGTTTGAGCGGCACTGAGGCGAAAGCTCGTCGATCTAACGCAGTCTAGGAGGAGTGCATGCGTCGCATTGGGGGAAACATCCGGGTCGCCGGCTTGGCGGCCATCGTGTCGATGGTTGCATTTATGGTGCTCCTCGCATCCGGCCAGGTCGCCGCTGCGCCCGCGCAAGAATCGGTCGTCGCGACCGGCTTGCCACTCGGAAATTCGCTGATAGTGCCCGGGGTGGAATCGCTGGTGGGCGGCCAACGAGAGGCCGCCGAACTGGCCAAGCGCGCGAATCCCGAAACGGTCGTTGGCCGCCAGCGCTCTCGTACCGCTTACGAGCATGTCGGACCCGCTGCTGCTGCTCAACTGGCACGGCAAGTCCTTCCGGCTGTCGTTGCCCCGGCGCCCAGCGGTCTAGGATCGATGCCGGCTGGAGCACATATCGGTCGCTACTTGAACACCAATGCCGCTCAAGTGATTCTCGCCAACGGCAAGCGCGCGCTTGTAGACTCGCTCACGCCCATCGCCACATCAATCTCCCCAGGGCGCTATGGGCCGGTCGATTTGGGTCTCCGTCGATCCGGCGAAGGCTTTGTGCCCGTCAAACCGGCGGTCAACGTACGTATTCCGAAGTCGTTGGGTTCGGGCATCGTCCTTCCCTCCAACGGAGTTTCGCTCACTCCCGTCGATGGATCTGGCCGGCCGCTCCAGGGGAGGGGTGAGTTGGATGGCGCCACAATTCTCTATGCGAATAGCCAAACCGATGCCGACACGGCCGTGAAGGCCACCTCGACAGGGTTTGAGGCCTACAACCTGCTCCGTTCAGTTGAAAGCCCTCAGGAAGTGTCATACCGCGTGGGTATGCCAAGCGGCGCGAAGCTCGTTCCGCTCAGTCACGGCGATGGGGGCTCGCAAGTTGTGGTGGCAGGGCATGTCATAGCCGTAATCCCCGCCCCGAGCGCCGAAGATGCCGCCGGCACGTCCGTGCCGATCACAACGGAGATATCTGGCCGAACGCTGCATGTGAGGGTGGCTCATCGCGCGGGCGATTACAGCTATCCGATCGCGGTCGATCCGACAGTGGAAGACAACAAGTTGCTCGAAGCAACTCGAAACTGGCGATTTGAACATTCAGGCTCGCATTTCAAAGCTGAACTCGAAGGTTCGATTGGCGAAAAATACTGGGATATGTCGATCGACTCGGCTCATCTGTTGAATGAATGGGGCGCATGGGAGTATCCCACCCAGGGCGAATCACACATCTACGAGCTGAGCACCCAATCCCAGGGTGCCCAGGCTGCATCCAACATCGAAGCCAAAATCGGCATTTTCAACTCGGCAGGATGGGAAGCCAGCACGACGATGCCCACGAGCTTCTTGAAGACTCCGACGACTGTTTGCGTAGCCAGTTGCTCGTCCTCGGGGGGCTCCGCTGCGAACCTCGCCACCTTCTGGGCTACGGCGATAGGAACAGGCACAAGCGCCTTCTACAACCTCTACACCGCCTCGGTCTACATCGCGCAGACAAACGGACCGTCGGTATCTCCCAATACCACCAGCGAAAAAATAGGTGCACGGACGAACGCGCTGTACGGCAGCGGTAGCTGGATGAGCAAAACGCAAAGTGCCATCGAATTCAAAATGAGCGATCCGGGTGTCGGCGTGCACGGAGTCGAATTCATCGTGCCGGCAGAAGGCAAAAAATGGACGAATAGCTGGGCCTGCACAGTCCAGTGCCCGCCGTCTGGAAAAGAAACGCTCGGATACATCGAATCCGGTGTCCAGCATCTACCGGACGGCGAACCGACGCTTGAAGTAAAGGCCACGAACTCCATGGGCAGCAGCGCGACTACCTCCGTCAAAGTCAAGGTCGACGGTACCGCCCCCTACGAACTGTCGCTCGCCGGCGTCCCTGGAGGTGGCCAGGTCGGCGACGCCTACCGCGCGCTCAAACTTACGGCGAAAGCCAAGGACGGATCCGGCACTACGGTGAGCTCCGGCATCGCCTCGTTGAACCTGAAGATCGACGGTCAACAGATAGGTAGCCCGTCGGGCAGCTGCTCACCCGGACCATGTACCGCAACCGCAGAATGGACCATCAACGCTGAAGAATACGGCGCCGGCAAACACGTATTGAGCTTCACGGCCACGGACAAGGCAGGGAATGTCACGAATTCAACCGAAACGCCGATAGTCATACATCACGCATCGCCAACGCCGGTAGGGCCCGGAAAGGTCAACCCGGTAAGCGGAGAGTTCGAGCTCGAAGAATCTGACGTGTCGGTTCCAACCGCAGATAAACCCCTCACGGTGACGCGCAGCTACAGCTCGCGCCAGCCCGGAGCCGGCTCAGAAGGGCCGCTCGGCAGCCCGTGGAACATCAGCTTCGGTGGCGCACAGGAGCTTGTGCAGATGGCCAACGGAAGTCTCGTTCTGAGCGCTTCCGACGGCAGTCAGGCAACGTTTGTCAACAAAGGATCCGGCCACTACGATCCCCCGGCCGGGGACGCTGGCATGAGCATCACCTACAAGGAAGACGAATCGGAATATGGCGTCTTTATCTTGGAAGACAGAGGCGCACAGACGACCTTCACGCATGTCTCAGAAGACAGCGAAAATACCTGGCGACCTACAGTATCCACAAGCACGGGCGGCACATCAGCGGTTACCTACAGCTATCGGGTGACCGGCGGCGTGGTGGAGCCTGTCGAGGCGCTGGGCCCGGTGCCGGCGGGAGTCTCCTGTACGACCGAACTCAAAGTGGGCTGCCGAGCGCTGACGTTCAACTATGCGACATCGACTACGGCTACCGGGGAAGGTCCTAGCGAATGGGGCGACTACACAGGTCGCCTCACCAGGGTGTATTTCACCGGGTATGACACATCCAGCAAAACCATGACCACCACGACCGTAGCCCAATACGGGTATGACACAAAAGGTCGCTTGCGCGCAGTTTGGGATCCGCGTATTTCGCCGGCCCTCAAGCTCACATACGGCTACGATGCCGAAGGTCGCGTAACCTCGCTGAACCAACCGGGACGCGAGCCGTGGCTGTTCGCCTACGGTACGACGGCGTCGGACACCAGCCCAGGGAGATTGGTTGCAGCGGGCAGGCCGGTGGCCTCGACCGCGCTTGGCAGCGGAAAGACGCCGGTCAATACCAAAATACCGAGGCTCACGGAAATCTACCCCGGGGTCGGGAAAGCGCTGTCTGTGTTGTCGGGGACCTGGTCTGAAAGTCCACTGAGGTATGGCTATCAGTGGGAACGCTGCGATTCGTCCGGGAGCAACTGCGTTGTCATCGGGGGGGCGATCAATCGTGAATACAAGCCGACTTCAGCCGACCTCGCGAAGACGCTCAGGGCGCGCGTAACGGCTACGAACTCTGGTGGAGCCGTGGCGTCCACAACCCCGGTCAGTGCGGCTGTAACATCGAGCGGCTTCACCGAACCGCAGCAGTTGTCCACGTTTGGCTCGGCGGGTACGGGCAACGGGCAGCTGAACAATCCGTGGGGGATCGCTCGGGACGCCAACGGCAACGTCTGGGTCGCGGATACCGGCAATAACCGGGTGGAGGAGTTCAACAGCGAAGGAAGCTTCGTACGCGTGGCCGGCACGTCCGGCAGCGGGATACTGCAGGCGCCTGAAGACGTGACAACGGATAGTGCAGGTAACGCCTGGGTCACGGACACGCAGAAATCGCGTGTCGTAGAGTTCAACGCGTCCGGTGTATATGTTCGTGCTTTTGGTACGGCAGGAACGGGGAATGGCCAGTTCAACATGCCATGGGGCATCACCGTGGACAGCGCGAACCATGTGTGGGTTGTGGATGCAGGCAACGATCGTGTGCAGGAGTTCACCACCGAAGGCACCTTCATAAGGTCGTTTGGATCTGAAGGCGCGGGCAACGGCCAGTTTAAAGCGCCGGAGAGGTGGCATCCGACTCTAAAGGCAACCTGTGGGTTTCAGACTCGGGGGACAGTCGTGTCGAGGAGTTCAGCAATGAAGGCGTGTACATCAAACAGTTCGGCTCCAACGGCTCCGGCAACGGCCAGTTCTGCAGCCTATGGCGACTCGCAATCGATCCGGCCAACGATCAGATTTGGGTGGCGGACGCATGTAACAATCGGATCCAGATCTTCAATGCTGCTGGGGAATTCCTAAGGAAGTTCGGTAGCTTCGGTTCCGGGGTAGGACAGTTTGCCTATCCGGAGGGTGTCGCATTCTCCTCACAAGGCTATGCATATATCCTCGACAAAAACAATGCTCGCGTCGCCAAGTGGAGCGACAACGGGGAAAGGGTCCCAACCGGCGAAGAAACGACAACTCCGACGGTTGCGAGCTCGACGCTCGAGTACGGCGTACCCGTTTCAGGGGCAGGGGCACCCTATGCTCTGAGCAGTACAGAAACCGCTAAGTGGGGACAGACGGACGTTCCGGCTGAAGGGATGGCTGTCTTTCCGCCAGATGAGCCGATGGGTTGGCCCGCGACGGACTACAAACGCGCGACGATCCAATACCTCGATGCAGGCGACCAGGTTGTCAACGTCGCAACTCCCAATGGTGGTATCGCTACGGCCGAATACAACTCCTACAACGACGTGGTGCGTACGCTCGGCCCTGACAATCGTCTCGCGGCGCTCAAAGAAGGCGCGAAATCCGCGGAAGCCTCACAGACGCTCGACATGCAGAAGACCTATGGCAGCGAAGGTACCGAGCTGCTGAGCACGCTCGGTCCCAAGCACACGGTGAAGCTGGCCAATGGCACATCTGTGCAGGCCCGTGCACACACTGTCTACAGCTATGACGAAGGTGCCCTGTCAGGCGGTCCCTACCGGTTGGTGACCAAGGTCACCGAGGGTGCCCAGATCACGGGTGAACCGGAAGCAGACATACGGACGACAACGACCTCCTACGCCGGCCAGAACAACCTTGGGTGGTTGTTGCGCGAGCCGACCGCCACGCGAACGGATCCGTCAGGCCTGAAACTGACCCGCACCACCATCTATGACCCCGTGAGCGGGAATGTGACCGAAACACGCACCCCGGCGGCTGGTGCACCGGGTGAAGAAATCCTCTCAGGCTATATTTACAAGACGAGTTTCGGAAGCGCCGGCAGCGGCAACGGTCAGTTCGCAAGACCTGGAGGGATTGCGAGAGATCACGAAGGCAATCTATGGGTTGCCGACACCGAAAACAATCGCGTGGAGGAGTTTTCCTCGGCGGGAACGTTCGTTCGACAGTTCGGCACGATCGGTACCGAAAATGGTCAGCTGAAAGGGCCCAGAGGCATCGCCATCGACAGCACCGGTCATGTATGGGTCGCCGACACGGGCAACAACCGCGTGGAGGAGTTCTCGGCCACCGGTACGTACATGACGAAGATGGGCGCGCTCGGGACTGGTCAGGAACAGTTCAAAGGCCCGACGGCTATCGCGTTTGCGCCGGAAATATACGGAAACATGTATGTGGTCGATAGCGGTAACAACCGGGTCCAGGAATGGAGTGTGGGGAAAGAGATAGGAGAATTCGGCACGAGTGGAACGGGCAACGGGCAGTTCTCCAAACCGGAAGGCATTACGGTCGATTCGAGTGGAAACTTGTGGGTCGTCGACACCGGCAACAATCGTGTCGAGAAGTTCTCCTCGGCTCGTGCATATATTTCGAGCTTTGGCTCGGTCGGTTCCGGCAACGGGCAGCTCTCCAAACCAGAAGGGATCACGATCGACCCCGAAGGCAACGTGTACGTTGCTGACAGTGGCAACGGACGAATACAGGAGTTCTCCTCCTCAGGCACGTATTTGTTCAAGTTCTCGAGCTCGGGTCCCACCGAAAAAGCCCCTGCGGGATTGGCGCTTGACTCCAGTCAGAATCTGTATGTAGTCGACACCGCGGGGAATCGGGTTCAAGAGTGGGTGCCTGCGGGTTCCGTGCATGAAAGCAGCGGTACCGGTGGGACGCACGGCACGCAGACGATCTACTACACCGCGGAAGCCAATTCGCAGGCCTCGGTTTGCGGCTTGCATCCGGAGTGGGGTGGTCTGCCGTGTGAGACGCGGCCCGCGGCCCAGCCCGAAACAAGTGGGATTCCCAATCTGCCGGTGACGGTCGTGACATACAACATGTGGAACGAGCCGTTGACCTCTGTCGAAACGGTCGGTTCGACCACACGCACGACAACGAATACTTACGATGGTGCGGGGCGGTCGGCGGCAGGAGCAAGCAGCTCCACCGTGGGTACAGCGTTGCCGGCCGTGAAAGCTGAATACAGCTCTGAAACCGGTGAATTGACCAAGCTGAGCACCACAGTCGAAAGCACCACTACGTCGGTAGACGGCGTTTCAAACAAGCTTGGACAGCTTACGTCCTATACGGATGCGGACGGGAACACGAGCACGTTCAAATATGATGTCGATGGTCGGATGGAATCGCTGAACGACGGCAAGGGAACCCAGAGCTATTCCTATGACACGACGACCGGGTTGTTGACAAAACTCGTGGATTCGGGTGCCGGGACATTCACGGCTACCTACGACGCGGAAGGCAATCTTGCGAGCCAGGGTTATCCCAACGGTATGAGTGAGAACAACACCTATGACGCCGCGGGTGACGAAACGGGCCTGGAATACGTGAAGACGACTCACTGCAGCTCTGGTTGCACGTGGTACAGCGACAGCATCGCGCCGTCCATTCACGGCCAGTCGCTGAGTCAGGCGAGCACATTCTCCACTCAGGCGTATACGTACGATGCTGCAGGTCGGCTGACCCGCACCCAGGACACGCCCGCCGGGTTTGGTTGCACGACACGGGTGTATGCGCTTGACGAAGAAACGAACATCTCGAGTGTCACGACGCGTGCTCCCGGAGCCGGCGGAGCTTGTGCCACTGAAGGCGGCACTGTGGAAAACCGCAGCTATGACTCGGGGAACAGACTGATTGACACGGGCGTCGCTTACAGCACGTTTGGGGACATAACGAAACTGCCGGCAGCGGACGCGGGCGGTAGCGAACTCATCAGCACGTTCTACACGGATGGAACGCTCGCGAGTCAGTCTCAGGGTGGCCAAACGATCGGCTACTATCTCGACCCCGTTGGACGCCCACGCCAGACAGTTTCGACAGGCACGATCAACTCGACGGTGACTTCGCACTATGTTGGCGAAGGTGCTGCCCCTGCATGGACGGAAGACACCGCCGGGAAATGGACACGCAAAATACGCGGTATCGACGGTGGTCTTGTCGCCACCCAGGGCAGCGGCGAAGCGGCGGTGTTGCAGATCGAAAATCTGCATGGCGACATCGTCGGGACGGCGTCGCTCAGCGAAACCGGCAGCGGGTTGCTCTCGACCAACGATTCCACCGAGTATGGTGTGCCGCGTACCGGCAGTTCACCGAAGTACTCGTGGCTTGGCGGGATGCAACTGTCGACCGAATTGCCTTCTGGCGTCATCGCGATGGGAGCGCGCTCCTACGTGCCACGCATCGGTAGGTTCTTGCAACCTGACCCCGTCGAAGGAGGCTCGGCGAACGCTTACGCCTACACCTATGGAGACCCAGTGAATACGTCAGACCCGAGCGGCGAATTCACGGTCGGAACGCCGGCCTGGGTGCACGAATTCTTCGACGAAGAAGCTGTCAATGCCACCGAAGCGGCGATGGAACGAGCGGCCGAAGAACAAGCCGCCAAGGAAGAAGCGGAAGCAAAAGCACAAGAAGCCCTCGAAGAAGCATGGGCAGTGAGCAGCGGCCCCGCCGCCTGGGAAACCGGCGGGGGCGGAAAAGCCAAAGGCAAAGCGGCCAAATCGGGAGGCAGGATGGTGCCGCTGATGTACAAGCCCGGAGGCGACTGCGACCGCCAATGTAAACGTGAAGAAGCCTATGCGAAATTGATAAAAAAGTACAATAAAATTATCAAAAAAGATAAAATAATAATCAAAGGGGCGACAACGGAAACCTGCGGGCCTGGGTGTCATGCAGAAATCGAAGCCTCTGAAAACGAGGCCAAAGCGGAGGAGAAAGAAGCCGAACGCGCTATGAAAGAAGGCACATATGGCTTCTGATCCTCTCCATAGAGGTTTGCCATTCATAAGTGGTGGTGCGTAGCACACGCACCACCACGTCATCGCCACACAAGCAAGCGTCGGTCGTCTTCGAGGAAGCGTCAGTAAACGCCTTTAGGCGTCCAACGCCCGTGCGATCAACATCTGCTGCACCTCATCGGGCTTCTCGTCGATTGTGATCATCTTTGCGTCGCGGTGGAACCTGCAGGCTGGGTACTGGTCGATGAAGCCGTACCCGCGGTGGATCTAGAGCACCTCCTCGCTGTACTTCACGGCCGGCGGCCGGTCTTGAGCTTCAAGAGGGCCGCCGTCAGCGTGACGTTAGGGCCCGTGTCCCTTCTCACGCCTAGTATATGAGCAGTCTCGCCCATCCAAGGACTCCAACCTCAAGCGGGATCTCCACGAGACCTTCCTGCGCGAGCACTTGACAAGAGTTCGCTTCTCGTGTATAAACACCCACTAGTCCTTTTGCCAGATGGCGTTGGGCGTACATAAGGTCGGGCTTGGGTCGGTCCCCGTGGTCGACACCAACTTGTTTTGACGGGGACCCTTGGGAGAGGGACCGGGTCGTTTCTGAGAGGGAGCTGTATCTAACGTGCATTCTTTGGGGAATAGCGTGCTTGAGAGTCCATGTGTCATTGATGGGTCCGTAACAGGACGCGTCAGCGTCGCTGACGCGTCTCTCTCTCTCTCTCTCTCTCTGGTCGGGCCGGCGTCTAGCCGCTAGACCGTCCCGCTGTGGCAATGCGCCGCGGTTCACCGAGCAGAAGGCTCGGTTTGACCTCTCACGTGTCCTAGACGCGTTTTCAGCTTCTTGTTCTTCGACCGTCGCAGGCTTGATGTCTGTGGCGGTCTTGTGCTGCCCGGGCCCCCCCTTCGGGGGACAGGCGGGCGTCGGTCTTGTCCGAGTCTCTGTCAGGAGGGGTTGGTTTAGATGAGTGCTCGCATCTTGGGAATGACAATCGGTGTCTGGTTGTGCGCGCTGGGTATCGCCACGTCGGCGGGTGCTCAAGCCACGGTCGGCCCGACGCCGTCAGCGGTTCGCGGTCTACTCGACGGCCGTGCATACGAAATGGTTTCACCCTCTCAAAAGAGCGGAGCGCAAATCACCTCCCCTCGGGGGGAAGGTGGCCTGATCGAGGCCGCGGAAAACGGTCATGCGATCACATATCTAGCTACCGCGCCGATAGAACCGAACCCACCCGCCAATGCCACAGCGACGCAAGCGTTCTCTGAGCGCACTCCCACGGGCTGGTCCGCCAAGGACATATCCACTCCAGGTGAACTGTCCATCAGGGTAGGTGCCGGGTTGTCATACCAATCGTTCTCCAGCGACTTGTCTCTGGCGCTCGTGGAACCACACGACGACCCTTTGACATTCTCCGAGGACACGCCGTCCGAGTTGTCGATCGAGACGTACTCATACGATATAAAGAGTGGTAGCTATAGGCCGCTTGTCACCACCACCAATGCGCCTCCGCTTCCTCCTGAAGTCCTCGCCGAACAGGCCAGGATAAATTTCGCGGGCGCGAGCAAGGACGCAAGGCATGTGGTGTTCTCCTCTGTGCTCGCCCTCGTGCCAGGCGCGCTGACTACGGCCCCGAATCTTTACGAGTGGACGGATGGAAGCCTGAAGCTGATCAGTCTCCTTCCGGATGAATCCGCGACGGGTCGCGGGGAATTGGGCGGCGGTAGTGAACGAGTGCCCAACAACAGCGTGTCCAATGACGGATCGCATGTCATCTGGTCCACGTTCTTGGAAGCGCTCTATATCCGAGACACGGTCACCGAAAAAACCACCGAGGTGGACGCCACGCAGGGAGGCTCTGGATCGAGTGGAGGGGGAACTCTCCGGGCGGCGAGCAGCGACGACGCTCATATTTTCTTCTCCGATGAAAAACAGCTCACCAATGATGCCGGCGCCGGTAACAATCTGTACGAATTCGACAGCCGTACCGATAGCCTCACGGATTTGACTCCAGCCTCCGCGGATCCCGGAGGAGCGCAAGTGGAGACGGTGCTGGGTGCCAGCAATGACGGCTCCTACGTCTACTTTCGTGCAAGGGGCGTGTTGGCTCAGGGAGCCGCGGCCGGTGAAAGCAACCTCTACCTGTCCCACTACGATGGGACGAAATGGATTACCTCATTCATCGCATTGCTCACCGAAGGGAGCAGGAGGGAAGGCGAAGAGAACGTTGCTCGCGTCTCGCCCGACGGTCGCTTTGTCGCGTTCATGTCAAATGAATCGCTCACCGGCTACGACAATCGTGACCTCTCAAGCGGTCTCCCTGATCAAGAGGTGTACCTGTATGACGCGCAGTCAGGACGTTTGACTTGCGCCTCGTGCAACCCGTCCGGCGAACGGCCTGCAGGAGAGATCGTGCCGCTCGAGCCCGAAATCGATTCGAGGCCGGTCTGGCACAACGAACCGGTGGCGGCGCTCATACCGCCGTGGACGTTTCGGAGCGTTCGCACCCCCATATACCAACCACGGTACCTCTCAGATCAAGGCAGACTGTTCTTCGACAGTGTCGATCCGTTGGTCACGCACGACGTAAACGGTCAGCCTGATGTTTACGAGTATGAGCCTGCGGGCAGCGGGAGCTGCGAATCGCCTATCGGCTGCATATCGCTCGTGTCCAGTGGGCTTGGGGCTGTCGAATCAGCGTTTTTGGATGCCAGCGCAAACGGTGACGATGCTTTTTTTGTGACGCGCGATCGGCTGGCGACGCAGGACTTCGATTCGAGCTTCGACCTGTACGACGCTCACGCATGCTCGTCCAGCTCTCAGTGTGTCCCTTCAGCTCCAGTGGCGTCGCCTCCCTGTGACACCGGCGACGGATGCAAGCCGGCGCCCACGCCGCAGCCAGGTGTCTTCGGGGACCCGGCTAGCGCGACGTTCGTCGGTACGGGCAATCCCGCGCCGGTCGCATCACGACCGGTAGGCACGAAGTCGAAGACTAAGGCTAAGTCCAAGCCGAAGAAGCGAAAGGCCAAGAAGAAGTCAAAGAAGAAGAAGTCAAAAGCGAAACGCTCCCGCATCGCAAGAGGGCATAAACGCGCCGCCGAGTGGTCGGACAGGAGGATGGGTCGATGAGTTTCAAGAGACTGATTGGTGTAGCGATTGCGTGCTTTACGTTCGTCATGTGCGCCCCGGCCGCGCTCGCGCTGACGCCGGCTTGGAATGTGACACCAAGCGTCTACCCGACTCACCTGCCGCCGGGTGGCAAAGGCGTGTTTCGCATAGAAGTCGCCGATTTGGGTGACGCGGACGCGCTGGGAGGTGTCAGCCCGATCGTCGTGCGGGACCAGTTGCCGCCTGGATTGACGGCGACTGGGATCTCCGAGGGGCCCGGCTATCAGACAGGCGGACGCGAAGCTCGGTGCACACTTGCGACGCTCACCTGCGAATACACAGAAACACTACCTGCATTTGGCATCTTGATGCTCACGATCGAAGTATCGGTTGACCCCGATGCGGCGTCAGGGGGCGAGAACCATGTGACGGTGTCGGGTGGGGGTGGCGCCACCGTGTCCGTTGAAGATTCGGTTACCGTGCGCGCCACGCCGGCTGAGTTCGGCGTCGAACGTATGAGGTTGGTGCCGGAAAACGAAGATGGGTCCCCGGACACCCAAGCCGGCTCGCATCCATTCCAGTTGACCACCACGCTGAAGTTGAATCGGGACGCTGAAGGTGCGCCGATTGCCTATGAGAAGGACCTGCGCTTCGCGCTGCCACCAGGGCTAGTCGGTAATGCTGAGGCCGTTCCGCAATGCAGTGGCAAGCAATTCTCAGAACTAAACTTCGAAACCGGGGTCAATTCTTGTCCGGACAACACGGCTATCGGAGTTGCAAGCATAGACAGAGGTCCCGTCAACTATACGGTCCCGGTCTTTAATCTGTCACCTTCTGTGGGTGAGCCGGCGCGTTTCGGTTTTTACGTGATCAACGTCCCGGTCACATTGGACACATCGATACGGACGGGGAGCGACTATGGAGTTACTGTCAGCGTCAACAACATTTCACAGAACGTGCCGCTTGTGAGCAGTCAGGTCACGCTCTGGGGGAACCCGGGCGATGTTCGACATGACAACTCGCGCGGCTGGTCGTGTCTGCTGCACGGGCGCACTCCGTTTCTGGCTCCGCTCGGCCCGTGCGTTGCTCCAGGCCAGCATCTGGCGACGCCTTTCTTGACATTGCCAACCTCATGCGAAGGCTCGTTCCGCACCGCGCTCTCAGCGGATTCGTGGATCGAGCCAAATGTCAGCCGTTCCAGTGAATATGTGCTGCAGGACAGTCTTGGTGATCCACTGAGCATGTCGCGTTGTGACAAGTTGGATTTTAGGCCGTCGATCAACGTGGCGCCCGACGGTCAGGCCGGCAGCACGCCGACTGGCCTGACCGTCGGTCTGCATGTACCCCAGGAAGGCTCCTTGAACCCGACGGGCTTGTCGGAGGCCGACGTTCGCAACACCACCGTCGCGTTGCCTGCCGGTGTCGCATTGAATCCAGCGGCCGCGGATGGGTTGCTGTCCTGCTCTATGGCACAGATCGACCTCGAACACGCGAACACCTCGTCATGTCCCGAAGCGTCAAAGGTGGGGACGGTGAAGATCGACACGCCGCTGCTCCCCGACCCATTGGAAGGGTATGCATATCTCGCGGCTCAGGACGCCAACCCATTCGGTTCGCTGGTTGCGCTCTATATAGTCGCGCAAGACCCACAGGCAGGCGTGGTCGTGAAGTTCGCAGGGCAGGTGACACCCGATCCTGTGACCGGTCAGCTCGTCTCGACGTTCAAGGACACTCCACAGCTGCCGTTTGAAGATCTGCACCTGAAATTCTTCGGTGGCAGCAGAGCGCCGCTCGTGACACCCAGTGGGTGCGGCACGTACACGACCAGCGCGGGGCTGACTCCGTGGTCGAGTAGCGAGCCGTCGGCGTCGACGTCGTCTTTCGAGATCGTATCGGGCCCGAACGGCACGCCATGCACCGATCCGTTGCCGTTCCTGCCGTCGTTGACGGCAGGCTCGACCAACATCCAGGCGGGAAGTTTTACCCCGTTCACGATGACGATGAGCCGCGAAGACGGCAGTCAAGCCCTCCAGGCGATCCAACTGCACATGCCGCCCGGGCTGCTGGGGATGCTCTCGTCAGTGAAGCTCTGTGAAGAACCGCAAGCCTCACAAGGAGGCTGTGGCCCGGAGAGCCTGATCGGCCACACGATCGTCAGCGTCGGCATGGGTGGCGACCCGTTCACAGTGACCGGTGGGCAGGTGTTCATCACGGGTCCCTACAAAGGAGCGCCGTACGGGCTCTCGATCCTGAATCCTGCCAAGGCCGGCCCGTTCGACCTGGGCAACGTGATCGTACGCGCGGCCATAAACGTGGATCCCTCGACATCCGCGTTGACGATCACAAGCGATGCGCTGCCAACGATCTTGGACGGCATCCCTCTGCAAATCAGGCATGTGAACGTATCGATCGACAGGCCCAATTTCACGTTCAACCCGACGAGCTGTGAGCGGATGGCTATCACGGGCAGACTGTCTAGCACCGAAGGAGCAAGCACACCGCTGTCCACACCATTCCAGGTGACGAACTGCTCGACACTCGGGTTCAAGCCACAGTTCAAGGTGACGACCAGTGGACATACGTCGAGAGCCAAGGGTGCGAGCCTCGACGCGAAGGTGACCTATCCCAAAGGCGGAATCGGCACCTACGCGAACATCGCGAAGGTCAAGGTAGACCTGCCCAAGCAGCTACCCTCCCGCCTGACGACCTTGCAGAAGGCCTGTCCTGCCGCGACATTCGAAGCCAATCCCGGTCAATGCCCATCGGGGTCGGTTGTAGGAGTGGCGAAGGCCAACACGCCCGTGCTTCCCTCGCAACTGTCCGGGCCCGTGTATTTCGTCAGTCATGGAGGAGAAGCGTTCCCCAACCTGATCGTCGTGCTGCAAGGCAGTGGAGTCAGGGTCGACCTTGTCGGGGACACGTTCATCAACAAAGCTGGGATCACCAGTAGCACTTTCAGGCAAGTGCCGGACGTGCCCATCAACAGCTTCGAGCTCTATTTGCCGCAGGGTCCACATTCGGCGCTCGCGGCTAACGGGAACCTCTGCAAGAGCAAACTGAAGATGGCCACGCTCTTCGTCGCGCAGAACGGCGCGCAAATCCACCAATCCACGCCGATCGCCGCAACAGGATGCGTGCCGAAGGCAGGCAAGGTCAAGAAGGCCAGAAAGGCGGGTCATCGCAATCGCAATCAAAGCGCCAGGAAGGCAGGCACGAGCAGCTCATCTAACGCCGCAAACAGGAGGGGCAAGTGATGATCCGCAGAGCTATCCTCAGCACGCTGATAACAGTAGGTGTGGTAGCGGCGACGCTGACGGCATTCGCTGCCCCCAGCGTGGCTCATCTTGGATATATGCCAGTCTCAAAATTCGGTTCAGCCGGATCGGGCGCTGGGCAGTTGAATGCCCCGGAGGGCGTAGCGATCGATGAAAGCACGGGGGACGTCTATGTCGTCGACGCCGGCAACAGCCGCGTCGAGCGTTTCGAAGCCGACGGCAAATACGTCTCGGCGTTCGATGGCGGTGAAACTCCGGCTAGAGAATTTTCGAGGCCCACATATATAGCTGTGGACAATTCTGGAGATGCGGCCAAAGGCCACGTGTACGTAGCCGACCCGGATAAGAACGTGGTGGACGTATTTGATTCTTCCGGGAAATATCTCTTCCAGATATCAGTTGAAGCAGTGACAGCGATAACGACCGACGCGTCCGGTCATCTATGGGCGTGGACGAATCAAGCCTCCTTCGAAGAGTACGGTGAAACAGGGGTGCTGATCACGCGCCAACCGATCAGTCGCGGGACGAGACCCGGAATAGTCGTGGATTCGAACGCCAACGTCTACGTCCTGTACGGAACTGAAAAAATCGGTAGATACTCTCCGCCCAGCTTTCCAGAAGACAACGAAGCGAGCGTGGGAGGTGCGGTCACTCTAGCCATCAATCCAGCGACCGACAACATATTCCAGGACGACGGCTCAAATATCGTAAAGTGGCCGCCGGCGGGCGAAGGGCCTGGGCTGTGGGAACGATTCGAAGAAACGATCACGGGCTCGTTGACTGAATCCCGAGGTTTGGCCGTCAACGGGAAAAACGGAGTGCTTTACGCATCCGACACGGCCGCCAACGACGTTGAAATGTTCGCGGAAGTCGTGACACCTGACGCGACCACCGGACCGGCGAGTGAAGTCACGTCTGGGTCGGCGATGCTGAAAGGCACGGTGAATCCCGACAAAACCAAAACGAAGTACTTCTTTGAATGGGGCGAAACAGCTTCCTATGGACATTCCGTCTCAATTGGAGAAGTAGGGGAAGGAGAAGCCGCTGTCCCGGTAAGCACCGATTTGAGTGGCCTTCAAGCTAGTACTGTCTATCACTATAGGCTCGTAGCCGAAAACGAAAACGGCAAGAGTCTAGGCGAAGACCGGATGCTGAAAACCGGTGTCGTAGCGCCCGTCATCGAAGACGCCTCTCTCGCGGCGACAGAGATCACGCGATCGAGCGCGAAACTCCAGGGCATCGTCGATCCGAAGAACAACAACACCACCTACCAATTCCAGTTCGGGACGAGTGTCAGCTACGGGCAAGTCACGACCGAAAGGTCGATAGGTGCCGGTCGTGGGGGTTTCCAAACCGATCAAATCGCGCTTGGAGGGCTGCTTCCCGATACTACCTACCACTATCGATTGGTTGCGACCAACGAAGCGGGAGCGATGGTCAGTCACGACCACACCTTCACTACGAGCGCGGCGACTCCTCCCGCCGCGGTTACCGGCGCGGGAAGCGGGATCACACAGACGGCGGTGACGCTGTCGGGAACAGTGGACACCAACTCGTTGCCGGGTGAATATGGGTTTGAACTGGGCTCGCAAGCAGGGGTCTATGGCGCGCCGGTGATCGCCGGCGGCACCACGGGAATCGGCGTCGAAACAGTGGCACTTGGCTTCAGTGGATTGTTGCCTGGGGTGACCTATCACTACCGGATATTCGCAACCAACATCGATGGCACGAGCTACGGCGCTGATCAAGCATTCACGACGCCGGGAGTCTCAAATCCGCTGATTCAGCCGACGTCAATCCCAATTCTCGACGCTCCGCTTGCAAGCTTCCCGGTCGAAGTGAAGGTGACGCACCACTTGACGCCCAAGAAGAAGCCAAAGAAGCATAAGAAGAAGACGCTCAAGCGCAAGAAGAAGAAATGAGATGGTGTGGGATGGTGGGGCGTCCTCAGCTCTGAGGACGCCCGTTGAATCGGCATCGAGGAGCAGGTCCGGACGTGAGCGTGTAAACGAAATCCAGCGCGCGCGGATGTTCCTGGCGATGGCGGAAATCGCATGCGAGCGCGGCGTGGGTGACGTTTCGGTCGCGCACGTGGTCGAGCGTGCAGGGGTTTCACGCCGCACGTTCTACGAGCTCTTCGAGGACCGTGAAGACTGTTTTCTGGCTGCATTTGGCGAGGCGGTCGCCCGCGCTGAGCGATATGTGGTGGCTGCCAGTGATCCAGGGGCTGAATGGTCGGTGAGAACGAGGGATGCGTTGGTGGGATTGCTGAGTTTCCTCGACGAGGAGCCTGCGTTTGGTCGTCTCGCGATTGTCGAGTCGCTGGGCGCCGGCGCCAGAGCACTTGACACACGCCGCGATGTAGTAGCTCGAGTGGTGGCTGGAATTGACGCCGCTCGCCACGAGTTGGAGGTGGACTCGTCGGTGACCGCGTTGACGGCCGAAGGCGTGGTGGGTGGGGTCCTGTCGGTTATGCACGCCCGCTTGGTGTCGAATGACTCGGAGTCGTTCGTGACTTTGGCTAAACCGTTGATGAGCATGATCGTGCTGCCCTATCTGGGTGTGGCCGCGGCACGCAAGGAGCTGGAGCGTCCGGATGGCGAGGCCTTATCACCGGCTCTGCCGGGGACTGCCAACCCGTTGAGGAGCCTCAAGATGAGTTTGACCTATCGCACGGTGCGCGTCCTTACAGCAATCGTCGCCAACCAAGGCGCTTCCAATCGTGTGATCGGTGACGCGGCGGGTGTTAATGACCAAGGGCAGATCTCAAAGCTCCTGGCCCGCCTTGAGAAGCTGGGGTTGGTCAGAAACGACGGTGGCACCCCCGCCGAGGGAGGACGCAATGCGTGGATGCTTACAAAGCAGGGAGAGGAGGTGGCCGATGTCATCGCGACTCGAACAGCACGCTCCTAGCTCACCTGCTTCAGCAGCCGGAGTGGAGCGACAGGCAGCTCACGTCGTAGAGATGCAGCGTCGTCGCCTGCTGCTCGCTATGGGCGAAGTCGTCGGCGAGAAGGGCTTGGAGGCTGCAAGCGTAGGCGGTGTGTGCAAGCGTGCAGGGGTCTCTCGTCGTACCTTCTATGACCTGTTCGACGATCGAGAAGCGTGTCTTCTAGCGGCATTTGAGCAGACGATCGGATTGATCGAAACTGCAGCAGCACCTGCCTATCGGGGTGAGGGCAGGTGGAGCGCGCGGATCCGTGCCGGTTTGGTTGCCGTGCTCGATCTGTTCGACTCAAGCCCCGGCATCGCACGCCTATGTGTGGTCGAGACACTGCGAGCAGGAGCGAGGGTTTCTGCGTGTCGCAAGCAAGTACTTGACAGGGTGGCTGCGGCAATTGACGACGGTCGCTCGGAATCGACTCAGAACGTCGCACTTTCGTCGGTAGCAGCTCAAGGTGTCCTCGGGGGTGTCCTGGCTGTCCTCCACGCCCGCTTGCTCGAAGATGAGGGTGGCCCACTGTTGGAGCTCGTGAATCCTCTGATGGGGATGATCGTCCAACCCTATCTGGGTGCCGCGGCGGCACGTCAGGAGCTCGAGCGACCGGAACAGGTGTCCTCTGGTGAGGCTGCCGACGGCATACGGGATCCCTTCAAGGGCCTCACGATTCGCTTCACCTATCGCACCGCTCGAGTACTCGCGACGATCGCGATGCATCCCGGCGCGTCGAATCGCCTGATCGCCGATACGGCGGGTATCGCCGACGATGGCCAGATGTCGCGCCTTCTGACTCGCCTGCAACGCCCCGGCTTGATCGAGAACCACAGCCATGGCCAACCCAAGGGTGAACCGAACGCTTGGATGCTCACCGAGCACGGTAAGGCCATTCATGTGGCGCTTGGCGTGAAGGCGGCTGACGGGCCGCCGGCGTAGCGGTCCACAAAGACGATTCAACGTAGTGTGCGGCCGGCAAGCCCAGGGGCACTTGACAAGAGTACGGCCCTCGTGTATAAACACCTATTAGTCCTGTTGCCAGTGGCGCGGGGCATACATAAAGGTCGGGTTGGGTTGGGCTTTGTGGTCTGACGCTAACCGGTTTCAGCAGGGCCCTTGGGAGAGGGACTGGGTCGTCTTTTTAGAGAGGGAGTTGTTGTTCGCGTGTTTTCTTTGGGGAATAGCGTTCTTGAGAGTCTGTGTGTCACTGATGGGTCTGTAATAGGACGCGTCAGCGTCGCTGACGCGTTCTCTCTCTCTCTCTCTCTCTCTCTGGCCGAGCCGGCATCTAGCCGCTAGGCTTTCTCGCCGCGGTTTCTCTCCGCGGCCTGCTGAGCAAAACGCTCGGTTTGACCTCCCGCGTCTTCTAGACGCGTTTATCGCTTCTTGTTCTTCGATCGCCGCGGACCGGGTGTCCACGGCGATCTTGTGCTGCCCGGGCTCGGGCAGATCTTGTCCGAGTCTTTGTCAGGAGGGGATTGTCTGATGAGTCGCCTTAGATCGGCGCTGACGGTCGCAGGTTCGCTTTGTGTCCTATCGGTTTGCGCTCCGAGTCTTGCCGGGGCGTACGCGACGAAGGAACCACCGCCCAACCCATCTGCTGCCAGTGGATTGCCTGACGGTCGCGTGTATGAGTTGGTTTCGCCGGCGAACAAGCACGCTTACGAAGCGGGTGCCATCGCACCTTTCCCAGGGTCTAGCGAAATCAAACTGAACATCTCTGTGGCTTCGCCCGACGGGAATGCGGTTGCTTTTGGTGCCTCCGGTCCGGCCGCTGAACTCGACGCAAGTGGGTTGAACCAGACGTTCGTTGCCGAACACACGCTTGACGGTTGGAAGAGCCGCTCGACGACGGGAAGAGGAGTGGATCAGACAGAAGGCGCCTCCGTGCTCTTTCAGGCGCCCGGATTGATCGATTATTCGCGGGATCTTTCTCATCTCGTATACGAGACATATGGTCCCCAGGTTCCGGGCGCCCCACATCAGGCATTCACTAACTTCTATTTGACAGGCCCAGACCCATTTGAACAACCCACATGGTTGCTTAGGGAAGGATCAGGCGGAGTGCAATCGCGCGTGCAGCTTGCTGGGATGTCCCCGGACGCCAGCGTCATCTACATCGCATATGAAGGGAAATTGCTTGAGCAGGATTCGTCCCGTTCGGGTTGGGGGGTGTATGAGTACAGGAACGGCAAACTGGGTGAGGCAGGCCTGCTGCCTGACGGAAGCATGCCGCCTACTGGCGCTCAGCCGGCAGCAGCTGCGAGCCTTTCAGGACAAGTGGATTCGAACAATCCGGCATCTTTGGACAACCAGGTCTCCGAAGACGGGATGCGCCTGTTCTTCGTAGCCGGTGGTGAGCTGTACGTACATATAATCGCCTCAGATGGAAGTGAGCGCAGTGTGCTCGTGTCGGGATCGCAGATGCCAGGACACGTCGGCGAACCTGCGCCGGCCGGTGTGCACCTGTTCGAAAACCTGACGAAAAATATCAACAGATACGAAGGCATTCTGCATAGCGCTCCAACTTACGCTTATGCATCTCCTGACGGGTCGCAGGTGTTCTTTGAGAGCGAAGATCAGTTGACCATCGGAGCTCCAAGCGGGAGCGGGCAGAAGGTCTACGTATATGACGTAGACACCGGTTCGCTTGAGTACTTGTCGGGCGTAGAGCTTGGAGGGATCGTCACAGCCGCCGTGGACGGCTCGTCGTTCATCTTCGTGAACAACGCGGCGACCCCAGAACTCGAGCGTTGGGTTGCCGGACCGAATGGAGGAAGCGTTACCTCGATTGTGCAACTGTCTGTTGGCGGCTTTGTCGGACCTGGGCGATTGGTGGCCAACGATTCTGCTCTGATCTTTCAGGCGAGCGCGCCGATTGCCGACTTCAATGACGCTGGCACAGAACAGGTTTACCGTTATGACATAAAGGCGGACAGATTGGGATGTCTGTCTTGCCCGCCCGCAGGAGTCAAACCGTCTGGTGACACGTATCTGTCACCGATTGACCAATATGACGACTCATTCAACCAAAACCTTCGCGAAAATCAGGTGGTCAATGATGCGCGCGGCGTTTCGAGCGATGGCACGAGAGTCTTCTTCGACTCGCCCGATCCGCTGGTAGGCAGAGACACCAACGGCGTGCGCGACACTTACGAGTGGGAGAACGGGACGGTATTTCTGATCTCCTCAGGTACAAGCCCACTGTATTCGCTGTTCCTTGACAACAGCGAATCTGGTGGGGATGTCTTCTTCACCACCAGCGACGAACTCGTGCAGGGTGACAACGATCTGGGCTTTGACGTCTATGACGCGCGCGTGCCGCATCCGGGGGACAATCCGCCGCCGGACGCAGTGCCTTGCGAAGGTGATGTGTGTCTAGGGCCGCCCAGCATCGCCGAACTGCTCGGTCCCCCGCCCAGCGCCACATTCAACGGTGCCGGCAATATCGTTGAAGAGGCATCCGCGACGTCGACAAAGAGCACCCCGAAGCGACTCTCGCGAACACAGAGATTGGCAAGTGCCTTGAGGACGTGTCGTAAGCACAAGCTGAAGGTTAAGAGGTCTGCCTGTAAAAAGCAGGCACGTCGACAGTATGGCACCGCCGCGGCGGCCACTAAGCACAAGACTGGGAGGGGCAAGTGATGAGTCTGCTTCAGGGAAGCCTCGTGCCGCGGAGGTATCTATATGTGACGGTTACGCTGCTACTCGGCTTGATGCTGGCGTGGACGACGCCGGCGATCGCCGAAGAAGCGCCGGCATGGAAGATGGTGTCAATGGCGGAACCGACGAACCTCGGTCTACCGAAGAGTGAAATAAACGAACTGACGGTGACCGCGACCGCCGGAAATTTCTATCTCTATAGCGAAAGCTATTTCATACTTGTTAAATACGACACGACCGCTGCGGAACTGCAGTCTAGACTTGAAGAAAATCTAGGCGCCGGCAACGTTGAAGTAACCGGTGGACCGGGGGATGTGAATGGCAGCAAACCCTACATAATCAAGTTCAGTGCGGCGCTGGCAAAAGTCGGGATGAACACCTTTCCCGAATTTCCAAATGCCGGCGAAACCGTAACTGCAAAACTCCTGCAGGAAGGCGCCAATGGCGGAGACGTGATGTTGAAGGCCATCAACGTTGGTGGCGCGACTGACGGCAGCAAGATAACATTCAACGATTCGCTTCCGTCCGGGCTTTTGCCGACCGGCGTAGTAGGCTATGAGATGTTTGGCGAGGGTTCCGGCGAGGGCGTGCCGCTTGAATGCCAAGAAACATCGCCAACATTCACATGCACTTATTCGGGTGTGATGGAGCCGGGCGATGCGCTGACGATGCGTGTCCATGTGAAGGTTCCGTTGGAAGCCTCCGCGTCGATCGTGACCAATGTCGGTACGGTGGTTGGTGGTGGAGCCGAACAGGGCGCGTCGGTCAGTGCGCCGCTTGCGACCAGCGACAAGCCGGCTCCGTTTGACCTCGTGCCAGGCAGCGTGTTTATGGGTATCTCCTCCCGTCAGGCTGGTGCGCACCCGGATGTCACCGCTGGCTTTCGCATCGCGACGGCAAGTCGCGGAAAGGTGAGTGGGAATCTGAAGGACGTTCGCACCGACTTGCCACCCGGTTTGGTGGGGAACACGGTCGGCATGCCGAAGTGCCCGGCCGCAAAGGCTTTGCGCTCTGATTGTCCTCGCGACTCGATCGTCGGTGTGGCATCCACCGAGATCCTGTCTTTCTTTCCGGAATTCCCGACGTCTACTCAGGTAGAGCCGGTTTTCAATATCGAACCAAGTCCGGGAGAGCCGGCGGCATTCATGTTCTCCACAGCCGCCATACCTGTGAGGCTCGACGCGAGTCTGTTGTCCGACGGAGATTATGCGGTGCGGGTGACGGCCGCGAATATCAGCGAAGCATCGCCGATATTCGGTTCGACTGTGACGATTTGGGGTGTACCAGCCGATCACGAGGGCCCAGGACCGATCAAGCTCCAGTCTGAACAGCCGAGCAACGAACTAGCCGGTGGTCTAGGTGGTCAGTTGGCCAGCGCGTCGCGTGTGCCGTTGCTGACGAACCCGACGCAGTGCTCGACGCCTCTAACGGGTCGACTGGACGCCGATGAATGGGGTGCGCGTGATGTGTTCTCCGGTGAATCGGTACCGTTGGGAACGTTGACCGGCTGTGGTTCGTTGGCGTTTTCGGCGAGCATGTCGATGCTACCGGATACGTTGGAAGCGGGCGCCCCCGCTGGTTACGATTTTGGATTGCACGTGCCGCAGGTGAACGATCCGAACAGGTTGGCGCAACCTAACGTGAAGAAGGTTGTGACCGTATTGCCAATGGGCACCGTCGTCTCCCCGTCCTCGGCGGTCGGCTCGGACGCATGTACCGACGATGAGTTCTTCGGTCCAACGGCCGAACGTGGCTTGGAGCGGCCGGCAAAGCCTGGTGCGTGTCCGCGTGATTTGCAGGTCGGAACGGTTGAAATTCGCACGCCCGCGTTGGCACTGCCGTTGACCGGGAACGTGTACTTGGCAAGCCCTGAATGCAATCCGTGTAGTCCCGAAGATGTGCAGGACGGGAAAATGGTGCGGTTGTTCGTGCAAGTCGTCGGTGAAGGCGAATCGGGGATCGTGGTAAAGCTCGAAGGTCGTGTGTCTTTCAACCAGCAGACGGGTCAAGTAACCGCGACATTCGACAACAATCCCCAGCTTCCGTTTAGCGATTTCAAATTGAAGTTGGCGGGAGGATCGCGTGCGGTGCTTGCGAACTCCAGGGTCTGTGGTCCAGAGAGCACGAGCTTGGACATGACGCCCTGGAGTAACCCTTTCACGACTGATCTCTCGGCGATATCGACGTTCGAAGTCAACCAGGGCTGTATAACGCCGCAGTTCAATCCGTCGTTTGTGGCCGGCATGACGAATATTCAGGCTGGTGAATACTCTCCCTTCACCCTCTCGTTTGGTCGGACCGACAGGGATGAGTTCCTCAACGGCTTGCAGATGCAAATGCCGCCCGGCTTGTTGGGATCTTTGAAGGGCGTGCCGTTGTGCAAAGAACCACAGGCCGCGCTGGGAACGTGCTCTGAAGATAGCCTGATCGGTCATACCCAGGTGTTGACCGGTCCGGGACAGACTCCGTTCTTGGTCACGGGCGGGAAGGTGTTCCTGACCGAAGGCTACAAGGGCGCACCGTTTGGATTGTCGGTCGTGGTGCCGGCGAAGGCGGGTCCGTTCACGCTCAGCGGCACCACTGGGGCAGGTACGGTGGTGGTGCGTGCGGCGATCAACCTCGACCCGCACAATGTTGCTTTGACGATCACGAGTGACCCGTTGCCGACGGCGTTGGATGGGATCCCACTCCAGTTGAAGGTCGTGAACGTGACGATCGACAGGCCAGGGTTCACGATCAACCCGACCAGTTGCAACAAGACGGCGATCACAGGGACCTTGTCGAGCAAGGAAAGCGGTGGGGCTCATGTATCTAGCCCGTTTCAAGTCACGAACTGTGCGGGGCTCGGTTTCAAGCCGACATTCAAGGTTTCGACCTCAGGGAAGACATCGAGGGCTAACGGTGCGAGCCTTGACGCGAAGCTGTCTTATCCCAAGGGAGCAAAGTACGCGAACATCGCGAAGGTCAAGGTGGATCTACCGAAGCGGTTGCCGTCGCGCTTGACGACGCTTCAGAAGGCGTGCCCGGCAGCCACCTTTGACGCGAATCCAGGATCGTGTCCAAAGAATTCGGTTGTGGGGATCGCGCGAGCGACCACGCCGTTCCTGCCGGTGCAGTTGACCGGGCCCGCCTATTTTGTCAGTCACGGTGGTGAAGCGTTCCCGAACCTGATCATCGTGTTGCAAGGCTATGGGGTACGCGTGGACTTGGTAGGTGACACGTTCATCAACAAAGATGGAATCACCAGCAGCACGTTCAACCAGGTTCCCGACGTGCCGATCGAAACGTTCGAGCTCTACCTCCCACAAGGACACGACTCGGCGCTCGCGGCCAACGGGAACCTCTGCAAGAGCACGCTGAAGATGCCTACATCGTTTATCGCGCAAAACGGTCGTGTCGTGCATCAGTCGACACCGATCACAGTCACAGGATGTGCCAAGGCCAAGAAGGCGGGCAGAGCTAGGACGGCACGAGACCGCAAACACAAGACGGGGAACACAGGCAAAGCGCGCTCCCGTGCCACCAGCAACAGGAGGGGCAAATAATGATCCGCACAATCACGAGAACCCTCACGATTACCGGCGCGATGGCAGCAGTGCTCGCGGTGCTGGCGGCTCCAACGTTTGCTCACCTCATCGAATATAAACCGGTCGCGAAATTCGGTTCCCCCGGTACAGGCGTCGGCCAGTTCAACACGCCCGTAGGCGTGGCGATAGACGAAAGCGACGGGAATGTATATGTCGTCGACCGTGGTAACAACAGAGTCGAGCTGTTCGACGCAAACGGGGCATATCTGTCGGAGATCGACGGTGGTGAAACACCCGCGAAAGCGCTAGCGGAACCCACATCCATCGCTGTCGACAACTCCAACGACTCTGCCAAAGGTCGCCTCTACGTCGCCGACCCAAACCAGGAACTCATTGACGCATTCGACCAATCAGGCAAATATCTTTTCCAAGTCAAAACAGAAAGCCCGCGGGCGATCACGACAGACACCTCCGGTCACCTATGGGTCTGGACTGGACAGCTCTCGATTGAAGAGTACGACGATCAAGGAAACCAGATTCTTCGTAGCTCTGTGGAAAGTCATCAAGGCGCAGAACCAGGCATCGCCGTGGACTCGAGGGGCAATGTCTACACTGCTGATTCAAGTGGTTGCATCGACAGGTATTCACCCCCGAGTTTTGAATATGAAGCCAAATCGCAGGGATGCAAGTTTCGTGGAGTCGTGCTCGCCATCGACCCCTCGTCCAATAACATCTTCCAGGACAGTCGCTCGAGCATAGTCGAGTGGCCACCCTTCGGTGAAGGCCCCGAACTGTGGGAGAAGGCCGAAGAACTGATAGGCGGTGCTTTCGCCGAATCCGAAGGTCTCGCCATCAACGGGAGCACGGGACGGCTCTATGTGTCTGACGAGTCCGCGAATGATGTCGAAGTGCTCAACGGTGTGGTGTCAGTGCTGCCAGTTGTCGAAGGCACTCCCGTCGCGGCGAACGTGACCCGCTCGAGCGCCGTAATCCATACGAAGATTAACCCAAGAGGCATACGTGCGACCTTTCATGTCCTCTATGTGGAGGCGGCCGAATACCAACCGTCGGCTACGAACCCCTATGAAGCGGGTGCTGTGACGCCAACGTCGAATGTGCCGGCCGGCACCAGCGGCCAGGAAATCGAACAGCTAGTCGGTGGGTTGAAGCCAAACACGACCTACCACTATCAGATCGTGGCAAACGACCAAGCAGGCCGTGCCACAGGCTCTGACGAGACTTTCACCACGGACGCGCCGACGCCGCCGGTAGCAGTCAGCGGCGATGCGAGTGGCGTGGAGCAAAACGTCGCCACGATCAGTGGTGTTGTCGATACAAGCGGCTTGCCTAGTACGTACGGCTTCGAAGTTGCCACAGGCACCGATTACGGGCCGCCGACTGGTCTTGGGTCAGTTGGTGCGGGTTTGAGCGAAGCGCCTGTCTCGCTGGCGTTGACTGGGTTGGTGCCTGGTGTGACATATCGCTATAGGCTCACCGTCACCAATCTCGACGGGACGAGCTATGGGGAGGATCGGACGTTTACGACTGCCGTGTTTGCAAGTACGTTTGCGGTACCGCCTGCGCCGTTGCCGTTTGTGAGTGTTCCGTCGTTTGTGTTCCCGAGTGAATCGCGGTCCACGGTTGTGAAGAAGAAGGTTAAGGCGAAAGCCAAGTCTAAGAAGCGTCTTAAGGCTAAGGGTAAGAAGAAGCGCAAGAAGAGCAAGAAGAAGTAGTGAGATGTCAATGAAGGCTAAGGCATTGTCCAGTCAGGGTATGCCTGTAAGTCTGACTGGTTTGAGTAACGGGCTGAGGCCTGAGCGTATCGGTGAAATCCAGCGGGGGCGGATGCTCGTTGCCATGGCAGAAATGGCGTGTGAGCGTGGCGCTGGTGATGTTTCAGTTATGCACGTGGTGGAGCGGGCGGGAGTTTCCCGTCGTACGTTCTATGAGATCTTCGAGGATCGTGAGGATTGCTTCTTGGCGACGCTCGAGGAGGCGATCAATCGCGCAGGTCGTTATGTGTCGGAGGTGTATGAGCCGCAGGCGAGTTGGGTTGTGAGGGTCAGGAGCGGGCTCGAAGCCATCCTTCGTTTTCTTCGAGCATGAGCCCGCTTTGGGTCAGTTGGCGGTCGTCGAGTCGTTGGGCGCGGGCGCTAAGGCACTTGATCTACGAGGTAGCGTGATCGATCGACTGGTGAGGGTGGTGGATGAGGGTCGCCAAGAGACAAATGGTCGTTCGTCGCTCACGAGGTTGACGGCCGAAGGCATAGTTGGTGGCGTTGCCTCTGTGATCCACGGTCGGATGGCCTGCGGTGATCGGGCAGGGCTCGTGGAACTGGCTAATCCCTTCATGGGCATGATCGTGTTGCCCTATCTTGGTGCAAACGGGGCCCGCAGAGAGTCAGAGAGGCCCTTGGAAAGGGTCTCCGCGATACCCCCGACGATGCCGAGCAACCCGCTGAAGGGTCTGGACATGCGTTTGACCTATCGCACAGTCCGAACCCTGGCGGCGATAGCCGGAAACCCGGGGGCCTCCAACCGTGTGATCGGCGACGTGGCCGGCATCGGCGACCAAGGACAGATCTCCAAGCTGCTCACACGCCTGGAGAAACTCGGCCTCATCGAAAACACATGTGTTGTGCCCGCCAGAGGAGGCGCCAATGCGTGGAGGCTCACCGAGCATGGGAAGGGCCTGGCCGACGTCGTCGCGACCTGAGCGCTGAAGCAGCCCAAGCCCGACCATAGCGAGGCTCCTACTTCCAGTGCAGTTACCAAAGCCATCCCGTATCCGTGGCCCACGGGCGGGAGCGCCCACGGCCCCGTTTCCGGCACGCCCTTGGTCCCCACAGTGCTCGTGCCCACATGCTGTGTCATTCTTGTCACAAATTGACATTGGTAATTTGTGGTAAAGCTGTAACAGTAGATCTTTATTACCATAATTTTCGCCTAAGTATTGACATTGCGTCCGCGGCCTGTGTATTGTGCGTAATTGTTACGGTCGGTGTGCGGCCGACATATCTATGAATAGATCCAGATTGACCTCTGGGAGGGTGGGCTATGCAGATCGCTCCGCGTTCGCTTGTAATATTCTTGGCCTGTTGTATGTGTGGGTTTGTTGCATGGCTGGCTGTTGGAGCGAAAGACGGTCACACCTTCGCGCCCACTGCTGATCTCACTGGCTCTCAGTTGTCGCTCACGCAGGAACTGCTCACGGTGCCTAACGTACAGGCACTAGACGGAGGTCAGCAGGTAGCCGATCAGAGACTGGCAGAACATGTCACCCCCGAGGCCGTCGCCATGCGTGCTCGTTCGCGTACGGCATATGAGCGCATGGGAGCCCCCGCCGCCGCGCGATTGGCACGGAATGAGCTCCCTGACGTGGTGGCATCGGCTCCAAGCGGTCTTGGCAAGATGCCGGCCGGCCAACGCATAGCCCGCTACTTGAGCACCAACGCGGCCCAGGTTGTGCTCCCGGATGGCAAACGCGCCCTCGCCGAATCGATCGAGCCAATCGCCGTGCCCAAGTCTTCCGGTCGGTATGCGCCGGTAGATTTGAGTCTCAGTCAATCCGGCAGTGGCTTTGTGGCGGCCAATCCCGCGACCGCCGTGCGCATACCCGCCTCGCTGGATGCCGGAGTAGGTCTTTCCTCGATTGGCGTCTCGCTTACTCCTGTGAGCCAATCCGGACAACCTCTTCAGGGTGAGGGCAGGTTGGACGGGGCGACTGTTCTCTACGCGAATAGCCAAACTGACACCGACACCGATGTGAAGGCAACCACGACGGGTTTTGAGACCTATGATCTGCTGCGCTCCACTAAGAGCCCCCAGGAGCTGTCTTACAGCGTGGGTATGCCAGAAGGGGCGAAACTCGTGCCGCTCAAAGATGGCAACGGTGCCTCACAGGTCATCTACGCGGGCCGGGTCGTAGGGATGATTCCCACGCCTACGGCGTGGGATGCCGATGGCACGCCGGTGCCGACTTCGACTGAGATATCTGGCCATGTGCTGCACGTCGGCGTCGCACACCGGACGGGCGATTATCGCTATCCAATCGCTGTAGATCCGACCGTGATCGACAGCGACCTGCTCCAAGGCGGATCAACCGGAGAGAACTGGCGGTTCGAACATTCAGGAGCCCACTTCACATCTGGAATCGAATACGCGACGGGCAACAACCATTGGTGGATGACCGTCGACTCCACCCACGAATTGAATGAATGGGGCCTATGGCTCTACCCGACGCAAGGTGAATCGCACGTCTATGAGGTGAGCGCTGAATCCTCTGGATCACAGCCCGAATCCAAGCTCGAAGCCAGGCTGGGCATCGTCAACTCTGGAGGTTGGGAAGCAAGCTCAGTGATGCCGTCGAGCTATTTCAGGACGGCAAACACGGCGTGCGTGAGCATCTTCACATGCTCATCGTCTTCGGGCACGAGTGCGAACGCGGCGAGTTTTCGAGTTACCGCTACCGGCACGGGTACCACCGCAAGCTACAACCTCTACACGGCCTCCGTCTACGTCGCCCAGACGAACGGACCATCGGTTACGCCGAATACCACCAGTCCCGAATTCAACTCCTACCACAACGTGCTATACGGGAGCGGTAAGTGGATGAGCCCCAAAGACGGTTACGTCGGGTTTGTCCTAAGTGATCCGGGGGTCGGTATCCACGAAACTACGTACACGGGGCCAGAAGCGAAAAAATGGACAAGAAACGGTTTTTGCTCGGGTCCCGTGCAGTGCCAGCAGTCTTTTGAACAGCAACTGTTCTATCACGAAACCGGGAGCGAACACCTTCCAGATGGTGAACCTACGCTGGAAGTGAAAGCTGTGAACGCGATGGGCAGCAGCGGTACGACGTCGGTGAAAATCAAGGTTGACGCCACAGCCCCTCACGAAATCACGCTGAGCGGCTTGCCCGAAGGCGGTCAGCTCGGTGACGCCAACCGTGCTTTGAAACTCACCGCGAAAGCCACTGACGGCACCGGCACCACTCCGAGCTCGGGAGTGGCTTCGCTGAAGCTGTTGCTGGACGGTCAGCAGATCGATATTACATCGGGGACTTGCTCGCCTGGACCGTGCACGGCTACCACGGAATGGAAGATCAACACTGAATTGTACGGTGCGGGCAAACACACGTTGACGGTCACGGCCACCGACAAGGCGGGCAACGTAGCGAGCTACGACACGCCAATCACCATTCATCACGCAGCACGGACGCCGATCGGCCCGGGCACAGTGAACCCGATCAGCGGCGAGCTCGACCTTGAAGAATCAGACGTCTCGATCCCAACTTCGGGTCAACCACTGACGGTCACGCGTAGCTACAGCTCACGTGATCCTTTCGCGGGCATGGAAGGTCCCCTCGGCAGCCCATGGAACATCAGCTTTGGAGGCGCGCAGAAGCTGGAAGAAATGGAAAACGGGAACGTCGTCTTGACAGCCGGAGACGGCGGTCAAAGCACATTCGGCTACAACGGCACCATCCACTATGACTCGCCGGTCGGGGACTCCGGTCTTGCCCTCACTCGCAAGAGCGTGGAAGGCGGATATTCGATCTTCGCGCTGACCGACAAGGGCGCTACCACGACCTTTACGCACGTTGAAGCCGATGCCGAAAACGTACGCCGGCCTACGATATCCACGAGCACCGGCGGCACGGCGACCACCACCTACAGTTATCAAGTCGTGGGCGGGATCGTCGAGCCGTTGGAAGCTCTGGGGCCGGTACCGGCCGGGGTCTCGTGTGCGAGCGAACTCAAAGTTGGCTGTCGTGCACTGACGTTCAACTACGCCACCTCGACCACGGCGACCGGGGAAGGCTCGAGCGAATGGGGTGATTACACGGGACGCCTCACGCGCGTCTATTTCACCGGCTATGACACCGCCGCCAAAACGATGACCACCACGACGGTCGGACAATACGCATACGACTCAAAAGGCCGTATGCGCGCCGAGTGGGACCCACGGATCTCGCCCGCGCTCAAGACAACCTATGGATACGACTCAGAAGGGCGCGTCACCTCATTGAGCTCTCCCGGTGAAGAGCCGTGGATATTCGCCTATGGCACGATCAGCTCCGACACGAGTGGGGGAAGGTTGGTGTCACTAGGTCGCCCGGCTGCCTCGACCGCACTCGAAGGCGCCGGTAAGCCGAGCAATACGAAAACGCCCAGTCTCTCGATGGCAACGCCACTGGTTGGTCACCCAATCGAAGCCTACGCGGGAACCTGGACCAACAGCCCCCTGCGGTACGGGTATCAGTGGGTACGCTGCAGCATATTCGCGGAATGCGCCACTATCGCGGGCGCCATCAACCGTAGCTACACGCCGACCGCCCAGGATGTGAACCACCTGCTGTACGTGCGGGTAACCGCAACCAACGCCGGTGGATTGACGACGGCCTCAAGTGGCTTTAGCAATGTATGCGGAATGTTGGCCGGGGAAGTCACCGAATACGCGACAGTCGGCCTCGGTACGCCGTGGGCGATCACCTCCGGCCCTGACGGGAACCTGTGGGCCACGATGCAGAACGGTGGGGAGATCGACAAGATCACGACCTCGGGCTCGGTCAGCCAGTACCCGGGTGTTGAAGTAGGCTCCCAGCCGCGCGGCATCGCGGCGGGCTCCGACGGAAACCTGTGGTTCACGCAGTACGGGCTTCGCAAGATCGGCAAGATGAGCACGAACGGAAGCCTGTTGGCTTCCTACGAAGTCGAAGTAAATGCCAATAATTATGGTGTGACTCTCGGCTCAGATGGGAACATTTGGTATGCCTCCTATTTGAGCAACAAGGTGGCGAAGATCACGACATCGGGCACCTATACGGCCTACGGTCTTCCCCCCGGTTCGAAGCCGTACGACGTTGCTGCGGGTCCCGACAAAAACCTGTGGTTCACCAACGAAGGCACCAATAAGATAGGGAAGATCACGACCGCGGGAGTAATCACCGAATACGCGCTTCCTGCCGGCAGTTTGCCGAGGGAAATCACGGCCGGTCCGGATGGAAAGCTTTGGTTCGCGGAGTTTGGCACCAATAAGATCGGGAAAATCACGACGAGCGGGACCGTCACCGAATACGCGCTTGCAAGCGGGGCTGGTCCTGAAGGGATAGTCGCTGGACCCGAAGGTCAAATGTGGTTCACCGAGCTGACGGCAGGCAAGGTAGGGAGCATTACGACGTCGGGGACGATCCTCACCTACTCCCTCCCGGCCGGTAGCCAGCCCAAGGGCATTGTGGTGGGACCCGACGGCTACCTGTGGATAGCCGAGTATGGGACGAAAAAGATCGCCAAGTTCAGCCCCGGTTTCGCGGAAGGCGCACACTTGGAAGGCACGGAAACCCCGCTGCCCACGTCGGCGACGTCCACGATCGAGTATGGCGTCCCGGTCTCAGGAGCCGGTGCTCCCTACACGTTGAGCAGCGCGGAAACCTCGAAATGGGCGCAGACGGACGTCCCCACCGAAGCGACCGCGATCTTTCCCCCGGACGAGCCGATGAGCTGGCCCGCCACCGACTACAAACGCGCGACCATTCAATACCTGGACGTAGCCGATCAGGTCGTGAACGTCGCGAGCCCCAACCGTGGGATCGCTACCGCGGAATACAACTCTTACAACGACTTGGTGCGTGCGCTCAGCCCCGACAATCGCGCGGCGGCGCTCAAAGAAGGCGCGAAATCCGCGGAAGTCGCTCAGACGCTTGACACGCAGAGCACTTACGGGAGCGAAGGCACCGAGCTGCTGAGCACGCTTGGGCCCCGACGCACGGTCAAGCTCGCCAACGGCACTTCGGTGCAGGCTCGGGCTCACACGGTCTACAGCTATGACGAAGGCGCACCCGCAGGAGGTCCGTACCGGTTGGTCACCAAAGTGACCGAGGGCGCGCAGATCTCGGGCGAACCGGAAGCGGACGTGCGGACGACCACCACCTCCTATGCCGGCCAGAACAACCTTGGCTGGCTGCTACGCAAGCCCACGGCCACGAGAGCCGATCCCTCCGGGCTGAAATTGACGCGCACCACAATCTACGATCCGGCCAGCGGCAACGTGACTGAAACTCGCACGCCGGCGGCGGGCGCTCCGGGCGAAGAAATCCTCTCCGGCTACGTCTATAAAACGGCGTTCGGAAACATCGGGTCAGGTAACGGTCAGTTCGTGAAACCAGGCGCGATCACGAGGGATCATGAAGGCAACATCTGGGTCGCCGACACCGAAAACAACCGGGTGGAGGAGTTCTCCTCAGGAGGGACCTTCGTCCGGAAGTTCGGCACGGCCGGCGTCGAAAATGGACAGCTGAAAGCGCCTGAAGGAATCGCCGTCGACCAGGCCGGTCGTGTGTGGGTGGCGGACACGGGAAACAACCGTATAGAGCAGTTCAGCTCCACTGGAACGTACGTGTCGAAGTTCGGAGCCGTGGGAACTGGTTGGCAACAGTTCAAAGGTCCTTCGGCAATTGTGGCAACCCCGGGTGAATACGGCAGGCTGTATGTCTCCGATACAGGGAACAGCCGGATACAGGAATACACCGTGTTCGGTGAAGAGCTGGGAGCGTTCGGGTCGAGCGGCGTTGGCAACGGGCAGCTCTCCAAAGCGGAAGGTATGGCACTCGACGCGGCCGGTGACGTCTGGGTGGCGGACACGGGCAACAACCGCGTCGAGGAGTTCTCCTCGGCCGGCGTGTACATGTCGAAGTTTGGCTCTGTCGGCTCCGGCAACGGGCAGTTCTCCAAACCCGAAGGGATCGCAATCGACCCAGAAGGCAACGTGTTCGTCGCCGACAGCGGCAACGGACGCGTGCAAGAGCTCACCTCCTCCGGCACCTACACGTTGCAGTTCGCGAGCGTGGGAACGGGCGAAAAGAACGTGAAAAACCCGGCTGGGCTCGTGCTCGACGCCAACGCGAATGCCTACGTGCTGGATACCGGCAACAACCGGGTCCAGGAGTGGTTGCCGGCGGGATCCGTGCACGAAAGCAGTGGGACCGGTGGGACGCACGGTATGCAGACGATCTACTACACGGCGGGAACCAACTCGCACGTCGCGGCCTGCGGGCTGCACCCCGAGTGGGGTGGCATGCCGTGCGAGACCAGGCCGGCCGCTCAGCCCGAAACGAGCGGGATTCCGGACCTGCCGGTCACCGTTGCGACATACGACATCTGGGAGGATCCGCTCATCTCCACCGAAATGGTGGGGACGGACACGCGCACGATGATGAATACCTACGATGCCGCGGGAAGGGTCCTGACCGGGACGAGCAGCGCAACGATCTCTACCGCGCTGCCCACTGTGAAAGCCGAATACAGCTCTGAAACGGGTGCGTTGGTCAAGCTGAGCACAACCGTCGAAAGCGCCACCAGGTCGGTGGAAGGCGTGTTCAACAAGCTTGGACAGATGACTTCTTACAGCGACGCCGAGGGTAATACGAGCACGTTCGGCTACGACGTCGATGGGCGTACTGAATCGGTGAATGACGGTAAGGGAACCCAGAGCTACACCTATGATGCGACGACGGGCTTGCTGGTGAAGCTCGTCGATTCGGGGGCCGGCACGTTCACCGCGACGTATGACGCCGAAGGCAACATGGTGACCCAGGGCTATCCGAATGGGATGAACGCAAACAGCACGTATGACGCGGCGGGACGGGAAACCGGTGTCGAATACGTCAAGACGACGCATTGCGCTTCTGGCTGCACCTGGTATAGCGACAACATCGTGCCGTCCATTCACGGTCAGTCGTTGAGTCAGACCAGCACACTCTCGAGTCAGGCCTATACATACGATGCGGCGGGCCGGTTGACGAAGACCCAGGACACTCCGGCAGGCTCGGGTTGCACGACCCGTGTGTATTCGCTGGACGAAGAAACGAACATCACGAGCCTGACCACGCGCGCCCCTGGCGCGGGAGGAGTATGTGCGACAGAAGGTGGCACTGTTGAAAATCGCGGTTATGACCCCGCAAACAGGCTGACCGACGCCGGTATCGCATACGACTCATTTGGAGACATAAAGAAACTGCCTGCCGTGGACGCCGGCGGCACTGAACTGCTCAACACGTACTACACCGACGGGACGCTCGCGACCCAGTCACAGGGCGGACAGACGATTGGCTACAACCTCGATCCCGCCGGGCGCCCTCGCCAGACCATCTCTACCGGCACCATAAACTCGACAGTCACCTCGCACTATTCCGGAGACGGGGCCGCTCCCACCTGGATGGAAGACACGGCGGGTAAATGGACGCGCGACATACCCGGTATCGGAGGCGACCTGGTCGCGACGCAGGCGGGCGGTGAAGCAGCCATGCTGCAGATTGAAAACCTGCACGGCGACATCGTCGGCACCGCATCCCTAAGCGAAACGGCCACCGCGCTGCTCTCAACCAACGATTCCACCGAGTATGGAGTGCCTCGCACGAGCAATCCGCCGAAGTACTCCTGGCTCGGCGGGCTACAGCTCTCCACCGAACTGCCGTCTGGTGTGATCGCGATGGGGGCCCGCTCGTATGTCCCGCGGATGGGCCGGTTCCTGCAACCCGACCCCGTTGAAGGAGGCTCGGCCAACGCCTACGCCTACACGTATGGGGACCCCGTGAACACCTCAGATCCAAGTGGTGAATTTACGGTCCCAACACCGAGCTGGGTACACGAATTCTTCGACGAAGATGCCGTAAATGCCACTGAAGCTGCGATAGAACGCGCCGCCGAAGAACAGGCGACCAAGGAAGAAGCGGAAGCGAAAGCGCGGGAAGCCCTGGAAGAAGCATGGGCGACGACCGCGGGGAAGGGCACGGGCAATCACTCTGGCGGTAGCCACAAAGCGGCTGGAGGCAAAATAGTGCCGCTTTCGTGCAACGGTCTCTACTGCGAAAAAAAAGGTCCGTTGAACATAAAATGTAATGCGAGCTGCCACAAACAGCGAAAAGAAGAAAGAGTCAAAGAAGAAAGAAAAAAGAAGAGAAAAGAAGAAGCGAAAGAGAAATTCAAAGAAGAAGTTGAATGCGGGAAAGTGCAGTCTGCCTACCATGCCGGTGAAGACTTCGGGGTGAGTGACGGCTTGTATCATTCCGGGCAGGCGAAACGCCTCGACGTCGTCTGCGACGGTACGGCTGGCGCTCCCGACCTGCCATATTGCGAGGTTGGCTTGTGCGGCGAGGGAGGCCTAGAGGGGTACTGGGGTCGCGATCCGCGGGACGAGTTGCGTTGGGCGTGATCCTCTGTTCGCGAGTGCGGGGAAGACCTAGGCGCCTAGCGCCCGTGCGATCACCATTTGCTGTACCTCGTCGGTGCCCTCGCCGATCGTGAGGATCTTCGCGTCCCTGTAGAACCGGCAAACCGGATACTCCTCGATGAAGCCATACCCGCCGTGTATCTGCACCGCCTCCTCGCTGCACTTCACAGCGAGGCGCCCGGTCTTCAGCTTCGCCTGGGCGGCGGTAAGTGTGAAGTTACGCTCCGCATCCTTCTCGAGCGCCGCCTTGTACACGAGCAGCCTCGCCGCCTCGATCTCTGCGGACATGTCCGCAAGCTTGGCTTGGATCGCCTGGAACTTCGAGATGGGCTTACCAAACGCCTTGCGCTGCTTCGCATAGGCGAGCGCCTCATCAAGGGCGCCCTGCGCGAGCCCAACGCCCATCGCGGCCACGCCGATGCGGCCAATGTCGAGGATATGCAGGAACTGCTTGAAGCCCTGGCCTCTGGGCCCAAGCATGTTTTGCTCCGGCACCCTGCATTCGCTAAAGCTCAGCGGACGCGTATCCGAGGCATTCCAGCCCATCTTGCGATACGGCTCGCCTTGCTCATAGCCGGGGGTGCCGTTGGCGACGATGATGTTCGATATCTCCTTGGGACCGCCCGCGCCATGCGTGCCAGAGGGGCCATCGCCGGTGGAGCCAGTGACTGCCGTGATGCACACCACGCCCGAGATGCTCGTGCCCGCGTTGGTGATGAACTGCTTGGTTCCATCGATTACCCATTCGCCATCCTCCAGGCGCGCACGCGTGCGCGTGTTGCCGGCGTCGCTTCCGGCCTCCGGCTCGGTCAACCCGAACGCCCCAAGTCTTTCTCCCGAGCACAGCTGTGGCATCCACTCGCGCTTCTGCTCCTCCGAGCCGAACAGGTAGATCGGTTGGGTCCCGAGCGAGGTGTGCGCGCACAAAGTGATCGCCACTGAAGAGTCCACCCGCGTCAACTCCTCCACGGCAAGCGCATAGGCGAGTGTGTCTCCGCCGCCCCCGCCGTACTCCTCAGGGAATGGGATCCCCATCAACCCCAGCTTCCCCAGCTGCGCAACGATCTCATAAGGAAACGACTTCGTACGGTCGAGCTCCTCGGCGACCGGGGCCACCTCGCCCTCGGCAAACTCACGCACCGTGCGGCGGATCAGCTCGTGGTCGGGGGACAGGTCGAAGTTCATTGCGGGCATTCTCACAGAGAGCGGGCGATGCGGTTCGGAGATCGGTGGTCCTCGCTCTAGGATTGCCCGTCATGGCTCGCATGCGCCTCATCCTCGACGTCTTGGCACCCCGCCAGCGCCATCGCTACGGCCCGCATCGCTCGCAACGCGCCGACCTCTACTTGCCGCGAAGCGCCGGTCCCCACCCGGTGATGGTCCTCATCCACGGTGGCTCATGGCAGGTGCGTTACGGCAAGATCGTCATGCGCGGGCTGGCCGGTGACCTCATGCGGCGCGGCTGGGCCGTGTGGAACATCGAGTACCGCCGCGTCGGCGACGGTGGTGGTTGGCCCACGACCTTCAAGGACGTTGCCGCCGCGATCGACCATCTCGCGACGCTCGAGGCCCCTGTGGATCTCGAGCGTGTGAGCATCCTCGGCCACTCCGCCGGGGGGCACCTGGCCCTATGGGCCGCTGGGCGCGCAAAGCTCCCTCCGGGAGCGCCGGGTACGCCTTCTCCCATCCCGGTGCGGCGAGTGATCTCCCAGGCCGGTGTATGCGACCTCGCCGACGGCTACCGCAGGGTGCCCGAGGGTGCCGTCAAGAGCCTCATGGGCGGCGGTCCTGAGCAGTTGCCCGAGCGCTACGCCATCGCCGATCCGATGGCCCACGTACCTTTGGGCATACCCGTGCTGCTCGTGCACGGGACCCAAGACGAAACAGTGTCCGTGGAGCTCAGCCGCAGCTACGCGAACGCGGAGCGCGCTGCCGGAGGCACCGTCGAGCTGATCGAGATCCAGGGCGAGGCCGGGCGCCACCGCGCCCACATCGATCCCCGCGGCGAGGCCTGGGCTGCCGTCGCCTCGCGCCTTGACGGCTACCGGCGCAGCGACAGCGCGCCGGTGCAGCTCGCCTAGCAGTAGGAGCGCGCCAACTCCACGAGCAGCCGCACGCCGTAACCGGAGGCGCCTTTGCCGACATACGTACGCCCCAAGTCCCAGGCCGAGCCGGCAATGTCCAAGTGCACCCACGGTGTTTCACCGACGAAGTGCGAGAGGAACGTGGCGCCCACGATCGTGCCTGCCTTGCGCCCCTCGGGCGCGTTGTCCAGATCGCCGTACTTGCCTTTGATCAGCTCGTCGTACTCGGGGTGCAAAGGCAGACGCCACACGATCTCGCCGCTGCGCTCACCGGCCTTGGTGACCTGCGCGGCAAACTCATCGTCGCTCGAGAGCAAGCCTGCGTAGGTCGAGCCGAGCGCGACGATCACAGCGCCCGTCAGTGTCGCCAGGTCTACGACCCGCTCGGCTCCCAGTGAGATCGCGTGACACAGACAGTCGGCCAACACGAGCCTGCCCTCGGCGTCGGTGTTGTTGACCTCGATCGTCTTCCCATTGGCGGCCGTCACGATGTCCCCCGGCTTGACCGATCGCCCGCTCGGCAAGTTCTCAGTGGCGCCCACCACGCCCACGATCCTCACCGGCAGGCCGATCCGCGCGATCGCCGCGATAGCCGAGATAACCGCTGCACCCCCGGACATGTCGAACTTCATCTCGCTCATCTTCGGACCGGGCTTCAGCGAGATGCCGCCGCTGTCGAAAGTGACCGCCTTGCCCACCAGCCCGAGCAAGGGCCCCTGAGCACTCGGTGGCTCGTAGCGCAGCCTGATCAAGGCCGGTTCCTCATCTGAGCCTTGGGCCACAGCCGCAAAAGCACCCATTGAGTGCCCCACGATGCCTGTGCGACCCTCAGTCTCGACCGATAGATGCTCGATCTCTTGGCCAAGCTTGCGCGCGTGCTCCGCCAACGCTGTCGGTGTCAGGTCATTCGCAGGCCGGTTCTGCAGGTCACGCGCTTCATTCACAGCCTCCGCCACGACCCTTGCTTGCTCGACGGCCGTCCCATGATCGCCCTCGCCGGTCAAGACCAAGCCCTCCAGGTGCTTTGGCTTGGCTTCCATACCGTGTCCGCTTGTGTCTCTCGCAGAAGACTTGTGGCGTTCGAAGCTGTAGTCGGCAAGCACCGTTCCATGCACGAGCGCGGCAGCGACCTCACCGTCGTTTGTTGGCAGCTGCCAGCAGAGCACCTTGCTCGAAAGCTCCCGTATGCGCTCGCGCGCCACTGCCGCCGCAACGCGGGCACGCTCGGGCGTGAAGTCCTCGCGCTCGCCAAGGCCCACGATCAGCCAGCGCTTGCCGCCGGAGTGGGTCAGCGCCAGCGACTTCAGCGAGCGGCTAGCCTCGCCGCTTGTCAGTAGCTCGCCGACCTCCTGGGGCGCTCCCGCGGGTGCCTCAGACTCCGCGAACACGCCAACGGCCACCGTGTCGGCGTCGGTTTGCCCGGCTGCTTGGCTGCTCCACGACACGTTCACGATTCGCGCACGATATCGGCCCCGCTAGGATTCTCGTCCTCTGCCTGCCATCCCCGGCCGGGCGGTGGACAAATCCAACTTAGGAGAATCGCCTCGATGCCCAAGACCGTGATCCTCGGCTCCGCGCGCACACCCATCGGCAAGATGGGAGGAGGCCTGTCGACGCTGCCGGCCACCGAGCTCGGCGCCGTCGCGATAGAGGCGGCCCTCGAGCGCTCCGGCGTAGAGCCAGGCCAGATTGAGCACGTCGTCATGGGCCAAGTCCTTCAAGCCGGCCAAGGCCAGATTCCCTCACGCCAGGCCCAGATCAAGGCGGGCATCCCCAAGGAGGTCTCCTCCGAGACGATCAACAAGGTTTGCGCCTCCGGCATCCGCGCCACCGTGATCCTCGACCAGGCGATTCGCGCGGGCGACGTCAACGTTGGTGTTGCCGGCGGCATGGAGTCCATGTCCCAAGCTCCTTACCTTCTGCCAGGCGCACGCTTCGGCTTCCGCATGGGCGACGTCAAGGCACTCGACGCGATGGTCCACGACGGTCTCACAAATCCGTTCTCGGGCAAGCAAATGTTCGTGGAGGCCACCGAGGTCGGCGATGAGCTCGAGATCACCCGCGCCGACCTCGACCGCTGGGCTTTGCGCTCGCACGAGTTGGCCTTGAAGGCCACCGACGAGGGTCGCCTACCTGAGGAGATCGTCTCGGTCACGATCAAAGGCCGCAAGGGCGACACGGTCGTCGAGATCGATGAGGGTCCGCGCCGTGACACTTCCTTGGAGAAGCTCGCCTCCTTGCCCGGCCTCGTTGGCAAGGAGGGCTCCCACACCGCCGGCAACTCCCCCGGCGTCAACGACGGAGCAGGGGCGCTCGTGGTTGCCTCCGATGATTGGGCATCGGCCAACGGCCGCGAGGCTTTGGCTGAGATCGTCGTCCACGCTCAGTCGGCCGACGAATTCGCCTACCTCGCGCGCACCCCCGCTACGGCGGCTAAGAAGGCTTTGGAGAAGGCCGGCCTGAAAGCCGAGGACATCGACGTGTGGGAGATCAACGAGGCCTTCGCCTCGGTCGCGCTGAACTCGATTCGCATGCTCGGCATCGATGAGGACAAGGTCAACGTCAACGGCGGCGCCGTCGCGCTCGGTCATCCGATCGGCGCCTCCGGCGCGCGTCTGCTCGGCAGCCTCGTCTACGAGCTGCGCCGCCGCGGCGGTGGGCTCGGTTGCGCCGCGATCTGCTCCGGCGGTGGGCAGGGCGACGCGGTCATTCTCAAGGTCTGAGGCGATGTCTGCCGAGACTCCTACGCAGGGCAAGATCCGCGTGGTCGTGGCCAAGCCCGGCCTCGATGGCCACGATCGTGGCGCCAAGATCATCGCGCGCGCTTTGCGCGACGCGGGCATGGAGGTCATCTACACGGGTTTGCACCAAACACCCGAGCAGATCGTCGAGACGGTGATCCAAGAGGACGCCGACGCCGTTGGCCTCTCGATCCTCTCCGGCGCCCACATGACCTTGGTGCCGCGCGTGGTCCAACTCCTGCACGAGCAGTCGATCGACGACGTGATCGTCACGGTCGGCGGCACGATCCCCGCCGAAGACATTCCCGAGCTGAAGAGCCTGGGCGTGGCTGAGGTGTTCACCCCGGGTGCACCCACCCAAGCGATCGTTGATTTCATCCGCAGTGCAACGACTGCTCGCAGTCCTGATTGACTCGTCAGTCAACTCAGGTAGGATTGCCCCATCGACATCCCTGAAGGAGTAGCTGAATGAAGATTTGCGTCCTGGTGAAGGAGGTTCCGGACGCCGCCGTCGAGAAGCGCATCAATAGCTCGACGGGGCGCATGGACCGAGGTGGAGAGAAGAACCTCAACCCGTATGACACGCACGCCATCGAGGCGGCGATGCAGGTTCGCGAGGGCGGCGTTGCCCCCGTGGAGGAGATCGTGGCCGTGACCATGGGCCCGGAGAGCGCCGTGCGCGCTCTACACAAGGCCGTCTCACTTGGGGCGGACCGCTCCGTGCACCTCTCAGACCCCGCGGTTGCCGGCTCGGACGTCGCCGCCACCGGCTACGCCTTGGCGCAGACCTTGGATCGGGAGAAACCAGACCTCGTGCTGCTCGGCCAGCAGTCAGACGACGGTGAGTGCTACACGATTGGCGCGGTCGTCGCCGAGCACCTCGGCATGCCTTCGCTGACCCAGGTCATCAAGATGGATGTCGCCACTGACTCCCTGCGCTGTGAGCGCCAGGCCGAGTACGGCTACGACACGGTTCAGATCAAGCTGCCCGCGGTGATCTCCGTCGGCGACGCGATCAACGAGCCGCGCTACCCATCGCTGAAGGCGATCATGGGCGCGAAGAAGAAGCCGCTCGACACAGTCACGGCGGCCGACGTGGGCGTCGACGCCTCGAAGGTCGGCGGCGACAATTCCGCCGCCCAGTGGGTCGCCGCGAAGGCTCCCCCGGCCAAGGCCGCAGGCGAGATCATCGAGGACGAGGACACCAACGAGACCGTTGAGAAGATCGTGTCGTGGCTCGACGAGAGGAAGCTGATCTAGATGGCAAACATCCTTGTCTACGCGCTCCACTACGAAGGCGCGATCAACAAGAACTCATTGGGTGCCGTCTCTGAGGGCGCCAAGCTCGCCGCCGAGCTCGGCGGCGAGGCGCACGCGATCCTCGTGGGCGAAGGTGTCCCGCAGGACCTCGCAGCGTCGCTCGGCAACTACGGCGCCAAGAAGGTGCTCATCGCCGAGGGTCCCGAAGGGCTCGCCCAGCCGGTCGTCGACGCGATGGGCGCGGCGATCTCAGGCGGTGACTACAAGTACGCCCTATTCGGTGGTGGTCTGCTCGGATTCGAGATCGGCGCCGGCTTGGCCGCGCGTCTCGGTGCGGGTGTCGCGATGGAGGTCACCGCTGTGCGTGCGGAGGGCGGCGAATTGATCGCCGAGCGTCCGATCCTTGGCGACTCCGCGATCTCTGAGATCAAGTATCGCTCCGATGTCGGCATCGTGATCGGGCGCCTCAACGCGTTCGAGATCAAAGAGACCGGTGCTGGAGCCGCTCCAGTGGAGTCGGTCAGCTTCGAGCTGTCAGAGCACGCCAAGCAGGCAACGATGGTCACGCGCGGCGAACAGCGCGGTGCGGACGTCGACATCGAGGGCGCTTCGATCCTGATCGCAGGCGGTCGCGGTCTCGGCAAGGCCGAGGGCTTCGAGCTTTGCGAAGAGCTCGCCGGCGCGTTCGGTAACAACGCGGCAGTGGCCGCCACCCGCGCGGTCGTGGACGCTGGCTGGTACCCCTACGCGGCCCAGATCGGCCAGACCGGCAAGACCGTCTCACCGAAGCTGTACCTGGCGGCGGGCATCTCCGGCGCGATCCAGCACAAGGTCGGCATGCAGTCCTCGGAGAACATCGTCGCGATCAACAAGGACTCGAACGCGCCGATCTTCGAATTCTCAGACCTCGGCATCGTGGGCGATCTCAACAAGATCCTGCCCAAGTTGACCGAGGCCGTGAAGGCCAAGAAGGCCAGTTAGACAGTGGGGTCTGGGCGGATGCGTGAGCGAAAAGGAGCGGCAAGCTATGTCATCTCATAACGGCTCTCACAACGGGAAGGTCGTGCCTGCGGCCTTCCCACCGCCCGTCGATCCTCAGAAAGAGTTCGTCAAGCACGGGCTGGACCCTGAGGACGAGCTGATCGAGGTCGGCGTGGCGATCGTCGGTGGCGGCACCGCTGGCCTTGCCTGCGCCAACCGCCTGCTGCAGCTGCTCGGCGACGACCCGGAGATGATGGAGCGCCTCGGCGAAGTGCCGGTGGCCGTAGTCGAGAAGGCAAAGACCTGTGGCGGTCACAACCTCTCCGGTGCTGTCGTGCGTCCGCAGGCCCTTGAAGAACTGTTCCCTGACATGACCCGCGAGCAATGGCGAGAAGAGGGCTTTGCTTTCGGGGAAGTCAAGAAGGAGGCGGTCTACCTGACCCCAACCTCCAAAATGTCATTGCGTATTCCTACACCGCCGCCTTTCAAGAATCACGGCAACGAGGTCATGTCAGTCTCCGCGCTAGCCCGCTATCAGCAGCAGCAGGCCGAGGAGGCAGGTGCCTACATCCTCACAGAGACCGCCGCCACGCAACTCGTTGTCGAGGACGGCCGCGTGGTTGGCGTGCGCTCAGGCGACAAGGGCCGCGGCAAGGAGGGCGAGCCGCTCGGCAACTTCGAGCCCGGGACCGACATCAAGGCTCAGGCAACCGTGCTCGCCGAGGGCTGTTGGGGTCACATCACCGGCGCCGCCATTCGTGAGTTCGACCTCGCCAAAGGTCGCGAGCCGCAAGTGTGGGAGCTCGGGGTCAAGGAGGTCTGGAAGGTCACCAAGCCGCTCGACCGCCTGATCCACACAATGGGTCCCTGGCCGCTGAAAATCTCCTCGAAATACGGTCAGATCGGTGGCACTTGGATCTACCCGATGAAGAACGATAAGACCGGTGAGGACATGGTCTCGATCGGCTTCGTGGTCGAGCTCGACTATGCCGACGCCACCACCTCCGCGCACGATCTGCTCCAGACTTTCAAGACTCATCCGCTGGTGCGCAAAATCCTCGAGGGCGGCGAGCGCGTCGCCTGGGGTGCCAAGGCGCTGCCGGGCGGTGGTTACTGGTCGATGCCCAAGCTATCGATGCCAGGAGCGGTACTCGTTGGTGACGCCGGCGGCATGGTCGACACGATGGCGCTCAAGGGCGTGCACCACTGCATCAAGTCGGGCATGCTCGCGGCCGAGTCGATCTACGCGGCGCTTAAGCGCGGTAGCAGCGATTTCTCCGACTACGAGCAAGCGATCGAGAACTCCTCGGTCGGCAAAGAGCTGTGGGAGGTCCGCAACGCGCGCCAGCCTCTGCAGAAGGGCCTGCTCGTGGGCGGACCACTGTCGGGAGTCCAGCAGATCACGAAGGGCAAGCTGCCGGGGCGTGCCGACTGGCACCGCAACGACTCGATCCCGATGTTCATCGGCAAGACTAAGGACGTCTACGTCAAGCCCGACGGCAAGTACACCTTCGACAAGCTCTCGAGTGTGTTCATCACCGGCAACGCCACGCGCGACGACGCTCCCAATCACATACGGGTGCAGAAGCACGTGCCGCGCGAGGTCGCAGAGACCTGGCGCTGGATGTGTCCGGCCGGCGTCTATGAGATCCCCGAGGATGCTCCCGAGACGGGTGATGTAGACGTGATCGTCAACTACACCAATTGCGTGCAGTGCGGAGCGATCACCGCCAAGGGCGGGCGCCTGACAACACCAGAGGGAGGCGACGGCCCCCTCTACCAAATAACCTGAGCGTCATCGACGCTGCGCATGGCGGCGTCCTCGCCCGCTCGCGTGCGTAGCACGCCACGCGGCCTGCGTCCTTGCCCTGCTTGGTCGATGAAGCTCAGGAGCCGGTGCGAAACATAGTCGTGTAAACGGTGTTAGAGGCTTGTGAATGGCAAGGAAGTTTCATCTCATGCGGGTCGCTAGGGCGGCGCTCATCCTCGGATGCGCGCTTGCGCTGCTTGCGTGCGCACAGGTCGCCTTCGCTAGCGGGGGCGCCCGCAACGTTTTGACGGCCGCCCCGAGTGACGGGATGGCGTCGGTTGGGATCGAACAGTGCGAGACCTCGACCGTGCAGCTCGAACGCTCCGTCACATTCACCGCCCAGATGACCGCCACGAGTGCCACGCAGAAGATGGGGATGAGGATCGAACTGCAGCAGCGCTTGCACGGCGAAAGCGAATTCCACACGCTCTCAGCTCCAGGCTTCGGGGTGTGGCGCGCCTCTGAACCGGGCGTCAAGATCTACAAGTACGTCAAGCAGGTCACCAACCTCGAGGCCCCCGCTGCCTACCGGGCGATCGTGCGCTTCCGCTGGATCGGCGAACATGGGCATGTGCTCAAGCGCGACGAACTGCACACGCCTCGCTGCATTCAGCCGACCTTGCCCGGGCAGGTCATGCAGACCCCGCCGCCCGCGTCGGTCCCGGCCGCTTGACGACTCGCGGGCCGTCGCTGACGACTCGCCGGCAGTGTTGAACCTGCGTGTGCTGCTGAGTTCGCAGAAGGCGCCCCGCGCGGATGTGCTGTTGAGGGGGAAGAGGCCCGTGCGCAAAGAGTCCCTCGCAAAGAGCCCCTACGCGCGCGCGTAAGGCACCCCTTTTCGACATGACGACCGCCAGGCCGCGCGCCACTCGCTAGAATGCCTGGACGATGAAGACTTCGATCCACCCAAACTACGTTAAGGCGCACGTGCGCTGCATGTGCGGCAACGAATTCACAACGCGAGCCACACAAGACGAGATTCACGTCGAGGTGTGCTCCAACTGCCATCCGTTCTACACGGGGAAGCAGAAGCTCGTAGACACAGGTGGACGTGTCGAGCGCTTCCAGCGCCGGGTCGCCAAGGGACGTCAGCGCAGTGCGCAGACAGGCGGCACTCAGGCACAGGCACGCCCCCAGTAGTCCGATGTCCTCTCGACCGGCCGCCGGTGGGAGGGTGCAGGTGAGCAGTCTCCAGGCGACCACGAGTGCCCACGCAGCGCATGCCGATCAAGAAAGCGCTGTAGCTCAGCTGCCCGACGGCGAGCTGACCGCACAGCGCGACGCTCCACTCGGTGGCCAGGCTGTGCTCGAGGGCGTGATGATGCGCGGCGTGCGCCACTGGGCTGTGGCCGTGCGCAAGCCCCTACGAGCCGCTACTGACACATCCAGCGATAGTGGATTGGGCGCGCAGAGCGAGGGTGGGTCGGATGCTCAGAGTGATGGTGGATCGCGCCACGGCACTCCCGCCAGCGCTCGCGATGTCTCTCACTCGTTCGATGTAGCGCTCGCGCGTGAGGGAGAGCTCGGTAGAGAGGAGGAACAAGGGCAGCTCGAGGAGCTCGGCGAGATCGAGATCACCACCTTCTCGCTCACCTCTGCGCTCGCCCGTCACCGCTCGCTGCGGATACCCGTGCTGCGTGGGATTGTGGCGCTCGGTGGGTCGCTCGCGATCGGCTTCAAGGCGCTTGGGATCTCCGCCAACGCACAACTCCCCGAGGGTGAGGCCGACGAGGGCGCTCAGGAAATCGGGGCTGGGGTATGGGCCGGGACCGTGGTTGTGGCGCTGATCTTTGCGATCGGGCTGTTCTTCCTTTTGCCGCTCGGTCTGACAAGTCTCGTGAAGGGCCAGCTTCATTCCTCGGCCTTGTTCTGGATCGTCGAGGGCTGTGTGCGGACTGGGATCTTCCTCGGCTACATGTTCCTGCTCTCACGGATCAAAGACCTGCGCAGGGTATTCGAGTACCACGGCGCCGAGCACAAGACGATCTCCTGCTTCGAGGCCGGTTTGCCGCTCACGCCGCAGAACGCCCAGCGCTTCTCGCGCTTGCACCCACGCTGCGGGACCAGCTTCCTCTTGATCGTGATGGTCGTCTCGATCTTCGTGTTCGGCGCCGTCGGCCTTCCTGCCTGGTACTTGCTGGTGGGCTCACGGATCGTCGGAGTGCCAATCATCGCGGGCATCTCTTTCGAGATCATCAAGTTCGCTGGACGCAACCGCAGTCGGCGCTGGGTCAAAGCGATCATGTGGCCCGGCTTGAAGCTACAGCTGCTCACAACCCAAGAGCCAAGTCTCGACCAGCTTGCGGTTGCGATCGCAGCGCTTGAGGCGGTCCTGGCGCTGGAGACGCCCGGCAGCATGGACGCCGCGGATCTCGTAGGCGTGGAGGTCGTGGCGTAGGGAATGTTTCGGGCTCTGGCGACTGCTCTGCCGGAGCGCCTCTCATCGGTCGGCCGCAGGAGCTTGCCCTAAGCCCGCAAGGTTCGTCGAGTTCGCTTGACAGCGTCTGGACGCTCTGCTTGGGTGTGCGCCGGGCGAGCGTGGCGATCGTGGATCGCCGAAAGGCGTACGAGAGCGAGGATTGGCATGAGCGCGGAAGAGGCAAGCCGGATAGCGCAAGCGGTACAGCGAATGAAGCGCTCGAAACGGGTGCTTCAGATAGCGTTTCCGACGGCGGCCGCGCTGGGGGCTGGGGCTGCTGTGGCCGTCGGGTCGATTCCCGGCAGCGATGGCACGATCACTGGGTGCTATGCCGGGCCAAACGGTGCCGTACTGGCTGTCAACGGTGACGGTTCCATAACCGAGCCTGCCGGTGCTCTGCGCGTGATCGATCCGACGCTTACGACCGGCGGGGATCCCGCCGGTGCCGCTCCCCCCGACCCCTTGGCCAGCAAATGTGAACCCCAGCAGGAGAAACAGATCACCTGGAACCAGAAGGGTCCGCCCGGGCCACAGGGTGAAGAAGGCAAGAGGGGGCAGGCCGGCGGCCAGGGTGCCGGTGGTGCCCAGGGCGCGCCCGGCGCCCCTCTCATCGGTGGAACCACATTCGGCTTGAACGGCTCCGGAAACACCTTCCTGAAGCTGGACGGCATCGAAGGCGAGTCCACAACCAAGGATCACAAGGGTGAGATCGCCGTTAGCGGGTTCGCGATCAGCGCACAAGCCTCGGCGCCCGCGACAGGATCGGGAGCCGGGGCCGGCAAGGTCTCGATTCAGAGCTTCACGATCACAAAGACGCTCGACAAGTCCTCGCCTGCCTTGTTCCAAGCCGTGGCGACAGGCAAGCACATCAAAGACGCCGTCTTGTCCTTTTCACACAAGGTCTCCGGCAAGGAACAGACTTACCTGAAGTTCGACTTCCAGAACGTGCTGATCTCAAGCGTTCAGGACGGCGCGTCGGACAAGGCCACCCCCAGTGAGCAGGTCACGTTCGCCTTCCAGAAGTGCGAGGAGACCTACTACGGCTCCAACGGCAAGGCCGGTCCCACGATCAGCGTGAACGTGGGCAATACGCTGAAGATCAAGTCATAGCGCCGGCAAGCCGGACGCCCGCGAGCTACTCCAAGCCAGAGAGAGTCGCGTGTCGGTGAAGCCCGCCTCTGCGGAAGGCGAGGCCTACGACAGGCTGGCCTATCCCGGTTACGCATATCCGGCCACGCATCCGGCGCGCTTGGAGGCGATTGCGCGCCTGTTCGGGTTGCGTCCGACTCCCGCGGCGCGCAGTCGCGTGCTCGAGCTGGGCTGTGGCGATGGCGGCAATCTGCTTTCGCTGGCCCAGGCCTTGCCGGGGGCGAGCTTGCTGGGCTTGGATACTGCCGCGACGGCCGTGGAGCGCGGCAACGAACTGGCGCGCGCGGCGTGCCTCGAGAACGCGGAATTGCGCTGCATGGACATTGAAGAGCTGCCCGAGAGCGAGGTCCCGAGCGGTAGCTTCGACTACATCGTTGCCCATGGCGTCTACTCGTGGATCCCGCCACGGGTGCGAGTGGCCTTGCTGGCGAGCCTGCGCAGGTTGCTGGCACCGATGGGGGTTGCATATGTGAGCTACAACGCTTACCCCGGTAGCTACCTGCGGGACATGGCGCGCGACATCCTCGGCTATCACGTACGTGAGATCGAGGATCCGGAGGACAAGTTGGCAGCGGCCCAGGAGTTGATGCAGACGATCGTGGCGATCGAGGAGCCCTCGCCCTACGCACAGGTCTTGCGCGAGCACATGGAGCGCATGCTCGGCTACTCCGACGCCTTGCTGTTCCACGACGACCTAGCCGACATCTCGACCCCGTTCTATTTCCACGAGTTCGTCGAGCACGCGGCCCACCACAAGCTCGGCTTCCTCGCCGAGGCCGACCTGTTCGAGAGCCAGATGCGCGATGTGCCCGAAAGCGCGGGGCGCCTAATGGCGGGACTGCCAAACGATGTGGTCATGCGCGAGCAGTACATGGACTTCTTCAAGAACCGCATGTTCCGCCAGACGCTGCTTTGCCACGAGGCGGCTCCCGTGAGTCGCGCGCTCGACGAGACCGTGATAGAAGGCTTGTGGGTGTCATCCAGGGCCCGTGTATCGGAGAACGGGTCGCACGGGGAGAGGGAGGAGAACGGGTCGGAGGGGGCGGGAGAGAATGGGCGGACCCTTGGCGCGACCCGCGCCATGCCTGATGGCGCCAAGCCTGCCGCGCACTCCGACAGCGACACGTTCGTGACGCCGGAGGGCTTCTCCATGACGACGAGCGAGCCGCTCGTGCTTGCTGCTATGCGAGCGCTCGCAAGCGCGTGGCCGGCGTCTGTCGACTTCGTCACGCTGCTCACCCTCGCCTGTGAAGCAGCCGGCCCCGAGGCTCCGCGCGAGTTGGTATCCACGCGGCTTTGCGGCGTCCTGTTGCAAGCGCATCTGGCGCGCATCGTGGCTCTCCAAGGTTGTCCCCCGCCACTGACCCGCGAGGTGGGCGAGCGTCCGGCGGCGAGCCCGCTCGCCCGCGCACAGCACACGGCCGGGCTGCCGACGGTCGCTTCGCTGCTGCACGGCAGTGTTCGCTTGGAGAGTGAGCTGGAAGCGGGGCTGCTATCGCTGCTCGATGGCTCGCACACCCTGACCGAGCTTGCGGATGCACTGGGCGCTCAGCGCGAGGAGGTCGCCGATTCGCTCGACAGATTGGCGTCGGTGGGTTTGCTGCTGGCCTGATGTCGGCTGGTCAACCGAGCGAGCCGACCAGCCGCCGACGAGCCGCGAGGCCCGACGAGCCGCGACGCCCGACGAGCCGCGAGGCTTAAGGGGCTGCTCGGACGAGCAGACGCTCCACGGCGGAGCTATCGAGCGGTCCCTCTCTCACGACTCGCCAGGCTCCCTGCTGCTCGTACTGAGAGAGGTCGATGACTGTCGAGGCCACACCCGGAAGCTCGCCACCGTCGAGCACCAGGTCCGCGCCTTGGCGCAACTCGGTCGGCACATCTCGCAAATGCCGCGGAGCGGGGCTCCCGGACAGGTTGGCGCTCGACTGCGCGGCCGGCAGGCTTACTGTGCCGAGTACTCCCAGCGGTCCGGAGAAGACGGGAACACGAAGCCCGAGCAGCCCCGAGCCGGTGCCCGCCGGATCGCAAGCGAGCGGGAAGCGGCGGTTGGGGTTGGCGAGCAGCAACGTGACCGGCCCCGGCAACAAGGCACCAAGCGCTACTTGTGTGCGAGCCCCCAGTTCGGTGAACGACTCGAGTGCAGGCTCTAGTGCGAAGTGCATCACGGCGGCGGGCATGAGGGGAGGACGTTGCTTGAGCTCGTACACACGTTGAATGGCCTTGGCGCTCTCGGGATTGCAGGCGAGTCCATAGACGGTGTCGGTGGGGATCACAGCCACTCCATCTCCCGCCAGGCATTCCTCTAGCCGGGCGGCGTCTTCGAGCTCGAGGCTCATTAGCGTGCTCCGGTCACGACACGGGCGACGCCTGCCAGATCAAGCTTGGAGTCGACCTCGGAGAAGCCGCCCGCCCGCATCAACTCTTCGACCGCAAGGGCCTGGCCGGCACCGACCTCCAAAGCCAGCAAGCGCAGGGAGGAATGAACCGAGGCTTGACTGACAAGTGGGCGGATCGCGTCGAGCCCGTCGGCTCCCGCGAACAGCGCCGAGGAGGGCTCATGGCGAAGGATCTCGGGAGCGAGAGAGGGCCGATCGTCATCCGAGACGTAGGGCGGGTTTGACAGCACAGCGTCGAATTCGCCCTCCACGCCTGCGAGCAGGTTGGCTTTGAGCCAGCGGATGTCCAGTTCGAGATGTTCTCCGTTTGCGCGCGCGAGTGCCAGTGCATCGTCGCTGAGATCGCTGCCTGTGACTTGCAGGTCGGGCCGCTCGTCCTTGAGCGCAAGCGCAATCGCGCCGCTGCCGGTGCCTACGTCGAGCACACGTGAGCCGCCCGGCAGAGCGAGGGCAACTTCGACCAAGAGCTCGGTCTCGGGGCGGGGGATCAAGGCCCGGTGGTCGACCATCAGCTCCAGATTTCGGAAGTGGCGGCCACCGAGGATGTAGGCGACCGGCTCGCGGCTCACGGAGCGGCGCCGCACGAAGTCCTGGAACGTGCGCACAGCCGGGCCTGCGACTGTCAGATCGGCATCGATGAACAGTCGCTCACGCGAGACCCCGAGTGCTCGAGCCAGCAAAAGTTCGGCATCGAGTCGGGGGGTCTCACAGCCGGCGGCCGCTATCGCCGTGACTGCGCCGTCGAGCGCATCATGCACAGAGGTTCCGGTGGCGAGCGGTCGGGAGGGCAAGGGAGACATTCTTTCGCTGAGGCTTTGGTGAACGGCAATGCTCCGGCGAGACGGGGCGAGGTTCTGGCGATACAGGCTAGGCCCCGCAAGGGTTTGCGCGAGGTCAAACAGCCGTTTGCGCCTCTAGGCGACGACGCTTCTCATCGGCCTGCAAAGCGGCGGTTACCTCCTGGAGCTCGCCTTCCAAGATCTGGTCGAGGTTGTGGACGGTGAGCTTGATGCGATGGTCGGTGACGCGCCGCTCGTTGTAGTTGTAGGTGCGGATCTTCTCCGCCCTATCGCCGGTGCCGACTTGCGAGCGGCGGTCGGCGGCAAGCTCTGACTGCTGTTCGGCCAAAGCGCGCTCGTACAGTCGGGCGCGCAGCACCCGCAAGGCCTTCTCGCGATTTTGCAATTGAGACTTCTCGTCCTGCATCGAGACGACGATCCCCGAAGGCTTGTGGGTGATGCGCACGGCCGAGTCGGTCGTGTTGACAGACTGACCGCCGGGGCCTGAGGAGCGGTAGACGTCGATCTGCAGGTCGCCTTGGTTGATCTCCACGTCCACATCCTCGGCTTCGGGCAACACCGCCACAGTTGCCGTGGAGGTGTGGATGCGACCTTGGGACTCGGTTTGGGGGACGCGCTGAACACGGTGAGTGCCCCCCTCGAACTTGAAGATCGAATAGGCATTCTCGCCCTTGACGGCAAAGGTGTACTTGCCCTCGCCTATCTCCAGCGGCTCCGGCTTCAAGCTCGCGCGCTCGGCGTAGCGAGTGAGCATGCGGTAGACGTCACCTGCCCACAATCCTGCCTCGTCGCCACCCGCGCCGCCTTGGATTTCGACGATCACATTCTTCTCGTCGTTGGGGTCGCGCTCGACCATCGCGAAGCGGATCTCCTCTTCAAGCTGCTCGATGCGCTCCCTGGCTCCGTCGAGCATTTCGCGCAACTCTGGATCGTCGCCATCCTCGGAGATCAGCTCTTGGGCACCGGCCGCATCATCACTCGCGCGGCGCCACTCCTTCGCTAGCTTGGCCGCGGGCTCCAGCTGGCGGTAGGCACGACCTACCTCCGCATAGCGTTCACGGTCGCCGATCACCTCGGGTTCTGTCATTTGCTCGCCAAGCTCAGCAAAGCGAGCCTCGATCTGCTCGATCAAGTCTTCGATCATGCCTGGGAGTCTAGGTGGCCCAGCGGGCCCACCACTCGCCGTCCGTCAGGGTCGGCCGTCTCATGCGGGTTGCTTTGCACCCGCCCCAAGCTACGCGCCGCTTGGGAGCAAACTCGGTGCGCTTGCTCCTGCTAGCCTCGTAAAAGCGTAGCCGCGACTGGCGCATGAGGTGGACATAACCACCGGGAAGCGGCTCGAAGGTCATTGCCGCGCGCCTGGGCACTCACAGCGATCACAAGCTTTAGGAGCGCGCCCATGTCTGACCTAAGCCCTGACTACTTCAACCGCCCGCTAGCCGAGGTGGACCCGGAGGTCGCCGCCGCTTTGCGCGGTGAGCTCGAGCGTCAGCAGAGCACCTTGGAGATGATCGCCTCAGAGAACTTCGTGCCCCAGGCGGTGCTCGAATGCCAAGGGTCGGTCCTGACGAACAAGTACGCCGAGGGCTACCCGGGACGGCGTTATTACGGCGGCTGTGAGTGGGTCGATGTCTCCGAGCAGCTTGCGATCGATCGCGCCAAGGACCTGTTCGGTGCCGAGCACGCCAACGTACAGCCCCACTCGGGCGCGCAAGCCAACACCGCCGTCTACCACGCCTTGCTCACACCAGGCGACACGATCATGGGGCTATCGCTTGCCCACGGCGGGCACCTCACGCATGGCATGAAAATCAACGTCTCTGGTCGCCTTTATGACATCGCGGCCTATGAGGTGGATCGTGAGACAAGCAGGATCGACATGGACGAGGTCGCGCGCATTGCCCGCGAGCACCGTCCTAAGCTCCTGCTTGCCGGCTGGTCGGCCTACCCACGCCAGCTCGACTTTGCCCGCTTCCGCGAGATCGCCGACGAGGTGGGTGCGCTCCTGATGGTGGACATGGCCCACTTCGCCGGGCTCGTCGCCGCTGGCCTGCATCCCAACCCGGTTGCCTATGGTGCGGACGTGGTCACTACCACCACGCACAAGACGCTCGGCGGGCCGCGCGCGGGAATCATCTTGTGCAAGGAGGAGTACGCCAAGAAGATTGACTCGGCAGTGTTCCCCGGTCAGCAGGGTGGCCCACTCGAGCATGTGATCGCTGGCAAGGCGGTTGCGCTTCGGATCGCCGCGAGCGAGCTGTTCGCCGAGCGCCAGCGCCGCACGATCGCGGGGGCCCAGGCTTTCGCCGAGCAGCTGCTGCAGGCCGGCAATGGCGTCAACGTGCTCACCGGTGGCACCGACGTGCATCTCACGCTCGTCGACCTGCGGGCCTGCGAGCCCGAGCTCAGCGGTCGTCAGGCAGAGGATCGATTGCACGAAATCGGTGTCACCGTCAACCGCAACGCCGTCCCATTCGACCCGCGCCCGCCGATGGAGGCCTCCGGACTACGGATCGGCACGCCCGCACTTGCCACCCGAGGACTACAGGTTGAGGACTTCACCGAGATCGGCCAGATCGTCGCGGTCGCACTCACACCTGGCTTCGAGCCCCGCCGGGAGGAGCTAGCAGAGCGGGTGCAGGCGATCGTAGAGCGCTATCCCCTGTACGAGCAGCTCCGCGCCTCGGCACCCGCCTAGGCGGGTCTACAGATTTAGCGCACCGTTGCTGTTGACAGCGGCGCATGCGCCGCTGTCCGGGACGGCACATGTGCCGTCCCGCCGGGCCGCGCATGCGCGGCCCGGTCCCATATGGACCTGATTGTTGGGTGCTCTTTAGAGGGTGCCCTACGCGCGCGTACGCACACGTAGGGCACCCCTTTGTGGGACACAACACCTCACGACGCCCGCGCCTGCGATGCTGTGCGCGAGTCGATGGCCAAACTCAACGAGCTCGACGCGCTTTACGCATTTCTCGCCGCGGCGGTCGTGACCGCCTTGCTGACGCCGCTCACGATGCGCTTGGCGAGGGTCGTGGGCGCCGTGGACGAGCCGCGCGAGCGCGGTCTCTCAGACCGCGCCACGCCCTTGCTCGGGGGCCTCGCGATCTTCGCCGGAGTAGTTGTTGCTGTGCTGGCGTTCCTGCCAGCGGGCTACGGGTCGAGCACCCAGATGTGGCACGGCGTTCTACTGGCGGCGACGCTCATCACGATCGTCGGCGCGCTCGACGACCGCTTCGACCTGCCGCCGGTCGTCAAGCTGGTCGGTCAGATCGCGGCGGCCGTCATCGTGGTCCACTTCGGCGTTGCTGTCAAGGCAGTCACTTTGCCGTTCGTGGGCACCCTTCACTTCCCCAACGCGGGCGCCACCAACGCGGGACCTGCCCTGACCGTGGTGGGTCTTGTCGTGATGATGAACATCGTCAACCTCTCCGACGGAGTGGACGGTCTCGCGGCGGGGGTGTGTGTGATCATCGCCGGCACACTCGCGATCATCGCCTTCGACCTCGATCGCGCCGAACCCGGGGTTTTGGCAGCGATCACGGCCGGCGCCGCGCTCGGCTTTCTCGTGCACAACTTCCCGCCCGCCTCCAGCTTCATGGGCGATTGCGGCGCCAATCTGCTCGGCCTCCTGATGGGCGTGGTGGCCGTCGAGGCGGCCGTCAAGACGCCCGTGGTCGTCTCCTTCGTGCTGCCTTTGATCCTGCTCACCGTCCCCTTCCTGGACACCACTTTCGTCGTGCTCAAGCGCCTCAAGTACAAGCGACCCATCTATGCCGCCGACAGTGAGCACTTCCATCACCGCATGGCTCGCATCGGCTTCTCCAACCGCCGCACGATCGCCTACCTGTACGCCTGGACTTTGATGCTCGCCGGCCTCGCGCTCGCCCTGCGCTTCGTCCCCTACTCCGACCACAAAGGCCATCTCCACACCGGCTGGCTGCTGGTGATGATCGGGCTTGCCGTCCTGGTTGGAGCCGCCAGCGTCTATCTCGTGTACGTCCTTGAGATCCTCAAGTTCCGTCGCCTCGACGCCTTGCGTGTACGCCGTCTGCGCCCCGACGCCTCACCCGCCGAGATCGAACGCAGCGTCGCGCTTCACTTGGAGACTGGCGAATACGACGCCATCGTGGTCGGAGACCCTCCGCTCAGAGGTGGCCCCGTGGTGGGAGATGTGCCTCGCGAGCGCGGCCCTGCGGTGGGAGATGTGCCTCACGGGGCTGAGCACCGGATTGGCGAGCGGCAAGTGGATCAGGATCGCGTAGGCACAGAAGACGAGCGTGGCGGCGCGCAGGCGGCGGCTGTCGGCGAGAGCGGCCAAGGGGAGCACCCATATCGCATACCAGGGCAACAGCCAGGCGGTCGATAGCAACAGCGCGAGCGTCGCCCAACCGGCCATCGCTCGCCAATCGGCTCCTCGCGCCGTGCGCCACAGGGTGAGAGCCAAGACAAGTAGAAAGCCAACCACGAACAGGTCACGCCACCACACCGGAAGCCCGCTGAGCCCCGCCCAGCGAGCCGTCTCCGCTGGCAGGCTGTGGGTCGCGATCAGCTGCTGCTGCTCGCCCAGGGCGTCCAAGAAGCCAAGCGCGTGCGCGCCGAAGCCCACCACCGCCACGATTGCCAGCAGCACTAGCGCACCTACCGCGCTCGCGGCCACCCCCACGCGCTCGCGCCAGCGCGACGGCGCCAGCACCACGAACGGAAGCACAAGCCCGGCCGATGCCTTCACGCCGATGCCTACCACAAGCATGGCCGCTGCCGCCTGAAGATTGCCTTGCCTATCGCTGGTGCCATCCGTCTTGGATCGACTGGCACCCGCCCGATCTGGCCTGGCTTGCCTCGTTTGTGCTTGCCACGCGCCCGCCGCGAGCGCAAGCGCCGCCGCCAGCACGAATAGCACGAGCGTGTCGTTATGCGCTCCCCCTGCGGCAAGCTCCAACAGGACCGGATTCAAGCCCACGAACACAGCCGCCGCCCGCCCTGAGCGACCCATCTTGCGCGCCGCCTGGGCGGTAAGCGCGATCGCGCCCAGACTCGCGGCCACCGCGACCGCCTTCAGTGCCCACAATCCGCCGGCCAACCCAAGCGGGGCTATGGCGTAGGTGCCAAGCGTGAACAGGGGGCCATAGGGCGAATGCTGAAATGGCCAGCCGATAAACGGAAACACAGCGTCATTAGGGGCTTCTGCCGCGACGTGGGTGTATGGATCGAGACTGTGCAAGACCCCCAAGCGCGCGAACGCGAGATAGCCGAACACATCCTGGGAGATGAGCGGCGGCCCCACCAGCAACAATGCGTAGGAGGCTGCGATTGAGAGGACAATGGCCTTGCCAGGGAGTACTCGTGCAGCGAGCAGCACAACCGCATATCCCGCGCACATAGCCAGCGTGAGCGCCTGAAAGCTCGAGGACCCGATCCCGAGCCCAAGTAGATGCAACGGTCCCGACAGCCAGCTGGGCCAGCCGCCACTTCGAGACGGCACATAAGAGCTGGGTGCTCCGGCGGCGCCCGCACTTACGCCAAGTACGCTTGCCGGTACGACTACTAGCCCTGCCACTCCAAGCACGCGCAACGCCATGGGGTACCGCTCGACGAGGCTCGTCGACGTGCGACCGTTCGCCGCGGCCGCTACGCTTTCCGTGTCGCCGTGCTCTGAGAGCATCCCCACACCATGCGCGCGACCGGGCCGTTCCGTCCACCGGGCGGGCAAGGCTTGAACTGTATGCCACGCCGCCACCGCACACCGATATCGAGCCGGCGCCCCGGGCCCAAGCGCGTGCTGATCCTCTCCGCCGACGTCGGTGAGGGCCACGCTGCCGCCGCCCGCGCTCTGGCACGCCAACTGGATGCTTCCCCGGAACCCACCGAGGTCACGGTAATTGACGGGCTCGCCGCGATGGGGCCCCTGCTGCAGCCCGTGGTCGAGGATGGCTATCGCGTCCAGTTGCGCTTCTTCCCGTGGACCTACACGGTGATCTACCTCCTGCTCGAGCGGGTCGCGCCGATACGGATCTTGGCGCGCAAGCTGCTCTGCCTGCTCGGATCGCGCCCGCTTGCCAAGCGCATCGCTGCGCACGAGCCCGACGTCGTGGTCTCCACATACCCGGCGGTCACGGTCGTGCTCGCGCGCCTGCGCCGCACCCAGGTGGTGAATTGCCCCACAGTGGCCACGATCACCGACCTCACCGGCCTCTTCTTCTGGGCGCAACCTGGCATCGACACGCATCTCGTCATGTACGGAGAGTCGATGGCCTCGGTCGAGCGCATCGCCGGGGAGGGCAGCGCCCGCCTGGTGCGTCCCTTGATCTCCTCCGAGTTCCTCGATGAGCGCCCCCAAATAGAGGCGCGTCGCGCCTTGGAGTTGCCACAAGACGGCCACATGGTGGTCGTCAGCGGTGGCGGCTGGGGGGTGGGAGACGTTGAGGGTGCCGTGCGCGAGATCGCGAGTATCCCCGACGTGAGCGCCATCGTGTGCCTTGCGGGGCGTAACGAGCAGCTATACGAGCGCCTCAGTGAGGACTTCGTCGCAGAGTCGCGCGTCCACGTGTACGGATTCACCGAAAGGATGCCCGAGATCCTCGCGGCCGCCGACACCTTGGTGCACTCCACCGGCGGCGTCACTTGTCTGGAGGCCAAGGCCACGGGCACGCCAGTCGTGTCATACGGCCTGCCCGTCGGCCACGCCCGCTTGAACACGCGTGCGATGGCCGACCTCGGATTGCTTCGCCTCGCCAACGACACGCGCGAGCTACGCGAGCAAGTACAGGCGAGCTTTGCCGAACATCACGCTTTGAGGGGACGTAGTGAGCATCCCCGCGAAGGCCTGCTCGCCGTGGCGGGACAGAACACGCTCGCAGCCCCCGAGCTGGCCGATGAGCTGGACGATCAGCTGGCCGGCGAGACGGGCGTCCCACCAGGGCCTGTCGGCTACACGGCCGAGCCACAGCTCGATCCGAGCGCAGTCGAGCTCGTGCTCGATGCCCCCCACCGGGTGCGGCCGATCCCTCTGTGGCGCTTGCGCCTTGTGGCTTTCGTAACTCAGCTGGTGCTCTTGGTTGCCGTCAGCACTTGGCTGATGAGCACCGACGAGGTGACTGCCTTCGCTGGCTTGTTCCTAGGCGTGCACCCTCTGAAGCGCGTTGAAACGACCCAGCCCGACGTGGGCTTGGTCGTGCGATCTCCTGCTGGCGATGTCACCGTGCTCGCCAGAGAGCTCGCCAACGCGGGCATCCACGCTTCCTTCACCGACAACGGCGTTGATAAGACAACCACGATCGCGGGATTGCGCCTGCTGCACGACGAGCTCGTTCCCGAAGTGCCTCACTCGGGCTCGCCCTTGCGCTGGATACGCACGCGCGGAACCTTGCGCTCACAGGCCCGTGCGCTCGGTCTGCACCACCGCTTCTACTTCTTGCAGCCGCCCAACGGGCTCACCGTAGGCCAGCTCGTGCTCGCACGCACCGCAGGCGCGCTACCCGTGGCCGGCGCCGAGCGGATCAAGGCGACAGGATCAATCTCCCATCAGCTGCGCGCGGGCGACGTTCTGGTGGTATCGGTCGACGGCACGCCCTCCTCGGTAGTGGGGCTTGAGCGCATCGTCTCCAGGCTGCGCTCCGATGGACTCTCGGTCGAGCCGCTCGGCTCGCTCACGGCCTCCCCTTCCATCAAGGCCAGCAAAAGCGGTGAACGCGCCAATGCGGCGGCGCCTGCCACCAGCACCGCCAAGGAGATCGTTAGCGGTATGCCGCCGAGCGGGGTTGAGCTGAAGGATTCGCCCAGCAACAGCGGCGCCAGCATCACCGGAACGATCGTCTGAGTCACGAACACGACCGGCGCCACCTGGATCGCCGGGCGCATCTGCAAGGCGCTCATCTCGCTGAGCGCCGCCACGGCAGAGGCAGCAGCCGTCGATAGCGCCCAGGCCGCGGCGAACCAGAGGCGATCTTGAGAGAGATCGTCGGAGAACAGCTTCGTCGCCACACCGCTCCATGCGAACCCCAGTCCCGCGGCAACCATCGTCAGCGATGCTGCCGGACGGCGCACGCGATTGACGATGTAAGGCGCCAAGGTCAGCAAGCCAAGGGCCACTAGCACGAGCGTGACGGTCAGGTTGTTGGTGTGCGTGCTCGACCGCTCCGGCGCACACAAAGCCGTGCCGACTACGCCAAGCACGATCGCGCACATCGCGAGGTGCTCACGCCGGCCAGCGCGCTCGTTCAGCAGGCGCTGGCCGAAGAACAACAGTACGAGCAGGCCCACGGCCATCGTTGGCTGGACCACCACTAGCGGTGCCAACAGCAGGGCCACGACCTGTAGCGGCCAGCCGAGCAGCGAGAGGCCGGTACCGGCCAGCCAGCGTGCCCGCCTGAGCAGGTTCAGCGCGAGCGCGGGGTGCAGGTGCTCGGTGTGGGGCGTGCGCTTGGCGTCCATCGCCTGCAGCGCGACCCCTAGGCTGTAGAGCGCCGATGCGGCGATCGCCGCCACGATTCCTAGGATGAGCTCCATATCAGCCAACGATCATCGCAGCCCGCGTAGTCAATTCGCGGGCGCTTTGGCAGGTCTAGCGATGGCCGGCTATCTATTGCCGGCGCTTGCTTTCTACTCGCGCGTGCTGCGCGCGGCTTTGGGAGTCGAGGATCGCACCGCCTCGGGCACCGGCGTAGCGATCACTTTCGACGACGGCCCCCACGCACAGGGAACACCCGCGGTATTGAGCGTGCTTGCCGGCCACAAAGTCCGGGCCACGTTCTTCCTCGTTGGTGAGCAGGTCTCTCGCAACCCCTCGATCGCCGCGGAAATTGTGACGGCAGGTCATGGGATCGGCTTGCACTGCTATCGCCACCGCAACCTCTTGCGCCTCACTCCTTGGCAGGTGCGCGAGGACCTCGCGCGCGCACAGGCCACGATTGAGGATGCCACGGGTGTCTCGCCTGCCCTATACCGCCCCCCTTACGGGATCTTGAATGCCACGGCGTTGCGGTTTGCGCGTCGGGCGGGTCAGCGCACGCTGCTTTGGAGTCACTGGGGGCGTGACTGGCAGGCACGCGCCACACCCGAGTCGATTTCTACGCAGGTGACCGGTGGAGTGGGGGAGGGATCAGTCCTCCTATTGCACGATGCCGACGACTACAGCGCGCCCGGTTCATGGCAGCGCACGGCTGCGGCCCTCCCGCGCGTGCTCGACACGCTTGGCGAGCAGGGCCTCCAAGTTGTCATGCCCTAAGAGCCCCGACGCGGCCCGGCGAAGCAAATTGGGCCTGGTCTACCGCTTCACTGCTGGATAACATCGCTCGCTTGACCGCTCCAAGTACATCCGAGCGTCAGGCGTCGCCTGCCATGGCGCTCCCATCGGCAGTCGGCGATACGGTCGATCCGAGCAAGGCTGTCGGACCAGGCGAACCTGTCAAGGCAGTTGGGTCGATCGAGGCGCCTGCTGGTGAGGCCCGCGCGGTGACCCGCCCGCGCTGGTGGGGCGAGCTGCTCGTGATTGGGTTCCTGGCTTGGGTGTACGACTCGGTCGCCAACCTCGCACCGGTGCGCGAAAAGCTGGCGCTCGCCCACGGGAGCGACATCCTCAGCCTGGAGCATTCCTTGCACATGGCGCCCGAGGCAACCTTGAATCGCTGGCTCGTAGCCCACAACACGCTTGGGACGTTGCTGTCCTACTACTACGACAATGCCCATTTCGTCGTAACGCTGGGCCTGCTCGGCTGGCTGTGGTGGAAGCGCGCCGACATCTACCGCCCACTGCGCAGCTCCTTGGTGGCCATCAACCTGATTGGGCTGCTCGTGTTCTGGCTCTATCCCGTGGCCCCGCCCCGCATGCTGAGCGGCTTCACCGATGTGATCGCCTCCTCGCACACCTTTGGCTCTTGGCACACTGGCAGTCTGGCCGCTGACGCCAACCAGTTCGGGGCGATGCCTTCGCTGCACATCGCCTGGGCGGCGTGGTGCACACTCGTGCTGTGGCAGCTCTCCTCGCGCCCTTTGGTGCGCGTCATCGCGCTGGTCTATCCATGCCTCACGGCATTTGCGGTGCTGGCGACAGGCAACCACTACCTGCTCGACCTCGTGGGTGGACTGGTGACGTTCGCCTTGGCTGTGGCGCTTGTGCGACTAATGTCCGTGGCGCATGTCACAAAGTTGTTACTAAGTCGCAGAACAGGTAGACTGGCCGCGGCTTCTGAAGACGCACTCTGAGGGGAGTCACGAGTCCGCCGCGAAAAGACGAGCGGGCTTTTGCGTCTGTAGGGTGGCCCAACACATCATGCTTACATTTGCTCGTTATCTTGACCTGCTCTTGGTCGCGCTCGCGCTGCCCATCTTTTTGGCAGCCGGATTGCCCTTGGCCGGTTGGGCGGTTGGCGGTGGTGCCTGGGTTGCCCAGCGCGCCTTGCAGGAGTACTTGGACCGTCGTGCGAGCGCCTCCAAAGATCCACGCACGGTCGTAGGACTGCTCGCCGGCTCGATGATCGCGCGCGGCTGGTTCGTTGCGATCGCAGTGTTCCTGGTCGGCTTGAGTGACAACGAAGCGGGACTCGCTGCTGCAGTGTTCGTGATCGCACTGTTCACTGTCTATTTCACAACTCGGATGATCCTGCGTCCGTTTGAAACGGATGTCCCTGGAGCACGTGCCGCCAATGGCGCGATTGGAACGAGTGGGTCCGCGCCCGCAGTATCTGCCAGCGCTCGACCAGCCCCCGCCAGGCGCACAGGTGGTGAGCAGTCGTGAGTAGACGCACGACGATCTTGCTTGCCTTCGCACTGCTCGCAGCCGTGATGATCGGCCTGTTTGCGCTCACCGGCTCGCACGGGATGAATACCGAGTATCAGCCCCAGAACGAGTTCAAGCTCGAAGACTGGATCGCGATCCATGTTGGAGGCTTGAACCTGTCCGTGAACAAGGCCGTTCTCTACCTGCTGCTCGCCTGCGGGCTGACCGCCAGCACGATGATCTACATCGCACGCCGCATGCAGGAGCGACCCAACAAGGTGCAGACGGCCGTAGAGGTCATCTGGGGTGTGATGCGCGACAACATCGCCGGTCCCAACAACATCGACCGTGAAATGGCCTTGAAGTGGTTTCCCTTCATCGGCGCTTTGTTCCTGTTCATCCTCTACTCGAACATCATCGGCTACCTGCCCTTGCCGGTGAACAGTGGAGAGACCTTCAACCTCTTCGGCGCCCACATTCCTGCTTTCCAGATCTATGCCGCCACGGCCAACATCTCAGTGACGCTGGTACTGGCGCTGATGGTGTGGGTCAGTTACCACTTTGTCGGCATCCGCAGCAAGGGTCCCGTCAACTACCTGAAAAGCTGGCTGCCGGCCGGCATGGACAAAGTTCCGGCACGTGCCTTCATGGTGCCGTTCGTGTTCTCGATCGAGGTGATCTCACAGTTCGTGCGCATCATCTCTTTGTCGGTCAGGCTTTTTGCCAACATGCTCGCCGGGCACCTCTTGATTCTGTTCATGGGTGGCGGCTTGGTCGTGCTAGTCGGAGTTGCGGCCCTTGGCCCCCTCACCCTGATCGTGGCGACGCTGTTCTTCATCTTTGAGGTTGTCCTGATCGCAGGACTGCAGGCTTTCATTTTTGCCACCCTCACAGCCATCTACCTCGGCGGCGCAGTCGCCGAGTCTCACTGATCCAACAAGGAGCGTTCGTGCATTCCCTAATCGCAGCGACAGAAGGCAGCGCCGAACTGGCCAAGTCGATCAAGGCCATCGCCCTAGGTGTGGGCGCCGGCCTCGGCACGATCGGCCCGGGTGTGGGCGTCGGCTACATCTTCGGAAAGGTGATCGAGGCGATCACCCGTCAGCCGGAGATGCGCGACGAGATCACCTCGATTCAATGGCTTGGTTTCGCCCTCACCGAGGCGATCGTGTTCTACGCGTTCATCTTCGGCTTGATCGCGTTCTTCCTGGGCTAAGCCAATGACTCCCACGATCCTCGCCGACTCCAGCAGCGGCAACTTCCTCGTATCCCCCAATGTGGGTGTGATGCTGTGGACGCTTGTCGCGTTCGGGATCACCGTCGTGCTGCTCGCCCGACTGGTGTTCCCACGCATCTCCGAAGCACTCGAGAAGCGCCAGAAAGCGATCGAGGAGTCGATCGACAGCGCTCAGCGCACCCGCGAGGAAGCCGAGACGCTGCTCACCGAATACCGCGAGCGCCTGCACGAGGCTCGCTCGCAGTCCGATGAGATCGTGCAACGTGCACGACAGACAGCCGAGGCACATGAGCTCGAGGTCAAGGAGCACAGCCGCGAGCTCGCGGCAGAAGCCGCGGCCCGTGCCGCGCGTGAGATCGAGGCCGCCACCGCGCGCGCTCTCGGAGAACTGCGCAGCGAGGTGGCCAACCTCACCGTCTTGGCTACCGAGAAGGTGACGCGCAAGGTGCTCGACAGCTCCGACCAGAAGCGCTTGGTCGAGGAGGCACTCAGCGAGCTGGACTTCTCCGGCATCTCCTCCGGGGCGAGCGACAACTAGAGCAATGACCTATCCGATGCCACATACGCGTACCCGGGGGGCGATCCGCTGATGGAGGAGTTGGCCCAGGTATATGGCCGTTCCCTGTTCGAGGTTGCCCGCGAGCAGGGCAAGCTGGAGGTGCTGCGCGAGCAGCTCGGCCAGTTTGCCGATGCCCTACAAGAGAATCGGGACCTCGAGATCTTCTTCTTCTCGCCCTACTTCTCGACCACGGAGAAGCAAGAGGCGCTCGCGAAGGTGCTGGATGGCGCCGACGATCGGCTCCTCAGCTTCTTGGACCTACTGATCGAGAACCATCGCATGCCCGTGATCTTCCGCGTCCGGCGCGAGTACGAGCGTCTTTGGGAGCGCGAGAACCGACTGCTTCCTGTGGTGCTCACCAGTGCCGTGGAGCTTGACGAGCAGACAGTCAAAGACCTCGGCGAGCGCATCGGCGAGCGCACCGGTAATACGGTCACGCTCACCACACGCGTCGAGCCCGACATCCTGGGCGGGATCGTCGTCCAGGTGGGCAACTCGATCCTCGACGCCTCTATCCGCAATCGACTTGAGCAACTGCGTACGCATGTCGCTCAAGGAGCCGCCGCTTAGGCGCTCTCTCACAACGAACCTTAGGAAACCACATGCAGATCAACCCAGACGAGATCACAAGCATCCTCAAGAGCCGCATCGAGGGCCTCGGCGCCGGAGAGGCGCAGCTCACCGAGGTCGGCACAGTCCTATCCGTAGCCGACGGCATCGCACGCCTGCACGGCCTGGAGAACTGCATGTCCTTCGAGATGCTCGAGCTGCCCCACGGTGTCACAGGGCTTGCTCTGAACCTCGAGTCCGACAACGTCGGCGCGGTCCTGTTCGGCGACTGGGAGCGGATCTCTGAGGGCGATACGGTCAAGCGCACAGGCCGTCTGCTTGAGATCCCCGTTGGCGAGGCCTTGCTCGGGCGTATCGTCGATCCGCTCGGACGGCCTTTGGATGGCAAGGGCGAGGTCAACACGACCGAGCTACGTCCAGCCGAGTTCAAGGCGCCCGGCGTAGTACAGCGCCAACCCGTCACAGAGCCGATGCAGACCGGCCTGAAGGCGATCGATGCGATGATCCCGATCGGCCGGGGCCAGCGAGAGCTGATCATCGGTGACCGCCAGACCGGTAAGACGGCGATCGCGGTCGACACGATCATCAACAACAAGGCCACCGGCGTGGTCTCTGTGTACGTGGCGATCGGCCAGCGCATGTCCACCGTAGTCGCCTTGGCGAAGACACTCGACGAAGCGGGAGCCTTGGAGAACACGATCATCGTCGCCGCCTCGGCTGATGAGGCCGCGCCGATCAAGTTCATGGCGCCTTATGCGGGTTGCGCGATGGGCGAGTACTTCCTCTACAACGGTAAGCACGCTCTGTGCGTATACGACGACCTCACCAAGCACGCTTATGCCTACCGGCAGATGTCCTTGCTCTTGCGTCGCCCACCCGGACGCGAGGCCTACCCCGGCGACGTCTTCTACCTGCACTCACGCTTGCTCGAGCGCGCGGTCAAGCTGAGCGACGATCTCGGCGGCGGCTCGCTGACGGCCTTGCCGGTGATCGAGACCCAGGCGGGCGACGTGTCGGCATACATACCCACGAACGTGATCTCGATCACCGACGGTCAGATCTTCCTCGAGCCGAAGCTGTTCAACTCGGGCGTGCGTCCCGCGATTAACGTCGGCATCTCCGTGTCGAGGGTGGGCGGCAATGCGCAGATCTCGCCGATGAAGAAGGTGGCCGGCCGGATCAAGCTCGAGCTCTCCCAGTACCGCGATCTCGAGGCCTTCGCTCAATTCGGCTCCGATCTCGACGCCGACACGCAGCGCACGCTCGCTCGCGGCGAGCGGATCGTGAAGACGCTTAACCAGGGCGAGCGCGCGCCCCTGCCGGTCGAGGACCAGGTGATCCAGATCTTCGCTGCCACAAGTGGATACCTCGATCGCATCAACTCCGATCGCGTGCCCGAGTTCCTGACCGAGCTAACCGAACGCTGCCACGCCGAACACAAGGAGCTGCGCTCCAAGATCGCCGACGGTGGTTGGTCAGAAGAGGTCCAGAATGAGGCTCGCACGGCGATTGAGGCGTTTGCGAGCGACTTCGGCTATGACCTCGACGAGGAGGGCCAAGCCCTGGAGGACGATCGACCGCTGGAGGGGGCCAAGGCGGCCTAGCGGCCACCGTCCCACATCATGGCCTCACAACGCGACGTCAAGAACCGGATCGCTTCGGTCAAGAACATCCAGAAGATCACTAGGGCGATGGAGATGGTTGCGGCCGCGCGCCTGCGCCGCGCCGAGCAGCGCATTGCCCGGTTGCGGCCCTACGCCGAGGCGATCCGCCGAATGACATATCAAGCTGCGCGGGCCGCGGGCTCGGAGGCGACAAGGTTGCCGCTGCTCAGCGAGCATGAGCAAGTCGAGAACGTCGGCCTGCTCCTCGTGACCGGCGACCGAGGGCTGGCCGGTGCATTCAACTCACAGATCATCCGCGCAGGCGTGCGCGGTGGCGCGGAGCTTGCCGATCAAGGGCTACAGACCGTCTGGTATGCGACCGGACGACGCGGGGTCTCCTCACTCACTTTCCGGGGACGCGACCTGAGCGGGAGCTACACCGGCTTCTCCGACCGTCCCGCCTACGCGGACGCTCGCACGATCGCCGACGACTTGATCACCGCCTATGTGGATGGCCGCCTCGACCGCGTCGACATCCTCTACAACTCATATGTCTCACCGCTCACCCAGCACGTGACGCGCGAGACACTGCTGCCCCTCTCGCAGTCCACGCTCACCGGCGAAGGAGGCCCAGACTCCTCCGCGGGGAGCCCTGCCGAGGAGCATGCGAGCGCTCCGCATCCGCTCGTTGAATACGAGCCAGGCCCCGAGGAGATCCTTAAGCGGCTCGTGCCCGACTATGTCGAGATCTCGATCTACCGGGCCTTGATCGAGTCCGCAGCAGGCTTCTTCGGGGCTCAGATGACTGCGATGCGCAATGCCTCCGAGAACGCCGGGACCTTGATCGAGGAATACACCTTGCAGATGAACCGAGTCCGCCAAGCCGAGATCACCCAGGAGATCATGGAGGTCGTGGCGGGCGCAGAGGGATTGAACTGAGCCGGGTAACACCCCACGACTTGATAGACCACTAGGAGAACTGAAGATAAATGGACGCCAGCATCGCCACCAAGCCGACAACTCAAGAGAGCTCAGCCGCAAGCAGCGGTGAGCGCAACATTGGGCGCATCGAGGAGATCCAGGGCGTCGTGCTCGACATCGTCTTCCCCGACAAGCTGCCCGAGATCAACCATGCGGTCACGATCGCTCGTCCCAAGGCCGCGGAGGCCGAGGAGGCCGAGGGCATAAGCGCCGAGGCCGGCGGAGATGTGCTCGTGTGCGAGGTGCAGCAGCATCTCGGCGATGACCGCGTGAGGGTGGTCGCGATGGATACGACTGATGGCTTGGCGCGCGGCGCCGAGGTGATCGACACGGGCGGGCCGATCACGGTGCCCGTCGGCGAGGCCACGCTTGGGCGCATCTTCAACCTGCTGGGCGAACCAATCGACCTTGGCGAGCCGATTCCCACCAACACTCCCCGTCGCCAGATCCACCAGCCTGCCCCGAAGGTGGAGGACTTGACCCCCACGACCGAGATGTTCGAGACGGGCATCAAGGTCATCGACCTACTCGCCCCTTACGCCAAGGGTGGCAAGGTTGGGCTGTTCGGTGGCGCGGGCGTCGGCAAGACCGTCTTGATCCAGGAGCTCATCCACAACCTCGCCAAGGAGCACGGCGGGCTGTCCGCGTTCTGCGGCGTGGGCGAGCGCTCGCGCGAGGGCAACGATCTATGGCTCGAGATGAAGGAGTCGGGGGTCATCGACAAGACGATGCTCGTGTTCGGTCAGATGAACGAGCCGCCCGGTGCCCGTATGCGTGTGGCCTTGTCCGGCTTGACGATGGCCGAACACTTCCGCGACGAGGGTCAGGATGTGCTCCTGTTCGTGGACAACATCTTCCGTTTCGTCCAGGCCGGTTCCGAGGTCTCGGCTCTGCTCGGGCGGATGCCCTCCCAGGTCGGCTACCAGCCCACCTTGGAGACCGAGATGGGCCAGTTGCAGGAGCGCATCACCTCCACCACGCGTGGCTCTGTCACCTCGGTGCAGGCGATCTATGTGCCGGCTGACGATTACACCGATCCCGCCCCGGCATCGGTGTTCGCCCACCTCAACGCCACCACGGCGCTGTCGCGGGCGATCTCCGAAAAGGGGATCTACCCGGCGGTCGATCCGCTCGACTCCACCTCCACGATCCTCAAGGCCGACATCGTCGGCGAGGACCACTTCCGGGTCGCCAACCGCGTCAAGGAGATCCTGCAGCGCTACAAGGAGCTGCAAGACATCATTGCGATCCTCGGCATCGACGAGCTCTCAGACGAGGACAAGCTCACGGTCCAGCGTGCGCGCAAGATCGAGCGCTTCCTCTCTCAGCCGTTCTTCGTGGCTGAACAGTTCACGGGAACCCCCGGAGCCTACGTGCCGATCGCCGAGACGATCCGCGGCTTCGAGGAGATCATCGCCGGCAAGCACGACGACGTGCCCGAGCGCGCGTTCTTCCTGAAGGGCACGATCGAGCAAGTGCTCGAGGATGCCGACAAAGGCTGATCGCGGTGGCGCGCACGAAGTTCCCAGTAGAAGTGCTCACCCCTGAGGGGGAGGTCTTCAAGGAGGAAGTCGAGATGCTCTCCACGCGCACCTCCGTGGGCTCTCTCGGCGTCCTCGCCAACCACGCGCCCTTGCTCGCTCAGCTCGAGCCAACCGAGCTGCGCTTGTACCGCTCGGAGTCCGAGATCGTGCGCTTCGCTCAGGCTGAGGGCTACCTTCAGTTCGCCGAGAACCACGCGCTCGTGCTCGTCGAGGAGGCAATCGCCCCCGAGGCGATCGACCGTGGGACGTTCGAGACGCGGCTCTCAGAGGCGCGTGCGGCTGCCGAGCGCGCCGAGGAGGGCAGCGAGGAGAAGGCTCGCGCGCTGCGCGACGCCAAGCGCTACGAGGCGTTCCTCTCGGTCGCAAGCTAGGCTCCGTCGCTCATGACCGCTGAGCGCGAACCGATCGGGGTAATCGGCACCGGCTACGTCGGGCTCGTCACGGCTGCCGGCTTTGCCGAGCTGGGCAACGAGGTTTGGTGTGTGGACATCGACGCCGCCAAGATCGAGCGCCTGCAGCGCGGTGAGGTGCCGATCTACGAGCCAGGCCTCGAGGAGCTCTTGGCCAAGCATTCGGGGCGTCTTCACTTCTCGACCGATCTCAGCCAGGCGCTGGAGCACGTTCGTCTGCTGTTCGTAGCGGTCGGTACGCCCCCCACGTACTCTGGTGACGCTGATCTCTCTGCCGTGCATGCGGTGGTCGACGCGATCCCCGCCTCCGACACCCATGCTTTGGTGATGAAGTCCACTGTGCCCTGCGGCACCGGCGCCTCCATTCAACGCATCCTTGGGGAGCGTGGCAAGGATGGCCTGCGCTACGTGTCCTGCCCCGAGTTCCTCAAGGAGGGCTCTGCGGTCAAGGACTTCATGAACCCAGACCGAGTCGTCGTCGGCGACAACGGAGACTGGGCCGGAGACGCCGTCGTCGAGCTCTACTCGCCTCTGAAAGCTCCGCTCGTGCGCACCGACATCGCTAGCGCCGAGATGGTCAAGCTTGCCTCCAACGCATTTCTTGCGACGAAGATCTCCTTCATCAACGAGATCGCCAACGTCTGTGAGGAGACACACGCCGACGTTGTCGAGGTTGCCCGAGGAATGGGTCTCGACGAGCGCATCGGCCCCAAGTTCCTGCAGGCCGGGATCGGCTTCGGCGGCAGCTGCTTCCCCAAGGATGTCAACGCGCTCAAGCAGCTAGCGGGCAACACCGGCTATCACTTTCAGCTGCTCACCTCCGTAATCGAGGTCAACGAGCTGCAAAAGCGCCGTGTCATCGCAAAGCTACAAAAGCATCTCGGCGGCCTGGTTGGCAAGCGCATAGCCTTGCTTGGGCTTGCCTTCAAGCCAAACACCGACGACATGCGCGAGGCATCCTCGCTCGTGCTGTCGGCTCGCCTGAACGCCGACGGCGCGCTCGTGAGCGCCTACGATCCGGTAGCCGAGCGCGAGGCGCGCACGTTGATCAGCGGGCTTCGCTTCGCCGAGTCGGCTATGGATGCTCTTACGGATACCGATGCTCTCGTACTTGTCACGGAGTGGCCAGAGTTCTTGGAACTCGACTGGCGAGAGGTCGCGGCATCGATGAGTGGTGATCTCGTGATCGACGGGCGCAACGCACTCGATCCAGTAGCCGTGCGTGCCGCTGGGCTTGTCTATGAGGGGATTGGTAGGCGCTGATGCAGGCCGTGATCCTCGTTGGCGGCGAGGGGACACGCTTGCGCCCGCTTACCTCCACCGTTCCCAAGCCGGTGGTCCCGCTGGTGGACCGGCCGTTCATCTCCTACATGCTCGAGTGGCTCTGCTCGCACGGCATCGATGACGTGATCATGTCGTGTGGCTTTCTCGCCACCAGCGTGCGTAACGTACTTGGTGACGGCTCGGCCTACGGCATCAGGCTTCGCTTCGTCGAGGAGCCGGACCCGCGGGGCACAGCCGGTGCCCTGAAGTACGCCGAGTCGATGCTCGACGAGCGCTTCCTGATGCTCAACGGCGACGTCCTCACCGACATCGACCTCACGGAGCAGATCGCTCAGCACGAGCGCACCGGCGCTACTGCAACGCTCGCGCTCGTCCCGGTGGAGGATCCAAGCGCCTACGGCCTCGTCCATTTGGAGAACGACCATTCGGTGCGCGACTTCGTGGAGAAGCCGAGCTCAGATCGCATCGACACAAACCTGATCAGTGCTGGCGCCTATGTGCTGGAGCGCAAGGTGCTCGAGCTCGTGCCCGCCGATCGCAACGTTTCGATCGAGCGAGAGGTCTGGCCACGGCTCATCGGTCACGGTCTATACGGCTTCTCGTCAGAGAGCTATTGGCTCGACATCGGCACGCCCGCACGCTACCTACAGGGCACTTTCGACATCCTCGAGGGCAACGTTCGCACCGCCGTCGGTGAGCGTCTGGGTGATAGCTACATGGCAATCTCGCCCGCCGCCGAGGTGCGCGGGCGGGCGGTTCCGCCTGCCGTGATCGAGGCGGGCGCCCATGTCGCCGAGGGAGCGCACGTTGGCAGCCTCGTAGTGCTCGGCCACGACGTGCACATCGGCGCCGGCAGTACGATCGAGCGCGCGGTGATCCTGAACGGAACGCATATCGGCGAGAACTGCATCTTGCGCGACTGCATCGTGGCGGCCGGGTGCAGGGTCGGCTCTGGTACTCATATCCAAGAAGGAGCGGTGCTCGGTGAGGGCGTCACAGTCGGTGCCGACAATACGATCGCCGGTGGCGCACGCATCTTTCCCGGTGTCACCTTGCCCGACGGAGCGATCCGGTTCTAGACCGGTCCACCACGCCAGGTATCCTGGCGCGAGCCTCAAGGGATCTGGCTGATCCTGGGGTACACCTTCGACAGGAGACGATTAGATGAGCCAAGGCGGCGGCGCTGCCACCCCAACCACCGATGTGCTCACCCGTGAGGCGATCGCCCGGGTCGACACCTCCGGGCAGTTGGGCGACGTGCTCTCCTTGCCAGAGCACTTGCGCGACGGCCTATGGCGCGTGGAGTCCGCGATCATGGCCGAGTGGGACACTCCCGCCGGTCTGGTGGTCGCAGGGATGGGTGGCTCGGCGATCGGCGGCGCGCTGGCTCGCGCCGCGCTCGGCGATCACGCCTCACGGCCGATCTTCGTGACGCGCGCCTACGGGTTGCCGCCTTGGACCACTCCCGACACAACGGTGTTGTGTGCCAGCTACTCGGGCAACACCGAGGAGACGCTTGCCTGCTACGAGTCTGCCGGAGCGCTCGGTGCCCAGCGCGTGGCGGTGACAACCGGCGGAAGGCTCGCTGAGATGGCGCGTGCGGACGGTGTGCCTGTAATCCCGCTCCCGGGTGGCTTCCAGCCGCGCGCGGCGGTGGCCTACATGACAGTGGCGGCCTTGGAGGTAGCGGCATTGTGTGGCGCCGGTCCACGCTTGACCTCGGAGATCGACGTCGCCGCCTCACACACTGAGCAGCTCGTCGCCGAGTGGGGTCCAGATGCCCCCGAGGACTCGCTCGCTAAGCAGACTGCGCGTGCTTTGCTCGGCACGGCGCCCGTGATCGCCGGGGCCGGGCTCACGGTGCCGATCGCCTACCGCTGGAAGACACAGATCAACGAGAACTCCAAGCAGCCCGCTTTCGCCCACGAGCTGCCCGAGCTCGACCACAATGAGCTGGAGGGGTGGGAGGGCGCACAGGATGTGGGCCGGTTCTCGGCGGTATTCCTCGACGACTCCGATGCCCATCCGCGGGTGAAGGAGCGCATGGACCTAACGGAGAAGCTGATCGCCGGTAATGCCGGTGTGAGTCTACGCTTGGAGACCCGCGGGCAGACCACGATCGAGCGGATCATCTCCCTTGTCTTGTTGGGCGACCTGGTCTCGATCTACCTGGCCACACTGCGCGGTGTGGACCCAGGACCGGTCAAGCTGATCGAGCAGCTCAAGACGGATCTCACCAAGCGCTAGAACCTTGACACGGTCGTGATAAGGTCTGCGCAATGCAGACTGCGGCCGTCGATGCGCTAACGATCAACGAGGCAGCCGAGACGACCGGTTGGTCAGCACGGATGCTGCGCTACATCGAGAGCATCGGCTTGGTCGAGCCCGGCCGCTCAGGCTCCGGCTACAGGCTGTATGGGCCAGCTGAGCTACAGAGGCTGAGCACCTTGCGCGAGCTGCTCGACGAACAAGGGCTCGATCTCGGTGAGGTGGGCTTCGCGTTGAGACTCGAACGCGAGCCAACAGTACGCGCGGCGATCGAGCACTGGCTCGCCGCTGAGCCGGCTCGTCCCCAACATGTCAGCGACGAGGACTGGCTGCGCTTCGAGCAGGAGAAGCACCAGCGCCTGCTAGCGGCAGCGGCCGCCAAGCAACCCCCTTTGGAGGCCACGGCGGTCTCCGATCAGCCCAATTTTCCGACCACGACCATGGAGATCGCATGACCCCCACCGCCACGCTCACCGACACAGACTTCAAGGTCGCCGACCTCTCACTCGCCGAGTTCGGGCGCAAGGAGATCACGCTCGCCGAGCACGAGATGCCAGGACTGATGTCGATCCGCCGCGAGTACGCCGAGGCTCAACCGCTCGCTGGAGCGCGCATTACCGGCTCCCTGCACATGACGATTCAGACCGCCGTCTTGATCGAGACGCTCACCTCGCTAGGGGCTGAGGTGCGCTGGTGCAGCTGCAACATCTTCTCCACCCAGGACCACGCCGCCGCAGCCATCGCCGTTGGGCCCGATGGCACCCCCGAGGACCCACGCGGAGTACCTGTGTTCGCGTGGAAGGGCGAGACTTTGGAGGAGTACTGGTGGTGCACCGATCGCGCCTTGCGCTGGCCAGGAGAGGACGGCACAGCAGGCGCCTTGGGACCGAACATGATCCTCGACGACGGAGGCGACGCGACATTGTTCGTGCACAAGGGCACCGAGTACGAGGCCGCCGGAGCCGTACCCGATCCCGCATCAGCCGAGTCCGAGGAGTTCCAAGTGGTGCTCTCCTTGCTGACGCGCTCGCTTGCTGAGGATCCGCAGCGCTGGACGAAGATCGGTCAGGGCATCAAGGGGGTCACCGAGGAGACCACCACCGGTGTGCACCGGCTCTATCAGATGGTCGAGAGTGGAGAGCTCCTGTTCCCGGCCATCAACGTCAACGATTCGGTTACGAAGTCGAAGTTCGATAACCTCTACGGCTGCCGCCACTCCTTGATCGATGGCATCAACCGCGCCACCGACGTGATGATCGGCGGCAAGGTGGCCGTTGTGTGTGGCTTCGGCGACGTGGGCAAGGGCTGCGCCGAATCGCTGCGTGGCCAGGGCGCGCGCGTAGTCATCACCGAGATCGACCCGATCTGCGCGCTACAAGCGGCGATGCAAGGCTACGAGGTCAACACGCTCGAGGACGTCGTTGAGACAGGTGACATCTTCATCACGACGACCGGCAACAAGGACATCATCACTGCGGCCGATATGGCGCGCATGAAGCACCAGGCGATCGTCGGCAATATCGGTCACTTCGACAACGAGATCGACATCGCCGGGCTCACCAAGACCCCGGGGATCGAGCGCATCAACATCAAGCCCCAGGTCGACGAGTGGGTGTTCTCAGACGGCCACGCGATCATCATGCTCTCCGAGGGACGCCTCTTGAACCTCGGCAACGCAACCGGTCATCCGAGCTTCGTAATGAGCAACTCGTTCACCAACCAAACGATCGCCCAGATCGAGTTGTTCTCCAAGAACGATGACTATGAGAAGCGCGTGTACGTGCTCCCCAAGCACCTCGACGAGAAGGTCGCACGCCTGCACCTGGACGCGCTCGGAGTGAAACTCACCGAGCTCAGTGAGGAGCAGGCCGCCTACATTGGCGTGCCCGTCGGTGGGCCTTACAAGCCAGACCACTACCGCTACTAGGCACGCTCGGCGAGCGAGTACCGGCGAGGGAGCCAAGATCTCAGCCGGCGCCGACAACGGTCAGGCACGCATCGAGTGGGCCGACTCGCAGATGCCGGTTTTGGCCCAGGTGCGCGAGCGATTGCGTAGCGAGCGTCCGCTCGATGGCGTTAGCGTTGCCGCGTGCCTGCATGTGACGGCTGAGACTGCCAACCTCGTGCGCGCCTTGATCGCTGGAGGCGCGCAAGTTGGATTGTGTGCGGCCAACCCGCTCTCTACGCAGGACGATGTGGCCCAGGCGCTCACCGAGCGTCACGGTGCCGTCGTGCTGGCCGAGCGCGGCGAGAGCGCTGGACGCTACGCCGAGCATGTCCAGAAGCTGGTCGAAGGGGCTCCGCAGGTGACGATCGACGACGGGGCTGACTTGATCGGGGCGATCCACGAGTCTTGCCCCGACCACGCCGCCAAGATGCTTGGGGGCACTGAGGAGACCACCGCTGGGCTCTTGCGCGTACGCTCGCTCGCCGAGCAAGGTGCGCTCGCCTGTCCGGTGCTAGCGGTCAACGAGTCGCGCACCGAGCGCGCTTTCAACGATCGCTTCGGCACCGGCCAATCCACGATTGACGGGATCTTGCGGGCGACAAATCTGTTGCTGGCCGGACGCACGGTGGTGGTACTCGGTTATGGCTGGACAGGACGTGGAGTGGCCCTCCGTGCGCGCGGCGCCGGCGCCTCGGTGATCGTGTGTGAGGTGGATCCTCTGCGCGCCTTGGAGGCCCGCATGGAGGGATATGAGGTGATGGGGGCCTTGGCGGCCGCGGAGCGCGGCGACGTATTCATCACTGTTACCGGTGGGCGCGATGTGCTGCGAGGGGAGCATTTCGAACGCATGAAGGACGGTGCCTTGCTCGCCAACGCCGGTCACTTCGACGTCGAGCTCAAGCTGGAGGACCTGCGGGCGCTCGCGCTCGGTGGCCGGCGCGAGGCACTGCCTTTGGTCGAAGAGCACACGCTCGCCGATGGCCGGCGCCTCAACCTGCTCGCGCAAGGCCGCGTGGTCAACCTTGCCGCCGGCGAGGGCCATCCGGCGGCGGTGATGGACATGTCCTTCGCCGCCCAGGCCTTGTGCGTCGAGCACCTGGTGACGTGTGCTGGTCAGTTGGCAGCCCGAGTGCTGCCGGTGCCCGAGCGAATCGACGAGGAGGTGGCACGCCTAAAGCTCGAGTCGCTCGGCGTTCAGATCGACCAGTTGCGCGAGGACCAGCGCGTGTATCGCAGCTCTTGGGAATGGGGCACCCCTCCGCCCGCATAGTTTCCTATAGCTTGCCCGGTCATGAGAGCTATGGTCCTCGCGGCGGGTCTGGGTACGCGCCTGCGCCCCCTTACAAACGAGATCACCAAGCCGATGGTGCCCGTGCTCGACAGGCCGGTCATGGCACACATCCTCGACCTGCTCGATGAGCACGGCTTCGAGCAGGTGATCGCCAACCTGCACTACTTCCCGGACTCCATCAAGCAGTACTTCGGCGAGCGCTTGAACTATCGCTTCGAGCCGGAGCTGCTGGGCACCGCGGGTGGGGTGAGAGCGTGTGCGGACTTCTTCGGAGAGGAGCCCTTCCTGGTGATCTCGGGCGATGCACTCACCGACATTGATCTCAGCGCTTTCGTCGCCCGGCATCGTGAGGCGGGTGGAGTCGCCACGCTCGCGGTCAAGAAGGTCTCAGACACGCGCGAGTACGGCGTCGTGCTGCACGATCGTGATGGGCGTATTACCGGCTTCCAGGAGAAGCCCAGCCCTGAGGAGGCACTCTCTGACCTTGGCAACTGTGGCATCTACATCTTCGATCCCACGATCTTCGACTACTTCCCTGAGCGACCGTTCGTGGATTGGGCTCAGGATGTGTTCCCGACTCTGCTCGAGAACGACATTCCGTTCCATATTCATGAGGTTCGGGAGTATTGGAACGACGTGGGCTCTCTCTCGGAGTTGCGCCAAGGGACCTTCGATGCCTTGCGGGGCGAGTTGCGCTTGCAGGTCGAGGGCCGTGAGGTAGCGCCTGGGGTGGTCGTCGCAGGGGACACCGCGGTGCCCCAGAGCGCCACGATCGACGGCTCCGCTTGGATCGGTCGCGACGTCGAGATTGGCCAGAACGTGCGCTTGACGGGTCCGCTGGTGCTCGGCGATGGGGCGCGCGTGGGCGAGGGCGCCCAACTACGCGACTGCATCGTTCTTCCCGGAACCTTCGTCGAGCCGGGTTCGATCCTGATCGGCGCGATTGCAGGGCACTCCGGGATCCTCGAGAGTCTGCGTCCTCGCTGAGCACACTGGAGCAGGGCTCCCGAAGGAGACGCGGTCGAGTGCCGCTTGGCGCTTGGAATGGCTGCCGTCGAACATCCGCGTAGACCGGTGGACAGGCGCCGTAGAGAGGCGTAGCATGGGTGGACAAGCGTCTCCGAGTGAAGGGAGTCCCGTGATGCAAATAGACATCAAGGGCCGTAACGTCCCAGTCACCACCGACATGCGCGAGCACGTGGAACGCCGGCTGGAGAAGATCTCCCGCCAGGTGTCCGAGTTCGCCCGCTTGGAGCTCGAGATATTTAAGGAGCCCAATCCGCGCGTGGCAGACCACGATGTGGCCGAGGCGACGCTCTACTTGAAGGGGATCACGCTCAGGGCGCGCGATTCCTCACCGCAGATGCTCCATTCGCTCAATCTCGTCGTCGACGAGCTCGCACGCCAGGTCAAGCGCCATCGTGACAAGCGTCGCCGTCGTCGTGAGGCTCATGCCGCGTCTCCAGCGAGGATCTCTCCCGCTGACTCGCCGGGGACGCTCCCGGCGGCCGGATAGTCACTCCACGCGGCGGCTCAGAGTCATCGCTGGGCCGCCGGGCGCACTTTCGGCTCACGCTCGGGTTACGGTGGGCCGTGGAGTCGGTACCCTGAGCGCATGTCACTTCTCGATCGTGCTCTCAACATCGGCGAGGCTAAGAAGTTCAAGCAGTACGAGAAGCGCGTAGCGCTAATTGGCGCCTACGAGCCCGAGCTCGAGCTCGAGACAGACGACGAGCTGCGCGGGCGTATGAGTGTGTTGCGCGAGCGGGCCGCCGAAGGGGAGTCGCTCGAAGAGCTACTACCTGAGTGCTTCGCAATCGTGCGCGAGGCCGGTAAGCGGACGATGGGGATGCGCCACTTCGATGTGCAGTTGATCGGAGCGATGGCCTTGCACGAGGGCTGTATCGCCGAGATGAAGACGGGTGAGGGCAAGACACTCACGGCCACGCTCGCGGTTGTACTCAATTCGCTTGCCGTGCGCGAGGGCGCAAGCTCCGCCACGAGCGAGAACGGCTCCGAGCACGCCCCTCCGGAACGCAAGGGCGTGCATGTGGTGACGGTCAACGACTATTTGGCGCGACGCGACGCGGCGTGGATGAGCCCGCTCTACAACGCGCTCGACGTCAGCGTTGGGGTCCTACAGAACCAGCAGGCCTATGACGAAAAGCAACTGGCCTACTCGTGTGACGTCGTCTATGGCACCAACTCGGAGTTCGGCTTCGACTACCTGCGCGACAACATGGCCAAGGACCTCTCAGAAAAGGTTCAACGCGGCCATCCGTTCGCCGTTGTGGACGAGGTCGACAACATCTTGATCGACGAGGCCCGTACCCCCCTGATCATCTCCGGTGCGCCCGAACAGGCTGCCGACCTGTACGTCAAGTTCGCGCGCCTGGCTCCGCGTCTTACCTCCGGTGAGACCCCTCTCGGCCTGGACCCGCGCTCGAAGAAGGACTTCGTGGCGGACTTCGACTACGAGGTTGATGAGAAGCAGAAGACCGTCGCAATAACCGAGCAAGGCGTTGCCAAGTCCGAGAGGTTCCTTGGCATCGATCACCTCTACAGGGCCGAGAACGGACATCTCGTCAACCACCTGATCCAGGCGCTGCGGGCCGAGGCGCTGTACAAGCGCGACGTGGACTATGCCGTGATCGATGGTGAGGTGAAGATCATCGATGAGTTCACCGGCCGAATCCTCGACGGGCGGCGCTGGTCGGAAGGGCTACACCAAGCCGTCGAGGCCAAGGAGGGCGTCCGCGTCCAAGAGGAGAACCAGACGCTCGCCACGATCACCTACCAGAACTACTTCCGTCTCTACGACAAGCTCTCGGGAATGACGGGAACGGCGCTGACCGAGGCGACCGAGTTCATGAAGATCTACGAGCTGTCGGTGGTTCAGATTCCCACGAACATGCCGATGGTCCGCGACGATCGCAACGATCAGGTCTATAAGACTAAGGAGGGTAAGTGGGAGGCGGTCGTCAAAGAGATCGTCGCTCGCCACGAGAACGGTCAGCCCGTGCTTGTGGGGACCATCTCTGTCGAGGTATCCGAGCTGCTCGGGGAGCGCCTGAAGAAGCGAGGAGTCGCTCACACGGTGCTAAACGCAAAGCCCGAGCACGCCGCCCGTGAGGCGGAGATCGTGGCCGAGGCGGGCCAGCCCGGGGCCGTGACGATCGCAACCAACATGGCCGGTCGTGGTGTGGACATCAAGCTCGGAGGCAACGCCGAGCACCTCGCGCGGCTGCAACTGGCCAAGCAGGACATCGACCCCGAGGATCCCGCTCACGAGGAGCGTATGAAGGAGCTCCTGCCAAGCATCGAGAGCCAGGTCGAGGCCAACCGCGAGCGTGTGATGGCGGCTGGTGGCCTGTTCATATGCGGTACCGAGCGCCACGAGTCGCGGCGCATCGACAACCAGTTGCGTGGTCGCGCCGGCCGTCAGGGAGACCCTGGCGAGAGCCGCTTCTTCCTCTCAGCCGAGGATGACTTGGTGAGGCTGTTCGCGGGCGATCGCATCTACAAGATTCTCGACCGTCTCGGCAGTGTTGACGAGGAGGGCAATGAGGAGCCGATCGAGGCAGGAATGCTCTCCAAGCAGATCGAGAAGGCCCAGAAGAAGGTCGAGGAACAGAACTTCCTGATCAGAAAGCGCGTGCTCGAGTACGACGATGTGATGAACGAGCAGCGACGCATCATCTACGCCTATCGCGACGAGGTGCTCGAAGGCAAGGAGATGGGTGAGGAGGCGCGTCAGCAGGTGACCGCCACGATCGAGCGCACGATCGATCAGTACACGCCCGGCGACTACATGGAGGACTGGGATCTGGATGGGCTGTTCACAGCACTTGGCCAGTTCTTCCCGGTGGAGTTGGGTGAGGAGGACCTCAATCCCGAGACCGTGGACAGTGGCTATCTGACCGACCGGATCGTGCAGAGCACAAGAGAGCAATACGAGGCGCGCCAGCAAGAGCTCGGTGACGAGCTGATGGGTGCCTTGGAGCGCTTCCTGATCCTGCAGATCATCGACGAACGCTGGCGCGAGCACCTATATGACATGGACTATCTGCGCGAGGGTATCCACCTACGCGGCTTTGCTCAGATCGACCCACTCGTGGCCTACAAGAACGAGGCGTTCGAGCTGTTCGGCGACCTGATGAACAGTGTCTGGGTGGACTTCACGCGCATGATCTTCAACGTGCAGGTCTCCGTGGACGGACAGAACGGGGACGGCGCTGGCGGGGTTCCCAGTCCGGCGTTTGCGGCCTCGGGCAGCTCGACCAGAGCCGGGCGTGTGTCCTACTCAGGTGGCTCCTCGGCAATGGGCGCCGGAGCGCTGGCGGCTGCCGCCGCGGCCGCCGGGCCCGAAGGCGCAGCCTACGAAGGCGAACCCGGCGAAGCGCTACCGGTCGTCGAGCAGCGTGTCACCGACTCAGAGCACGAGGTGGGCCGTAACGATCCCTGTTGGTGCGGCTCAGGTAAGAAGTTCAAGCGCTGTCACGGGGCCTAGCTTCGCGCCGGGCGATGAACTCCTCCGTGGGCTTGGGGCCCATGAAAGGGGTGAGGATCGTTCGCACCAAGTCCGGCAGGATCGTTGGAACGCTCTCGGTCGAGTGCTGGGTGATCTGGATGTAGAGCAGTTCAAAGAAGCGCTGCGTCACTGGCTGGTCGAGGCTGCCGCCGGCCGACGGATCGAGCAGGTCATAGCCAGGTTGCAGGAAGATTGAGAATGCGTCCATCAACGACTGGGTGAGCTCATGTGCGGTGGGCCCAACAGTAAGCAGCTCGACGATGCCGGTGCGTGCGAATGCGGGCTCGTGTGTGATCCATTCGGCGTACGCATGTAGGCCATCCCACACAGCGTCCGGCCAGCTGGGGGAGCGCTTGTAGATTTCCTGGCAGAACCCCATGATGTGATCGACGCCCGCTTCCACGCCGGAGAACACGGCTTCTTCCTTGCTGGAGAAGTGCTCGTGAAACGAGCGGGCGGAGATGTTTGCCTCCGCGCAGATGTCCCGTACGCCGGTGTCGTGGTAGCCCTTGGCTGCGACCACTCTCACGGCCGCGAGCTGGATCTGCTCGTAGGTGTTGTGGACGACGAAGCGTCTGGGAGCCTCGCGGATTCTTGCGGCGTGACGCATGACAGCTATGACGAAAGCGTACACCACGTCGCCACACCTGAGTATGGATTTGGACGAAAGTACTGGACTTTCAGGTAATGACCCCCGCGGCGGCTGGCCGCGCCTCATGGTCATGTACCGAGCCTAAGGTCATCTGGGATCGTCTGCCCATCGTTGTCATGTGTATAGCTAGGCGGCGGCTCGGGATCGTTTGCCCATCACGGTCATGTGTGGCTTGAGCCGTCTGGGATCAGCCGTCGCCAGGGAAGGAGGTCGCTGGAAGGCCGCTGATAGTGTTGCGCTGATGGCAACTACCACCCCCAGCGAGCCCACCCCGCAACGTGTAGCAACCGTCCGTGAGCAGCTGGAGCTGCTCTCGGACTATCTTTGACCCAGCTGAGCTGAGCGAGCGCTCGAAGGCGCTCGAAGAGCAAATGCAGGCACCCGGCTTCTGGGACGACGCGGAGCTGGCAGCCAAGGTTTCCGCCGAGCATGCGAAGGCCACCAAGCGCTTGCAGACGTTCACCGCGCTGCGCTCCGACGTTGAGGATCTCGACGGTCTCGTGGAGATGGCTGCTGAGGAACCGAGCCTGGAGGAGGAGGTGCAAGAGCATCTCGCCTCGGTTGAGCAACGCTTGGCCGAGCTCGAGGAGCAGCGCCTGTTCTCCGGTCACTACGACGCTGGGGATGCGCTCGTCAGCGTCAACGCCGGAGCCGGCGGCACCGACGCCCAGGACTGGGCGGAGATGGTGTTGCGGATGATGATGCGCTGGGCTGAGCGCCGGGGCTTTCAGGTTGAGTTGCTAGAGGCGAGCGCAGGGGAGGAAGCCGGCATCAAGTCGGCCACATTCAAGGTGTCCGGGGAAAACGCCTATGGGCTGTTCGGCGCTGAGCGGGGAGTACACCGGCTCGTGCGCCTATCGCCGTTCGACTCCGCCCATCGCCGTCAGACGAGCTTCGCCGGCGTCGAGGTGGCCCCAGTAGTGGAAGACACCGGTGAGGTTGAGATCGACGAGGACGACCTGCAGGTCGACACCTACAGAGCCTCAGGCGCTGGCGGCCAGCATGTGAACAAGACCGACTCGGCCGTGCGCATCACCCACCGTCCCAGCGGGATCGTCGTGCAGTGCCAGAACGAGCGCTCCCAAACCTCTAACCGGGCCACCGCGATGGCGATGCTGCGTTCCAAGCTCGTCGAGAAGCAGGAGCGTGAACGTCAGGAAGAGATCGCTCGTGAGAAGGGCGAGGCTCAGGACGTCAACTTCGGCTCGCAGATCCGCTCGTATGTGATGCATCCTTATTCGATGGCCAAGGACCATCGGACTGGGCACGAGATGGGTGACGTACAGCGGGTCTTGGATGGGGATTTGGATGGGTTTGTGCGGGCCTACTTGCTGAAGTCTGCTTCTTCGACATCTTGAGTTGACCGGCCTCTTGAGTTGAGCGGCCTCGGGACTGCATCATTTGAATGATCCCTGAGCACATCGTTAGCGTATAAGCGACCAAGTCTCTGTATTTTTGTATGCGGATACGCTAACATAATGGTTATGCGTGTCGCTGACCGAGTAGCCGGTGACTTGATTCGCGAGATCCGCCGCGAAAGCGGATTGCGCCAGGCCGAGTTGGCCCGGCGAGCCGCGTTGCCGAGGTCTGTTGTGAGTGCATACGAGCACGGCCATCGCCAGCCTGGAGTTGACGCCTTGGCGCGTCTTGCCGCGGCGGCCGGCCTGGAGCTACAAATCAGTCGGCCCACGGGCCCGATCGATACAGCGCGAGCCGGGCGCATTCTGGAGCAAGTTCTAGATTTGGCCGAGGCTCTCCCCAGCCGCCGGCGCGGAGAGCTGTCCTATCCACCGCTCACTCGGTTTGCGCAATGAGTCTGTTGGGACGTCGTCTGCTCGACGTCCACGATGCGCTCTCCCAAGCCAAGCTGCCGCACGCGTTCGGGGGGGCAATCGCGCTTGCCTATTGCACAGAAGAGCCGCGCGGCACGCGCGATTTGGATGTGAATGTCTTTGTCGATCCAGGACGGGCGAGTGATGTGTTCGCGGCCTTGCCTGGTGGCGTGACGGTTACTGATGCGAACAAGAACACACTTGAACGGGAAGGCCAGGTGCGAGTTTGGTGGGAGGACACCCCCATCGACCTCTTCCTCGACATCCACAAGTTCCACGACGAGGTTGCCCAAGGTGTGCGAGTGGTCCAGTTTGAAGGTCGCACCATCCCCGTGCTCGATTGCACCGCTTTGGCTGTGTTCAAGGCGCTCTTCGACCGCACCAAGGACTGGGCCGACATCGAGGAGATGGTCACGGCGGGCGCGCTTGACCTCCCGCGTGCCGAAGCATGGGTCGAGCGTCTCGTTGGCTCAGACGGTCCGGCTGTGAGCCGTCTGAAGTCGCTTCCCCGTTGAAGCCACGCCTGCCTGGTGCTCAGCAAAGAGCTGCAGGATCAGGCAGCGAGTGCTCGAGAAGCTGTGGGATCAGAGGCAGTGAGTGCTCACAGCGTTTGCATGATCAGAGATAGGTCGAGTGCAGGTGCCGAGTGGGTCAGCGCGCCCATTGAGATGAAGTCCACGCCTGTGAGCGCGCGCTCGCGCAGGTTCTCGAGTGTGACGTTGCCGCTGGCCTCGGTCTTCGCGCGGCCCGCGACTTGCGCAACTGCGGCGCTCAGCTCCTCAACGCTCATGTTGTCAAGCAACAGGTGCGGTGCGCCGGCCGCGAGCGCTTGCTCGATCTCCTCGGGGTCGCGCACCTCGATCTCCAGAGTGTCAGCGAGCTCGGGGGCGGCCTCGCGCGCGTGGGCGATGGCCTGGGCGATGCCTCCGGCCGCGGCAATGTGATTCTCCTTGATCAGGATCGCGTCGTACAAGCCTATGCGGTGGTTGCAGGCGCCTCCCGCGGCAATCGCTGCCTTCTCGAGTGTGCGTAGGCCGGGGGTGGTCTTGCGGGTGTCCAGCACGACGGAGCTGGTTCCCTCCACCGCCTGGGCCGCCCGTGCGGCCATTGTTGCCACCCCTGAAAGATGGGCAAGGAAGTTCAAGGCCGTGCGCTCGCCCGTGAGAAGTGCGCGCGCGGAGGCTTCGATGGACAGCACCGGTCCGCCTTGCTCGCGCCAGTCGCCCTCGTGCACCAAGCGCTCGAAACGCGCGCCGGAGTCGAGCAGAGCGAAGCAGGTCTCGGCCGCGTCAAGCCCGTAGATCGCTCCGGGCGCCTTCTGAGTTATCAGGGCGCGGGCGCGTGTGTTCGACTCGACGGTGGCTTCTGTTGTGACATCGCCCGCGCCCACGTCCTCCTCGAGGGCGCGCTGAGCGAGGGCCTGTAGTTGCTCTGCTGAAAGTGCGGTGCTCACGGAGACAGAGTATTGCGAAGGCCAATCGATCACATTTCCAGGCTCTTTGTTGCGGAAAAGCCTGTAGTGGCCGGGCGCGGCCTGGCCTCATGTAGCGGGCCTCGTACCCCCATCACACGTCTACTTTTGCCATTGACAACTAGACTCACTTTCGAGTAAGGTTCTCTACAGAGCCGGCAGGGAGAGGTAAGTCGGCGGGTCCATAGACGTAGCCCAGAGGAGGGGAACGCCCTTATGAGAAGCTTGCTTTCGCTCGGCCGCGCCGTGTGCGCGGACGGCCGGTCAATCGATGGTGCGCATAGGCGACGGTCTGACCGTTGGACGCCGAGTGGTGTGCGCCTGCGCTCATTGTTCATCGGCCTATCAGCGGGCGCGTGCGTCCTCGCCGGGGCGCTCTCACCTCAATACGCGTTGGCCGACGCGCTCCCCGGCGCGGCGCCGGCCCAGGGATCTCCGGGCCTACCGGACGGCCGCCTGTACGAACAGGCGTCGCCCACGAACAAGTTCGGCAACCAGGCTGGGTCACCACTCGTAACCCCCCCTGCCATCGTGGCCGGGGTGGGTGGCAATGAAGTCGCTTACTACAAAAGCGGCCCGTTGGGCGAAACACCCACAGGATTCGACTTTTTCAGCATCTCACGACGAACCACGGACGGATGGAAGAGCCGTGGCGCGGTCGCTCGCAACGAGGGGCTGCAGGGAGCGGCCGAAACCAATCCCGAATGGGGGTTGGGTTACTCGCAGGACATGAGCTTCAGCGTGTTCGGAGCAAAAGGCTTTTTCACGCCTGAAGAGGAAGGGGGTCTCGTCATCGGGGCGCACGTGTACCGCTATAGCGAAAGCGGACAGGTGCAGTGGCTCTCCAAACCGACGATCTCCGACCCCCTGCCTGGGGGCTCAACCAAACTGCCGTTCGGAGAGGGAGAGCTGATGGGCGGATCGCCCGACTTCAGCACCACCTATTTCACCTACGAAGGCACGCTGGTTCCGGCCGACGACGAACCGAATCCGGCTTATGGTGGTCGCTCGCGTCGCAGCGTGGGCCTCACCTTCGGAGGGCTTTCCTTTGGTCTCTACGAATGGCACGATGGAACGCTCGAAGCTGCGGGTGTACTGCCCGACGGTCGCATCAGCCCGCTTGGCACCTCATCGGTGGCGATATCCGAAGATGGCACTCGAGCATTCTTCGCGAGTACCGATCCGAGCGGCGCCGGAGAGCTGTACGTGCGCGAGACTGCCCCCGACGGGACTCACAGGACGGTGCTGGTGTCGCGCGACGAGCTGCTGCCGGAGACCGGCGGCCTGCCCGCCGAAGCCCCGACCGGCGGCAATGGCATGTATGTCTCGCCGGACGGCTCGCAAGCTTACTTTCAGAGCTCCGACCAGCTGACCCCCGATGCGCCCAATGACGGTTCGCTCAAGGAGTACGACTTCAACACCGCGACGAACGAGCTCACCTACACGTTCCCAGTTGCCCCATATGTCACCGTCATCAGTTCCTCGCACGATGGCTCTGACTTGCTGTTCGAACACGGAGGCGAGCTGGAACTGTGGAACGGTGGCGTCGTCACGAGGGTCGCCCCTCTCGAACAACCCATCGAATATCCGCGCTCAGCAAAGGACGGGTCGGTGTTCGCCTTCCTGTCGAGCAACCCGTTCGCTGGACTTCACTTCAACAATGGCGGGGGTGGATTTCCGGAGGTCTACCGTTACGACGTAGCGGAAGGCACCCTGAGCTGCATCTCCTGTCCCCCCGTGGGCACGCCCCTGTCGAGTGACACGTCGATGTCGCATGAGCCTGAATTCGATCCCCAGGGCGGTTCGTACCATTTCCTCACGCCCGATCGATCGATCTCCGACGATGGCAGTCGCGTGTTCTTCGACACCTCGACGCCTCTGGTTCCTACGGACACCAACGGCGTGCGTGACGTCTATGCCTGGGAGGATGGCGTCATCCATCTGATCTCGACGGGCGTGAGCCCGCGGGAATCCTATTTCGGCGACAACAGCCCAAGCGGCAACGACGTGTTCTTCTCCACCGCGGAAGGGCTGTCCTCGGGTGACACGGATGACGGCTATGACATCTACGACGCGCGAATTCCGCGTCCCGGCGATCAGCTTCCGCCCGCGGTCGTGCCATGCGAGGGCGAGGTCTGCCAGGGCCCGCCGAGCGTGCCGCAACTGCTCTCGCCGCCGGCAAGCGAAGTATTCGACGGTGCTGGCAACCTCGTGGGCGCGCCATCCGCCACACACAGCGCGCCGAAGTCTTTGACACGCGCCCAAAAGCTAATGCGTGCGCTGAACGCGTGCAAGCGCCAAAAGGGCGTGCGCAAACGCGCGAAGTGCAGAAGCCAAGCACATAAGAGATACGGCGCAAAAGCCGCGGCCAAGGACCATGGCGGGCACCTCAGTGAGAATCGTCACCACAACGGGAGGAGCAAGTGATGAGGCAGCGGCAATTTGCAAGCTGGTATCGACATGGGTCGGTCCTCGTCGTGGTAGGTGCGCTGCTCGCGCTGTATGTATTGGCGACCGCGGGCAGCGCTGTGGCGGACTCTCCACAGTGGGCGATTACGGCTGTACCCACTCCGAGCAAGATCGCACCGGAAAGCCCGCGCACAGAGGTTGACCGGCTGACGGTCGACGCGACCGGTGGTACTTATCTCCTGAAGGCCACGTACGGACAGGAAACGTGGGTCACGGTTCCGTTGGCCTACAACGCGTCGGCCTCCGAAGTCGAAGAAGCCATAGATAAAGGCATGGGCGAAACGGGAGCCACGGTAACGGTGGCTGCTGGGCCTGGCGGAGCATCCCCCTATACGATCACATGGGGCGGCAGTGCGAGCCAGAAAACCCTCGCCTTTTTTCTGCCTGAAAAGTTCCGGACAGACAGCACCGCGCTAACGGGAGGGGCTCGCACTGCGACGCTGTCGGCGGTAACCGTTGGTGTCGATGCGCCACATTTGATGATAATGGCGACGAATGTGGGAGACAATCCCACTGACGGCAGCTCGATTACGCTGAACGACGTTCTTCCCCCGGGAGTCACCGCCACCGCGGTCAATGGCAGTGCTCTCTACAGGTCTGGCTCTGCGATGGAATGCTCGATCTCACCTGTCGTATCGTGCAAATACGAAGCTCCGGTGGACACCGGAGACATCTTGTACATGACGGTCACGCTGGCGGTCGGAAGTGAAATCCCGATAGATTTTGGCAACAAAGTCACTGTGACGGGTGGAGGCTCTGAATCGGCCGACATCACCACGTCTTTGCCGGTAGGGACTGGGCAGGATGCGTTCGGCCCAGTGCCCCAAAGTGTGGTTGTCGCGGCATCAACGATGCAGGCCGGGGCACATCCGGATGTGACGACCGCTTTTGCGCTCACCACCTCCGGCACGAACAGGATCGTTGCGACAGCTAAGGACATCAGCTTCGATCTTCCCGTGGGGTTGGTGGGCAATGCGGTCGGGATGGCTCGCTGCTCGATGCAAGGCGTGGTCGAACAGATCTACAACCCGAAATCATGCCCGGCCGACGCGATGGTGGGAATGGCGGTCATCTGGTTGGACTCTGCCGGGTCGGTGTTCCCGGCCGTAACGCCCGTGTACAACATCGCCCCCGCGCCGGGTGAGCCCCTCGCTTTCGGATTCGACGCGCTCATCGTGACGGCACGGCTCGACACGAGCGTGCTCTCCAACGGGAACTACGGTGTGCGCGTTACCACGAACGACATCAACGAGGGTGCCGTGATGACGGGGACCAACATCACGATCTGGGGTGTGCCGGCCGATCACAACGGTCCCGGCGAAGACAAATCGTTCACAGGCAGCCCTTTCGGCGGTCCAAGCGGCAACGCGCGGGTGCCGCTGCTCACCAATCCACAGCAATGCTCGGTGCCTTTGACCGCATCGATGGAGACCGACCCATGGGAAGATCCGGGTCACTACGTCAACTCCGAAACACAGACGCTCGGGACGCTAACCGGATGCGATCAGCTCCGTATCGGTGCTTCGTTCTCGATGGTTCCCGACACGCTCGAAGCGGGCGCGCCCGCGGGCTACCGATTCGATCTGAAGGTTCCGCAAAACAACGCCCCCAGTGGAATCGGCACGCCGAACGTGAAGGCAGTGACGTTGAAGCTGCCCGCGGGGACGGTCGTCAACCCGTCGGCCGCGTGGGGGTTGAAAGCTTGCTCGAACGCTCAGTTCTACGGTCCCGACCATCCATCCCAGGAACCGGCCGGCTTCGAGCAGTGCCCGCGCGAAGCCCAGGTCGGGACAGTGCAGATCAAGACGCCGGCCCTGGAAGAACAGTTCGAAGGGCAAGTGTTCCTCGCCGAACCGGAATGCAATCCGTGCACGCCGGCCGACGCTGAAAACGGCAAGATGGTGCGCCTGTTCGTGCAAGCGATCAGCGAAGGCGAAGGGGGGATAGTGGTCAAGCTCGAAGGCCGCGCGCACATCGACCAGAGCACGGGTCAGATCACGACCGTGTTCGACGACAACCCGCAGCTTCCGTTCGACGAGTTCAAGTTGAATCTCGCCGGCGGCCCACGGGCGGTTCTGGCTAATCCCAGGGCCTGTGGTCAGCAGACGTCAAATCTGGATTTGACGCCATGGAGCACTCCCGCCACACCCGACGTAACACCGTCTTACACATTTGAAATAAGCCAAAACTGTTTCGGACCGCAGTTCAACCCGTCGTTCGTCGCGGGCACCACGAACATCCAGTCCGGCGCATACACGCCGTTCACGATGTCCTTCGGTCGCTCCGACTCAGATCAGTACCTGAACGGTTTGTCGCTGAAAATGCCACCCGGACTGCTCGGGAACATCGGTTCGGTCGCGCTGTGCAAAGAACCGCAGGCGGCACAGGGCACGTGTGGGTCTGACAGCCTGATCGGGCACGTCCAGGTGTTGACCGGTCCGGGCGCAGACCCGTTCCTGGTGCCCGGCGGGCAGGTGTTCCTGACCGAAGGCTACAAGGGAGCCCCGTACGGGCTGTCGATCGTGGTGCCGGCCGTCGCCGGTCCTTACACCCTCTCTGGCAGCACAGGGCAAGGCACGGTCGTGGTGAGGGCCAAGATCCAGGTCGATCCCCTCGACGCGCACCTGACCGTCACCGCCGACCCGCTGCCGACGATGCTCGACGGCATACCCCTGCAACTCAAAGTGGTCAACGTGACGATCGACAAGCCGAACTTCACGTTCAACCCCACGAGTTGCGCGAAAGCGGCGATCGGTGCGAGCCTTTCGAGCACCGAAGGGATGACGGCAAACGTGTCGCGCTCTTTCCAGGTGACCAACTGCGCGCGCCTGGCATTCAAACCGCAGCTCAAGGCGTCAAGCGCAGGCAAGACGTCCCGTAAGAATGGGGCCAGCCTCGACGTGAAGCTCACCTATCCAAAAGCCGCGTGGGGCTCACAGGCAAACATCAAGTCGGTGAAGGTCGATCTGCCAAAGCAGCTTCCGTCCAGGTTGACGACCTTGCAGAAGGCGTGCACGGCGCAAACGTTCGAAGCCAACCCAGCATCGTGCCCGGCGGATTCCCGGGTGGGCACGGCGAGCGCCACCACGCCGATCATCCCGGTTGCGCTGTCGGGCCCCGCCTACTTCGTCAGCTATGGCGGGGCGAAGTTCCCCGAACTGGTCGTCGTGCTCTCCGGTTATGGAGTGACGGTCGAGTTGCACGGCGAAACGTTCATCTCGAAAGCGGGCATCACGAGCAGCACATTCAGGTCTGTGCCGGACGTGCCGATCGGATCGTTCGAGCTCAAGCTCCCGGAGGGTGCTTTCAGTGCCCTGGCGGCAAACGGGAATCTGTGCACGAGCACGTTGAAGATGCCCACCGCCTTCACGGCACAGAACGGGTCGGCCATACACCAGTCCACTCCGATCAGCGTCACGGGCTGCGCCAAGCACAAGGCCAAGAAGCCAAGCAAGTCACGCGCACGCAAAGGCAGCGCCAAGCGCGGGAAGAATAAATAGAGGCATTGAGCTACGCGGCTCGCCGGGTAGGATCATCCGGCGAGCCGCGCAGTGAGGTCACCGGGTAGGGGAGATGGTCGCCAAGAACCACAAGCCGGCCATGGTTGCCGGCATCGATGCAGGTCCTGGCCCGTTAGTGCGCGACGAGGTCGAGGATTTTCAGCGGGCTCGAATCATCAGCGCGATGGTCGAGGTGGCCTCCGAGGTCGGGTATCTGGGTGCCGCAGTCGCGCAGGTCGTCGCACGTGCCGGGGTCTCGCGACGTACGTTCTATGAACTGTTCGACGGCCGCGAGGATTGCTTCCTTGCAGCTTTTGATTGGGGAGTCGAGCAGATGCGAGAGGTCATGCTCGAGGCCTATGACTCCCAGCGGTCTTGGCGCGAACGCGTACGCCACGCTTTGGCGGCGCTGCTCCTGCTGCTCGATGCCGAGCCGGAGCTGGCACGAACATGTGTGATCGAGGCGCTCGGCGCGGGCAAGCTCGTGTTGCAGCGTCGCTCCCAAGTCTTGGAGGAGCTGATGGTGGCGCTCGACTCAGCGGCTCCGCGGCCACGCGGGGCCGCCGGTCCTCTGCTCTTGACCGCCGAGGGTGTTGTCGGGGGCGCGTTCTCGGTGGTCCACGGGCGCCTGCTCGAGCCGCTCGCCGAAGCCGGCAGCGAGATGGCCCAAGACGGTGAACCAGAGACTCCCGGCGATGGCTCTGATCGGTCCCAGCGTCCACTGATCGAGCTGCACGGTCAGCTCATGGCCTTGATCGCATTGCCGTATTTGGGACCGCGTGTGGCGGGGGAGGAACTGACGCGCTCCCCGCCCCAGATGCCTCAGCCCCAAGCGACTCGCGCCCGCGGCCACGGAAAGCGCCTGCTCGAGCGGCTCGATATGCGCCTCACCTACCGCACAGTTCGCTGTCTCACCTTCATCGCAGAGCACCCCGGCGCCAGCAATCGTGAGATCGCCAAGGGCGCGGAGATAGCCGATGAGGGGCAGGCCTCCAAGCTGCTCGGGCGCTTGGTGAAGCTCGATTTGATTGCCAACTCCAAGCCGCATGGCCCCGGCTACCCCAACTATTGGACACTCACCTCCCACGGCGAGCAGGTGCTCTCAGCCGTCAGCCCGCGCTAGGTCCCGTCTTCTCGAGACTGGCAAGCCCTGGGAGACATCGAAGAGTGCGAGCGGGCGTCAGGAGAGTTGCCGGGCGTCAGGAGAGTTGCCGGGCATCAGGAGAGTTGCCGGGCATCAGGAGAGAGTCCCAAGCGCCGGGATAGACTGGATTCAAATGCAATCCTTGCCGATGATCCCCACCCAGGAGCCACTCGCCGAGCTCACCCCGGCGCAAATTGCCGATCTGCACGAGGAGATCCGCGAGCTGGCCTCAGAGCGCCGCGCCACGATCCTCGCGCACAACTACCAGGTGCCTGAGGTCCAACAGATCGCTGACTACGTAGGCGATTCGCTTGGGCTCTCGCGCAAGGCGGCCGCCGCCGACGGCGAGACGATCGTGTTCTGTGGCGTCCACTTCATGGCAGAGACCGCCTCGATCCTGTGTCCCGAGAAGACGGTCTTGATCCCCGACCTCGACGCCGGCTGTTCGCTCGCTGCCTCGATCGACGCCGAGCAACTGGCCGATTGGAAGGCCACCTATCCCACGGGCGTCGTGGTCATGTACGTCAACACAACCGCCGAGGTCAAGGCGCTCACCGACTACTGCTGCACCTCAGCCAACGCCGTCGACGTTGTGCGTCACATCTACGACACCCATGGGCCCGACACCGAGATCCTGTTCGGGCCGGACATGTGGCTTGGCGCCTACGTAGAGAAGGAGCTGGGGCGGCCCATGCACGTCTGGGACGGCGAGTGCCACGTGCACGCGGGCATCCGCCCATCGGATATCGCCGCCACGCGGGCCGCTCACCCCGGCGCTGACTTCCTCATCCACCCAGAGTGCGGCTGCACCACCAGCGTCATGGAGTACGTGGCCGCTGGCGACATCTCCTCCGAGGGGGTCCACATGCTCTCCACGGGCGGCATGCTGCGCTACGCCGACGAGGCCGAGAAGGATGCCTCAGGCCCCAGAGCCGGGGGGCGTGGGGGATCTCCACGCGAGGCGGTCGTCGCCACCGAGACGGGCATGCTCTACCCCCTCGAAATGGCCGCGCCCGACGTCAACTTCATCCCCGCCAATCCCGAGGCCTCGTGCGTCTTCATGAAGATGATCACACTCCCCAAGCTCCGCGACGCTTTGCGCGACTTCAAGTACGAGGTACGCGTCGCGCCTGAGATCGCCGAGCGGGCGCGTGTGCCGATAGACCGCATGGTCGCCCTCGGCTGAGACGGTCGTGGACGCTGCGCCGGGCGGTGTCCTCGCTCGCTCATGTGCACAGCACACTTCGCTCGCTGCGTCCTAGCCCGGCTTGGTTCACGACCGTCTCAGGACGCTCAAAACTCCTAGGTACTCAAAACTCCTCGGCGGTATGCGGGCCTACGCAGGCCACCGCTAGGTCCTCGGCCACGTTTGCCGCGACCTCGCGCACCTCGTCGAAGGTAACCGCGTCGAGTGCCGCAATGGCCGAATCGGGGTCGATGTCCTCGCCGTACACGATCTTCTGGCTCGCTCCGTATCGTGCCACGGCGTTTGTGTTCTCGAAAGCCAGCACCAGACGCCCGGCGGCATACGCACGCGCGCGATGCACCTCCTCCTCAGTCGGGCCGTCCTTGCGTAGCTCGTCCACGATCTCCCGCATGCGCGTATACGCCTCGATGCACTTCTCCGAGTCAAGTCCCGAGCCGAGCTGCAAGATCGGCACGTCCGCGAATGCATGAGCCATCGCGTACACCGAGTAACACAAGCCCCGCTTCTCCCTGATCTCCTCGAACAGCCTCGAGCCCATCGAGCCGCCCAGCAGCGTCGAGTAGATCGCCAGCGCCGCGCGTTCTTTGACATCGCTCACCCTCACTCCTGGCCTGTAGATCATGCGCAGGTGTGATTGGTTCGTGTCGCGTTGCTCCACCTTGGTCTCTGGGGCGAACTTCGGCGCAGGCACATATGGCTCTGGGGCCGGCAACGTTGGGAAGCGGGCGAACAGATCGCCCAGCTTGTCCTGCCCGGGAACGAACTCAGTGTTCCCCACCAAGAACGCGCCCCCATGAGCCCCAGCCCAGCGACGCTCACGGAAGCTCACGATAGCCTCGCGCGTAAAGCTCCGCAGGTTCTCCTCTGGGCCCAGCACCGTCCGTCCGAGGGGATGATCGCCGAACGCAGCCTTGTCGATCAGGTACTCAGCCACAGTCGAAGGCTGGTCATAAGCCCTATTGATCTCTTGGATCACGACCCCCCGCTCGCGGTCGAGCTCCTCCGCGTCGATCCGCGGCCTGCCCACGAAGTCGCTCAGTAGGTCGATTGCCGCCTCAGCCGACTCCGCCCTCACCGTGATGTGAAAGGCGACCAGATCATGGCTCGTGTAAGCGTTCAACACGCCACCGAGCCGCTCCGCCGTCTCATTGACGTCCTTATAGGTAGAGAACTTCTCACCGCCCTTGAACACCAGGTGCTCGAGGAAGTGGGCCATCCCGTTCTCCTCGACCTTCTCGGTCCGCGCGCCTGCGTCGAAAGCCACGAGCACGGTCAACGCGCGCGTGCCGGGCAGGCCCACGGTGTACACCGGCAAGCCATTCGTCGCCACGGTCGTCGTTGCAATCTCGGCCACGCGCCCACGATAGGCGATCGGTCCGCCATCTTCCCTGTGCGTGGTCTGCCGTATCTCCCCGGGCGCGGGCTCATCTCACGAGCAAGCTCTCTCGGCGTACGCAGAGTCATCCGTGCAAATCCCGTTGCATGCAGGGAAAAATGCGGGCTTCCGCGGTGCACGACGCTACTGTGCCCGGCCATGGCCGACCCAGAGAGAAGTACTCGCCCAACGAGAACAATCCCGCGCAGAGCACTCGCGCGACACATCAACCCAACGCGTCGTCGCATCGTCGCCCCGCCTGTGCAGCCCGTCGCGGTGCCGCCGCGGCCGTCTAGTAAGCCCAACGCCAACACGGTCGTCGAGTTTCGCCGCGTTACGAAGAACTACGACTCCGGCGACACCGGCCTCGAGCTGGCCACGTTTGCCGTCGACCGCCAAGAGTTCGTCTTCCTAGTTGGCTCGACCGGGTCGGGCAAGTCGACGATTATGCGTCTCCTGATCAAGGAGATCGACCCCACGGGCGGCGTCATTCGCGTCGCTGGGCGCTCCCTGGCCGAAATCGAGCGCAAGCGGGTTCCCTACTACCGACGCAACGTCGGCGTTGTCTTCCAGGACTTCAAGCTCCTGCCCACGCGCACCGTCTACGACAACATCGCCTACGCCCTCCAGGTCACGGGAGCCTCGCGCAAGCAGATCCGCGCCTCTCTGCCGGACATCCTGCGCCTCACCGGCCTCTCCACCAAGCTGCACAACTATCCCCACCAGCTCTCCGGCGGCGAGCAACAGCGGGTGGCCGTCGCGCGTGCCTTCGCCTCCCACCCGCCTTTGCTCTTGGCGGACGAGCCCACCGGCAACCTCGACCCCGACACTTCGATCGGGATCATGCAGTTGCTCTATCGCATCAACCGCGCCGGCACCACCGTGATCGTGGCCACCCACGACAACGAGATGGTCGACAAGATGCGCCGCCGCGTGATCGAGCTCAAGCGTGGGCGCATCATTCGCGACGAGGCAACCGGCCTCTATGCCCAGGATGAGACCACCGGGGACTTGGCCGAGCGCCTCAAGCGGGAAACCGCCGCCGAAGCCAACCCGCGTCCCGCTGGTGGCCACCGCCGATGAAACTCGGCTTCTTTCTCAAGGAGGCAGTCCGCTCGATGCGCCGCAATCCGGCGCCTTCGTTTGCCGCGCTTTCCTGTGTCTTGGTGACTACCCTCGTGCTCGGTGTGTTCATCCCGGTGGTCCAAGCCACCAACGGGGCAGCCAACTCGATTCGCGGCCGTGTCGTCGTAGACGTCGACCTCAACACCACCGCCACCCCCGCGGAAACTGCCCGCGTACGTCACGAGGTCGAAGGGGCCCGTTTCGCGGGTCACGTCGAAATGGTCTCAAAGCAGGCCGGCTATGAACAAGAGCGCAAGATCGATCCGCAGGCCTTCCAGTTGATCGGCTACAACCCCTTGCCCGACATCCTGCGCGTCACGCCGTCCAATCCCTCCGACGCCGATGCCTTGCGCGCAGAGCTCGACCAGTCGAGCCCGATCGGCACGCGCCTGGTCACCGACCCCGCGATCGCCGACGTCCAGAATCGCCAAGCTCAGACCGATAAGATCCTCTCGGCCACGCGCATCGTCAAGATCACGATGGCCTTGCTTGCGGCGTTGTTGATCTTCTCCTCGATGCTGCTGGTCTCCAACACGATTCGCTTGTCCCTGTTCTCGCGCCGGCGCGAGGTTGAGGTGATGAAGCTCGTCGGCGCTACCGACTGGTTCATTCGCTGGCCATTCGTGCTCGAGGGACTCTTCCTCGGCGCACTCGGAGGAGTCTGCGCGATCGGCTTGCTCGCGCTCGCCAAGCTCACCTTGATCGACCCGCTCGCCTCCACCGTCAAGCTCATCTCCCAACCCGCGATGATCGACTTCCGCCTGCTCATCGTGATCTTGATGGGCTGCGCGATTGCCGTCTCGGCGGCAGGCTCGGGTATCTCACTACGCCGCTTCTTGCGAGTCTGACACGACTCTCTGACCCGGCTCCCGTATCGCGGGTAGTCACCGGCTGGCGGGTGATGGGCGTATGCGGCCCTCTCACCGCATAGGCTGGGGGAGATGCAGTCCCTGAAGCGTCAGCCGATCTTCGCTGTACTTGCCGTGCTTCTGCCCGTGCTCTTGCTCGTGCTCGGCATCTGGCTTGGCGGTCACCCCTCCAAGCTGCCCGGGTTCATGCGCAACGCCTTCGTTGCCAACCACGAGACACAGGTAGTAAACGAAGCGATCGAACGGGTGTCCCACGACTATTACCGGCCCGTGTCCAAGGCCGCGCTTTCGAGCTCCTCGATCGGAGGGATGGTCTCCAGCTTGAAAGATCCTTACTCGACCTATCTCTCGCCAAAGGAATTCAAGAGCTTCGACCAGCCCGCCAGCTTCGCGGGAATCGGCGTCTCGATCGACCCCAAGCCATCCGGACTGGAAGTAGTGCGTGTGTTCGATGCAAGCCCCGCTCAGCGGGCCGGCCTTAAGGCCGGCGATCTCATCGTCGGCGTCAACGGACACTCGCTCCACAAGCTACCCGCCAATACCTCCGTCGCGCTCATCAAGGGGCCCCCCGGCACCGAAGTGCGACTAACGGTCAAGTCTCGTGGGAAGGCATCCCTCCATACGGTCAATGTCACGCGGGCCACCATCTCAGAGCCCGTAGTCGCCTCTGCCATACGCACTGTCCACGGTGTCAAGCTTGGCTGGGTCTACCTCGCCACTTTCAGCGAAGGCTCCCACGGTGAGCTCTACGATGCGGTGCAAAGCCTGCTCAAACAAGGCGCGCGGGGGCTCGTCTTCGATCTGCGCGCCGACGGTGGCGGGCTAGTCTCCGAAGCGCGCCTCGTAGCCTCTATCTTCATCCCCTCGGGTGTCATCGTCACCACACGCGGACGTACCCAGCCCACAGTCGTGCTTACAGCCGCCGGCGGTGCGATCCCTACTCGGATCCCCGTTGTCGTGCTCGTTGACCATGACACCGCTTCCGCCTCGGAGATCGTGACTGCAGCGCTCCAGGACCATCATCGTGCCACTGTCGTCGGCACCCACACCTATGGCAAGGGAGTCTTCCAGGAGCTCGAGCCGCTCTCAAGCGGTGGTGCCATCAAGATCACCGTCGGTGAGTACTACACGCCTAATGGACGCAACCTCGGTGGGGGAGGAGTCCACGAGGGCGCCGGCATCACTCCCGAAATCCCAGTCCCTCACGGTGTTGACACTGAACACGGCCTTCAAGTGGCCCTTCACACGCTTCTTGCCAAGGTCAAATGAGTCCCCCGCGCGGCGGCCGCCCGCGCAAGGGACCGGCCAAGAAGACAAAGTCCTCGAGCGCGCCCACGCCGCGCAAGGGTGGGAAGACGGGTGGCGTCGGCGGTCCAAAGGCAGGCTCGCGTGGGTCGGGGACCAGCTCGCGCGGTAAAAGTCCCGCCTCGCGCTCCGGGAGTTCCGCTCCACGCCCTGCCAGTCCCGCTACGCGCCCCGGCAAGCCGCGTCCCGGCAGAGCCTCGAATGCGCGCGTCGTTTGGCCTCCTCAGGAGCGCACCGAGACGGCGCGCCAGGCGATCGAACAGATGATGCGCGAGGCCAGCTTGCCGGGTCGCTTTGAGCCGGGGGTAGAACGTGAGGCACGTGCAGCCGGTGCCCGTGCGTGGAGCAAGGCCGAATCGGAATTGCGAGAGGGTCGCCGCCGCGACTTGCGGGACCTGGCCACGTTCACGGTCGATCCTGCCACCGCACGCGACTTCGACGACGCAATCTCTGCGGAACGACTCCCCGATGGCGCCACACGCGTGTGGGTGCACATAGCCGACGTTGCCGCTCACGTGCCCTCTGGCTCAGCGATCGACCAAGAGGCACGCAGGCGTGCCACGAGCGTCTACGTGCCCGGCATCGTCGAGCCGATGTTGCCGCATGCACTCTCAAGTGACGCCTGCTCCCTGGTCCCCGGAGCCGAGCGCCTGGCGATCACAACCGAGCTCGTCCTGCGCGGTGCGAAGATCGAGTCGGCCAGCTTCTACCGCTCATTGATTCGCTCGGACACACGGCTTGACTACGAGCAGGTCGACCGGATCTTTTTGGGCTCATCCTCTGCGCCGGAGCCCTGGGGCGGCCCGTTGGCAGCGGCGCGAGCGGCCGCGGCCCAACTGCAGGCTGCGCGCGAGTCGAGCGGAGCTCTCACGATCAACTCCGAGGAGCCCGACTTCTCCTTCGACGAGCACGGCAACATCATCTCCATCCAGATGCGCGTACAGACTGAGTCTCATCGCCTGATCGAGCATCTCATGATCGCCGCCAATGAAGCTGTTGCACGTCGGCTCGCCGAGGCTTCCATCCCGTGCCTCTATCGCATCCATGAGCGCCCCGATCCGGAGCGTGTCCGCAGGCTTGTAGAACAGCTCGCCTCGCTCGGGGTGTCCACGCCACCGCTACCCGACCCTCTGCTTCCAGCGCAAGCCGCGGACTTGGTCGGTGAGATCTCCCATCGTGTTGATGCCCACGTGCGCCGTGTTGGCGCAGGTCGGATCGCGCTTTCCTCGCTCGTGTTGCGCTCGCTCAAGCAGGCCTGCTATTCGCCTAAGAATGTTGGTCACGCAGGCCTTCATTCCGCTTGCTACTGCCACTTCACCTCGCCGATTCGCCGCTACCCCGATCTCGTGTGCCACCGTGCTCTACTTGCTTCGATCGGCGCCGGCGAGGCCGGCCGCAAGCGCTCCGGTGGGGGCAAGCTGGTGGAGCTCGGCGAATGGACGTCTGAGCGCGAGCGTGAGGCAGCAAAGATCGAGCACAAGGGCGATGACATTGCCGCCTGCTTTCTACTGGAACAGGTCCTACTAGACGGAGGCTACGACCAGGTATTTCGGGGGGAGGTCACGGGCCTGATTGGCGCGGGTGCATTCATTGTGTTTGGGGATACCTCGCGCGCGCGCGCGAAGAATGCCCTTGGGAAGACTGTAGAGATTGCCCCGGATATAAAAGAAGAGAAGCCCAAGCGTCCGATCTATGAGGGAATGCTTCCGGTGCGCATGCTCAGCGCCGGCGAGGAGCGCGATTGGTGGACTCTCAATGAGCAGTCCACGATCCTGCGGGGCGAGCGCTCTGGCGCCACTTTGCGCTTGGGGGACCCAATCGACGTGCGGGTGGTCCGCGTGGACGCTCAGGCCGGCCGAGTCGATCTCGCGCCGGCTGCTTAGTACGTGATGCTTGGCTCGCCCGCCTCGCGCCGGACGGCAGGTCCGGCTAGTCTCGGCTGATGGCCAAAGCCAAGGGCAACAAGCGCAAGATCGGCGCCGGGGACGTGGCGAGCAACCGCTATGCCTCCTACCGCTATGAGCTGACCGAGCGGATTGAGTGTGGAATGGTCCTGCAGGGCACCGAGGTAAAGGCCCTGCGTGCCTCCGGCGCCCAACTCAAGGACGGCTACGCATCTATTCGCGAGGGAGAGCTATGGCTGCAATCGGTTCACATCCCGCCCTACTTGCCGGCGTCGCGCGAGAACCATGATCCCGAGCGTCCGCGCAAGCTCCTCTTGCACCGCTCTGAGATAGAGCGCATCGCGGGACGAGTCTCAGAGCGCGGTCTCACGCTCGTGCCTACGCGCGTCTATTTCAAGGGTCCCCACGCCAAGGTTGAGATCGCGCTCGCACGCGGTAAGGACCTCTACGACAAGCGCCAAACCATGCGCGAGCGCGACTCCAAGCGCGACATGGAACGCGGCATCAGGGAAGCCCGGCGCTGAGGCTCAGTCGGAGCTCGAGAACCGGCATTCTCGCTGAGAGTCGGTCAGCCGGTGCTCAGGCGACCTGTTCGCATGCTGGGAGGCCGTCGCGCTTTGCGATCGCCACCATCTGCTTCTGCGTAGCCTCGCTCGACGTGATCAGTCCCTTCGCTGCCTTGAGATTGTTCGCTTTGGCGTATTCGCCGAGCTTCGCCGTGTTTTCAGCGAGTGTCTGTGCTCCCGAGACGAACTGTTTCCAGTCGCTTTCCAGTTCGGCGGGTGGCACGAGTTTGCTCAAGTTGGCGAGCGCTGTCTCCTCGAAGGAGGCCAGTTCTTCGGCTACGCGCCCGATCTGCTGCTGAGTATTGGCTTTCTTGGAGGAGATCTTCGCGGTGACTGTCTTGCAGATCGCGTCGGCCTTGGCCGTAAGTTCGGCCCGCGTGAGCGGCTTCGAGGACGAGCCGCAGCCTGACATCGCGAACATCGCGGCTGTCAGTGCGATGGCTAGCACACGTGCATGTCCCATTTGTTCCCCTATCCCCGTGCCGATTGCTGGAAATGCCCCGCCCTGCGGAGCAGAGTATAGGTTGAGGAAGCCTTCAGATCGAGCGGAAGCTGTGTCCCGCGCTCACCAGGATGTGGGTTTGGGACATCCCGAAGGCGAGCACCACGATCAAGCCGATGTACACAGCGCCGATCGCGATCCGGGAGCGGCGTGGCACGCGGTAGTAAGCGGCCTGCTCGATCGAGCGTGAACGCAACTGGCGCCAGCGGCTCGGCATCTCGCGCAAGGCCAACAGGATGAAGATGAGCAGGAACGGGTTGCCGAGCAGCAAGATCATTGCCACCAAGCCTCCGATCCCCAAGAACCACATCGATGGAGCCACGGCCGCCATCGCCCGGCCACCGTCGAACGGAACGACTGGGATCAGATTGATCAGGTTCAGGAAGAAGGCGATATAGGCAAGCGCGATCAGCAGATCGCTGCTGGTGAGCTCGCCCGCGACCGCCACGGCCACCGCGCCGAGTGTGCCGAGCACGGGCCCCGCCAAGCCGACACGAGCCTCCGCGAGCGCATTATCGCCGAGCGAGCGCGAGAAGATCGCGGCGCCGAGGAATGGAATGAACATGGGTGTGCTCGCCTTGATCCCCTCACGCTTGAGCTGGATCACGTGGCCCATCTCATGTACGAACAACAAAGCCACAAACCCAGCTGCGAACTGCCAGCCCCAGAGCAGGCTATAAGCGGCGATAGACACAAGCGCGGTGCCGGCGGTGCTGAGCAACGCCAGTTTCGGGAGCAACAACACGCCGGCCTTCAAGTAGGCGCCGAACTTCGCCACGAGCGCGGCAATCCCGGCGAAGGCGCTACCTATACGCTTGCGTAGGGGACGCCGCGGAGCCCCGAAAGGAGTCTCGCTCGCCAGAGGCGCTTCACTATCCATCCGACCATTGTCGCAGCCACCATAAGCCACGCCTAATCGACCGTTCTGCGTACCCCCTAAGTGCTTTTTTCGGAATGTGCGGGGAAGTCCCGAAAATGCCCTTGACGGACGGTCTTGAGAGGCGTAAGTTGGATGTAGACGCGGACCCCGAGCCGCAAGAGCGAGGCCATTGAGGTGTGAGGCCGCGCCACCGATCACCGGGAGGCTTTCGGGCCAACCGGCGAAAGGTTCCTCAAAGTGGCCCGGGACCGCGTCGACTTGTTTAAGTGTCCAACTGCAAGGGGTCCAGCTACACTGGACAAGCAGGACATCCAAGGGGACGACAGGCTTCGACGCGGTCGGCTCGTGTGGATGGTTGCGAGTCGAGGTCCCGGGCGGCCTCGTAAAACACCCGGGAAAACCATAAGTGCGGACTCTCACGAGTACGCCCTCGCTGCTTAGTCAATAGCTAAGGCACGAGGTCTCGAGCCCTGTTCGCCTATGACGGGGGTCCTCGGGATCAGAAAGTAGGCTCACCCGGTGAGGCCCGCCTCCGCTGACCCGGGAACACTTCAGGAGGCTGGTCCCCCACAACCCGGCCGGCGAGGCTAGCGGGGGATGAGATCAGAGCGTCGGCTACGCTCGTAGAAGCCATTCATACGCGACTGCGGACGCGGGTTCGATTCCCGCCGTCTCCACTGGTTGGGACTCCTGCGGAGGTTCGCGAAAGCGGATCTCCGCAGGGAAACGCCAGCGCGAAACGACGCGAACGGAAACCGCCGATTTGCGGGAGCAGGGCGGGCTTGCGGTCGCAAGGCGGTTGCAGTGGGTCAGCGGTTGGGTCGCATACGACCCACGACCTGGACAGGGCGGAGGGGCATAGGTGCGTGCCGAGCGGTTGCCATCTGGCTCCCGGTGCACCCAGTCACCGCGATCTGGATGGTTTGGTGGATGATCGCTGCGTTGTGTGCGACAAGTTCGGCGTGCAAGCGAAGAGTTGCTGGTAAGCGCTCGCGGAGCTTGACGGTGCGATGCACCTTGCGTCCGTGTATGCGTTGAATGATCTTCCTTTTAATGGTCATCGCCTTGCCGGATGCGCAGAGGTTCGCGTCGCCGCCAAGCAGAGAATGGGGACCTTGCGGCAGGAACATCTCCAGGCGCTCGAGTGGTATGTCCGGCACGGTGTCGAACGCGACGCTGCCGGTACCAGTTTTGTCGATCTTGGTCGAGCCGAGGAGGTCCAAGACTATGCCGTCGCCCTGCAGGACCACGACGGGGCTCGGTATCACCCTAAGCCCATGCGAGATGAGATACACCGGACCCTCAAGTCCGCCTGACAGCACGGGCGTTCGCGCTCGCGCGATACCCACGATGGAGGCGTTGGGACACTCGGCCGGATTAACCTCGAAAACGTTGTCGGGGCATGAGTTTTGCAGGCTCGTCAGCCTCGTCGGAAGTTGCTTGGGGAGGGCGACCTTGATTCGCGCGAGATTTGCCTCGGTCCCTTGTTCTGATTTGGGGAACGTCACGCTTAGGTCGAGGCTCGCACCCTTTGAGAGGCTTGTTCGGGCATTGGTCGATGCAGCTATTTTGGGTTTGAACGCAAGGCTCGTACACTCGTCGAGCGCATATCGGTTGGAGACTTTCTTGTTTGTTGTTTGAGTGCTCGCGATCATGGCTGTTATCTGTTGTTCGTCGCAGTCAGTCGGATTGACGATGAAGTGGGGCCGGTCGAGTGTCAGGCTGACGTGCTGGATGCGCAGCGGGATGCCGCGCACGATCTGCGGCAACTGGTCACTTGTGATCGTGAGCTCGGCGGTCTTCGGGTCGACGTTGATTCGAGCGTGGATGACGAGACGTCCGAGATCCAACGGTCCTGCCACGGCATCGGCAATGATGGCCAGACCGAATGGGGCGCCTCCATAAGGTCCAGTCAAATACACGTTGCCCGGCATGTACAGCGGTTGAGATCCTGCGCCGGCTGCGACCTCTGAGCCGCCTACTCGCGATGCTTCAGAGCATTCCCCTCTACTCGCGAGTGATTCGGGGCACAATGGCACACTCGACAGCATCGCTGAGAGTCCGAGCGGAGCGTCGACTTGCAGGCCCGCGAGGTTTTGTTCACCGTCTTTGCGAGTGACGGCCACCGTGAAGGTACTGAAAGCTCCTGCTGTCGTGTTCATGCTACCGGCAAGGAATCCTGGGTCGAATGATTGCGGGTTCGTGCATCCTTCGATGTTGTAGTAGGAGGACGGCGACGCATTCGGTGTGTATGGCGCGCTCCACGGTTCCAGATCTGAGGTTGTGGTCGCTGGTCCGCATCCCACTGGGTTGGCAACCAGGCCGTGTTCTCCCCCGAAGAGGCGCAAGCTCAGCGAGCTAAGCGGAAGCTGCGGGCTTTCGGCGAGCCGTACTGTGAGCTGACCGGTAACTGGATTGGCCTGGACGGTTGCCGCAAGCTTGATGAGGACCCCTTCGTTGTGCTGGACGTCTTTGCCGCCGAGTTCGAGATAAAGGCGATAGAGGTTGCCGTCAAGGACGTCCTGTTCGGTGCATGCGGCTTGACCTTCTCCACCACATCCGGGTGTTGCAATGTAAATACGGCCTTCGATCGGGTGGGCCAATAGAGGTGTGGTCGCTTCCGCTGTACCCACTATTGACGCATTGGGGCAATGTCCCGGAGCAAGCAATGGTTCTTCCGGTCCGAGTCCCTCGGGGGCGATTGCTTCACCAGGTCCGGCTTCTCCAGGCTTCAGGGGTTCACCACTAGAATTGAGGCCGGTGGGAATATCGATCCCGTTGGGACCCGTGGAATTGCACCCCTGCAGGCCGTTGGCGACGCTAGGGTTGATCGCCATACCTTGAGGCAATGTTATCGTTGCTGCACGCAGCTCGGGAGTGGCTGCGACGGTCTTTTCGAACTGGGGGACCTTGATGGTCACATCGACTCCATCGGGCACTTCTGGTCGAGTCGTTTCGGGGTTTACTGAGATTTCGGGTGAGAACGGCAAGCGTTCGCAATACGCCATCGCCGGTAGCAAGGACTGGGCTTGTTCGTAGTGTTCCGGCTGCTCCCACGAGTCGACCCATGCGGTGGCCATCGGCGGTGAGCCGGAGCAGGTACTTGGCATCGTCAGGAACGGCACAGCTTCCTCTTCGTCGGTGAGCCCCCCCGTTCCCTGGCAGTCCGTTTCCAAGTCACCGAAGCACGAGAGACCACGCTGAGGATCGTGGCCGGCGGCGGCGGGGACACCCCACAAGGTTGTTTCCAGGCTCCCGAAGTGGAGGGCCGGAAGCTCACCTTCGAAAAAGCTCGCGAGATTGAGAATGGGCAGCCCGCTACCAACGATCGCGACGGTATAGCCCTGTGCGACGCGTACGAGATGGCTCGTCAGGTGGATCATGCCGAAAACCGGAACTTCGAGGCCCAACTCAGCAGACTGACCTACATAGGGCGTCATGTTGAAGATCGGACCGAGCACCGAGAGTTGTTGGCCGCCACCCGTCAAATGAAGGTCGAATACACCCACTTGAGTGTCGCTGCGGCAGTGTTCGATATTCACCGAGCAGCGGGGGACTGCATGCGGATTGGCCACCAGACCAGGAGGCAGGTCGAGGATTATGTTCTTCGGATCTCCTGCGGCGAACTGGACGGTGCTGGTCAGTGCAAACGGGTGGCCTCCTGCTTGGTCGAAGAAGTACGGTTCATTAAGCGTCTTGTCGGCGGTGCTTGGTTCGGTGGTTTGCATCGTGAAGCCTGTGGTATTAAGCGATGGCATTTCTGTTGCATCCGCTCCGACGGGCGCTGGTATACAGGTAAGTACTGTCGTGAAGATCACTACTGCAGGGACCACCCAGACCCTGATCGAGGGAAGATTCGATCTCAGTCGCGGGAGCCCCCGTCTCAAATGCTGGGCTTTGCGCGCCTCTGCGACATCTAAGCGGTGGAGTTTGGGCTGAGGCATCGCTCGCATCTACCGCCGTTGGCAGGGGACGCGGTATGTGCTGGTGGCATGTGTGCCGTCCCGAAAGCTCAGGAGCACCGCAAACCCATAGCCACCGGACGGACAGACTCGTGGGATTCTGATGCCGAGAGGATGGAACGCCATTGTCTTGCCCGCGATCTCGCGGTGGTAGGTGAGGCCTGCTGGTCCGAGGGAAGAATCAAAGGTTTCCAGCGCAAGGTCAGGTCCTTCAGGCCATGTCTGTACCAAAGGGACCGCAACATCCAACTCTTCGCCGTACGGCGGGGCAGCTTCTTCAACGACGCTGGGCAATACGAGTTGCGCGAATACCGGCTGGGCCGCCTGGACATACCACAGCACTTCGACCCGGTTTTCTATGGCTGGGCCCATGACAGCGTCAAGCGACGCGATCTCACGAAAGCTTTCAGGGCCGATCGGAACCACGGCACTCGCTGTGCCATAGCCGATACGAGCATTGCTCGAGCAACCTTTCAATCCCGAGGCGATCAGGGCTGCTGCTTCACAATTGGCTTGCCCAAGCGTTGTCGACGCGATCCCCATATTTGTGGGCAAGCGCAGATCAAAGCTGGTCACTGGAGAAGGCGATGCACCATTCGGCCCGCGGACACGTACAGCTAGCGTGATCGTGGTTCGCTGCCCCGGTACGTTTGGATGAAACGCAACTCCTAGCTTGACGCTCGGAGCAGCGCCGGCGCTCCCCGCGAAGACCATACAGACTGAGAGTACGGCTGCTACCGCACTCGCGCCCCTCATCGCGTTTCTTCTCCGCTCGGACTTTAGTATTTGGCCGAGCCGGAGGTCACGGCCCACATCTTGTTCGGGTAGTTGCGGTTGATCGCTCCTCTGAATGCCAGTTGCCCGGAAGCGTGCTTGTAGGTGCCCGTCGCATGGCTCACTGTGAGGATCCCGTGGATCTTGCTCATGTCTCCGACAAACTCAAAACTCACGTTTGTGGTGGCTGTTATCGAGCCGCCTTTCAGGTAGACGGTGACGACAGCCGTCATAGAGTGTGCGTGGAATGTCAGGCCTGCCCTCACGGGCACGTTGTACGTTCCCGTCGCTCGCCCGCTCTCCGCGATTTCCGATCCTGGGATTTCTTGATTGCTGTATTCCAGATGCGCGGTCTCCTCAAGAGACACTGTCTTGGTGGCTTTCGCCACCGGCATAATGATGCTTGTAGACGCCCGCGATGATGCTCCGAAGGCCCCGGCGGCCAGCACTACGCCACAGGCGAGTCCCAGTTGCCTTCGACTCCCAGCTGACCCCAAGATACGTCGCATAAGCCTCTCCCTCTCACGATAGCCAGGCGGGCAGGATCAACCAGTCCGGAGGTGGTCCGGTGTTTCTGACTCGCCTTTATTGCCCATTCCAAGATGCTGCCTCTCCGAGATGCAGGTCCCTTGAGACGCTATGTCTCCCTGCCCCTTGCAAAAAGCATAGCGTTCGGGTCTACGGCGTGTTCCGAACATCCGGATTTCGTGTTGTGCTGCTTAAATGGCGCGGAGACTACAGGCCAGCTTTTCGCTGCCGGTTCGGTCAACGCTGCGACAATGAGCTGCGTCCAGTCTCTGATAAGCGCTTCGTCCTCGGCTGGGGCTGGGAGGACGGGCTTGCGGTTTCAGTGCGCGGTCGATGACTCCCCTGCCAACGTAATGCGGGCGCTACTGGTTCAATCCGAGCGTTTCAAGCAGCGTGTTCCAGGAATCCTGCCCGGTAGTGAATTCAAGTTCTTCAAACCTGGTTAGGAGATGCTCCACCTTCGCGAAAAGGCCTCTATCGCTCGGTTGGATAAAGGCAGAGAGCACTTTCGGGGATGGTACTGCTACGTCGATCGATTCCACGTGCTGGTCGAACTTGAGCGTGCTCGCCGGGATTGTCTTGTAGCCGGTCGCGGTCCACGAGCGCACGTCCCCGCAGAGGTCCGGCACTTGGAGGGCGATCATTTCCCGCAGCCCTTTGATGAACGTGTGTGCCCGGCGGGTGAGCGCGGGATTGCTCCATCGCAGTGGGCTCACAGCTTTGATGAACTCTTGGGCGATTTTCGCGTCGACGTCGTAGCCGGTCGCCCACAGTGCTCCGGCCACCTCATAGCTCAACTTCTGCTCTGATTCGCTCTGAGGGGAGCCTGCGCCCACATTGGGGCATTCCGCGGCGAACTTCCGGTCGAGCTTGCGCAGGTTCGCTTCCACGGTAGGCCAGCTGTTGACAACAGCGTGCAGGGTCTTGTACGCGGCCACAAGGGCGGTATGCGTGGCGGCGGCGTCTTTCTGGGACGAGGCGAGCGCGTTGGTGGGGACTAGCCCCAAGGCGAGCACTGTGAAGAGGATCGCCGAGAATCCACGCATCTCACGGTCGAGTGTAACCCAAGAACGGGGAGGGGTGGTAATGCGCCCATCCCTTGTCTTTAAAGTGCCGCTTGCTGTGGCCTGACTCTACTGGGTGCCCCGCCGAACCTCACGCAGGAACTAACCTCCAACATATGAGCTACACCACCGCTGAAGGTAGACAGCAGATACTCGACGCGCTCGCCGCAGCCGCGGATGAGATCGCGGGGGCGCTTGCACTTCTGAGCGAGGCATACGAGCACCTCGACGAGCAGGCCGCTGAGCGCCTGGAAGAGCAGCTGTTTCAGCCTGTCCAAGCTGCCTACGGTCGCGCCAAGCGGGTCTACGCGAGCTTTGCCGAGCGCTACAACCTGGGTGTTCGGGCCTTCGCCACGCCCTCGCCGGTGGCTCCCTCAAGCGGCACCAAGGGCTTGATCGATGCTGCCGTGGATGCCACCACGAGTGCGGACGGTGTGCTCGGCGAGTTGCAGGACTCGATGCTCCCGATCGAGGTTGGCGACGTTGAGTTGCGCGCCGGTCTCTCCGAGGTGCGCGAGCTCCTCGGCTCCTTGCGTGCCCGTGCGCGCGAGGTGACTCGCACGCTGGGGCGTTAGGGCGACTCGCGCGCTGGGTTAGGTCCCGCATGCTGGGGCTTAGGTCGCGTTGAGGGCGAGCGGCGCTAGGTCGCGTCGAGAGCGAGTGGCGCTTAGGTCGCGTCGAGAGCGAGTGGCGCGAGTCGCTCATGCCAACGCTCTACTCCCTCGAGCTGGGCGGCAAGCGACAGCAAGGTAGCCTCGCTGTTGGCCGGTCCGAGCAACTGCACTCCGAAGGGAAGGCCATCGTGGGTCAGTCCCGCGGGCACGTTCACGCCCGGCCAGCCGAGCACATTCCAAGGCCAAGCGTAGGGGCAGGAGCCCGCGATGACTTGCTGGGTGGACCAGCTCGAGAGGCCATCGGTCTTGCCGATCGGCAGAGGCGCGCTCGCGCTGGTCGGAGCGATCAGCACGTCAAGCTCATGAAAGATTGAGCCGACCCTGCGCTGGAAGCGTTGCTCCAAGCGTCTGGCAAATGGCAAGACCGTCCTCGATAGCACGCCGCCAAACTGCGCCGTGGAGCGCGTGCGTGCATCCAGTAAAGAGCGGTCGGGTACGCGTTCCGCCCACTCGTGCACGCCTGACTCACCACGTGCAACCAAGCTGAGGCCAATCAGTCCGTAGCGTGGGTGGCGCTCGGTGACAGTGTGGCCCAATTCGGTGAGCGTCTTGCCGATCCGTCGCGCGCCTGCCTCGATCTCATGGTGCAGGCGCACGGGCGCGCCGCTGAAGGCGTGGCGTAGCGAGAGAGCTATGCGCAGTGGGCGCGGCTCGCGCCTGATCGCCTGCGCATAAGGCTCTAGAGGCGGCGGCGGAGCGTGCAGATCTTCGCGATGATTGCCGCTCAGGACATCCAGCATGAGCGCGGCATCGGCGACCGTGCGGGTGAGCGGGCCGATACAAGTGAGGCCGTTGAAGGACTCGCGATCGGGCCATGTGGAGATGCGCCCGCGCTGCGGCTTGACGCCGACGAGGTTGCACCACGCGGCGGGAATGCGCACCGAGCCAGCTCCGTCAGAGCCGACCGCGCCAGTCACGATCCCCGCGGCGACTGCCGCTGCGGACCCACCGCTTGAGCCACCAGGAGTGTGGTCAAGGCTCCACGGGTTGCGAGTCACGCCGAAGGCCGAGCCCTCGGTGAACGGGTAGAGCCCGATCTCGGGCGTGTTGGTCTTGCCGACGATCACCGCTCCCGCGGCGCGCAAGCGACTCACCATCTCGCAGTCCTCGGTCTTGGCCGCGAACGAGCCGGCGCAGCCGAACGATGTGGGGTACTCGGCGAGGTCCACATCGTCCTTGATCGCGATCGGCACGCCGAGCAAAGGCAGTCGCTCCCCGGCCGCCAGGCGCCGGTCGGCCTCGGCGGCCTCGGCGCGGGCGGCCTCGGCTCGCACGATGCGAAAGGCGTTGAGCGTGGGCTGGGTCGCCTCGATGCGGGCGAGGGCTTGCTCGACCAGATCGGTCGAGCTGACGCGACCCTCGGCTAGGGCCGCGGCGCACTCGACGAGGTCTATTGGCCGTCCTTGCCCGCCGGCGCCTTCGGCGTCCGAGCCTGGGATTGGATGTGCGGCTGAAGGCATTTTTAAGGATTGACGGGGCGTACCTTGGGCGGACCCACTCCGCCTTGGTCACGCGACATTCGCTTAGACGAACGGTACTAGGCCCGGGTTGCCGCGCGCTCGGGGGAAGTAACAGGACCCGGGTTGCTGCTCGTCTGGGGGAGGTAACAGGACCCGGGGTTGCTGCTCGTCTGGGGCCGATGCGGGCATACACTGAGGCTCGTGAGTATTGGTGCGCCCAGCTTCGATACGCCTGCCATTGTGCGGCGCTTTCACGAGGCCCGCCGCAGCGACGATCTGGTCGTGTTGCAAGGCTTCCACGCGCTCAAGCACGCTCTCAGGTTCGGCGCCTTGGTGGAGCTGGTGGCGTGCACCGATCCTGACGAGCTCGAGCGCCTGGCTCAAGGTCTCGCCCCCGACTTGACGGAGCAAGTCCAGGCGCTGGCCGTTGTGCTCTCAGTCGAGGCTTTCAAGCGGCTTGGTCCATATGTTCCGCATACGGGGGTAGTCAGCATCGCGCGTCGCGTGAGCACCGATCCGCTCGCCTTGCTCGCCGCTGAGGGGCGGGCGCCGCTTGTTCTGCTTGAGGACCCGCGCAACTTCGGCAATCTCGGCGCCGTGATCCGCGTGGCGGCTGCCGTGGAGGCGGCCGGCGTGCTCACGACCGGCCGCCAGGACCCTTGGGACCCGGTCGCGGTGCGTGGCTCGGCGGGTCTCCACTTCGCGCTCCCCGTTGCGCGCATAGAGCACCTGCCGCAGACCGACAGGCCTTTGCTAGCGCTGGATCCAGATGGCGAGGAGCTGCGCCCCGAGGCGGTTCCCCCGCGCGCCCTGCTTGCGTTCGGGACTGAGCGCGATGGGCTCAGTCAAGAGCTCCTGGAGCGCGCCGATGCGCGCCTGCGCCTGCCCATGCGCGCCGGCGTCTCAAGCCTAAACCTCGCGACCTCGGTCGCAGCCGTGCTCTACAGCCTGCGTCTCTCGCGTGCATAGAGGCTGCTCGGGCGGTGATGCCCACATTCGGGGTGCTTACGCGCGCGCGAAGGCACGACACAACGGGCAGCCATACGCAGGCCCTCCGCTGCACTCAACTTGCCTCGGCGGGCATGCACTCAACTTGCCTCGGCGGGCATGCACTCAACTTGCCTCGGCGGGCATGTAGGGCGCGAGCTCGCGCCGGGCGATCGAAAGCTTGTGGACCTCATCCGGTCCGTCGGCAAGGCGCAAGGTGCGCAAGTGGGCATAGGTCCAGGCGAGCGGGAAGTCGTCTGACACGCCGCCGCCGCCGTGGACTTGGATCGCCCTATCGATCACCTTCAAGGCGATATTGGGCGCGGCTACCTTGATCGCGGCAATCTCAGTGCGTGCATGGCGGTTGCCGACGGTGTCCATCAGCCAGGCCGCCTTCAAGGTGAGCAGGCGTGCCATCTCGATCTCGATGCGCGACTCTGCGATCCAGTCCTGGATGTTCGCTCGCGCGGCGATTGCTTGGCCGAAGGTGGCGCGCGACACGGCGCGCTTGCACATCAACTCCAAAGCACGCTCGGCCGCTCCAATCGAGCGCATGCAGTGGTGGATGCGCCCGGGTCCAAGCCGCGCCTGGGCGATCATGAAGCCGTCGCCCTCGCCGGCAATCAGGTTGGTCGCGGGCACCTTCACGTCCGTGAAGGTGATTTCGGCATGGCCCTCCTGGTCCTGGTAGCCGAATACGGGTAGTCCTCGCACGATCTCGACCCCCGGAGTGTCGATCGGCACGAGAATCTGGCTCTGTTGGCTGTGACGGGGCCCGTCTGGACTGGTCTTGCCCATCACGATCATGATCTTGCAATGCGGGTGTAGGGCTCCCGAGGTCCACCACTTGCGCCCATTGAGCACGTACTGATCGCCGTCACGCACGATCCTCAGCGAGATATTGGTGGCGTCCGAGGAGGCTACATCTGGCTCGGTCATCGCAAAGGATGAACGAATCTCTCCCTCTAGTAGAGGGTTAAGCCAGCGGGACTTCTGCTCGTCCGTGGCGAATTGGTGCAGCACCTCCATGTTGCCCGTGTCCGGGGCAGAGCAGTTGCATGCCTCCGAGGCGATGTGGCTGCGCCCGAGGATCTCCGCGAGCGGTGCATAGTCGCTGTTGGACAGCCCGGCACCGTGGTCGGCGTCGGGCAGGAACATGTTCCAAAGGCCGGCCTCCCGAGCCCGCACCTTCAAGTCCTCCATCACCTGGGGCTGATGATGTGGGTTGCCGGACTCGGCCAGCTGGCGCTCATATAGCGGCTCGGCGGGATACACGTGCTCGTCCATGAACGCCTTCAGGCGCTCCTGAAATTCGATGCAGCGCTCGCTCGCTTGGAAGTCCATCGCTTTCCTCCTCGGCAGTGGGGAATAGGATCATCGCCGATGACGGACTCAACGGCTGACTACAAGGCGGCGGGCGTCGACTACGACGCGCTCGACGAGGGCAAGCGCATGGCGATGGCCAGGGCTTTGGCCACCTCATCCTTGCTCAGCGCGCGCGGGGGAGAGGCGCTCGACGCCTCGCGTGGCGAGCCCGCGTTCGTGTTCGACTTTGACGGTCGCAGCTTGGCATTCGTGATGGAGGGGCTAGGAACAAAGTCGATCGTTGCGCGCCACATGCTCGAACGACATGGCATCAACCGTTTCGCCGACGTCGCCTACGACACGGTCGCTGCGATCCTCAATGATCTTTGCTGTGTCGGTGCCCTGCCGCTTGTCGTCAACGCCTACTTCGCTACCGGGGCCTCGGAGTGGTACGGGCAGAAGGAGCGTGCTTCGGCCTTGCTCGAGGGATGGCAGCGCGCGTGCCTGGACGCCGGCTGTGTGTGGGGCGGCGGCGAGTCGCCCTCCCTGTCGGGGCTTGTGGCCGAGCCAGACATCGAGCTTGCCGGGGCAGCGGTGGGCGCGGTGCCCGTCGGGCACAAGGCGATCCTCGGCGAGCAGCTGAAGGCGGGGGATGAGATCGTCTTGGTCGCCTCAAGCGGTCTGCACGCCAATGGCGCTTCGCTCGCACGCCTGCTCGCCGAGCGCTTGCCCAACGGCTACATGACCGCCCTGCCGAGCGGGCGCACTTTGGGCGAGGCCTTGCTCGATCCAACGGTTATGTACGTACCGCTGGTGCAGGCCTTGCTCGAGTCCAGGCTTGAAGTGTCCTATCTCAGCCACATAACAGGCCATGGTCTGCTGAAGCTGATGCGGCCCGCCAAGCCGCTCACCTACCGCGTCTCGACACTGCCACCTGTGCCCGAGGCTTTGACGTTCCTTGCCGATAAGGCTGGTCTCGACGCACACAAGGCGTACTCCACGTTCAACATGGGCTCTGGCTACGCCGTCTACTGCGCCTCTGGTACCGGCGAGTCGGTCGTCGCTTTGGCCCAGAGACTGGGCTTGGATGCGATTGTGGCGGGCTTGGTGGAGGACGGGCCACGTCAAGTGATCGTCGATCCAATTGGCGTCCGATACGCCGGTGAGGAGCTCGAATTCTCGGCTGCGAAGGACCCACCTAGTTGAACCCGTCCCCCGATATAGCTAACCTTGCGGGCAAATCGCCAATGCTCTTCGGACGGCTGAGACGTCCGAAGACTCGATGTCGCCGGACCGTCAACGATCCGGAGCTACCCGGATCGTGGGCGTACCTATACAAAACAGAGGAGAGAAGCTGATGCGCAGAGCATCTACCCGTTTGGCCTTGCTCGGCCTCGCCGTAGCGACCTTGGGCCTGCCGGCAGTCGCGGGGGCGGCGCCGAGCGTAACGCTCAGGGTGAAGGCCGTGCCGATCCCGAAGAATCCAAGCGCGAAAAGCGGTCCGACTTACCCCGGAACCGGCAACATCCTGGGCGCAGGCTCAGCCCTCGAAACCGAATTCAAAATCAGTGGCACCGAATACGGCGGCTTTCCTTCGCCACTGGTCGGCGTCACAGTTCTATACGCCGACCGGCACGAAGATCTCATCCAAAGGCTTCACGAGCTGCTCGGCTGCGATCCTCGAAAGCCACGAAGTGCAGAAGTGCCCGAAGAAGTCGGTCGCTGGTCCCAAGGGCGAAGCCGGCGGCGTGGTCAGCTTCGGCAGCACGCGCGTGCATGAGACGCTCACGGTGCAGCCGTTCTTCGAGGCAGGTGGCAACCTCGCGTTCTACGCGGAAGGGACCTCTCCGGCTGAGATCGAACTCCTGTCCACCGGGAGATTCGGCTCCGCCAGTGGGTCGGGCCCCGTGGTTACCGCGGAAGTGCCGCTTGTCGAAACCGTGCCCGGCGCACCTTATGGCTCGGTGGAATTCATCAAGGTCAAGGTTGGCGCCGCCTTCATGCAGGGCAAAAAGCTCGTCTCCTACGGCACGATTCCCAAGAAGTGCCCCAAGGGCGGCTTCCCAGTCAAGGCTGAACTCACGTTCTTCAGCGGGGAAACCGTCTCAGTCACAGCCAAGCCGCCGTGCCCGAAGAAATAGCGCGGTCACGGAGGTAGTTATGCATCGCGGCGGCCGTTCTCATTGAGGGCGGCCACCGGCAGGACTCGGAGGACACCAAGGGAACGAAATGCCTCAGATATGTTCGCGGGAGCGTATGGTCTGAGGGATAACCAGAAAGGGCGGCCGATCTATTGGACCGCCCTCTTCTCGATCAAGACAGAGGTAGGTCGGGTTGAGGACGCACAACGAGGGGTTCAGGAGGGGTAAGGCCGCAATCGCGGGCGCAGCCTGCGTGGCCGCGCTCGCGATCATCGTCTTGCTCGCAACCTCGGCGGGTGGCTCTGGCGGTGGCTACCAAGTCCGCGCGATCTTCGACGACGCCGGCAACCTGACGGTGGGCGAGGACGTCAAGATCGACGGCGTCAAGGTCGGCACCGTCGGCTCGGTCACGCCCACGCCGCATGCCAAGGCCGCGGTGGTGCTCGAAATCAACAACCCCGGCTTCCAGGACTTCCGCGAGGACGCGAGCTGCACGATCCGCCCGCAGGCCTTGATCGGCGAGAAGTTCGTCGACTGCTTGCCCACGCAGCCGCGCGAGGAAGGCACACCCTTGCCGCCGCCCTTGAAGACGATTCCCTCCGGCCAGGAAGGCGCCGGTCAGGTATTGCTCCCGGTCACGGGCACCCACAGCCCGGTGGACCCCGACCTGCTCGGCGACATCACGCGCCTGCCCGAGGCCCAGCGCCTGACGATCATTCTCAACGAGCTCGGCACTGGCTTCGCCGGGCGCGGCTCAGACCTCAACGCGGTCTTGCACCGCTCCAATCCGGCCCTGCAGGGGCTCGAACAGGTCTTGGCGATCCTCGCCAAGGAGAACAAGACCTTGACCGATCTGGCAGTCGAAGGGGACCGAGCCACAGCGCCGCTGGCAGCCGACCGCGACACGCCTCGTGGGCTTCATCAAAGAAGGCAAGACGGTCGCCGTCGCGACCGCCAATCACCGCGGTGCGCTCGCTCAGAACCTAGCCGCCTTCCCGGCTTTCCTCGAACAGCTGGGGCCGGCGATGGAACGGCTCGGGCGCTTCGCCGAGCAGACGACGCCCACCTTCGAAGACCTCGGCATCGCCGCACCCGGAATCAACAAGACGTTCGAGAACATCGGCGCCGTTCTCAAAGTCCTTCGAAGGCTTCCTGAAGACGTTCGGCAAGAACGCGAAGACGACCTCCTCGGCGCTCAAGGCGGTCGAACCGCTGCTGCCCCTGGCAAAGAACCTCGGCAAGAACGCCAAGCCGTTCGCGGGCAACCTCTCAGGGCTGCTTACTAGCGTGCGCTCCACAGGCGGCCTAGAGCGACTGCTCGACTTCATCTATCTCGGCGGCGGCAGCATCAACGGATACGACGCGCTCGGGCACTTCCTGCGCGCTGAAATCTTTGGCAGCACCTGCCTCACCTACTCGATCCAAACCAACCCCACATGTACGACCGGGAAATTCATCGGCGCAAGCACCGGGAAGGCATCTGCCGCGAGCGCTGACTCTACGAGCGTCGTAATGCAGCGCACGCTTGCCGTGCTGAAAGGAATGACCCCGGCCGAGGCGACCGCCAAGTACCCGGGCTCGCTCACCGCCGCGACCAACACGGGACCCGGTGGTAGCACCACCGGCTCGGGATCCACCGCCGCGGCTCAACCCGTAGGTGGCGCGGCAGCCGGCACCACCTATTACTCGCCATCGGAAGAAAGCTCCGAAGCGAGCGGCATGCTGCTCAACTACCTGCTCGGCAACTGACGATGATCCAGCGGCCACCCACATCCATCCTGCTCCCGCTCCTTACCGTGCTCGCCGCAGCGCTCCCGGCGAACGCGGCGCTGGCCGACACATCCGCGATGGAAAGTCCCTCGACGCCAGCCTCGCCGCCTGCCTCCGAAGTGACGACCGTGCCCGCGCCGCCGCCCTCCCAACCCACATCAACAGGCACCGCCACGGAAAGCGCCACCACAGGAACGACCGGCACCGGCACCGCCACGACCCCCACCTCGACGGCGACAAACGAAACGACCACGGTCCCCGCACCAGAAGTGCGCGCGCAGCATTCACAGCACCCCACAGTGGTCGTGCACGGACACAGAGGCTCCGCAGGATCAAAGTCCTCCGGTAAATCCCGGGCCGGCGGGGAAAAGAACGGCGAAGGCGGGTCGAACGCAAAGGCCGTCTCTCCCTCGACGCTCACGCCCCCGCTGCCCTCGACGCTTGGCGGATCGCTATCCGGCGTCCCAGCTTCTTCATCGACAGCTTCTCGATCCCGCCATTCCTGTTGCCGATCTATCAGGCCGCCGGCGCGGCCTATGGGATTCCTTGGCAGGTATTGGCCGCAATCAACGAAGTCGAGACCGACTACGGTCGCGACCTGAACATCTCAAGTGCCGGCGCCGAGGGCTGGATGCAGTTCTTGCCGAGCACGTGGGGCCAGTATGGGGTCGATGTCAACAACGATGGCTTCGAGGACCCTTACAACCCGGCGGACGCGGTCTTCGCCGCTGCCCGCTATCTCAAGGCGGCCGGTGGCGACACTGATATCCGCAGCGGCGATACTCGCCTACAACCACTCGCAGGCCTACGTCAATTCAGTGCTGCTGCGCGCGCGCCTGCTGGCCGGCACGCCTCCCGAACTGCTCGGCGCGATCACAGGGCTGACCGAAGCGCGCTTCCCCGTATATGCCGCCTCGCACTACAGCGACGGCTTCCCCGTGACCGAAGGTGCCTCGCCGCACACGATCGCCGGTACGACGATCGACTCCCAAGACGAGGCACCCGTGATCGCGGTGCAAGACGGACGCATCGTGCAGATCAGCCAAGGCGGTCCGCTTGGGCGCAGCATCTCGCTCAGGGACGCCTATGGCAATACCTACACGTATGCCGAGCTTGGCAGCTACCGCGACGCTCTACCCGGTACTCGAAGCGGTCGAATCGGGCCTCGCGCGTGCCCGTCCCCGTGTCGGCGGCAAGCGGCTGCCAGCCGCGACGTGTTTCGGGCGGGCTCGGAGAACGTCTATTTGCATCCTTTGCACGTTGGTGCCCAGGTGATCGCGGGTACCGTGCTCGGCCATGTCGGCTCTGGGGCGGAACCGCACATCGTCTTTCAGATACGCCCTGCCGGCATCGGTGCGCCTTTGGTCGATCCCAAGCCGATCCTCGATGGCTGGGTCAAGCTGCAGAGCTCCTCGGTCGTGAAAGCCAAAGGACGTGACCCGTTCGCCAAGATCTCGGCAAGCCCCGGACAGGCCCTGCTCGAGTCAAAGACCCAATTGGAGCAACAGGTTCCCCGCGACCACGCAATCCATCTGGCCGCTTGTGAGCGTCGTCTGATCGCTGATGGCCGCGCAGATAGGCGCGTACTTGCCACTTTGGCCTTCCTGTCGGCATCCGGTCTGAGGCCGAGCGTCTCCTCGCGTACCTGTGCGCCGGCCTCAGCAGCGCAGCGCCGCTCTGCCAGGGGGAGCCTTGCGGGCGACGCGCTTGACATCTCAGCGATCGATGGGATCCCCGTCGTTGGCCCGAGCGGAGAGGCGCCGATTGCCACGGTTGCCCTACGCAAGCTCGCCGGGCTGCAAGGCGTCATGAAACCATTCCAGATCGCAAGCTCCACGCATTTGACCGGTGCAAAGCACACCGTCGTACTACCGGAATACGCCGGCGTTATCCACATTTCCTTCGCGCCGATCGGTGGTAGCAACGCGCGCGCCGCCGTGGCTTCGAATTCCGGTCTCACTCCGGCGGAGTGGCTCAGGCTGGTGGCCCGCCTCGGGCAGGTGCCCGACCCAACCGTCAGCGGCAAGCCCTCACCGGCCGCCATCCCCGACAACTCAAATGCGGCTTCATCGGCCGCGGAAGGCAAGTAGCGCGATGGCCACGACCGTCCCGCCCAGCCCCCCCGCATCTACGCCCCCACCGGCGTCGCCCCCGCCGCTCGGGCCCCCGCCACGACGCGCGCGCAATGTGCGCATCGCGACAGTGGGTGCGCTCGGGGCAGTGGTCGTGATCCTCTTGGTTCTGGTATTCGCCGGCAACAAAAGCGCCACCTACTAGCTGATATTCCCCGAAGCTGGTCAGCTGGTCCGCGGCGATCAGGTGCAGGTCGGCGGCGTGCCCGGTGGGCTCGATCAAGGACATCACGCTGCTCCACAACTACAACGTGCGCATCACGATCAACGTCGAATCCTCGCTGGCGCCGTTGCACCAGGGCACGACGGCCGAAATCCGGGTGCCTTCGCTGTCGAGCGTCGCCAACCGTTACATCGCGCTCTCGCCAGGGCCCAACAACAACCCTTCCTTGCCGTCCGGCTCGACCTTGCCGACTACCGCCACCCACGGCGTGGTCGACCTCGACCAGTTGTTCGGCATCTTCAACGCCAAGACGCGTAAGGGCTTGCAGCAGTTGATCAGGGGCTCTGCCGAACAGTATTCAGGCGTCGCGCCACAGCTCCAGATCGACGCGCACTACTTCCCGCCTGCGCTGTCCGCCTTCGACCACGTGGTCTCCGAGCTGGGAAGCGACCAGTCGAGTCTTCTCAAGCTTCCTGGTCGAAAGCGCCAAGGCGACCACCGTGCTGGCCGGGCGCAGCTCAGAGCTCACCGAACTGGTCAGCCATGCCGATACCGCCTTCGGGGCGCTCGGCTCCGAACAGGTCCAACCTGGCCGCCGGTCTGAAGGCAGCTGCCGGTCACATTCAAGGAAGGCAACCGCACCTTCGAAAGCTACCGGCCACGCTTGCCGATCTGACCAAGCTGGTCAATGTCTCAAAGCCGGCGGCGCCGAAGACGCTCGCCGTTCGTGACCAAGCTGCGTCCGCTAGTGATCGCCGCCACGCCCGTCGTCGGCAACTTCAGCGAAGCGATCAGCAAGCCCGGCTCGAGCAACGATCTCACCGAAGTGGCGCTTGCGCTGCCGCGGGCTCGCCCAGTCGCTGGTCACTGCCTCGCCCAACGGGGTGCGAGCGCTTGAAGAATCGGTGCCGATGACGGCTCTGTTCGGACCCTATAGCCCCGATCTCCAGGGCTTCCTGCGTGACGTTCGGCCAGAGCAGTGCCTACTACGACGCAAACGGTCATTACGCGCGCGTCAGCGGTCTGTTCCCCGACTTCGAACTCGGCTCGGAAGACACGCTCAAACCGGCGAATCCGTCACAGGTCGTAGCAGGGCCTGAAGACCGGCCAGCTGCGCCGCTGCCCCGGCGCGGGCACACAGCCCGCGGCCGATGGGTCATCGCCCTTCACCGACAACGGCCAGATTGGGCTGCGACCCCAGCGCAGGTGCCGTGATGAACCGCCGCCGCTCCAATTCACTCGCGGGTAGTCCGCTTGCTGATCGGCGCGGTCACGACCTTGATCGTGGTCGTTGCCGTGTTCCTCTCCTACAACGCCAACAACGGGCTGCCATTCACGCCGACCTACGACATCAAGGTGCAGCTGCCGGAGGCCTCGGGCCTGCAGAAGGGAAACCAGGTGCGTATCGGCGGCGAGCGCGTCGGCGTGATCAGTGCGCTCAGCCCCTACCAGGACCCGAAAACTGGTCGCGTGACGGCGATCATCTCGCTCAAGCTCGAAAAGACAGTCGAACCGCTGCCGGCCAATACGAACCGCGCTCGTGCAATCGGTCTCGACGATCGGTCTGAAGTACCTGTCGCTCGAACGCGGTCACTCCGAGTCCGCAAGCTCAAGGCGGGCGAAACGATCCCCGTCTCGCAGACGCGCGAACCGGTCGACATCGACCAGTTCTTCGACATGTTCGACGAAAAGACCAGCGCAAGCCAACCAGGTGAACCTGACGAGCTTCGGCAATGGCTTCGCCGGGCGCGGGATCGGCCTCAACGAAACGATCGCGACCTTGCGGCCCTTGGTTACGAACGCGATCCCCGTCTGCACAATCTCGCCTCGCCGAAGACGGGCTTCGGCCAGCTGTTCGTCGCTTTCGATCGCATCGCCAAAGAAGTGGCGCCGGTTGCAAGCGAACAGGCCGCTCTCTACAGCAATCTCGACACCTTCTTCACAGCTTGGGCGAGCGTCGCGCCTTCGCTCGAACAGGCGATCGTGGGTGGGCCGCCCGCGCTGCATCAGGCAACCCACTCGCTCCCCTTCGAGGCCGAATTCGTCAACAAGAGCGCCGACTTCATGCGCCTCCTGCGCCCGAGCGCGAAGATCCTCACGACCGTGGCGGCGACCGCTCGGACACGCCTTTGAAGTCGGTGCCGTCAACGTGCGCGCCGCCACGGCGCTTGAACGGTGAGGTTGCCGAAGCAACCGAAGCGTTCGCCGAAGTTCGGCAAGAACCCGATTGTGATCGCCGGTATCGAAGACGCTCACGCACACGCTCGGGCTTGGCCAACCCGCTGTTCGCTGGGCTTGGCCCGGCGCAGACGACCTGCAACTACGTGACGCTCACGTTCCGCAACCTCGCGAGCATGCTTTCGCAGAGCATCGGCGTGGGCACACTCGCGCGCGCGGCCCCGGTGCTTGCGCCACCGGGACCGAACAACGAGGGCTTCCCACGTCCTCGGCCTACGCCAATGGCCCCTCGGTAGACCGACACCTCCGACTGTCGGGTAGCCCAGGCCCTCGGCCGGACAACAACCATCTGCATGTCAACCCTTATCCCAACGTCGCCGGCCCCGGCCAGTCGAAGGAGTGCGAAGCCGGCAATGAGCCTTACAAGGTCGGCAAGCCGTGATCGGCAACGTCCCCGGGAACGTCGGGCACCAAAACCGAAGAAACGACGCGAACGAAGAACAACCTGTTCGGCGTAAAATATCCGGCCTCCACGCTCGAAGCCCTCGGTCTGAAGAGCTCGAAGGGGGCCAAGAAATGAGTCGCGTGCGCTGGTGGAAACGCTACGACGAGATGCCGGTCGTCGAGCTGCAGAAATCAAACCCCGTGCGCTTCGGGGTGATCGTGATCGTGATCACCGCGATCGTCGTCTACTTCGGCTTCACCAAGCACATCCCGTTCAAGCATGGCTTCCGTTTGAAGGCGGTGTTCTCGACCGTCGTGAACATCAGCCCCAAATCGCCGGTGCGCATCGCGGGCGTCAACGTCGGCAAGGTCACCTCGATCCAGCGCGAAGGCAACACCGGCGTGGTGACGATGGAAATACACAAAGGGCGGTCTGCCGATTCACCGCGACGCGACGCTCAAGATCCGCGCACGCATTCTGCTCGAAGGCAACTGGTTCGTTGATCTGCAACCCGGCACGCCGACGTCGCCGACGGTCTCCTCGGGCTACACGATTCCGATCACCCAGACCTCCGATCCGGTTCAGCTCGATCAGGTCCTCGACGCGCTGAACACCGATACGCGCTGCCAACCTGCAGACGCTGCTCGCCGAATACGGCTCAGCCCTGACGCGCAAGCCGACAGCCGCGCAAGAACGCCGAACAGAACCCGGCCGTGCGGGATCTGAACGCTGCGCAGGCGCTGAAAAAGACCTACTACGACGCCCCGGAAGCACTGAAGGCGGCGCGATCGTCAAGCAGGCATTCGGCGGCGTCGAACAGCATGACCTCTCAAAGCTGGTTGCCGGCAGCGAGAAACTGACCGCCGCGCTCAACGTCGACGAACAGCAGCTCGGCGAATGGGTAGGCAACTTCAATACTTTCCTCGGCGCGTTCGCTGCGCAGTCAGCAAGCCTCACGGCAGACAATGGCCTTGTTGCCTGGTACGCTTCCAGAACGCCATTCGCGCGCATTCACGAACTTCAATGCCGCCGCGCCGGCGATCAGGAAGTTCTCGCTCGCGTTTGATTCCCGGTGTCAGAACAGACTCCCTGCGACCGATCGCGGCCGCCTTCCCATGGATCGAACAGACGCAGGCCTCGCTTGGCTCCCACCGAGCTCGGCGGCGTCGCTAAGGGTCTGCGCGAAGCCGCCCCGACGCTCGCCGGCCTGGTCGTGACGCAGCCGGCCTTCTTCAAACAGACCGACCTGTTCTCCAAGTGCCTGAGCACGATCTTCTACCCGGCGGCCAACACCAAGCTGCAGGACGGCGTCGAGCACTTCCGGCGTGGAAGTCAACAAGGAATTCTGGTACTGCGATGGTGGGCTGGCGCGGGCATCGCGACAGAGCTTCGACGGCAATGGGCAGACAGACCGATTCATGATCGAGACCGGCGGTCAGACGTTGCGCTCGGCGCCGGCGAGCGTAGTCGGGGCCTCAAGTGGCAAAGGACTGCGCCTGCTGGCCCACACCTCCCAACCTCCGCTTGGCACGAGCCCCGCGTTCCCGGCGACCGAGCCGCCCTACAAGCCACTCGTGCCCTGCTACACGCAGACGCCGCAGAACCTCAACGGGCCGCTAGCGCACGGCCCGGCTGACGGGAGCGAACCATGACGCCCGATCAAGAGCATCAGGGCGAGCGCGGCCTGGGCGACCAGATCGCGCGCTACCGCACCGCCTTCATCTCGATCCTCGCGATGGTCGTGATTCGCGCTGTTCGTGGGTGGCTACATCCTCTCCAACGAGCGCCTCTCGCTGCCGGGATGGGTCCCAGTGCTAGGCAAGGAATACGTAACGCTCAAGGCCGAGTTCCGCACCGCCCAGGCGGTCACGCCCGGGCAGGGCCAGTCGGTCACGATCGCCGGGCGCCAAGATCGGCGAAATCGCAAGCGTTCAGATCGAACGAAGGCAGACGCGCTCGTGACGATGAACATCACGCCCAAGTACGCGCACTACATCTACCGCGACGCCACGATGCTGCTGCGTCCCAAGACGCAGCTGAAGGACATGACCGTCGAGGTCGACCCCGGCACCCCCAGCGCTGGGCGCGTCCCCAGCGGCTACACATGCCCCAGTCGCAAACCGCCCCAGACGTGAACTTCGAGGAATTTCTGGCCGAGCCTGGACGGCGAAACGCGCGCCTACCTACAGGAGCTGATCGCCGGAGCTGGTCAAGGGCTGAAGGGAAACTCCGCGAATCTATCGGCAACCTTCAAGCGCTTCGACCCGATCGCGCTATATGCACGCAAGATCACAGCGCAGTTGCAACTGCGTCACAAGAACATCGAACGTGCGATCCACAACTTCCAGTTGATAATCACCGCGCTCGGGGACAAGGACACCGAAATCTCACAAGCCATCGACGCCTCCAACGCTGTCTTCAAGACGTTTGCCGAACAGGACCAGAACTTCCAACGCACGCTTGAATCTGCTGCCCGGCACGCTCTCCAAGACCAAGAGCGGACTGGGCAAGCTCGCGAGGTCGGCGGCCGTGGTGGGACCGACCTTGACCAAGCTCCAGCCGTTCGCAAACGCGCTTGCTCCCGCCCAGGAAGCCTCGCGTTCGCTCTTCAAGACGAGCACGCCAATCATCAAGAACGAAATCCGTCCATTTGCGCGCCAGATCCTGCCGGTCGTCAACCAGCTGCAGCCCTCGCTCAAGGAACTCGGCGAAGCCTTCCCAGGCCTGGAAAAGAGCTTCTCGGTATTCAACGAATTCTTCAACGAGCTCGCCTACAACCCCGGGCCCAAGCAAGGTGGCTTCCTGTTCTTCCTCGGCTGGGCCAACCACGATCTCAACAGCGTGCTCAGCACGGCCGACGCGCACGGCCCACTCGGACGTACGGTCGCCTACCTGAACTGCGAACTCCTGGAACTGCTCCAGGGCGCAGGAGAAGTGAACGCGACCGTAAAGCTGCTGGTTGGGCTCTTCAACCCTCCGACAGAAGCCGAATGCACTGCGCAAGGTCTGGGCAAGGCGAAAACCACCGCTACAACTACAGCCGCGGCCGCACGCGCCCACTCGAATCCGACATCCGGCAAGGGCTTCACGATGAAATTGCTCGGCTCAAAGCACAGCGCCTTCGGACGGCTCTCGAGCGCAAACAGGGGAGGTCGCTGAAATGCAGAAGCGCGCGCCCACCCTGGCAAACATTCTCGTGATCGTGCTGTTCGCGCTGAGCTGCTTCGGACTGCTGCTGTTCCTGTGGGAGTCCTTCGGTGGGGCTGTGCCACTCAAGCCGAAGGGTTACCGCTTCACGGTCGCCTTCCCACGCACGCTCGCACTGGCAGAACAGTCCGACGTGCGCATCAGCGGCGTCAACGTCGGCCACGTCATCAGCCTCAAGTACGACAAGGATGGACGCGCCCACGTGATGATCGAAGTTGCCAGCAAGTACGCGCCGATCCCCTCCAACATGCACGCCATTCTGCGCCAGAAGACGCTGCTCGGTGAGACCTATGTGCAGCTCAAGCCCGAGGCCGTTCGCGCCCCAACGCTGCCCGACGGCGGAGAGCTACCCAACGCCCAGGTGGAAACGGCAGTGACACTCGATGACATCCTCTCCGCGCTCACGCCAGAAACCCGCCAGGCCTTCCAGGTTTGGATGCAGTCGCTGGCCGAAGGCTTGGGCGGTCGCGGCGAAGAGATCAACTCCTCCTTCGCTACCTTGCAACCCTTCATTGAAGACTCCAACAAGCTCGTCACCGTTGCCAACTCTCAGGAGGGGGCGCTCACGGCGAGTATTCACAACACAGGCGTCGTGTTCGACGCGCTGACTGCCCGTGAGGGCCAGTTCCGCGGTTTGATCTCAAACGGCCAGCGTGCCACCCACGCCCTTGCCGAATCGAGTCAGGCCTTTGCGGAAACATGGCGCGAACTGCCGGCCTTCCAGCGCAACTCCGAGACGGCGCTGCGCACCCTCGACGCCTTTGCGACGAACACTGTGCCGCTGTACAACCAGCTGCGTCCTTTCGAGGAAAAACTAACCCCGCTACTGAAGGCGGTCAAGCCGTTCACGCCGCCGTTCAACGCGCTCTTGACTTCGCTCGGGCCTTTGGCGAAGGCCGCCAAGACCGGCCTGCCGGACGTCAAAAAGGAGCTCAACCTGACCGTGCCGCTGCTTGGCGCTACGAGCCCGGTGCTCCATAACTTCAACCCGTTCTTCCAATACACGAGCGAGTATGTGCCCGAGCTGCAAGCACTGTTTGCCAACGGGACTGCTGCCACCGAGACACACGAAAAAAACAAAAATATTATTGGTGGACCACAGCAGCATTCGCTGAAGGCGATGCAGGTGCTCACACCCGAAGGCCTCTCCATCTATCAGCAGCGAATCGGCACAAACCGGGCGAACGCATACCCGCAGCCCGGGGCCTTCGGCTCGCTGGCAAGTGGTCTGTCGGTCTTCAGCAGTGCCTCCTGCGCGAACTCCGCTCCCTCGCTTTCTGGTCCAGAATCCGGAGGGCTCACCGAAGAAATTCTTGAACAGCTGATCGGACTGGAACCGGGCAGCAGAAAGAAGGGCGCACCGGTAGAAAACCACGCGCTCTACCCGCCCGTCGCCAATGACCCGGAAAAGGCCGGCAACGTGATCCCCGCGCCCGCCTGCAAGCAGCAAGGGCCGTTCACGTTCAACGGCGAAACGAGCCAGTTCCCGCACGCCACACCGTCGAAGTAGAGGGCACGCCATCCGTCGAGTAGGACGGCACGCCACTCCCATCAAAGTAAGGGAGCTTTAGTAGGCGACGCTCAAAGCGCGCTCGTGATCGAGATAGGGGAGCAGCGCAAAATAGGTGAGGTCGGCATGCAGAGAAGGAAGCTCGGCGAGGTTCCCCTGCAAGACACGCCGGTGCACGATCGAGGCGATCCCGCCGACGATCGCCTCTGAAGTCTGTGGCGGCAAGTGCTCACTGTCAAATGAGACCGAACGACCCTCCTCGAGCAGTGAGATGAACAAGGTGAGCGCTTCACGGTAGCGCTCACACGCCGCCGGACCAGCGCTGAGCATCTCCACGAACACGACATCCGCTGCATCCGGATAGCGGACAAGCTCTGAGAGCAGACTCTCCAGAGCAAGCTTCACTCGCTCAGGCCAAGGCGAGCTCTGCGCGAAGCGCTCCACGGCAGAACGTTCAACGCCACCGATCAGCTCATCGACCGCCTGCATGAAACAGTCATGCTTGTCACGGAAGTGCTCGCTGAACACCGCCTCCTGGACATCGGCGCTACACAGCACGCGACTGATGGTGGTGCGGTCATATCCGCGCGAGGCCACCGTTTCGATCATCGCGCTGAGCAGACGCTTGCGCGCATCGGGGCGGGGCGTACTCACAACTACCGCCCCCGTGGCTGCAGACGCCTCCGATATCAACCCTGCCTCGGCGCTGGAGCGCCTGTAATCAAACAATCTCCTACCTCCCAGAGCACGATCGTAAACCCAATCGCCCCAATATGTCAAGGGGATGTGTATGGGCGGGTACCAAAGGTGGCCGCCGATGAGACGTTGGCCGGCTCCAATGCGGACACTGGTCTTCGGGCCAGCGAAGGCGCGCGGGTTGATTGGGTCTGCTCAGAGCACTAGTATCTGAGCCGTGGAGAGTGTCGAGGGGACTCACGGGGAGGATTCGGAGAGCGAGCGGGCACTCGAGCCCGACGCGCCCGTTGGCGTTGAGGAGCACGACGACCACTTCCAGTACCACTCGGCCGGCGCCGAGCTCGACTTGGCGGGGGAGGCCACAGATCGCAATTGGTCGATCCGTTGCGTGGATGTCGTCAAGCGCTTGGCTGGCATTCCCGTGCTCAACGGGCTCAACGTGGCGATCCCAGACGACACGATCACGGTCGTATTGGGTCCATCGGGGACGGGCAAGAGCGTGCTCATCAAGCACCTGATCGGCCTCATGTTCCCCGACTCCGGCGACATTCAAGTACTCGGCAACTCGGTCCCCAAGCTCACGATGCCCAAGCTGCTCGAGCTGCGTCGCAGGATCGGCGTGCTCTTCCAAGACGGTGCCTTGTTCGGGTCGATGTCCGTATTCGACAACGTGGCTTTCCCCCTACGTCAGCACACCGACATGTCAGAGGGTCAGATCGGTGAAGTGACACGTCAGCGCCTCACAGATGTGGGCTTGGCCGATGCCATGGATGACGCTCCCTCGCAGTTGTCCGGCGGGATGCGCAAGCGCGCAGGCTTCGCGCGCGCGCTCGTGACTGAGCCCGATGTCGTCATCTTCGACGAGCCCGACTCGGGCCTGGATCCAGTACGCACGGCACTCTTGTGCGAACTGATCAAGGAGATGCACGAGGCCCACGGTGGCACCTACATCGTCGTGACCCACGACATCGCCTCGGCGCGACGCATCGGCGAGTACATAGCCCTGCTGTGGCGCGGGCGAATCGTGGAAGCCGGTGACGCCGAGCGGATGTTCTCCTCGGAGAACCCTTTCGTGCGGCAGTTCCTGAGCGGGTCGGCCAGCGGCCCCTTGGGCATGGACTGAGTCTCAGGGCTCCCGATGTGAGCTTTGCTGCTCGTGTGAGCGCATGGCTCCAGGTCTTGAGGTGAGCTGTGCGCCCGCGATAGTTCTTCGACTGCGCCCAACTGTCTGTGGTGAGGCAGCGACCATATGCGAACATACGTTCGCCCGTGGTCATATGCATCCACATCCCCCGCTTCACACTGACGGTTGCCGCCGGCGGGGTTCAAGCTCTCGCGGGTAGGGCGCTCGCACTCGCGCCGATGGCAGGGGCGCAGCTGCGTGTCGGGGAAGTATCGGGCGCGTCAGAGGCGTTTGGGGTGAGCTCTGGCATGAGCTTGGGAGAGGCGCTTGCGCGATGCCCTGAGCTCGAACTGGTCCCGGCCGATCCGCTCGCCGTGGCCGAGGAATGGGAGAGGGCCATGCGTGCCTTGGAGGACATCGGTGCCGCCGTCGAGCCCGCGCGCGAGGGACTCGCTTACTTCGAGGCGGACGGTCTGAGGGGGATTCACGGCTCAGATACGCACACGATCGCGGCCGCGCGTGGTGCGCTCGCCCGGCCGGCAAAGATCGGGGTGGGACCCACGCGTTTTTGTGCGCTGGCCGCGGCGCATGGCGCGAGTGGACGCCGCGCGAAGATCGTCGATGCACAGAGCGCACCGCGCTATCTCGCGTCCCGACCGGTGGACCTGCTCAGCTTCCGCAAGGACACAGCCGCCTTGGTGGAGCCGCTCGAGCGCCTCGGCGTGCACACGCTGGGGGAGTTGCGGGCGCTCGGGCGCCATGCTTTGGCCGATCGCTTTGGCGAGCCGGGGGCACTCGCTCATCGCCTGGCCGGTGGCGATGATGAGCCGCTTGTGCCCCGCAGTGTCGAGGAGGCTTTGGAGGAGTCCTTGGAGGTGGGGGACGCCGGCAGTGGACCGATGCTGGAACGAGTGCTCGGGGTGCTCGTCGACCGCTTGCTCGCGCGTCCCGAGCGCCGCGGCAGGACCGTGCGAGCGGTTGTGCTCTCAGCGCGGCTCGTGGACGGTGGGACATGGCGCGAGCGGGTCGTATTCCGCCAGGCGCTCGGCGACGCAAAGCGAGTGGGCCTTGCCTTGTCGCTGCGCTTGCCCTTGCTGCCGGCACCCGCCGAGTCGCTGCGTCTTGGCGTGGAGCGCTTCGGTCCCGGAGGTGGCGAGCAGCACAGCTTGTTGGAGCAGGGCAAGCAGGCACGACGCGGGCGCCTGGGGGAGGCCGTCAATCAAGTACGCGCCGTGGCGGGACATGATGCAGCGTTGCGGGCCGTGTGCATCGACCCCGACTCGCGGGTGCCCGAGCGCAGGGTCGTGCTCACGCCGCTTCCAGGGTGAGGACGCAGGTGGCTGGGCGTCCCCGTGCTCTGAACCTGCCTCGTTCGGCGCGAGTTCGCTCGCGGAATGGGACCCCAAGTGAGGTCAATGGCGAGCGGATCGAGGCGGTGCGCGAGTCGTGGTTGGTTGAGGACCGCTGGTGGACGGACACTCCTTTGCGTCGGCGCTACTGGGAGCTCGTGAGCGTGCGAGGCCGCAACCTGACCATCTTTCATGACCTGTGCATCGATGGCTGGTTTACCCAAGGGTCCCAGTGAGAGCTTCTCCGCCCCCAAAGTGCCCAGCGAGTGCTTCCGCGCCCCCAAGGGGCCCGGCGAGCCCTTCTCCGTCCCCAAGTGCCTCGGCGAGTGTCTCTTCACCCGGCACGCCCCCGTATGCGGAGCTGCACTGTCATTCGGCCTACTCGTTCCTGGATGGGGCGTCCTTGCCCCAGGAGCTCGCGCACAGCGCGGCCGAGCTTGGACACGAGGTGCTGGCGCTCACCGACCACAACTCGGTGTCCGGATCGATGGAGCTCGTCCAGGCCGCCAAGGATGCTGGGGTGCGGGCAATCCACGGAGCCGAGATCGACCTCGCCCCGGAGCCCGGTGGCAAAGCCCCCGGCCATCACCTGACGCTGCTCGTGCGCGATGCACACGGGTGGAGCAACCTGTGCCGGATCCTCACGCACGCCCACGCCGGTACGCGCGAAGTCAGCGGACGTGAACGCACAGAGCCCTCCGTGGGACTCCAAACGGTGCTCGACCATGCCGAGGGACTCGTTTGCTTGACGGGTTGCGCCGAGCGTGGTGTGCGTGACGAGCCCACAGCGCGGCGCCTACTCGACGTGTTCGGGCCGTCGGGGTTGCGAGTCGAGTTGCAGCGTCCCTATGCCCGCCACGATCGCGCCCGCAACCGCGCGCTCGCGGCGCTTGCGCGGCAGCTGGGAGTGAAGTGCGTGGCTACTGGCAACGTCCATACCCATGCGCGCTCGCGCGCTGAGCTACAGGACGCCTTCGTGGCTTTGCGTAATCGCACGACACTTGACGCCTCTGAGCCGCTCAGGCGTGGCAATGGCACCCACGTGATGAGCGCTCCCCGGGCGATGGCCGCTCGCTTCGTCGACCATCCAGAGGCAGTTCGCGAGAGTCTGTGCTTGGCCGAGCAGCTCACGTTCGACCTGAAAGAAGACTTGGGCTACAGCTACCCCGGAGCCGAGGACGAGAGCGCGCTGCAAAACCTGGCTGAGCTTTGCTGGGCGCGCCTTGAGGATCGCTACGGAGGGGACGCCTTGCGCCTCAGTGGGTTTGCTGGTGCGGAGATGAGTGCTACAGGTCTCACAGAGCCGCCGGTGGGACGGGATGCGTGTGCGGTTCGCGCCGAAGCACAAGCACGCCTGCAGGAAGAGCTGCACGTGATCGACCGCCTGGGCTTGGCAGGCTTCTTCCTACTTCACCACGACATGCTCGAGCTCGCGCGCGAGGTGGCAGTGCAAGTGCGTGGACCCGATACCGCGCGCGCATTACTAGCGCCCGGACGCGGTCGCGGCTCCTCTGTGTCCTCGATCGTGTGCTACCTCACGGGGCTCTCCCACATCGACCCGGTCTCCAACGGTCTTCTGCTTGGGCGCTTCCTACACGAGGACTTGCGCGGTCTCCCGGACATCGACCTCGACTTCCCTCGCGACGTTCGCGAGGTCCTGATTCCGCGCGTACACGAGCGCTACGGTCGCGACAAGGCGGCCTTGGTGGCGGCCTTTCCCACATTCCGCGCGCGCGGGGCGATCCGCGAGTTGGGCAAGGTCCTCGGCTTGCCGCCAGGGGAGCTCGAGCGAGTGGCGCGCATGTCAGACCACAGGGGCGATGTGGAGCGCGACATCCTTGCGGCCGCCTCCGATGATGGTCGAGGCGGGCAATCGCCACGCTGGCGTTGGCTTGCGCGACTGGTGGGCGAGGCATATGGCCTGCCCCGCCATCTCTCCCAGCACTCCGGTGGGATGGTGGTGTCCACGAGACCCTTGGTCGACTGCTGCCCGGTGGTGCCCGCTGCGATGGAGGGCAGGCAGATGGTGCAATGGGACAAGGACTCCTGCGCGGACGCCGGCTTCTTGAAGATAGACCTGTTGGGGCTGGGAATGCTCTCGGCGGTGGAACGCTGCGTCGATCTGATCGTGGAGGCTCGCGGTGAGCGCATTGACCTGTCGCGAATACGGTTCGACGATCCCAAGACGTTCGATGCGATTCGCGCTGCCGAGACGATCGGGGTGTTCCAGATCGAGAGTCGCGCCCAGATGCAGTCGCTCAGGCGAACCTTGCCGAGAGACCTCAACGACCTGACGGTGCAAGTGGCGATCGTGCGTCCTGGACCGATCCAAGGCGGCGCGATCAACCCCTACATCGAGCGGCGCCAGCGCCTGCGTGAGAACCCTGACTACGAGATCCCCTACGAGCACCCAATGCTCGAGGCAGTGCTCGAGAGCACGCTCGGCACCATCATCTTCCAAGACCAGGTGATGCAGGTAGCCGAGGCTTTCGCGGGTTTCTCGCCCGGCGAGGCAGACGGGTTGCGCCGGGCCATGAGCCGCAAGCGCTCCCAAGAGGCGATGCAGCGTCATCGCAAGCGCTTCATCGACGGCGCGATGCGCCATGCGGGCGCCGATCTGCAAACGGCAGAGCGTGTATGGGAGATGGTGGCGGGCTTCGCCGGCTTTGGCTTTCCCAAGGCCCACGCCGCGGCTTTCGGCTTGCTCGCCTACCAGTCGACATGGTTGCGCGTCCACTACGGGCCAGAGTTCCTCTGCGCTTTGCTCAACGAGCAGCCGATGGGCTTCTATGCCTCTGACAGCCTCGTGCACGAGGCGCAGCGGCGGGGAATAGAGGTCCTGGCGCTCGATGTCAACGCTTCGGGAGTCGAGTGCACGGTCGAGGCGATCGACGGCGAGAGAATAGGTGTTCGTCTCGGACTTGGCTACATCAAAGGCGCTGTTGCTGAGCAGGTTCGCGAGCTTGTCGCCGAGCGCGAGCGGGGTGGACCATTTCGCGACCTGGCCGATCTCGCGGCGCGCACGCCTACGCGCCGAGCGACGCTCGAGCAGCTTGCCTGGGCAGGTGCTTGTGACAGTCTGGTGGAGGTGGACGTTGCCTTTGGGCAGGCCAGATCGTTGGCCTCTGTCTATGGAGCTAAAGGCGATTCCAGAACAGATGGGGAGCGCAGAAGAGATGAGGAGCGACTCCATGCACACAGACGCTTGGCTCTGTGGCAGCTGGGGATCGCCGCTCCCGCGGAGTCCGTGGGCGAGGGGGTCCAGCTCGCCCTGCCGATCGAGCTGCCTCAGACACCTCAATTGCGTCCACTCGACCGCTGGCAGCGAGCGCTTGCCGACTATGCGACCAGTGGGGTAACAGTGGATGACCATGTCATGGCGATCCTCCGTTCACGCCTGTCCATCCATAGTGCCGCCGCCGACCCGGTAGTGCTGGCCACTAGCGCGCAATTGCCTCACATGCCCGACGGCTGCTCCGTGGCCGTGGCGGGCATGGTGATTGCCCGGCAGCGACCGGGGACGGCTAAAGGGACGATGTTCCTGTTGTTCGAGGATGAGTGGGGGACCATCAACCTGATCGTGCCCGGAGCGGTATATGAGCGTCATCGTGCTCTAGCCCGGGCTGAGCCGCTCTTGCTTGCCCGTGGGCGCTTGGAGCGCGCTCCCTCGGGAGTACTCAACGTGCTCGTGCGGGAGCTGGCCGCACTCGAGCGCTTCTTCGGTCCAGCTGAGGAGGAAAAGCTCCGGGTGGGCAATTCGGTGGCGGTGAGCCGACTGCCGAGCGCCGACCCCACGCACCTGCGCGAGGATCCAGCACAGGTGCGCGAAGGAGAGGAAGGCGCGGAGATGGGCGCGAGCATGCGCGCGGTCGCCCCGCCTGTGCAGAGCTTCGCCTCGGGGCGGCGAAGGTGAGGTTGGTGTGCAAGTAGGGCGGTGAGAGTAGAGCTCGCGCCAAGAGGGTAATGTGAGGCCCGTGAACTTCCGCAAGCTCGGATCGAGCGGCATCGAGGTCTCGGAGATCAGCCTCGGCTCTTGGCTGACCTACTCCGGCGGCGTTGAGCGTGAACAGGCAGAGGCCTGTGTGAAGGCGGCGTTCGAAGAGGGAATCAACTTCATCGACACGGCCAACGTTTACGGGCAGGGTGCCGCTGAGACCTTGCTCGGCGAGGTCCTCTCCGGATATGACCGTTCCTCCTATGTGCTCGCCACGAAGGTTTTCTTCCCCATGTCAGAGACAGACAGGGGCCTGTCGGCTGCGCAGATCCACAAGCAGATCGACGCTTCTTTGAAGCGCTTGCGTACTGATTACGTGGACCTGTACCAATGCCACCGCTACGACGAGAACACTCCGCTCGAGGAGACCATGCAGGCGCTCACCGAAGTGGTGGAGGCGGGCAAGGCTCGCCACATCGGCTTCAGCGAGTGGCCGGTGGAGCGGGTTGAGCAATCGCTGGCATTGCCCGGCGTCGCGCGCTGGGTATCAAGCCAACCGCAGTACTCGATGTTGTGGCGCGGACCGGAGGCCGAGTTGATCCCGCTGTGTGAACGCGAGAACATCTCGCAAATCGTGTGGTCTCCGCTCGGTCAAGGAGTGCTTACCGGCAAGTACCGTCCGGGTGAGGCGCCGCCCGGCGACTCGCGCGCGAGCAGCGACAGCATGAGCGGCTTCATGGACCGTCTGATGCAGGATCCTGTGCTCGAGGCGGTGCAGCGTTTGCGTCCCGTCGCTGAGGGCGCCGGCCTGACGATGGCGCAATTGGCGCTCGCATGGGTCTTGCGCCAGCCGAACGTCGCCTCGGCGATCGTCGGCGCGAGCCGGCCCGAGCAAGTAAGCGCTAACGCTTCTGCCTCGGGCCTAACGCTGGACGCCCAGACGCTCGCCTCGGTGGACGAGGCGCTGGACGGCGTCTTCATTCGCTGAGCGGCGATTCCGTCTGGGCGCAGCGGCCGGCTCGCCAGACGCGTCGAGGCCGCCTGCGTTGCGTGGTTGGGCTCGGCGCTAGTCGGAATGTGGTCGGAGCATAGGGAGCAGCGTGAGGTTGACTAGACGGCGGACGGAATGTGGGTCGTCGAGCGTGATGGTCCCGTCGCGGGTGAGTAGTAGCGAGATCGCGAGGCGTGCGATCACTTCGGCGACGCCATCTATGTCTGATGTCGCGGCGCGACCGGCATCGACTTCGGCCTGGAGTCGATGCGCGATGAGTGATCGGTAGAGCTCGAGCACGGGTCCACCGTCGAGGGTGAGCGGTGGTAGCAGGACATCGGGTTCGCTGCGCAAGAGCCGATCGAATAGTGGATGGTCGCGCACGTAGCGCCCAGCGAACTCGAACCCCGTGACGAGTCGGTCCTCCAGCGTTTCCGCGCCTTCCCACTGGAGGTCGAGCTCGTGCATGCCGCGGCGGACCTCGCGTGCGATGACAACCTGAACGAGGCCCTGCTTGCTCGCGAACCGGCGGAAAACGGTCATCCGTGAGACGCCGGCGCGACGGGCGACGTCTTCCATGGACGTGCGGCGGATGCCGTGCTCGGCGAACTCGTCGAGCGCCGCGGTGGCAACCTGGTCAAAGAGTGCGTCTTCTCCTACTGCGGGGGCAGCGTCAAGGAAATCGGTTATTGGCGACACAGGTACTATGTTACTGTATTTCTTTCAGAGTAACTAAGAGAGGGTGTGGCTCATGGACCAAACGCTTACCGAAGTGCCCCGGTTGCGACGCCCCGCGGTCATTAATGCCGCTCAGTATTGGCTGGCGCCGGAGCAGTTCGCGCGCCGCTGTCATCAGCTAGGCGACCGTTTCCTGGTGCCGATGCCGGCGACCGGGCCGTGGCTGTGCCTGACCGATCCCGAGGACATCAAGCATGTCTTCACGGCCGATACCGACGTGCTCCGCCTCGGAGCCGCCCTGGCCAAGGCCTCAGCGCACCATCTCTTCCTAGGTCCGACGGGACTGACGAACCTCGACGGCGCCGAGCACATGCGCAAGCGGCGAATGCAGCTCCCCCCGTTCCACGGGCATGCGCTGGGCGGCTACCACGAGACCATGGAGCGCAAGACCGAAGAGACTCTCGCGCGCTGGCCCTACGGGCGCCCCACGCCCTCCCGGCCCTATATGGAGGCGATCAGCCTTGAGGTGATCATGGCCACGGTGTTCGGGGTCACCGACCCTGCGCGTGTCGAGCGGTTGCGCTCAGCGACGCTTGCGCTGCTTCGCGAGGGTCACTCGCGGCGGTTCTTCCTCCAGACGATGATCGCGACCAGTCGTGAGAACGGGTGGGACAGACCGTTCCCGCGAGTCCGCCGCGCGATCGATGCGGTTGACGCGATCGTGATGGAAGAGATCGCCCACCGCCGCCGCGAAAACAAGCTTGATGGCGAAGACGTGCTCGGAATGTTCCTGCGCACACCCGATGACCAAGGCAGCCTGATGAGCGACAACGAGATCTGCGACGCAATGCGCACCCTGCTGTTGGGCGGCCACGACACCACCGCTTCCACCCTGATGTGGGTGCTCGAGCGCGTTAGTCGCTTCCCCGACGCGCTTTCGCGCCTTGAAACCGCTGCGCTTGACGGAGACGACGAATATCTCGACGCTGTCATCAAGGAGGCGATGCGCTTGCGCCCAGCTTTCCCGCTCACCGCACGACTCGCAACCGAGCCGTTCGAACTTCCGGGGCTAACCATCCCAAGTGGCACCATGGTCGTCCCCTACATAACGCTTGTGCACCGCCGCCCCGAGCTCTACCCCGACCCGCTCACCTTCCGTCCCGAGCGTTTCCTGGGCACCCGCGCCGGCACCTACACCTGGATCCCCTTCGGCGGTGGACCCAGACGATGCATCGGCGCGGCCTTCTCACTCACCGAGGCCCGAATCGTACTCAGGACAATCCTGCGCCACGCCCGCCTCAAGCCCTCCAGCCGGCGTCCAGAGCGAATCGTCCACCGCAATGTATTCATCGTGCCCGGACGCGGCGGGCGCATCACCCTCCAACAACGCACGCCCGCCGCCAACCACCGCCAAACCATCCTGCGCGATCACGCACAAGTCACCTAGCCACGATTTCCATGCGCTCGAGTTAGGCCTGCTTGACGGCTGATACCTCTACAAGGATCTTCACCTTGTCGGCGACCACCAGGTTGCCCGAGCCGAGTGCCGCGTTGAACTTGATGTCGAAGTCCGAGCGACTGATCTGTGTGCTGGCTGATACGCCCACCCGGTCATTGTCTTGGTGGTCGGTCTCGGCCCCCTCGAACAGGGCCTTCAATGTCACCTGGCGCGTAACGCCGTGGATCGTGAGGTTGGCGTCGATCTCGAACTCATCCTCGTCGAGCGGGCGGATCGCGGTCGACTCGAAAGTGATCTGGGGAAAGCTCTCCACCTCGAAGAAGTCGGCGGATCGCAAGTGCTCGTCGCGCTGGGGCTCGCGCGTATCGACGCTCGCGACGTCGACCGTCCCGAAGGCTCGCGCCCCCTCGGCGCCCACCTCGAGTGTGCCCTCGAAAGTGTTGAACTGGCCCTTGACCGTGGCGATGCCAAGGTGCTTGACGTGGAACTCCACGCTCGAGTGGACCGGATCGACCTTCCAAGTGCCGGTCGGGAGCGGCGTGGTAGCGGCGGCTGGTGTGGCGGAAGTGGTGGACATCGGATCTCCTTGGGGTTGTGGTGGGCCCGGCGGAAATACCCGCCGGTCTTGACCACTTATAACAGATGATTGCACACACAACTATCAGGGAGGCCGCGGACGCTGATCGCGGATAGGAGAGGCATGTCGTTAGGAACCATCCCAGTAGCCAATGCAAATGACCAACTCATGCAAGGTCAGACCCCACGTGAGAGCCAACGCGGGAGAATGAATGGATGCCTCAACCCAAGCTGGTCCTCTTTGACATCGACGGCACCCTGATCGACACGGGCGGTGCTGGTGCACGCAGTTGGACGTGGGCGTTTCAGCGAGTGTTTGACCGGCAGGTGGACATAGCCGAACACTCAGTCGCCGGAATGACCGATCCGGCGATTGGGCGCGTGACCTTCACTGAGGCGATGGAGCGAGAGCCAACCCCTGAGGAGCTCACGAGTCTGATGGCCAGCTATCAGGCGATCCTCCCCGATTTCGTGGCCTCCTCACCGGACTATCGCGTACTCGACGGGGTAGAGGACTTGCTCGAGCGCCTCACCGCCGCCGGGATCCTCCTGGGGCTCACCACCGGGGGCCTGCAAGCCGCCGCGCACGCCAAGCTCGGGCGAGGACAGCTCAACCATTTTTTCTACGTCGGTGGCTACGGCTCGGATTCCGAGGATCGGGTAGAGCTGACGCGTGCCGCGGTCACACGCGGGGAACGCATGCTCGACGGTCCGGTCGCTCTCGACGAGGTGCTGGTAGTAGGGGACACCCCGCTCGACATCGCCGCCGCCAAGGGCGTCGGTGCGATATCCGTGGGCGTCGCGAGCGGACACTACGACGTAGATGAGCTGAGCGCAGCCGACGCGGACCATGTGCTTGCCTCGCTTGCCCAGCCGTTTCCAGGTGAGCCGTCTAGCCAAATATAGACTTCGAGATCGACTAGTCCGAAAAAGTCTCGGGAGTGCCGCGTAGCTTCTGTGGCGTGACTCAAGACCATCCCAGCACGACGGATCCCGATGGCCGCGTCGTCGTGTTTGACACTGGTACGCGGCTTCATCTTGCACTTGGCAGACCGGAGCTTATGGACGAGACGGATCTAATCCTCGGGACGGTCGCACATCCAGACCACCATTCGGAGGATGCGATTCCCGGCCGTGAGCACTTCTACCGTCGTGACCTCGATCCACGACGCTGGCTGCGAGTGGTCGTAGACTTCAAAGATGCTCCAGGATGGGTCGTAACTGCGCTCGTGCAAACTAACCCGCCCCGAGGCTGGACGTCATGACAATTACTATCGCCGGAATATCGTTCGACCATCACCACTACGACGAGCGCGGAGACGTGCTCTATCTCAGTGTTGGTGAGCCCCGCCCGGCCGCACGCGGTCTTGAGACGCCTGACGGTCATGCGATCCATTACGACGAATCGGGTGCGGTTATCGGGCTGACTCTTCTCAATGTTCGACACATCCTTGAGAAAGAGGGCAGGATCACGCTGACGTTGCCGCCAGAGCATCTAGAGGCCGATGCGCTGCAGCCGATCCTTGCGGCGGCCTGATTGGACACACCCGTTTCAATGAATTGAGTCTCTGAGTTTCGCGCCGGACCGGGCTCTAGCGTTCAGGGGCTGTGGCCGAGCCTTTGACCGACACGCCCACCGAGACCGCTTTCTCGGTAGCCCAGGTAGCGGGGCGTATCGATGGTGCCTTGCGGAGCCTTGGCGACGGCTGGATCGAGGGCGAGGTCACTCAGGTCAACGTGCACCGCTCCTCGGGGCACGTCTATCTAACGCTTGCCGACGAGTCGGCAAGCCTTGATGCGTGCGTCTGGAAGGGGCGTGTATCGCGCTGTCACCCGCTGCCCGTACAGGGAGACCTCATCCAGGCCCACTACGAGCGCGTCGATTTCTATGCCCCTAGGGGCGCGACGAAGCTGATCCTGGACCGTATGCGTCCCACCGGCGATGGTGAGCTGCTGCGTCGTCGCGCGGATACCTTGCGCCGTCTGCAAGCCGACGGCTTGTGCGACCCCGACCGACGTAAGCCACTGCCCGCTTTCCCGCGTCGCGTGGGAGTCATCGCGGCACGCAACGACGCCAACGTCGATGTCATTCGGGCTTTGCGCAAGCGCTTCCCGCCTCAGCACATCGTCTTCTGTGCAGCTTCCGTGCAGGGGGTGCACGCGGTCGGCTCGGTCATTGACGCACTGGGACGCCTCCAGTCGATCGATGAGGTCGATGTCATCGTCATTGCTCGCGGTGGAGGTTCAGTGGCGGACCTTCTGGCCTTCGATGATGAGCGCTTGTGCCGTGCGATTTTCGCATGCTCCAAGCCAGTCATAACGAGTATTGGTCATACCAAGGACCGTCCCAACTGCGACCATGTCGCCGCTGCCTTCGCGCCTGTGCCAGCGAAGGCGCCGGAGTTGGCGATCCGCTATTCGGTCGACGAGCTGCTTGAGGAGTTCGATCGCCACCGCTCTGCACTACGGCGTGTCGTAGAGCACATCGGCAGTTTGCACGATCGTCTCGATCGGCTGTGGGCGGGCGTGCGCCCGGTGCGGACGCTGGAGACTATTGCCGAGGACATCGGTCGGCACGGACAGCTTGTCTGCACCAAGGCTGAACGTGAGCTATCGCGCCTCGACGCTGAGCTGGTCAGAGCGAGCCAGACGCTTGCCGCCACGCGGGGGCTGCCGATGCAGTCAATCGAGCTATTGGCGACCCAGCTCAACTCGGTAGGAGCGCGAGCCGCGGGTAAGCGAGGAGATCTGCTCGCTGCGATCGATCGCCGCATCCTCGAGGCCGAGGCTGATGTACGCGTACGCTTGAACAGGCGAGCGGAGGATCTAAATGGCAGCGGTGAGCGACTTCGTCCAATTGCCGAGCGAGTAATCGCTCACGAGCGCGAACGTGTCGAGGCCATCGCGGCGGTTCTGCGGGCAAAGGATTTCCGCAGAAACGGATGGACCATCGCCACGGACATCCAGGGAGAGCCGATCAAGAGCGTTACGCAGCTTGCGGTTGGTCAGAAGTTGACGCTGCACCTGGGTGACGGGAAGGCCAAGGTGACTACTAACGAGAGCGAAAAGGAGACAGAGGATGTCTGATACGACACAAGGGGAGCGTGTGACGTTCGAGCAAGGCTACGAGGAACTCAAGTCGATCGTAAGCGAGCTCGACCGACCGGACGTCTCAGTTCATGACATGTTCGAGGGGTTTCGCCGCGGCAAGGGGTTGGAGACCGCTCTGCGTGGATACCTCTCTTCGCGCCAAGGCGAGCTGACCGAGATAGAGGAAGGCAAGAATCTTCCTCGCTTCGAGATCGTCGCTCCGTCTACGGGCGGTAAAGCACCTTCAGCAAGTGTTCCTGGTCAAGTCGATGATGGCGATTTTCAACCGGCGACAATCTCCGGCGGGCGCACTATAGGCGACGACGATATTCCTTTCTAAGGTCACATCCCGAAGCTGTAAGTCTGTGTCGAAATAAGCTCTCCGGATTACAATGTCACTGTTTTAGCGCGGTTGCACAACCAGAGCCTGGGTCGACCGGCCCATCGGCCCTTGCTCGTCGTGGACGACGCTCTCTGCCCATCCGATCCCACCGGGATGGAGCAAGGTACGCGCGTCAAGTGCTACCCATTCCCCTTCGGGGCGCCGATTCAGTGAGATCGTGAGATCCGCGTTGATGAACAAGTATTCCTCGAAAGGCAACACTGTGGCGACCCCATTGCCGAAGTCCGTGGTGGCCACCACGCGCGCGAGTGGGGTCAGCGGCTCATCGGGCAAAAGCGGGTAGCGCAGGCGCATCCATACCTTTGCTGCGCCGCTTGGCACATGCTCGGAGGTGGTGTCCAACTCAGGCAGCTCGCCTGTTAGTGGTGCTCCACTGAGGAAGCGCATCTCCATTGCACTGGCCGCAAAGCTCTTGTGCTCGATGTCATCGAGCGTGAAGTGCACGTGCTGGCCGTCCTCGGGGCCCGCAATCGCCTCGGCGCGGGCCGCTTGCACTTGGGCTAGAGCAAGCTCTGGTAGCTCCTGGGGTGTGGCGAGGATGCGCAAAGCGCTGGCGCGACACACAGTGACGCCGTCTGCCGTGAGTTCGCCCTCCAACGCCTGAACACGTCGTCCTGGGCGCGAGATGCGCGTAGTCAGCTTCAGTGGAGCCATCGGCACGGGCCGCAAAAATTCGAAGGCAAGTCGCGCGAACGGCAGCTCTCCACCCGGCTCCATGCGCTCGAAGGCGGACGTGATCAAAGCGGCCGGCGCCCCACCGTGCAGCGCACGTGGATCCCAAGGACCACGGGCATGCTCGGTCGGGACGAGGAGATCGCCTTCGGCGATGAAGATGCTCTCGGTCATTTGATGCTGTTCGCTTCAGGCGGGAAGCTGTGCCGCGAAATCGGCGAGCTTGTCGGGGTCGCGCAAAGGCGCGCCGTGTCCGAAGCAAGCGAGCGCCGGCCTCAGTGCCGCAAGCCTGCGGATCGATGCCCGGTTGCGCACCGGGTCGGTGGTGAACAATGGCGGCGGCTGGTTAAGTCCGGGGATACCGGTGAACAAGTTCATGTTGTTGAGCACATCCCCGAGGATCAAGACCCGGTCGGACTCACGCCAGAATGACACGTGTCCACGGGTGTGGCCCGGCGTGTCGAGCACCGTGAAGCCCGCCACCTCGTCGCCCTCGCGCAACACCCGCGACACGGGGTGGGGAGGGCCCACCCAGAAGCGTTCCTGGACGCGCTTTGTCCAAGCCGGCAGCTTCTGGCCGACGACGCTGCCGGCGGTCTCCATCGCCGGCACATCGTCCTGGCCACACCACAAAGGGATCCCGAGCCGCTCGCACACAACGTGGCTACAGCCTTGATGGTCAGGATGAACGTGGGTCAAAGCGTGCGCTGTGAGCGTCCGGCCGGCGATCTGCTTGAAGATTCGCTTCTCGGCCTGCCTGGTGGCCGCGTCGATCAACACGTCGCCCACCACATACACGTTGATCGCGTTCGGAGGAAACCCCTTCAGCATGTACACGTCCTCGGCGAGCTGCTTCATGGCGCTTCCCTCCCAGGGTTGGTTGAGCTCACGCCAGGTCGCCCGGCGTGAGGGCCTTCAGTCGCGCGACTGCTCCCATGAGAAGCCGCGCACCGCGAAGTAAACACCGAATACGCCCCACAAGGCGATCACGGCAAGCGCGGACAGGTTCTGCTCAAGTCCCTGACCGGTCACCATGGCGCCCGAGAGCCCATCGATCAAAGGCTTCAAGGGCAAGGCTTCGGCGATATGGCGCACAAACGCCGGTGCGCTCTTGCTGTCGAACACGTAAAAGGACACGAACACCACCGGCAGGAACACCGCGTTCACATAAGCGGCGGTCGACTCGAAGTTGGGAATCACGTGCGCAAAAGCCACACCCAGAGCCGCGAAGCACACAACACCCACGACCACGAACACCACCAGCTCGACCCAATCCACCGGCCAGCCGATGCCGAAGAACAACTTGCCCGCGACCGCGATGATCGCAATCTGAAACGCCGTGTTCGTGACCGCATTGGCCGCCACTCCACCGAAGTAGGAGATCGTCGGCAAAGGCGTGCCCCTGATGCGCTTGAGCACTCCACGCTCGCGCAAGAACACGATGTTGTAGGCCAGCGCTGTGAACGTGGTTGACATCACGCTCATGCCCGCAATCGCCGGCACGAGCAGGTTCAGGTCATGCTGTTTGCCGTTCAATATGACCCCGCCCGCGGCCAAGAACAGCAGGGGCAGGGCAAAATTGAAGAAGGCGGCGCTCGGGTTGCGCCAGAACATGTGCCGCTCCAAGCGGTACTGGCGCCAGGTGAGGGCGATCGCGTCAGGCATCGGCGGTCAGTTCGAGGTAGACGTCCTCGAGCGTCGGCCTGCCCACGCTCAGCTCCTCCAAGCGCTCGCCGCGAGCGAGGGCCTCGCTTGTGAGCTCGTGCAGCGTACGGGTAGGATCGTCGCTGTCGATCTCCGCCAGCTCGCCATCGGCGTTGCGATAGGCGACTCTGTAGTGCGCTGCCCCCACGCCGAGCTCGCGTGGCGGGCCGATCGCTAGCACGCGGCCGTCCTTGACGATCGCCACTCGGTCGGCCAAGGCTTGGGCCTCATCGAGATAGTGGGTGGTGAGCAGAATCGTCTTGCCCAGCTCGCGCAGCGAGCGTACCGTCTCCCAAGCGGCGCGCCTCGCTTGCGGATCGAAGCCGGTTGTCGGCTCGTCGAGGAAGATCAGCTCGGGGTCACCGACCAAGGCTAGGGCGAAGTCCAAGCGCCTCAGCTGGCCGCCTGAGAGCTTGCGCGTTCGCACGTCCGCCTTCTCTCCCAGGCCCATCAGGTCGAGGACCTCCTCGACATCGCGCGGGCGCGAATAGAAGCTAGCCCAGTGACGCAATGCCTCGCGCGGGGTCACATGGCTGTAGATGCCGCTGCTCTGAAGCACGATCCCGATGCGCTTGCGCAGTGCGAGCTCGCGCTTTTGCGGGTCGTGGCCGAGCACCGAGACCTCTCCAGAGGTGCGCTCGCGATAGCCCTCGAGGATCTCCACCGTTGTCGTCTTACCCGCGCCGTTGGGGCCAAGCAGGCCGAAGACCTCGCCCTTACGTACCTCGATGTCGATGCCCCTCACCGCCTCGAACTCGCCGTAGCGCTTGTGCAGGTCGTGGACCTCGATGGCCGGACTATTGTGGCTCACTGCTCAATCCTATTTCTGTTCCAGTCGGTGCATGCACCGACTGGCCGACCGGCGCATGCGCCGGTCGGAGCCACGCCACATGTGGCGTGGCTTTCCTACCAATGAACGCCACGCATCAGGTTCGCCATCGCGAGCTGCTCCAGGGAGGCGCGCTCGCTGGTCTCGGTCTCCCCGCGCGAGGCGGCCGAGTCGGGGAACACCTTGTAGGCGAGATGCAGGATGCGGTCTACCACGCCCGGCGCCAGAGCGTAGAGAACCTCGCCCGTCGTGCCCAAGGTGGTGCCCATGTGCTTCGGGCGCGTTCTCAATGCCTCGCAGATCATGTCGGCTGCCTCCTCCGGGGTGATCGTGGGGAAGGCGTCATACAGTTTTGTCGGCGCGATCATCGGGGTTCTCACCAAGGGCATGTGGATCGTCGTGAAGGTCACCCCATCGCCGATCACCTCCGATGCCACCACGCGCGTGAACGCGTCGAGCGCGGCCTTGGAGGCCACATAGGCAGAGAAGCGCGGCGGGTTGGTCTGCACGCCGATCGAGGAGATGTTCACGATGTGGCCGAAGCCTCTCGCCCGCATCTGTGGCAACAGGCCGATGATCAGCTTGATAGCGCCAAAGTAGTTGAGCTGGATCGTGCGTTCGAAGTCGTGGAAGCGCTCATAGCTGAGCGCGATCGAGCGCCTGATCGAGCGCCCCGCGTTGTTGACGAGCATGTCCACGTAGCGATGGTCGTCTTTGACGCGCTCGATCAGGCGATCGACCTCATCCATGTCAGAGATGTCGGCCGCATACACATAGGCCACGCCGCCTGCCGCCACGATCTCCGCACGCGCCTCCTCGAGCTTCTCCACGTTGCGCGCCACCAGCAGAGGAACGCCGCCCGCCGCCGCCACCTTCAACGCGGTCGCCCGGCCGATGCCCGACGATGCGCCGGTGATCAGGATCCGCTTGCCCTTGATCGCCTGGCCCAGGGTGCGTCCGCGGCTGATGCTCGGATCCATCTCGCGCTCCCAGTAATCCCACAGGTGCACCGCATACTCGCGCAACGCAGGCGGGTGCTCCCACTCCGAGCCAGCCAAGGCCCGCTCGGCCTGGCGTCTGTCGAAGGTGGGCACCAGATCGACGTGCTCCAGCACCTCGTCCGGGATCCCCAGCTCGCGCAGGGTCAGCTTGCGGGCCTGGCGCAACGGGGGCGCCTTCATCAGCAGCGACAGCGGCGCCGTCGGGATCGCATCGAGCACACGCTTGTCCACGCTCACCGCAAAGCGAGGCGCATGCGCGGCCGCTGCCAGATCGTTCATCACCTCGTCCACCTTCTGGGTGCGGGGATAGGTGAGGTGGAAGGCCCTTTCGTCCAGGTTCGCCTTGTGGGCTATGTGGTCCAGCGCCCCGGCCACCCAGTCAACCGGCACGATGTTCGTCTTGCCCAAGTCCAGGCCCACCAGCGGCATCCACTGCGGCACCACTTGGCGAATTCTCTGGATCGCCTTGAAGAAGTAGTACGGACCGTCGATCTTGTCCATCTCGCCGGTCTTCGAATCGCCGACCACGATCCCCGGCCGGTATATGCGCCACGGCGTGAGCACTTGCTCGCGTACCGCTCGCTCGGCCTCGAACTTGGTGGCGTGGTAGGGCGATGGCAAGCGCTGGCCCTCGTCAAAACAGTCCTCGCCGAACACCCCTTTGAAGGCACCCGCTACCGCGATCGAGGAGACATGGTGAAAGTGTTCGGAGCGCAGCGCTCCCGCCAGCTCCAGTGCGTGATTTGTGCCACCCACGTTAACGGCCATATCGAGCTCCACCGGCGCGGTCATGTCATACACCGCCGCGAGATGGAAGAAGTGCTCGATCGTGCCTTCCAGCTCGCTCACACGCTCATCCTCGAGTCCCAGCAGAGGTTGGCGCAAGTCGCCAACCACGGGATGAATGCGCCTGCTCACGGTTGCATCCGAGATCGTTTCCCAGTGCTCGATCAGCTCATCCAGGCGCCCGAGCGAGTCTTCACGCACCAGCACATGGATCTTGCCCTTGCGATCGAGCAGCCGCTCCACCAGCCGCCGGCCAATGAAGCCGGTCGCTCCCGTCACGAAATAGCTCATTTTCTCTCCCGCGGTTCGATCAGCCGAGGATAGTCCCAGCCGCCGCCTCACGCGGGGAGGTGTCCGCAAAAAGGCTTGCCCTACGCGCGCGCGTAGGGCACCCAGATTGGACTATGCGCCCGCGCCCACTCCTCCGCGTCCCTCGCCCGAGGCGAAGCGCGCCGCACCTTTGACCGCGTCGAGGAACACGTCCGGGCCGGCTTGTGACTCGAGTTCGAGTCCTTCCTCCAGGGTCATCCCCAGTCCCTCGATCGCGGCGCGTCTGTCAGCGAGCATCGTTCGCTGGGGGAATCCCGCAAGGTTGTTGGCCAGCTCGATCGCCCGTTCCAAGTGCTTTCCTTCGGCGACCACCTCCGTGAGTAGTCCCATCGTGTGGGCTTCTTCCGCGTCGATGATGCGGCCTGTGAGGATCAGGTCAAGCGCTCGACCTAGCCCCACCACGCGCGGCAGTCTTTGCGTGCCCCCGTCGATCAAAGGCACTCCCCAGCGACGCTCCGGGTAGCCGAGCCGCGAGCCTTCCGTAGCGATGCGCAGGTCACACCACAATGCGAGCTCGAGCCCACCCGCCAGAGCAAAGCCCGAGATCGCCGCAATCGTGGGCTTGGAGGGAGTCAGGCGAGTAAACCCCATCGGACCCTCCTTTGCCATCAACCGGTCGCCGAACGTCTCGATTGCCTTCAGGTCTGCGCCCGCGCAGAAGGCCACTCCACCCACGCCTGTCAGCACCATCGCGCGGGCCTCATCTTCTCCCTCGAAGCGCATCAGCGCTTCATGCAAGGCCACAGCCGTCGGCCCGTCCACGGCGTTGCGCCGCTCCGGACGATCAATGCTCACCACTGCGGCCGCGCCCTGGCGTTCGTAGCGAACTGGTCCCCCGCCTGAAAGCCCTGGCTCGGGAATGGCCTTCGAGCCGGACACGTCTGGCTCGCTCATCGATTCTCCGCTACGCGGGACTACCAACCGCCGCGCCAGCGGGCGTCGCCTGCGTGCGCTTTCTGTGCGGCTTTGCGCGCATCTTTGCGCTTATCCAAGCGCCACTGCAAGAGGCTCATGAGCAGCACGAAAGTAGGGAAGAAGATGATCAGGATGAAGCCCGCGTTGGTCACCACCTTGTCGTTGGTGGCGCCATAGAAGCCGCGCCCATCGTTGTCCGCGAGTGCTGCCGGGGCGAGCACGAGCAGGAGCATCATGGATGCGAGCACGGTTGAAAGTAGGCGGCGCATGCTGGGGAGAATCTTATAGGAAGCAGCGGGCCCTACCATCCTCGACGTGGCCCTCTTGATCGCCTCCGACCTGCGCAAGGACATGGCCGGCAAGCCCCTGCTCGGCGGCGTCTCCTTCAAGCTCGAGCGCCGCGAACGCCTCACGATCGCGGGACGCAACGGTGCTGGCAAGACGACCTTGCTGCGCATGATCGCGGGTGAGGACACGATCGACAAGGGCGAGTTGAGCGTCGCCAAGGGTGTACGCATCGCCCTGCACGACCAGCGTCCTCCACGCGATCGAGGCATGTCTCTGCGCGACTATGTCCTCTCAGGCTGCGTCGATGAGCTAGCGGTAGAGCAGCAGTTGGCCAAGCTCGAGCGCGAGATGACCGCAGGCGCCGGTGACGATGCCTTGCTTGATCGCTATGCCCGTGCACAGGCACGCTTGGAGTCCTTCGGGGGTTATCTCTGGCGCGATCGTGCGACCGTCATGACGCGTGGTCTCGGCTTCTCCCAGACAGACCTCGACAGGGGCCTCGACACGTTCTCGGGTGGTCAGCTCACCCGCGCTTCACTTGCGCGAGCCCTCGCCACGAGCGCCGACGTGCTCTTGCTCGACGAGCCCACCAATCATCTAGACATCGAGTCGCTCGAGTGGCTCGAGCAAACGCTCATCGATCTCGACGCGGCGGTAATGCTCGTCGCCCACGACCGCTGGTTCCTCGAGGCGGTCGGTACCGCCGTGCTAGAGCTCTATGGGACGCCGCCCACTCGCTCACGTTTCTTCGCCGGCACCTGGCACGCTTGGCGGCGCGAGCAGGCCGCCCGGGAGATGGCCTTGGGCAAGGCGATCGACAAGCAACAGGCTGAGATCGAGCGCATGGAGCGCTTCGTGGAGCGCTTCCGCGCCAAGGCCACCAAGGCGCGCCAAGCCCAGTCACGCGTGAAGAAGCTCGCCAAGATCGAGCGCATCGAGCGCGACCCGCGCGATGCCGCCACGCTTGAGTTCGCCTTCAAGGCGCCCGAGCGCACCGGGCGGGTGATCTTCGAGCTGCTTGACGGACGCATTCAGATCGACGGTGCCGGAGCCGATGGAGGAGCGCTCGTCCTGCTTGACCATGCCGAGCTTTGGCTGGAACGAGGCGAGCACGTTTCGCTCGTGGGACCCAACGGCGCCGGCAAGACGACTTTGATCGAGACGCTCGCCGCTCGTCGCCCGCTCGGGGCGGGCAGGCTCTCCACGGGCCACAACGTCTCCGTGGGCTATCTCTCCCAACACGCCGAGGAGCTTGGTGCCGGGGGATCTCCGGGGCAAAGCGTCGTGGAGGCGGCCCAGAGAGCCACGGGACTCTCACCCAATAAGGCGCGGGCCTTGGTCGGGCGCTTCCTCTTCTCCGGCGAGGACGCTGAGAAGCCGCTCGAAGGGCTCTCCGGTGGGGAGCGCCGGCGCTTGTCCTTGGCGATTCTTATGAACGGCACTCCGCGTCCGCCCAACGTCCTGATCCTCGACGAGCCCACCAATCATCTCGACATCGAGAGCCGCGAGGCCTTGGAGGATGCTTTGCGCTCGTTCGAGGGGGCGCTCCTGCTCGTCTCCCACGACCGTGCCTTGCTCGATGCCGTGGGCACACGTACGGTGGCGATCGAAGACGGCTCCCTGCGTAGCTTTCTCGGTGGCTGGCCCGAGTATGTGCGCATGCGGGAGGAACGACTCGCGGCTGGTGGCTCGAGCAACGGTCTCACCTCCTCTGTTGGTCCGAATGGCGGTCCGAATGGGCGTGATGGTGATGGCAGAAATCGGGTGCCCCACGCGCGCGCGGGCGCGCAGGGGCCAAGCCATGCGGACAGTGACACCACCACCAATGTCTCCGCCAGGAAGGCAAAGCGCACCCAGAAGGGCACGCCACATGGGGAACCAGCAGGCAAGGCCCAAGGACCTTCCAAGAACCGCGTTCGCGACCAGGCTAAGGCTGAGCGCGCGATCGAACAGGCTGAGGCCGCTCTAGGAGCTCTGGAAGACGAGCTCGCCGATCCCGCGGCATGGGCGACCAAGTATGAGGCGGCCAAGTCTGAGGCTCGTCACACCGCCGCCAAGCGAGCAGTCGAGGCGGCCTACGAGCACCTCGGCGAGCTCATCGACTGATTGAAACAGTCGAGCTCTGAGGACGCCCGAACTCTCTGGCGGGAAAAGTGGGCTAGCCGGGTTCTCTGGCCCGAAAGCCCGAATACCCCTGGCCTGAATTAAAAAACAGGCGCCGGGGCTCTCTGACCTGAATGACGAGTACCCCGGCGCCTGCCAACCAACCCTCGTTTCGGTCGGGTTAGGACCGAATGGGCTTACGCAGTATAGCGGAAAAATGAACAACTTGGGAAACGTTGCATGACTTCTCTCATTACCCCGCATATTGCGGGTTTTTGTACGCCTTGCCCACATCTCTGTGCCTTGCAATTGGTGCAACTCGTAGTGTGCGACAAGTAAGGACCTGTGCACAGGCCGACTAGACTGAAGCGATCGTGAGCACTCTGTCATGGGTTATCTGAAGACCGTCCGCAACATCGCGATCGTCGCTCTGATTGCCGCCGCCGTCGAGTTCCTCCCGGGCGGTGGCCACGCGGCCGAAGCGTTCGCGGCAGCCCTGTGGGTTGTATTCGCAGCCGGCTTCGGCTACTTCGCCTACCGGCTCTATCGCGAACGTCACGTCGATCTCTATGGCCTCGGAGACCGCCACCGAAGCCTGCTCTATGGTGCGCTCGCCCTCGGTTATGTGGTGGTCGCCGCCCGGCCGCGTATGTGGCTCACGAGCTTCGGGGAGTTCGTCTGGTTTGTGCTCGTGGGGCTGACCGTTTATACGCTGCTCGCCGTTTATCGCTACTCGCGCAGCTATTGAGTAGCTCCGTCGAGCAGCGGCGAGCGAGCCTGGCCGAGCAACGGCGCACGCTCCCGGACAAGCCAGGCGTGTACCTGTTTCGCGACGCTCGCGGCCGTGTCATTTACGTCGGCAAGGCCAAGTCGATTCGCAAGCGTGTGGCCTCGCATTTCTCCAAGGCTCAGGTTCCATCAAGCCCTGGCCACGCCGAGATGGTGGCGACGGTCGACGCGATCGAGTGCGTCGTTGTGGCTAGTGAGGCCGAGGCCTTGTTGGCCGAGCAAAGCTTCATCAAGCAATACCGCCCGCGGTTCAACATCCGCTTGCGTGATGACAAGTCCTACCCGTTCATAGCCATATCGCTCGACGAGGATTTTCCACGCGTCTACTTCACACGCGAGCGTCACCGTTCGGCGCGAGCCTACTTCGGTCCCTATTCGAGCGCTAAGCGTGTGCGCTCCACACTCGAGGTGCTGGCCAAGGTGTTCATGTATCGCTCCTGCACTGGCTCCGAACCTGGGCGACGCAGCGGTAGTCCGTGCCTGGACTACTACATAAAGCGCTGTGAGGCTCCTTGTGTGGGGTACGTCTCCAAGGAGGACTATCGCCAGAGCATTGACGGTGTCATCGACTTCCTCTCAGGCCGTTTCACATCAATCGAGCAAGATCTCGAGCAGCGGATGCGCGAGGCATCGCAGGCACTCGACTACGAGCAGGCCACATTGGAGCGCAACCGCCTGCGTGCCGTGCGCTCTTTGATGGAGCGCCAGCGTGTGGCCAAGGAGTCAATCGGCACCTTCGATGCCGTCGCGGTGGCGGTCGATGGGCGCGACGCCAACGCACAGGTGTTTCAGGTACGAGATGGCGTGCTCTCGGACCGCCATTCCTTTTATCTCTCCAACGAGACCGAGCGCGAGGTCGCCGAGGTGGCGGAGGAGTTCATGCTGCAGTACTACGGCGGTCCCACTTCGATACCCGCCTTGCTCGTGGTCCAACGGGAGTTGGCCGACCGACCGGTGCTCGCCGAAGCGCTCTCACGGCGACGAGATGGCCCAGTGGAGTTGCGGGCATCCGAGCGCGGGGACAAGCACCGCATTCTCGAGCTCGCCCACCGCAACGCTCTGCTCGCTCTGGACCAAGAGCGTTTGCGCGACGAGCGCCGCCACCAGCGCCGCGCCGAGGCGCTCGAGGGGTTGCAGCTCGCGCTGGGCCTCGATGCGGTGCCCGTGCGCATCGAGTGCTTCGACATCTCAAACCTGGGTGGCACCCACACGGTCGCCTCGATGGTTGTGTTCGAGGCCGGCGCGCCCAAGAAATCGGACTATCGCCGCTTCAAGATCCGCACGATTGAAGATCCTGCCCGCCCTAACGACTACGCCTCAATGGCCGAGGTGCTCTCGAGGCGCTTCGCTCAGTGGGAGCGCCAAGCCGACTTCTCACCGCACGATCCCTCCTACGACCCCAGCTTCGCTTCACTTCCCAACGTTGTCGTGATCGATGGAGGCAAGGGTCAGCTCACAGCGGGCCTCGCTCCGCTCGCGGGCTTCCGCGAGCGTGGGGTGGCAGTGGTCGCGCTTGCCAAGCGCGTCGAGGAGGTGTTCCTGCCGGGAAGCCCCGAGCCGCTCGTGCTCGACCACTCCACTCCCGAGCTGCAGCTTCTGCAGCGCATCCGCGACGAGGCCCATCGCTTCGCGATCACCCACCACCGCACCCGTCGCGACAGTGCGATGACCGGCTCCTTGCTCGATGGCTTGCCCGGGATCGGCCCTGCGCGCAAGCGGGCTCTATTGACCCATTTCGGCTCTCCTGATGCGATCTTGGCGGCCTCGCGCGAGGAGCTCCAGAGGGTGCCCGGCTTGCCGGCCAAGACCGCACGGGATATTCACGCGCTACTGCACAGGGCGGGCTGAATCGAGCTCGAGCCACGCTTCGGCCGGCTGCGTGGCTTTTCTGCCGCTCGCATGTCCTCTCGGCTGGGTCGCTTAGGCCCTTTCCCCGGACGAGCGGCCCTTTCCCCCGGCGAAGGCTGCACAATGAGCAGGAGATGGCCGCCACCAGGCCCGTGCCTCCCAGCCCGGCAAGCGGACCGACGATCGTGTCGCGTCTGCAGGATCTCGTCGTCATAACGGGCTTCTCGGGCGCCGGTAAGTCCACGGCGATGAACGTGTTCGAGGACGCTGGCTACTTCTGCGTCGACAATCTGCCCCCGGAGATGATCCGCTCACTCGTCGAGCTGTTCGTTCACGAGGGCTCCAAGGTCGAGCGCGCTGCGGTTGTCTCCGACGTCCGCGGTGGCGTCTACTTCGAGGCGCTCACGGCCGTGATCGAGGACCTGCAGGCGCTTGGCATCACCCACCATGTGCTGTTCCTCGAGGCCGCCGAGCAGACGCTCTCCACGCGCTACAAGGAGACTCGTCGTCGTCACCCGCTCGCGCCCGAGGGCAGCGTCGCGGCCGGCGTCGCCTCCGAGGGAGCCTTGCTCGAGCCACTGCGCTCGCGCGCCGACCTCGTGATCGACACGACCGGCATGTCGGCCGCGATGTTGCGCTCACGCATAGCCGATGAGATGCTGCCGCGCCAAGCCGCGGGCCGCCTCGCGCTCACGTTCATGAGCTTCGGCTTCAAGCATGGTCCTCCACGCGAGGAGGACTTGGCTTTCGACGTGCGCTTTCTGCCCAACCCCCACTATGAGCACGACTTGCGCCAGCTCACAGGCCACGATGAGCGCGTAGTGCAATACATCGGGCGCGATGGTCGTCTGGAGGAGTTCCTGGAGCGCTTGCACTCGCTGCTCGACTTCCTCTTGCCCGAGTATGTGGCCGAGGGCAAGGCCCATCTGGTGATAGCGATCGGTTGCACCGGGGGGCGTCATCGCTCGGTCGCGATCGCCGAGCACTTGGCTACCCGCTACCGCGACCGTGACGAGCTCACGGTCGCCGTCGCCCACCGCGACATCGACAAGCGCTCGCGCGACTCCTAGGCACAGACCCGCGGGTAGACGCGCCGTCTCGTGGATGCAATCCCAGTGGCGGCTGCAGGCAAACAGAAGCGGCCGTTGTGGGCATGCGTTGATTGGTTGGCGGGTAGGCGTTCAGATGGCCCTGGAGTGAGCCGCTGATAGCCTTTCCCGCCCACGCCGGGCGAGGGAGCGATGCTCCTTGGGCCCGGCATCGTTCATTAGACATAGAGGGTGGCGCGAGACCGGAGGTCGACGAGCCGGACTCTCTTCGGTTTTTGGCTAAGGAGGCTGTGAATGCCCGTACGCGTGGGAATAAACGGATTCGGTCGCATAGGCCGGAACGTGTTCCGCGCCGCAATGGCTCGGGGGGACGCGCAGGAGATCGAATGGGTGGCGGTCAACGATCTCACCGATTGCCAGACGCTGGCTCATCTGCTCAAGTACGACTCGATCCTTGGCCCCTATCCGGGAGAGGTTGTGGCAAAGGACGAGCGCACGATCTTCGTCGACGGACGCGAATTGAAGGTGCTCGCCGAGCGTGACCCCGCGGCATTGCCTTGGGAGTCGCTCGGAGTGGATGTGGTGATCGAGTCGACCGGCCTGTTCACCGATCGTCCCAGCGCCGCCAAGCACCTCGCGGGCGGAGCCAAGAAGGTCGTGATCTCGGCACCCGCCACCGATCCCGACGTGACCGTTGTGCTCGGTGTCAATTTCGACGAGGCCTACGATCGCGAGGCCCACGATGTGATCTCAAACGCCTCCTGTACGACCAACTGTCTCGCTCCGGTGGCAAAGGTCTTGGTGGACACGGTCGGCGTCAAGCATGGCCTGATGACAACGATTCACGCCTATACGGCCGACCAGCGCCTGCAGGACCTTCCTCACAAAGACCTGCGCCGTGCGCGAGCTGCCGCGATTAACTTGATTCCGGCCTCCACCGGCGCGGCCAAGGCGATTGGTCTCGTCGTGCCCCAGTTGCAGGGAAAGCTCCACGGTTTCGCGGTGCGCGCGCCCGTGCCGACCGGCTCGGTGGTTGACCTGACCGTCGAGTGCGAGCGTGCCACCAGCGTGGAGGAGGTCAATGCTGCGCTCAAGGCTGCTTCGCAGAGTGGCCCGCTAGTCGGTTTGCTTGCGTACACCGAGGACCCGATCGTCTCGAGCGACATCGTGAACTCGCCCTACTCCTCGATCGTGGACTCGCAATTGACGGCCGTGATCGATGGGACAATGCTCAAGGTGGTGGCTTGGTATGACAACGAGTGGGGCTACTCCAATCGCATCGTCGATCTAGTGCAGCGAGTCCTGTGAGCCCGCTTGCTGTCTGCTCGCCGGCTGGGGTGCCGGCAGTGAGAATTGGTCACAGGAGCCGGAGAATAAGAACATGAAGAGCATCGATCAGCTCGACGTGCACGGCAAGCGCGTGCTCGTGCGAGTCGACTTCAACGTGCCTATGGCCAAGGGCGAACACAACACGCCTGTGGTCGCTGACGACACGCGCATCGTGCAAGCTTTGCCCACGATCGAAGAGTTGCGAGCACGCGGGGCGAGACTTGTGCTCGTCTCCCACCTCGGGCGGCCAGAGGGCAGGCCGGAGGCCGACTTGTCATTGGCACCGGTGGTGGAGCGTCTACGTGAGCTGACGGGTGCGCAGGTGACGCTCGCGCCCGAGGTGGTGGGTTCACGAGCGCGAGCACTTGCAGATGGGCTAAAGGACGGAGAGATTCTGGCGCTTGAGAACGTGCGCTTCGAGCCTGGCGAGACCGCTAACGACCCCGATCTGGCACGTGCGCTAGCGGAGCTGGCCGATGTGTATGTAAACGATGCTTTCGGTGCTGCCCACCGTGCGCACGCAAGCACCGCCGGGGTGGCGCACCTCTTGCCGTGTGCAGCGGGGCGTCTGCTCGAACGGGAGGTCAGTACCTTGACTGGCATCCTCGAAGGCCCTGAACGTCCGCTCGTCGCGGTCATCGGCGGCGCCAAGGTGGCGGACAAGATCGCCGTCATAGATCGTTTCACCACGCTCGCCGACGCGGTCATCATTGGCGGGGCAATGTGCTTCCCGTTCCTTCGTGCCCAAGGGCATGAGGTGGGCGATTCGCTATGCGATGCGGATGACGTTGAGCATGCTCGCGGAGCACTTGCTCAGGCGGCCTTGCCTGGTCATGCCCGCCTGCTGCTGCCCAGCGACCTCGTGATCGCTGATCGCTTCGCCGAGGACGCCGAGCATCGCGTCTTGGAGGGCATCGAGGTGCCCGACGGTTGGATGGGCCTCGACATCGGCCCCGTTACTGCTGCACGCTACGCCAAGGAGATAACACTCGCCGGCACCGTCTTCTGGAACGGCCCTATGGGGGCCTTCGAGTTGGAACCATTCGCGGCGGGAACCCGCACCGTGGCCGAGGCTGTGGCATCCGCCAAGGGTGTGACCGTGGTCGGCGGGGGCGACTCGGCTGCCGCATTGGCGCAGTTTGGCCTGGAGGACACGGTAGATCACCTCTCCACCGGTGGGGGAGCGACGCTCGAGCTCGTCGAGGGTCGCACATTGCCCGGAGTCCAGGCCCTCGATGGCGCTGGGATCGTGTGATGAGCGCCGAGCGGAGCCCTTTGATTGCGGGCAATTGGAAGATGTACAAGACTGAGGCCCAAGCCGAGGAGTACATCCAAGGTCTGCTTCCACGCGTGTCTTCGGTGAGCGGTGTGGACATTGCGGTGTGCGTACCTTTTACTGACCTACGCGCGATGGTTGACAGTGCACGCGGCTCGCGCGTAGAGGTATACGCCCAAAATATGCACCACGAGCCCGAAGGCGCATTCACTGGAGAGGTCTCGGCGCCGATGCTCTCAGAGCTCGATGTGAGCGGGGTAGTGCTCGGTCATTCCGAGCGTAGGGAGTTGTTCGGCGAGACCGACAAGGCACTCGCCTTGAAGGTGCCCGCCGCGCTCGCGGCTGGACTCGCGCCGATCCTGTGTGTGGGAGAGACGGAGACCGAGCGCGACGAGGGGGACATGGAGCGCAAGCTGCGCCACCAGATTGGCGAGAATCTCGCGGGCGTGCCGGATGAGCGGCTGCAGGACGTGACGATCGCCTACGAGCCGATCTGGGCGATCGGCACCGGTCGTGTTGCCACGCCCGAGCAGGCCCAGGAGGCAATCGCGTTCGTGAGGGCGCTTGTCGGCGGACGCTCCCAGGATGCGGCTGAGCGCGTGCGCATCCTCTACGGCGGCTCGGTCAAGCCCGAGAACGCGCCAGAGCTACTTGCTCTGCCAGACGTCGATGGGGCGCTCGTGGGCGGGGCTTCGCTCGAGCCCGAGTCATTTGCCGCGATCGTGGCGGCCGCCCAGCGATGAGCGCACCCGCGGGCTCGCGAGCGGCGCCCACGCCGTCCGTGTGCCTGGTTGTGCTCGATGGCTGGGGGCTTGCCGAGCGGGGTCCTGGCAACGCCGTGTCGCTAGCCGACACGCCTGTATTCGACGAGCTGTGGGCCACATACCCACACACCACGCTCACCGCCTGGGGAGCCGCCGTGGGATTGCCCGAAGGACAGATGGGCAATTCAGAGGTCGGTCATCTCAACCTGGGCGCGGGTGCGGTAGTCAAGCAAGATCTCGTGCGCATCGACGAGGCGATCGCCGACGGTTCACTTGCCAAGAGCCCGGTCTTGCGAGCTGCCTTCGCCGATGCCCCACGGGTCCATCTTCTCGGGCTCGTCTCCGACGGTGGGGTGCACTCCTCACTCGAGCATCTGCGCGCCTTGATCGCGCTTGGGGGCGAGCTGGCGCCGGGAGTGGACCTAGTGTTGCACGCCTTCACCGATGGGCGCGACACTTTGCCGCACGCCGGCATCGATTACTTGGCCGAGCTCGACCGTACGGCTGGGGTGCGTGTGGGATCGGTGGTGGGTCGCTACTGGGCGATGGACCGTGACCGCCGCTGGGAGCGCACTCAGCGTGCCTACGACATGCTCCTCCACGGCCGTGCACCCCACCATGCTGTCAGTGGCGAGCAGGCCGTCAGCGATGCCTATGAGCGGGGCGAGACCGATGAGTTCATCGAGCCCACGCTCGTCGGCGAAGAGGCGCTCATTCGACCCGCAGACAGCGTCTTGTGCTTCAACTTCCGCCCCGACCGCATGCGCGAGCTTGTCAGGGCCTTGGCCGAGCCGGGCTTGGGCGGGGACTCAGCAGGCCAGTCCGGTCCGCCAGCGGCGCCGCCGGGAGGGGGAGGCACGTCACCGGGAGGGGGAGACACTGAGCAGTTCCCGGGCTGGGAGGGGCGCGGTGGCGCCCTGCCGCTAAGCCGCTTGGTCACGCTGACCGAATATGAGGAGGCTTGGCCTTACCCGGTGGCGTTCGCGCCGGAGCGCCCGGCCGTCACGCTCTCGCAGGTGATCGCTCATGCCGGCGAGCGCCAGTTGCACGTGGCGGAGACCGAGAAGTACCCGCACGTCACATACTTCTTCAACGGTGGCGAGGAGAGCCCATGTGAGGGAGAGCAGCGCGAGCTGGTGCCCTCACCGCGCGATGTGCCCACCTATGACCACAAGCCACAGATGAGCGCCCGCGAGGCTGCCTCCGCTTTCGTGGGCGCATGGAAGGAAAGCTGGGGTAGAGCGGACGGTGATGGATTTCGCTTCGGGGTGATCAACTTCGCCAATGCCGACATGGTCGGACATACCGGTGTGATCGAGGCGGCCGTGAGCGCGATAGAAACGGTCGACGAGTGCCTTGGCATGGTGGTGCAAGCAGTCCGCGAGAGCGGGGGCGTGTGCTTGGTGACGGCCGACCACGGCAACGCGGACCACATGCTCGAGCCTGACGGGTCCCCCAACACGGCCCACTCGCTCAACCCGGTCCCTTTGATCGTGACCGCGCCCGGTCTGGAGCTGCGCGCCAAGGGCGGTATCCTCGCGGACGTGGCGCCGACGGTACTCGACCTCTTGGCGATTGCTCAGCCCGAACAAATGACCGGAAAGTCGCTGATCGAGGGCTAAGCCCAGCCGGGCGACGCTTACTCAGGAGACACAATGGACACCGACACCGACGCCCACTCAGACACCGAGACGATCCCCCCGGCAGGCGATGAGCCTGATCACCGGAGGCGCTCGAGGTTGCTGCTCGGTTTCGCGTTCGTTGGCGCCGGGGTCAACCACTTCGTGATGCCGCGCGCGTACGAACGGATCGTGCCTCCAAGCATGAAGGGGCGCGCGCAGAGCCTAGTGGCCGTGAGTGGCGTAGCCGAGGTGGTGGGCGGCTTGGGGGTGCTCCTGCCGTGGACCCGGCGCCCGGCTGGACTCGGCTTGATCGCATTGCTCGCTGCCGTGTTTCCAGCGAACCTCTATATGGCTCGCACGCCCGAGCACTTCCACAAGATCCCGCGTTGGGCTCTATACGGGCGCCTGCCCCTGCAACCGCTGATGATGTGGTGGGCCTGGAGGGCCACCAAGAGCTGAGTTGTCGCTCAGTTGACAGGGATTCCTACCTCCGACACTGCTATGTTCGACTCAGCACACAGCTAGTGCCGATTGCCATCATGTCCACCGCAACTGCAACCGCGACGGTCCTCAAGCTCGCTCCGAGCAAGGAGCAGGGCCTTGCAGAGCCTGACTCTCTCAGCGAAGCCGAGCTTCGTGCCTGGCGGGGGTTGCTGCGTGCGCATGCCTCGCTTGCCAAGCGCCTGGAGGGCCGGCTCGAGCGCGAGCACGGACTGCAGCTCAGCTCTTATGAGGTGCTCCAGCATCTGATGGACGCGCCTGCGGGAAAGATGCGCATGTGTGATCTTGCCGAGCATGCCCAGCTATCGCGCAGTGGGCTTACTCGCTTGGTCGATCGCTTGGAGCGCGACGAGCTGCTTAGCCGTTGCACCTGCCAACACGATGCGCGTGGCGCCTATGCATGTCTCACCGACGGTGGCCGCGAGCGCCTAAAGGCAGCGCGCGGGACCCACAGAGCGGTCGTACGTGAGCACTTCCTCTCCCACTTCTCAGAGCACGAGCTCGAGGCCCTCGGCAAGATGTGGGAGCGCATCGCTACTGGGTGTTGCGGCGATGCGGCCAAGCCGGCGCCTTCCCACAGCGACATACCGGCCCAGCAGAGCGCACAGGCTTAGTTCAGCGAGACCGCCGCTCGCTTTTGGGGTCTGAGGAGCTTTCGGCGACTCCTGAGGAATTCTCGGCAGCCCCCGGGGAGCTGTCGATATCCCTTGGGGAGCTCTCGGAATCTCCCTCTTCGTCAGCTCGATGGCGGGCACGGAAATGGGCGATCAGGAACACGGCTATCGCAATCAATACCGCCGCTACGCCGTACAGGCCGAAGGCTTCGATTACGTTGCCGGCCGTATTGCCCAGGAAGTAGGCGAGTAGGCCGATCGCCGTCGCCCAGCAGATTCCACCCAGCGCGTTCCATAGGAAGAACGAGCGCCAGCGCATGTGAGTGGCACCTGCCAGCCACGATGCCCACACGCGCAGGCCAAGCAGGAAGCGTCCAAAGAACACGGCCTTGGGGCCGTGGCGCTCGAAGAACGGTTCTCCTGTGACGAGCACCTGCCGGCGCTGGCGCTCAAAGCGTCCCGGCCGCTCTAGTATCCAACGTCCCCCCTTGTGCCCGATCTGATAGCCGATGTTGTCGCCCACGATCGCCGCGACCGCGGCGATTGCGATGACAAGCTCAATGTGGAGCTTGCCTTGGCTGGCCGCCACAGCTGCCGCGATCAAGCCTGTCTCGCCCGGCACGGGCACGCCACTTGACTCGGCCATTACGACGAGGAACAGCAATGGGTAGCCGAAGGTTTCGACGAGGTGGGTGACGTTGACGAGGGAGGCGAGCATTGTCTGCGGCTTCTAGGATGCCGCGTTGGTGGCCCTAACGATCGAAGCGCGCGACGGCGCCACAAATGCCCGTGCCGGACGGCTGAGAACTGGGCATGGCGATATTCGCACACCCGCATTCGTGCCGCTTGCGACGAAGGCCACGATCAAGGGTTTGCTGCCGGCCGAGGTGAAGGCGCTTGGCTACGACATGGTGCTCGGCAACACCTTCCACCTGATGCTCAATCCAGGCGCTGAGCTGATCGAGCGCTTCGGTGGCTTGCACGGCTTCATGGACTGGGAGAGGCCGATCATCACCGACTCGGGGGGTTTCCAGGTCTTCTCTATGGGCCACGGTACGGTTGCCGATGAGATTAAGGCTCGTCCATCCCGTGGGCGCGATAGCGAGAGCCCCCCCCGGGAGGGAGCGATCCTCTCGATCGACGAGCAAGGAGTGCGCTTCCGCTCCTATGTGGACGGTTCTGAGCGCTTCCTCACGCCTGAGGGGTCGATGGCGGTGCAGGCCTCGCTTCGCTCGGATATCGCGCTTGTGTTCGACGAGTGCACCCCCTTCCATGTAGACCGCGGCTACACGGAGCGCTCGACCGAGCGTACCCACCGCTGGCTGGAGCGCTGCTTGACCTGGCACGCCGAGCACGGGCCGGCTGAGCAGCTCATATACGGGATCGTGCAGGGCGGTGTCTACGAGGACATGCGCCGTGCCTCGGCTCGCGTCGTAGCCACCAGTGGCTGCGGGGGTGTGGCTATTGGCGGCTCCCTCGGCGCGGAGAAGGCGCAGATGTATGAGGTGGTCAGTTACGCCATAGCCGAGCTAGGGGGCGAGCATGAGCGGCTGCCGCGCCACCTGCTCGGGATCGGCGACGTGGACGACCTAATCCGCGGGGTGGAGCTGGGGATCGACACGTTCGATTGTGCGATGCCCACGCGCCTGGGTCGTCACGGCACCGCGCTCGTGCCAGAGCCGCACAACCGCTGGCGCGTGGATCTCACGAAAAGTGTGTGGCGGACCTCTGAGGAGACTTTGATGGAGGGTTGCTCCTGTCAAGCCTGTACGCGGGGACTATCGCGTGCCTACCTCTCCTATTTGGTGCGCTCCAAAGAGCTCACCGGGATGAGGCTGCTCACCGAACACAATCTGGCCTTTCTGGCGCAGCTGATGGCCGATCTACGCAAGGCCGTTCTCGACGGACGATTGTCTGAGACGGCGGCTAGGCTACGCGGCGAGTGACGGTTGTCCCGGTCGAAAGGGCAGTAGTTCTTGCCGCGGGTCCGCGCAAGCGGGCCCCCGCCTTTGTGGCTACTTCACGTTTTCGTGGACGAGCTGCTTGAGCGCTTCGGCGGATTCTTGGGCGTCGTTGTAAACGACGTTACGCAGCGTGATCTTGGTAGGCGCGGGGGCACTCAGGACAACGATCGCGGCGATCACGCCACCAAGCGCAAGCAATGCGATCAGCAGCGTCATCAAACGCCTAAGGCCCGACCTTCGCCCTTGGGGTGTGGCGCTCGCCACGATCGGTGCAGGGGTACGCGCGGGACCGCGGCGTGGCTGGCGCGGGACCACCGCACCTCCACGTGGACTTGAGCTCTCGTGCGCGCGTGTCGCGCTCGCCAGCACGCTGGTTGCCTCGGTGGCGTGTGTAGCTCCGCGTGAGGGCTCCAGGTGCTGGGCGGGGGAGATACCAAGCGCCCCATCGTTGATCGCGCGTCCCATCTCGCGCGCGCTCTCATAGCGGTCGCGGGGATCGAGTGCCAGTGCCAGAGCCACGGCCTCGGCCAACTCGGGTGTTACGGCCGCCACGAGCGAATCGAGCATCGCGGGCTCTTCCTGCTGCTGTTTGAGCGCCAGCTCCGTTAGCGAGGCCGCCTCGTACGGTAGGCGCCCAGAGATCAGCTGGTAGGTGACTACGCCGAGCGCATACAGATCGGCGCGCGGACCGGCCTCCTCGCCGCGGGCCTGCTCTGGGGCGAGATAGGCGGCGGTGCCAAGCACTGATCCGACCTGCGTGATGCTCGATTGCTCAGTGGCCTTGGCGATACCGAAGTCGGCGAGCTTGACCTCTCCGTCGCGCGAGCGCAACAAGTTGCCGGGCTTGACGTCCCGGTGCACCACACCATGGCGGTGGGCATAGTGCAGTCCCTCGCAAGCCTGTTCGATGATCGCAACCGCTTCATCTACCTCAACCCAACCGTCGTCGCGCAAAATCTCGGCGCAGGATTGTCCCTCGATGTACTCCATCACGATGAAGTACTGGCCTGTACGCTCATCTTGCCCTGAGTCGAATACTTGCACGATGTTGGGATGGATAAGGCGCGCTGCGGCCTGGGCCTCGCGCTGAAAGCGCGAGACGAACGTAGGATCCTCGGCGAGGTGCTCGGCGAGCAGCTTGACCGCCACACGACGCTCCAAGCGCTTGTCAAACGCCAAGTGAACGGTCGACATCCCGCCGAAGCCGAGCCTGTCCTGCAGCTGATAGCGCCCTGCGATCTCAGTCTCGCTCACTGACCACCTCCCGGGCTTGCGCCACCCGCGTTGGCCCCACCGTTGTTTTCGTTTTCGACTTTCCCGTTTCCTTCGTCTTTGCTGGGGCTTTCTTCAGCTTCACGGGCTTCGGTTCCGCCGCTTTCGCTTGGCGGTGTGGTGGTTGTCGGTGCGGTGGTGGGGGTTGTCGGCGTGGTCGTGGTGCTGGTCGTTGTGCTGGGCGTCGTTTCCGTGCTCGTCGAAGTTGTCGTGGTCGAAGTGGTCGAAGTCTGCGTGCCGGTGGTCGAGGTTTCCGTGGGCTGCTCGCACATCGCCAAGGCCTGTTTGCGTAGGTTGGCGATACCCAACTTCAGGCGGGCGTGCAAGCCGCGATCGACGCTAGTCGGGAGCGCAAGGAAGTCCTGCTCGGTCTTGCCCAGCGCCGATTCGGTTTCCGCACAACTGCCGTTGCCGGCTTCGGCGGCCTGTGCGACCGCTTCAAAATCACTTTGCAGTGGGCCAGCGTTGGCGGAAGGGATCAGCCCAGTACCCGAGCTGCCGCATGAGACTAGTACAGCCGTCGCAACGCCAAGCAATCCCGCGGGGACCAGGCGGATGAGGATTCGCATGTTCACTGACCGTACTCCAAGCGCTCGGCAAGGGAGTCTGGCAAACGCGCCGCTCGGATTGCCGCGGCAGCACCGGCCACGTCGTAAGGGGTGCGCCGGTAAGAGGCCGCTTGTCCGTCTAGATCCAACAGCAACCATGCGGCGCGTGGGTCACCGTCGCGCGGCTGGCCGACGCTGCCGGGGTTCAACAGCCACTCGCCAGTAGATATGTCCAGTTCGGTGTCTGCGCGACATGGCTCCCCGGTAGCTGCCTCGCCGTCATAGCGCACGAACGAGGAAGCCACGTGCGAATGTCCGATTAGGCACACCCGGTGTGCTTGGGCATCTAGACACAACTCGGCCAACAGGGCGGAAAGCACGTACTCCCAGACGGGATCGCGGGGGCTGGCGTGATACAGACCGATCTGACCCTCCTCACCCTGGGGCTGTAGCTCTGACAGAAAGGAGAGGTTGGCGGGTGCGATCACTTCGCGCGTCCATTGCGCCGCAAGGCTGGCGCCGCGGGTGAACTCGTCCAAAGGCAGCTCACCGACAACCGCGATGTCGTGGTTCCCCGCCAGGCACACCGCGACGTGACGACGTACAAGCTCCACGCAGGCATCTGGGTCGGCGCCATAGCCGACGATGTCACCGAGACACCACAGCTCTGTGGCCTCGCTGTCGGCGACCGCCTCTAGCACGGCTTCGAAGGCCTGACGGTTTGAATGGATGTCCGAGACGACCGCGACCTTCATCTCCAAAACCCTCCATCGGTCCCTACGCCCTAGCGGGGCGCGGGGATGCGGAAGCAGGCGGGAGCGCGCTCCGCGGGGGCGCACGGTCGAGTCACTACTCGTCGGTTTCCCCGGTCTCGGCGCCACCGTACTCGGGCAGGTTCTTGATGCCCTCACGGGTGCGCCACTTCGAGTAGTTGTCCTCCATGGCGTCGATCAGCTCGCGCATGAAGCGGGGCGAGAGGTTCACGCGCGACACGACCACGCCCGGCACCTCCTCGGACTCAACCTCGTGGTCGACCCTGGCGAAAGTGACCGTGAACTCATAGTCGGAGTGGCTCACGTTCGCGAAGTTCGCGTATACGCCCCCCATGATCTCGGGGGAGAGATGAATGTTTATGTGGCGCTCGGCGCCTTGGTTCTCGTCGTTCACAAGCCTAGTATCGCAACCCGTGCGGGGGATCGGGCGCGGGCGGCGCATAAGATCCTCGCCAGTGAGCCCCATTACTACCGAGATCGGCCTGCGAGAGACCGTGCTTGCGATAGCCGGCGAGCTTTCTGAAGGCGCGGGCACTCATCAGGCGATCACGCTCGAGCGTCCTCCGCGGGCCGACTTCGGCGACTACTCGACGAACGCCGCGCTCTTGCTTGCTCCCGCCGCGGGTGCACCGCCGCGCGAGTTGGCCCAGCGACTTGGCGACGTTTTGGCTGAGCGGCTTGGTGCCCAACTCGAGCGTTTCGACGTAGCGGGGCCGGGATTCCTGAACCTGTTCCTCACCGACGGCTGGCACCGTGCCGCGCTCACGGCTGTACTTGCCGCCGGGAAGAACTTCGGTCGCTCTGGGGCGCTTGCACCTGAGCGGATCATCGTCGAGTTCGTGTCGGCCAATCCGACTGGCCCAATGCACGTCGGCCATGCTCGTAATGCCGCTTATGGAGACGCGCTTGCGCGGGTTCTCGCCTTTCACGGACACCAGGTCGAGCGCGAGTTCTACGTTAACGATGCCGGCTCACAAGTCTTCAAGCTCGGTGAGTCGATTGCCGCGCTCGCGCATGGGGAGGAGGTTCCGGAGGACGGCTATCGAGGGGACTATGTGCCAGAGCTAGCTGCCAGGCTGGCGAATGCGGCCGCGATGGATCCTGCTGAGCTGGGAGAGGCCGCCGTGAACATAATGATCGGTCAGATGCAGGGCTCGCTGCAGGAATTTCGCGTGCAGAGCTTTGACCACTGGGCTTTTGAGAGCAAGCTCCACAAGGGAGCCCCAAGCCCGGTCGATCACACGCTCTCACTGCTAGAGCAGAGCGGCCACACCTATCGCAGCGAGGGCGCTCTGTGGTTGCGCACCACTGACTACGGCGACGACAAGGACCGGGTGCTGGTGCGCTCCAGTGGCGAGCACACCTACTTCGCCTCAGACATCGCCTACCACCAGGACAAGCGTGAGCGTGGCTTCGATCGTCAGATCGACGTATGGGGCGCAGACCATCACGGTTACGTGGCACGCATGAAGGCCGCCTATGAGGCCCTCGGCGGAGATCCGGGGCACCTGGAGATGCTGATCATGCAGCTAGTGCATCTCGTGCGCAGCGGCGAGCGTGCCCAAATGTCAAAGCGGGCGGGTGAGTTCGTCACGCTTGAGGACTTGCTCGGTGAGATCGGCGTGGACGCAGCACGTTGGTTCCTACTCTCGCGCTCGCATGACACCACGATCGACCTCGACCTCGACTTGGCGCGCGAGGAGTCGAGCGAGAACCCTGTCTACTACGTTCAGTACGCCCACGCGCGCACTGCCTCGATGCTCGCGAAGGCCGGTACCGAGCGCGTCGAGCAGGCCTTGCGCAGTGTCAGTGAAAGCGACGAGCAATTGGACCCGGCCGAGCGCACGCTTATAAAGAAGCTACTTGCCTTTCCGAGCGAGGTGCGCGAGTCGGCCGAGCGCAGGGCGCCCCACCGGATAGCCGCCTACGCGCTCGAGTTGGCCCAGCAGTTCACTGCCTTCTACCGAGACTGCCGTGTGCTTGGTGCGGAGTCTGAGACGCTCGAATCGCAGCGGCTTGCTTTGTGTGTGGCCTCACTGAACACGATCTCAAGCTCGCTCCAGCTACTCGGGGTGGAGGCACCTGAGGAGATGTAGCGAGAGGCTCCTCGGGAGAGATGCACCTGAGGAGATGTAGCGAGCGTGCGGTCTTCGGGCTGGCTACTGTCGCCTCTGAGTCGCCCTGCGGCTCTAGTCGAAGCGCTTTAGGTCGGCATCCAAGCGCGCCGTATCGCCGTCACTCAGCTTCGGGGCACTGGGCGTAGAGGCAGCCCTCGTTCGAGCGTTTCGGCGCCAGCTTGGGAGCAGCAGCGCGAGCAAAGCCAGCAAGGCGAGCACCACGGCGATCGGCACCGCATATGCGGTCAGATCGAAGCCTTTTGCGTCCGGCAGCCCGAGCACGGCCTCCCCGTATTGACCGACCAGCGCACTCTTTATTTGAGCTTCGGTCTTGCCTTCGGCGATCAGCCCGCGGATGAGCGCCCGCTCGCGGTCGGCCTGAGGCGATTCGGCGACGTTCAAAGGGATCTTGCACGTCACGCACATCACCTGACGTTCGATCACGGGCAGGGTGGTACGGGGAGCCTGAGCCTCCCCGACGGCGGCCGTGGCCGACGAGAGGGCCAGTCCTGCCGTAAAAGCAATCGCGAAAGCCAATGCTCGCGGTCCCGCCTGCCGCCAAGCCCTTGCGGGCCTGGCAAGCTTGCTCATGAGCGCTCCGCCAAGGCAATGGCGCGATTCAGGAAGGCTTCACTGACTTCCTCGCGAGAGATCGCCACCACGTGACCGTAACGGTCGATCACAAACGTCTCAGGGATCTCGTTCGTGCCATATGACCGGGCGAATTCGCCGCTCACGTCGCGTAGCGTCGGGAACGTGAGCCCGTGCTGCTTCACGAATCCAAGCGAGTCCGATGAGGTATCTCTGAACGTGACGCCAAGCACCGTACCGTCGCGTCGTAGCAGGGCATGCTGCTCGCGCTCGAGGATGGGCGCCTCTTCCTGGCAGGGGACGCACCAGGAGGCCCAGAAGTTGAGCACCACCACCTTGCCGCGGAAGGACGCAAGCGAGCGCTTGCCGTCGCCCGAGAGCAGTGGCATCAGGCTCTTTGCCGAAGGCGCCGCGGGATACAAGCCGTGCTCGATCGAGTCATCCAGCGTGCGCGTGGGCGATTGCGTGGAGATCCCATACACGAGCAGCCCGATCAACGCGGCGCCGAGCAAGCCGATCGCAAAGGGCATCAGAGAGCGTCTGGTCATCGAGCGAAAGCGTAGTGCGCGCGCGCCGCGACGGCGTAATATCTGCTCTGCGCGGTGGTAGCTCAGTTGGTAGAGCGCAAGCTTCCCAAGCTTGAGGTCGCGGGTTCGAGGCCCGTCCGCCGCTTCACGCCATTGCGGTTGATCTTCGTCCTATGAAGCGTCTGGGACTTGACCCCTACGGACTCGGGCTGGCCGGGGCTGGGGTAGTGGTAGAGGACTTGCCGGTGGTCGCCGTCGGCGTAGTTGTAGTCGTGGGGGGAGGCGTAGTGACTGTCTTTGCGGGCGTTGTGACGGTCGTCGTCGGTGTCGTGACCGTCGTCTGCTGAGTCACGGTGGTCGGGTTGACGGTCGTGGAGTGGCCGATGCTAAGCGATTGAGTGGTGACAGCGGCGGGTTTTGAGCTTTTGTTGGAGGCCAACAGGACGACCACCACTATCAGCGCAATGACCAAAGCCGTGCCGATGGCGATCGCCCAGCCATTGCCACCCTGGCCATTCGTGGGAGGCGGGTATTCGCTGCCAGGCGGCTGAGGCGGATAACCGGCTCCGCTCGCGGGATCGCCTGGGCCTGGGGGAGAAGAGGACGGGTTGAACGGTGGATTGCCGGCGCCCGAGCTCGGCGGTGGCAACGGTGGCTCGCCCTGCGGTGGCTCATTACTGGCGTTCATGGCCGACTTCCTTTCGGTGACAGGCCCAGCAAGCGAATAGCCAAGGCTAGCGCGAGCCAGTCGGCTTAGCCAATCTCGTGACGTCGCTCGTCAGCCGAGATGCAGTCATGGAGAGCGCAAACGCGGCATATCAATCCGAAGGCCGTGCCCGGTAGGCGAAAGGTCCGGTCCCGACGGCAGGCCCCGTAGGTATAAGCTCATTCGCGGGCGATTTGCCGCCCATCGTGACTCCGAGGAGGATGACTGTGCCGTCCAAGGACCAGACAGCTCACCAGCGCGTTGATGGGAGCTCGCCCGATCTCACCGTTGGGCGCATCGAGAAGCTTGAGGGGGCCTACGGCAACCGCTACAAGCTGGAGCCCGCGCCCGACAACAAGTTGCCGAAGACCGGTATGCCAGCCGAGGACGCTCTCGGGCTTGTCAGTGAAGAGGTGCTGCTCGATGGCCTGCCGATGCGAAATCTCGCGACCTTCGTGACGACTTGGATGGAGCCCGAGGCCGATCAGTTGATCGCGGGTTCGCTGCACACCAACTTCATCGATCACGCCGAGTATCCGCAGACGGCGGAGATCGAGCAACGCTGCATCCGCATGCTCGCCGACCTCTTCAACGCTCCGGGCGAGACGACCGGAGCGCGTACTCAGGGCTCATCTGAGGCGATCATGCTCGGGGCGCTTTCCCTGAAGTGGAAGTGGCGCGATCGTCGCCAGGCTCAAGGAAAGGCAGTCGATCGACCCAACCTCGTATTCGGAGGCGACGTACACGTGGTGTGGGAGAAGTTTTGCCGCTACTTCGACGTCGAGCCGCGCATCGTGCCGCTGGCGAAGGACAAGTACACGATCGGACCCGAGGATATAGAGCCGCACATAGACGAGAACACGATCGGTGTGGCAGCCGTGCTCGGCACCACCTTCACCGGCCATTCCGATGACATCACAGGGATCAACGACTACCTGGTCAAGCTCAAGAACGAGAAGGGCCTTGACGTTCCCCTGCATGTGGATGCTGCCAGCGGCGGTTTTGTGTGGCCCTTCCTCTACCCGCACACCGAGTGGGACTTCCGTCTCGAGCAGGTCCGCTCGATCAACGTATCAGGGCACAAGTTCGGCCTTGTATATCCCGGCATCGGATGGCTCGTGTTCAGGGAGACGAGCGACCTCCCCGACGACCTCGTCTTCTACGAGAACTACCTCGGCAAGCGCGACGCTACCTTCACCCTAAACTTCTCCACTGGCTCCGCAATGGTGCTCGCCCAGTACTACAACTTCGTGCGCTACGGCCACGATGGCTACCGGTACATCATGGAGACGATGCAGTACAACGCACGCACGCTCGCTAAGGAGATCGTGGACTGCGGCGAGTTCGCCCTGATCGGCCGCGAACAGGACGAGCAGCTGCCGCTTGTCGCCTTCCAATTGGAAGGCGAGCACGACTATGACGAGTTCGACGTCGCTGCCCAGCTCGCGGCCGAGCGCGGCTGGATGGTGCCCGCCTACACGCTACCGCCCAACGCCGAGCACGTGAAGATCATGCGCGCGCTCGTCAAGCAGACGCTTGGGCACTCGCTGGTCGCGACGCTGGGCAGCGACATTGTCGAAGCGTGCGCCACGCTCGAGAAAAAGGGCCGCCTGCACGAGTCCGACCGCAAACGGGTCAAGATCAACCCCGGTTTTTGAGACCCCGCGGACAGGATTACAGTCCTCTCCATCGAACATGTGACAGGTGTCACAAGGCACCCTTTACGGAAGGAGTGCACATGCGAGGAGTTGGCAGTGCTTTGTTCGCGGGCATCCTCTTGTTGGTCGCGGGCACCATCAACATCATCTACGGCATCGCTGCGGTAGGAAACGCAAGCTTCTTCGTCAACGACAACCGATACGTATTCGCGAGTCTTCACACATGGGGATGGATCACGATCATCCTCGGCATCATCCAATTGACGGCCGCGCTTTCCTTGTTTGGTGGCGGCGCCTACGGACGTATAGTCGGGATTATTGCGGCCACCATCGGTGCGGTCGGAGCTTTGCTCTCGATCGGTGGGGCTTATCCCTTCTGGTCCCTGGGCATCTTCGCCATCTGTCTGATCGTCATTCACGGGCTTGCAGTCCTCGGCGAGCCGAAGACGGCTTGACGACTTCGCGCTGAGCGTATGTAGGGCCGGCCGGCGCGCGAGATCGCGCGCCGGTGCCAGGTCCGAAGTCTTAGCCAGCAGGGTCCTTCGTCTTCCTTGCGATGAGTTTTCCCGGCCCATACGGTCATATAGGAAAACCCAATGACAGGAGGATGAAGTGAGCGAGGCTTCGACCAAGACCCATATCACCCAGCTGGGCACCGTAATGGTCCCCGTCAGCGACCAGGACCGAGCACTCGAGTTCTATGTCGAGAAGCTCGGCTTCGAGACGCGTGCGGACATTCCCTTCGGAGACGGCGACCGCTGGGTGGAAGTAGCACCCAAGGGTGCCCCTACGTCGATTTCACTAGTGATCCCGCGCGATGGGGACCCGGTTGGGATCGAGACCCGGATCGGGTTCACCACCGAGAACGCCGATGCAGACCACGCCGACCTACGGGCGCGAGGCGTCGACGTCGACGAGCAGGTGATGCGCATGGGTGATCCAGTTCCGCCGATGTTCTTCTTCCGCGACCAGGATGGCAACAGCTTGCTGATCGTTGAGCGTGGCTGAAAGGGCTCTTGCCGGGCTCGCCGCACGGAGACGGCGACCCTTTCGACGGTGGCCTTGATCAATAAACGACAACGAGAGGACCGAGATGGGAAGAATCGTGGTAACCGAGTTCATTTCGCTGGATGGCGTGATCGAGGCACCAGGAGGTGGGGAGGGCTTCGCGCACGCAGGCTGGACTTTCGAGATCCCGCGCGGGGAGGAGGGTGACAAGTTCAAGCTTGACGAGGTCATGGACGCGGAGGCCCAATTGCTAGGGCGTGTCACTTTCGAAGGGTTCGCCGCGGCCTGGCCTTCGATGCAGGGACCGTTCGCTGACAAGTTCAACAGCATGCCCAAGTACGTCGTTTCCTCGACGCTCGATAGCCCCGAGTGGAACAACTCGACCGTACTCAAAGGGGACGTTGCCGAGGAGGTCGCAAAGCTGCGTGAGAGCCTCGACGGCGACGTGCTCGTGGCAGGCAGCGCACAACTCGTGCAGGCACTGCTCGAGCATGACCTCGTGGACGAGCTGCGTCTGATGGTCTTCCCGGTCGTCTTGGGCCAGGGCAAGCGTTTGTTCGGCGCCACGAGCGATAAGAAGCGCATGCAGTTGGCGGACTCAAAGATAGTCGGCGAGGGCATTGCCATCCTCACCTACAGGCCCGCTAACTAAAGGTCATCCACTGGACGCGATCGCCTTTGCCATCCGCGGCCCAATCGAGCGTGCAGACCTGCCGGGGCTGTGCGCTCGATTGTATGCTCTCTTGGAGACCGGAAACGCAAGCATCGTCATGTGCGACGTGAGCGCCGCCGCCGCCGATGCGAGAACAGTCGACGCGCTTGCGCGACTCCAGCTTGCCGCAAAGCGCAACGGCTGTCAGGTGAGGCTGCAATCCGCTTCTCCGGAGCTCCGTGCGCTGATCCAGCTCATGGGGCTCCGGGAAGTCCTGAAGTGAGCGGGCGCCGACAATCCCCAGGTGAGCGGGGCAGCCCAAGCCGGGTGCGCTAGTGCTCTAACCGAGCCGGCAGCCCAAACAGCGGAAACAGCTGCTCGGTGCTCAAGAAGAACGTGAACTCCCCGATTGCCCCGCCTGAGATCTCAAGCACCTGTAGCGCCCATGGGTCAAAGCCCTTGCCCGACTGGCTTGGCTTGTACTGGCCGAAGGCCACCGATCCGTTGGCTGTGACCGTGGGCACAAGTCGTGACCCCTTGCATTCGATTCCCGGTCCAAACCACCACTCAAGGATGTCCTCGCGGCCGCGCAACCACATGTCATAGGGAGGCATCGACTGGCTCGCGTCCTTCTGAATCAATGCTGTGAGCGCATCCAGGTCGTACGCCTCGAACGCCTCGACATAGCGTGCGAGCAGCTCGCGCTGGGTTCCGTCCATGCTCACAGGCTCGGGATCGCTCGAGCTCACATCGCTCGCTTGCAGGGTCGCACGCGCACGCTGAAGCGCGCTGTTCACCGAGGCGACACTCGTGTCGAGCAGCTCCGCGACCTCCTTGGCCTGCCAGCGCAACACCTCGCACAAAATCAAGACCGCTCGCTGCCTCGGCGCCAGATGCTGTAGCGCCGCAACGAATGCCAAGCGCACCGTCTCCCGCGCCACTACCGTCTCCGCGGGATCGTCTTGCGGTGCCAGCATGCTGCCCGGGATCGGCTCGATCCAGGTCACCTCCGGCAGCACGTTCAGGTTTGCGGCCTCTGGAGCCTGGGCTCCGCCCAAATCCATCGGACGCGCTCGCCGAGCTCGCCCGGCCGTCATGTCAAAGCACACGTTCGTGGCGATCCGGTACAACCACGAGCGCAGCGCTGAGCGACCCTCGAAGCGCTCGTGCCCGCGCCATGCGCGCAGCATCGTCTCCTGCACCGCATCCTCGGCCTCGAACGGCGAGCCGAGCATCCGATAGCAGTAGCCGGTCAACTCGCCTCTGTGCTGCTCGAGCTGGTGCTCCAGCTCGCTCAGTATGGCGGTTGATGTGGACTCTCCCACGCAGCTCATGGTAGGCGACGACGCCCCGCGCCTCCGTTTAGGAGAGAATGCCCCGCAATGCATGTCACCGCCAAGGCCGATTACGCCGTTCGCGCAGTCGTAGAGCTGGCCGGCTCGAGCCAAGAAGCTCCCCGCAAGGTCGATCAGGTAGCCCAGGCGCAGCAGATTCCGCTGTCGTTCCTGGAGAACATCCTCACGCAGCTGCGCAGCTCAGGGATCGTGCGCTCCCAGCGCGGACCCGAGGGTGGCTACTGGCTCGCCCAGCCTGCTGAGGAGGTCAATCTCGCGCAAGTGATCCGCGCCGTTGACGGTCCACTCGTGGGGGTGCGCGGACAGCGCCCCGAGGAGGTCGAGTACGGGGGCTCAGCCGAGTGCTTGCAGCAAGTATGGATCGCCTTGCGCGCCAATCTGCGCAAGGTCTTGGAGCACGTCACCGTGGCCGATGTCGCTTCAGGCAAGCTGCCTAAGCAGATCGTCACCCTCACGCGCGAAGAGGAAGCCTGGGAGACCCGCTAGGCGAACACGCGGGGGGCGGGCAGGCGGGCGGCGAGGATCTGACCCTCGGCTAGCTCGAGCTCCGCGGCTGTCTCGCGTGTTACCTGCGCCCAGACGTCGCGACCGTCTGGAAGGGTCAGCTCGACGCGCACCTCGAAACCGAGGTGGACGACGCGACGTACGAGCGCCTCGACCGTGGTTGTATCCGGGTAAGGCAGGATCTGGATGTCATGGGGACGCAGGAGCGCGTCGCCGAGCCGATTGACAGGCCCGATGAACGACATCACGAACTCGTTGCGTGGGTTCTCGTACAGCTCGTGCGGGGTTCCCGTCTGCTCGACACGTCCTTTGTTCATGACCACGATCTGACCGGCCACGTCCATGGCCTCCTCCTGATCGTGGGTCACGAATATCGTCGTCACATGGATCTCCTCGTGCAGACGGCGCAACCATTCGCGCAGCTCACCGCGCACCTGCACGTCGAGCGCCCCGAAAGGCTCGTCGAGCAGCAACACCTTTGGTTGGGGAGCGAGCGCGCGTGCGAGCGCCATTCGCTGCAACTGACCTCCAGAGAGCTGAGAGGGATAGCGCTTTGCCAAGCCATCTAGCCGCACGAGGCCGAGCAGCTCGTTCACACGCTCCTTGACCTCGGCCTTTGGAGTGCGACGTACGGTCAAGCCGAACGCCACGTTGTCATAAACCGTCATGTGCTTGAAAGGGGCGTAGTGCTGGAAGACGAATCCCACTCCACGTGTGCGCGCGGGCGCATCGGTCTGGTCCTGCCCACCGATCTTCACGCTGCCGGTGTCGGGTGTCTCAAGGCCCGCGATGATGCGAAGCAGGGTCGACTTGCCGCCACCGCTCGGACCGAGCAGCGCCATCAGTGCGCCGTCGTCGACAGTCACGCTCACATCGTCGAGCGCGGTGAACGTGCCGAAGTGCTTGTTCACGTTGCGGACTTCGATAGCCATCAGACCACCGAGTCCCTGTGAGTACGTTTGGCGAGCAGGTTCATTCCCAACAGTGTGGCGAACGCGAGCAGCGCCAGCACCACGGCGGCAGCATATGCGCCCGTAGCGTCGAAGTTCTCGAAGCGATCCTGCACGTATAGCGGCAGCGTCTGAGTCTGACCCTCCAAGCGACCGGACACGATGCTCACCGCGCCGAACTCGCCAAGCGCGCGGGCAGTCGTGAGCACGACTCCGTAGACGACGCCCCAGCGGATCGCGGGCAGAGTGACCTTGCGGAAAGTCTGCCAAGCGCTTGCCCCGAGCGTGGCGGCGGCTTGCTCGGCGTCGGTGCCGATCTCGTGCAAGACCGGCACCGTCTCGCGTGCCACGAACGGCAGCGATACGAACGCCGTGGCAAGCACCATTCCCGGGATCGAGAAGATGACCTCGATGCCATGGGCCGTAAGCCAGTCTCCGAACCAACCGGTGCGTCCGTATAGGAGCACGAGTGCCAGGCCGACGACGACCGGGGAGATCGCGAATGGGAGGTCCAAAAGCAGCCCGAGTAGCCACTTGCCCCGGAAGCGTCCTCGCTCGATGAGGAGCGCCATCCCGATACCGAAGACGGTATTGAGTGGCACCACGATCGCTACCAGCTCCACCGAAAGCCAGAAAGCGTGCATCGCGTTGGGTTGGGTCACGGCATCCCACACGGGCGCCAAGCCCATGTTCAAAGGTCCTGTAGAAGATCATCGCCACGGGGGCCCCGAGCAGCAGCAGCAGGTAGGTCAGCGCAACCGTGCGCAGGCCGAGCTTTCGTGCGAATGCTCCACGTTCGCTCTGCGTGTCCGATCGGTGCGCGGCGCGACTGGCTTTGCGGCTGGCTCCGCGCACCGGTCCGTGCGATCGCCGCCGTCTCAGAGGACATGGCGAGACCCCCGGCGTGACAGCCACGTCATAGCTCCCAGCACGATCAGCGCGCACACGAGCAGAACGACAGATACCGACGCCGCGGCCGACACGTTGTCGTTCTCGACCTGGTTGAAGATGTACACGGAGCCCACTTCGGTCTTGAAGGGCAGGTTGCCGGAGATCAGCACCACCGAGCCGAACTCGCCAAGCGCGCGCGCGAATGAGAGCGCCGCGCCGGAGAGGATGGCTGGGGTTAGGTTGGGCAGCACAACGCGCCGAAAGACGGTCCAGCCGCCGGCTCCCAGTGAGCTGGCGGCTTCCTCCATCGAACCATCCAGCTCGAGCAGTACCGGCTGCACCGAGCGCACGACGAACGGAAGCGTCACGAACAACAGCGCCAAGCCCACTGCCGCGCGAGTGAAAGTGATGTCGATGCCGGCGGGTCCGCCCTTGCCATACAGGGCAAGCAGCACCACGCCGGCGACTATGGTCGGCAGCGCGAAGGGCAGGTCGATCAACGCGTTCACGATGCTCTTGCCTGGGAATTCGTCACGCACGAGCACCCAGGCGATCAGTGTGCCGAACAGGGCATTGATCGCCACCACGATCGCCGAGACGATCAGCGTGAGCTTCAGCGCGGCCACTGCCTCGGGGCTCGATACCGCGTGCCAGAAGGCGGTGGTGCCCCCACTCGTCGCGCTGTCGAGCAGGGCGGCAATCGGGAGCAGGACCAGTACCGACAGATACACGCCGAGCAGGCCTGCGCCAAGCGCCGTGCCGGCCCGCCCTCGCAGAGAGCGGGCCCACGCCTTCCCGGCCCCCTTCCCTTCGGCGCGTGTCCGCCGAGCGAGAGCCGCTCCAGTCCCCGCGGACCTCGAGCCGGGGACTGGAGCGCCTGCGATGCCGACTCAGAGCTCATTTGCTCGTGGACACTCCCAGCGATTCCTCGATCTTGGTGACGATCCCAGCCGTGCCTTCGGTTTCGAAGAATTCCTTGTCCACCTTGGTCCAGCCGCCGAGCGAGTCGATCGTGAACAGTCCCGCCGGAGTAGGGAACTCACCTGGGGTCGCAACCCCTTCGATGACCGGGCGATAGCCATTTTCCGCCCAGATCTTCTGGCCGGCGGGGGAGAGCAGGTAGTTGACGAACTTCTGTGCGCCCGCGGTGTTCCCATTGTTGACGATTGCGATCGGGTTCTGGATCAGGATCGTGTACTTCGGGATCACATATTCGATCGGCGAGCCCTTCTTCTGGTCGGTGATCGCCTCGTCCTCGTAGTCGATCAAAGCGTCTCCGCGTCCCGCCAGGAACGTTTGCAGCGCGTTGCGCGCCGAGCTGTCCTGGCTGACCACGTTGTGGAACAGCGACTTCAGGTAGGCCTCGGCTTCGGCGGGGGTCTTGCCTTCCTTTATCTGCGCCCCATAGGCGGCCATGATGTTCCAGCGCGCGCTGCCCGAGGTGAATGGATTGGGCGTCACCACCTGCACGCCCGGCTTGACCAAGTCGCTCCAGCCAGTGATGTGCTTCGGGTTGCCCTTGCGCACGATGATCACCGCAACCGAGTTCGTCACGAAGCCGTGCGTGGCGTTCTGGTTCCAGTTGGAGGACACCAGGCCGGCCTTCACGAGCCGCGTCACGTCCGGTTCCAGCGAGAAGTTGACGACGTCGGCTTTCAGGCCGGCGGCCACGGCACGGCTCTGATCTCCGGAGGGGCCATAGGACTGGTTGAATTTGATGCCTTTGCCTTCGCTTGTGGCGCCGAACGCGGGGATTAGGGAGGCGTAGGCCTTCTGTGGCGTGGAGTAGGCCACGAGCGTGATTTCTTTGCTTCCGCTCGGAGGAGCCGCAAGCGGCCACTCCGAGCACGGCGCCGAGCACGGCGAGGGTGGACAGGACGGCTGGACGGTGTGCGTTTGCGCATAGCCACTTTCTGCATCGGAGACATGAAGATGAGCGCAGAGTCTAACACCCATAAACCAGATCGGGATTAGCGATTTAGATTGGAGCAGGTGCGGTGCGTGCTGGGCTCGGGGGGCTCGACGCGTACTGACCGCAGGAGGCTTGACGGGTACTGGGCTCAGGAGGCGCGACGTGCGCCGACCGAAGCGAGGACCGCGTCGATGCAGGCGCGCTGTACGCGCTCCGGGTCGATCGGAAACGGCTCGGGGATGTTGCTTCCGGCGGCGCGAACGCCCACGCCGATGCGCGCGAGGTGCATCGTGCCGAGCGTCTGTGCATACAGCTGGTTGGCGGTGAAGTCGGGGTCCTCGACCTCGAACACGCCCTGTTCGGCGCCCTCGGCGAGAATCTGCGAGAGCTTGCCTAGGCAAGCGGCCATGTTCTGGCCGAGACGGATCCAGATGGCATCTGAGATCGTCTCGCGCAGCTCCTCGGCGGAGCGGCGCATCAGCGACAGACCGCAGTCAAGGAACGCCGGGTGCTCGAGACAGAAGCTCGTGTAGCGCAACCAGCCGTCCTCTAGGCGAGCCACAGGCGAAAGCTCTACAGGTACATCCTCCAGGCGCTCAGCGAGGTCGGCGAGGTAGCTTGAGAGCGTGAGCACGTAGAGCTCCTCCTTGGAGGAGAAGTAGCGGTAGATCAGTGCCTTATTGATCCCCACTGCGCGCGCGATGCTCTCGATCGGAGCGTCCTGGAGGCCGCGTTCGTCGAACAGCAGGCGCGTGGCTGCGATTATCTCGCGCTCGCGCTCCCGCCGGCGCGAGGCGCGGCTAGGCGCGGCAGGCTCTTGGTAGCTGGGCGCGGTGGCCATCTCCCCGCGACTATATCGCGAATGTAAACGCCGTTCAATCTTGCATTTGACAACCGTTTACCGTTTGCTAGGATTTATTTGTCGAGCACTGGGTCCGTCCGTCTAGGCTTGGCCCCGGATTTCGCGGTCCGTTTAGGCCGTAGCCGGGTTATGTAGCTCTGGCACGTAGGCCACAGGGCCGTGTCGGAGCATTTCAGTTCAGTTGCAACACGTCACCGAGCCAGCAAAGGAGCATTCGTCCCATGTCAGCAACCGACGTAACCGCCAGCGAGGCGACCGGAGCCGCCGAGGCCGCCGTCGAGGCGATCACGAGCGCCGCCGGCAAAGAGGTCGCCTTCTCGATGGCTCTGAGCCAAGACCAGAAGGACATTCGCGACTGGGTGCACGGCTTCGCCGCTGACGTAATGCGTCCCGCCGCCCACGAGTGGGACGAGAAGGAGAAGACCCCCTGGCCGATCATCGAAGAGGCCGCCAAGATCGGTCTCTACGGCTTTGAGGGTTTGGCTCAATTCTTCGCCGATCCCACCGGGCTGACGCTTCCGATCGTCAACGAAGAGCTCTTCTGGGGCGACGCCGGCATGGGCATGGCGATCATGGGCACCGCGCTGGCAGTCGCCGCGATCTTCGGCCAAGGCAGCGGCGAGCAGATCGGCGAGTGGATTCCGCGCTGCTTCGGCACGCCCGACGACATCAAGGTCGCCGCCTTCTGCTCCTCCGAGCCCAACGCCGGCTCGGACGTGAGCGCTCTGCGCACCACCGCTAAGTTCGACGAGGCCACCAAAGAGTGGGTGCTCAACGGCCAGAAGGCCTGGGCCACCAACGGCGGCATCTCCGACGTGCACGTCGTGATCGCAACCGTGGACCGCGAGCTGAACTCCCGCGGTCACGCCGCCTTCATCGTGCCAATGAGCGAAGCCAAGGGCATCTCCGAAGGCGCCAAGGTCTCAAAGCACGGCCTGCGTGCCTCGCACACAGCCGACGTATACCTCGATGACTGTCGCGTCCCCGAGAACTACGTGCTCGGTGGCAAGGAGAAGCTCGACGAACGCCTTGCACGCGCCAGGGAGGGCAAGAAGAACAAGTCCAACGCCTCGATGGCCACATTCGAGGCTTCGCGGCCCACGGTCGGCTCGCAGGCACTCGGTATCGCCCGCGCGGCCTACGAGTATTCGCTCGAGTACGCCAAGGAGCGCGAACAGTTCGGCAAGAAGATCATCGAGAATCAGTCGATCGCCTTCACGCTCGCACGCATGAAGATGGAGATCGACGCAGCACGCCTACTCGTGTGGCGCGCCTCGTGGATGGGCCGCAACCAGGTCCCGTTCGAAAACGCCGAGGGCTCGATGTCAAAGCTCAAGTCAGGCGAGGTCGCCGTATGGGTGACCGAGCGTGCGATCCAGATTCTCGGCGGCAACGGCTACACGCGCGAGTTCCCGGTCGAGCGCTGGCACCGTGACGCGAAGATCTACGACATCTTCGAGGGCACAGCAGAGATCCAGCAGCTCGTCATCTCCCGCGCGATCAGCGGAATGCACATCAAGTAACCAGTAGCTGTAGGGGGTCGTGGATCAAGCGACGCAAGGACGCAAGGAGCGCAGCGTGCTCGGCACGTAAGCGACTGAGGACACCGCGTCGCGCAGTATCCACGGTCCCCTACCAGGCTTGTGTAGCGCCGCAGTGCGGACACGACACGCTGGTAGAGACCGGCGCGATGAAGAAGTACCCACAGCCGCAGGGGTAGCAGGCCTCGTCCACAGGTCCACCCGCGTCGCGCACACGACGCACCGTGATGTCGGGCGCTCCCGCCGGAATCTCGTGATGACGCCAAGCTGTGAGTGGGTGTAGAAAGCTTGCTCTCATCGGTCTCTATCTATAAGGACGCGCCTGATGTCCAAAGGTTTCGGTATCAAGCCGAAATATCCTGGCCGCCCGACCAGGCGGGGATCTATGCAGGTTGAAAAGCGCCATCCGTCGGTGGGCCGGTGCCGGGGTGGCTAGCAGGCGCTTCTGTGATAATCAGGGGCGATGAGTCCCGCACGCAAGCGAACGGTGCGGCTGGTGGTCGCGCTGAGCGCGGCCGTGGTCTTGGCGAGCGCCCTGATCTACACCAGCTTCAGTGCCGCCAGCCCAACCGTCACGCCGAGCCAACTCGTGCGCGAAGGGGTGTCGGGGCGCGCCTACCAGCTCACGGGCACCGTCAAGAACGGGTCAGTGCGCCACGAAGGCGAGACGCTCTACTTCAGTGTCCAGGACCGCGCGGGAGAAACCGCGGTACCGCTCAGCTACACGGGCGAGGTGCCAGACCCCTTCCGCGAAGGGCGCGAGGTGATCGTCACCGTCAAAAAGCAAGAGGGCCACTACGTAGGCCAACAGGACTCCTTGATCACCAAGTGTCCCTCCAAGTACACGGTCACCCCGAGCAAGACCAAAACCTCCTGATGGGCTCCGCTTGCTGCCGTTGCGCGGGCTACAGCGCCGACTGTGCGCAGACAATCAGGTCGGGCATCGAAGGTAAGCGGAGAGGCTGATGCCCGAGCTCGGCGGCGCATGTCTGGTGCTCGCACTTGGTGTCTGCGTGTACGGCATCTGCGCTTCGATCTACGGTGTCCGCACAGGTCGCCCCGAGTGGTCGGAGTCCGGTAGGCGCTCGGTATACGCCTTGGCAGGCATCCTCACGGTTGCGTTCCTGGTTCTAGAGCTCGCATTTCTACGCGACGACTTCAGCTTCAACACCGTCGCCGACACCTCCAGCAACACGACGCCGACCTTCTACAAGGCCGCCGCCGTGTGGTCCTCTCAAGAAGGGTCATTGTTGCTGTGGGCGTGGCTGCTCTCGCTTTGGTCCAGCCTCGTGTTGTTCCTCACGCGCAAGCGGATGCGCGATGTGAGCGCCTATGCCACGGCGATCCTGCTCGGCTTCGGCGGCTTCTTTATATCGCTGATGGTCTTCTATGCGACGCCCTTCGCCACGACCAACCCGGCGCCCTCCGATGGAGTGGGACTAGACCCGCTTCTACGCCATCCCAGCATGATGATCCACCCGCCGATGCTCTACTCGGGCTACACCTTGTGCATAGTGCCGCTCGCGTTCGGCATGGGAGCTTTGCTGGCTCGCAAAGTGGACGCGGAGTGGATTAGGGCGACGCGTCGCTTTGCCTTTGCGGCGTGGCTTTTTCTCGGCGTGGGGATCATGCTCGGCGCGCGCTGGTCCTATTCAGAGCTCGGCTGGGGTGGCTACTGGGGCTGGGACGCGGTCGAGAATGCCTCCTTGATGCCTTGGCTGACAGGGACGGCGTTCCTGCACTCGCTGATGATCCAAGAGAAGCGCGGCATGTTGAAGGTGTGGAATGTGTCGCTCGTGCTTGCCACGGGGACGCTTGCGATCATGGGAACGTTCCTCGTGCGCAGCGGGGTTCTCAGCTCGATTCATGCGTTTGGTGGAGCCACACTTGGGGTGCCATTCGTTGTGCTGATTGGGGTGCTTATCCTCGCCTCGATCTACCTCGTGACCTCGCGTCGCGAGATGCTGCGCAGTGAGCATCGCCTGGACTCCTTGCTCTCGCGCGAGTCAGTCTTCCTAGCTAACAATCTGGTGCTCGTGGGGCTGTGCTTCGTGATCTTCTGGGGCACCTACTTCCCGCTCATCTCTGAAGCGCTCACCGGTCACGAGTCCTCAGTCGGGGCACCTTGGTTCGATCGCTACACCGTGCCGCTCGCGCTCGCACTCGTCTTGCTGAGCGGGATCGGGCCCGTGATCGCCTGGCGCAAGGCGACGCTCGCCAACGCCCGTCGCAACTTCCTGGCGCCCATAGTGCTCGCGCTGATCACGCTGGTGACATTGCTTGCCTTGGGGATCAGTACCGGCAAACCTCTAGCGATCGCGATGTTTTGTTGTGCCGCGTTCGTGCTGGGGAGTGTCGGTCAGGAGTACTGGCGCGGCGTGCGCGTGCGCCGCGCTATGGCCGGAGAGGCGGCTCCGGTGGCGTTGGTCGCGCTCGTCAAGCGCAACCGTAGGCGCTACGGCGGCTATGTAGTGCACATAGGAATCGCGGTGTTGTTCGTTGGGGTAGCCGCATCCTCGTCCTTTCAGCACGCTTCCGAGCTAAGTCTCTCTCCAGGCCAATCGACCAAAGTTGGCGCCTACACGGTCCGCTATGTGCGTCCGACCGCCACAATCACCTCACAGTCTGACCTCGCACATACGGGCGCCACGATGAGTCTAGGCGCGGTGCTCAACGTGAGCAAGCACGGCAAGCATGTCGCGACGCTTCTCCCGAGCGAGGGTTTCTATGACTCGGGCGACCCAAGCCAAGGCTCGGTAGAGCACTTGATCGGGGGCCAGGCAGTCAGTCACGTAAGCATGAACGCCGGGATCACACGCGATGTGTGGAGCGCGATCGCGCCCGACATCGACACGCCGCGCCTGCAGCGGATAATGACGATCGCCAACAAGACGATCCCGATAGTGCGCCCGGATGAGGGGATGATCGCCCTGGCGGTGTTGGAGCGCGAATACCTAAAGGCGCCTCCGCCCGCTCAATTCCATCTGATCGTCTCCCCGCTTGTCATGTGGATCTGGATCGGCGGTGGCATCGTGCTTGGCGGTAGCTTGATTGCTCTTTGGCCGGCGCCGAGCGCCGTTCGCCGGCGTGTGAGCGTGCGCGCGCGTAGTCGTGCCGCACAAGGTCTGGCGCGAGCTTGATCCGGGCATGAGCGTGAGCTTGACCCGCGTATGAGCGTGCCAGTGGTGGCTCTGACCTTGGTGCTGCTTGCCGCCGTGATCCTGACCGTAAGCCGCCCACTGCTCGTCGCGCGCAAGCCGGTCGACCCGGGGGCCTCGGCAAAGGCAGAGCTTGAGGCGGCCCGAGAAGCGAAGTACAGAGAGATTCGCGACGCCGAACTGGACTACCGCACCGGCAAGCTCTCAGACGAGGACTATGGAGCAGTAAACGGCGCCTTGCGCGCCGAGGCAGTAAAGATCCTCGACGGGCTGGAGACACTCGAGCAGCAGGAGCCAGGCTCTGACTCGCCGAAGTAGGTCCGCAGTGCCTCGACTACTAGGGTTTCTTGAGCGGCTCGTCGGATACTTCACGCGTGCCGCTTGCCGACATGCGTGCCCTCTACCAGGGTTTCTTGAGCAAGATGATCGTGTTCAAAGCGAACAGGATCGCGAAACCGACGGTCCAGCGATTGAGGTTACGCTCGACCATCGAGCCACCTCCGAGCGGCCCTTGGCCGCTGCCCACGCCGAACGCACCCGAGAGCCCGGAGTCCTTCCCAGAGTGCATCAGCACCAAGAAGATGAGCCCAACCGCGATAGCCACTTGAATCACCGAGAAGACCAGTTCCATCGGCCAAGCGTAACGCCTTTTGCAAGCGGGCGTGCGCAAAGTCGGCCAATTCGGCCATGTTCGTGGCGTCCGCCTCGGGCATCTGTACAGTCCGGTCGCTCTCCCGCTGTGGTGACTCCTATGCGCATGTTTCCTGCGATTCGGCGCCCAGAATGCGGCTCCGATTACGAATCCTTTACCAACGCGTGCTTCCCTGCCGATATGAATACGGTCAGGGGGCCGTCGGGTGTTTGGGCGGCCCTGCTCCAAAACGACCATGGGACGAGACCACAATGATCAGGGGCCAGGAATGTCAGGCGTGAACAGCGCCCGCACAGCCGCGCGTCGCGTGATCCTCTCCGCGCTAGCGGGTGGTGGACTGACAGCCGCCGGCTTGGGTGGACCATTGTCCGGAGGCGCGCTTGCGGCCGACCCTCCAGCGCCACCCACGCCAACCTCTGGAACCTCGACTACGCCCGCGCCGGAAGAACCCACACAGTCGACGACGAGCACCACCACTACTCCTCCTCCGACGGACACGACGACGGCAACGACTCCGGTGGTGACGCCTCCCACGACCACTACGCAGAGCACGACCACGCAGAGCGCAACTACAACGCAGCCCACACAGACGACGGCGACCACGCCGACCACGCCGACGAGTCCCACAGGGACGCACAAGCCCAGAAACAGTCCGCGGGTGGTGCTGCAACACACCCAGCAGCCCACCGAAAGCGAAGCTGCCACTCAAACCCCGACGAGTGCCGCGGCCACGCCGACGCCGCCCGCAGCCCCCACGGGCCCAGGCAACATCGCCGTCGCGCCCCAGCTAGCGGCGGCACAGCAGAGCGCGCTTGCTGCGATGATCGCCGGCTCGGCCGCATCTACAAGGGCACTGGACTTCTACCGGATCCCACTGTTCCTGCTTCCGATCTACCAGGCGGCGGCGGTTCAGTACGGAGTGCCTTGGCCTGTGCTCGCCGCGATCAACGAAGTCGAGACCAACTTCGGCACCGACCTGGCGGTCTCCACGGCCGGCGCGGTGGGGTGGATGCAGTTCATGCCCGAAACCTGGTTGCAGTACGGCGTGGACGCTGTCAACGCTGGCTACGCGGACCCTTACAACCCGGTCGACGCGATCTTCGCTGCCGCGCGCTACCTGCACGCCGCGGGCGCGTCCACGGACCTGCGCGCGGCGATCCTCGCCTACAACCACTCCGACGCCTACCTGGAATCGGTGCTGTTGCGCGCCCGCTTGTTCGCGAGCTATCCCCCTTCAGTGATCGCCACGCTCACAGGTCTAACCGAGGGCAGCCTGCCAGTAGCAGGAGCCAAGTTGAGCCCGACCTCTCCGATCCCTCAGACCACCTTGGCTCCGTCTCCCGCTGGTGCCTCGAGTACCGCCGCAGCCCCGGCTGGGGTCCCGGCGCAGTCCACCGCCACCCCTGAGAAGGCGCAGGCCGCGGCCCTACCGGGCTCGACACCCGCACCGTCGCCAGCTGTTAGCGCCGCCCGCGCCGAACGCGCCTTGAACGCTCCGGCCCCGCGCTCCCAATTGTCCGAGCTCCTGGGTCATCGTAAGGCGCCAGTTGTGGCGGTAGAGGATGGGCGCGTGGTTGGGATTGGCAGCTCGCGCAAGCTCGGTGACTACCTGGTGCTGCGCGACACCTACGGAGATCTGTTCACCTATGCTGGTCTTGGCAGCATCGCTCCCCGCTACCGTCTGCCCAGGCCGACCCAGGTGAAAGTCCCGACGGGTGCGCTACCTAGCGGAGAATCCGGCAGCGATCCCGCGCCAAAGCAAGCGGCAAGCGCCGGCCGGCAGCTCCCGGTGACATTGCACGTTGCCAAGAAGAAGGCACTCCCTTCATCCAAGCTCAAGCAGCCCAGCTCGCCGACGGACCTCGGAAACGAAGAAGCCACAGCGGGGACAGGCAAGGTTCGCGTGTTCGCGCATCCCGGCAATCCCGACGCAATCGTCGCGGCGCGCCTCAGAAACCGCAATCGGACGCCCAACGGCTGGCGGAAGCTGAGCCGTGGCTCGGTAGTGGCGCAGGGCACTGTGCTCGGCCACCTCGGCTCCAATGGCGAAAGCCTGCAGGCGAGCTTGGGCTTTGCGATCCGTCCCGCTGGTGCTCAGAGCGCGATCGACCCGCGGCCGATCCTCACCAACTGGCGTCAGCTGGACATCGCGCTTCACCCGCAAGGAGCTAAAGACGGCCCGGTGCTCGATGGCGCGACCGCAAGCGCCGCGTTCCTGCTCTCTAAGCCCGAACTGGAGCGTGCCGTGCTAGCGGACCCAGGCATCGAGCTCGGTCGCTGCGACCGCACGCAGGTGGCTGCCGGCAAAGTAAGCGGCCGAACACTTGCTTTGCTTGTGTTCCTCTCCCGCAGTGGTCTGAAGCCGACCGTCGGGGAGCTGCGCTGCGGACACACCATCTCCACGGCCAAAGGTCTACGTACTGTGTTTCCGCCGGCCGACACGCTCGATATCGCAGCCATCAACGGCATTCCGGTCGCTGCCCACCAGGGCGCGGGGACTGTCACCGACGTCACGATTCGTACGCTGCTCACCTTGGGCCACAAGTTCGCGCCAAAGCGAATCGTGAGCCTGATGAAGTACCCCGGGGCACCGAGCACGGTGGCGCAGTCCAATCACTCCGCCTACATCCAGATCGAGCTGCCCCGCCACATCGCAAAGGCCGCCGTGAGCAAGACGGCAAGCGCAAAGCCGACCGCAAAGAGCGCGGCCGCCAAGAGCGCGACCGCTCCGGCCAACCTCGTGTTGAACTCGATCGAGTGGCAGCAGCTGATGACTCAGGTCGGCAGTCTGCAAGCACCTCATGTCGCACGCAAGCCGACCTCTTCGGCGATTCGTGACAAGCCTTCCGCAAGCGGCAACAGCGGGCCCGGCGCCCGCCCGTTGCCTTAGCGTCCGCTGTCGGCCTTAGCGCTCGCCCTCAACTAGAGCGTTCGCCCTGGGCCTTCGTGCTGTCCAACTGCATTGCTATCCACCCGCCGGGGCGGTACTCGTACCAGCGGGTCCCCCCGAGCGATGCTGGCCCCCGAAAGCGCCCTCCAAGCTGGCACGACACTTCATTGTGGCGGTCTTGAACTGGGGGCTGGCCGTGTCGGTGCCCTTTGTGCTGAAGATGGGTCCCTTGCCGGATGTGTTGGGAGCTGGGATATTGATGCCGTTCTGGCGCAGGCACGCCGCATACTTGGCAAGCGCCTGCTTGAAGACAGGGCTGTTGACGCTGCGGAAGCCCCCGCCACCAGGCCTACCTGAGCGCGCACCGAAATTTCCGCCGCCACACTTTGCCAAGGCGGCCTGGAGTTGGGCGCGCGTCATGCCCTTGGGCAGCACCGGTGCGCCGCCCCCGCCCGGAAAACCTCCGGCGCCGCCCGGGCCGCCCGCGCCGGGTGTGCGCTTAGGCAGCGTGACACCATTCTTTTGCAGGCATTCACGGATAGCTGAGAATCGCTGGCGTCCGGCTCCGCGCGCGGCGCCTTGAGGGGAGGTGCCGCCAGTCGTGGAAGTACCAGAGGTGCTCGTCGCGGCGCTGCCCGTGGCAGCCGCGTTGGTTGAGCTCCCTGAGGAGCCGCCACAGGCTGTCAGGCCGAAGCAGGCAAGCGCCAGGATCGTGAGGGCGGCGATGGCACGTATGCGTGTGTGCTCGGTGTGCGCCCTGTGGGGACGTCCGCCGGCGCGCGGCCTCGAAGGCGTGCTCTGTGGAGTGCGCGGGGTCTTACGAAGGTGGGGCATCGAGCTCCTCATTTTGCTGGTCTGATTTGGGCGGATAGAACTGTCGCATGTCTACTTTCCGAACAGCGCTGGTTCGCCGTTTTCTCTGGAGGAGCCCCTCGAAGAACCGCCACCGAAGAGGGCGCCCAGGCCACCGCTTGCACCGGCTTCGCTGACACGGATGGTTTCGGCGCTGACGGCACCGTTGGCACCGGGGCTTCCCGTCACGATCACGGTTTCTCCAGGGTGGATGCCTTTGACATCGGACTTCACGGTCTTACTGACAGTCGAGCCCGCTGATGTCGTGACCTTGATGGTGTTGCCTTCAGAAGTGGTCACGTACAAGATGTGGCCGGAGACATAAGAGACCTGGCCGACGGTGGCGCCCGCGCCGCTGCCTCCACCACCAAACAAACTTGCTCCAGACCCGCCGGTTGCCCCGCGACTAAGGCTTGCCGCGCCCCCGGCGCTCGCTCCAGCACCTCCGCGCAGAGCAGCAAAGCGTGAGGCAAGGCCTGAGGCGCCGCCGCCGGTCGAGCTCGGGGAGCTTTGGCCCTTCTCTATCAGTACCCCGCCGATGAATCCGCAGGCGATTAGTAGTACCCCGATCAAGGCCAGGGGAAGTGGATTCCCGCCCACTCCGAGCAGCCGGCGGCGGGGCCTCACTGGCAGTTCGCCCTCCGAGGTGTCTTCCAGCCACTCCTCCTCAACAGGTTCAAAAGTGGGGGCATTTGGCTCGTTAGGCATCGGATGCTCCTGGTCGGTGGAAGATTGCTCACTCAAAGCGCAGCGCTTCGATCGGTCGCATGGCGGCGGCGCGAGCCGCCGGGTAGGTGCCGAAGAACAGACCTGAGAGCGCCGCCGCGCCGAACGCGAGGAAGATCGAATAGGTGGCGATTTCGGGGTGCACGCCAGCAATCTCGAATTGACTTCCCACTACGCCTACCAGCACGCCCGTGAGCCCCCCGATCAAAGATACGAGTACGGCCTCGGTGAGGAACTGGGTGAGGATGTCACTGCGCCTCGCCCCAATGGCCTTACGAATGCCGATCTCGCGCGTACGCTCGGTAACGCTCACGAGCATGATGTTCATCACACCAATACCACCCACGAGCAAGGAGATCGCGGCGACCTCTCCGAGCAAGGTGGTGAACACACTGCTGGTGGAACTCGACGTTTCAAGCAGGGACCCTTGGTTGAGGACCTGGAAGCCGGGTTCGGTGGTGTCGGTGATTTTGTGGCGTTCCTCGATGATCGTGCTCACCTCGGCTTCGGCGGCATTGAGCGAGGACTCAGAAGTGGCTTGCACCGTGATCGAGTCGACCGGTCCGGTGCCGCTCAAAGTGCTCTGGGTTGTCGTGATCGGGGCCATCACGACGTCATCCTCGTTGGCGGCTCCATTAGAGCCCTTGGAAGCGAGTACGCCGACGACTTCGAAGTTGCTGCCGTTGACCTTGATCGTCTGCCCAACAGCGTTCTCCCCAGAGAACAGTTCTTGGACCACCGTCTGGCCGATCACGACCACGCGCTTATGGGCGCTCACGTCCGCCGAGGTAAACGAGGCGCCTTCGGCGATTTTGTAGCTGTGGGCATCCAAGTAGGAGGGTGTGGTGCCCACGAAAGACGATGGTTCATAGCTGGAGCTGCCAGATACAAGTGTCACGGCGCTGGCATTCACCACGGGTGAGGCACTCTTGACGTCTGGCGCAAGGCTCGGACTTTGCAGTGCTTCGGCGTCCTGCTTGGTCAGCGAGATGCCCGTACCCGTGCTCGCGCGCGGACCGAGGCGGAAACCGCCACCGCTTGGCATAACAATCAAAACATTGGTCCCCAAGCTCTGGATGCGTGACTGGACAGCCTTGGAGGAGCCGTTGCCGACGGCAATCAAGACGATCACCGAGGCCACGCCGATCGTGATGCCTAGGATCGTTAGTCCCGAGCGCAACTTGTTAGTTGTGATTCCGCTCCACGCGATGCGCAGCGTCCCCGGCCCGATCATGGCCTGGCCCTCGCGAGGCCCGGGGGGAGGGGGCGACAGCGAACGGGCTCGATCACGACTACGCCATGCCTAGGGCTGAGCAGATCGCGGACATGCTTGCTCAAGGCTTCGTCTCCGCGACCGCTGTGCCGAGTGAGTGACGATGCGCAGACTTCTGAGCGTGCAGTACAGGCGGAGGATCGTGCACACCGAGCGTGCGCCGATCCTCGACGATCTCGCCATCGCTCAAACGGATGACCCGCTTGGTCTGGTCGGCGACATCAGGCTCATGAGTGATCAAGACCACGGTGCGGCCTTCTTCGTTGAGATGTCCGAAGATGCGCAAGACATCCTCGGTCGAGTGCGAGTCGAGGTTGCCCGTGGGCTCGTCGGCCAGGATCAGCGCGGGGTTTGTGACGATCGCTCTGGCCACCGCCACGCGCTGTTGCTGTCCTCCGGAGAGCTCGGATGGTTGGTGGTGCATGCGGTTTGCCATGCCCATGGACTTCAAGGCAGCTTCGGCACGACGGCGGCGCTCGGCTCTGTTCAGGCCGGCGTAGGCGAGTGGCAGCTCCACATTGTCGATCGCGCTCGTGCGCGGCACCAGGTTGAAGCTCTGAAAGACGAAGCCGATCTTGCGGTTGCGTAGGTCAGAGAGATCATCCTCATCCATGTGGCAGACGTCGACGCCATCGATCTCATAGCGACCACTCGTGGGTATGTCCAGGCAGCCGAGGATGTTCATCAAAGTGCTCTTGCCGCTGCCCGAGCTGCCCATAATTCCCACGAGGTCACCCGTGTCAATTCGCAACGAGACATTGCGTAGCGCGTGGACATGGATCTGTCCCAGGTCGAAGGTCTTCGAGACCTCGTGTATCTGGATGACGGGAGGGCGCCCTGGGCGGTGCATCAACCGCCGCCTCTGAAGAAAGCAGCGCCACCACCACCACCACCACCACCACCGAGACTGCCCCCGCCGCTTAGGCGGCTCAGTCGCGAGGTTAGGCTGGTGCTAGAGCTTGTGCTGGTGGCGGCAGGCAGCAAGACTGTTTCCCCCGCCTTGACTCCGCTCAGGATGATCGTGGAGGTATTGCCGGCTAGGCCTGTGATCGCGCGCTGGCGCACATCCTTGCCACCGCGCACCACTGTCACCGAGCCAGCCGAGATGGCGCTGCTGGGAACGCTCACGCCTTCGGCCTGTTTGACGACGACTTCAGCGGTGGCGCTCATGCCGGGCTTCAAGCCCGCGTCCATTTGGTCGAGCTGGAATGTGACGTCATAGCTCACAACCCCAGAGCTACTGGTCGAAAGGGTCGCAACTTCGCTCACGTGGGCAGCCAGCTTGCGCCCAGCCAAGGCTTCGACTGTCACCGTGGCGATCTGGCCGACTTTTACATTGCCGATTTCCGATTCGCTGAGTGCCACCACGAGGTGCATCGAGGAGAGATCGCTCAAGACAGCGAAGGGGCTACTCGATGAGCCCGAGGACGAGGAGGAGCTTGAGGAATCCGTCGCGCCCGTCGAGCCTGCGCCTGCGCCTGAGCGGCCTGTGCCACTTGCAGCGGACGTCCCTGATCCAGACGAGCCGGAGGACGAACTGCTGCTAGAGGATCTAGTCGTGCCACTCGCAGAGACGACTTCGCCGACTTGGCCGGAGAGCGTGACGATCGTTCCGTCCTGCGGTGCATAGAGCTTGGTGTCGGCAACTGCCTCTTCATCGCTGCGCACGGTCAATTCATCGCTTTTCACGGCCGCTCTTGCAGAGGCAAGGTTCGCTTCGCGCGTGGCGGCGCTGACGGTGGCAGTCGAACTTTGCGAGGTAGGGCTTTGCGAAGTTGAGCTTTGTGATGTGGAGCTTTGTGATGTGGAGCTTTGTGATGTGGGGCTTTGCGGAGTGGCGCTCGAGCCTGGCGAAGTGGTGCTCGAACCCGACTGCTTGCTGGCGCCTCGAGAGGAGGCTTTGGCGTTTTCACCCTTTGGCGTGCTCGAGCCTTCGCCCTCGGTTTCTTCTTCTTTGGCAAGCGTGGCCTTGGCGGAGAGCAGTGCGGCCTTGGCCTGTTCCAAGGTCACTTCGGCGCTTGAGGGGTCGAGATCCGCAAGCAGACGTCCCTCGGTCACATGCTCACCTTGGGAGACGTAAATGTGGGTGACCGTCCCGCTTGTCTTGAAGCCGAGATTGAGCTGAGAGGAGGGCTGCAGGTTGCCGCTGCCCGACACAGTCGACTGCACGACGCCAAGCGTTGCCTTGGCGGTGCGAGTCGCCGCGGTTTGGCTGCCCGAAGCTGGACCCACAACAAGAATGGCGACCAAGATCGCTCCTGCGCACAGAATGCCCAGGATGTAGTTGAGCCAGGGACGTCCTGTGTGCTGGGTCATCGCCACCTTCGATATTGGGGTTGACGGGTAAGAGGGGGCGAAGAAACCCGTAAGTATGGATAAAGTCCCCGCCCATGCCCACGTACGGCGGGATCGATCTCGGGGGGACGAAGATACAGACGATCGTCATGCGCGGCGACGATCACTCTGTGCTCGGTCAGGCCCGCACCCTGACCCCACACGAGGGTGGTCCGCCCGCCGTGATCGACGCGATCGTGGCCTGCATGTCGGAGGCGGCCGGGGCGGCGGGGCTCGAGGTTGGAAGTCTCGATGGACATCGGAGTTGGGGTTCCCGGCGAGGTGGATGCTGCTGCCGGGACACTTGCGCGCGCTGGCAACCTGCCTGAATGGGAGCATCCGGTGCCGCTCGCGCCCACGCTCGCCGAGCGTCTCGGAGTGAGCGCGAGGCTTGGCAATGACGTCTCCGTGGCCACCAACGCGGAGCTGTTGCTCGGCGCGGGCAAGGGAGTGAGCTCCTTGCTGGGTGTGTTCTGGGGCACGGGCGTGGGTGGTGGCGTGGTGCTCGACGGCAAGCTGTGGCACGGTCGCGGTGCTGCTGGCGAGATCGGCCACATGGTCGTCAAGCAAGGTGGCGCGCTTTGTGGGTGTGGGCGACGGGGCTGCATGGAGGCATACGCGGGACGCCGTGCCATGGAAGCCAAGGCCAAGCGACTCGTCGAGAAGGGCCACCACACCGACCTGTTCAAGATCATGCACGCGCGCAAACGCCAGACGCTCTCCAGCGGCGTGTGGGCGCACGCTTTGCAGCACGAAGACAAACTTGCCGAGCGTTTGATCGAGCGGGCAATACAGGCGCTAGGCGCCGGAGTGGCCTCGGCGGTGAATCTGCTCGACGTGGAGATGGTCTTGCTTGGCGGTGGTCTTGGCACACGCTTTGGCGAGCCGATGCTCGAGCGGCTCTCGGCGGCGATGAAGCCTCACTTGTTCAAGGACGAGCAGCCCCCGCAGTTGCGTCTGGTCGAGCTGGGGGACCTCGGCGGCGCGCTAGGGGCGGCTTTGCTTTGCGAGCCAGCATGATTTGACCCGAGGGCGGGTTAGATGCCGCTGAGCGTGACCCCGACCAAGATCAAGCGACAAGGCCGAGGTGAGCACGACCGTGATCCCGGCCACGCCGTCGAGCATGCCCTTGCTGCGCCGCTCGCCCATGACCCTACGCGAGCGCGACAGGCGCCAAATGAAGAACAGGTTGATCGGCAGCAACAGGCCATTGATCACTTGCACACCGACGAGCAGTGAGATCACCGGCACGCCGGGAACCATCGCCACGAGCGCACCGATCACGATCATGCCCGTGATCAAGGACACGAACACGGGTGCCTCCTCGCGGCGGCGACCGATGCCCTTCTCATAGCCAAGCGACTCCGAGACCACGTAGGAGGTGGCGATCGGCAGGATCGCGCACGCCAACAGACTCGCGCCGAGCAAGCCCACGGCGAACAGGACCTCCGCATAGGAGCCTGCGAACGGGCTGAGCGCGCGGGCAGCGTCGGCGGCTGAGCTGATTTGGTGAATACCATGCTTGTACAAGGTGGCGCCGGTGGCGATGATGATGAAGCAGGCGATCGCGTTGGCAAAGACGGCCCCCGCCACAGCCTCGCGTTCCTCGTGGGGGAGGTCCTCCTCGCGCGCTCCCCTCTCCACCACGGCCGACTGCAAGTAAAGCTGCATGTAGGGGGTGATCGTGGTGCCGGCGGTTGCGATCACCAGTAGGAGATAGGTGGAGCCGGTCTGGATTTCCGGAGAGACGATCGCTTTACCCACTTCACCCCAGTGGGGGTGGGCGAGGATCGCCGCGATCGGATAAGCAAAGAAAGGAATCGTCAACCAGATGAATGTGCGCTCAGCCGACTTGTAAGAGCCGCGCACGATGATCGCCCAGATGCCCACCGCGGCGATCGGGACCGATATCTGCACGGGGATGCCGGCCAGGCCGAGCGCGGCGCCCACGCCGACGAAGTCCGAGATGCAGATGCCCATGTTGGCGATCAATACAGCCGCAGTCGCCAGCACCGACCAGCGGATCCCGTACTCCTCCCGGATCAGCTCGGCCAAGCCCTTGCCCGTGACGACGCCCATGCGTGCGGCCAGCTTCTGCACGATCGCAAGCGACACGGTGATCAGGATCATCACCCACAAGAGTTGGTAGCCATACTTGGCGCCCACTGAGGAGTAGGTGGCGATCCCGCCGGCATCGTTGCCCGCGTTGGCAGCGATCAGGCCCGGCCCCAGTAGGGCGAGTAGGGCGAACAGTCGGGCTCGGCGCGGGCTAAGCCGGGCAGGCAGCCGCGGTCGGCCAAGCGTGGCCGATCGGATGCGGCGAATGACGGACGGTACTCGGACCGCCATCGAACTGGTTGCTCGGGCCGTTCACGGCGCAGAGTCTAGTTGTCTGAGTCGCCCGCGGCTGTGCGCCTCGTGTTCGAGGTCTCAAGCCGCATCGAGGGCGCGCGACGGTAGATCAGAATGAGGGGTGTCGCAGGCCGGGTATTGCGCGTGCGGTGTTCGCGTCAGTCCTCGCCGAGCAGGCCGAAGCGCCGGCGCCACCCGCGTGGGAGCATCGCCTCGAGCACGTCGTCCACGGTGACAACGCCGAGCATGTGCTCGCGCTCATCGACCACCGGCACGCATGTGAGGTTGTAGTCGGCCATCACCCTTGCCACCTCTTCGAATGAAGCATCGGTGCGCAGCGAGGGCAAGTCGTGCTTGACGAGTGCCTTCAGGCGACGATCGGGCTCTGAGCGCAATAGCGTGGCAAGCGGCACGCTGCCGTCAAGTGAACCATCGGGTGCGCACACGAACACAGCGGTGAGCAGCTCTGGGGAGATCTTCGAGAGACGTACCGCGTCGAGTGCCTCACCGGCCGTGGTGGTACTCCGCAGAGAGACGAACTCAGGGCTCATCAGGCCGCCCGCCTCGGCCGGGTCATAGCCGAGCAAGGCCCTCACCTTCACGCGGTGGCTCACCGGTAGCAAGGCAAGCACGCGTTCGCGATGCTCCTCCTCAAGCTCCCCGGCGACGTCGGCCGCGTCGTCGGGGGCCATGCGACTGAGGATCTCCGCCACCTGCTCGTCGGGCCGGTCCTCGAGGAACTCGCGCTGGTGGTGGTCGTCGAGCTCCTCGAACACGTCGGCCTCGAGCTCACGGTCATCATCGCCGACGGCTTGGATGATCTCCTCACCCTCACGTCGCGAGGCTGCCTCCACGAGATCTGCAATCTGCGCGGGGTGGAGCTTTGCGAGCTTGGGGTGAGGGACCCGCAAACGCACCGTCGGCACGTGTCCCACGAACGGCTCCACGCTTGCCCAGTCCAAGAAGTCGCCTGTGGCGATGCGATGGCCGAGCGGTCTCGGGAGCAGTCTGCGCAATCCACCACGCGGTCCCGTGTCCACGCCCACTACACGCCATGAGCCGGCGATATCCGCTAGCTCGATCTCGTTGGCTCGTACCAGGCGCGCGCCCTCGACGTTGATTAGCTGACGGTCGAGCACGTCTCGCTTGAGCAACACCTCCTCCTCGCGGCGCTCGAAGTGACGCAGGTCGAGCTTGGCCTTGCGCAAGACCACGCCATCGTCGCGAATCTCCGACACGCGGTCGGCGCCGAGGTAAGAGGTGCGACCCGCCACCTTCACGAGGAAGCCTGTGATCGGGGGATAGCCGACGCCGCCGAGGCGCACGATCACATCCTCGACCCGCCCGAGGCGCTCGCCTCCGCTGTCACGCAATGGCCGTCCCACCAATCCTGAGAGATGCAATATCGGTGGTGTCTTCAGCGCAGTCGAGCTCATACGATCAATCCTACTTGCGGCTTTGCCTACCTCGAGTACGTCCACGCGCTCACACGCAGGACGCTTGCGTGAAGGGCGACTGCCTGTGCCCGGGTGCTCGGTCGATCAGCCGCCCGTGAGACTCGTCGGGATCGGCTGCCCGTGCGGTGGTGGGTCGTCCATCGAGCAACTGGGGGATCGTCACGGGACGCAGTCCACGCTTGCGCAGGCCTTTGACGATCGCTGGCAGTGCAGCGATCGTCTCGGAGCGGTCGCCGCCCGCGTCGTGCATCAGGATGATCGCCCCGGGCTTGGCTCCCGCGAGCGCGCGTTCCACGATCGTCTTGGTTCCCGGCATCGTGTAGTCGGCTGTATCGACCGACCAAAGGATCATCAACATGTGTAGGTGGTGAAGCTCGCGGAAGGTGGTTGCGTCGAACGAGCCGTAGGGGGGACGAAACAGGCGCGGCCGCTTGGCGCCGAGCACCTCGACTTGGACCATCTGTTCGAAGAGCTGTTCGTGCTGGTCGTGAGCGGACAGGCTGGCCATCATCGGATGGGTCTCCGTGTGATCGCCGATCACGTCACCCGAGTCGACCTCGGCGACCGTGCCCGCGGAGAAATATTGCTCTTGGTTGCCGATCACAAAAAAAGTCGCGTGCACATGCAAGCGGTCAAGCTCAGTCACCAATTGCTGGGTGTATGGGCCTGGTCCATCGTCGAATGTGAGCGCCACCTCGTTGCCGCTCGATCCGCCGCTCGTCACAGCTGGGGTATAGGCCAAGACCGAGTTGATCGCCTTCTGTTCGGCCTTGGCTGTGGCCGCCGCTCGCTCGGCCTGATCTGGTGCCAGCGCCACCACCCGGTGCGTTGCCGAGCTGGGTTGCTTGGCGGCTGAGCCTTTGTGTGAGCTGAGCGCCGCAACCAAGAGGACAACAAGCGCAACTAGCACCACAATTGCGCCTGCGCGACGACGACGAAACGTCTGGGGTGCCTTCCCGCCCGGGCTCCAGCCCCCGCCCGTGGTGGCATCCGCGTCCGCTTCAGCCCTCGCTTCGCTCTCCGGGCCAGGCTCAACCGTTGGCGTGCGAGTCTTTTGGGAGCGCTCCTCCCATGTCCAGTCCCAACGAGTCATTGGCGTCTATTTTGACTATGTGATTCCGTTTTGGCTCTCCATCGGGGTGCTCTCACTCTGCCAGGGTCTCGCCGTGGGTCTCCCGCGTGCCTGGTCCCCGGGGTGGATGGAGCGCCTGCACAGCCGCCTCTGGGCCTTGATACCGGCGCTCTCGGTGATCGGGTTCGTGGCAATTGGCTCGGTCGCCGAACGCGGTAGCGCCCAAGCGCTCACGTATATCGCACTGGTCGCGGTCCCCTTGCTCGCCGCGCTTGCGCTCGGCTGGTTGATGCACGGTGGCAGGCCGTGGCTTGCGCTGCTCGTGGCGCCCTTGTTCGTGCTCGCCTGGGCCGATCGCGGGGCAGTGGCGGGCGAGGCTGCCGCTCTGGCTCTCTCGGCGCTCAGCTGTATTGCTCTGGGCGCCTTGATCGCGGGGGTCACGCCCGTCCGCTGGCTGGCGGTCGGGATCGTGGCGATGGCCATGGCCGACGCCGCACTTGTGATCTCCGACCTCTTGCAAGCGCCGAACAGTGCGCTCAACGTAGCCCACCCGGTGGGCGGCCTGCCTCGTTTGCAAGCGGAGGTCTTTGGCTCGGCCGTGATGGGTTATGGAGACCTGTTCGTAGCCGGTGTGCTCGGTGGGCTGCTCGCTCACCTGCCTGCTCGCGTCCCATTGGGTGTGCCCTTTAGGGTGCCCGCCGGCATGGGGGGTGCTTCTAAGGATGCGATGGTCGCGGGACGCTCCTTTCAGCTGACGGGGGCGCTCCTGACCGCGCTGTTGGCGCTGGCCTTCGACCTCTTGTTCTTCACTGTCGACGAGCTGCCGGCGACCGTTCCTGTCGCGAGTGCACTCGTGATCTTGGCAGTGGCGAATCGTCGCCACCGGCTCAAACCAGCGGAAGCTCACTTGCGGGAGCAGGCTCTCGCCGCTCGCGCCCAGGCTCCACCCTAAGAGCGTTCTCGCCGGACCGATCGCTGAGGCTCTCCTCGTCAAGCCGAGGGCTGAGGCTCTTCTCGCCGGGCCGACCGTGACGGGCGCGAATCACCGGTGCCTCGCCTGCGCCGTCGAGTGCGGACACGCCCGGCTCGCGCTCGTCGGGAAGCTCGAGCCTCACCGTTGGTGCTTGCGCGCTCGCCTCGATCGGCTGGGGCTCGGGGACCTCACGTCCCGAGGACGCACCCAGCTCGGCGATCTCCCTGACCTTGGGCGCCAGACGCGTGTCGAACGAGCGAGCCGCCTGGTTATAGGCATCTACGGTCGAGTTCAACTGCCGCCCCAGCTTGGCCAGCGGATCGACGAAGATCGCAAGTCGACGGTGCAACTCGCGGCCGGTCTCGGCAATCTGGCGCGCGGACTCGGCGATCTGCTCTTGGCGCCAGCCATAGTGCACGGCGCGCAACAAGGCGATCAAGGTTGTGGGCGTGGCCATTAGGACCTGTTGGTGCACCCCGTACTCGATCAACCCCGGGTCCTCGGTCAGGGCGGCCTGATAAATGCCGTCGGAGGGCACGAACATCACGACCAGGTCCGGTGTGCCATCGAACTGTCGCTGATAGCCCTTGGAGGCGAGCTTCGTGATGTGCTCACGCGTTTGCCTCGCATGGCGGGCCATCTGCATGGCTCGCTCGTCCTCGGTCTGAGCCTCCAGGTGGGCGAGGTAGGCGTCGAGCGGGACCTTGGAGTCGACCACGATCACCTTCTCACCCGGAAGCTTGACGAGCACGTCGGGACGCAAGGCCCCGTCTTCGGATTGCACGGTGCTCTGCTCGAGGAAGTCGCAGTGCTCGATCATGCCGGCCATCTCGATCACGTTGCGCAACTGGATCTCACCCCATGAACCACGCGTGTTGGGCCGCTTCAGGGCAGAGACGAGGTTGCCGGTCTCCTGGCGCAATCCGCCCACGCCCTCGTGCAGTTGGCGCACCATGCTCGCTAGTTCGCCCTGGGCTTGCTTGCGCTCGCGCTCGAGGCGCCCGATCTCGTGCTCGACGCGACCGAGCTTCTCGTTGACGGGGCCCACCAAGCCCTTGAGCTCCTCGGCGCGCTTGGCCATCTCGCCGTTCGCGCGCTCCTCCTCGGCGCGGCGCTGGTCGGCCATTCGTTGGGCAAGCGAGTCGCCGGTCTGCTTGAGCACGTCGACGGAAATCGACTTCATTTCGTCGCGCATCCGCTCGCGGCTGTCCGTGGAGATCGCGTCGAGCTGCGCGCGCATGCGCTCGCTGCCGGAGCGCGCCATGGCCATAGCCACCGCGGCGCCCGCCAAGGCGCCGATGGCAAGCCCAACGATTATCAGTAGTACGGACAACGATCCTCCCTGTTCATGAGCACTCTCTACAAGGTGACATCGAATCCGGACGGCGAGCTCTACGATGCTCTTGTGAGCACTGTCGAGGCGCAGCTCAGTCACGGCAAGGCGGATGTCGGTGGGGGCATCCGCCTGCACTACGTCGAGGCCGGCTCCGGGCCGCTGGTGATCTTGCTTCACGGCTTCCCTGAGTTCTGGTACTCGTGGCGCCATCAGATCGCTCCTCTGGCGCAGGCGGGCTATCGCGTCGTGGCACCCGACATGCGCGGCTACAACATCTCCGACCGCCCTCAAAGCTGGCGCTCGTATGACACCAGTCTTTTGGCGGACGACATCGCCGGGCTGATCCACAGCTTCGGCGAGCAGCAGGCATATGTGGTCGGCCACGACTGGGGTGCGGCCGTGGCCTACACGGTGGCTATGGCACGTCCCGAGGTGGTGCGCCGCCTGGCGATCCTCAACGTGCCGCACCCGACACGCATGCTCGAAGGCTTCAGGACACTCAAGCAGCTGCGCAAGAGCTGGTACATGTTCTTCTACCAGATCCCCAAGCTGCCCGAGTATGTGATCGCGAGGGATGACTTCTCTTTCGCCAAGCGCTCACTGCGCTCGGACTCGAAAGACGCGTTCACCGACGAGGATCTCGAGCGCTACGCCGAGGCATGGTCACAGCCCGGTGCGCTCACCGGGATGATCAACTACTACCGTGCGGCCTTGCGCCGCTCGCCACGCAAGGCGCTCGCGCAGATGAAGCCGATCAAGGCCTCCACGCTCGTGATCTGGGGCATGCGCGACCGTCACCTCGGCAGTGAGCTGGCGGTTCCGGCAGCCGAGTGGGTGCCCGATGTGCGCTTCGAGCCAATTCCCGAGGCTACCCACTGGGTGCAGCACGATGCTCCCGAGCGGGTCACCGAGCTGTTGCTCGGCTTCTTCGCCGAAGATTCTTAACGGCTTCGCAGGCTGGAGTGTATGTAGCGAATCGGGGTGCCCTACGCACGCGCGTAGGGCAAGCCTTTGCGATGAACAGTCATGGACCGCCTCGCGCGCGCGTAGGGCACACTTTTTTGGGAAGACATACCTCGCCAGCCCGCCTCAGGACTCGGCCGGGCGCGGGGCGGCGTCGCGGCGCGCGAATGGGGCAATGCCGCGCAACGCGAGCAGGCCCATAAGTGCGACCAGTAGACATGTGATGGCGCCCACTCCCAGGCCTGCGCGCGCGCCGGCCGAGGCCATGACCCAGCCGACGAAGGGCCCGCCGATCGGCGTGGAGCCTTGAAAGGCCACGAACCACAAGGCCATCACCCGGCCCCTCATCGAAGGGTCTGCGCCCAGCTGCAGGGTCGAATTGCCGGTGGCCATGAACGAGATGCTCGCCCAGCCTACGAGCGCGAGCGCGGCGAGCTCCACAGGCAAGGTGGGGGCGAGCGCGGCCAACATGATCACCGCTCCGAATGCTCCCGCGGCCATCACCAATGGGCGCAAGCCCGTGCGTCCCACTGCGGCGACGACCAATCCTCCCGCCACCGCGCCGGCGCCCATGGCAGCCGTCATGAAGCCATAGCCCGTCGCGCCCACGTGCAAGCCCTGACGAGCCATCACAGGCAAGGTGACCTGGAACTCGTAGGCGAGCGTTCCCACGAGCGCCATCATCAAGAGTGGGATCGCCAGCTCGCGGTTGCCCCGGATGTAGCGCAAGCCCTCACGCAATTGCCCAGGTCCGCGTCCCGTAGGAGGGGAGGGATGGATCGCCGTGAGGTCGAGTGTCAATAGGGACACGATCACCGCGATGAAGCTGGCGGCGTTGGCCAGGAAGCAGACACCCTCGCCGACGGTCGCGATCAGAAGCCCCGCGACCGCCGGGCCGATCGTGCGCGCCACGTTTACCAAGACTGAGTTGAGGCTCACCGCGTTGCGTAGATGCTCAGGGCCGACCATCTCGAGCATGAACGACTGGCGTGCGGGGTTCTCGAATGCGTTGTTCACGCCGAGCAGCACGGCGAGCGCGCCTATTTGCCACACACGCACCTCGCCGGTGATCGTGAGCACTCCGAGTATCAACGCCTGCAGACCCATCATGCCCTGCAGGAAAATCATCGTGCGGCGCTTGTCCACACGGTCGGCGATCACGCCGCCGTAGGGGCCCAGAAGCAGGATCGGAAGTGTCTGCAAGGCCACGATTAGCCCGAGCGTCGTAGCCGAGCCGGTGAGCGTCAACACTAGCCACGACTGGGCTGCCATCTGCATCCAGGTGCCGCTCAAGGAAATCGCCTGTCCGGCGATATAGCGGCGGTAGTTGGGAACCTCGAAAGCTTGGAAGGTGGCGTGTCTGAACGCGAGCAGGCGAGTCACTGGCTGGTCCTAGGGATCTGCTCGGCGAGGGCTTCGAGCACCGGCAGCGCGTCGCCTAGCGCGCGGCGTTGGCGCGCGTCGAGCGTGGCGACGTGGCGCTGCAAGGCGTTCGCGCGCTCGCGGTGGATGCGCTTGCGCAGGCGCTGGCCGGCGGCTGTGGCGCGGACACGCGCCGCGCGCCGGTCCTCAGGGTCGGGCTCGCGGCTGATCAGACCCGTGTTGCACAGCTCGGCGACGATTCGCGAGAGCATCGTGGGGTTGATGCGCTCTACGTCAGCGACCTCCGCGAGACCGATCGGGCCGCTTCGCACGATGGTGAACAGCACCGAGGTCTGTGAGGGGGTGAGGCCCGCACCGGCTTCGGTGGGCCGCAAGCGGCGCGAGAGCTTGTCGATCGCTACGCGTAGGCGTGCGACATCTGGATCGTCGGTGTCTACCGCGCTTTCAGTTGCGAGCGACTGTGTCTTGAGGGGCGTCGAAACTGTGTCCTGAATGATTGATCCACCCTTGATACTTGCTTGCTAGCAAGCATTATAACGCACCCCTGTGGCCTGCCGACGCTCTGATGGAGCGGTTCGCCTCGGCGATCGCTCGTCGGAAAAATGCAGGGTCGGTTTCCTCCCGCGATTCTCCAGTTGCCGTCCGGCCCGTTGGCTGAGCTACGTGACCGAGTCGGAGATCCACTGCAGGTAGGGATTGCTGCCTGCGGTCACTTTCAGCGCGAGCAACTCGAAGGTGTCGTAGGGGTGGATCTCGCGCAGCAGCGCCTCCAGCGCCGCGACGGCTGCATGCGTCGTCTTGACGATCAGTAGCGCCTCGCGCTCGTCCTTCAGCTCGCTCTCCCAACGGTAGAGCGAGCGGACTCCTTCGACGATATTCACGCAGGCGGTCAGCTCGCGCTCGAGCATCGCGGCCGCGATCGAGCCTGCGTCGTCAGGGGGCGCCGTCACGAGGCAGACGACGGCTTCGGGGTCTTGCATTGGAGCGGTCATCTGGGAAACCTCACTCATCTCTCTGCTGTTCCGGCCGGTACATGTACCGGCCGGCCGGGCCGCACATGTGCGGCCCGGGGCCATGGCGCATGCGCCATGGCCTTAATCTAGGTCAATATGGATGGGTGCAGCAAGCCGATTCGCACCAACTGAGCCGGCCGATGATGCAAGCACCCTCAGGCGAGCAGTTCGAGATTGCGCTCGGCCCCCAACGCGCCACGATCGTCGAGGTGGGGGGTGGGTTGCGCGAGTACACGGTCGCCGGACAGCCTGTTCTGCACTCCTACGAGGTGGGGGAGATGTGCGACGGCGCGCACGGCGCGGTCTTGCTCCCGTGGCCTAACCGGCTTGCCGATGGCCGCTACGAGTTCGACGGCGAGCACCACCAGCTCGCGCTCACGGAGCCCTCAAAGCGCAATGCGATTCACGGTTTGCTGCGCTGGCGCTCGTGGTGGGCCGCCGAGCGCGAGCCCCATCGCGTCGTGATGGCCGCGCGCCTTCACCCACAGCCTGGTTATCCGTTCGCGCTCGACGCCAGCGTCGCCTATGAGCTGGGCGAGGACGGTCTGCACGTGACGATTGGCGCGGTCAATGTCGGCTCGTGCGCGTGTCCTTACGGAGCGGGCCAACATCCCTACCTCTCGCCCGGTGACGGCACGATCGACGGCTGCAAGCTGGAGCTGCCCGCGCGCACCCGCCTGCTGGTGGACGAGCGCCATCAGGTTCCCATCGATCGCGAGCCTGTGGACGGCACCCCCTTCGATTTCCGCGAGCCACGCCCGATCGGCGATTTGCCGATCGACTCCGGCTTCTCTGATTTGATCCGCGATGCCCGTGGTCGCGCAACCGCGCGCCTTCACCGTCCCGACGGCACCCGCGTGGAGCTATGGGTGGATGAGCAGCACGAGGTTCTACAGGTCTACACCGCCCACACCTTGGCCCCCTCGCGCCGGCGGCGTGGCTTGGCGGTCGAGCCGATGACGTGCGCCGCCAACGCCCTACAGAGCGGCGACGGGCTCGCGCGTCTGGAGCCCGGGCAGGCGTTCTCATCGCGCTGGGGGGTGCGTTTGGCTTGAGTTGTGGTTGGCGTGAGCGAATGCCCTGCGCCCGCGCGCGCATACACACACGCATGCACCCTCGCGCGCACGCGAGAGGGTGCGAGCACACAATTCCGCACGGGCGGTACGCCGCTGGAACGAATGCGCTGCTGGGCTATGCGCCCTCGGGTGGCGCTGGCACTGCAATAACATCGTCCGGCGCGCGACCCTACCCAAATTACTGACCTTGGAGACGAACAAGTGACTTTGCAGCTTGGCGATGTTGCCCCCGATTTCGAAGCGGACACCAGCGAGGGACCGATTCACTTCCACGACTGGATCGACGGCTCCTGGGTGGTCCTCTTCTCCCACCCGAAGGACTTCACCCCTGTTTGCACCACCGAGCTCGGCTACATGGCCAAGATCAAGCCGGAGTTCGACCGCCGCGGCGTGAAGATCATCGGCCTCTCGGTCGATCAAGCCGGCAAGCACGAGCAATGGGCTAAGGACATCGAGGAGACCCAGGGCTACGCGCCCAACTATCCGATCATCGGCGATAGCGACTACAACGTCTCCAAGCTCTACGGGATGCTGCCCGCAAGCACCGAGGGCGACTCGGACACACGCACTCCGGCAGACAACCAAACGGTCCGCAACGTCTTCGTGATCGGACCAGACAAGAAGGTCAAGCTGATTCTCGTCTACCCGATGACGACGGGGCGCAACTTCGACGAGGTGCTCAGGGTGATCGACTCCTTGCAGCTCACCGCCAACCACAAGGTCGCCACGCCGGTCAACTGGAAGCCGGGCGAGAAGGTAATCATCGCCGGATCCGTCTCCGAGGATGAAGCCAAGGCGGCCTACCCGGACGGTTGGGAGACGCCCAAGCCTTACATCAGGATCGTGCCCCAGCCGAGTTGAGGGACACGGGTCAGGGACGATCCGTCTCGCAAGCCTCTCTCAACGCGGTCTTTCGGTGTCTTCTTGACTAACTCGACTCACGCAACCCTTCAGTCCGGAGAGTCCTCAGAGCGTGGGCGGGAGGCTCGGCAGGCCGTAGCCCGGTCGGCTCATGGCGACTGGGCCCCCGCCTCGGACCGGCCCGATCCCGTCTCGGTGCTCAGGGCGCAAGCGGCCTCGCGCGTGCAGGAGCTCGTCCCGATCCGCTACGGCCGGATGCTCGTCTCACCGTTCACCTTCTACCGGGGTGCGGCGGCCGTCATGGCCTCCGACCTCGCGGCCACGCCCGATTCGGGCATCGTCGTGCAGGCCTGCGGCGATGCCCACATCTCAAATTTCGGTGGCTTCGCCGCCCCCGATCGCAGGCTCGTGTTCGGCCCCAACGACTTCGACGAGACCTTGCCCGGCCCATGGGAGTGGGACGTCAAGCGGATGGCTGCAAGCGCCGAGATCGCCGGTCGCGACGTCGGCCTGTCCGCCGATCTCCGCCGCTGGATCGTGCGCGACTGCATCCGCGAGTACCGCGAGGGCATGCGCGGCTTTGCCGGCGAGAGTCACCTCGACGTCTGGTATGACCGGCTCACCGCCAGCGAACTGGTCGAGCGCTTCGGCGGCAGGCTCGGCGCCAAGGGGCGGATCGTGTTCGCCAAGCCGTTCGCCAAGGCACGGCGCAAGACCAGCCTGCGGGCGGTCAAGAAGCTCACCGAGCGCGTTGATGGCGAGCTGCGCTTTCGTAATGTCCCGCCGCTCCTGGTTCCCCTGCGCGAGCTGTTCGAGCCAGGCGACCCCCGTGACGAGAGCGCCTACGTGCGCGAGCTCCTGGACGAGTACGCAGCCAGCCTCGACGTCGACCGCCGCTACCTGTTTGGCACCTACCGTTTCGTGGACATGGCGCGCAAGGTCGTCGGCGTCGGCAGTGTCGGTACCCGCGCCTGGGTGTTCCTCCTCGTCGGGCGCGATGGTAAGGACCCTTTGGTATTGCAGGCCAAGGAGGCCCAGCCTTCGGTGCTCGAGCCTTACCTGGGATCGAGCGAGTTCGCCAATCACGGTGAGCGCGTCGTCCAAGGCCAGCGGATCTCCCACGCCGCGAGCGACACTTTCCTTGGCTGGCAGCGCAGCCAGGGCCTCGACGGCCAGGAGCACGATTTCTATGTTCGCCAACTGTGGGATTGGAAGGCCTCGGCTGACCTGTCCACAATGAATGAGTGGGGCCTACACGCGTACACGCGCGCGTGTGGGTGGTCCTTGGCGCGTTCTCATGCGCGCTCGGGTGACCGGCTCGCGATCGCCGCCTACTTGGGGGCTGGGACTAAGTTCGATCGGGCGATTGCCGACTTCTCCACGGCCTATGCGGACCAGAACGAGCTGGATTACCAGCGCTTGGCGGATGCTGTCGCCGCGGGTGAAGTTGTGGCCGAGGTCGGTGTTTGAGCTAGCACGGCCGTGATGGGTGGCTACCTCAGCGTAGACTTCGCCTGGCGGCTGGCAGATCTCTAAATCCAACCCGCTTCGGCAAGGGGTCAGCCTCGCTTGCCGTCGCTCTTGGAGGTCACAATGCGAGTCGACAACGATGGCATTGGCATCGAGTATGAGGTGACTGGTGACGGTCGACCTGTTGTGCTGCTCCACGGCTTTCCCGATTCCGGCCGTCTATGGCGCCACCAGGTGACGGCGCTTGCCGAGGCTGGGTTCAAGGTGATCGTTCCGGACTTGCGCGGCTATGGCCAATCCGACAAGCCGGCAGACGCCGGTTCCTACGCTTTGCCTCTGTTGGCCGGGGACGTGCTCGCGGTAATGAGCGATGCCGGTGTTGAGCGAGCCCATGTTGTCGGACACGATTGGGGTGCGGCCATCGCATGGGGGCTAGGGGCGATCGCCGGCAACCGCGTCGATCATCTGGTTGCGATGTCCGTTGGTCATCCATCCACATTCATGGCCGGCGGCTTCGAGCAGCGTGAAAAGTCGTGGTACATGCTGTTCTTCGAGCACCCAGGGATCGCAGAGAAGTGGCTGTCGGACGACGGCTGGGCAAACCTCCGGGCCTGGGGCAACCACCCCGACGCCGACGCCACGATCGCCGAGCTGGAGGCAAACGGGTCGTTGACACCCGGCCTGAACTATTACCGCGCCAACGCCACGGCGGAGTCCTTCGCGCGCGGCGGCTTGGTGCTACCGCCGATCCAGGTGCCCACGATGGGCGTTTGGAGCTCGGGCGATTTCGCGCTCACCGAGGCCCAAATGACTAATTCGGCCGCGAACATCACCGCGCCCTGGCGCTACGAGCGGATCGAGGGGCCCGGGCACTGGATGCAGCTCGAGGCACCTGACGAGGTCAATAAGTTGCTGATCGATTTCTTGCCGGTCTGACGGAGTCCGTCGCCTGATCGCAAGGAACGGGTCGTCGTCGCTTGATTTAAGGTGTGCGTAATCTCCGCCGCTGACAATCCCGGTGTGTCCACCGTCCTTGTCGTCGACGATGAGCCGATCGTGCGCGACGTGGTCGTGCGCTACCTCGAGCGCGATGGGTACCGGACACTGCAGGCCGCTACCGGCGATGAGGCACGAGGTCTCTTGGAGCGCGAGTCTCCTTCGCTGGTCGTTCTGGACGTGATGTTGCCGGGGGTGAGCGGTCTCGAGCTGTGCCGCTGGATCCGCTCGCGCTCGGAGGTGCCGATCGTGATGCTTACGGCACTCGGAGAGGAGGCAGATCGGATAGTCGGCTTGGAGCTCGGGGCCGACGACTACCTGACCAAGCCGTTCTCGCCACGCGAGCTTGCGGTTCGGGTTCGCAATCTGATTCGCCGCACCTCACAGCCGGCTGCCGCCAAAGCACCAAGGATCGCTTTTGGCGATGTCGTAGTCGACCCGATGGCCCGTGAGGCTCACAAGGGCGGCAAGCTGCTCAGGCTGACCTTGAAGGAGCTCGACCTGCTCCTGTTCTTTGCTTCAAATCCGCGGCAAGTGTTCTCACGCGATCAGCTGATGGATCGGGTGTGGGGGTATGCGAGCGCTCACGACACGGGGACGGTGACGGTCCATGTTCGCCGCTTGCGCAAGAAGATCGAGGACGATGCTTCGCATCCGCGCCACCTCGAGACGGTTTTCGGCGTCGGCTACAGGTTTACGCTGTGACCGAGTTCGCGCTCGTCGTGGCGCTAAGTACGCTCGTTGTGGGCGTTGTGTTGGCTCTGGCGCTGCGTCTGCTGCCCACGGTGCGGCTGCAGCTCGCGGGGCTTGCGCTGCTGGCGGTGGGCTTGCCGCTCGCGGCTGTGATCTTGGGTGGCCTCGTGATGTTTCACATGCACGATGACGTGAAGATCCTGGCTGTCGCAACAGCCTCGGCCTCGACGGCGCTTGCCGCGGCGTTGCTGCTCGGAGGCGAGATCGCACGGCGCATCCGTGGGCTCGAGCTGGCAGCAGAGGAGCTTTCCGGCGGTGAGCTGAAGGCGCGCGCGCCAACCGAAGGCCCGCGCGAGCTCGCGCACGTCGGCGAGGCCTTCAACGCGATGGCGGGCAACATCGAGGCGCTCTTCGACGCGCGCCGCCAGCTCATCGCCTGGGCCAGTCACGATCTGCGCACGCCGGTTGCCTCGATTCAGGCGATGCTCGAAGCAGTCGAGGACGGTCTTGCTTCGATCGACGAGTACTTGCCGGCACTGCATCGCCAGACGCACACGCTCGCAGGCCTGATCGACGACCTGTTCGAGCTCGCACGCATCGACGCGGGCGCGCTCACGCTCGAGCTGCGCGAGGCCCAGCTCCCGCAGCTCGTATCTCACTGTGTGAGCGGCCTGGAGGCCGACGCACGAGCGCGCCAAGTACGCCTGGAGAGCCGGCTCGACGACGCCTTGCCCGACGTACGCTGCGCCCCCGAACACGTGCAACGCGTGCTCTTGAACCTCGTGACCAATGCGCTGCGACACACTCCTTCGGATGGCTCGGTGCTTGTCAGCGCGAGACGGCGCAATCGCGAGCTAGAGGTGACGGTCGAGGACACGGGTATCGGCCTCAGCAAGGAAGCTCAGCAGCGCATGTTCGAGCGTTTCTGGCGCGGCGACGCCTCACGCACCCGCGCGAGCGGTGGTGCCGGATTGGGGCTCGCGATAGCGCAAGGCTTCGTCGAGGCACAGGGCGGTCGTATCTGGGCAGAGAACCGGCCCGAGGGCGGCGCACGCTTTGCGTTCACGCTCCCCATCGCCGAGCCCTCCACGATCGTCTGACTGGAACGGCGCAACGATTCACAGAATGTTCATCTCCCTGCAAGAGGCACGTTAGAAGTTCCAGGCATCGTGCGACTGGGCGGGGAATGAGCCCCACCCAGTCCAGGAGGTTCACCCGATGAAGCTGCCTCGTCTCGTAATCCCGCTCGCGCTGGCTCTCGCCGGGGCCACAGCGACATCCGCCGCTGCTCATGAGGGGCGCGAATTTGGCCACCACGAACCACCTGTCGTGGGTCACGCCTACGTCAACGACAACACCGCTGTATCGAACACCGTGGCGGGATTCGACCGGCACGCCGACGGGTCGCTCACGCCGATCTCCGGCTCTCCCTTTTCGATCGGCGGCGCAGGGCTCGGCGCCGGCCTGCCCTCACAAGGCGCGATTCAGATCTCCAGCGACGGGCGCTACCTGCTGGCCGTCGACGCCGGCAGCAACCAGATATCGGTGTCGCGAGTCGGCTTCAGTGGCGTGCCCCAGCCGGTCGGCGCTCCCGTGTCCTCCGGTGGTGTCGAACCACTCAGCATCGCGGTCTCAGGCAACCTCGTATACGTCGCCAACGCCGGCGCGGTCGCGCCGAACATCACCGGATTCATCCTTGCCCCGAACGGGTCGTTGAACCCGTTGCCAGGCTCCACCGTCTCACTCCCCGCGGGCTCGGGTCCGGATGACGTGTTGATCGATCCAAGGGGCCGGAGACTCGTCGTCGACCTCGACAACACCTCCACGATCGCGAGCTTCCACGTCCGTCGAGGTGGCTTGCTCGTCGCCGCTCCCGGCTCGCCCATCGCGGCGCAAGGAGCGGGGCCGTTCGGCGCGGAGTTCCGGCCGAGCAATCCCTCGCAGTTGTTCGTCAGCAATGCCCACGGTGGTACAGGCAACGGAAACGTCTCGGTCTTCCTGGCCAGCGGCAGCACCGGCCAGCTGGCCTCGATCGGTGCTTCTCCATTCGCCGATCTCCAAACAGCCCCCTGCTGGGTGGAGATCAGCCACGACGGGCAGTTCCTGTTCACGGTGAACACTGCCTCGGGAAGCATCTCGAGCTACTCGATAAACCCCGACGGCTCGCTGGTCCTGCTCGGCAGTACTCCGTTCGGCTCGGCCGGAGCGGGCGCCGTCGACGCCCGCTTGTCCCCCGACGGCAGGACGCTGCTGGTGGACGGAAGCAAAGCCAACGTCCTCGCATCGTTCGCGGTGAGCGGCGGAAGCCTCACCGAGCTGTCCAGCTCACCTACGCCACTGCCCGTGGGTGCGTTCGCTGCCGGTCTCGTCACCAACTGACGATCGCGTTCTCGCCGGCTCGGGACATGGCCTCCCGAGCCGGCGGCTCGGCGCCGGCAAGATCAGTCGCCGCTCCCCGCACTAGGCTCTCGCGACCTGGGAAAGCTTGCCAAATGGAGAGCACATGAGATATCGCCTGACAATGCTGAGCTTCGCCTCCGCCGCCTTGGCACTCGGCTTCTCTGGTCAGGCCGCGGCGGCTGGCCTTGCACCGTCACCGATCGACTTCGGAGATGTAGCACTCAACACGAAGGCGACAGTCTCGATGACAGTCACAGCCGACTCCGGGTACAGCATCGACATTGCCTCTGGTGCCGGAGTAAACCTTCCGTTCGAATTCTCGTTCGGTAGCTGCAGCGGAAGCACATGCACCGACACCGAGTCGTTCACCCCCACCTCCATCGGGCCGGTCGGCGGAACGCTCAACGTGTTCGAGTGCCCAACCGCGGGAGGCTCCTGCATAGCTATCCCAGTGTTCGTGGAGGGAACCGGCGCATATCCCTCGCTCGACTCGCCGCCCACGCTCGACTTCGGCACCCAGACCACCGCGGAGCCGAGCGCCGTCTCCTGGCTGACAGTGCAGGGCTCCGGCCCCGCGCCTGCGACGATCACCGGCGCCGCCCAGATCGGCGGTACCGACGCGTCTGACTTCACGATCCCCAGTGGCGATGACACCTGCAAGGGCCAAACGCTCGCAGTCGGTGCCGACTGCTTCATAGGTGTGCGCTTCGTTCCAAGCGCCATTGGCTCCCGCTCAGCGTTGCTGACCCTCGGCGCTAGCAATAGCAATCCGACTCCCGCCACCGTTTCGTTGCTGGGAACCGGTGTAGCGCCCAATAGTGGACCCGCGGGCGCGGTTGGGCCTATAGGACCCACCGGTGCTGCTGGGCCGATCGGCCCAGCAGGCCACAACGGCCAGGTGGAGCTGGTCACTTGCCAGCCCGTGAGCGGGAAGCTCAGTCATGGGCATCCCAAGACACATGGCAAGCTCACTCACTGCACCACCAAGCTAGTGCCAGGTCCGGTCAAGTTCACGACTACCGGAGCCGTGACCCGTGTAGTGCTCTCCCGTGGCGGGACGATCGCGGCTACAGGCATAGCGAGCGGCCGCAAGGGACGTACGATGCTGCTAAGTGCACGGCGAGGACTCAAAGCAGGTCGCTATACGCTCACGTTGACCGGTCGGCACGGGGAGCGACACGTCAGTGCGGTGACGCTCGGTTGAGCGTGAGTCGTTCTGAAGTGTTGGCGGCTAACAAATGATGTCGAGTTAAATGTGCAGCACGCTTAGCGGGCTTTAGGGTAGCTGCACCGTACGCCCCCCGCTCGTCGGAACGCTCGGGAGACGTAGCGAGTGAGCTCAGGCCGGTGCGGTGTGTGTGACGGGCATGCCAACGCCGCTGGCTAGCGGGTCGCCAGGATACTCGTAGAAGCGCCCGGGCTGGTCGGTCTCTACGCCATAGCCGATGCCGAGCGCCTCGAGCGGACGGGGAGAAACGCCTCTGACGGCGTGCCCGCGGCACGCTCAATCGCGGCGGTGACGAAGGTCACGCCGAGCGCCTCCTCGGTGACGAGGAAGTCGAGGACATCCTGAAGCCCCTGCTTGTCGCCCACGCTGGCGGCCTTGGTGGTCTCGGTGACAATGGACATTGCTGTCTCCTTTGAAAGATTCGCGTGGCCACCGGTACTTGGCGACCTTGACTAAGACACAATCGCCGTCGATCGGGCAATCGCTCTGACTTGCGTCCACAGCGGCCAAGGCCGAGGGGTCGCCACTTGACTTATGCCGGAGCTCCGACCCGCGCGTGCTCCACTGCCCAGTCGAGCGCGTAGTCGGCGACCTCCTCCCAGCCCTCCTGGCAGATTGTGAAGTGTGATCTGTCGGGAAATTCCTTGTAGTCGGTGAGCGCGCTCGACTTTCGCTGGAAGCGCTCTGAGGTGGCCTTGTCGATCGATGCCGGCACGACGTGGTCTGAGCCGCCGGCGATGAGCAGCAGTGGCGCCCGGTCCTCGTTCTTGAAGTCCAGTTGCAGCGCAGTGCGGGGGTTGAAGTTCGCGAACGCGCCTTCGAATAGCACGCGTCCGGGGCCGGGGGCGGCGTAGCGCTCGAACGCCGCTCGGGCGTCTTCATCGTTCATGGTGTTCGTGAACGAGTAGTGGAACTCGTCGAAGGTGAGAGGCACTGCACGGTGCCTGTTCAGCGGGCTCTTGAGTATCGGAAACCCTGATCGCAGCGTGGAGAAGGGTAGCTTCGTGATTCCCCGCACGGCGGCCGCGTCGATGGCTACGCCGGCCGCTCCGAGGCCGCGGTCGAGCAGGATCTCGGTGAAGGCTCCTCCGAACGAGTGCCCCATGATGATCGGCGGGGTCTCCAGGGCGCGGATGGTCGAGTCGTATGCGTCGATGATTTCCTCGATCCCGAGGTCATCGATCGCGCTGGTGTCCTTACGGAGTCGCTCGATATCAGTGTCCATGCCCGGCCACGCCGGTGCAAGAACCTTGTAACCACGAGCCTTGAAGCGCTCGATCCAATGCTCCCAACTGAGCGGTGTCATCCACAGTCCGTGGATGAGAACAATCGTGTCCGGCGCGGCTGACTGGTCGGCACTCATAGTGCTCCTCCTAGTCTCGACATTCCTGTCGCGACGGACCACGCGCCGGTATCACATATCGGTAGGTAGCCCGATAGCGAACTCAGGTCTTTCGACTGTACTCTCATCGGCGGGCCCGCGTTGCATCCTCCGCGCCGGCGGCTGTAGTGTGGACCTGTGGATCTCGAATTGGCCGACAAGGTCGCAGTCGTGACAGGAGCGAGCAAGGGGATCGGCATGGCCGTCGTTCGAGAGTTGGCCGCCGAGGGCGCCAAGGTAGTGGCGGGGGCACGTCACGTGCAGGCGCTCGAAGGGATCGAGGGCGTGACCGCGGTTGCCGTCGATCTCGCCGACCCCGCCGGTCCGGGACGACTGGTTGGTCATGCGATCGACGAGCTTGGCCGGGTCGACGTGCTTGTTAACAACGTCGGCGCGGCGCACGTTCGCCTGGACGGCGCCCTGACCCTGACCGACGCCGACTTCGAAACCTCACTCCAGCTCAACTTCTTCGCAGCGCTGCGCGCGACCCGCGCCGCGGTCGAGGATATGACCAAGCGCGGCAAAGGCACGGTCGTCAACGTTGCGTCTGTCAACTCGTTCTTCGAGCCGGATGGTGGAGTAGTCGACTACGGTGCGGCGAAGGCGGCGCTCGTAAACCTCGCCAAGTCACTCTCCCAGGAGCTCGGACCTCGCGGGATCCGCATCACGAGCGTTTCACCCGGGCCGGTCGCAACCGACCTGTGGCTAGGCGGTCAAGGTGTCGCTGAGACGGTCGGCAGGGCAACGGGTGAAGGAGGCGACGCCGTTCGCGACCAGATGGCAGCGAGCATGCCCACTGGCAGGTTCACCACACCCCAGGAAGTGGCGACCGTCGTCGCCCTGCTCGCCTCTCCGCGCACAGCTAACGTCACCGGGGCGAACTGGGTCATCGACGGCGGCCTGATAAAGACGACCTAGTACCGGTTGCGGCGCGTTGGGTGCGAACCAAGCAAGTCACGACAGTTCCATGTAGTCCGAGTGGCCCCGAGCGTTCAGATCGTCCTGTCCAGGAGCGCGAACAGCGCGTCGAAGTGGCGCTCGGCCGCGCCCTCGTCATACATCGAGGTGTCGGCCATGGTGTACCCGTGGGCGGCGCCCACATAGACCTCTGAGCGGTAGGTCACTTCGGCCTCGCCCAGTGCGTGCTCGAGCGTGGCAATGTTCTCAGGGGTCATGCTGCGGTCGTTGTCGGCGTGGCCAAGGTAGACCTCTGCAGTCAGCTCGCCCGCGCTGCGGTGCGGACTGTCCTCGTCGTCGGTGACGAGACCGCCGCCGTGGAAGCCGGCGAGCGCCTTCACCCGGTCGGGACGGGCGGTCGCGATGCGCCAGCCGAGCCGAGCGCCCATGCAGTATCCGGTGATCGCAAACGGCGCGCGAGCTACCCCAGCGAGGAAGTCGAGATAGCCCCGGCTGTCGCTTGCGATCACCTCGGGTGTGAGCTCCTGCATCATCGGTCTGAGCTTCTCCATGAACGGCGCCCGCCCTGCGGGATCCTCGAGATCGGGCATCGGCAGTACCGGAGCCCGGCCATGCCGGTAGAACACGTTGGGAGCGAGCACCACGAAGCCTTGCTGCGAGATCCGATTGGCCATCTGCTCGATCTGGGGGCGCAAGCCGAACGCATCGATGAGGAACAGCACTCCCGGCCGCCGGCCGTCGTCTTCCGGGGGCCTTGTTAGATACCCATCTGCGACGCCATCCTCCGTCTTGATCTCAACCCGTTCTCCACTCACGTTTTCTCCTCACCGGTCTCATATGTGATCTGCTCGAGGACCCAGGATGACTGGAGCCCGAGGGCGCAGAGAAGGATAAGCACGGAAGGCTGTCATACACTTGATCGCTGCCGCTCAGCTGCCATTGGGAGACGGTGCGATCTCACCGCGTCCCGCCTGTTGGAGATCGGCCGGCAGGGACGCACTGGCGGCCCGTGCAAGGACTGTCAGGCCGATGCGCCAGCGGATGATCGAGGCGCGCTGGGCTGCTTGCGTGTTTGGCAAGTCTGTGAGTTCACCATTGGCGAGGCCGACGACGAGTGCGCTCAGGTAGGCATCCTCGAAGACGTAGGTGCTGGCGTAGCCGGCGTTGAGCGCGCGCAGCTGGGCGGTCGGCGGATCGACCGCGGCGATATCTACTGCGTAGGCCGCAAACTGCTGCTCCAACTGTCCCATACGTCGAGCGGCCTTACCGGGTGTGATACGCCGGTCGTGAAACGCCTCGAGGATCGGGTCGGCTCCACCCAGGAGTTTGTTGACCGCGAGCCTAATCGGCTCAACCTCGCTCACATAGAGCTCGATCGCTGAGCGCCCGGCACGTTGCGTACTTGCTGGTGATCCGGTTTGGCTCGCGCACCCGCCCAGGGCGAACGTACACAAACAACTCACGGCCAGCGCGCGCGGGCGACTTGTCACACCCACGCACGTGGCTCCACACATCCTCCGGACGGGTCAGTAGCTGTAGCCGCCGCTTGAGGATTCTTCTGGGGAGCTGCTCGTACTTGGCGCGGATGTCGCCGGCGTGCTGCTGGTGCTCGTCGCGGGGGTGCCGCTGGAGCTGGTCGTGACGACGCTCCAGGTGCCCACGTCTTTGATGCCCTGACCCTTGGTTTCACCGGACTGCTGATCTCCCGTGAACGTGTAGAGCGGCGTGCCCTTGTAGGTGACCTGCACGGTCCCATCGGGACGCTTCACGGTGCCAAGCGAGCCGACTTCGCCATCGCTAGGTGTCCCACCGGATGGTGCGATCAGCGGGTGCCAAACACCGACGCAGGCGGAGCTGGTGCAGATGAACTTGCCGTTCTGCTCGCCGCTGAGGTGATACAGCGTCATTCCCTGGCTGTCGATCAGGATCGTGCCGAGCGAGCTAGATGCTGTCTTTACGACGACAGCGCTTGATGGGCTGGTTGTCTGTGCGGCGGGCTGCGTACTGGCCGCCGAGCTGGTCGTGTTGTTGGATGAGCTGCCGCAGGCGGCGATCAGGAGCGACGCGGCGAGGGCTGGTAGGGACAGCTTTAGTACGTGGCGCATGTGTCCACTCCTTGCTTGCGTGCGTGAAGGTGAGGCTTTGAGGGACTGCCTCTGTATTGACAGAGACTCCACCCTTGGCTTGTTCCTTCCAGGCTGGGAGGAACAAGCCAAGAACGGAACCCAGAGATTTAGCGCTTTGCTACTTAACGGTGAGGGTCGAACCTTGGTAAAACGTTCGTTTGGTTATTCGACCCCAAGGACAATGGCCCAGGCTGATAGCCGGGCGAAAGCTCTAACCGGAGGTGGCATATGCCTGAGTCTGTTGATCCCACCATCTCCTGCTGATTGGGGCTGGACCAGGTATAGGCGCTGGTGTGGTTCGGCGCTTCGGCCGCGAGGGTTTCCGCAGCACGCTCATCTCCCGCAGCGAAACGCTCGACCAGCTCGCCTCGGAACTGCGCAGCGGCGGCCTTGAGATAGAGGCAATCGGCGCGGATATCGAGGATCTGGACGGCTACCGCGAGACGCTCGAACGGATCTTCAGCGCTCCGGGGGCTCCTGGTGTCGTCGTGTACAACGCTGCCCTGCCAGATCCAGGAGAGATCCTCGACACCACCATCGAGCGGCTTCGGACCGCCCACGACGTCGATGTTCTAGGCGCCGTCGTCGCGGTACAGGTAGCCGCGCCCGTCCTGCGGGCAGCTGGCGGCGGCACCCTGCTGGTCACCAGTGGCGGCTTCGCCGACAATCCAGTGCCTGCACTAGCGAGCCTCTCGATCGGGAAGGCCGCCCTGCGCTCGGCGCAAACGCTGATTGCCGCCGGCGTCCGAGAGGACGGCATCCACGCGGCGACCGTCACGATCGCCGGTGCCGTCAAGCCGGGGACGGACTTCGAGCCTGACAACATCGCTCAGCTTTTCTGGACTGCCCACACAGATTTGAAGGACGCTTGGCAGACTGAGTATCGGTTCACGGGCACATAAGCGGAGGTTGTTGTCCGGCACGTATTTGCACAAACCGAACAGTGAGGCCGCGCCGCGATGAGAGTAGTCCTTAACGAGAAAAAGCCCTGGTTTCCAGGGCTTTTTCTATGCGCTCGAGTGGACTCGAACCACCACCCCGTATACACAGGACAAGGCCCTCAACCTTGCGCGTCTACCAATTCCGCCACGAGCGCAGAGCGGGCGAGTATAGCCGGCTGGACATGCTCGGAGGGCGTGCCCTTGATTCCGTCCAAGGCTCGCGCTACTGTACGAACACATGTTCGTTTCATCGCCTAATCCACTCGACACGGGAGCCGCACCCACATGGATCTGACCAAGCGTCAGCAGGAGATTTTCGACTTCATTCGCAAATACTCGGCCAAGTACGGCTACCCGCCTACGGTGCGCGACATCGGCAAGGCGGTCGGCTTGGCCTCCTCCTCGACTGTTCATGCCCACCTGGCCAACCTCGAGAAGATCGGTCTTCTACGCCGCGATCCTTCTAAGCCGCGTGCGATCGAGCTGTTCGACAGGGCTGTCGGTAGTGCCGTGGAGGGTGTGCGCAGCATTGTTCGTCCCGACAGCCTCCCATTGCTCGGGTCGGTAGCTGCCGGACAGCCGATCCTCGCCGAAGAGAACGTCGAGGAGTATGTCCCGGTTCCCAGTCTCGCGGGGGGAGGCGACGGCGATTATCTCTTGCGCATACGTGGGGAATCGATGAAGAACGCAGGCATCGTCGAAGACGACCTCGTTGTTGTCCACCAGCAGGACACCGCACAGCAAGGTGACATCGTGGTGGCCTTGCTCGGTGAGGAGGCGACCGTCAAGCGCTACTTCCGCGAACCCGACCACATTCGTCTGCAGCCCGAGAACGAGACCATGGAGCCAATCCGCACCAAGGAGGTCAAGGTTCTTGGACGCGTGGTCGGGTTGCTCAGGAGCATGTGATGTCCACCCTCTTGCTCGAGCGATCCCCGGCCCTCGACGAGGGTTTCGAGCGCGATGTGCGCCGTCAGCTGGACGGCTCGCGCCTCGCAGGGATGACGGACGCGCACGGCAGGCTAACGCTGGATGATCTCATCACCGGTTCATGGGAGGGCCTCGCCGTGCGCGGTACCGTCAACTGTCCAGTCTGCGCAAGTCCGATGGTCTCGCGATCTCATGCTGGCCATGGTGACTCGCCCATCGGCTCATGCCTCAGTTGCGGATCACAGCTCTCATAGCCGGCGAGCCGTTCTGCTGGGTATAAGCCCAGGATCCCAAGCGAACCATTACGGTGGCTCACGGGCTGACCAAGCCAAGCCTTCCCATCCCGCTCTCCACGCGCTACGGTTGCGGGGCAGGTCAAGCAGCCGCGGAGGTCACAGGGCCTTCGAGGAAAGTCCGGACATCACAGGGCAAGGTGGTCGAGATATCGACCCGGGGAAACCCGCGGGAAAGTGCCACAGAAACAAACCGCCTAAGTTCGCCGTCCCACGTGAACGGCGGGCCGGCAAGGGTGAAATGGTGCGGTAAGAGCGCACCAGCGCCGCGGTGACGCGGCGGCTGGGCAAACCCCACCCGATGCAAGGCCAAACCGGATCGCTTGCAGGTAGCCCGCCGAGATCCAGGTAGGCCGCTTAGATGGATGGCTGCTCAACGACAGAATCCGGCTTAACGACCCGCTAAGGAAAAGCCCCGCTTCGGCGGGGCTTTTCTATGGCGCGACCACAGTATTCAGTCTCGGTTTCCCCGTGCGAAGGCTTGTTCCCCCGTGCGAAGGCGTGGAAATGTCGGTTAGCGAGTTGGGCGATCAAGTGCAGAGCTGCGCAAGTGCGCTGGCGAGTAGTACCGGCTGATCCTCGGGTGTGAAGCTGAACGCGTCGGGCACGAGTGTTACCCGCCCGCACGCGAGCTCCTTCGCGTAACGCTGGGCGTGTGTGAGAGGGAAAACCTGGTCCTCGGTACCCCATACAAAGAGCACTGGCCGATCGAACTCTGCGACAAGGCGTCGCCCAGCGTCGTGCACTACTTGGGACGTGGCCGAGGCCATCACCTTGCTTGTGTCACGCAGGATGGCAGCGTTAGTCGTGCAAGGTAGGGCATAGGAGTCTGAGACGAGATCATCGATCGGATGCTTGATAAGAAGGCCATAGGCAGCAGGGAGCGACCGGATCTCGCGATCGCGAAGGGCCCCCAATAGCTGCGCCAGAGCCGCGGGCTCCTTAGCGATCGCGGGGAGGCCGTCGAATGGTGGTGGTGGGAACTCGTCATAGGGGGTCTCGCATGAGTTCAGTACGAGGCGAGCGATTCTGTCCGGGTGAGACCCGGTCGCGATCTGTGAATAGGCACCGCCGGAGTCGTTGCCCACGAGCGTCACCTCATCGAGGCCGAGCGTCGAGAGTGTCTCGGCGATGAGCTCACCACAACCCTTGGGACTGAGGTCCGCATCGACGCTCATGGCAACCCTGTGCGATCCGAGCGGTAGGTCGAGCGTGAGGCAGCGAAAGCGATCGGCTAGTTGCTCAACGACATCGCGCCATAGGTTGGCATTGGCGAGCCACCCGTGAGCGAATACCAAGGCTGGGCCTCGGCCTCGCTCAAAGTACTCAAGGCTCCCAGCCTTAAGCGCGACCGCCTTGCGCTCGCCCAGCAAGGGTGACCGCCATAGATGTGGGGCGACGGTTGTTGAAGCATCCGAGCTGGCCATAGGGGTCTCCGTTCCTGGACGACGGTAACCGGAAACCTATCATGCTTTATGACCACCTAGTCAGTTTTATCTGACCCCGACGTCATGTACCCTTTCAGGGGCTTCAATGTCCGTGAGTGAGCTCGAACCTGTGACCCCCAAGGGTCGGCGAACCCGCCTCGCGTTGCTGGACGCGGGAGCCACCGTGGCCGAGCGACACGGGCTTGCTGGTCTGAGCATTTCCGCTGTGACCGTTCACGCCGGCGTAGCCAAGGGCACGTTCTACCTCTACTTCGCCGATCGAAATGCCTTCATTGATGCATTGCACCGGCGCTTCTACGACCACATAAGCGACGTTGTCGCCAAGGCAGTTCGAGGTCTTCAACCCGGTAAGGAATTGTTGTTGAGTGCCATCGACGCCTATCTAGACGCATGCTTGGCGAATCGGGCGGTAAAGGCGCTTGTGTTCGAGACCCGCGCCCAGGGAGAGCTCACGACAACGATGGAGCAACGGGAGCAACTGTTCGCCATCCTCGCTCAGCCAAGCCTGTTAGCGATGGGCATGACGCCCGCGCCGATTGCCGCGCGCCTGTTCGTGGCGATGACCTCCGAGGCGGCGCTCATCGAGATGGAAGCCGGTCACGAGGTCCCAGGTGCCAGAGACACCATTCGCGCTTTGGCCAATGTGCAACCACAGCCCTCGACGACGTGAGCGAAGCCGGTCAAAGCGCTGGTCGGGGGTTGCGGATCAACGACAAACTGACGATTCCACTTACAGAGGTCACGCTGCGCGCGAGTCGCTCCTCTGGACCGGGGGGACAACACGCGAACGTCACCGCTTCCCGCGTGGAAGCAAGCTTTGACGTGCTTGCTTCGCTCACCCTCAGCGAAGCGCAGCGCGAACGAGTACTCGCGCGCGTCGGGGCGCGAGTGGCCGCGATCGCACAGGACGAGCGATCGCAGTTGCGCAACCGCGAGTTGGCTCTGACTCGCTTGGCTGAACGACTTGCCGGAGCGCTCGCCACTCCTAAGCGTCGTCGTGCCACCCGTCCGACGGCGGCCTCGCGTGAGCGGCGTCTTCAAGCCAAGCGCCGGGCCACCGAGCGCAAGCGTGAGCGGCGCCCGCCCGAGGATTAGCGATAGCGCACCAGTGGTCTTATCAAGAGGCCAACCAGAGACCAAAGATGACTGACAAACCGCGTAAAACTACGGATGGGGAATGCGGCGCTCACGCGATGACAGCGAAGTCCGGCGACGTCAGTCTTTGAACCAACAACCGGCGCTCCGCGTTTCCCTGCCGTTTTGGCATGGGGGAGGCTTCTTTCCCTCGACCGATAAGGACGGTCCCGATGGTTCTTGCAGCCAGCTATCCGTTTCTCGAAGTGTTCTGGACGATGCTGATCTTCTTTGCATTCGTCGTGTGGCTCTGGATTCTGTTCACAGTGCTGGGCGACATCTTCCGTCGTCACGATACTTCGGGTTTCATGAAGGTCCTGTGGATTATCTTCATCGTCGTGCTGCCTTATCTCGGGGTCTTCATCTATCTGATTGCCGAGCAGCGAGGTATGGCTGAGCGAGCTCAGGTACGCCAGAAGGCCGTGCAGGCGCAGTTCGAGGATTACGTTCAGTCTGTAGCCCCGAAGCCAGACCCAACCGATCAGATCAACAAGGCCAAGAACCTGCTCGACAGCGGCTCGATCACTCAGGCCGAGTTCGAGCGTCTGAAGCAGAGTGCCCTCGCCACATAAGGGACCTCGAGGGGGATATCACGCACTTTCTGTTGGCGATTGACGCGTGAGCAAGACCGGATTGTCGTTGCGGGCCGGCGGGCGGACCGAGAGCTTCACAGCTCGGTCCGCCCTAAGCGGCTCCATGTTTAGGCTGCTGTCTGAGGGGCTTGCGCGTAGCGCAGCGAACCCGGAGTGGTGAGCGTCTCGCCGGTCTCGAGCAGGGTCTTCAGGCCGGACAGGATCATCGGCCAGCCGCCATAGAGTTCGCTGTTGGCGCCCTCGCGCAACTGATCGTGTGTGACCGTCAGCCGGCACGAGTCGCCAACGGGCTCGATCTCCCACGTGACCCTGGAAGGTCCTTCGCTCTTGATCTGATCGCTCCACAGGGCGGTGAAGCTCTGCACTAGCCGGCGTGGCGGATCGACCTCGAGGTTGTCTCCTTCGACGAGTGGGCCCGAAGCCATCGCGTGAACGCCCTCATAGTGGGAGCCGGTCGTCCAGTCGGAGTCGACACCCACCCCGAAGTTGTACTTCTGCCTCAGCTCGCTGTCGGTGATCGCCTCCCATAGGCGCTCGGGGGACGTCTTGATGTAGATCTCGAATACATGCTCCATTGTGGCCTCCAGTCGTTGCTTGAGCCCGCTGAGCGTGGTTGCCCATGGCTCTGAGTACTTGCTCACCCACCTGTCGTGGACGAGTCGGATCGGGACCGGGTTCAGGAAGTGCAGCTTCTCGCGACCACGCTTCTTGGTCGTGATCAAACCCGCGTCTTCGAGCACGCGCAGGTGCTTCATCACGCCGAAGCGGGTCATGGGCAAGCGTTGCTCGAGTGCACTCAAGGATTGACCGTCCTGCTTGAACAATTCATCGAGCAAGCTCCTGCGCGTGGGGTCTGCGAGGGCTCTGAATACCGCGTCCATGGAACCAGTATAGGTGACTAAATAGTCACCTGTCAAGTGGGGAGCGCGACGACCCGTGGCGCCTCGGTCGCCGCGCACGGGCAGCAGGCCCCGGTAGGTCCTACGGTGCGCTCGGCGGCTGAGGCTCTGGTCGCCGTCCAGGCGAAGGCTTGATCGCGTGCTTAGCTGGTCGAGGCGAGCGTCGCCTCACGAGGCATGGAGGAGACAACGATGTCCTTACCGATGGTGCCAAGGCTTACGGGCATAGGCTCCGCTTCGCCGCGGAGGCGCCAATAGGGCCAGACCACGTTGCAATAGGCGATGACCCGTCTGCGATCGCTCTCCTCGCAAGCGACGGTCGCCGCGCCGATGCGCCATTCCTGGCCGTAGGCCCTGCAAGAGCGCACCTCGACCTGCAGGCTGGTGGGTGAGGGCTCGCCCGATGGCCCAGGAAGTTGGACCGTCAGACTCGCCTGGGTTCCTACCGGCAAGGGGCGCGAGAGCTCAAAGCCGACTCCGCTCGTCGTTATGTCGCACATGCGTCCAAGCAACGATGGGCCTCCATCGGCGAGCTCATCATTGGGCACGATTACCGCGGCGGCCGTGAGCTCGGTGCGGTAGTCGCCGCGCAATTGTCTGCGCCTCGCTACAAAAGCGAGCGTACGAGTCACGCGTCGCAGCTCCACCAATCCAAGCAAGGGCACGAACCAGGCGGCAAAGCCGTGCATCGCTGGCAGCAGTGTCACGCCCGCGTCAGTCGTAATGCGCAACAGGATTCCCAGGATTAGCAGGGCGGCAAGGACAAGCAGCACACGGAATTGGCGCAGGGCCTCCCAACCGCCACGGTCCACGCCCTCCTTCGGCGTTACCCGAAAGCTCGCTCGCCCCGGGCGTACCATGCAACGCAAGGCGCGTGTGAATATCTCCGCGGTGCAAAGTTCATAGTGGGTGGCCTCTCCGCTGCGTTGTTGTCCCCTGCATAGAGCCGAGCCGGCGAGCACCATCAACAGCGTGGCCGGTGCCCACAGTCCCGCGAGCGCAAGGGGGGCGATCCGCAGAGGGAGTGCTCCGGTCCACAGTACGGCGGCGAGGATCACGAGCATCAGCAGGCGCATGGGGCCTGCCAAGTAGGAGGCCAAGCTTGCCAGATAGCTCAACCGCTGGCTTGGGGTTAGTCCATTGGCCCGCAGTGGGCTCTCCTCCGTCGTGAATACGGCAAGATTCCCACGTGCCCAGCGATCGCGCTGGAGCAGGTAGGCAGCCAGATCGTGCGGCGCTCGTCCTTGCGCGATGATGCGGTCGTCATAGTGAGTGCGCCAGCCGCGACGATGGAGCTTGATCGTGGTGTGAAAGTCCTCCGCGATCGTGTCCGTCGCCACACCACCGACCGACAGCAGAGCCTCGCGGCGAATCAAGGCTCCCGAGCCGCACCAGAAGGAGCCATTGTGACGATCCTTGCCCACGCAGATCGCCGAGAAGAACACCGACTGCTCGTGGCGGCCGAGGTCATAGTGCTGGATCGAGTCATGGTTTGAGAAGTCGTGAGGTGTCTGTACCAGCGCCACCTCCGGGTCCTCGAAATAGCCGACCAGGGTGTCCAAGGCATCGGGAAGCGGAACGTGATCGGCGTCGAGTACGAGCACGAAGTCCCCTTCGGTGCGCGGCAATGCGTGGTTGATGTTGCCGGCCTTGGCATGGGCTTTGTCGGGGCGCGTCATATAGCGCGCGCCCCACATGTCGGCCAGTGCGGCGATCTCCGGACGGGACCCATCGTCCAGTAGCCAAGTTGTATGGGGATAACCCATCAGCTCACACCCGGCGAGCGTCGCCTCAAGCACGGACGACGGCTCGTCATAGGTGCAGATGTACACGTCCACGCTTCGTCCCGGTGGACTGTCGGGCCTTGTGCGAGGCGTCACATCCCACGTGAGCCAAGCGAGCGTCGCGAGATTCCACAGTCCATAGAGCTCGGCGATCAGCAGAGCCGCCCACAGCACCGGATTGGACCTATGCCAGCTCCAGCCCATCCGCCATGCAAGGTACGTTGCCGACCAGCACAGCGCGACGGTTGCGAGCAAGCGCAGAAGCTGTGGGTGACGCGCCCACCAGGCACCCCAGCTTGTAGCCACGCCGGCGCCTTCGGCCGATTGGGTGGCTCGTTCGCGGGGTAGCGGCAATCCGAGCAACGCCCAGCCGAACACCTCGCCTGCCCGACGCATCGCACGATGCGCTCGCCCCCAGCGAACAGCCTGAGGGTGTGTGTCGCTTGCTTGCATGTGCTGCTCATCGGTCCGAGCTGCTCCTCGGTTGAGCCGAGAAAGACGTCGTGTACGGCGATTTGCGAGCCTTAGTTGCGTGTATCACCTGGAGTTGCGTCAGTTCCCTCATAATTTCTGCCGCTTCAACCTCACAGAGCATGAGCTCCGCGAGACGGTTCTCGATGGCTGGGTTCGAGGAGAATGGATCGAGATCGGGGAACGCAGATGGAACGCTCATCAGGCCCACCTCAAGGTGCTTGAGGGCCCGGAGCTACCGGTCGAGCAGCTCTCCATGGGGCGCGGCTGGCGCAATGCGGTTCGTCTGGGAAGTGACGTCACAGAGCAACTGCTCGCAAACGCACGCACTCGAGCGACCCCCCTGGGCCCGAGGACCATCGACCCGGCGGCAGTCTCCGAGCCGGCCGGGGTCTCCGGGCCTGGAGCAGTGTCCGAGCCAGCGCTCTCACGGTCGACGACAGCCTTCGATGCGACCGAGCAGCCCCTGAGAGATTCGCTCGCTCATGAACTGCTCACGTTGCTAGGAGATGATCCGGGCCCACTTCTACGCGCCTGGCAACTGGCTCTCGAGCGTCACCCGGACCGCACGCCGAGCGAATGCCTAGCTCTAGCCGAAGATCTCGTGCGCCGCTGACCTCTCTCGCTAAACTCCCCTACCGACTTGGTGGGCGTAGCTCAGTTGGTAGAGCTCCGGGTTGTGGTCTCGGCGGTCGCGGGTTCGAATCCCGTCGCTCACCCTTCTGAAATACAGAACCTTGGCGAGCCTTATCCGATCAGCCCGACAAGGCCCTTGGCCACTAGATACGCGCCTGCTCCGATACACGCGAACATGGCCAGTTTACGTCCGTTTTGTAGGAACCAAGCATTGACCTGCTCAAGCGCACTCGACGCGCGCTCGGGTACGACCAGCAGCAAAAGCATTGGTAGCTCGATCAGCCACAGCATCACCGCCAATGTCACCGCCAGAGCCAGCAGCTGGCTACTCGTTGACAGTTTCGCGTCGGCGATTGCCTTGACCGCACCGATATAGATCGGGGAGGGCAGCACGTAGAGTGTGAGGCCGAGCACGAAAGCCAGCCGACGGCTCTGCAGGCGACGCTCCATCTTCGAGCCTTCGCTTGATTTCGCGCTAGATGCGCGTGGCCGGTGCAAGCGCGCTGCCAGCCCGAGCAGCAGCAAGCCAAGAGCCATGTTGACCGCTGCGCTCGGGGTGTAGTGCAGGCCTGTGGCGCCAACATCGCTTAGCACGAACAACGTCAACACGCCCGTCGCATACGTCACGATCGCCGCCGCCATCACGAAGGCAAGCACCCGCGAGCGCACTTGAGAGCCTCTGCCAAGCGCGATCACGACCGCCACGGCGGGCGGATAGATCGAAGCAGCAAAGGCAAGGGCCAGGGCTTGAGGTGGCATCTCGGATGGTGCAATACCCCGCGTCAGAAGGCATCTCCCTCGGACGGTGGGGTAAGACAGCCTATGCGTGAGAGAGGACGCCGCCAGGCAAGGCCTTGTATGCACACGGAATGGGCCAGATCGTTCAGCCAAGCACGTGGTCAGAGACATTTAAGGGGAGCGCAAAGCCCACTTTTGCGCACTTTGTGGAGCTTGTGCCTTGGCGTGGTTGCGTGTGAAGCCGCTAGTCGTCAAATTCGCCGCTCAAGGGTCTGAGCGGCACGATCGGCGGTGCGACTGGCGTTAGGCGAGGTTGGCGGCAACAAAGGAGGAGTAGGAGACACGCCTCGACTTGAGAGGTCTAACCCGTGAACCTCTAGGGGGCGCGCGGCTGAGGCAATGTCCGCGGAAGGCGTCGCGCTTGCGGCGGGGCGCCGTGCCCATTGGCCGCGGAGATTCGTGTCAACGTTGAACAGCACCGACCAGGCAGGGAAACATGGCTTCAATTAATCAGACGCGCTCGAAAGTGCCAGCTTTGCGTCCCGGGCACGATGGAGTGCCGCGTGGCCACGTCACCGAGATCCAGCGCGCAAGGATGCTCAGTGCCGCGGTCGATGCGATCGAGGAAAACGGATATGCAAGGCTCACCGTGGCGCAGGTGATCGGCCGCGCGAAAGTTTCTCGCAAGACGTTCTATGACCTCTTTGTGGATCGCGAGGACTGCTTTTTGGCGGTGTTCGAACGGACGCTCGAGCAGATCAGGATACGAGTCGTTGAGGCCTACGAGCAGGAGTCGGTATGGCGCGAGCAGGTGCGAGCCGGCTTGGCGTCGCTCTTGGTGTTCATTGACGAGGAGCCCGAGCTTGCACGGCTGTGTGTCGTTGATGCGCTGGGTGGAGGAGCACGCGTATTGGAGGAGCGTGCGCATGTGTTGGAGCAGCTGCGCAGAGTTATCGACGAGGGCCGCACGGCCGCCACCGTAAGGCGTGAGCCCCCGAGCGTGACCGCTGAAGGGGTAATCGGTGCTGTGTTCGCGGTGATCCACACCCGCCTTCTGGAACGCAGCTCAAAGCCTTACATAGGACTCCACGGCTCCTTGATGAGCATGATCGTACTCCCGTATCTAGGCGTGCGCGCGGCGAGTCGCGAACTCTCGCGCCCAGCGCCAGATGTGCGTCGGCGCGGGAAGAGCGAGACAGGCGTCGGCAAGGACCCGATGGCCGGGCTTGAGATGCGGCTGACCTACCGGACTGTGCGTGTGCTCACGGCCATTAGAGAACACCCTGGGGCAAGCAACCGGGAAGTGGCCGACGGTGCAGGCATCGCCGATCAGGGCCAGATCTCCAAGTTGCTTTCGCGCTTGGAGCGCCTGGATCTGATCGAGAACATCGACCACGCGCAATCCAAGGGTGCCCCCAACGAATGGTGCTTGACCGAGCGCGGGGAGCGTGTGGAGCGAGCCACCAGACCGATGTAGCGCGCACGACTAACGCACCTGTCCGTTGCTGTGACGCAGTGTTTCATGAGGGCTATATGCATGCTGTTGCTCTATTTTGAATGTTCATAGAGCACTGGAAACGGGGTCATGGGTGCTTTTGCTGGGCTGGAGCAAGCGTCGCAGGGCAGGGGAGGCAAGGGAGTTGCTGGCTGCGGCCGGAGGGCTATTCGATCGCTCTCTTGACCCTCTCCAAACGATGCGTGCGATCGCCGAGCTCGTCGTGCCCAGGCTCGCGCCGATGTGCACGGTCGACCTGTTCGGAGACGACGGGTCCATAACAACCACAGTGGCGGTCTCTGAGCGCCAAGAGCTAGTTGAGCGTTTCAACGAGATGCGTGCCCGCCACCCGCCCGACATGGGCGGCGAGCATCCCATAGCGCGAGCGATCCGCACGCGTGAACTGGTGGTGTCTGACTTGACAGACGCTCACGCCCCCGAACAGGTCTCGCCTTGGGATCACCAGTTCGCGGACCTCAGCGGCTACCGCTCGAGTGTCACGATCCCCTTGATAGCCCGCAGCAAGCTGCTCGGAGCATTGTCATTCTTCTACGTGCGCGACGCCCGTCGTCAGGATCATGAGCACATAGCGCTCGTACACGACCTAGCGGACCGTGCGGCCACAGCGCTCTACAACGCCAACATGTACGTGGCACGTACTCAGCTCGCGCGCACACTTCAACGCAGCCTGCTTCCGGAGACATTGCCTGAGCTCGACCAGCTGGCACTCTCCTCCGCCTATCACCCAGTCGGTGAGGGCAACGAGGTGGGCGGTGATTTCTATGACGTGTTCACCACCCCGCTTGGTTGTTGGTTGGCGGTGGGCGACGTGTGCGGCAAGGGCCCTGAGGCGGCTGCCGTAACCGCCCTCGTGCGCCACAGCATTCGCGCATTCGCGTTCGTACGCTCAAGCCCTGCCCAGGTCCTCGGGGCGGTCAACGAGGTCATGCTTGGACACGCGCTTGCCCAGCGCTTTGCGACGGTTGTCTTGGCGCGTCTGGACCTGACTTCCAAGCCGGTGACAGCGTTTGTGGCGGGTGCAGGCCACCCTCCACCCATCTTGCTCGGGGCAGGTGGGTCGAGCTGGTGTCCCGACACTCACGGGACCATGCTGGGAGTTCGCCCTGGCTCGAACGCACGCGATCTCAGAATGGAACTCCAGCCCGGGTCCACGCTTGTCCTCTACACAGATGGTCTTTTGGATGCGGGCGCCCCCCGACGTGGTTTGACACCGCACGAGTTGTGCCACATGCTTGCCGCGCACGCTGACACTGACCCACGCTTGATTGTCCAGCAGCTCGAGCGGTTGGCGTTGTCGAGTGGCGCGGGCCGCCTACGCGACGATGTGGCGATAGTGGCCGCACGAGTCGCCGGCTGATTCGATCCTATGTAGTGAGTATCTAGCGTCCCGTTTCGTCTTGGTGGTCGTATGAAAGAGAGTTGTCGCTCTCCTCGATCCCTTCGCACTTTCTTTTAGCCGCCCCTACGGTCGTGGCAGCGATAGCGGCCGTAAGCACGTGGTGTGCACTCATCGTGAGCATTGTTCGGCTCCGTGCTCACGCACGCCGGCGGTATGTGCGCCTGAGTGTCGTCCCCTACCGTGGAGACGATCCGACTGCGGCTGCGATAGTGAGCATGTACGAGGCGCTCCACAAGCGGCTCTTGCGTCGTTGGTGGCGCAGGTTGCTGACAGGCCAACCGTCGGTGGGCTTGGAGATTCATTGTGATCGAAAGGCTTGGTTTTCGCTCACATGCCCCACGGGCGATGAGCCGCTTATCGAGGCCGCCTTGCGCGGCGCCTACCCAAACTGCTGTTTGGAGAGCTCGACACCATCCCTCGGCGTGCCACCGTGCGTTGTGCGCCTCAAGAAGCAAAGCGCGTTTACTAAGCGGGCGAAGCAGATGGATCGCTTCGAGCATGATCGAGCTCCCGCCGTCAACGGGCTGATCACCACAATGGCCGCATGCGGAGCTCCCGCTTTCGTTCAGTTCGCATTGACTCCGGCCCCCGCTTTGTTCGATAGGCGCTCCAAGCGCTTCTATAAGCACCACGAGCATCGTCTCTCGCGTGAGCGCAAGTTGCGTTTCCCCCCACTGGACCGATCGATGGTGGAGGACGAGGAGCTGAGAGGTGGTCTGGATGTGCAGCACCGACCGCTGTTCTTCACTGACGTTCGCATAGTTGGACCCACCAGGAGCGTGTGTGAGCGGATCGCCTCAGAACTGCGTGCCCAAGGTGCTGAGAATCGTCTGGTGGAGCGTGGCACCCCAGTGAGACACGGATGGCTTGGGCTCTATACAAAGCGGATCCTGCGCGGCGAGGGCAACCTCCTACCTTCAATCCGGAAAGGCGTCTTCGCCTCGACGGAGCTCGCGAGTATGTGGCACCTGCCTTCAGTGGACTACGCCACTGTCCCGTTTGTACGCAACCCACTCCCACTAGCGCCCGCTGGGCCCGCGATTCTGCGACCCACCGAAGGGATGGGCACGCTTCGAGACGCCCACGGACCGGTCTCGATCCATCCGCAACTGCGCCGTCAGAACACGGCGGTACCAGGCACCGTGGAGCAGGGCAAGTCGAGCTATCTAGTGGCCACAGTCGCTGAGGACCTGCGGCGCGAGGATTGTGCCGTGATCGTGCTCGACCCCAAGGGTGACGCCGCAGAGGCCGCTCTCAGCCTTGTGCCTTGCGAGCGCACTTGCACATTGCTCGACTTCGCTCATCCCACGTGCGGGTTCAATCCGCTCGCTGTGGACGCGCCCGCCGACACGATTGCCGATTACGTGGTCGCCGCCCTCAAGAACCTCTTCAGCGACGAAATCGTCATATAGAGGAGGTTCTTGAGATGGCCCCACACGGTCTCAGTCTCGACGCTTATATCCGCGTGTCGAAGGTCGCCGGACGCGGAGGAGAGAGTTTCCAGTCACCCGAGCAGCAACGCGCGAGTATCGAGTCCTGGGCACAAGCCCATGGCCACACCTTGACCTGGCACGACCCAGAGCTGGATGTGAGCGGTGGCACGATGAGCCGCCCAATCTTCGATCAGATCATGCAGCGCATCCGGGCGGGCCAAACCGACGGATTGATCGTTGCCAAGCTCGACCGCTTCGCACGGACACTAGTCGGCGCGCTCAGCACACTCGAAGAGTTCGAGCGCCATGGTGCTGTCCTCGTTAGCGTCGCCGACAACATCGACCTCTCAACACCGATGGGCAAGGCGTTCCTGAGGATTCTGCTCGTCTTCGCTGAGCTTGAGCGAGACAGGATCAAGGAATCATGGGAAGCGGCAGGCGCCAACGCTATCGCCCGTGGCATCCACATCGCCAAGTTCCCTTTGGTCGGCTATGACAAGGGTCCAGATAAACGCCTGGCGCCGAATGAGCTGGCACCAGCGATAAGAGAGGCGTTTCTGATGCGAGGAGCCCATCAGAGCCATACAGCGATTGCTCGCAGGCTCAACGAGATCGCTCCCCGCCCGAACGGAGGCCTCTGGACGCCACAAATGACGCAGCGGATTCTCAGAAACCGCGCATACACAGGCGTTGCTTACCGGGGCGAGAACGTCAACCTGAATGCCCACGAGCCGATTGTCAGCGTTGCCGAGTGGCAGGCAGCACAGCTTGCGCCGGTTCGCTCCGAAGCACGCGGCAAGCTACCAAACCTCCTCGGCGGCGTCGTGCGGTGTGCAGCCTGTCGCTACCTCATGGCACCCAAAATCGCAGGTTCGAGCTGTGGCGGGGAATGGCCGAGCTACCGTTGCAGCACACGGCATACAGCCGGGCGTTGTCCTGAGCCCGCGAGCATCAACCGCCGCAAGCTCGATGAGTACGTTGAGAGCGCATGGCGTGCTCAAATAGCTCATATGGCCGTCTCAGTCCAGCAGGACTCCGAAACGCTCCAGACGACCGCAGAGGCTCTCCGCGTCGCTCAAGAGGAGCTAACGAGCTTCGCGGCCGACCTCACCGCCCGTCGGCTGCTTGGCAATGGTTATCACGCAGCGCTACAAGCACGGAGTATTGCGGTGAATCGGGCACAGGCAGACATGCAACGAGCAATTGGGTCCACGTCTACCGCCGGAACGGTCGAGCGCTATGACGAGCTACCGATTGAGGATCGTAAGCGCATCCTTGGCAGCTCCATTGACGCAGTGATCGTCAAACGCGGACACGCCCGAATCCCCATTGAAGATCGCGTCATGATCCTCTGGCGTGGCGAAGGGCCAAAAGATCTGCCCAGACGCGGACGCGATAACGGTCCGATCCGCGCCTACGCTACCTAGTGGCACAGCAATCACGCCCGGATGACGTTCGTGCGTGACACGCGCGAACATATCGATCGCTGCTCCTCTCGCCGCTTGGGGCATCGGTCTCGCATTCGCCACGTTCCTTAATCCGACTGTCGGCGTCGGAAGGGACGCGTGCCTGGGTCGGAACTAATGCTTGTTCGTCTAAGGCGAGCTGACCGGCACCTTCGCGACTATATGTCGCGATGAGGCGGCGCTCAACATAGCTCGCACCTTCCCCTTATGACATGCAGCATCTGAATGCGACGTAGCTCGTCCTGGGCCACCTCCATCGCTCCGTTATACCCGTCAACTGTGGCGCGAAGGAGACCAGCCTCAGGTGTCGTCCGTGCTCTGGCCAGGAGTTCCGCGTATGGTCGCTTAATCGCCTCAATATCGGTCTCGTTAGAGGCTTGAGCAATCCCCCAACCACTATCCATAAAGAGGTGTCCGGCATCCACATGCCATGAAGGGTCGCTGCTCGTCTCGACGTGTCTGAGGAGGAGGTTGCCTCGCTCTGGATCTTCCCGTTGCAGCCAGTCGCGCACTTTGGCTAGCGCTAGCTCTCTCTGCGCCAGCGTCCCATCGCACGCCTCAAGCGCTCTCCCGGCGGCGGGAAAGTGTGACCAGAACGAGCGCTCATGCTGCTCATTCTGTTTACCGCTAGTGGCACGGTGATAGCTGATTGTCTTGGAGTAAGCTGCCGCCAGTTCCTTTAGCTCGTCCCGATGGGCCTCGCCCACGGGCTGGTCGTCGCACGTAGCCTTTTGCATCCTCCGGTGGCGCTGGGTGTCCCACACGATCAGCACCACGCAGACGACCGCCACGACGAGTAGGGCCACGAGTAGAACTGTCTGATTCCGGAAGAGCGCGGCCGCAGTGAATAGGCAAGTCACAAGCACCGTGCCTGCCCAATCTCGGACGCGCATGTGCGAATCCTATCGTCGTCTTCCCGTCCAGGCTGACATGTAGTTTCCTTTGGAATAAAGCCAAAGCGACCCTCGCGACGCGCTAACGAGGACCGCGACGGCCGTCATCAGCATGAGAGAAACGACGCGAGTCAAGCGCGGTGAGCACACCTGCCATCGTGCGAGCACGACGTGTGGCGGTTTGCCGGAACCGACAAGAAGGCTAGGTACTGACCCTTTCCCGTCCGACCGGGCGTAATGATGATGTGGTCAGGTGGTTCTGAATCGGCGGACTTGATCCGGGAATATCTCCCGGATTTGGAATCCGCTGCGCGGATTGAACTGCCAGACGTTGTGGTCTGGAACGTTTTTTGACCGTCGCGGACCGCGTTAGTGGTTTGTTGGTGGGTGCCCGTGGGGTGGTCCACGACGGTCAAAAAACGTTCCACATGAGACGTCGTCGAAGGGATGGGAGGTGGTCAACGGTGGCGCAACCGTTTGCGTTTCCATGAGCGTCGATGTCAGACGGTCAGGGTGCAAGACCAGTAGTGGGTTTGGCGCTGGAGAGCTTTAGTGGGGGAGGCCGATTGGCGATGATGATGCGAGAACATGGATCTCTTTGCGATAGACGATTCAGCGCAGCGAAAGCCGTCCCGTGCCGGGATGGGTCCGCTTGTCGCTGTTGGTGGTGTCCACGTTCCTGGAGGGAGGGTTCGGGAGCTTGAGCTGGCGCTTGATGAGCTGTGTGCCCAGGCTGGCTTTCCAGATGGCGAGGAGTTCAAGTGGTCGCCGAAGAAGGCGCACTGGATGCGCGACGGGCTCACGGGTGATGAGCGCACGGACTTTTTCGTTGAGGCGCTTCGGCTTGCGGGCTCGGCTGGCGCTTGCGCGATCGTTGTCATAGCGGACACCGAGAAGAAACTCGCCTCCCAGCAGTCCTCTTCCCACGAGGAGGACGTGACGATGATGTTCCTTGAGCGCGCCCACAGCAAGCTTGCCGAGGACGAGCAGGCACTTGTGATTTTCGACCGCCAAGGCGGCAGTCAGAGCCGCGACACACGCTTCCTACAGACCTGTGTCGCGCAGATCAGGTTAGGCACCAGCTACGCCGCGCTCGACCGCCTGTCGCTTGTGCTCTCCACCGACTCAAAGCTCTCGCGCCTTATCCAGCTCGCCGACATCGTGACCTCGTGCTCCACAAGTTACGTCTCGGGCGAGGATCGGCACTCGCCCAAGGTCTTTAGCGAGGGCGTGCGGCCTCTCCTACGAGAAGAAGGAGGGCGCTGTGGGGGCTACGGCCTCAAGATCCATCCCGACCTGCGCTACGGCAACCTCTACCACTGGCTGCTCGGGGACTCGGAGATCCTGCGACCGCACCTCTTCAAAGAGCTTCCGTCGGTGAGCTTCAGCTGCTACCGCGAGTCGGCGGACATTGCCTGAATGAGTTGCACCGGCGCCGATCGGTGGGTTGTCGGCGCTGAGGTCGCTTGACGACGCGAATCCGATCGGTTAGAATTGCTATAAGTCGCCTGGGGCACCAAAAGGTGCGGATCAGAGCGAGGCCATCCCAAACGTGGATGGTTCAGATCCCGAGTCGGACAAATCCGAGCCGGGATATACCGGCATCGCAGCCTGCGAATGATGATGTCGGTTGGGGGTCTAGATCTCGCAAATCGTGACAAGTCGCTCGATTTGGCTTCGCAGGCGGCCATCGTGCGCGATTTGGAGCGATGGCGAAGCACCGACGCAGATCCCAACGAGAAGACGTAGAAATCAGTCTCCTCAAGGCTAAGCTCCTCCGGCAGCACATGCTGAACGCATGGCTCGCGCTTATGCTGATCCTTGTCATCCTGTCGCTGCTTCTTGGCCTGCTCGGCGTCTTCGATCACATTCCTGAGATTCGACTCTCACTGACGCCGACCCTGACCGGCGGGGATTGACAAGCCCGACGCAGCAGAGGAATAGGAGTTCGAGATCAACGACTACGAGGGGTCGCTCGTTTAGTCTGTGAAACTGCTCCTGAGCAGGGCTTTTGCTGCGGTCTAGACACCGTTTACACCGCAAATTGCGAAGGTGCGTCAGCGACACGACTCCAAATCGTCATTGACTGTGCTTATCGTGTCTGTTGTTCCGTTCGGAACGCGCCAACGGCCCGGGTTGCAGCCCTCCTCTTGTATGGGAGCGCTGCCCCGGGCCGCCGTTACTTCTAGGGGCGAAGAGTAGCGCGCTGGCCACGCAGTCGCCAGTCTTCGGACTTCTAGGCGCGGCGGGTTTTCTGCCCAAACAGCGCGTGATTTCTCAGCGCGCTGGTAAAGGTCGAATTGATGTGGTGGTCGTCGGCCCACCGTGTCAGGGATTGATCGATCCGTTCGCTGGCCCTGGGACGTTGCTCTACGGCTTGACTCGCGCCTCCTGCTCTACTGCTTTGCCGAATTCGGTGAGGCTCATGCCTAGTGCTTCGGCGACGCGGCGTACGGTCATCCAACCGGGCTCAACCTTCGCACGCTCAAGCTGGCTGATCGTGCTGATCGTCACCCCGGCGCGAATTGCGAGCGCTTCCATCGTCAGTCCGCGTTCTGCACGTAGGCGGCGTACGGCGCTGCCGAGCGCCGGGTCGGCCGTTGAGGTGGGGGAGGGCATCGAGCGCCACAGCTTGCCAGGCCGATACAGCACAGTCTATATCCTATAGAAGATAGGCTAGACAACATAGGCTATACCTGCTAGCGTTCGCGCCACCACCAAAATGAAATGAGGGCCGCGACGCACCGGCGCCCGGCCCTCGTGGCACCGAGAGCGGTAACTCTCGACGCGCCCGACAGCCTAGCCAGACGGCGGGGCAGCTCCGTGCGCGCAGAGCCGTCCTCGGGCCTCCATACCGACCAGCGGAAAGGAGTCCCGTAATGCACCTTGCAATAAGCATCCCTGAGGAGCTGTTAACCCGGCTGCGAACCGGTGCGCACAACGTTGTGCTCGCCCCAATCATGGAACCAGTCGAGACAGGCCCGCACAACATCTTGTCTGCGCGCTTCAAACGCGCCTGCGCACTGCTAGACGTGATCGGCTGGCAGTCAGGCGAAACATGCGGAGAGATCGTGATCGACATGTTCGAGCACGCACCCGCACTGCAAGACGCACTGAGCTATGCACTCAAGGACGCGCTACGCGACCTGCGCAAGGCAGAACGCGCAGACGCGCTGAAGGCCGAGCTTGACCGCGAAGCGGCCGAGGGTGCACCCTGGCACTGCTGGACAGCAGGCCACTTGGCGGGTCTGTGCGGCCGGTTCACCGGCCGTTCCTGGCGTTCGACCCCCAAGCGGCGCAGCACGCGCGGAAGCCACATCGCCTAATCCCCAATCAAACCGATAGTGCCGCTAGTTGGCCCCGGCGGCAGCTCTAACTGCCCCGGGGCCGTGGCACGGAAAGTAGAGACCTTTCCATGCAAGACAAGCGTATTGAAGACCAGCCTGCTGAGGACCGAGTAAGCCCGTGCGACCGCGACAAAACGGTGCTAAGCGTGCTGCTGTCCGATCCCACTCCGTGGTGCTTCCAAGAGATCGTCCGGGAATTTGACGGCAACAAGCTCGGCGTAGAAGACGCGCTTGATCGACTCGCAGGCTGCGGGCTGATCCACCGTCTCGACGATTTCTTCTTTCCTACCCGAGCCGCCCGGTACGCGTCCGAGATCGAACTCGGATAAGCAGGTGGCGACGGTCAAGACCGACATCGCGGTGTTCGCCGACAACGTCGCGCGACTGCGCCGCGAAAAGAAACTCAGCCAGACGGAAGTCGCAAGCCGCTCCGGCATCCACGCAACCGAGGTCTCACGGATCGAGCGGGGACTGCGCGATCCCCACCTCTCAACGCTCATGCGACTTGCACGCGCCCTTAAGGTCAGACCGGGGCGACTGCTCGACGGCATATAGCCAAGACGGTCCTGGACAAACTCCCTGGTCTGCCCTGGGCCGCTGCTTGGCGTAGCTTCTCGGTGTGCCGCTCGCCAGCCTGGCGGTCCACTCGGCTGGTCTAAGTAGCGCCTGCTAGTTGCGGATGAAACGGGTGGTCACTGCAGCGAGAATCACCGCGACGAGAAACCAACCCATAAGGATGCTAAACGTCTGCCAATACTGTGCTGCACCGGTGGCCGACCAATAACTCTTCTGTCCCAGGCCGATCACCGGCAGAACACAGTCAAGCGAATACAACCAAGCATGGAACGGCGGCAGACTCTGCCCCTTCTCTGCGATGACCACGAAATGACCGCGCGCCTTCGCGCACGCGAAGATCGGACAGCCGGCAATGAATATCAGCAAAAGTCCTAGCAATCCTCGCCAAGGCGCATAGCCGTACCCCACGGTCAGACCGTATACGTAGTTCCATGCGCGACCGGTTAATTTGAGCTCTGGGCGACGACTCGTTTCCTTAGCGATCGCGACCCGCCGCGCGTCGTCGTCGCGACCAGCGCGGCGCAGGATTGTAGCCAACTGCTCATATGGCTGGCGTAGGTAACCACCCTCGGCATTAGCGAGCCAATCAAGGCGTGCCAATACGCCCCTGGTAACCGGACTAAGTGTCTCATATACCAAGCCGCCTATCATGGCTTCGTAGGGAACTGTTGGCCACGCATCCTCAAGATGTTTGACTTGCGCATCACGGAGATCAAGAATGCCTTCAGGAGCGGTCGTTTCAGGTAGCAGGAGATGTGCGATGGTCGCCTGGCACAGATTCAGCGCGAGTTCTCCTGGATTGCTGAGCTGTGCGTCCTTGAGGGCTAGTTGTCCGCCTATGTGGGCGCCAGGAAGCCCTATTTCTCCCTCGGCGCGAAACCCTCCATCACAGAACATGTCTTCGTCGATCTGTGCTCGGTCGGCATTGAGTGCGTTGGAGTGAGGGTTGCTGAGTTGTGCGCCGTTGAGGGCTAGCTGTCCGCTTATGTGGATGCCAGGAAGCCGTATCGCTCCCTCGGCGCGAAACCCTCCATCACAGAACATGTCTCCGTCGATCTGTGCTCCGTCAGCGCTGAGTGCATCACCGCCGGGGTTGCTGAGCTGTGCGCCTTCGAGGGACAGTTGTCCGCCTATGTGGGTGCTTAGAAGGCGTATCTCTCCCTCGGCGCGGAATCCTTCTCGACAGAACATTCCTCTGTCGATCTGTGCTCGGTCGGCATTGAGTGCGTTGGAGTGAGGGTTGCTGAGTTGTGCGCCGTTGAGGGCTAGTTGTCCGCTTATGTGGATGCCAGGAAGCCGTATTTCTCCCTCGGCGCGGAATCCTTCTCGACAGAAGATGTCTCCGTCGATCTGTGCTCCGTCAGCGCTGAGTGCCTTGCCTTCGGGGTTGCTGAGCTGTGCGCCGTTGAGGGCTAGTTGTCCGCCTATGTGGGTGCCTAGAAGTCGTATTTCTCCCTCGGCGCGGAATCCTTCTCGACAGAACATTCCTCTGTCAATCTGTGCTCGGTCAGCGCTGAGTGCGTTACCTTCGGGGTTGCTGAGCTGTGCGCCGTCGAGGGCTAGTTGTCCGCTTATGTGGATGCCAGGAAGCCGTATTTCTCCCTCGGCGCGGAATCCTTCTCGACAGAACATGTCTCCGTCGATCTGTGCTCCGTCAGCGCTGAGTGCATCACCGCCGGGGTTGCTGAGCTGTGCGCCGTTGAAGGATAGTTGTCCGCCTATGTGGGTGCTTAGAAGGCGTATCTCTCCCTCGGCGCGGAATCCTTCTCGACAGAACATTCCTCTGTCAATCTGTGCTCGGTCGGCATTGAGTGCGTTACCTTCGGGGTTGCTGAGCTGTGCGCCGTTGAGGGCTAGTTGCCCGCCTATGTGGGCACCGGGAAGACGCACCGATCGGGTCTGTGTGCGAGTCAGGATCACACTCCCGCGGGTCTCGATCTGGTCGGCGATCAGCTCCGGCAAATAACAGCCTATAAGCGTGAGCTTTGGCAGGTGCGCCTCGCTGAGGCGTATGGCCTCGTCAAAAAAGCAATCGACGAAGGCCAACGGGCACGGTAGATCGAGCGCCTCAAGGTCGAGCGGACCACTTATGCGTGCCAATGCAAGGCGTACAGCTCGTCGCGGCTTGTTCGGTTGCTGCGTGTAGGTGAGAATTGCCGCTAGTGCCTCACCGCGGATGGTGCGCTCGGCTCCCCACTCCGCGCCGTTGCTCACGTCACGCTCGGCCTCGGATCCGTCCTCGGGCAAGCTTACGAACTCTCCTGTCTCAATCGCGTTCCAAACGAGCAGCTCCGTCTCAGTGAGGTCGTCGGGAATCAGCACAGCGCACAATTATGGCTATCGTCCCTCACGAATGATCGCGTCGCATCCCCGTCGCTGGGGGTCCAACGCTCATTCGTCTCGCACTCGCCGCTCGAAGTAGATCCAAACAGGCCGCTCGATCGAATATGAGAGTGCTGGGGGTGCTTCGGCACTTATGGTCCAGGGTCATCTATGGGCTTCCGCACGGGTGTGGCGTTGCGTGCCACCTCCATAACCTGGTCGAGGGCAATGAGCGCTCCGGTGACACGGATGAGCGCGAGGCTGAGGAACACGACTGTAATTGCCTCGTATGCTTCAGCGGGAATAACGCCATCGTCCAACGTAATCCCGAGAGTGCATAGGATCAAGACGGCAAGTAGCGCCCATGCCGCGCGAAAGAAGGCCCGGGGTACCCTGTACCACTGTGGGTGAGCCCGAAGAGCATCGAGGCGTTCAGTGGATGGAAGCGCAACAAGGATAGCGAGGGAGGTAAGGGCGAATCCGAGGAGTGCTCCGCTTGTCGTGGCCAGCGAGTCGTAGAGTGACTGGCGAGTCGTGGCTCCAAGAACGCCGTCGAAACTCTTGGACTGCGAGGTTGCCAGGTAGCCACCAAGAAGAAGCACAACAACGCTTAGCTCTAGCCAGCCTCGATAGTCGATGACGGCGGTTGCAACGAATCGCCTTACGCCGCCTGGTTTGTCAGGAGACGACACGGGCATGCGGTAGATCTGTTCTGCGAACCTCGCGTATGGCCTCTTCGATCGTGTGGTAGGCAGACGACACGTCCAATGCCTTACAACGCTGTGTAGCCTGTTCGATCTCAACGCGTCGCACAAGCCTCTGCTTGAGGAGGTCAACAGCCTCCACAGCATTGGACGTTGGGTCGAAGCCTGTCACCCGTAGCACCTTAGTCACGTGATCTTGCCCAGGCAGGCTCAACAATCGTCTAGCAAACGCTCGTGCTTCTTCGCCCCACGAAGAGGATTCCTTGTCACCGCTTAGCTTTAGATTGAGTCGCTTGCCGCCGTCGGCTCGGCTTAGGGAGGCAGCGGCCTCACCAAATGGACCTGCGTCACGCAACTCTGCTTCCAGCTCTGGTGTGGCTACCAGTGAGAACTCCAGCAGCTGAATGTGGTCCAAGCGGTCGAGCTGGTCCAAGATATCGCCTTGGACAAGAGTCCCGATCGACAAGTCCAACTCGAGCTTCTGCCGGAGTAGCGCGGCGAATTGACTCGCAATACGCGGCGCAAAGTGGTTGTACTCGGCGGCGATCAGACCGTCCCCGCCAAGCACGACATGAGTCGGCTCCACCAATCCGGCTTCCGCCGGGATCGGCAATTCTTCAATCGTGCCGTTATTCGAGCACCCGGGCAGGTTGGACCGTCGGTCGCGAAAGAAGCGTAGGCGTCCCGCCTCTTGCGTACGTGGGATGTGATCGATCTTGGCCCACGCGTAATTGTCTTCGCCGAGGTCGATGAGTTGGTTATCGCCCTGTAGGTCGCTGAGCCTACGCAGAACCTCAGCACGTCTCCATTCCTGCCCATCTGCCATCTCGACCTTGTAGAAATAAATGCTCTTCTTGACCTCGGTCAACGCTCCCCCTCAGTATGTTCGTCTGAGCTGGCAAGTTTCGCTGATTGAGCGGACGATCCTGCGCCGAGCGTCAACTTCGCGCTGCAGTGGGCAGTCGCCAGAAATCGTCGCAGGCACCCGCGATTGATGGACTAGAGGAAGAGTTCGAGCATGCCACCTGTCCTCTGATTGTGGGCACGGACGACTGAACCGTCTTCTGCTTTACAGATAGGGCAGGGCTCACGAGGTCTGGTGTCCCGGCTATTGCCAACTCGTCGGATTAGACGATGTACGGGTGTCTTGCGGCAAGGAGGTCGCTATGCAGACAGAAAGAGACGCGGAAATCGTTGGTTGGATCGGTCGTCTCGGTGCTGCCGGCGCCGGGCATGTTATGTGCCGGTTCGGGATGAGTCGCAGCATGGCGTATGAGCGACTGAACTCGCTCACCAAAGACGGACTGCTTGAACATCACGCGGTGCTGTTCGGACGGCCCGGCATGTACTCGGCAACGAATGCTGGATTGCGCTGGCAGGGCCTTAGCCGACTCGGAGCTAGCCGTGTTCGTCCAGGTGGGTTCGAGCACGCTTGGCAGGTCGCCCAAGCAGCCGTTGAGTTGCATCGCAGTCTGCCCGGTTGGGAGGTCTTGAGCGAGCGGGAGATACGAACAATAGAGGCGGACAGTCAGGACCTGTACGCCTCTGTGCAGGTCGGTCAAGTCTCCGGTCATGCACTGCTTCACCGGCCCGACCTTGTGTTGGCCTCCCCCGGCGCGCGAGTGATCCCAGTCGAGATTGAGCTGTCGATCAAGTCAGCCTCAAGATTGGCCGCGATCTGTCGCGGCTGGGCACGAGCACGACACATCAACAGCGTCTACTACTTGGCGGCGGCGGGTCCCGGGCGCGCAGTACAACGCGCCGTGCGCAGCGCAAGCGCAAGTGACCGCATAAGCGTGCTCGCTCTCGACGATGTGTCGCTTTTGGCCGCAGCCGAGTCAGCGAAGGAGGAGGCAGGCCATGTTCTCGATTGAACACTTCCTCAACGACCTTGCGATCTTCGCCGGAATATCCCTGTTTGGCGGGCTCGCCTTGGCGCTCGTATTGCGCGCGCGTGGGCTCCGCTGGACCTGGGGGCTACTCGGATTGGCTCTCATGCCGACACTCGTCAGTATCTCTCCGCTCATGTCTGGCAGTCTCGGAGGAGCCACACTCGTCGCGGGTTTCCTCGGCTTCGGCTGGCACGCAAGGGACTTGGCTGAAGGTGGGGACTGTGCCAAGATCGCTCATTCACGAGCGAGCATCTTTGCTGTCCTCAAGCGGACAGTGCGCAACCAGCAACTAGTCCGTCACGGTTGGGTTCACAGCGGCTATCTGACGCTCGGCCGTGACCAACGGGGCTGGCCCGTGTCGGTTCCAGTCGGCGAGCAGTCCGGCTCGCACACGCTGCTATTGGGTGCGACCGGGTCAGGCAAGACCGTCAGCGAGGCATGGATCGCATGCCGCTTGATCGCGCACGGTCACGGCGCGATCGTCATCGATCCCAAGGGCGACCAGATACTCAAGGCCGAGCTACGAAGAATCGCGAGCATGGCCCAGCGACGCTTCTGGGAATGGACACCCGAAGGGCCATGCGCCTACAACCCATATGCGAACGGAACCGACACCGAGATAGCCGATAAGGCGCTTGCGGGCGAGGTCTTTACAGAGCCCCACTATCTGCGCCTTGCTCAACGCTATCTCGGTCACGCCGTCCGCGCGATGCACGCCGCTGAGATTCCGGTTACGCCCGCAAGCCTCATGGCGCACCTACAGCCAAGCACCTTGGAGGTCACGGCCCGCAAGCTCCCAAAGGAGCATGCGGCGACCGTACAACAGTATTTGGACTCGTTTAGCGAACGCCAGCAACGCGACTTGGCAGGAGCACGAGACCGCCTGTCGATCCTTGCCGAGTCAGACATCCGCCAATGGCTCGACCCTCAAAACGCTCCCGTGATCGACCTGCAAGCAGCCGTCGCATCCAGAGCAGTCGTGTACTTCGCTTTGGACGCCGACCGGCGCCCCTTGCTCGCGCAAATGCTGGCGGCCGCGATCATCACCGACCTGGTCACACTCGCTGCTCACCTCCAAAGCGCCCCCATGCCGACCGTCGTGCTGATCGACGAGTTCTCTGCCGTCGCAGCAAAGCACGTAACGCGCCTATTCGGCAGGGCACGCTCTGCTGGCATAAGCCTATTGCTCGGCACCCAAGAGCTAGCCGACCTTCACGCGGTCGGCGAGGGAGTCCGCGACCAAGTACTCGGCAATATCGAGACATTGATCGCTCACCGCCAAAACGTTCCAGCCTCAGCAGAGATGATCGCAAACGTCGCAAGCTCAAAGCCAGTGTGGACTACCACCCAGCACACCGAGGATGGTCTACTCGGCCACGGCCCGGCAGGACGCGGCAGCCGCAAACGCGACTACGACTACGAGATCCATCCATCGCAAATCAACAGGCTAGGAACCGGGCAAGCAGTCGTGATTACGCCCGGCAGCAGTCAACAACCAGTCATCACCAACATTCATCATCCGACGGAGGCCTATCGCTGAGTAGCGAGGGTCCGAGCCGTCCTTGCGATCTTCTGAGATGGGGACGTAGCGCAAGCCGTGCTGTAGCTCCGTGCGGGGTGGATGTCAAGGTCGGGCCTTCGGCCTGGCCCCTTCGGGGCCACCCTGTCGGGCTCGCTTGACATCCACCCCACACTCCGCTGTTCGGCACCTATGTCGGCAGGAGCCGACCTATCCGGGGACGGATCCGGTCCTCATTCAAAGGACAAAGCCCAGGAACCTCAGAGACAGCACTCAGAGAGCGCTAAAAGCAGCCAAGCCGACGAGCACAGCAAGGAAGCAAAGGGGACGACTACGGTCATAGACAGTTCGTTGGGCGCGTGCTAACAATTCTTGTTTATGCGACGCTGGCTAAGCGAACGAGCGAACGCCCAACTCGACGTCTTGCTAGGCGTCTGCATCGCTTGGCTGTCGATCCACGTGGGCCTGTCTCCGCCTCTAACGGCTGCTGTGCTCGTCCTAACCCTCATCGCCTTCATCAATCTAAAAAAAAAATCGCTGGAATATAGGAAAGATGGGCCATTGCGGCGCAGTGCTTCATGAACGAAAGTCGCGCAGGATAGGGGACTGTGAGGGCGTCTTTGGTTACCCATGATCAAGGTGTAAAGCCTAGAGGCCAAATCTCCTCTGTCTGCAGAGCTGTGCGCCAATCTCGTGTATTGGTGCGGATTTCCGTCTGATTCGCCTGCTAGTCTTGGGCTCCGCAGTAGCGAGCTTGCCCTAAATCACGTCGTCAGATGGAGACATCAAGGCCTCATCCGACCGCTACCTGCGCAACGCCATCATCGCGGTGCTCGCCTACAACCGCTCGAGCACTCTCTGGGATGCTGCACGGCTACTCTCGGTGGGCGAGGAGGGATACACCTACCGCTCGCGTGTAGCAGGACACTTGCGATCCCAACCCGAGTTCAAGGAGATCTCCGAGTTCTTCATGGGCCGTCGGTTGCACCGTCACCGACGCCAGGAGATCCAATGATTGGAGTGAGCGCAAACGTAGTTTTGGACGGCTATATCAGGGTTTCGCAGACACGCGGGCGAGAAGGGGATTCCTTCATCAGCCCTAAGGTTCAGCGTGACCGCATCCAAAAGTGGGCAGATGCTCGTGGCGTGAGAATTGCCGCCTGGCACGAGGATCTAGACCAGTCTGGCGGCAAGCTTCACCGGCCGGGGCTGGATGCGATGCTCGCGCGCATCGGCACCGGGCAGACTGGCGGCCTTGCGGTTGCGCATCTCGACCGCCTGTCTCGAGCGGGGGTAGCCGACGCGCTTCGCCTCGTGGAGAGCGTGCATGAGGCAGGCGCGAAGATCGCGGTAGTGGACCTCGGGATCGACCCGACGACACCTGTGGGCGAGTTCTCGATGACGCTGTTCCTTGCGCTTGGTCGGATGCAGCGCCGTCAATTCCAAGAGCGCTGGCAGGAGGCTCAGGGCCGCGCCATTGGCCGGGGCATCCACTTCCGAGCGCCTTTCGGCTACACCAAGCCCGGGAGGGCCAAGCCGATCGTGCCGAACACCGAGACCGCGCCCTTGGTCAAGCAGGCGTTTGAGATGCGAGCAGCAGGGGAGCCGTGGCCAAAGATCGCGGGGTTCTTGAATAAACGCCACCCGCCGAACAAAGCTCCAGCTTGGACGCGCTCGACCGTAAATCACCTGATCCGTAACACGGCCTACTTGGGTCAAGCGTCTTGTGGCAAGCATGTCCAAGTCGGGGCTCATCCAGCGCTCGTAAGCGCCGAGCTATGGAGGGCCGCAAATGCCGTCAAGGCCCTGCCACCCAGCCGGGGTAGCGGAGAGGGTGCATTGCTCACTGGGCTCGTGCGCTGCGCCGGCTGCCGGTATGTGATGAGCCCGGGAGCGACACGAGGTGCTGGTCGGGCAGAGAACCTGTTGACCTACCACTGCCGGCGCAATCACAGCGCCGGACGGTGCCAGGAATCCTGCTCGATCAAGCGCGAGACCGTCGAGCGGTATGTCGAGGAGGCATTTCTCGACCGCTACGCGGATGTGAGTATCGAAGGTGTCGTTGACAGCAGCGATCTGGATGGGGCGCGTCAAGAGGTGGCAGAGGCAAAGGCAGACCTGGAGGCGTTCCGTGATAACGAGCGCATCCGCGCAGCGCTCGAAGCCCTGGGGGACAGCTCCTTTGAGGACGGGATCGCGGCTCGTGCCGAGAGGGTGATGGCAGCGCGCGAGAGGCTCACTCGCGCTCGCGCCAGCGCAATCGGCTTCGCTTTGCCAGACGCGGTCAGCTACCGCGCCTTGACGATTCCCGAGAGGCGCAGCCTATTGAGAGCCGGCATCGGCGCCGTGTTCGTGCAACGCTCGCCCACACGCGGTGGGCGTGGCAGAGTCCCCGATCCCGCCACTCGTGTCCATATCTGCTGGGCCGGGGAGGAGCCGGAGAATCTTCCCGGCAGGCACAACAAAACAGTCGTCGCTCCGACTCGATTTGACTGGTAGCCAATTCGTGCCGGGATAGCGGTTGGAGGCGATCCGGGCAAAAGCGGTAGCGACAGCGTTCGTCGCGGCGGCGTAGCTGTCATCGACAGGCAGGGATTTCGCAGCTGTCCGATGCCGCTCCGCGCTTGCGTCGGGTGCGCTCTCGTTATGCCTGAGATGGGCCGACGAACGAGTCGTGAGGAGGGTGGACATGCACTCTAATCCGACACAGAAGGCCAAAAGGGACGAGGTGGTCTGTCTCCGTTGTCGCTGTGGCGGGACTAAACAGCAGCACCTAGAGGGTGACGATTTGGGCGTGCTCGAGAGTCCTTCGACGTCACTGATCGTGCGTGGGACCGGGCGCAAGTAGATCATTCAGCGTGGGAGTTTGGTCTCCCGTCATTTTGGGAGACAAGATCCGCCCATCGATCCGAAGGATGCCCCTGTCGCCGGTCGCCACGCTCTCGTCGCGCCGTATTGGGTGACTGCGTGGCCAGAATGGTGTCGCGGGCTGTGTGTCTTTGTGTCGTGGTGGGTGTCGTGTTTTGGTGGGCTGGTGGCTCGGTCCCACACCTTTGTTTTGGCTTGGTTGTGCGGTTTAGGCCAGCCAACTGCAAGGTGGGCTGGTTGGGGGTCGGTGCTTGACCACCCACCCCCAACTTCGAGTGTGGGTGGTCAAGCACCTGAAGGATGGTTGTGGTGGTTGGCTGGCTGGGCGAGTGGTGGTGTTGTTGGGGTGTGGGACCGGGAAGAGGGTGTTGGATGTTGGTGGTGATGTTGTTGTTTTTGGTCCCTGCGCTCCATAGCGGTCGGATCGGGTAGTTCGGGCCACGGGTTCCCCCCTTGCGGGCACCCGTGGCCCGACGACCGCGACGCTGTGGCTGTCCGTCCGTGTCGCTGGCGCCCCAGTTCCTCCCGCTGCCGTAAAAAAAACTGCAATAAAAACAATGGAATACGATCGCGACAGTCTCATAGCTGGGCTCATCGTTTGCGATGGCTCATCTCTGCGTGAGACTTCTGTTCTGCGAAGCGTTGGGCGAAAATCCTCAGCATGAAGCGACACGCGTGGCGGGGGCTTTAGCGTCGAGGCGTCGATACGAATAAAGCACCGGTGTCCCGGTTCTCGCCTACTTGTCGGATTACGCAAAATGGGCTCTGTACTCGTCTCGCTGAGAGACCAGATTCGAGAGGCGTAAAAGATGGCTGGCACTGCTGTTGAGCCGGTGGTGAGCCGTCGCGACCTTGACACGTTGGCCTGGGTGGGGGAGCAGTACGCGGTCCGGGTCGACCAGCTCGCGGCGTTCTTGGACTGCGCTCCAAGGACGGTGCAACGCCTGCTTGCACGTTTGCGCGAGCAGCGGCTGGTGGAAGTGCGCAGGGTGCTCGTGGGGGAGCCGGCGTGGGTGATACCGACGGTGAAGGGGCTGCGCGCGTCGGGCTTGTCGTTCAGTGTGTGGCGGCCGACTCTTGGGCTGCTAGCGCACGTAGCGGCTGTTACCGATGTGCGCTTGCACATCCAGTCCTGCTCGCCTGATTCGGAATGGGTGTGTGAGCGGGTCCTCGTACGCGAGAAGCAGACCCCGCAAGAGCATCTCGCGGACGCGGTGGTCCTGCTCGATGGCCGGCGGATTGCGGTTGAGGTTGAGTTGACGGTCAAGAGCAAGCGCCGCACGAGCGCCATCGTCGACGAGCTGACCCGCCGCTATGACGCGGTCTTGTACTACTGCGCACCGGGTCCACGCCGCCTGATCTCAGAACTATCCGCGAATGGGAGCTGGCCGTCGCTCGGCATCCGCGAGCTACCCGAGCGCTGTCAAAGCGTGTCGGGATGAGCGGTCCCCTGCTCGCGGAGGCGGATGGCGAGCGGGGGTTTGTGCTGGCCAAGCGCATCGGTGGGGAGCGCGCGCTGCCGACGAGCGAAGGGTTGGTATTGCTTTCCCCGGAGCGACTGTGTCGTCACATGCTTGTCTCTGGGTCAACGGGGTCGGGGAAGACCGAGACGCTTTTGCGGCTCGCGTGGACGATCGCCAAGACCAGCAGCACTCCCGTGTTCTATTTGGACGGCAAGGGCGATCGCAAGACAGCGGAGCGGTTCTGTGGACTGATGACAGACGCTGGCCGGGAGTGCAGGGTCTTTCCGAACGAGCCGTTTGATGGGTGGCGCGGACAGGCGCATGAGATTCACGGCCGGCTGATGGAGATCGTCGACTACGCGAGCGATGGTCCAGCGTCGTGGTACCGCGATGTCGCAAAGAACGTGCTGGTGCTCGTATGTGAGCACCCCGACGGGCCGCCGCGCTCAAGCGAGCAAACGCTCGCGCGAATGGACCTCCCGTCCCTGCAAGCAGCGCACGGCGACTCAAGCGCCCTTGCAGCGTTGAGCAAGGATCAGGTGCGCCAAGTCAGGTTGCGCTACCAAGCATTCTTCGGACAAACCAGAGGCGCGCTCGACGGTAAATGGGCATGGGAGGACACGAACGCCGCCTACCTGTTGCTGGACACGCTCACCCTGCGCGAAGAGGCCAACGGGCTCGCACGCTTCCTGTTCGAGGATTTCGCGCACTACTTCACAAAACGCAAGCCGCACGAGCGGTTCTGTGTGCTGATCGTGGACGAGTTCTCTGCTCTCGCATCCGGCTCGAGCATGGCGGGCAGGGTCGAGCAGGCCCGCGGCTTTCACACCAGCCTCATCCTCGCACCACAAGTCGTCGCGGGAATGGGTGACGAGCAGCAAGCAGAGCGAATACTCGGATCGGTGGAGACCGTGGTGTGTCACAGGGTGAATACGCCTGAGCGGATCGCGGCGCTCGCCGGCACGCGAGAGCGGCCCGAGTATTCGATGCACTACGACGAAGAGGGCGCCAATGGCGAAGGATCGGTGCGTATCCAACACCAGTTCAAGGTTGAGCCGAACACTGTCAGATCGCTGGAGCCTGGCGAGGCGTACCTCATCAGTCGAGGTCGTGCGATGCGCGCACAAATCCTCACCGCCCCCAACCTAACCAGTCCGCTCCCAGAGCTCACCCATACCGCAGAGAAGACAGCCACCAGGGCTCACCTGGCCGGTGAGGACCGTGGCATAGCGGGAGAGGAGACAGCTTCGACGCAGGCGAGCGTCGGCCAGGATCACGCGCCGAATGTCCAGCCAAGGACTGTCCTGTCGGAGAAGGAGGTGGCGAACCTTCCCTTCTAGTTGCAAGGAGGCGATCACGTGCAAGAACGACGAAACCTCAGCGCGCAAGCCGTGACGATCCTCAGGCAGATAACCGAACGGTTCTCGCTGCATTCGCTGGCCATGTACACGCTCGCGCTCGCAAGCGAACTCCCGGTGCTCCTCCTCCGCTCAACCTTCGTGTTCGTTCTCGTCTCGATCGTGCTCGCAGCGAGCGGACACTCGATCGCACAAGGAACAACCTGGATCGAAGTCGGCGTGATCCCAACACTGTGGTCGATCCTCGCCCTCGCGACCCCATTCGGCACCGGCTGGTGGTGGAGGCAACGCAGCGGTGGGCGCAAGCCATCCCAGCGTGAGCAAATCGCCTACCAGGACGCAACAGAGCTGCTACAAGCCCAGACACGAGAGCGACTACCGCTCCCGAGGAGCTGGTTCGTGCTCGACATGCCGACACCAGACGCAGCGGTTTGCGGCGAGACGCTCATGCTCTCAAGGGGCCTATTGGAAAGCGACCATCTACCCGCCGTGCTCGCACACGAGCTCGGGCACCTCGCAACCCCGGACGGCAGGCTCGCAGCGGCAATCAACCGGCTTGTACTACTCCCACCACGCCCACCAAGCCGTGAACGAACAGAGAACGAGCCAACAGAGGACAGACCACAGAGCGGACTCGCCTTCCGCGACGAGCGGATACTGCTCACAATTCTCGGCATCCGCCTCCTCGCCTGGACAGTCAAGAAAACGCTCAGGTTCCTAAACGGCGGCTTTGGCCTCTGGCTCACCAGTCCGATATGGGGCGCCTATTGGCGCGGACGGGAGTACAAAGCAGACTCCTACGCCGCAAAACTCGGCCAAGCAGACGACCTCGCCGACTTCCTTGAAAACCACGCACTCATCCACGACCACCCCGTCCCATACATCTGGCTCACCGAACACACCCACCCACCAGTCGAGCTGCGCATCGACAAGCTCAGGGGCGCAGGAATGAGCACATCGCTTCGTGATCCCTCTTACGTGGATTCACGCCGCCATATATAAGGCTTGACTTCTTATAAGTTCTACCTTATACTAGGATCGTGTGGGAGATCAATCTGACCGACGACGTAACCGAGTGGTATCTCACGCTCGGCGATGTCGAGCGCAGGCAGATCACCGCCGCTATAGATGAGCTAGAGGCACGCGGGCCTGCTCTTGGCCGACCGTTTGTGGACCGGATCAAGGGCAGTCGCCACCACAATATGAAGGAGCTGCGCTCCATTGGCGGCAACATCCGCGTCCTCTTTGCGTTTGATCCCAGTCGGGAAGCGATCCTCCTGATTGGAGGCGACAAGACCGGTCAATGGCAACGGTGGTACAAGCTGCACATCCCGATAGCTGATGCCCTCTACGATGAATATTTGGAGCAATATGATGAAGACGACTAAGTGGAGCGACGCTCGCCGTAGGGCCGTCAAGCCAGGCGACGAGCCACATATCCAAGGAGTCCGCGAGGCGATGCGGGCGGAGTTGCGTTTGGCTGAGCTACGCAAGCATCGCGGTGCCAGCCAGGCCAAGGTCGCTAAGCGCCTTGAGGTATCTCAGTCCAATGTGTCTCAGCTCGAGCGCGGCGATGATGTCAAGCTCTCAACGCTCGAGAGCTACGTCAAGGCGCTCGGCGGCCATTTGGAGGTCAGTGCCGTGTTCGATGACGAGACTATCCCGATCGGCTAAGAGGAGGTTCGTGTTCCCCTTGGTCGGGTCTCAAAACTGAAGGGTTGAATGTCGTCTTGGACCGCGCCAGCTTCTCGACGACGGAGCCCGATATCTAGGCTGGGGGAGAGCCGTCCGGGGCACGTCACCGTACTGTAGACTATTGTGTGCAAGAACTACTGACGGCTCTTATTCACAGGTGAGCTCTCCGCCCAACTAGCCGACGCGCGCGGGACCACTACCGCAAAGCTCGACGCGCCGGTCAACAAGCTCGCGCGCCTACTCAACTCGCCGTCGATAAAGCGCGTCCTGCTCAACGACTCTCTCAGGGTGGACTTCGACGAAGTGATCTCAGCCGGGCACGTGCTCGTCGTCAAGGGCGCTCTCGGCGCTATGGGTGCTGGCAACACCAGCGTGCTCATGCAGTTGCTCGTCGGAATGCTTGATGCCGCACTCGCGCGTCGCCAGGACGGTGTGCCGGCCGAGCGACGCATGGCCGTGGCTTTGAAGATCGACGAGGCGCCGCTTGTTGTTAACCGAGGATTTGTCGAGACCTTGGCGCTCAAGCGCTCCGCTGGACTTGAGACTGTCGCTTGCTGGCAGACCGATGCCCAATGGGTCGATCGTGACGTGCGCTCCCAGCTCGATGCCCTCTTCGCCCATCGTGTCTATTTTGCGACAGCCTCCGTGGAGGACGCACGCAAAGCAGCAAACTTGATGATGGCCGAGTTCTCCGACACGATACGTCCGGGAATCCGCAGCCTCTCCGAGCTGGGACGTCCCGACGTTCGCTTGCACCTGCCCCGCCACAGTGCCATCGCCAGCTGGGTCACGTCCGGGGGACGCCAAGCACCGTTCGTCGCCCACACGCTCCCCTTGCGATCAGATCCACAACGTTTGGCGTTTCATGCCGCCAGGCAAGTCGGACGCGGTGGGGCGTTCCGTGAGGATCTAAGTCAACCTCACTGGCAACGCGCCGAGCAGGAAGGGGTGGGGATTACCGGCGAGGTGGTGGTCCCATCGGATGGTGGCACTGCAGGGGCGCGAGTCTCATCGGATGGTAGGGCGGCACATGTGCCAGCGTCATCGGATGGCAGGGCAGCGCAGGTGCGGGCGTCATCGGATGGCGAGCAGGCGGAGGCACGAGCCTCACCCGCCGACTCGAAAACCACCGTCATGTCATCGAAGCCCGCTGAGAGCTTCAGCGAGCTGGTTAGCTTGGACGCAGCCCACAGCGTGCGCTGGGCCAAGCCAGCCACAGACTTGCTCACCTTGGAGCCTGAGCGGCTCGACCTCGAGATCCTGGCCCTGATCGCCTCGATGAGGCATGTCCTGAGCAGTCAGATTCACCGCCGATTCAACGGCGGTCGAGCGGCGACCACCACTCAACGTCGGCTCAAGCGACTATCCGACGCTGGACTCGTGGCACGCTTCCAGTTTCACCGCCGCGATGGGGGAGGAGTGCCCATGTGCTACTCCATCACGCCCTTGGGACTCGAGCTCTCAAGCAAGCACGATCGCTCATACGGGCAACCAACTCTTGGCAGAGAGGATGCTCAAAGGTACGGACCATCCCCTCTCAATTCTCCTCCCCGGGATCAGCTACTTCGCCAGGCGCGCCATGATGTTCACGTAGCCGGGTGGGTGCTTGCGCTGCGGCGAGTGCTGTCTAGTGACCTGCTTGAGCTGACCGGCCCTAGCGGGTCCGCGATATCACCGCCTTCGCGTTCGCGGGGCGGTGATCGAGCAATGCTGTCTTTGGCGGAGCTGTCCCTGCCCGGGGGACGAACCCCACACGATTTTCTGCGCACAACCCAATCGGGTGCCAGGGTGGAGGTGGAGCAGTTTCAAAGTATTCGGCCTGACGCGACCCTTCATGCGAAGCGGGGCGGGGAGTTGCTTGTCGAGCTTGACGACCGTCTGCCCGAAGGTTTGGGGGCATCAAAGCTCGAGCGCTACGACCACTTCCTCGCCGGCTGGTCGGTCCATGTACCGCGTTATAAGCGCAAGGCACCAATCGTCGTGTTCCTGTGTCGGGATAACGGGCGCGCTCGTGAGTGTGCACGACGCGCAGATCGCGTTCTCACCGCGTGTAGAGCATATGCTGGCGAGTACCCAGCCGATTGGGAATACCCCGCGCGTGAGCAGATCTTCTATGTGGCCGAGCGCGATGTCCACGAGGGCTTGCTCTGTGCCTGGGGCGTGCCCAGGCTCCCGCCAGAGGTACGAGTCGCGATAGCTGGAGGCGATCCTCGCGCACGAGACCCGTTGGTGGAGCGGCGCGATCTCCACCTGGGCAATCACTAATCGACTCAGCGGGACTCTACGTATATACAGATTTCTTTAGTTTGAGTACCCGGCCTAGTCGAGATCTCGATAATCAGTGTAATACGAATATTCAAGATGTGGCCCACGAATATTGGAAACAAAATGTGACGACTTCCGTCCTTCTCTTGACACTGTCTTCGATGTGACAAACAATGCCGCCAGGCCCATCAGGTGGGTCTAAACGACACGGGATCGTGGCCTCTCTGACCAGAGACGAGCGTCACGGCCCTGGGCCAACCACCCCGGAGGGCCGGCTGGCGTGGTCGCATGACCGGTGGAAGCCTTCCGGCTCGTCCGTCACCCAGTCGGTCCTCCTTCGCGCTGCCCGCAGGCTAAGACAAGCAACGGATCGCTTGAAGTCAGGAACAAAAGGGCCGAACTTTCCCAAGGGATTTGACAAGACCTAGAGGGTTGAGGATGATGCGATCGTCGTCAGTGCGCAGGCGGCGTGGCTTGACCAGGGGCGTCTTGCGGACTAGCGTCCCCGTGACAGGCCAACCCTCACAGAGGGCCGACTGGGGCGCGACCGCTAGAGCCGGAGGAGGCCTCCCGGCCGCCGTCGCCGACCCGGTCGGCCCTCGTGTAGGCCGACTCCGAGGAGCCCACAACCGGACTACCCACGGATTGAAAATGCTCGTCTTGACAGAAGCTCCGCATTGTGCGACTATCACCGCTGATCCGAGATCCGGAATGGATTGAGGTTCATGGCGTACGGTTTGGTTAGGTAAAACTCGGTCGTATGTTCTTTCGACGTTGGCATCCAGGGTGGAGGAGCTAAGACTTCCCAGGAACCGAATGGGCGGACAAGGGAAGAGGGTTCGCATCGCAGTCACCCCCCGCTGCGAGATCGAACGAGCTTCGGCGTGGCACTTGCCTGGCGCCGGAGTGCTGGGCCCGTACGGCATGCGTGGTATGACCTGACACTGCGCTCGCCGTGCGGAGCCCCCTAATTGTGTGACAAACACCTCATGATCTCGAGCTTCGGTTCTGTCAGAGGTGGACTAGTCCCGGTAGAAACGGTTCATGTTCACTCGATTCCGGCAAGTAGCGAGGCTGGTCGAACACCGAGCTTCAGTGCCAGCTTCAACACAGTGCGCAGGTTCGGTTCGCGCCCTCCATTCTCATACACGCTGATCGCGGCCCGATCCACTTTCGCATCGAGCGCAAGGCGCTCTTGGGAGACCTCGGCTCGTTGGCGTGCCCGCTTCAAGTTTGCACCAAACTGCTCCGCCCGTCCCCCAGCCATGTCCTGTCGTCCTCGCCTGCGGCTTTGCGATTCCTTCGCTCCGATGCCTCCTACCAGCGCAGTTGGCTGGGTCCCGAGCGCAGTGCACAACCGCATCAGGGTTGGCAAATCAGGAGCGCGCTCACCGCACTCAAGCCGACTGATGGCGGCACGATCAAGTGGCGTCGCGCAAGACAGCTGGACCTGCGTCAAGCCGGCGCTCAAGCGCGCTCGACGCAGGTTCTTCCCAAACGCGCGAACCTGCTCCACGATCTCCGTCTGGTCTGGTCCCGCCACATCTCCATCATTCATATCTGATTACAAAAGAGCCACGGAACAAACACCACATTCGACACTGCACTTGATCGGTCTCCACCAGACCCCCAAACTCCCCTAGTTGATCGCTGAGGCTTGTGCTTCGATCGCCATTGAGGCGGCGTTGGCGTCAAGGCAAGCTGGCATTCACAAATGGACGCAAAGCGATCTCCCCAGCGAGCGGACCCAAGCTGGGAAGCTCGCGCGTTCGCTCGCTAATGACATATACAAAACACAGCTCCAGCAGAGCTCCTGCTGTTGCCTCGACCGCTATGGTCGCCGGTCGGTTGCCATTCACGCCGAGGCCTAGCCCCGGCTCGAGCATCCCCGCGTATGCCTTCATCCCGTCGTGTGCCACCGCCGCGGCCTTTGGGCTGGCCGTCAGGGCATCGATCAGCGCCAGGTGAGCATAAGCAGGCTCGGACGCGAGGAAGTCGAGCAGAACAGCGATCCCGGCATGTACAGCTTCCGGCCAATCCTCCTGAGATTCATACGCGCGCTCAACGATCGCGAGCGCCTTGCGATGCCCGAGCTCATAAGCAACCAGGAAAGCGTCCTCCTTACCGGAGAAGTGCTCATAGAACGCCTGTACCGACACCGCGGCCTCCTGCACGATCTCCGGGATCGTCGTCGCACCGTACCCCTTCGCTGCCGACAGATTCGCAAGCGCGTCCAGGATTCGCTCGCGTTGGTTGTGAACCACGAAGCTGCGCGACACATTTCCTTCTCCGCGAGGTAGTCCGCGACGCTCAATCGCTCGCGAGCCGAGTGATAGTGTCCCAGGTGCGCGTCCGCCTACTGGGACGCTGCCAGTCGTATGATCGGTCGCTTGTTGCCCAAGACCGGAGCCTGACTCCAGTCTGTATGAGCATGCCCACGCTGCCACTTCAGGTGCGAGTGTCAGCAGATCGCTTCGACGCGGACGGCGCACGCCTGCCCCGCGTCGTGCCCTCGCATACAGGAGGCGCAAGACTGCCCCCGTGATCGCCCGGGCCGGCAGCTCCATGTCATGCGAGCCTCCACCAAGCCTATCCCGAAGTGGTCGGGCCAGCTGCCCCAGCGCTCGCTCTCTACGCTCTATCCCAGCCGGTCCGGCGCCACTCAACTCCACCGCCAGGACCCTCAGCCCAGCCGGGCTCTCAAGTGCCAGGGCAAACAGCTCAGCTACGAAGGCGTCGATCGTCTTCCGCCAATCGGCCTCGTCCTCCACAGACTGCTCGACTCGCACGACCCATTCCTCTGCGATCTCGTCGCTCATTGCGAAGAAGCAGGCATGCTTGTCCGCGAAGTACTCATAGAAAGTCTTACGCGACGCTACGGCCTTAGCAATCACATCCGCCACGACCGTCGTGGCGTACCCTTGCTCACCTACGCTGGCGAGCATCGCCTCAATCATCCTGGCGCGGGGGTCGAGTGCGACTCGGTTGCCCTTGCGTCCCTTGCGGGGCCGTGCTGAGCGTGACGGTGGAGGCTCTGCTGTGCGTCGATTGGTCTTGTCCACTAGCCGACATTGTGACCACCTCCGCCGATTCATGCGAACTGCTCACTCTTGCGTCTAGTTCTTGTCAGACTCCTTCGCTCCTATTTGGCGCAAGAGCAGTCGCGAATCTACCTCCCTCGTGACGCATCTACCCTTGGTTGTACGGATTCGCCTGCATCGCCCACTCGCATAGCAACGCAGTTGCCTCGCGGTCCAGAGATCACCTGCCTGCATTCTGTCGGTGGGATATCGCCCTATCTACCGGGTTTCGTGTCCGCAGTTGCCCTTATCCGTATGCTCTGGCGCTCCCGCCGGCCGACTCGAGAAGACGCAACGTCCGCGCTGGGCTAGGCTGCAACCCTCCTTTTCTCCTGCCCCTTGAGCTGTTCGGCCGACCCGGTCATCCGCAATCCTCCGCAAAGTCAGAGACACCCTTGCGCTTAATCTCAGCTAAGTGGCTGCGTGTTTATCACTCGGTTTCTCTCGGAGGCCGTTAGAGGGATGGGCTGCCGGGCATAGCGACGGGTCTCGTTGAAGGAGGAGGCCTCGTCGTATCCATCTGAGGTGTTGTGTCTAGCCGGCGCGAGTCCCGATGTCCAGGTTCTTCGGGTTCGCTCTCACGCCCTTCTCTGTCATCCGATCGCATTGCGCTAAGAACCCTCAAATACTTGAGTTCCCGGTGAGCGATTTTCGGCCAGCTTTGGTTGCCGGTCGGCTCGCCGGATTGCGCCCTCCGAGACCCCCTTTAAGGGGGACTCGGAGAACTCGCATGGTGCTTCTCGTCTCCCCGCTTCGCACTTGACGATCACGCCTTACGGACCTACAAGGCGCTCCACGACAAATCGGTCTCGCCTTACTTCGGCGCGACCTCGACCGTCAGGAGCTTCCCATGTCGCCACTCGTCTCGCCCCCGTCGTCTCGGTCTCGCTCTACATCGCGGTGCGGCCCCCACCGTTCATCCTTCTCCCGCCTTGCTCCACATCGCGATGAGAGGAAAGGCACTGCCGACCGGCTTGCCAGCTACCTCGATACCGACGGTCGTCCTCGTGAATTGCTCGCGCTACCCGGCAACGGCGACAGTGTGCTCGTGCTCGATCGCGATGCCATCACTCTCTGTGATCGTCGGCTCATCGCCCATCTCGCCGCCGATGAGCCTACTGAGAACGTGGCGCTCATTTGCAGTCACTACCTGCAGGATACGAGTGGCCATTGGTGCCGGCGCGTTCGACCCGAAGACCTCCACATTGTTCCCTTCTCCGCACTTGAGCAACCGCGGCAGGGTGGTCCCGATCCGACGGATGCCCACGTGCGCGATGCCCGTGGCAACGTCTACCGACTAGGGCCGCTCCCCGGCGAGCGCTCGACCACCCAGCTTCGTTGGAGTCGCTGCTGTGGTGAGACCGATTCCGCATGGGAACTGGTCAAGTTGCGAGACATCGTCGGGGCGCTCGAAAGCTATGAGCCCGTTCGCACGCTCACCGAGCAGGCTCTCGCCTGTCATCGCGACGACCGTCATCTCCTCCAAACGCGTCTGTCTAGCGAATTCGAGCGACTCTGCACCAGTCCGATCGTCCTCAACCGTGGTCTGCGGGAAGCGGTACTCCATGCGATCAAGCGACACGGAACCAGCATGAGTGAGATCGCGCTGCGTTGCGGGGTCGTCAAGCGAGACCGGCATGGCAATCCCTCCGGCGAGACCAGCTGGCTCGCGCGCAGAGTTGGGCTCATGCCCGAAGGAGGGGCACAGGCAGCAACACCGTGGATCCACAGTGACGTGCTCGCGACCATATCCCGCAAGGGGCTCGGCATAAGTCCGCGCGAGGTCGAACTTCAGTGAGCCTTCGCTGCTCGATGCCATCGACGGTAACTAGCGTCAGTGAGCACTGCGAGGCGACGATCCTGCTCGTCGAGGCAAGCTCAGCGATCGGTTGCGAGATTGTCGAGCAACTTCGCGCTGATGGCTATCGCGCGGCCGTTGCCCACAGCGCCGAGCATGCACGAGTACTCGCTCGTGCTCAGTCGATTCGAGCGATCTTGCTGGGTGACCTAGACGTTCCTCGGGGAGCGCTCGACCTACTCAAGGAGATACGGCATTCGGCGCCCCTTGCGGGGTCGGTGTGGGACGAGCATCTGCCTGTGATTGTGCTCAGCCCGACTTTCGGACAGCTCGATCTGTTGCGCGCGTTTGAGATGGGGGCCGATGACTTCATCGCCAGAGAAGCTCACTGTTACCTAGAGCTGCGCCCTCGTCTGAGGGCTCTTCTCCGCCGTGCCGAGCGGCTTCCCGGCACCCGTCTCCGCGTAGGACCTGTAGAAGTCGACACGGGCGCTCGTCGAGTGTGCGTGTCTGGAAGGCCAGTCGAGCTCTGTCGCCTCGAGTACGAGCTGCTCGTCCATCTCGCACGCAATCCAGCCGGCGTTTGCACTAAGCAGGAGCTCATGACCTCGATCTGGCGCCAGCCCGTCTCGGCGGGAGTGCGCACGGTAGACAGCCACGCCAGCCGCCTCCGTCGCAAGCTTGATGCGGCCGGCGCCCACGGGCTTGTAGTCAACGTCTGGGGAGTTGGCTACCGGCTTGTCTGACCCAGCAGTCTGACCCACCATCTACTCGTGCGTACGCCCGGTCATGCATCACAGCGGCGAGCCCTCGGGCTCGCCGCTTCTCGTTAACCACCAGACCGGTTGAGGCCGGTCCACGAAAAAGGAGCGCTCATGCGGTCGTCCGAACTCACCACTGAACCCACGACTAGCCAGTTGGTCCCGTTGACCGAGCTAGTCAGCTCGCTGACATCTACCACACTGCACATCCTGATCGGCCTCGCCTTGGGGACGCTCGCCGCGCGTCTCATGCGCCAACGCCATCTGCGTTGGACGTGGGCGCTGGCAACTTTCGTACTCTTCCTACCCGCTTACTCCGTGCTTGCGGGTTGGGCGCTCACGCTCGACACAGCCACCCTTTGTGCCGCTGTACGTGGACGCCACTGGCATTGTGAAGACCAGTTGACGGGTGGGGATCTAGCTGAGATTGCCGCTGCCCGTCGTGGACTGCTCACAACTGGGCGCAAGCTCGCGAGCATCGTCCTCGAGCGCTTCGGCTCGACGCCCGTGATCGCCTTGCGCCACGAGCGCATGAGCGTCGGGCGAACAGACGGTTATGAGCAGGTCTCGATTCCCTTCGGTGCTAACAATGGGGGCAAGCACACACTGATCGTCGGCGCTACCGGCTCGGGCAAGACGGTTACCGAGACCTGGATCGCGACCCGAGCCATCGAGGCTGGGCTGGCGGCCGTAGTACTGGACCCCAAGGGCGATGCTCGTATGCGCAAGCAACTCGCTCAGGCCGCTCATGCGAGCGGACGCCCGTTCCTTGAATGGACTCCTCGGGGACCATCGGTCTACAACCCGCTAGGCCATGGCGCTGCCAGCGAGATCGCTGATAAGGCCCTCGCTGGTGAGCATTTCACCGAGCCTCACTATCAGCGTCAAGCACAGCGCTACCTGGGTCACGCGGTGCGTGCTTTGCGAGGAGCCGGCGAGGTGGTGAGCCTCAGGGCGCTCGTTCAGCTACTCGACCCTTCGATTCTGGAGGCTTTCTCGCGAGAGCTACCTGAGCAGCAATGCCGTGCGATCTCCGACTACCTCGCATCGCTCATGCCCCGTGCGCGCTCTGACTTGAGCGGGGTGCGCGACCGGCTCGCGATCATGGCCGAGTCAGACGTGGGCCCTTGGCTTGATCCCGCCACTCACGGCGCCCAAACGTTCGAACTGCTTGGCGCCATCCAGCAGCGGGCGGTCGTCTACTTTGCCTTGGAGGCCGATGCCTGGCCGCTGCTCGCCCACATGCTCGGGGTAGCGATTGTGCAGGATCTGCAGACAACGATGGCGGCCTTGCAAGGCACCCCGGCCCCGACAGTTGTGGTGATCGACGAGTTCGCTTCGATCGCGGCCGAGCAGGTCGTGCATCTGTTCGGCAGGGCACGCTCGGCGGGCATCAATCTGCTGCTGGGCACCCAGGAGCTCTCCGATCTGCGCCTGCCAGGTCGTCGTCAGTTGCTCGAGCAGGTGCTCGGCAACCTCTCGTGTTTGATCGCCCATCGACAGGTTGTGCCCGAGTCCGCAGAGCTGATTGCGCGTCTCGGCGGCAGTCGAGGGGTTTGGCGAACCTCACGCAGTGAAGACGGACGCTGGACTCGTGTCCGTTCCAGCACCGCACAGCTGTCGCCGGAGGAGGTTCGCAGCCTATCGCCTGGCTGGGCCGCGGCGATCGAGCTCGGCGGCGATGTGCCGCCGAGGGTCATACAGGTCTTCTCATCTGTCGCATCCGAGCCACGCAAGCCATTGAGTCACGGCTGCGCGCTCGTCTGAGCTCATCTCTGGGCTTAGCGCTCGTCTGAGCTCATCTCTGGCTGGTACGCCACCCGTCCCCAAACAAGAAGGAGAACACCATGCCAAAGCAGGATCGCCCCCTCACACCCGAGCAACTCGACATCGTTCGCTGGACGGCTTCGTTGGGAGCTATCACCGCCGAGGCCCTAGCCCTGCGGCTTGGGGTTTCGCCGCCCTCGGCCCGGGCACGTCTCTCAGCGGTACAGCGTCGCGGCTTGCTCTCACGGAAGCGACCACTTGTCGAGTCTCCCGCTTTGTTCGCAGCCACTCGAACCGGGCTGCGGGCATCCGGTGTTCGCGGAATCAAACCGGGCGGAATCTCCGCTAGTAGCGCCCACCATTTGGCTGTGTGCGCTGCTGCTGCGGCCGCGCTCGAACGTTGCTATCCCGACCATCGACTCGTTGGAGAGCCTGAGCTGCACCGTGACGAGCGGGAGCGTGGGCACCCACTGGCTTGCGCTGTCCTAAGTTCGGTTGCAACTGGTACAAGAGGCTCGCACCATCCCGACCTCGTCTTGTGGCCGCATGCCACGAACGATCTGCCTGTGGCTGTCGAGGTTGAGCTCACGGTCAAGGCTCCGCGGCGGCTGGTCCAGATCTGCCGAGGCTGGGCTCGTTGTCGGCAGGTCGCGGGTGTTCTCTACCTCACGACCGATCCCGTCCAGCGGGCGCTCGAGCGAGCCATCGAGGAGACGCGGGCCGGTGACCGGATCGTTGCTGTGCCGCTGAGCGCGCTTCTTCCTCGCGGTACGGCTACGTAGAGATTGGGGCGTTCACGCTAGGCGGTTGTGCATCTCCCTTGGAGGCCGGCTTGGAGGGCCGGCTTCTAGGTTGTTGTTCACGAAATGGGCTGCCCTACGCGCGCGCGTAGGGCAGCCCATTTCGATTTAGGCGTATGCCTCCTCGGTCCTCAAGCAAGTGTCTCACCGACGAGTGCCATCGCAAACTAATTTCGCCCGTCAAATCGGGCCAAAACCCCTGTTTGGGGCTCCCGCGCCGAAAACCGTCCCAAGCGTTGCCTAGCTTCCAATGTGGGGCGAGCCCAACAGCAAAGGAGAACACCATGTCCTACTCAAACATCAACCGCGTAGTCCTGATTGGCCGTCTTACAAGTGACCCCGAGTTGCGGGCTTTGCCTTCCGGCTCCACCGTCTGCGGCTTGCGCGTTGCTTGCAACGGCATCCGCAAGGGTTCCGACGGTGACTACACGGAGAAGCCCAATTTCTTCAATGTAAGCGTGTTCGGGGTCACGGGCGAGTCAGTCCATCGCTACATGAGTCGTGGTCGTCGCGTAGCCATCGATGGGCGTTTGAGCTGGAGCGAGTGGGAGACGCCCGAGGGTGCCAAGCGCCAGGCCGTGGAAGTTGTCGCCGATAGTGTCCAGTTCCTCGACGGTCGAGGCGATCACAGCGGCTCGGGTGACTCCTCGGACGAGGATGGCTCCACGGACAACCTAGAGAGCGGCGATGAGCGCGAGCTCGTCGGCGTCGGCTCGGGGATCGAGGACGATCTCGTCTTCTAGCCTGCTTAGGGGCCATGTTTGGTCTCCAGCGCGGCGGGGTGTCTACGGCGACATCCCGCCGGTCGGCGCCCCGGGCGCCTTTTTGCATTTAAGGGTCGTAAACTGCCCGGCCGCAGCTCTGCCAGCAGGCGCGTGGGTCTCGAATGCGAGCCCAACACCCTCCGAGTCCACAAGGAGCCCTCCCGGTGCCAGTCAACACCAAAGCGATCGGAAAGACCTACGAGCCCACCACATATGCGGTGGGTCGAGAGAAGATCAAGGAGTATGCACGCGCGGTTGGTGAGACCAACCCGCTCCATCTCGACGAGAAAGCAGCACGTGACGCCGGCTATGCCGACGTGGTCGCTCCACCGATGTTCGCAGTCGTATACAGCTCCCAGTCGGTAGCGCCTTCGCTGTTCGATCCCGAGGTGGAAATGAACTTCGCGATGATGGTGCACGGCGGACAGGAGTTCGAGTGGGGTCCGCTCGTCGTCGCAGGCGATGAGATAACCACTACCGCATCCGTGAAGGACATCTCAGAACGCGATGGTCGCGGCTATTACGTGTTCGAGTCGGTCTCCGTAAACCAGCGCGGCGAGCAGGTATGCCGTGGAACCTGGACGAACATCGTCCGAGGAGTTTGAATCTCATGGCCGATCTTTCAATTGGAGCGCAGATCCCTGAGGTGCGAGTCACGCCTGACAAGTACCTCACAGCGCGCTACGCCGGGGCGTCCGGCGACTTCAATCCGATCCATATCGACGAGGAGTTCGCACGAGCCGTCGGCCTGCCCGGACGCATCTTGCACGGACTGTGGTCGATGGCCCAGGTTGCCCGCGCTCAGACAGAGGCCGCAGGAGGGCCAGCCGCGCTGAAGCGGCTGTCGGTCCAGTTCCGCGGAATGGGCGTGCCCGAGCAGGAGGTGATTGTCACCGGTACCGTGCGTGAGGCGAGCGACGGCCACGTGATCGTCGACACCGTTGCCGAGCAGGGCGGCAATCAGATCATCCGCAACGCTGAGGCCGAGCTGCAGGTCTGAGATCGGCGGCGCCGCTCTGGATACCGGGGCGGCGCCTACAATCGCTCATATGCTCACCCCCCGACAGGAGCTGATCCTGCGTAAGGTGGTGGAGGATTATCTGCAGAGTGGCCAGCCGGTGGCTTCCAAGACGATCGCCGCCGACCCGAGCCTTGATTGCGGTCCCTCGACCGTTCGCAACGAGCTTGCCCTACTCGAGGAGCACGACCTACTTGCTCACCCACATACCTCAGCGGGACGCGTGCCCACAGAGACGGGTCATCGTTATGTGGTCGACAGAATGCTCGGGACCGGGGAGAGCCTTGCACCCAGCCGCCCACTCGAGCTATCGCTGACGCGGCGCGAGGTCGAGGAGGCGATGCGTGTTACGAGCGTCGCGATCTCCCAAGTCACGAGCCTGCTTGCGGTTGTCTCGGCCCCCTCGCTGAACGCGGCCACGATCCGTCATATCGAGGTGCTGGCGTTGCAGCCGCAAGTTGTCGTGGTAGTTGTGATCACGTCGACTGGCGGGGTCTCAAAGTTGCTGACAACGTTCGACAGTCCAGTCGATCAGGGGCTTGTGGGCTGGGCCGGCGAATACTTGAACGAGCGCCTTGTCGGCTACGGCCTCGGTGCACGCATGCTCTCAAAGCGTCTGGAGGACCCAAGTCTAGGTCTAAGCGAGCGTGCTTTCGTCGACAGGCTTGCGCCCGCCTTCGACGGCCTTACCTATGAGACCGAGGACACGCTATATGTCGATGGCGCCGCCCATTTGCTCTCAAGTCCCGGCATCGGGGACATCACCCAGATCAATGAGCTGATGAGCCTGCTCGAGCGTCGCGCCGCCCTATTGAGTGTGCTGCGCGCCGCCCTGGGCGAGTCTGACGTGTACGTGCGCATCGGCCGTGAGAACGAGATCCCAGCGATGCGCTCCTTGGCGCTGGTAGCTGCTGGTTACGGTCTCGCGCGTCGTAAGCTCGGGGCGGTCTCGGTGATCGGTCCGGTGCACATGGACTATGAGGGCGCGATTGCCACGGTCCGTGAGGCGGCACATGAGCTCTCGCGCTTTGTGGAAGACGCTTATGCCGAGCGCTGATAGCGCTACAACCTGATGACGATGATGATGAGACGGCCCGACAGCCCGATGAACACTCCGACGAAAAGAACAGTTCGATGAGAATGACTCTCCGATGAGCGCCACCACTCCCCGTGACCCTTATGAGGTGCTTGGCATCCCTCGCGACGCCGCTGAGTTGGACGTCAAGAAGGCATTTCGTCGCCTTGCACGCGAACTGCACCCTGACGTCAATGCACATGACCCCGAAGCCGAGGATAAGTTCAAGGAGGCCGCGGAGGCTTACGAGATCCTGTCGGATCCGGAGCGTCGCGCCACCTATGACCGCTACGGTCACGAAGGCCTGCGCTCGGGAGGCTATGCCCCCAACTTCGATGGATTCGGCTCGATCGGGGACCTATTCAACGCGTTTTTCGGCTCCAACAATCCATTCGGTGGAGGCTCAGGATCGGCGCTTGGCGGCGATATCGCGGTCGCCATCGAGATGACGCTGCTCGAAGCCTCCGCGGGGGCCAAGATAGATGTGTCGTTCGAGGCAATCGACCGCTGCGGTCACTGTCACGGCAACGGAGCTGAGCCCGGCACACCGATCGAGCGTTGCTCGCGCTGTAGCGGCGCCGGACAGGTGCAGAGCGTTGTGCGCACCCCCTTCGGGCAGATGATGCGCACGACTATTTGCGAAGCTTGTCATGGCGATGGACGACTCCCCACCACCCCCTGTGGAGAGTGTCGCGGACGCGGGCAGAAGGCGGTCAAGCGCAACGAGCAGGTTGCTGTTCCCGCGGGCATCGCGGACGGGCAGAGAATCCGGGTCAGTGGACAGGGCCATGCGGGTGAGCGTGGCGCCTCGCCCGGAGATCTATATGTGCTTGTACGCGTGCGCCCGGACGAGCGTTTTGTCCGTGAAGGCGACGACCTCATCACGGCGCTCGATGTTGCCGCGCCCTTGGCTGCGCTTGGCGCGACACTCGAGGTCCCCACGCTCGACGGACGGGCGCCAGTCCAGGTGCCGTCGGGAACGCAACCGGGCGAGGTGCTCACCGTCAGAGCTCAAGGGATGCCTTCTTTGCGTGGTGGACGCCGGGGTGACCTGCGGGTGGTTGTCAACGTTGTGATCCCCCGTCGTCTCAGCGTTGAGCAGCGCGAGTTGCTCGGCCAGCTAAACGGCACTCTCACCGCTGAGAACCTGCGTTCAGACGAGTCTGTGCTCTCCAAGCTTCGTCGCGTGCTGCGCCACCAAGCCGCGTGATCGAAGCCTGGCGTGGCGGGCGACTCGCGTGATTCGTCTTGCCTTGCGCGTGAGGCGCTCCGAGGCCGAGCTCGTGCTCGCCGATTTGCTCGAGCTCGCGCCCGACGGAGTTGAGGAGATTGAGCTGCCGAGTGTGGACGGGGGAGGGGCGGTTGTTGAATACGCCGTCTACGGAGCCCCCGGCGAGTTGCCCGAGTTGCCCGATCTGCAAGCCGCTGCCGGGGGTGCCTTGGTCGATATCTCAACTAGCGAGGTAGCCGACGACTGGTCCGAGCGCTGGAGGCAATTTCACCACCCCGTCCTGATCGAGGCGCCAGCCGGCGGGCATGCAGATCGCGCGGTCTCCGCGCTGCATGTGCGTCCACCGTGGGAGCCTCCGACTGAACGGGCAGGGGCGCACGAGATCGTGATCGACCCGGCTCAAGCTTTTGGCACGGGTGCTCATGCCACTACTCATCTATGCCTGCAGTTGCTCCTGGGGTTGAGCGCCGAGGGTGTGAGTGGCACGGTGCTAGATGTCGGTGCCGGCTCAGGGGTGCTTGCGATCGCGGCTGCCAAGCTCGGCTACGGTCCTGTGCTGGCACTCGACAATGATCGCGAGAGTGTTGCCGCGATCATTGACAACGCCGCTCGCAACGCTGTTCACATCGAGGCGCGCCGCTTTGATCTGCGCCACGAGCCGCTTCCGGAGGTCGATGGCGCGGTGGCGCGGATCGTGCTCGCCAATCTGTTGCGGCCTTTGTTGCTCGATTTGGCAGAGACAATGCCTCCGCTGCTTCCGTCAGACCGCTCCGCAACGCCCGCCGACCTCGATCTGATCGCGAGTGGGCTATTGCGCGAGCAGGCCGACGAGGTGGCGCAGGCGTTTGCTAAGCGCCTTGGCCTGCGCGAGCGAGCGCGTCTGGAGCGGGGTGAGTGGGCTGCTCTGTGGCTGACTTCGACTGAGTAGCTGCACGCGCCACCGCCCTGAACAGCAGGTCGATCGCGGGTCGTGCGCCACCGTCGGTGTCGAGCAGCGTGCGCGCTGCGATCAATGCCGCTCCGATCGCGTCGAGTGCCTCGCCACTCCCGTCCGGATCGGGATCGCGGCAGACGGCGATGGCCAGGTCGAGCATCCCCTGCGCTTGTTCGGTCGCGCCGGCGAATAGGGCGGGTCCGGCGAGGCTTGCGTAGCCGTATGCGCGGGCCAGGCGGCCTGGCAGGGTTAGCTCTCCAGAGCCGCGCGGTTCTGATGTGGGCGGTAGTCCACGGCCATCGACTAGGCCTCCCATCGTCCCGCCGATCACAGCTTGCATTGCTGTGGCGTCAAGCCCGACGTGGGCGGCCACGCGCAAGGCCAGATATAGGCCGCTGGCGGTAAGTCCATATGGGGGATCTGAAGCGAACACGATCCGCTCTGCCGGCACGCGAGCGAACAGCTCGATCACGTCAATAGGGAAGAAGCATGAGGTGTCATACAGCACGCCGGGATGGTCGGCCAGGCGGGAAGTCAGTATTCCTTGGTCGCAGATCGCACCGTGGGCGAGGATCAAGACGACCTCGGGGTGGCGCAGAGCAAGGTCGGCCAAGCCGTCGGCAATCGGTGGCATTCCGCGTCCCGCGTGAATCAGGATCGGTACCCCGGCTTCTTCGGCGAGCGTGAATATGCCGTCCATCTCCGGACCGTCGAACGCAAATGCTTGGGCGCGCGGATGGAGCTTGATCCCGCGTGCTCCCTTTGCGATGGATCGTTCGCCCTCGGCCACGGGCGCTTCGGCTGGGTCAAGTCTGCAGAAGGGGATCAAGCGCCCTTCGCTTTCTCCGGCCCACCGGAGTACACGGTCGTTGGGAACGGTGTAGGAGGGCTTGCGCTCAGGATCGTGGAGTGGGAACACGCACGCCCTGCGCGCATCCGCCGCGTCGAGCTGTGAGAGCAACGTTTCAAGGTCAAGCGAGCGACCGTCCTCGTCTAGCCCCAAGTGGGTGTGCGCATCGAACACTTCGCCATCTTGCGGCCTCAATTTCTCCGCTTCGGCGAGAAACGGAGCGAGTGCATCGGCATAAATGGAGGCGCTCACACTCCCCATTCTGCCGATCGAACGCGTCTAGTGGCTTCTGGCACGTTTCGAAGCTGTCCGAATCCTTGTCAATGCAGGGATCTGGTGGAGGTTGGGCCGGCTATCGCATGGCCGCTTGTAACACGCTTGTGACATTGGTCTCTACGCGCTTTGAGGGCTACTGTCAAAGGATGGCCACACGCATCGTGATTGCTGGCGGCGGTTTTGGCGGCCTCTATGCAGCGCGCTCGCTTGAGCGCCTCAGCTCGGTGCGCGGGGCACGCCTGACGCTCATTAACGACGCCAACTTCATGCTCTACACGCCCTTGCTCCCAGGAGTGGCGGGCGCCACGCTCGATCCGCGCCACGTCGTGGTTTCGCTTCGCTCTCAACTGCGGCGTGCCGAGCTTCTGGTTGGGAGGGTCACTGGCGTTGATGCCCAGCGGCGCGCGCTTTGCGTGCGTAGAGTCGATGGCGAGCAGGTCGAGCTCGGCTACGACCATCTGGTAGTCGCACTTGGATCGGTCTCGCGCACGCTCCCGATCCCCGGGCTGGCTGAGCACGCGATTGGGCTGAAGTCGCTATCCGACGCCACGGCCCTGCGCAACCAGGTCCTCACGTGCTTTGACATCGCCGAGTCGCTCGAGGACCCCGAGCGGCGTGCCGAATATCTCGGCTTCGTGTTCATCGGCGCTGGCTATGCGGGCCTCGAGGGGCTTGCTGAGCTTCAGGATTTCGCTGCACAGGCAATCGAGCTGTATCCGCGCTGTCGTGCGAAGGGGATGCGCTGGGTTTTGGTCGAGGCACGACAGCGGATCGTGCCCGAGGTGCCTTCGAGCCTATCTGCGTTCGCCGCACGCGAGCTGCGCATGCGTGGCATCGAGATTCGTACATCCACGACCTTGGCGGCGGTCACCGAGCGCGAGGCAACCCTCTCCGGCGGGGAGCGGGTGGCGGCGCGCACGGTTGTTTGGACCGCCGGGGTGATGCCTAGTCCGGTGGTTGCCTCGCTCGGTCTACCACTCGATGATGGTGGGCGGATTCTCACTGACCGCGAGCTAAGCGTTGCGGGGTGGCCCGGAGTTTGGGCGATCGGTGACTGTGCCGCAGTGCCCGACCCGGCGAGGCTGGGAGAGCCGTGTCCGCCGACAGCCCAGCACGCCATCCGTCAAGGCAGACTCGTGGCTCGCAACATCGCAGCCTCACTCGATGCTCGTCCGCGGCGGGCATTCCGCTATCGCACGGCCGGGATGGTCGCTGAGCTTGGCCACAATCGCGCTGTGGCGGTTACGTTGGGGGTCCGCTTCAGAGGGTTGCCGGCATGGTTCATCGCCCGCACGTACCACCTACTGTTGATGCCTGGGTTGGGGCGCAAGATGCGCCTTTTGGCTGATTGGAACGTGGCGCTCCTGTTTGGTCGCGACGCTTCCTCGCCGGGCCGTCTTGGCAGCCCGACGCCGCTTCAGTCGCAGGAAAGCGAAGAATCGACACAAAAGTCTCGCCTCGTCGGCGTATCCTGAGCTGACGATGGCAATCCTTGATGACGTGAAGCTCGACTTGAACAGTGCGATGCGTGCTGGGGAGAAGCAGCGCGTGGGCGCTCTGCGGATGATCTTGTCCGAGTTGCAGAAGTCCTCCAAGGAAGGCTCTGAGGACGAGGTGGCGGTGCTGCGACGCGAGCGTAAGCGGCGCTTGGAGGCTGCCAGGGCGTTCCGCGAGGGCGGCCGTGAGGACCTCGCGGTGGGCGAGGAGGCTGAGGGGGAGTTGATCGGCGGCTACCTGCCCGCAGAGCTCTCCGAGCAGGAGCTGCAGGCGATCGTCGAGCGGGCGCTTGCCGACAGTGGTGCGCAGTCGCCGAAGGACATGGGATTGGCGATGAAGAGCGCCATGGCGGCAGTCGATGGGCGGGCGGACGGTAAGCGAGTCTCGGGTCTCGTACGGGCGGCGCTCGGCGGATGAGGACTCGGATCGAGCTTCCTAACGAGGTCGCTGCCGAGCTTGCTGGAAGTCAGGACGCGGTGTTGCGAGCGCTGGAGGGCCACTTGGAGTGCAAGGTGTTCCTGCGTGGCAACCTGCTCACGCTCGAGGGCTCCGAGCAGGAGACCGGTACGGGCGAGCGGGTTGTGCATGAGCTCTCAGAGTTGATCGCCCACGGCCACCAGGTTGCCCCCGGAACGATCGCGGCCGTAACGGGGGCGCTCGACGCGCATGAATCGCCCGCGCGAGTTCTGGAGGATGTCGTGTGGAGGCATCGCAGCCTTAGTGTCGCCCCCAAGACTGTCAACCAGAAGCGCTACGTCGACTCGATCCGCTCTAGCACTGTTACTTTTGGAGTGGGCCCGGCCGGCACCGGCAAGACGTTTCTCGCCGTCGCCATGGCGGCCGCCGCGCTCTCGCGCCACGAAGTCAACCGCATCATCCTCACGCGTCCAGCGGTAGAGGCAGGTGAGCGGCTGGGTTTCCTGCCGGGCGATTTGATGGCGAAGGTGGATCCCTATCTGCGGCCACTGTTCGATGCGCTGCACGACATGCTTGATCCCGAGAAGGTCTCCCAGCATCTCGAGCGGGGCGTGATCGAGATTGCACCGCTTGCATTTATGCGTGGGCGCACGCTCAACGATTCGTTTGTGATTCTCGACGAGGCCCAGAACACAACGCCCGAGCAGATGAAGATGTTCCTCACGCGGCTTGGGTTCGGCTCGAAGATGGTCGTCACCGGCGACGTCACCCAAGTGGATCTGCCACGCGAGCAGCGCTCAGGCCTGGTGGTCGTGGGGGAGGTGCTTGAGCAGATCGAGGGCATCGAGTTCGTGCGCTTCGGTGGCGAGGATGTCGTCCGTCACAAGCTTGTGCAGCGGATCGTTGAGGCCTATGACGAGCACTCCCGGCGTGAGGCGCCGGAGCTGCGCCCGGCCGAGCGCCGGGCATGATGCGCCGCGATCGATGCTCGAGATAGAGGTCTTCGGAGCTCAGTTGCTCCCGGGTCCGATACCGCAATGCAAGGTGGAGCGCCTGTGCGCACTCGCGCTTGCTTCGGCCGGGGTCAGAGATGGTCACCTCGCGGTCGAGTTCGTTGAGGCGGATCGCATGACAGAGCTCAACTGTGAGCATCGTCGCAAGCAAGGGCCGACCGATGTGCTCTCTTTCCCGGTCGACGGCGCCGAGCGAAAGGCACCCGGCGACAATGTCCCGCGCGAGCTGGGAGACGTGGTGATCTGTCCAGAGCACACCTCAGATGTGAGTGAGGCGATCGTGCACGGCACGCTGCATCTAGTGGGCATGGACCATGAGACCGACGAAGGCGAGATGCTGGCTGTGCAGGCGGAGATCTTGCGCTGGGGCGCCGCGTGACCTCCGCGGAGGATCGTCTGGGCGAGAGCGCGCCGGAACTGGGCAAGGGTGCGGCGCCGGGCGAGAACGGGCCAGATGGGGGCTCGACCCGGAGTGGTTTCGTGGCGCTTGCCGGCCGTCCCAACGTAGGCAAGTCCACGCTTGTCAACGCGATCGTGGGTGGCAAGGTGGCGATTGTCTCCGACCGTCCCCAAACGACACGACGGGCGATCCGGGGCGTGCACACCGATTCAGAGCGTCAGCTGGTGCTCGTGGACTTGCCCGGAGTGCAGCGTCCTCGGGACATCCTCACCGAGCGCATGGCTGGTCGGGTACGCGAGGAGCTGGCTGGCTCGGACGCCGCCTTGCTCGTTCTCAACGGAGAGCAAGGGGTGGGCCCTGGTGATCGCTACATCGCGCAAGCGCTAACCGTGGGGAGCGCCCCGGTAGCTATCGCCGTCAACAAGGTGGACCGTCTCGACCGTGCCGCCATTGTCGCGGTGCTGGCCGCAGCGGCAGAGCTCGAGGTGGGCGAGGAGATCTTCCCGATCTCGGCTCGTACGGGCAAGGGAGTGACGGAGCTTGTGGAGCACCTAGCCGAGTTGATGCCGCCAGGGCCGTTTATGTTCCCGGCGGAGGCCATCTCAGACCAGCCGCTGCCGGTGCTGCTCGCCGAGCTTGTCAGGGAGGCAGTCATCAGGCGTACTTTTCAAGAGCTGCCGCATGCCGTGGAGACGATCGTCGAAGAGGTGGAACGTCCACGCGAGGGTCTAGTGCGGGTGAGGGCTTTGATTTGGGTAGAGAGCGAGTCTCAGAAGGGGATCGTGGTGGGCGCCGGGGGGCGCATGATCAAGGCGATCGGTACGGCTGCGCGCAAGGAGATTGAGCGCGAGCTCGAATGCCATGTTCACCTTGACCTGTCGGTACGGGTGCGCCGTGACTGGCGTGGTGATGAGGGGTTGCTGGACCGGCTAGGGATCACCTGAGAGCTATAGCTTCCGCTCCAGGTCGGCAGCGATCTTTCGCACTGCCACCAGGTCGAGCTCAGGTGTGAAGACGAAGGGGATAGTCACCACACTCGGTGGCTTCCCTTCGGCGAAGCGCTGTCTACGCAGGCGCGCGGTCTGGCTTTGTTGCACACGTGCTCTCTCGTAGACAGCGTGTGCCGTACGGCCAGCGGAGGCCAACAGCGGCTCTCCATCGGTTGCCGCTGAGATTCGCACAAGCTCCTCGCGTGTGAAGCGTCGCGGCACGCTGCCATTGACGATGACCGCGTTGAGGTCGCGGTCGAGGTGGCGCCGCAATCCTTCCTCGAGCTCAAGCGTCTCGGTGACGGCCATCTCGGTTCCTTGAGCTACCGCAACGTAAGCGCTGCGGAGTGGGTCCCCAAGCAAATCACGGACGCCTTGTGCCTGCTCCGCCAAAGGGCCGACGCGCACGATTGCGGTGAATGTCTGGGGTGAGCGGAGCATCGCAAGCGCATGACCCGTGGCGGGGGCGTCGAGCACCACCAAGTCATACGCGTCGGTCTCGTTGTGTGAGCGCCCTCCTTCGCTAAGCCGGCGTACCTTGATCATGCTTACGAGCTCCTTGGCTCCTGGTGCAGCGGCGGCGAAGTAATGGAACGTGCTGCTGGCGGCGAGCATGCGGGCCGATAGGCGACCCGCGAGCACGCGCATCCATTCCAGCAAAGCCTTGTCAGGGTCAATGGAGATGCTCCACAAGCCCGGCTCCAGCTCAATCTCCACCCCCGGCTCGGGCGCCTCGACGGTCCCGAACAAGGCGGGCAAGCGGTGCTGGTTGCCGAGCTCGACCACGATCGTGCGCAACCCGTTTTGGGCCGCGAGCAAGCCCAAGGCGCTCGCCACCGTGGTCTTGCCGGTGCCGCCCTTACCAGTCACCACGATCAGCTTGCGCTCAAGCAATGAGGCCATCGTTGTCCTGCAACCTACAATCCGGTGGATGAACGTACCTGTGGAGGCACTTGTGGAGCAGCTCCTCGTCTACGACGAGCGTGGCTTGGTGCCATGCATAGTGCAGGATTGGGTCACCGGTGAGGTGCTTACGCTTGCCTACATGAACGAGCTTGCACTCGAGCGCACTCGCGCCACGGGCGAGCTGCATTTGTGGAGTCGCTCGCGCCAGGAGCTCTGGCACAAGGGCGCCACTAGCGGCAACACTCAGGCGGTCCGGGCCTTGCGCGTTGATTGCGACGGCGATGCCTTGCTCGCACTAGTAGAACCAGCTGGACCGGCCTGTCACACGGGCGAGCGCACCTGCTTTCACCGCGGTGAACTCGATGTGGGCGCGCCCCATGAGACGTTGCCAGGCCTTGAGCGCACTTTGCGCGCGCGCGCGCAAGAGCGTCCAGCTGGCTCTTACACGGTCGAGCTGCTAAACGACCCGGGCCGCATTGGCGAGAAGGTGATGGAGGAGGCCGAGGAGGTCGCCAGAGCCGCCCGCGAGGAGACCGACGAGCGTGTAGGCGAAGAGGCCGCCGACTTGGTCTACCACCTGCTTGTTTTGCTTCATAGTCGTGGCCTGACCTTGTCTGATGCTGAGGGCGTGCTCAATGAGCGTCGCCGATAGCACCGCGGCCCCGGGGACGGCGAGCGCCCCCAATCTGATCCCGCTTAGGGAGACGTTCATCGCCGATTGTGAGACCCCCGTCTCCGCATTCCTGAAGCTGCGCGAGCTCGCCCCTAGTGAGCCGGCCTTCCTGCTTGAGTCCGCCGAGCAAGGCCAGCGCATGGGCCGCTACTCCTTCATCGGGTTCCGTCCTCGCTCGGTCCTGCGCTGGTCACTTGGTGATCCAGGCGATCCCTATGCGCTTGCCGCCGCCGCTGTCGCCGATCTGCGCCAAGCGCCAGTCGACGATGGGATGGACGGGTCACCATTCATGGGCGGTGCCGTGGGCTTCTTTGGCTATGACTTGGTGCGCACCGTTGAGCCGCTCGGCGAGCCCAATCCAGACATGCTCGGGCTTCCCGACATGGCCTTGATGCTTACCGATGCGCTCGTTGTATTCGACCATCTCAAGCACACGATCACGATCCTCGCGAACGCGGATCTCAACGCCGAGCCGGACTTGGAGCTAGCGCGGGAGGCCGCGGCTCGCACGATTGCCGAAGTCCGCGCATGTCTAGCCGGCCCGGTCCCGCAGCGCGACCTCGCTCGGGCGGAATCGATCGAGAGCACGCATGAGGCTCCGCACTTTGAGTCAAACATGTCCAAGGAGCGCTTCGAAGCGATGGTGGAGCGGATCGTGGAGTACATCTATGCGGGCGACGCCTTTCAGGTGGTGCCTTCGCAGCGCTGGTCAGCGAAGGTGCCGGTCGAGGCGTTCTCCATATACAGGGGCTTGCGTACCGTCAACCCGAGCCCCTACATGTACTTCCTGGACTTCGGAGACTTCCAGGTGGCCGGCGCGAGCCCGGAGCCCTTGCTGACCGTGACGGGTCGTCATGTCTCCACACGGCCGGTCGCGGGCACGCGCCCGCGCGGGGCCACCCCCGAGGAGGATCGTGGCATCGCTGCCAGCCTGCTTGAAGATGAGAAGGAGCGCGCCGAGCACGTCATGCTCGTGGACCTTGGGCGCAACGACTTGGGGCGTGTGTGTGAGTACGGGAGCGTGGTCGTGGATGAGCTGATGGAGGTCGAGACCTACAGCCACGTCATGCACATCGTCTCCTCTGTGTCTGGCACTTTGCGTGAGGATGTGGGCGCCATGGATGCTTTGCGCTCGGTGCTCCCAGCGGGCACCCTCTCCGGTGCGCCCAAGGTGCGCGCTATGCAGATCATCGACGAGCTCGAGTCGACAAAGCGCGGAGGATATGGCGGTGCGATCGGTTATCTCAGCTACGGCGGTGATCTCGACACTGCGATCCACATTCGCACTGTCGTGATCAAGGAGGGTGTCGCCCATGTGCAGGCCGGCGGCGGCACAGTCGCCGACGCCAAGCCCATCTATGAGTACGAGGAGTCGGTCAACAAGAGCAAGGCAGTCCTGCGCGCTGTGGAACTAGCGTGCGAACAGGAGGACTGGGCATGAATGGGAGGGGTTTCGTCGTGCCTGTTGAGTTGACCAAGGCGGCCGTAAGCCTGCCCGCGCGGGTGGGGGAGACGTCGGCATGAGACTCGTGCTGGTTGGGTCCACAGGAGCCTCCGTGAGCCTGCCCATGCAAACAGCGGAGACGTCGGCATGAGGGTCGTGGTGATCGATAATTACGACTCTTTTACCTACAACCTCGTCCAGTACTTGGGTGAGCTCGGGGCCGAGGTGTGCGCGGTGCGCAACGACCGCTCCACGGTCGACCAGCTCTTGGAGGACAGCTATGACCGTTGTGTGATCTCGCCGGGCCCTTGCACCCCCAACGAGGCGGGTATCTCCGTGGAGGTCTCCAGACGGCTACCCGAAGCGGGCGTTCCTACGCTCGGGGTGTGCTTGGGTCATCAGTCGATGGCTCAAGCGTTCGGGGGGAGTGTGCAACTGCACGCCCCCATCCACGGCAAGGCCACCACGATCGAGCATGATGGGCGCACGATCTTCCAAGGGCTCTCCTCGCCGCTTGTAGTTGGGCGCTACCACTCGCTTGTCGTGGCGGAGGATTTGCCCGACTGCTTGGAAGCGTCGGCTCGCGGAGGCGGTGTGCTGATGGCTTTGCGCCACCGCGAGTTGCCCGCCGAGGGCGTCCAGTTTCATCCCGAGTCAGTGCTCACCGAGCAGGGCAAGGAGCTCCTGGCCAACTTTCTAAGCCCCAAGCTCGCCCCAGTCTGAGATGCCTAATCCGATCCTCACGAGCGCGATCGACGCGCTCGCCTCCAGACGCGACCTCAGCTCGCAGGAGGCCTCAGAGGTGCTCTCGGAGATCATGCACGGCGAGGTGTCCGAGACACAGATCGCCGCTTTCCTGATCGCTTTGCGCACGAAGGGAGAGACGGTTGACGAGCTGGCCGGGCTCGCCCGAACGATGCGCGAATTGGCGGCCCACGTACCCACTGAGCGTCACGACTTGCTCGACACGGCAGGCACCGGCGGTGGGCGACGCACCTTCAACGTGTCCACAGCCGCAGCCTTGGTGGCTGCGGGTGCCGGCTGTGCAGTCGCCAAGCACGGCAACCGTTCAGCCACCAGCTCCTCAGGGTCCGCTGACCTCTTGGAGGCCTTGGGAGCGCGCATCGATCTCGGCCCCGACGGTGTCGCGCAATGCATCGCCGAAGCCGGCTTCGGCTTCATGTTCGCGCCGGCCCATCATCAGGCCACGCGCTTCGTGATTCCAGTCAGGCGCGAGCTGGGAGTGCGCACGATCTTCAACCTGCTTGGCCCGCTCACCAACCCGGCTGGTGCCACGCGCCAGTTGATTGGCGTCGCCGACGCCTCCTTCCTCGAGACGATCGCCGGCGCTTTGGCGCGGCTGGGAGTGGAGCGCGCCTTGGTCGTAGCTGGGGAGGATGGTCTCGACGAGGTATCCACTTCAGCTGCCACTCGTGTGATCGAGGTCAATGGTGGAGAGCTCACCCGCTACACCCTCACTCCCCAGGACGTTGGGCTCCAGCCGGCCGACCCCTCCGATCCTCTACTCGGAGGCGGCTCCCCATCGGAGAACGCCGAGGTTACAAGGGCAGTCTTCGCTGGCGAGCAGGGCGCCCATGCCGACCTCGTTGTGATCAATGCCGGCGCCGCCATTTATGCGGCCGAGGCAGTCGACAACATCGCAAGCGGAGTAGAGGCCGCCCGTGCGGCGATCGCCTCAGGCGCCGCTGCTTCCGCGCTCGAGGGCTACGTGCAGGCCAGTCACAGACACGCGCCAGAGCAGGTGGCGAGATGAGGCACGCGCCAGAGCAGGTGGCGAGATGAGCGTGCTCAAGCGCATCCTCGAGGAAGCCAGCTTGGAGGTTGCCCGGCGCAAGCAGATGGTGCCCTTGAGTGAGCTCCAGGCCAGATCGGCGGAGGGGTCCAGAAGAGGTTTCCGTGCGGCGCTCTCCCGTCCTGGGATTGGTGTGATCGCCGAGTTCAAGCGCCGCTCACCTTCGGCTGGGCTTCTGCGCGAGGACGCCAACGTGGCGCAAATCGCCGCCGCTTACGAGCGCGGTGGTGCCAGTGCCATGTCAGTGCTCACCGAGGGACCCAACTTCGAGGGATCGCTCGATGATCTGTGCGCAGCCAAGGCCGCCTGTGGCCTGCCGGTCCTGCGCAAGGACTTCATCGTCGATCCCTACCAGCTATATGAGGCCCGTGCCGCGGGCGCCGACGCGGTGCTCCTGATCGTTGCTGCGCTCGACCGCTCCCAGCTGGCCTCCTTGCACGCGACTGCTTCGGAGCTCGGGCTCGATGTGCTTGTCGAGGTCCATGACAGCGACGAGCTTGCGATTGCGGCAAGCATCGGGGCGAGCCTGATCGGTGTCAACAACCGAGATCTGCGCGATTTCACCGTCGACATCGCTCGCACCTCGCGCCTGCTCGAGGAGATGCCTCTTGGCGCGACCGTCGTCTCGGAGTCCGGAATCGCTGCTCCCGAACAACTGCGCACCTTGGAGCAGCAGGGGGTGGCCGCCGTCCTGGTGGGTGAGGCTTTGATGCGTGCACCCGACCCACAGAGCGCGCTTACTGCGCTCTTGCCAGACTCAACGGTCACGGACTCGACGATTATGAGCGCCGGGATCAAATCTTTTATGAAGCCGCATGACTCTCTTTAGTTCACGTTGATCGCAAGCCATCATCCTCTCAATCAATGAAGCGCATGTTCGCCATCCCATTCGTCTCGGCCCTCATCGGAGGAGGGATCGTCGTGGCGGTAATCGCTGCCGCCGGCGGGCTCAGCTCCTCGCAGAAGACGGTCACCGTCGTCCAGCAGGCGGCACCGATCGCGCCCTCCAACGCCTCTCAGCAGAACACCGGTCTCACCCCACATCAGATTTATGAGAAGGATGCTCCCGGCGTGGCCTTTGTGACCTCCACGATCGTGCGCCAGAGCGAATCGCCCTTCGGCCTCGGTGGCAGCGAAGGCCAGCAGCAGGGCACCGCCACTGGATCGGGTTTCGTGATTAACAGCGACGGCACGATCCTTACCAATTACCACGTCGTCGAGAACGCGGTCAAGGTCACTGTCAGCTTTGAACACGGCAAGACCGTGGAAGCCAAAGTCGTCGGCAAGGATCCCTCCAACGATTTGGCCATCCTGCGCATCCCTACCGAAGGTCTCACCATGCATGTGCTCACGCTCGGTGACTCCAGCAAGGCTCAGGTCGGCGATCCCGTGCTCGCGATCGGCAATCCCTTCGGGCTCGACCGTACCCTCACGACCGGCGTCGTCTCCGCGCTCCAGCGTGAGATCACGGCACCCAATGGGTTCACGATCAGCAATGTCTTGCAAACCGACGCTCCGATCAATCCAGGCAACTCCGGAGGACCGCTGCTCAACGAGGCCGGTGAAGTGATCGGCATCAATTCCCAGATTGAGACAGGCGGCAGCGGTGGCGGCAGCGTGGGAATTGGCTTTGCGGTGCCGATCAATACTGCAAAGTCCGAGCTAACCCAGCTCGAGAAAGGCGGCACGGTACGCAGCGCCTATCTCGGGGTGAGCACACTCACTATTGACGGCTCCTTGTCCGCCCTAAACTTGCCCGTCAAAGCCGGTGCTTTGGTGGAGACCGTCGAAGGCGGCACGCCGGCCGCCAAGGCGGGCATCCGCGGAGGCAACCTCGAAGTGCAGACCTCCGGCGGCAAGGTGGCCGTCGGTGGGGACATCGTCGTGGCCGTCGACGGCAAGACGATCGCCAACGCTGAAGATCTCACCAGCGTGATCGGCTCCAAGAAGCCAGGCGACACGATCTCGGTTGAGGTTCTGCGCGCCACGGGCAAGGGCTCCTACGAACACAAGACCCTCAAAGTCACGCTCGCTGCCCGCCCCAACTCGATTAAGAACGCCAACACGCCCGAAGGGTAGGATCCAAGCAGGCCTGGCTGGCTCCGTTTCGCCCGCCCTACGCGCGCATAGGGGTCCTTCGTGAAGCGGCCCAGCCCGCTACCGTTGGAGCATGTCCGACGGGGCCACCCAAGTAAAGATCTGCGGGATCACTCAACTCGACGACGCTGAGCTGGCGGTTGAGTTGGGAGCATGGGCAATCGGGATGGTGTTTTACGAGCCCAGCCCCCGTCGCTGTTCGCTGGCAGAGGCCCAGGCGATAGCCACGGTCCTACGGCGCAAGGTCGAGCTCTGCGGAGTGTTCGTAAACGCCTCCATGGAGGAGATAGTTGAGGTCTCCGAGCAAGTGGGCTTGACCTTGCTGCAACTTCACGGCGACGAGGGCCCTTCGTTCTGTGGCGAGGCCGCCCGGCGCACGGGCGCTCGGATAATCAAGGCCTTGCAGGTGTCCGGCATGGCCGACATCCAAGACGCTTCTCGCTTTCACACCGACTTCCACCTGCTTGACGCACGCTCGGTCGAGCCGGGGCGCGAGGGCTTGCGAGGTGGAACGGGGGAGACGTTCGACTGGGGCTTGCTCGCCGGACGTCGCTCCAAGATCCCTTTGATTCTCAGCGGTGGGCTTGCACCGGCAAACGTCACTGAGGCGATCCAACGGGTACGCCCCTATGCGGTCGACACGGCCAGCGGCACTGAGAGTGCTCCTGGTCGCAAGGATCCCACCAAGCTGCGCGATTTCTTTGCCGCGGTCGAGCGGGCAGCGTTTGCGCCTCCAGGGGATGCCGCGTCGTCCTCACCGGCCGCCTTGCCTGATGAGCGGGCCCCGTCTGCCGCTGTTGAGGAGGTTCCGTCTGGCCCCATCGGGGAGGTTCCGCTTGGCCTCATCGAGGAGGCCCCGTCTGCTCCCGTCGAGGAGGCTCCGTCGGTGGGGTCTCCCACGTGAGCTCAAGCGCGGCTGAGAATCTAGCCCGCGTGAATGTGGAGCACCGCTTCGGGCGCTATGGCGGCCAGTATGTCCCTGAGACTTTGATGCCGGCGCTTGCCGAGCTCGAGCTGGCTTGGACTGAGGCGCGCGAGGATCCGTCTTACAAGGCTGAGCTTGACGGGCTTCTACGCGACTTCGCGGGGCGCCCGACTCCGCTCTACCGGGCCCACCGCCTCTCTGAGCGCCTGGGCCGCTCCGTGTACCTCAAGCGTGAGGACCTTAACCACACCGGCTCTCACAAGCTCAACAACGCGCTCGGCCAAGCTCTCTTGGCGAAGCGCATGGGCAAGCACCGGATAATTGCGGAGACCGGCGCCGGCCAGCACGGCGTCGCCACGGCGACAGTGTGCGCCTTGCTCGAGCTCGAGTGCATCATCTACATGGGTAGCGAGGACACCCGTCGCCAGGCGCCCAACGTGCAGCGTATGGAACTGCTCGGGGCGACTGTGCGCGCCGTGGACGCCGGCGCGCGAACCTTGAAGGAGGCCACCTCGGCGGCGATCCGCGATTGGGTGACCAACGTCGCTGACACTCACTATGTGATCGGCTCAGTTGTCGGTCCGGCGCCCTACCCGGCCTTGGTGCGTGACCTCCAGCGCGTGATCGGCGACGAGGCGCGGGCCCAGGTGCTTGAGCGCGAGGGACGCTTGCCCTCACGCATAGTGGCGTGCGTCGGCGGGGGCTCTAACGCACTTGGCATCTTCACCGCGTTCCTCAATGATCCACAGGTCGAGTTGATTGGAGTGGAGGCGGGTGGCGAGGGGATCGAGACTCCTCGGCATGGTGCTCCGCTCACCGTAGGGGGGCGCCCGGGTGTGTTGCACGGCGCGTTGTCTGCGGTCATGCAGGACGAGGAGGGTCAGATAATCGAGGCCCACTCGATCTCCGCCGGTCTCGACTACCCCGGCACCGGTCCCCAACACGCCTTCCTGCGCGACAGCGGCCGCGCTCGCTACGAGGCGGTCACCGATCTTCAGGCCTTGGCGGCCTTCCGCGAGGTAGCACGCCTGGAGGGGATTATCCCGGCCTTGGAGACCGCTCATGCGCTCGCCTGGACGCTCGCTCAATCAGACGGCGAGCTGGATCTCGTATGCCTCTCTGGGCGCGGCGACAAGGACCTAGCTGAGGTGCTCTCCCAGTGAGGGCCTTTGTAGCGAACGGCAGCGTCTCTATCGCCGAGGTGCTCTCCCAAATGAGTGCCCTTATAGCGAGCAGCATTGTCCCTATCGCCGAGGTGTTTCCCGAGTGAGCGCGACCGCGACTACGGGCATCGACCGAATAGCAAGGGCTTTCGCGGCGAACGGTAAGCAAGCCGCCTTGATGCCTTACCTGATGGGGGGCTATCCCACGCTCCCCCAGTCGGTCCAGATCGGGGAAGCCTGCGTCAATGCCGGTGCCGACCTACTCGAGCTGGGTGTGCCTTACTCCGACCCTCTCGCCGATGGACCTGTGATCCATGCCGCCGGCACGCAAGCCTTGGCCGCCGGAGCAGCCCTCACCGGCGTTCTCGAGGTGGCGCGCGCCTTGGCTCCCAGTGTTCCGGTGATCCTCATGTGCTACGCCAACATGGTCTTCGCGCCTGGCGCCGAGCAGTTCGTCGAGCGCCTCGCACAAACTGGAGCCAGTGGCTTGATCGTGCCCGACCTGCCGTTCGAGGAGGCACCTGCCGTGCTCACTGCTTGTGATGCTCAGGGGATAGCTTTGGTGCCGCTCGTGGCGCCCACCACACCGCCAGAGCGTCTTGCCCGCATCGGTGGGCGCGCACGGGGCTTTCTCTACACGGTCTCGGTAGTGGGTACCACCGGCGAGCGGGCCGCCTTGGCCGATAGTTTTGCGGACGTTGTCGCGCACGCCAAGGCGTGTACCGACGTGCCTGTGGCGCTCGGCTTCGGCATCTCCACTCCTGAGCAGGCCAATCAAGCGGCGCATGCTGGTGCAGACGGCGTGATCGTGGGCACGCGGCTTGTGCGCGCTGCCGGAGAGTCTGAGGACCCGGCGGCCGCCGTCGGCGAGGTCGTCGCCGAGTTGGCCTCTGCGCTCTCAGCCTAGTCAGCGTCTCACGCGGGCTGCCTGTTATAGGATTGCCACGTAATGGGACTGGTACTCACTGTCACCGCGGGTCTGATCATTTGGATCGTGCTTTGGGCGCTCGGCGCCAAGGGCTTCGACTCTTTCATGCTCGCCACTTTGGTCATCGTGATCGGCGCCTCCGTGAAGATCCTCGCCGGCTATCTCCCCGGCCGCCGCGGCGACTAGCTTCCAGGTGCACGTCCGTCGGCTGCTGTGCCTCGGGGTCGCCGCTCTTGCCTTCGTACCGGCATTGTCGGGCTGCGGCGGTGTCGGTACTTCGCCAGCGGCGCAGAGCATCGGCAACCAGCTCACGATCTATTCCAGTCTCCCGCTTCAGGGCCCCTCGGCAGCCATTTCCCGCCAGATCGTAGGCGGCGAGAAGCTGGCCCTCTCGGACGCAGGCGGGCACGTTGGACATTTCGCGATCAGCTACGCCTTGCGCGACGACTTCGAGCGCCACGAGTGGCCAGTGGGACCCTGACGTCACGGCCGCCAATGCGAAGGCTGCGGCGCAGGACCCCACCACGATCGCTTACCTGGGCGAGTTCAACTCGGGCGCCACGGCCATCTCATTGCCGCTCACCAACGCCGCCGGCATCCTCCAGGTCAGTCCGGCCAGCCCCTATGTTGGTTTGACTTCTTCACTGGACGCGGGCCAGGGCGAGCCGGAACGCTTCTATCTAGCGGGTAAGCGTACTTTCGGACGAGTTGCGCCCGGCGATCCTGTCCAGGCAGCTGCTCAGGTTGAGCTTTTGCGGCGGCTTGGCGTGCACAGTCTTTACGTGCTGGCCGACCAGGATCCATTTGACGCTCCGCTCGCCCAGATCGTTGCGGACGATGCGCAGAAAGCGGGCATCGAAGTGAAGGGTCATGACACGATCACGATCCTTCCTGGCTCCAATTTCACCGGCGAGGTCGCCAAGGTCGCCAAAAGCGCCGCTCAAGCCGTGTTCCTCAGCGCGACAGCAACGAGCGAAGCCGCTTATCTCGCTCGCCAGCTGCACGCTGCCAACCCCCGTCTGTCGCTGCTCGCCTCGAGCACGCTGCTCAGTCCAGTATTCACGTCTCATCTTGGCTCCGCCGAAAGCATCACGTTCGTGGGCTCACCCGTCTTGGCCGCCCACCTTTATCCGGCCTCTGCTCAACTCGTGCTCGCCGACTACCAGCATCACTTCGCTTCGATTGGCGAACCCTATGCTTTGTATGGCTATGAGGCGATGGATGTTGTCTTGTCTGCGATTCGCGCCGCTGGCGCCCACGGAGACGACCGTCAGGCTGTGATCGGCCGTTTCTTTGCCACACACGATCGTCATTCCGTGCTTGGGCCCTACTCGATGCAAGCGAACGGCGAAACCACTCTCTCTACTTATGCGATCGACCGGCTAGTGGGCGGCATGCCGGTGTTCTGGCGCGCGCTCAACACGTCTGGCTGAGCGGCCCTCGATCGAGCGCGGCCTGCAACGCTTCAGCTGAGCGGTCCCTCAATCTAGTGCAACGCTTCGGCTGAGCCGCGCTTAACCGAGCGCGGCCCGCAACGCCATGTCCAGCTGCCGATAGCGAAACTCGTAGCCGAGCACTAGCGCCTTGGCGGGCAGTACGCGTGCGCCGCTGGTCACGATCTCCGCCATTTCGCCGTACAGCAGTCGCAAGGCCGCGCCTGGCACAGGCAGCAGTGAGGGGCGGTGCAGCGCTCGCCCAAGTGCTTTTGAGAAATCACCATTGCGTTGCGGCTCTGGTGCGGTCGCGTTCACCGGGCCATGCCATTGCCCCCCGTCGATCGCGGCAAGCAGGATCCCCACCAGGTCCTCTGTGTGGATCCATGAGATGAACTGTCTTCCACCCGCCACTGGTCCACCCACGCCAAGCTTGAACGGGGTCAGCATCTTGCCGAGTGCGCCTCCATCCCGACTCAAGACCACGCCAGTGCGCACCTTCACAACGCGCACCCCTTGTCGCTCGGCTGCCTCAGCCTCGACCTCCCACGCGGCACACGTCTGCGCGAGGAAGCCGTTGCCAGGGGGTGCTTCCTCGTCGATTGGCTCGTCGCCGTGCGCGCCGTAATAGCCGATCGCCGAGCTGCTCACTAGCACTTGCGGGCGCTCGGCCTCCGCAACTGCTGCGATCCCCTGCACGAGATGCTCTGTGCCCCGCACACGGCTCTCACGGATCGACTGCTTGGCTGCGGGTGTCCAGCGTTGCGCCACATTCTCGCCTGCGAGATGCACCACTGCATCAGCTTCCGCGAGCGCCCTGGCCGGAGCCGGTTCGCGTATCAGCTCCCAACGCTCCGTCTTCAGCAAACCGATAGCGGGGGTGCGTGCAGTGTCCGCGGTGGTTGGCTGGGATTGTTCCAGTCGCCTCTGCGCACGCTCCGGGTCGCGTGAAAGCACGGTCACCTCGTCTCCGCGCTCCCGCAGCCTCCTCACAACCTGTGGGCCGATCAGGCCCGTCGCGCCTGTGACCGTTACCCGCACGAACTCACCGCTCCGCCTGTTGCTCCTGGGTCCGTGGCCTGCATGGCCGGTCGCTCCTCGCCTCAGCCGTTGGTGTGCGCCCGCTGCTCACCCATCCCAGTCAGCGTATCCCCCTGCGCGAAACCCACCTCTTGGCCGGCGAGGGCGTTGCCGCTAGCGCGTGCCTGCTCGGCCACCGCGGCGGCCACGGCTGGGGCCACGTCGCGGTTGAACACTGACGGGATGATGTAGTCGTCGCGTAGCTCCGCGTCGTCGACTATCGCGGCGATGGCCTCGGCGGCGGCCATCTTCATCTCCTCAGTGATCGCTTTCGCACGCACATCCAGCGCACCGCGGAAGATGCCCGGGAAGCACAGCACGTTGTTGATCTGGTTTGGGTAATCCGAGCGTCCGGTTGCCATGATGCGCACGTACGGCGCGGCCTCCTCCGGGATCACCTCGGGATTGGGGTTGGCCATCGCGAAGACCATTGCGTCGTTGTTCATCTTGGCGAGCGCCTCCACGGGCAGCGCTCGCGCGCCGGAGAGACCGACGAGCAGGTCTGCGCCCTCGATCACGTCGGCGGGAGTGCCAGTGCGAACCTCGCGATTAGTGGACTCCGCATACCAGCGCTTGATTTGAGTCATGGTGCCATCCAGGTAGTCCTCGCGCTGAGTGCTCAACGCGCCACGCGAGTCGGCCCCGATGATGTCGCGCACGCCGGCCTCCAGCAGGATCTTGGTGACCGCCACGCCGGCCGCGCCGAGGCCGATCACTAGCACTTTCAGGTCCTCCAGTTTGCGGTCTGTGAGCTTGGCCGCGTTGAGCAGGGCCGCCATCACGACTACGGCCGTGCCGTGCTGGTCGTCGTGGAACACGGGAATGTCGAGGTCGCGCCCCAGGCGCTCCTCGATCTCGAAGCAGCGTGGCGCGGAGATGTCCTCCAGGTTAATCCCGCCGAAGGCTGGCGCCATCAGAGTGACGGCCCGCACAATCTCATCCGTGTCCTTCGTGTCGAGGCAGATCGGGAAGGCATCCACGCCGGCGAACTCCTTGAACAGGCACGCCTTGCCCTCCATCACCGGCATCGCGGCGGCTGGGCCGATGTCGCCAAGGCCGAGCACCGCCGTGCCGTCGGAGACGACGGCAACCGTGTTGCGCTTGATCGTGTATTGAAACGCCTTGTCAGGATCGTCCTTGATGGCGGTGCACACCCTCGCAACACCTGGCGTATAGGCCATTGAGAGGTCGTCGCGTGTCTTCAAGGGGTGCTTGTTGTGTTGTTCGATCTTGCCGCCCACGTGCAGCAGGAAGGTGCGATCGGTGGTGTCGATGACCTCAACCCCGGGGAGCGAGCCGATAGCCGAGAGGATGCGGTTCCAGTGGTCGCGATTGGACGCGTCCACGACGATGTCCCTCACGCTGTGCTCGGCTCCCGCCTCGACGAGATCGACGGCCACGACCATTCCACCCTGCTCGCCGATCATGTCGGTCACCCGGCCCAGCATGTTCTGTCCCTCGTCGATCTTGACGCGGATGGTCAGGCGGTACTGCGCGCTTGGTGTGACGGTCACGGAGATGTCCTCGGTTGTGGGCGGTCGGCCCGAGCGGTTGGGCGGTTCGGCATGTTATTTGCTTCGGGCCTCTGGCCTTGCATTGGCCTTGTACCGCTTGGTTGTGGGTGTGTCTTTTGGGGTGCCCTACGCGCGCGCGTAGGGCACCCTTTTGCGAATATGCCCCGTCAAGCTTGGCGGCACGTCGTCGTGGGCGGGGACCGAGGCGCCTAATAAAGTGCTCCGCGTGGAGCGCCGCCTGTTCCTGATCGATGGTCCCAGTCTGGTCTACCGGGCGTTCTATGCGCTGCCCGAGTCGATTGCGACGTCGACCGGCGAGCCGACCAACGCGATCTTTGGGTTCTCCTCGATGCTCGTGAAGATCGTTACCGACTATGGGGTACAGCCCACGATGGTCGCCTGGGATGCGGGTAGCTCAGGACGCACCGAGTTGTTCGCCGAATACAAGGCTGGGCGCCGCTCGCGACCGGATCTGCTCAAGGCGCAGTGGCCGGCGATGGAACCGCTGGTGGAGGCGTTCGGCTACCGCAACGTGAAGCTCGAGGGTTATGAGGCCGACGATGTGATCGCCTCATTGGCCGAGCAGGCACGCACCGCGGGCGTGCCGGTAACGATCGTGACTGGTGACCGCGACGTGTTTCAGCTGATCGACGAGCAGGGCCTCGTGCAGGTGATGGCTACTGCTCGCGGCATCACCGAGACCAAGCTGTACGACCATCAAGCCGTGATTGATCGCTATGGCTTGCCGCCGGAGCTGATCCCAGATTTCTATGGCTTGAAGGGCGACACGTCGGACAACATTCCGGGCATACCAGGCATTGGTGAGAAGACCGCAAGTGAGCTGATCCAGCGCTTTGGCACGCTCGAGGGAGTGCTCTCTCACGTGCGCGACATTGGCGGACCCAAGCGCAAGCAAAGCCTGATCGATCATGCGGAAGATGCGCGCTTGTCCAAGAGCCTCGCGACCGTCCAGCGCGACCTTCCAGTCGACTTCGACCTGAAGACGGAGGCCGGGCGCGAGCCGGATCGCTCGCGCTTGCGCGAAGTGTTTCGAAAGTATGAGTTGCGCGATCCCTTGCGTCGTTTGGAAGAGGCGCTGGGGGAGGCCGAGCTGGCTAAGGCGGTCTCCTCTGACGAGGTGACCCTTGCGGGGCGTGTGCGGAGTGGGGCTTTGGCGGACATCGCGAACCTGAAGACGGCGAGCGGGACTAAGCCCCAGGAGCTGTGCCTCGCCGTGCGCGCAGCCGAGGTGGAGGAGGGAGAGCTGTTCGCTACGGGCTCGCCCTGGCGCTTCGCAGTAACGCCGGACCCGCCGCCAGCGGGTGTCATGCAGGGAAAGAAGGCGGCCGCGCGGGCTTCGCGTGCCGGCGTGCTCGTCGGCGATTGCACAGAGCCGGATGAAGTCGTCGCGGCGTGCGGACAGCTCGCCGTGGTCGCCCACGACGCTAAGACGCTTGGCACGGTTCCGCCCGAGCTCGTGCACGACACGCTGCTCGGTGCCTATCTGCTCGAGCCCGCGCGACGTGGCTACCCCTTGGCTGAGCTGTGCGAGGAGCGTGGGCTCGTGGCCGATGTTGAGGATCCCTTGGCGGGCGAGGCGCTCCTGCTCTGCGCGTTGGCCGCTTGGCAACGCGAGCAGATCAAGGAGCGTGGGCTACAGGGAGTGATGTGTGACATCGAGTTGCCGCTCGTGTCGGTGCTGCGTGAGATGGAGGTGCTCGGTGTGCGCCTTAACTTGGATCGTTTGCAGGAGATCACGGGGCGCGTGCGCGAGGAGATCGCGGGATTGGAACGCCGTATCTATGACCTCGCCGAAGAGGAGTTCACAATCGGCTCCCCCCAACAGCTAGGGGAGATCCTGTTCGTCAAGCTTGGCCTCTCGCGCAAGCGGCGGGGCAAGACAGGTTTCTCGACCGATGCGCGCGTGTTGCAGGCGATCCGCGAGGAGCACGAGATTGTGCCCTGTATCGAGCGCTGGCGTGAGCTCTCGACTTTGATCAAGACCTACTTGGACGTGCTGCCCGAGCAGACAGACGATCGTTCGCGCATCCACACGACCTTTCTGCAAGCGGGAGCGCAGACGGGACGCCTGGCTTCCACTAACCCCAATATGCAGAACGTTCCGATCCGTACTCCTCTGGGACGCGAGATCCGGGGTTGCTTCGAGGCGGAGGATGGGTGCGTGTTGATCTCGGTCGACTACTCGCAGATCGAGCTGCGCGTGCTTGCGCATATCGCGCAGGAGCCTGTGCTGGTCGAGATCTTCAAGCGCGGTGAGGATGTGCACACGGCAACCGCCTCGGAGGTGTTCGCGGTTGCTCCTGAGCAGATCGACCCTGGGATGCGCTCGAAGGCGAAGATGATCAACTACGGGATCGTCTATGGGCTCTCAGACTATGGCTTGGCCGACCGTTTGAACATTCCCCTGGAGGAGGCCAAAGCGTTCATCGATGCCTACTTGGAGCGCTTCTCCCGCGTGGCCGAGTTCATCACCGAGACGATCGAGTCAGCCAAGGAGGAGGGTCACGTCAAGACCTTGTGGGGCCGGCGGCGCCAGATCCCCGAGCTGCGTGCCCGCAACTACCAGGTGCGAACTCTTGGCGAGCGCTTGGCCGTCAATACTGTGATCCAAGGTACTGCCGCGGACATCATCAAGTTGGCGATGGTGCGCTGTCACAGTGCTTTGCACGAGGCTGGACTTGCCACCAAGCAGATCCTCACGATTCACGATGAGCTTCTGTTCGAAGGTCCACCCACCGAGGTGGAGGCTGCGCGCGAGTTGATCGAGCGAGAGATGGTCGGCGTGTGGGATCACTCCCCGCCGCTCGCAGTTGACGTTGGCGTTGGTCGCAATTGGCTGGAAGCAAAGTGATGTGATGACTCGCACCCTTGCGGTGGCGCTTGCGGCAATGGCCGGCGTGCTTGTGGGGATGCAGGCTCCGGTCAACTCCCGCCTTGGGCGCAACCTTGGCAGCGTGCAGGCGGCTACCTTCTCGTTTCTCGTAGGCAGCCTCGCGCTCGTGTTGATTGCCTCGCTTTTCTATGGGGGCTTGGGTAGCTTCGCAAGCGTTGGCAAAGCGCCGTGGTGGGCACTCTTTGGCGGGCTGCTTGGTGCCGTGTATGTGACCGTCGCGATTCTCACGGTACGTACACTCGGAGTGAGTGCCCTGACGGCGGCGGTGATCGCGGGTCAGCTCAGCGCAGCTGTTGTGATCGACCGCTTTGGACTGCTTGGGGTGGCCTGCCAGCCGATTGGTGCTACGCGGGTTTTGGGGCTGGTGCTGTTGGTGGTCGGGGTGTTGCTGGTGGTGCGGCGCTAGCCGGGCTGTCCGTCTAAGCAGGTTGTCTGTCTGTCTAGGTGGATTAGCCGCGCGCAGGTAAGCGAGGTAGTCACCGCAGGTAGCTACTCAGCCGAGTGCGGTGCGAAACCCGTCGCGCCAGGAGGCGTACTGCGGCTGCCAGTCGAGCTCGCGCTTGGCGAGTGCGTTGCTGGACCCCTGGCTGCGGGTCATGGTCGACGCGCCGAAGCTGCCCGCCACGAGGCGCGCAAGCAGCGTGGGGATTCGCATTGGGGAGGGCGCGCCGGTGGCCGTGGCGAGCGCGGGCATCCAGTCGGACGTAAGCGCGGGATCGTCGTCGACGATGTTGTAAACCCCCGATCCGTCATGTTCGACGGCCTTTACGGTGGCCCGGGCGGCGTCATCGACATGGACAAACGACCATACGCCGGTCCCCTTACCGACGATGGGGAACTTGTGGCTATGGAGGTCTTCTACGATCGAGCCGTCTGAGGAGATCGAGGTCCCGGGACCATAAATGTAGCCGTAGCGCAGCACGATTCCGCCAGCATCTTGCACGGCGCTCTCGAGATCCGAGAGCGCTTGAACGGTGCGCCTGAACGTCTTTGGTGCCTGTTCGAGCATTAGCGGATCGTTCTCTGAGTGCAGTGTCCCGGGCGGTCCTGGCGCGTATGCGAAGGCGATGCTCTGCGCGACGATCCGCTGGGCTCCTGCCGCCTGGCCGGCGGCTATGAGCAGGCGGGTGCCTTCGCTGCGCAACCTATCGTTGAGCACGAAATCGCGCTCGATCTTGCGCGGGTTCAGGCGCTTGGGCAATGCGGTCAACTCGTGTATCACGGCGTCTGGCTTAGCTTCGGAGACTGCCTGGTGCAAAGCGGGTGCGTCGAGTGCGTCGCAGAGGACGGCGTTGGCGCCCGCGACCCTCAGCTGCTCGATCTTCGAGGCCGAGCGGGTCATGCCCGTGACCTGGTGGCCCGCGGCGAGCAGCATCGGCACGAGTCGTTTGCCGATCGCTCCTGTGGCACCTGCGAGGAAGATCCTCATTGGCTCGTCTCGATCGAGGTCGAGGATCTCGAGCCTTGGGTGATGTCCTCTGCCTGAGGATCCTCTGGCATTTGAGCGGCCAGTCTCCAGAGCCATGCGAGCACCACGGTGGCGATTGCGAGCGAGAAGAAGTCGAAATAGCCGTTCCAGTTTGGGTGTGCGGCATTGATATCGATTAGGTGGTTGAGGCTGTGCAGCGCAAACTGCAGCGTGACGACGGCCAACAGTGGGACGCGCCACGAGCGGCGGCGCACAGCTACGAGCAGGCCCGCGCCGATCGCGGCGTTGTAGGTGGCCAGGTCGCGTATGTAGTGATCGTTGCGAATCCCGAACGGGCCGATCTTGGTGAAGAAGTAGTGCGGAGCAAACGCCATCAGCGCTGCCAGGCCGAGGTGATAGACGGCAAACAGCGCGATGCCCGCGGTCAGGGCTGTCGCGGGTCGTTCAAGCACGTTTGGGGACGTGCGGGTGTTCACGCTTTCACCATATGCCACCTGGCCATGTCGCGCCTGTCACACGCTGCAGACCTGTGCGAATGCCTGGGCGAGTAGGCGCACGCCCTGGTCGATGGCCGGCTCGGAGAGGTTGCCGTAGCCGAGCACGATTCCTGGGGAGCCACCGTGCGTGAAGCGATGCAGCGACAGGCCCTCCATGCCGACGCCACGATCGGCGCTCGCGGCAATCAGCTTGGCCTCCTCGGCATGATCTGGTAGTTGCACCAGTTCGTACAGGCCAGCGGCGGCCCCGTCGGCCCGCGCCTGGGGGAGCCATCTGGCAAGCGCCGCTAGCAATGCCTCTCGTCGCCGCTGGTAGCGCAGGCGCATGCGGCGTATGTGGCGGTCTAGCTCTCCGCGCGCAATGAAGTCGCACAGCGCCAGCTGGCCGACGATCTCTGAGCCCCCGTCCTCGATCGCCTTGCTCGACACGAGCGCCCAGGTCAGCCACGAGGGCATCAGCATCCATCCGAGCCGCATTCCGGGCGCGAGTCGCTTGCTAGCGGAACCGATGTACACAACGCGCTCGGGAGCTAGACCCTGCAAGGCACCGATGGCGCCGCGGTCATAGCGGAGCTCGGCGTCGAAGTCGTCCTCGACGATCAGGTGGTCGCTGTCCTCGGCCCAGTCGATCAGGGCGGTCCTGCGCTCGCGGCTGAGGACCGCTCCGGTGGGGAACTGGTGAGCTGGAGTCACGATCGCGGCGGCAGCGCCACTCGCGGCCAGCTCATCCACTCGCAGTCCGTCGTGATCGACCCTCACTGGCACCGGTTCGAGCCCGGCTTGCTCGACTATGAGCCTGTGGACGTGCCAGCCTGGGTCCTCGACCGCGACGCGCTCGACGCCACTCGCGCGCAGCCAGCGACACAGCAGCGACAGGCCCTGCATGAATCCTGTGCAGATCAGCATCCGCTCAGTGTCAATGGCAGCACCGCGTACACGCCCTAGGTAGGCGCCCAGGGCTTCGCGCAAAGCGGGCACGCCGCGGGGATCGCCGTAGCCGACTGCGTCTAGTGGCGAGTCGCTCAAGGCCACGCGCAACGAGCGCAGCCAGCTGTTGCGAGGGAAGCTCGCCAGGTCCGGGAGGCCGGGGTGGAAGTTGTAGTTGAAGCTCGCTAGCAGTGAGCGAGCCGGGACCGTCTCGCTAGCGCCGCGCACTGCTCGGGCCACGCGTACGGGCGCGCCCTGCCGAGTTTCGATGTAGCCCTCGGCGGCGAGCTGCCCATAGGCCTCGGTGACTACGCCTCTTGAGATGCCGAGCTCCGCCGCCAATGCTCGCGTTGAGGCGAGTCTGTCGCCGGCGGGCAGACGTCCTGAGCGAATGTTCTCTCGCAGCGAGCGCTCCAGCTGCTCGTGGAGGGGTAGCTCGAGCGTCCGATCGAGTTCGACCAGCATCTCCCGGCTGGAAACTGGACCTGTTGTGCGCGCCATTACTGGAACTGTATAGCGGACCAGTTTCGGCGTAGGTTGAGCTGGTGAGAATCGTAAGCTCGGCACCGCAAGCAACCGCAGGAGGATCGTCATGAGCAGGCCCAAGCGAGCAACCTCGGGGAACCAGATAACGGTCGTGGGTGGAGGAATTGGGGGTCTGACAGCAGCGATCGCATGCGCGGAGGACGGCGCCGATGTGCGTTTGCTGGAGGCGCATGAGTCGCTCGGCGGTCGTGCCCGCAGCAGTGATGGCCCGTACAAGGCCAATCTCGGTCCACACGTCTTCTATAAGGGGCCTTTGTGGGACTGGCTGGGCGAACGTGGCCTGCAGCCGCGTAACGCGGGCCTCCCGCTCGCGCCGTTTCGGATGCGCTGGCAGGGAGAGATGCGGCGGACGCCGCCGTTGGGCTCGATCCCGGCCGTGCTGCGCTTGCGTGGACGCCAGGCGCCCAGCGAGATCGACTTCCGCTCCTGGGTCGCCGAGCAGGCGGACGAGCGAACCGCCGCAATGCTGTCGGCCGGGGCTGGGGTGTACACCTTCCATCACGATCCCGGTGAGTTGTCCGCGGCGTTCGTTTGGCCCCGCACCGTGAGGACGCTGCTCACTCCACCGCCTTCGGTTCGCTACGTAATCGGTGGGTGGACAGCGGTGATCGAGATGCTCGAGCGACGAGCTCGAGAGCTAGGGGTGAGGATCGAGACAGGCAAGCGCGTGGAGTCGCTGCCGGAACCGCCAGTGATTGTGGCCACCGAGCTTCACCAGGCTCGTGAGCTGCTGGACGACGACGGTTTGCGGTGGACGAGCGGGAACACCCTGTGCCTGGACTTGGGGGTGCGCTACAGGCGTGGTGATCCGTTCGTCGTATCCGATCTCGACGAGGCGGGCTGGATCGAGCGCTTCAGCGCCGCCGACCCTTCGCTTGCGCCTGCCGGCGAGCAGCTGATCCAAGCACAGATGCCGATTCGCCCCGGCGAGAGCGCCGATCAGGCCTCTCTGCGGCTCGAGCGGCTGCTTGACGCCTCGTTGAAGGATTGGCGCGAACGTGAGACTTGGAGACGACGTCAGGTCATGGATGCTCGCACGGGCGCGCTCGATGCGCCCGGGTCGAGCTGGAGGGACCGTCCGGCCGTCGATCGCGGCGATGGCATCTTCCTAGTGGGCGACATGGTCGCGGCTCCTGGCCTGCTGTCGGAGGTCTCCTGGGCTAGCGCGATCGAGGCAAGTCGCTTGGCGCTAATGGCAAGTGGTGGTGCGACGACACATCTACGGGAGGTCGCCTGACCTCCTTGGCTCTCGCGCCCGTGTTTTCTCAGATCGTCTTTGGCTCTCGCGGCCCCGTGTTCTCAGATGCGCCCTGTGTTTCTCAGACGCGACCCGCGCTGGTGAGGCGCATATCTTCGGACTTCAGGCTGTAGCAGCGAGTGAGGGGCGCGGGAAGGAAGTACCGCGACCGGGGCTCGAGCCCACGAACGAGGGCGGGGCGATCTCCAAATAGTGGTTGAAAGCCCATGCGCAAAAGCGCTCTGAAGCCATCGTGCGTGCCATTACCGTGATCGCGCGGGTTGGGGTCAAGCGCCCGACTGCGCGTTGGGTATTGAGGAGCCAGCGGAACTTGCGCTCGTGCGCGTCTGAGAAGGCTCCGTAGCGCGCAAGCGCCTGCTCAGGTGTTGCATGGCCTTCGAGCACGGGGCGCAGCTCGCGGCCGCATGCTAGTCCGAAGTAAAGGGCTGTGCGAATCCCCTCGGCAGTTAGGGGTAGGCAATGACCTGCGGAATCGCCAACGAAGAACACGCCATCCTCAACCGCGGATCGCAACTGATGAGGGATCCAGTTGCCTTGGTAGCCCTCAGCCGGCAGGTCCAGGTCGCTAGCGAGGCGCACGGTCGGCTCCTTGACGTGATGAGAGGGCCAAAACGAACCGACGCCCACGCGCAGCTCATCGCGTGCTGGGAAGCTCCAGGAGTAGCCGGAGCGGATGTACTTCGGGTCGATCCACAGCTCGAGCTCCTCGCCTGTGCCATGGGGATGTACCTCAAGTCCTCGTGATAGGCGGGCGTTGGGTGGCTGGATCGGGGTCTCGTTGGAGAGAACTCGCCGCCAGCCGAGCCCGTCGACGATCAAGGGCGCCGTCAGATCACCGCGATCGGTGTGGACGATACGGCCCTCGCGCCCGGTCACGGTTGCCGTCTCGAATTCAGTGCCACGTGGATCGGCTTGGCTCCACAACAAGGCGCACAGCTCGCGATAGTCGAACGTCGAGAATGTCCAAGGCAAACGCCAGCGCGCCGTAGTCCAAGGCGTGTGCACGACAAGCTCGTCGAATGTCTGGCGCAGCGAGCCCTGCAGGTGGAGGGCCTCGAGCCAACCCGTGGGGATCCCGCAGGCTGAGGTCTGGCGCTCGCCGATCTCATAGCGATCGATCACGAGCACGCGCGCGCCCGTATCGGCCAGCTCGCGCGCGATGGCTAGGCCGGCGAACGAAGCACCGCATACGAGCACATCGCAATCGCGCTTGAGCGGCGTGCGCTCCACCCCGCGCTTCGTGGCTCTCACAGGCATAAGGAGGATCAATGATATGTGCCCAGCCGATACCCGACCGACCCCGCGCCCGAGGCGCGGGGGTCTCTGCCCCGGGCGGCGTTGCTGCGCTAGGCTTCCGTCGGTGCAAACACTTATCGAGAATCCCCAGGCCCACGTGGTCGAGGGGTCCAACGGACTCCTGCTTGAAATCGACGGGCAGATAGTCCCCAACTACGACGCCACGATGCAGCCCTTCGAGGAGGGCGAGGTCGTTACGGGCAATGTCGTACGCATCGACAAGGACGAGGTCCTCGTCGACATCGGTTACAAGTCGGAGGGGGTCATCCCCGCCAACGAGCTTTCGATCCGCAAGTCTGTGGATCCGCGTGAGGAGGTGTCGCTCGGCGAGGAGGTCGACGCGATGGTCCTCACCAAGGAGGACCAGGACGGTCGCCTGATCATGTCCAAGAAGCGCGCCCGCTTCGAGAAGGCTTGGCGTCGCATCGAGGCCGCCGCCGAGTCGGGTGAGCCGGTGATCGGCTCTGTCATTGAGGTCGTCAAGGGTGGCTTGATCATCGACCTTGGGGTGCGTGGCTTCCTGCCCGCCTCGCTCGTCGACATCAGGCGCGTGCCGAACCTTGATGAGTACATGGGCACTCAGATCGAGACAAAGGTGATCGAGCTCAACCGCTCGCGTAATAACGTGGTGCTCTCGCGTCGCGCGGTGTTGGAGGAGGAGCGCAAGGAGGTTCGCCAGCAGATCCTCGACCGGCTTCAGCCTGGTCTTGTGGTCGAGGGCCAAATCTCCAACATCGTTGACTTCGGGGCTTTCGTGGATCTCGATGGCATCGATGGCTTGATCCACATCTCAGAGCTTTCCTGGTCGCATGTCAATCATCCGAGTGAGATCCTGAACATTGGCGACACCGTGCAGGTGAAGGTGCTCGACATCGACCGTGACCGTCAACGTATTTCGCTGGGGCTCAAGCAGACCCAGGAAGACCCGTGGCAGCGGATCGTGGATACCTACAACACAGGCGATGAGCTTGCGGGCAAGGTCACCAAGGTCGTTACGTTCGGCGCGTTCGTTGAGGTGCTCGACGGCGTTGAGGGGCTCGTGCACATCTCAGAGCTCGCCGGTCATCACGTGGAGAGTCCGCGTGAGATCGTTCATCCGGGCGATGAGATCCGCGTGAAGATCCTTGAGATTGACTCTGAGCGCAGGCGCTTGTCGTTGTCGGCTAAGCGTGTCGAGGACCAGATTCTGCCGTTGCCCCGTCCCGATGCACCCGCCGCGTCGCCCGTGGAGCCGGAGGCTCTGGCTGGTGAGCAGGTTGTGCTCGAGGATTCGCTTGAGGCAACGATTGGCGAGCAGTTGGCTGAGCCGACCGTGGAGGAGCCGGCTGCTGAGGTTGGGGAGGCGCCTGTTGTGGAGGAGCCCGCCGCGGAGGCTGCAATAGCTGAGTCGTCTGCGGAGGAGCCCGCCGCGGAGGCTGCAATAGCTGAGTCATCTGCGGAGGAGCCCGCCGCTGAGGCTGTAATAGCTGAGCCACCCGTGGAGGAGCCCACCGCCGAGGCGTCAGTTGCCGCAGAGGTTGAGAGCCCGGAGGCAACCGTGGCCGAGCCCGCCGCGGATGAGCCTACGTCGGAGGCATCTGTTGCCGAGCCTAGTGAGGCGCAGGCCGAGGATGAGCCCAACGCAGAGGCTTCAGCCACAGAGGAGCCCGTCGCTGAAGTCGAGCGACCAGCTGAGGAGCAGCCCGTCGAGGAGCAGCCGGCTCCCGATCAGGCTGCCGCCGAGCCAGCGCAAGACTGACGGACGACCCGGTGAAGCCGGTGGTGCCGTTCGTCGGATTGACCGGCGGTATGGGGGCGGGCAAGTCCACCGCCCTGAAGGCGCTCGAAGAGCTGGGAGCACAAGTTCTGTCCACCGATGCGGTGGTGCACGAGCTGTATGGCGACCGGGGAGTGCGGAACGCGGTCGTCGATCGGTGGGGAGCAGAGGTCGCTCCCGGAGGGGTCGTCGAGCGAGCTGTGGTTGCCGCGAAGGCATTCGCCGGAGGGGAGGAGGATCGTCGCTGGCTGGAGGGCTTGCTGTGGCCACTAGTGGGGGCACGCATCGCGGGCTGGCTTGAGCACGTGCGTGCTCTGCGCCCGCCGCCCAAGGCTGCCGTGGTGGAGGTGCCGCTCCTGTTCGAGGCCGGCATGGAGCGCGGCTTCGATGCGACGATCGCGGTGGTCGCCAAGGAGAAGACGCGCGCTGAACGCGCCGCGGGGCGCGGTCATGCGTTGGCGGACGAGCGTGTTGCGCGTCAGCTGTCCCAGGAGGAGAAGGCTCGCCGAGCTACCTTCGCGATACACAACGACGGCGACGAAGCTGGCTTGCGGCGCGAGCTGGCCGAGGTACTTGCCAAGCTATCCCAATGAGCTACACCCGCATGGGATTGTGCCCCCCAAGGGGGGCACGGGTCGAGGAGGCCATGATGCCGGCATGGGATCACACCTTCCGTTGAGGGCATGGGTTAGGGCAGGAAGATGAGCTATACACGCTATTCGGCGAGGCCTCGCGCGCGTGGGCCTTCACGCGGAGGCCGCGCGGCAAGGTCCTCTGCCGGTCGCTCGCTTATGCGGATGCTCATCGGGCTGGCCGTGGTCGTCGTGCTCATCGCGGTGATCGCCTCGCGCCTTCAGCATGTGGCCGGTAATTCGGGCTTGCCGCTGAGTGACACGACTGTGATCCGTGAACAGGCTGCCGAGAAGCACCTCGACCCGGCATTGATCGCGGGCGTTATCTACGCCGAGACGAAGTTCGAACCGCGCACCTCCTCGGCGGGGGCGCTTGGGCTCATGCAGTTGTTGCCGGCGACGGCCAATTACATCGCCCACCTGTCGGGAGGTGTGCGTTTCAGCACGGGTGATTTGGCCACGCCAAGGATCAACGTGGCTTATGGAAGTTGGTATCTGCGCTATCTGCTCGATCATTATGAAGGCGATGAGATGCTTGCGGTGGCGGCCTACAACGGGGGACTTGCCAACGTCGATGAGTGGGTGGCGAAGGCCCGCGATGAAGGCAAGCGGTTGAAAGTCGCCGAAATCCCTTTCCTTGAGACACGGGCCTACGTGCGCAGAGTGATGCGGGCTCAATCGGAATACAGGGCCACGTACCCTCGTCAACTCGGGCTAACGTAGAGCGGTGCCTGCATTCAAGCTCGACCCGGTGTTCACGCCAACGGCAGACCAACCGAAGGCGATCTCCTCGCTGGCGGAAGGCGTGCGCGAGGGCGAGCGCTTCCAGACGCTGCTGGGGGCGACCGGGACCGGTAAGACGATGACGATGGCCGGGGTGATCCAAGAGGTACAGAAGCCGGCCTTGGTGATCGCGCACAACAAGACGCTGGCGGCGCAATTGTGCAACGAGTTCAGGACCTTCTTCCCCGAGAACGCGGTCGAGTACTTCGTGTCCTACTACGACTACTACCAGCCCGAGGCGTATGTCCCGAGCAGGGATCTGTACATCGAGAAGGACTCGGCGATCAACCAGGAGGTGGACCGGCTGCGCCACGCGGCGACGGCCGCGGTGTTCGCCCGGCGCGACGTGATCGTGGTGGCGTCGGTGTCTTGCATCTATGGTCTGGGCTCGCCCGAGACGTATGAGATGAACATGCAGATTCTGCGCAGGGGAGAGGAGATCGATCGCGACAAGCTGCTGAGAAAGCTCGTGTCGATCCAGTACACGCGCAATGACAGCGTGTTGGCGCGCGGCACGTTCAGGGTGAAGGGGGAGACGCTCGAGGTTTTCCCTGCATATGCCGAGACCGCCTTCAGGGCGACCTTGTTCGGCGACGAAGTCGAGCGCTTGCAGCACTTCGATCCGCTCACAGGAGAGCTTCTGGAAGACGACATCGAGCACGTGGCGATCTGGCCGGCGACGCACTACAACGTCAAGGAGGGCACGATCGAGGACGGCGTGGCCGCGATCGGCAGGGAGCTGAACGAGCGCTGTGAGGAGCTCGAGCAGGAAGGCAAGCAGCTTGAGTCGCACCGGCTGAGACAGCGCACGCAATACGACATGGAGATGCTGCGCGAGATGGGCTTTTGCTCGGGGATTGAGAACTACTCGCGCATCCTTGATGGACGCAAGCCGGGCGAGCGGCCCTACTGCCTGATCGATTACTTCCCCCAGGACTTCGTGTGCTTCATCGATGAGTCTCACCAGACGGTGCCACAGATCGGGGGAATGTTCGAGGGTGATCGCTCACGCAAGCGCACGCTCGTGGACTATGGCTTCAGGTTGCCGAGCGCGATGGACAACCGTCCGCAGACGTTTGACGAGTTCCTCTCGATCACGCCGCAGCTCGTGTTCCTGTCCGCCACGCCCGGCGAATACGAGCGCACGCGCTCGCAAAGGATCGTGGAGCAGATCGTCAGGCCCACAGGGGTAGTGGACCCGGAGATCGACGTGCGCGAGACCCGCAACCAGATCGATGACTTGATGAACGAAATCCGCAAGCGGGTAGACGTGAACGAGCGGGTGCTGGTGACGACCCTGACGAAGAAGATGAGCGAGGACCTTTCGCAATACCTGATCGAGATGGGCTTCAAGGTGCGCTACTTGCACTCGGAGATCGACACGCTCGAGCGCATCCAGATCATCAGGGACCTGAGGCTTGGCGAGTATGACGTGCTCGTGGGCGTGAACCTGCTGCGCGAGGGCTTGGACTTGCCGGAGGTCTCACTGGTGGCGATCCTCGATGCTGATAAGGAGGGCTTCCTACGAGGGGAGACTTCGCTGATCCAGACGATCGGCAGGGCGGCTCGCAACGTGAAGGGCAAGGTCTTGATGTACGCCGACAAGGAGACCAAGGCGATGAAGGCGGCGATCGAGGAGACCGACCGCAGGCGCGAGATCCAGGTTGCCTACAACGAGGAGCACGGGATCACCGCGTCGAGCATCGTGAAGGGGATCTCCGACATTGCCGAGTTCCTGCAGGCCGAGTCGAAGGTACCCAAGGGCAGGCGTCGCAAGAATGCGACGAGGGCGAAGGCCAAGGAGATGCCCCAGCACGAGCTCGAGCGGATGATTGTGGAAATCGAGGAGGAGATGATCACCGCGGCGGACGAGCTGCGCTTCGAGTATGCGGCCCAATTGCGCGACGAGATCAGGGAGCTGAAGCGAGAGCTACGCGACGTTCAGACGCTCGAGGCCCCGGACGGCGAGACCCCGGCGGCAGATGCAGAGGCCGGCGAGCCGGAGACAGTCGAAGCTCCGTCCGGTGAGGTCGCATAGGATGGGGGCCGTGGAGCTGGACCGTCAGGTGATCGAGAGGCGCGACTTCCCGATCGTGCGCCGCGGGTATGACCCGGCGAGCGTGGACGCCCACTTGAGGGCGCTCGCGGCCGACGTTGAAGAGTTGCGCCGCGAAGCGTCGAGTCGCGGGCACGAATCGCTCGCATCGGCAGCTGGCACCCAGGTGCGGGGAATCCTTGAGGCGGCACAAGCAACGGCCGAGACGATCGAGCGCGAGGCGGCCCAGGAGGCTCAGCAGGTGCGCGAGGCGGCCAACGCGGATGCTTTGCGCACTCGCGAGGAGGCGATCGCACGTGCACAGGAGCAGGTGGCAGCGGTCTCGCAGGCCACTGAGGTGCTGTTGGCGCGCGTGGGCACGATGGATGCCGAGACGCAAACTCTTGTGGAAAGTCTGCGCAGCGGGGCGAGTCAACTCGCGGGAGACCTGGCAGCGGTCGAGACCAACATGAGTGCCCTGTATGACTCGGCAGCGGGACGGACTGGCCTTGAGGAGAGCCCGACGGCACCGGCTGAGGCTTACAACGGAGAGGATCCCGCGCCGGTTGCGGCGCCACCCCAGGAGATCCACGAAGCTCCGTTTGTGCAGGCGCTCAGCGAGTCACACGGCGGGATGCAGGGGGACCCATATGCCGCGGCGGCGTATGGTGAGGCGTCTGCGGCCATGCCTCCAAGTCCGCCACCGGCAGAGCCGGCGTACGAGCCGGCACCGCTCGACCTAAGCACAGCCCACGTCGGCGAGCCGGCACCGACGGCCTCCTCTGAGGATCTCGATGGCGCCCGCCTGGTGGCGCTCAACATGGCGCTCAACGGGGATTCGCGCGAAGAGACTGGACGCTACCTGGCAGAGAACTTCGCCGTGCCCGATCGCGAGCAGCTGTTGGACGAGGTTTACGCGGCTATCGAGGGGTAGAGGTGGCAGCAGCAGGCCCCCTCATCAGCCCATCCGAGACGGAGGCTGTTGGACCTCAGTAGTTGCCTGAGACAAGGTCCCAGGCGCGGCGCAGCTTGTTTGAGAGGCGGGAGCTGGAATCGGCCGGGTCGTCAGTCATGACGGCCGGATTCGCGCTCGGCGCAGGCAGGTCGCGACACGCTGCAGTATCTAGCTTGAGCGTAACCGACCGCTCGTGGATGGCGCTTATGTCCTCTGCGTCGGCGAAGCGGTGTCCGTCGGGCCCGTCGTGCATCGCGATCACGATCCCGTCGAACACGTCCTCCTCGGGCACGCTGAGCACGTGGGCGACCTTCCCGAGAACCTCCCCGTCGCTGCTGCACACGGGTGTACCAGCCTCGAGCACCTGGTAGGAGATCGGCTGGCCGGAGTCGTCCACGCGACCGAGGATATCGTTCGGGCCCACCGGCACGGTCCTCGTGTCGCCCGCGGCGCGTGCGACACCCGAACGTCTGTTCGCCCCAATATAATGAGTGGAACATGGCCTCGAAGCAACAAGATCGTCGTCTCCGGGGCGCGGGAGCACAACCTGAAGGACATCTCCCTGGAGCTACCCAGGGATGCCTTGGTTGTCATAACCGGCCTATCGGGCTCGGGCAAGTCGAGCTTGGCGTTCGACACGATTTACGCGGAGGGCCAGCGGCGCTACGTGGAGTCGCTCTCGGCCTATGCGCGCCAGTTCCTCGGCCAGATGGACAAGCCGGACGTGGATTCGATCGAGGGTCTTTCGCCGGCGATCTCGATCGACCAGAAGACGACTTCGCGCAACCCGCGCTCCACAGTGGGCACGGTCACGGAGATCTATGACTATCTGCGCTTGCTGTGGTCGCGCGTAGGCAAGCCCCACTGCCCGATCTGCGGGCGCCCAATTACGGGCCAATCGGCCGAGCAGATCATCGACCAGGCGATGGGACTAGCTGAGGGCACGCGCTTCATGGTCTTGGCGCCGGTGGTGAGGGGGCGCAAGGGCGAGTACGGCAAGCTGCTCGACGAGTTGCGCGGGGACGGTTTCGCGCGTGTGAAGATCGACGGGCGCATCCGCATGCTCGAGGAGTCAATCGTGCTCGACAAGCGCTACAAGCACGACATATCCGTCGTCGTAGATCGCCTGTCGATGCGCCACGACATCCGCAAGCGCCTGGCCGATTCGATCGAGACGGCGGTTGGCTTGGCGGATGGCCTCGTGGAGATTGAGATCGTTGGGTCCTCCCGCGCAGATAATGAGGGGGGAGGGGCGGGCGTGCGTGATGCAGGATCGGCGCAATCGCATTCCTCCGGGGCGTTGGGGACAAAGGCGCCGTCCCAACAGATTGTTCCGGGCGAGAAGCCGGAGCCGGGCACTTTGTTTACTTTCTCTGAGAAGTTCGCTTGCCCCGAGCACGGACCGTCCTTGGTCGAGCTGGAGCCGCGGATCTTCTCCTTCAACTCGCCCCATGGGGCCTGCGAGCGCTGCACGGGGCTCGGCTCGCAAATGGTGATCGACCCCGAGCTCGTGGTGCCGGACCCGAGCTTGTCGGTAGGTGAAGGAGCGATCGCTCCATGGGCAAATAGCGCGTCTAACTATTACGAGCAAGTGACCGAGGCGATCGCTAAGCGTTATGGCGTGGACTTGGGGACGCCTTGGGAGGGCCTGTCACAAGAGCATCGCGACCTATTCCTCTCGGGTACGAACGGGGATCCCCTCCAAATCACCTACCGGAACCGCTTCGGACGCACTCGCTCCTATGGCACGCGCTTCGAGGGGGTCGTCGCGAACCTACAGCGCCGCTACCGCGAGACGGACTCCGAGTGGACAAGGGAGAAGATCGAGGAGTTCATGTCGCTCAGGGCCTGCCCGGAGTGCGGCGGCGCGCGCCTGCGGCCGGAGTCAAGGGCCGTGCTCGTGGCGGGCACGCGCATCGAGGACTTCTGTGCTCTCTCGGCGCGCCGCGCTTTGGCATGGCTCGAGGAGGTGGAGCTCTCAGACACCGACAGGCACGTGGCGCGCCTGATCCTGCGCGAGATCTCAGAGCGCCTCCAGTTCCTCGAGAACGTGGGCATCGGCTATCTCTCGATGGACAGGGCCGCCTCGACCCTCTCCGGTGGCGAGGCTCAGCGGATCCGCTTGGCAACACAGATCGGCTCGTCACTGGTGGGTGTGCTGTACATCCTTGACGAGCCTTCGATCGGCCTTCATCAGCGCGACAACGAGAAGCTGATCGCCACGCTGGAGCGCTTGCGCGACCTTGGCAATACGGTGATCGTGGTTGAGCACGACGAGCAGACGATGCGCTGCGCTGACCATCTCGTCGACCTCGGCCCGGGCGCCGGCGAACACGGTGGCTGGATCGTGGCGGAGGGCACAGCCGCGAAGGTGCAGCGCGTAAAGGAGTCTTTGACGGGACAGTTCTTGGCGGGTACGCGCACGATCGAGGTGCCCGCCCAGCGTCGCACGCCAACCGGCTACGTAGAGATTCTCGGTGCCTCCCAGCACAACTTGAGGGACGTCGATGTGCATGTGCCTTTGGGCACGCTCACTTGCGTGACGGGCGTGTCAGGCTCGGGTAAGTCCACGCTCGTCAATGAAGTCTTGTACAAGTCTGTAGCCAATCGCTTGCACCGGGCCCGCCAGCGGCCGGGAGCACACAGGGCGATCAAGGGCTTGGATCAGCTCGACAAGATCATCGCCGTCGATCAATCGCCGATCGGACGCACGCCGCGCTCCAACCCGGCTACTTATACCGGCCTGTTCGATGTGATTAGGGACCTTTTCTCAAAGACCCAAGAGGCTCGCGCGCGGGGCTACAAGCCGGGGCGCTTCTCTTTCAACGTGAAGGGCGGCCGTTGTGAGGTGTGCAGGGGCGACGGGCAGATCAAGATCGAGATGCACTTCCTGCCCGACGTGTATGTGCCTTGCGAGCAGTGCGATGGGCGCCGCTACAACCGGGAGACCTTGGAGGTGAAGTTCAAGGGCAAGAGCATCGCCGAGGTCTTGGCGATGCCGGTCGAGGAGGCTTTGCACTTCTTCGAGCACATCCCCAAGATCCGCCGGCGCCTGGAGACTTTGGACGCGGTTGGGCTCGGCTACCTCCGCCTTGGTCAGCCAGGCTACGACGCTGTCGGGCGGTGAGGCTCAGCGCGTGAAGCTCGCCACCGAGCTCTCCAAGGTCGCGACCGGGCGCACCTTGTACATCCTTGATGAGCCCACCACTGGTCTTCACTTCGCCGACGTGCAGAGACTCTTGGAGGTATTGCAGAGACTCGTGGACGCGGGCAACAGTGTGGTCGTGATCGAGCACAACCTCGATGTGATCAAGTGCGCCGATCGCTTGATCGACATGGGTCCCGAGGGGGGCGAGGAGGGCGGCATGGTGATCGCTGCGGGTACTCCCGAGGAGGTGGTAGGGGAGCGCACCTCTCACACTGGCGAATTCCTGAAGGGCCTGCTCGCGCCCAAGCGCGCAACCAATGGTCGCGCGCGGGTGGTGAAGGCGAAGAAGGCGAGTGCAAACGGCTCCTCTTCCAACGGCTCCGCTAGACCAAAGCGGAAGGTGAAGTCGGCGGGACGCACGTGAGCGATCCAGCCCCGCAACCCACTTCCTGCCTTGCCCGTCTCTTACTTGTGGCTCGATGAGCAAGGGGACGTCCAAGGTGTGGTTGTGGGCGGCGAAGTGGCGCTGGTATGAGCGCAACACCTTGCCTTGGAACCGGATCGCGATCCACCGGGAGTTCATGCGCCGCGAAGCATTCGTGCGCTGGCCGGTTCACGGCAACGTGCTCGCGGCCTTGCGCGAGGGACGCCTTGAGATCGGTGCGCACGCCCTACTGGAGCCCGGCGTGTGGATAACCGCCCCGGGCAAAGCAAGGGTGCAGATCGGCCAAGGCACATTTCTGAACATGGGAGTGATGGTTGCCGCGGAGCAGCTCGTTGAGATCGGCGATCACTGCATGCTTGCCAACGGCTGCTTCGTGACCGACTCCAGTCACCGCTACAACGATCCGGATAAGCCGATCACCTGGCAAGGATTCGAGACCAAGGGACCTACCAAGATCGGCGACAACTGTTGGCTCGGGGCCAATGTGGTCGTGACGAGCGGGGTGAGCATCGGTGAGCGCTGCGTGATCGGCGCCAACAGCGTGGTCACCAAAGACGTTGAGCCTTTCTCGATCGCGGCCGGGGTGCCCGCGAAGGTCTTGCGCAAGGTCGAGTACGGTCAGCGTGCCGGGTCCGCGTAGCTGCGGATCATGGGCGCGCCGCCATCCGAGTCCGACGGCGCACCGGCTTCGGGTAGTCGCGGATCGCAAGCGCGCCGCCACCCGAACGTGACGGCGCACCTGCGGTTCGCGAATGCTTAGGCCAGCAATGTGTGAAGCTCGGCCAACTCGTCGGCGTCGATCGAGTAGCCGTGCTCGGGGCCGGGATAGCGGCCCGTGCGTACGTCCTCGGCGTAAGCGGTGACGCCCGCGTTCATTTCCTGTTGGATGTTGGCGTAGCGCTTAACGAAGCGCGGGCCGAGACCGTCGCGGATGCCGAGCAAATCATGGAAGACCAAGACTTGTCCGTCGGTGTCAGGCCCGGCACCAATGCCGATCACGGGCACCTCGATGTGAGGCATCAGCTCCTTCGTGACGGCGCTCGGGATCGCCTCGAACACAATCGCGAAGCAGCCGCCGCCTTGGAGGGCGAGTGCCTCGGAGGCGATCCGCGCGGCAGCCTTGGCTGTGCGACCTTGGGCCTTCCAGCCGCCGAGCGCAGTGGAGCTCTGGGGGGTGAGGCCCACATGGCCCATCACAGGGATGCCGGCGCCAATGATCGCGCGCGCCCGGCTAGCTGCCGCCGGTCCGCCGCCCTCCAGCTTGACCGCGTCGCAGCCGGCCTCCTTGACCATGCGGATAGCGCTCGCGATGGCCTGCTCGTCGCTGATCTCATACGAGCCGAACGGCATATCACCGATCATCAAAGCGGTCTTCAGACCTCGACGTACGGCGCGCGCCAGCACGAGCATGTCGTCGAGATCGACCGGCGTCGTCGAGTTGTAGCCGAGGATCGTGGTGGCCGCGGAATCGCCGACCAGCACGAGATCCACGCCGGCGGCCTCAACCGCACGGGCGCTCGGGTAGTCATAAGCGGTGACCATTACGATCTGCTCCCCCAAGCGCTTCTTCTCGGCAAGCAAAGGCAGGGTCATGGGTAGCCGTCCAGGGTCGGCCGGGACGGCGCCCGTGCCACTCCCGATCGTGGTCGAATGGCCTTGAGTGGAGCTGCTGGGATGACTTGACATGGTGAGTCCTCTCTGACTTTCAGTTGACGCCCTGTGTCTAGCCCCTTGCCCCGGCCTCGAATGAGGCCGCGGGCGAGCTCAACAGGGTCGCCACCGCGTCGTCGACGGTGATGATGCGATTGGTTTGAGACTCGACGTGCACAACACGAGGCTCGTAGTGCTCCATCTCCGCACGGTCGTACTGGCCGTAGGAGATAACGATTACGGTGTCGCCACGATGCACGAGCCTGGCGGCAGCGCCATTGACCTTGATGTCGCCAGAGCCGCGCTGGCCGGCAATCGTGTAGGTCTCAAAGCGGGCGCCATTGTCGACATCGACCACGTGCACCTGCTCGTGCTCGAGGATGTCCGCCGCCTCGAGCAGGTCGGGGTCGACCGTGATCGAACCGACATAGTGCAAGTCACAGTCGGTCACGGTGGCTCTGTGAATCTTTGACTTGAGCATCACGCGCTGCATATGGCTAGAGCCTCTCTTGGGTTGGCTTGACTTGAGTCGGACGATGGTGTCCTTGGTTGAGGAACGGGATGCAAGACCATGTTGTCGATCAGCCGAACGGAGCCCACGCGGGCAGCGACGGCGAGCAGCGCAGGCTGCTCTAGTCGCAGGACGGGCTCCAGCGTGCTGGGACTGACGAGCGCGAGGTACTCGGGCTCCACGGCGAAGGGCTCCATCGCCGCCCGGCCTACCGCCAGCAGGTCCTCGGCTGAGCGCACGCCTTCTGAGACTGCTGTAGAGGCTGCCTTCAATGCGGCGTGAAGCGCCAGCGCGTGTGCGCGCTCGTCCGCGCTGAGCTGGGCATTGCGACTGGACATCGCAAGGCCATCTGGCTCACGCACGGTTGGGCATACCTCGATGCGCACCGGCATATTCAGGTCCTCCACGAGGCGGCGGATCACGATTGCCTGCTGGGCGTCCTTCTGGCCGAAATAGGCGACGTCGGGCTGGACCATGTTCAAGAGCTTCGTCACGACAGTCGTGACTCCACGGAAGTGGGCTGACCCGCGGACTGCTCCCTCCAGGCGGTCGGTCAGGCCGAGCACTTGCACGGAGCTTGAGAACCCTGGGGGGTAGACCTCCTCACAGGAGGGTGCGAACAGCAGCTCAGCACCGGCCTGCTCGGCGAGCTCGCGATCACGCTCCTCGCGGCGGGGATAGCGCTCCAGGTCGGCATCCTCGTTGAACTGGGTGGGGTTAACGAACAGCGAGACCACCACCACATCGCACTGCGAGCGCGCACGAGAGATGAGCGAGAGGTGACCTTCGTGCAGGGCACCCATAGTCGGAACCAGGCCGATCGAGCGGCCTGCTCGGCGGGCCGGCTCGAGAGCCTCCCGCAGCTCGCCCACTGAGCGCAAAATCCTCATGGGCGGATCGAAGTTGAAGTCGATACGTTCATTTGACTCGGTCCAGTTCCCACAAGGGATACCGGTCGCGACTGCCTCGATCATACCGCTACCGCGCCGAACATTCCAGCTCTTTAGTCCGAGCCTTCGATGCTGTCCATGCTCGTCAGCGCCGTGCTTGTCGGCTCGGCTCGTTGTCCGGTTCGGCTCTTTGCCAGCTGGGTTCTTTGCCAGCTGGGTTCTTTGCCAGCTGGGCTCATCACCGATTCGGCGCCCTTCGAGCTCGCCCGACCCTTACCATCTCGGTTTGTGCCCCAAGTAGAGACCGATCAGTCGCCGGAGGAGCGCCGCGAGGCGCTCAAGCAGGTGTTCGAGCAAGCGAGCGTTTGCGTGCGCTGCCAGGAGCTGGCGGCGACGCGCAAGAACGTAGTGTTCGGCGCCGGCAACGCCGATGCCGATCTCATGTTCGTGGGGGAGGCCCCCGGAGCCAGTGAGGACGAGCAGGGCCTGCCGTTCGTGGGTCGGGCGGGCAAACTTTTGGAGACCTTGCTCAATGAGATTGGCCTGGAGCGCAAGGATGTGTTCATCGCCAACGTCTTGAAGTGCCGTCCTCCTGGCAACCGCGACCCGCTACCGGGGGAGATCGAGAACTGTCGGGAGTACCTCTATCGCCAAGTCGAGCTGATTCGCCCGCGCGTGATCTGCTCCTTGGGCAACTTCTCGACGAAGCTGCTCCGCGACGATCCAACAGGGATCACGCGATTGCACGGCAAAGCGGAGGACCTCACTTTGGGAAGGCGCACCGTAAGGCTCTACCCGATCTTCCATCCGGCGGCTGCGCTCTACACGCCGCGCATGCTCGAGACCTTGCGCGAGGACTTCACGCGATTGCCCGATCTCTTGGCCTTGCCTGAGCCTCCGCAGAACACGATCGATGAGATCCCCCTGCGAGAGGACGCTGCCAATGGGGTATCTCCGCGAGAGGACGCTGCCGACGAAATACCTCAGCCGGAAGTCCCGAGTAAGCCGCCGGTAGGTGAGCAGGGATCGGCTGGCGTGGTTGATCAGCTTGGCCTTTTCTAAGGCATCCAAAGCGGTTGCATGTTCGCGTGTCCATCAACCGGTTGTAAGTTCGTGGCGTATTCATCCAACATGGTCAATAAGTTCACGCATTCATCCAAAACGGCCGCGGGTCCGTATTTAGCTCTGACGGGTTCTGTGCAGCCGCTAAAGCAGGCGGAGCGGTTTGTCGATACCCAGTTCACCTCCATCCTCACAAGCACCACGGCCGGCTCGCGCTTTTTCTTCTCGCGCGAGCCGGCCGTTTTTTTGCGCTTCGGCCGGCAGATTCCGCGTTCTCACGGCCATAGGCCCTAGGCTTAGGGCGTGGCAAAGCGCACCGTCGAGACCTCGGATTCGTGTCAAACCGAGGCATTGGGAGCCGAACTCGCCGCTGCCTTGAGCGCGGGCGATGTGGTGCTCGTGCAGGGCGAGCTTGGAGCCGGCAAGACCACCCTCGTTCGCGGCGCCGCGCGGGCTTTGGGGGTGATCGATCCAGTGACCAGCCCCACATTCTCGATCGGTCACCGCTATCGGGGTAGAGAGGTGATTGTGTCCCACCTGGATCTCTATCGCCTGGGCGGTCTCCATCAGGAGGAGCCAGAGCTGCTGGAGGACTACTTGGGTCCAGGCAAGATCGCATTCGTCGAGTGGCCCGAGCAGCGGAGCCCCGAGTTGCGCGATGCGCGCATGCTCGTGACCCTCACCCATCAGGGTGGCGAGCGGCGGCGCATCGAGGTGTCTGAACGCGAAAGGCCGCTGGAGGACGCGTCGTTGGAGCCCCCAGGATGATCGTGCTCGGCTTCGACACCGCGACCTCCGCAACCGTGGTTGGACTGATGCTCGAAGAGGAGAGAACCCTGCAGGCGCGGGACGATCCCACGGGCCAGCAGCGCCCCGGCCATGCCACGCGGCTACTCCCACTCGCCAACGACCTGCTCGCCGAAGCCGGCCTCCGTTGGAGTGAGCTCGAGCGGATTGCGGTAGGAGTGGGTCCCGGGACCTTCACAGGCCTGCGCATTGGGATCGCCACGGCAAGGGGCTTGGCGCAGTCGCTTGGCCTGGAGCTCATCGGAGTATCTAGCCTGCGTGCACTTGCGTGTGGGACACGCGACATTGGCAGCGTCTTGGCTGTTATCGATGCGCGTCGCAGCGAGGTGTTCATTGCGGGCTATCAGGATGACCGCGAGGTGCTCGCGCCACAGCCTGTCTCACCACAGGATTTGGGAGATTTGCTGGAGACTTCGGCGATCGATACGAGCGCTGAGCATTGGACTGCCGTAGGCGATGGCGCGGTGCTCTACCGCGATGCTTTTGAGCAGCTAGGCGTAAGCGTTCCCACGCACGGCTCCCCATGTCATCGGATTCAGGCGTCCGCGATTTGTTTTCTAGGGGCCCACGCATCGATCCGCTCTTCTGAGGGTGTCGTGGTCAGCGATGCGGCGGTAACCGACCGCGGCGTAGTGAGCGCTAGCGTGGCGGTCTTGCCCGACTATCGTCGCCGGCCAGATGCCGAAGTAGCTCTCGATGGAGCTGCCCAGCACGGAGTTGCCCACCGGGATGGGCCTGTCCAGGATGGAGCTGCCCTGGAAGGAGCTGTCTAGTGGGCTCCTCGATGGCCGAGATCAGGACGGGTGGGTCGTTCTACGTGGACATCAGGGACCTCACCTATGCCGACCTACCGCGTGTGATCTCGGTAGAGCGTCGTGCCTTCCCGACGCCTTGGTCGCTTGCCATGTTCGTTTTGGAGCTCTCCAAGTCTTCGGGCATCTGCTTGGCGGCGATCCACGACGGGCGGCTCGTGGGCTATCTGATCTGCTCGCGCTATGACACCGTCTGGCATGTCATGAACGTGGCAGTGGACATCGATCATCAGCACAAGGGGGTTGCTTCTGCCTTGCTGGCTGAGCTGTACGAGCGCGTGGGCGACCACGGCGCGCGCTTCACCTTGGAGGTGCGCCGCTCTAATCACGTTGCGATCCACCTATACGAGCGTGAGGGTTTCCGTGCGGCGGGATTGCGCAGGCGCTATTACCAGGACAATGGCGAGGACGCGCTCGTGATGTGGCGTACCCCGGCTACGCTCGCCGGCTCGCTTGATGACGTGCCCAATCCTGGTCCTGTATGACCGTCTTGGCGTTGCACAATCCCGGTCCCGTATGACCACCTTGGCACTAGCCAACCCCGGTCCCGCATGACCATCTTGGCGCTGGAGACGAGCTGCGACGACACGTGCGCCGCGGTAATCGGCGAGGACGGAACGATTCGCTCGAACGTGATCTCCTCGCAACGGGCTCACGACCGCTTCGGTGGTGTCGTGCCGGAGATCGCCTCCAGACACCATCTCGAGCTCATCAATCTCATCGTCGAGCAGTCTTTGCTTGAGGCTGATGTGACGCTCAATGAGATAGACCGCGTGGCGGTCACACAGGGCCCCGGACTCATCGGAGCCTTGCTCGTCGGCCTCTCGACCGCAAAGGGACTCGCGGCGGCTCGCGAGTTGCCGCTTGCCCCGATCGATCACTTGCAGGGACATGTCGCCGCCAACTTCCTCATCCCCGAGGATGGCGGCGAGGGTGCGTTCGAGCCGCCGTTTCTGTGCTTGATCGCAAGCGGCGGTCACACTCTGCTCGCCCATGTGCACGACTACCAGGGCTTCCACACGCTCGGGCGCACGCTCGACGATGCCGCAGGCGAGGCTTTCGATAAGGGCGCCCGCATGCTCGGGCTCGGCTATCCCGGTGGCCCCGCCTTGGAGCGTTTGGCGGCCGGGGGAGACCCTCAGGCGTTCCAGTTTCCAACGTCCGGCTCGCGCTCGCGTGGCGGACGTGGAGCAACACGAGCATTCGGGCGCAGCCTCGACTTCTCTTTTGCCGGTTTGAAGACTTCCTTGCTCTACAAGCTGCGCGAGCTCGGCGAGGCCGAGGGTCGCGCGCGAGCGGCCGACTTGGCGGCGTCCTTCCAGGCCGCGATCGTCGAGCACCTAGTGGTCCGTGCTCAGGAGGCGCTCGAGTTGACCGGACTGGATCGTCTCGCCGTGGGCGGTGGGGTCGCCGCCAACGGCGAGCTGCGGCGGCGACTGCTCGAGCTCGGAACGAGCGTGCATGTGCCGGCACGCGCGCTCTGCACAGACAACGCCGCAATGATCGGTGCGGCGGCGCGCTTCGCTCAAGCCGTTCCCTATCCCGATTACTTGGGACTTGATGCCTATGCGACCGGCGAGCGCCCGCAATGAGCGCAGTCACGCTCTACTCAAAGCCCGATTGCCATCTTTGTGTGCAAGCCCGCGAGGTCCTGATCGAGTTGAGCTCCGACATGGCTTTCGAGCTGCTCGAGGTCGACATAACAACTGACGAGGCGCTCCACAGGGCCTACTTCGAGCGGATCCCCGTCGTCGCCTTGGATGGTCAGGAGCTGTTCGAATATTTCGTGGACGAGGCCCTCCTGAGAGAGCGCCTGGGGTCCATCCTCTAGAGTCACAGGCGATGGTTTACAACGAGTTGAGCACTCCCGTGAGCCCGATTCACGACGACGAATCGATCGCTGGGGATCGGCTTTCGCTTGGCGTGGCCGCGCGGCTCTCGCGCTACCTGCAGGTGCTCACCCAGGCCAGGAAGATGGGTAAGGAGACGATCTCCTCGCAAGAACTCTCCGACTACACGCATGTCAACTCCACCCAGATACGCCGCGACCTGTCGGGCTTCGGCAAGTTCGGAAAGCGCGGCGTTGGCTACAACGTGGAGTCGCTCGTCTCGCAGATTCGCAAGATTCTGCGCACCGCCGGACAGCACAACATCGCTTTGCTCGGCGCTGGCCACCTCGGTAAGGCGATTGCCTCCTCGGACATCTTCGCCGACCACGGATTCAGGGTGGTCGCGATCTTCGACGTCGACGAGGCCAAGGTCGGTACCGAGGTCGGCCCTCAGCTCGTGCGTCACACCAGCGATCTCGCCCAAGTCGTAGAGGAAGAGGACATCGTCGTGGGCGTGCTCGCGGTTCCCACAAATGCCGCCCAAGGACTAGCCGACGAGCTTGTCGCGGCGGGCGTGAAAATCATCTTCAACTATTCGGAGTCCTTGCTGGCAGTGCCGCCGGAGGTCACGGTCCACACTTCCAGTCCCGCCGTCGACTTGCTCTACGCCTTGTACTTCTATCTCACCTGATCTATCCCACCTGAAATCGAGCGCCCTCCGGCACGCACGCCCTGAGATCCTAAGCTTGGTGACGACCGCTAAGCGAGTCGCGCCACATCGCACGCCACAATCATCCCTAAATGACCAGCCTGGACCTCGATAAGGCAGTTGACACCTTCGCGCAGGCGACCGACCTCACTGTGGGCATCGAGGAGGAGTTCGCGCTGCTCGATCCAGTCACGCTCGACCTTGTGCCCCGTTTCGAGGAGTTGCGTGACATCGCGCGCGAGCGCGATCCACTGCTCGCCTCGGCGATCGCCGGCGAGCTGATCTCCTCAGAGATAGAGATCGTCTCCGGCCGCGGCGAGAGTCTCGCGGACGCCTTTGCTCGCCAGCGTGAGCATCGCCGGCGCTTGTTCGCTCTCGCGGGACTCCAGGGCGCCGCTCTGGGTGCCACGGGAACCCACCCATGGGCCGACTATCGCCAGCAGCCGATCATCGACACCGAGCACTACCGGCGTGTCGAGCAGGGCCTCAAGTACGTCGCCTGGCGCAACAACACGTTCAGCTTGCACGTCCACGTCGGGGTGCGCGACATCGACCGCGCCGTGCGAGTGTGCGACCGCTTGCGCCCAGTCTTGCCCTTGCTGCTTGCTGTGTCAGCCAACTCGCCCTACCTCGACGGTCGCGACTCCGGTTTGCACACCGCGCGCACCCAGAGCTTCACGCGCAACTTCCCACGCTGCGGCATACCGGACACATTCGGCAGCTGGAGCGCCTACCGCGAGTACATCGAATTTCTGCTGCGCACCCATTCGATCGTCGAGTTCACCCAGGTCTGGTGGTCGGTGCGTCCCCACTTCGAGTTCGGGACCGTCGAGGTTAGGATTTGCGACGCTCAGAGCACCGTAGGGGAGTCAGAGGCCTTGGCGGCCTTGATGGTGGCTTGCGTGGCTCAGGCGGCGCGCGATGTTGACGAGGGCGTGCCGTTCTCAGATCCTCCGCCGCGCCTCATCGAGGAGAACATGTGGCGCGCAATTCGCCACGGGCTCGACGGCCGCATGGTCGATCTGGAGTGTGCCGAGGAGTACCCGGCCACGGCTATAGTCGAGCGGCTTGCTGCTTGGACGGAGCCGGTTCGCGCGGAGCTCGGCATTGAGCTCTCCTTCCCCGAGCGCAATGGAGCTCAGCGCCAGCGTCGCATGATCGAGACGGGTGCCAGCCGCGAGGAGGTGTTCGCCGCCTCAGTGCGCGACACCTTGCAAACCTATTCCGAGGAGGTCACCGTCCGATGAGCGACATGTCCGAGCAGCCTGCTGGAGCCGCAAAGCAAGCCGGCCCTAGCGAGGAGGACCGATCGGAGATCGGCCAGCGCGCGGCCTACGAAGCGGAGCTCAACAGGATCACTAGCTCCGAGATGATCTTGCAGACAACCGTCTCCTTGCTCAACATCGGCGGGCGGCGGCTTGGACTTGCTCCTCCCGCACCCTCTGGCGATCCAGCCACTGCAGCCTCAGAACGTGACCTTGAGCAGGTGCGTGACGCGATCGATGGCGCCAGCGCTCTCCTGCCGATCCTAGAGCGACGCATGCCACGCGAGCTCGGTCCCCTGCGCGATGCGATCGCCCAGCTCCAAGTCGCCTACGCACGTGAGGCCCAGAGCGCCGCCGCTTCAGCCCCGGCCGCTACGCAGGCGTCACCCCCGCCTGGCGGGCAGCCCAAGCCCGCCGACAAAGAGTCGCCTGGCACTCCAACCGCTGATGTCAAGAATGAGGACCAAGCTCCCGGGCCGGCCCAGGCGAGCGGTCGGCTTTGGGTGCCGGGCCGCTGAGACTGCCTTCCGCCTGCGCAAACGATAGACTGCGCGCGCCTTTACGCCGGGTGGTGCGCTTGTAGGGAGCGGCCCGTGCGAGAACTGTGCCCGCGAACCTTCGCGCAGCACACCAACCAGACCGCGGAGGATTTCTGTTGAGTAGCTTTCTGACGAACCATGGGGTCGTCGTCGCCCTTGTATGTGCCGCATGCGCAGTTGTGTACGGCCTGGTGACCACACGTGCTCTGCTGGCGCTCTCGCCGGGCAACGAGCGGATGCAGAGCATCTCGCTTGCTGTCCAAGAAGGCGCTCGCGCCTACCTGAACCGTCAGTACACCACCATCGCCGTGGTCGGCGTGGTGATCTTCGTGGCGCTGATCTTCATCCAGAACATTGCCGTCGCTTGTGGCTTTGCGATTGGTGGCATCCTGTCCGGGGCAGCCGGCTATATCGGCATGAACGTCTCGGTGCGGGCCAACTCACGCGTAGCGGAGGCCGCCAGAGGCGGGGTCTCCCCAGCGCTGAGGGTCGCCTTCCAAGGCGGTGCGATCACAGGCATGCTCGTTGCTGGGCTCGCGCTACTGGGGCTTGCCGGTTATTACGGTCTGCTCACGGCCGTGTTCAATGACAGCCAGAAGACAGCCGTTGACGCACTCATCGGGCTTGGCTTCGGCGGCTCCTTGATCTCCGTGTTCGCCCGGCTTGGCGGCGGCATCTTCACGAAGGCGGCTGACGTCGGCGCAGACATCGTCGGCAAGATCGAGGCCGGTATCCCCGAGGACGATCCTCGCAACCCAGCTGTGATCGCCGACAACGTTGGCGACAACGTCGGCGATTGCGCCGGCATGGCGGCCGACCTGTTCGAGACCTATGCGGTCACCGCGGTCGCCGTGATGCTGCTTGGCGTGCTCACCTTCCATGAGGCCACACGCGTGGTCATGTACCCGCTGATCCTCGGTGGCGCGGCGGTTATCGCTTCGATCATCGGTACGTTCGCGGTGCGCTCGCGGACAGGCAATGTCGAGCGTGCCCTCTATCAGGGCTTGATCGTCTCAGGAGTAATCGCGGCCGCGGCGTTCGCGCCAATCACCTACTGGCTGATGCGCGGGCTCACCTTCACCCATGTCGGCGATGTCGTCAACACTCCGTCCTGGGGCAAGTTCTACCTTTGCGCTTTGATCGGTATCGGCGTGACTGCGCTCCTGTTCGTGATCACCGACTACTACACCTCCACGCGCTTCTCGCCGGTGAAGAAGACCGCCAAGGCCTCGGTAACAGGCCACGCCACGAACATCATCCAGGGCTTCGGCTCCGGTCTACAGGCGACCGCGCTGCCCGCGATGGTGCTCGTGTTCGGCATCCTGGGAGCCTGGAAGCTCGCGGGTGGTGGCACAACCGGGATCTACGGCGTTGGCGTCGCTGTCATGGGTCAGCTATCTCTGACCGGCTTGATCGTGGCGCTCGATGCGTTCGGTCCGATCACTGACAACGCTGGCGGCATCGCCGAGATGGCCGAGCTGCCCCAAGAGGTACGCGATGTCACCGACCCACTCGATGCGGTCGGCAACACCACCAAGGCCGTCACCAAGGGTTACGCGATCGGCTCGGCCGTGCTTGCCGCGGTGGTCCTGTTCGCCGGTTTCCGCCAAGAACTCGCCGACAAGAGCCATCACTCGATCGAATCGCTCAGTTTCGGCATCAACGAGCCGCCCGTCTTGATCGGGCTGCTGCTCGGTGGCTTGATGGTGTGCCTGTTCGCCTCGCTCTCGATGGAGGCCGTGGGTCGCGCCGGCGGCGCCGTCGTCGAGGAGGTAAGGCGTCAGTTCCGCGAGCACCCCGGGATCATGGAGGGCACCGAAGAGCCCGACTACGCAACGTGCGTGGACATCGTGACGCGGACAGCCCAGCGCGAGATGATCTTGCCTGCACTGCTCCCGATCGCTTTGCCCGTGATCGTCGGCCTGATCGACGAGAAGGCACTCGGTGGACTGCTCATCGGCGTGATCGTTGTGGGCTTCTTCTTCGCGGTGATGATGACCGCGGGCGGTGGAGCTTGGGACAACGCCAAGAAGCTCATCGAGGATGGCGCCTTCGGCGGCAAGGGCTCCGAGGCGCACGCGGCCTCGATAACCGGCGACACCGTGGGCGATCCGTTCAAGGACACCGCCGGACCCGCGATCAACCCGATGATCAAGGTTGCCAACATCGTGGCCATCTTGATCATCCCGCTAATCACCTGAGATCCGCCTTCTTGGCGGGATGGGATCGTTCACGCCCTGGTGGACGATCCCATCGACGCCGCCAGGCCCTAAGCTCAGGGAAGAGATGAGATGACCGCCAGGCAGGTTCATCGCGCTAGTACCACTGTGCTGTCCTTGGCGATGGTGGCGATTGGCATCGCGCTCGCGGTCGAGGCAATCGTCGGCGAAGGCGTCCTCACCGCTCGCCTACTGCTCGGTGTCCTGTTCGTCGTCGCCGGCTCGGGACGGCTTTACGTCCAAGCCAGGAAGGATCGCGGCACATGAGCCAGCCGGAGGATCACAGGCCCGCGCACCCGCGGGCGGTCGATCTTGGCGAGCGGGGTCGCACGACCCTGCGCCACAGTCTCGGCTCGCCGATCCTATTCGCGGTCGTCTACACATCGCTTGCCTCCGCCGTGTTCTTCTCTTTGGGGGTTGTGGCCGACCATGCGCTCGGTCTCACCCCCGTGGTGTTCCTGATTGCTGCCGTGATGTTTGGTGTGACCGCCATGACCTACATGGAGGGAGCCTCTCTGCACCAGGAGCCAGGCGGGTCCACGGTGTTCGCTCGCTACGCCTTCAACGAGATGGTCAGCTTCATCGCCGGCTGGGCGATGCTGCTCGACTACGTCATCTTGATCGCGGTCACCGCGTTCGCCGCGACGCAGTATCTGAGCGTGTTCTGGGCGCCGCTCGGGCATTCCGGTGAGGCGTTGCTGCTCTCATTCGCGATCATCGCCTTGGTCGTGTTTGCCAACGTGCGCGGCTTCAATTGGCGACGTGAATTTCGCATCGGCCTAGTGGTCGTCGGCGCGCTCTTGCTCGAGCTGATCGCGATCGCGATCGGGCTCTCCCAGTCCTTTGACGCCCACACCTTGGTCTCCCAGGTGCATCTCGGTAGCGCGCCCACGTGGGCGGGCTTGATCTTCGCGCTCACGGTCACCACGATCGCTTTCACCAGCGTCGAGTCGGCCTCGGGCCTGGCCGGCGAGGTGAAAGCCGGTCGCAGGTCCTTGCGCAGGCTGATCGCCAGCGGGACCGCCACCGTCGTGGTCGCCTACGTGGGGGTAGCCATCGTCGCGGTCACCGCGCTTCCCTTGCCGAACGGGAGCATTCCAGGCCACGATTTCAGCGATGCGCCCGTCATAGACATCATGCGCACCTTTCATCCCCATTGGCTCTCCCAGGTGCTTGTCTACTCAATCGGCGCAGTAGCCGCCGGCACACTGATCGCCGCCGCGGACTCGGCAATGCTTGGGCTCTCGAGGCTCGCCTACTCGCTGTCTACCAACCGCCAGATACCCAGTGGCTTGGGTCGTCTTCACCCCCAGAGGTCGACCCCCTATGTTTTGATCCTCCTGTCGGGCTTGATGGCTGCCGCGCTGGTGATCCCCGAGAGCCTTGATTTTCTTGTGGGGATCTACGCGTTCGGAGCGATGCTCGCATTCACGATCGCCCACCTGTCGGTCGTGAAGATGCGTTACTCAGAACCTCAGAGCGATCGGCCTTACCGCACGCCGTTCTCGGTGCGCTTGCGTGGCGGCGAGCTGCCTCTGCTGGCCGTGTTCGGGGCTGTCGTGTGCTCGGCCGGCTGGATCGCGACGATGGTCGTGCACGAACCCGCTCGCTACGTTGGTCTTGGCTGGATGCTCGCCGGGATCGTGCTCTACGTGGTGTACCGGCGAGCCGATCAGGCTTCCTTGTGGCGACGTGTCACGGTTCCCGCCGCGGCCTTGCGCGTCGAGCATCTCCCGGAGCGCGAGTATGGCTCGATCTTGGTGCCCTTGTGTGGGACGCGCCTAGACGAGGACATAGTGCAGACCGCCGCCTTGCTCGCGGCCGGCAAGCCCACCGATGTCGATGAGATCGACAGCTCCACGATCGAGGCCGTGTGGATCTTCGAGATGCCGATGTCCTTGCCGCTCGACGCGCGCCTGCCCGATGCCCAGATCAAGCAAGCCCGCCAGGCCTTGGCGCGCGCAAAGGCGGTGGGGGAGGAGTACACAGGCGTTCAAGTCGCCACAGCCACGATCAGGGCCAGGCGAGCCGGTCAGGCAATCCTCGAGGAGGCACGCCGACGCGGAGTGGAGGCGATAGTGCTCGGTGCCGAGGAGCCTTCGCGGATTCGTGGTGGCTCCCGTCTCGGGGGACGGGGCGGGCCGCTCGAGAACTTTGTCGGCGATGTCACCAAGTATGTAGTGCGCAAGGCTCGCTGTCGGGTAATCGTGACCGCCCCCTCCGCTCGTGACTTTGATGCGGGGGTCGATACTTTGGAGCCCCCGCCCACCTCGCCTAAGCTTGTGCCAGCAGGGCCACTGGCAGGGATGCAAGGCGGCACCCCGAATGGGCCGAGTGGGTCCAGGGACGGGTCGCCGGATGGACCTGATGGTGGGTCTAAGGGCGGGTCCGGGGATGGGCTGCCGGACGTGCAGGCGGGCGGGCTGCCGGGCGGGCCCATCGTCTAACCTCACACCCCGTGCTCATGATCCAATCATCCGCTGCGGCGGTCCCCTCGCTCACTTGCTCGCGGAGATCGCCATGTTCATTCTGATTGTCGGTGCCGGCCGTGTCGGCTCGGCCGTGGCCAAGTCGGCGCTTGCGGCCGGCCACGAAGTATCGGTGCTTGATGAGGACCCGCTCTCACACGAGCGGCTCGACGCTGGTCAGCGCGATAGCTGGGAGGAAGCCAACGGTCAGTTCACGCTCGGTACGGCTTTGGAGACCGATGCGCTTATCCAGGCTGGGATCGAGCGAGCTGACGTGTTCATCGCCTCAACCGACGGCGACAACACCAACCTGATCATCGCCCAGATCGCCCAGCGGCGCTTCGCTGTGCCGAAGGTGCTTGTACGCGTGATGGACCCCGCACGCGCAGGCTGGTATGGGGAGCAGGGTTTGCACACAATCTCGCCCACCAAGCACGCGATCGAAATGTTCGAAAGCGCGCTCGCCGAGTCGGCCTAGTCAAGCGATGCACTGTCGATCGAAGATCATCCGCACGTTTCTCAGGGTTGAGGTCAAGCTATGTACGTGATCATCGTGGGTGCGGGCAAGGTCGGGCGCAACCTAGCGCGCGAGCTGATCCTCAAGGGCAACGAGGTCACCATCATCGAGTCCTCGCGCCCTCGCTTCCTATTGATGGAGGAAGAGTACGAGCACGCCGTCCAATACGGCGATGCCACCGAGCTATGGGTATTGGAGCGAGCCGGTATCCAGCGGGCCGACTTGGTGATCGCGGTCACAGGCGACGACGAGGACAACATGCTCGTCTGCCAAGTCGCCAAGGAGAAGTACCTGTGCGAACGGATCATTGCCCGCGTCAACAACCCGCGCAACTATGACCACTTCAAGCTGCTCGGCATTCAGCCCGCCGTATCCGCCACCGACCTGATCCTGCGCTTGATCGAGCACGAGGTCCCTCGCTACGGGCTTGTCCACCTGCTCGCCTTGGAAGAGGAGCGCTTGGAGATCATCGAGCTCGAGGTCTCAAACAACGCCCCGGTTGTCGGCAAGCGTGTATCCGCGATCGACCTGCCCGAAGGTAGCCTCATCATCTCGGTCTTGCGTGCCGGTGGTGGGTTCGTACCTAAGCCCGACACCGTTATCGAAGCGGGTGATGAGGTCTTGCTTGTGTTGGATCCTGGGCTTGAGGAAGCTATTACGGCGTTCTTTGCGCCGAGTGGGAGTCGCGCCGAGGCGTAGAGGATCTCCTACGCCTTCTGTTTCTACCTCCCCAGTTGTCGGTTTGGCTATGGCAGTTGGGGCAAAGCACCAAAAGGTTCCCCAAGCGGTTGTCGTGACCTTTGCCGTTGATGTGATGCAACTCGAGCGAAAGCGGTCGGTCGCGCCACTGGGAGAGGCCGCACGCCTGACAGTGATTTGGAAGGAGTCCGGCGTTGAGCAGCCGCTGCTTCAGATGGGTGCGTTTACGGGGTGCGCTGAGCAGCTCCTCGATCGACATTGTGCGAGGCCTGGTAACCAAGGCGCCCCGCTTTTTGGCTTCGTGCCAGGCTGGCTTTGAGAAGCCGAAGCGGTCCATGCACTCGCCGAGACTGTGCCCCGCGTCGTAGTATCGCTGGATTGCCTCCCAGTCATAGCGTCGGGCAGCACGAATGTCCATATCGCCGCCAAGACGACGCACGTGATAGCTGACGGTCGACTTGCAAATCCCCAACTCGTAGGCGATCTCGACGCGAGAATGACCAGCATCGAGCAAGGACTTGACACGCATTGCGGTAGTCTCTAGCACGAACATATGTTCCCATATGTGGTGGACGGGATCGCCCTCTCAGACCGACTATGCTTCGCCCGACTTCTTCAGTCCGGGATGGTGTAATTGGCAACACGCGTGCCTCTGGAGCACGAGTTTGGGGTTCGAGTCCCTGTCCCGGAGTATCTTGAGCGGCCAGCCTGCCGCGTGCACTGAGCTGCCTACGCGGCCGCGTGCAAGGCCCAGTCTCGATACAGGTCGTAATACCGCCCCTGGGCGGCGATCAGCTCGTCGTGGGTGCCTTGCTCCACGATGTGACCATGTTCAAGGACCACGATTCGCCCGGCCCCACGGATCGTGGAGAGGCGGTGGGCGATCACGATCGAGGTGCGTCCCGCCAACAGGCGGCGCAGGCCGTCCTCGATGCGGGCCTCGGTGTGTAGATCGACATTGGAGGTGGCCTCGTCAAGGATCAGGATGCGCGGGTCGGCGATCAAGGCCCGGGCGAAGGCGATCAACTGACGCTGGCCTGCGGACAGCTGGGCGCCGCGCTCACCAACCTCGGTGTCATAACCCTGCGGCAGCTCTGAGATGAACTCGTCTGCTCCGACCGCTGCGGCTGCCTGGCGGATCTGATCATCCTCGGCGTGAGGGCGTCCGAAGCCGATGTTCTCGGCAATCGTTCCAGAGAAAAGGAAAGCCTCTTGCGGCACGATCCCCATCTGCGAGCGCAATGAGGTGCTAGTCACGTCACGCAAGTCATGCCCATCCACTAGGACCTGTCCCGCGGTGGGGTCATAGAAGCGGGCCACGAGCTTTGCCATCGTCGACTTGCCTGCTCCGGTGGCTCCAACTAGGGCAACCGTCTGGCCTGGGGGAATGCGTAGGTCAATGTGCTCAAGCGCCAGGATCTCTTCGGGCTCGCGTGTGATGGCCATACCTTCTTGACTGACCGAGCTCGTTGACGTCTTCGCCTGCTCCTGTGAGCTTTCTGGCTCCTTTGCTTTCCTGCGCGCGCTCCGGGGCCGGTAGGCGAAGGAAACATCCTCGAAGCTGACCTCCCCACGAATGCGCTCCAAGTCGGTCGCTCCGGGCTTGTCGGTCAGCTCCGGCTTGACGGCGAGCAACTGGAAGATCTTCTCGAGCGCCGCCATTCCCGACTGGTAGGTGGTGTAGAGCTGGGAGAGCTGCTGGATCGGTTCGATGAGGTAGGAGAGGGTTGCCACGAACGCGACGACGGTGCCGGCTGTTATATGGCCGGACATCGCTTGATAGCCCCCGTAGAGGACGATCAAGGCGACGGCTACCCCGGAGAGCATTTCCACCGCCGGGAAGTAGGCGGCGTTCAGTCGGACCGTCACCATGTTGGCCTCGCGGTTGTCCTCGTTGAGCTCAGCAAAGCGCGCCAAGTGACGAGGCTCCTGCCCGAAGCTGCGTACCACCCGGATGCCGGAGAGCGTCTCCTGCAGGTAGGCGGTGATCGAGCCGATCGTCTCACGCGTGCGCCGGAAGGCGCCGGCCGAAGTGAGCCTGAACCAGAAGCTGCCGGCGGCGATTAGAGGCAGGATCAGGAAAGTGAGCAAGGCCAGCTTGACGTCGAGGTAGAGCAGGACCGCGACGGCTCCGATCAACGTGAGACCCGACTGGAAGAGAGTCACCACGGAGTCGGTAACAAGGCTTTCCAAAGCCTCAACATCGTTGGTTATGCGTGAGATCAAGACGCCAGCAGGACGGCTCTCATAGAAGCCGATTGGCTGGTTCTGCAGGTGGGTGAAGAGGCGGATGCGCAGGTCCGCCAGCACTCTCTGTCCAACCCAGCCGACCAGGTAGGTCTGGATATAGGTCATCAGCCATACGAGCAGCGCGGCGACCACGAACGCGATCACCACGAGCACGAGCTTGTGAAAATCGTGCTGCTCGATGCCTTCGTCGATCGCGGCCTTCGCGAGCAAGGGCGGAGCAAGGGCGGCGGCGGTACCGAGCACGAGTGCACTCAGCATTCCGGCTACGCGCAGGCGATATGGGCCGAGCAATTGCAATAGCTCGCGCAGGTTACGCCCGCGGCTCTCCCGGCTCGCTCGCTCCCCGTCCCATTGTGAGCCGCCGCGCCCCATGCTTGGACCCATGCCGCGACCGCCACCGCGACTGCCCATGCCGGCGCCCATGCCCCCACGACCTCCGTGGGCGCTCATAGTCCGCTTACCTCTCGCTCACGCGTCTCTCTCGTTAGGAAGACCTGCTCGGGTAGCCCACGTTCGACGATCTCGCGATACAGCTCGGAGGCGTCGAGCAGCTCTTCGTGGTCGCCTTGGGCGACGATTCGCCCGTGATCGAGTACCACGATCTCGTCTGCCAGGGCGATCGTGGAGAGGCGATGGGCGATCACAAATGTGGTGCGACCCGCCATTGCCTCGGCCAAGGCCAGCTTGATCGATTGCTCGGTGGAGGCGTCCACCGAGGAGGTCGCATCGTCGAGGATCAGCACGCGCGGGTTGGCCAGCAGGGCACGCGCGATCGCAAGGCGCTGTCGCTGCCCGCCTGAGAGCGACAGGCCGCGCTCTCCGATCTGGGTCTCATAGCCTTCGGGCAGGCTCGTCACGAACTCGTGCGCTTGCGCCCGGCGAGCGGCGTCTTCGATCTCCTCGATCGGGGCCTCGGGCCGAGCATAGGCAATGTTTTCGGCGACGCTTGCGGAGAACAGGAACGGATCGTCGCTCACGACCGCCACGGCAGCGCGCAAGGACTGCAGGCCCACCTCGCGCACGTCGACCCCATCGAGCAAGACCTCGCCCTCGACCGGGTCATACAGCCGCGAGATCAATGCCACAAGGCTAGTCTTGCCTGAGCCGGTTGCGCCAACAAGGGCGATGGTGCGTCCTGCGGGCACGTCGAGGTCGATGTCGTGCAAGACCATCCGTCTGCCCGCGGCGTGCTCGGCCCGCTCGGTTTGGTCGTAGGTACTGAGGTTGAGCTCGTCGTGGGGGTCGTGGTAGCGCAGGCTGACGTCGCGCATCCGCACGTGGCCGTTGCCGGCGGGCAACGCCGGCGCTCCGGGCGCCTCTGCGAGTGCGGGCTCGCGGTCGAGTATCTGAAAGATGCGCGCTCCCGAGGCGGTGGCGCGCTGGGCGAGGTTGAGCGTCACGCCGAGCGAGCGCAACGGCCCCACGAGCATGTTCAGGAGCAGGTAGAAGGTGGTGAACTGGCCAAGCGTGAGGTGGGCGTGGATGACCGCGTTGCCTCCAAGTAGCAGCACGGCGGCGATGCCGAGCTGGGGCAGGAAGCCAATCGCGGGGTTGTAGGTGGCTTCCAGGCGAGTGGTGACCATGGCCTGCTCGAATGTGCGTCCCACGCTGCGGCGGAAGCGCTCGAGCTGGCGCGGCTCGCGCGCAAAAGACTTGACGATCCGCACGCCTGAGATGTTCTCCTCGGCGTCTGCGGTCAGTTCGGCGATGCGCTGCTGCACCTCTTGGATGGCGGGGCGTGCTCGGCGACCGTAGCGGTAGGAGATCAACACGACAAATGGCGCTGGCACAAGCGAGATCAAGCCGAGCCAAGGGTTGATTACGATCATGACCACGCCGGCAAGCACGATCGTGAGCACGAATTGCAGGATGAATACAAGGCCGTAGCCGAGGAAGAAGCGCACAGCTGGCAGGTCAACAGTGGCGCGAGACATCAGCTGACCGGTCTGTTGGTGGTCGAAGAAGCCAAGCTCCAAGCGCTGTAGCTGACCATAGAGGCCCTTGCGCAAGTCGTACTCGACGCCGAGGGAGACCCGTCCGGCGATCATGCGCCGCCAGTAGGTGAAGCCCCAGCGTGCCAGCACCACCCCAAGGATCGCCAAGGCGAGCATGAGCAGCGTGTGACGATCATGGGCGCGTAGGTTGAGCTCGTGCAGCCGGGCGTGGCGAGCACCTTTGTTGATCGTTTCCACCGCGCGCCCTGTGAGTACGGGGAGCAGGACGCTCATAGCCATTGCGAAGCTCGCCAGGATCCAGGACACGATCACTCCGCGCTTGTAAGGACGCAGAAAGCCGAGCAGTCGGTAGAAGGTACTCATAGTTGCTTAGTCAACTATTATTGCACTCTGGTTGGATTGGTGGATCTCACGTGTATTGCCTTGCGCTGGCCGGAGCCCGCATTACGCTTGCCGCATGTCCCCAGACCGTCCCGCCATGCGACGTCCTGACGCCGGGCTGTGCGACACCTGCAAGCACTGCCAGCTTGTGCCCAATACGCGCGGTTCAGTCTTCTCGCTGTGCACTCGCTCGCGAACAGACCCAGCTTATCCGCGCTATCCGCGGCTACCCGTGCTCCGCTGCGCGGGGCACGAGCCGGGTGGGGAGGCTCGTGTCGGGGCGGGAGCGTGAGTCCTTCCCCGACGCCGTGCTCTTCCGAGGGACATGGACGGCTCAGCGCGCCCCGACGCTCTGCGGCTCTACGCCCGACGGGGCGCCCGCAATCGCTGTGGCCGCCTCCGGCGCGTGCGAGGTTACGAAATCCTTCGAGCGCACGAGTGCAAACCCCGCGATCGCGCCGACGAAAGCGATCGCCGAGGCGATCTCCAGGATGTTCGTGAGCGCCCCAGTGAACGCCACCTTGTAGGCGTGATGGGCGAGCCTGCTCTGGGCGATGTCGTGCTGGAAGACCGCGCCGAGCGCGGCGATCCCGGTCGCGATCCCGACCTGACGCGCGGTGTTGTTGGCGCCCGAGGCCATCCCAGAGCGCGCCGGTGGGACGACGCCGATCGCTGCCGAGGCGAGTGGCGGGTTGACGAGGCCGATGCCGATCCCCTGCAGCATGAAGCCGGGGATCAGCGCGGTCCAGCTCGAGGTGGCCGAGGCGGCCGTCATGAACAGTAGGCCGGCGCTCACGAACAGCATCCCGACGCCCAGCAGCAGGCGGATCGGCACGCGCACGCTCAAACGACCCGCCAGTGGCGCCACGAAGAACGACAGCAGCGTGATCGGCAGGAAGCGCAAGCCGGCCTGGAGCGGCGAGTAGTGCAAGACCTCCTGGATGTAGACGGTCAGGTACAGGAACATCGAGAAGGCCGAGGCGGCCATCGTGAACGCGACGACGTTCGCGCCCGCGAACGCGGGGCGGCGGAACAACGACAGGTCGAGCATCGGGCGCTCCTGGCGGATCTCGGCGAACAGGAACAGCGCGAACAGTGCCACTGCGCCCGCGAGCAGCGCGATGATCTGCGTGGAGTCCCAGCCGCTGTCGTTGCCCCGCACGAGCGCGAACACGAGCATGAACAGCGAGCCCGAGAACGTCAAGAGCCCCGCCCAATCCACGCGCGTGGCGCCCGGGTCGCTGGACTCGGCCACCTTCGAGAGCGTCAGCGCGACCGCCGCGATCCCGATCGGGACGTTGACGAAGAAGATCCACTCCCACCCGATCGCGGAGGTGATGATCCCACCGAGCAAGGGGCCGACCGCGACGGCGGCGCCCGTGACCGCGCCGAACACGCCGAAGGCGGTGCCCCTGTCGCGACCCTGGAAGGCCTGGGCGATCAGCGCCAGAGATGTGGCGTACATCAGCGCGCCGCCGATCCCCTGCACGCCGCGCGCGAGGTTGAGCATCAAAGGGGTCGAAGACAGCCCGCACACCGCCGAGGCACCCGTGAAGACGACCAACCCGACCACGAACAACCTGCGCCGTCCGAGCAGGTCGGCGAGCGCGCCGCCGGTCAGCAGGAACGCGGCGAGCGTGAGCGAGTAGGCGTCCACAACCCACTGCAGGTCCTGGAAGCTCGAGTGCAGCGACTTCTGGATATCGGGCAGCGCAACGTTCACGACGGTGATGTCGAGCAACAGCATGAAAATCGCCACTGACACGGCGATCAATGTCCACCACTTGCGCTCCACGGCGGGCTCCCTTCTGGTGGCTAGGACGCGGGACTCATCTCACTGTAGGACGCCATCTCCCGCAGACGCTCGAGCACCCTTCTGCGCGTGGCGGCGAGCTCGCCTCGCAACTTGGAGAGCTCCGTGGCGCGGTGCTCGACCAGCTCGAGCTGGCGGTCGATGTGACCGAGCGCCTCCTCCAAAAGCTCGCGGCGGCGCTCGGGGTGGACATCGTCGCGCTTTAGTTGAGCGCGCACGGCCGCGCGTGCATCCTCGGCGGTGAGCAGGTCCTTGAGCTCGTCGAGCGTCACGCCGAGCAACTCCTTCAAGCGTATGACCTCGCGCAAGCGCTCGACCTCAGCTTGCGTGTAGAGCCTATGCCCGCCAGAGGGACGCTCGGGTGCGCCTGAGAGCAGGCCTATCTCCTCGTAATAGCGAATCGTGCGAGGAGTGGTGGCGGCGAGCTTGGCGACGTCGCCGATGCGCAAGTTGGTGGGTGCGCTCACGCCCGTGCTCCAGCCTGCAACGCCGGTTCGGCCTCGACTGCCACGTGCGCCGGGCGCAGCATGCACACGAATGCACCGACCACGGAGGTGGCCACCAGCACCCACAAGGCGACGTGCATGTTTGAGATGAATGGATCGAGCGCCTTGGCGGATAGGCCGCTGGTGACGCCCGAGAAAACGGCGAACAAAGTGGCCTTCGGCACTGCCGCGGTGACGATCGCCAGGACGAAGGCGATCGAGAGGACGGCACCGGTGTTCTGCAGCAAGGTGCGTGCGCCGGCGGCGATGCCGCGGCGCTGGGCCGGCACGGTTCCCATCATGGCGGCGGTGTTGGGGCTGTTGAACATGCCCGATCCCACGCCCACCAGTGCCAGCCAGATCATGCTCTGCCAGTAAGGAGTGTGGACCTGCAAGGTGGTCATTGCGGCAAGGCCGGCCGCGCTGACGAGCATGCCAATCGCGGCAAGTGCTCTCGAGCCGTGGCGGTCCGCGTAGATGCCGGCTAGGGGAGAGGCAACGAGCATCCCCAAGGCGAGCGGGATCAGCTTGATGCCAGCTTCGATTGGGTCGTTGGACTGGGCACCTTGGTAGTAGAAGACGAACAGGAACATCAACGCGAAGCGCGCGAGGCCATTGATGAAAGCTGCCGCCGAGGCCGCAGCGAACAAGCGGTTGGAGAAAATCGAGAGGTCGAGCATCGGTGCGCGGGTGTGGCGCTCGATCAAGACCCACAGCGGCAGCAGCACGGCCGCGGCACCCAGACCCGCGATCACGACCGGATTGCCCCAGCCGGAGAGGCCGCCCTTGGAGACGCCGAGGACGAGCCCGGTCAGCCCGACGACGAAAGTGAGCGTGCCGAGCGTGTCAAAGCCTCGCACCTGGTCGGGCTTGGCGAGCTCACGCAGAACCAAAGCGCCCCAGGCAGCGCCGGCGAGGGCGATCGGGACGTTGAACCAGAAGACCCAGTGCCACGAGATCTCCACGAGCGCACCGCCCAGCACAGGTCCGAGCACGAGCCCGATCGCGGCCACCATCGTGTTGGCACCCATCGCTAGACCCAGTTCCCGCTTGGGGAAGGCATCTGTCACTAGCGCGGCCGCGTTAGCGAACAGGAACGCGGAGCCTATGCCCTGCAATACCCGCCAACAGATCAGCTCGGTCGCGCCGGTAGAGAAGCCGGCGCCGAGTGAGGCCAGGGCGAACACGAGAAAGCCGGCCACATATGCCTTCTTGCGCCCGAACAAGTCGCTGAGACGTCCGGCCATCAGGACGAGGACCGTGGCTGCGATCAGGTAGGCGAGGATCACCCAAACGAGCGCGAGCAGGCTCGTATGCAAAGAGCGCTCGAGGCTCGGTAGAGCGATGATCAGAGTGCCCGAATTGGTGGCCGCGATCAGCATGCCGAGGCTCGTGCAGGAGAGGGCCCACCACTTGTAGTTGTGGTGGTCGGCCTGAACGCCGAAGCGGTGTGTGGAACCTGACGTGAACGTAAGGATCAGGATAGCAGCGTCACGGTCTCTGTTCGGACCGAGTCGTGCATGCACGACTCGGCCGACCGGTGCATGCACCGGTCGGGACAGCACCGCATGCGGTGCTGTCTTCCCTGCTAGAACGTGGGTATGGCCGAGCAGGACATCTCAGACGAGCAGTGGCGCGAGCGCCTGAGCCCCGAGCAATACGAGGTACTGCGTCGGGCTGGCACCGAGGCGCCTTTCACTGGGGAGTACGTTTACAACAAGGACTCGGGCATGTACACGTGCGCTGGCTGTGGGGCCGACCTGTTTGGCTCAGACACGAAGTTCGAGTCGGGCACCGGTTGGCCAAGCTTCACCGAGCCGGCGGTGGCAGAGGCGGTTGAGCTGCGCCCCGACAAAAGCCTGTTCATGACCCGCACAGAGGTGGTGTGTCGTCGCTGCGGCGGGCACCTGGGCCACGTCTTCGACGACGGCCCCGGTCCTGGAGGCCAGCGCTACTGCATCAACTCGGCTGCCCTCGGTTTCGCGCCCAAGTCGTAAACTGAGGCGCACAATGGTGATGCAGGAACAGTCCAAACGGCTTTCCCAGCCGTTGCGTTGGACGCGTGCGGGGCGTCTCGCGGTGCTTGCCGCGGGCGGTGTGCTGCTCGCGGCGTTTGCGGTTGTGGCGGTGCTTGCGTCCACAACGGGCTCTCGTCAGGCGGGGTGTATCGAAGTGACCTACGCGAGCGCTCTTGGCGCCGCACTCATGCACCCTTGTGGTGCTCATGCGCGCGAAGCCTGCGCCCGGCCGGATCAGTATCCGGCTGCCGCCGCGCACGGCGCTCTACGCGAGGCTTGTAGGCAGGCGGGTCTGCCCTACGGTCGCTCTAGCTCCAGCACAGCGGGCTAGCTTCTCAGCGCGTCACGCAGGCTAGCTTTACGACTCGCGACGCCCGCTGCCCATCCTCGAGCAGTCGTCTCGACATATGTCCAAACGCAAGGTGCCAACTGTTGGCCAGGTCTCCCTATTGCGGGCGCGAGCGGGCCGGTTTCATGGTGGGGCACTGGCGGATGCCGGCGACCAGGACGGTCGGCGGTACCCGTAAAACGCATTTAAAGACAGGAAATGGAGGCTTATGTCCATCTTGGCCACAGCCGAATGGCTGGCGTACCCATCGTGGCTCAACGCAGGCGACAACGCCTGGCAGATGACTGCCGCGACGTTCGTCGGTCTGATGAGCGTGCCGGGTCTCGCCATCCTCTACGGCGGCGTGATGCAGAAGCGCTGGTCGGTGAACAGCATGATGCTCACCTTCGTCGCCTTCGCGCTAGTGCTCGTCGCGTGGTGCCTATGGGCGTTCAAGATGGGCTTTGGAACCCCGATCGGCAAAGGCACCGGGTTCTTGGACACGTTCTGGGGCAAACCGGGAAGTGTTCTCGGACACGCTGCTGAGGAGGGGCAGGCGGCGATCCCGTCGATCAGTACGGGGCCACCGTTCCACTTCCCGCAGTCCTCGCTCGTGTACTTCCAGTTCGTGTTCGCTGGCATTACGCCGATCCTGATGCTGGGCTCCGTACTGGGCCGCATCAACTTCAAGGCGTGGATTCCGTTCGTGCTGTTGTGGATCACGTTCGTGTACACGGTCAATGCGTTCCTGATCTGGGGCGGCGGCTACTTCGCGGCTCACGGCGCACTGGACTACTCCGGTGGGTACGTGATCCACCTGGCAGCCGGTATCTCGGGCTTCGTGGCAGCCGCGGTCATAGGACCACGATTGCAACGAGACAGAGAGGTCGATGCTCCCAACAACCTGTTGATGGTCGCTGCTGGTGCGGGTCTTCTGTGGCTCGGCTGGAACGGCTTCAACGGTGGTGACTCCTACTACGCGGGCGCCAATGCCTCCGCGGCGGTTCTGAACACGAACCTCTGCACGGCTGTGGCGATGCTCGTGTGGATCGCCTGGGACTACATCTTCCGCGACAAGCCGTCCTTGATCGGCTCGGTCAACGGAATGATCACAGGCCTGGTGGCAATCACCCCGGGAGCTGGTTTCGTGAACGGCTACGGGGCGATCATCATCGGAGTGGTGGCATCCACGATCGTGTGGATGGCGATCCGCTTCCTCTCAAGGGCACCGGTGTTCCGAAGCGTGGACGACACGCTGGGCGTGATCTACACGCACGGCATTGCGGGCCTATTGGGTGGCCTGCTGGTGGGAATCCTCGCCGATCCGAACATCGTCGAGTACATAGGTATCGGCGGAGCGGAAAACCTGCCCGGTTTCGCCGGAGCTATCCACGGAAGCTGGAAACTGTTGCGCTGGCAGGCCGAGGCCGCCGTGTTCGTGATCTTCTTCAGCGGGATAATGACGTTCATCCTGCTGAAGCTGGTTGGGATCTTCGTGCCCCTACGTCTCTCCGACGAGGAGCTCGAGATCGGCGATCACGCGATCCACGGCAACGAGGTGTACCCCTCGGACGTGCCTACTCTCGGTGGACCGCACGCCCCGACCTGGACACCCGCACCGGCGGGCAGCACCGTATAAGCGGCGGATCGGGTTGGGCGCGTCTCCTCTGTGCGCGCCCGCCCGGTCTTCTGGTCACGACAATCCGCGACCCTCGTCCTTTCGGGCGGGGGTCGCGTCGTTAAGCGGCTGTAGCGTCAAGCGGGCAGGCCGCTTCAAGCAGGCGACGCCACGCAGGCCGCTCAGCTTTGGGCAGGCCGCCCCAGGCAGGGCACCGCTCGGTCAGCTAGCGCCCAAGCCCACGGGACAGGAAACGCCGGTACCGCCCAAGCCGCAGTAGCCGCCCGGGTTCTTCTCGAGGTATTGCTGGTGATAGTCCTCGGCGTAATAGAAGGGGCGCGCCGGGTCGGGAGGGAGGATCTCGGTTGTGATCTTGCCATGGCCGCTGGCCGTGAGCATGCGCTCGTAGACCTCGCGCGAGGACTCGGCGAGGGCGAGCTGCGCCGCGTCTGAGCAGATCACGATCGAGCGGTACTGGGTGCCCCTGTCGTTGCCCTGTCTCATGCCTTGGGTTGGGTCATGGCCCTCCCAAAACAATCTCAACATCTCCTGGAAGTTGGTGGCCGAAGCGTCGAACACGACCAAGACCACCTCGGCGTGTCCAGTACGACCGCTACACACCTCCTCATAAGTGGGGTTTGGCGTGACCCCACCCGCATAACCCACGGCGGTCGTGTAAACGCCGGGTGCCTCCCAGAAGATCCGCTCGGCGCCCCAGAAGCAGCCCATCCCGAATATGGCTTGCTCTGTACCGTCGGGAAACGGTGGCTGGAGGGGGGTGCCAAGCACGATGTGACTATCCGCGACCCTCACAGGCTGCTCCCGTCCAGGCAGCGCCTGGGCGTCTTGCATGGTGCTCGTCTGGCGTGATTTGAACAACTGCACTATTGCTCAGCGTAGCGCGCTGGCTTTGAGGGCTGAGCCGCAAGGTTCGTTGTAGGGCGCTCCGCGCGCTCAAGCGCCGGCGGATGCAGTCCGAAGAAGTAGCAAGCAATGTATACGAGCCCATCTCAGTCGCTCTGGCAAGGGCAGGGCCTCGTCGAGTCCCGGCCACCGCTTGGGCGAAGCGGGTTCGCACTCCCGCGTTCCCTCGCAAGCCGGGTGGTGGCGCGCCGCCCACCGATGGCATGGTCGCTTGCTCTGCTGTTCCTGTTCAAGGGAATGGTTTGCTTGGCAACAGTTCTCTTTCCGATCAGCTCCACTGAGCCGATCGCGTTGATTGGCATCTCGGGTGGTCTCGCCGTGATTGGCGCCTCGATCGTGTGGCTGTTCGCGCGGCGCATCCCCCTGGTCGGGTTCGAGTTGCTGGCCGCCTGCGGGACTCTCGTGACGAGCGGCCTGGTTGCGCACGCCACAACTCATGGCGGAATGATGATCGTGGCTTTCTCCTATCCATGGATTGCGATATACGCTGCCCACTTCTTTCCTCGGCGCATCGTGGTCGCTCAAGGCATCCTGATCTCCGTTGGCTTTGGCTTGGCGCTGCTAGCTGGGGGGCTGCCTCACGTTGGCATCTACTGGGCGATCGTGACGGTCACGATCTGGTCGATCTGCATCGTGCTTGGACAACTCAGCGAGAGCTTGCGCCGTCAAGCCGACACCGATCCCCTGACGGGACTGCTCAATCGCAACGGCTTCCTGGCTGCCGCTGTACGCGAGCATGCGATTGCGCAGCGCAGTGCCAATCGACTGACGCTTGTCGTGCTCGATTTGGACAACTTCAAGCAGATCAACGACTCGCGCGGTCATGTGGTCGGCGATCGGGTGCTCGCCGAACTTGGCTGCTCCTGGCAAGCGTGTCTGCGTACCGGCGACATCCTCGCGCGTCACGGTGGCGATGAGTTCGTGCTGTTGCTGCCGGCAACCTCACCGGACGGCGCCGTCGCCGTGCTCGATCGCCTGCGCGTCAAGGAGGTTCCCGTTACTTGGTCGGTTGGGATCGCCGAGTGGCTGGGCGGCGAGAACCTCGGCGAGTGCGTCGCGCGCGCGGATGCCGAGCTCTATAGCGTCAAGAATGCCTTACGTGTACGCGATGTTCGCCCAGTGCGCACCTGAGGTACGCGTGATGCTCGGCTCGCCCGGTGCGCCCCTAACTGACGCGTGCTTCTTCCTCGGCATGCTGGTTCGTGTTTGACATCGCCCAGTTCAGGCAACACTCAAAGCGAGGGCATCGTTCCTCCCTCATTCCCTCCCCGGATCGGCCCGCCCTGAGCGGGTCGATCTGCTTCGCATCGGTGATAGGTTCGCCTAACCATGCCTCGATCAGGAGTCTCGCTGCGCAAACTGCTCGTGTGGACGGTCGCGGGTGCCATTGTGATCGCGCTTGCTGTTGTTGGGCTGGCAAGCAGTGGGGGGCACAACGGCCACTTGGCGCCTGCGCTCCCAAAGGAACAGCTCAGTGGCAAGAGCGTGACGATCGCGTCTTTGCGGGGACACCCTGCGCTCGTCACATTCTGGGCCAGCTGGTGTGGGCCATGCGAACAGGAGGCCCCCACACTCGAGCGGTTCTCGCAGAGCCTGGGTGCTCGCGCAGCGCTCGTGGGGGTCAATTGGGAGGATCTCTCACGTGGCAACGCCCGCTCATTCGTTCGTCGCTACAGATGGACGTTTCCCAACCTTCGCGATCCTGACGGCACGGTGGGACGTGAATACGGGATCACCACATTCCTGCCCACCACGTTCGTTCTCGATAGTGCGGGCAAGTTGCGGATGACACTGCATGGTCCCCAAACCCAACAGACGCTCAGTAATGCACTTGCGCGAGTGAGTGGCTAGCGCTCGGATTCTCGCTGGCGTTCGTTCAGCAGCCGAAGGCGGCGCAGGGGGATCGCAAACCAGAAGACCAGAAAGGGAATTGCTCCAAGTGTCGCGGTGAGCACGCCCGCTGGAGCGCCGAAGATCTTGGTGGTGACGAGCAACAAGCACCCGCACATCGCGAGTGCAAGGAATGCCAAGCCAGCGATAACCACACGATTGGAGTTGAAAACTACATACCTCTTGTCGTCGTGGCGAAATAGGAAGCGATGCTGGGCAGAGGGGGCGATCGTGCACACGATTGCCAAGGCCGCGAAGATGAGCGTGACCATGTAGACGGTCTGCTCGAAGCGCCCGACATGGGCAAAGCCAGTGTTGAACGGCACGATCAGCAGGAAAGCGAACAACACTTGCACGCCGGTGACGACGACACGAAGCTCGCCAGTGAGCTCCTCGAGGTTGCGATCAAGGCGCTCTAGCTGCGTCTCGTGACGCGTCTCACCGCTCAGTCTCGAGGGAGGGTCGTGCATTGGCTCCATTCCTGCATCGGCTCCAATAGCCGCCGCGGATGTGGTCAGTTGGCGTCCATCTCGCTGCTGCGCTCATGGTCAGCTTCGCCGTCTTGGCGAGCAGAGTTTGACTCCTCGTTGGCGCCCTGATCGTGGAGGATGGCGTGAGCGGACTGATCGTCCCCGTGAGAGGCGTGTTCGATCAAGGCGCGCTCGGATTCCTCGAAGCCCTCGGCCTCGCCGCCACCGGCTTCACTAACCGGGCGCATGGCCGGATCGCGCTCTTCACTCCCACCACTGCCGCCGATCTCGGCCGCTTCTCTAGCGGCCTCCTCGGTCTCCTGCTGCTCGTACGGTTGATCGGCACTCATCGTTGCTCCCTTCCTGGGACATGACAGAGGTGCGAGGGTCCTTTGGAGCTTGAACCACGCGCGAGTGTTGCCTACCCGGTTGGCTTGCCCTCGACGCGTCCTGTCGCGAGGGGCCTATTGCGAGTGTGCTTCGGGTGGGCCGGCTTGGGAGTTGGACGCGCGATAGTGAGCAGCGCAGCACTGCTTGGGGCGAGCTGGAGCGCTAGGACTCCTGAGTGGGAGGCAATGCTTTCGGTGCGTGTGGGAGCACGCCAAGAGCCATTGGCTGCGACCGCGCGACCGGCGAGCGACACATCGCCGGTCGCACTCGGCGAAGGCGCGGTGAGGCGCAGGACGTGTCCCACGCCAAGACTTGCGCCTACATCTAGTTGCAGCGAGAGTGGGCTCGTGCCCGGTGGTTCCTCGTCGGCGAGCACCACCCGCAGGGAGTGATCTCTCCCCAAAAAGGAGGCCGCCACAAGATTGGGTGAGCCTTCTGGTGCGATTGTGGTCGGCAAAGGACGGTAGCCGACGAGCGATCTGGTCAACAGAAGTGCATACCACTCGGGCTCGGCGCGCAGAGTCCCTTGTGCGAGCGCCGCGGGACTGGGTGCGCATAGGGGCGTATATCCGAGGCAATTAGTGGGGTTGCTTTGGAGATTGATGCCTACCGCACCGGCCGCCATCGTTTGCGTTATGTACCCGACTGCCCATAGCGCCGAGGCGAACGTATTGCTAATGCCTGCCACTCCCCCGCAGGAGACGGAATTGGCCTCGTCGATGCGCAAAGGGATGCCATTGGAGCTCGCCACCGTCATGTACGTGGCCAGCGAGCGCGCCGCGCTGCCACGGCCGGCCGAGCTCAACAAGGCTTCGATCGAGGGCGGGGGCGTTTGCGCGCAACCAAGCGGATAGTGATGTCCGGTCAGGAAAGCAGGCGTTTGCGCCAAGGCCTCCTCGCCGCCCCATTCGCTGAACACGCCCGAGCCGGAGACATCGGGACCGGCAATCGGTATGCCGGGAGCGAGGGAAGCGATCGCGTCGCGATAGTTGCTGACTTCTTCCTCATAGCCTTGGGCGATCCAAGGGAGTTCCCGAAAACCGTGATTGCCATAAGCGTTTGGCTCGTTGCCGATCTCGACCGCAGCTAGATAGGGCCCGAGAGCTTGATGGGCGGCAGCCACCTCGCGTGCCGCGGCTTGCGGTTCGTAGTGGGCGAGGCCGACCGTGAGCAGGACTTGCCAGCCGCTGCGGTGGGCCAGTTCGCCGATTGCGCGCAACTGGGCGGGGCCGATCGTGCTCGTGGCCCATGCCGGTCGTGGGGTCTGGGCATCGGTCCAGGCGACGTTCTGATCCGCTGTGATCCCGCCAAAGCGCAGCATTCCGGGGCCCAGAGAGCGCAGCAACCTAACCAAGTCACCGCGGTGCGCATCGCCCGCGAGCTGATCGATCGCGGCGGCCTCGAAGGACAGGCCGAGAAAGCGCTTTGCAACCGGCCTGCCTGGGGCGAGCTGGTCCATCGTGATGGTGATCGGTTGCCCAGGTTCGGCCTGCCCCGGCCCGGTTTGTCCCGCTTCGGCCGGTTCTGCTTCTTCGCTTAGCGGGACTATGGACGAGGGGGTGGCTCGGGGGGATTTGACTTCGGCCTTGGCGTCGGCGTTGGGTGCGCGGAGGGCCAGGGATAGCGCGAGCAGGCAGGCGGCAATTGAGGCTATGCGCGTCACCTGTCTCGCCCATGGGGGTGGGTGCTTAGGACGGTGCGTGCTTGCGAGCATCGGCGAGTGCGTTTGCCCACCAGACGAGATTCTTCGCAGCCGTGTCCAGTCGTTCGTCAAGTGGCGCAAGAAGATCGAGCGTGAATGGGTCGGCCTTCATGGCAGGCACCATCAGCTCAGGCAGAATGTGGATCGCGTGTCGTAGCGGAGCCATTTCGAGCTCGACCGCGACGAGGCGCAGCTGCTCGATGACACGGGCCCCACCAACGTTGCCATAGCCGACGAACATGATTGGCTTGCGGTTGAGCTCGGCAAAGACGTGGTCGATCGCGTTCTTCAGCGATGCTGGATAGCCGTGGTTGTACTCGGGTGTGACGACGACGAATCCGTCGGCCTCGTCGACCGTGTGGCCCCAACGGGCAATGGCATCGTTGGCATACTCGCGCGGCGCGCCCACCGGCGATCTAGGCTGGTCAAAGTTTGGCAGCGGGTGGTCGCGGAGATCGAGGAGCTCCACCGTGAGGTCTGCTCGCTTGGACAAGCGGTCCATGAGCCAGGCCGCCGGCTTCTCCCCAAAGCGCCCGGGTCGAGTGCTGGCGAGGATTACCTTGATTAGGGGAAGGGGAGATGGCACAGGGGGTACGGTAGCGGCGAGGGTGGTCGGGAGGGATTGGAAGGTGGCGCAGAGGCGCTGTCTTCGACCGAGGCACTCGAACGTCGCTGAGTTGGTCGGAATTTAGAGGCGACGACCGGAATCGAACCGGTGTGGACGGCTTTGCA